>CP018227.1:0-272500 GCA_016865035.1 Kordiimonadales bacterium IMCC3096
TGACCGAAGCTCTCATCGACAGCCGGATGGCTGCACCGGATATCTGTGTCACCCGCCCCCTGATCGACCGCAACGCGTCACAGACGCCGGACAAGGTCTATGCGGTCTTTCCGGACGGAACCGAATGGACGTACCGGGAACTGCGGGAGCAGGTTCGGCGCACCGCTGCGGGGCTGGAAAAACTGGGGGTGAAGCAGGGCGACCATGTCGTCAGCTGGCTGCCCAACGGGCAGGACGCGCTGCGTGTCTGGTTCGCGATCAATTACCTCGGCGCCGTCTATGTCCCGATCAACACATCCTACAAGGGCGGCATCCTGGCCCATGTGGTGGCAAACGCCGACGCCAGCCTGATCATCGCCCATGCCGGACTGGCACCGAGGCTGGTGGATATCGACAGGGCCAGGCTGGATACCGTCGTGATCATCGGCGGCAAGCTGGACACATGCGCGGACCTGACGGTGCATGATGCGGATGTTCTGGCGCCAGCCGATGCCGAACCCTCCCCTCCCCCACGGGAAATCATGCCCTGGGACACGCAGTCCATCATCTATACCTCCGGCACGACCGGACCATCGAAAGGCGTTCTCTCGTCCTACCTGCATGCCTACATGACAGGTGCGGCCTACTCGAACCTGCCGGGGGAAGATGGCACTGCCCTGATCTCGGCTGATGACCGCTATCTGCTCAGCCTGCCGATGTTTCATGTCGGCGGCACCCTGCCCGCCCACATCATGCTGGCCATGGGTGGCTCCATCTCCATCGTGGATGCTTTCAATACGGCCACGTTCTGGAAGACGATCAAGGATACCCAGGTCACCTTCGCCATCCTGCTGGGCGTGATGGCACAGTTCCTCGCCAAGCAGGATCCAGTACCGGAGGAAAAGGACAACCCGCTGCGCACGGTCATGCTGGTGCCCTTCGACTTCGACCCGACCGAGTTCCGGGCGCGTTTCGGGGTCCAGACCATGACCCTGTTCAACATGACCGAGATCTCCTGTCCGCTGATCTCCCCCGTCAACCCGACACTGCTGCACAGTGCGGGAACACCACGCGACGGGGTGGAGTGTCGCGTCGTCGACGAGAACGACTGCGAGGTGCCCGTCGGTACGGTCGGGGAACTGATCATCCGTGCCGACTGCCCCTGGACGATGAACCATGGCTACTACAAGAACGCGGAAGCCACGGCGAAGGCCTGGCGCAATGGCTGGTTCCATACCGGTGACGGCTTCCGCAAGGACGCGGATGGCAACTTCTACTTCGTCGACCGCATGAAGGATGCGATCCGTCGCCGTGGCGAGAACATCTCGTCCTTCGAGGTGGAGACCGAGGTGCTGGCGCATCCGGCAATCCAGGAATGCGCGGCCATTGCCGTGAAGAGTGACGTCAGTGAAGACGAAGTGATGATCGTGGTTGCGCCTGCGGCCGGCAAGACCATCGATCCCACCGAATTGATCGAGTTCCTGATCCCGCGGATGGCCCATTTCATGGTGCCCCGCTATGTTCGGATCGTTGACCGCTTGCCCCGGACCCCCACGGAGAAGGTGCAGAAGGTCAATCTGCGCGACGAAGGTGTCACCGGCGACACCTGGGATCGCGACAAGGCTGGCATTCGTGTCCGGCGGGAGAAACTGAGCGGCTGACATCAACAAGGGAGATCGGATCGCGGGTGGAACAGGATCTGGATCAGATCGAGATCGTCGGCGAAGCCAATGGCGACAGCCGTCGAACCCAGGCGGAACGCAGGGCCGAGTCCGACAGCCGCATGCTTCGCGCAGCGACACAATTGATCGCGAAGCATGGTTCCGCAGGGGTCAGTCTTGCGAAGATCGGGGTGGCTGCCGGGTACAGCCGCGGCCTGCCCACGGAGCGCTACGGTTCGAAATCCAATCTGCTCGAAGCCGTGATCGATGCCTCGGATGCCTGGTTTCAGCGGCGGCTGGCGGCACGGCTGGAGGGCCATTCCGGACTGGAGTCCCTGCGTGAGCGCGTGCGCGCGCACCTTGAGACGGTTCGGGAATCCAGGGTACCGACTGTCGCCCTCTTCCTGCTGATCATCGATTCTGCGGCGACCTTGCCCGAACTGCGCCCCAGGGTGCAGCGGCTGAACGAACGCTGGCGCCAGGGGATCCTGCGCGACCTCGAAACGGCCAGAGCGGCCGGTGCCTTGCCGGCCGAGCTGGACACGGAGAGGCACGCGACGCTGATCCTCTCCGCGATGCATGGTGTGGCTGTCCAGGCGCTGATCGGTCTTGGGGACGATGACATCATGACCGCGGCCGAAAGCATCATCAGGGAATTGATTGACGAAATCCCGCGACCGGGCTGATGCAGACGGACATGGCTTCACCGCGCGCAACACACTTGTGGCGGGAACGGGTCCAGGCTATTAATTTGCTGGTCAACAAACAAGTTTATGAGGCATGGCTGATTCCTCACCCTCGCGCCGTACCCAGTCCCAACGCCGCAACGATTCCGATCGCGAGATGCTGGCGGCGGCGATCCGGCTGATCGGTCGGCAGGGGTCAGTCGCCACCAGCCTGGCCCAGATCGGCCTGGAAGCCGGCTACAGCCGTGGCCTGCCCGCAGCGCGGTTCGGAACAAAACTGGCCTTGCTGGAAGAAGTCGTCGATGCCTCGGAGCGCTGGTTCGAGCGCCGCGTCGCCCGGCAGATCGGCGACAGGAAGGGGCTGGACGCCCTGTTCATCCGCATGAACACGCACCTGCAGGGCGCGCGCGATGATGCCTCCGGCACCATCACCGTCTATCAGCTCTACATGGAATCGATCGGCGCGATGCCGGAGCTGCGCCCACGCATGCGGGCCTATGGCGAGGCCTATCGACAGGGGTTCCGCCGCCACCTGGCAGAAGCCGAGGAGCGGGGCGAACTCCGGCCGGGCACGGATCTCGACCAGACGGCAACGACCATCCTGGGTGCGGTCCGGGGCGTGATCGTCCAGTCGCTCGTCGATGACGGCACGACCAATCTCGAAACCGCTGGAAAGCACCTGATCAGCCTTTTCAGGGAGGCGCTTTCTACAGGCATACCGACGGCGATCACGCCGTCTGAGTGAACGCAAGAAACTTGAGGGGAGAAGCAGCATGGACGTCAAATCAGAGATCGCCGGGAAGGTCTGGAAGATCGTCGCCGCCGTGGGGGACACGGTGGAGGAAGAGGACGAGATCATGATCCTGGAATCGATGAAGATGGAAATCCCGGTTGGCGCGCCCGGCAATGGGCGCATCACCGAGATCCTTGTCGAAGAGGCGGAAAGCGTTCAGGAGGGTCAGGTCGTCGCCCGCATCGGAACCTGACCGGACATGAGCACTCAATCCCCCGACGGGCAGGAAATCGCGGACGCCCGTGCCGCGCTTGAAGATGGTGCCCGGCCCCGGGCGGTCGAACGCCAGATGAAACGTGCCGAGATGACGGCGCGGCAGCGGATCGCCATGCTTTGCGATCCCGACAGCTTCCGGGAGATCGGCGGCCTGGTGCGCGACGATGACGGCACGCGGGAGGAGCGTCCCGCCGACGGCGTCGTCATGGGCTGCGCCCTTGTCGGCAACCGGCCCGCCGTCGTGCTGGCGCAGGATTTCACGGTGCACGGCGGATCCAGCGGCAAGCTCGGCAGTGCCAAGATCAGGCGCGCGATCCAGCAGGCAATGCGGGACGGCGCACCACTTGTCATGCTGCTGGACGGGGGTGGCCACCGCATCCAGGACGGCCAGGACTCCCGCCACTTCGCCAATGGCTCGCCCACATTCCACGACTTTGCGCGACTGTCGGGATGGGTGCCTGTGGTCTCAGTGATGATGGGGGCCGGGTTTGCCGGACCGACCAACTATGCCGGCATGTCCGATTTCGTTGTCATGGTGCGGGGTCAGTCCTGCATGGGGCTTGCCGGACCGGCACTGGTGAAGGCCGGCACGGGGGAGGAGATCGACATCCAGACACTGGGTGGTGCCGGCGCACAGGTCGATACCCACGGCCTCGCCCATCTGGGCGTGGACAGCGAGGCGGAGGCGCTCGGCGCCGTGCGCAGCTACCTCGGCCTGCTGCCCTCCAATGCCCGCGCGCCCCTGCCCTGTACCGCGCCTCCGCCCGATGACGACCGGCAGGCGCTGATGGCAAAGCTTGTCCCCGCCGACACGCGCAAGGCCTACGATGTGCGCAAGGTCATTGCCCGGCTGGTCGATCCCGACAGCCTGCTGGAGATCAAGCCGACCTTTGCGAAGAACGCGGTCACGGCCCTGGCCCGGCTGGATGGCCGACCGGTCGGCATCATTGCAAATCAGCCGATGCAGCTCGGCGGCATGCTGACATCCCCCGCCTGCGAGAAGATCGCGCACTTCGTGGCGGTCTGTGACGCGTTCGGCGTCCCGCTCGTCTATCTGATCGACGTGCCCGGGTTCTCCATCGGGTCATCGGCGGAGAAGAGCCTGCTGGGACGACGCAGCGCCCGCATGGTCTACGAGCTTGGCCATGCCACGGTTCCCAGGGTCTCCATTGTCCTGCGCAAGGGATACGGCCTCGGCTATATCGCCATGTGCGGTGGCCGCAGCTTCGATGCCGACGCCAGCCTGGCCTGGCCGACCTCCGAGATCTGCGCCATGTCGCTGGAGGGGGCGGCCAACGTCGCCTATCGCAAGGACATCGAGCGTGCGCCGGACCCGGACGAACGTCGCAAGGAGATCGTGGCGGAGATGCGTGCGCGTGTCAGCGCCCTGCGTGGTGCCGAAGGGCTGGGTGTCGATGACATCATCGAGCCCGAGGATACCCGCCGCCGCCTGATCGAGATCCTGGAACGGGCACCGGCCCGGCGTGAGAACGCGATGCCACCGAAATACCGATCCATCTCGCCGATCTGAAGCCCGGGGAGGATGCCGACGGGCATTGGGCGGACGATCAGCGAGATGGGTACCCCGCGAGTTGCGGGAAGCATGGATGGGGAGGGACTGACAGATGAAAGGCGACGAGACCGTCAGCGCGGCGTTTGCGGATCCGCGCATTCCGCCGCGTGACCAATGCGTCCTGCGACATCTGCTGGACCGGCTGGCGACGGAGACGCCGGACAGTCCCTTCGCATGGTTCGACGGGGGCACGCTCTGGTCCTTTGCGCGGACACGGGCCGAGGCTGCGCGAACAGGCAGCGGGCTGCAGCATCTGGGCGTGGCGCGTGGCGAGCGGGTGCTGGTATGGCTGCCCAACAGCCCGCTGATGCTGCGCTGCTGGTTCGGCATCAACTACATCGGCGCCACCTATGTGCCGGTGAACACCGCCTATCGCGGCAGCCTGCTGGAGCATGTGATCCGCAATGCCGATGCCCGGCTGATGATCGTGCATGCGGACCTGCTGGACCGCCTGTCCGACATCGACCTGTCGCGTCTGGAGCGGCTGGTGGTGGTTGGCGGCGCGGCGGAATTTCCGCGTCTGGCCTTGGAGGGGATCGATGCACTGGGGGCCATGGGTGACGAGCCGTCGCCCCTGGAACGCCCCATCGATCCGTGGGAGCTGCAGTCGATCATCTACACCTCTGGAACCACCGGTCCGTCGAAGGGTGTGCTGTCGTCGTACCTGCACCTCTACACCATGTCGGTCAGCGCGCGGGACTGGCTGGGTGCCGATGACCGCCGCCTGGTCAACCTGCCCCTGTTTCATGCGGGCGGCACCAGCGGAACCTACGGCATGCTGGCGAAGGGGGCGTCCATCGCGCTGGTGGATTCCTTCAAGACCGACACCTTCTGGGACACGATCCGCCGTTCCGGTTCGACCTGCCTCACCCTGCTGGGTGCGATGACACCGTTCCTGATGAAGGCCCCGCCAAGTCCGCAGGATCGCGATCACCCCCTGCGCAACGCCTTCATGGTCCCGCTGACGGAGGATGCGGCAGCGTTCAGCGAACGCTTCGGCGTCGACATCTACACAACCTTCAACATGACGGAGATCAGTTGCCAGCTCATGTCGGAGCGGAATCCGACCAAGGCCGGTTCCTGTGGCAAGGTCCGCGCCGGCGCATCCGTCCGCCTGGTCGATGACAATGACTGCGAGGTCGCAACGGGCGAGATCGGCGAGATGATCGTGCGCGATGAACGCCCCTGGGGCCTGAACCACGGCTACAACCGGAACCCGGAGGCAACGGCGAAGGCCTGGCGCAATGGCTGGTTCCATACCGGCGACCTGTTCCGCCGCGACGCCGACGGCACCTTCTATTTCGTTGACCGCGCCAAGGATGCGATCCGCCGCCGGGGCGAGAACATTTCCTCCTTCGAGGTGGAGAACGAGGTCAATGCCCACCCGGATGTCCGCGAGAGCGCGGCGGTGGGCGTTGCCAGCGAACTGGGGGAGGACGAACTGCTGGTCGTCATTGCCCCCGTGCCGGGCCGCACCGTGGACCCGCGCGACCTGCTCGAGTTCCTGCGCCCGCGCATGGCGCATTTCATGATCCCGCGTTTCATCCGTGTCCTGCAGGACCTGCCGAAGACCCCGACCCAGAAGGTACAGAAACACCTGCTGCGCGACGAAGGCGTCACCGCCGACACCTGGGACCGCGACAGGGCCGGCGTGAAGATCAGCCGCGACAGGCTCGGCACGCTCGCCTGACAGCATCAGACAGAGAACGGAAATGACCATGGACAAACCGGAACAGACGTCACCCGACACCCAGGTGCGGGCGGGGCTGCAGGCAGTGCTCGATGCCCATGCCGCAACGACCGACGCGGCGCGCAAGGCAGCGGTCGACAAGCAGCACGCGCGGGGCCGCTGCACCGCCCGGGAAGGCGTTGCGCAGCTTCTGGATGAAGGCAGCTTCGTCGAGTACGGCGGCCTGGCCAAACCGGCCACCAAGGGCATGCAGGGTGCCGCCGACGGGCTTGTCATGGGCACCGGCAAGGTCGATGGCCGCCCCGTCGTCATCGTCGCCTATGACTATACCGTCTATGCCGGGACGCAGAGCGCGGTGAACCACGGCAAGATCAGCCGCATGTTCCAGTATGCGGAGCGGCAGCGGCTGCCGGTGCTGTGCTGGCTGGATGGCGGCGGTGCCCGACCGCACGACATGTTCGTGCAGTCGATGAGCATGTCGACGACCTTCGTCACCTTCTCCCGCCTCTCCGGCCTCGCCCCGACTGTGGGCATCGTGCCGGGCCGGGCCTTTGCCGGACACGCCAACCTTGCGGGTCTCAGCGACTGCGCCATCGCCACGAAGAACGCATCCATGGGCATGGCGGGACCGCCGCTGGTGGAGGCCGCGCTGGGCATGAAGCTGACGCCGGAGGAGATCGGTCCGGCGGAGGTGCACATGAAGGCCGGTTCCATCGACCTGATGGCGGAAGATGATGCCGATGCCTGCCGTCTGGCGCGCCGCTACCTCTCCTACTTCACTGGTCCCGCAGAACCCGCCCCTGCCCCCGATCCGCAGAAGCTGCGCGATCTGGTGCCGGAAAGCCCGCGCCGCGCCTACGATGTACGCAAGGTGATCGAGGGGCTGGCCGATACGGACAGCGTGCTGGAGCTGAAACCTGCCTGGGGCCGGGCCATGGTGACCGCGCTGGCCCGGATCGACGGCCGTACCGTGGGTGTCGTTGCCAACCAGCCGATGTTTCTTGGCGGTGCCATGGACAGCCCGGCATGTGCCAAGTCGGCCCGCTTCGTCGAACTCTGCGACGCCTATGACATTCCCATCCTGCTGCTGTGCGACACGCCGGGCCTGATGGTCGGGCCGGAGATCGAGAAGACCGCACTGGTTCGCCACAGCGCGCGCCTGCTGTCCGCGCTGGCCAACGCGACCGTGCCGCTGATGACCGTGGTGCTGCGCAAGGCCTATGGTCTGGGCTACTACATCATGGGCTCCCGCCCGCTGCACCCGGCCATCCTGCTGGCCTGGCCGACCGCGGAGTTCGGGGGCATGGGTCTGGAGGGTGCGGCAAGCATCATCTTCAAGGCAGAACTCGAAGCCATCGCCGATCCGGCAGAACGCGCGGAGGCCCATCGTGCCTACACGGATGAGCTGAAGGCCTACAATACCAGCCTGCGGGTAGGGGAACGCTTCGGCTTCGACGATGTGATCGACCCCGTCGACACGCGCCAGATCCTTTCCGCCACCATGGACACCTTCCCCAGCCCGCCACAGCGCACCACCAAGAAGCTGACCATCGCCCCGATCTGAGCTGCTGTCCTGTTCCGTACCGTGATGTATCCGGAGCCGCCTTGCGGTATGTAGGGGAACAGCCCGGCTGATGCGAGAAGAGGAACTGACAGGGAAATGGTGGCCAGCAATGGGAACAGACGGGCGGAGTCGAAGGAGCGTGAGGGCGGGATCGATACCCGTCTGGCGCTGATTCTGGCGGCGGAGCGGATATTCTCCGAGGAGGGCATCTCCAACACTTCTCTGCGCCGCATCAATCAGGCTGCGGGGCAGCGCAACGAGAGCGCGATCCACTATTACTTCGGATCGCGCGAAGGCCTTGTTGCGGCGATCCTGGAACTGCGCACCACCCCGATCAATGCCGCCCGCGTCAGGCTGGTGCGGGAGGCGCGGGCGCGGCGCGGCACCCTGCCCCTGGAATCCCGCGACATAGCGGAAGCCATGACACGACCGCTGACCGACCATCTGCTCCGGAACCTGAACGACACCTGGTATCTGCGGTTCCAGAGCATGCTCTGGCTCGACCGGCCGATCTGGAAGCAGTTCGAGAAGGACGAGCGGACCGAAGGGCTGAAACTGATCCTCGATGCCCTGCTGGAGGCCAAGCCGTTCCTGCCCGAACGCCTTGTCAGGCATCGCTACAGCCTGGCCCTGCAGATGACAGCGAATGCCCTGGCCCGGGTCGAGCGCGCAGCCTCCGAGTCCGCCGAGGGCTGGGACGCACGGCGCGCGGAGCTGGAGTTCCTCAGCCTGGATGACGCCATCGTCGCGATCCTGGACTCGCAACCGTCGCCAGCGGTCGTGGCCGCACTGCGGGACTCCGGCGGTCTCTGAAATCGCGGTGATGCCTCTACGGCAACCGGAAGCTCGCTACGGCAATCTAATGTACATGGGTTAGACCCTGCTCGGCAGCACAACCGTCGTCTTTTTCCGGATATTGCAAATATCCATATATTTCTGATTATTAGACATCATCACCCCTCTGTCATCCGCATGCGGGCCGAGTCTGCAGAGAATCGTGCTTGCGAATACTGCACGACAGGATAACCTGTATGAGTTAATTCCGTACGCGGGCATACCCTGCGCATCGTTGAGACGTTCGACGACACAAACGCGACACTTCCGGGGAGGACAATATGGGAGCGTTCAATCACCTGCTGTCAGCGAAAGGCATGCTGACGGCTGCGACCCTTGGACTGGCACTGGGCTCGGCCCAGGCGACCCTGTTGCCGGGCACGGCCCAGGCGCAGGACAAGAAATTCCTGACCATGGCCAGCAACCCGCCGGGCACGACGGTGGGTCAGTTCATGATCGCTTTCGCCCAGGTGGTGCAGAAGAACCTGCCGATCGAGATCCAGGTCTCCACCGGCAAGCCGGCAACCAAGTCGGCCATCGACGCTGCGCTGCAGAAGGTGGACCTCTATACCGGTGCGCCCACCATCAACTGGTACATGCAGAACAAGACCGCGATGTTCGCCAAGGTCGACAACGCGCCGGAGATGAATGCCAACCTGCGCGGCATGATCAACTATCCGCTGGGCCCGTACCAGATCATCACCTTCGCCGATTCCGGCATCGAGACGCTGGCCGACATCAAGGGCCGCAAGGTCTTTCTCGGCCCCCCCGCCGGTGCCGCGACCAAGGTCATGACCGACGTCGTGGAGGCCGTGACGGGGCTGAAGCCGGACGAGGGCTACGAGGCCATGCGCTATGACTGGTCCTCCGCCGAGGTTGCCTTCCTGGATGGCCAGATGGACGTCTACATGGTGCCCACCAGCATTCCCAGCGCCCAGATCCAGCAGTTTGCCTTCGTCCGTGACATCCGCATTCTCGGCATACCCAAGAACGCGTTTGATCACGAGCTGATCCAGGCGGCGCTGAAGTATCCGGGCCGGACCATCTGGCAGATTCCGCCGGGTTCCTACGAGAACCAGGTCAATACGGAAGCAGTCGACACCATCGGTTCCTGGGTCGGCATCCAGACCCAGAAGTGGCTGGACGAGAAGACCGTCTACGACATGGTGAAGGCGTTCTTCGAGCATCTGGACGACATCCATGCCACCGCACCATGGATGAAGGCGATCACGCTGCAGACGGCGCTGAACGAGATGAACGTGCCGCTGCACATCGGCGCCTACCGTTACTACAAGGAACAGGGCGTCGAGATTCCGGCGGCGCTGGTTCCGCCTGAGGCCATGTGATCACCGACGCCTCCTGAACGACCGGGGTCTGTCGCCGCCGCGGCAGCCCCCACCCCTCCCAAAACTCAGGTGCGGCGGGCCAGTTTCTGGTCCCGCACGGGCAACCGGCTTGTCTGCCGCACCCCATCTTCCGGCGGAGCACAGACCCATGAGCATCGAGACGGAGGTCGTCAAACCCTCCGAATTCTTCTCCACCATCGCGCCCGGCATTCACCTGATTGGCGCCATGGGCAACAGCGTCGCCGTCGAGACAACCAACGGCGTGGTACAGGTGGATACCGGCGGCGGTCGCCGCATGCCGGGCCGCATGATCGCGAAGCTGCGCAGCGTCACCGATCTGCCGGTCCATGCCATCCTCTACAGCCACGGTCACCTGGGCTACAACTTCGGCATCCCCGCCTATCAGGCCCACGCGGAGGAGCGCGGCGACCCGCCCCCGCGCCTGATCGCCCACGCCAATCTGGTGCTCCGCTATGACCGCTACATCGAGACTGCGGGCCTGCAGGAACATCTGAACCGGATGCAGTTCCCCGATGGCGGCCTAGGCAACAACATCTCCGCCGACCAGTTCTGCTATCCCACCGAGACCTTCACCGACAGCCTGACCATCGACGGCGGCAACCGACAGATCGAGGTGTTTCACGCCCCGTCGGAGACCGATGACGCCATCGGCTTCTGGATCTCGGAGGAGCGCGTGCTCTATGGCGGCTCGGCCGTCATCCAGTCCTGCCCCAATGTCGGCACGCCGCTGCGCACCATCCGAGACGCCATCCGCTGGGCCGAAACGCTGGAGGCCATGATCGCCCGCGAACCGGACCTGCTGATCCCCGAATGGGGCCAGCCGCTGGAGGGCAAGGAACAGATTGCCGACGTCCTGGGCGTCGGCGCGCGGTCGCTCCGCTACCTGCGCACGGCGGTCGTGGAGCGGATGAACGCCGGCATGACCGACCACGAGATCATCCACGACATGGAATACCCGCCGGAGATCTTCGAACACCCGGCCATGAAACCGATCTACGGCTGCCCCGAATATATCGTGCGCGACATCTACCGGGCAGAGAACGGCTGGTGGACCAGCCGCAACCCGACCGACCTGCATCCCGGCAAACCCGACGACGTCGCCGCCGCCCTGCTCGCCGCCATCTCCGACCGTGAAACCGTCCTGAAGACCGCCCGGAGCCTGCGCGACAGCGGCCAGCCCCAACTGGCCCTGCACGTCCTTGATCTGCTGGCGCAGGGTCCGGTGGCGGACGCCGACGTGCGCGCCGCACGGGAGATGAAGGCCGACCTGCTGGAGAGCTTCGGCCAGGAGCATCCGTCCGTGGTCAGCCGAAACATCTACCGGTCGGGGGCGAAGCGGTTGCGGGGGTAAGTGGAGGCAACGACGCGCCCCCGCTCGGCTGACAGCGAACCGTCAGCGCCTCCGGGGCCGCGTCATCCCCCCTATCCCTGCCCCAATTCAGGCGATGTAGGCATCCGGGTCGAGGCCGGAAGTGCGCGCGGTCTCGACAATGTCGTCCCATGCCTGACGCGCCAGAGGCAGGCCGCTGGCGAGCCGTTCGGCCATCAGTCGCCGCTCCGGCTCGCCCGGAACCAGGACCTCCCCGCCGGGCTCGGTCGGCACGGCGGATTTCACGAAGGCCAGATAGTCCAGAACCTCCGCCGCGAAGCTGTCACCCATTTCGCGTGGCGCGCCGTCCATTGCCTTCAGGTCGATGTAGAACGACAGCATGCCATTGCAGAACCGGCGGCGTTCCGGTTCATCCAGCTTGCCCGCTGTCCCCGACCCGGTCAGCGCACCGGCCATGACCTCCATCATGAAATTCAGGCCAAAGCCCTTGTGATCGCCAAAGGCCCGCAATGCGCCCGGCCCCTGCGACGGATCGGGATAGATGCTGTCCCCGGTCTCGCCATAGAGCGGGCGCGGGTCCGAGGTGATGGTGCCGTCACTGTCCACCAGCGCACCCGGCGGCAGCGGCTTGCCCCCCTTCAGCGCCACGAGCGCCTTTCCCTCGGCAACCAGCGAGGTCGCGAAATCCAGCACGATATGATCGCTGCCCTCGATGGGTGCGCCAATGCAGAACGGGTTGGTGCTGCTGCGACGGCTGACACCGCCAAACGGCGCCACCAGCAGCGAGCCGCGCACGTTCACCATGTGCACCGAGACCAGCCCCGCGTCAGCCGCCCGCTCGGCCCAGTCGCCGATCCGGCCGATGTGACCGGAGTTGCGCAGCGCGACCATCGAGACACCCTGCGACCGCGCCTTCTCGATACCGATATCGACCGCCTGTTCGCCGATGGTCTGGCCGAAGCCATATTGCCCGTCGACGATGGCGATGCCCGGCTGGTCCGACAGGACGCGCAGCTTCTGGTTCGGCACCTGTATGCCTTCCCTGGCCCACTGCACGTAGCGCGGGATGCGGATCACGCCATGACTGTCATGGCCGCGAAGGTTCGCGCCCGCCAGTCTGGTGACGATGGTCCGGGCCTCGACAGGTTCACTGCCGGCGGCTTCGAAGATCGCTGCACCAAGCGCATGCATGACCTCCACCGGCACGAATACCCGGTCACCCTCTTCTCTGATCTTGCTCACACGGCCCTCCCCGGCTGTCCGATTCCCGTCACCGTCAGTCGATGCTCTCGACACGTCCGCTGGCATAAAGGTCTTCGATGTGTCCCGGCACGCCGAGCCCACCCGCAACCGCCGCCATCATCTCGTCTTCCTTGGCCCGGATGTCCACAAGCCGGGCGATGACCGCGTCGATCCTGCCGAAGGGCACCACGACGACACCGTCCACATCGCCGATCAGCAGGTCACCGGCATTGACCTGAACACCGCCCAGGTTGATGGGCATATTGACCGTACCGGGGCCGTTCTTCGCCGGTGAGTTGGGGGTCACCGCGGCGCAGAAACAGGGCAGTCCGACATCAAGGATGCCCGGTGTGTCCCGCACGGCACCATCGGTGACCAGCGCGACGGCACCCCGGTTCTTCGCCATGTGCAACACAAGATCACCAATGACCGCGGTCTCCAGGAACGCGTCCGTGGCCGCCACGATCACATCGTCCGGCCCCACCTGCGGCAGCGCGGCCAGGACCGCCAGATTGTCGGCAGGCCCGGCGTGGCAGGTCACGGCCACACCGCAGAAGCTGCTTGCATCCGGATCGACCGGCTTGATGGTGAACGACAGGGCGCCCCGGCCATCCATGGCATCGACCACAAAGCCCGTCGGCACCCCACGCAGCGCCTCGATCTGCGCATCGGTCGGACGCGGCGGGTTGCGCTTCAGCCGTATCAGCGGCGGGTCATCAATCATGCGTTTCTCTCTCCCTCAAACCTGCCGCCGGGGAGCTATGACCACCCGGCGATGAAAGCAATCTGTCGCTGCTCTGGATCCATCGTACGCGACAACTGCCGGGTGGAGAATGGCTGGTGGGCATGTCGTAGTGCGAATGAATTGATCCACACGAAATGATTGGTGGCTCGTTCACAATTGCAGCCTCGATTTTCAAAGATACTGCGGCCCAGCGACTCGCCCCAACGACATTCACACTTCCCGTGCCGGGGTCCGGACCCTAACTAGGGCTTCACACACCAGACACCACACAGGGAGAGACCGACATGAGCACGACCGGCAAGCAGCTTTTCACCACGCTGGAGAGCAATGGCACGCTCACGGTGGCGATCGAGGATGTGAGTTTTCCTGATCCGACGGGGAACAAGGTTCTGGTGAAGATGGAGGCGGCACCGATCAATCCGTCGGATCTCGCCATCCTGACCAGTGCGGCGGACCTGGAGAACGCGGAATATTCGCCCGGCAAGTTCGTCGCCACCATGCCAGAGCCGTTCAACACCGGATCGAAGGCCCGTCACGGGCTGAAGCTGCCCGCCGGCAATGAGGGCGCGGGGACGGTCGTTGCGGTGGGTGACAGCGATGCGGCGAAGGCGCTGATGGGGCAGCGGGTCGCCTGTGTTCCGGGCAATGCCTACAGCCAGTACTGCCTCGCCGATGCCGCCATGTGCCTGCCGCTCGGCGATCACACGTCGGAGGACGGGGCAAGCGCCTTCGTCAATCCGATGACCGCGCTGGGCTTCGTCGAGAATGCGAAGATGGACAGGCAGAACGCGATGCTGCACACGGTTGGCGCCTCCAACCTGGGTCTGATGCTGACCCGCATCTGCCAGGAAGACGGCCTGGGGCTTGTCAATATCGTGCGCAAGGACGACCAGGTCGCGTTGCTGAAGAAGCTCGGGTCCACACATGTCGTCAATTCCTCGGATGACGATTTCACGCAGCAGTTGCGGTCTGCCATCGACGAGACAGACGCCTTCTACGGCTTCGATCCCATCGGCGGCGGGAAGATGGTCGACACGGTCTTCAAGGCGATGGAACAGGTCGCCGTCGGCAAGATGAAGGAATACTCGCGCTACGGCTCCAACCAGCAGAAGCGCATGTTCATCTATGGCCGCTTGAATGTCGGTCAGACGACACTGTCACCGAGCTACGGCTTCGGCTGGACCCTGTCCGGCTGGCTGCTGTTCCCGTTCCTGCAGATGGCCGGAATGGAGACCATGGGCCGGATGCGCCAGCGCGTGCTCGACACCCTGACCACCACCTTTGCCAGCAGCTACAAGAGGAAGGTCAATCTCGAGGAAATGCTGACCAAGGAAGCGGTGACCGACTATCGCACGATGAAGACGGGCGAGAAGTACCTCGTCACGCCCTGGAGCTGAGGGCGCACTGAACTGCCCCTGATACGATTCATCAGGTGATGGACCGCACCGGCCCGCTCCCCCACCCGGCCACCCATAAGGATACTCCCGTGGGTGGCCGGGTGGGGGAGCGGGCCGGTGCCGCGATCAGACAGGCGAACGCCCTACACCCGCTTCTGCTGGAAGAAGCGGCGCAGCAGTTCGGCCGAGCGGTCGGCATCGATGCCGGGGTAGATCTCCGGCGCATGGTGGCAGGTGGGCTGCTGGAAGAAGCGGACGCCGCTTTCCACCGCGCCGCCCTTCGGATCGCTGGCACCGTA
Source organism: Kordiimonadales bacterium IMCC3096 (assembly GCA_016865035.1). Taxonomy (GTDB): domain Bacteria; phylum Pseudomonadota; class Alphaproteobacteria; order Minwuiales; family Minwuiaceae; genus Minwuia. Next base: position 15,377 of record CP018227.1, read on the forward strand.
ATAGAGGCGGCGGATGCGGGCGTGGCTGATGGCGGCGGCGCACATGGTGCAGGGTTCCAGGGTGACGTAGAGGTCGCAGTTGGTCAGGCGCGGTGTGCCCATGGCCATGCCGGCCTGCCTCAGGGCCAGGATCTCCGCATGGCCACAGGGGTCGTGGCGGGAGTTGGTCATGTTGCCGCTGCGCGCGATGATGCGCTGCGTCGGTGCATGCACCACGACACAGCCCACCGGCACTTCACTGCGGTTCAGCGCCCCGCCCGCCGCATCAAGCGCCTGGGACATGGGACTCGGTTTCTCGAAATCCATCATCAGACTATTCCAGCAAACTCCTAACCAATTGCTGACAGCTTGCCCCCGTCCGCAGGGAGTGCCAAGACTGAGGCCGAGCATATCTGTACAGCCCCTTCTGCCGAGGCCCCGCCATGAACCAGGTCACCCCCGTCCCGACTGCCCTCGATCTCGCCCGCGACCTGATCCGCTGTTCCTCCGTGACGCCGGAGGATGCCGGAGTGCTGGCGGTGCTGGAACGGGCACTGACGGCACTGGGGTTCACCTGCCACCGCATGACCTTCTCCGACGTGGACACGCCGGATGTGGAGAACCTCTACGCCCGCATCGGCACGGGCAAGCCGACCTTCTGCTTCGCCGGACATGTGGACGTGGTGCCGGTGGGCGACAACGCGGCCTGGACCCGCGACCCGTTCGGGGCGGAGATCGTTGACGGGCAGCTCTTCGGGCGCGGCGCCACGGACATGAAGAGCGCCATCGCCTGCATGGTGGAGGCCTCCGCGCGGGTGATCGGTGACGGGCTGGACGGCTCCATTGCCTTCCTGATCACCGGTGACGAGGAAGGCCCGGCAATCAACGGCACGGTGAAGGTGCTGGACTGGATGAAACAGCAGGGGGAAACCATCGACGCCTGCCTGGTGGGGGAGCCGACGAACCCGAACACACTGGGCGAGATGGCGAAGATCGGGCGGCGCGGATCCTTCTCCGGCCATCTGGTGGTCTCCGGCACACAGGGCCACGTCGCCTATCCGCACCTGGCCGACAATCCCGTGCCCCGGCTGGTGGCTATGCTGGACCGCATCGCCAAGCTGGAACTGGATGAGGGCAACGAACATTTCCAGCCCTCCAATCTGGAGATCACCACCGTCGATGTGGCCAACACAGCCTCCAACGTCATTCCCGCCCGTGGGGAGGCGCGGTTCAACGTCCGCTACAACACGCTGCAGGACGCGGCGGGGCTGGAACGGATGGTGCGCGACGCCTGCGACGCGGTCGGCGGACCGTACAGCCTGACCGTGCGCAATTCAGGCGACCCGTTCCTGACCGCGCCTGGACCGCTGACCGAGATCCTCTCCGGTGCCATCCAGGCCGAACTGGGGGTCACGCCGGACCTGTCCACCACCGGCGGCACCTCTGACGCCCGCTTCATCAAGGATGCCTGCCCGGTGGTCGAATTCGGCCTGGTCAGCCAGACCATGCACAAGGTCGACGAGCGTGCCGGGATCGACGACATCGCCCATCTGACCAACATCTACGAGCGGGTGCTGCGCGGCTTCTTCGGCTGAGACAGCGCGGCGTCCATCCGTGTTTCAGCGGCACCCTGGGTGCCCGGATCAAGTCCGGGCACGGCGTGGTTGGGGGTGGGGCTGTCGGTTTACCCTCTCCACCTCCCACGATGCTCGCGGACCTGATCCGCGAGCCCAGTCTCCGACGCCTGCGCGGCACTCCTGGGTGCCCGGATCAAGTCCGGGCACGGTGTGGTTGGGGGCGGATCAGCCCTCCCCCAGTACCTCGACGACCGATTCCTTCAGGGCACCGATCACCTGATCGCATTCGGCGGCGGTGATGCAGAACGGCGGCGAGATGCCGATGATGTCGCTCTCCGGCATGGCGCGGGAAATGACGCCGCGGCGCATCAGGGCCTGGTGCACCTTCACGCCGATGGTATCCGCAGCATCGAAGAAGGTCGGGCCGTGATAGCGGTCCTTGACCAGTTCGACACCCAGCAGCAGCCCCTCCCCGCGAATGTCACCGACGTGGCCATGCTCGCCGAGCGCATCGATCAGGCCCTGCTTCAGGTAGGCACCCATTTCCGCGGCATTGGTGATCAGGTCCAGTTCGTCCAGCAGCTTCAGGTTGGCGACTCCGGCGGCGGCACCGATGGGGTGCGCGGCATAGGTCCAGCCGTGGCCGAAGGCACCGAACCTGTCGGTACCGTCGGCAAGTCCCTGCCAGACCTGCTCCGAAACGATGGAGCCGGACAGGGGCGCGTAGGCAGACGTCAGCCCCTTGGCGATGGTGATGATGTCGGGCTGCATGCCGAAATGCTCGGATCCGAACATGGTCCCCAAGCGCCCGAACCCGGTCACGACCTCGTCCGCGATCAGCAGGATGTCGTAGCGTTTCAGAACCGTCTGGATCGCCTCCCAGTACCCCTCCGGCGGCGGCACCATGCCACCGGTCGCCAGCGCCGGTTCGCCGATGAAGGCGGCCACTGTTTCAGGCCCCTCCGCCAGGATCATTTCCTCCAGCTTCGCGGCGCAGTGATTGCTGAATTCCTGCTCCGTCATGCCGCGATCCTCACGGCGGTAGTAGTAGGGAGCCTCGGTATGTTTCACCGCGTCGAAGGGCAGGTCGAACTGGCGGTGGAACAGGTGCAGGCCGGTCAGCGAGCCGGTCATCAGGCCGGAACCGTGATAGCCGCGCCAGCGGGAGATGATCTTCTTCTTCTCCGGTCGCCCGAGTGCGTTGTTGTAGTACCAGACCAGCTTGATGTTGGTCTCGTTGGCGTCCGAACCGCCCAGACCGAAGAACACCCGGCTCATGTTGGCGGGCGCGCGGTCGATGACCATCCGCGCCAGGGTGATCGAGGCCTCCGTGCCGTGGCCGGCATAGGCGTGGTAGTACGCAAGTTCCTTCGCCTGCGCGGCGATGGCGTCCGCGACCTCCGTGTGGCCATAGCCGATGTTGACGCAATAGAGCCCGGCGAATGCGTCCAGCAACGTGTTGCCGTTGCGATCGGTGATGTTGACGCCCTTCGCCCCCGTCACGATGCGGTTCGGAATGTCGCCGCGCGCGAACTGGGCCAGATGTGTGGACGGATGGAAGAATGTCTCCCGGTCCCAGGCGTCGAGATGGTCGTTCTTCAGCATGGTGCCCCCAATGGGTCAGGTGAATTTCGGTGCGGCAGTGCCAGTAACGGTGACTGTAACGTTGACAATGACCGTCAGCGCGAACCGCCGTCGATGCGGATGATGGCCGCAGTGGTGTATCCCGCATGGTCGGAGGCGAGATAGAGCGCCGCAGAGACCACTTCCTCCGGCTGGCCACCGCGTTCCAGCGCGATGGACGTCCGCGCCCGTTCCTCGAACGCCTTCATGTCCCAGGCGTTGGAAATGTCGGTCAGGAACGGCCCCGGCATGATGCAGTTGACCCGCACGGTCGGCCCCAGCGCGTCGGCAAAGGCCTCCGTCATCGCGTTCAGCCCGGCCTTGGCGGCGGAATAGGTGATGACGTTGGCGCGGGGCCTGACGGCGGCACCGCTGGAGACATTGATGATCGAACCACCACCGTCGGCGATCATCCGCTCCCCGATGGCCGCAGAGAGCCGGAACGGCCCCTTCAGGTTGACGTCCAGCACCTTGTCGTAGAGCGCCTCCGAAATGTCGACCGGTCGGTCATACAGCGGTGACATGCCGGCATTGTTGATCAGCACGTCGATGCGGCCATGGGCGGCGTAGGCTGCCTCCACCAGGGCATCGCACTGCTCCCAGTGTCCGACGTGGCAGGCATGCGCGGAACATTCGACACCCAGCGCCCGCACCTCCTCCGCCGTCTTCTCGCAGGATTCAATCTTCCGCCCGGCAATGGCGACATTGGCCCCTGCGGCGGCGAAGCCCAGCGCCATGGCACGGCCCAGTCCCCGGCTGCCGCCGGTGATCAGGACCGTCTTGCCGGTCATGTCTATGATGTGATGTGCGGTCATGCCAGTACCCCCTCGATAGCTGCCCCGGTGCGCAGGACCCGCCCCTCGCCGAACGGATGGCCGATCACGGCCAGCCCGACCGGCATGCCATCGCTGAATCCACAGGGCAGGCTGAGGCCGCACAGGCCCAGATAGTTGATCCGCCGGGTCGCGATGGAACTCAGCAGTGCCTGACGCCCGTGGGCAACCGTGTCATTCTCCACCAGCGCAATCGGCGGCGCGACGACCGGCACCGAATGCATCAGCACGGCATCGAACCCGGCGGTCGCCGTGACATAGGCCCGTTGCAGGTCCATGAAGCGGCGACGCATGGTTTCCGCATCCACGGCACTGCCCTTGCGCCCTTCCCTGATGCGCTCCAGAATCGGCGGATAGAGTGCGCCGGGATTGGCATCGATGGCCTCGTGCCACAGTGCCCAGCCCTCCAGCGTTACCGGATTGCCATGCAGGCTGACCATCTCGTCAACGGCATCGAAGGCATCCAGCCGACGGGTCACGACCTCGGCACCGGCTTCACGACAGCGCTCGACCGCCGCTTCCACGGCGGCCTTCACACCGGGCTGCACGACATCGTCATCATGTCCGATGGCGTGCAGCAGGCGCATGCCCTTCAGGGATACGCCATTCAGGTCGGCCGGGCGGGTTGCCGAAAGGATCGCGCTGATGTGGTTGGCATCGGCCACGTCCTGCGTCAGGGGACCAAGTGAATCCAGCGATGGTGCCAGCAGCATCACCCCTTCCAGCGGGATCAGGCCCCAGGTCGTCTTCAGGCCGACAATGCCGTTGAACGCCGCCGGAATGCGCACGGAGCCGCCGGTGTCGGAGCCGATGCCCGCAGGGGCCAGCCCGAGAGCCACCGACACCCCTGCCCCGGCTGAACTGCCCCCCGGCACACGCGGGTCGCCGGCCGGGCTGTGGGCATTGGCCGGGGTGCCGGTCCAGGGATTCACTCCCAGACCCGAATAGGCCAGGTCCGGCAGGTTGGTCTTGCCCAGACAGATCATGCCGGCAGCCGTCGCCCGCTGCAGCGCCAGCGCGTCCCGGTCCGGCAGCCGCCCCTGATAGAGCCGACAGGCCCCCTCCGTCGGGAAACCACCGGTATCCACCAGGTCCTTCCAGGAGATCGGGACCCCGTCCAGGGGCGAACGCAGCGTGCCGTCGCGATGACGCTGTCGCGCCGCCATGGCCTCCGCCAATGCCCGCTCCCGCGTCGTGCGGACATAGATCCTGTGATCCCTGTCGACGGCATCGATGCGCGTCAGGAAATGTTCGGTGACGACAACAGGATCGAGTTCCCCCGACCGTATGCCTGCGCCCAGTTCCAGGGCGCTCTTCTCATGTATCTGCTTGCTCATGATCCACACGGTACGGACTGGCGGGCACGATGCAACCGACAGGATCAGATTCCTGCCTTGCCAATACGGATCCCGGCGTCATCTCAAGTGGATGAGACACATTCCCCAGGGAGGAAACAGCATGAAGATCAGGCGCGCACTCATCGTCGGTGCCGGACCGGGTATCAGCACCAGTTTCGCCAGGAAGCTGGCCGCACGGGGCGTGAAACTCGCGCTGGCCAGCCGTTCGGTCGACAAGCTGTCGGAGATCGCTGCGGAAACCGGTGCGATCACGATTCCCTGCGATGCAAGTCAGGCCGGGTCCGTCGAGGCGGCCTTCGCGACCGTGGACAGTGAACTGGGTGGCGTGGACCTGGTGCTGTTCAACGCCAGCATGGCGTCGCGCGGTCCCCTGCTGGAGCAGGACCCGGCGCAGGTGGAACAGGCGCTGCGCATCACCTGTTTCGGCGGCTTTCTGGTTGCGCAGGCGGCGGTTCGGCGCATGGCGGAGCAAGGCCACGGCAAACTGTTCTTCACCGGCGCGTCGGCAAGTGTGAAGGGCTATCCCCGTTCCGCGCCCTTCGCCATGGGCAAGTTCGGCCTGCGCGGTCTGGCGCAGTCAGTGGCGCGGGAGTTCGGCCCTGCCGGCATCCATGTCGCGCATTTCGTCATAGACGGCGGTGTCCGCTCCGACACCCGCCCCGGCCGCCAGGACACGGCCGAGAATCCGGACGCCCTGCTGGACCCGGATGCGATCGCGGACACCTACATCGCCACGATGGACCAGCCGCGCAATGCATGGTCTCTGGAAGTGGAACTGAGGCCCTGGGTGGAAAAGTTCTGAGCGGCTGAAGCGGCCGCAGTTCGCTGCGCCGCCGTCATCCGACGGAACGGTCTATGTGCGCACGCGCCTGGCCGGAAGCAGGATGGAGACAGCTGTTCCGCGATTCACTGCGCTTTCCAGCCGAAGCTCCCCGTCATGAGCCTCGACCATGGCCTTGACGATGGCCAGGCCCAGGCCGGTTCCCGGTTCAGCCACGTAGAGTTCCTGACCGGCCTGCCCGAACGGTTCCAGTGCGGTCGCCAGCTTTTCTTCCGGGATGCCGATACCGTTGTCCGACACACTGAGTGTCGGCATCGGTGCATTCAGATTCAGATTGATGATGATGCGGCCGCCATCGGGCGTGAACTTGATGGAATTGGACAGCAGGTTCAGCAGGATCTGCTTGAACGCGCGACGGTCCACGATCATGAGGCTGGTGTCGTTGATTTCCACCGCGACGTTCAGTCTGGCTGATCGGATCTGCTCGCGGACGATCTGGACGCACTCGTCGGCCAGTTCGCGGATGTTCACCGGCTCGGGGTGATATTCCATCTGACCGGCTTCGACCTTCGACAGGTCGAGAATGTCATTGATCAGCGTCAGGAGGTGCTGACCGCTGTGGTAGATGTCGGACACATAGGGAACATATCTGTCGTTGCCTACCGGCCCCATGATCTCGTCGCGCATCAGCTCCGAAAAGCCGATGATCGCATTCAGCGGCGTCCGCAATTCATGACTCATGTGAGCCAGGAACTGGCTCTTCGCGGCATTGGCGTGTTCCGCCTGCTCCTTCGCTGCGCGCATCGCCATTTCGCTGCGACGCAGGCGCTGTTCGGTGATGAACTGCGCATAGGCATATCGGATCGAACGCTCCAGCACGCGCGACGACAGATCCTTCTTGTCGATGTAATCGACCGCACCCGCTTCCAGCGCCGTCAGATCGATCGTCGGATCCACGCTGCCTGTCAGAAGGATCAGAGGCACCTGCGCATCACTGGCCCGGATGCTGCGGATCAGGTCCAGGCCGGAAATGTCATTGATATGGTAGTCGATCAGGGCAATGTCGTGATCGCCCTTGCGAACCGCTTCCACTGCCTCCTCGACCGAATCCGTGTGGGAAACCCTATAGCGGCGACTCGATGCCTTCAGCAGTCGCTCCACAAGCACGTAGTCCTCATAGTCGTCATCAACCATCAGCACCCTGACAGGACGTTCCTTCTTCACGTCACGGTCCTGAGGCAGCCTGACAACATTGCTCGTGTAGGACGGCAAGTGAACCACTCCGATTCTTTGTCTTCGAGTGCCTGTTATTTCACATCAGAAGTAAACAGCATGTAAACCGGATCACACTCAGTCGATGCTCCTGGCCGCAGGTCGGTGCAGCAGTCAGGCTGCCGGCAAGACACAGGTTGTTGACCAGTAACAGTCCATGTTCCGGATCACCCGCACCAGATCGTCGAAGGATCGAGGCTTGGTGATGTATGAGTTTGCACCCAGATCATAGCAACTCAAGACGTCGCTGCGCGCCTGCGATGTCGTCATCACGATGGACGGAATGTGCCGGAAGTCCTCGTTCTTCTGCAACCGGGCGAGAAGATTTCGCCCATCCATCCCCGGCATGTTCAGGTCAAGAACGAGAAGGTCGACATTGGCGGCCATGCCCTGACCCTGGAACCGCCCCTGTCCATTGAGCAGATCAAGCATCTCCTGCCCGTCATCGACAAAAGTCGGCTCAAGGTCAGCTCCGGATTTCAGGATGGCACGTTCCAGAAGAATCCGGTCAACCGGATCGTCTTCGGCCCATATGACTCTCGGCATGGCTGGTGTTCCTTCTTGGCAGCTTATGGTGCCATGGCGGTGGGCCCTGCGCAAACGTCATGCATCCGGATCGAGCCCCCGAATCCGGGTCCCGGAATCATCCGATTCCGATGGGATTAACAGCTTCAGCACGAAATGCGCCCCGGCCGACTCACTGGCAGCAGTTCCGCTGTCCAGCCAGACCGTTCCACCAAGGCCGGCCACAAGCTTGCGGACGATGGCCAGCCCCATACCCGTACCCTTGATGCCGGCATTTCCCGCCAGTCGCTTGAAGGGTTCGAAGATGATCTCGGAGTGGGCAGCATCAATGCCGGATCCATTGTCCACAACACTGACACACACGTGATCCCGGGACGTCGCCCCTGCCTGCACGTGGATTTCCAGCGGCCGTTCCGGATCGCGGTACTTGATGGAATTGCCAATCAGGTTCTGAAAGACCCTGACCAGATCACCATGCCGCCCCCGCACCATCGGAAGATCTCCGACAGTCAGCCTGGCATCCGACTCGGTAATGGGGACGAGCAGATTGTCCACTGCTTCGGACACGGCTTCGTTCAGATCAATGTCAATCAGGGCTTCGTCGGAGCGACCTGCCCTCGAGAACTGGAGCAGGTCATCGATCAGGCCTTCCATCCGATCGGCACCATCGGTCATGTACCCAAGGAACGTCCTCGCCTCGTCCGGCAGGGAATCCGCATAGTCTGCGGTCAGTATCTCGCCAAAGGACTGGATCTTCCGCAGCGGCTCCCGCAGGTCGTGGCTCGCAATGAAGGCGAACTGTTCCAGGTCCCTGTTCGACCTGGCCAGTTCGGCTTCGCGCTGTTTCAGTTCGCTGACGTCCTGACGGATGCTGATGAAGCCCCCATCGTCCATGGGATAGTCACGACCGACGAGCCAGACACCGCCGGGGAGCGAGAGCAGAAACGGTACATCTTCTCCCCGACGCTGCTGACGCCGCATCTCGATCCAGGCATCGACGTCCGTTTCGCCTTCCGGCAAATTGAGGGTACCCGCGTCCAGGTTCGCCCGAATGATCATTTCCCAGGACATGCCCGGGCGCAGGTTCGGAACTGCTGACACAAGCCGGGCGTATTTCCCGTTGAAGTGAACCAGTCGCTCGTCTGAGTCGAAAATGGCGATCGCATCCGTGATGGCCCTGATCGCGTCGGCAAGCTGGCGCTGACTCTCGAGGCTCCTGGCCTCCGCGCTGCGAATTTCCGTGAGATCACGCAAGGAGCCGGCGGTTCCCGCGAACACGCCGTCCTGATCGAAGATCGGGTTGATCGATACTTCCACCTGGCGCTCGGTACCGTCCCTGGACGTGCGCATGCTCCGCAGGTTGCGGAACTTCTCGCCGCGCCTGAGCCGTCTGAGCCGTTCATCCCTGACAGCCACCGGGTCACCACTCGGCAGCTCCCGCACGTACATCTGGCGTGCCTCGTCGGCGGCAATGCCGTAGATCGCCTCCGCCGCCCGGTTCCAGATCGTGATCCGGCCGTCCGCATCCGTGCCGATCACGCCCTCCGCCGCGGCATCCAGAAATGCCTCGAGTTCTCTCGTCCGGTTCTCCGCACGGCGACGCAGTTCCAGTTGCTCGCTGACATCACGGAGCATGACCGCCGCCCCCGCGAACGATCCGTCGTTCAGGATCGGAACCCCGTCAAGTTCGGCAATGATAGGCCGACCATCGTTCGTGTGGCGGCGGAACGGCATGCCGTGAATATGCTCCCCAGCGGCCAGGCGAGCGTTGATTGCGGCGTTCTCTTCCCTGTACTCCGCACGGCCCAACTGGTGATTTCTGGCAAACTCTTCTTCCGTCATCCCCAGAATCTCGAGAAGTCTCGCGTTCCACAGAATGAAGTTGCCCTGCAAGTCAGCCAGCAGAACCCCGTCAGGCGCATTCTCGATGATCGTCCGGTAGAGTCGGAGATCGAATTCGGCGCGTCGCCGTTCCTCCATCAGTACGGCAACCAGTTGACCGATACCGATCGTGAAGATCAGCAGGACCTGTATTTCCCTGATCGCGGTTCCGATGTCTCCGTCAACCGACAGGTAGATCGGACCAATGGCATTCACCGTGGTCCAGGCGGCACCCACCGCGACCACGGTACCCGCCGCACCGACCGCAGCGATACCGACCCGGGACGCCAGCAGGATCATCAGAGGTGGCATCAGGAACAGCAGCAGTTCCGATTCCGCAAGGATCGCAGCCAGGCCGACGCCGACCAGACCAGCGAGACAGAGTCCGAAATACCGAAGGTGAGCCGCCAGGCGCTTCCCCGCATCCAGTGAGATCAGGGCTGGGGCAAGAATGAAGTTTCCGACGGCATCGGAGAGAATCCAGTGCTCCAGCACGTCCGTGAATGGCGCGCCGTAGGCAAGATGGATCACAAGCGCACCGATTACGCCCCCGACGGTCGGGCCGACAAGGATCACGACAAGAGCAAACTTCAGGATGCCCAGGCCATCTTCGATCTCGCGGGCCTGCCAGCCGATCAGCCCCAGGCCGATGATGACCGCCAGCACGCCTGCCATGTTGGCGACCGTCAGACCCAGCGCCACCGGAAACGGGTCGCCATGGATCAGGTTCGCGACAAGTATAGCGACACCGGAAACGATGAGCACCAGCACCTGTCGCCACTGATCCTGCCAGCGCAGCATCAATCCGATTGTCACGCCGGAGGCAAGCCAGACAGAGGCCACATTCCCCGCACTGCGGGTCAGTTCGATACCCAGCAGCGCCGCAAGAAAAATGGCAACTGCCGATATCAACAGCGCCCGCCAGACCGGCGGAACGGCGACTCTCATGTCAGTTTCAGACACCAGGAACCCAGACCTCGACTGAATGCAAGGGGATGGTCCCGCCAAACGGAACCAGCGTCAAACGGGATCAGATAAGGCACTCATCCTAACATCTTCCTAACCGGGAACGGCCCTGGCCGGGGCGCGCACGGGTGCTCAACCGGGTATCGCCTCCCGCGCCAACTGGTCCGCCCTCTCGTTCCCGGCGTCCCCCGCGTGGCCCTTGACCCAGTGCCAGCGGACCCGGTGGCGGCTGTTGGCCGCATCCAGTTCCTGCCAGAGGTCGGCATTCTTCACCGGCTTCTTCGCAGCGGTCTTCCAGCCGCGCGCCTTCCAGCCCCGGATCCAGTCGGTGATGCCGTCCATCACGTATCGGCTGTCCGTGTGCAGAAGCACATCGCAGGGGCGTTTCAGCGCGTTCAGTGACTCTATGGCCGCGCGCAGTTCCATGCGGTTGTTCGTGGTCTGCGCCTCGCCCCCGGACAGTTCCTTCTCGCGATCCCCGAACCGCAGAACCGCGCCCCAGCCACCGGGACCCGGATTGCCGGAACAGGCGCCATCAGTCCAGATCTCGACCTCCATCCTCAGAAATCCAGCCCATAGGCGCGCGTGTCCGCAACACCACGGTGAAACTTCAGCCTGTGCCAGTATTCCAGGGGATCCTTGCGGGTCACGAATGCTCCTTCGGGTGTGTGCAGCCAGTCATAGAGGCGCGTGGCGAGGAATCGCAACGCCGCACCGCGCGCCAGCAGCGGCAGGGCGTCGAACTCCGCCCGGGAAATCGGGCGGCGGTTGCGATAGGCCTGCAGCATTGCCCGCGCATGGGTGATGTTGAATGCCCCGTCGCGTTCGAAACACCAGGCATTCAGGCAGATGGCAAGGTCGTAGAGCAGGATGTCGTTGCAGGCGAAATAGAAGTCTATGACCCCGCTGAGTTCATCGCCCATGAAGAAGACATTGTCGGGAAACAGGTCGGCATGGATGACGCCTGTCGGCAGATCGCGCGGCCAGTCGGTCCTGAGCGCCGCCATTTCCCGCCAGAGTTCCCCTGACAGGCCGGGCAAGACGCTGTCCGCGCCGGATTCCGATTGTCCGATCAGGGTCGACCAGCCATCCAGCGACAGGGCATTCGGGCGGCGCAGGGGGAAATCGCCAGCGGCGAGATGCAGTTGCGCCAGCGCATCCCCGATGGCAGCCAGATGGGCAGGCCGGGGTTTGCGTGGCCAGCGCCCCTGCAGGAAGCTGACAATGGCCGCCGGGCGATCTGCCGCAGTGACCAGTGTCTCCCCGGCCCGCGTGCGCACAGGTTTCGGACAGGGGAAACCGCGTTCGGACAGATGGTCGAGCAATCCAAGGAAGAACGGCAGGTCAGCCGGATCGACCCGCTTTTCATAGAGCGTGAGGATGTAGCGGTCCCGGTCCGTCAGCAGCATGAAGTTGGAGTTCTCGACCCCCTCCGCAATGCCCGTACAGGCAATCGCCTGACCTATGTCATAGAACCCCAGCAGACGATCCAGCTCGTCATCGGCAATGTCGGTATAGACGGCCAATTCGAATGATCAGTCGACCAGGACACGCGGCAGCTTGAAGGAGATGCCTTCTTCCGCGCCCTCGACGTTCACGATCTCGACAGCATGGCGGGTACGAAACGCCTCGATCAGTTCCTGCACCAGTACTTCGGGCGCAGACGCACCGGCTGTAATGCCGACGGTACGCGCGTCCCCGATCACGTTCCAGTCCAGATCGGCAGCGCGTTCCACCAGCATGGAGACGCGGCAGCCTGCCCGCTCCGCAACTTCCACCAGGCGCTTGGAGTTCGATGAGGTCGGCGCACCCACGACAAGCAGCACTTCGCACTGGCTGGCCATTTCCTTCACGGCGAGCTGCCGGTTGGTCGTGGCATAGCAGATGTCTTCCTTGCGCGGCTTTCGCATGGTGGGAAAGCGCCGGGTCAGGGTCGACATGATCGCCGCAGTGTCATCGACCGACAGTGTGGTCTGGGTGATCACACCCAGATTCTCCGGGTCGGCCACCTGCACGTTCTCGGCCTGGCCCTCGTCCTCGACCAGGGTGATCGCACCGGCGGGCAACTGCCCCATGGTGCCGACGACCTCCGGATGTCCGGCATGACCGATCATGATGATGTGATGACCGGCGCGGTGATGCTTCTCCGCCTCCATGTGCACCTTCGATACCAGCGGACAGGTGGCATCCAGGTAGACCAGGTTGCGGCGCTGCGCCTCCTCGGGCACCCATTTCGGAACACCGTGCGCGGAAAAGATGACCGTCGCGTCCTCCGGCACATCGTCGAGCTCATCCACGAAGATGGCCCCGCGCTGGCGCAGGCCTTCGACAACAAAGCGGTTATGCACGATCTCGTGGCGGACGAAGACCGGGGCACCGAACTTCTCCAGCGTCCGCTCGACGATCTGGATGGCGCGCTCGACCCCCGCACAGAACCCCCGCGGATTGGCCAGAAAGATCCGGATCGGTCTCGGACTCGGCGCGTTCATGAGTTGGCTCCGCTGGCATCGGGACAGGCAGGTGTCGCAGCTTGTGGACTTGTCCCCCCTCATCTACATTGCGGCCCGGCGGGCGACAAGCGCATCGCCGTTCAACTTCATCCTCTCGCCAGGACAATCCACACCATGACCGAGCCGACGATTGCTCAGAAGTCCCCTTTCGCCGTCGAAACCGAAGCCGGGAAGAACTATTTCTGGTGTTCGTGCGGTGAGAGCTCCAGGCAGCCGTTCTGCGACGGTTCCCACAAGGGCAGCTCATTCGTGCCCACGAAGTTCACGGCGGAGAAGGACGGGAAGGTGTTCTTCTGTGGCTGCAAGATGTCAAAGCGCGGCGCGCTCTGCGACGGCACCCACAACAAGATTTGAGGCGACCCTACGTGCGTTTTCTTGCTCCCCTCGCGACTTCGCTTGCTCTTGCTCTCGCCGCCTGTGGCGGTGTCGGAACGGCGGCTGATGGAACCTGCCCGCGTATCGGCGTGCTGCAGGATGCGGCGAACTATCCGCTGAAGGATTCTGCCGGCAGTATCCGCGCCCTGGCGCGCCTGAGCGTCGATCGCGCGACGCCCTGCACCTACAACAAGTCCAATACGGCGCAGACGGGCTTCAGCACGATGCGGACGGTGCTGAATGTTCGTGCCGGTGCGGCGCGGGCCGAAACCGCCAGCATGAGCAGCATCGAAGTGCCCATAATCGTTGCCACGGTTTCGCCCGATGGCCTGCTGACCGGACGCCACAAGCTGACGATGGATGTTCCCTTCACCACCGGTGGTACCGGCAATGCCGAGGAGCAGGTCGAGGTCGTGATCAGCTACAAGGGCGCAGGCGAGGCCGATCAGCATCGTATCGTGGTGGCTTTCGATCTTGATCGCGATGAAGTGCTGCTGAACAGGAGCCGCGTCGGACGCTGAGGACCGACCGCTCTCCATCGCACATCTTCTTTCTCAAGAATGCACGATAATCACCTGATCTTTCGATCAAATTAACGCTCTAGCGCCCGCGACGGACTGCTTCGGGCATGCCGCTGAGCCTGCCCTGCATCAGGTCACAGCCATTGAGCCGGAACAGTCGCGCTTCTGCCTCCGTTTCGACGCCTTCGGCAACGGTCGAGACAAACAGACTGCGGGCCAGTCGCGGGATTCCCTCGCAGACAGCCCTGCTGGACGGGGAATGCGCCGCGTCGCGCACAAGGCTTCTGTCGATCTTCAACCGATCAATCGGCAGACGGGCCAGCTGCAGGACCGACATGTCTCCGGTTCCGAAGTCGTCGAGTGCCACACGCGCGCCCAGCCGATGGATGCCGTCGATGATCCACAGGGTCCGATCAGGGTCGGCGGCCACGGCCTTCTCGGATATGTCGAATTCCAGGGTTCCCGGGGCAATGCCACTCCCGGCAATCAACCGTTCCAGCCGCTCCAGCGCACCGGGGCGAGCCATCTGGCGATCTGCAAGATTGATCCCGACAAATGGCATGGGATCACGGTCGTCCCGTTCGGCGAATGCCGATTGTGCCTCGGCAGCACGCAGCATCGCCAGGCGCGTGACATCCCAGATCAGATCGCTTCCCATCGCAACGGAGACGACTTCCTCGGCGGAGATGTCTTTGCCATGACGATCCCGGAGCCGCATCAGAATTTCCAGGCCTTCGACCTTCCCGCGGTCCATGCTGACAATCGGCTGGGAGGCAAAACCAATCCTGCCATCGATGACGGCGGCCTCGGTCAGGGACCGGATACCGGCGCGCCGGGCCAGGATCGCGTTTGTCGGGTCATCGAAGAATGCGACCCGGTTGCGCCCCGCCTTCTTGGCATTGAGCAGGGCATGATCGGCCCGACGGACGATATTGTCGAAATCGCGGCTGCCGGCACTGCTGTAATAGACGCCGAGGCTGCCCGTCGTATTTGTCGTCCAGTCGTCGATCGTGAAGGGTTCGGCAATGCTCGCCCGAATGCGTTCCGCCAGAATCGAGGCGTCGGTGGCGCTCGCCAGCCCCTCGCAGATGATCGCGAATTGGTCGCCGCCCCATCTGGCGACGACATCGGCTTCCCGACAACAGCTTCTCAGCCGGTTGCTGACCTCGACCAGCACGCGGTCCCCGGCATCCTTGCCGAGACCGTCGTTGATCGACCTGAAATGATCCATGTCGAGCAGGATGACCGCAAAGGCGTTGCCTGATCGCCGGTTGGTCGCCACGACCCGTTCAAGCTCCCGATCAAACGCGACGCGATTGCGCAAGCCAGTAAGCGCGTCAGTGGTCGTCTGTCTGGAAAGTGCCTGCTCCTTGCGCTTCTGGCGCAGGCCGTACTGGATGGCACGGGTCAGCAGCGTGGCATTGACATCACGCTTGACCAGATAGTCGACGGCACCCGCACCACGGGCTGCCTGATCCAGTTCCTCGTCGCTCATTCCGGTCAGCAGGATGACGGGACCACCGTAGCCGCTCTCGACAATCCGGCGCACGAAATCAACACCATTGTCGCGACCCAGCCTGTAATCGACCAGGCAGACATCGGGATTGGACTTCTGGAGAGCGGCAAACCCGCTTTCGGCGCTCTCGGCCCACTCCAGGCGATAATCCTTGCGCGCCCTGGACGAGAGCATCGCCTCGGTCAGCAGGAAATCCTCATAGTCGTCATCGATATAGAGGATCTCGATGGGATCCTTGCCACTGAACTCCCGCTGCTCCATTCCAGTGCCCTGACATCGGTTCCGTGAAATGACATGGAGCTCAAGCGCCCCGCAATTCTCAGACTTCGCTCGCAACACCTGGCCCGTTCTTCCGGGCTCTCTAGGCTGGACCCCATCCGCTTCCCAGGTTCCTTCAGGAAAAGCGCTACGCGGGTCCATCCACTTGAAATTCGAGGTGCCATTGCGGCACGCCTGCGGCGTCGGGATTATCGACGATCAGGTCATCCAACAGGCAATTATCATGGCAAATATTGGCCTAGCAACCGCCGAAGAGTGGATCAAGTGCCGGACCGATGCAACCGGCAATTATTCGTTCCACCAATTCGCCCCTGCGGCTTGCACACGATCTGTCCGGACAGCAGACTCTGCCCGGATTCCATGAGGGGGGAGAGCAATTGGGCTGGAAAGATCACATTCAAGAGCATGAGCGGCGCATCGCCAAGGCCAGGGCAATGGGGTCGCCAAAGCGACTAGCCGAACGTGCCGAGGCGGGAATTCTGAATGCGCGCCAGCGGATCGAGGCGCTGCTGGATCCCGACAGTTTCCACGAGACCGGCCTGTTCGCGGTTTCCCGCCGGCCCGGCATGGAAGACAAGAGCCCGGCGGATGGCGTCGTGGACGGATACGGTCGGATTGACGGGCGGGAGGTCGTCGTCTGCGCCCAGGATTTCACGACGCTGGGCTCATCGAGTGCGATCAACAACAGCAACAAGTCGATGAAGATGTGGCGGACCGCCGAGAAGAACGGTGTTCCGTTTGTCTATCTCTCGGAATGCTCCGGTGCCCGCATTCCCGACATCATGGGGGCGGTCGGCATGGGCAGTGTCGGCGAAGGCTTCATCTTCAGCCGTCGCAGGCTGGTTCCCTGGGCCGACGCGGTACTGGGCATGTCGTTCGGCGGCGGAACCTGGGTGGCTTCCGTTTCCGACTTCGTGGTGATGCGCAAGGGCGCGGTCATGGCAGTGACCAGTCCGCGGGTGAACACCGTTGCCATTTCCGAACAGATCGACCCGGAGGAAATGGGCGGCTGGCGTGTGCAGACCGAGATCACGGGCAAGGCCGACCTGGCCGTCGACAGTGACGAAGAGGCCCTGCAGGCGATCCGTGACTATCTTTCGTACCTCCCCTCCAACTGCGAGGAGCTGCCGCCACTGGCAGATGTTCCCGCCGGCTCCGGCGATGACGCCAACCGTATCCTGGACCTGGTTCCGGAGGAGCGCCGACGCACCTACGATGTCCGCAAGGTCATCAACCTGATCGTCGATCGCGACAGCATGTTCCCGATCAAGGAACGCTTCGGACGTTCGCTGGTCACCTGCTTCGCGCGCATCCAGGGCCGCACGGTCGGCATCATCGCCAACAATCCGATGTTCAAGGGCGGGGCGCTGGACGTCGATTCCTGCGACAAGGCCACCAGCTTCATCGCGAGCTGTGACAGCTTCAACGTGCCCATCATCTTCCTGGCCGATGTCCCGGGATTCCTGATCGGTGTCGAAGGCGAGCACAAGAAGGTGCCCGGAAAGATCATGAACTTCATGCAGGCCCTGGAACTTGCCACGGTCCCGGTCCTGTCGGTGGTCATGCGCAAGTCCTACGGGCAGGCCTACATCAACATGGGCGGCGGGCGGTCGAGCGAGATGGCGTGCTGGTTCACCGCGGACATCAGCTTTGTCGACCCGGCTGTCGCAGCCTCCATCGTGACCGGCCTCGACCCGAAGGCGGAGCCGGAACGCTTCGCCGCCGCCGTGGACGAATATTCGCTTGGCTGCTCCCCCTACGACCTGGCGGGGCAGTATCTGGCCCATGACGTCATAGACCCGCGCGACACCCGACAATGGCTCGCCCGGATGCTGGAGGCACATCAGCCCCGACGCACCGGCGGATTAGGCGCACATCATATGCAGAGCTGGCCGTTCACTTATTGACGAAGCCGCATTAGGCTCCGCGCCATCCATTCGGACACGTGCAATTTGGGGAGACAGGGCACATGGCGGAAATCGAGATCAAGTCGGAGATCGCAGGCAAGGTCTGGCTGATCGAGGCCGAGGTCGGTCAGGCGGTCGAGGAAGAGGATGCCGTGATCATCCTGGAATCCATGAAGATGGAGATTCCGGTAGTGGCACCTGTCTCCGGCAAGATTACGGAGATACTGGTGGAGAAGGACGAGGCCGTGGCGGAAGGCCAGACGGTCGCCCGCATGGAAGGCTGATAAGCTTCGGATGATCAGGCCGTTTCGGCGGGAAACCCGCATCGGCATCATTGATGGCTTCGAGGTCGGACCGGAGGACGCGCCGCAACTGCTGATGCTGCACGCCTCCGGCACCGGCGCGGCGAGCCTGATCCGGCTGGCGGAGATTGCGGCCGCACGGGGCTGGTGCGCCGTCCTGCCCAACCTGGACGGCTATGGTGCCACTTCTGTGACCGGGCCGGATGCCATGGCGCGCCACATGGTCGTGGCAAACCACTTCCTGGAACAGGCGGTGTCGCCCCTGCCCGTCTTCGGACACTCCATGGGCGGGTTCGTGACCTTGCGGCTGGCTGCCGAAGGCGTGCCCATGCGGCGGATCACGGTCTTCGAACCGGTGGCAATCGGTGTCCTGCGCGAGCATGCGGAAGACGCAGAGGTACTGTCCCAGGATACCCGCGCGGTTTCCCGCATCGCCCCCCTGATGGCCGAAGGGCGTGCTGAGGAGGCGGTACGCGACTTCATATCCCTGTGGAACGGCGACAGATGGGATGACCTGCCGGAGAAGGCACGACAGAGCATTGTCGCCATGGCACCGCAGATCAACGCGGATACGGCGAATGTCAGCTTCGATGCGCACTTCGCGTCTCACTACGCGGCAATCAGGGTACCTGTGACCCTTGTCGGCAGCGAGAAGGGTCCGCCGCCCGCCGCACGTATTCTGGATCGGCTGGTGGATGCACTGCCGCAGGCCCGGCGCGTAACGATCGCCTGCGCAGGACACATGGGTCCATTGCAGATGCCGGAGCGCTTTGGAGACGTACTGCCACTGGATTGAATCCCGCGCAGCGCCTACCATTCCCGGACTGCTCTGGGGAGGACAGCCAAATGGATCTCAGCCTGACCGAAGAAGATGTGGCCTTTCGCGACGAGGTGCGCGGCTGGATCGCGGAGAACCTGACTGACGAGATGCGCGACGGCGCACGTCTGACAACGGGGCCCTTCAGCGATTTCGAGATCGGCATGAAGTGGTTCCGGACCCTTGCCTCCCGGGGCTGGTCAGCAGCGACCTGGCCGCCGGAGTTCGGCGGTCCGGGCTGGTCGCCGCTGCAGCTCTACATCTTCAATGCCGAGTGCGCCGCCGCCGGAACGCCGGTCCCGCTGGTCATGGGTGTCCAGATGGTCGGGCCGGTGCTGATGCACTTCGGCACGCCGAAGCAGCAGGAATATTACCTGCCCCGCATCCTGTCGGGAGAGGACGTCTGGTGCCAGGGTTACTCGGAACCCGGTTCCGGGTCGGATCTGGCATCGCTCAAGACCCGTGCAGTGCGCGACGGTGATGACTACATCATCAATGGTTCGAAGATCTGGACCACCTTCGCCCAGCATGCCAATCGCATGTTCTGTCTCGTACGGACCAGCACCGAAGGCAAGGCGCAGGAGGGTATTTCCTTCATCCTGATCGACGACTTCAAGGCGCCGGGAATCACGGTCGATCCGATCATCACCATGGCCGGTGACCACGAGGTCAATCAGGTCTTCTTCGAGGATGTGCGGGTTCCGGCCAGCAATCTTGTCGGGCGGGAGAATGATGGCTGGACGGTCGCGAAGTACCTGCTGGAGTTCGAGCGTGGCGGCAACAGCTACAGTCCCGGTCTGCACGCCTCGCTGGCCCACCTGAAGGCCGTCGCCCAGGCGGAGCGTGACGGCGATGGATCACGGCTGATCGACGACATGACCTTCCGCACGCGGATCGCCGAGGCCGAATGCGATACGCTGGCGCTGGAGCATGTGGAAAAGCAGGCGCTCTGTGCGCTGGCGGAGGGACGGACACCCGGTGCCGCATCCTCCATGATGAAGGTCCGGGGCTCCGAAATCCTGCAGCGCGCGGCGGAACTGACGACAGAAGCCGTCGCCTATCACGCCTGGCCGGACCAGAAGGCTGCCCGCACCGTGGGGACAAATATCAGCGCCGTGGGGCCGGAACATGCGCTCACCGCCCTGCCCCGTCATCTGAACCACAGGGCCGCGACCATCTATGCCGGTTCCAACGAGATCCAGCGCAATATCATCGCCAAACTGGTTCTGGGCCTTTAGACGCTTGATACACTTGGGTATTGTGCACGACGAACTGGTTCATTAACCAGTTGTTGAAACCCTGAGTTTATATTTCGGGCAGTCAGGGACGTGCGTAGTCGACAGTTCAGGTGATGTACAGTGCAGGAATTGGGCGCCCACATAGATCTACTGTGGATACTGATCTGCACCGTGCTGGTGCTGCTCATGCAACCCGGCTTCGCCTGTCTGGAGATCGGGCTGGTACGGGCCAAGAACACGATCAACGTGGCCATGAAGAACATCGCCGACTTCTGTCTGGCGGTGATGCTGTTCTGGCTGGCCGGTTATGGCCTCATGTTCGGTGCCAGCGAGATCGGTCTGTTCGGCACCAGCGCCTTCCTGTTCGATCCGGGGGCAGGCAGCAAGCCTGTCGCCCAGGAGATCGCCTTCTTCTTCTTTCAGGTCGCATTCTGTGGTGCCGCGACAACCATCGTCTCCGGCGCGGTGGCGGAACGGATGAGCTTCCGTGGCTATTTCATGATCGCCGGGCTTGTCAGCGTTCTGATCTATCCCCTGTTCGGCCACTGGGCCTGGGGTGGCCTGAACCTGGCGCAGGCCGGTTGGCTGGAAGCCCTGGGTTTCGTGGATTTTGCCGGGTCAACCGTGGTCCACAGCATCGGGGGCTGGGTGGCGCTTGCAGCAATCATTGTCATCGGGCCGCGCCATGGTCGCTTCGGCGAGAACGGGCGTCCCATCGAACCCCACAATCCCTCCACCGCGATCCTTGGCATCTTCCTGCTCTGGATCGGCTGGTTCGGTTTCAATGGCGGCAGTGAGCTTGCGCTGAACGGCAATGTTCCGGTCATCCTGCTGAACACGATGCTTGCCGGCGTTTCGGGCAGCCTTGCGGTTCTGGGATACACCTGGTTGCGCGAAGGTCGCCCCGCAGCGGTACCGGCCGCGACCGGTGCCATATCCGGGCTTGTGGCAATCACCGCCAGCGCCCATGCCACGACCGGGCCGTCAGCAATCCTGATCGGCGCCATCGGTGGTCTGGTCGGGATCGGTGGCGCATGGCTGCTGGCGCGTCTGAAGATCGATGATGTGGTGAATGCCGTTCCCTCGCATCTGTTCGCGGGCATCTGGGGAACACTCGCCGTCGCCCTGCTGGGAGATCTCGAACGATTGGGCACCGGCCTCGATCGCCTGGATCAGCTTGGCGTGCAGGCACTGGGTGTCGTTTGCGCCGGACTTGTCAGTTTCGGGATTGCCTGGCCTCTGCTGCTGCTGGTCAACCGCTTCCTGCCCCTTCGCGTCTCCCGCGCGCACGAGGACGTGGGGCTGAACACGTCGGAGCATGGCGCCAGCACATCGCTGGTCGATCTGGTGTCCGCAATGGAGGTTCATCGCAAGACCGGGGATTTCAGCCGCCCGGTCCATGTCGAGCCCTTCACGGAAGCAGGCGAGATCGCCTCCCAATACAACCTCGTCCTGGGCAAGTTCTCCAACGAAGTCGCGGGCCACGAAAGGACCAGCTCCCGGCTTCGCGAGGCACTCACCCAGGCGGAACTGGCCAACTCCTCGAAATCGCAGTTCCTTGCCAACATGAGTCACGAACTGCGGACGCCCCTGAACGCCATCATCGGCTTCTCCGACATCATTCGCACCGAGATGTTCGGCCCGATGCAGAATGACCGCTACCGCGACTACGCCGATGACATCAACAGCGCCAGCCAGCACCTGCTGTCGCTGATCAATGACATCCTTGACCTGTCAAAGATCGAAGCAAACAAGTTCGACCTGATCGATACGGAGGTTGATCTGACAGAGATCGCCCAATCCTGTCAGCGCATGCTCAGTTCGAACGCCCGCGACAGCAAGGTCGACCTGTTGATACGCGTGCAGCCCGACCTGCCGATCCTGCGTGCCGACGAACGGGCGGTCAGCCAGATCATGCTGAACCTGCTGACCAACGGCATCAAGTTCACGCCCGAGAACGGGACAGTCTCTCTGACCATCGAGGTGGAAGCGGACGGACGCATCGCGGCAACCGTTCGGGATACCGGCATCGGCATCTCGAAGGCCAACATCAATCGCGCCTTCGAACCCTTCACCCAGATCGCCAGCGACAGCCTGATCTACTCCGCCGAAGGCACCGGACTGGGCCTGCCCCTGACGGCGGCGCTGACCAAGCTGCATGACGCCAGCCTGGTGATCAAATCAGATGAAGGCGTGGGCACGATCATCACAGTGCGCTTCCCCCTCAGCCGGGTGATCCACCCGCAGGTGCGACTCAGCGCCTGATCCGCGCCCCGGGTTCCGGATCGTCAGCCGCGAATTCCGGAAACCCAGTCAGCGATCGCGCCACCGATCTCGTCAGGTGAATCTTCCTGGATGAAGTGGCTGCCCTTCACAGTGACCTCCGTCTGGTTCTTCCAGCCCCGGCAGTAGTCACGGACCGCGCCGGTCAGGATCGCCCCCGGCGTCGCGTTCACGAACAGCTTCGGCATCTCGTTCTCGGCCATCCAGTCCGAATAGTCCTGCACGATGGCGACAACATCAGCCGGTTCGCCCGAAATCGGGATCTGGCGCGGCCAGGTCAGTGTGGGGCGGCGGTCCTCCCCGGCCTCGGCAAAGGGACGGCGATAGACGGCCATCTCCGCATCGGTCAGGCCGCGCAGCACGGAGCCGGGCAACACCCTCTCCACGAAGATGTTCTTCTCCAGCACCATCTTCTCCCCGGCGGGGGAGCGGAAGCCTTCGAACACGGGGCGTGAGGCTTCGTTCCATTCGTCCCAAAGCACCGGTCGCACGATGCCTTCCATGTAGGCGATGCCCTGCATCGCCTCCCGATGCCGGTTGGCCCAGTCGAACCCCAGCGCCGATCCCCAGTCATGGATGACGAAGATCGCGTTCCGCGTGACTCCCAGCGCCTCAAGCAAGCCGTCGAGATACTGGCGGTGCTCGACGAAGCGGTACCGGTCCGGACCGGAGTCCGGCAGCTTCTCGGAATCCCCCATGCCGATCAGGTCCGGCGCGATGCAGCGCCCCAGGCCCTTCGCATGCGGCATCACGTTGCGCCAGAGGTAGGAGGAGGTCGGATTGCCGTGCAGGAAGACGATGGGATCACCCTCCCCCATCTCGACGTAACTCATCTTGCGACCAAGTACCTCGACCGACTTCTTCGGATGCTCTTCCGCTGAAATTGCCATCTCACGTCCTCCCCAATGTCATGCGACAGAATTGGGGCAGGCCGTGTGGTGGTCAAGTGGACGGGCACGAAATGCGCCAGACCGCCCGTCTGTCGCTTCCTGTTTGTAATGAACCGCAGTCAGTTGTAAGCCAGAACGCGCGGCTTTTGGGGAGATGTCAGCCATGGACCAGTTCGATTTCATCATTGTCGGTGGCGGCTCCGCAGGCTGCGTGCTTGCCAGTCGTCTCAGCGAGGATCCCGATACCTCCGTCTGCATGATCGAGGCAGGGACAACCGGTGACCACTGGTCGATCAACGTGCCTGCCGGACTGGTCAAGACCATGCAGGACAAGCAGACCAACTGGCTGCTGAAGACCGAGCCACAGCCGAACCTGGGCGGTCGCCGCATGTTCTGGCCCCGCGGCAAGGCGCTCGGCGGCTCCAGCGCGATCAACGGCATGGTCTACATTCGCGGTCACCGTGCCGACTATGACCGCTGGGCCAGCGAGGAAGGCTGCCCGGGCTGGGACTGGGAAAGCGTGCTGCCGCTGTTCCGCAGGGCGGAGAACAATGAACGCATCGAGGATGACCTGCACGGTCAGGGCGGCCCGCTGAACGTCATGGACCCGCGCAGCCCCAGCCCGCTGTCGCACATGTTCGTCGAGGCGGCGACCAGCGCCCAGATCGGCGAGACGGATGACTTCAACGGCCCGCGACAGGAAGGGGCCGGTCTCTATCAGCTGACCCAGAAGGACGGCCAGCGCCACAGCGTCTGGCACGCCTATCTGCAGGGCGTGCAGCGACCCAACCTGCGTGTCATCACCGGCGCGCGGGCCACGCGCGTCCGGATCGAGAGCGGTCGCGCCGTGGGTATCGATTTCCGTCGGCAGGGACAGACGGCCGACGAGAGCATCGGTGCCACGCGGGAAGTATTGCTGTCCGGCGGGGCGGTGCATTCGCCGCACCTGCTGCTGCTGTCGGGTGTCGGGCCGGGCAAGGTCCTGGCCGAACATGGCATCGCACAGGTTCACGAGGCGCCGGAAGTCGGTCGCAACCTGCAGGACCATCTCGACATCTCACTGGTGCAGCACACCTCGACAAACATCGGATTCGCGTTCACCTGGCGCGGCCTGAGCCGCCTGCCGGGCGCGATCCGCGAATATAGGAAGCAGCGCACCGGCCTGCTGACCAGCAACTTCGCGGAGGCCGGAATCTTCACGCGCAGCCGGGCGGACGAGCCCCTGCCCGACCTGCAGTATCACTTCCTGCCGGTGATGAGCGACGACCACGGCAAGACGCGGATCTATGCCCATGGTCTCACGCTGCACTGCTGTGACCTGCGCCCGAAGAGCCGTGGCCACATCGGACTGGCGTCACCTGATCCCATGGCCGATCCGCTGATCGATCCGAATTACCTGGATCACCCGGATGACCTGCAGAAGATGATCCGCGGCGTGGAGATCGGGCGGCAGGTCCTGGCCGCACCGCCAATCGCACAGCACATGGCGCACGAGCTTCATCCCGGCGCGGATGTGCAGGGACCGGAGGCGCTGGAAGCCTTCGTGCGGCGCAAGGCGGAAACGATCTATCACCCGGTCGGCAGTTGCCGCATGGGGAAGGATGATGCCGCCGTTGTGGATCCGGAATTGCGGGTGCGGGGCGTGGAGGGTCTGCGGGTCGTGGATGCGTCGGTCATGCCCAGCCTGATCGGCGGCAACACCAATGCCCCGACCGTCATGATCGCGGAACGGGCCGCAGATCTGATCCGCGCGACCTGAGCGTCAATCGCGGACCAAACGGCGGAATTCAGCCCCGACCTGATGGCCGGGGCTGAAAGGCGCTGGATCAGCGCGGGGCCATGCGGATGGCGCCGTCGAGGCGGATGGTCTCGCCATTCAGCATCTGGTTCTCGCAGATGTGGCGGGCGAGCTGGCCGTATTCCGAAGGATCGCCGAGACGCTTCGGGAACGGCACGGTGGCTGCCAGCGCTTCCTTCACGTTGTCGGGCAGGCTCTGCAGCATCGGGGTGCCGAACAGGCCCGGCGCGATGGTGCAGACGCGGATCCCGTCATTCATCAGGTCACGCGCGATGGGCAGGGTCATGCCGACCACGCCACCCTTGGACGCGGAATAGGCCGCCTGACCGATCTGACCATCGAACGCGGCGACCGATGCCGTATTGACGATGACACCGCGGTCACCGTTCTCCGTCGGGTCCTGAGCCGCCATCTCCGTTGCGGCAATGCGGATGCAGTTGAAGGTACCGATCAGGTTGACGCTGATGACACGCTGGAACATGTCCAGGGCATGCGGTTCGCCCTTCGACGTGGTCTTGGCGGCAATGCCGATGCCTGCGCAGTTCACCAGGATCCGGGCCGGACCATGGGCGGCCTTGGCGGTCTCGAATGCTGCCAGGACAGAGGCTTCATCAGCCACGTTGCACTTGGCGAAGACCCCGCCAAGTTCCTTCGCCATCTTCTGACCCTGGTCCTCGTTCAGGTCCAGGATCGCGACCTTCGCGCCGGCGGACGCGAGTTCACGCGCCGTTGCCTCACCCAGACCGGACGCGCCGCCGGTGATCACGGCGGCCATATCCTTGAGATTCATCAGTTCATCCTCCCTCTTGAAAAGTCGTGCTCGGCAGACCTCTAGCCGACGTGGAGTGGCTTGTCAGCACCCTGTTCAGCCGGTTTGACCGACGATGACTGCATGGAAGTCGTGCCCGTGCCCGCCGGACCATCGAACGTCGCGGTGGCAGGCCGTGAATCATGTGGTTTCACCTTCGCCTCGCGCCGCGCGATATAGAGCGTCGAGGCAACGATGACGAGCGCGCCGACGACCGTCCAGACATCCGGCACCTCGAAGAACAGCAGGTAGCCGAACAGGCCCGAATAGAGCAGCCGGGCATAGTCGAACGGGGTCACCGCCATCGCCTCCCCCGCCGAATAGCCCCGTATCAGCATGGTCTGCCCGATGGTGCCGCATACGGCCAGGGCCAGCAGCACCAGCAGGACCTCCATGCTCGGCATCTTCCAGAACCAGAGCGCGGGGCCCAGCGTGCAGAGACTGAGAATGATGCTGGACCAGAACACGAGCGTCGTCGGCGCATCCAGCCGCGACAGGATCTTCATCATGATCGTGATCCCGGCGATCAGGGCCGCGGCAAACAGCGCCACGAAGGCGACCGGATCCGTCTCCCCGCCCGGGCGCAGCATGATGATGACACCGATGAAACCCACGGCCGTGGCGATGGTTCGCCGCATCCGCACCTTCTCGCTCAGAAAGATCACGGCCAGCGGGATCAGGAACAGCGGCTTGGTGAAACTGAGCGCCGTGACCTGGGCCAGCGGCAGATGCGCCACCGAATAGAACATGCACAGCATGACCACGCCGCCGATCAGACCCCGGATCAGATGCAGCATCGGGCGCGAGGTGCGCACCGTCCCCAGCCCGTGCCGGAGGGCGAAGGGCGCAACGATGCAGAGGCCGAAGAAGGCACGGAAGAACGCGATCTGGAACGGATGCAGTTCCGCAGCCGCCATCTTGATGAAGACGCCCATCGCGGACAGGAATATGCCCGCCGCCAGCAACCACAATGCGCCACGCACATTGCCTGGCAGATTCTTGAACTTCTCGATCACGTCAGATCCGGTCTCCGCGCCACTCGCGGCGCAACCCCGTTGCGGGCCAAGCGCCCTGACAGGCTTTCTCTTCCCCTGTCATAAACCAGATTGGCCCCGGAATACCATGTTCAGCGCCCATACCGGGTGCGCATGACCGTAGCGTCGGCGCACCCGCCATGGGCGCACCACCCCTTGTGGCATGGCAGGCGACACGCCTATATGACGGACTGCAACTGATCGGGAACCTGCACATATGACCAATCGCGCCGCCGCCGAAGCCAGAGCCCTGGAGATGCTGGACGATCTGTTGAACCGGGCCCTGAAGGGCGGCGCCGACGCAGCCGATGCCGTGATGGTGGAAAGCCGGTCCCTCGGCGCGTCCTACCGGCAGGGCAAGCCGGAGGACATCGAACGCTCGGAGAGCTTCGATGTCGGGCTGCGCTGCATGGTCGGCAAGCGGCAGGCGGTCGTGTCCTCCACCGACATGAAATCGGACATGATGGACGAGCTTGCCGCGCGCGGCATCGCCATGGCCAAGGCAAGCCCGGAGGACCCCTGGTGCGGGATCGCCGACGCGGACCAGATTGCGACGGACCTGCCCGACCTGGACCTGCATGACCCGACCGTGCCGGAAGTCGAGAGCCTGATCGAAAGCGCCCGCATCGCCGAGGAGGCCGCGCTGGCCGTCAATGGTGTGAAACAGTCCGAAGGGGCTTCCGCCGGATATGGCGCGGGCAGCGTGGCGCTGGCCATCCGGGGTGACGGCGTCCGCTTTGGCGCAGCCTATTCGATCTCCAGTTTCAGCCTTTCCTGCTCCGTCATCGCGGAGGACGCGGAAGGCCACATGGAGCGTGACTACGAGTTCAGTTCGGTCCGCCACATGTCTGCGCTCGAAGACGCGGCGACAGTCGGCCGGACCGCCGCCGAGAAGACCGTGAAACGTGTCGGCGCGCGCAAGATGCCGTCGGGCAAGGTGCCCGTCGTCTTCGACCCCCGCGTGGCCTCCAGCCTGGTCGGGCACCTGGCCGGGGCCATCAACGGCGCATCGGTCGCGCGCGGCAGTTCCTTCCTGAAGGACCGGATGGGGCAGCAGATCTTTGCCAGCGGTATCCGCATCATCGACGATCCGCTGCGCCAACGCGGCCTGCGGTCCCGCGCGGTGGACGGAGAAGGTATCGCCGGACGTGAGCTGGCCCTGATCGACGACGGGCATCTGCAGACGTGGATTCTCGACTGTGCTTCCGCCCGGCAACTGGGGCTGCAGACGACGGGACACGCGTCCCGCGGTACAGGTGGACCGCCCTCGCCCGGAACCTCCAACCTGTATCTCGCGGCAGGCGAAGCCTCGGCTGCTGACCTGATCCGTAATGTTGGCACAGGATTCTATGTTACTGAATTGATTGGATTTGGCGTGAATGGCGTCACGGGCGACTACAGCCGGGGCGCCGCCGGCTTCTGGATCGAGAACGGCGAGATCGCCTTTCCGGTGTCGGAGATGACCATCGCCGGAAACCTGAAGGACATGTTCATGCAACTGACGCCTGCCAATGATCTGACGTTCCGCTATGGCACCAATGCGCCGACCCTGGTGGTCGAGGGCATGACCGTGGCGGGCAACTGAGGGTGCCGCGCGTTCCCGACCACCTGAGCGCCGATCACAGCCTGCTGCTGGATGCGGTGCGTCGCGCGGGTGCGGTCGCAATGGACTATTTCGACACGGATCTGAAGACCTGGGACAAGGGCAACGACCATCCGGTGACGGAGGCCGACATTGCCGTCGACACCCTGCTGAAACAGCGTCTGACCGAGGCCCGGCCCGACTATGGCTGGCTGTCGGAGGAGACGGCGGACGACCCGTCACGGCTGGACCGGAAGCGGGTCTGGATCGCCGACCCGATCGACGGCACCCGCGCCTTCATGCGTGGCGTACCGGAGTTCACGGTCTGCGTCGCCCTGGTGGAGGATGGCAAGCCGATCCTGGGCGCAGTCTACAACCCGGCCAAGGATGAGTTCTTCGAGGCCGCGCTGGGATCCGGGGCAAGGCTGAACGGCCGACGCATATCCCCCAGCCTGATCGACAATACGGGGGACGCCCACTACCTGACCGCCAAGCGCAACATGACCTATTTCACCTGGCCGAAGCCGGGCGACGACATGCTGTGTACCTGGATGAACTCCATCGCCTACCGGATGGTGCTGGTGGCGGCGGGCCGGTTTGACGCCGCGATCTCCATGGCCGGAAAGCACGACTGGGACATCGCCGCGGCCGATCTCATCCTGACGGAGGCCGGAGCCTGCTGCACCACCAATACCAACGAAGGCTTCATCTACAACCGGGAACGTCCCCGGCACCGCAATGTCATAGCCTCCGGCCCCAACATGCATGAGGAACTGCTGAGGGTACTTTCCTGACGCCGGTCCGGCGGGTCGAACACGCGGCCTCAGTCCATGCGCAGGCCGCCATCCACGTTCAGGGTCTGGCCGGTGATGTAGCTGGCATCATCGCTGGCAAGAAACGCCACTGCCGCCGCCTGCTCCGACACATCACCCTGGCGACCCAGCGGCACCTGCCTGCGCACGCCCTTCTTGATGCGCTCGAACTCCGTCCCGACGAGGCCGGCGACCCGGCGGAACGTGCCATCCATCATGTCGGTGTCGGTTGACCCGGGGCAGATGCAGTTGACCCGGATACCGGACGGGGCAAGCTCGACCGCCATCTGCTGCGTCAGGCCGATGACCGCGAACTTGGTGGCGGAATAGGCCCCGTAGTTCGCCATGCCGACCCGACCGGCGGTCGAAGAGAGATTCACGATGGCGCCGCCGTTTCCGGCGTCGATCATGGCCCGGGCACCCGCTTTCGACACGTGGTAGACGCCGTTCAGGTTCACATCGACCGTGTGCAGCCACTCCTCGTCGTCCATCGACACCACCGGGGTGGCACCAGCGCCGCTGGGAACGCCCGCGTTGTTGACAACGATATCCAGTCTGCCGAAAGCCTTCAGCGTGCCGTCGATCAGGTCGGCGACCTGCGCCCGGTCCGTCACGTCGCATTCGATGGCCAGCGCACGCCGGCCCATGCCCTCGATCTCGCCCACGAGTGAGGCGGTGCCCTGCCAGCCCATCTCCAGCTCGTGATCCGGCACATTTCCGCCGCCGCGTGCCGAGACCACGACATCAGCCCCGTCGCGTGCAAGGCGCAGTGCGATTGCCCGGCCAATGCCACGATAGCGTGCCGCGCCAGTGACGACCGCGACCTTTTCCTTCAGATCAGCCATTCTGCTTCCTCCTGCTCCGGCCCCAGCTTACCAGAAGCGGGCCTGCCACCGCGCAGGCCAGACCGACCAGGAACAGTGGCGTGATCACCTCATCCAGCAACAGCGCTCCGAACGCTGTCGCGGCGATGGGGCTCAGCGGTACCCAGATCGCCGCCCGTGTAGGCGACAGTCGGCGCAGGCCCCAGTTGAACAGCAGCATGCTGGCCGTGCCGCCCGCCACGGCCAGATAGATCGCCAGCCACCAGTCACTCTCCGAATAGCCCGGCCCCGTGGTGAACATCCCTTCAGCGGCGGCGAACGGCAACATCATGATCACGCCCCCCAGCATCGCCAGCAGGGAGATCGGCGCGACCGAGTAGCGCTGATACAGCCGGGCAGAGAAGGCGTTGTAGGTGGCACCGCAACAGACGGCGAGGAAGAACAGCCCCTCCCCCCACAGGCTGTCGCCGCCGACATCCGCGCTGAATGCCTTCTCCCCAACAGCGAGAGAGACACCCGCAAACGACAGGATGGCGGCGATGGTCATGAACCATGAGACATGGTCCCGCCCGCCCGCAGCCGCGATCAGCATTGTCAGGATGGGAATCAGCGCGAAGATGACCGCACCACGTGCAGCGGGTATCTCCTGCAGGGCCGTGTTCACGAACAGATGGAACAGCCCGAACTGCATGACGCCGAGCCCCAGTGCCAGCAGAACATCGGCGCGGGCAATCTGCCATTGTGACCGGCGCAGGGCCAGCGGCACCAGACAGGCGGCAGCCAGGAAATAGCGCAGGAACGCAAGGGTCGCCGGTGCGTCCGAATGCTCCATGATCGCGCGTGCGGCCACGAAGGAACTGCCCAGCAGGACGACCGAGCAGAACAGTGCTGCATGTGGCAGGAAATCCGGCGGCGCGGAGGTCGCGTCCTGGAATCGTTCCTCACCTGTCGACAAGGAACCCGCCTCCCCGCGCTGTCACCCGTGATGGGCGCACATTCGCATGCGGCGGGTCAGGCTGCAAAGCCTCAGTAGCGGTTTTCCCATCCGCCGATCAGCTGACCGCGCGCGTAGCGAATGCCGAGGTCCGAAACGGTCTGCTTGTCCTCCGGACGGTTCACACTGGTGGCAATCAGCTCGATCTGGCGGTTGCGCCAGTTCTCGATCAGTCCCCGCACGAGGAAGCGCCCGTCCTTCTGCGCCAGCAGCCCGGTCAGGCGATCCGTCGATACCTCGATATAGCCACGCGCGCCTTCACCGCTGACCAGGGAACCGGCGCGATGATCGGCGTCGCCCGCAATGAAGGCATAGAAATCCGGCACCGACAGGCACAACGCGGATGCCGACATGTCCTGTTCGACCATCTCGCTGCCCTTGCCGTTCAGCTTCCCGCTCAGGGCCTCGTAGGGGCGCAGGACCAGATACTCGCTCCTGATGCCGCTCTTGCGCGCCAGGGTCTCCAGGCGTGTCCGCACGGTCGTCTGCTTCAGATATTCCTGGCGGATGGAGGCGAGCACACGGAAAGCAATCGACTGCCAGGTCCTGGCCTCCAGATGCTGGCGAATGGCCTGTTCCACGACTGCGACCTCGAAATCACACTGGACGTCATCCGCCTCGACCAGTCCAAAGACCTGTTCCGGCGTCACGATCTGGTCCCCGACCTTCAGGTCCGCCCCCACGAGCTGCATCGCGATCTTGTTGCGCTTCAGGCTCAGGACAGGGCGGATCCGGCGCTGGAAACTGCCGCTGGAGATGGCCTGACGGACATCCACCAGCATCTGCTCCGCAGCTGTCATGGCCTCTGAATGCGCCTCCGCCAGTCCCGACCGGCTGAAACCACGCTTCAGCCCGCGGCGCAGGCCGGAAAGCATGTGACCAAGGGTACCGCGCGCGGCAGCGGCAGATACGGCGCCCGTATCGGACACGACCTGCTGGGCCGCCAGACCTCCGGCGTCCTTCAGAACGCCCCTGGATACTGCTTCCTGCCCCACGTCACTCAGCAGGCGGGCACTGTCATAGTCCTTGCCATGCACGACGCCATAGGCCCCGTCGGACAGATCCGTGGTGCCGCTCGCGCCCAGGTTTCGGGCACGTTCGTCAACGATACGCCGGAAGTCCCTCGCCTTGTCTGTCGAACCGAAGGCGCCGAGCCCTCCTTCCACCGACATCAGCGTGATGCCCTTGTCCTGATTGCCATCGGCCAGCAGGCCGGCCATGCGATCCAGCCCGGCACCGGCATCATCGTCCCCGCCCACGACGGCACTGTCGATGGGTGCAGCCTCCCAGGCGTCAGGCGCTCTGGTCGGCGCCAGATGGACAAGGAATCCATCAGCCGGTCCCTTGCCCGCCGGGCGCACACGCAGACCGAAGTGAGCCTGCAGGCCGTCGGGCCGGTCGTACGTAATGACATGTGCGCCGCCCGCTTCCCCCTTGGAGAGGGCACCCAGCGCCCGGCTCAGGGTCGCGCTGGCCTCGGCACTGAACACATCCGACACCGGCCTGCGCCAGAGTTCGACACTGGACCGGCCGAGCAGCCTGTCCGTATCGCCGTTCAATTCGCCGATCTCACCATGGGCATCCAGGCGCAGAGTCAGGCTCGACTCGTCAGGCGTTGACGCTTGCATCATCATGATCTCTCACCCTGTAGATTGGATCGTTTCGGCATTGCTCGGAACAGAATGCCGCCAGCCCATCAAAAAACAGTTAATTCAATGGGTTGTCTTGAGCACGCTTCTATTCGACCATTAAACGGTCATGAGTGCGTGAGCTGGGGAGGCAGATGCAATGACGGATTTCAGACTGGTGGCCGAGGGCCTGCGCTTTCCGGAGGGGCCGATAGCCCTGCCCGACGGCGATGTACTGGTGGTCGAGATTGCCGCGGGGCGGCTGACCAGGGTGCACCCGGACGGTACGAAGACCGTGGTCGCAACGCCCGGCGGCGGCCCCAATGGCGCGGCCATGGGACCGGACGGCAAATGCTATGTCTGCAACAATGGCGGCTTCCGTATCCTGGAAAGCAAGGGACGGCTGTTTCCGCTGGATCAGCCTGACGACTATTCGGGCGGCCGCATCGAACGGATCGATATCGAGACCGGTGCCGTCGAGACCCTTTACACGCACTGCAACGGCCATGCGCTGAAGGGGCCGAACGATATCGTCTTCGACGCAGCAGGCGGCTTCTGGTTCACCGATCATGGCAAGGTCCGCGAACGCGACCGGGATGTCACCGGCATCTACTATGCGGCAGCGGATGGCAGCCGGATCGAGGAGATGATCTTTCCGTCAGAGAG
Source organism: Kordiimonadales bacterium IMCC3096 (assembly GCA_016865035.1). Taxonomy (GTDB): domain Bacteria; phylum Pseudomonadota; class Alphaproteobacteria; order Minwuiales; family Minwuiaceae; genus Minwuia. Next base: position 48,956 of record CP018227.1, read on the forward strand.
TCCGAACGGCATCGGCCTCTCCCCCTCCGAGGACGAACTCTATGTCGCCGAGACCCATACCGGACGGGTCTGGGCCTATGCCCTGAACGGACCGGGGCGGCTGGCGGCGCCGAAGCAGCCGATCCGCGGCCATCAGGGCAGACTGATCGCGGGGCTGCCGGGGCATCAGTTGCTGGATTCCCTTGCCGTCGATGGCAATGGCAATGTCTGTGTCGCCACCATCCACAATGGCGGCATCACGGTGATCCCGCCGGACGGCAGCCACTACCGGCACGTCCCCATGCCGGACCCGATCACCACCAACATCTGCTTTGGTGGCCCGGACATGAAGACGGCCTGGATCACGCTGAGCTCGACAGGCAGGCTGGTCGCGATGGACTGGCCTGTGCCGGGTCTGAAGCTGAATTTTCTGAACAAGTAGGTCAGCGCTGACCGGCCCGGCTCCGGCGAACGGCCCTGAATCCGCGGCTCAGGTGTGCGCGTGCGTCCCTCGCCCCCATGGGTTCCCCGCATTCGCTGCAGGTCATCCTTGGATGCGTGAAGCATTCACAGCCCTTGTGGACGATCCGCACCGGCGCGACACCTTCGTGCAGCCAGCGATCACCCCATTGCTTCAAGGCAACGATGATCGGCCACAGATCCTGGCCCATCCTGGTCAGGCTGTACTCATGCCGCACCGGACGCTCCGAATAGGCACTGCGCCGGACGACCCCCAGCGCAACCAGCTTCTTCAGGCGCTGCGACAGCAGATGGGACGACATGCCCGTATGGCGCAGGAAATCGTCGAACCGGCGGGTTCCCAGGAACATCTCCCGCAGGATCAGCAGGGTCCATTGGTCGCCCACAACGGCAACCGCGCGGGCCACCGTACAGGCATCTGATGAAAGGTCGGCGCGACTCATGAAGACACACTTCCAATATTGAATTGACTTGCTTCAGAAATTGAAGCTACATCGGATCAGTCGCTTGCAGAAGCATTTCCTGGGGAGGAGGCCGCCATGAAAGTATATTTCGCACCGCGATCCCGTGCCGTTCGCACGGTCTGGCTGCTGGAGGAGATCGGCAAGCCCTACGAGCTGGAGCGGTTCACGCTGGGCCAGAAGGAAATGCGCGGCCCGGAATATGCGCGGATCAATCCGAACGGACGCGTGCCAACCCTGATCGACGGCGATGTCACGATCACCGAGAGCACTGCAATCGCACAGTATCTCGGGGCGAAGTATGCACCCCATCTGACCCCGGGCGCCGACGCGCCGAATTTCGCGTTGTACCTGCAGTGGCTGCACTATGCCGAGGGCATGATCATGCCCCCGTTCAACAACTATGTGGTGGAGACCATCCTGCTGCCGCCCGACCGTCGCAATCCCGAGATCGCGGCCCGCTCGGTCAAGCTGATCAGCCGCACCCTGCTGGCCGTCGAGAAGCATATGGAGGGGCGGGAGTATCTGGCGGGCGACTTCACGGTCGCCGATACCATCACGGGGCACGCGGTGGTCATGGCACGGTCGATCGGGATTGATTTCAGTGCCTTGCCCAACCTTTCGGCCTATGCCGACCGGCTGGAGGCCCGCCCGGCCTACGTGAAGGCAGCGTCGCTCTGATGGAACGCAGGGTCGAGACCGGCACCGACCAGCTGCTCTGCACCGTCAGGGACCATGTGGCCACGGTCGCGTTCAACCGCCCGGAAAGGCGGAACGCGCTGGGCGACATCGTGACCCCTGCGTTACGCGAGATCCTGCTGGTGCTGGAGGCCGATCCGGATGTGCGTGCCGTCGTGCTTACCGGTGTTGGCAAGGCCTTCTGTGCCGGTGGCGACGTGAAGGGCATGGGTGCGGCGCGGGGTAAGGACAGCCGCACGGTGGATGAGAAGATCCGCGAGTTGCAGCACCGCCAGCACGGGCTGACACTGCGCCTGCATGAACTGCCGAAGCCAACGATCGCCGCCCTGCCCGGCGCGGCGGCAGGTGCAGGCATGTCGATTGCCTTGGCCTGCGATATCAGGATCGGATCGACGAACGCATTCCTCGTACCCGGCTTCGCGGCCATCGGCCTGTCGGGCGACTATGGCGGGTCATGGCAACTGACACAGCTTGTCGGCCCTGCGAAAGCCAAGGAGATCTACTTCTCTGGCAGACGCGTGGCGGCACAGGAGGCGCTGGCGCTGGGACTCCTGAACGAAGTCGTCGCGGAGGACCGGCTGGCCGCACGAACGGCGGAACTTGCCGGACAGATCGCCAGCGGCCCGCCACTGGCGATTCGATACATGAAGCAGAACATCAACCGGGCGACACAGGCCGACTTCCGCACCTGCCTGGACTGGGAGGCGGATCGCCTGGTCCGTGTCGCCCAGACCGCCGACCATCGGGAGGCCGTGCAGGCCTTCATCGAGAAGCGTCCGCCAACCTTCAGGGGAATCTAGATGCAGGAGAAACCGGTCTGCCTCGTCATCGGGGCCGGGGACTATATCGGCGCGGCCATCGCGAAGCGCTTCGCCAGGGGTGGGTTCCATGTCGTCATGGGCCGCAGGCGCGGCGAGGAATTCGCGCCGCTTGTCGCCGAGATCGAGGCCGCGGGCGGCTCCGCCCAGGGTTTCACCTGGGACGCGCGCAAGGAAGAGACCGCCGTCGGGATGTTCGCCATGGTGGAGAAGGAAATCGGCCCCGTCGCGATCTGCATCTTCAATGTCGGCGGCAACGTGCACTTTCCCATTCTGGAGACCACGGAACGGGTCTTCCGCAAGGTCTGGGAAATGTGTGCCTACGGCGCGTTCCTGACAGGGCGGGAAGCAGCGAAATACATGGTGCCGCGCGCGAAGGGCTCGATCTTCTTCACTGGTGCGACGGCCTCGGTGAAGGGCAGCAGCGGCTTCGCGGCCTTTGCGTCAGGCAAGTTCGCCCTGCGCGGGCTGGCCCAGTCCATGGCGCGCGAACTGGGTCCGAAGAACATCCATGTGGCGCATCTGATCATAGACGCAGGTGTCGATACGGAATTCGTGCGCGACAGGAAACGCCAGGCGGGCATCGACCCTGACAGCCTGCCTGCGGATACACTGATGAACCCGGACAGTATCGCCGAGACCTACTGGAACCTGCACCACCAGACCCGCGACGGCTGGACCCACGAGATTGATATCCGCCCCTTCGCGGAAACCTGGTAGGGGCGGTCAACCGGCCTGCTTCGCGCTCCCCGGACCGGTGCGGAACAACTCCTCCGGTACCGGTGCACGGAAACTTTCCGCCGTGTAGCGCCAGATCTTCACATCGTCGGACCAGTGATCGCGCGGCAGTCCGGCCTTGACCTTCAGACCGTACAGGAAGGCCTCCGGTGTCGGCAGTCCGTCCCAGACCTTGGGCAGGAACGTTCCGCGCTTTCCCGCCGACTGCAGGATCAGGCCGTCGCGACCGGGCCGCAGCCGGGCCTTCAGATCGTCCTCATCGGCGAAGGCAAACGGCGCGGGGGTGGAGAGCACCGAGATCTCCAGCTCCGATTCCCTGAATTCCGGCACGGTCAGCGCCCGAAAGCGGGGATCCTCGAAACCGGCGGATACGGCGTTCCAGGCCACGTCGGCCGCCAGAGGCCTGTGGGCCTGCAGCGAACCGATGCACCCGCGCAACCGTCCCCTTCGTTCGATCGTGACAAAGCTGGCGGCGATGCTGCGCAGTTCGCTCGGGAAGGTCTCGAGCGATATGTCCGGGCGCTTGTTGCGGGCCATACGGATGGCGATAGCGCGCGCGGCTGTGGTCAGCAACAGACGACGATGCGCATCCGCGAGGCGCGCTGTCTCCGACGGCTCCAGCGCCCAGGCGCCATATCCGACAACCCGGTCCTTCGGGCCAGCCGTGTCGCCGGAGTTGCGGACATCCAGCCGGGTGACGCGATAGCCGAGGCGTGAAACATGTTGCAGCAGGCCGTTCACCGGACGGCTGCCACAGGCCTCCCTGGGACCGAAACTGCCGACAGCCTGCCGCTCGATCCGGGCTACCGTTTCACCGTCGATCTGACAGGCGGTTGCGTGATCATGATAGTGCGACAGGTCGGTGGAGATGACGACCAGCGTCTCCGGGCCACCCCACAGGCGCGCCAGCAGGGTCGCGACCTGATCGGGGGTCGCGTCGCCAACCACGATCGGCACCAGCGCGAAGTCGGCGCCAAGCGCACGCTGCAGGAACGGCAGATGGACCTCCAGGCTGTGTTCCTGGGCATGGGCTTCATCATGCGTGACCACACCCGGAAAATCCCGAAGCGCGTCCATCACCTGCCGGTCCAGCCTTACCGCACCAAGGGGAGTCTGAAACGCATCCACCGAAGGCAAGGCGAAGCCCCTGAAGGCCACCCTGTGCGCGGGCCCGAGCAGGATGACCCGGCGAATGGTCGCCCTGGCAGGCAGGACACGCTGATAGGCGCTCGCGGCAACCGCACCGGAATAGACATAGCCTGCATGGGGCGCGATCAGGGCCTTCGGCGCGGGCAATGGCCCGGCATGGCGAGCCGCCGCATCCTTCAGCAGGCCATCGACCGTCCGGGCGAGTTCCACCCCCTCCCCCGGATAGAACCGCCCGGCAACGGCAGGCGGGCGAACGGAAACGGTGGCTTCCATGCTCAATCCAGATGCTCCGAGCCGACGATCACATGCTCCTGCCCGAACCAGAGCGGCGAGTTCGGCAGGTCGATGAACTTCGCCTCATCCTCCAGCAGGATCCTGCCTGCCTCCCGGGCAGCCGGATCCTGGGCTGATGCCTCCAGATCCTCCATGGACTTCCACCAGAGTTCCGCCACGCCGTCATAGGGTTCCGGCGCCTTGCGGACCTTCTGCATCGGTGCGCTCAGCACGGTCTGCAGTGCATGCACCTGAACGTAGCGCACCATGCGCAGTGCCGGCTGATGCTGCCGCACCAGCGGGGCATGGCGGTTGAGCCAGTAATCATGGAATTCCGCCAGGGTGAGTTCGGGCCTGCGTCGCAGGCAAAAGGTGATCTTGAACATTGCCGGGCATCCTCCCTGTATCCGACGCTGTGACGGCCCTATAGTGGCACAGATTGTGGGGTGAAGGGGGTGGTGGCATGCAACAGGTCAAGACAGAATTCCTGCTGAAGGTGCAGTTCGAGGTCACGGAAATCAGTGACCTGGGGCCGACACCGACGGGCAACCGGCGCATCGCGCGGGTGACCGGAGGACACTTCGAGGGGCCGAAACTGAAAGGCACCGCCGTTCCCGGCCCGGGCGGCGACTGGCTGAACTTCACGCCTGATGGTGCAACGCGGCTGGATGTCCGGGTCACGCTGAAGACCGATGATGATGCCCTGATCTACATGACCTACTCGGGTGTCCGGCACGGCTCACCGGAAGTCATGGCCCGCCTCGCCGCCGGGGAGGAAGTGGACCCCTCCGAGCTGTATTTCCGCATCGCACCCCGCTTCGAGACCGGTGCGGAGAAGTACGAATGGCTGAACCGCATCGTCTGCATCGGGACCGGGCACCGGCTGCCGACGGGGCCCGTCTACACCATCTACCAGATCCTGTGAGGGCAGAGCGATGCAGCAACTGAGCTTCGAGCATATCTTCGACATCGACATCGCGATTGGTGCCCGGCACGTGATCGGACGCGGTCCCTTCGGGCGCCGGGTCGTCGCGGAGGTATCGGGCGGAACCGTCAATGGTCCGCGCATCAAGGGCAGCATCATGCCCGGCACGGCAGGTGACTGGGTCCTGGTCGCGGACGACGGCACCTTCTACCTGGATGTGCGTCTGACCATCGAGACCGATGATGGCGCACGCATCTACATGACCTATCACGGCACCCGTCACGGCACACCGGAGGTGCTGGCGCGGCTGGACCGCGGGGAGGATGTGGACCCGTCGGAATATTACTTCCGCACCGTGCCGTTCTTCGAGACGGGCGACGAACGCTACGCCTGGATGAACCGGATCGTTGCCGTTGGCCTGGGTGACCGGACACCGCGCGGCCCGTACTACAGCGTCCATCAGGTCCTCTGAGACCATGCCGGTGCGCCATGACGTCCGGCGTCTCAACCGCTTCGCGGCACGGCTGTTCGAGAAGGCGGGCATGCCCGCCGACCGTTCGGCGCGTGTCGCCGCCCTGCTGACTGACGCCGACATGATGGGGCATGACACCCATGGCCTCAATCTCGCACCGCAGTATCTGGCAGCCCTGACCGCAGGCGAGATGCCTGCAACCGGCGAACCGAAACGACTGTCGGATACCGGGCCGGTGGTGCTGTGGGACGGCAACTATCTCTCCGGTGTCTGGCTGGTGGATGCGGCAATGGATCTGGCGCTGCAGCGTGCGCGGGAATTCGGCCTCGCGGCCATCGGCATCCGCCGGTCCGGCCACATCGCCTGTCTGCAGAGCTTCCTGCCCAGGGCGACGGAGCAGGGCTTCCTTGTCCTGCTGCTCAGTTCCGACCCGGCCGCGAAGGGTGTCGCACCACCGGGCGCGACGGAGGCGATCTATACCCCCAACCCGATTGCCGTCGGCATCCCGACCGAGGACGATCCGGTGCTGATCGACATCTCCTGCTCCATCACCACGATGGGTCTTGCCGGACGCAGGAAGGCCGAGGGCAAGCGCCTGCCCGGCGCATGGCTGGTGGACGAGACAGGCTCGCCCACCGATGATCCGGAGGCCGGTGTGGCGCTGCTGCCGCTCGGTGGCACGGAGAGCGGCCACAAGGGTTTCGCACTTGGCCTGATGGTGGAGGCACTGACCTCTGCGCTCGGCGGTTTCGGGCGCAAGGACGGGCCGACACAGCATGGCGCGTCGGTCACCTTGCTGCTGTTTGATCCGGATGCCTTCGGCGGGCGGGAGGATTTCAGGGCAGAGAGCAGTTTCCTGGCCGCCGCATGCCGCGCGGCAAACGTCCCCGAAGGCGTGGCACAGGTCCGCATTCCCGGCGCGCGGGGTCTCGACGCCCGGCGCACGGCACTGGCGGAGGGCGTGACGCTCTATCCCGGGATCATGGAACGACTGGCGGAATGGGCGGAACGGCTGGGCGTCGAGGTTCCCGATCCCCTGAACTGACGAACATCAAATGGAGAGCGACATGCGCACGAACAAGGTTCGCGATATCTGGAATGCCGGTGGCAATGTGGTGAATGGCTGGGTCGCTTCCGCCAGTTCCTACACGGCGGAAATCATGGCGGCACAGGGGTTCGACTCGGTTGGCGTGGACCTGCAGCACGGCATGATCGATTTCGACCATGCCATCGCCATGCTGCAGGGAATCTCGGTGCAGGAGGCAACGCCGCTGGCCCGTATCCCCTGGAACGATCCGACCTGGATCATGAAGGTGCTGGATGCCGGTGCCATGGGTCTGGTCTGTCCGATGGTGAACACGGCGGAGGAAGCCGCCCACTTCGTGCAGGCGAGCCACTATCCGCCGCTGGGCTTCCGGTCCTTCGCCAATGTGCGCGGGCCGCTCTATGCCGGGACCGACTACAAGGCCCGGTCACGCGAACTGGTGATCACCCTTGCCATGATCGAAACCAAGGACGCGCTCGACAATATCGAGGAGATCGTGGCCGTGGAGGGTCTGGACGCCGTCTATATCGGCCCCTCCGACCTTGCCATCGGCCTCGGGCATGACCCGGTCGGCGATCCGACGGAGCCGGAGGTTCTGGAGGCGATTGCCCATATCCGCAGGGTGTCGGAAGCGGCGGGCGTGAAGCCCTGCATCCACACCGCCGGCGGCGATCACGCCAGGCGGTGCTTCGGGGAGGGCTTCCGGCTCTGCACCCTGTCCAACGAGCTCCGTTTCATCATCGACGGCGCACAGCGGGAGATCGGCAAGGCACGCGCCTGACAAGACTTGCTCCCGACCGGTCTGACGGCGTCGGCGGCAATGCCCCGGCGCCGTCATTGTCCGGGGTTCAGAAGACGGACAGGCCGGTCAGGGCGGCGAACTTCTCCAGCGCCATGGTCCCGACCAGGGAATTTCCCTGGGCACTGAGGCCCGGTGACCAGACCGCCACCGACAGTTCCCCTGGTGCGATGGCCACGATACCGCCGCCGACACCGCTCTTTCCCGGCAGACCGACGTGAAACGCGAAATCACCGGATGCGTCGTAGTGGCCGCAGGTCAGCATGATCGCATTGATGCGTCGCGCCCGCCGCTCCGACACCACCCGCCGGCCCGTGATGGGGTCCAGGCCGCCATTGGCGAGGAACAGCATCGACCGCGCCAGTCCCAGGCACGACATCTCCAGCGCGCACTGATGGAAGTAGACGTGCAGCACGTCATCGGGCGGATTGTGCAGGTTGCCGAAGCTGCGCATGAAGTTCGCCACCGCCGCATTGCGGAATCCGGTCTCACGTTCAGATGCGGCAACGCGGGGGTCGATGCGCACAGGCTCCCCATCCGCAAGCTCTGTCGCGAACTGCAGGATGGCCTCCACCGCACCATCGCGGCCATAGCGGCTGACCAGCACATCGGTCGAGATCAGGGCACCGGCGTTGATCAGCGGATTGCGCGGAATCCCGTTCTCATGTTCAAGCTGGACCAGTGAATTGAAGGGATCGCCGGACGGCTCGCGACCGGAGCGTTTCCAGAAGGACTCGCCGATCGCTTCCAGCGCCATGGTCAGGCTGATCACCTTGGTGACGCTCTGCAGCGAGAACTGACGGTCAGCACGCCCGACCGAGCATCGCTCCCCTGCCCGCGTGACAACCGCCATTCCGAAGTTCATCGGATCGACCTCGGCAAGTGCGGGAATGTAGTTGGCGACCTTGCCAGCGCCCCGCTGTGGCTCGATCGTCTGCGCCACTTCCCAGAGTATTTCGTTGTAGTTCATGAAGGGCCTCGTATGGACCAGTCGCGCGCTATTGCGCGAACGGCCCAGTCTAGCGCCTTCCGGCGATCCTTGGCATCACCCTGCGGCAGTCGCAGTCTCGGCTTCACCCTCTGCATCGTCGTCGATATCGAAGTCCATCGAGCGGCGTTCCATGCCGCCAGGGGCACCGGTATTCTTGAACCGGCGGCAGGGACCAACGTACTTTTCCTGATCGACGAATGGCCGCGGATGATTGGCCATCCACGACAGCCGGTCGTAGAGACCGCCCGGCGAGAGAGGCAGGGTGAGTACCATGTTGGCGCCGGCATCGCGGGAGAGGGTGACGGCACCAATGGTGGTGTGTCCCAGGGTCATCAGGATCGGGATGTGCCGCGCCGGATTGCGGCGATTCTCGCGAATCCTGCGAACCAGGCTCGCCCCGGCCTTGCCATCAAGGTGGTAGTTGACGATCAGCAGGTCGACTGTACCGCGCTCGATCAGCTTGCTCGCCTGTGCAACGTTGCGCGCATGCACGACGGGATCGGCGCCAAATGATTTCAGAATCGACCGCGTGATCCGGAATGCCGGCTCACCCGGATCCGCGACAAGAACGGAAATGTTCTGGAGATTTATGTCCTTGGCCGGACCCTGCATCGGGATGGCTTCCTTCGGTTATCTCGCGACTGGTACTCGTCAGCCCACGCTGCCGGTTGGTTCAGGGTAGTGACTTACCAATTGCCCCAGCGCGTTCATCAGTGGCTCCAGCTCGCCGCCGCCATCACGTTTGAAATTGGGCGTGCTCACCAGCCGCAGCGCATTCAGATGCGTCCGCATGGCGTGCTGGTCGTTGCGCTTCGCCTCGGTCAGACGATGAATCAGTTCGCAGAAACTGTCCGCCACATGCGTCACGGCCTCGTAGTCGAAAGTGGCGCCGAGATTGCGGATCTGGTTCGACAGACCGTAGGCGTCCTCCCCGTGGGGGTTCGGGAAATCATCTTCCTGACAGGCCAGTTCCACGGCCGACCAGAGCTCACGCAGCAATCCATCGACCCAATCCAGGTACTCTGGTTCCATTTCCAGCACCGCGGACTGGCCGGCCTGAATCGCCTCTTCCCGGGACATCCCGGGTTTCTGTCGCGCGATCTGAGTGAACCTTGTAGGCACTATCCGTGCCTCATTCGTCATCTTGTTCGGCATGCTATTGGGTTCCGATTGATGTGATCATTGCGTTGGGGGCCTGCATGGTTCCGGCCCGGAACTCGGTGCGTGCATCGGTCAAGTTCTTCATTCTGCGCTCGATCTGGTTGGGGGCGCCGGCCGCGCGGAAGCGACGACAGGGACCGGCGTAGACTTCATGATCAACGAAGGGTCGTGGTCGATGGGCAATCGCCACCAGACGATCGTAAAGCGCCTGAATGGAGACCGGCTTGGTCAGCACGAGGTTGGCACCACTGTCGCGGCAGCGTCCGACATCGCGCGCGGTCAGATGACCGCACGTCATCAGCACGGGGATATATCGCGCCGGATGGCTGAGGCTGCGACGCAGTTCCCTTACGAAATCCGGGCCCTGACCGTTCCCGAGGGAATAGTCGCAGATCAGAACGTCGATACCACCGAGCGCCAGCCGGTCGCGGGTCCCCTGCAAGCTGCCGGACTCATGGATGAACACGGCACCAAAGCCATGCAGGATCGACTGCATGACCCTGCGACCGCCTTCCCTTTCATCCGCAACGAGAAAGTTGACCTGCGCCAGGTTGATGTGAAGCTCGGCCACGTTCATGACCCTTGTTTCGCAATTGAACAGTGTCCAAGCGTAAACGGACCGGGGTAAAATGATGGTTAACGTCGCACCACTTCGGGTAGAAGTCCCCGCGGACTGAAACGCATCACCAGCAACAGGATCAGCCCCATGGTGAACAGGCGCATGTGTGCGGCGCCTTCGATCAGATGCAGACGCAGTGCATTGTCTTCTGCCAGACCCGACGTCAGCGTCGACATCAGCCACAGTCCGACCGGCTCCGCCTCGATCCACAGGAACCAGATCAGGAAGCCGCCGAGAACGGCACCATAATTGTTCCCGGAACCGCCGACGATCACCATGACCCAGATCAGGAAGGTAAAGCGCAGCGGGTTGTAGGTGCCAGGCGTGAACTGCCCGTCCAGTGTCGTCAGCATCGCCCCGGCAACCCCGACCACAGCGGACCCCAGCACGAAGACCTGCAGATGGCGGCGGGTCACGTTCTTGCCCATGGCGCTGGCCGCGACCTCATTGTCGCGAATGGCGCGCATCATGCGTCCCCAGGGCGACTTCAGCGCCCGCTCGCAGAGCCAGAGCACGGCAAGCAGCACTGCCGCGAAGAGCAGCACATAGCAGAGCTTCACGAAGACGCTGGAACCGTCGATCACCAACTGCTGCAGCGCATCGGACCTGGCCGCGGGTTCGAGCACCTGCAGACTGCTGCTGTTCAGGCTCTCGATCAGGTCCCGGAACCAGCCGGCTTCCTGCAGGTCGATCTCGTAGGGGACCGGGCGATCAAGGCCGCTGACGTTCTTCACGCCACGGGTCAGCCAGTCCTCGTTCTTCAGCATGGCAATGACGATCTCGGAAATGCCGAGGGTCGCAATCGCCAGATAGTCCGAGCGCAGGCCCAGCGCGATACGTCCGACGATGAAGGCGGCCCCCGCCGCGAAGACGCCACCGACCGCCCAGGAGAAGATGATGGGCAGTCCCAGACCACCGAGATAGCCCGTCTTGGCCGGATTGACCCCTTCGATAGCGTCCACCGCCGGATCGAAGAAGGCGCGGGCCGCGAAATAGCCAAGCCCGATGATCAGTGTCATGCCGATGATGCGGGCCGGACCACGCGGCAACCGGCGATGCGCGAAGATGGCAACGATCACCGTCGCGATCACCACCGCGAGCGCGAGAAAGACGCCTGTGCCGCCGACCGACCAGGCTTCCCCGACGGGCGACTTGGAGACAAGGACACCCGCAATGCCACCGAGTGCGGCGAAGCCCATGATCCCGACATTGAACAGTCCGGCGTAGCCCCACTGGATATTCACCCCCAGGGCCATGATGGCCGAGATCAGGCAAAGCTGCAGTATGGAGAGACTGACCGACCAGGACTGTCCGAATCCCACGGCAAGCAGTGCCGCCGCCATGATGGCGAAGGTGATCAGGCCGCGGCTGCGGGTAGCGTCACCGGCACTCATATCACCTTCCCCCTGAATATCCCGGTGGGTCGCACCAGCAGCACCACCACAAGAATGATGAAGGAGACCGCGAACTTGTAGTCGGTGGACAGAAGCTGGACCAGGGTATCGGGCGCCATGTCGTCAGGCAGCAGATAGCGCAGGAACTTCTTGTAGGCATAGGTGATCGTGACCTCCGAAAAGGCGATCACGAAGCCACCGACGATGGCCCCCAGCGGCTGCCCGATCCCCCCCACGATCGCCGCCGCGAACATGGGCAGCAGCAGTTGGAAATAGGTGAACGGCTTGAAGCTCTTGTCCAGGCCATACAGCGTGCCCGCGATGGCGGCCAGGCTTGCCGCGATGATCCATGTCACCAGCACCACCCGGTCCGGATCAATGCCTGACAGCAGCGCCAGATCCTCATTGTCCGAATAGGCGCGCATGGACTTGCCGGTGCGGGTCCGCTGCAGGAACCAGAACAGCGCGCTCACCACCAGGATGGCCACCACGACCGTCAGGGCCTGGGTCTGGCGGACGGCAATGCCTTCACCCAGTCCGGTCAGTTCCTTGAACTCCCGGAACGTGATCAGGAACCGCGCACCATCCGCAAAGGCCTGATCGTCCGGACCGATGATGAAGCGGACGATGCCGTTCAGCATGAACATGACGCCGACGGAGGCGATGACGAAGATGATCGGCTTGCTCTTCTGCTTGCGGTAGAATCGGAAGACCGCCCGATCCGCCACCAGCGCGATCATGACAGCGCCCAGAATGCCGAAGGGCAGCGCCAGCAGCGCGGTCGGCAGCGGGGCAATGCCGATGCCCCAGCTCTGGAACAGCCAGGTCACCAGGATGACGACCATGGTGCCGAAAGCCATCAGATCGCCATGGGCAAAGTTGGCAAAACGCAGGATGCCGAAGACCAGCGTGATCCCCAGCGCGCCCAGCGCAAGCTGCGAGCCATAGGCCAGTGCCGGGACGATGACGAAGTTGCTGAACAGGGCGAGGGCATTGAGGATATCGATCATCATCACCCTCCCAGGAACGAGCGACGGACTTCCGGGTTGGCCAGCAGGGCCTCCCCCGTGTCCGTGAAGCGGTTCTCGCCCGTGACCAGCACGAACCCCCGGTCGGCGATGTTCAGTGCCTGACGCGCGTTCTGTTCCACCATCAGGATGGCGATGCCGGTATTGCGGATCTCCAGAATGCGGTCGAACAGCTCATCCATGACGATCGGCGAAACACCGGCGGTCGGTTCGTCCAGCATAAGCACGCTGGGCTGGGTCATCAGCGCCCGCCCGACCGCGACCTGCTGGCGCTGGCCGCCGGAAAGCTCGCCTGCCGCCTGCGCCCGCTTCTCGGCCAGGATTGGGAACAGTTCAAACACCTGCTCCATCGTCACGCTGATGTCGTCGCGGCGCAGGAACGCTCCCATCTCCAGGTTTTCCTGCACGCTCATGCCGGCGAAGACATTGCTGGTCTGGGGAACGAAGGCCATGCCCTGCTTCACGCGATCCTGTGGCGACAGGCCCGTGATGTCCGTGTCGCCCAGCCGGACCTGACCTTCGCGCAGGTTCAGCATGCCGAACACGGCCTTCATGGCGGTCGACTTGCCTGCCCCATTGGGACCGACGATCACCGCGATCTCGCCCCTGTCGACCTCGATCGTGCAGCCACGCAGGATGTCCGCGCCGCCATAGCCCCCCGTCATTGCCTCGCCAATCAGGAAGCTCATGCGTCCGTGGCCTCCCCGGTCGCGGAGTCGGCCTGCCTGACCGGCTTGTTCTTCAGTCCCGTGCCCAGATAGGCCTCGATGACCTGCTCGTTCGACTTGACCTCTTCCGCCGTGCCTTCAGTCAGCACCGTCCCCTCCGCCATCACGATCACCGGATTGCAGAGTCGGGAGATGAAGTCCATGTCGTGCTCGATCATGCAGAATGTGTAGCCGCGTTCCTGGTTCAGGCGCAGGATCGCATCGCCGATGGTGTTGAGCAGGGTCCGGTTCACCCCTGCCCCGACCTCGTCCAGAAACACGATGCGGGCATCGACCATCATCGTCCGGCCAAGCTCCAGCAGCTTCTTCTGACCGCCCGACAGGTTGCCCGCAAGTTCCGTCGCCACGTGCCCCATGTTAAGGAAGTCGATCACGTCCTCCGCCTTCTCGCGGACACGCTTCTCCTCCTCCCGGATCTGCCGTCCGCGGAACCAGGCACCGATCAGGTTCTCCCCCGTCTGGCCGCCCGGCACCATCATCAGGTTCTCCAGCACCGTCAGGGTCGAGAACTCGTGGGCGATCTGGAACGTGCGCAGCACGCCCTTGGCAAACAGCTCATGCGGCTTCAGACCGGTGATGTCCTCATCCGCCAGCCAGACACGACCGGATGTCGGGGGAAATGCACCGGCTATGACATTGAAGAGGGTGGTCTTGCCTGCCCCGTTGGGACCGATCAGGCCGGTGATCGAGCCTTCGGCGATCTCCAGCGTGGCACCATTGACGGCGTGAACGCCGCCGAAATGCTTGTGTACATCCTCGACGCGGATCATGCGCGCCACCAACCATGCGGAATATTGAAAAACAAATGAGTATGCCCGCTCGTGAATGGGGAGGCCGCACGGAGCCGCGCGACCTCCCGCATCACGAATGGCCCAGGATCAGCGGATCGACTTGGTTTCGAACTTGCCGCCCTCGACTTCGAGCTCCTTGTAGGAACCGGAAGCCTCGCCAACGTCGGTCAGCTCGACATTGCTGGCGCCGACGTAGTCGACCTCGCCACCGCTGGCGAGAATCTTCAGCGCCTTGCCCAGCTCACCGGGATAGATGCGCTCACCCGGTGCGTTCGCGACATCCATCAGCTTGGCCTGGATGGCGGCACGATCCGGCGTACCGGCGGCCTGGATCGCCAGCATGATCAGCGCGGCGGCGTCATAGGACTCACCCCGGAACGGGCCGTCACCATCGTTGCCCGCGGCAGCGGAGACTTCCAGGAACTTCGCGGCACCCGGAGAGTCGCTGCCCGGCAGCGTCGCGACGGAACCGTTCAGGCCACTGCCGATGGCGTCGATCAGTGACTGGCCGACCATGCCGTCCGCCATGAAGAACATGTCATAGGCACCGGTATCGAGAGAGGTCTGGATGATGCCCTTGCCGCCCTGATCGACATAACCGAAGACCACCAGTGCGTCGGCACCTGCCGCGGCCAGCGCCGCGACTTCAGCCGAGTAGTCCGCCTTGCCATCTTCGTGCGCGGCAGTGATCTCGACCTTGCCACCCATGCCGGTGAAGGAGCTGCCGAAGGCGTCGGCCAGGCCCTTGCCGTAGTCATTGTTGGTGTAGGAAATCGCGACGCTCTTCACGCCCCGCTCCTTCACGATGGTGGCGAGTACCTGACCCTGACGGGCATCCGACGGGGCAACCCGGAAGAAATAGCCATTGTCGTCGATCGTGGTCAGCGCCGGAGACGTCGCGGACGGCGACACCATCACCACCCCGTTGGGGACGGCAACATTGTTGGCAATCGCCGTCGTCACGCCGGAACAGTCGGCGCCGACGATGGCCGCCACACCGTCGGACGTGATCAGACGCTCGGCCGCCGCGGTCGCGGCAGCCGCATCCACACATGTGGAGTCACCACGAACCGGCGTGACGGTTTCGCCATCCAGCAGCAGGCCGGAATCGGTTACTTCCTTCATGGCCTGTTCGGCACCCGCCGCCATCCCCGGCGTAAGGCTTTCAATCGGTCCGGTGAACCCCATGATAACGCCGAGCTTGATCTCGGCGGAGGCGGTGGTTGCCGCCAGAGCCATCGCCATAGCGGCGGAGGCCATCATGATCTTGCGCATTTCATGCTCCCTGATTCCTGTTGCGTGCATGCGCCTGCGCGCACGTCACTGCTCAGGGACAGAGCTTCAACTTCACGTGGCCGGGGTCAAGCGAAAACCGGATCGTCAATCCTCCTCGGCAAGGCTGATCGCGCTCGAATAGTGGACACGTTTCATGATCAGATCGATCTCGCGTCCGGTACTGGAGAATGGCAGGTCCAGGCTCTCGAAGCGGATATGTCCCTTGTGCGCATGTACCATCTCGCCGAACGCCCGGATCGGTTTCCGGTGTTCCAGGTTCCAGCGATAGGAGCCGATTGCGGTATCGTAGAACTCGGGGCCATAGACGTCGTCCAGATACATTCCGCTGGAGTCCCGGGAGAGGCCGGTCGCAATGTCCGCACCAACCAGCTTGAACCGAAACCTCTCCGGTTCGTGTTCCACATCGATCAGCGCGATCCAGCCCAGGTGACCCTTCAGATCCCACGGCTCGAAATCCTTGCGCGCCGGCATCTCACGGTCGCCGCGCCAGCCATGCCATCGTGCCAGCAGATCCCTCAGCGCCTCGAACTCGAAATTCAAGTCCGGATCAAGTGTCCGGTAGGATGCATAGCCCTGCGCATAGGATGTTTGTCGGGACATGGGATGACGGTAATCCTGTCACACCCCGACGTCAAAGAAGATACGCGCAGGCAGCAGTCCGTCAGACCGCCTCCATTGTGACGTAGCGGGGCAATGCCGCGATCCTGTCCAGCCAGCCACGGATCGCGGGATAGTCGGAGAGGTCGAAGCCCCCCTGGTACGCGACATGGGTATAGGCATAGAGGGACAGGTCGGCGATGGTCGGTTGTCCGGCAACCATGAAGGACCGCTGATCCAGATGCGCCTCCATGACGCCGAGCGCGCGGTAACCCTCCTTCTCGCGGGCGGGAATCTGCCGACGCTGTTCCTCGCTGATCGGACCATGCCGGGCCCAGGCACGCAGGACGGCCACATAGGGTTCATGGCTGTACTGTTCGAAGAACATCCACTGCAGCACCTCCGCCGTGTCACGTCGGCCTTCGGGCAGGAAGGCGCTGTCTGCCGCCAGATACCAGAGCAGCGCGTTGGATTCCCAGAGATAGCTGCCGTCCTCCAGTTCCAGCGCCGGGACCTTGCCGTTGGGGTTGCGGTGCAGGAACCCGGGGGTGCGGGTCTCGCCATGCACCGAGTCGATCTCAATACGCCTGTAGGGGATGTCGAGCAGGGCAAGCAGCAGCCTGACCTTGTAGGCATTGCCCGAGTCAGCATTGTCGAACAGGGTCAGCATCTCTCACCTCATGATGTGGAAGCGGCATGCTTCCCGGAGCCAGTTTTCGACGCCGCTCCCCAGCCCGCAAACGAGAAGTTCTGGGGCGTGCAGAAGAATTTCTTAACCACGAACCTGACGCAAATGACCCGGCAGATTGTGCCGATGAGGCGGCCCGGGGTTCCCTCCGCCACCGACAGGATCCAGTAATTATCTGATTTATCAGTAATATTTTTCTCGGCCAACATGGCACCGGCCTTGCGAAGTCTGGCCCGAACCAAAGTCAGGATCGGGAACAATATGCAGCCGAATGTATTCTCCTCCGCCCCCAGCAGCAGCCCGGCGGTCGCGCTGAAGGCCAGCCAGCAGATGGGGGCCGCGAATGACGACAGCCGTCGTGCGAACGGCACCGATAAGCCATCGAAGTCCGAGTTCGCAAAGATGGTCAGCACCAAAGACAAGCCCGCAGAGACCAATGCACCCGAGAAGACCGCCAGCCCCCAGGCGACGAAGCCGGAAAAGGTGAATGCGGAAGCGAAGGCCGGGACCGAAGAGGAAGGTGCAAGGGCCACCGGGTCTGCCGGTACCGGATCCGCGACAGGTGCCGCTGAAGCGGAAGCCGCTGCGGACTCCGAGACCACCAGCAATGCCGAGGCCACCGTGGCCGAGGGCGCGGTTGTCGCCGACCAGGTCGAGACCGTTGTCGTCAGCGGAACCCCCGTCGCGACGGTCGCTGCATCCGAGAAGTCAGCGTCCGCTGGCACGAATGTGACCGAAGAGGCCGCGGTGACATCCGACGAAGTGCTGAAGCCGACCGGGAACACCGGGGGTGAGAAGTCCGCTGCGGCTGCTGCGGCCGATGTGACCGGTCAGCAGACCGCATCAGGGGCGGAAGCCGGCCCGACCACCGCGACACCAGGCGCTGAAGCCTCCCGGACGGGCGCCGCCACCGGAACCGCCACGGATGCGGCAGCCGCGCCTGCCCCATTGAAGGACCCTGCACAGGAAGCGCTGGCAGCGGCAAGGGCCGGATCCGGTGAAGCCGGCGCCGTGAAGGCTGGCGAGGCTGACGAAGCTGGCACCGGCGCCCGCGCCGTGGACCGGCCCGCAGCCTCCGGTGTTGCCACGGAAGATGCAGCGCGGATCAGCGCGGTCGAGGGTGCGGGGCGCGAAGGCGCAGCGGCGGATCCGGCGCGTGCCAACGCAACGGCCACCGCGACCGCCGCACTTGCGACGGCATCTCAGGGCGCCGGTGAACAGGTGCCCCAGACCAATGTCGCCGCCGTCAATGGACCGCAGGCGGTCCAGAGTACCGCTGCCGTGCAGCAGCTCGCCACGGCGGTGCCGCAGGCCCAGGTGCCTGACGCCGCGGTGCAGCAGCTCGCCGTTCATGTCACGCGTGCAGCCAAGGAAGGTGCCGATCGGATCGAGATCCAGCTCAAGCCCGCCGAACTGGGCCGGGTGGATGTGAAGCTGGAGGTCGGACACGACGGCCGCGTCCAGGCGGTCGTGAGCGCGGAGCGGGCTGACACACTCGACCTGCTGCGCCGCGACGTGCAGCAACTGGAACGCGCCCTCACCCACGCCGGGTTCAATACCGACAAGGACAGCTTCAGCTTTGCTGAACGCGGCGGCGAAGGGGGCCGGGGGACCGGTGGTCGCGGCGACGGTCAGGGCGACAGCGAACACGCCGCCAGTGATCAGCCCGCAGAATCCGCAAATGACAGTCGCAGACGCATGGCCATTGACCGGCCGGGCGTCGATGTGAAGGTCTGAGGAGGAGAACGATGGATCTGTCCGCCCTTGGGCTTTCAACCCTGCCTCAGGCTTCCGGCGCCGACTTCGCCGGGGCCAAGCTGGCAGATGATTTCGACACCTTTCTGACGCTGCTGACCGCCCAGTTGCAGAATCAGGATCCGCTGGAACCGATGAAGTCGGAGCAGTTCACCGAACAGCTCGTCCAGTTCTCCAGTGTCGAGCAGCAGATCGCCACGAACGACAACCTGGAAACCCTGACATCGCTCGGCCTGGCCGGGCAGCAGGGTGCGCTGGTCAGCTTCATCGGCAAGAACATCGAAGGTGTCGGCAATCAGGCGACACTGTCCGACGGTCTGGCGAGCTGGAAGTTCGATCTGGAGGATGATGCCGACACCGTCTCGATCCTGATCACCAACTCGACCGGCAAGGCGGTCTTCAGCACCAAGCTGAATGACCTCGAAGCGGGCGCGAACAGCTTCAACTGGGACGGACGCGACAATGCGGACAACGAACTGCCCGACGGTGACTACCGCATCTCCATCGGTGCCACGGACGAGGATGGCACTTCCGTCGCCTCCACCGTTCGCTCCAGCGGCCTGGTGGAGGGGGTCGAGATCGTCAACGGCGTTGCCCAGCTGCGCGTCGGCGGCAACATCGTCCCCGTGAACCAGGTGACTTCCGTCTCTTCGGTGCCGGCCCCCTCCTGACACCGCAACCGAACATGCCGAACCGCCAGAACGCCGGTCGGCCTGAATCTCAGGGCAAAAGGCCTCCCCTACTCTCTCCCTGGAGAATTGAAACATGAGTATCATTGGTGCACTGCAGTCCGGCGTCTCAGGTCTGAACGCCCAGAGCCAGTCGATGAGCGTCATCGCCAACAACATCTCGAACGTCAGCACCGTCGGCTACAAGGCCAGCCGCACGGCCTTCTCCACCCTGGTCACCCAGACCGTTGCCGCAACGGGTTTCTCGACCGGTGGTGTGCGGGCGGAATCCCTGCAGCTCAACGACGTTCAGGGCCTGTTGCAGCAGACGTCCTCCGCCACCGACATTGCGATCAGCGGCGATGGATTCTTCGTCGTGAACAATGAAGCCGAACCCGGCGTCGCCACCGGCCAGTTCATGTTCACCCGCGCCGGACAGTTCGTGCCGAACGAGGAGGGTGACCTGTCCAATACCGCAGGCCTGTTCCTGCAGGGCTGGCCTATTGACGAAAGCGGCGACATTCCGAGCAATCGTACCGACCTGACTGTTCTGGAAACCGTCAATGTCCGCGGTCTGACCGGTTCAGCCGAGGCCACGTCGGAAATCAACCTGCGCGCCAACCTGCAGGCAACGCAGACCGTCAACGCGAATGTCGGTGCCTATGTCGCCGGTGACATGGCCGCCGGGACATTCGAGCCCGATTTCCAGACCAGCGTGCAGATGTTTGACAGCCAGGGCGGCGTGCGCAACATGACCTTCAGCTATCTGAAGTCATCGACCCCGAACGAGTGGTTTACCGAAGTCCACGTCGAGCCTGTCGCGGACGTGGACATCGCGACCCATCCGAACGGTCTGGTCGCGTCCGGCACCACCGCCTTCAACAGTGACGGCACGATGGACATCGCCAACTCCACTGCCGCGCTCACCAGCCCGACCGTGACCTGGAACAGCAACCTCGGTATCGACGACTCGGTGCTGACCGTGAACTACGGCAGCGATGGTCAGGCGGATGGTCTCAGCCAGTTCAACGGCACCTCCCGAATCATCTCCTCCGATGTCGATGGTGCTGTCTTCGGCGGCCTTGCCGGAGTCCAGATCGGTGACGACGGTATCGTCACCGCCCTGTTCGACAACGGCACGCGGGAGGATATCTTCAAGCTTCCCATCGCGACCTTCCCCAACGCCAACGGGCTTGAGGCCAAGACCGGCAACGCCTTCCTGGCCACCAATGACTCCGGCGACTTCAGCCTCAACGAGGCCGGAACCGGCAGCGCCGGCGTGGTCGCGGCCTCCGCCGTGGAAGGCTCAACCGTCGATCTGACGCGCGAATTCACCCTGATGATCGAAACCCAGCGGTCGTTCTCGGCCAACGGGCGCATCATCACCACAGCGGACGAGATGCTGAACGAGTTGGTCAACCTGAAGCGGTAAGTAGTTGAAATCGGGCGGTCATTGGCCGCCCGATTTCCGTTAACCAAATGATTTAGAAGAAAATTAAAAGCCACTCCGTATCTTCGGAATCGTTCGCAAACGCCTACTCACATGGATGGACCGATGTCAGATCGATACGAAACAAGACCCAGCGTGATCGGCCCCGACGGCCGGCCGCTGACGCTGGACGACTTGCCACCGCCCTCGACCACCCGCTGGGTGGCGCGGCGCAAGGCAGAAGTCGTGATTGCCGTTCGTGGTGGTCTGCTGACGCTGGAAGACGCCTGTCGCCGCTACACCCTGTCCGTGGAAGAATTCCTTTCGTGGCAGCGCGCGGTGGAACGGCACGGAATGGCTGGTCTTCGCGCAACCCGGCTGCAGGATTACCGCCCCATAACGGTGAACACCTGAAGGAAACACGACAAGTCACACCAGGATACATGACCGACTGAAGACAGGTCCCAGGCGCGCAGAAGGCCGCCCCCTTCCGGATACAGACAGCCTTCGCCAGATTTCGTTGATCCCTTTCTTCCAGCTCCCTCGCCCGGTGACCAACCGGGAAAAAATTTCCCCCTACCCGGCAATTACTGCCCAGCGTTAACCCTGCCTTTACGACCTTGGCACTACCGTCAGCCTGTCAGCGAAGACCCTCGCTGTGCCCAGACGCTGTCCACGGAGTGCCAACGTGCAGGACATCTTTCGCAACCTCGGAGTGACCCGGCTGCTCATCATTGCCGGTATCACGCTCTCGGTCGTTGCCTTCTTCGTCTTCCTCGCCAGCCGTGTGGCCAAACCGGACATGGCCCTGCTCTACAAGGACCTGGAGTCCCGCGACGCCGGCAGCATCGTCGGCATCCTCGAAAGCCGCCAGATCCCGTTCGAGTTGCGTGGGGACGGCACCGAGATCTATGTCCCGCGCGATCAGGTCGCGCGGATGCGCATGGCCGCAGCGGAGGAAGGCCTGCCGCTCGGTGGCTCGGTCGGCTACGAGATCTTCGACAATACTGATTCACTGGGCACCACCAGTTTCGTGCAGAACATCAACCTGCTGCGTGCGCTGGAGGGTGAGCTGGCGCGGACCATCTCCTCCCTCGACGGTGTCGAGGCTGCGCGGGTGCACCTGGTGCTGCCCAAGCGTGAGGTCTTTGCCCGCCAGACCCAGCAGCCCAGCGCCTCCATCATGCTGAAGACCCGCGGCAACCTGGGTCGCGACCGGGTCGCCGCGGTGCAGAACCTCGCCGCCGCCGCAGTGCCGGGGCTGGAGCCGGGTCGCGTGTCCGTCGTCGACAGCCGCGGCAACCTGCTTTCCCGCGCGCTGGAGGATGGCGATGACCCGCTCACCGCTCCCACGGCCCTCCAGGAACTGCGTCAGGGGCACGAGCGCCGGATCAAGCGCGCGGTCGAGACCCTGCTGGAACAGACCATCGGCGCAGGCCGGGTCCGGGCCGAGGTCGCGGCGGAGATCGACTATGACCGCGTGACGACCAATCGGGAGAGCTATGACCCGGACAGCCAGGTCGTCCGCTCCACACAGATCCGCGAGGAACGCTCCAACTCCTCCGAAGGCAACCAGCAGGATGCGGTGACCGTCGCCACCAACCTTCCGGGCCAGAACGGTGCGCTGGGCGGCTCCGACAGGATTTCCACATCGGATGAATCGACGGAGGAGACCGTCAACTACGAGATCACCCGCGAGACCACGACCCAGGTGCGGGAGGCTGGCGTGCTGCGCCGGATCTCCGTCGCCGTGCTGGTCGATGGTGTCTATGAGCCGAACGCGGAAGGTGTCGCGGAATATCGCCCCAGGACGGAGGACGAGATCGCGGAGCTGACCCGCCTGGTCCAGTCCGCCGTGGGATACGACGAGGATCGCGGTGACAGCGTGACGATCAGCAACCTTCGCTTCGCGGACATCGAGACTTCTTTCGAGGCCGCCGAACCCGAGTTCGCGGTCGCCGGATTCACCAAGTCGGAGATCATGCGGGTCGCGGAGATCCTTGTCCTGGGTATCGTCGCGCTACTGGTCATGCTGCTGGTTGTTCGCCCGATGCTGAACCGCGTCCTGAGCGCCGGAAATCTCGATACCGGATCCGATACGATCGCCCTGGCAGGCGCAGGCGGGATGGGCGGTGGACAGGCCCGTATCGGCAGTGGCGGCGATTACGCCATTGGCGGCGACGGATCAGGCGCAATGCCTGCCCTGTCCGACAGCCGGCCCTCCGGCACCGCGTTGCCCGAAAGGGAGTCGTCCATCGACATCAATCAGGTCGAGGGCCGGGTGAAGGAATCCTCCCTCAACAAGATCTCCGAGATCGTCAACAAGCACCCTGAAGAGGCCGTCGCGATCCTTCGCACATGGCTCTATCAGGACCGCTGAGCAGGAAAAGGGACAGGACAATGGCCGTTCTCGACTATCGCAACCTTTCCGGCTCCCAGAAGGCCGCGATCATGATCCTCTCGCTTTCCGACGAGAGCCTGGCACCCCTGTGGGAGATGCTGGACGACGAGGAAGTGAAGGAAATCTCCCAGACCATGGCCAACCTCGGCTCCGTGACGTCGGAGACCGTGGAGCGGCTGTTCGTCGATTTCGCCAACCAGATGTCCGCCGGTGGTTCGCTGGTCGGCAGCTTCGAGAGCGCGGAGCGGCTGCTTGGCAAGTCCCTGCCCCGCGAACGCGTCGAGCAGATCATGGAAGACATTCGCGGCCCCGCCGGTCGCACCATGTGGGACAAGCTGGGCAACGTGAACGAGACCGTTCTCGCCAACTATCTGAAGAACGAATATCCGCAGACCGTCGCGGTGGTTCTGGCCAAGATCAAGCCCGACCATGCGTCCCGCGTGCTTGCGGCCCTGCCGGAGGATTTCGCGCTGGAAGTCGTGGCGCGGATGCTGCGCATGGAATCGGTGCAGAAGGATGTGCTCGACAAGGTCGAGGAAACCCTGCGCATCGAGTTCATGAACAACCTGGCGCGCACCAACCGCCGTGACAGCCACGAGATGATGGCGGAGATCTTCAACAATCTGGATCGCCAGACGGAGAACCGCTTCGTCTCCGCGCTGGAGGAACGCAACCGCGACTCGGCGGAGCGCATCAAGGCGCTGATGTTCACGTTCGAGGATCTCTCCAAGCTGGATCCGGCAGGTGTGCAGACCCTGCTGCGGGTCGTGGACAAGGACAAGCTGGGCATGGCGCTGAAGGGCGCCTCCGACACGCTGCGCGATCTCTTCTTCTCCAACATGTCGGAACGCGCGGCCAAGATCCTGCGCGAGGACATGGAGGCCATGGGCCCCGTGCGGCTGCGTGATGTGGAAGCTGCCCAGATGGAGATGGTGAATGCCGCCAAGGATCTTGCCCAGAAGGGCGACATCATGATGGCGGACAACAAGGGCGACGACGAGTTGGTGTACTGACGTGGCTGAGAAGTTCCTCTTCGATCATGATTTCGACACCGGTGGCAGCATTCTGCACAAGCGCCAGAAGGCGGAGGTCTATGAGGCTGCCGACCTGGACGCCGCACGCGCCGAGGCCCTGGCCGAGGGCGAGCGGCGCGGGCGCCAGCTTGCCGGGCAGGAGGTGGAGGCCGCGGCCTCCGCAACGCTCGGCATGATCGCCAGCGGCATCGATGAATGCCGGATGACCCTGGGCGACATCGAGGCCCGACAGGCCAGGGAGGCCGCGCAGGTCGGCATCGCGATCGGCAGGCGTCTCGCCGAGACCCTGATCACCCGCTTTCCGGAGCGGGAAATCGAGAGTCTGGTGACCGGTTGCCTGAAGGAACTGCGCGACGAACCCCGCCTGGTGGTCCGCACGTCCGAAACCGTGGCGAACAACCTGCGCGACCGCATCGACCAGATGGCAACGGGTGCCGGTTTTGCCGGTCGGGTGGTGCTGCTGCCCGATGACACGATGGGCCCCCAGGACGCGCGCGTCGAATGGGCCGACGGCGGCGCCAGCCGCGACCATGCCGCAACCGAGGCAGCGATTGCCGAGGCAGTGGACCGTTTCCTTGACGAGAACGAACGCCAGAACGGCGGAATGGAGTAATTCGAGATGGCTGACGAAACCAACCTCGACCTGAATGAGATCAAGGATGAAGCCAACACCGGCACCGCCGTCGCGACCACCAGTGGCGATGAAGATGATGAGGATATTTCACGTACTGCCAGTGACCTGGAGACCGTCTTTGATATTCCGGTTCAGGTTTCGGCAGTGCTCGGCCGGTCCCGGATGCAGGTCAGCCAGCTGATGCGCATCAGCAAGGGCGCGGTCGTGGAACTGGACCGGAAGGTCGGTGAGGCCATCGACATCTACGTCAACAACCGGCTCGTCGCGCGCGGTGAGGTCGTGGTCGTCGATGACCGTCTCGGCGTGACCATGACGGAAATCATCAAGGGCAGTCGGGGCTGATCCGGGGGGCTGTGGAACATGTTCGCACGCTTTGACTTTGCAACGCTGATCGGCCTGGTGGCGAGCGTCCTCGTGCTGGGCGGCGTCATCTGGCTGGGGGATGGTTTCAGGGCTTTCCTGAACCTGCCGTCCCTGCTGATCGTCCTCGGCGGCACGCTGGCCGTGACCCTGATCAGCTATCCGCTGGGCGATGTGCTGCGTACGCTGCCTGCTGTCTTCTCGATCATGTTCCGCCGCCTGCGCGACCCCTCCGAAGCGGCGATGCTGGCCGTGAAGCTGGCCGACGAGGCCCGCCGTCATGGCCATCTGGCCCTGCCCGCCAGGCTGCAGCGGGAGCGCAACGAGCCGTTCCTGCGCAAGGCCATGCAGCTTGTCGTCGACGACACGCCGACGCAGGAGATCGAACGCATCCTCAGCAACGATGTCGGCTCCCAGGTCCAGCGCGAGAAGCTCAGCGCCGCTGTCCTGCACCGCGCGGGCGAGATCGCCCCTGCGATGGGCCTGATCGGCACCCTGCTGGGCCTGGTCCAGATGCTGGGCCGCCTCGACAATCCGACGGAGATCGGTCCGGCCATGGCCCTGGCCCTGCTGACCACCCTCTATGGCGCGATCCTGGCCAACATGGTCCTGCATCCGCTCGCCACCAAGCTGGAGCATCACGCGGAGGAGGAGGCAACGCTGAACCGCCTCTATGCCGCCGCCGCCCGCTCCATCAGTTGCAAGGAAAACCCGCGCCATCTCGAGGCGCTGATCAACAGCCTGCTGCCGCCGCTGAAACGCGTCCGCTACTACGCAGCCTGACGCTCAAAGGAGAATACCAGATGAGACTTCTGATCGTCGGTCCCCTGTCCGGACAGTTCGGTGCAGCCAGCAAGATCGCCATCCAGAATGGTGCCAAGGTGGCCCATGTGAACACGGTAAGCGACGCACTGGTGCAGCTTCGCGCCGGACGTGGCGCGGACCTGGCCATGGTGGACGTGAAGCTGGATATCGGTGATTTCGTCACCCAGCTGATCAGCGAACACATCAACCTGGAGGTCGTGGCCTGCGGTGTCGGAAACGACACGGACGCCGCCGTCCGCGCCATCAAGGGCGGCGCCAAGGAATATGTGCCCCTGCCCCCGGACCCCGAGCTGATCGCGGCGGTGCTGAAGGCCGTGGCTGACGACGATACCGACCTGCTGTTCCGCGATCAGCGGATGCATGCTGTGATGAAGCTGGCCGACCAGATCGCCCCGTCCAACGCCTGCATCATGATCACGGGCGAAAGCGGCACGGGCAAGGAAGTCATGGCCCGCCACATTCACCAGAAGGGCCGTCGCAGCGACAAGGCCTTCGTCGCGGTGAACTGCGCCGCGATCCCCGACAACCTGCTGGAATCGGAACTGTTCGGTCATGAGAAGGGTGCCTTCACCGGTGCCGTGACCCGCCGCGTCGGCAAGTTCGAGGAAGCGGACGGCGGCACCCTGCTGCTGGACGAGATCAGCGAAATGGATATCCGCCTGCAGGCCAAGCTGCTGCGCGCCATTCAGGAGCGCGAGATCGACCGTGTCGGCGGCTCCAAGCCGGTGAAGGTCGACATCCGCGTCATTGCCACATCGAACCGCGACCTGGTCGAGGAAGTCCGCCAGGGCAACTTCCGCGAAGACCTGCTCTACCGGCTCAACGTGGTCAACCTGGTGCTGCCGCCGCTGCGGGAGCGGCTGGAAGATGTCGCCCTGCTGGCCGACCACTTCGTGCGCAAGTACGCCGACGCCAATGCCGTCCCGCCGCGCCCCCTGTCCGCCGGCGCCCTGGCGGTTCTGAAGCGCCACGCCTGGCCGGGCAATGTGCGTGAGCTGGAAAACACCATGCACCGTGCCGTGCTGCTGGCCACCGAGGACGAGATCGAGGAAATGGCCATCGTGCTGCCCGACGGCAGCCGCCCCGCCGCCACCCAGTCCCCGGTCGCCGTCGTGGCGGCCGCGACGGGTGGGGCCGCTGTCTCGTCCCTGCCCGTGGAGGGTGAGGACGCGGAAGCAGCGAACCTGGTCGGTCGCACGGTGGCGGAGGTGGAACGGCAGTTGATCCTGGAGACCCTGGATCACTGCCTCGGCAACCGGACCCATGCCGCGAACATCCTCGGCATCTCGATCCGTACGCTGCGCAACAAGCTGAAGGCCTACACGGAAGAAGGAATCCCCGTGCCCGGTCCCGGCGAGATGCGCCGCTACGCCGTCTGATCACCGAACGCCCTTCATGAAACCCCTTTCCGACATCCGAGGATCCTGATTTGAGCGACCAGCTTCCGGCAGAACGCGGCAGCAGCGCAGTAGCGACGGGCAGCACCGGCGGAACAGGCAGCCCCTTCGGCGGCCCCGAAGCGCTTGGCCTGTTGCGCCAGCTCGCCCGGCGCGGCGACATTGCGCTGGCCCTGGGTGTCGTTGCCATCCTGGTTGTCCTGATCCTGCCCATGCCGGGCTGGTTGCTGGACTTCTGTCTCGCCATCTCCATCACCTTCTCGGTGATGGTGCTGATGACATGCCTGTTCATCCAGAAACCGCTGGAATTCAGTTCCTTCCCCACCGTGCTGCTGATTGCCACCATGATACGGCTGGCCCTGAACATGGCCTCCACCCGGCTGATCCTGTCGGAGGGGCACAATGGCACCGACGCCGCCGGTCAGGTCATCGAAGCCTTTGGCAACTTCGTCATGGGCGGCAATTTCGTCATCGGCATCATCGTCTTCGCGATTCTGGTGATCGTGAACTTCGTGGTCATCACCAAGGGTTCCGGGCGCATCGCGGAAGTGGCCGCGCGCTTCACTCTGGACGCCATGCCCGGCAAACAGATGGCGATCGACGCCGACCTTTCGGCCGGCCTGATCAACGAGGACGAGGCCCGCAGCCGCCGCAAGGACCTGGAGGACGAGAGCACCTTCTTCGGCGCCATGGACGGTGCATCCAAGTTCGTTCGTGGCGACGCCATCGCCGGCCTGATGATCACCTTCATCAATGTCATCGGCGGCATCATCATCGGTGTCGCCCAGAACGACATGAGCTTCATGGAGGCCGGGCAGACCTATACCCTGCTGACCGTCGGTGACGGTCTGGTCTCCCAGATCCCGGCGCTGATCGTCTCCACGGCGGCCGGTCTGCTGGTCTCCAAGGCCGGTGTCTCCGGGTCTGCCGACAAGGCCCTGTTCCGTCAGTTCAGCGGCTATCCCGCGTCTCTCGGCATCTCCTCGTTCCTGCTTGTCGCCCTGTCGCTGCTGCCGGGCATTCCGCTCATTCCCTTCTGGATCCTGGCCGGTGCCGCCGGCTTCGGGGCCTGGACGCTGTACCGCAAGGGACAGCAGCCGACAGTCGATGCGGAGGTTGTGGATGGCGCCGAAGCCGCCGCCGCCGAGCCCGCCGAACAGCCCATCGCCGAGATCCTGGCCATCGACGACCTGCGGCTGGAGATCGGCTATGGCCTGCTGAAACTGGTGGAGGGCGACACCAATGGTCCGAAGCTGACCGACCAGATCCGCGCCCTGCGGCGCCAGATCGCCACCGACATGGGCTTCGTCATGCCCAGCGTCCGCATCCTCGACAACATGCAGCTCGGCGCGAACACCTATTCCATCCGCATCAAGGAAGTGGAAGCCGGTACGGGCGACGTCCGCGCCAACAAGCTGATGGTGCTTGATCCCGCCGGCGGTGACATCGACATGCCGGGCGAGAACACGACGGAGCCTGCCTTCGGCCTGCCCGCCAAGTGGGTGGACGATTCCCTGCGCGAAGAAGCCAGCTTCCGCGGCCTGACGGTGGTCGATGCCTCAACCGTGGTCACGACGCATCTGACCGAGGTGCTGAAGGATCACATGCCCGACCTGCTGTCCTACGCCGAGACCCGGAAGCTGCTGGACGAGCTGCCTGACGCCCATCGCAAGCTGGTCGACGACCTGATCCCGAGCCAGATCAGTGTCTCCGCCGTGCAGCGCGTGTTGCAGAACCTGCTGGCCGAACGCGTCTCCATCCGCGATCTGGCGACGGTGCTGGAGGGCATCTCCGACGCCGTCGGCTTCACCAAGAATGTCAGCCTGATCACGGAGCATGTGCGCACCCGCCTGTCGCGCCAGATCTGCAACGCCAACCTGATGCCCGACGGCTTCCTGCCGCTGGTTACCCTCTCCCCCGACTGGGAAAGCGCCTTCGCGGAAGCCCTCGTCGGCCAGGGCGAGGAACGCCAGCTCGCCATGGCCCCCAGCAAGGTGCAGGAGTTCATCGGAGCCATTCGCATGACCTATGACCGGCTGGGCCAGCAGGGCCAGGACCCTGTACTGCTGACCAGCCCGGCCATCCGGCCCTTCGTGCGCTCCATCGTCGAGCGCATCCGCGGTGCGACCGTGGTAATGTCGCAGAACGAGGTGCACCCGAAGGTGCGCCTGCGTCAGTTGGCACAGGTCTGATAGACGATGCGGATCCGAACCTTCACAGCGCGGTCCATGAGCGAGGCCCTGCGGCTCGTCCGCCAGGAACTCGGTCGCGATGCCGTCATTCTCGGAAACCGGGACGTCGCGGAGGGTGTCGAGGTCACCGCCGCCATCGATCCGACGGATGACCCGGTCATCGACACCTTCCAGGTCCGGGACCGTGATCTTGGCCCGAATGTGTTGCCTCTGGAAGTCAACGAGGACGAGGACCAGTTGCCGGAAGAAGCGGAGCGGCTGCTTCGCGCTGTTGCGTTTCACGGTGCCCCGCTGGAGGTCAACGAGAAGCTTTGCCGACGTGCGGCAGAGGTCAATGACCCCTCACTGACAGTCTCTCTCGCGGCGGGAATGGAGCATGTGTTCCGGTTCAAGCCCTTTGGTCGCCCATCCGACAATGCCCTGGTCCTTGTTGGACCGCCGGGCGCGGGAAAGACCGTCGTTGCCGCCAAGTACGCGGTTGAATCGATATTGTCCGGTCGCCCCCTCAAGATCGCCACGACGGATATCGAACGGCCGGGCGGCGAGATGAGGCTGATGGAACTGGCCGAGATCCTGGACAACCGGCCTGTCCGCCTGTCCCCTGGTCGCCGACTGGAATGGTCCGGGCCACGCATCATCGACACGGAGGGAGTGAACCCGTTCGATGACGCCGACATCCAGAAACTGCGCGAGACCATCGAGATCAATGATGCGGAACCGGTACTGGTGCTGCCCGCCGGTGGCGACCCCTATGAATATGAGGACATCGCCTACGTCTTTGCGGAACTCGGTGTCACGCGACTGGTGGCGACCCGCATCGACACGGCACGCCGCATCGGCGGCATCCTGGCCGCCGCAGCGACCG
The DNA here is from genome assembly GCA_016865035.1 of Kordiimonadales bacterium IMCC3096. Lineage (GTDB taxonomy): Bacteria > Pseudomonadota > Alphaproteobacteria > Minwuiales > Minwuiaceae > Minwuia. The sequence goes on from CP018227.1 coordinate 79,647, forward strand.
GCCTCAGCTTTGCCGCTGCCGGTGCCTCCCCCGTCATCGCCGACGGTCTCTACCCTCTCACCCCGACCGCTCTGGCGCGCCTGATCCTGAATGACCCGGACGGCGCGGCGGAACTGGATGAAGTCAGGAAGCACGCATGAGCGACCAAACCATACGCTCCCGCTCCAGCGACAAGGCCGCCACGCATCCGGAGGCCCTGTCGGGAAAGAAACTGATCACTGTCGCATCGGGCAAGGGCGGCGTGGGGAAGACCTGGTTCGCCATCACGCTGTCACATGCGCTGGCGCAGGCGGGCCGCAAGGTGCTGCTGTTCGACGGCGATCTGGGCCTCGCCAATATCGATATCCAGCTGGGCCTCAATCCCTCACACGACCTCAGTGAGGCAGTGCTGGGCACGAAACGCTTCGACGAGGTGGTCACGAAGTCACCCGAGACCGGATTCGACATGGTCGCCGGTCGTTCGGGCTCGGCCCGCATGGTCAACGTCCGCAACGATCAGATAAGCCTGCTGCGCCATGGACTGCTGGCCGCCGCACAGGTCTACGATCACGTCGTTCTGGACCTGGGTGCCGGTGTCGACCGCAGCATTCGCGGTCTCGCCGCCAATTCGGGACCAACGATGGTGATAACGACGGAAGAACCCACCGCGATCACCGATGCCTATGCCCTGATCAAGCTGTTGCACGCCGACCGGCCGGGCGGCGACTTCCGCGTGGTGGTCAACATGTGCGGTGGCCGCGCGGAGGGGGAGCGGACCTTCGCCAAGCTTTCGACGGCCTGCGAGAACTTCCTGAAGGTGAAGCCGCGGCTGGCCGGGATCATCACCCGCGACCCGAACGTCAACGACACGATCCGGCGACAGACACCGATGCTGAAACGGCATCCGCTCAGCCCCGCGTCGGAAGATGTTGCCCGGATCGCACGCAGCCTGCTCGCGGAGGGCCACTGAACGGCCGATCCGGCCCGCACGCCTGCGAAAAAGCGGGCATGGCTGCTCACGCCGTTTGCATAGCATCCGGGCAGTCGCTATCTAGTGCGCTTGTTCTGATCCCAAGGTAACAGCAGGCGGCAGCGTTGAGCGACGATCTGATTTTCCGTGAGGTGGACGAAGATGTCCGCCGCGACCGTGCAACAGAGATGGCGCGCCGCTATGGCCCCTATGCGATCGCCGCCGTTGTGCTGGTGATCGCGGCCACCGCCGCAATCGTCGGCTGGCGCGAATATACCGCCGCCGAACAGCAGGCGCAGGGTGCCCGGTTCGAAGAGGCGATGATCCTGCTCGAAAGCGACAAACCTGCTGAGGCGGCAGAGATCTTCGAGGCTCTGGTCGCGGAGGGATCGGACGGCTATCGCGCCCTTGCCGGCCAGCAGGCCGCTGCCGCGCGTGCCGCAGCCGGAGATGACGCCGCAGCCCTGTCGGCTTTCGACCGCATCCGTCGCGATGACGACCTGCCCGCCGAACAGCGGGATCTGGCCGCGATCAAGGCGGCGATGCTGGCGCTGAAGACCGATGGTGCCGATGCGGCGACCGAACGACTGCAGCCGGTCATTGATGGATCAGGCCCCTTCCGCGGCATGGCCCGCGAGGTCCAGGCCGCCGCGCAACTGACTGCGGGGGACAGGGCCGGTGCGATCGCCACCCTGAAGGATCTGACCCAGGACGCCACATCAACTGCCGGCGTCAAGGCCCGCGCCGAACAGTTCCTGCGGGCGCTCGGGGCCGAGTGACATGCTTGCCCGTCACCCCTTCATCCGACTGGCTGCGGCGGGTGCGCTGGCGCTGACCCTTTCCGGTTGCGATACGGTCAGTGGCTGGTTCACGTCGGAAGAACCCCGGTTGCCCGGCGAACGGATCTCGATCCTGGCGCTGGAATCCAAGCTGGAGCCGGAGCAGCGTGTGCAGGATCTGGAAGTCATCCTGCCTGCCCCCTTCGTCAATGCGGAATGGCCCCAGTCCGCCGGAACATCAAACGCCGCCATGCAGCATGTCGCACTTGGTCCGTCGCTGCAGCGTGTCTGGAGCGCTGACATCGGTGCGGGCGCGGATGGTGAGGAGCAGATCGTCTCCCGCGCGCTGGTTGCGGGTGGCCGCGTCTACACGATGGACTCCGAGGCCAAGATCACCGCGTTCAATGCCCGCACCGGGGAACGCATCTGGCGTGTCGGTCTGGCACGTCGGGGCGAGGACCTGGGGGAGATCGGCGGCGGCATGGCCATTGGCGAGGGTCGCCTTGTCGTGGCAACCGCCTATGGCGATATCTACGCCATGGAGCTTGCGACAGGCCGCTACTACTGGCGCGGCAAGGTCGACGGCCCGGTACGCGGCGCACCGACCATCAGCAATGGCCGGATATTCCTGCTCGCCTCCGAGAACCGGCTGTTCGCGCTGAGCATCGAGGATGGCTCCGAGCTCTGGCAGCACCAGGGCATCATCGAGGCGGCGGAGCTGATCGGTGCCCCTGCCCCTTCGGCGCAGGGCCCGTTCGTGCTGGCGCCCTATTCGTCCGGCGAGCTCTACACGCTGCGTGCTGATACCGGGCAGGCCCTCTGGTCGGACCAGCTTGTCCGCGCCCGGCGCATCACCCCGCTCGGCTCGATCAACGACCTGGACGGTCAGCCGATCATCGACGACGGCAAGGTCTATGCGATCAGCCATGGCGGCTATCTGGCTGCCTATGATCTGCGTCAGGGCAATCGCCTTTGGGATCAGGACATGGCCGGCAGCGAGACCCCCTGGATCGCAGGTGGCTTCCTGTTCATCGTCACCAACGAGGCCGAGCTCGTGGCGCTCTCGACGCTGGATGGCGGCATCCGCTGGGTCACCCAGATGCCGAAGTTCACCGATGTGGAGGACAAGCGCGGGCGCATCACCTGGGTCGGCCCGGTTCTGGCCGGTGATCGCCTGATCGTGGCGGGCAGCAATGGCGCCGTCTGGTCCATGTCCCCCTATGACGGTTCTGCCCTCGGAAGCATCAAGTTCTCCGACAGTATTTCGGTGGCACCCGTCGTGGCGGGGGAAACGCTGTACATAGTCACGGATGGCGGCGATCTCGTCGCCTATCGATAGAACGGCCTGACTCATGAGTTTCACTGTTGCCATCATCGGCCGACCCAACGTCGGCAAGTCCACGCTGTTCAACCGTCTGGTGGGCAAGCGACTGGCGCTTGTCGATGACCTGCCGGGTGTCACCCGCGACCGCCGGGAGGGCCTGGGCCATATCGCCCGGCTGGAATTCCGGGTGATCGATACCGCCGGTCTGGAGGATGTCTTCGACAACAGTCTGGAGGCGCGCATGCGCCAGCAGACCGAGCTGGCCCTGGCGGAGGCGGATGTCGCGCTTTTTGTCATCGATGCGCGCGCCGGGGTGACCCCGGTGGACCAGCACTTCGGCGACTGGCTGCGCCGCAGCGAGGTGCCGGTCATCGTCGTCGCCAACAAGTGCGAGGGCCGCGCGGGCGAAGGCGGCATCTATGACGCCTTCGGCATGGGTCTGGGTGACCCGGTCGCCATCTCGGCCGAGCATGGCGAAGGCATGGTCGATCTGCATGACGCGCTGCTGCCCTTCGCCCCGGACGACGACGGGGAGACGGTCGAGGACGACCCTGACAACAAGCCGCTGATGCTGGCCATTGTCGGTCGCCCGAACGCGGGCAAGTCCACCCTGATCAACCGGATCATCGGCCAGGAACGGCTGCTCACGGGGCCGGAGGCCGGCATCACGCGCGATTCCATCTCCGTCGACTGGGAACATGAAGGGCGCACCATCCGTCTCTATGACACCGCCGGAATGCGCCGCCGCGCCCGGGTGAACCAGAAGCTGGAAAAGCTCGCGGTTGCCGATGGCCTGCGCGCGGTGCAGTTCGCGGAGATCGTTGTCCTGCTGATCGATGCCACACAGCCGCTGGAACGGCAGGATCTGGTGATCGCGCGGCAGACGGAGGAAGAGGGCCGCGGCCTCGTCATCGGCGTCAACAAGTGGGACCTGGTGGAAGACGGCGCCGAGACCATGACGGAGATCCGCTACAAGCTGGAAACCCAGCTTGCCCAGATCAAGGGCGTCCCGATCGTCACTTTCTCGGCCCTGAAGGGGCGCGGCGTGGACAAGCTGCTGCCGACAGTCCTGAAGGCGGAGAAGGCCTGGAACCTGCGTGTCAGCACGGCGCGTCTGAACCGCTGGATCGAGGAAATGACCCGGAAACATCCGCCGCCGCTGGTGGACGGACGCCGGTTCCGCATCCGCTACATGACCCAGGTCAAGGCGCGTCCGCCGACCTTCAGCCTGTTCACGTCCTCCGGTGGTCAGTTGCCCTCGGCCTACGAGCGCTATCTGGTCAATGGCCTGCGGGACACGTTCGGGCTGCACGGCGTGCCGATCCGGATTATGCTGCGCAAGTCGAAGAACCCCTTCGCCAGTGAGGACGAAAGACGCCGATGATCGATGCGGTGGACCTGAGCAACCGCCCGCGCCAGCGCCATCCGGGCAAGGACCGGCGGCTGAGCGTGGTGGAGACCATCCGGACCATCCGCGACAACATCATCGAGGTCTATCCGCCCTACGTCTTCGACAAGGACTGCACCTTCCGCCGCATCGGGTTCCAGCCGTTCATCCTGGTGAACCGCCCGGACTGGATCCACGAGATCCTGGTGGAGAAGCCCGACATCTACACCAAGGGTCGTCTGAACCGCCGTATCCTGGGCCCTGCCCTCGGCAACGGCCTGCTGACGTCGGAAGGCACCTTCTGGCGCAGGCAGCGCCGCATCGCCGCTCCGGCCTTCCATTACAGGCGTCTGCGGGTCCTGGCCGACATCATGGCCGAATGTACCGAGGGGCTGATCGAACGCTGGGACGCCATTGCCGACACCGGTCGCCATGTGGACATCGCGCAGGAGATGATGCGCCTGACCATGGAGATCGTGGCGCGGACCCTGTTTTCCCGCGATCTCGGAACCTCCATCGATGAACTGGGCAAGGCCGTCGCGACCCTGATCAGCAGCTTCGGTCGGACGCCGGTGATCGAGATGCTGGGCCTGCCCGAATGGTTGCCGCGCATCCGAGACCCGGAGGCAAAGCGGGCACTGGCCACCCTGGACCGCATGATCCTCGACCTGATCGAGACCCGCCGCAGCGCTGCGGAACCGGGGGAGGATCTGCTGCAGATGCTGCTGGACGCGCGCGACCCGGAAACCGGCGAGGGCATGACCGATGCGCAGTTGCGCGATGAGGTCGTCACCCTGTTCGCCGCCGGTCACGAGACGACGGCGCAGGCCCTGACCTGGGTGTTCTACCTGCTGGACCAGCACCCGGACGAGGATGCCCTGCTGCACCGGGAAGTGACACGGATGCTCGGGGAACGGCGTCCCGGATTCGATGACCTGCACCCGCTGCAACGTACCCGCATGATCTTTGACGAGACGTTGCGGCTCTATCCACCGGCCTTTTCAATCAGTCGCTTCGCGGAGAAAGCTGACAGATTGGATGGAGAAGGTGGCGACGGACTGCTGGTGCCGAGGGGGGCCTATGTGACGGTCAGCCCCTACATCACGCACCGCAATCCCCGGCTCTGGCCGGACCCGGAAATCTTCAACCCGGACCGGTTCGCCGACGAGAAGGTTCATGCCCGCCACAAGCACGCCTATTTCCCGTTCGGCGGCGGCCCGCGCATCTGCATCGGGTCCGGGTTCGCGCAGACGGAGGGACGGCTGGCGCTGGCCATGATCGCCCGGCGCTATCGCCTGCGTCTGAAGCAGGGCCACCCTGTCATGCCACAGGGCATCGTGACGTTGCGTCCGCGCTTCGGTATGAAGATGAGCATAGAACGACGATAAGTGCGCGCTGCGGCGCCGCGATCCTGGGGAGGAATGCAAGATGAGTGGTGTGTTGAGCGGTTACCGGGTGCTGGATTTCGGGCGCTATATCGCCGGACCCTATTGCGCCACCCTGCTGGCCGAGTTCGGTGCCGACGTGATCCGTATCGAGAAGGTCGCGGGATCGGAGGATCGCTACACCACCCCCGTGAACGGTGACGGCGGCGTCGGCGCCCTGTTCATGCAGGTCAACCGCAACAAGCGCGGCATGACGCTGAATCCGATGAAGCCGGAAGGTCGGGAGATCGTGGCGAAGCTGGTGGAGACCGCCGATGTGGTGGTGGCCAACCTGCCGCCGCAGGGCCTGCTGGCCATGGGTCTGGACCTGGAAAGCCTGCGCAAGATCAAGAAGGACATCATCCTGACCACCGTCTCCGCCTATGGCCACGGCGGTCCCTACAGCGACCGGGTCGGCTTCGACGGCATCGGCCAAGTCATGTCGGGCAGCACCTACATGTCGGGGTCCGAGGATCAGCCGGTGAAGTTCGCTGCCCCCTTCGTCGATTTCACCACCGCCATGATGTCCGCCATCGGCACGCTGGTGGCCCTGATGCACCGCGACAAGACCGGTGAGGGCCAGATGGTGGAGGGGGCGCTGGTGCGTTCCGCGCTCACCATCGGCAATGCGGCGCTGATCGAACAGGCCCTGACCGGCATCAACCGCAAGCCCACCCTGAACCGAGGCCAGACCGCAGGCCCGACCGACATCATCCAGACCGGCGATGGCTGGATCATCGTGCAGGTGGTGGGCCGGCCGCTGTTCGAACGCTGGGCCGACATGGTCGGTCGCCCGGAACTGAAGGATGACCCGCGCTTCACCAGCGACCTCGACCGCGGCGACAATGGCGAGATCCTCTCGGAAATCGCGCGTGAACATGCGAAGGGGCGCAAGACCGTGGATGTGCTGGCCGACTACGCCGCCGCCTCCGTTCCCGCCGGTCCGATGCATTCACCGCAGCAGGCGCTGGACGACCCGCATATCCAGGCCATGGGCTTCCTGCAGGGCGTCGAGTACCCGGATGTTCCCGCCCCTGCCCCGATCGCCTCCGCGCCGATCAACCTGAGCAGCACGCCCGGCGGTATCCGCCACCGTGCACCGATGCTGGGCGAGCATACCGATCAGATCCTGGCCGACCTGGGCTATGGCGCCGACGTGATCGCCGCCCTGCGCGAGAAACGGGTCGTCTGACCGCCTAACGCAGTTTCTCGCGGTCGGGATCGACCGTTTCATATTCGCCGTCGATGACCGGCCCGCTGCCATCGGGACCGCGGCGGGGTCCGCTGTGCGGTCCCTGCGCCGCGCTGGCGCGGACATGCACCTTCACCCGACTGGCGATGGAGACCGCGATAAGTCGCCGCAGCGGGGGCAGGAACAGCAGGAATCCGATGCTGTCAGTCACGAAACCCGGCGTCAGCAGCAGCAGTCCCGCAGCGAAGATGCACAGGCCTTCGAACATCTCGAAGAGTGGCGGCTGTCCCTCCTCCATGCGCGCGCGGATGCGCCCGACGACGCCATATCCTTGTGTACGCAGCAGGATTGTCCCCGCGACACCGGTGACGATGACGATAGCCAGCGTGGGCCAGAGGCCGATCACGTCACCGGCCTGGATGAAGACCGCGATCTCGATGATCGGCATTGCAATGAAGAGAAGCAGGAATAGCAGGGGCATGGCTTGTTCGCGCGGTGTCCGCGGCCTATGTTGGTTGCAGTGAAGCCCGCAAGCGAGGGCAATCATCAACCCCCGGCGCACGCGCCAGTGAGTGGAATATGGGTAACGGATTCCCGATTTTCGAGATTGTAATCTTCGGCATGATCGCAGCATTCCTGATTCTGCGGCTGCGGAACACGCTTGGCCGCCGCACGGGGCATGAGCAGGAGCACCCGCGGACGCGTCTCGGGGGCCTGGGCACGAAGCCGTCCGAGGCATCTGACGAGCGCGGTGACAACATCATCGATCTGCCGGCCCGCGACGGCGTAAGGCGCGACGACAGGCCGGAGGATGACATGCCACCGGCCGAGGACGCCTCACCGCTGGAGCAGGGCCTGTACGCGATCCGCAAGGCGGACCCGAACTTCGACCGCCGCACATTCGCCGACGGCGCACGCGGCGCCTACGAGATGATCGTGAATGCCTTCGCCGCCGGGGACAGGGATACGCTGAGGCCGCTGCTGGCCGAGAAGGTCTTCGGCAGCTTCTCCGCAGCCATCGATGCGCGTGAGGCCGCGAAACAGACGCAGGAAACCACGCTGGTCGGCATCAAGCAGGCGGAGATCGTCGAGGCGGAACTGACCGATAGCAAGGTCGCGGAAGTGACCGTGAAGTTCGTTTCGAGCATGATCTCGGCCACAAAGGATTCGGAAGGACGCGTCATCGCAGGTGATCCGAATGACGTGAACACGCTGACCGAGATCTGGACCTTTGCCCGCGACACGCGTTCCCGTGACCCGAACTGGGAACTGATCGCGACCCGCTCCGCGCACTGATCATGGATACATTGGCGGCGCCTTCAGCGCGTCTTCATCCTGGTGATCCCGCCCCGGATTTCACCGCGCCGTCAACTGTGAACCCGGCATTTCATTTCAATACCATCGGCGGACACCGCGCGGTGCTCGTGTTCCTGAACGGGCCGGAACGCATTCAGGCACGCAGGGTTCTGGCTGCCGCACTGCCGTCACTGCGCTCCAAGGGTGTGCATGTCTTCGGCGTGGTGCCGGGGCCTGATGCGTCGGTCGCGGCTGACCAGGATGGCACCAACCTGCCGATCACGCTGTTCCGCGATGTCGATGGTGCCATTGCCCGACGGTTCCGCATGGTGAAGCCCCGGCAGGGGGAAACGCCGCCGAGTCTGCTGAACGGTGCCTATGTCATTGACGAGAGTGTCCGCATCGTCGGCTTCCAGCCCCTCGCCCCGCTGGACTCGCTGGCGCAGCGCCTGCACGACATGCTGGACCACATTCCGCCCCGTGAACCGCCGGTCACCATCGAGCGGCAGGCACCTGTGCTGGTGGTGCCCAATGTCATCCCGCCGGAATTCTGTCGGCGGCTGATCAATTACTTCGAGAGCACGGGCGGTTCCGAGAGCGGCTTCATGCGTGAGGTCGACGGACGCACCGTCGGCATCATGGACAGCCGTTTCAAGCGTCGACAGGACTGCCTGATCGAGGATCAGGCCCTGCGTGCGGAGGTGCGTGACGCGATCAACCGTCGCCTCTGCCCGCTGATCTTCCGGGCCTTCAACTTCAACGCCACCCGTCTGGAACGCTATCTGGTCGCCTGCTACGACGAGAAATCGGGCGGTTTCTTCCGCGCCCATCGCGACAACACGACCAAGGGCACGGCGCATCGTCGCTTCGCGGTCACGATCAATCTGAATGCGGAGGAATACGACGGCGGCGACCTGCGGTTCCCGGAATATGTCGATCACCGCTATCGCGCGCCGACAGGCGGTGCGGTGGTGTTCGGCTGTGGTGTGCTGCATGAGGCCATGCCGGTCACACGCGGCACCCGCTATGCCCTGCTGCCGTTCCTGTTCGATGAGGAGGCGGAGAAACTGCGGGCGGCCAACCTCTCCTTCCTGGACAGCGACCGCATCATCAATCTGAACGATCCGGCACCGGTGCTGCCAGCCGGATGAGAATCGAAGGCACACGGCTGGCGGCGGCAGCGCTGATCCTGATCGCGGTCGCGCTGTTCGTTGGCGTGGTGCTGATGGTGCCCCAGCCACCGAAGATTCCCGACGCGAGTCATGCGTTGACCCCGGCGACGTTCGACGACCTGCCCGGCTGGAAAGCCGATGACGTTTCGGCGATCGCGCCTTCCCTGCTGCGCCAGTGCGCCCGCTGGAAATGGCGCAGGGGCGAACTGGCTGACGCCATGCGGCAGGTCTGCACCGATCTGAAAGACAATACCGGGCTGGACCGGGGCTTCATCGAGGCCCGGTTCGATGTCTGGGCGCTGCAGGCAGAGGGGCCGGGTCTGCTGACCGGTTACTTCGAGCCTACCTACGAGGGGAGACGACAGGCAGAGGCCGGTTTCCAGGTTCCGCTGCTGCCACGTCCGGACGATCTGATCGATGTGGACCTGGCATCCTTCCGTCCTGACCTGAAGGGGACCCGTATCGCCGGTCGGCTGGAGGGACAGAAGCTGGTGCCCTATGCCGACAGATCGGCAATCCGCAGCGGCGCGCTGGCCGACACGGTCGATCCGATCTTCTGGCTCGCCGACCCGGTCGACCTCTTCTTCCTGCAGATCCAGGGATCCGGCCGCATTGCCCTGCCCGGCGGTGAGATCGCCTATGTGGGCTACGCCGCACAGAACGGTCACCCCTATCGCGCCATCGGTCGTGACCTGATCGCCAGTGGTGCGATCGCGCGGGCGGACATGTCGATGCAGGCGATCCGGCAGTGGCTGGCCGCCAATCCGGTGGAGGCGGAGGCGATCATGGACCTCAACCCGTCCTACGTCTTCTTTCAGGAGCGGAAGGGTGTCACCGGTGCAATAGGCGCCGCCGGAACCCAACTGACACCGGGCCGCTCGATAGCCGTGGACCGGCGTGTCTGGACGCTCGGGTTGCCGATGTTCGTGGCCACAGAGGCGCAGGGATCCGACCCGGAGATCCATCGCCTGACGCTGGCCGAGGATACCGGCGGCGCGATCCGGGGACCGCGCCGCGCCGACCTGTTCCTTGGGCCGGGCGATGAGGCAGCCCGCCTGGCGGGCAGCATGAACCGCCCGCTGGATCTCTGGCTGCTCTATCCGAAAGGGCTGTTGCCGGAGAATGCGGTCGTGGCCGAGTGATCAGGGCGCGAAGTCGATGACCACTTCGCGACGGCTGAACCGCCAGCCAGCCTCCGTCCGACGGAAGGTGTCCCGGTAGGCACCGACCATTTCCGGCAGGGACGCCGGTCGGGTCCGCGCGTTCTCCGGATCATCGTGGCGGTAGAGGATCAGATAGACCGTCCCCGTTGCATTGTCCGCGTCCTGCACGTCGATCAGCGCGTTGGAGCAGACGTGACGGGATCGGCGATCCTGATTGTCCTGGCGCTTCTGGAAGCTGTCGCGGATCGCATCGATCCCTTCGAAGGCCCGCCTGCCCGCCGCCCACACGCCATCATCCGTGAACAGGTCCGCGATCCTGGCCGCCGTACCGTGATCGACGAGGTGACAGTATTCCACCTGAAGCCTTTCACAGGCCCGCTCGATCAGCATCCGTTGCACATCATCCATCAGGCAATCTCCCGCTTGAAGGTCACATTGCCTTCGTCGAACATCAGATATTCCTGCCGGTTCCAGAAGACCCGGCCGGTCTGGTCTCCGGCACCGGTCTCGACCATCCAGCGCGCCGTCGGATAGACATCCGCCGGATCCTGCGGTGCCTTCGGGTTCATGCCCGATCGGGTCGGACCCGGGATCAGACCATTGATCCGCACGCCGGTCCCCAGCATCTCCCGCGCCGCCGTCCGCATCAGGGTATAGAGCCCGGCCTTGGAGGCCCCATAGGCACCGAAGCCCTTGCCCCCCGCCTCACCGGCCCGCGACAGCGTGTTGATGATGTGCCCGCCGCCCTGCTGCTGCATCAGCGGCATGGCCACCTGCATGGCCAGGAAGGGACCGACGAGATTCACCCGGATCAGCCGTTCGAAGTCCGCCGGGGCATGATCGACCAGCGGCGCGCGAACGCCGATGCCGGCATTGTTGAACAGCACATCCAGTCGCCCGAAGTGGCTCACGGCGAGCCCGATCATGTTGGCAACGGCTTCCGCGTCCGAAACATCGGCGACATGGGCCAGCAGCCTGTCGCCCTTCAGCGTCGCCAGCCCGGCCTCATCCACGTCAACCGCCATCACGCTGGCGCCATCGGCCAGAAAGCCCTCCACCAGCGCCTTGCCGATGCCGCTGGCTGCGCCCGTGATCAGGATGACCTGATCCGCGACACCGGTGCTCATGCCATGGCCTCCCGCGCCCTGGGGGCGAAGTCGTCCAGCGCCTGCGTCAGCAGTTCCATGATCATGTCGATCTCTCCCTCCGTCACGTTCAGCGGCGGCGTCACCAGGAAATGGTCACCCCGCAGTCCGCCGAGCATACGCCGGGAATAGATGATCAGCCCCCGGTCGTAGCATGCCTGGGCAATGGCACTGCCGGCACCGAGTTCCGGCGCGAAGGGAATGCGCCTGTTCCTGTCCGCCATGACGTCGAAGCCGAGCATCAGCCCCTTGCCCCGCACTTCGCCGATGAAGGGGAACCGTTCCACCAGCCCCTCCAGCCGGGCCTTCAGAACCGTCCCCATGGCCGCCGCGTTGGCGATCAGGTCGTTGTCCATCAGCACGTCCAGCACAGCCAGACCGGCCGCGCAGGCCAGCGGGCCGGCTGAATAGGTGTGGCCATGGGCAAAGCCGCCCGAATCCTCCACCAGGGTCACCAGGTCACCGCGCGCCATGACGGCCCCCAGCGGCACGTAACCGGCGGCCAGCCCCTTTGCCATGGCGACAATGTCCGGGTTGGCGGGCCAGTGCTCCGCCGCGAGATACTTGCCGGTGCGCCCGGACCCGCACATGACCTCATCATAGATCAGCAGCAGGCCATGCCGGTCGCAGATGTCGCGGATGCGCTGGTAATAGACATCCGGCGGCGTCAGGGCGCCCGTGGCCGCGCCACCAACCGGTTCGACGATGAACGCCAGCACCGTCGATGGCCCCTGATTGATGATCTCCGTTTCCAGTTCGTCGGCGAAGGCCAGCGCGGCCTCATCCTCCGAGACACCCTCCGCCCGCTCGACCACGAAGGGCGCGCGGATCTTCGGCTGGTTCGGCATCATCGGCGCGAAGGGAGCGAACATGTCCGGGTCACCGGTCAGCGACAGCGCCCCGAGGGTGGAGCCGTGATAGGACGGAATGCGGGAAATGATCTTGTGCCGCGTCCCCTCCCCGCGTGCCACGGCGACCTGCCGGGCCAGCTTGATCGCACCTTCCACGGCCTCCGAGCCGCCGGAGCAGAAGAAGGCCCGCGTCAGGCCTTTCGGCGCGCCCAGCGTGGCCAGCCGGTCCGCCAGCCGCTCCGCCGGGCCATTCTTGAAATGCGAGCGAAAGGCGTAGCAGATGTCGTCCATCTGCGCCTTCAGGGCATCGATCACATACTGGTTGCCGTGGCCGACATTGGTGGTCTGCGGGCCGCAACTGGCATCAACGTAGCGACGCCCCTCGTCGTCCCAGATGAAGATGCCTTCGCCGCGTCGGGCAATGGGGCGATCCTCTGTCGGCCAGAAGAACATGGAGGACGGCTCGTTCCGCCCCTGTCGCGAATTCATCTCGTTCATTGCCAGCTCCTGCAAGTGTCGTGCGCAGAACTTACGCCCGGCCAGGGCATGGCGCCAGACGTCGGACAAGACAATTGCCAGTTCCGCCCCCCACACATAACGTGTCCCAGGCAAGGAAATACAACTACAGCATGGCAGGGACGACATGAACGAGGATGACAGGCGGGGCTGGCCCGAACCGGTGCCACCGCAGGAGCCATCGGCACCTCAGGTCGCCCCGGTTGAAGCGGACGGGGGCGGGACAGGCAACAGCCTGGAACTGAAATTCTCCGCGACCCGGACGCAGTTCCGGAAACTGGTCCTGCGCCAGATGCTGATGATGGTCGCCACCTTCGGCGTATACTGGTTCTGGGCGCGGACCAATGTGCGACGCTTCATCTGGGGGCACCTCTCCCAGGGCGGCAGCCGCCTGGAATACAGCGGCCGGGGCATGGAGCTGTTCCTGGGATTCCTGATCGTCGGCGTGGCACTGGCGCTGGCGTTCTGGATCATCCAGTTCGCGATCCTCGCGATCGCGGGCCCGCAGTTCGCGCCCTTTGCATGGCTGCTGACGCTTTATCCACTGCTGGGCATCCTGGGTGTCATCGCGATCTACCGGCGCCATCGCTACATGATCCGCCGTACAAGCTGGCGCGGTATCCATTGCAGCCTCAGCGGTTCCACTGGGGGCTATCTCGGCCGGATCATCGTGCCGCTGCTGGCGACCGTGGTCACACTCGGCCTCGCCCTTCCCTGGGTGACAATCACGATCCAGCGCTATCTGGTGAGCAACATGTCGCTGGGCAGTGAACGGTTCACCTACCACGGCTGGGTGGGCGACATCTTCGGTCGCTGGGTACTCTGCTGGCTGCTGATGCCGCTGACGGGCGGACTCGCACTGGCATGGTGGCGCGGGTTCACGACCCAGTACATGCTGCGCCAGACCCGGCTCGGCTCTCTCGGCTTCTCCTCAGATATCCGCCCGATCCGGTTCGTCAGCATCTACTTCTTCGGCGGGCTCTTCGCCGGACTGATCGTCTACGGCATTTTCTTCGTGATCTTCAGCATCATGTTCGCCGGTGGCTCCTTGCCAATGCCAGGACAGGAGGGGGCGTTCGACGTCGGACAGCTCGTGCTGTTTGCCATCCCGTACATGCTTTTCATGGTCATCATCGGTCCGATCTCCTATTCGGCGTACCTCTATTTCGTCGAATACCCGACCGTCGAGTATGTCTTCGAGACCACGACCATCGTCGGTTCGATGGATATCGAGAATATCGTCCAGGTCGCAGATGCGGACAGGGGTGCGGGCAGCGGACTGGATGCGGTACTGGGAATGGATGGTATCTGAGCAGGTTCGAAGTAGCGTGAGAGCATGAGTTTCCCGGCAATCTATCTGGACGGCGTCTCGGCGCGGGAGCAGGCGGTGGAGATCGGCATCTCCCACGCCGGACTGACCTTCCAGGTGGCGGGCATGCCCTGTTTCTGGTCAGCAGACGAACTGGAGCTGATCGACCTGACGGACGGCGGCACCCGCCTGCGGCTGCGCCACGCCAGCATGCCGAACGCCCGGCTGCTGGTCACGGAAGATGGTGCGGTGGCCAGGCTGCACGAGACCCTGCCGCAGGTGTTCGGCAATCGCCGCGGCGGCATCCGACGCGACCTGAAGCGGCTGGCCATCGGCACGGCAGGGGTCTGTGTCGGCGTGCTGGTGATCCTGACCGCATTGCCGCTGCTCGTCGGCGTGCTCGCCTCCCTGGTTCCGGTCTCCACAGAACGGGAGTTCGGTCGGGAGGCGGAGAGGAGCATCGCGCTGATCCTGCCCGAAGTCCGCCGGTCCTGCGTCAGTCCAGAGGGACTGGAGGTCTTGCAGCGCATGACGGATGACTTGCTGGCAGGGCTGGATCTTGACCCCAAACCGCACGTCCGGGTCGTTCCGGACGGGCTGGTGAATGCCTTCGCCCTGCCCGGCGGCCAGATCATCCTGTTCGAGGGGCTGATCAGGAATGCGCAGTCACCGGAGGAGATCGCCGGCGTCCTGGCGCACGAGATCGGCCACGTGGCCTACCGCCATGGTGTGGAACAGGTGATCCGCGACAGCGCCCTCGCCGCCATATTCTCCATCATTGCGCCAGGCAATGTCGGCGGTACCGGCGGACAGTTGGCAGAATTTCTCGCCAGCCAGTCCTATGGACGCGACGCCGAACGTCAGGCAGATCGTTTCGCGGTGGAGCGGCTCAATGCCCTGGACATCCGGGCTGATGGCATGATCGCCTTCTTCGACCGGACTGCCGGCGACCCCGGACGGGACGGATGGGGCGTGGGTCTGCTCTCCTATCTGCAGAGTCACCCGGGAGCTGAGGACCGCGCCGCCGACATCCGGGCCAGGGCGACGGGAACCCGACCGATCCTGGACGCACGGGAATGGACGGCGCTGCGGCGCATCTGCCGGAAGGTGGAGGAAAGCTGAGCCAAGCCTCAGCCCGCAATCTCCGCGTACCGGCCCTGGAAGTAGAGCAGTGGCGCAGCACCCTCTGCCTGGTTCAGATGCGTTACCCGACCGATGATGATGATGTGATCGCCACCATCATGCGTGGCCTCCGCGACGCACTCGAAGCTGGCAATGGCGCTGTCCAGCATCGCACAGCCATTGTTGCCGGCCTGCCATTCGAAGGGAATGTCGGCGAACTTGTCATCGGCCTTGGAGGCGAAGTGGTTTGATTCCGCCTGCTGACCAACGCCCAGAACGTTGACGGCAAACGGCTTCCCCGCGCCGAAGGCATCGGCACAGTTGGCACGCCGGTCGAGGCTGAACAGGACCAGCGGCGGCTCCAGGGAAACCGAGTTGAAGGAATTGACCGTCAGGCCAACCGGTCGACCCTTCGCATCCAGAGCAGTGATCACCGTGATCCCGGTGGCAAAGCACCCCATTGCATCACGCATCTCGCGCGGCGTTACCGTCATGGCGCTCCCCAACCCATAAGCAGATTCATCGAACAGGGACGGAGTTTACCAATTGCATCCGCGCGGAAAACCCTGCCCCGCCGGAATAATTCGCTCGGCGGCCATGCGCAACGCTGTCTTCGCTAACGTGATCTTAACCGCAATGGCGGCAATCTGCGGGCCGGTGCAAAAAAAGCGGCGGTAGATTCAATGTTCTTCATCATCGGTGTTCTGGTGGTTATTGGCTCGGTTCTGGGTGGCTACCTGCCTCACGGCAGCTTTGCCGTGCTGGTCCAGCCCCTGGAAGTCCTGATCATCTGCGGGGCGGCGTTTGGTGGTTTCATCATCTCCAACCCCAAGACCGTGATCTTCGGCGTGTTCAAGTCCATCGGGAAGATCCTGAAGGGACAGCCCTACAACAAGGCAGCCTATGTCGAACTGCTGACCATGCAGTACACGATCTACAAGCTGGCCAAGGCCAAGGGCATGCTGGCGCTGGAAGCACATATCGAGGATCCGGAGAAGAGCTCCATCTTCTCCGCCTTTCCGAACTTCATGAAGAACCATCACGCGGTCGAATTCGTGTGCGACTACCTGCGCCTGATGACCATGGGCACGGAGAATGCACACGAGATGGAGGCGCTGATGGATGAGGATATCGAGACCCATCACCATGAACAGCACGCCATCGCCTCTGCCGTGACAACAGTGGGCGACGGCCTTCCGGCCTTCGGCATCGTTGCCGCCGTGCTGGGCGTCATCGTGACCATGAGCAGCATCTCCGAACCGCCCGAGGTGCTGGGCGGCCTGATCGGCGCGGCGCTTGTGGGTACCTTCCTCGGCATCCTGCTCGCCTATGGCTTCGTCGGCCCGATGGGCAAGAACCTGGAGAACTATGCGGAGGCCGAGGGCAAGTACTACCAGTGCCTGAAGGCCGGCATGCTGGCCTATCTGAATGGCTACGCCCCGGCCGTGTCCGTCGAGTTTGCCCGCAAGACGCTCTACAGCCACGAACGCCCCAGCTTCAGCGAACTCGAGGAAGCCGTCGAGAACGCGCCGAAGATCTGATCCGAGACCCTCTCAACCTCTTCCACCTGACAGCAGCCAGGGACCATGTCCGAACATCCGCAACCGATCATCATCAAGAAAATCGTCAAGGGCGGTCACGGTCATCATGGCGGTGCCTGGAAAGTGGCCTATGCCGACTTCGTGACGGCCATGATGGCGTTCTTCCTGTTGCTCTGGCTGCTGAACGTGACCACCGACGAACAGAAGAACGGCATCGCCGACTACTTCGCCCCTGCCGCCGCATCCCAGTCCACGTCCGGTTCGGGCGGTGCGCTGGGTGGCCAGACCATGGTCCGCGAAGGGTCACGCATCTCCGACAACGGCCTGCCCACCGTCGTTGTCTCCGTCGGCGACATCGAGGACGAGAAGGACAGCCACGAGGACGGGAAGAAGTTCGACCCCTCCGGCGACGAGGTGGACGAGGAAGGCATCTCGAACAACGACGAGTCCGTGTCAGGCTCCGAGCGCGGGCGCAAGGGCACGCCGGGTGAGGACGACATTGCCGAGGCCCTGGCCCGGCGGGAGCAGGAAAACTTCAACGAGGCGATGGACGCCATCGAGGACGCCATCGAGCAGGCGCCCCCCGAGCTGAAGGAACTGGCGGAGAACCTGATGGTCGACATGACCGATGAAGGGCTGCGTATCCAGCTGGTTGACCAGGGCGGCCGGTCCATGTTCCCGAAGGGCAGTTCCTCGCTGGAAGGTCATGCCTCCGAACTGCTGCGCCTGATTTCCGGCGTCGTCACCACCCTGCCGAACAAGATCAAGATCACCGGCCACACGGACGCCACGCCCTATCGGTCCACCAACGGCTACGGCAACTGGGAACTGTCGGCTGACCGGGCGAACGCAAGTCGTCGCGCCCTGATCGCGGTCGGCGTTCCGGTGCACCGCATCGATCAGGTCACCGGCAAGGCTGACCAGGAGCCCCTGATGCCGGAAGACCCCTATGCCGACTCCAATCGCCGCATCAGCATTGTCCTGATGCGCGCCGCCAACCTGGCCCTGCCCCAGGCACCCGTCGATGCGCTGAAGAAGATGGGCCTGTCCGTTGCGGGCGAACGCGAAGGCGGCTGACACCGCACCTGCCTGCACCCGGGCATTGCGCCACAGCAGCCGCGACCTGACGTCCTGCCCCCTTGGTCATGAACCACAGGCCCGCCATATGCGTATTGTGTTCCCGTAACGGAATGGGGCGAAAGCGCGATGGCGAACGACCGGAATTCGATTGGCGGGCAGGTGATGCGGTATGCGCGCGTCGGTCGTTCCGTGGGCGGACTGGCTGCCAAGCTGGCCGGTGAGCGGTATCTGGGCATGGAGATCGATCGCAATGTCCACGCCCAGGATCTGCGGGCCGCGCTTGGCGGACTGAAGGGTCCGCTGATGAAGGTGGCGCAGATCCTGTCAACGATCCCGGAGGCTCTGCCGAAGGAATACGCGCAGGAACTCTCGCAACTGCAGGCGGATGCACCGGCGATGGGCTGGGCCTTCGTCAAGCGGCGCATGATGACCGAACTCGGCCCGGGCTGGCAGAAGCAGTTCGCCAGCTTCGAACGCGAGGCCAGCGCGGCGGCGTCCCTGGGGCAGGTCCACCGCGCCACCGGACACGATGGTGCCGACCTTGCCGTGAAACTGCAGTATCCGGACATGTCATCGGCCGTGGAGGCGGACCTGCGGCAGCTGAAACTGATCTTCTCCATCTATCGGCGCTACGACAGTTCCATCGACACCAGCAATATCCATACGGAGATCGGGGACCGCCTGCGGGAGGAACTGGACTATCGCCTGGAGGCCAGGCACATGCGCCTCTACCAGGAGATGCTGTCGGGCGAGGACGGGGTCCATGTGCCGACCGTCGTACCTGATCTGTCGACCGACCGTCTGCTGACCATGAGCTGGCTGGACGGACAGCGCCTGATGACCTTCGCCGAGGCGCCGCAGGAAGTGCGCAACGCCATTGCGCAGAACATGTTCAGGGCCTGGTACGTGCCCTTCTATTACTACGGCGTCATCCACGGTGATCCGCATCTGGGCAACTACACGGTGCGCGACGACCAGACGATCAATCTGCTGGACTATGGCTGCATCCGCACGTTCCAGCCGAAGTTCGTGCAGGGGGTCATCGACCTCTATTGCGCCCTGCGCGACGGCGATGAGGCCCTGGCGGTACATGCCTACGAAAGCTGGGGCTTCGGTGGCCTGACGAAGGAGGTGATCGAGACGCTGAACCTCTGGGCGGCCTTCGTCTATGCGCCGCTGCTGGAGGATCGCGCCCGGCGGATCCAGGAATTCGGCGACGATGGCGTCTACGGCAAGGATGTGGCGGAAAAGGTGCACCGGCAGCTGAAGGAACGCGGCGGGGTCACGCCACCGCGGGAGTTCGTCTTCATGGACCGCGCGGCCATCGGGCTGGGCGGCGTCTTCCTGCACCTGAAGTCGGAGATCAACTGGTACCGGATGTTCCATGACCTGATCGAAGGCTTCGATGTGGACAGTATGGCCAGGCGTCAGAAACAGGCATTCGGCGAGGCGCAGGTGCCCCTGCCCTGAGCCGGTGACCGGTTCAGGCCGTGCCGGTCAGTTCCCGATAGACGGAAATCGTCCGCTCGCACATCAGCGTCTTGGTGAAATTGGCCGCGATATGGGCCACCGCGCGGCTTGCCAGCGCATCGCGCGCATCCTGATCCAGCGCGACGGCGGTCTCCACGGCCTCCGCCAGTTGGACAGCATTGTCGGGGTCGACCCACCAGCCCGTCTCCCCCGGCACGACCGTCTCCATGGCGCCGCCGATGCCGGTCACCACGGTCGGACGTCCCATGGCCTGTGATTCGACCGCGACACGGCCAAAGGCCTCAGGCTCCACCGACGTGGACGCCACGACACTGGCCAGAGCATAGGCAGCCGGCATGTCGCGACAGGTGCCGACGAACCTCACCCGCCCCTCAACGCCCAGGCGCTGTGCCAGGCGGCGGAGTTCCAGCTTGTAGGCTTCATGCCCGACATCGCCCCCGGCGAACACGACAACCGAGTCCTGATCGCGCAGCAATGCCAGTGCTTCGATCATCACACGCTGGCCCTTCCAGCGGACCAGCCGTCCCGGCACCAGGATGACCGGCGCACCTGCGGGCACGGCCCAGGCCTCGGCGAGCTGTATCTTCCGGGCCGCGGAGACGGTGGAAATATCGAACTGGGCCAGATCGACACCGCGCGGAATCATCCGGATGCGGTCGTCGGTCAGGTCCGGCGCGACCTGGCGCAGATAGTCCCGGATGAAGTCGGACGTCGCGATCACGCGATCGCCGCGAAACATCACGCTGTTGTAGGCACGCTTGGCGGCATTCTGGCCGTTGTAGGGTCCGTGAATCGTGGTCACGAAAGGTGTCCCGGTGCGGCGCGCGGCGTAGAACGCGCTCCAGGCCGGGGCGCGTGACCGCGCATGCACGATATCGACCTTCTCCGCCACGATCAGGCGGGCGAGTTGGCCGATATTGCGCCACATCACCAGCGGATTCTTGGATCGCATGGGCAGCAGCACATGCTCGCCGCCGCCGCGTTCCACCTCCTGCACCATGTGCCCGCCGGAAGATGCAACGATGGCCCGATGGCCCGCGACGGACAGGGCCGTGACCATGTCGGCGGTGCCACGCTCCACGCCCCCGGTCACCAGCGCGGGCAGCACCTGCAGCACGGTCAGCGGGCGGCTGGCGGCAGGCCCGGTCTGTGTCGGGTTGCCCGGTTCGTGGATCGGTGGTTCGCTTGTCATGTAGTCACTGGGCTAGGAGACGAGAGTGCCGAACGCGCCGAAAGAACTGTCGCGACACGACGGAGAAACCATCGCTTATCATCATACCACCGGAAAGACACCTGGCATCATCTTCTGCGGGGGTTTCATGTCCGACATGGGTGGCACCAAGGCCCTGGCGCTGGAGGAGCATTGCCAGGCCAACGGTCTCGGGTTCGTGCGTTTCGACTATCTCGGACATGGCGAGAGCTCCGGCAGTTTCGCGGATTCGGGCTGCATCAGCCGCTGGACGGAAGATGCCACCGCGGTTCTTGATGAACTGACAACGGGACCGCAGATCATTGTCGGATCTTCCATGGGGGGATGGGTCATGCTGCGCCTGGCGCTTGCACGCCCGGAACGCATTGCCGGTCTGATCGGCATCGCACCGGCCCCGGACTTCACGACCTGGATTTGGGAGGAACTGGGAACGGCGAATCAGCAGACCCTGATGGCGGACGGACTGGTGCGCGTTCCCTCCGAGTATGATCCGGAAGGCTATGTCATCACGCGAAGACTGATCGAGGACGGGCGCGCCTGTCATCTGCTGGATGACGGCACACTCGGCGTCGATGTACCCGTGCGGCTGCTGCATGGCATGGCCGACCCGGACGTGCCATGGCGGCATTCGCTGCGAATCGCGGAGGCGCTGCGGTCGACCGACGTGCGCATCCACTTTGTGAAGGCGGGCGATCACCGGCTGTCGGAGCCGGGTGACCTTGATCTCCTCCGCGCCACAGTCGACGAACTGGTGCAGACCGTGGGCGGCTGAGACCGAAATCACATCAGGAACAGCAGGTTGTTGTCCTGATCGAACACTTCGTAGGCGCCCTGCGCGGCGTCGTAGAGCATGGAGGCATTGACGCCGCCCAGGCCGTCCGACAGGTCGATCTGGGTCACGACCGTCTCGTCGAAGGTGACCGACCCGGCGCCGGCGGGGAACTTCGCCGTCCAGCTGCCGTCGCCATTGTCGATGAAATCGACATCGTCCAGTCCGACACTGCCGTCGGCACCTTCCAGGATCAGCCGGTTGCCGATATCGACATCATTGATGACGTCGTTGTTCGATGAACTGTCGCTGCCCGCCCTGAACAGGAAGGTGTCGAAGCCTTCGCCACCATCCAGCAGGTCATCGCCCTGGCCGCCTTCCAGCGTGTCGCCGCCCAGACCACCGAACAGCTGATCGTCGCCATTGTCGCCCAGCATGCGGTCGAAGCCGTCGTCACCGAACAGGGTGTCGAAGCCACCGTCGCCGTGCAGTTCATCATCGCCGGCACCGCCGGTGATGAGGTCGCGGCTGGTGCCGCCACCGATCGTGTCATTCCCGGCGCCGCCGTCCAGCGTGTCCTTCCCGCTGCTGCCGAACACCATGTCGTCGCCGTCGCCGCCGATGACACTGTCCGCGCCCGAGCCACTGTTGACGAAGTCATTGCCGGCACCCGCGTCAACCACGTCATCGTCGGAATTGGCAAAGACCACATCGTCGCCGTCACCGGCGTTGATGGTATCCTTGTTGATACCGCCGTCGATGTAGTCACTGCCCGCGCCACCTTCGATCAGGTCCGCACCGCCGCCGCCGACCAGCGTATCGGCCTCGACACCGCCGATCAGCGTGTCATTGCCGCCTTCGCCGAAGGCCTCGTCAGCACCTTCGCCAACCGAGACGAAGTCATTGCCCTCGCCTGCCAGCACGAAATCGTCGCCAAGACCGCCGAAGATCTGGTCATTGCCGGACCCGCCGCGCAGTTCGTCCGCGCCGTCTCCGCCGTCGAGGGTGTCATCACCGGTCTCGCCTTCCAGCGTGTCATCGCCCGCATCACCGGAGATCACATCGTGCAGGTGGCCACCGCGAACCAGATCAGCGCCCTCGCCTGCCGTGATGGTGTCTGAACCACCAAGACCGGAGATCGTGTCATTGCCCGCGCCACCATCGACCGAGTCATTGCCCGGGTCGGCATTGACGAAGTCATCACCGATACCTGCCGTGATCCGGTCGTCGCCGGTGCCGCCGCGCAGGCGGTCATTGCCGTCGCCGCCGTCCAGCGTATCGGCACCGTCACCGCCACGGACCGTGTCGTCGCCTGCACCACCATCGACCAGGTCATCACCTTCCTCGCCATCAGCGAAGTCGTTTCCGGAACCGCCGAAGAGCTGGTCGTTGTCGGTACCGCCGCGCAGGTTGTCCGCACCGGCACCGCCGATCAGCGTGTCATCGTGAACGTCGCCACGCAGGCTGTCGTCACCGTCGCCGCCATCCAGGCTGTCATGGCCGGTCAGGCCGAGAAGACTGTCATTGCCGGCGCCACCAAAGGCCGTGTCGTTCTGGCCGCCTGTGTTGAGCGTGTCGTTGCCTTCTCCACCAAACAGCAGGTCATTATCGAAATTGCCCTGCAGCAGGTCATCGCCAAGGCCGCCGGTGACGGTATCGTTGCCGCCCGAGCCGAACAGCGTGTCCTCGCCATCACCACCGGTGACGGTGTCGTTGCCGAGTTCACCGCGCAGGTTGTCGTTGCCTGCGCCGCCGATCATGGTGTCGGCACCATCGCCACCGCGTGCCTCGTCGTCGCCGTCACCGCCGTCCAGAACATCGTCATCGGCACCGCCACGCAGCAGGTCCGCACCGGCACCGCCGACAAGACTGTCTGCCCCGGCATCACCACGCAGGGTGTCATCGTCATCACCGCCGTCCAGGGTGTCACCACCCTCGCCGCCGATCAGGATGTCATTGCCTGCTTCGCCGAGCACATGGTCGTCCTGGCTGCGACCGGTGATCTGGTCGTTACCGCCGCCAGCGGCAAAGATGCGTACATTGCCATCCTCGCGGTCCGACAGGGACACGGTGTCATCGCCGCCCAGCGCGGCATCCGTCGTGCCCTCCAGGAAGTCCGACGTGTCGATGGCATCAAAATCGACGTTGTTGTTGCCTTCGGTGAACAGGGGCTCCGGATCGGGTTCCGGTTCCGGCTCGGTCACACCCAGCACGGTTTCCACGTCGGTGAGCTGGAACACGTTCTCGCCCACGGTGACCGTTCCGGCCTCCGCGTCATAGACCGCGCCATCGACACCGGAGAAATCCACCGTGTCGTTGCCGGTGCCGCCGAAGATCTCGCCACCGCCGGAACCGGCGATGAACAGGTCATCGCCATGGCTGCCGGACATCACATCACGGCCTTCGCCGCCGATGATGGTGTCGGCGCTGGAGCCGCCGGAGATGGTGTCATTGCCTGCACCGCCGTCCAGGACGTTCTCGCCCGAACTGGCGGAGATGACGTCATTGCCGGCACCGCCGCGGACAGTGTCATTGTCGCTGCCAGCCTCGATGGAATCGGCGCCGTCGCCACCGTCGATCACATCGGCCTGGGAGCCGCCGTCGATGGTGTCGTCGCCGGCACCGCCTTTGATCGTGTCCGCGCCGTCCTCGCCATGGATCTGGTCGTTGCCGTCGCCGCCGTCGATCACATCGTCCTGCGATCCGCCGTTGATGGTGTCACCACCGGTGCCGCCGTCGATCACGTCCGCGCCATCCTCGCCGCGGATCTGGTCATTGCCGTCACCGCCACGAATCGTGTCGTCCTGCGACTGACCGTTCAGCGTGTCATTGCCTGCGCCACCGTCCAGCTCGTCGGTACCGCTGCCCCCCAGCAGGCTGTCGTCGCCATCGTCACCGAAAAGCGTGTCATCGCCGCTCTGGCCGTTGATGGTGTCGTTGCCCGCACCGCCGCTGATGGCATTGTTCAGGTGGTCGCCGTTCAGATTGTCGTCCGTACCAGCGTCGGTCTCCTCACCGCCGACGGTGAGGGAGGAAAGCGATACGGACTCCTTGCCAAGACCACCCTTCTCCGCATCCTTCTCATCGGTGAAAAATTGCTGACCGGCCTTGATCTCCGCCATTTCAAATGTCAGCAGCAAGGCGATCTCGGTGCCATCGGCAGTCTCGCCGACCGCAGTCAGGTAGCCGGAATCGGCGTCACCGCTCTCGCTGTTCGAAACACCGATCTTTGCGTCAAAGACTTCGATCACAGCACCGTTCTCGTCGGTGAAGCTGAAGTCGATCTTCTCCTTCGAATCCAGCGTCTGCGGGTCCTTGTCATTCTCCGCGACGATCTTCAGGTTGCTGACGGAGCCCGAGTCCACATCCGCAATGTGGAAATCGTCCTTGCCATCCTTTGCATCAATGTTCTTGCCGCTCGCGTAGCTGAACGTGGCATCGATCCGGCCGCTGACCATATCCTTGTCGTCCTTGTCGTCCTTGTCGTCCTTGTCGTCCTTGTCGTCCTTGTCGTCCTTGTCGTCCTTGTCGTCCTTGTCGTCCTTGTCGTCCTTGTCGTCCTTGTCGTCCTTGTCGTCCTTGTCGTCCTTGTCGTCCTTGAGGGACACACCGAGCACTTCCTCGATATCTTCCAGCGTGAAGACGTTGCCGCCTGCGGAAACCGTATTGCTTTCCGCGTCGAACACCGCGCCATCCACATCAGAGAAATCAACAGTGTCCTTGCCGGATCCGCCAGAGATCACACCCCCGCCTTCGCCTGCGATGAACAGGTCATCGCCGGAACCACCATAGAGTTCGTCCTGGCCTTCACCGCCCGCCAGGGTGTCATCGCCGGAATCCCCGAACAGTGTGTCGTCACCGGCATTGCCGCTCAGCTTGTCATTCTGCGCCCCGCCATCAGCGACGTCATCGCCCTCGCCGCCCTCGATGGCGTCCTCACCACTGGCACCGAGCAGCGTGTCAGCGCCCGCGTCACCGCTCAGGGTGTCGTCCTGGGATTCACCTTCCAGCAGGTCATCGCCATCGCCACCGGACAGTTCGTCCTCGCCGCTTGCGCCGAACAGGGTGTCGTCACCAGCCGCACCCTCAAGGGTGTCATTGCCGCTTTCACCCTTGATCTCGTCATTGCCGGCGGCACCTTCGATGTCATCATCCTCGTAGTTGCCGCTCAACTTCTGGTCATCAACCTTCTCGGCCTCTTCCTCGACGGGTCCGACCCTGTTGCCGCGATCCCGGCTCGGAGCCCGGAGTTCAGGTTCTTCAGCGGCGGGCTCCGGCTCCTCCACGCCAAGTGACGAAATGGAAACGGATTCCTTGCCCTCGCCAGCCTTCTCGGCATCCTTCTCGTTGGCAATGAAGGCCTGCCCCGCTTCAATGCTCTCTACATCAAAGGCCACCAGCAGGGCGATCTCTTCCCCGTCTGCGGTCTCACCCACGGCGGCCAGGAACCCGGTATCGTCGGCACCATCGGCACTCGTGGAACGTTCGACCTTTGCGTCGGTCACACTGACCGTCTCGCCACGCTCATTGACGAAGCTGAAATTGATCTTCTCGCCGGAATCAAGCGTCTGCGGATCCTTGTCGTCTGCAGCCTCAATGCGCAGCTTGCTTACCGACGTGGAGGAAACATCGGCCTGGTGAACCTTCAGCTTGCCGTCCTTGGCATCAACGTTCTTCCCCGTCGCATAGGAAAATGCCGCGTCGATCTCACCGGTGATCATGTCCTTGTCGGCCATCAGGGCCTCCGCTCTACCTTGGCGATCATGTGCCACCAGAGGGCCACGACCAGATGAAAAACACGTGAATGCTGCGACGCAACAGCCGTGCCAGTCTCAAATGTGCCCCCACAAGGAAGAAACCAAGCAAAATCAGCGATGATCAAGATTTCGCGTTTCATAATGAGACACCATGCGATGTCCGTCACGGTGCGGACGTGCACCTTCGGGACAGCTAGATGCGCACACGATGTCCAGTCAGTTGCGCACACCTCCCCTGTGTCGCATTCTTTGATACGAGAGAACATGTTGGGGAGCGACGAAACAGGATGAATGCGCCAGTTATCGATACGAGCATCAGCGCTGCTAAACTGGCACGGGACGTACGGGGTCAGAATTTCTTCGAGATTGACCGGTCACTCCAGTCATTGCTGAAGATCTATTGCCCGGATTCCCTGCGGGAGCACATGTGGCCGCACTGGCAGCGCCTCGGCGAGGTCGCGGGCGGCTCGCTCGATGAACTGGCCGATATCGCCGAACGGCACCCGCCCCGGCTGCACTATCGCGACCGGTTCGGTCGGGACCAGGAATGGATCGAATATCATCCTGCCTATCGTGACATGGAACGGGTCGCCTTCACGGAGTTTGGCCTGCACATGATGAGTCACAGGCCCGGCGTGCTGGACTGGCCGGAAACCGTTCCGGCAATCGCCAAGTACGCCTTCACCTATCTGTTCGTGCAGGCAGAATTCGGCCTGATGTGTCCGGTCAGCCTTACAGACACCGGCCTGGCCATGCTGCTGAAGTTCGGCGATGCCGCAATCCAGGAGAATTTTGCCGACCGCATCGCCGTACAGGACGCGGATACCATGCTGCGCTGTTCGCAGTTCATGACGGAGAAGGCCGGTGGTTCGGACGTCGGTCTGGTCGAGACCATTGCGCGGCAGGAAGACGGCGGATGGCGCCTCTATGGCGAGAAATGGTTCTGCAGCAACACCGATGCGGATGTGGCATTGCTGCTGGCCAGGCCGGAGGGGCGCGGCGCAGGAACGCGCGGGCTTGGCCTGTTCGTGATGCCGAAGACCTTGCCGGACGGCAGCCGTAACAACTACCGGATCATGCGGCTTAAGGACAAGCTGGGCACCAATTCCATGGCATCGGGAGAGATCGTCATGGAGGGCGCGCAGGCCTGGGTGGTCGGCGATGTGGAGGATGGCATCCACCAGATGATGGCGCAGGTGAACCTCTCCCGTCTCAGCCACGGTGTGCGGGCTGCCGCCCTCATGCGGCGGTGCCTGAACGAGGCTCTGGTCGCCGCCGAGTCCCGCACGGCCTTCGGCCAGCAGGTCGCCGACATGCCGCTGGCGCAACGGCAACTGATGAAGATGATGGTGCCGACGGAGCAGTCGCTGAGCATGTATGCCTACGCGGCCCAGCAGATGGACGCGGCCAAGGCCGGGGACAAGGCTGCGGAAACCCGCCTCAGGATCGTGACGCCGCTCTACAAGTTCCGCGCCTGTCGCGACAATCCGGGGGTGGCAACCGCGTCGATGGAGATGCGCGGCGGCAATGGATACATCGAGGACTTCGTCAATCCGCGCCTGATACGCGACTCGCAGATCGGGCTGCTCTGGGAGGGGACGAGCAACATCAATGGTCTCGATGTCCTGACCCGTGCGGTCGCGAAGGTAGGGGCACACACTGCCCTGGCGGCAGACATCAGCGAGCGGCTTGCCGCCAGCAATGCCCTGCCCCCGGCGCTGCGCGACGCGGCGGGCGACTGCCTCGACCGCGCCACGGCCATGGCCGACGAAGTTGCACGCCGGGGTGACGAGACCCAGGCCCGGCGGGTTTCCAGCGCGCTGTATCACAGCGTGACCGCCTCCCTGATGGCCTGGGAAGGGGCGACGCTCGGGTCCCGTGGAGAAGACGCCCGCCGCCTGCTGCTGGCGCGCATGGTGATCGATCACCGGCTGAAACCATCGGACCCGCTTTCGACGGAGGATGGCGCATTCAACCGTGCCGCGTCTGCCCGCCTGCTGGACACGGCACCGGTATCCCTGGCGGAAGCATCTGAAATGCTCCTGCTGCCGTGACACAACCTGTTGCAGAACTGACAGAAGCAGAGCGCCGCGACATCAAGGCCGTCGATAACGGTTTCGGGCGCTTTGCCAGATACCTCGTGACCCGTTTCGGTGCCGTCAGGAGCTTGATGCTGGCGACGGTCGCGATCACGGTCGTTACATTTGTGACCTGTCTGGTCTCCTATGAAATCATCGGCCTAGACTACCTCGGCAACCCGATATCCGTGGTGATGCCGATTGTCATGCCCATCGTCACGGCGTTCCCGACCACCCTCATCATCCATCGTCTTGTTGCCGCAACCATGGCACGTGAGCAGCAGGGGCTGCGCCAACAGGCGGCACTCCGCGCCGCGGCAGACGAATCCGCCTTCCATCGTGCCCGTGCGGAAAGGACCAGCAAGGCCACTTCGGATTTCCTGGCCAGCATGAGCCACGAGCTGCGGACACCGCTGAACGCCATCATCGGCGGCGCCGACATGATCAGGAACCAGTCCCTGGGGCCCGTCGGCGACGAGAGGTACCTGCAGACGGCGGAGGACATTTCGTTCGGCGGAATGCACCTGCTGCAGATGATCAACACCATCCTTGATCTCGCGAAGCTGGAGAGAGGTGCCCACACCTACCAGATGGAGGAAATACCCGTCGGCGAGATCATCGAGAACGCGGTCCGGATCGTCCGTGGGCAGGCGGAGCAGGCCCGTATCGCGATCGAGTTCACGACACCGCCCGAGCAGATGCAGATCATCTGTGATGACCAAGCAATGCGTCAGGTGATGCTGAACCTGCTCTCCAACGCCATCAAGTTCTCCCCTGCCGAAAGCACGGTGCACGTCGATGCGGTTGAGGAGCCGGACGGGCGGATCTTCATACGCGTTGCCGATTCCGGGTTCGGCATCCCGAAGGACCAGCTTGACGACATCTTCGAGCCTTTCGTGCAGGTAGACAGCGTGCGAACACGCTCCCAGCAGGGCACCGGACTTGGCCTGGCCCTTGTCCGCACGATGGTCGAACAACAGGGTGGACAGGTGTTTGTCGAGAGCACGCCCGGCCATGGTTCGGTGTTCAGTCTTGCTTTCGAGGCCGCTGCAAAGGTTTGACAGCCGGTCGCGGCCCGATCAAAAGTCCCCTCACGGCGAATTCACGCCCAATCAAGATTCCCGCTTGCAAAGCGACAACTGAACCGCAAGGCGCCACCATGAGCGATGACCGCAACCGAAGCCTCAACCAGGAGGCACTGATCTTCCACTCCACCGGACGTCCGGGCAAGATCGAGGTGGTGGCCACAAAGCCGATGGCAACCCAGCGGGATCTCTCACTGGCCTACAGCCCCGGGGTCGCGGAACCCTGCCGGATCATCCATCGCGACCCGAACCAGGTCTATGACTTCACGGCCAAGGGCAATCTGGTCGCTGTCATCTCCAACGGCACGGCCGTGCTGGGTCTTGGTGACCTCGGCCCCCTCGGCTCCAAGCCGGTGATGGAGGGCAAGGCGGTCCTGTTCAAGCGCTTCGCCGATGTTGACGGCATCGATGTCGAGCTCGATTCCACGGACGTGGACGAGATCATCGCAACCGTCCGCGTGATCGCCCCGACCTACGGCGGCATCAACCTGGAAGACATCAAGGCGCCGGAATGCTTCGTGATCGAACAGCGGCTTCGGGAGCTGCTCGACATCCCGGTGTTCCATGACGATCAGCATGGCACGGCTATCATCGCCGCCGCCGGCCTGATCAATGCCTGCGCGCTGACAGGCCGGAAACTTTCCGACGTGCGCATGGTGGTGAACGGCGCGGGCGCGGCCTCCATCGCCTGCATCGAACTGGTCAAGGCCATGGGCGTCGGCGTCAACAACGTGGTCATGTGCGACTCCAAGGGCGTCGTCTATCGCGGCCGCGAAGAAGGCATGAACCAGTGGAAGTCGGCCCATGCGGCGGAGACGGATGCCCGCACGCTGGAAGATGCAATGGTCGATTGCGACGTGTTCTTCGGACTGTCGGTGGCGGGGGCCGTGACCAAGAAGATGGTCGCCTCGATGGCCGACAATCCGGTGATCTTCGCGATGGCCAACCCGGACCCCGAGATCACGCCGGAGGATATCGCCGAAGTCCGCTCCGACGCCATCGTGGCAACCGGGCGGTCCGACTATGCCAACCAGGTGAACAATGTCCTGGGCTTCCCGTATATCTTCCGCGGCGCGCTGGATGTCCGCGCGACAACGATCAACGAGCAGATGAAGATCGCCGCCGCGGAGGCCCTGGCCGACCTGGCGCGGGAAGACGTGCCCGACGAGGTCGCGCGCGCCTATCGCGGCACACGGCTGCAGTTCGGACCGGAATACATCATCCCGACACCTTTCGACCCGCGCCTGATCTCCGCCATCCCGCCGGCAGTCGCCGAGGCCGCGATGGCCAGCGGCGTGGCACGCAAGCCGATCGTGGACATGGAGAACTATGTCAACGAACTGCGCGCGCGCCTCGACCCGACCTTTGGCGTGCTGCAGCTGATCTTCGATGAGGTTCGTGCCAATCCGAAGCGGGTTGTCTTCGCGGAGGGTGAGGAAGAGAAGGTCATTCGCGCCGCGATGGCCTTCAAGCAGGAAGGCTATGGCACACCGGTGCTGATCGGCTATCCGGAGCGGGTGCAGGAGATGATCCGCGACATGGGTCATGACCCTGACGAACTCGAGATCGTCAGTGCCCGGGATTTCGACAATCGCGAAACCTACTACGACTTCCTCTATGCCCGCTGGCAGCGCCGCGGGCTGCTGTACCGCGATTGTCAGCGGCTGGTGAACACCGACCGCAACGTGTTCGCCGCCTGCATGGTTGCCAATGGCGACGCCGACGCGATGGTCACCGGCGTCACACGGCGTTTCTCCTTTGCCTACGAGGACGTCCGGCGGGTCATCGACCCGCGCCAGGGTCAGCGGGTGTTCGGTTTGACCATGCTGCTTTCGCGGGGACGCACCGTGTTCATCGCTGACACGACAGTGCACGAACTGCCGACGTCCGTGGAGCTTGCCGACATCGCGGTCCAGGCTGCGGCCATGGCACGCCAGATGGGGCATGAGCCGCGCGTCGGTCTGGTTTCCTACTCGACATTCGGCAATTCGACCCACGTCACGTCCGACAATATCCGTGGTGCCGTGTCCCTGCTGGATTCCCGGGAACTGGACTTCGAATATGATGGCGAGATGTCGGTGGATGTCGCGCTCAACCCCGAACTGATGGAACTCTATCCGTTCTCGCGGCTCTCAGGTCCGGCGAATGTGCTGATCATGCCGGGACTGCAGTCCGCCAATATCGCGGCCAAGCTGCTCCAGTCCCTCGGTGGCGCGACCGTGCTCGGTCCGCTGCTGGTCGGCCTGTCCCACCCGGCGCAGGTGGTGCCGATCGGGTCCTCCGTTTCCGACCTGGTCTCTGCTGCGGCGCTGGCAGCCTATGACGCGGGCAAGAACTGACACGGCATCTCCACAGGCGTCCCCGGTCGGGACAGCCTGTGGATACTCTTGTGGCTGCTGGCACCAAATGCCTAAACGAAAAGGGAAATATCCGGATCAGCAACATGCTGGCTGTTAGGACTCCCTTTACCGCTGTCACCGCATAGTTTGGAAATGAGTGCGTCACACCCCCATACCCCGACCGGTTCGGAGGCGGAAATCCCTCACGATTTCCTGGCTGGTGTGCGCCATTTCTGGTCCCGCAGGCCGATCCACACGTCAGTGATCCTGCTGCTCGTCACGCTTGCCGGTGCGGGCTTCGTGGCGGTTACCTATCGCTGGGCCGGATCGTTCGAGGCACAGGTTGCGGCGGGCGTCGTTGCATCCGTCTTCGGGTTCGGGGTCGCCGTCGCATTCTGGATGACCAGGCGGCGCCAGTTGACGACCGCGATGGTTACCCGGATGGGGGTACTGGTCGATGGGCTGGCCCTGTTCAGCCACAATGATCAGCTGATAACCACCCCCACCGGCGTGCTGAAGGGATTCCCCAGTCTGGACCGCCTGCCTTTCATCCAGCGGATCACGGAGCAGGCGCGAACCGTGGGTGTCGGCGCCGATCAGGCCATGCCCTCCCCGGAAGCGTCATCCGTTCTGGTCCGGAAGTTCCTGCGTGGCGACCTGCATGAAATCAGGCTGGAACTGCATGACGGACGTACCCTGGACCTCGGCCAGGTGTTTCTGGACGACGGACCGCGGATGCTGATCGCCCGCGACATGACCGAGGCAACGCAGCGCGAACGCGCACTCCGCGACAGCGAAGCCCGCTATATCCGCCTGACGCAGATTGCTTCCGACTGGGTCTGGGAAACCGATGCCAACCACCGTTTCGTTTCCGTCTCGGGCCGGTTCGAGCAGATCACCGGTGTCCCGCCGCAGAGCCTGATCGGCAAGCGCTTCATCGAGGTCTCGGACCTGCGGCGCGATCCGGCAGTCGTGCGCGACCTGCAGCGCCTGATGCGCGAGCATGAGCACTTCAGTGACGTCACCTGTCCCCTCAAGCTCGTGGGCAAGCATGGGCCGGTCCAGTTGCGGCTCGCCGCGCATCCGATGCACGACAGCACCGGACGCTTTCTCGGGTACCGCGGCGTCGCCGCCGACATCACGCGGCAACGCATGGCCGAGTCCGATGCAGAGAGCGCGCGGCGATCCGTCAAGGACGCCATCGCCGCCGCATCCGAAGGTATCGCGCTCTTTGCCAGCACGGGGCAGTTCCTGATGTGCAACCGGACGCTGGCCAACGCCTTCGCACCGGCCGGCCACCTGCTGAGGACGGAAGGCACCCTGGACGAGATCGTCGCGGGACTGTTCGACGCCCGTCTGCTGAACATGCCCGAAGGCATGGGCGCACTCGCGCGCCGGCGGATGATGGAAGAACTGCGTCGCGGCGACCTGCGTCGGGAGTTCTCGGGGGCCAAGGGGCGCTGGTACCGGGTGGCAGCGAACAAGACTGCCGACGACGGCCTGGTGCTGATCTTCTCCGACATCACCGAGATGAAGAAGCATGAGGCCACGCTGGCCGCGCGCATCGAGGAACTGCAGCAGACAAAGACCAAGCTGACCGAGCAGAAGGAAACCCTTTCCCGCTTCGCCGACAACCTGGCCGTGGCCCGGAACGAGGCGGAGGCCGCCAGCAGGGCAAAATCCGAATTCCTTGCCGCCGTCAGCCACGAATTGCGCACCCCGCTGAACGCCATCATCGGCTTCTCCGAAGTCATGAGCGCGGAGTCCTTCGGCCCTCTCGGCACGCCGAAGTACAAGGACTACGCGGGCGACATCCTCGATTCCGGGCAGCACCTGCTGGGTCTCATCAACAATATCCTCAACCTCTCCAAGGCGGAGGCGGGCAGCCTGACGCTCAGCCCGGAGCCGATCGATATTGCCGAGGTCATTCAGATATCCGCGCGCATGGCCTGCCCGCACAACATGGGCACGGATCTGGAGATCCGGGTGGAACCGGACATCGGTGAGGTCATGGCCGACAGCCAGAAGCTGAAGCAGATCCTGATCAACCTGATCTCCAATGCGGTCAAGTTCACACCGGCCTCCGGCAGCATCAGCGTGGTCGCGGAACGTATGGACAATGGGTTCCGCATTGCGGTCAGCGACACCGGCATCGGCATGCGGGCGGAAGACATTCCCCAGGCGCTGACTGCATTCCGCCAGATCGACAGTTCGCTGGGTCGCAAGTACGACGGGACCGGCCTTGGCCTGCCTCTCGCCAAGAAGTTCACCGAACTTCACGGCGGCTCCCTGACCATCGAGAGTGCGCTGGGCGAGGGCACGACCGTCACGGTCTATTTCCCGGAACGCGGCGCGACTGCCGAGGACGCCGCAAGGGTCGCCTGACCCATCGCACCTGCCCCGACGTCAGCCCCGCAGCATCGCGCATGCCCCCTGCCCGTCAAAGCTGGCTTACAGGCAGGCAAACCCGCGCTATCCTTGCGGCAATGATCGCGTGAAATCGCGTGTGCCTGGGGAGGATCAGTCATGGATTACCGTCCGATATCAGCGGACTCGCACATCACGGAGCCGCCGGACTGCTATACTGCGCGCATCGACCGGAGCTGGAAGGACAAGGCGCCGCACATCGTGCATGACGCCAAGTTCGGTGACGTGTTCGCCATCGACGGGATGAAGAAGCCCATTCCGATGGGCCTGATCGCAGCGGCCGGGCGCGACCCGAAGGACCTGCGTTTCGGCGCGGACAACTACAAGGACCTGCACCCCGGGGGCTGGGATCCCGTGCAACGGCTGAAGGATCAGGACCGTGACGGCGTCTATGGGGAGATCATCTATCCTTCCGTCGGCATGATGCTCTGCAACCACCCGGACTTCGACTACAAGAAGGCCTGCTTCGACGCCTACAACCTGTGGCTCCAGGAGTTCTGCGATCCGGCGCCGGGCCGCCTGTTCGGCATGGCACAGCTCGCCATGCGTTCCGTCGATGAAGGCATCGAGGAACTGCGCAAGGCCCGGGAGATGGGGTTCCGCGGTGTCATGATGCCGGGCAATCCCCAGGTCGAGGACTATGACTCGGAGGTCTACGGCCCGTTCTACGAGGCTGCGGTCGACCTCGGCATGCCGCTGTCGTTCCACATCCTGACCAGCGGCTCCGACCAGGTGGGCCGCACGCGCGGCGCCAAGATCAATTCATTCCAGTC
Organism: Kordiimonadales bacterium IMCC3096; assembly: GCA_016865035.1. GTDB lineage: Bacteria > Pseudomonadota > Alphaproteobacteria > Minwuiales > Minwuiaceae > Minwuia. Next base: position 114,826 of record CP018227.1, read on the forward strand.
CATCATTCGCGGCTGCCAGGACATTCTGGGCATGATGATCTTCGGCGGCGTCTTCGATCGTCACCCGGATCTGAAGGTGGTCTGTGTGGAGGCGGATGCAGGCTGGGCGCCGCACTGGATGTACCGCGCCGATCATGCCTACAAGCGCCATCGCTTCTGGCTGACCTGCGCCGAGCTGGAACGGATGCCGTCCGATTACTTCAAGGAGAACATCTATCTGACGTTCCAGGACGACTGGTCGGCGCTGAAGGCCAAGGACGAAATGAACACGGACCGCCTGATGTGGGCCAACGACTTCCCGCATTCGGACTCCACCTGGCCCTGGAGCCAGGACCTGCTGGCCGAACACACGAAGGGTCTGACCGCGCACGAGAAGCGGCGGATCCTGCATGACAATGTGCGGGAACTCTACAATCTGCCCATGAACTGATCGCGGCGACGTCACCAACTTGTCGAACGGCTGGGGAGGCCTGAACGATGCTGGATATCAAGATCACCAATGCGCGGATCGTCGACGGCACGGGCGCACCGTCGCGCCAGGGCAGTGTCGGCATCCGCGACGGCAAGGTTGTCGCGTTGGGTTCCGTCGATGGCGAGGCCACGACGACAATCGACGCGCAGGGCCATGTCGTCGCCCCGGGCTTCGTCGATATCCATACCCATTATGACGCCCAGGTCGTCTGGGACCGGATGATGACCATCAGTCCCTGGCATGGCGTCACGACGGCGGTCATCGGCAATTGCGGCTTCGGCGTCGCCCCGACCCGCCCCGCCGACCGGGATCTGATCGTCCGCACGCTGGAGAAGGTGGAGGGGATGAGCGTCGATGCCCTGAACGCCGGACTTGGCGACTGGGGCTTCGAGAGCTTTCCCGAGTACATGGATGCGCTGGAGGCGCAGGGAACCGCCATCAATCTCGGCGTCCTGTTCGGCCATACGCCGCTGCGGCTCTACGTCATGGGGCTGGATGCGACGGAGCGCGCCGCGACCGACGACGAACTATCCACCATGCGCGGGCTGTTCGCGGAGGGGCTGGAGGCCGGTGCGCTGGGCTTTGCCACGTCGAAGGCCGTGACCCACACCGGTTTCGAAGGCCGCCCCGTACCCAGCCGCCTGGCGACTTTCGAGGAAATCCTCGGCCTCGCCTCCGTCATGGGCGAGCAGAAGACCGGTCTGATGCAGGCCACCATCGGGCGAGACCTGTTCCTGGACGAGTTCGAGAAGATCGCGCGCGCCACAGGGCGCCCGATCTCCTGGACCGCCCTGCTGGCCGGTGTGTCGCTGGCGGAGGGGGATCACATGGATCAGCTCCGCCGCTCCGCCGACCTGAACGCGCTGGGCCTGCCGATCTACCCGCAGGTGACGCCGCGCGCCCTGATGTTCGAACAGCAGTTCAGCGCGCCATTCATCTTCGAGCCCATGTCGATCTTCCGCGATGTGCGCGGCGCGGATCATGAGGGCAAGAAACGCATCTATGCCGACACGGCATTCCGCGATGCCTTCCGTCACAAGATGGACGGCAACGCGAAACCGACCTTCATCCGGTCCTTCGAGAAGACCATCATTGCCGATGTGCCGGGCGCGCCGGAACTGTCCGAGCGGCTGCTGCGGGAAGTCGCGGCGGAACGGGGCGTGGCGATGACGGACCTGATCCTCGACCTGTCGCTGGAAACGGATCTGGAAGCGCGTTTCCGGATGCCGGTGGCAAATCACGAGGAAGACGAGGTCGAACCGCTGCTGAAGGATTCCTCCACCGTCATCGGTCTCTCGGATGCCGGCGCGCACGCCAGCCAGCTCTGCGATGCCTGCCTGCCGACCTGGCTGCTGGGCCGCTGGGTGCGGGAAAAGGGCGTGTTCTCTGTCGAGGAAGCAGTGCGGATGCTGACCAGCCGCCCGGCGGAGGTCTTCGGCATCACCGACCGCGGCACCCTGGCCGAGGGTCGCCCTGCCGACATCGTGATCTTCGATCCCGAAACGGTGGGCTGCGGCCCGATCCAGCGGGTGCATGATTTCCCCGCCGGAGCCGACCGGCTGGTGGCGGATGCCTTCGGCATCGACGCCGTCATCGTCAATGGCACCCTGCTGCGCCAGTCCGGCCAGGACATGGTGGATACCGCCGGTGCCCTGCCCGGCAAGCTGCTGCGCAACGGCCACGCCTGACCCGATCGTTCAAGAACCTGAAACCAAGCCTGCTGGAGATACCCGCCAAATGACGAAAGACTGGTCGCCCGAACTCGAAGAACTGGAAACCCGCAAGCGCATGGCGCGGGGCATGGGCGGCCCCGACAAGGTGGCGCGGCAGCATGCCGGCGACCGCCTGACGATCCGGGAGCGGATCACCGGGCTGGTGGACGATGGCAGTTTCCAGGAGGTCGGCTCCATCGTCGGGCGCGGCGAGTATGACGCCGACGGCAATCTGGTTCACCTGATGCCCAACAACTCCGTCACCGGGCGCGGCCTGATCAACGGGCGCCAGGTGGTGGTGACCGGCGATGACTTCACGGTGCGCGGCGGTTCCGCCGATGCCACCAACAAGGGCAAGGCGCTGCATCCGGAGCAGATGGCGCGGGAAATGCGGATGCCGATCATCCGCATCATCGAAGGCTCCGGCGGCGGCGGTTCGGTGAAGACCATCGAGACCACGGGCCACGCCAACCTGCCGGGCGGCTGGGGCCAGTCCTTCGGGGCCGAACAGCTGATGATCAACATGGGCGAAGTACCGACCGTCGGCCTGGGTCTCGGCTCCGTCGCTGGCCTGGGTGCCGCGCGACTGGCCGCCACCCACTTCTCCGTCATGCGCAAGGACGTGGCCGCCATGTTCGTGGCCGGGCCGCCGGTCGTGAAGGGTATCGGCCAGGATCTGACCAAGCAGGAACTGGGCGGCTGGCAGATCCAGCTTGCCGCCGGTGGCGTGGACAATGCCGTGGATACGGAGGAGGAAGCCTTTGAACAGGCACGCCGCTTCCTGTCCTACATGCCCTCCTCGACCGATGATCTGCCGCCCCGCGCGGAGTGCGACGACCCCGTCGACCGGCGGGAGGAAAAGCTGTTCAGGATCGTGCCGCGCGACATCCGCAAGGTCTATCGCATGCGCTCCATCATCGACGCGGTGGTGGACAAGGGCAGTTTCTTCGAGATTGCACCGCTGTTCGGGCGTTCCGTCATCAGCGGCCTGGCGCGGCTGGACGGCTGGCCGGTCCTGCTGCTGGCCAGTGACCCCTACGTCTATGGCGGGGTCTGGACCTCCGACGCCTGCCAGAAGGCCGTGCGCATGGTGGACATGGCGGAGACCTTCCACCTGCCCGTGGTCTACCTGTGTGACTGCCCGGGCTTCCAGGTCGGGCTGGAGGCAGAACAGCGCGGCACCATCCGCCACGGCGTCCGCGCGATGGCGGCGATCGAGCAGACGACGACACCCTGGTGCACCATGATCATCCGCAATGCCTTCGGCGTCGCCGGTGGCGCACATGCGCCGTCCAACCGCTATGTCACGCGCTACGGCTGGCTGTCAGGCCGCTGGGGCTCCCTGCCGCTGGAGGGCGGGATCGAGGCCGCCTACCGCGCCGACCTGGATGCGGCGGAGGATCCGGAGGCCGAACTGGCCGCCATCACCGACCGTCTGAACAAGCTGCGCTCCCCGTTCCGCACGGCGGAGACCTTCGCCATCGAGGAAATGATCGACCCCCGAGACACCCGCCCGCTGCTCTGCGACTTCGCCAACATGGTCGCACCGGTCCGTGGCCGCCAGGAAACCCGCATGTGGGCCCGTCCCTGAGATCGGGACCGTACATGCACACCAGCGCCTGAGCCGTCTCACTCCCCACTCACGCCGTGCCCGGACTTGATCCGGGCACCCAGAGTGCCGCGCGAGCGTCGGAGACTGGGCTCGCGGATCAGGTCCGCGAGCATCGTGGGGAAGTGTTGGCGGGACCTACGAAACCCGCCCCGCTTTCTCCAGCATGGCACGGAGCAGGACGTTGCCGCCTGCGTGGATCCACTCCGGCTTGGCGTCCTCGACTTCGTTGTGGCTGATGCCGTCGATGCAGGGGATGAAGATCATCGACGTGGGCGCGACGCGGGAGATGTAGCAGGCGTCGTGACCGGCGCCGGAGACGATTTCCCGCGACGAATAGCCAAGCTCCGCAGTGGCGCGGGCCACGGCCTCGACGCAGGAGCGGTCGAACGGCACCGGCGGGGAATGCCAGATCTCCTCGACATCCACCTCGACCCGCGACCGGTCCGCGATCTCCGCCACGCCTGCGCGCATCTGGCGGTCCATGGAGAGAAGCTGATCCGCATCCGGATGACGGAAGTCGATGGTCAGGAAGACATGGCCGGGAATGACGTTCCGGCTGTTCGGGTGCACCTGCATCATGCCGACCGTGGCACAGCCGACGGGGCCGTGATCCAGCCCCACCCTGTTGACCAGGTCGACGATCCGGGATGCCCCCAGCAGGGCGTCCTTGCGGATCGGCATCGGCGTCGGCCCGGCGTGGCTTTCCTGACCGGTGATGTTCAGTTCGTACCAGCGCTGGCCCTGGGCGTCGGTGACGACACCGATCTCCTTCTCCTCTGCCTCCAGGATCGGCCCCTGCTCGATATGGGTCTCGAAGAAGGCGTGGATGGCGCGGCCACCGACCTCCTCCGGCCCGGCATAGCCGATGCGTTCCAGTTCCTCGCCCATGGTCTTGCCGTCCACGTCAGCGCGGCTGAGGCCATATTCCAGATCGAAGGCTCCGGCGAAGACGCCGGAGGCAACCATGGCAGGCGCGAAACGGGAGCCTTCCTCATTGGTCCAGACCACGGTCTCCACCGGATGTTCGGTGGCGATGTCCAGGTCATTCAGGCTGCGGATGACCTCCAGCCCGGCAAGCACCCCATAGACCCCGTCGAACCGGCCACCGGTGGGCTGCGTATCCAGATGACTGCCGGTCATGACCGGCGGCAGGTCATCATTGGTCCCGGCACGACGGGCAAAGATGTTGCCCATCCGGTCGATGCGGATGGTGCAGCCTGCCGCCTTGCACCACTGAACGAAAAGATCGCGACCTTCCCGGTCGAGATCGGTCAGGGCAAGGCGGCAGTTGCCGCCCTTTTCCGTCGCTCCGATCTTCGCCATCTCCATCAGACTGTCCCAGAGACGGTCACCATTGATCGCCAGATTATGCCCATCGTTCATGGTCCGCCTCCTGGTTTTGTCATTTGACCGTCCCTCCCCTCTCCCCTTCCCGGCCACACAAGGGAGAATCCCTGTCGGGTGGCCGGCTGGGTAAGAGGGATGGCACCGCCAGCCCTACAAGATCACTCTCAGTGCGTCAGTTCCAGCGCCATGGCCGTCGCTTCGCCACCGCCGATGCAGATGCCGGCGATGCCGCGCTTCATGCCGTGGGTCTTCAGGGCATTGATCAGCGTGACCAGGATGCGCGCGCCGGAGGCCCCGATGGGATGGCCCAGCGCGCAGGCCCCGCCATGCACGTTCACCCGCTCCACATCCAGCGCCAGCTCGTGAATCGCCGCCATGGGAACAACGGCAAAGGCCTCGTTGATCTCGTAGAGGTCGACCGTCTTCGGATCCCAGCCGGTCTTCTGGTACAGCTTGTTGATCGCATGCACCGGCGCGGTGGTGAACCAGCCCGGTTCCTGCGCATGGCTGGTGTGGCCGATGATCCGGGCCAGCGGGGTCAGGCCGCGCTTCTCGGCCTCCGACTGGCGCATCATGACCAGAGCGGCGGCACCATCGGAGATGGAGGAGGAATTGGCGGGCGTCACCGTGCCGTCCTTGCGGAAGGCGGGCTTCAGCGTCGGGATCTTGTCCAGGTTGGCATTGCGGGGCTGTTCGTCACTGTCGATGGTCACCTCCCCCTTGCGGGTCATCAGGGTCACCGGAGCGATCTCGTCGGCAAAGCCGCCGCTTTCCTGTGCGCCCTGCGCGCGCTTCAGGCTGCGGATCGCGTACTCGTCCTGCTGTTCGCGGGTGAACTGATAGGCCTCCGCACAGTCCTCCGCGAAGGTGCCCATCAGACGGCCCTTGTCGTAGGCGTCCTCCAGCCCGTCGAGGAACATGTGGTCCTTCACCTCGCCATGACCCAGTCGCATGCCGCCGCGTGCCTTGGGCAGCAGGTACGGCGAATTGGTCATGCTCTCCATGCCGCCCGCGACCATGATGTCGTTCACACCGGCCAGCAGCATGTCGTGGCTGAACATCGCCGCCTTCATGCCGGAGCCGCACATCTTGTTGATCGTCGTGCAGTTGGCGGCATCGGGAATGCCCGCGCCCTTGGAAGCCTGGCGCGCCGGGGCCTGCCCCTGACCCGCCGGCAGCACGTTGCCCATGATCACTTCGTCGATGTCATCGCCGCTGACGCCAGCGCGCGCGAGGGCAGCGGCAATCGCCGTGCTGCCGAGGCTGGAGGCGACCTCGCCCCCCAGTTCGCCCTGGAAGCCACCCATCGGTGTCCGGGCCATACCAACAATGACGATCGGGTCGGTGCTGCTCATGATCTGATGCTCCATGAAGAATTTCTGCTCCATGATCTAGCGCGTGCGGCGGGGCTTGGAAACCTCCGGCGCGGCGGCGCGCCGCAGTCATGCTTCCGGCGCAAGCGATGGACGGGGGGGCGGAAATCTGCGATGAGACCCGCTTTGCCCCTGCCGGGCACTTCACTGATCTGGCCATCACACCGGACCCGCACCCGATGACCACCTTCGCGGTCGTGATCCCCGCCATGAACGAGGCTGGCAATATCGGCCACCTGGTGACGGAGATCGACGACGTTCTGAAAGACACGCCCCCCGTTGCGATCATCGTTGTCGATGACGGCTCCGACGATGCAACGGCTGAGGAACTGCGGCAGACCATGACCGCGGTGCCGCGCCTGCGCGTGCTGCGCCACCAGGTCCGGTCCGGCCAGAGCGCTGCCGTGCGCAGCGGTGTCCGCGCGGCGGTGGAGGCAGAGGTCATCATCACGCTGGACGGCGACGGACAGAACCCGCCCCCCGACATTCCGGCCCTGCTGACACGGCTGACCGACACGACCCGGCCGCACGTCGGGCTGGTCAACGGCTGGCGGGTCGGACGGAAGGCGACGGGCAGCCGCCGCTTCGCGTCCCGCGCCGCCAATGCCATCCGACAGGCCGTGCTGCGCGACGATTGCCCCGACTCGGGCTGCGGGCTGAAGGCCTTCCGCCGGGCCGACTATCTGGAACTGCCCTTCTTCGCCACCATGCACCGCTTCATGCCGGCGCTGTTCAGGCTCTATGGCCATGACGTGGCCACGGTGGAGATCGGCGACCGGGACCGCTCTGCGGGGCAGTCCAAGTACACCAACTGGAAGCGGGCACTCGACGGCATCGTGGATCTGCTGGGCTTTGTCTGGCTGCGCTATCGTGCCCGCAACCCGGGCGCAACCGAGGTCACCCGCAGCGACGGAGGCGGTGCATGATCGACCTGGTCGCCAACTGGTGGGACCGCATGACCGGGATCGAGGTCTGGCTGTTCATCTTCGGCCTGTTCGCGCAGAGCATGTTCTTCATGCGCTTCCTGGTGCAGTGGATCGTGACGGAGCGGGCCCGCAAGTCGGTGGTGCCGGAGGCCTTCTGGTACTTCTCCATCACCGGCGGCGTCCTGATGTTCACCTATGGCATCCTGCGGGAGGACCCGGTGATCATGCTGGGCCAGACCACGGGCATCGTCATCTACAGCCGCAACCTCTACTTCATCCGCCGCGACAAGCGCCGGGCCAGCGCCGGTTAGCGGTCGCATGAGCCCGCAGAGCCTGCTTGACCGCATCGGTGACTGGTCCGCCGCCCTGCGCTACGGCCTGCTGACAGTGATCGCGCTGGCGTTCTTCCTGCCCGGCCTGTTCAGCCTGCCGCCCATCGACCGCGACGAGAGCCGCTTCGCCCAGGCATCGAAGCAGATGGTGGAGACCGGCGACTACATCGACATCCGCTTCCAGGGGGAGCCGCGCCACAAGAAGCCCGCCGGAATCTACTGGGTACAGACGCTGGCCGTCCATCTGACGGGCATCCGCGACGAGATCTGGGTCTACCGGATGCCGAGCCTGCTCGCTGCCGTCGCATCGGTCCTGCTGACCGCCTTCATCGGGGGGCTGCTGTTCACGGGCGGTGTGGGCTTCGGCGCGGGACTGGTCATGGCCAGTTCCATCCTGCTGAACGTGGAGGCACGCACGGGCAAGTCCGATGCGCTGCTGCTGGCCTGCATCCTGGGCGCGCTGGCCTGCATACTGGTGGCACTGCGCCGACGTGGAGGCAACGGTCCCGCCCATGGCTTCTGGGCGCTGGCTGGCGCCGGGTTCATGGTGAAGGGACCGATCCTCTTCCTGCCGGTCATCGGCCTCGCCATCGCGCAGACCTGGCTGACACGCGGTGTCGGCTGGATACGCGACCTGAAACCCCTGACCGGTATCCCGCTGTTCCTGATCGTCGCCCTGCCCTGGTACATCGCCATCATCATCATCAGCGACGGCGGTTTCCTGGCCGAGTCGGTGGGCAAGGACATGATTGCCAAGGTCGCGGGCGGGCAGGAGAGCCATGGTGCGCCGCCGGGCCTCTATCTGGCGCTGGCCAATGTCACCTTCTGGCCCTTCTCCTTCCTCGGCCTGCTGGCACTGCCCTGGATCTGGCGCAGCCGCCGCCGGGCGGAGGTGCTGCTGCTGCTCGGCTGGGCGCTGTTCACCTGGATCGTCTTTGCCGCAACGCCCACAAAGCTCGCCCATTACGTCCTGCCCGCCTACCCGGCGCTGGCCATCCTGGCGGTGGCGGCGCTGCATGATGTGGATGCCCGCGCCCCCCGCTGGTGGCAGGTCGTGGTGATGGTGCTCTGGGGCCTTGTCACGCTGGCGCTTGCCGGGGCCATGCCGTTCGTGGCCGACGGCGCAGGTGTGTCGCTGGGCATCTGGCATTTTGCGGGCATTCTGCTGATCCCGGCCCTCTGGCTGGGTCTGTCGTTCCTCCGGGGCACACGGCGCAGTGGCGGGCAGCTTGCGGGCATCCTCGTCGCCGCCATCCTGTTCTCGGGTGTGGTCTTCGGACGGTTCCTGCCGGGGCTGGACCCGGCGTTCGTCTCACCGCGCCTGGCTGATGCTTTCGGCCGCGTTGCCACCTGCCCGCAACCGCATCTGATCAGCGCCGGGTTCAACGAACCCAGTCTGGTGTTCCTGACCGCGACGGATACATACCTGACCCACGCGGAAGGTGCGGCGGCAAGGCTGCTTTATGGCACGCCCTGCCAGATTGCTGCCGTCGAGGCCCGACTGCAGGGTGATTTCCTTGACCGCATCGCGGCTGCCGGTGCAAGAGTTGAGAAACTGGATGAAGTTCAGGGCTTCAACTATGCCAAGGGCAAGACAGTGAGCATTTCCCTCTACCGACTGGCGGGGCCGGCCCAGTGAGTGCGAACCGGCTGGAACAGATGGGCGCGGCGACCCGCGACCGCAGTGCGGGACGCTGGCTGCTGCCCTGGCAGATCGCCGTCTACGAACTGATCCTGACCTTTGCCGTCGTCGGTTCCTACGGCCTGGATGTCTGGATCCGGGGCCAGGTCCTCGCCAGCGACAGCCGCGCCATTCTCGCCCTGCAGGTCCTGGGCGACGTGGGCAACAGCAAGTGGGGCCTGGTGACAGGCGGCTGCGTCGTCTTCGGCGCGCTGGTGCTCCGTTCCGCCAGCATCAGGCCCGCGCGCCGGGCACTGTACGGCTGGGATGCCTCGGCGGCGGGCTACGTCGTGGCCTCGATCGCCATTTCCGGCATTCTGACCAACGTCTTCAAGATCATCTACGGGCGCGCCCGGCCCCGCTACCTGGCCGAGGGCGAGACCGCCGACTGGAGCCTGTTCGCCTTTGACTGGAGCCACCAGTCCTTCCCTTCCGGCCACACCACGACCCTGTTCGCCTTCGCCGTGGCCATGTGCTTCCTGCTGCCCCGGTTCCGGGTCTGGCTGATCGCCTTCGCCGTCATCGGCGGATTGGCGCGGATCGCAGTCAATGCCCACTTCCTGTCCGACGTGATCGCCGGTGCCGCCATGGGCGGTTTCATCGCCTGGTGGCTGAGAGGGTTCCTGGCACGGCGCAACTGGGTGTTTCGCGTGCGCCAGGACGGCACGATCAAGCGATTGCCGATCGGCCGCTGGTGGCTGGCGCGCCCTGCCGGTCCGGCATCCGCCGGCCCGCTGCTGCCCATTGACGGCGGCTCCCGCCTCACCCGCTATCGGCGCTACTGCCTGGCACTGGCTTTCCTTCTGGCACCGCTGGCCCTGTTCACGCCGCTGGACCGGATCGCCGCCCGGATGTTCCACCTGCAGGGCAATGAATTCTGGCTGACCGATTCCATCGCCGGGGACGTGTTTCACGACATCCTGCGCCCCACCTTCTACTGGCTGCTGGTCGCCATCGCGCTGGGCCTGACCGCGAACGGGTTCCGCAAGCGCTGGCGGCGGAAGGCTACCGCGCGGCGGCTGTTCTATGTGCTGGCCGTCTTCGGCATCGGCGTCGGCCTGGTCACCAACCTGCTGCTGAAGGACCAGTGGGACCGCCCGCGCCCGCTGCACACGGTCGAGTTCGGCGGGGAGCAGCAGTACCAGCCCGCGCTGATCCCGACGCACGGCTGCGCCCGCAACTGCTCCTTCGTCTCCGGCGATGCCAGCGCGGCATTCGCCATGATTGCCCTGCCCATCGCCTTCGCCGCAGGACGCCGTCGCCGTCGCCTGATGCAGGCGGCCCTGTGGTTCGGGGTGGCCATCGGGCTGATGCGCATGTTCAACGGCTCCCATTACCTGTTCGATGTGACCTATGCCGGGCTGATCAACGTCTGGATCGCGACCGCGCTCTACCCCGTCATCATGCGCGCCCGCCCGGGCAGCCTGCGCCGCTGGGGACGCGACAGCCGCGCCGCCGTGCATGACTTCGGACGGATGCTGGGGCGGTTCTGGCGGCGTTGCCGCCACGGCTGAAATCTGCCGATCTGCGACAGGATATGATTGCGCATTTGCCATTCCAGTAATAATGTTGCGCGCACTGCTCGGCCCGGAGCATCTTTCTGACCAGTTTCGTTTACAGGGACTTCCATGCAGCGTGTAAAGCTTGACGAGATCGACCGGAAGATCCTCTCGGATCTGCAGGCGGATGGCCGGATGACAAACGTTGAACTGGCCCGTCGTGTCGGCATTTCGGCACCGCCCTGCCTGCGTCGCGTCCGGGCGCTGGAGGATGCGGGATACATCCGAGGCTACCATGCTGACCTGACGCCGGAACACCTGGGATTTGGCGTGACCGTCTTTGCCATGGTCGGGCTGGAGAGCCAGGCCGAGACAGACCTGAAGGCGTTCGAGGAGATGGTGCGAAGCTGGCCGCAGGTGCGGGCCTGCCACATGCTGGCGGGAGAGATCGACTTCCTGCTGAAGGTGGTGGCGAAGGACTGGGACGCCTACCAGCACTTCCTGACCGAGCAGCTCACCGCCGCCGACAATGTGGCCCACGTGAAGACATCACTGGCGATCCGGGAGAGCAAGCATGAACCCGGCGTGCCGGTGGAACTGGCGACACCGCCGGAGTAACCGCTTGGCCGACCGTCATTCCTGACGCTTGGCTGCGTTCCAGTGCCGGTCCATCTCCGCCAGCGTGGCATCGTCCATCGACCGCCCCTCCGCCGTGATCGCAGCCTCGACCGCATGAAACCGCTTCTCGAACTTCGCGGTCGCCTTGCGCAGCGCAGCCTCCGAGTCGTGGCCCAGATGCCGGGCCAGATTGGCGACCGCGAACAGCAGATCACCAAGCTCCTCCTCCTGCCGCGCCGCCGAACCGCTGCTCACCTCGGCCTCAAGTTCCGACAGTTCTTCCCGCACCTTGGCAATGACCGGCGCGGTCTCTGCCCAGTCAAAGCCAACCCGCGCGGCGCGTTTCTGGATCTTCTCCGCCCGCAGCAGAGCCGGCAGGCCAAGTGCCACGCCGTCCAGGGCGGACGCTGCCCTGCCCTGCCGTGCCGCCCGTTCCGCCCGCTCCCGCGCCTTCTGGCTTTCCCAGTTCAGCGTCTGTGCGTCCGCCGTCTCGATGCCCGTCTGCGCGCCGAAGACATGCGGATGGCGAACCTCCATCTTGTCGGCGATGGCCGTTGCCACGTCCTCGAAGGCGAAGTCACCCGCTTCCTCCGCCATGCGGGCATGAAACACGGTCTGGAACAGCAGGTCGCCAAGTTCCCCCTTCAGATCCTCCATGTCACCGCGCGCAATGGCGTCTGCGACCTCGTAGGCTTCCTCGATCGTGTAGGGGGCAATGGTCTCGAAATCCTGCTCCAGATCCCACGGACAGCCCGTCTCCGGCGTCCTGAGAGCGGCCATGATGCGCAGCAGCCGGTCCATGGGCCGCTCCGCCTCCAAATCACTGTCGATCATGCTCTGGCTCTTCCGCAATCGGCGTGGTAGCTAGCCACGGTTTCCGGGCCATCATAGGCTGAGACGACGAATCGCACAGGGACCGTCTGGACGTGCAGTCATGACTGAAGTGCTGGCCGTGATCGGCCTTGGATATGTGGGGCTGCCGCTGGCTGTCGCCCTGGCGAAGAAGTTCCGGGTTGTCGGCTACGACATCAAGGCGGATCGTGTCGCGGAGCTGGCGGGCGGCATCGACCGCACCGGCGAGGTCGACAAGGTCACGCTGGATGCCTGCGACGTCACCTTCACCTCCGACCCGGCGATGCTGGCGGAGCCGTCGGTCTATTTCCTGACCGTGCCGACCCCGATCAACGCCAACCGCCAGCCGGACCTGAGCCTGCTGCAGAAGGCCTGTGAACTGATCGGTCCGCATCTGGTGGACGGCGATCTGGTGACCATCGAATCCACCGTCTATCCCGGCGTCACGGACGAATTCTGCGGCCCGATCCTGCAGCGCGTCTCGGGCCTGCGCCAGTACGACCAGATCAAGCTCGCCTACTCCCCGGAACGGATCAATCCCGGCGACCGCGAGCACACGATAGAGCGCATCATCAAGGTCGTTGCCGGGCAGGACGCCGAAACCACCGAGCGCATCGCGGGCATCTACGGTGCGGTGGTGCAGGCCGGTATCCATCGCGCGCCCTCGATCCAGGTGGCGGAGGCGGCGAAGGTCATCGAGAACACGCAGCGCGACCTGAACATCGCCCTGATGAACGAACTGGCGATCATCTTCGAACGGCTGAACCTGCGTACCTCCGACGTGCTGGCCGCGGCGGGCACCAAGTGGAACTTCCTGCCCTTCAAGCCCGGTCTGGTGGGCGGCCACTGCATCGGTGTCGATCCCTACTACCTGACGGCGCGGGCCGATGACGTGGGCTACCATCCGGAGGTCATTCTCTCCGGTCGCCGCATCAACGACCAGATGGGCACCTACATCGCCCAGCGCGCCATGAAGATGATGGCACGGCGGCGCAGGCTGGATGTCTCCGCCAGCTTCGCGGTGCTGGGCGTGACCTTCAAGGAAGACGTCACCGACCTGCGCAACAGCCGGGTGCCGGACATCGTGCACGAACTGCTGGAATTCGGCGTCTCCGTGAAGCTGCACGATCCCATCGCCGACCCGCAGGAAACCTTCACCGAATATGGCTACAGGCTGGTTGACGAGGCGGAGATGGAAGGTGCCGACGCCATCATCCTGGCCGTCGCGCACAAGCAGTATCTGGAGCGCGGCGCCAAGTGGATCAACGACTTCGCCGGTCCCTCCGCAATCGTTGTCGACATCAAGTCCGTGCTCGATCCCACCGAACTGCGCCCCGACATCGCCTACTGGAGCCTTTGAGTCCTCCCTTCATGTCGGGCCATTCCCGTGTCGGGCGATCTTTCCCTTCCCCCCTTGCGGGGGAAGTGGCCGCGTAGCGGTCGATGGGGGGAGCCACAGGCTGCCGCAAAGGCAGCAGACGCCGCATCGGCTTCGCCGATCCACCCCCATCCCGACCTTCCCCCGTCGAGGGGGAAGGGGCGAACATGGCCATGTTCAGCAGCAATTTCGGAACTCTCTGCCGCACCGACGAAATCGGATCACGGTGTGTCGGTGTCTGTCCCTTCACCCTCCTCCCCCCGCGCGGCGGCGATCTGTTCCCGTGCCTGGGCGTCGAACAGGCCGGGTTCGCGGGGTTCGGCGCTGAGCAGGCCGGTGGCCTTCAGTTCGTCGATGCCTGGCAGGTCACCAAGGCTCTCCAGCCCGAAGTGGATCAGGAACTCGTCCGTGGTGCCCCAGGTTACCGGGCGGCCCGGCGTCTGGCGGCGGCCGCGCGGGCGGATCCAGCCGGTTTCCATCAGCACGTCCATCGTCCCCTTGGAGACCGCGACGCCGCGCAGTTCCTCCACCTCCGCCCGGGTCGTGGGCTGGTGATAGGCGATGATGGCCAGGGTCTCGACGGCGGCGCGGGACAGCCTGCGCTCCGACACCCGCTCCTCCTCCAGCGCGTCGGCGAGATCGGGGGCCGTGCGGAACATCCAGCGCCCCGCCACCTGAACCGGCGCCACCCCTCGTCCCTGATAGTCGGCGACCAGTTGCGCCATGACATCCGCCGGGTCGACATCATCGGGCAGACGCTGTTTCAGACGCTCCAGCGACAGCGGTTCACTGGCGGCGAACAGCAGCGCCTCGGCAATGCGGACGTGGTTACGGTCAACACTCATCAGTCGGTCTCATCGCGACGGTTGCGGACATAGATCGGGCCGAAGGTGCGCCCCTGCCGGATCTCCACCTCCCCCTGCTTCGCCATTTCCAGCGCCGCGAGCAGGGTCGAGGCGGTGGCGGAGCGTCGGGTGAACGGGTCGGTGACATTGTTCGGCAGATAGGCCTGCAGGCTGGACCACTCCGGCATCGCCCCCAGCAGCCTCCGCAGCCGCTCCAGCGCCTGTTCCACCGAATAGACATTCGTGCGCCGGACCTTCAGCGGCTCGCTGTCGCCCTGGGACTCCCGATGCGCCGCATAGGCCCGCAGCAGGTCGTAGAGATCACAGTCCCAGGCGGAGCGGCGCAGGATACGCACCCCCTCCGGCGCGCCACGGCGGAAGAACTCCTGCCCCTCCCGCGCCCGGCCGAAAAGCTGCTCCCCCGCCTTGCGCATCGCCTGCAACCGCCGCAACTGCCAGCCGAGACGCGCCGCCATCTCCGCGCCGCTGAGTTCCTCGTCCGGTTCGGGATCGGGCAGCAGCAGACGGGATTTCAGATAGGCCAGCCAGGCCGCCATCACCAGATAGTCCGCCGCGATCTCGATCCGCAAACGATGGGCCGACTCGATGAAGGCGACGAACTGATCCGCCAGCCGCAGGATCGAGATCTGCGCCAGATCGACCTTCTGGTCCCGCGCCAGGTCCAGCAGCAGGTCCAGCGGCCCCTCGTAGGCGCCAAGATCGACAACCAGCCGCGCGCCCTGTTCCGCGTCAGGCTGGTCTTCCTCGAATTCCTTGCTGGGGACCGGGGTGTCGTTCATGGCCAAATCCTAGCAGACGAAGCCAGCCAGTCCGATTCCCTATCTGCGCCTCAGCCCACCAGGTCCTGCAACTCGGCCAGACCGGCGACAGGGTCGAAGTCCTCCGGCCGCCGCAACTCCGCCATTGCCAGCGACAGGCGTGCACGTGCCTGATTGCCGATCGGCGGCAGGGCATCGGCGACCGCCTGCATGGTCCCGAAGTCGCCGGAGCATTGCAGCACCGCATCACACCCGGCCTCCAGCGCTCCCAGCGCCCGCGCCACCGGGGTGCCGTCCAGCGCCTTCATGTCGATGTCGTCCGACATCAGGAAGCCGTCGAAGTTGCAGTACATGCGCATGACCTCCCCGATCACGGTCGGGGACAGGGTCGATGGCCGGTCCGGGTCGATGGCCGGATACATCAGGTGACCTGTCATCCCGAACGGTGACTGTCTGGCAAGACGGCGGAACGGCCGGAAATCGGTATGTTTCAGGGTGTCCACGTCGCAGTCGATCACCGGCAGGTCGAAATGGCTGTCACTGGTGGCACGCCCGTGTCCGGGCATGTGCTTGATCACCGGCAGGGCGCCACCGGCCTTCAGACCTGCAATGACCTGCCCGCCCAGCCCTGCAACACGTTCGGCGTCTGCGGCGAATGCCCTGTCGCCAATGGCCTGATGTGTCTCGGGCCACAGCAGGTCGAGGCATGGCGCACAGGCGACATTGAAACCGGCACCGGTCACATCATGGGCAATCAGGCGGCCCAGCAGCCAGGCCGCGCGCCGGGCAGGTGCATCGGCCAGTGCACCGATCCGCGCCTGGGCGGGAAGCGCCATCCAGTGCGGTGGCTGCAGGCGCTGCACACGCCCGCCCTCCTGATCCACCAGGATGGGCGTGTCATCACGGCCTGTGAGGCTCCGCAGGCTGTCGGTCAGGGCGCGCACCTGTCCGGGGTCGGAGATACTGCGCCGGAACAGGATGAAGCCCACGGGATCAGCGTCCCGGAACAACTGCCGCTCCGCATCCGTGATCTCTGGCCCGGCCAGTCCGAATATCACCGGCAGCATGTCACCTCTCCCTCATTGAAGATCAATGCGCCCGAACCGCAGCGGGTTTCAGCGCCGGGCGGAAATGCACCCCTGCCCCTTCGCCGCCAGCGTCTGGCAGAATGCGTCAGCCTTCTGCTTGCTGGCGAAGTCGCCGGTCCGCAGACGGAAATAGATGCCGCGATCCCCCAGGTCCGCCCGGATGACCGTCGGTTTCAGGCCCGAGAGCGCATCCGGGAACTTCTTCTGCAGGCCCTTCCAGGCCTCGTTGGCGGAGGCCTCGTCGCGGAAGGCGGCAAGCTGGACCTGCCATTCCCCGGCGGGCGCAGCCGCCTCGGCCTTCGGCGCCGGTTGCGCAGCGGGCTTCGGCTCTGTCCTGGCCACCAGATCAGCGATGGTCTTCGCCGGTTCCTGTTCCGGGCGCGCGACGGGAACCGCTGCGGGGGCAGCGGATTCCGTCTCCGCTGGCGGTGACACGGGTTCGGGACGCTCCGCCACATCGATTACCTGCTGGCCCTCAGCCTCCGGCCGCGCGGGGGGAACCGTCTCAGGCAGCGGTATCTCCGGTGGCGGCAGCAGCCGCTCCACCATCTGCGTGCGGTCCTGTTCGCCCGTGTTGAAGGTCTCGAAGACCGACTTGTCGCGGTCCGGCACCTCCACCCCGCCCGGATCGGCAGGCCGCTCCCTGTCCGGTCCATCAGGCGCACGCACCACGGGAATGCCGGAGCCGGTGCTGACACGACCGTCGGTCTGGTCTTCCTGAAACACGAACCACATGACGACGACAAAGGCAGCCAGCGCCATCAGAACCACGAACCCCGCGATCAGGCGCCAGCGCCCCGGATTTGGTGTTTCAAGTGTCTGGCCACCGCCCGCCATCAGCGCATTTCCTCGACCGGTGTCACGCCGAGCACCTGCAGGCCGGAGCGGATGATCGTGCGCACACCGTCAACCAGCGCCAGCCGCGCCATGGTGAGTTCCGGGTTCTCGGGATGGATGAAACGCAGGTCCTCCGCATCCCGTCCCCGGGTCCAGAAACCGTGGAAGGCGGAAGCCATGTCGTAGAGGTAGAAGGCAAGCCGATGCGGTTCCGACGCCTCCGCCGCCTGTTCGATCAGGCGCGGCCAGGCGGTCATCAGCCGGATCAGCGCGATTTCCTCCGGATGCTTCAGCAGGCTGAGATCTGCCGCCCGCACCGCCTCCGACGAGGTGTCCAGGCCCGGCACATCCTTCTCCGCATTGCGGAAGATGGAACAGCAACGGGCGTGGGCGTACTGGACGTAGAAAACGGGATTGTCGCGCGACTGCTCGGTGACCTTGGCGAAATCGAAGTCGATCGGTGCCTCGTTCTTGCGGGTCAGCAGCATGAAACGCACGACATCCCGCCCGACACGGTCCACCACGTCCCGCAGGGTGACGAAGGTGCCGGCGCGTTTCGACATCTTCACCGGCTGTCCGTCGTCCAGCAGCTGCACCATCTGGCAGAGCTTGATGGTCAACCCGCCGGTCTCTGCGCCGGTGATGGCCCGGGTCGCGGAAACCATGCGTTTCACATAGCCACCGTGATCGGCCCCCAGCACATCGATCATCTGCGGGAAGCCGCGCTTGAACTTGTCGAAATGATAGGCGATGTCGGCGGCGAAATAGGTCCAGGACCCATCCGACTTCTTCAGCGGCCGGTCCACATCGTCGCCCCATTCGGTGGCCCGGAACAGCAGTTGCGGGCGGGGTTCCCAATCTTCCGGCAGCTTGCCCTTCGGCGGTTCCAGCACGCCGGTATAGACCATGCCGCGTGCCTCCAGATCGCTCACCGCCTCCTCGACCCGGCCGTCGGCGTGCAGCTTCCGTTCCGACGTGAAGACCTCGTGATCCACCCCCAGCGCATGCAGGTCGGCACGGATCAGCGCCATCATCTGTTCGGTCGCGAACTCGCGGAACGGCAGCAGCCACTCCTGTTCCTCCGCATCCAGCCAGCGATCCTGATCCCGCTCCGCCAGTGCCCGGGCCGGTTCGATCAGGTACTCGCCCGGATAGAGGCCTTCCGCCATCGGGCCAGGGTCCTGCCCCAGCGCCACCCGGTAGCGATAGTGCAGCGACCGGGCGAGCACATCGACCTGCGCCCCGGCATCGTTGATGTAATATTCCCGCGTCACGTCCCAGCCCGCCTTTTCCAGCAGGCTGGCCAGCGCATCACCGAACACCGCCCCCCGGGCGTGCCCGACATGCATCGGGCCGGTCGGATTGGCGCTGACATATTCAACGTTGACCCGGTCGCCCCTGCCCATGTCGGAGTCACCGTAGGCCGGGCCGCGCCGCAGGATCTCCGTCAGCCGTGCCTGCCAGAATGCATCGCCCAGCCGGATGTTGATGAAGCCCGGACCCGCAACCTCCACCGACGCGACGCCGTCCATCTGCTGGATGGCCGGCACCAGCATTTCCGCGATGTCACGCGGTTTCCGGCGCAACGGCTTGGCCAGCACCATGGCGGCATTGGTGGCCAGGTCACCATGTGACGGGTCGCGGGGCGGCTCCACGGTGATCGGCCCGACATTGATGTCGGACGGCGCACCGTCGAGGGAGGCCGCAGCCTCCCGGACCAGATCATTGAAATGACGGAACAGGTTCATTGTGATTCGCTTGAATTGAGGAGACCAGATCGTATCGGACTTCGCATTGCCTTCCAATCGACCGCCCCTTGATGTGCCGGACCGATTGACAAATGTCCTGCGCGGTCTAAATCCCCGGATTGAGCGACGCAAGTGCGTGCGACCGCAAACATCTGTATGATTGACTGATCATGACCGAAGCAAGTGCAACTGAAACAACCGAATTCCGCGTCACCGATGCCGCTTTCCAGCGCGTCGCCGAACTGATTGCCGATGACGGGCGCGACGGGCTGAAGCTGCGTGTCCAGGTGCTCGGCGGCGGCTGCTCCGGCTTCCAGTATGACTTCGGCTTCGACCCGGAGGTCGGTGAGGAAGACCTCAGGATCGAGAAGGACGGCGTCACGGTGCTGGTCGATCCGGTCAGCCTGGAATATCTGAAGGGGTCGGAGTTCGACTATGTCGAGGAACTGATTGGCGCGTCCTTTCAGGTCCGGAACCCGAACGCGACGGCCTCCTGTGGCTGCGGCACATCCTTCTCGGTGATGTAACCGTGCCCGCAGCGTGCTAGACGGAATTCCGACCGAGCCGGAGTAACCGTCATGCGCATTGCCACCTTCAACGTCAATTCCATCAACGCGCGGCTGCCGCGCGTGACAGAATGGCTGGCCTCGGCGCAGCCCGACATTGTCTGCCTGCAGGAACTGAAGTGCGTTGACGAGAAGTTCCCCGCGGAGCCTATCGAGGATCTGGGCTACAACATCGCCGTCCACGGTCAGAAGACCTACAATGGCGTCGCGATCCTGTCGAAGCGCCCGATCGAGGACGTGATGGTCGGCCTGCCGGGCGATGACGAGGACGAGCAGGCACGCTATCTGGAGGCCACGATCGACGGCGTGCGCGTCGGCGGCCTGTACCTGCCCAACGGCAACCCCGCACCCGGCCCGAAATTCGACTACAAGCTCGGCTGGATGGATCGCCTGATCGACCGTGCGAAGCAGATGCTGGCCGACGACGAGACCTTCGTTCTCGCCGGTGACTACAACGTCTGCCCGACCGACGACGACGTCTACAATCCACAAGGGTGGCAGGACGATGCGCTGTGCCGGCCGGAATCGCGCAACCGCTACAGGCAGTTGCTCAACCTCGGCCTGACGGACGGGATACGCGCCTTTCACCCGCAGCCGCACTTCTACACCTACTGGGACTATACCGGCGGCGCATGGCAGAAGGACAATGGTCTCAGGATCGATCACCTGCTGCTGTCGCCGACAGCCGCGGACCGGTTGCTCGCCAGCGGTGTGGACAAGGCACCACGCGGCGGGGAACGCCCGTCCGATCACACGCCGGCCTGGGTGGAGCTGGAGGAAATCTGATGGTGGACACTCCACTGACGGGCGGTTGTCTCTGCGGTGCCGTGCGCTATTCGGTCAGCACGCCGGAACCCTATGCCAGCGTCTGTCATTGCCGCATCTGCCAGCAGTGGATTGGTGCGCCCTATTTCGCCAATTTCTCCGTTCCGGCTGCGCAGGTGACCTGGCAGGGGAAACCCGTCGAATGGCGATCATCCGACATCGCGGTACGGGCCCACTGCGGCAGTTGCGGCACGCCGCTCTACTGGAAGGGTGACAGGGAACCGGAGACCTATGACATCGGGCTCCTGACCCTTGATGATCCGGCCCGGCTGCGCCCGAAGGAACAGATCTGGGCGACGTCCGCCGCGGCGTGGCCCGGCCTGCTGCCCGATCTGCCGGCATGGCCCGGGGAGGAACGATCGGGGGAGCCTTTCCGGCGTGAAACCGACTGACTTCATCCTGCCGCTGGCGGGCATCATTCTCGTGGTGACGCTGGTCTGGCTGGCCGGGGGGCGACGCAATATCCGCCTCGACCGCACGACGGTTGACCAGGCGTTGCGCGCCGAAGGCTACGCACCGGTGACGATCACCGTTGCCGACGACGGCCGGGCCGCCATGGCATGGCTGGAGGACCGCAGTGCCCTGGCGGTCGTGCGTGCGATGGGCGATCACGCGGCGATCACCGTGCCGGGGCCGGACGACATCCGTGGCATCGCCATCGACGGGGACCCGCCACGCCTGCAGGTGCGCTTCAGGTCCTATGGCCAGCCGCCCTTCGCCATCACGCTGACCGACCCGGAGACGCTGGATCGCTGGCGCAAGGTGCTGATGCTCTATGGCGAGATGGCCGCACGGAAGGAATCCACGTCATGAAACTGCCCGATCCGGTCGCGCTGGCGATTCCCGCCTTCATTGTCCTGATGATTGCCGAACTGGCGCTTGGCTATTTCAGGCTGCGTTCCGTGCGCTACGAATTGAAGGACACTGCGGCCAGCCTGATCATGGGGGTGGGCAACCTGGCGACCGGCATCCCTTTCGTGGTGCTGATCTACGGGATGATCCGCGCGCTCTACGAGATCCGCCTGTTCGACATCGGTTTCCAGTGGTGGGCCTTCGTCGCGATCCTGTTCGCGCAGGACTTCTGCTACTACTGGTTCCATCGCCTGAGCCATGAGCATCGCTTCTGGTGGGCGGCGCACATCAACCACCACTCGTCGCAGCACTACAATCTCTCGACAGCACTGCGGCAGACCTGGACAGGCAATATCGCCGGGACCTTCATCGTCTATGCGCCGCTGCCCCTGCTCGGCTTTCCGCCGGCACTGATCGCCTTCTCGATGGGCATCAGCCTCGTCTACCAGTTC
The DNA here is from genome assembly GCA_016865035.1 of Kordiimonadales bacterium IMCC3096. Classification (GTDB taxonomy): domain Bacteria; phylum Pseudomonadota; class Alphaproteobacteria; order Minwuiales; family Minwuiaceae; genus Minwuia. The sequence continues at coordinate 136,620 of CP018227.1, forward strand.
TGGATCCATACGGAAGCCATCGGACGCCTGCCCGCGCCCATCGAATGGATCTTCAACACGCCGTCACACCATCGGGTGCATCACGCCACGAACCCGCGCTATCTCGACCGGAACTACGCCGGAATCCTGATCATCTGGGACCGGATGTTCGGCACTTTCGTGCCCGAGGACGATAAGGAGCCGTGCCGTTACGGCATCGTGCGCCAGATCGCGACCTTCAATCCGATCCGCATCGCCTTTCACGAATGGGTGGACATGTTTCGCGATGCCCGGGCCGCGGGCAACTGGCGCGATGCACTGGGGTACCTCTGGCACGCCCCGGGCTGGCGCCCGGACGGCAATGGCCGGACTTCCGCCGTCATTCGTGACGAATGGCACGCCATGGCAACCAGAACGCCCGGCGCGGGTACGTGAAGCTTGTTGTCTTGCCACGGCGGACACCGCAGAATTGACGCGTCGGGGACAACCAGCCCGCGCGAACGCGCATGGCAGTCGGGTTGGCAAACAGCGTCACGAGTTCGGGGGAACCAGAATGACCATTCACCAGCAGATTGGCGGCGATGCCGCCGTGAACGCGGCCGTGAACCTTTTCTATGCCAAGGTCCTGGCTGATCCGCTGCTTGTGCCGATGTTCGAGGGTGTGGACATGAGCGCCCAGAACGGCAAGCAGCGGGCGTTCTTCACGGCCCTGTTCAAGAACGAGGCCGCTGGCGTGGACGCCTACATGCGCCGCGCCCATGCGCACCTGGTCGCCGAGAAGGGGATGAGTGATCCGCATTTCGACGCCGTGGCGGGACACCTGAACGATACGCTGGTCGAACTTGGCGTGCCGGACGAACTGGTCGGCCAGATCATGGGCGCCGCAGCGGGCCTGAAGGACGCCGTGCTGAACCGCTGACCGGTTTCCAGCCTCCGGCGTCAGAGACACGCAGGCACACCGCGACGTTTGCGCGGTTGCCCGGATCGGAACCAGCGGCCATGTTTCGCCGATGAGCAGTCGCCTTTCATATCTGGCCCGGCGTCCGGCCCTGGCCATCATCGTGCCACCCGTCATCGCCCTGGGAGCGGCCATGGTGGCACAGCATGGCTTCGGACTGGCGCCTTGCGAGCTGTGTGTCTGGCAGCGCTGGCCCTATGTCGCCGCGGCGGCACTTGCCGTGCCGGCCTTGCTGTTGCCGCGCGCAGCCGCCTACTGGTTGCTGCTGGCGGCGGTTGCATTCGCCCTGTCTGCCGGGTTCGGCGTGTTTCACGCCGGTGTCGAGCAGGGCCTCTGGCGCGGACTGGAGTCCTGCAGCGCCATTTCGACCCCGGATTCGCTGGAGGCGCTCAAGGCGCAGGTCATGGGGGCACAGCCTGCGCGCTGTGACCAGATCCCCTTTGCCTTTCTCGGCCTCTCCATTGCGGGCTGGAACGCTGTCTTCGGGGCACTGTCGGCCGTGCTGATGCTGCTGCTCATCGACAAACGGATCAGGAGCCGCTGATGGAACGCACGATCAGGCCCACGCTGCCTGGCGATTTGGACCAGCGCACCCGGCTGGAGCGTATCCTGCGGGTCGATCAGGCAGGCGAATATGGGGCGAAGCGGATATATCAGGGGCAGCTTGCCGTGCTGGGCAATGCGCCGTCCGGAGACACCATCCGGCACATGGCCGAACAGGAAGAGAAACATCTGAAGACCTTCGACGACCTGCTCAACGAACGCCATGTGAGACCGACGCTGCTCTCCCCCATCTGGCACGTGGCGGGCTTTGCCCTGGGGGCCGGCACGGCGCTGATGGGCGAGAAGGCGGCGATGGCCTGCACGGAGGCGGTGGAAGAGGTGATCGACGCGCATTACGCGCAGCAGACCGAGGCACTTGCCGCAGAGGGTGCCGAGCCTGAACTCCAGGAAACCATCGAGACCTTCCGGGCCGAGGAGATCGAGCATCGCGACATCGCGCGCGAACATGACGCGGCGGATGCACCGGGGTACGGGTTGCTGACGGCAGGCGTGAAAGCCGGATCACGTCTGGCGATCTGGCTCTCGACCCGGATCTGAGATCGCCCCCGCGTGCGCATCGCCTTCCACGCGCCGCTGAAACCACCGGACCATCCGGTACCGTCCGGTGACAGACAGATTGCCCGCCTGCTGATGGCTGCCCTGCGCCAGGCCGGGCATGAGGTCGAACTGGTCACGCACCTGCGAACGCGGGAGCCGCAAGGAAATCCCGAACGGCAGCAGCAACTGCTGGACGAGGCCGCGACGGAGATCGTGCGGCTGACCGGGGAACTCGCCGCACGACCGCCAGATCTCTGGTTCACCTATCACGTCTACTACAAGGCACCTGACCTGATCGGGCCGGAGATCTGCAAGCGGCTGGGCATTCCCTACGTTATCGCGGAAGCGAGCGATGCGCCGAAGCGGCTGGAAGGCCCCTGGGCGGACTTCGCCCGCCGCGCCCGTCAGGCCATACAGGATGCGGATGCCGTCCTGCCCCTCAACCGGTCGGACGAGGCGGGCCTCTTCGACCTTGTCGCCCCCGGGCGGCTCCACGCCATTCCGCCGTTCATCCGGACCCGGCCGCGTCCGGGCAAACAGCGGCCGGTGTGCCGGACCGTGCGGCTGCTTGCCATCGGCATGATGCGCCCCGGCGACAAGCTTGCGTCGTACAGGGAACTGGCGGCCGCATTGCGCGGCCTCGCGTCGGCAGACTGGCGGCTTGCCATTGTCGGCGACGGCCCAGTCGCGCGGCAGGTACGCAACGCCTTTGCGCCCGTTCGGAACCGGGTCACCTGGCACGGTCGGGTTGCCCCTTCCCGTCTGGCCGGGATCATGCGCGACCACGACCTGATGGTCTGGCCTGCGGTCAACGAGGCATTCGGGATGGCGCTGGTGGAAGGCGCCTGCATGGGACTTCCCACCGTGGCCGGTCGCACCGGCGGCGTGCCGGACGTGGTCGTGCACGGGCGGACCGGATTGCTGGTGGAACCGCACGACCGCCACGCCCTGACGCTTGCCATCCGTGCCCTGTTGCGGCAACCAGCGGTTCGCAGGCGCATGGGGGGTGAAGCCTGGCGCCGGGCAACGGTTCAGCACGGTTTCGCGGCGGCGTCACGGAATCTGGATATGATCCTCAGAGAACTGGTCAGATAGGGACGCCGAAACCGATGCGCATAACCATGCTCCGCCATGGCCGGACGGCATGGAATGCCGAAAGGCGCATACAGGGCCGCACCGATATTCCCCTGTCGGACACGGGGCGGCAGGCGCTGGAAGGTCTGAGGCTGGCACCGGCACAGGATGCGGAGGTCTGGATCAGCAGCCCGCTGACGCGTGCGACGGAGACGGCGCGGATCCTGTCCGGCAGTCGCCCCCATACAACGGACGCGCGGCTGATGGAGATGAACTTCGGCGATTGGGAGGGCCATACCCACGCGGATCTGATAGCCGCCGATCCGGCGGGCATGCGCCGCAGTGAAGCGCGCGGCATTCACATGCGTCCGCCCGGTGGCGAAACACCTGCGGAGGTCGCCACCCGCCTGCTCGACTTCCTGAGCAGCCGTGAGGAGTCCGCACTGGTCCTGGTCAGCCACAAGGGTGTCATCCGCGCCGCGCTGGCCCGGGCGAGCGGTTGGGACATGACCTCTGATCCACCGTTCGCTATCAAGTGGCACATGGCGCAGACATTCCTTTTCGATGACGGCAGGCTCCGCATCGACCGGCTGAACATCCCGCTGGTCGCTGCATGACCAGTCGCGCGATGATCCATGTCCAGCATCTGCTCGGTGTCGGCCACCTGAGCCGGGCGGCGCGTCTTGCCAACGCCCTCGACCGGGCTGGCATGGATGTGGCGCTGCTCTCCGGCGGGCGGGAGGCACCGCAGATCGTGACCCGCCCCGGAGTGCGACACATCCAACTGCCGTCGATACAGGCGTCGGATGCGAGCTTCGCCACGCTGGTCGACGGAAATGATCAGCCGATCGACGACGATTTCCGCCGCGACCGATGCCATCGGCTGCTCAACCAATATGAGGATTTTCGCCCGGAACTCCTTGTCACTGAACTGTTTCCCTTTGGTCGTCGTCAATTGCGATTCGAGATGCTGCCCTTGCTGGAGATGGCGTATCGCGACCGGCATTGCCGGACTATCGCCTGTTCCGTCCGCGATATCGTGAACCATCGCCCCAGGCGGCAGACCGAAATGCTGGAATGGCTCAACCGCTACTACAGACTGGTTGTCGCGCACGGGGATGCGGACTTCCTGCCCCTGCAGGACAGTGCGCCGTTCCTGGACCGCTATCGGGGCACTGTCCTGCATACGGGCTATCTGACCGACGCACAGCCCGTCGCGTCTCCTGCCGAAGAGGGTGAAGTGCTGGTCAGCGCCGGTGGCGGCGCAGTGGGCGATGCCCTGTTCACAGCCGCTGCATCAGCGCGCAGGTCGTCGGCTCTCGGCCATCTCGTCTGGCGCTTCAGACATGGCCCGAACGTGTCCGCCGACAAGCTAGCTCACTGGCGCGATCTGGCCGGTCCGGGAGCCATCTTCGAACCCGTCGCCCCCGACTTCACGGATCGCCTGGCGGTGGCAAGGCTGGCCATCGGGCAGATCGGCTACAACACTGCAGCGGAACTGCTGGCGACCGGCACGCCTGCGGTCATGGTCCCCTTCGCGGGCGGGGCAGAGACCGAGCAGACGCGACGGGCGGAGCGCTTTGCCGCCATGGGCTACCCGGTCGTGGCGGAATCCCGGCTGACCACGGACAGTCTGATCGCCGCGATCGACACCGCCGCAAGGCTTCGGCGAATGGCTGCAAATCACATTCAACTGGACATGGGTGACAAGGCTGCCGCGGCCCTGATGCATGGGGTGGCACCATGACACCGCTGTCCTGCCGCTACCCTCTGCGGGCGATCTGGAGGGACTATCTGAGAGCCGTGATCGGCCTCACAACATTCGGCGCACCAGCATTGTTTGTCGAAGTTTCTTCTGTCATGTTCTGGTTGCTTGGGGGGCTCGCACTGCTTTTTGCGGCTTTCGGGATCAGGACGGCGATCCGGCATTCCAGTCGTGTCGTTGCGGACGGGGTGGGCATAAGATTCACCGGTCTGCTTCATCGTTCTGTCACCTGGAATGGGCTAGGGGAAGTGCGGATAAGATATTATTCGACCTGGCGGGATCGCTCGGCAGGCTGGATGCAACTGGTCATCAAGGGGGGCGGCACGACGATCCGCGTTGACCAGACGCTGGACGGTTTCAAGGCACTTGCCGATACCGTCTGCCGCGGGGCCTTGGCCAACGGGGCGCGTCTGGATGGCGTTACACGGCACAATGCCGGGGCAATCGGGCTGAACCTTCCGACCGAATCGGGAGACGAACAAGCATGAGCACGAACGTATTGCGCGTTCGCGATCTCAAGGTCGAATTCCATGTGCCCGAGGGCGTGGTCAAGGCCGTCGATGGCGTTTCATTCAGGGTTCCGGAGGGCAAGACCGTCGCCCTGGTCGGTGAGTCCGGTTCGGGCAAGACCGTCATTTCGCAGGCGATCATGGGGATCCTGCCCAAGGCGGCACAGATCAATCAGGGCGAGATCCTGCTGTTCGACACGGAGAAGCGCGGCAGCTTCGTCGACATCACCAAGCTGAAGCGCGACGGGCCGGAGATGCGCGGCATCCGTGGCAACCGTATTTCCATCGTCTTTCAGGAGCCGATGACCAGTTTGTCGCCGCTGCACACCATCGGCGATCAGGTGTCGGAGGCACTGCGTGTCCACGGTCGCTCCAACATCAAGCAGGGCCTGGAGATTTCGGAGGAGATGCTGCGGCTGGTCGGCTTTCCGAACCCGAAGAAGGCCCTGACGACCTATCCGTTCGAGCTTTCCGGCGGCCTGCGCCAGCGTGCGGTCATCGCCATGGCACTGGTCTGCCGCCCTGCCCTGCTGATCGCCGACGAACCGACCACGGCGCTGGATGTGACCATCCAGGCCCAGATCCTGAAGCTGATGAACGATCTCCAGAAGGAACTGGGGATGGCCATCCTCATGATCACGCACGATCTGGGCGTGGTCGCCAACATGGCTGACGAGATCGTGGTCATGTACCACGGCCGTGTGATGGAACGCGGGACGCTGACCGACCTCTTCGCCGCGCCGCAACACCCTTACCTGCAGGCCCTGCTGCGGGCCGTGCCGCGCTTCGACATGGCCGTGGGGGAGCGGCTGGTCCCGATCCGGGAGATCAAGGCGGAACTGGACGGGGCGCTGCTGCAGCCGCGCAAGCCCTGGCCGGAGAATGCGCCGGATGCCAGGAAACCGCTGCTGGAGATCCGTGGCCTGACCAAGAGCTACGGCACCCGCAAGACCGGCATCCTGTCCGGCAAGGACGCGGGTCGCGTGCTGGCGGTGGATGACGTGTCATTCCACATCAATCGCGGCGAATGCCTGGGACTGGTTGGCGAATCCGGCTGCGGCAAGACCACCACGTCGAAGGTGATCATGCGCGCCCTGGGTCCCGACAGCGGCGATGTGCTGTTCAACGACAGTGGCACCCAGGTCGATGTGCTGAAGCTGCGCGGCAAGAAGCTGTTCGATTATCGCCGCAAGGTCCAGTTCATGTTCCAGGACCCCTTCAGTTCCCTGAATCCCCGCATGACGGTCTTCGATATCATCTCGGAGCCGCTGGTGATCCACAAGGTGGCGGACAAGGAAGAGCGCGTCGAACGGGTGAAGGAACTGATGTCACTGGTCGGGCTGGATGTGCGTTTCCTGCGCCGCTATCCGCACAGTTTCTCCGGCGGTCAGCGACAGCGTATCGGCATCGCCCGCGCCCTGGCCCTGCAACCCGAACTGCTGATCTGCGACGAGCCGGTCTCGGCGCTGGACGTGTCCATTCAGGCGCAGGTGCTGAACCTGCTGAAGGACCTGAAGGAGAAGATGGGCCTGACCTATCTGTTCGTTTCGCACAACCTGGCGGTCATCGACTACATGGCCGACCGCATTGCCGTGATGTGCCGTGGCCGGTTGGTGGAAACGGCCCCGCGGGAGGAACTCTTCCGCAACCCGGTGCACCCCTATACCCGCGCGTTGCTGAAGGCGGTGCCGAAGCCCGATCCTTCGGACCGGCTGGACCTGTCGGCACTGATGGAGGGCAAGGCGTCGATCCCGGAGGAATGGCCCGCGCCCTTCACCGTTGACGCGCATACGGAGATGACACTGCTGGACCTGGGCTCGGAGCATTTTGTCCGGGTGGCAGCCTCCACCGACGCGAAGGAGCTTGCGGCATGAGGTTCCGTATCCCGGCAACCCTGATCGCGGCCACCCTGGGCATGGGGCTTGCCGCCAGCGTATCGGCGCAGGGCCTGATCGAGACGCCCATGCTGGAAGAGGCGGTGAAGGCGGGCGAACTGCCGCGGATCCAGGAACGCATTCCCGACGAACCGTTCATCGTGAGTTTTGCGAGCACCGATGGCGCGCCTGGCATCCAGGGCGGCGATATCAACATGCTGATCCCGCGTGAGCGCTATCTGCGCCACATGGTGGTCTACAGCTACGCCCGTCTGGTGGGGTACAATCAGGAATATGAGCTGGAGCCCGATCTGGTCCGCGACCTGGAGGTCGTGGAGGGGCGCAGTTTCACGTTCCACCTGCGCCGCGGTCACAAGTGGTCGGACGGTGCCCCCTTCACGGCCGAAGATTTCCGCTACTGGTGGGAAGACGTGGTGCTGAACGAGGAACTCAATCCCGGCGGCATCCCCTCCTACATGCTGGTCGATGGTGCCCCGCCGATCGTCGAGTTTCCGGACGCGCATACGGTCCGCTACACTTGGCCGAAGCCGAACCCCTACTTCCTGCCGCGCATCGCCGGTGCATCGCCGCTGTTCATCTATCGTCCGGCACATTACCTGCGCCGGTTTCATGTCAGGTACGCCGACCCGGAGAAACTTGCGAAGGCCGTGGAGGACAGCAGGCGTCCAAGCTGGGCATCGCTGCACAACCGGCGTGACCGCATGTACCGGTTCGACAATATCAAGCAGCCGACCCTGCAACCCTGGAAGAACTCGACCAAGGACAAGTCGTCGGGCCGCTTTGTGGGACTGCGCAATCCGTTCTATCACAAGATCGACGAGAACGGTCGTCAGCTCCCCTACGTCGACCGCTTCATCCTGACGGTTGCAGCCCCCGCGCTGATCGCGGCGCAGGCCGGCTCGGGCCAGACCGACCTTCAGGCCCTGGGGCTGGCGCTGACCGACTGGACCTTCCTGAAACAGGCGGAGGATCGCGGCAACTACGATACCCTGGCCTGGCGGCAGGCGATGGGTGCGACGGTCGCCCTGTACCCCAACCTGAACTATGACGATCCGGTCTATCGCGACCTGTTCCGTGATGTACGGTTCCGGCGCGCGCTGTCCCTCGCCATCGACCGCGAACTGATCAACGAGGTTGTCTATTTCGGTGATGCGGAAGCGGCCAGCAATCTGGTTCTGGAACGCAGTCCGCTCTTCAAGCCCGAGTATCAGGGCGACTGGACGCGCTATGACAAGAAGGCGGCACGGCGGCTGCTGGACGAGATCGGCCTGACGAAGAAGGGGCCGGGCGGTATCCGCCTGCTGCCTGACGGGCGCAAGCTGGAGATCATTGTCGAGACATCCGGCGAGGACCCGCAGCAGACGGACATCCTGGAACTGATCGAGGAGACCTGGCGCGAGGTCGGCGTGAAGATGTTCATCAAGCCGTCACAGCGCGACACCTTCCGCAACCGGGTCTATGCCGGTCTGGCACAGATTTCCGTCTGGACAGGCATTCAGGCCGGTCTGGCAACGCCCAATACCAGCCCCGAGGAACTGGCCCCCACCAGCCAGCTTGGCCTGCAATGGCCGAAATGGGGCCTGTACCACGAGTCCGGCGGCACCATGGGCGAGGCACCCGACATGGAGATTCCGTCGAAGCTGGTTCGGCTGGTGGAGGAATGGGACCTCGCTTCGGAGCGGGCCGAGAAGAAACGTATCTGGGACGAGATCCTGGAGATCAATGCCGAGCAGGTCTACTCGATCGGCATCGTCTCCTCCGTCCCGCAGCCGATTGTCGTACGGCGCGGACTGCGCAACGTCCCGCGCGAAGGTATCTACCACTGGGATCCCGGTGCGTATTTCGGACTCTATCGCCCTGACAGCTTCTGGTACGACACGCCAGAACTGCGCAACAGATCCTGACCGTCGGAAAGATGTGAAAGCGGATGTTCACCTACATCATTCATCGCCTGCTGATCATGATCCCGACGCTGATCGCGATCTCCGTGATCACGTTCCTGATCATTCAGCTTCCTGAAGGCGACTATCTGTCCAATCTGGTTCAGGAACTGCAGGCCCAGGGCGAGGCTGCGGCGCTGGAGAAGGTCGAGTTCCTGCGCAAGCAGTACGGCCTCGATCAGCCGGAGATCATCCAGTACGGCATGTGGATGGGCTTCTGGCCCGGACCGACCGGTTTCAATGGCCTGCTGCAGGGCAACTGGGGCTGGGCGTTCGAACAGGACATGCCCGTGTCCGACGTCGTGGGCGACCGGGTGCTGCTGTCCTGCATCCTGAACTTCACCACCATCTTCTTCATCTATCTGGTGTCCTTTCCCATCGGCGTTTATTCCGCGACCCGGCAGTACTCCATCGGCGACTACGGCTTCACGTTCCTTGGCTATCTCGGTCTCGCCACCCCGAACTTCCTGCTGGCGCTGATCATGATGTATTTCGCCAACCTGTGGTTCGGTGTCTCCATCGGTGGCCTGATGGATCCCGAGTACCTCGGTCAGGACTGGTCGTGGGGCAAGGCCGTCTCCGTCTTCGCGCATCTGGTGGCGCCGGTCATCGTCATCGGCACCTCCGGCACCGCAGGCATGATCCGCAGGCTGCGCGCCAACCTGCTGGACGAGCTGCAGCGCCAGTACGTGGTGACCGCCCGCGCCAAGGGCGTACCGCGCGGCAAGCTGATCATGAAGTACCCGGTGCGCATGGCGCTGAACCCGTTCATCGCCGACATCGGCAACCTGTTGCCGTCCATCGTCTCCGGTTCGGCCATCGTCGCGGTGGTGATGCAGTTGCCGACCCTCGGACCGATCCTGCTGCAGGCGCTGCAGAGCCAGGACCAGTACCTGGCCGGATCGATCCTGATGTTCCTGGCGTTCCTGACGGTTCTCGGCATGCTGATTTCCGATCTGCTGCTGGCAGCGCTTGATCCCCGAATTCGGCTTGGTGGAGGTGTCGCGAAATGAGTGTCACCGATCAGGACGACAAGCAGCAGCTGGACCACTGGGTCGATGACCGGCCCTTTGATCCGCAGTCGCGCGAGACCCTGACGCCGGAGCAGGAGAAATTCTATCTGGCGTCGCAGTGGCAGCTGATGTGGTGGAAGTTCAAGCGCCACAAGGTCGCCGTCGTGGCCGGGATCATTCTCGCCATCTTCTACCTCTCGGTGGTGATCAGCGAGATGGTTGCCCCCTACGACCTGCATACCCGCGACGCCAAGCACATCCTGGCTCCGCCGCAGTCCATCAACCTGTTTCACGAAGGCGAATTCGTCGGTCCCTTCGTCTATGGCTACACGCTGACCAAGGATCAGGTCATGCGGCAGCGTATCTACACCGAGGACAAGACACAGGTGCAGCCGCTGCAGTTCTTCTGTTTCGGCGACGAGTACGAGTATCTCGGCCTGATCGAGGGCAGTTTCCACTTCGTCTGTCCGGCGGAGGGGGGAACGTTCTTCCTGTTCGGCACGGACAGACTGGGACGCGACATCTTCAGCCGCATCGTCTATGGCGCGCGTATCTCGCTGACCGTCGGTCTGATCGGCATCACGCTGTCGTTCATCATGGGGCTCGTGATGGGGGGCCTGGCCGGTTACTACGGCGGCTGGGTCGACAACATCATCATGCGCGTCATCGAGATGATCCGCAGCTTCCCGGAACTGCCGCTCTGGATGGCCCTGTCCGCGGCCCTGCCCGCCAACTGGTCGCCATTGCTCATCTACTTCGGCATCACGGTCATCCTTGCCCTGTTCGACTGGCCATCCCTGGCGCGCGCCGTGCGTTCCAAGCTGCTGGCGTTGCGGGAAGAGGACTTCACGGTCGCTGCGCAGTTGATGGGTGCCAGCCCGACGCGCATCATCAGCCGGCACCTGCTGCCGAGCTTCATGAGCCATCTGATCGCCTCGGCCTCCCTCTCGATCCCGGCCATGATCCTGGGTGAGACCGCACTGTCCTTCCTCGGGATCGGGCTCAGACCACCGATAACGTCATGGGGTGTCCTGCTGAACGAGGCGCAGAACCTGAACGCTGTCGTCCTGACCCCCTGGCTGCTCTGGCCCATGGTGCCTGTCATCGTCGTTGTGCTGGCGTTCAACTTCCTGGGTGATGGATTGCGTGACGCGGCTGACCCCTACAAGTAGAGGCCCGGCAACGGGACCGCTTGGCTGATGTGCGGCATAGCGGGCTGGATCACTGCGACCGACGGCGGCCCGCCTGAAAGTGTGCTGCATGCCATGACCGACCGGATCGCCCATCGCGGCCCGGATGGTGAAGGACATCTGTTCTGCGCCACCCGCGACGGGCGGCATCAGGCGGGACTTGGCCATCGCCGACTCGCGATCATCGACCTGACCACCGGCGACCAGCCGATGCACTATACCGCGCCGGACGGGCGCCGCCTCTCCATGGTCTTCAATGGGGAGGTCTACAACTACGTCACCCTGCGGGAGGAACTGAAGGCCGCCGGCTACCGGTTCGAGACCACGTCCGACTCGGAGGTCGTGCTGGCCGCACACGCGCATTGGGGGCCGGACGCGGTGCGCCGCCTGCGCGGCATGTTCGCCCATATGGTCTGGGAACATGAGGCCGAGCGGCTGACCGTCACCCGCGACCGTTTCGGCAAGAAGCCGGTCTTCATGCTGCGGCAGGGGGGAGGCACCTTCTTCGCCTCCGAGATCAAGGCACTGCTGGCGGTCCCCGGCTATGTCCCGCGCCTGAATACGGGCGTCATCCCGTCCTACCTGAACTACCGCTATGTCCCGGGGCCGGATACCTTCTTTGAAGGCATCGAAAAGCTGCCCCCCGCCTCCGTGGCCGTCTGGCAGGATGGATCGCTGAAGGTCAGTCGCTACTGGTCACCGCCCGACGGCAGCCCGCAGTCGCCCCTTGAAACGGATGATCCGGTCAGCGCCTTCATGGATGTGCTGCAGGAATCCGTCAGCCTGCGCATGGCCTCGGATGTGCCCTTCGGGGCCTTCCTGTCGGGTGGCATAGATTCATCCGCCATCGTTGCGCTGATGGCGGCACGGAGTGAGCTGCCGGTCCGCACCTTCTCGGTCGGCTTCAGGGAAGGCGCATACAGCGAACTGCGCTACGCCCGCGACATCGCCGAACAGTTCTCCACCAGCCATCACGAGTTGGAGGTCTCCGCCGATACCCTGATGGACCACCTGCCGAACCTGATCGGCTACCGCGATGCGCCCGTGGCGGAGCCATCGGACATTCCGATCTACCTGCTGTCGGTGGAGGCATCCCGGACCGTGAAGATGGTGCTGACCGGCGAAGGTTCCGACGAGATCCTTGCCGGCTATCCGAAACACCGCTTCGAGCGGCATGCCAGCCGCTACCACACGCTGATGCCCAACGCCTTGCATCGGGGTCTCGTGCGGCCCCTGGTCAGCGCCCTGCCCTACTCGTTCCGGCGGGTGAAGACCCTGTTCGACAGCCTGGACCAGCGAAGCGTCGAGGATCGCTTCCCGCGCTGGTTCGGTGCGCTGGGACCTGACGCCACCGCGCGCCTGCTGGCCGGGCCGGCCGATGATGACCTGAACCGCACGCCCCCCGACAGCTTTCCGTTCCGGACGGCACCGGGCACGAGCCCGCTGCGCCGCCTGCAGTACTTCGACCAGACATCATGGCTACCCGACAACCTGCTGGAGCGTGGCGACCGCATGACCATGGCCGCTTCCATCGAGGGGCGGATGCCCTTCATGGATCACGAGCTGGCCCAGGTGGTCTCCCGTCTGCCCGACGACTGCCGGATCCGCGGGGGGCAAGACAAGTGGCTGCTGCGCCAGGGCATGAAACGCATCCTGCCCGCCGAGATCCTGGAACGCCCGAAGGTCGGATTCCGCGTACCGGTGAACGACTGGTTCCGCACCTCCATGCGGGACTGGGTCCACGATCACCTGACCGGCACCGGTTCTCTCAGCCGTGATCTCTACGACCGTGGCGAACTGGAGCGCACGCTGGGCGACCATAACCGGGGCCGCCAGAACCACGAGAAACTGATCTGGACCCTGGTCACGCTGGAGCTGTTCCTGCGCCGGTTCGGCCTGACGGTCTGATACCGAGAAACAGCTTTACCCTGCCAGTGCGTCAGGGCGACACTCGGGGCATCATGCGTACCTCCCCCTCCCCCGTGATCGCGCTGGCGATTTTCCTTGCCGCGCTCAACTGCCTCGCGCGCCCGGTCGAGGCGCAGTTCGATCGGCGGCTTGATCTGGCTCTCGTGCTTGCCGTGGATACCTCCACCAGTGTCGACAATGCGGAATACCGGCTTCAGATGCTGGGGCTGGCCAACGCGTTTCGCCATGAATCCGTGCGCCAGGCCGTGCGCACCGGCGCGCCGCTGGGGATGGCCGTGACACTGATGCAATGGTCCGGAAAGGGGGAGCAGGCGCAGGTCATCCCATGGACCGTGCTGCGCAGGGACGAGGACATCGAACAGCTTGCCCAGCGGATCGCGGATGCGGAACGCCAGGTCAGGGGCGGGCGGACGGCGCTTGGCGAGGCCGTGACCGAGTCCCTGAAACTGTTCGACAGCCTGGATTTCGATGTCCGCCGGCGGGTGATCGATGTTTCAGGTGACGGGGGCAGCAATGACGGCATCCTGCCACGTGAAGCGCGCGAGATGGCGCGCGCCGCCTATGTCACGGTGAATGGCGTGGCCATCCTGAACGAGGAACCGAGGCTGGATATCTACTACCGCTCCGACCTGATCGTCGGGCCGGGATCGTTCCTGATCACCGCCACCAACTATGTTGACTTCGCCCGCGCCATCCGCCTGAAACTGGTGCGGGAGATCATCGGCAATCCGATGGCACTGCTGGATATTGACCCCGACAGGGAGCGCGTACTGCAATGACGAAGATGCTCGACGGAATCGGCGCCAGTGCCACGCGCCGGGAAGACAACCGCCTTGTCCGCGGTGCGGGCCGCTATACCGATGATCTGGCGGCGGAGGGCGATCTGGTCGGTCTGTTCGTCCGTTCCGAAGTGGCCCATGGGCGCATCCTGTCCGCCACACTGGATGATGCGCGCGCCGTGCCCGGCGTTGTCGCCATCCTGACCGGAGAGGACGCGGCGAACGACGGCCTCGGCACCCTGAAGACAACGGCTCCGGTCACCAACCGGGACGGCACAAGCATGATCGAGGCCTATCGCCCGATCCTGCCCCGGACGCATGTGCATCACGTCGGCCAGCCGCTGGCGCTGATCGTGGCGGAGAGCATGGCCGCCGCCCGCGACGCCGCCGATCTGGTCTGGTTCGAGATCGAGGATCTGGGCGCGGTGACGGAGGCGGGAACCGAATCCCCTGCCCTGCACGACGCGGCCCCCGGCAACATGATCTTCGACTGGGGCACCGGTGACTGGGAAGGCACGGCGGACGCCATCGCCACCGCGCCACATACGGTTTCGCTGCGGCTGCGGACCCAGCGGATCTGCGGCGCGGCGCTGGAAGGGCGTGCCGTGGTGGCACGACCGGACCCGGCGAACGACCGCATCGAACTGACCAGCGCCTGTCAGGGCGTGCATCTGCTGCACCATCAGATCGCCCGCAATGCGCTGCACTGGCCGAAGGAGAAGCTGCGGGTTGTCGCGCACGACGTCGGCGGCGGCTTCGGCCCGAAGTTCTTCGCCTACCCCGAACAGGCGGCGGTTGTCTGGGCCGCAGAGAAGCTGCAGCGGCCCGTGCGCTGGACCTCGTCCCGTACCGAGAGCTTCGTGTCGGAGACCCATGCGCGCCCGCAGGTGACCAATGCCACGCTGGGGTTCGATGACGAGGGACGTTTCCTGGCGCTGCAGGTCGATGCACTGGCCGATCTCGGGGCGTTCCTGTCCACCTTCGGCCCCGGCAATCCGACCGACAGCCTGGCCAAGGTGGCGAGCGGAATGTACGCCCTGCCGCGTATCGCGATCCGGTCCCGCGCCTGGTACACCAGCACCGTTCCGATCGACGCCTATCGTGGTGCCGGCAAGCCGCCGATGGTGGTGACACTGGAACGGCTGGTGGACAAGGCAGCCCTGGCCCTTGGCCTGGCGCCGGAGGAGATCCGGCGGCGCAATCTGGTGCAGCCCGACGCAATGCCCTGGCAGACGCCGCTGGGGATGAGCTATGACGGCGGCGACTATCCGGCGATCCTGGACGCGGCGCTGGAAAGGCTCGACTGGCAGGGCTTCGAGGGGCGGAGGGCGGACAGTGCCAAACGGGGACTGCTGCGCGGGCGCGGCATCGCCTGCAACATGCATCCCGTTGGCGGCGCGACGAACGAGACCAGCACCGTCACCGTGAATGGTGCAACGGGACGGATCGAGGCATGGACCGGGACCCAGTCCACCGGCCAGGGGCATGAGACCATCTTCGCGCAGATCCTGGCCGACCGGCTGGGCATTCCGGCGACCGCGATCGATGTCCGGCAGGGCGACACCGAGCGGCTGGTGCGTGGCGGCGGCACCGGTGGCTCCTCCTCCACCATCATCTCCGGCGCGACCCTGACGCGAACGGCGGATGAAGTGATCCGGATCGGTCGCCAGCGCGCCGCCGACCGGCTGGAGACTGCGGTCGAGGACATCGAGTTCCTGGAGGGCACCTTTCGTATCACCGGCACCGACAGGCAGGTCAGCCTGTTCGATCTGGCCGAAGAGGAGCCTCTGGCAGCAACACAGGAGTTTGCCGATTCCGTTGCCGCCTTCCCCCATGGCGTGGTCATCGCCGAGGTCGAGATCGATCCCGATACGGGCAAGGTCAGCCTCGACCGCCTGGGCGCCGTCGACGACGCGGGCACGATCATCAATCCGACCCTGCTTGCCGGACAGTCGCAGGGCGCACTGGCGCAGGGTGTCGGCGCAATCCTGCTGGAACATGCCGTCTACGACCCGGACAGCGGGCAACTGCTGAGCGGTTCGCTGATGGACTATTGCATGCCCCGCGCCGACGACCTGCCCGGGCTGGACGTGAATTTCCACGAGACCGCCTCGTCAACGAACATCCTCGGCGCGCGCGGGATCGGGGAGATGGGATCGAATGGTGCTCCGGCGGCGATCGCCAACGCTGTCCATGACGTGCTGCAGCGTCAGGGGATCACGATGGACCTCGACCCGCCCTTCACGCCTGCGCAGGTCTGGCGGGCCCTGAATGCGCGCTGAAACACATGCGGCCCACTGACCTGAAACCAACCGACTGATGCCTGACTTCACCCCGTTGCTGAAGCTGTACGCGCGCTACCGGCTGGGCGTGCTGAAACATCAGGATCCCGTGGAGACACAGACCCGGCAACTGCTGGGACTGGTGCGAAAGGCACGGGGCACGCGGTTCGGGCGCGATCATGATTTCGACCGCATCCGGACCATTGCCGATTTTCAGGCCCGGGTGCCCGTCCGCGCCTATGAGGATTTCTGGCAGGCGTACTGGTCCGGGGCCTTTCCCGATCTGTCCGGCCAGACATGGCCCGGACGGGCGCCATGGCTGGCGGTCAGTTCCGGCACCACGTCCGGCACCACCAAGTACCTGCCCGTGACACCGGCGATGATGCGGGCCAACAAGCGCGCCGCCATCGACGTGGCTGTACATCATCTGGCCAACCGTCCCGACAGTCGGCCCCTCAGCGGCAAGACCTTCATGCTGGGCGGGTCAACGGCTCTGGTCGATCAGGGGCAGGGTGTCCTCAGCGGCGACCTGTCGGGCATTGCCGTCAAGGGCCAGTCCGCCTGGATGCGCGGCCTTTCCTTCCCGCCCGCCGATCTGGCGCTGCTGGATGACTGGGAGGAGAAGCTGGAGCGTCTGGCGCGGCTGTCGCTGGACCAGCGCATCAGCATGCTGACCGGCACACCGGGCTGGATGCTGATCCTGTTCGAGCGGCTGCATGAACTGACGGGCGGCAAGGCCCCCTTCCCGGATCTGGAACTGGTGGTGCATGGCGGCGTCGCCTGGGACCTCTATCGCGACCGTTTCAGGCCATTCCTGGAACAGACGCGGGCGGAAACGCGTGAGGTCTATCCGGCCAGCGAGGGCTTCATCGGCGTCGCCGACCGGGGCGATGGCGAGGGTCTGCGCCTGATCCTGGACAACGGAATCTTCTTCGAGTTCATCCCACTGTCCGAGCTGGGGGCGGAGAACCCCGTGCGGCATTGGGTGGGCAACCTGGAGACGGGTGAGGACTATGCCATCGTGCTGTCCTCCAACTCCGGCATGTTCGCCTATCTGATCGGGGACACGGTACGGTTCGTGGACCGCACGCCACCGCGCCTGCTGATCACCGGGCGCACGTCCTACATGCTCTCCGCCTTCGGCGAGCATCTGATCGGCAGCGAACTCGACAGCGCCGTCAACCGCGCGGCGGAAGTGTCGGGCATGGTGGTGAACGAGTACAGCGTCGGTGCCGTACTGCCCGAACAGCGCCGCGGCGTCGGCCATCATCTCTACCTGGTGGAGGCCGCGACCGACCCCGATGCCGCGCAGGCAGAGCGATTCGCCGCCACGGTGGACCAGGTGCTGCAGGACCTGAACGAGGACTACCTGGCGCACCGCATCAACGACACGGGCATGAACCCGCCGGAGTTAAGGTTCCTGCCGCCGGGCGCGTTCGAGCGCTGGATGGCGACGAAGGGCAAGTCCGGCGGCCAGCACAAGGTGCCGCGCGTCGTCACCGACGCGGGCAGGTTCATGGCCATGGTCGGGGAGATCGCGGCGGCGCCTGCGCCCGACCAGGGCTGACACCGGACCATGGTCATATGCCTGTAGTGGTGCCTGACGATGATCAGGCATGTTCGATCCGTCGCCATTGCTGTCGCTTGTTGCCCGTCGCCGCGCCGCCGCGCTGCGGCAGCAGGATACGGTCGGGGTGCAGCAGGCCCAGTTGCACGGGCTTCTCCGCCAGGCGCGGAAGACACGTTTCGCGCACGACCACGACTTCGCCGGAATCCGCTCGATCCACGACTTCCAGGACCGGGTGCCCATCCGCAGTTACGAGGATTTCTGGAACGATTACTGGTCGGAGGGCTTTCCCGATGTTGCCGGACTGACCTGGTCCGGTCGGGTGCGCTTCATGGCGACCAGTTCCGGCACGACCACGGGGCGCACCAAGTACCTGCCCGTCTCCGACGCCATGATTCGCAGCAACCGGCGCGCGGCCATCGATGTTGCGGTGCATCACCTGGCCAACCATCCCGAGAGCCGCCCGCTGGCGGGACGCACCTTCATGCTGGGCGGATCGACCGCGTTCCGAGACCTGGGACACGGCGTGCGCGGCGGCGACCTCTCGGGCATAGCGGCCAGCACCCAGGCACGCTGGATGCGCGCCTTCTCCTTCCCGCCGCCGGAACTGGCGCTGCTGGACAACTGGGAGGAGAAGCTGGAGACGCTGGCGCGGCTGTCGCTGCACCAGCGGATCAGCATGATCTCCGGAACGCCTACCTGGCTGCTGATCCTGTTCGAGCGGCTGCACGAACTGACCGGCGGCGCGCCCCCCTTTCCCGACCTGCAGTTGCTGGTGCATGGCGGTGTCGCCTGGGACCTGTACCGGGAACGTTTCCGCCCTTTCCTGCAGCAGACCAGTGCCGCGACCCGGGAGGTCTATCCGGCGAGCGAGGGCTTCATCGCCATCGCCGACCGTGGCAGTGGCGAAGGCATGCGGCTGATGGCCGACAACGGCATCTTCTTCGAGTTCGTGCCCCTGTCGGAACTGGACGCGGACCGGCCCGTGCGCCACTGGGTCGGCAATCTGGAGACCGGCGAGGACTATGCCATCATCCTGACCACCAATTCCGGCATGTTCGCCTACCGCATCGGCGACACCGTGCGCTTCGTGGACCGCAAGCCGCCCCGGCTGCTGATCACGGGCCGCACGTCCTACATGCTGAGTGCGTTCGGCGAACACCTGATCGGCACGGAGATCGACCAGGCGGTCAATGCCGCCGCGCACGCAACCGGGCTGACCGTCAATGAATATTGCGTCGGCCCGGTCCTCTCCCGCCGGAAGGGCACGGTCGGGCATCACCTGTTCATCGTGGAGACCGGAACACCGGTCACGGACCCGATCCTGGCCCAGCGCGCCGCCGCCTTCCGGGAAACGGTGGATTCGACGCTGGACGCGCTCAGTCGTGACTACGGCACGCACCGCCGCAACGGTGTCGGCATGGCGGGTCCGAGCCTCCGCTTCGTCAATCCCGGCACCTTTGCCCGCTGGATGGCGCGCAAGGGCAAGTCCGGCGGGCAGCACAAGGTGCCGCGCGTGATCAGCGATCCGTCACGCTTCACGATGATGACGCACGAGATCGCGGCCGAGAGCCCGGAACTCCGCTATCCGCAGCAGGACGCGGGCAGTTCCCGGCGTCTGCCCCTTTCCGCCTGAACCCCTCGGCCTGCGCCCGGTCGATCAGGTGGCGCTGCGGCGAGGCTCGGTCTCGAAAGCGTCCAGATCCGCCTCCCGCGTCATGCCGAACAGATCGACATTGCGGAACGGGAAGTTGACCGTCACCCGCCCCAGCCGGTTGCGGTAATAGGTCTTCATGCCGGGATGGGTCCAGACCATGTTCTCGTGCGCGGCCTCGACCTTCGCATTGTAGGCGTCATGCACATCCTTGCGCACGGCGACCGCACCGATGCCCTGATCGTTCATCTTCGCCATCAGGTCCATGATGTAGTTGATCTGCATCTCGATCACGAACAGCAGGCTGCCGCCGTGGCCCGGCTGCGTGTTGGGCCCGTAGAGGATGAAGTAGTTGGGGAAGTCCGGCACCGCCGCCCCCAGGAAGGCCCGCGCGTCATCATCGTCCCAGACATCGCGCAGACTGCGCCCGCCGCGACCGCGCGCCTCATAGGTATTGATGAAGCGCAGCACATCGAAGCCCGTGGCGATGATCAGCACATCCGCCTCGCGGCGTTCGCCATCCTCCGTCACCAGCGCATCGGGGGTGATCTCGGAAATGCGGTCGGTCACCAGTTCGACCTTCGGATTGCGCAGCATCCGGTACCAGCCATTGTCCATCAGCATGCGCTTGCCGAAGGGCGGATAGGGCGGCACCACCTTCTCGAACAGGTCCTGGCGATCCCCCAGTTCCTCACGGATATGGCGGGTGAAGAACTTCCGGTGTCCCTCGTTGATCGCGTTCAGTGACCGCTCCGCATCCGGCCAGTCCGGGTCCTTCTGCAGGGCCGGGTGAACCCGGTCGTTGAAGGTCCAGCCGAGCCGCACCCGGTACCAGGCCTGGTAGAGCGGAACCTCCCGGATCAGGAACCGCATCGGCTCCGGCACCGGCTTGCGGAAATGCGGAAACGGCGCGGCCCAGTGCAGGGAGCGCTGATAGATCTTCAGTTCACCCACCTTGTCCTGGATCTCCGGGCAGATCTGCATGGCGCTGGCACCATTGCCGATGATCGCCACGCGCTTGTCCGTCAGATCAAGGTCTTCCGGCCAGCGGGAGGTGTGGAAGCTCTCTCCCGCAAAGCTGTCGATGCCCGGAATGTCGGGAAAGACCGCCGGGTTGAAGATGCCGGACGCACTGATCACGACGTTGGCATGCTCCACATGCTCCTGCCCGTCGGCATCGCGCGTCGTCACGCGCCAGAGCTGGCTGTCTTCCTGCCACTCGGTCGATACGACCTCGGTCCGGAAGCGGATGTGCGGGGTTAGTTCGAAGTGTTCCGCGACATGTTCCATGTAGCTCTTCAGTTCGTCACGCAGCGCGAAGTACATCGGCCAGTCCCACATGACGAAGGAGAAGGAATAGAGGTGGTTCGGCGTATCCACGCCCGCGCCGGGGTAGCGGTTCTCCAGCCAGACACCGCCGACGCTGCTGTTGCGCTCCAGGATCTCGAAGGGAATACCCGCAGCCTTCAGATGCACGGCCATGCACATGCCGGACGCGCCGGCACCGATGACGATGGCACGGAAACCATCCGGCACCTTCATCGGCTTGCGCTCGACCGGGCGCTGGCCAAGCTGGGCCCTGGTCATCTCGCCATATTCCTGCGGCACCGGCTCCCCCATGGAGATGCCGAGCATCCGCACCAGCAGATCCGGGTCCGGGTCGGGAATCGCCACCGGCTTGCCGGCGCGGCAGTCGAGGATGGCAGTCAGGGCCGCATCACGGATTTCCTGCTGCACATCCTCCGGCAGGCCGCCGCTGTCATTGTCATCCAGCCCCTGTCCACGACTCGGGTGATACCTGGGCTCCAGCCACGCCAGGTCGCCGGTCATCTGGACCAGCACCATCAGCAGGGTGGGAATGTTGGCGACGGCGACGGCGTCTGCCAGCAGACGCCTGTCCTCCGCACTCACGGTTCCGGTATTCGTCATGATCATGTCCTCCCCACCCCAGAGTGCCGGTTGGCACGCCCTCTGTACAGGCCGGAGGAGAAAGGTCAGGCGATCAGGAAGTCATCCAGGTTGGGCGCAGCCATGTCCTTGCGGAAATGCTGGAAATCCCAGGGGTAGAGTGCCGGATTGCCGTTCTTGTCCAGATACCAGCTGCTGCAGCCCGTGACCCAGACCGTGCCTGTCATGGCCGCCTTGATCTCGTCATTGAAACGCTGGGTCGCTTCGGCCTTCGGCTCCACTTCCGCCCTCTCACGCGCCTGAAGCTGTTGTATCAGCTGCATGATGTAGTCCAGCTGCACCTCCGCCACCTGGATGAGGGAGAAATTGCCGATGGGGCTGTTCGGGCCGGCCACCATGAAGAAATTCGGGAAGCCCGGCACGGCGACGGAGCGATAGGCTTCGTTCGCGTCCGCCCAGGCTTCGTCGATCGTCAGACCATTGCGGCCCGTCACATTCATCGGGCGCATGAAATCGTGGGCGCGGTAGCCGGTGGCCAGCACCAGCACATCCAGTTCATGCAGACGGCCGTCCACGGTGCGGACGCCACCGGCTTCCACCCGCTCAATGCCATCGGTCACCAGTTCCGCGTTCGGCTGCTGGATCGCGGGATAGAACTGGTCGGTCATGATCAGACGCTTGCAGGCAACCTTGTAGTCGGGTGTCAGTTTCGCCCGCAGTTCCGGATCACTGACGTTCTCCATCAGGTTGTTGACGCAGTTCTCCTCCACCTTGGCCATTTCCGCGCGGTCGCCGATGACGGCGCGGGCAAAGGTGTCCACGAACCGCTCCGACAGATGGTCGTACAGGCCGTCCATCTCCTCCGGGTTCTCGCGATAGCGCTGCTTCAGCGACTCCGGAATCTCGGGGTTCGGCAGCGGTACGACCCACTGCGCGGTACGCTGGAACAGGCTGAGATGTCCGACCTCACCGATGATCGCGGAGGTCACCTGCATGGCGGTGGAGCCGGTGCCGATGATACCGACACGCTTGCCCTTCAGGCTCACGTCATGGTTCCAGCGCGCGGTGTGGAAGCTGTCACCCGCGAAGCTGTCCAGGCCCTCGATGTCGGGATAGCTGGGATGATGCAGCACCCCGGTGCAACAGATCACGGCGTCGAAGGTCTCCACGTCGCCACCGATGGTCTCCAGTTCCCAGCAACTGTCCCTGAAGGTGCTGCGCACGATCTCGGAATTCGTTCGAATCAGTTCGTTGACCCCGTGCCGTTCGGCCACGCCTTCGAAATAGCGCCGAATCTCCGGCCCCGGCGAGAACCGGCGGCTCCAGTCGGCATTCGGCTCGAAGGTATATCGATAGAGATGCGACGGCACATCACAGGTCAGACCCGGATAGGTATTGTCGCGCCAGGTGCCACCCAGCCGATCCGCCTTCTCGAAAATGGTGATGTCACGGACACCGGTTTCCCGCAGTCGTATCGCGGCCAGGATACCGGACATGCCGGCACCGATGATCGCAACCCTGAGACTGCGGGAACCAGTATCTACGGTCTGTTCCTTGGAACGTGCAACCGTATCGTCCATCGCTGCTCTCCTCCCCAGATAGCGCGGCGTGAACCGCGGGTAAAATTGCCCTACCGGGCGGTATTGTCCAATTCGTTTGCCGTGCAGAGCAATTCAGAAAATGAATGGCTCGCCCGCGCAACATTCAGATGGCGTCAGTCACCCTGACTGGGGCATTGTCGCACCCCGCACCTGCAGGAGCCCCTCATGACAGCCCAGCTGTTCGCCATCATCGCACCGGTCTTCATCATTGCGGGCTTCGGTTTTGGCTGGCGCCGCCTGCGGCTGCCCTTCGATACGGCAACTGTCACCGCCATCGCAACCAATCTCGGCACGCCGGCCCTGATTCTGGCAACCCTGTCGAAGCTGGAAGTATCGGCGGAGGCATTCACCGAGATGCTGTTTGCCACCGCGCTGACACTCATCGGTTTCGCGGTCGTCGGCGGCCTCGCCCTGAAGCTGGCGCGCCTGCCGCTGCGGGCCTTCCTGACGCCGGTCATGATGGCAAACGCAGGCAACATGGGCCTGCCGCTGTGCCTGTTCGCGTTCGGGCAGGAGGGTCTGTCGCTCGCCATCGCCGTATTCGCGGTGATCGCCGGGTACCATTTCAGCTTCGGCATCGCGGTTGTCTCCGGCCAGTTCAGCCTGCGCCAGCTTGCCCGCACGCCGGTCATCTACGCGGCGGTCCTGGGGCTGACGATGGTCGCCACAGGTACCGAACTGCCGGGCTGGATCGACAATACGCTGAAACTGCTGGGTGGCATTGCCATCCCGATGATGCTTCTGGCGCTGGGTGTGTCCCTGTCGAGCCTGCGCCTCGCCAGTCTGGGTCAGGCCGGTATCGTCGCGGCGATCCGACTGGTGGTCGGGCTGGCTGTCGGACTGGCGGTGGCGCGCCTGCTGGGCCTGAGCGACACGGCCACGGGCGTGCTGATCATCCAGAGCGCGATGCCGGTCGCCGTCTTCAACTACCTTTTCGCCAGCCTGTACGATCAGCGGCCCGAAGCGGTCGCCGGTTCGGTCCTGGTCTCCACGGCACTCTCGTTCCTGACCCTGCCGTTCCTGCTGCTGCTGGCACTCGGACAGCTCTGAAACGCGAGATGCCGGACCGGTTGGCACCGGCCCGGCATCCCGGGTTCGTCCTGTCGTCGGGTTGCGGTGCCGGCCGGAAGGCCGACACCAACCCTCCTAGTGCTTGAAGCGGCGGATCTCGCCGGACTTCAGACGGCCCATGTACGACCCCAGTTCCTTCCGCACGATCGGCATCAGGAAGTAGAGCCCGGTGATGTTCACCACCGCCATCGCGAAGATCGCGGCATCGGAGAAGTCGATGACGGGACCCAGGCTTGCCGCCGCGCCGATGACGATGAAGAGGCAGAAGATCACCTTGAAGATGACTTCCTTCGTCTTCCCCTCACCGAACAGGTACGTCCATGCCTTCAGGCCGTAGTACGACCAGGAGATCATGGTGGAGAACGCGAACAGGATCACCGCGATCGCCAGGATATAGGGGAACCAGCTGAACCCCTGGGCGAACGCCGCGGAGGTCAGTGCCACGCCCGACACATCGCCAACCGTCTTGATGCTTGAGCCATCGAGCACGAAGTTGCCTGTTGCCGGATCCATGATCAGCATGCCCGAGATCGTGATCACCAGTGCGGTCATCGTGCAGATGACAACGGTGTCGATCAGCGGCTCCAGCAGGGACACCAGCCCCTCCGTGATCGGTTCCTTGGTCTTCACCGCCGAATGGGCGATGGCGGCGGAACCGACACCGGCCTCGTTCGAGAACGCGGCCCGCTTGAAGCCCTGGATCAGGGCGCCGACGATACCGCCCGCAACCCCCAGGCCCGTGAACGCCCCTTCGAGGATCTGGCCAAAGGCCCAGCCGATCTTGTCGAAGTTCATGATCAGGATGACCAGCGCGGTGACGACATAGAGGATACCCATGAAGGGCACGACCTTCTCCGTCACGTTGGCGATCGACTTGATGCCGCCGACGATGACCGCGAAGACGATGGCCGCGAAGATGATGCCCGTGATCCAGCCCGGGAAGTCACCGACAATCCCGGAAATCTGCGCATGCGCCTGATTGGCCTGGAACATGTTGCCGCCGCCCAGCGCACCAAGGATGCAGAAGACCGAGAACAGGAAGGCCAGTACCTTGCCGCCCGGCAGCCCCCGCTCCGTGAAACCCTTGGAGAGATAGTACATCGGGCCACCGGAGACGGAGCCGTCCGGATATTCGTTGCGGTACTTCACGCCCAGTGTGCATTCGGTGAATTTCGATGCCATGCCGAGCAGACCGGCAAGGATCATCCAGAAGGTGGCACCTGGTCCGCCAATGCCGACGGCAACCGCGACACCGGCGATATTGCCGAGACCGACGGTCCCGGACAGCGCCGTGGCCAGAGCCTGGAAGTGACTGACCTCACCCGCATCCTCGGGATCGGAGAAATCCCCCTTCACCAACTGGATCGAATGGCGAAAGCCCCTGATCTGGATGAAACCGAAATACAGCGTGAAGATACTCGCCGCGACCACCAGCCACATCACGATCCAGGGAAAGCTGGTTCCCGGGATCGGCGCGAAGATGAAGCTGACGAACGGGCCGGTGGCGGCGGCAAATGCCTCGTTCACCGCCTGGTCGATCGATCCGCCTTCCTGCGCCAGCGCAGGTACGGCAGTGAAGGGCAGCAGCGCGAGACCGTTGATAATGCTCTTTTTCATGATTGCTCCCTCATCCGACAATCGTGACAGGAACTTCGGCGGTCATGGCTAGATGGGCTGTGGAGGTACCAAACACCCTGCTCGCCAGCCCACGCTCCCCGGAACGCGCAACCACGATCTGGCTGGCCCCTTCCGACACCGCAGTCTCGTTCAGCAGGTCGGCCACATGGCCGTGCTTGACCAGTCCACGCGCGGCAAACCCCTCTGCCTTCAGCGCATTGACGGCCGGATTGATCACACGGTCCTTCGCCGAGGCAATTTCCGCTTCACGCCGCTTGTGACGCTCCGCGTTCTCTTCTGCCGTCTGGAACGAATATGGCGACCATTCGATGACGTAGAGTGCGATCAGTTCGCAATCTCCGATCAGGGACGCGAGCTGCTTGGCGAACGCGACGGCGCGATCGCCTGCCTCGCTGCCATCAAGCCCGATGAGAATCTTGGCTGTCATTGAATACCCCCTGCAAGGTTTCGTGTTTCGATCCGACGCAGCAATCTGTCGAACAGACAGCACAAACCGTGACACAGACAGACAGCGGGGTCACTTCATCCTTTAATAAAAATGAAATATTTGAACTGATTTCTTGAGAATGTGGTTGAAGTCAGGCCGCACTGTTTCCGGCGACCGCATCGCAAGCTGAAAACGGCGCTTGCATGCCTGTCACCGGCTCTTTTCCACGATGCCTTCCTGAAGACTGAAGCCGAAATCCGACGCTTGCAAGGGGATACAGGGCGGAATCAGCGTCCAAAGCGGCTCTCGATCATCGCGAAGAGTGCGCGCAGGCCCATGGCTTCGCCGCCGCGCGGACGGCCGGGACGGTTGCGGCTGTTCCAGGCCATGATGTCCAGGTGCAGCCAGCGATCCGGATCGGCGACGAATTCCTTCAGGAACAGCGCCGCCGTGCTCGCCCCGGCAAACCGCCCCGAACCGGCGTTGTTGATGTCGGCGAAGGGCGTGTCCAGCAGATGGCGATAGCCTTCGTGCAGGGGCAGACGCCAGACCTCATCATCTGCGGTACGCGCCGCAGCCTCCAGTTCGCTCGCGAGGGCGTCGCTGCGCGTGAAGAATGCCGCGATCTCGGTCCCAACGGCCACGCGTGCCGCGCCGGTCAGGGTCGCGAAGTCGACCAGCAGGTCGGGCTTTTCCTCCCCCGCGAGGCTGAGGGCGTCGCCCAGTACCAGCCGCCCCTCGGCATCCGTATTGCCGATCTCCACCGTGATGCCCTGCCGCGTCTGCAGGATGTCGCCCGGACGGTAGGCATTGCCGGCAACGGCGTTCTCCACAGCCGGAATCAGCACCCGAAGCCGTACCGGCAGCGCCTGGGCGAGGATCATGTGCGCCAGCCCCAGAACGGTGGCGGCGCCGCCCATGTCCTTGCGCATCAGTTCCATGCCGGAGGCCGGTTTCAGGTCCAGCCCGCCTGTATCGAAGCAGACCCCCTTCCCCACCAGTGTGACCTTCGGAAGTGCCGCATCACCAAAGGTCAGATCGATCAGGCGCGGCGGATCGACAGCCGCGCGCCCCACCGCATGGATCATCGGAAAGTTCTGCGCCAGAAGCTCATCACCGATGGTGCATTCGGCCGAGCCGCCGAACCGCTCCGCCAGAACCCGCGCGGACTGCTCCAGTGCCGTGGGGCCCATGTCCTGCGCCGGTGTGTTGATCAGGGTGCGGGTCAGGAAGATCGCCTCCGCCATCGCGGTGACGCGATCCTGATCGACCTCCAGAGGCCAGACGAGCTGCGCCCGGGGCTTCTCCGACGGTTTCAGATAGCGGTCGAACCGGTAGGTACCGAGTGCCCAGCCGAGCACCAGGTCTTGCGCCAGAGCCGCCGGGTCCGCGCATTCGAGCGCCGACAGGTCGAGCATGTAACGGTCTGCCGGCAGCCGGCCCTGCAGCCCCGCAACGCTCCACATGTCCGGCCTGTCACCGACGACCGCCAGCACCGCACTCGGTGTGCCGTCATCTCCCGGCAGCATCAGGGCCGCGCCAGCCTTCAGGTTCTCCAGCCGGCCCGCGAGCCAGTTGCGCCAGTTCAGCGGCTGCCCTTCCAGCCAGACAGTCAGCTTTCCGGCGGATACCAGATGAATGGGCAGCGCGCCTGCGCTTTCCCCGATCAGGTCGAACATGTTGGCCCTCCAGTCACGATTGGGGGTGACTCTGGTGTTTCGCGGATCAGGCCGCAAGGGCCATCAGTCGGTGACGGTCGTCCCCTGCTCCGATGCGTCCGCCGCGGCCTTCCCGGCGTCAGGTGCAGCATCGGAAACCGGTTCTGCCGTGTCGCGTGGCGGCTCGATCAGCCCGGCCTCCTCATAGAACCGCCGCGCTCCCGGATGCAGCGGTACGGTGAGCCCGTCCAGCGCTGTCTGCAACCGGATCTGGCGGCCCTTGACGTGGCCGGAATTGAGCAGCTCGCGGTTGCTGTCGGCCCAGAACGCACGGGTGATCTGGAAGATCAGTTCCTCATCGGCGTCCTCCAGCACGATCCATTGTGCGCCGACAAGAAGCGTCGGGGTGGTACCGACACCTTCATAGACACCCAGCGGCACGGCACCGGGGGTGTAGTAGCGGTTGGACAGGATCAACTGGTTTGCCGCGACCCCGGAAATGGGGGCGACGGTGAAACGTCCGGTCTCGGCAAGTTCGGTGACGGCAACGGACGGATAGCCGACGACAAAGAAGGCCGCATCGACCTCCCCTTCCAGCAAGGCCGTGATCGCGGCCTCCGGTCCCAGTTCGATCGCCTCGAAGTCCTCCGGCTCGATGCCATAGGCATTCATGATCAGCAGCGTGTTGATCCGGGTGCCGGATCCGGGACGGTCGATCGCCACCCGCTTGCCCCGCAGGTCGGACACCGAAAGGATGCCCAGGTCGCGGCGCACCACCAGATGCACATGCTCGGGATACAGGTTGGCAATCGCGCGCAGCTGCGGATAGGCCTTCTTGCCGGTGAAGACATGGTCGCCGCGATAGGCCCAGGCGGCGATATCGGCCTGTGACAGCGCCGAGTCGAAACGGCCCGAAACCAGCCCCTCGATATTGTCGAACGACCCGCGGCTAGTCACGGCGGTGGCGATCAGATTGTCAACACCGCAGGCACCGCCCTCGTCACAGGGTGCGCTGCCGGGCGGCCGCGAGATGGCCGAGGCAATCAGTGCGCCTATCGGGTAGTAGGTTCCGGCGGTCGATCCGGTGCCGATGCGGAACAGCTTCACATCCTGCGCAAACGCAGCCGTAGCGGTAATGAGCAGAAAGCTCATGAGGATTGCCGCCTTGGCGGTTGTGACCGGCCTTGCCCACATGCTTCCCTTATACGCCGATCCGTTCCGGCGACAAGTGCAGGACGGCCATCAGGGGGAGCGAACGCGTGCGAGACAGTGATTGTGCAGATGAAGACAAGCCGGAGAACCTGAGACCCGACATTGCGGAGGTCGTCCGTCTGCGCCGCGCCGCGCTGGACGAAGCCCGACCGGAGGCCGTCGCCAAGCGCCGCAAGACCGGCCACAGGACTGCGCGGGAAAACATCGACGACTTCCTGGATGACGGTTCGTTCCTGGAGATCGGCCGCCTGACAAAGCCCAAGCTGCCGCACATGACCGGCCCGGCGGACGGACTGGTCATGGGCACGGGTACGGTGGAGGGGCTGCCGGTCGCGGTGATGTCCTATGACTACACCGTCTATGCGGGCACCCAGTCGAGCCACAATCACGTCAAGCACGACCGGCTGTTCCAGCTCGCCATGAAGCATCGCTGGCCACTGATCACATGGCTGGAGGGTGGCGGGGCGCGTCCGCATGATGCCATGACCGGGCGCGTTGCCACGACGACGACCTTCGTGGACTTCGCCCGTGCCTCCGGCTGGGTGCCGCTGATCGGCATCTGTGCCGGCCGGGCCTTCGCGGGCAACGCCAACCTGTGCGGCATGTGCGACGTCCTGATCGCCACACCGAAGGCCGCCATTGGCATGGCCGGACCGCCACTGGTCAAGGCCGCGCTGGGCAAGGATTTCACGCCGGAGGAGATCTGCCCGCCGGAGACCCACATGGCCCAAGGCGTCATCGACATCATGGTCGCCGACGAGGCCGAGGCCGGGCGCGTCGCGCAGCAGTATCTCGGGTATTTCCAGGGACCCCGCGCACCGGGGGAGACTCCGGACGTGCGGCGCCTGCGCGATGTGGTGCCGGAGAGCCCGCGTCGGGCCTATGACGTCCGCAAGGTCATTGCCGGGATCGCCGACGTGGACACCTTCCTGGAGCTGAAGCCGAAGTTCGGGCGTGCCATCGTGACCGGCTTCGCCCATGTCGAGGGCCGTCCGGTCGGCATCATCGCCAACCAGCCGATGTTCATGGCAGGCGCCATCGACAGCCCCGCGTCGGAGAAGGCGGCACGCTTCATCCAGCTCTGTGACGCGTTCGACATTCCGATGCTGCTGCTGTGCGATACACCGGGCCTGATGGTCGGACCGGACGTGGAGAAGACCGGCCTGGTCCGCCGCTCGGCGCGCGTCCTCCTCGCCCTCGCCAATGCGACGGTGCCCTTCATCACCGTGGTGCTGCGCAAGGCCTATGGGCTGGGGTACTACGTGATGGGCTCGGAACCGCTGGAGCCCACGCTGCTGCTCGCCTGGCCAACGGCGGAGTTCGGTGGCATGGGCATCGAGGGGGCGGTCAACATCATCAACAAGCCCGAACTGGATGCCGCACCGGACAAGGAAACCCACGACCGCATCCATGCCGAGAAGGTGGCGGAACTGAAGAAGGCGAATACGGCACTGGAGGTCGCGGGCCGGTTCGAGTTCGACGACGTGATCGACCCGGCCGACACCCGCTGGTACATCGCCGAGACCCTGAAGCGCCTGCCCGCCCCCGCACCGCGCCAGCATCGGAAACATCCGGTGGACGCGATGTAGGCGCCCCCCCTATCGTGGCGACTGGTCGAGCAGCATTCGGGCCGGAGAAGAGATGATCGTCGGACGACAGACCGCGTTGTTCCTGGACTATGACGGAACCCTGGTCGATCTGGCCGCAACGCCGGAGGCTGCGCAGCCGCCGGAGGGTCTCGTGCCGCTGCTGCAGCGACTGGGGGCCGCCCTGGACGGCGCGGTTGCCATCCTGAGCGGGCGCACCGTTGCGGACATCGACCGGATGCTCACGCCCCTGCAGGCAACTGTCGGCGGCGTTCACGGCGCAGAGATTCGGATGGCCGATGGCGCGCTCGAGTGCCTGGAGGTGCCCGGCGAACTGGTTGCAATCCGCACCCTGTGCAACGCACTGGCCGACGAGACGCCGGCGCTGCGCGTCGAGGACAAGGGACAGGCCATCGCCGTCCATTTCCGCGCGGTCCCGGCGGCGGAGAAACGGGTCGGCCATGCCCTGCAGGCCGCGCTGGCCACAAGCCGCGATCTGGAGCTGATCCACGGCAAGATGGTCTATGAGGTGCGCCGCCCCGGCATGCACAAGGGGGCGGTGCTGCAACGTCTGATGCAACGCGCGCCGTTCCGTGATCGCATACCCCTGATGATCGGCGACGACCGGACCGACGAGGATGCCTTCGCCATGGCTTTGCAACTCGGCGGTTCAGCCATCAAGGTCGGTGACGGCGAAACCGTCGCGACCTCCCGCCTCGGCGATCCCGATGCCGTGCGCCACCTGCTCGCACAGGCCGTTGAAACGATGAAGGATGACCAATGACCAGCCAGACCGCCGCAACCCGGGTGCCCTCTTTGAATCTCGGGGTCATTGGCAATTGCGCCTTCAACGCTCTGGTTGATGACAGGGGCGCTGTCGTCTGGTGCTGCCTGCCGCGCTATGACAGCGAGCCTGTGTTTCATGCCCTTCTGAGCGACGGCAAGGACCGGCCGAACGGCAGTTTCGTGATCGATGTCGAGGATTTCGACCGCGCCGAACAGGCCTATGATCCCAACACGGCGATCTCGCGGACGCGTCTGTTCGACGGCAGTGGCCGGGGCGTGGAGATCACCGACTTCGCGCCGCGCTTCTCCGCCCGGGGCCGCATGTTCCGCCCCCTCACCCTGGTGCGCCGGTTGCGCCCGATCAACGGATCGCCCCGCATCCGCATCCGGCTGCGGCCCACGCACGGCTGGGGCACCAAGGCCCCGACCATCACCCATGGCAGCAATCACATCCGCTATGTCAGCGACCACTACACCATGCGCTTCACCACCAGCGCGCCGGTCGACTACGTGCTGAAGGAGACCGCGTTCCTGCTCGACCAGCCGCTCGACATGATCCTGGGTCCGGACGAGACACTGACGTCCGGTGTCAGCGAGACCGCCGCCGAGTTCGAGGAGAAGACCGCGGACTACTGGCGGCACTGGACCCGCCGCCTCGCCCTGCCGCTGGAATGGCAGGAGGCTGTGATCCGCTCCGCCATTACCCTGAAGCTCTGCGTGTTCGAGGAAACGGGCGCCATTGTCGCCGCGCTGACCACCAGCATCCCGGAGTCAGCCGGTTCGGGGCGGAACTGGGACTATCGCTTCTGCTGGCTGCGCGATGCCTTCTTCGTGGTCCGCGCGCTCAACACGCTGGCCGAGGTCGGCACCATGGAGGATTACCTGCGCTGGCTGCGCAATGTCGTGGTCGATGCCGACGGCGGCCACATGCAGCCCGTCTACGGCATCGGGCTGGAGGCGCAGATCAGCGAACGGATCATCGGGGAGATCCCCGGCTATCGCGGGATGGGTCCGGTCCGGGTCGGCAACCAGGCGCATGAGCACTTCCAGTACGACGTCTTCGGCAATGTCGTGCTGGGGGCGGCGCAGGCCTTCTTCGACAAGCGGTTGCTGCGTCCCGCCGACATCGACGATTTCGAGCGGCTGGAGAAGGTCGGCGAGCAGGCCTTCCATTTCCATGACAAGCCCGACGCCGGCATGTGGGAGTTGCGGACGCGGGCGCGGGTCCATACCTCGTCAGCGCTGATGTGCTGGGCTGCCTGCGACCGACTGGCGAAGATCGCGACCGAGATCGGGCGGCCTGATCGCGAGACCTTCTGGGCCGACCGTGCCACGATCATCCGGGACCGCATCCTGACCGAGTCCTGGAGCGAGGAACGCTAGGCCTTCGCGGAGAGCTTCGGCGGACGCGACCTTGACGCCTCTGTCCTGCTGATGGCGGAGGTCGGGCTGATCGACCCGATGGACCCGCGCTTCGTTTCCACCGTCGAGCGGCTGGAGGAAACCCTGACAGACGGCCCGCACATGCGGCGCTACGAAGCGGCGGATGACTTCGGCGCACCGGAAGTGTCGTTCAACATCTGTGCCTTCTGGCGCATCGAGGCCCTGGCCAGGATCGGCCAGATCGACAAGGCCCGCGAGACCTTCGAGGCCATGCTGGCCCTGCGCAATCCGCTTGGTCTGCTGTCGGAGGACACGCACCCGGAAACAGGCGAGCTCTGGGGCAACTTCCCCCAGACCTATTCGATGGTCGGTATCATCAATTGCGCCCGATTGCTGAGCAAGGGATGGGAGACCCGGATATGAGCCGCCTGA
The DNA here is from genome assembly GCA_016865035.1 of Kordiimonadales bacterium IMCC3096. GTDB lineage: Bacteria > Pseudomonadota > Alphaproteobacteria > Minwuiales > Minwuiaceae > Minwuia. The sequence goes on from CP018227.1 coordinate 169,957, forward strand.
TCGTCGTTTCGAACCGGGTGCAGGACCCGGCTGCCGGTCCGGGCGCAGGGGGCCTGGCCGTGGCGCTGGGCGAAGCGCTGGAGGCCAATGGCGGTGTCTGGATCGGCTGGGATGGCCGGGTGGAAACCGACCCGCTCCAACCCGTGAGCTGGAACGAGCACAGGTCAGGCAACCTGACACTGCTGACCACATCCCTGACGCCGGAGGAGCATGAGGGGTATTATCTCGGCTTCGCCAACCGGGTGCTCTGGCCCGCGTTTCACTATCGCCTGGATCTCGTCGACTACACCACCGACCACTCACGTGTTTACGGCGCGGTGAACCGTCGTCTTCCCATGAAGGTCGCGTCGATCCTTCGGCCCGATGACAGGATATGGATCCATGACTATCACCTGATCCCGCTGGCGGCGGAGCTGCGGGCAACGGGCTGTGGCAATCCCATCGGCTATTTCCAGCACATTCCCATGCCACCCCCCAGCATCATGGCGGCGGTGCCGGAAGTAAGCTGGCTGGTGCGCACGCTGTTCGCCTACGACGTGGTCGGATTCCAGACGGAAACCGACCGGCTGCATCTGGTCCAGCAGGTGCAGCAACTGGAGAGCGATACGGAATCGGACGGCGAATATGTGACCGCCTTCGGGCGCTCCACCCGGGTCAAGTCCTACCCCATCGGCATTGATGCCGGCCGCTTTGCCGCCATGGCGCGCACCCCCAACGCCCAGGAGATCATTGATCGTATCCGACAGCGCAACCTGAACCGGTCGCAGGTCATTGGCGTTGACCGGATGGATTATTCCAAGGGTCTGCCGGAACGGATGGAATCGGTGCGCCGCCTGTTCGAGCTCTATCCGGAGAACCGCGGTGCCATGACCTTCATGCAGATCGCCCCGACATCGCGCGGTGCGGTCGATGCCTATGTCGATCTGCACGAACGCCTGGACTCGCTCAGCGGGGAGATCAACAGCAAGTTCAGCGACTTCGACTGGACACCGATCCGCTACATCAATCGCCAGTTCCCCCGCGAGACGCTCGCCGCCCTGTATCGCGCCAGCCGCGCCGCGCTGATCACGCCGCTCCGCGACGGCATGAACCTGGTGGCGCATGAATATGTGGCGGCACAGAATCCGGATGATCCCGGCATGCCGGTCCTGTCACGCTTTGCCGGCGCGGCCGAGTACATGGACGAGGCCCTGCTGATCAATCCCTACAACATCGACCAGACAGCCATCGCGCTGCAGACCGCCCTGCAGATGCCGCTGAAGGAACGCAAGCGCCGCCACAAGGCCCTGATGAAGGTGGTTCAGGACCTGGACGTTTCCCGCTGGAGCAGCCGGTTCCTCAACGACCTGAGCCAGTTGCTGCGCGCGGTTCCGGGCTGAGGGAGGGACAGGTCCGATGCGACTGATCGCGGATATCGGTGGGACTCATGCCCGCTTCGGCCTTGTCGACGGACAGGGCACACCTTCCCGCGTCCAGAAAATGCAGACCGCCGACCACGTCGGCTTCGCGGAGGCGGCCCGTACCTATCTCGCGGCGAACGGCCTCCCGAACCTCGCTTCGGTTGCGGTCGCCATCGCCGGACCGGTGAGTGGTGGCGCGGGTCGGCTGGTCAATGGACCCTGGCAGTTCGACCTGCCGATGCTGCGTGACCTGGCTGCCGGTGGCGAGGGCCGGCTGCTGAATGACCTGCAGGCGGCGGCCATGGGAACCCGTTACTGCAGTCCCAGGCCATTGGCGTCCAGGAAGTTGCCGGATCACGATCGTCCGGTGCTGACCATCGGGGTCGGGACCGGAATCGGCGGGAGCCTGCTGGTTCCGGACGGGTCGGGCAGCCAGATTGCCGTGGCGACAGAGATCGGCCATGGGCTGCTCTCCACCCGCGGCCTTCTCGACACCGACGTCCCGTTCAGCGCCGAAGCCCTGCTTTCAGGCACCGGACTGCCACAGCTCTGCCGGGTCGCGGGGTTCCGCGATGGAACACGGACGGCACCGGAGGTCATTGAATTCCTGCGCCAGGCGACACCATCGGCGCTGCGGCTGGGACAGCTCTACGCCCAGTTGTTCGCCCGTTTCGCGGCAACGGCTGCACTGACGACAGGCGCGACGGGCGGCGTGATCATTGTCGGCGGACTGGCGAAACGGCTGTTTCCGCTGTTGCCGACTGCAACGCTGGTCTCAGCCTTTCACCTGCCCGGCCCCATGCAGGACTGGCTGCGCGATGTCAGCATCTGCCAGGTGACCGACGACGACGTGGCGTTGAAGGGACTCGCCGGAATGCCGATCTGACATTCCGGCTACCTCCGACTGATCAGTCCTCGCTCTTGCCGAAGACGGAATCGACGGTCGGCACGTCTTCCTCGTCGCTCTCTTCCTTCGGCTTGCCGATGCCCAGCGCCGCGGAGGCAATCGCGGCCTCGGCAGACAGTCGACCCGCGGCAGACGGGGCCGCATGTTCCACATGGGTTTCCGGAATCAGGTCCGGCTTCTCGGCGACCATCTTGCGACGGCGATCCGCGGCCTCCGACACCAGCGCGGCAAGCTCCGTCTGGGTACAGATGCCCAGGCTCACCGGATCGGTCGGCTTGATGTTGGTCATGTTCCAGTGGGTGCGTTCACGGATCTTGTTGATCGTGTCCTTTGTCGTGCCCAGCAACCGCCGGATCTGAGCATCGGTCAGTTCCGGGTGGTGGCGCAGGATCCAGGCAATCGCCGCCGGACGGTCCTGACGCTTGGACACGGGCGTGTAGCGCGCGCCCTTCTTCTGACGCTGGATCGGGATCGCGGATTCCCGCAGCACCAGATTGGCGTTGGGGTCCTTCTCGCACCGCTCGATCTCGGCGCGCGTCAGCTGGCTGTTGGCCACGGGGTCCAGACCGACAATGTTCTGGTCCACCTCACCATCCGCCATGCCCTGAATGGCCAGCGGATGCAGGCCGCAGAATTCAGCGATCTGGCGAAAGGAAAGCATCGTGTTGTCGATCAGCCATACGGCGGTGGCCTTCGGCATCAGAGGTAATGCCACTGTATTCTCCCGTTCAGACTGTCAGGGGTACCGCGCCTGCATCACATATCCGGTTGCGTGCACATCAGCGGTCATGAAACTCATGCGCACGAATTAGACGTTTTACGCGCCGGATTCAAGCGGGGCGCGTCACCCGACCGTCAGCATGATCTTGCCGACATGGTTGCTGGCCTCCATCAGGGCATGTGCCTCGGACGCCTTCTCCAGCGGCAGCACGGTATCGATGACCGGCAGCGCGCGCCCGTCAGCCAGCAGCGGCAGCACGTGATCCTCCAGCGCGCGGGCGATCAGCGCCTTGTCCGCCACGGGACGGGGGCGCAGGGTCGAACCGGAAAGGTGCAACCGCTTCTGCATCACATGCAGCAGGTTCAGTTCCACCTTCGGCCCCTGCTGGACAGCGATCTGCACCAGCCGTCCCTCCACGGCCAGCGACTTCACGTTGCGCGCGAAGTAGTCGGCACCGCCGACCATGTCGAGAACCAGGTTGACCCCCTCCCCGCCGGTGAGTTCCGCGATCACCTCCGCGAAATCCTCCTCCCGGTAGTTGATCGCCCGCTCCGCGCCCAGATCGACGCAGGCGGCGCATTTCTCGGCCGATCCGGCCGTCACGAAGACCCGCGCCCCGAAGGCTTTCGCAAGCTGGATCGCCGTCGTGCCGATACCGCTGGACCCGCCATGGATCAGGACACTCTCGCCGCCCTGCAGCTTTCCGCGCTCGAACATGTTGGTCCAGACGGTGAAATAGGTTTCCGGCACCGCCGCCGCATGCACCATGTCCAGGCTGGCCGGGACGTTCAGGCACTGCCCCTCCGGCGCGACGCAATATTCGGCATAGCCACCACCGGCAACCAGCGCCATGACGCGATCACCCACATTGAACTGATGCACCCCGTCTCCCTTGGCGGCCACGGTCCCCGCGACTTCCAGCCCCGGATAGTCCGGGGCGCCCGGCGGCGGCGGATAGCCACCCGTCCGCTGCATGACGTCGGGACGGTTCACGCCTGCCGCCGCGACCTTGATCAGCACCTCGTCGTGACCCGGTGCGGGAACGGGGCGCGTCATGGGCTTCAGCACCTCCGGTGCACCGAATCCATCCAGGCCAATCACCGTCATTTCCGTCGGCAGTGTCTCGCTCATGTGCTGTTCCCTCACCCTGTGCCACGAAGACGCCCGGTCATTCATGCCAGCGTCCCTTTGTCGATCAACGTGCACCTGATCTATGCTTGCTGCCCCGGAGTGGCAAGCGGAGGCAACAATGGAAGATGAGGAACGCGCGCGGGAGAAGTATTTCCAGTCCCGCGATCTGGACGATGTCTCGATCGAAGAGCTGCAGGAACGGATCGTCGAACTGGAGGCGGAGATCACGACCCTGCGTGCCGTGATCGAGAAGAAGCACAGCGTGCGCAGTGCCGCTGATTCCATATTCAGCCGCTAGACGGTTCCCGGAACCTGATCCGGCAGCATTAGGGGATGGTTAACTTCCGTCCGGTACATTGGGAACCCTGAGCAGGAGTAGTTCTCCCCTCAACCTCCCTGTCTGAAATGGTCGCCTCCGAGTTCCCCTCCCCGGGGGCGACCTATCAGTCTGCACTGGTCTTCCGGTTTGCTGCGCCGCAGCATCGATTTTGTGTTTCAGTGCTAATGCACTTGCTTGACTCCTTTCCCCAACCTTGGCCTAATCCCGCTCGCGGAGCCGAGTTGACAGGGACTGGCGCGTAATAACAGGGCGATCAACGCCTTGAGGGGAAAACTAAGTTTCTCGAAAAAGCCGCGACCGGCAACGGGCGCGGTTTTTTCTTTGCGCCGGCCTGGTGTAGTCCCAGGATCAGGTGTCTGAAGATCAGCACTGATGCGGCCTGACGCGCCGCACCGCCCGGATCATGCAGCCGTCACGACACCGGCTGCCGGAGGAGGAGAGCCACCTTGAAACCCAAGTATCCGAAGTTCGATACGCTTGGCCTTCATGCCGGACAGCATCCGGACCCGGTCACCGGCGCCCGTGCCGTACCGATTCACATGACCACATCCTATGTCTTTCAGGACACGGATCATGCGGCGGCCCTGTTCAACATGGAAACGCCGGGCCACCTCTATTCCCGAATCTCCAATCCCACCGTCGCGGTGCTGGAGGAACGGCTGGCCGCGCTGGAGGGTGGGGTCGGCGCCGTCTGCACCGCCTCAGGTCAGGCAGCCCTGCATGTGGCCATCGCGACGCTGATGGGCCAGGGCGGGCACATCGTCAGTTCCGCCTCTGTCTACGGCGGCAGCCACAACATGTTTCATCACACCCTGCCCCGATTCGGCATCACCACGACCTTCGTCGATCCGCGCGACACGGAAGGATTCGCAAAGGCGATCCGGCCCGAGACGCGCCTGGTCTTCGGCGAAACGCTGGGCAATCCCGGTCTGGAGATCATGGACCTGCCCGCCGTAGCGCAGATCGCCCATGACAACGGCATTCCGCTGATGATCGACAATACCTTCGCCACGCCCTACCTGTTCCGGCCCATCGAGCACGGGGCCGACATCGTCATGCATTCGGCAACCAAGTTCCTTGGCGGTCACGGGGTGGCCATCGGCGGCGCGCTGATCGACGGCGGCACCTTCGACTGGGCCGCCTCCGGCAAGTTCCCGACCCTGACGGAGCCCTATGCGGGCTATCACGGCCTGAACTTCTGGGAGGAATACGGCCCCGCCGCCTTCGCCATGCGCGCGCGCGGAGAGGGCGTGCGCGATTTCGGTGCCTGCCTCAGCCCGCAGAACGCCTTCTACCTGCTGCAGGGGGTCGAGACCCTGCATGTGCGCATGCCGCGCCATGTGGAGAATGCGCGGAAGGTCGCCGCGTTCCTGGATGGCAACGATGCGGTGAACTGGGTCTCCTACCCCGATCTGCCGAGCCACCCGGATCATGAACGGGCCAGGCAGCTTCTGCCCAAGGGTGCCGGTGCCATCTTCAGTTTCGGCGTCAAGGGCGGTCGGGAGGCCGGGCGCGCCTTCATCGAGGCACTGAACATCTTCTCCCACCTCGCCAATGTCGGGGATGCCAAGTCACTGGTGATTCACCCGGCCTCGACAACGCATCAGCAGATGGATGCGGCCGCGCTGAAGGCCGCCGGCATCGGGGAGGACATGATCCGCCTGTCTGTCGGCATGGAAGATGCCGACGATCTGATCGATGACCTGAAGCAGGCCCTGCGCACCGCGCAGCGCGCCGTTCCCCAAGCGGCGGAGTAAGCAATCATGATGTTTCAAGTCGACGGTCACGACGTCTATGCCCACACAGGCGGCAAGGAATTCGACCCCAGCGGCAACGTGGTCGTGATGATCCATGGCGCCGCGATGAGCCATCTCGCCTGGTCACTGCAGACCCGGTATCTGGCGCACCACGGATTGAGCGTCCTGTCGCTCGACCTGCCCGGCTGCGGCAAGTCCGGTGGTGACCTGCCCGAATCGATCCACGACGCGTCCCACTGGCTGATCCGCGTGCTGGATGCGCTGGGGGTGGAGAAGGCGGCGCTGGTGGGTCATTCCATGGGCGCGCTCATCGCGCTGGAGACCGCCGGGCACAATCCCGATCGCGTGAGCCGACTGGTGCTGATGGGCGTCGGCTATCCGATGGCCGTCAACGATGCCTTCCTGGATGCGGCGGACAGCAACCTGCCCCTTGCCATCGGTCTGATGAACGACTGGGCCCATGCCCGGCGGGCGCATATCGGCGGCTTTCAGGTTCCGGGTCTTTGGATGGTGGGTGCCGATACACGCGTGGTGCAGCAGGCGGCGCACGGCGTGATGCACCGCCACCTGGCGATCTGCAATGCCTACGACGGCGGAGAGGCCGCGGCGGCGGCAGTGACCTGCCCGACGTACCTGATCCTTGGCGCCAACGACAACATGACCCCCGCCAAGGTCGGGCGGAAGCTCGCAGCCCTGATCAAGGGGGCCGACGCCACCGTCATTCCCGACTGCGGTCACATGATGATGACGGAACAACCGACAGCCGTGATGCGCGCCCTGAAGCCAGCCCTTGGCATCTGACAGACCGGAGCGTTTCAGGGAGATGACGCGAGGCTCGGAACGACCGTCATCCGGCGGGGCCAGCGCATGGGACGCCGTCGGTGTCCTGCTGTTCTGCTTCATCCTCGGCATGGTTGCCCGCGGAATGTTCGACAGCTTCGTCGTCATGCTGCGCCCGCTGGACCAGAGCCACGACTGGGACCGCGACCAGCTGACCGCGATCTACGCCATTGCCATGACCTGCTGGGGCCTGGGTGCGCCGCTGGCAGGCTGGATCTTCGACCGCCATGGCCCCCGTACTGTCTACTTCTGCGGCATGGCGATGATGGTTGGCGGCATGCTGCTGGCCAGTACCGACGCGGGACTGTGGAGCTTCTACCTCGGCCATGGCATCGCCGTCGGCACCGCTGGCGCCATGCTCGGCAACGTCACCCATGCCGCACTGGTCAGCCGCTGGTTCGACCGCCGTCGCGCCGCCGCGCTCGGGCTGGTGCATTCGTCGATGGGGATCGGCGTGCTGGTCTTCTCACCGGTATCGCAGCTTCTCATCGACGAGCTTGGCTGGCAGCTGGCCTATCGCTGGCTGGCCGTCATCGGTCTCGCCATCGTGCTGCCGGTCGTCCTGTTCGCCCCCTGGAAGCGGTTCCTTGCGGGCAGCACGCAGGTCGCGAACCGCAGTATCAGCCGCGCGGCCGAACCCGGTGCGCGCCAGCAGATCACCTCCCTGAAGGCCGCGATGGCGACCTGGTACTTCTGGGGGCTGGCCTGGATCTATGCCACCACCGGGGCCGGGGTCTATGTCGCCGTCACCCAGCAGGTGGACTATTTCCAGACAGTGGGCATCCCGCCGCTGGACGCCGCCAGCCTCTACGGCATCACCGGTGCCCTGGCACCGGTCGGCATGATCGGCTTTGGCTTTCTGGGGGACCGGTTCGGCGTACTGCCTGCGTCAACGCTCTCCTATGCCCTGACGCTGGTGGCCTATGCCGGTTTCCTGTCACTGGCGGGCAACCTCAATACCCTCGTGCTTTACGGGTCCATCGTCTGCCTCGGCCTGACACTCGGCAGTCGCGGCCCCATGATCTCGTCCATTGCATCACGGTTGTTTCAGGGGCCTGCGTTCGGGCGCATCTACGGCGTCATGCTGGCGGCGGGCGGCGCTGGCGGCGGTCTCGGGGCATGGATCGGCGGCTTCATTCAGGAAGCGAGCGACAGCTATGCGGCGCTGTATTACGCGGGTGCGGCAATCCTGATCGTCGGTGGTGTACCGTTCATCTTCCTTGCGCGCCTGATCGCGCGCTAGACTGTCACAATGTTACGTACACACAAGGTTCTGGGGAGGACACAATGGATTTCAGAATGACCGAGGAGCAGGAAGCCATCCGCGATGCGGTGCGCAAGGCCTGCGAACCGTTTGATGACGCCTATTGGCTGGATCGCGACGAGACCGGCAAGTTTCCCCATGAATTCCACAAGGCCATGGCCGACGGCGGCTGGCTCGGCATCGCGATGCCGGAGGAATATGGCGGATCGGGTCTCGGCGTGAAGGAAGCCGCGATCATGATGAATACCATCGCGCAGACGCCCGGCGCGCAGAGTGCCGCCTCCGCCGTGCACATCAACATCTTCGGCCCGCACCCCATCGTGGTCATGGGGACGGAGGAGCAGAAGCAGCGCCACCTGCCACCGCTGATCAAGGGTGAGCAGATCACCTGCTTCGGCGTCACGGAGCCGGATGCCGGCCTAGATACCACCAGCATCAAGACGAAGGCGGAACGCACGGACAAGGGCTATGTCGTGCACGGTCGGAAGATGTGGACCTCCACCGCGCAGGAAGCGAACAAGATCCTGCTGCTGGCCCGAACGACGGCCAAGGAGGACTGTTCGAAGTCCACCGATGGCATCAGCCTGTTCTACACCGACTTCAACCGCGACTATATCGAGGCTCGGGTCATCCCGAAGATGGGTCGCAAGTCGGTGGATTCGAATGCTGTCTTCATCGACGGCCTGCCGATCCCGAAGGAGGACCTGATCGGCGAGGAAGGCAAGGGATTCTATTACCTGCTGCACAGCCTCAACCCCGAACGCATCCTGGTCGGCATCGAAGGCATCGGCATCGGACAGCAGGCGCTGGAACGCGCGGTGGAATACGCCAAGGAACGCGTCGTCTTCGGACGCCCCATCGGCATGAACCAGTCGATCCAGCATCCACTTGCCGTCAACTGGGCCGAACTGGAAGCCGCCTACATGATGTGCATGAAGGCCGCCGACCTCTACGACCGGGGACTTCCCTGCGGCGCGGAGGCCAATGCGGCGAAGTATCTGGGCGCGGAAGCCGGTTTCAAGGCCGCGACACAGGCGGTGCTGACCCATGGCGGCATGGGCTACGCGAAGGAGTATCACGTCGAACGGCTGATGCGCGAAGTCATGATCTCCCGCATCGCACCGGTCTCGATGCAGATGATCCTGAACTTCATCGCGGAGCGGAAACTGGGCCTGCCACGGAGCTATTGAGGCGGCGCTGATCCGGCGTGGTAGACTTTCGGCGGCAAGTGGTGGGAAGCTGCCGCCCCGTTCGCCGTCCGTGAGCAGACCCGCCGGAAAGGCCCAGGAATGTACTCCGACCTGTTCATCGTCATCACGCAGATCTTCGCGGCACCTGACTGGTTCCTGCCGGCGATGGCGCTGGCCTATCTCATTGGATCGATCCCATTCGGGCTGCTGCTGACCCGGCTGGCCGGGCTGGGCGATGTGCGCAAGATCGGGTCGGGCAACATCGGCACCACCAATGTACTGCGCACGGGCCGCAAGGACCTGGCGGCGGCGACGCTGGTGCTGGATGCGGGCAAGGGTGCGGTCGCGGTCCTGCTGGCGGACCATTTCCTGGGGGTGAACGGTGCGGTCCTGGCCGCAATTGCCGCCTTCCTTGGTCACCTGTTCCCGATCTTTCTCGGGTTCAGGGGCGGCAAGGGCGTGGCCACGTTCCTGGGCATCGCGCTCGCCATGCACCCGCTCGTCGGCGCGGCGGCCTGCGCCACATGGGTGCTGGTGGCCGTGATCTTCCGCTACTCGTCACTGGCCGCGCTGGCCAGCGCCGCCCTGACCCCGGTCTATGCCTATCTCTGGTACGATCATCTGCGCATGGAACTGGCGATCCTGATCGCCGCCTTCATCTTCATGAAGCACCGCGCCAACATCGTCCGGCTTCTGAAGGGTGAGGAACCGAAGATCGGCGCGAAGTGACGGGGAGTCAGGGCAGGCCCGCGCCCGGCACCTCGACCTGCATCACCTCGATCTGCCCGAGGCCCTTGCCGATGATCTCCGGACCACTGTCCTGATTGGTGATCACGAACAGATGCGTTCCCTCCGGCCCGCCCAGCATGCAGGCATAGGCGCCCCGGTCATGCAGAGGCACTTCCTCCGCAATGCGGCCGTCATCAAGCACGCGGACGACGCGACGACCGCGCGGGTCCGCCACCCAGACCGCCCCCTCCGCATCCAGACAGATTCCGTCGGGGAATACCCCCGGCGTATCGGCGAACATGCGCTTGTTCGACAGGCTGCCGTCGGGGCTGCGGTCAAAGGCCGTCAGACGATTGCCGAAGGTCTCGCCGACGATCAGCGTGCCGCCATCCGGTGTGATGACGGTGCCATTCGGAAAGAACAGGTCGGTCGCAGCCTCATGGATCGAACCATCGGGATCGACACGCCACATGCTTGTCGTGGCCGGATCCTCGCCCTTGTGACGCTCGAATCCGAAGTTGCCCACATAGGCCCGGCCCTCCGCATCCACCACCATGTCATTGCAGGGGGCGGCGACAACAGCGGACAGGTCACCCACCGTGGTCAGTGAACCATCGTCTTCCAGCCGCAGCAGCAACCGATCCAGCATCGAAACGATGAGCAGGCGGCCCTGCGGGTCGAATCCCAGTCCTGAAGGCTGATTGGGCACTTCGACAACGTCCCGGACGGTTCCGGCCAGATCGACGGTACGGACCATGTGGGCGTAGAAATCCGAGTACCAGAGGCGACCATCGCGCCAGCGCGGTCCCTCCCCGAACTGGAGACCACGCACCAGAACCTTCAGTTCGCGCCTGACAGTCATGCCTGTTCCCTCCCCCAGGGTTCGGCCGGTTCCGCGTAACGCGGTCAGCCGGTTCGCAGCCCCGCGCGGGGATTGTGCTCTTCCCCCTGGCGCCAGCCCCGCACGAACTCCTCCAGCGCGGCATCCGGCACCTCCGGCAGCACCACCTTCAGCTTCACGTACTGATCGCCCGCGCTGTTGTCCTTCGGATTGCGGATACCGCGCCCCTTGAGGCGCAGCACGCGTCCGGCGTTGGAGCCCTTCGGGATACTGATGGTCACGTCGCCATGGATCGTGGGGGCGGTGATCTTGGCCCCAAGCACCGCCTCACGCAGGGAGATCGGCAGCTCCAGACTGATATCCCGCCCATCCCGCGAGAACAGCGGATGCGACCGCACCGAAACCTCGATCATCGCGTCGCCTGCGGTTCCGCCCTGGGGCTGGTCGCCCTGGCCTTTCAGGCGGATCTGCTGGCCATCCTCCAGCCCCTCCGGAATGCGCACATCCAGTGTCTTGCCGCCGGGCAGGGTCAGACGACGGTTGCCGCCACGCGCGGCCTCCAGAAAATCAACGGTCAGGCTGTACTTGCGGTCACGCCCACGGACAGGTCCGCCGCGACCGCCACGGAATCCGCCGAAGATGTCGCCCACGATATCCTCGAACCCGCGCGGGCCGCCGAAGCCGCCCCGGGTGAACTCGTCGGCACCACCGGCATTGGCATAATGGAAACCGTGCGGCGCCTTCTCCGCGCCGTCGGCACCGATCTCGCCACGATCAAACCGGGCACGCTGCGCCGCGTCACCCAGCAGATTGTATGCTGCGGAGACTTCCTTGAAACGTTCAGCGGCGGCTTCGTCGCCCGGATGACGATCAGGGTGCAGTTCCTTCGCCAGTCCGCGATAGGCCCGCTTGATGTCTTCCTGCGACGCAGCTCGCGTCACTCCCAGTATGGAATAAGGGTCTTTCATGCTCGTCATGCTGATCGAAACAGTCCCGTCAGACCATGCGGAATCGTCATGGTCTTTGCACACTATCATGTAGTGTCATCAATGTTTCATTGCCAGATGTAGCCATCGTGGAAGTTCTCGCGGCAAAAATGCCGCCATGTCATGAAGACATCAGCCCGACGGGGAAAGTATGGTGTTCAGGCTGTCGATCAGCCCCCCGTCCCCCGCCCTCTGAATCTCCGGCCCCTCATCCCCCGATGATGCAAGGTCTTCTGTCGGGGCCGCCTCGACTTCATCGTCATCTACGGAGGCTGCCTCTGGCGGTGCCATCTGACGCAGCCGTTCACGCGCCGGCGCATGCCCGCCGGCCGCCGCGCGCTCGAACCAGCGGCGCGCCAGTTCCGTATCCTTCTTCACACCGAAACCGGCTTCGGTCAGGATGGCCAGGTTGTACTGCGCCTCCGCCAGTCCCGCCTCTGCCGCGCGCTGGAAGAAGGTCACAGCCCGTTCCGGATCACGCGGCACGCCGACACCGCGCAGGTACATCTCACCCAGATTTGCCGAGGCGCGCGGGAACCCCTGGTCGGACGATCGCCTGAACCACTCCGCCGCCGCCGCCTCGTTCTTCGGCACGCCCTGCCCGTTCAGGTACAGCAGGCCGAGGTTGCGCTGCGCCGCTGCATCTCCGGCGGCGGCATCTTCCCGCCAGATATCCGCCGCAGCCGCGAAGTCGCCGCGATTGTAGGCGGCGACGCCTTCGAGAAACGCCGCATGTGCAGGGACGGCGCAAAGCGCGGCGCCCGCAACCAGCAACGTGACAGCGATCTTCCGGTGCAGCTTGTTCATTGGCGGATGCTATCCGATTGTGCGCCGCCGCCCAAGGCCAACGACGCTCCCCTTCCCCGGCATCCGGTCAGATCGCCAGGTCACCCGTCATCACCCGGACAACGTGGCCTCCGACCCGTGGCGCTGCCTCGGCAGCGTCGCAACTGACGAAGATCCTGCCCGCCCGTCCCATCTCGACACCCTGCTCCGCCACATAGCTGACAGGCGCGGCACCGAGAACACCGTCGCGGGCAATCAGGGCCGCCAGGCAGCCGTTGGCCGAGCCCGTGACCGGATCTTCCGGCACGCCCTCAGCCGGGGCGAAGCCCCGCAGCTTCACGTCGACACCATCCTGGGTCGCCCCGACGCACCAGGCGGCCAGCCCCGTGATACCGGTCTCCTGCGACAGGGCACTGATGGCCGTCATGTCGGGGGAGAGCGCAGCCACGACCTCCGGCGAACGGCAGCGCGCGAACATCCACCAGATGCCCGTGCTGGCGGCATCGAGAGCGGGGTCCAGCAGGTCACCGGCATCGCATCCCAGCATCGCCGCGACATCTTCCCTGCTCATGTCGAAGGTACGGAACGCGGGCTTCATCTGGGTCATGGTGAAGACCGGCGTTCCGTTCTGCGTGGCGATCTCCACCGGAACGATCCCCGCGCCACATTCCTGTCGCAGCAGGGTCGGCAAGGGACCGAAGCCCGCATCCCGCATACTGCTCCAGACACAGAAGGCGGCAGAGATGGTGGGGTGTCCGGCGAAGGGCAACTCGCTGCGTGGGGTGAAGATGCGGGCACGATAGTCCGCATCCGCCGTTGTCGGCGGGCACAGAAAGACGGTCTCGGAGAGGTTCATCTCCTGCGCGATCTGCTGCATCTGCGCACCCGAGAGATCACCACCATCGAAGAACACGGCACATGGATTGCCGCGATAGGGCACATCGGTGAATGCATCCACCTGCCACATCCTGAGCACCCGCGTCATCTTCACCTCCGCCATCTGAAATGCCGGGGCAAAGGATAGGCTGGTGAAGGTCGATGACACGCGAGAAATGCTCAGCCAAGCGCCAGGCTGGCTCATCGGTTCGGGAAGCTGTGTTACTTGGGATCGTCCACCGGCGCGGAAAGCTTGGCGATCTCGCGTTCCACTATTCGCTGGACCACTGTCGGCAGGTTCTGGTCCAGCCATTCCTTCAGCATCGGCCGGAGCAGTTCCTTCGTGATGTCCTCCAGCGTGCGATGCGTCGGCACGGCAATGTCACGCTGTGCCGAAAGTGCGCTGGCAAGACCGGCGAAGGATGCAGCGGAGGCCACCGCGACCTTGTCAGCCAGCAGCCCGGACTCCATCGTTGCATGACGCGCAGGCGGCACAACAGGTTCCGGCTCATCGTCCATCACCAGGTCGTCGTCCAGATCCAGGACAGAACCATCGTCGCGCAGTACCTGCGTCAGCTCGAATACATCGGCGGTCGGACGCTCCGGTTCAGGCTCGGGTTCCGGCTCCGGTTCAGGTTCCGGCTCAGGTTCCGGTTCGGGCTCCGGCTCGTCATCGACGGCCAGGATGTCATCGACCGTCGGCTCGGCGGGTTCCACTGGCTCGGCATCATTGTCCGCAGCACCTTCAGGGGCATCATCATCTTCCGAAATGATGCGGCGAATGGAGGCGAGGATCTCCTCCATTGTCGGTTCGCTCTGTGCTGCGGTGTCGCTCATGACTTTTCCGTTCCCCGCTTTCTGCGGCTCCAAGCTGGTTGAGGCCACTTGCGGCCTGCGCCAGATCCGGAATCTAGAGGGACGACGCTAAGACTTGGTTAACAGACCGGCAATAGCCGGCGTGCCCGCAGCAAGAAACTGCCTAGTCCAGCCCCGGTGCATCAAATCCGAACCAGCGCTCCCTCACCGCCCGATAATTGACGGACGGATTGTAGACATCGACATCAAGGCTCAGTGATTTCGCATCCAGTTGGCCAACCGCGTCCAGAAGCTGGAAAGCGGCCACGTACTCATCCCGTTCCGCCTGAACCAGAGCAACCTGGGAATCGAGCAGTTCCTGCTCCGCATCCAGAACGTCCAGCGTAGTGCGGGACCCGACCTGGGCCTCCTGAATCACGCCTTCCAGCGCGATCTCGTTGGCATGAACTTCCTCGCGGCCTGCCTGGATACGGGCCTGTGCCGTGGTCAGGGCTTCCCAGGCCTGTGTCACACCCTGTTCGACGAGTCGGCGGGTTTCCTCGACCTCGAGGCGGCGCTGGCTCTCGACCTGACGCTGCTGGCGCACGGCACTGTAGGCCGCGCCGGTCTGGTACAGCGGCACGGTCGCGACCACCTGGAAAGTCACCTGGCTGGTGACATTGCCGCTCTGGTTGTTGTCCCGGGCATGAACACCCGTGGTCTCGAAATCGAGACTGGGGTTCAGCTGACCCTCCGCCGTCTCGATGTCGAAACGCGCAGAGCGCGCTACCTCGTTCGATGCCAGCAGATCCGGATTATTGGCGAATGCGGTCGTCAGCGCGGCGGCCTCATCCTCAGGCAGGGCGGGCAGCGGCGGCGGTGGCTCCAGCTGCCCCGGCTGATTGCCGACGATGCGGGCGTAGTTGGCCTGCGCGGCGATCAGATTCCCCTCCGACTGCGCCCGGTCGGCGGCGGCACGGGCAAGGCGCGCCTGCGCCTGCGCCACATCCGTTCGCGTGATCTCGCCCACGCTGAAGCGATCCTGCGCAGCCTCCAGCTGGCGGCGCAACCGTTCCTCGTTGTTCAGGTTGAGACGCACGACGGCCTGGTTCTGCAGCACGTCCAGATAGGCGGTGACGACGTCCAGCAGCACATCCTGCTCCGTTCCCCGCAGGTTCTGCCGACCGGCACGGACCAGCGCCTCGGCAGACCCGATCTGTGCGTCGACACGCCCGCCCTGATAGAGCGGCTGGGTCACCTGGATATTGGCGTTGATCGGAACCGTACTGTCGGAACGGTTGATGCCGGCGATGTCCTGGTCGGTCAGCTGCACCCCGAGGTCGCTGGTCGCGACAAC
This sequence comes from Kordiimonadales bacterium IMCC3096, assembly GCA_016865035.1. Lineage (GTDB taxonomy): Bacteria > Pseudomonadota > Alphaproteobacteria > Minwuiales > Minwuiaceae > Minwuia. Next base: position 185,877 of record CP018227.1, read on the forward strand.
AGTCGGATGCCAGCCTGACACGGCCTGGGAGACATTCTCGTCATTGGCGCGCAGGTTCGCGCGCTCTGCCCGCAGGGTCGGATTGGTCGTATATGCGGAATTCAGGGCATCGCGCAGGGTCTCGGCCTCGGCCGGGACCGAAATCAGTATGGCCATGGCGGTCAGCCCGGAAGCCAGCGCCGCAAACGCCGAACCGGTCAATAGCGTGCGACCGAACTGTCGATTTCCTGCGACCATAGGTCGATGCCTCCATGAAGGTTCGTCACGTTGTCATAACCCTGCTGCCGAAGCCACGACACTGCTTGCATACTGCGCATGCCGTGGTGGCAGTTGAAGATCACCGGGCGGTCCATGGGTACCTCGTCACGCCGCTGCGGCAGGTCACGTAAGGGGATATGGTGTGCGCCTGCGATCCTGCAAAGATCCCATTCCCACTTTTCACGCACATCAACGATCAAGGCACGGGAGTCTGTCACCAGCGCGCGGGCTTCGGACGGTGTGATCTCCAGCGGCAGGTCCGTCCCAGAACTCAAAACACGAAGGCCTTGCGCGCCTCGAAACCCGGCAATACCGGTGTCGCGGCATCGAACAGCGGCCGATGGCCAACCACCCCGTTCTCCCGGCGATAGAGCGTCACCACGCCGACACCATTGCCCCGAACGATGGCCAGCAGCTGCCCACCGTCCGCAATCTGGTCCACAAGGGCCTCGGGCACGCCGGAGACAGCCCCCTCGACCAGGATCAGGTCATAGGGTCCCTGGTCCGCCAGCCCCTTTGCCAGATCTCCCTCGACCACCGCCGCATTGGCGATCTGCAGGTCGGCCAGAAGCTCGGTCGCCGTGGCAGCGAGATCGGGATCGGATTCCAGCGCAACCACCGTACCGGCCAGCATCGCCATTACCGCGCTGGCATAGCCGGTGGCACAGCCAACATGCAGCACCGTATCGGTCGGGCCAATCCCTGCGGCCTGCAGCATGCGGGCCAGCACCATCGGCTCCATCAGATAGCGCCCGTTGCCGAGATGAATGTCCTCATCGACATAGGCGACGCCTGCCAGCGCCTTCGGCAGGAATTTCTCGCGCGGGAGGGTGAGCATCGCATCGGCAATGCGATCATCGGTCAGCCGGTTCGGTCGCAACTGGCTATCCACCATGGCCTTGCGTGCAGCCTGGAAGTCCATTTTCGCCGTCTCTCCCGCAACGTTGAGTGCACCTTGAGCTTCCTGCTTATAGTTCCCGCACCTGCGCCACGCAATGCGGCGGATCGGCGTTTGGCCATGCCGCTTGACCGCAGGGGCGTGCCCCGCATATACACCGATGCCCTGTCGGCTTCGGCGCGGTGGCGGAGTGGTTACGCAGCGGACTGCAAATCCGTGTACGCCGGTTCGATTCCGGCCCGCGCCTCCAGCCGAACCGGCAGGCCTTCACCTTCGGACACGTCCCGCGCGCCGGATCGGCCTGCCGATTCGACCAGCGCGGCCGTCAGGGGTTCACGGCAACCACACCGGGCCGTTCGAACAGGCCCCACCTGCGGACGCCTCGCCTGCCGGCGCTGCAGAGCACCACGGTGGTGAGCAACAGCCACATCCCCTCCCCCACCGGCCCGGCCAGCCAGATCCCCGGCTCCCCCAGCAGCAACGGCAGGGCCAGCGTCAGCGGGATGCCGAACAGGTAAGGCCTGGAAAGACTGAGCAAGGCGGCGCGCCGGGCATCACCGATGGCCTGGAAGTGACTGGCGATCATCATCAGCGGTCCGGCAACACAATAGGCCAGCACGATCACCGGCAGGATGCGCGCCACCTCCGCGATGACGAGACGGTCACTCACGAACAGTCCGCCGATCGGACCCGCAGATGTCATCATGATGGCCTGCAGCACACCGCAGTACACGAATGCCGTGGCGATCCCGATGCGCAGGCTGCTGTTGGACCGGTCGAACAGTCCGGCACCATGATTGTTCCCGGTAACCGTCTGCATCGCATGTGACAGCCCGAGCAGCGGCAGATAGGCGAAGGTCATGACCCGCGTGATGATCCCGTAGGCGGAGACGGTATCCGCATAGTTCGCGCTGTTGATGACCTGGAGCATCAGCATGACTGCCGCGGAACTCAGCGCCAGCCCGACGAAGCCCAGGCTCTGCGGCGCGCCCAGCGCCATGATGTCCCCCCAGCGCGCGCCAAGGGCCCTGCCGGCAAGGGCGCCGGGGCGGAGTTCGGTCTCGCCCCTCAACCGGAACGCCAGGATGATGGCGAACGCCAGCGCCTGGGCGAGAGCCGTGCCAAGCGCGGACCCGGCAACGCCAAGGCCGAGCTGAGCGATCAGGATGTAGTTGAAGCCGATGTTGGCCAGGGAAACCAGCAGGCTCATGGATGCCATGAACCCGACCCGGCCCTCGTTGCGCAGGGCGTCGGAGTTGACGGAGAGCACGAAGATCAGCGGAGACGTCAGAACCGTGATCCGCAGGTAGGTCAGCCCCATGCCGGCCAGGTTCGCATCACCGTCCGCCGCGAGATCGGTGACTGTCGATCCGAACAGCAGGAACAGCACCACAAGAGCAGCGCTGACGGCCAGTGCCAGCCCGTGCGCACCCGCAAGGACCTGCCGCGCCGCTTCGTACTGCCGTCCGCCCAGATGCCGCGCCAGAATGCTGGACATCCCGCTGGAGACAAGGGTCGCGAGCGCCACCACCAGCATGTAGAGCGGAAACATGAGGGTGACCGCTGCCAGAGCCTCCGGCCCCACGAAGTGCCCCAGAAACAGGGCATCGACCACCGCCAGCAGACCGTTCATGCCCATCACCAGGATGATCGGCAACGCCGTCCGGACGTAGATGGCCCCAAGGGAGCCGACAAGAAACGCATTCGTTCGGGAACCGGTCATGCCCGATGCCTCCTCATTCATGCTTCGCACAGGGAGAATGGGACCCGCATTACCATCCGCACGACGCATGTGAAGGATGACAGGAAACATGAACAGCAACGCTTCACCGGGACACGAATGTCAGCGGGCGGCAGGCGGTTGCGACCTGACAGCCTGATATCGGTTACCCCCGGTAGTGTCAATCTCGTCGAGGGCGAGGCAGCAAGAATGCACGGGACGCTGGTCGGCGTTCGTCTCTATGCTTCGCCACATGAGCGCGCCGAACACCGATACATCCGCGAAGACACGCTGGGGCATAGTCTGGATCGCCATCGGCGCCGGGATCGTGTGCGGCATGCAGGTCGGCAAGGCGCCCCCGATGATCGGCGGTATCCGGGAGACCCTGGGCATCGACCTGGTCGGCGCCGGTTTCTACATGTCGATCATCAACGGTCTGGCCGTCGCCATCGGCATCATTGCCGGAGTCTTCGCCGACCAGATCGGCCGCAGGCGCGCCGTAACCCTGGGCCTGCTCACCATCATTGCCGGGAACCTGACGGGTGCCCTGGCCGACAGCGCATCGGTCATGTATGCGTCCCGGATACTGGAGGCTGTCGGCTTCGTCAGCGTCGTGACAGCCGTGCCCGGCCTGCTGTCCGAACTGGTGACGCAGAAGGACCAGCGCAGCGCCCTGAGCGCCTGGAGCATCTACATGCCCGCCGGGTTCTGCGTGATGATGGCGGCCGCGCCCCTGCTGGCAAGCCAGGATGACTGGCGGCTGATCTGGTGGCTGAACGGCGCACTCGTCGCCCTGTTCCTGATGCTCTTTCTTGCCGCCACACGCGGAATCGGCGGACGCCCCCGACAGGCCCGGTCCCTGAGTGGCCTGCGTGCCGTCGCCAGCCGCCCCGGACCCTGGCTGCTGGGCCTGATCTTCATGAGCTACACAACGCAGTGGTTCGGGGTGCTGACCTGGATGCCCACGATCATGGAGCAGGCCGGATTGTCGACCGCCGATGCAGGACTTGGCGTGGCACTCGTGGTGGGCGCCAACATGGCGGGCTGTCTCGGATCCGGTCCCCTGCTGAACTTCGGCCTTGCCCGCTGGAAGATCGTCGTCGCCTGTTCCCTGACCCTTTCCGTGCTGGCCTTCGGGATCTACGACGCGACACTCTCCCCCACCATACGGCTGCTGCTGGCGGCGCTGTTCTCCGCCATCGGCGGCCTGATCCCCGGCGCCGTGCTGGCCGGCGCACCGATGCACAGCCCGGGCGCGGGCAATATCGGCACGACCAACGGGGTCATCGTGCAGTGCACCAACCTCGGCTCCCTGCTCGGGCCGCCTGCTGTCGCCTGGCTGGCCGTCCAGGCGAGCGGAGACTTCGGTGCGGCCCGCTGGCTGGTGCTGGCGGCGGGGCTGACGGGAACGCTGCTGGCCTTCACCTTGCGCAGGGTGGAGCAGCGCATGCAGTCAGCGGCCACAGCCTCATGAAGACACTCCATCACTGCGTCATGGGCCTTGCCATGACACTGGTTCTGCTGGCGCTGCCCGAAGACCGCGCCAGAGCGCAGGCATCGGTCGATGTTGCCATCGTGCTCGCCGTGGACGCCTCCACTTCCGTCAGTCGGGAGGAGTTCGGCCTGCAACTGGACGGCATTGCCGCGTCGCTGCGCCATCCAAGGGTCATCCGGGCCATCCGCGCTGGCGCGGTCGGGGCCGTAGCCATCGCCCTGGTCGAATGGTCCAGCCCGCACCAGACCTGGCTGGCCATCCCATGGACCCGTGTCTCGGATGCCGCGTCGGCTGACCGCCTGGCCGAGATGATCAGCCAGACACCCCGCCTGTTCGCCGACGGCGGCACGGCAATCGGGGCCGCCATCCGCTTCAGCGCCAGACAGTTCCGGCATCTGCCGTTTCCGGCCGGGCGGCGGGTCATCGACATCTCCGGCGACGGCAGCAACACACACCTGCCCGACGTAACCGTGGAGCGTGACGCCGCCGTCGCGGCAGGCATCACGATCAACGGCCTGCCTATCCTCAGCCGCGAAGACGACATCGAGACCTATTTCCAGAACCGGGTGATCGGTGGCAGCGATGCCTTCACCGAGATCGCGGTAGACTACGAATCCTTTCCACAGGCCATGTTGCGGAAGCTGTTACGAGAAATCAGGAGCGATTCACTTGTCTCCGTGTTAGTCCCTGATTAATCATTTTCTGCGAAAGACGGGCATGACTCGATTCTGGTTGTTCATGACGCTGGTCGGCACCGTCATACCCTACGCATTCTTTGTGCCGTGGGCGATCGAGCACGATTTCAACATTCCGCTGCTGTTCGTGCAGAATTCCATGACGCTGGCTGATCGCTTCTTCACGGCGGATCTGGTGATCACGGGCGTCTGCTTCCTGATCTACATGCTGGCACGGGAACGGCGCAGACATGTGCCCTACTATGGCCTCGCCATCGTCGGGCTGCTGCTGGTCGGCATCTCCTGCGGATTGCCGCTCTACTATTATCTGGAGGAGCGGCAGCGCCTGAGAGACGCGGCCTGATGCGCAGCGGCACGGTCCTGCGTGTCGTACGCCCTACGGATGACCTCGCGCCCATCCGGCGCTTCTATGTCGAAGCCCTCCGGTTCCCGATCATCTACAGCTTCGAGGGCCACGAAGGATTCGACGGACTGATTGTCGGCGTGCCGGGGGCGGACCATCACTTCGCCTTCACCCGCAAGCACGGCTTCAGCGCCGGACGCGCTGCGACACCGGAAAACCTTCTGGTCTTCTATCTGGAGGACAGGGCCGTCTGGGAAGAGGCGATGACGCGGATGCGGGCGCACGGCTTCGATCCGGTCGAGCCCCACAATCCCTACTGGCGCGCGAATGGCGCAACCTTCGAGGACCCTGACGGCTATCGCGTCGTGCTGCAGAACAGCGCGCCCTGACCGGTCCGCCCCGACAGAGGCGCAGACCCGTCAGTCGATGGCGCGCACGATCTCCTCGCAGCAGCCCTTGGCATCCGCAAACAGCATCATGGTGTTGTCGGCGTAGAACAGCTCGTTGTCGATGCCCGCGTAGCCGGGGCTGAGGGACCGCTTCACGAACAGCACTGTCTTGGCCTTGTCCACATCCAGGATGGGCATGCCGTAGATCGAACTCTGCGGGTCGTCGCGGGCGGCGGGGTTGGTGACATCGTTCGCGCCGATGACGAAGGCCACGTCGGCGGTCTGGAAGGACGAATTCACCTCCTCCAGCTCGAAGACCTCGTCATAGGGGACATTGGCCTCCGCCAGCAGCACGTTCATGTGCCCAGGCATGCGTCCGGCAACCGGATGAATGGCGTAGACGACCTCCACACCCTCTTCCTTCAGCTTGTCGGCCATTTCCCGCAGCGCATGCTGTGCCTGCGCCACCGCCATGCCGTACCCCGGCACGATCACGACCTTGCCGGCATTCTTCATGATGAAGGCGGCATCGTCAGCGGAACCGGCCTTGACCGGCTTGTCACTGCGCGTCGCGGCGGAAGCGGCGGAATCGCCACCGAAACCGCCAAGGATGACGTTGAAGAACGACCGGTTCATGCCCTTGCACATGATGTAGCTGAGGATCGCGCCGGAGGAACCGACCAGCGCACCGACGATGATCAGTGCCGTGTTCTCCAGCGTGAAACCGATGCCTGCCGCCGCCCAGCCGGAGTAGCTGTTGAGCATCGACACGACGACGGGCATGTCCGCGCCGCCGATGGGAATGATCAGCAGGAAACCGATCACCAGCGCCAGGATGGTCATGACCCAGAACCAGGTCGGATCGACATCAATGGTGAACACCACGATGGCGACCACGATCACCAGTCCGATCAGCGCATTCAGCGGGTGCTGGCCGGGGAAGGTGATCGGATTGCCGGTCATCAGTTCCTGCAGCTTGGCAAAGGCGATGATGGAACCGGAAAAGGTGATGGCACCGATGACCACACCCAGCGCCATCTCGATGCGGCTGCCGACCTTCAGTTCACCGGCTGCATTCAGGATGCCGTAGGGCTCGGGATTGTAGAACGCGGCAGCGGCCACCAGCACGGCGGCGAGACCGACCAGGCTGTGGAACGCGGCCACCAGCTGCGGCATGGCCGTCATCGGAATGCGGCGCGCGATGACGGTGCCGATGGTGCCGCCGATGACCAGCGCCACGATGATCCAGACATAGTTGGTCACGGCAGGGCTGATGATGGTGGTCAGCACGGCAATGGTCATGCCGATCATGCCGAGGACGTTGCCACGGCGGCTGGATACGGGCGACGAAAGTCCCCTCAGCGCCATGATGAAGAGGATGCCCGAAACCAGATAGGCGATTGCGGTCAGGTTGGCCGACATGCCCGGTTGCTCCTACTTCTTCTTCTTTTTGTACATGCCCAGCATCCGCTGGGTGACGACGAAGCCGCCAAAGATATTCACCGACGCCAGAATGACCGCGAAGAAGCCCATGACCTTGGCGAAGGTCGAACCGTCGCCGCCGACGTCCGGCCCGACAGCCAGCAGGGCACCAACGACGATGACCGAGCTGATGGCATTGGTCACGGACATCAGCGGGGTATGCAGCGCAGGCGTCACGGACCAGACGACATAGTAGCCAACGAAGATCGCCAGCACGAAGATCGCCAGCCGGAATACAAACGGATCAACGGCTTCCATGATCAGCCCTCACCCTTCAATTGCGCATGAACCACCTGGCCATCGCGCGTCAGCAGCGTGCCGGTGACGGTTTCGTCTTCCCAGTCGATCTTCAGCTCACCGGATTCCTTGTCGATGTGCGGCGAAAGGAAGTTCCACAGGTTCTTGGCGAACAGCAGTGAAGCGTCGGCGGCAATGCGGCTCGCCGTGTTCAGATAGGCAACGATGGTGACGCCATGCTCGACCGTGACCTCGCCCGGCGTCGTCAGTTCACAGTTGCCGCCCATCTCCGCTGCCAGATCGACGATGACCGAACCGGGGCGCATGGATTTCACATGCTCCGCCGTGATCAGGATCGGGGCCTTGCGGCCCGGAATCAGCGCGGTGGTGATGGCGATATCGGTCTTCTTCAGCGCCTCGGCAGTCATTTCTGCCTGCTTGGCCTTGTAGGCGTCGGACATCTCCTTCGCATACCCGCCCACGCCGTCGCCCGACTCCTCGATATCCGGGGCCACGAACTTGCCGCCCAGGCTCATCACCTGTTCCCGCGTCGCGGGCCGCACATCCGTGGCGGAGACCACAGCGCCAAGCCGCTTTGCCGTCGCGATCGCCTGGAGACCGGCAACACCGGCGCCGAACACGAACACGCGGGCCGGGGCAATGGTACCCGCCGCCGTCATCATCATCGGCATGGCGCGAAGAAAATGCTCGTTCGCGTCCAGCACGGCCTTGTAGCCGGCAAGGTTGGACTGCGAGGACAGGATATCCATGGACTGGGCACGGGTGATGCGCGGCATCAGCTCCATGGCAAAGGCCACGATGCCCTTCGAAGCATAGTCGCCGACCTGTTCGGCGTTCTGCAGTGCCTCCAGTCCGGCAACCAGCACCGCACCGGACTTCAGCATCGCGGCCTCATCCGGTCCGCCCTCGGCCTCCGTCAGCGGTCGGCGGATCTTCAGCACCAGGTCCGCATCCCCCACGGCAGCGGCCGCATCACTCGCGATCTCGGCACCCGCCGCCCTGAACATGTCGTCCGTCAGACCGCAGGCTTTGCCCGCCCCCGTCTCGATGACGACCGTGGCGCCAAGGCCAGTGAACTTCTTCGCCGTCTCAGGTGAAATGGCAACGCGCCGCTCCAGCGGGCGGCGCTCCTTCGGGATACCGATTTTCATGCTGTTCGACGCCCTGTCCGTCTGTGGCAGTGTCCGGCACAGCCGTCATGGCCGCCCGGTCGTCGTTCCGGATCCGGCATCCACCGGACACGCATTCGCGATCAGACCAGGAAAATGGCCATTCCTGCCAGCAGGATGACAGAGCCGATGATCGTCACCTTGGTCAGCGTGACAAACGTGCCATACATGCCCTTGTGCTGGCTGATATCCATGGAACCCGGTTCGTGCATCGCCTGCCCCCTTGAAACAGTGACTCTCGCCCGAATGTGCCGCTATCGGCATCGGAGCGACTCATTTTCCTGCGTCCCCTGACGCGGCACGCAACATAGAGAAGTCGCGGGACGGCGGCAATCACCCGACTGCGGCAAAATCAGCGCACCTTGCGACACGCCCGGCGGTGCGGAACGGCAGCCTACTTGCTGGTCGCGCGGAACACGCCATCCCAGTCCGCGGGCGGCGGATTCTCGCGATATTCCTCCAGGCGCTCCTGATAGAGATCCCAGAGAACGTCCATGTCGGGCCGCATCTCGCGGCACTTCTCCATGTGCGCCCAGGCCTCATCGAACTTCATGGCCTTGTAGGTGGCCAGCATGGCCTCCGTCTCGGCGCGCAGGGCCTTGTATTCCGGCTTCTGGGCTTCCTCCGGGCCACCCATCATGGTGAAGATGCGCACGGCCTCGTCCTTGCCCTTCACCGCGATCAGGTCGAGTTCCAGGATCGCGTAGTCCGGGACCGCCTCTGCCGTGATCTCGCCGATGATGTTGGTGACGCCATAGGACTTCGACTGGCCTTCAAGCCGGGCACCCAGGTTCACCGCATCGCCCAGCACCGAATAGTCGAAGCGCTGCTGGGAACCCATGTTGCCCACGACGCATTCGCCGGTGTTCAGGCCGATGCCGATGCGGATAGGGATGAAGGGGCGGCCCTCTTCCTCCGCCTCCACCTTCAGCTGCTCGTTCACCCGTACCAGATCCTCCTGCATCATCAGGGCGGACTCGCAGGCATGGCGCGGATGTTCCTCATCGCTCAATGGCGCATTCCAGAACGCCATGATGCAGTCGCCCATGTACTTGTCGATGGTGCCGTGGTTGGCCATGATGATGTCGGTCATCGGCGTCAGGAACTTGTTGATCAGCTTGGTCAGGCCCTGCGGATCGCCCTTGAAGCTCTCCGAAATCGGCGTGAAACCACGGATGTCGCAGAACAGGAACGTCATGTTCTTGGTCTCGCCACCCAGCACCAGCCGGTCGGGGTCCTCGGCGAGCTGCTCCACCAGCGCAGGAGACAGATACTGGCTGAAGGCACCGCGCACCTGCTTCTTCTGCGCCTGCTCGCGGGCGAATTTCTGATAGACCAGCAGCACGAACAGGATGAACAGCGCCACCACCGGCGTCAGCCCGTCGACCAGCAGCGATTCATAGGCAAACAGGTACCAGCTTCCACCCAGCAGCAGCAGGCTGAAGGGCACGAAGAAGGCGATGGTGGTTACGGCGGACAGATAGGGCACCAGCCAGATCAGGATGATGCCCGCCACCAGCACGATCGCCAGCTCGATGGCGTTGGAGATCGAGGGCCGGATCAGATAGGCCTCGTTCTCCACCATGTCGATGATGTTTGAATGGACCTCGACCCCGGGAATTGCTCCCTCCAGCGGCGTGGACCGAATATCCTTCAGCCCCTCGGCAGAGGTGCCGACCAGCACGTACTTGCCCTTCACCTTGCCGAACAGTTCCTGGATCTTCTCCTGATTGGCAGGGTCGATCTGAACTATGTCGGAGGCCGAGACATAAATGTCGGGATTGTGCTTCTGGAATCGCGGCCAGATGATCCCGTTCTCGTTGGTCGGAATGACCAGTTTCTTGTCTTCCCGCAGCTTCGAGCGCATGCGTATCGACGCAATGCCGGAATTCTGGTCGGCCTTGGAAATGATGATGCCCTTGGAGCCGTGGACCAGCCGGATCAGTTCGATGCCGAGGCTGACGTAGACCTCCTGGTTCTTCGGATCATTCGGCGGGCCGACGCGGGTCAGTGAAGGCACGCGCCGCACCACACCGTCCGAACTGGCATCCGTGTTGAAGATCCCGAAGCCCGGCGCGGCGCCCTGCAGCGTCGGATTGTTCTCGATCAGCTCCGGATAGAGCGGCAGCCAGGTCTTGCCGGGACCGTTCTCTTCCAGAATTCGCGCGCCCTTCGGCAGCTTGCGGTCCTTGCCCTCGGTCTTCACATAGGTCGTCGTCCCACCCAGCACGGTGACGCTCTGGCGCAGCACGCTGGCAAGCTGTTCGTCGGTATTGGGCAGCTGTTTCAGGGCCGCGGCGATTTCCGGCGGCAACTGGGCGTTCTGCTCACTGTAGACGGTTGGCGAGAGCCGATCCGCCTCCGGGAAGGTGACGTCGAAGGCGATCCCCTTGGCACCAAGCTGACTCAGCACCTGGATCATCACCGCGATCTGATAGCGTGACCAGGGCCACTGGCCGACGGCGGCCAGACTCTTCTCGTCGATGTCGACGATGGCGGTGTGCCGCGCGGGCGGGACGTACTCATCAAAGCGCTGGAACTGGTCGAACCAGACATTCTCGCGCACGAAACGGGAGATGTTGGGGTCCTCGACCCGCACCCAGATCAGCCCGGCAAGCACCAGAAACGCCAGCCAGCGCTGTCCGAAGAATTTCCCAAGTCTTCTCATCATGTCCCGTCGCCCCCCTGTCAGGCGATTGGTATCCGCGTATCAGGCAAATGCGACGCGACGGTGCCTGACGGTCCTTGCGAACTCTATTCGATGTTCACCCTGTGCGAGAACGATTTCCCGTCCGATATGACGATCTGGTTGAAGCCCAGCATCTTCGCCAGGTCGAAGAAGGTGAACAGATCCTCCACCTTCAACTCCCTGAAAAGCGGTGTACCCCGCGCAGTGGCTGTCAGCTGGGCCAGCAGCGCCCGCGCCTGATAGATGGTTCTGAAGCCTGCGTCCCCTGTCGCCACGATGATCATCTTCTCCGCCTCCGCCCCCTTGGCGAAGATGACGAAGGTGGGCCAGTAGGGACGGGCGAGCTGTTCCCCCGTCAGCCCGGTGATGAAACCGAGACGCTGACCGCGATCGGCGTTGGCGATCTGATCGGCGCGTCCGACATAACTCTCCGACGTTACCGGGCCGGGATAGTAATATCCCTCGTGCCGGTCATCGTCGGCATGGGCTGCCCCCGCCACCAGAATCGGCAGCAGGACCAGAAACAGTATCTTTCGAGCGACTCTCATGCGCCGATGATCACCTGCCCCCGCACCATGTGCAAGCGGTTGCGGTCACGGTCAGTGTTGCCTTCACCGACTTCGCCCGGGTCTCGGGCACCGCCCGGATCACCGTCACTGGCACGTCGCTGAACGCTCGCTATACTCCCGCCACCCGACACGCAGGCGTCGGGTTCGGGGTTTGAGGGGACACCGCATGGCAATCGAGCGTATCGCGTTCACATCCGCACGCACTCCCGGCGCGGAGTCGGCCATCGAGACGCTGACCAGACGCTACGGCAACACACCGGTCGACGAGGCTGATGTGGTCGTCGCCCTGGGCGGTGACGGCTTCATGCTGCAGGCCATGCACAACTTCATGCATCGCGACATTCCGATCTACGGCATGAACCGGGGCACCATCGGGTTCCTGATGAACCAGTATTCGGAAGATGACCTGCTCGAACGCCTCGACGGTGCGACGATGGCCCAGATCCATCCCCTGCGCATGGTCGCGATCCCGGAATCCGGCGGACGCCAGGAGACACTCGCCATCAACGAGGTCTCGCTGCTGCGCCAGACCCGACAGGCAGCGAAGATCCGCATCGAGATCGATGGCCGTGTGCGGATGGAGGAACTGATCTGCGACGGCGTCCTGCTGTCCACCCCGGCCGGCAGCACGGCCTACAACCTGTCCGCCCACGGACCGATCCTGCCGCTGACCGCAGGGGTGCTGGCCATGACCCCGATCAGCGCCTTCCGTCCCCGCCGCTGGCGCGGTGCCCTGCTGCCACGCGGCGCGCAGGTGACCTTCCACGTGCGGGAGGAATACAAGCGCCCCGTCAGTGCCGTGGCTGACACGTTCGAGGTGCGCAACGTGAGCGAGGTGCAGGTGAGCGAGGCACTGGATGTGACCATGCGTCTGCTGTTCGATCCGGAGCACAGTCTGGAAGAGCGCATTCTGAACGAGCAGTTCGTCCCCTGATGTCCGAGGTACTGCCCGACCGCATCGCCCACGCCCTTCGATACCCCTTCAACCCGCCGCACCGGGCCTACCGGTTTCGCGATGGCGGGCTGCATCCGCCCGAACCCTTCGACCCTGCGGGACTGCACGCGGTCGTCGCCTCCGGCTCCAACGGGTCGCCGGACCGGCTGCAGCAGAAGTTCGGCAATGCGGCCGGGGTTCCTGTGACCTACGGCATCATCCACGACCTCGTGCCCGTCTTTGCGGCACGGGTAACAGGGTACGGTTCGGTTCCCGCAACGCTTGCGGTGGTGCCTGGTGCCCGGGCGGGGGTCCATGTGACCTGGCTGACCGATGCGCAACTGCAGATCATGCATCAGACGGAGTCGGTCGGTACCGGCTATGCCTATTGCGCGCTGGAGGGTTTCACGTTCACGGCGCAGGGCGATCACCCACAGGCACCGCTGCATGCCTATATCAGCCTGCACGGCGCACTCGCACCGGAGGGCCGGCTGCTGCCCATGGATCAGGTGCCGCAGACGCAGGCGCAGCAGCACGTCATGGACAGCTTCGGCTTTGCCGGAACCCTGGCGGAGTTCGTGCGCCTGAACCTGGATGATCCCGATCATCGCCTTCGCGCCAATGACGCGGCCAGCCGCATTGGCCAGGCGATCGACCATGCGCGCCTGATACGTATCGCCTGATCCCCTTGTTCCGGCTTGGAAATCACCGTGTGTGCAAATAATACCGCATATGGATGCCATTGTTTGCAAAGCGGTTTTTTCGCTTGACGTGCCCAAATACGCTCTCTAGAAGCGCCACTTCCGAGACACGTTTCATCAGGAACCGGTCCGTCCGGTGCACCTGCGAGAGGCAAGCAATCATGAAAACCTATTCCGCCACGCCGGCAGATATCGAGAAGAAGTGGATTCTGATCGACGCCGAAGGTGTGGTTCTGGGCCGTCTGGCGGCCTTCGTCGCCAACCGGCTGCGCGGCAAGCACAAGCCCGGCTATACCCCGCACATGGATGATGGCGACTATGTCATCGTCATCAACGCCGAGAAGATCGCCATGACCGGCTTCAAGAAGCAGGACAAGATCTACTACTGGCACACCGGCTATCCGGGCGGCATCAAGCAGCGGACCGCGCGCGAGATCCTGGAGGGCAAGTTCCCGGAGCGTGTGGTTCAGAAGGCCGTCGAGCGGATGATCCCGAAGGGCCCGCTGGGTCGCCAGCAGTTCAAGAACCTGCGCGTCTATGCCGGTGCCGAGCATCCGCATGCCGGTGCCCAGCCTGAGGTCATCGACCTCAAGGTGCTCAACAGCAAGAATACGAGGTAGTTCGCGTCATGTCTGAAGAACAGAACACAGTCGGCGATCTTTCCGATCTGGGCGATGCCATGGGTGTCACCCCCGAAGAGGTGCAGGCGCCTGTCGAACCGCAGATCGACGCCCTGGGCCGTTCCTACGCCACAGGCAAGCGCAAGAACGCGATTGCCCGTGTCTGGATCAAGCCGGGCTCCGGTCGCTTCTCCGTCAATGGCCGCGAACTCGACGTCTATTTCGCCCGCCCCGTGCTGCGCCAGATCGTGGCCCAGCCGTTCCATGTCGCCAACCGCGACAACCAGTTCGATGTCTTCGCGACGGTCACCGGTGGTGGCCTGTCCGGTCAGGCCGGTGCAGTGCGCCATGGTATCTCCAAGGCCCTGACCTACTACGAACCGGGCCTGCGTCCTGTTCTGAAGAAGGGCGGTTTCCTGACCCGCGACAGCCGCGTGGTGGAACGCAAGAAGTACGGCAAGGCCAAGGCCCGCCGGAGCTTCCAGTTCTCCAAGCGCTGATCCGCGACGGCGCTCTCGCGCCACTGGATACAAGACAAGCAAAGGCGCTGCCCCCCCGGGGCGGCGCCTTTCTGCATTCCGCGGTGCAGCCCCGCGTCGGCTGGCACCCCCTTCGGCTGCTCAGGATCCGCGTGACGCCTCCTGCGCTTGCATCTGGCGTCTGACGAAAGCCTCCGCCTCTGCCATCTCGCCGGTGGCAAGCAAGGCACCCTCCAGCAAGGAGGTCCCCACAACGACATTCGCAAGCTCCACAAGCTTCGCGTATTCAGTGTCGCCGGTGACTGTCGCTGCGTAGATTCGTTGAATGCCCGCCTCCAGCACAAAGTCGGTCAGGTACACGATGTCATCATATGTGAAGACATTCTCGAAACCCGCCCTGTTATCGAGAATGCAGAAATAGTTCGGTGACGGATTTGCGGCCAGCGTGGCCTTGTAGAGCGGAATTCTCAGTTTCAGGTTGATTGGTCCGGTAACCGTGATCCGATGCAGCACTTCCTGGCCCAGCCGATCGGTCCTGAAACGAAAGCTGCTGAGTTCGCCTGAGGCGACAATCTGTGGAAATTCGTCTTGCTGCATGTCGCCCCCCGGCCCGGCATCGCCCCCATTGAAACATGCCATAGCAATAACCAGGCCGGTCCTGACACCCAGAGGATCAGAATCTGCCGTCTGGACAAGTCGGCAAGGCCAGTGAGGGGCCGGCGTCAGTCAAGCTTCCTGCTCGACTGTGTACCCAGCGCCGCCACCAAATCCAGTTTCTCGCGAATGAAGGCTTCGGCCACCTCCGGATCACTTGTCGTCGTGACTGTTCCCCCCAGTTCGAGGATCTGCAGCACAGCCGTCACGATCTGCACCAGTTTCGGATAGCCGGCATCATTGGTTATCGTGACGCCATAGAAGGCCGTCAGCCCCTCCTTCGACAGCCATTCGGCCAGCATCTGAATATCGTTGTAGCCGAAGACATTCTCATGCTCGGCACTGTTGTCGAGAATGCAGAAGTACCGGGCGGATGTGTTGGCTTTCAGCGTTTCTTCGTACATCAGGATGCGTCGCCGCAGGTCCAGCGGACCGGTGACGGTCACCCGGTGGACCACTTCAGCCCCGTGGCGGACGGACACGAAATCGAAGCCCGGGTGGGATCCTGTCGCGACTATGTCTCGAGGTTCAATCTGCTGCATCAGCTACCAGAACATTTCCCGCTCGGTTTGTTCGCACAGCTGCCATTGACCAGTCGGCATCCTGTCCGGTCCGGCAAGGAGGATGCATCAGAGCCGCCGCAACCACAACGAGATTGCCGGAGCAACGAACCCTGTGCATGGCGGCGATGCGTTGACCTGTCCCGGTGCATGTGATCCATTTAATGCAAGTGCATCAATCGACGGGGAGGACGAAATGCAGGATGACGCGGACGCCAGGAGCAAGAATATCCTGACCGGAGCTGTGGGGGTCCGTGAACTGAACGATCACGTTCTTGTCCTGCCGGCCCAGGGCAACGCGCTTGCCGTCAAGACCGCCGATGGGATCGTGCTGGTGGATTCCGGTTCCGGGCGCGGCATGACGGCGAAGATGATCACGTGCCTGCGGGAATGGTCCGACCTGCCGGTGAAGGCCATCTGCTACAGCCATGGCCACATGGGCTACAACGACGGGACCGCAGACTGGCTGAAACACGCTTCGGAGCGTGGCGATCCGGCGCCCGAACTCATCGGCCATGCCAATATCACCCGGCGTTTCGCACGCTATCGCGAGACGGCCGGGCTGCAGGACACGCTCAACGGCATGCAGTTCCCCCAGCTCAAGATCTCTACTGCCGGCGAGAACCAGATCGACCCGACACGGACGTTCGATGACCGACTGGTCCTTGGCGAGGGGGGGGACCGGATCGAGCTGCTCTGGGCACCATCGGAAACCGACGACGTGCTGGCACTCTGGCTGCCGGGGGACGGTATTCTCTACGCAGGGGCCGCCTTTCCGGGAACCACGCTGCCGAATGTCGGCACACCGCTGCGCACCCAGCGTTTCACGATCCGCTGGGCGGAGACACTGGACATGCTTGCCGGACTGAACGCGACGGTCCTGATCCAGGAGTTCGGTCCGATCGTCGAGGGTGAGGACGCGGTCCGGGAGCGGCTGACCATCACGGCGGAAGCCCTGCGCTGGCTGAGGCGGGAAGTTGTCGCCCGCATGAACCGGGGCATGAGCGATGTGGAGATCATTCACGACCTGGACTGCCCGGATGCCCTGTTCGACCACACCTGGATGCGCGAACGCTACGGCGCGATATCCTATCTGGTGCGTGACATCTATCGGGAAGAGAACGGCTGGTGGGACCGCAATCCGACAAGCCTGCATCCCGCGCCCCCTGCGGCCGCCCAGGCGGCAATCCTTTCCGCGATCACTGATCCGGCAGCCGTCATCGCGCGGGCAAGGGAACTGGCAGCGGGTGGCGAGGTCCAGCTTGCGCTGCATGTCATCGACCTGCTGGCGCAGGCTCCCGGCGACGACGAAGTGCTGAAGGAGGCCCGGCAGCTCAAGGCCGAACTCTGCCACGGTCGTGCGAAGGAAGTCCGCCCCTACGTCTCCAAGGCACTCTATGCCTCTTCGGCAAAGCTGCTGGAGCGGGGTCAGACAAGCTGGTCCAAGGCCAGCTAGCTGCTGCCCCGCAATTTGCGCAGAGCGCGGAACAGGATGACCTGTGCTAGAATAATGTCAGCGAATTAGGGTGACAAAGAGACGGCTGAACCAATGCCGCAAGCGCCGCCCGCCCCGATCTGGAGGAACCGATCATGACCATGCAGCGCCCCGCAGTGACCTATCAGGATCACTGGAAAACCGAAGGCTACGATCATATCTCCGTCACGCCGATCAATCCGGTCGTCGGCGCAACGGTCGAAGGCATCGACCTGTCCAAACCCTTCAACGATGCGGAGATCGCGGAAGTCCGGCGCGCGTTTCTGGCGCACCATGTCCTTGTCTTTCACGACCAGAACATCAGCGACGAACAGCACAAGGCGTTCGGCAGCCTTTTCGGTGAGCTTCATGTGCATCCGCTGAAGCACGACGCAAGCAATGACCGTGGCGGCGACCCGGCAATCCTGGAGATCCGTACCACGGCGAACTCCAAGTACACCGCCGGTGGCGCCTGGCACGCGGACGTCACCTGCGACGAACGCCCGCCCGCGAGTTCAATGCTGCTGATCCGCCAGATCCCGGAGGTCGGCTGCGGCGGCGATACCTGCTTCGCCAACATGTACAAGGCGTTCGAGACCCTGTCGGCGCCGATGCAGGATTTCCTGCGCGGCCTGACCGCTGTCCATGACGGGGCCATTCCCTACGTCGGGGCGTACAATACGACACCGCCGGAGGGGGGCTATCCGCGCAATGAGCATCCCGTGGTCGTGCGCCACCCGGAAACGGGCCGGGAAGTGCTCTACGTCAACCCGGGCTTCACGTCCCACATCAAGGGACTGAGCAAGTTCGAGAGCCAGTCATTGCTGGAAATGCTGTACCGGCATGTGGAAAAGCGGCTGGATATCCAGTGTCGCGTCAGCTATCGCCCCAACACGCTGGTGTTCTGGGACAACCGGTGCCTGCAGCATCAGGCGGCGTGGGACTATTTCCCCTACAGCCGTTCCGGCGGCCGGGTTTCGATGATCGGCCATCGCCCGACACGCGATACCTGATCAGGGGATTCCGTCAGTCCGAGAACTGGATGGCCCCCGCGAACATGTCGGGGTTCACACCGTCCCGTGCCAGCGGCAGCAACAGTCGGCGATAGGTGATCGGCAGAGGGTCGTCCCGGTTCAGATAGACCGACGTCACGGTCAGGCAGGGCTTTCGCTGCTGCAGGACGTAGGCGTAGTCCTTCGCGATCTCCGACCAGTTGCCGCCCTTGTAGGCGGCGGCAACGTCCATGCCTGTCGCGTCAAAGCCCACGTGGTGCACGATACCCGTGCCGACAAGCCGATAGCGATAGGTGTCGGCATCGATGACATCGATCAGCATCAGCCAGGGTAGCAGCGGAATCATGTCCGAAGGTGCCAGGTCCGTACGTGACGGCAGACGACCGTCGCGTACAAGTCCCCGCCAATAGCGCAGCAATTGCAGCAACACCGCGCTGCCCATCACCTTGTCATCCGGATCCCTGAAGACCTGGGTATCCATACCGCGCTCACCTGACAGCCGAATTGTCAAACAATTCTAGCAGAACAACCTTGCCGAGCTCTTAACGGACCAAACCGGCATGCCGCGCCTGCAACATCATTGAAATATATTTCGCCTATCCACTCGCGCAATCAAATCTCGTATTGGGCCAGAGATCTCCACCCTTGGATTGCAGATCGGATTTTCCGCTTGAACACATATATCAATTCAATATATATCGCTTTGTGATTTCAGGGGCTGTTCCCCTTCCCCAACCAAGAGAATCCGCAAAATGGACATTCGCACCCTCTGCCTCGGCATCCTGACGATGCGCGAAGCGACCGGCTATGAGATCAAGAAGGTATTCGAGGATGATCTCAGTCATTTCTACGAAGCCAGTTTCGGATCGATATATCCGGCCCTGAACCGCATGACGGAAGACGGCTGGATCGCCTGCAAGGCGGAGGCACAGGACGGGCGCCCCGACAAGAAGATCTATTCCATTACCGCTGCCGGTCGCATGGCCTTCATGGATGCGCTGGAGAAGAAGCCCCGCAAGGATCGCCTGCGTTCCGAGTTTCTGGCGATGATGATGTTTTCCGACCTGATGGTCCCCTCGCGCATCGCGGGGCTGATCGACGAACGACTGGCCGGTCTCGACGCCAACCTCAAGGAACTCGACACCTGCCTGGATGAGGCCGCCACGCCGAACGTGGTCCGGTTCCTGCGCGGCTTCGGCCGGGCCGTGTACCAGGCGGAACGGGACTATCTGGAAGAAAACCGCCACCTCGTCGAAGCGCAGGCCCTGATGGCCCGCGCCGCCGCAGACTGAACCGCCCGCCCCGGAGTAAATGACCGTGAACCGATCAATCCTAATCGCGATAATCATTGCCGTCGCCGCTGTAGGCTGGCTGCTGACCGGTGTGCTGGACGCTGACGGCCCTGGCAATCAGGACAGTGCCAACGCGTCGGAAGGGCCCGCGGCGACTGAAGCGAGTGCGCCGGCAGCCGCGGCAGGCCCTGCGGCAGCCCCGGAAGCCAAGCCGCACGCCCACAAGACGAGCGTCCGGACCCGGATCAGCGAATCCGCGCCCCATGCCGTGCAGATCACCGTGCGCGGCCGGACGGAGTCGGTTCGGACCGTGGAGGTGCGGGCACAGACGCAGGGCCGGGTCGAACAGATCTACCGCAAGAAGGGTGACCGGGTCGCGAAGGGCGATCCGATCGTCCGTCTCGCCGCCGGTGACCGCAGCGCACGCCTGGCCGAGACCGAGGCCCTGATCAAGCAGCGCGAGATCGAGTACGAGGCCGACCGGAAGCTCAATGCCAAGGGCTACCGCGCCGACACCCAGGTCGTCGCCGGTGCCGCGGCACTGGACGCTGCCAAGGCGGCGCGGATGAGCATGGAGGTCGATATCGCCTACCTGACCGTCCGGGCGCCTTTCGACGGCGTCATATCCTCCCGTCCCGTCCAGCTTGGCGCGTTCCTGAAGGTTGGTGATCCGGTCGCCGTGATTGTCGATCAGGATCCGATCCTGGCCATCGGCAATATCTCGGAGCGGGAGATCGGACAGGTGGAGATCGGCACACCGGCGGAGGTCGTGCTGATCGACGGGCGGAAGGTGAGCGGCAAGGTCCGGTTCATTTCCCCCATCGCGGAAGCCTCCACCCGGACGTTCCGGACAGAGATCGAGATCGACAATCCGGACCGCTCCATCCGCGACGGCATCACGGCGGAAATCATGCTGGAAGCCGGCAGTGTTCAGGCACATTTCCTGACGCCTGCAATCCTGACGCTGAATGACGCCGGCGCCATCGGCGTTCGTACCGTGGACCGCAATCGCCAGGTTGCCTTCGTCCCCATCAGCATCATCGCGGACGGGCCGGACGGGGTCTGGGTCAGCGGACTGCCCCCCCAGGTCCAGATCATCACTGTCGGTCAGGAATTCGTTCGCGAAGGCCAGGTCGTCGACGTCGCACTGGCGGAGTAAGCCATCATGATGAGCGCCATTATCGATGCAGCGATCGACCGTTCGCGAACGGTCATCGCCACGCTTGTTCTGATCCTGCTCGCGGGCGCTGCCGCCTACAACGCGATTCCGAAGGAATCCGATCCGGACATCAACATCCCGATCATCTACGTCTCCATGACCCACGACGGCATCTCGCCGGAGGACTCCGCGCGACTTCTGGTGCGGCCGATGGAGCAGGAACTGCAGGGCATCGACGGTGTGAAGGAGATGAAATCCATCGCCGCCGACGGCTTCGGCTCGGTGATCCTGGAGTTCGATGCCGGCTTCGATGCCGACCAGGCCCTGACGGACGTGCGGGAAAAGGTCGATACCGCCAAGTCCGAGCTGCCCGAAGAAACGGATGAACCGCGCGTGGAGGAGGTGAACTTCAGCCTGTTTCCCGTCATCGTCGTGACCCTGTCGGGCAACATTCCCGAGCGCGCCCTGTACCGGGTCGCACGGGAACTGAAGGATGATATCGAAGGCATCACCACGGTGCTGGGCGTCGACATGGCCGGTGACCGCGACGAATTGCTGGAGGTGGTGCTCGACCCCGCCAAGCTGGAAAGCTACCAGATCGACCAGGCGCAGCTGATCCAGACCATGACGCTGAACAACCGCCTGGTGGCGGCCGGCGCGATGGACACCGGCGAAGGCCGCTTCGCGATCAAGGTCCCGGCCCTGTTCAAGACCGCGCATGACGTGCTCAGCCTGCCGATCAAGACCGACGGCGATGCTGTCGTGACCCTGGCTGACGTCACCACCGTGCGACGCACCTTCAAGGACGCGGAGAACTATGCCCGCCTGAACGGCCGTCCCGCCGTGGCACTGGAAGTGAAGAAGCGGCTGGGCGCGAACATCATCGAGACCATCGACAATGTGCGCCACCTGGTGGAAGAGCAGGCGCAGCGCTGGCCTGCGGGGATCGAGGTCTCGTTCAGCCAGGACAAGTCCAACGATATCCGCAACATGCTGCAGGACCTGCAGAACAACGTGATCAGCGCCATTCTGCTGGTCATGATCGTCGTGGTTGCGGCGCTGGGGCTGCGCAGCGCGCTGCTGGTCGGCGTCGCCATCCCGGGCTCGTTCCTGATCGGCATTCTCTACCTGTTCATGTTCGGCTTCACGATCAACATCGTTGTGCTGTTCGCGCTGATCCTGGCGGTGGGCATGCTGGTCGACGGCGCCATCGTGGTGACCGAGTTCGCGGACCGGAAGATGCAGGAAGGCGAGCCGAAGAGGGTTGCCTATGCCATGGCCGCCAAGCGCATGGCCTGGCCCATCATCGCCTCGACGGCCACGACGCTGGCGGCCTTCATGCCGCTGCTGTTCTGGCCCGGCGTGGTCGGTGAATTCATGCAGTTCCTGCCGCTGACCCTGATCACCACGCTCTCCGGCTCCCTGCTGATGGCGCTGATCTTCATCCCGACGCTTGGATCGATCTTCGGCAAGACCACGGCGGGGCCGGACAGTGCGGTTGCGGCGGCCGAGAGTGGTCCCATCACGAGCATCCGCGGCTTCACGGGCGTTTACGCGCGGTTCCTCAATCGTGTTGTCCGACGGCCCGTGCTCTGGCCTGCCACGATCATGGTCCTGGCGATCATCAGCCTGGTCGGCGTCAACACGGCCTACGGTGTCTTCGGCAAGGGCGTGGAATTCTTCCCCGACGTCGAGCCCGAGCGGGCGCTGGTCTACGTCCATGCACGCGGGAACATGTCGATCAAGGAACAGGATGCGCTGGTCCGCGAGGTCGAGAACCGCGTGCTGAGGTTCGACGACTTCTCCACCGTCTATACCCGTTCCGGCAAGCGTGAGCAGGACGGCAATGACATTTCCGAGGATGTGATCGGGATCATCACGCTGGAGTTCAAGGACTGGCTGGAACGCCGTCCGGCCGACGTGGTCCTGCCGCAGATCCGGGAGGCAACTGCCGATCTTGCCGGTATCGAGGTCGAGACCCGCAAGGAAGAGAACGGGCCGCCGACCGGCAAGGACGTGCAGGTCCAGATCACCTCCCTCTTCAGCGAGAAACTGCCGCCTGTCGCCGACCGCATCCGTGCCTATCTGGAGGACAACGTGGAGGGACTGCGCGATATCGAGGATTCGCGGTCCCTGCCGGGTATTCAGTGGGAACTGCAGGTCGATCGCGCCCAGGCCGGTCGCTTCGGCACCGACGTCGCGGCCATCGGGGCCATGGTCCAGTTCGTCACCAATGGTGTGAAGGTCGATGACTACCGCCCGGACGACACCGACGAGGAAGTGGATATCCGTGTGCGGTTTCCGGAGGAATACCGGACCCTGAACCAGCTCGACAACCTGCGCATCAACACGCCCAATGGCCTGGTGCCGCTGTCGAACTTCGTGACCCGGACGCCGGAACCAAAGGTCGGCCGGATCGAGCGGGTGGACGGTGCCTACAAGCTGGTGGTGCAGGCCAACGTGCAGGAGGGCGTGCTGGTCGATGACAAGGTCAAGGAGGTCAAGGCCTGGCTCGCCGAGCAGGATTTCGACAGGGATGTCGATATCGCGTTCAAGGGCCAGGACGAGGAGCAGGCGGCAGCGGAAGCCTTCCTGATGAATGCCTTCGTCATCGCGCTGTTTGTCATGGGCATCATCCTGGTGACGCAGTTCAACAGCTTCTATCAGGCCTTCCTGATCCTCACCGCCGTCATCATGTCGACAATCGGCGTCATGATCGGCCTGCTGGTGATGGGTCAGCCCTTCGGCATCGTCATGACCGGTGTAGGCGTCATTTCACTGGCCGGCATCGTGGTGAACAACAACATCGTGCTGATCGATACCTATTCCTACCTGGCCAGAAATGGCATGGAGCCGCTGGAGGCCATCGTGCGCACCGGCGCGCAGCGTCTGCGGCCCGTGCTGCTGACCACCGTGACCACCATCTGCGGTCTGATGCCGATGGTCTTCCAGGCCAATATCGACTTCTTCAGCCGTGAGATCACGATGGGGGCGCCGTCAACGCAATGGTGGGTACAGCTTGCCAGCGCGGTGGCCTTCGGCCTCGGCTTCGCCACCATCCTGACCCTGGTCGTCACCCCCAGCCTGCTGGCGCTCGGCGTCGCAACGAGCCGGGCCCTGCCCTGGAATCGTCGCAAGCAGAAGGCGGAGCAGGACGCGCAGGATGAAAAGAAGGCGCAGGCGGGCGACGACAGCTACGGTGGCTTCACCGCCCCGGCGGAATGATCAGAGTCCGGTGCCTGCGGGCACCGGACGACCATTCAGATAGGCAGCGGCGTCCATCACGCCCTTGCCGGCCTTCTGCAGACGGGTGAGGCGCAGGACGCCCGAGCCACACTGCACGGCAAGCTGGTCATCGACGGTCACGGCGGGCTGCCGACCGCTGGTGGCATCCTCCACCACATGGGCCGCGTGAATCTTGACCCGTTGCCCGTCGATCTCGCACCAAGCTCCCGGAAAGGGTGACAAGCCGCGGATCAGGCGTTCGATCCGCTCCGCATCCCAGCTCCAGTCGATGCGGGCCTCGGCCTTGTCGATCTTGGCGGCATAGGTCACACCGGCTTCCGGCTGCGGAGTTTCAACCGCCTGCCCGGCAGCAATGTCGGCAACTGCCTGAACCACCAGATCGGCGCCCATGGCCGCCAGCCGGTCGTGCAGCGTCGCGGTGGTATCGCTGGCCCGGATCGGTGTCCTGTCCACCAGCAGCATGGGCCCGGTGTCCAGCCCCGCCTCCATGCGCATGATCGTGATGCCGGTCTCATCGTCCCCCGCCATGATCGCACGATGGATCGGCGCCGCGCCACGCCAGCGCGGCAGCAGGGACGCATGGATATTGAAACAGCCAAGCCGCGTCGCATCCAGGATCGCCTGCGGCAGGATCAGCCCGTAGGCCGCAACCACGGCCATGTCGGCCTCCAGGGCGGCGAAGGCCTCACGGTCCGATGCGTCGCGGAAATTCAGCGGCGTGCGTACGCTCAGACCCAGTTCCTCGGCGGCCTGCTGCACCGGGCTGGGGCGCGGTTTCTTGCCCCGACCTGCGGCGCGCGGCGGCTGGCAGTAAACCGCCACGATCCGGTGACCGGCGGCATGCAGCGCGCGCAGCGGCGCGACCGCGAAGTCAGGTGTGCCCATGTAGATGATGCGCAGGGGCTGCGCCGGGCCCGACATTCAGCCGGTGGCCTGCAGCTTCTTCGCCTTCTTCAGGCGGCGCAGGATCATGTTGCGCTTCAGCGCGGAGATATGATCCACGAACAGGATCCCCTCGAAATGATCCATCTCGTGCTGGATGCAGGTGGCGAGCAGGCCATCGGCGGTCAGTTCCTGTGTGGCACCATGCTGGTCCAGGTACTTCACCCGGATCGTTGCCGGACGCTCCACCTCCGCATATTGCTCCGGCAGGGACAGGCAGCCCTCCTCGTAGGCCCGCAGATCCTCCGACGACTCGAGTATCTCCGGATTGATCAGATAGATCGGGTTGGCCGCTGCGCCATCGTCGGCGCAGTCCACCACCATCACCCGTTTCGGCACGCCCACCTGGATCGCCGACAGCCCGACACCGGGCGCGTCGTACATCGTCTCCAGCATGTCATCCATGAAGGCACGCAGTTCGTCATCGATCTGCCCGACGGCCTCGGAGCGGACCTTCAGACGGGGATCGGGCGCGGTGATGATGGGAAGCAGGGCCATGAGTCTCGGTTCTTCGATGGATGGGTCCGGTGGAGGTAGTCCCGCCTGACGTTGGCGTCAAGTGTCACAGGTCCACTCAGAACCTGCCCGCCTGGAAGTCCTGAAATGCCTGCATGATCTCCTCCCGCGTGTTCATCACGAAAGGACCGTAACGGGCGACCTGCTCCCCGATCGGCTGCCCCGCAATCACCAGAAAGCGGGCGGCCTCCCCACCGGATGCCTGCACGTTCAGCTTCGCGCCATGGGTCAGCAGTGCCATCTCGCCCGTGTCAACGGGCCTGTCACCCACGGAAACGCTGCCGTCATAGACATAGATGAAGGCGTTGTGGCCGGTTGGCAGGCTCTCTGCCAGCGCCTTGCCGGCATCCAGATGCACATCCCAGTAGATCGGGCTGACCGCGATGTCGCGCACCGCCCCCTCCTGCCCGCGCAGGGTTCCGGCGACCAGGCGCACCTTCACGCCATCCTCCAGATCCAGTTCCGGAATGTCCTCGGGCTCGATGTCCTGATAGCGGGGCGGACGCATCTTCTGCGCGGCGGGCAGGTTGACCCAGAGCTGGAAGCCCCACATCAGCCCGTCTTCCTGTTCCGGCATCTCGGAATGCACTATGCCCCGGCCCGCCGTCATCCACTGCGCGCCACCGGGCTTCAGCAGGCCGGCGTTGCCCTGGTTGTCCTTGTGCCCCATCCGACCGGCGAGCATGTAGGTCACGGTCTCGAAGCCACGGTGCGGGTGGTCCGGAAAACCGGCGATATAGTCACTCGCGTCATCGGAACGGAACTCGTCCAGCAGCAGGAACGGGTCGAACAACTGCAGCTCCGGCCCGCCGAGGCTGCGCTTCAGCCGGACCCCAGCCCCATCCTGCGCGGCGACGCCCGGCACGATATGCGCCACAGCGCGTGCATCCGTCCGGGTCTCCTTGGCTCCATCCTGCAGTGTCGTATCCATTCCGAATTCTCCTGTTGCGAGCAACCGCCAATCTGCCGGAGAGATGGCAACGCGTCAGTCCCCAATCAATTGCACGTCTGGAAACGCTCAGTTTCCGACACGCCCCGCAATGGCGCGCGACTTGCTGTTCAGTGGGGTATCATGATGATGTATTGCAAATTGCGAGTTTCCCCCTTGTCAGCGCTGTGTGGCATTCTGCTGCTGACATGCATAATGGGATTCTCTTCCATTCTGGCATCTCCTGCGCAGGCCGCCAGAGATCGCGCCGAGCTCTATCGGGAGGCGCTGAGCGCGTTCCGGGCCCAGGATTATGTGCAGGCAGTAGCGATCTGGCGTGACCTGGCCGAGAAGGGTCACGCGGCAGCGCAGAACAATCTGGGTCTTTGCTACCTGAATGGGAAGGGCGTGAAGGTCGATCCAGAACGTGCACACAGCCTGTTCAGCGAGGCGGCAGAGCGGGGACGGGCTGCGGCACAGAACAACCTCGCCCGGACCTTCCTGAAAGGCTGGGGCGTGGAGCAGAACGAGGCCGAGGCCTATCGCTGGTATCTTGCCGCGGCGGAACAGGGTCACGCCAACGCCCAGAAGAACCTCGGCGTCATGCTGCTGCAAGGCACTGGTGTCGATGCCGACCCCGAAGCGGCATACGACTGGTTCCAGCGCGCCGCCGAGCAGGGCGAGCGACGGGCCTTCTATCAGCTTGGATTGATGTATGCGCGTGGTCTTGGTGTTGTCAGGGACTGGTCGAAGGCCGTCACCTACTTCAGGGAAGGTGCCGCACGCGGCGACGCCGGGTCGAGTTTCCTGCTGGCGGACGCGTTCGAGACCGGCAAGGGGGTCGATGTCGATGTCGATCAGGCCCTGCGCTGGTATCGCCGTGCGGCAGCGCGCGGTCATCGCAGGGCACTCGTGACGCTGGGAGAGAAGTTCCGCGACGGGACGAATGTGCAGCAGAACATCGCGCGCGCGATCATGTGGTTCGAACTGGCGGAACGCGCCGGTCACCGCCGCGCAGGTGAGACACTTGAGAAGTTGATGGATCAGGCGAATGAGCGCCAGATCGCCAAGGCAGGGCAGTTGCTCGAGCGGTTCCTGGGCAAGTTGAAGCCCCCCGCTCGCGCCAAATTCGAGGACCAGTCCGCATGAATGACCAACGCATCAACATCGTCGGCTTCGGTGCCATCCACAAGAGGTCGGTGCGGATCGCCGGGCATCCGACGAGCATTTCGCTGGAAGATGTCTTCTGGTCCGCCCTCCGCGAGATTGCCGACTCCCGTGGTCAGCGGCTGAGTTCGCTGGTCGAGGAAATCGACCGCAACCGCGATACGGCAAACCTGTCGAGCGCCATCCGCATCTTTGTCATGCAGACGTTCCGGCAGGCCGCGGGAAACCTGAGCATGCGGCAGGCAAGCTGAATACAGCGGCGGCGAAGCACGCCGCTGCCGGTGCCCTCACCTGACGAACCGACCTAGCGCGGGAATTCGAGGCCCATCTCTCGATAGCGTGCCGGGTCCTCCAGCCAGCGTTCCCTGACCTTCACGAACAAGAATAGGTGGACCGGGCGTTCCAGCAGTTCGGAGAGTTCCTCCCGCGCGGCCTGCCCGATCTGACGCATCGTACGTCCGCCCTTGCCCAACACGATGGGCTTGTGGCCGGTACGCGAGACATAGACGATCTGATCGATCCTGACGGACCCGTCCTTACGCTCCGTCCATTTCTCGGTCTCGACGGTCAGGGAATAGGGCAGTTCCTGATGCAGGCGCATGAACAGCTTTTCCCGCGTGATCTCGGCGGCCAGCAGGCGGCTCGGCATCTCCGACACCTGATCCTCCGGGTACAGCCACGGGCTTTCCGGAACCGAAGCCGCCATTGCGGCGCGCAGATCGTTCACCCCGTCGCCGTTCAGGGCGGAGATCATGAATATCCTGTCGATGCATTCGACATCGCCAAGCTGCGCCGCCAGTGCGAGCAGGGCATCCTTGCGCACCTGGTCGATCTTGTTCAGGGCCACCCAGATCTTCTTGCCTGCCTGACCCAGCCGCTTGAGGATCCTGTCGGTATCCTCCCCCACGCCGCGCTCCGCATCGATCAGCAACAGGGTACGGTCGGCCTCTTCCTGACCGGCCCAGGCCGCGTCCACCATCGCCTGTTCGAGCTTGCGCTTCGGCGCGAAGATGCCAGGGGTATCAACCAGGATGATCTGGCTCACCCCCTCCATGACAATCCCGACGACCCGGGCGCGGGTCGTCTGCACCTTGGGCGAAACGATGGAGACCTTCTGCCCCACAAGCTGGTTCAGCAGCGTCGATTTTCCGGCGTTCGGTGCGCCCACCAGCGCCACGAAGCCCGCCCTTGTCCTGTCTCCGTCCGCCGCCGACTTGTTCGCCACTTTCAGGTTCCCTGCAATTGTTTCAGAAGCTCGCGTGCGGCGCTCCGCTCCGCCTCCTTCTTCGATGGTCCCTGTGCTGTTGCCGTACCGAGGTCACATGCCGCCTCGATGGTGAACAGCGGGGCATGATCGGGGCCGTCCGTCGCAAGCACGGTGTACTTCGGCGGCTCGACCCCCCTGGCGTGGGCCAGCTCCTGGATCTCCGTCTTCGGATCGCGCGGGGCCTGCTTCAGGCCCGCCACACGATCGTGCCACAAACGCCGCACGAAATCCCGTGCCGCATCCAGACCACCCTCCAGATACAGCGCCGCTATCACCGCCTCGCAGGCGTCCGCCAGGATCGCGGGCTTGGTCGCCCCCCCGGTGCCACGCTCGGAGGCCGCCATGATCAGGCATCTGTCCAGCCCGATCTCCAGTGCCACCTCAGCCAGGGTCTCGCGCCGCACCAGTTCGTTGTAGCGGCTGGCGATGCGGCCCACGTCGGCCTGGCGGTAGAATTCGTAGAGCCATTCGGAGATCACGAGGCCAAGAACACGGTCACCGACGAACTCCAGACGCTCATAGTCACCGCGCCCCTTCCTGCCCTTCGCCAGTGCCGACGGATGTGTCAGGGCCAGGGAAAGAAGATCGGGATCGCGAAAGCTGTGGCCAAGAATCGCCTGCAGGTCTTCCAGCCCCGATGCGACGTCGCTCAAGGGTTCACTCCAGCGAGTCGCCCAGGCGACCGTAGCGGATGTTGCCGATCAGCTTCCAGACTTCGTACCAGTGGAAGTCGGTATCGATGCTGAAGAACAGGATCTCCGCGCGCCCGACCAGATTCTCCATCGGCACGAAGCCGACACCACCGGCACTGATCGGCACCCGGCTGTCGCTGGAATTGTCGCGGTTGTCGCCCATCATGAACAGGTGCCCCGGCGGCACGGTATAGACCTGCGTGTTGTCATCGCGACCCGTGGGACGCAGATCCAGCGTGCGATAGGTCCGGCCGTTGGGCAGGGTTTCCTCGAACTGCGACACGAAGCTCGTGCGGCCATATTCGTCCTGATAGGCGAAATCCTCGACGCGCTGGCGTTTCACCGGGCTGTCATTGATGTGCAGCACACCCTGTCGCATCTGGATACGGTCGCCGGGAAGTCCGATCAGGCGCTTGATGTAGTCGGTGTCATTGTCGCGCGGCGTCTTGAAGACGATCACGTCACCACGTTCCGGCTCACTGCCGAGGATCCGTCCGGAAAACAGGTCAGGACTGAATGGCAGCGAATGCTTGCTGTAGCCGTAGCTGTACTTGGAGACAAACAGGAAGTCGCCCACCAGCAGGGTCGGGACCATGCTGCGCGACGGAATGTTGAACGGCTCGAAGGCCACCGTGCGGATGACCAGCGCAATCAGTACCGCATAGACAACGGTCTTGATCGTCTCACCAATGCCGCCCTTGGATTTCGACGCCATTCCGTCTCTCTTGTCGTCTGTGGGTGCTGGGGTGCCCCGCCGGGCGAAGCAGTCTGTCTCAGCGCGTTGAGCACAGCGGCGAGATAGACCCCAAACACCCTGCCGCTGTCAACCGATCCGGGCCTCCAGGATGACCTGCGCCATCGCATAGGGTGCCTCGTCCGTCATCGAAAGATGCGCGACGACATGGTGTCCCTCCGGCGCCAGGGTCTGCATCGTGCGCGCGGCGGCACCCGAGAGCCGCAGCGACGGCTTGCCGTTGGGGGCCGACACGACTTCGATCTCGGTGAGGAAGGCATGTTCGCCGATGCCGGTTCCGACGGCCTTGGCGAAGGCCTCCTTCGCGGCATAGCGACGGGCATAGCGGGCGGCACGGTCAGCCCGCCCCTCGTTGACCGACTGTTCGTCGGGAGAGAAGCAACGATCGAGGAACCGCTGACCGAAGCGGTCAAGCGCGCCCTCGATCCGCCGCGTGTCACAGAGGTCGATGCCAAGCCCGACAATCATGCTGGCGGGCGCCCGGACTCAGGCACTGGCCTGCCCAAGTGCTTCCGCACGGGCCTTGTCGATCAGGCTGCGCATCCGGGTGATGGCGGAAGGCAGGCCGGAGAAAATGGCCTCGCCCATCAGGAAGTGTCCGATGTTCAGTTCCACGATCTCCGGGATTGCCGCAATATCGCCCACGGTATCGAAGGTCAGCCCGTGCCCGGCATGGATCTCCAGACCCATCGAGGCGCCATGGGCCGCCGCCTCCCTGATGCGCTGCAGGTGAGCGGCACGTTCCTCGCCCTCGCTGTCGCAATAGGCACCGACATGAAGCTCCACCACCGGCGCGCCCAGCGCCGTGGCCACATGCAGCTGCACCGGCGAAGGCTCGATGAACAGGGAGACGCGGATGCCCGCGTCGGTAAGCTGCTTCACCAATGGCGCAAGCTCGCGATGCTTGGCGGCCACATCCAGCCCGCCCTCGGTGGTACGCTCCTCCCGCTTCTCCGGCACGATGCAGGCGGCATGCGGCTTGTGGCGCAGCGCGATGGCCAGCATTTCATCCGTTGCGGCCATCTCCAGATTCAGCGGCACACTGATCTCCGCCGCCAGCCGGTCGATGTCATTGTCGGATATATGTCGCCGGTCCTCGCGCAGATGCGCGGTGATTCCGTCCGCGCCGGCCTCCGCAGCCTGTCGCGCCGCACGCACCGGGTCCGGATGGCCGCCCCCGCGGGCATTCCGGATCGTCGCCACATGGTCGATATTCACGCCCAGCCTGACACGGTTGATCATGCCACCTCTCCCGAAATTCGCGTCCACGACAGCAACATAGGCCAGTGCGCGGGAAAACGGAATCCTTGGCGCATGGTGATTCCGATGCCGGTCAGACGGTCCCTGCCAGATCTTGCAGCCAGTCCCCGGCGTCGCGTGCGTCCACCTCAGCCTCCCGCACCAGCGCGTCGAACTGCTCGGTCAGCATCCGTACCCGGTCACGGGACCGGAACGCCAGATAGAACCGACCGATGTAGACCACACCGACAAGCGGACCGAAGACCGTGACCGGTGCGGAGAAGATCCGCCGGGAATCGAACAGGAACAGCCGCAGCGACGGAAAGAAGTCCCGCACCGACGCCGCCATGCTGGTCAGCTGATCGCGCCGGACATCGGCCGACAGCCCCCGATAGTATCCCTGTCCGGCCGCGAAGGCATGCAGCTCGCCCAGCGAGACGGCCATCTCGAAGTCCGACTGGTTCTGCCGCATCAGTGCCAGCCGATCCTGCATCGCCCCGATGGCCTGTTCCGCGGTCTTGCCCAGCGTGCGCTCATACTCCCAGCGCAGCGTATCCTCGGTCTTCAGCATGTCTGGCAGGGTCGCGGGCACGTGGCGGATCTTGTAGCCGGCGGCCTCCCGATGCCAGTCCAGCAGTTCGTCATCCCACGCCGCGCGCGCCGCCTGGGTCACCGAGACCGCCGCCGCAATCACGTCACCGGGCCGCTCCGGCCGGTCGGTCAGGCCAAGCAGCCAGTCGGCGCTGACACCCAGCACCTGGGCGCAACAGGCCGCCAGATGGGCATTGGGCAGACGCCCCACCTCATCAGAGAGCAGTTGGGCAACGGTGGAGCGGTCGGCACCAGTCCGGCGCGCCAGTTCACTCCGGTTCATGGCTGACCGCTTCATGCCTTCCGCAAGCCGCGCCTGGAAAACCTCGGAACGCTCACGCTTGTCGAATAAATCATGCATGAGGAGATTTTTCTCCACAAGCATGATTTTTTCAATGGAATTCACAGAATACCCGCCCATCGGTCGATCGCCTATACCGGGGCCGACACCATCAGACGCGGAGGCACATTCGAGATGGACACCAACCTGCGCACCCTGGCGAAAACCGCGACCTGGCAGACATCCGGCCTGCTGGTGATGTGCGGCATCACCTACGCCGTCACCGGATCACTGGCAGATGGCGGCATCGTCGCGGTCATCGGCACGGCCACCGGCACGCTGGCCTACATGCTTCACGAACGCCTGTGGTCGCGGGTGAAATGGGGGCAGCTGAACGGGATGCAGCAGTGAACCCGGATCGACCGTCTACTCAGCGGCAACCGCAGTCTCGCTGACAGGTTCCGGGGAAGGCGTCATCCACCAGGTCCGCATCCTGCCCTTGCCCTTGATCTCGATCTCGCCGCGCGGTTCGAACCGGTAGATATCGCCCAGCGCCGCCACGACATCCTCGGTCACCTGGATCCGACCGCATTCGCCGGTCGTCTCCATGCGCGAGGCCGTGTTCACCGGGTCGCCCCAGAGGTCATAGAGAAAGCGGCTGTCACCCACCACACCAGCGATGATCGGCCCGCTGGAAATGCCGATACGGATTCCCAGCGGTGTGCCGTCGGGCCGGCTCATCCCCTCCACCGCACGCAGCATGTCGCAGGCCAGAGCGGCAATGTTGCGAATGTTGGAGGTTGACCCCGGCGGCGCACCGGAAGCGACCATGTAGGCATCGCCGATGGTCTTGATCTTCTCCACGCCATGTTGCGCGACCAGGGCATCGAACTTCTCGAACACATCGGAGAGCAGGGTCAGCGTCTCCTCCGGCTCGCAGGATGCCGCCAGTGTGGTGAAGTCCTGCAGATCGGCGAACAGCACTGCGACGTCGGACAACCGCTCGGTGGTATGTCCGTTCCCCTCCCGCAGCCGTTGCGCCACCGAGGCCGGCAGGATGCGGTCCAGCAGTTCCCGGGCCTTGTTGCGTTCCTGATCGATGATGACGGAGCGGGCAAAGGCCCTGCGGCGCAACAACTCCAGCCGCCGGGCGGCAAAGAGCCCCACGAGATTGGCCGAAATGATCAGCATCGCGCTCGACACGACCCGGATCGGGTCCGTGTCTTCCAGCGAAAAGGGAAAGGTGATGGCGAGGAAAAGGACCGTACTGATGGATGCCGTGACCACAGCCTGGATGTAGAACAGTGGAAAGAGGGAATAGATGATGAAGATCAACAGGATGAAGCCGGAATCCACTGGAAGCGGGTGGCCGCCGTAAACATTGGAAAGGGCCTGAAAGACGCATACCTCGACCGCGGCGAGATTGAGAAGCAAAGGCCAACGCGTCCGCCAGAAATCAAGATAGCTGAGCACATAGCCAACCAGCATCAGCCCGTTGAGCACGAACAGTCGCAACAGACCAAGCAGTTCGGCGTTCAGCCAGAGCCCGAAGAAATCCACCGGCACGAACACCGTGTTGAGTGCGATCCCGATCAGCAAGGCCCGGCGCACCTGCAACAGGTTGCCGTCCCGCATGGCGGCCTTGTAGCCGCGTTCCCATTCGATGTCCTTGAATTCGAGCGACACCCTGTCGAGCGGCGGCAGATCCCCCGCCGAATCGTCCTGTCGAACATGACCATGCAGGAATTTCATCGGCGCAGGATAGCGCAGCCGCCCAGCCTTGCCATCTGCAATCGGCAACCAAATGTTCCGGAAGGAATTTGTTGACCCTCAAGCCCTGCATCTTGTGCAACGCAGCATAACACCAACGCCGGTTCCAAGCGCAATGCCGCCACCTATATTGCAGTGCAGCATACGGTGTCATCGCGAAGATCCCACCGGTGCCTGTCCAAGAAACGGAGTATCCGATGTCTCCCCGGAATGCGCATGGCGAAAGCACGGCGCGCAAGCTTGAAGCTGTCGAAATCCAGAACATGATCCTCGAGGCCCGTGCAGTGCGCTCGGCGATGATCTCGAACCTGCTGATCAGCGGGTACCATGATGTTCGCAACTGGTTCGGCAATCTGATCCACAGCCGCCACAATGTAAGCGGCGCCTGATCCCCAATCCGACGAACCGATCCTGGCGCGTCGCCACTCCCTCCCCCCTGTGCTTCTGGTCGCACCAGTTGATCAGCGGCAACGGTGGCGCGTCAGGATTCGGGTCTTCCCGGTTGAATCGCAGATTTGATTCGAAACCGGTTGCCGAAAGATTCGCCAATATTCCGGTTTCGTTCGAAAAAGGGATTCAAACCACGGTCCCGTAGCCCTGAGCGGATCAGTACTGCCGCAACCTTACAGGGAATGTCCTGAACCCGCGAAATCGTGCACGACCGGTTCGCGCTGACGGACCGTCGGGTTCAATGGTCGCGAAGCGGTCCAGCAGGCCACGGATAGCGATCCGTCCCTCCATCCGCGCCAGCGTGTTGCCCATGCAGACATGCGCCCCCCAGCCGAAGGCCAGGTGGCGGTTCGGGCTGCGGGTGATGTCCAGCCTGTCCGGATCAGGGAACATCGCAGGATCGCGATTGGCGGCACCGATGCCGAGATGGATGACCGTGCCTGGCGACAGGACTTCGTCGCCGATGCGTGTTTCGACTGTGACCCGCCGATTGCCGAGCTGGTTCGAACTCTCGAAGCGCAGGAACTCCTCGATCGCGCTGTCCATCATCTCGGGGTTGTCGCGCAGACGCTGCAGTTCCCCGGGAAAGGCCAGCAGGGCGGCGATCCCGTTGCCGATCAGATTGGTCGTGGTCTCGTGCCCGGCGTTCAGCAGGAAGATGCAGTTCTGGATCAGCTCTTCCTCGGTCAGCCCCTCTCCCTCGACCTCCCCCATGATCAGGCGGGAGAGGATGTCGTCGTCGCGCAGCGCCTTGCGCCGTTCGTCGATCAGGTCCTTGAGATAGGCCGAGAAGCCCTCCACTGCCGCATTGCCACGATGCAGATGGTCATCACTGATGACCGGCTCCAGCGCCCCCAGGATCGTCACCGCCCAGTCGCGCAGCCGGTCGCGGTCGGCCACCGGCACCCCCAGCATGTCGCAGATCACCCCGACCGGCAGCGCGAACGCGAAGTCACCGATCAGATCAACCTGCTGCCGCGCCGCAGCATCGTCCAGAAAGCCGTCGACCATGGCAATGATGGATGGTTCCATCTGGCGCATGGCGCGGGGCGTGAAGGCCTCCGCCAGCAGCTTGCGGACACGGGTGTGCAACGGCGGGTCGTTGAAGACCAGACTGGTGGTGTGATGCCTGTACAGCCCGCCGTCACCGAACTTCGGCCCGAACTCCTTCGTCTTGTCAGACGACATGCGGCGGTCGCGATAGACCTCCAGCACATCCGCGTAGCGGCTGAGGAACACGGACCCGTCCGGCATCCGGTGAACAGGACTGTGGTGGCGCAGCGCGTGGTAGACCGGAAACGGGTCTTCCAGGAACGCAGGCGTCAGCTTGTAGAGATTGAACTCCCGCGCCACCGCCGCTGCTGCCACCTGTTCCATCTCAGCGGGCCAGGAAACCACCGTCGATGGGCAGTTCGACACCTGTGACGAACTTGCCGGAGTCGGCGACCAGGTACAGCACACCTTCCGCGATGTCCCGCGCCTCCCCGATCCGGCCCAGCGGTGTCGCGCGGATCATGCGCTTCTTGATGAAGGATTCGCCGAATTCCTCCACCACCGTGTCCAGCATCCCCGTCTCGATGAAGCCCGGATGCACCGAATTGATCCGGATCGGATAGCGCAGCGAGGTGCATTCCATGGCCGCGGCCTTGGTCAGCGTACGGACACCGCCCTTCGACGCCGAATAGGCCCCGATCATCGACGCGCCCGCAATACCGTAGATCGACGATGTATTGACGATGGCACCGCCCGACTGCTTCATCGCCCGGATGCCATGCTTGATGCCCAGGAACACGCCATCCATGTTGATGGCCATGTGAGCCTGCCAGTCGGCAAGGGTGACATCCTCCAGCGGAATGGTCTCCGTCCGGACCCCGGCATTGTTGAACAGGATGCTGACCGTGCCGAACTCGGCGGCCTTGGCAAAGGCCGCTTCCCACTGCGCCTCATCCGCCACGTCGTGACGCAGGAACGCGGCCTTGCCGCCCGCCGCATTGATGCCCTCCACCACGGCCTGACCGCTTTCCACGGCCACATCGGTGACGAGCACTGCCGCGCCTTCCGCGGCCAGCAGTTCCGCCGTCGCGCGCCCGATACCCGATGAACCGCCCGTGACGATTGCCACCTTGCCGGCAACCCGGCCCTTGCCACTCTCGCTCATGTCATCCTCCCCAGGAAATGAATGTGCCGTGACGATAGACCGTTTCGTCGCCCGATGGAATTCGCACCCTGACATGTCCCTGCCCCCCTGACGCAGGAAAGCGAACCGGTCTATGGTGCGCCACAGAGACTGACACCGACCCTGGGGAGGCGCGCCTTGTCCGATCTGATCCTGCACCACTATGACGGCTCACCGTTCGCGGAGAAGGTGCGGCTGATGCTGGGGCTGAAGGGACTGGAATGGCGCTCCGTCGATATTCCGAACATCATGCCGAAGCCGGACCTGATGCCGCTCACCGGGGGCTACAGGAAGACACCCGTGCTGCAGATCGGTGCAGACATCTATTGTGATACCAAGCTGATCGCGGACGAACTGGAACGGCGGTACCCGGACCCGACACTGATGACGGGCGGCCTGGGGCTGGCGCAGGCGATCTCCGGCTTTGCGGAGACCGGGATGTTCTGGACCATCGCCGGCTTCGTCATGGGCACCATTGCCGACAGGATGCCACCCGCCTTTCACGAGGACCGGGCACGGATGCGCGGCGCGACGAGTGTCAATATCGACAAGCTGAAGGCCGCGGTACCGGGCCATCTGGAGCAGTTGAAACCGCAACTCGCCTGGGCGGCTGACCTGATCGACGGCAAGGCTGCCTTTCTGGCGGGCGGCACGCCGGGCCTGGCCGATCTGACGCTCTACCACCCGCTCTGGTTCATGGCGAATGCCGGGCGCAAGGTGGGTGCCGTCCTGAACGACTATCCGGCACTGACCGGTTACATGGAACGGGTCGCGGCCATCGGACACGGCACGAAACAGGACATGACCGGGCCGGACGCCCTGTCCGTTGCCGCCGCAGCGACCCCCGATGCAACAACCGGCGTGGCGGAGAATGCGGAGGGCTGGCAGGCGGGCGATCAGGTGTCCGTCACACCGCTGGACTACGCCCGCGATCCGGTTGTCGGCACGCTCGACGCCTACAACGGCCAGCGCATCGCGGTCCGTCGCACGGACGAGAAGGTCGGCGAGATTGTCGTGCATTTCCCGCGCGTGGGCTTTGCCATTCGCGCCACGAAGCAGAACTGAAACACCAGAACCACGGAGACCAGAGGGATGTTCATTTCAGGGGCATGGACGGACGCTGCATCGTCCGGAACGTTCGACGTCATCAACCCGGCAACGGGGGAAGTGATCACCCAGGTACCCGACGGCGGACGTGACGACGCAAGACGGGCCATCGACGCGGCGCATGACGCCTTTCGTGGCTGGGCCGGGACCACGGCCTATGAACGCTCCGCCATCCTGCGCCGCGCCTACGACCTGATGCTGGAACGCAAGGAACATCTGGCCCGCACGATGACGGAGGAGCAGGGCAAGCCGATCCGCGCTGCCCGGACGGAGGTTCAGTACGGCGCCGACTTCCTGCTCTGGTTCTCGGAGGAGGCGAAGCGGAACTATGGCGAGACCATCCCCTCCCCCCGCTCCGACCAGCGTTTCATCGTGCTGCATCAGCCGGTTGGCGTCGTCGCCGCAGTTACGCCCTGGAACTATCCCGTCTCCATGATCACCCGGAAGGTCGGGCCGGCACTCGCCGCCGGCTGCACCGTAGTGCTGAAACCGGCAGAGGCGACACCGCTCTGCGCCATCGAGATCTTCAAGATCCTGGCCGAGGCCGGTGTGCCGGATGGCGTCATCAATCTGGTGACGGCGCTTGACCCGAAACCGATCGGCGACGAGTTCACCACCAACCCGAAGGTCCGCAAGCTCACCTTCACCGGCTCCACGGCTGTCGGGCGGATGCTTGCCGGGCAGGCCGCCGCCAACATGAAACGTGTTTCATGCGAGTTGGGTGGCCATGCACCGTTCATGGTCTTCAAGGATGCGGACCCGGTGCACGCCGCCAAGGGCGCGCAACTGGTGAAGTTCCTGAACACCGGCCAGGCCTGCATCAGCCCCAATCGTCTCTATGTCCACTCCTCCCTCGCCGATGCCTTCACCGGCACGCTGGCCGACCGGGTCGGAAAGATGAAGGCAGGGTCGGGCTTCGACGATGGTGTCGGCATCGGACCGCTGGTGAACGCGAAGGCGGTGGACAAGGTCGCCCGTCAGGTCGATGACGCCCGCGACAAGGGTGCCGAGGTCGTGCTTGGCGGCAACCGCCTGACCGAAGGCGCGCTGGGACAGGGCTTCTTCTATGCCCCGACGATCCTGACCGGCGTCAATCCGGCCATGGACATCTATCGGGAGGAAACCTTCGGCCCCGTCGCCCCGATCATCCCCTTCGATGATGAGGAAGAGGCACTGAGCCTCGCCAACGACACCCACTACGGCCTCGCCGCCTATGTCTACACCCGCGACATCGGCCGCGCGTTCCGCATGTTCGAAGGGCTGGATTTCGGCATCATCGGCGTCAATGACATCAACCCCAGCGCCGCCGCCGCCCCCTTCGGCGGCATGAAGGACTCCGGTCTGGGCCGCGAAGGGGCGCGGGAAGGCATCGCCGAGTATCTGGAGACCAAGCTGGGCGGCTTCTCGATCTGATCCGACGTGCAGGCTGCACGCCTGCCGGGGTCAGGCGGATCCTGAAATGAAAGGGGCAGGTCGGGAATGATCATCCCGCCTGCCCCTGCCAGTTCTCGCTTCACCGGGTCGGGTGAAGCCTGTCGTTCGGAATCACCGCTCAGGTATTCGCCGCCTCGCCGATATTGTCGACGCCACGTTCCTCCACGACCGTCGTCAGCCAGTCGGGATCCATCTCCGGCACCGACGACAGCAGCAGGTCGGTATAGGGATGATGCGGCGGGGTGAACATCTCGTTCTTCGGCCCCTGCTCCACCACCTTGCCCTGCTTCATCACTACCACCTCGTCCGCGATGGAGCGCACCGTGGCAAGGTCATGGGTGATGAACATGTAGGCGAGGTTGAGTTCCTTCTGCAGCCGGTCCAGCAGCTTCAGGATCCCCTCCGCCACAAGCTGGTCGAGGGCGCTCGTCACCTCGTCGCAGATGATGAAGGTCGGGTCCGCCGCCAGCGCCCGGGCGATGCCGATACGCTGCTTCTGCCCGCCCGAAAGCTCCGGCGGATAGCGGTTGTAGTACTTCGACGGCTCCAGCTCGATCAGGTCCAGCAGTTCGTCGACACGGCTCTTCAGGGCACCGCCCTTCAGCCCGCCGTAGAAGGCAGCGGGCCGCCCGATGATCTCGCTGATCAGCACTTTCGGGTTCAGTGCCGTATCGGCCATCTGGTAGATCATCTGCGCCTGACGCAGCTGGTCCTTGGTCCGCTTCCGGTAGTCGGCGGGCAGCTCCTCGCCATTGAACAGGATACGTCCCTTGGTCGGCGGCAGCAGGCCCGTGATGCAGCGCGCCGTGGTCGACTTGCCCGAGCCGGACTCGCCCACAACCGCGACAGTCATGCCTGCGTAGATGTCGAAGGAAACATCCTCCAGCACCTTCACCGGGCCATATGCGGCGTCGATGTTTTCCACCGACACGACCGGAACGGCATCCCCTGTCGGGCGCGCTTTCTGGTCCCGCTGGAAGCTGCGCACCGCCCAGAGGGACTTGGTATATTCCTCCTGCGGGTTCTCCAGCATGGAGCGGGTGTCGGATTCCTCGACCTCATTGCCCTTCAGCAGCACCTTGATGGTGTCTGCCATCTGGGCCACGACCGCGAGGTCATGGGTGATGTAGATCGCGGCGGTATTGTACTGCTCCACGATATCGCGGATCGCCAGCAGCACCTCGATCTGCGTGGTCACGTCCAGCGCCGTCGTCGGCTCATCGAAGATGATCAGGTCAGGACGGCAGGCCATGGCCATGGCGGTCATTGCCCGCTGCAACTGCCCGCCGGAGACCTGGTGCGGATAGCGGAAACCGATCTCGCGCGGGTTCGGCAGACGGAGCTTCTCGTAAAGCTCCATCGCGTCTTCCTGGCTGTCCTGCCGTTTCCTGATGTTGTAGTGGACCGGCGTTTCGGTGTGCTGGTCGATCAGCCGATGCGCCGGATTGAACGATGCCGCCGCTGACTGGGCCACATAGGCGATGCGGGACCCTCGCAAGGCCCGCCGGTCGGATTCCGGCGTCGTGGTCAGTTCCAGGCCATCGAATTCGACCGAGCCGCTGGCGATCCGGCAGCCGTCACGGGCGTAGCCCATGGCGGCCAGCCCGATGGTCGACTTGCCGGCCCCGGACTCCCCGATCAGACCCATGACCTCACCCCGGTGCAGGGTCAGATCGATGCCATGGACAATCTCGATCCACTTCTCGTCGGAATATCCCTCGATCTTGAGATCGCGGATTTCCAGCAGGACGTCGCGTTTGCTTTCCATGCTCATCACTCCTTCAGGCCGGACGACCGGTACAGCATCCAGTCGACGACAAAGTTCACGGAGACCGTCAGCAGCGCGATGGCTGCCGCCGGGATCAGCGGCGTGATCTCACCGAAGGAGATCAGGGTGGCGTTCTCCCGCACCATGGAGCCCCAGTCCGCCGTCGGCGGCTGGATACCCAGGCCCAGGAACGACAGGCCGGCGATCAGCAGGAACACGAAGCAGAACTCCAGCCCGAACTCCGCCACCAGCGGCGCCATGGAGTTCGGCAGGATCTCCCGACGGATCAGGTAGAAGATGCCCTCACCGCGCAGGCGCGCCGCCTCGATGTAATCCATCACCACGATGTTGCCGGCGACCGCACGGGTCAGTCGGAAGACACGTGGCGAATAGATCACCGCCACGATGCAGATCATGACGAACATGTTGGTGCCGAAGATCGACAGGATCAGCAGGGCGAAGATCAGCGACGGGATCGACATGATCACATCGGCGAACCGGCCCATGAACTGGTCGAACCAGCCCCCGACCGTCGCGGCCATCAGACCGGCGAAGGCGCCCATGACGAAGGCCGCTACGGTCGCGACCAGCGCCAGACCGACCGTGTTCCGCGCGCCATAGATCAGACGGCTGAACAGGTCGCGGCCAAGCTGGTCGCCCCCGAGCAGCAGTGTCTCATCCGCTGGCGCAAAGGCCTCCGTGATGATCTCCGCCTCCCCGAAGGGGGCGATGATCGGTGCGAAGATGCCTGCGATGGCGTAGACGCCGATGACGAACAGGCCGAAGGTCGCCGTCAGGGGGGCGGTGCGGAACGCCTTCGCGACCTCCCGCGGCAGCACGATGACCAGGAACTCCCGGAAGGCGTAGGCCGTGCCCGCGCAGAACGCGATGGCCCCCGCCGCCAGTGTGATGCTCCAGAGCCAGGACTCGCCGCCCAGAATGCCCACCACGAAGGAGACGAGCATCAGGGAGAAGAGCAGCAGGAACGCACCACGCTTGTTGGTGTAGGCCGCGAGACAGGAAGCCCCGATCAGCAGCGCAAAGTAGCCGATGACAAAGTAATTCATTTCCCGGCCCTCACTTCTTGTACCGAAGCCGCGGATTGGTGAGGATCGCCCCCACGTCAGCCGCCAGATTCAGCAGGATGAAAGTTGCCGCGAAGATCAGGCAGCAGGCCTGAACGACAGGGAAATCGCGCTTGGTCACCGCATCGACCAGCAACTGGCCGATCCCCGGATAGACGAAGACAACCTCCACCAGCACGACACCGGTGATCAGATAGGCCAGGTTCAGCGCAACGACGTTGATGATCGGCGCCCAGGCGTTGGGCAGCGCGTGCTTCACGATCACCTTCCAGGCCGGCATGCCCTTGACCCGCGCCATCTCGATGTAGGGTGAGGCAAGCAGGCTGATGATCGCGGCTCGCGTCATCCGCATCATGTGCGCAACGACCACGAGGACCATCGTCAGTGCCGGCAGGAACGTCCTGTCCAGCAACTCGAGGAACGTCATGTCGGTACTGAGCTTGGCAATCGCGGGGAATGCACCCGTCTTCACCGAGAGGTAGAGGATCAGGATGTAGCCGAGGAAGAACTCCGGCGACGATATCGACGTCAGGGTCAGCACGTTGGCGACCCGGTCGAACAGTGTGTTGCGCAGCAGCGCGACCACGATACCCAGCATGATCGCGACGGGAACAGCGATCACGGCAGCATATCCGGCGAGGAACAGCGTGTTCAGGAACCGGGGGGCAATCGCCTCCGACACCGATGTCTGCGACACCAGTGAAACACCGAAGTCACCGACCACTGCACCGGCCAGCCAGTCGAAATAGCGTACGGGCGCCGGGTCGTTCAGGCCCAGCTGTTCCCGCAAGGCGGCAACGTTCTCTTCCGTCGCACCCTGTCCAAGCACGGCCTGGGCAATATCGCCCGGCAGCATCTCAACGGCCCCGAAAATGATGACTGAGATCACGAAAAGCGTGAGCAGTCCCAATCCGAGGCGCTTTAGTACGATGTTCACGACATCGCCCATAACACGTCCCCCTCTGGATACGTCTGAAGTCTTCCCTGCGTTGCCGGACGGTCCGGCAGCCCCGAATTTCCTTTTGATCCGCCTCTTTTCCCGAAGCGGTTGACGAAACCTGATTGTGTAACAGGGGTGTAACCCTTGTCCATCCCGATGCGGCGCTTTCAGACGATCACTATTCTGAATACGACACGGGGAACCACCGGCCCCGGCGGCAAGAGGTGATGGATTACCCAAAAGGAACAGGCCCCCGGAATCGCTTCCGGGGGCCTGCCAAACCGTTCAACGCCCGAAGGATCTCCGGGCTGCATCGGGTCAGGATCAGCCGTCGAACCACCAGCGGCTGACACCACGTGCACCGTCGACCTGCCAGCTTGCGG
Source organism: Kordiimonadales bacterium IMCC3096 (assembly GCA_016865035.1). Taxonomy (GTDB): domain Bacteria; phylum Pseudomonadota; class Alphaproteobacteria; order Minwuiales; family Minwuiaceae; genus Minwuia. Next base: position 229,463 of record CP018227.1, read on the forward strand.
CCAGATCCGGGCCATGCATGACGTTCTTGCGGCGTGCATAGACGAAGTTGGTGAACATCGGAATGATGGTCCCGCCGTCGTCGCGCGCCAGAACCTGCATCTCGCGATACATTTCCGCCCGCTTGGCCTGATCCAGTTCGGCCTTTGCCTGCAGCAGCAGTTCGTTGAACCGCGCGTTCTGCCAGCGGCTCTCGTTCCAGGCCGCATCATCCTTGTAGGCAAGGCTGAGCATGACGTCCGGCGTCGGACGCGCGCCCCACTGCACCATGCAGAACGGCTTCTTCAGCCAGACGTCGGAGTAGTAGCCGTCGTTCGGCTCACGCACGACATTGATGTTGATGCCGGCCTTCTTCGCCTGCTCAGCATAGAGCACGCACATGTCGACCGCACCGGAGTACACGCTGTCGGCGGTGGACAGGTTGATCGACAGGTTCTCGTGCCCGGCCTTCTTCAGCAGGGACTTGGCCTGATCCGGATCATACTTGCGCTGCGGCAGGTCGGCCCAGTACGGCATGTTCGGCGAAACGTGCACGTCGTTGCCTGGGATGGCGGTGCCGAAGGCGATCTTCTGGATGATCTCCTCCCGATCCATCGCCAGCTTCAGCGCCAGACGCACGTTCACATCATCGAACGGCGCGGTATCACAGAACATCGGCATGGTAATCGCGGCGCCGCTCGGCACGTTGTCCACTTCGATGTTCGGGTTCCGCTTCAGCAGGCTCAGGGTCTTCAGATCCACCGCGGTGACCGCATCGACGTCGCCGGTCACCAGCGCGGTCTGACGCGCGTTCGGATCGTTCAGCACCAGGATCTCCGCGCTGTCGAAGTACGCGCCCTCACCATGCCAGCCGTCGTGGCGGGTCAGTTCGTAGCTGACGCCGAACTCGGCATTGTTCAGCTTGTAGGGGCCGGAGCCGTCGCCGGTCTGCCAGTTCAGGGTGCCGTCGGCATTGGCCGGGCAGATTGCCAGATGATAGTCGGTCATCAGCCAGGGCAGGTCGGCATTGCCGGACGCGAGCTTGAAGGTCACGCCGTTGGAGCCGGACTTCACGATATCGTCCACATCCTTCAGCAGCGCCTTGGCTGCGGAAGTGCTCTTGTCACCACGATGGTGGTTCATGGAGGCGATGACATCGTCCTGCGTCACCGGCTTGCCGCTGTGGAACGTGGCACCCGAGACGATCTCGAAGGTCCATTCCTTGGCATCCGGGGTTGCCGACCATGAAGTGGCCAGATCGCCGCCAAGGGTATTGTCCGGATTGATCTGCGTCAGGTAGCTGCGGAACGTGTGCGCCAACTGGATCATGGAGAAGGTGACGTAGGTGCCGGGGTCATGCGTGTCACCCGTATTGCCGTCATGCGCGCCGAGGCGGAAGTTGCCACCCTTCTTCGGTGCGGCCATCGCGACCTTGGATGACCAGGCGCCGGTCGCGACCGCACCGGCAACGCCGGCGGCGCTGGCATAGCGCATGAAATCACGGCGTGAAAGACGGCCCAGACGCGCCTCCTTCACCATCCGTTCGAGAAGTTCCGGATCAAGATTCCCTGACATATATAGCCTCCTGTTGGCCCGTTTGATGGGCACATTCGTGGTTACGTTCTGAGTTGACCGTAACATCCCATGACAAGCATGTCTGCCCGCCCCATGAACGCTCTGTTCAAACTGCGACCTATCCTTGGACATATCCGGCATCACTTCAACCCGTCGAAAAGACGCGGTTTCCCCAACGAAAGACAAATCGACTGCTTGTCTCAGGGAAGGCAGCGACATGTCGCAATTGGACGTGTTTCTTGTTTCGCCACGCCCATAGTAACGTCCCAGCAACCGGCGGCGACGCATCACGACGAGCCCGCCGATCACCACGGAGAACGCGCGTGTCAGGTCTGGCGGAACGCAAGGGTGTCTGGAAGTCCGGCAAGGGCAAGGGACGCCGCACACCGAAGGGGCGTCAGCTTGATGACAGCGCCCTGGACGAGGTCCGGACACTGCTCGGCGACCGTTCGCGCCGTCGCGACCTTCTGATCGAACACCTTCATCTGATCCAGGACCGGTTTGGCCATCTGTCGGCGGCGCATCTGCGCGCGCTGGCGGAGGAAATGCGGCTGTCGATGGCGGAGGTGTTCGAGGTTGCGACCTTCTACGCGCATTTCGATGTGGTGAAGGAAGGCGAGACCCCGCCGCCACCTCTGACCATCAGGGTATGCGACTCCCTGTCCTGTGAACTCGCCGGCGCCCAGGGCCTGCTCCGGGACCTGAAGGGCGCGCTGCCTGCTGATCAGGTTCGCGTCGTGCGTGCCCCCTGCATGGGCCGGTGCGATACCGCACCGGTACTGGAGATCGGACACAATCACATCGACCATGCGGATGCCGCGAAGGTGAATGACGCAATCCGGGCCGACGACACCCATGCGCATCTGCCCGATTACCAGACCTTCGACAGCTACCGCGATGCCGGCGGCTACGCCCAACTGGAACAGTTGCGGGCCGGATCGCGGACACCGGATGAGGTGCAGGAGACCATTCTGGAGTCCGGCCTGCGCGGCCTCGGCGGCGCAGGTTTCCCCTCCGGTCGCAAGTGGTCCTTCGTGCGCGGCTATGCCGGTCCGCGCTACCTTGCCGTCAATGGTGACGAGGGCGAGCCGGGCACCTTCAAGGACCGCTACTGGCTGGAGCGGGAGCCGCACCTGTTTCTGGAGGGCGCACTGATCGCGACCTGGGCCGTCGAGGCCGAACGCATCTTCATCTACATGCGCGACGAATACCCTGCGGTGCTGGAGATCCTGCGCCGGGAGATCGCAGCACTGGAGGCTGCCGGACTTGTCGCGCCGGGCTTCTTCGACCTGCGGCGCGGCGCGGGGGCCTACATCTGCGGCGAAGAGAGCGCGATGATCGAGAGCATCGAGGGCAAGCGCGGCCTGCCCCGCCATCGCCCGCCCTACGTCGCCGAAGTCGGCGTCTTCGGCCGCCCCACACTGGTCCACAACGTCGAGACGCTGCACTGGATCGCGCGCATCGTGCGTGAAGGGCCGGAGATACTGAACAGCGTCGAGCACAACGGCCGGAAAGGCCTGCGGTCCTATTCCGTCTCGGGTCGCGTGCAGGAACCGGGGGTGAAGCTGCTGCCCGCCGGATCAACCATCCTGGACATCATCGATGCCTGCGGCGGCATGCTGGAAGGTCATGCTTTCAAGGCCTATCAGCCGGGCGGCCCCTCCTCGGGCCTGTTGCCTGCCAGCCTGAACGACGTGCCGCTGGATTTCGACACGCTGCAGCCGCATGGCTCCTTCATCGGTTCCGCCGCGGTTGTCGTTCTGTCCGATCACGACAGCGCCCGCGCCGCCGCCCTGAACATGCTCCGCTTCTTCGAGGACGAGAGCTGCGGCCAGTGCACCCCCTGCCGTGTCGGCTGCGAGAAGGCGGTGAAGCTGATGCAGGCGGACACATGGGATCAGGGCCTGCTGGAGGAACTCAGTCAGACACTGGTCGATGCATCGATCTGCGGGCTGGGCCAGGCCGCCCCGAATCCGATCCGTCTGACCATGAAGCATTTCCCGGAGGAGATCTGATGCGGCACCTCGCGCTGATCGCCGTCGGGCTGGTACTGGGTGTTGCCGGGACACTCGGGATTCAGCATTTCACCTCCGCGCACGATGATCATGCGCCGTACGCCGGACAGCAGACCCGGCTGGTCGCCAGCCTCAGCGACAGTGATGTCGATGCTCTGAGCGAGGGCAAGGGCTGGGGGTTGGCCAAGCCGGCTGAACTGAACGGCTATCCCGGTCCCCTGCACGTACTTGAACTCGCGGGCGACCTCGGTCTCGACGGGAAACAGCGCGACACCGTACAGCGTTCGTTCGAGCGCATGCAGTCCAGGGCCCGCGAACTCGGCCATGCCCTGATTGTGGCGGAAGCCGAGATCGACGCCCTGTTCAAGACGGCAACCGCTGATCCGGAAACCCTGAATGCGCGTCTTGCCGTCTCCGAAAGGCTGCGCAGCGAACTCAGAGCAAGCCATCTTCTGGCGCACATTGAAGTGACGCCGGTCCTGACCGCCGATCAGCGCGCGACCTACAAACACCTGCGTGGTTACGACCATGCACATGGGAGTCACTGACATGGCCGATCCGATCAGTTTCTCACTCGACGGAAAGACCGTTGTCGCCCGGGAAGGCGAGACCATCTGGGAGATTGCGAAGCGTGAAGGCACGCTGATCCCGCACCTCTGTCACGCCGACCAGCCGGGCTATCGCGCCGACGGCAACTGCCGCGCCTGCATGGTGGAGATCGACGGGGAACGCACCCTTGCCGCATCCTGCATCCGCACGCCGACAGACGGGATGGTGGTGAAGACCGCAAGCGACCGGGCCACCAGCGCCCGAAAGTCGGTCATAGAGATGCTGCTGGCCGACCAGCCGGAACGGGAAAGCGCGCACGACCGCTCCTCCCACTTCTGGCAGATGGCGGACATGCAGGGCGTTTCGGAGAGCCGCTATCCGGCGCTGGAGCAGGACCGCGTTCCCCTGCTGGACGGCTCCCACGTGGCGATGCGGGTCAACCTGGACGCCTGCATCCACTGCAATCTCTGCGTCCGCGCCTGCCGTGAGGTACAGGTCAATGACGTGATCGGCATGGCCTACCGGGGCCATGACGCCGCGATCAGCTTCGACTTCGATGATCCGATGGGCAGCAGCACCTGCGTCGCCTGTGGTGAATGCGTGCAGGCCTGCCCCACCGGTGCCCTGATGCCCGCGACAGCCGTGGACGCGGCGGAGACCGGTGACTCCGCCGCCTACGATCGCGAAGTGAAGTCCGTCTGTCCCTATTGCGGTGTCGGCTGCCAGCTCAGTTTCAAGATCCGCGACGACAGGATTGCCTGGGTCGATGGTGTCGATGGTCCGGCCAACGAACAGCGGCTTTGCGTGAAGGGCCGTTTCGGTTTCGACTACGTCGATCACCCGCACCGGCTGACGAAACCGCTGATCCGCCGCGACGACGCCCCGGCGAAGGGGCTGAACGTCGATCCTGCCAATCTTGCCCCCCACTTCCGGGAAGCAAGCTGGGAGGAAGCGCTGGAACGCGCGGTCGGCGGCATGGCCAGCCTGCGCGACAGCAGCGGCGGGCAGGCAATCGCCGGATTCGGCTCCGCCAAGTGCTCCAACGAAGAGGCCTACCTGTTCCAGAAGCTGATCCGTCAGGGCTTCGGCCACAACAATGTCGATCACTGCACCCGGCTCTGCCACGCCTCTTCCGTTGCCGCGCTGATGGAGAATGTCGGTTCCGGCGCCGTGACCGCGACCTTCAACGAGATCGAGAACGCCGACTGCGCCATCGTCATCGGGGCCAACCCGGTGGAGAACCACCCCGTCGCCGCCACCTACTTCAAGCAGTTCGCCAAGCGCGGCGGCAAGCTGATCGTCATGGATCCGCGCGGTGTCGGTCTGGGCCGTCACGCCACCCACATGCTGCGGTTCCGCCCCGGTACCGACGTGTCGATGCTGAACGCGATCATGCATGTGATCGTGGAGGAGGAACTCTACGACCGGCAGTACATCGACGGCTTCACGGAGAACTGGGACGCCATGAAGGCGCATCTGGCCGACTTCCCGCCGGAGAAGATGGCGGAGGTCTGTGGCGTCGATGCCGAAACACTGCGCGCCGTGGCACGGGAATTCGCCAACGCGAAGGCGGGCATGATCTTCTGGGGCATGGGCATTTCCCAGCACATCCACGGCACCGACAATTCCCGCTGCCTGATCTCGCTGGCGCTGATGTGCGGCCATGTGGGCCGCCCCGGATCGGGCCTGCATCCGCTGCGCGGGCAGAACAACGTGCAGGGTGCGTCAGATGCCGGTCTGATCCCGATGTTCCTGCCCGACTACCAGAGCGTCACGGATGACGGCGTGCGGTCGATGTTCAATGACATCTGGCAGAACGAGCGTGATTTCTCCGCCGAGAAGGGCCTGACGGTTGTCGAGATCATGGATGCCGTCCACGACGGGCAGATCCGGGGCATGTACATCATGGGCGAGAACCCGGCCATGTCGGACCCGGACGTCGAACACGCCCGCGCCGCACTGGCGAAGCTGGACCACCTGGTGGTGCAGGACATCTTCCTGACCGAGACCGGGAACTATGCCGACGTCATCCTGCCCGCGACCGCCTGGGCGGAAAAGGCGGGAACGGTGACCAACACCAATCGCCAGGTACAGCTTGGCCGCCCCGCTGTCGCGGCACCGGGGGAGGCCCGGCCGGACTGGTGGATCACCATCCAGATCGCGCGCGGACTCGGCCTCGACTGGACCTATGAGCACCCGCGTGACGTCTTCAACGAAATGAAACGGTCGATGAAGTCGTTCGACAACATCACCTGGGAACGGCTGGAGGCAGAGGCGGCGGTGACCTATCCCAGCCTCAGCCCCGAGGATCCCGGCCAGCCCATCGTCTTCGGCGACGGGTTCCCGCGTGCAGGGGGCCGTGCCCGTTTCACCCCCGCCAGCATCGTTGCACCGGATGAGGTTCCGGACAGCGCGTACCCGATGGTGCTGATCACCGGGCGACAGCTGGAACACTGGCACACGGGGTCCATGACCCGCCGCACCGGTGTGCTGGACGGGCTGGAGCCGGAGGCGACCTGTTCGCTGAACCCGAAGACCATCCGCGACCTCGGCATCCAGCCGGGTGACATGGTGCGCCTGACCACCCGGCGCGGCAGCCTGACGGTGATGGCACGGGCGGACCGGGCGGTGTCGGAGGGCAATGTCTTCATGCCCTTCGCCTTCGTCGAGGCGGCAGCAAACACGCTCACCAATCCGGCGCTGGACCCCTACGGAAAGATCCCGGAGTTCAAGTTCTCGGCCGTGCGTGTCGAAGCCGCGACGGAAACCGTCGCTGCGGAGTAGGCCCCGGTCATCTTTGACCGTTAGACGGTATCTGCAGACAGAAACCCCAGACACAGGGAGTCCGTGAGCGATGGCCCACATGAGCGACATCGAAATTGCCCGCGCCGCCACCAAGCAGCCCATCCAGGCCGTCGGTGCCAAGCTGGACATCCCCACCGAGGCGCTGCTGCCCTACGGCCACGACAAGGCCAAGATCTCGCAGGACTTCATCGCTGCCCAGGCCGACAAGCCAAATGGCAAGCTGATCCTGGTCACCGCCGTGAACCCCACCCCTGCGGGTGAGGGCAAGACCACGACGACTGTCGGACTGGGCGATGGCCTGAACGCCATCGGCAAGCGCGCCGCGATCTGTATCCGCGAAGCCTCCCTCGGCCCCTGCTTCGGCATGAAGGGCGGTGCGGCTGGCGGCGGCTACGCCCAGGTGATCCCGATGGAGGACATCAACCTCCATTTCACCGGCGACTTCCACGCCATCACCTCCGCGCACAACCTGCTGTCGGCCATGATCGACAACCATATCCACTGGGGCAACAGCCTGGGCATCGATGCCCGCCGCGTGGCCTGGCGCCGGGTGCTGGACATGAACGACCGCGCCCTGCGCGACGTGGTACTGAGCCTCGGCGGCATCGGCAACGGGTTCCCGCGCCAGAGCGGCTTCGACATCACCGTCGCCTCCGAGGTCATGGCGATCCTGTGCCTCGCCACCAATCTGGAAGACCTGCAGAAGCGGCTGGGTGACATCATCATCGCCTACCGCCGCGACCGCACGCCGATCTACTGCCGTGACCTGAATGCGGATGGCGCCATGACGGTGCTGCTTAAGGATGCGATGCAGCCGAACCTGGTGCAGACGCTGGAGAACAATCCGGCCTTCGTGCATGGCGGCCCCTTTGCAAACATCGCCCACGGCTGCAACTCCGTCGCCGCGACCCAGACGGCGCTGAAGCTCGCCGACTATGTGGTGACGGAAGCCGGTTTCGGTGCCGACCTGGGCGCCGAGAAATTCATGAACATCAAGTGCCGCAAGGCCGGCCTGGCACCGGACGCGGTTGTCATCGTCGCCACCGTGCGCGCCATGAAGATGAACGGCGGCGTCGCCAAGGATGATCTGGGTGCGGAGAACGTCGATGCGGTGAAGAAGGGCTGCGCCAATCTGGGTCGCCACATCGAGAACGTGAAGTCGTTCGGCGTGCCCGCTGTCGTCGCCATCAACCATTTCGTCGCCGACACGGATGCGGAGATCGAGGCGGTGAAGGCATTCGTCGAATCCATGGGTTCGGAAGCCATTGTCTGCCGTCACTGGGCCAACGGCTCCGCCGGCATCCTCGACCTGGCGCACCGGGTGGTGGAGATCGCCGACAGCGGCATGTCCCAGTTCAGCCCGCTCTACCCCGACGAGATGCCGCTGTTCGAGAAGATCGAGACCATCGCCAAGCGCATCTATCGCGCCGACGAGGTGCTGGCCGACAAGGCGATCCGCAACCAGTTGCGCAAGTGGGAAGCGGACGGCTATGGCCATCTGCCGGTCTGCATGGCGAAGACCCAGTACAGCTTCTCCACCGATCCGAACCTGCGTGGCGCACCGACCGGTCACTCCCTGCCCGTGCGGGAAGTGCGCCTGTCCGCCGGTGCCGGTTTCATCGTCGTCATCTGCGGTGAGGTCATGACCATGCCGGGCTTGCCGAAGGTTCCGGCAGCGGAGCAGATCATGCTGAACGACGCCGGGGACATCGAAGGCCTGTTCTGACCGCATCGTCCGCCAATGCTCCCGGCAGGTGGCTCACGGGCTTGACTGACGTCCCCACGGTGATAGGTCCTGTCCCACCCTGCACAGGGTGCGGGCCGGATCACGAGGGGGACGTCAGTCAGCCAATGGGTATCTTCGAGAAGTTCCTGTCCCTCTGGATCGCGCTGGCAATGGTGGCCGGCATCCTGCTGGGCAATGTGACCCCCGGTCTGTTCGCGGCGATCGGCGCGGCAGAGGTGGCGAATGTCAATCTGGTGGTCGCCGTCCTGATCTGGGCGATGGTCTATCCCATGATGGTCGGCGTCGATCCGAAGTCGTTGCGCGATGTCGCCCGACAGCCGCGCGGGCTGCTGATCACACTGGTGGTGAACTGGCTGGTCAAGCCGTTCACCATGGCGTTGCTGGCCGTGCTGTTCTTCCAGCATGTCTTCGCACCCTGGATCCAGCCCGAGGACGCCATGCAGTACATCGCCGGGCTGATCCTGCTCGGGGCCGCCCCCTGCACGGCCATGGTGTTCGTCTGGTCGCAACTGACGCGCGGTGACGAGACCTACACGCTGCTGCAGGTATCCGTGAACGACCTGATCATGGTCGTCGCCTTCGCCCCCATCGTGGCGTTCCTGCTGGGTGTCACCGACATCACCGTCCCCTGGTCGACCCTGGTCCTGTCGGTCCTGCTGTTTATCGCGCTGCCGCTGGCCGCCGGACTGGTCACGCGTCGGAAACTGCGGACCCCGGCAAGGATCGAGGCGTTTCAGGCCCGGGTGAAACCCTTCTCCATCGTCGGCCTGATCGTCACCGTGATGATCCTGTTCGGCCTGCAGGGGCAGGTGATCGTCTCCAGGCCGTTCGTCATCGTGCTGATCGCCGTGCCGATCATCCTGCAGAGCTACAGCGTCTTCGCGATTGCCTATGCCGCAGCCTTCGCGCTGAAGGTGCCACACCGCATCGCCGCCCCCTGCGCCCTGATCGGGACATCGAACTTCTTCGAGCTTGCCGTCGCGGTCGCCATCAGCCTGTTCGGCCTGAACTCCGGCGCGGCCCTCGCGACCGTCGTCGGGGTACTGGTGGAGGTTCCGGTCATGCTGACCCTGGTGGCCTTCGCGAACCGGACGCGTGCCCGGTTCGCCCCCTGATCCGACGCCCCGGGGACGGCAGCAGTCAACGACCGCGATTGCACCATTGGACTGGTCTAGCTCTTCTCTTCCGCTTCCATCTCCGCATAGACCTGCTTGATCAGCTTGATGGCGTGGTTCGCAGCCGGGACCCCGGCATAGACGGCGACATGCAGCATCGCCTCCCGGATGTCGTCCAGTGTCGCGCCGGTGTTGCGGGTTGCCTTCGCATGCAGGGTCAGTTCACCGTCCCGTCCCAGCGCCGCCAGGATCGACAGGGTGACGATGGAGCGTTCACGCAGGCTGAAATGCGGCCGCGTCCAGAGGCCGCCCCACGCCGTCTCCGTGATGTAGTCCTGGAACTCCGCGTCCAGTTCCGTCGCAGCGGCCCGCGCCCGGTCCACATGGGCATCGCCGAGCACCTTGCGGCGGACGCTCATTCCGGCCTCGAAACGGTCACTGTTCTGCAGGGGATCGTCAGCCAAGGTCATTCTCCCGGAAGAAGGCGTCCATCAGCGCCAGTTGTTCGTCCGGGCGCTCGATGCAGGGCAGATGTCCCGCCCCCGCGATCACCGCGAACTGCGCCCCGTCGATGAGGTTCGCCAGCGCCTGCACCAGCTCCGGCGTCGTCGCCTTGTCCTCATCGCCGACGATGCACAGCGTCGGAACGGTCAGGGCGGATGTGGACCGGGTGAAATCCGTGTCACGGATCGCGGCGGAGGTGCCCGAATAGCCCGCCACGGGCGTCCGTTCGAACATGTTGCGATAGCCCTGATAGGCGGCGTTCCCGGGCACCCGATAGGCGGAGGAGAACCAGCGCTCCATCACCCCATCCGTCATGACGGACAGTCCCTTGGTCTCCACCGTCTCGATCCGCCCGTTCCAGAGCGTGTCGTCCCCGATGATGTGGCCCGTGTCGCACAGCACCAGCCCGCGCACCAGATCGGGTCGGCTGGCCGCCAGTCCCTGCGCGATCATGCCCCCGACCGACAGGCCGCAGATGATCGCCGAACGGACCCCCAGATGATCCAGCAATGCTGTCAGGTCACCTACGTGATCGGCCATCACGTAGGGGGCCGCCGGGGCCTCCGACAGGCCATGGCCGCGCTTGTCGCTGCGGATGCAGCGGAACCGTCCCTTCAGCCCCGCAACCACATCGTCCCAGATGCGGAAGTCCGTCCCCAGCGAGTTGGAGAAGGCAATGACCGGCAGGTCCGCCTCCCCCGTGTCGGCATAGTGCAGCACCACGCCATTCAGTCGCGCGAAGTTCATCCCGGTATCCTCCCTCGGTCCCCCGACCCCGCCGTCAGAACGGCAGGCCGACATAGTTCTCCGCCAGCGACCGGCCTGCGGCCTCCGACCCTGTCAGATAGTCCAGCTCGGCCTCCTGAATGCGCTGACCGAACGCACCATTGTCGGGAAAGCGATGCATCATCGACGTCATCCACCAGGAAAAGCGCACCGCCTTCCAGACCCGCGCCAGCGCCCGCCGCGAATAGTCTTCCAGCGCCGCACCGTCACGGTCATTGAAGAAGGCGTTCAGGCATTCATGCAGATAGTGCACGTCCGACACGGCCAGGTTCAGTCCCTTGGCGCCGGTCGGCGGCACGATATGCGCTGCATCGCCCACAAGGAACAGACGGCCGAAACGCATCGGCTCCGCCACGAAACTGCGCAGCGGCGCGATGGATTTCTCCAGCGACGGTCCCGTGACCAGCGCCTCCGCGGCCCTGGTATCCAGACGGTTGCGCAGTTCGTCGTAGAAACGGTTATCGGACCAGTTCTCCACCTTCTCATCCAGTTCGCACTGGATGTAGAAGCGGCTGCGGCTGCGTGACCGCATGGAGCAGAGCGCAAAACCGTCCGGGTGGTTGGCGTAGATCAGTTCCTCCGAGACCGGCGGCACATCCGCCAGCACACCCAGCCAGCCGAAGGGATACACACGCTCCACGGTCGTGATCGACCTCTCCGGCACACTGGCGCGGCTGATCCCGTGAAACCCGTCGCAGCCCGCGATGACATCGCAGCTGATCTCATGCGTCTGACCGGCATGCGTGTAGGTCACGCGCGGCATATCGCTGTCGAAGTCGTGCATCGCGACATCGTCGGCCTGATAGACCGTTTCACAGCCTGCGGCACTCCGCGCCTGCATCAGATCGCGCGTCACCTCGGTCTGACCATAGACGGTGACGGTCTTGCCGCCGGAAAGACGCTCCAGGTCGATACGATGGCGACGCCCGTCAAAGGCAAGCTCGACACCGGAGTGGACCAGCCCCTCTGCCGCGCAGCGCGCGCCCGCACCAGCGCGGTTCAGGACGTCGACCGTACCCTGCTCCAGCACGCCGGCGCGGATACGGCCCAGCACATAGTCTGCCGTCTGGCGCTCCAGGATGACCGCTTCGATCCCCGACAGATGCAGCAACTGGCCGAGCAGCAGCCCGGAAGGCCCAGCCCCGATGATCACCACCTGCACCCGTCTGCTCACCCGCGTTTCCCCCGTTTTCGTTTTCGGGACCGTAACCTGTTCCCGCGCCCTGATCCATGTCCGGCGCACATGTGCTATCCAGCAGTCATCGGTCTGTCAGGGGGAGTGCCATGCTGCACGCGACGCAACGCATCCGGGTCGAGTGGGGTCATTGCGATCCGGCTCGCATCATCTTCAACCCGAACTACTACATCTGGATGGATCAGGGCACGCATGGCCTGCTGGAGGCGGCGGGTTTCCCCTTCGCGAAACTGACAGCCACACCCGATTTCAGGGGCTGTCCGCTGGTCGCGTCGGGCATGGATTTCCGCAGCCCCGCCTTCTACAGCGATGTGCTGCTGCTGACCACGTTCGTGGAGAGGTTCGGCACGAAGTCCTTCACGGTCCGCCATCACTTCACCCGCGACGGGGATCTGCTGGCGGAGGGACATGAGGTGCGCGTCTGGGCCGTGAATGTCCCGGATGACCCGCGCGGCATGAAGGCAATTCCGGTTCCCGCCGATGTGCGTGCGATGCTGGAGCAGGAAGGCAGCATCGACGTGACGGCCTGACAACCCGGCGATGGGCTTCACCCGGAGTCGGTGGTACGCTGGGACACGGCAACAGTTGGGGAGGATTTCGGCCATGAACCGGCATCCGGTGCGTGAGATCACCCGAGAGGAACAGGAAACGTTCTGGGCGGAAGGCGTCATCTGCCTGCGCGGCATGTTCGATCCCGACTGGATCACGCGCATGGGTCAGGCGGTCGATGCCGCCATTGCCACCCCCGGCCCGATGGCGCTGAACCTGGATCAGGGCAAGGACGGACGCTTCCACGGCGACAGCTTCGTCTGGACCTGGCAGGACGATTTCCGGGCCTTCGTCTTCGACAGTCCGGCCGCCGAGATCGCGCAGCAGGTGCTGGGCGCGCGGGAACGCGTGACGCTGTTCTTCGACACCCTGCTGGTGAAGGAACCGGGTTCCCAGGCCCTCACCCCCTGGCACCATGACCAGCCGTACTGGCCCATCGACGGCGAACAGGTCTGCACGGTCTGGACACCCTTCGATCCCGTGACGCGCGATTCAGGGGCGGTCGAATATCTCATCGGTTCGCACCGCTGGGGACGGCGTTTCCAGCCAAAGAGCTTCACCGGTGACAGCCGCTATGGCGATACCATGGAGCCTGTGCCGGACATCGAGGCGGAGCGGGATCAGCATAGCTTCCGCAGTTTCGAGACGGAGCCGGGTGACTGTCTGGTGCATCACGGCCTGATCCTGCATTCGGCACCGGGCAACAGCCGGGTCGACCGGCGGCGGCGGGCGCTGGCGGCGCGGTTCTGTGGCGACGATTGCACCTACCGGCCGGAGGGCAGTTTCCAGCCCCTGATCCGCGATCCGGGCATCCCCTCCGGCGCGCCGCTGGAGTGTGACCTGTTTCCGCGCGTCTGGCCGCGCGCCGCATGAAGACTTCAGGGAGCTGACCATGGCGATGACCGACCTTCAGACAGAAACACCCCTGCCCGGCCCTCTGAGCGCGGCTGAGGTGCGGCATTATCAGGAACGTGGCTACGTCGTGCCCCAGGGATTCCGCATCGATCCTGACCGGCTTGAGCGGATGCGCGCGGATCTCGACCGGTTGATCGCCGACAATCCGCACCTGTCACCGGATGCCATGTTCTGCCCGCACATCCCTTCGCACGGACCACAGGCCCTGAAGGGGGCCGACACATGGATGGACCATGCCGCCATCCCCGAAGTGCTGGATGCCGTGGCGCAACTGATCGGCCCCGACATCCTGCTGTGGGGCACCACGGTCTTTGGCAAACCGGCGCACTCCGGCAAGGAAACGCCCTGGCACCAGGACGGGCAGTACTGGCCCATCCGTCCCCTCGCCACCTGCTCCGTCTGGATCGCGATTGATCCGGCCACGTCGGAGAACGGGTGCCTGCGGGTGATCCCCGGCTCCCACCGGGACCAGCGCTTGCGTGGTCATGACCGCAACGACAGCGATGGCCTGACCCTGAACCAGCAACTGAAACCGGAAGAGTTCGACGAGGCGGAGGCGGTCGAGATCGAACTGGAGCCGGGGCAGATCTCGCTGCACGACGTCTACATGGTGCATGGCTCCCGCCCCAACCGGTCCCCGCATCGCCGGGCGGGCTATGTGCTGCGCTTCATGCCCACCAGTTCCGTCTTCGACCGGCAGATCGGGGCCGAGATCGTGAAGCTGACAGGCGGTCAGGTCGATTTCGTCACCCGCCCCCTCTACCTGATGCGCGGGCAGGACATCAGCGGCCGGAACGACTTCTCGGTGGGCAAGCAATAGTGCTGCTGAAACCGGTCGAACTGCGCCAGCGTGCCACCGGCAAACGCCTGATCGGCCTGGATCCGGGAACCAAGACGATCGGCGTGGCGATCTGCGATTCCGCCCACATGGTGGCGACGCCACTGCAGGTGATCCGGCGCGGCAAGCAGGCAGCGGATTTCGCAGCCATCGAGAAGATCATCGACGAGACGGGAGCGGGCGGAATCGTGGTCGGCATGCCCCTGAACATGGATGGCACATCCGGTCCCAGGGCGCAGTCGGTCCGCGCCTTCCAGCGCAGTCTGGAGCGCGCGTTCGACCTGCCCATGGCCTTCATCGACGAACGGCTGTCCACAAGTGCCGTCGAGCGCAGCCTGATCAGCCAGGACGTTTCCCGCCGCCGCCGCGCCGAAGTCATCGACGCCCATGCCGCTGCCTATATCCTGCAGGGCGCGCTGGACCTGCGGGTCTGACGCCAGCGGATCAGCTGCTGCCGCCAGCCCGTGCCGAGGCGGCGATTGCCCTGACGGTGTCTTCATGCAGGGCGAAATAGTGCATCTTCGGCGCGAGATAGATCATCATGCGCAGCAGGCCATTCTGCTGGGTGCCGATAACGAGTCCCTTGGTCTCCAGCTGGGTCTTGGTCACCATGTCGAACTCGAAGGCAAAACCGGGACTGCTGAGAAACACCTGCGGACGCAGGTTCGTTGCTGTCACGATGGGGGCCTCGTAGACCTTCGCCAGGGTGGTCTCCACCAGTTCCATGACATCCGGTTCGGTCATGCCGACACGCCAGGTGGGCAGATCCTCGTTCACCTTCTTGTTCAGCGACTTCATGAACGGCTCGCCGTTCTCCACCCTGGAGAAGAAGAGCAACTGATTGATGCTGGGACCATCGACGGTCCACATGGCATCGATACCCTCGTTGCCGACGAACTGCTTCGAGACTGCGGCCCAGTCGCCGACAGCGGTCACGGTGACGCCTTCTCCCACCGGTACTGACTGCCCGGCACTGACGGCCGTGTAGGTCTCGCAGGCGGCAAGGCTGAGCAGCAGCAGCACCGAAGCCAGCAGGTTGCGCACTCTCATGGTCTCAGGCTCCCACGTAGGATTGGATCATCAATCGGTCCTCGGCACCCGGGACCAGTTCAAGATAGCGCCGGAACGCTTCGGCGGCCTTGTCCTGCCTGCCGGCACGGCGGTGCAGGATGCCGATGCCGCGCCAGGCGGGACCGTGCAGTTCGTCGAGTTCCAGCGCCCGGCCATAGGCATTCATCGCCCGACCGGAATCGATGCCGTCATTGCGGGAGCGGTAGACCTCGCCCTCGTAGTAGAAGGGATCGGCATCGCCCGGATTGGCCACCTTCATCCGCTCGATGATGACCAGGGTGCGGCTGTACTGCTGCAGCCGCAGCTCGTCCTGCATCATCATGTCCCGGAAGGCCCGGGCCTGGGCCAGATAGCGGTCTTCCCCGACAATGCGCTTTCCGCCAGGAAAGGCCGCCGCCTGCAGCGCCAGCGCCTGGGCACGGTCGGCCGGAGCCGGATGGCTGGCGAAGAACACGTCCCTCTGCCGCTCCTGGTCCCGCTTTTCCTCCGCCGTAAGTCCGGCGTCGCGTTCCTCGATCAGGCCACGCCAGATTTCCGATGCCTGGACCGGGTCGTAGCCCGCATTCACCATCAGCTCCAGACCGATACCGTCCGCCTCCCGCTCCTGCTCTCGCGAGAAGGCAAAGATGTTGGCCAGTGCCACCAGACCCGGCAGGTTGGCGAGCGCACCGCCGCCCGCCGCGGCAATGGCGATGCCCAGAAAGGCAGCCACCGTGGAACTGTCCCGGATCTGTTCGAAACGCTGCAGCGAATGGCGCTTCAGATAGTGGCCGATCTCGTGCCCGATGACGGCCGCAAGCTGCGCCTCGTTCTGACAGCGCAGCATCAGCCCTGACCAGACCTGCATCATGCCATTCGGCGCCATGTTGGCGTTGAAGAAGGGTGTGCGCACCAGATAGACGCGCATGTCGGCGCAATGCCTGCCCGCCAGACGGCAGGCAATGTCGCTGACGTAGCGGTTCAGTTCCTCATCCGTCATGCGCAGGGGCGAGAATTTCAGGTCGGCCTCTGCCCTGTTGAAGATGTCCCAGAGTCCCCCCTCGACGCTGTCCAGCGTCGGCGCATGGCCCGCCTGGATCCGGGATCCGCCGCCCTGGCTGACGCATCCGGTCAGTGCCGTGGCGGCACATCCGCACAACAGGTGCCTGCGCGTGAAGTCCATGGCAGGATCAGCCGTTCGGAAGGGTGCTGAACAGGCTGCGCACCGATTCCTCGGCAGCCTGCTCTGTGCGGAGATCACCTGAACCCCTGGCGATCGTTCCGAACCAGGCGATCTGCCCGGTATTCAGGTCCACAAGCGAGGCATAGCCGATCTGGGTTCCACCCTGGATGCCGACCCCGAGCAGTGCCAGCGCGATGCCCAGCGCAACACGCCCCCCGGACGAGTAGCTGTCCTCCATAAAGATGAACAGGCCGTAGCGGGCCCCCGTGGCGTCCGCAACCGTGCGCACATCCTTGCCGATGGACCAGTCGAACCGGCCCTGCTTGGTCGGCGGCCGCCGCTGCGGGATACGGGCCTGATAGAAGACCTCGCCTCCGACCACGCTGTGCAGCTTCACAAGCTGGTTCACCAGCTACTGCTGGTCCAGCGGCAAGGTGCTCGCATCGAACTCGACGAGTTGAAGCTGCTTCTCCGACTGGATCAGGTTGATGGCGCGACGCACATGCAGTTCCGCGTCCTTCGTCCATTCGGCCTTCGGCTCCCTGACACCACCGGCGGTGAGCTGGTAGAGCTGCAGCTCAAGCGGCATCAGGGCAATGCGGGTATCGCCAGGCCGCAGATCGGGGCGCACCTGTGCGACCTGGCTCGTCGTCTGGCATGCGGCAAGTGCCAGCGCCAAACACGACACGAGCGCGAATCTGATCATTTTCATGCTAATCCCCTCACACGACCCTACGGTGTTGGATAGCAATGCAC
The DNA here is from genome assembly GCA_016865035.1 of Kordiimonadales bacterium IMCC3096. Taxonomy (GTDB): domain Bacteria; phylum Pseudomonadota; class Alphaproteobacteria; order Minwuiales; family Minwuiaceae; genus Minwuia. Next base: position 247,022 of record CP018227.1, read on the forward strand.
GTATTCGTAGGCAATACGGAACTTGATCCCGAATAAGACGTCAGGACCCTTCCGGAAATGAACTCAGCAACGGTACTCGCAGGATCGTCCGAAACGCCGCTCTGGCTGCATCATCCCCAGCGCGCGACGGGGGCCCCGCATTCCGAACGGGATGACCTGCCGCCAGCGGCGGTTGCTGCCATCAATGCCGATGAGACGGAGCCGCGTTTCACCCGATTTGACGGTGCTGACGTCCTGATCCTGCGCGGCGTGAACCTGAACGAGAACCGCCGTCCCGAGGACATGGTCTCGTTGCGGGTCGCGGTGACGGAGGACCGGATCGAGTCCGTGGCGCTGCAGCGCGTCCGGGCGGTCGAGGACACGGCGGAACTGGCCCGGGCGGCGGGCGCCGCCGCACGGCCGGGCATGATCGTCACCCATCTGGTCGCCAATCTGACCAGCCGGGTCAAGGACTCGCTGGTGCACCTCAACCACCAGCTTGCGGACCTTGAGGACATTCTGGAGGCGCCGGGACCAAATCCCTCCGCGCAGGAACTGTCCCAACTGCGCCGGCAGGCGATCTGGCTGCACCGGTTCTCCGTGCCACAGGCTGACGCGCTGGAGGCTGTTCTGGCCGCGGAACCGGCGTGGCTCAAGGCATCGGACCTGATCGACCTGCGGGAACACTGGCACGCGACCCGGCGCAACGTGGCGGCACTGGAGGCCATTCGGGACCACAGCCGCCTGATCCAGGACCGGATCGACCAGGCCACGGCAGAGGCGAGCCAGCGCGCGACCTATATCCTGACCATTATCGCGGGCATCTTCCTGCCGCTGAACCTGGTGGCCGCGCTGCTGGGTGCCAACGTCGGCGGGGTTCCCTGGTCGGGGGATGGCAACGGCTTCACCTACCTGCTCGCCGGGTCAGCCGTGCTGACCGTCGTGCAGCTGCTGATCCTGCGCCGCCTGAAATGGATCTGATCTGCGCGGCGCCGTGACCCTGAGGGCTTACGTCGCCGTACGTTCCGCAGCCACCTTCTCGATCGTGGCCTTCAGGTCCGGATTGTCCGCGAGCAGCTTCTGGAATGCCGCACGCTCCAGCACCAGCAGGTCACAGAAGCCCTCCGCGAAGACATCCGCGTTGCGGGGCGCATCCTTCAGCAGCGCCAGCTCGCCGAAGAACTGCCCGGAACCGAGGATCACAGGCTCCGGCGCAATGTCCACCCGGATGGCCCCCGAGGACACGAAGAACATCGCCGTCCCGGCATCGCCCTTGCGGACAACGGCTTCGCCCGGCAGGACAAGCTGGGGCTTCAGCAGGGCAGTGATCGTCTGGATACGCTCCTGCGACAGGCTTTCGAACAGCGGCACACTGGCGACCAGTTCCGCCGGATCGAGCCCGAGGTCGAGGGGCGGGCGCTCGCCCAGCATGGCGTAGCGTTCTTCCAGATCGCCCTGCAGACTGGCATGGATCTCCGCGCCGATGACCGCTTCCTCATGCAGGCGGTCGTAATCCTGGCGTTCCTGACGCAGCGCGACACGCTCCAGATAGCGGCGCTGCAACTGCCGGGCATAATCAGGATACTGCAGCCGGACCGCCGTCAGGGCTGCCATGGTCTTCTCCAGCCGCGCGTCCAGCATCTCGCAGAGGCGGGCCGAAACATCAGCCCCCACCAGCGCCTCGATGTCCCCGATACCATCCGTGCGAACCTCGGCCAGCACGGCCCGCATGGTCCGCAGCCGTTCCATCCTGTCGGCGAAGCGTCGCGCAAGTGGCTCGGCGAACCCGAACCGGCGCTGTAACCTCAGTGCCAGCAGGAAGGACCTGTTGAACCCGAGCACCCTGTCACAGGCGCGGGCATAGCCTTCGAGCCCGCCATGCTTGGTCGCATCCAGCATCTCGTCATTCATTGCCAGCAGGGATCGCGCAATGGCGGACGACAGGTAGCCCTGTGCATAATGGCGCAGGAAACCCCGCCGTTCCTGACCGAGTGTTGCCATCAGCGCGACCTTCATCCAGTCGTCCGGCGTCAGCACGCCCTCGTTGGCCGCATCCGCCCGCGCCTCGGCGACGCGCTTCGCATAGATCGCCGATACCTCTTCCGCCACTTCGCCGGGGATCTTCTGGTTCTCCGCGACCTGCCCGATCCTGCCCTGAATACCGTCGAGGGCTGTCGCGATCGCGCGGTTGCGAATGGTGACATCCGCGGGCGAGAGCTTGTCGAGGCCGAATGCCTTCATGACCGCACCAACGGTCGTGGCATTGACGAACAGGGTGAACAGGACGAACGCGCAGACCAGCGCCACGACGAATTCGCGGATGTCCTGCGGGATGGACTCGTTCTCCCAGATCGCCAGGGCCAGGGCCAGCGAGACCGCGCCGCGCAGGCCACCCCACCACATCACCGTCCTGAACCCGAGACTGACATTGGCCGCAACGCCGACACTGCTCAGGATCGGCAGCAGGCCATGGGTCAGAAGTCCACGCGCGATGAAGGCCGAGGCCAGCAGGACGGCGAGAGTCAGCCACATGCCGCCGTTGAAGACGGACAGGATCGACGGCACCGCAAGTCCGACCAGCACGAAGATCAGGGAATTGGCCCAGAAGCCGAGGTTCTCCCAGGTTTCCTGCAGCAGGTGCCAGCCATTGGCCGACATTCCTGTCCGCCCCATGGAGCCCATGACCAGTGCCGCAGTGACCACCGCCATGACGCCGGAAACGTGCAGGTAATGCTCCGCCACCAGAAACGAGAGATAGGCCAGCGAGACCGTCAGCGTCACCTCGACCAGGGCCACGCCCCCCATGCGCCCGATCAGCCAGACGAACCCGCGGGCCATGATGAAACCGACGATGATGCCGCCGAAGAACACCTTCATGAAGCCCAGACCGCCGCCGATCAGGTCCGCCTCCACATTGCCGATGATCATGGCGGCCAGGATGTTGAACAGCACGATGGCGGTGGCGTCATTGAACAGGCTCTCGCCCTCCACCAGCACCGCCAGGCGCTTCGGCGCGCCGAGATCCTTGAAGATCGCGACAACCGCCACCGGGTCCGTGGCCGACAGGATCGCCCCGAGCAGCAGGCACACCAGGAAGCTCATGCCCGACACGGCCCAGACCGCGCCGCCGACCATGAAGGCGGAAATCAGCAGGCCGACCACGGCCAGAAACATGATCGGGCGAATGTCCGCCAGCAGCTTCCGGACATCGATGGCAAGGCTGCTTTCGAAGACCAGCGCCGGCAGGAAGATGAAGATGATGATCTCCGACGTGATCTCCAGCGATTCGAAACTGTGGAACAGGTCGCTGATCACACCCAGATGCATGGCATGCGTCAGTTCACTGATCAGGCCCAGCCCGATCCCGACAGCGGCCAGCAGGACCGTGTATGGAAACCGGATGCGCTTCGCCAGCGGCAGCATCAGCACCGCAATCGTCATCAGGCCGAACAGGCCAAGTACAGTTGTCCAGATTCCCTCATGCATCGTGCTTTCCCCCCGTGACGATGCAACCCCGTCTTTTTTGCCACTATATCACCATTTGCGGCGCATGATCGGAATGTTCGCCGTCGCAATTGACAGGGGATGGTGCAGAATGCAGCTTCTCGTTCGATCGACCCCCAGGGCGCGAGGACTTCATGCAGACATATCTGGACTTCGAGAAACCGCTGGCCGAGCTGGAGGGCAAGGTCAGGGAACTGCAGCATCTGGCCCAGACCAACGAGGCTACCGACATTGATGCGGAGGTCGATACGCTGCGCGGCAAGGCGTCGAAACTGCTGGCAGACACCTACAAGACCCTGACTCCCTGGCAGAAGACGCAGGTCGCCCGGCACCCGGAACGGCCGCACACGTCGCACTACATCGACGCCCTGATAACCGACTTCACCCCACTTGCCGGCGACCGTTCCTATGGCGATGACAAGGCCCTGATCGGCGGCATGGGCCGGTTCCGCGGACGGAGTGTCATGATTCTCGGCACAGAGAAGGGACATTCGACCGAAGGCCGCGTGAAGCATAATTTCGGCATGGCCCGCCCCGAAGGCTATCGCAAGGCCCAGCGCCTGATGCGGATGGCGGAGCGGTTCGGGATGCCCATCCTCACCTTTGTCGACACGGCGGGCGCCTACCCCGGTGTCGGCGCCGAGGAACGCGGTCAGGCAGAGGCGATTGCCCGCTCCGTGGAGGTCTGCCTGAACGTCAAGGTTCCGATCATCGCGGTCATCATCGGCGAAGGCGGCTCCGGCGGTGCGGTGGCACTGGCCGTGGGTGACCGGGTGATGATGCTGGAACATTCCATCTATTCGGTGATCTCGCCGGAGGCCTGCTCCTCGATCCTGTTCAAGACGTCCGACAGGGCGATCGATGCGGCGGAAGCACTGAAGCTGACTGCCCAGGACCTGAAGCGTCTGCGGGTGGCCGACCAGGTCATTCCGGAGCCCGTCGGCGGCGCCCATCGCGACGCCGCGGCAACCATGATGCGGGTTGGTGATGCCATTGCCGACGCGCTGTCGATGTTCAGGGACATGGCTGATGACCAGTTGCTGGAACGGCGTCGCGACAAGTTCCTGACGATCGGCAGGATGCCGGTTTGATGCGTACCGCCGCCCTGGCCGACCTGAGCCACCTGAATGGCTGAGCAAGGGCGCCACAGACTGCTGCTTGTGGAGGACAGCCGCTCCCTCGCGCGTACCTATGAACAGTACCTGCGCGACGAGCCGTTCGAGATCGTTGCCGTGGAAACCGGCGGCGAGGCCATGAACGAACTGGATCGCCCGTTCGATGTGGTGCTGCTGGACCTGCGGTTGCCGGACATGGACGGCATGGAGATCCTTGAACGGCTGAACACGCGCGAGACACCACCCCCCGTCATCGTCATCACCGCCCACGGGTCGATCAACATCGCGGTCGAGGCCATGCGGCTGGGTGCATTCGATTTCCTGGTGAAGCCCTTCTCCGCAGAACGACTGACCTTCACGGTCAGGAACGCGACGGAGCGGGCGCTGCTCGCGGCCAGCGCCGAGCCGGACGATGATGCGCCGGACAACAACGGCTTTGCGGACTTCATCGGCTCATCGCCCAAGATGCGTGCCGTCTACAAGACGCTGCGCATGGCCGCACCCAGCAAGGCAACCGTCTTCGTTGTCGGCGAGTCGGGCACCGGCAAGGAGCTTGCCGCCAACGCGGTGCACAGCCTGAGTCCGCGATCGAACGGGGCCTTTGTCGCCATAAACTGCGCGGCCATCCCGAAGGGGCTGATCGAAAGCGAGATCTTCGGCCATGTGCGCGGTGCCTTCACCGGCGCGGTGCAGGATCGCGAGGGCGCAGCCGCCCGCGCCCACGGCGGCACCCTGTTCCTGGACGAGATCTGCGAGATGGACCTGGACCTGCAGAGCAAGCTGCTGCGGTTTGTCCAGACCGGCAGCTTTGAAAGGGTCGGCGACGGTCGGACCCGACATGTGGATGTGCGCTTCGTCTGCGCCACCAACCAGGACCCGATGGAGGCGGTTCAGGCCGGCCGGTTCAGGGAAGACCTGTTCTACCGTCTGCACGTCATCCCGATCACGCTGCCGCCGCTGAGGGAGCGCGAGAACGACATCCTGCTGATCGCGGAGACTTTCCTGAAGCACTTCGCGCGCGAGGAACGGAAGAAGTTCAAGCGGTTCGCACCCGAGACCGAACAGGCAATGCTGAACCATCGCTGGCCAGGCAATATCCGGGAACTGCAGAACATCGTCCGGTCGATCACGGTGCTGTTCGACGGCACCGAGGTGACGCCTGACATGCTGCCGCCGGTCTTCGTGACACCGCAGGGCGGCGCAGCCGTTGGTGCTGCTCCCCCGGCCATTGTGCATCCCGACCTCGTCGAGAGCGTGGCAGGTGATGTGGCGCCATCCGGCGTCGCGAGCTGGCAGCGGGAACACGACATCCTGCCCCTCGACGAGGTGGAGCGGGAGGCCATCGAGGCGGCAATCCGCATCTGCGGCGGCAACATAGGGCGCGCCGCAGGTTTCCTGGGCGTCAGCCCCTCGACCATCTATCGCAAGAAGCAGGTCTGGGACGCGCGCGACGGGTGAGTGTCACCCGACACCCACTGTCGTCGCGCGCCGGAAACGATCAGATCGGCTAACGATCAGATCGGCTTCTGACCGATCTTCTTCCGTCCCTGGTTCACGGTCCTCAGGAACTCGATACCGTCGGCCGCGATGGCTTCGCCGATGTGAAGCCCCTCTTCACGCTCCAGCTCTTCGATATCCAGCCAGTTGGCATAGAGCTGACGCGTCCGGTCGGTGATGATGCCTGCGTTGAGCAGGGTCTTCACCAGAACACGCATGATGTTGGTCGGGTCCTTCAGATCGTTGCGCCGCTTGGAATCGCGGTCCGCATAGACCTCACGCACCGAGTCGCGGACCCATTCCCATTCCAGACCGAACTGCGGGTAGATCGCCCGCTTCTGGCGGATGTTGGTCAGGTTGAACAGCAGGGTCTCGAAACAGCGTGCTGCCCAGTCCTCGACAATCTCATGCTCCCGCGTGTCCAGCTTCGGGATCGTGCGGTCCGCCCAGATCTTGCCAAAGCGGTGATGGAAGGCCTCGTCCGTCATCACCAGCTGCACCAGACGCTTCAGCACCGGGTCATTGGTATAGCGATGCAGGCTGGCAAAGGCCCCCATCGCCAGCCCTTCCACCAGCATCTGCATGCCGACGAGCTTCTTGTAGACCTCCGGCGCGGCAACCAGTTCGTTCATCAGCCGTCCCAGTTCGTCACCCACCGGATAGGCCGTGCCCCAGCGGTTGCCGATGTAGCGGGCGAAGCCGGTAACGTGACGGGCCTCCTCCCGCGCCTGATTGGCGGCATACTCCTGCGCACCCGCGTCCACCATGATGTGGCAGAGGCTTGCAGAGAGGCTCAGTGCCCCCTGCTCCCCATGCAGGATGCCGGACAGGCCCCAGCGGGTGGATTCGTTGGCCAGTCGGATGCGCTGCCCCTCGTCCAGCCGGTCACGCACGGCGCCGGAAAGTTCCGGTACCTGCTCCGGCGGCATCAGATATTCGTTCTCCAGATCGAACGGCTTCGACAGATCGACGTAGGCCGGGTTCAGCGGGTCCCAGAAATGGTCATGCGTGGCGGAAATGATCTCGTCGAACGCGTCAGTCCGACGGTTGTAGCGATCAACCTCCATCATCGCGGGAAAGGCGTCCCGATCGACGGTCTCGTAGACGGAATCACGCGTGATGTGTTGGTTCATGTCTCTCCCCTGACGTCAGTTTCGTGCCTGTCCGGCGTTTCCGCGGAAGGATATTCTGCAGTTTACGTTAACGTCAATTGTCATTATGTCGATCAGGCGCGAAACGGTCGACGACGGCGCACGTTCTCCCCGATCCGGCGGATCGCCTGCAATGGATTGGGCTGGTTCCCGGCCGCGCCCAGCAGCTTTCCCTTGGCTTTCTCGATCTGCATGACATTGGCGATCCGGCGATCCAGGAAGGCCCAGGTATCGGCATGGTCGTCGGACCTGTCGTTCAGCCAGAACAGCAGCGTGCTCATGTAGACGCCCGCCAGAAGGGTGCGTTTCGTATAGAAGTTGAAATCGGTCGAGGTGTCGCCGATCGCCCGCCAGATCAGGTCCACCGTACGCCACAGCGCGCGGCTGGCCCGGGGGCCGCGATGCGGCAGTCCCAGATGGTTGAAGCCGCGGCGCACGGCCTCCTTGTGCGGTCCGGCGGCCTCCAGACGCATCCGGACAGCCTGGGTAATCTTCTCCCGGATCTTCATGCTCTCCAGATCCAGCGCCAGGATGTCTTCCACCATGCGGCGGTCGGCCATCAGCAGATGATGGTCCAGCAGGTCCTCCACACCGCCCGGAAAGGCGCGATAGATGTCCAGATCGATCGCACCGGCGTCCCGTGCGGCGGCGCGCAGGGTCTGATCTGTCCAGCCATCGAAGGCCGCGTGCATCAGTGCTGCGTCGGCCATCCGGTCCCGCAGCGCGTTCAGGTCCGCCGTAACCGTTGCTTCATCGGATTCGGTCGTCATGCGTCCTCTCCTTCTGCCGTAGGTGATGTGTCTTCCGCACTGGCGACCAGATGTTTCATCTCGGTCTCGAAGATCAGGTGCTTCAGGTCCGGCATGCGCTGCGGATAGAGCACACCGTCCAGATGATCACATTCATGCTGTACCACGCGCGCATGAAACCCCTCAACGGTGCGGTCGATCATCTGGCCGTCGATCCCCTGCCCGCGATAGCGCACCGCGGCAGGCCGGGGCACCAGGCCACGCAGCCCAGGCACGGACAGGCAGCCTTCCCAGCCCCACTCGACCGTTTCCGTTACGGGCTCGACAACCGGATTGCACAGGATGGTCAGCGGCACGGTCTCGTGCCCCCGTCCTGGCGGTACCTGGAACATCACCAGCCGGATGGATTCATGCACCTGCGGCGCGGCCAGCCCGGCACCCCCGATGTCATCCAGCGTTTCCATCATGTCGCCAACCAGATGCAGCAGTTCCGGGGCCGTGGGATCCGCGACAGGCCGCGCAACGCGCAACAGGACCGGGTGCCCCATCCGGGCGATCTTCCGAATGGCCATCAGTCGCTGCCCCGTGTCGCGGTGGCGAAGTAGTTCACGTCCAGATCCCGGCTGTCGAGGGACCAGCCTGTCAGCGGGCTGAACACCAGCCCGGTCAGATCCTCCAGTTGCAGCCCGCCATTGCGGAAGTGCGCGGCCAGTTCAGAGGGTTTGACGAACTTGGCGTGTGAATGGGTGCCGACCGGCAACCAGCGCATCACGCGCTCCGCCCCGAAGACAGCCAGCGCCCAGGCCTTCGGGGTCCGGTTCAGGGTGGAGAAGATGACCAGCCCGCCCGGGCGCACCAGTTTCGCGACCGAGGCCACGAACAGGCCGACATCGGCAACATGCTCCACGATCTCCAGCGCCAGCACGACGTCGAACTGCGCGCCCTGTTCGACCAGCGCCTCCGCCGTGTCATGCCGGTAGTCGATCTGCAGGCCCAGCCCCGTCGCATGGGTGCGGGCGGCCTGGATGTTGTCCCCGGCCGCATCGACACCGGTCACGTCCCCGCCCAGCCGCGCCATGGGTTCCGCCACCAGCCCGCCGCCACAGCCGATATCCAGGATCGAAAGCCCCTTCAGCGGCGCTGGCCCCTGTCCGTTGCAGTCAAAGTGGCGCACGATCTGCGCCTTCAGATACCGCATCCGGGCCGGGGTGAGCTGATGCAGCGGTTTCATCGGCCCGTCCGCGTCCCACCAGGTCTCCGCCATGGCGCTGAAACGGCTGATTTCTTCCGGATCGACGGTGGTGGCGGTCATGAAAACTCCTGATCGTCTGGCCTGTCCGGTCGATTTGCCGCGAAATGCAGCGCGTTGCGGACTTGCGACCCGTGCCTTCGCTAATTAAGACGTGCGGCCTTGAGCTCGCAAGGGGCCGCGACACATTGGTCGCGATCCAAGGACATGCAGGAGGCGGCACGGCAGACACCGGGCCGGGACAACAGATGGCGCGCATCGTCATGAAATTCGGCGGAACGTCCGTCGGCGATGTCGACCGCATTCGCAACGCGGCACGACGCGTGAAGGCGGAGGTCGAGGCTGGGAACGAGGTCGCGGTCGTCGTCTCCGCCATGTCGGGGGAGACGAACCGGCTGGTCGGACTGACACGCGAAGTCTCCGCCATGCACGATGCCCGCGAATACGACACCGTTGTCGCGGCGGGGGAGCAGGTGACCATCGGCCTGATGGCCATGGCACTGCAGGATCTGGAAGTGAACGCGCGCTCGTGGCTCGGCTGGCAGATCCCCGTACATACCACCAATGCCCACAGCGCCGCCCGCATCGACCGGATCGAGACCGACGAACTGATCCGCCGCTTCGGTGAGGGGCAGGTCGCCGTTGTCGCTGGCTTCCAGGGCATCGCCAGTGACGGTCGCATCTCCACGCTCGGGCGCGGTGGCTCCGACACCTCCGCCGTCGCTCTCGCTGCTGCGCTGAAGGCTGATCGCTGCGACATCTACACGGATGTGGACGGCGTCTATACCGCCGATCCGCGGATCGTCTCTGCGGCGCAGAAGCTTGACCGCATCACCTATGAGGAGATGCTGGAACTCGCGTCCCTGGGGGCGAAGGTCCTGCAGACCCGGTCCGTAGAACTGGCGATGAACCACGGCGTGCGCGTACATGTGCGCTCCAGCTTTTCAGATGAGCAAGGGACCCTGGTGGTCGACGAGGAGGAAATCGTGGAACAGCAGATGGTGAACGGCGTTACCTACGCGCCGGATGAGGCGAAGGTGACCCTGCGCCAGGTGGCCGACCGCCCCGGTGTCTCCGCGGCGATCTTCGGTGCGCTGGCCGACGCCAACATCAACGTCGACATGATCGTGCAGAACATCACGGAAGATGGCGCGACCACCGACCTGACCTTCACCGTCAACCGCGACCAGCTGCAGCGCGCCCTGACGATCCTGGAGGGCATCAAGTCCGACGTCGGCTGGCGGGAAGTGGTCTCGGCCTCCGATGTCGTGAAGGTCTCCATCGTCGGCGTCGGCATGCGCAGCCACGTCGGTGTCGCCCAGACCATGTTCCGGGCACTGGCGGAGAAAGGCATCAACATCCAGGTCATCACCACCTCCGAAATCAAGGTGAGCGTGCTGATCTCGGCGGACTACAAGGAACTTGCCGTCCGCGCCCTTCACACCGCCTTCGGTCTCGACGCCGCCTGACAGGCGACAGACCACCAATACCTACCCGACACTGCGTCCCTTGCCCTCCCAGTAGGGGGCGCGGATGTCGCGTTTCAGCACCTTGCCAACAGGACTGCGCGGCAGTTCCGGCCAGAAGTCCACGGACTTCGGGGCCTTGACCGATCCCAGCTTCTCCTTGCACAGCGCAATGATCTCTTCCTCGCTGACCGTCGCGCCGGGCTTCAGCTCGATGACCGCCTTCAGGGCTTCACCCCACTTCTCGTGGGGCACGCCGATCACGGCGCAGTCCTGCACGGCGGCATGGGTCCAGATCACCTGCTCCACCTCCGACGGATAGACGTTGAAGCCACCGGTGATGATCATGTCCTTCAACCGGTCGACGATATAGACGAACCCGTCCTCGTCGATCCGGCCGATATCGCCCGTATGGTGCCAGCCATGGGTGCTGGCAGCGGCGGTTTCCTCGGGTTGCCGGAAATAGCCTTCCATCACCATCTCGCCCCGCAGCACGATCTCGCCGGATTCTCCCTGGGGCAGGATCGTCCCGTCCTCCCCCATGATCTCGACGCGGGTGTAGGGGGTCGGCCTGCCGCAGGACAGCAGCCGGTGATGCTTGTTCGTGCTCAGCGCCTCCGCATGGTCGGCGGGCGACATGTAGGTGGCGATCATCGGGGCTTCGGCCTGGCCATAGGTCTGGGTCATGACGGGACCGAAGACCTCCATCGCCTCCTTCAGCTTGTCGGCGGACATGGGCGCGGCGGCATAGATGAAATGCTGCAGGCTGGAGTAGTCGTAGTCGCGCACCTTCGGGTGGGCCAGCATGACGTAGATCACGGTGGGCGGCAGGAACAGATGCGTCACCCGGTGCTTCTCGATCATCTGCATGATCTTCTCCGGCGCGGTCTCCGTCATGAAGATGTTGGTCGCGCCATAGGGCAGCAGCGGGAAGGAAACACCGCCCGCCGCATGGGTCATCGGCGCCACCATCAGATGCACCGGCGGTGCCGTCACCGGCATCATGACGTGGAACGTCGCCACCATCGTCTCCCAGGCCCGCGTGCTCAGCATGACCCCCTTGGGCCGCCCGGTGGTGCCGCCGGATGACATCTGCGAACAGATGGTCTCGGGCGGCAGCAGCGGGTCCGGTGCCGGATCCGGATCGACCGGCATCCAGTCGTCCAGGAACGGCAGGCCATCGACCGGCGCATCCGTCGTCACCACCAGCCGGATCGACGGCACCTCTGCCCGCACCTGCGCGACATGATCGGCAAAGCTGGAATGCACGAACAGGATCTCCGTCTGGTTGTTGTCCAGGACGTAGATGTTCTCCTCCAGCGCATTGCGGGCATTGATCGGCACCCAGATGCCGTTCTGGCGGCTGATGGCCAGCACACAGGCGTAGGCCATCGCGTGATTGGGTGACCAGACCGCGATGCGGGCACCGGTTCCGATCCCCTCTCCCCGCAACCCGGCGGCGATCCGCTGTGTCAGCTCACGGACGGTGGCATAGGTCCAGCCGTTCTGCCCGTCCGAAAGGCAGTCCCGGTCCGGGAACTGCCGTGCCCCCTGGTCGAACAGATCAATCATACGCATGGTCACTCTCCCCTGTGCTCCGTTGCCAAGAGATAGCAGCCCGTACCGGCCCCGTCTCCGCCGCAGCCAGAATACCCCTCCCCAAGCCAGCGCATTTCGGCTATCCCCCGCGCATGAATGCATTGGAGACAGAAACCGGGCGGCGGCGGACTTTCGCCATCATCGCCCATCCCGACGCCGGCAAGACCACGCTGACCGAGAAGCTGCTGCTGTTCGGCGGTGCGATCCAGATGGCCGGTGCCGTCAAGGCGCGTGGCGATCAGCGCCGCGCACGTTCGGACTGGATGAAGGTCGAACAGGACCGCGGCATCTCCGTGTCCGCCTCCGTCATGACCTTCGACTATGGTCCGCACACGTTCAACCTGCTGGACACGCCGGGGCATGAGGACTTCTCGGAAGATACCTACCGGGTCCTGACCGCCGTCGATTCCGCGATCATGGTGATCGACGGGGCCCGTGGCATCCAGTCCCAGACACGCAAGCTGTTCGAGGTCTGCCGGCTGCGGGACGTGCCCATCATCACCTTCGTCAACAAGATGGACCGCGAAGCCCGCGACCCGTTCGAACTGATGGACGAGATCGAGCAGGATCTGGCACTGGACGTGACTCCCGCCAACTGGCCCATCGGCATGGGGCGCGATTTTCAGGGATGCTACGACCTGATGCGCGACCGGCTGGTGCTGATGGCCCGCAGCCGCGAGAAGCAGGGCGAGATCACCGCCGAACTGAAGGGACTGGACGATCCGGAACTGGATAGCCAGCTCGGCGCACGCGCGGCGGAGCAGTTGCGCGAAGAGGCCGGCATGGCACGCGAACTCTGCCCCGCCTTCGACGGACAGGCCTATCGCGAGGGCAACATGACGCCGGTGTTCTTCGGCAGTGCCGTGAATGCCTTCGGCGTGCAGGACCTGATGAACACGCTCGGCAGCGACGCTCCTGCCCCCCGGGCCCAGATCACCACCAGCCGCACGGTCCAGCCGACGGAGCCGAAGGTTTCAGGCTTTGTCTTCAAGGTGCAGGCGAACATGGATCCGAAGCACCGCGACCGCGTCGCCTTCGTGCGGCTGGTGTCGGGCCACTTCAAGCGCGGCATGCGGCTGAAACATGTCCGCACCGGCAAGCAACTGGCCGTCCACAATCCGGTCATGTTCCTCGCCGGCGACCGGGAGACTGCGGAAGAAGCATGGCCCGGCGACATCATCGGCATTCCGAATCACGGCCAGCTTTCCATCGGTGACACGCTGACGGAGGGGGAGGAAATCCGCTTCCGTGGCGTGCCCAGCTTCGCGCCGGAACTGCTGCAGCGGGTGCGCGCGACCGACCCCCTGCGCGCCAAGCACCTGGGCGAGGCGCTGAAGCAACTGGCGGAAGAAGGCGTCGCCCGCGTCTTCCGGCCACGCATCGGTTCGGATTGGGTGGTCGGCGTGCTCGGTGCGCTGCAGTTCGATGTGCTCGCGGAGCGGATCAAGACCGAATACAACCTGCCGGTCCGGTTCGAGTCGACGGAACTGTTCACCGCGCGCTGGGTCTTCGCCGACACCGCGGACATGATCAAGCGCTTCGGTGACGAGAACGGTGCCTCCATCGCCGATGATCACGAGGGCGATCCGGTCTTCCTGGCGCGCAACGCCTGGCACCTGGAGCGCGCCCAGCAGGACTGGGCCGATGTGCGCTTCATGGCGACGAAGGATCCCGGCGTGGGCGATCTGGCCGCCTGATTGTCCGGCTGGTTGTCACGCCTGCTCAGTGGCGCAGGTCACCCGGCTCCAGATCGTCGAAGTCCGCAGGCTCCGTACCGGGCAGGACATAGTCCTCCGACAGCCAGCGCTTGAGGTCGACATCGGCACAGCGCCTGGAACAGAAGGGCCGCACGGCCTGCTCGGTCGGGCGGGAACAGATCGGGCATCGGGTCGTCATCAAATGGCCTCGGCATCCTGGGTGGAACGACACGCGTGCATCACGCTGTTCGGACCGATCATATCTCCGAACAGGGAATCTGGACAATGTCGGACGGCAACAGCGGGGGCTGGTCGGGCCATCTGCGTCGGGAGGAATAGAGCCCCACACCGATGATCGTGTCCGCAGGCTGGTCCGCAGCCGATGCGAAGGGCAGCAGCAGCCGCTCCGCCTGAGTCAACCGCGCGTTGGACAGGATTTCATTGGCGGTGCCGTAGTGCACGCAGGGCACCCCGAGGATCCTTTCCCAACGCTCTGTGATCACCGGATGGTCCCTGGCCCCGACAATCTGCAACAGGGTTTCGCCCCTGATCGCCCGGCCATAGGCGTCATTCACATGCTCTCCGGCCAGCTCACAGACGTAGTCGCCAGCATCCTCATGGAAGCGATAGATGTAGATGTTGGAGAGCAGTGACGGCACCGAGGTGGGATCGAAGGCCTTGCGCAACGGCACGGTCGCATCACCACGTGCGGCCCGCCAGACATCCAGAAACCGATGCAGGCGGGGATCCATGTCTGCAAGCTTCGGCGTCTGGACTGTGTTCCCGGTCATGGCTCTTTCTCTCATATTCGCGGAAGTGCCACAATGAGCAGTCGGTTCAGCGTGTCCGCGCAATCGCGAAGCTATCGATGTCGCGCGCTTCGAAGACGAAGCTCACCGGGCGCGCCAGGAACGCACTCGCCTGTTCCACCGCATCAGCATCCATGACCGGCTGAAGCTGCAGGGAAAGCGACAGTGTCACGGGCAACAGCCCGACACCTTCCAGCTCCGCGGCGACCTTCCTCAGGACTCTGGCGGCTGCAACACCTTCCCGCAGCCGGGACTGTTCTGAGGTCTGGTGCAGCAGTTGCCGGGCAAGCCCCGCTTCCCCCCTGCCCCGTACCAGTGTCGCCAGCGAGAAACGGTCGACCTGGCCGACATCCACCATCACCGGATCACGTTCGAACGCGCGGCGAAGGGCGGCCTCGACCCGCTTGCGTTCGTTGCCGGCCCGCATGGAAATGAAATCGATCACGACCGGCCCGCCAATACGGCGCAGCCTGATCTGGTGCGCGATTTCCGCGATTGCACGCATGTTGTGATCGACAGGGGTACCGCGCGCGCCACCACTGTCCACGTCGATTGCAGTCAGGGCGGTCGTTGCCTCGATGACGATCCGTCCGCCGCCAGGCAGTCCCACTTCCCGCGCCAGTGCCTCATCCAGCACCTGGTCCAGTTCCAGGCCCTGACCCGGTGGCGCCAGGCTCACCCGCTCGACAAGGTCGGGCGCAAGTCGCTTGGCCAATGGGCGCAGATCCGCCGACAGGCTCCTGTCCGAGACCGCAATGGTCTCCGGCGCGGGTGGCGCCAGTTCCGTCAGGGCCCGCTGCAGGAGATCCGGCGCATCGCGAAGCCGCGCAGGCACCGGGCCGTCCACGCCACTGATCTCGTCCCACTCGGCCATCAGCCTGGTGGCATCGGCACGCACCAGGTCGGGGTCGACACGGGCTGCCGCCGGCCGGGCCACCAGGCGCACATCGGGATCGAGCGATGCGAACATCTCCAGCAGTGATTCCCGCTGGTCAGGATCGCCGATCCGTTTCGGCACCTCTGTCCCCTGTCGCACCGGATACAGGCTGACATAGCGGCCGTGCAGCGCGATGTCGGCACTCAGGCGCACCTGCTTGCCGTCCGCCGCACCCCGTACCGCCTGCACCAGCACGGTCTGTCCGCGTCGCAGCAGCTTCTTCAGGGGAACACGCTTGTCCGTGGCGGTCCCGTCCAGAACGCGCGCATCCGCAGCGCGAAGGAACCCGGTGACGCCTTGCCCGAGATCGACGGCAGCCGCCTGCAGTTCCGGCATCAGATCCGTCACACGGCCCCGCCAGACCGCTCCGGCGACCGGCGGTTCACCGGTCAGTTCCAGATGAATCTCGGCGACCCGCTCCCGCTCGATCAGCGCGACGCGGGTCTCGAAGGGGCCACGGTCGATGAACAGGCCCTGTTTCATGATCGCGTCCAGACGGGATAGCCCAGCCCGGTCAGCAGATTCGCCGTCTCGTGCAGCGGCAGCCCGACAACATTGGACCATGAGCCGTTCAGACTGGCGACAAAGGCGTCTGCCAGCCCCTGGATGGCATAGCCACCGGCCTTGCCCTGCCACTCCCCACTATCCAGATATGTCTGCTGCTCGGGGCCGGAGAGTGGCTTGAAACGCACGACCGTCGTCACCCGGCGGCTGCTCATCCGCCCGCCGGGGGCATAGAGCGCGACACCTGTGGTAACCCTGTGCCGCCGTCCCGACAGCAGACGCAGGCATGCGGCGGCAGCCTCCCGCGATTCGGTCTTGGGCAGGATTCGGCGGCCGCAGCTCACCACCGTATCGGCGGCGAGCACGAAATCGTCGGGGAAACCGGGTTGAACGTGCCCCGCCTTGGCCTGGGCCAGACGTTCCGCCAGTCGTTGCGGCGCTTCATCCGGCAAGGGCGTCTCGTCAAGGTCGGCGGCAATGATATCGTCCGGCAGCAGGCCGATCTGACGCAGAAGATCGCGCCGACGCGGCGACGCGGAGGCTAGGATCAGGCGTGGCATCTGCCGCCCTGTTCCGGCGCTTACTTGAAGCGGAAGGTGATACGACCCTTGGTCAGGTCATAGGGGGTCATTTCCACCATCACCCGGTCGCCAGCCAGCACCCGGATGCGGTTCTTGCGCATCTTGCCCGACGTATGGGCCAGCACTTCATGATCGTTGTCCAGCTGCACGCGAAACATCGCGTTCGGCAGCAGTTCGGCAACATGCCCTTCAAATTCGAGAACTTCTTCCTTGGCCATTCTGCACCCTGTTCAGGAAACCCGGCGCGACAGGTCATCACGACCCGACCGCTTGGCGCGCAACATGATGAAATCGCCCACCAGAATCAAGCACAACCCTGTCGAAGGGCGGTTGCAAGGCCTGCGGCTCTCGGCTATATCCTCCCGACCGCTCGCCAAGGTACCGATCCCGGATCGGCCCCCATCAGCCAGAGCGGCGATGCCCAGGTAGCTCAGTTGGTAGAGCAGTGGACTGAAAATCCGCGTGTCGGTGGTTCGAATCCGCCCCTGGGCACCATTTATTTCAATAGGTTAACTGTGCATTGCCAAGTGTTCTGCTGGCTCAGGGGTAACGACACGGGTAACGGCGAACGGCCATCTTGCACTCTCGCACATAGTCCGCGTGCCGGGGGTTCAAATCCTTCTCGCGCTACGATTTCTTTCAATAGCTTAGCGATACGTCGCCACAAAAATTGGGCTTTCGGGTAGCGGTTTGGACGACGAGGATGGGGAGTGACTAGCGCTTCCGGTTCTCAAACGCCTCGGTCCATTCGCGGGCGCGCCGATGCGCCTCTGCGATCTGTGCAGACGTCATACGCTTGGGCATTGTCAGAGCAATCTGGCCCCGGCGCAGCAGAGCTGTATCTGGGTGAGGTCAGATTGCTCTGACAATGCCCCGATGCATGCTAAAATAGACGGATATCTTCGGAGCAACCTTGTCGTGAATTCACTTGTGGTGACGGTCGAACGTGAGCAGCGCCAACTTATGAACGCGGAGTCTAAGGGGAGCAGGTTAGAGGCCGAAGCCGTTGAGGCCCGCGCGATCAAGCAAGATATGATGCAGACTATGCCGACGGGTCAGGTCTGGTTGGTATGAGTGAGGCTGCAGTACCGCGCGAACATCTGTTCATTGGCTGGGATGTCGGCGGCTGGAATTGCGATAGGAACCCGAACAGCCGCGATGCCCTCTTCGTAGTGGATGGAAACAGGCAAGCCATGGGCCAGCCTTGGCGCGGGAATTTGCGCAATACAATCAACAGCTCGAATTCGCCTGCCAGCTTTCTGGCCTCAATCAGCACGCTATGTACGCTTACTCATACAAACAGACCCCGACATGCCACGCTTGCGATTGATGCGCCGCTAGGCTTTCCGGATGCATTTGCCCGACTAATTTCAGATGGCAATACCATCAATGAGATCAACCAATCTGCAGCAAATCCCTACCTCTTCCGCCAAACTGAACGGCGTCTGGTCGCAGAGGGGATCACCCCCTTGTCGGCCATCAAGGACATGATTGGCAGCCAGGCGACAAAGGCCATGCATGTCGTATCCCGCTTCGCTCCGCACCGTATATCGCTGGGTGTCTGGACTGATGGCGTTTGCCTAACAATGATCGAAACTTATCCCGCTTTATGTCGCGCCCGACTTGGGCAGCGATCAGAAGAGGGCCCGAAAACGGGTCGTGAGTCAGATATACAGGATGCAGAGATCTGCGCCCGCGTCGCACGTGATTTCCATTTGAATCAAGAGCGCCTTGAGCCACCGACCAATGAGACGCCGGTTTCGGAAGGCTGGATTTGGGCGCCGCAACCCGCGGCGACTTGAGGACCATTTGACGATAAGCAGCGACCGCCCGAACCAAAACATCAAGGAGGCCAGGCTGCGCCCGTTTCTCGGATCCAGCGGCTATACCTCAGCGCTGATCTCCAGAGGTGGTTCGGTTCGTTTGAACAGTTTCGAGCCGTTTCTTAGGTGGATTTTCCGCTTGGTTATGCCGCCACCGGGATTGGTTGCAACTTGATGTGATATGCCTGATCGGGCGTTTGCCCTTCCAGCGATGAATGCGGTCTCCTTGTGTTGTAGAAGGCCAGGTATCGGTCGATGCCCTGTCGGGCGGCTGACACGCTTTCATAGGCGTGCAGATAGACCTCCTCGTATTTGACGCTGCGCCAGAGCCGTTCGACAAACACGTTATCGCGCCAAGCGCCCTTGCCATCCATGCTGATCTGGATGTCGGCGTCCTTCAGCGCCTTGATGAAGTCAATGGACGTGAACTGTGATCCTTGGTCCGAGTTCATGATCTCCGGCTTGCCATATCTGCGCAGGGCATCATTCAAGGCCTCCAGACACGGCGCTGTTTCCAGCGTCACCGACAGCCGCCAGGCCAGAACCTTGCGGCTGAACCAGTCCAGAACGGCGACCAGATAGACGAACCCTCGGGCCATGGGAATGTAGGTAATATCCATGGCCCAGACCTGATTGGGCTGCGTCACGGCCAGCTTGCGCAGCAGGTAGGGATAGATCCTGTGACCGGGCGCAGGCTTGCTGGTGTTCGGTCTGCGATAGAGCGCCTCAATGCCCATCGTTTTCATGCAGGTTGCCACGTGCAGCCGCCCGGCCGTGAAGCCTTCCTGCCGCAGCAACCCTTTCATCATACGGCTGCCCGCGAACGGGTAGTCCATGTGCAACTCGTCAATTCTGCGCATAAGCTTGAGGTCCGCCGCACTGGTCGGGCGCGGCGCGTAATACAGGCTGCCCCGGCTGATCCCGAGAAGCCGGGCTTGCCGTGTCAGGCTCAGCCTGTGGTCCGGGCCCGTCATTTCCTTGCGCTCGGCAACAGACCGGCCTTGTCGAGCGCGCCCTCTAAAAAATCGTTTTCCAGCGCCAGCTGGCCAATCTTCGCGTGCAGGGACTTTACGTCGATCTGCGGCTCTTTCGCGGCCTTTGGCGTGTCATCGAAGACACCCGTTACGCCCTCAAGCAGCTGATCCTTCCACTGCTTGATCTGATTGGGATGCAGGTCGAACTGCGTCGCCAGCTCGCTCATCGTCCTGTCGCCCTTCAGCGCCGCCAATGCGACTTTCGCTTTGAAGGCAGGGCTGTGGTTCCGCCTGGGTCGTCTTGTCATCTTCGCTCCTTCGTCCCGGCAACGCTGCCGGATTGGGAGCAGAAAATCCACCTAACTCAACTGTCCAGATTTGTCGGGCCACCTCTCTCCCGCGCGCCGGAGCAGCTCGACCGGACATCGACCAACCAAGTCGATGGCATTGTCAGAGCAAACCTGACGTGGGCGCGGTAAACAGGTTTGAATCTATGCAGAATTTGCTCTGACAATGCCGAGCCGACGTCTCCCTCTTCCGGCAAACTGCCACAACTGAAGGATTTGCACTCACCCCGCCAGTTTTGCGGCCTCGCTCATGCGGTGCGCCACAGCGAGAAAACTCTGCAACACGCCTGGCTCAGACATCTGGTCCAATGAAATAGCCGGAACTCCTGAAGGGTTTGATGTCGTCGTCTGGATCCCGTGAATCGCTTGGATTTCATCTAGATAGCCTTGGCGGACATTGACATCCGCCAGGGCCGGTCGCGACTTCAGATAGTGAAAGGCAATCTCAAGCCGCCCCCCGGAACGTCTTATAAATAAAGGCCATGCGCGTTTGCCGTCGTTGGATTGAACACTAATAGCGATCGCATCCCGGGTGTTGGTTGGGGCGGCTTCGTAGCCATGTCGTTCGGCCCATTCGACGATGTGTCCTGCGACGATCCCATGCTGCTCGCCGTATTTGTCAGCAAGCTGAGCGATCCACTCGGCATTTGAGATGGATGGCAGTTTGTTTCCCGAAGTGGATTTGTTGCTTGCTGCCCGGGCCGTGTTACCGATGACGCTCGGAACGATGGTTCTGGTGCCAGCTTCATCCGTATAATGAGCCACTTCAATCGCTAGCACCTCTGCCGGTCTCATCTGTTCGTTGAGGAACTCAATGATCCGGCGCAGTTCCTTGGAGATCACATCGGCCACGAACACCATGCGGATCCGACCCGCTTTCAAATTTGCTTCCACCCGCTGCCAGAATTCTTCACCTTCCAGTTCATCGCCGAGGAATTGCGAAAGCCTCTCGTCGGGCTCGATACCGTCTGCCCGACAGGAGAGCTCGAACTCTTCGATGAACTCGGCCGCCGGCCAGTAGGCGACGCCGTTTGCAGCATAATCAAGCATCTGAGCCACGACTTCCCGGCGCGCTCGGGTATCGGAGGCCCGCTTGACCTCAACCAGAATTGGTATGCCGTTTTCGTCCACAAACAGGTGATCCAGGGACCATCTGGCACTGCCCCCGTCTTCGTCAGGAACGGTCTTTGAAGCGTCCCGGGTTTCCAGGAGGCTCCTATTTGAGAGGTGGCCCGACAAATCTGGACAGTTGAGTTAGGTGGATTTTCTGCTCCCAATCCGGCAGCGTTGCCGGGACGAAGGAGCGAAGATGACAAGACGACCCAGGCGGAACCACAGCCCTGCCTTCAAAGCGAAAGTCGCATTGGCGGCGCTGAAGGGCGACAGGACGATGAGCGAGCTGGCGACGCAGTTCGACCTGCATCCCAATCAGATCAAGCAGTGGAAGGATCAGCTGCTTGAGGGCGTAACGGGTGTCTTCGATGACACGCCAAAGGCCGCGAAAGAGCCGCAGATCGACGTAAAGTCCCTGCACGCGAAGATTGGCCAGCTGGCGCTGGAAAACGATTTTTTAGAGGGCGCGCTCGACAAGGCCGGTCTGTTGCCGAGCGCAAGGAAATGACGGGCCCGGACCACAGGCTGAGCCTGACACGGCAAGCCCGGCTTCTCGGGATCAGCCGGGGCAGCCTGTATTACGCGCCGCGCCCGACCAGTGCGGCGGACCTCAAGCTTATGCGCAGAATTGACGAGTTGCACATGGACTACCCGTTCGCGGGCAGCCGTATGATGAAAGGGTTGCTGCGGCAGGAAGGCTTCACGGCCGGGCGGCTGCACGTGGCAACCTGCATGAAAACGATGGGCATTGAGGCGCTCTATCGCAGACCGAACACCAGCAAGCCTGCGCCCGGTCACAGGATCTATCCCTACCTGCTGCGCAAGCTGGCCGTGACGCAGCCCAATCAGGTCTGGGCCATGGATATTACCTACATTCCCATGGCCCGAGGGTTCGTCTATCTGGTCGCCGTTCTGGACTGGTTCAGCCGCAAGGTTCTGGCCTGGCGGCTGTCGGTGACGCTGGAAACAGCGCCGTGTCTGGAGGCCTTGAATGATGCCCTGCGCAGATATGGCAAGCCGGAGATCATGAACTCGGACCAAGGATCACAGTTCACGTCCATTGACTTCATCAAGGCGCTGAAGGACGCCGACATCCAGATCAGCATGGATGGCAAGGGCGCTTGGCGCGATAACGTGTTTGTCGAACGGCTCTGGCGCAGCGTCAAATACGAGGAGGTCTATCTGCACGCCTATGAAAGCGTGTCAGCCGCCCGACAGGGCATCGACCGATACCTGGCCTTCTACAACACAAGGAGACCGCATTCATCGCTGGAAGGGCAAACGCCCGATCAGGCATATCACATCAAGTTGCAACCAATCCCGGTGGCGGCATAACCAAGCGGAAAATCCACCTAAGAAACGGCTCGAAACTGTTCAAACGAACCGAACCACCTCTCCCTCACTGCCCTGAACGACTACAATATCGAGTTGCCGCCAGAATGGAGACAACAGGCGTTCCTCGCGTGGGCCCAGGACGGAACCTATCAGAAACCGGATGACAAGGGCTATTTCTGGGTACTGTTCGACTTCGATGCCATGTCGGATTCGGCGGTCAAGGAGGTGCAGAGCCTCGCCATCTGGCAGCTGTTCCGGATCGAAGTGCGACCGCGCTGAGCCGGCAATCGGGTCCCGTAGCAAGATGAAGCAGTATCTGTCATGGAACATCTTCTCGGCGACCGGAGGCCTGTTCTGCCTGATGGCCGTTCTGGCCTTCGTCGGACAGATACTCACACTCAACCAGCAGAAGAACCTCGAACCGCTGCAGGAATATGTCTGGGCCATCGAGGAGCTGCGTGTCGGATACTACCAGACACTCTATGTTACCGGGCGCGTCAGCGAAGGACATGATGTCCAGTTCCCCCAGGCGGCACTGTTCGATGATCCGACCCGGGGATTGCTGCACCTTCGCATGGACGTTCTGGCCAGCAGGGTGGCGCGTCTGTCCGATGATGTCATCCTGGCGCAACTCGCCGACTATCCCCCGTATCTGGCCATCGTCGGCCGGGTCGAGGAGCAGTTCGCGCAGATTGCCCGTGAGCTGCAAGATGCCGACCTGTCGGACACACAGGCGCATGCGCGGCTGATGCAGGAAAAGCTGCGTCCGCTCGAACCCAGTCTCGACCAGCTTTCCGTCGATCTGGTTCGCCGGATGAACCTGATCGACGCCGGTCGTCGCCAGTCCCTCGAACAGACGATCAGCTTCAACCAGGTGGCGTTGACCGTTCTCTTCGCCTTTCTGGTTCTGACGCTCTATATCTCGACGAGACTGTCCTCACGTGAACGGCAGCGCTCGACGCAGCTCGAACGGTTGAACGAGGAACTGGCCACCGCCAATCGTTCCAAGGAGAGGTTCGTGGCACACATGAGCCACGAATTCCGGACGCCGCTCAATGCGATCATCGGTTTCTCGGAACTGATGCAGGAAAAGAACTCCCGCAACAAGGACGCCGGCGAGAACGACTTCACGGAAGAGGTCCTGAAGAGCGCCTACCATCTGCTGGATCTGGTGAACGAGGTCCTGAATTTCTCGCAACTGTCCGGAACCGATCAGATACTTGATCTGGAGTCGGTGGAACTGACCGGCATCATCCGCAACAGTACCCGACTGGTCCAGGCCGCCTATCCGAATCGGAACCTGGCGTTCGACGAGCCCGAGGATGGCGGGCACGTGTACGCGATGGGCCATGATCGGGCCATTCGGCAGATCGTGCAGAACCTGCTGACCAATGCCGCGAAATATGCCGGTGAGGAGGCACGGATCCGGGTTCGGATCGTCAGCGGCACAGCCGATACGGTTGCCATACGGATCAGCGACAACGGGAATGGCATGGACGCAGCCACGCTTGAACGCGTACTCCGGCCGTTCGAGCGCAATACCAGCCAGGGAAAGAACTTCGAGCAGATCGAAGGCGTCGGCCTGGGCCTTGCCATCTGCCGGTTGCTCGCCAAGCAACTGGACACCCGGCTCGAATTCGAGACGGCTCCAGGCTGCGGATTTGCCGCCGAGCTTTGGCTCCGGAGAGCCGACGGAACGGACCCCGCATAGCCAACCTGTTGGCATGGCCGTCCGATATGGTGCATGAACGGCGCATCATCTCGTGGGAGGGGCAGACTGATGTGGTCATTTGAAACGGATCCGGAATTCCAGCGCGAACTCGACTGGATCGGGGATTTCACCCGGCGCGAGATCGCACCGCTGGACGAGATCCTGGGCAGCCATTGGAACATTCATGATCCGCGGTTCGTGAGATACGTCCGTCCCCTGCAGGAACAGGTGAAGCGGCGAGGTCTCTGGGCCTGCCATCTGGGGCCAGAACTGGGTGGCAAGGGCTACGGACAGCTGAAACTGGCACTGATGAACGAACAGTTCGGTCGCTCCCGCTTCGGCCCCATCACCTTCGGCTCCCAGGCCCCGGACACCGGAAACTCGGAAATCCTGGCGCAGTACGGCACGGAGGCGCAGAAGGAACGGTATCTGAAACCGCTGCTGAACAACGAGATCGTTTCCTGCTTCGCCATGACGGAACCGCAGGGGGGCGCAGACCCGCTGAAGATCGAGACCACGGCGGTTCTGGACGGCGACGAATGGGTCATCAACGGGGAGAAGTGGTTTTCCTCCAATGCGAAGTTCGCGGCCTTCTACATCATCATGCTGGAGACGGAACCGAACGCCAACAATCCGCACCGGCGCCAGTCGATGCTGATCGTGCCCTCGGAAACGCCGGGTATCGAGATCATCAGGGACTATGGCTATCTCGGCCAGAAGGAAGCGGAGCACGCCCATATCCGCTGGAACAATGTCCGTGTGCCGAAGGATCATCTGCTGGGCGGTCGCGGAGACGGATTTGCGGTGGCGCAGGCGCGCCTGGGTGGCGGTCGGCTGCATCACGCCATGCGCGCCCTGGCCGAGGCCACGAAATGCCTCGAATATACCTGTGAACGCGTCGTCTCCCGCACCACCAAGGGCGAGGTGCTGGGGCAGAAGCAGATGGTGCAGGAACGGCTCGCCGATGCGTGGATCCAGATCAGGCAGTTCCGCCTGCTGGTGCTGGAAACCGCGTGGATGGCCGACCAGGGCAAGGACTGGAAGGCCATCCGCCAGAACGTATCGGCCGTGAAGGTGATGATGCCGAAGGTGCTGCACGACGTCTCGAGCATGGCGCTGCACCTGCACGGCTCCCTGGGCTTCACGACGGAAATGCCCTTCACCGACCATCTGATGAACAGTTTCATGATCGGCCTGGCGGACGGTCCGACGGAGGTCCACAAGCTGGTCGTGGCCAAGGAAATGCTGCGCGATGTCGAACCCTCGACAGAACAGTTCCCCTCCTACCACCGGGAGAAGATCCGCGACGCCGCCCTGGCTAAATTCGCGCAGGGTGATG
>CP018227.1:280000-2130000 GCA_016865035.1 Kordiimonadales bacterium IMCC3096
CGACACCTTCGGCACAAGCAATCTGGCGACGGAGATGATCGACGAGAACCTGCAGTTCGATGAACTGCTGTCCCGCATCCGCGCCAACCCCGACGAGATGCTCAGCCCCTCTGCACTGATGATGCGCCAGATGTTCGGACGTGCGGAGAATGCGCCCAGCATCTTCAGTGTTCTGCTCGGCACCCTCAATATCGTGCAGGACCGGCTCAACCGCTCCCGCATGGCAGGCGACCCGGCCGACATCGATATCGCGCCAAGGCTGGGTCACATCGGCCTGCTGGAATTCGATCGCGCGGAAGAGGCGATCGAGGAAGGCCGGGCCGCCGTCGAACGCGCCCTGCCCGCGCTTGCGGACGCCTATGCCATTCTGGCCTGAAGCCTGTTACCGCGTGTCGTCGGCGCGGTCGTGAATGTCGGCACATCACTTTCGATTGCCGACAAATTCGCGTAGGGTCCGCGCTCGGAAACCGGCCCGTACCTACAGGTGATCCATGGCTGCCATCTTCTCTGTCTCGGCGCTGTTCCTCGGGATCGCCCTCATGATGCTCGGCAACGGCCTGCAGGGGTCACTGCTGGGCCTGCGCGGTTCCCTCGAAGGCTTTGACAATCAGGTACTCGGCCTGGTCATGTCCGGTTACTTCGTCGGATTTCTGGCCGGATCGCTGTTCGCCCCGAAGGTCGTGGCGAAGGTCGGGCACATCCGCGTCTTTGCCGCGCTGGCCTCCCTCGCCTCCGCCGCCGTTCTGGTGCATTCGATCTTCATCGATCCCTGGATCTGGTTCGCCATGCGCCTGCTCACCGGCCTGAGCTATGCCGGTCTCTATATCGTGGCCGAAAGCTGGATCAACGATCTGAGCGACAACCAGAACCGGGGGCGCCTGCTCGCAACCTACATGGTCGTCCAGCTCGGCGCCCTGTCGGCCGGCCAGTATCTGCTGGGTGCGTCGGACCCGAGCGGGGCCAACCTGTTCATGATCGTCGCGGTCCTGGTCTCGCTGGCACTGCTGCCGGTCTGCCTTGCCGCATCCCGCGCCCCGGACTTCACCGCCCCGGAGACGCTCAGTTTCAGGGAGCTCTACCGCCTCTCCCCGCTCGGCTCCGTCGGCATGACGCTGAACGGCGTCACCAATGGTGCGATCTTCGGTTTCGCGGCGATCTATGCGCAGCGCATCGGCCTCTCCGTCACGGAGATATCGACTTTCATCGCCGTCATCTTCCTGGGCGGCATGCTGTTTCAATGGCCGATCGGACGGATCTCCGACCTGGTGAACCGTCGGCTGGTCATTACCGTCGTGACATTCGCGGCCATGCTGGCGGCGATCGTCGCGATCCTGTTGCCGGAACCGGTGACCGTGCAGCCGCCAGCCATGATTGAATCGCGCAGTGTCTGGCCGCTGTTCATTGCCATGGCCATCTTCGGCGGCTTCTCCATCCCGATGTATTCGCTGTTCAATGCCCATGTGAACGACCGGGTGCCCCTGAAGAAGATGGTCGCCGCCTCCAGCGGCCTGATCTTTCTGAACGGTACGGGCGCCATCCTGGGCCCGAACCTGGCGGCCCTTGCCATCGACCTGACCGGCCCCGACGGCTTCTTCATCACCCTGGCCGCGATCCACTGCATCATCGGCCTGCTGACCCTGTTCCGCATGCTGCGCAAGCCCGCCCCGACGGCGAAGCAGCATGTCGATTTCGTGGCCATGCCGGTACGCGGCACATCCTACGCGGTGCAACTGACCGTGGAGCAGGATGAGAACGGCGAGACACCTCCCGACAATGGACAACAGGACGGGACACCGGAGACGGAATCCGCCCCGGAGCCTGAAGCCCCTTCAGAAGAACCCGTTGCCGGACAAGGCGGAGACACCAATGGAAACCGCTGATGCCGTTGTCATCGGCGCGGGCGTCGTCGGTCTCGCCATTGCACGTGAACTGGCGATGGCCGGGCGCGAGGTCATCGTGCTGGAGCGGGAATCGCTGATCGGCTCGATCACCAGTTCACGGAATTCGGAGGTCATTCACGCCGGGATCTACTATCCGAAGGACAGCCTGAAGGCCCTGACCTGCGTCCAGGGCAAGCAGTTGCTGTATGCGTTCTGCGAGAGCCACGGCGTTGCGCACCGGCGTTGCGGCAAGGTCATCGTCGCCACCAGCGAGAGCCAGATCGCCACGCTGGAGGGCATTCGCCAGAAGGCCGTCGCCAATGGGGTGCCCGACCTGCGCGCGGTCGGGCGGGCCGAACTGGCAGAGCTGGAGCCTGCCGTGACCGGCGTGAAGGCCCTGCTGTCCCCCTCCACCGGCATCATCGACAGCCATGGCTATATGCTGGCGCTGCAGGGCGACGCCGAGACACATGGGGCGATGATCGCCTTCGACACGCCGGTCGAACAGATCACCGTTTCGGACGACGGGCCGGGCATCCGCACCGGTGGCGCGGCCCCGTTCGAGATGCGCTGTCGCACCCTGGTCAATGCCAGCGGACTGGATGCCCCCGGCCTGGTGCAAGACATCGACCGGCTGCCGGCGAGCGCGCGGCCGCAAACATGGTTCGCCAAGGGCAACTACTACGTGCTCGCCGGTCGTGCGCCGTTCAACCGCCTGATCTATCCGGTGCCCGAACCCGGGGGTCTGGGCGTTCATGTCACCATCGACATCGGCGGCGGCGCCCGTTTCGGCCCTGACGTCGAGTGGCTGGAAACGCGGAACCCGAGCCGGATCGACTACACCGTGGATCCCGCGCGCGCGGAAAAATTCTACGCCGCCGTCCGCAGCTACTGGCCCGACCTGCCCGACGGCGCGCTGCTGCCCGGCTACTCGGGGGCGCGTCCGAAGCTCACTGCCCCGGGCGAAGAGGCTGCCGATTTCCGCATCGAAGGCCCCGACGACCACGGCTGTCCGGGACTGATCAACCTGTTCGGGATCGAGTCTCCCGGCCTCACCGCCTCCCTCGCGCTGGCCCGGATCGTCGGCAGCAAGGCAGGCTCCGGCACCGGCTGACCCCGATGCCAGAGTCCGGCGCATGCACGCTGGACAGCATTCACACCACTCTGCTAAAGCCGCCCGGCGCGGGACAGGTGGCCGAGTGGTTGAAGGCAGCGGTCTTGAAAATCGCCAAGGGTTAACCCCCTTCGTGGGTTCGAATCCCACCCTGTCCGCCAATCATATTTGATTTTATTGATAAATTTTCCGAATTTTTCGTCTACCCCACATAATACCCCACTTAAGAGAACCGCCTGCACAGAAGGGCTGCGGCTGGATCAGGGGTGGCTTGCGAGCAAAGCGGGCAATCTCGTTTGCATGTTCTCCATAAGCACCAGGGCGCATTCGACTGTCTCGCCCGTCATCGCTATCTGGAGTTGCCCTGCGGGTGCAGCCTGATCCCAGGCGAAATTCTGCGTGAGAAAGTCCAGAACGTCGCGCTTGTAGTCCGTGTCAGGGTTTTGCAGGTGATCGCCCTTTGTCTCCAGACCCACGACCCGCCCAGCGCCCGCCTTACCGCCAGTGGCGAAGATGAAGCCAGGATAGATGCGCCCGCGCTTCCAGCCTTGCAGGCCGTAGTTCGCCTTCGTCACGTTCCCGTGCCACCATCTCCCCGTCCAGCCGCAGCCGGAATTGAATCCGCTCGGCCCTCACGTCCAAATTGTCTGAAACAGTTGGTGCCGCTGAAGGGCACCGACAGCGACTTGTCGGATATCACCACGGCCACCAGCGGCGGCGCGACTTACCCTGCGGCCTGCGGCCCGGTCGAGCACTTCGTCGGCCCATTGTTTCAGGCTTTCGCCCGACAGCTTGGCAGCGGGAAGAGCGATCAACTCGGGATGTCGAGTTCGGGCAGGCTGTTCACAATCTTCATTGTCTCCAAACTCACGGTGATCACGCGGCGGAACAGGTCCAGCGGATAACGCGGACTACCCACCGTCTCGTTGGCATAGTCATTGGCGTCGTTTACGATGCCGCTGTCCTTGTCCTGCTTGACCACCTGCCGTTCCATGACCCATTCCAGCGCGGGCTTGCCGTTGACCACATAGTCATATGCCTCAAGCGGAATATTCGTCATTGTGATGTTGCCGTTGTAGACAATGGTGGTGCGATCCTTTTCCTTGCCCTTGCCGCCGAACTTCATCTTCTTGACACGGTAGAACCTCACCGGGTCGTTCTGCGCCTCGTTTATCAGGCGATGATCGCCTTCCTTGAACGTGGCCATATACGGCTCGATCGTCTCGAAATTCACGTGCAGGTCGCCCAAGGCGCGGCCAGCATCGCGAAAGGCGGAAAAATCCGCAAAGATGCGGACCGCTGGGATGCGGGGCAGCGCCTTGGCGAGGTTGTTCCGGAACCGCTCGCGGTAGTCGGGCGCGTGCAGCAGGCCGTAGATGTAGTAGAATAGGTCTTCCTTGCTGATCTCCTGCCCCGGATAGGCGGCCTGAAAATGTGAGAGACCTGCATCGGTAATGGCATCGCGGCGGGTCAGGCCGGTTCCCTGATCCTCACCTGTGGCGAGGAGGCCCTCATCCGGTAGAGTTTCCTCGTAAAGGTAAAGTGGGAAGCACTGGCCGGAATCCACAGTGTGCAGGTTCGGCAACGCGTTCGACATCAAGGCAGCAAACCCTGCACTCGCACCTATCCCCGAGACCTGGATCACGAGATTCTTAGTGTTCGCATTGGGGAAGACACGAGGAATTTGGTAGACGCAATTGTTATAGTAACGGTCGAAATACATCCACCGATTGTCGAAAGGACGGTACAGGCCAAGGCGGACCGAACTTTCATTATAGGGCACCTTCTTGCCGCGCGGTACGTCGTTGCGCTGCACCCGATCCCAACTCATCCGCTTGGGGTCAGTATTGATGAAATCCTCGACACGCTGTTTCTTGTCCGATGCTTGAAAGCGATCAACCTCGGAATTGTAGAAGTCGATCATTCGGCGCATGTTTCTCTCTAGCTTCGTCCGTGAAGCATTGTAGCACCAAGCATCTCGGTTGGTTTTGACGCCTTGAGAGTAGTTCTCGAAGAGGCCCTGGTCTTCACCACGCTTGGCCCCTATCAGAGGGAACTTGTCGAAACTCGGATCAGCTTGGTCAAGCCAGTCATTCTGCGCATCCGGAACAATCCGCATCCAACCTTGCGCGTCTGCGATACCGTCAATCGAGTGGAAGTCACGGATGATATTCAGCTTTTCCTGTTGGCTCAGGTAGTCGCCGATGTCGTGGAATTGGATGCGTCCGTGTTCGGTGGCGGTCGGATTCTTCACGAAGACATAAATCGCAACTGGCGTTCGGGTGCCTTCACCGAACACGTTGCCCTTCTCCTTGCGGCGCTGCTCGCCAGAGGTTCGGGCATTGCCGCGAAGGTGGAACACGTAGAGGTCACTGAATTCTTCCGCGAGGCATTTGCGTAGCCCGTCGGTGGCGTTGCCGTCGATCCAGCCTGCATTCGTCACGTAGGCCATGACGCCTGCATTCCCGATCCGGTCCGATGCCCAGCGGATCGCGCGGATATAGCTGTCGTAGAGCGAGTTTTTCAGATATGCCGTCGAGTGAGCCGCGTAGGTGTCACGGATTTTCACGTCCAGTTGTGGATAGGCGATGTTCGCCGCGTTATCATTTGCGCTGTTCTGCCCCGCCGAATAGGGCGGGTTGCCGATAATCACACGAATATCCAGTCCCTTTTGCCGCGTGCGGCGCTCGGAATTGTCCGGCAGAAGGTTCGCGACCATGTCGCGCTCCTGCTCGTACATCTGGAACGTGTCGGTCAGCAGGATGCCGCCAAACGGCTCATAGGGCGCGTCGTCGCTCAGATCGCCCTGCTTCAGCTCGTGATAGACCGTCTCGATGTTGATGGCGGCAATGTAGTAGGCCAGCAGAACGATCTCGTTGGCGTGTATTTCCTCGCGGTATTTGCGCGCCAGCTCATCTGGGGCGATCAGGCCGGATTGCAGCAGGCGGGTGATGAAGGTTCCCGTGCCGGTGAACGGATCGAGGATGTGGACGCCCTCGGACCCGAGCGTTTGACCGAACTGCGCCCTGAGCACGTCATTGACCGAGTGGAGGATGAAATCCACTACCTCGACCGGGGTATAGACGATGCCGAGCCGCTGGGTCAGGACCGGGAAAGCCCCTTTGAAGAAGCTGTCATAGAGTTTGTAGATCAGCTCCTGCCGTCCGTTTGCGGTGACCACATCGGCGGCGCGGCGTTCTACGCTGGCGTAGAACTTGGACAGGCTCTCGGATTCCTTGGCGAGGTTGTGTTCGTGAAGCTGCCCCAGGACCGTTTCCATCGCGCGGGAGACGGGGTTTTCCCTGGTGAACTGGCTGCCCTTGAACAGGGCGTCGAAGACGGGGCGCGTGATCAGGTGCTGGGCCAGCATCTCGATGGCCTCGGCCTCGGTGATTGAGGGGTTCAGGTCATCCTGAAGCTCTTCAAGAAAGGCAAGGAAAGCATCCCGCTCGGCCCCTGATTGCCCGACGATGGTGGTGATCCG
Source organism: Kordiimonadales bacterium IMCC3096 (assembly GCA_016865035.1). GTDB lineage: Bacteria > Pseudomonadota > Alphaproteobacteria > Minwuiales > Minwuiaceae > Minwuia. Next base: position 286,479 of record CP018227.1, read on the forward strand.
CGTGATATGGGATTGAGCGATCTTGGCGATATCCTTGGCCCAGGTATCCCAGTATTCGCGGGTGCCGCATTTCTGGACGATCTTGGCCATGATGGCACGAGTGAATTCGTCGAAGACGAGCTCGCCCTGGCCAACATTGGGACCAGTCGGTCGCGCGGTGGGTGCTGCCTGACCGATGCCTGCACCAGCTTTCGCGGCCTTTGTCTTGTTGGTGGCGAAGTCATCGACCACGGCGGTCAAATCTTTCAGTTCGGTCTCTGAAGCGATGCGGACCAACTCGACTTTGTCGCTGATATCCTCGCCCAACTCGGCTTGGTTGATCCGCGTGTCGAGGCGTTCATCGTGGGCACGCAGGGCGTTCAGAATTTGCCAAACGACCCTGTAGCGCTCGTTATCGTTCAGCGCTTCCTCGGGCTTGGTGTTTGGAGGGATTGCAACCGGCAGGATTACGTAACCGAGCTTCTTGCCTTCTGCCCGACGCATGACCCGCCCAACAGATTGCACCACGTCGATCTGGCTCTTGCGCGGGTGCATGAACATTATGGCGTCAAGGGCAGGCACATCGACGCCTTCGGACAAGACCTTGGCGTTGGTAAGGATACGACAGGTATCGTCACCTGCGTCCGCCTTGAGCCAACTCAACATTTCCTCGCGGGCGCTTGCATTGTAGCTGCCGTCGATATGTCGGACTTCGGCGCTCAAATGGCGTGCATCATCGACCAACTCATTACCGGCATATTCATCGACAACTCTGGTGAACTCATCCTCGATGATCTTTGATTTTGCGATGCTCTGGCAAAACGCCAGCGCTCGCTTCATCGGGCGCGCATCGAATGTCAGGTCGCCCTTGAGGTCGCTCTTTGTCAGAGCTTTGTAGCATCCGATGATCTTGGTGGCATCATCCAGCGTCAGCTCTGCGCCTTCCTTGAGGCGGCTCTGGATGGTGCTGGAAATCAGCCCCTCATCCACGGCGAGCACCACGACCTTGTAGTCGGTCAGCAACTCCTGTTCGACTGCCCAGCCAAAGCCCCGGTGGAACAGGTCTTTTCCGAACTTGGTCTCATCATCCATCGAGGCCAACTCGGCTTCATGGTCATCGGCTTTGCGGCGCGCGGCTTCCCCGAAGATGCGGGGGGTGGCCGTCATGTAAAGGCGCTTGCGCGCCGTCACATAGTCGTTGCTGTGGATGCGGACGAAGTTGCTGTCATCCTCGTCCTTCAGGGTAACGCCTGTGGTCCGGTGCGCTTCGTCGCAGACCACCAGATCGAACTCGGGCAAGCCATGGTTCTTCTGCGCCCGCGTCAGCACGTCGATGGAGTGATAGGTCGAGAAGACAACGGTCATCCTATCGGCAGGCGCATCCTTGACCTGGCGCGCTAGCTTCTCTGGGTCTGTCGTGGCCGGGAAGGCGAGGTCATGGACATTCAGATCGAGGCTGTCCGCATCAGCGTTACGCCCGACCTTGATGTCCGAACAGGCAGAGAAGGCCGTGAACTCTTCCTGGCAGTCGTTCTTCCACTCCCGCACAGTCTGAGACATCAACGCCAGCGATGGCACCATGAACAGGACGCACTTGCCTCGGCCCGCAATCGTTTCGGCAATGCAAAGGCCGGTGAAGGTCTTGCCCGTGCCGCAAGCCATGATGAGCTTGCCACGATCTGCCTTAGCTAGCCCTTCTGTGACAGCTTTCAGCGCATCCCGCTGGTGGTCCCGCAACTGCTTCTTGGGCGCAAGGCTGACATTGCCGGTTCGGATGAACTGCGACCAGTCGATCCGACTGGCTTCCAGCTCGCTGATGCCGATTCGGTTCCAGTCCTTCGAGAGCTTGTCGAGGGTTTCGTTCGTGTTGCGCCCGAAGTCCTTCTGAGTGGTGTCCGCGATGATCAGGCGCTTGAAGAGGTCATTTGAGGCCGCCGAGATGAAGCTGTTGATGTCGGGCTTCTGGATCACATGGCTGGGGGCGTAGAACTTGCACTGTATGGCCGCATACCCCGACCCGTCCGCGAGGGTGGCCACCAGGTCGATCCCGGTGTCTGCATTGCTCCAGCCATGCTCCTTGGCCCATTCTGCGAAAGGGACCACGGCGGAGTAGAACTGCTTCTGGATATCGTCGTTGGTGAGAAATACCCGGACCAAGCGCTCGAAATAGTCGCCCTTCTCACGCTCGTTGGTCGAGGCGGCACGGAAGGTTTCCAGAAGTTCGCTTAGCTGCATGGTAAGGCTGCCCTGTTAAATGATCTTGATGTCAGGCGCATGAGCGGCGCTGACTGGCCAAGCGCTTCCCTCGCACCCCTTCAGCATATTGATCTCTGCCTCGACCGGCGGGCGAAAGGCTTCCTGGACAATCATAGGTGCAGACTTGCGGGCTTCTGGGCCTTGCTCACACTTCCGCTTCGCCTTGCGCTTTTCCTCCCGTGCGATCTTTAGGTAGGCCCCTGCCAGTTCCCCAACGTGCTCGATTGGATCGACAGGCAGATGACAGGACATGGTTTCATGATCGACATCTTCATCAGCGCCAGCACGGGCAGGAGACGGCACCGCAAGGTGATAATTCCAGACGAATTCCTTGCCCTTGAAAACCAGTTCCGTCATCGCGCGCCCCCTGCTTTGCGTCGATAGAACAGAAAACCCCGCACCGGGGCAACAGCCGGTTTGCCCGTCGCTACACCATTCCCCGGATCAATTCACCCTGCCGTGATGGCGACACGGGGCAATAGGCGCTGAGCGTGGTAGCGATATTCTCGTGGCCAAGGTTCATTGACCAGGCTTTGAATTGCTCCGGGGTCTTGCAATGGTCGTTCGCCAGAAGGCCAAGGGTCTTGCGGAAACCATGCGGGGCAAAGGCGGGCAAACCTGCGCTCGTGAAGGCGTCCTTGACCACGGTGCGCAACTTGCCCGCGTTGGTGTAGGTCTCGCGCGACAGGCCCAGGTTGGCAAACGCGCCGTCCTTCAGCCCCATCCTTGGCTTGGGAAACAGGGCGTCATTCGGGCCAAACAGTTCCTCTTGCCGCAGGTATGTCACCCAATCGCGGAAGGCTTGCAGATAGGCATCATCGACCGGGAAAAACCATGTGGTGAAGGTCTTGGCAAACTTGGTATTCACGTCGCGGGCGTCCTGATAGATGCAACTCTCCACAAGATCGACATGCTTCAGGCGCATGGACGCAACCGCCCCGTCCCGCGCGCCGGTCAACATCAGGAAGGCAAAGAGGGCCTTGTCGCGGCGCTGCAAGGGCGTCGCGCCGGGCATCTGCGCAAAGGCGTGACGGCACTGTTCCAGGGTCGGGTGGATCGTATCGCGCGCCGTGTGGGCGATGCGGGCGTCCTTGGCGTTCAGGTTGAAATACTCGGCGTCAGCATAGGCGATGCGCGACTTGTAGCCGGGCTGCCCTGCCAGCCAGAGAACGAACGCCTTGACCATGCGCAGGGTGCCATCGACCGTGGCCTTGGAAAGCGGCGCGCCGGTGCGGGCGTTTTTCTCGTTCGACAGGTGCCGTTTGAATGCGACAGCATGATCAATGTGGAAGCGTTTGAACGGCTTGAAGCCGGTGCTTCGCTCGAAGCGCAGAATGGCTTCGGCGGCCTTGTCAACCGTGGCCATGTCGCTGCGTTTGGCTTCACGCAGGAATTGCAGGTAATGCCGTTTGATGCGCTCGTTTTCTTCATGGAATTTCCGGGCCATTATGCGTCCTTTCCGAAGTGATGGTTCAAGAGGGGTTCCGTGGTATCCTTTAGGCTCGTGGCCCCTCTTTGATCGCAACACAGAAAATCTCGCTGAAATGGTCGATCTTCGACCGGCTGATCATGCGATTGCAGGTGCCCCCGCACGCATCACAAAGCCCCAGAAGTCGGGCAGTCTTCGCGGTTTGTGGAATGCAGTCGACCATCAGTCCCATGGGCGTGCGTCCTGCCTTGCAGGTCAGGCAATAGAGTTGATCCTGTTGCAGTGGTGCCTTTGACGCTTTCGCCCTGTCTTCCAGGAAAATGCGCAGGGAGTCCCCAAGAATCAGGAATGGCCGCCTTGATCTCATTAGGGGCAGACCGGACTTCACCCAACTGCGGATCGTGCCGATGGACACGCCAACCGCAATGGCCGCTTCCTCGACTGTGTAGGTGCGCGCCGCTCGAATGGTGCGGGGGTTTGGACGCTTAGGCATATGAAACCCGCCCGAGACCGTTTCGCGCCTGCATCAGGGCATTGTCCGGGTCGAGGCTTTTGCGACCTCCCATGCCTCGATCTCGGACAATCGCCAGCGCGTGCAACCGGGGCTGAGTTTGACGGGCTTGGGAAAGGTCGGATCTTCGCTGGCCCAGCGCCGGGGGGTCAGATGATGAACCGCATAGCGCGCCCCAAGCTGGCGGTCGGAAAGATACGTCTCGGGCATTCGTGCCTCCATAGTTTCGCTATGGGGCGCATCCTCATGCATCCGTTCGACAAAATGAATATTCAAAATCAGTCGCTTAAGCGGATTGAGAAAAGCCGCTCATGGCCCAAGCACTCTGCCGCAATCAATCGAACCGCTTAGGCGGTTTGGCTGGATACAGTGCTTCGTATCGGGCTTTCAGGTCTTCACCAGCCTCCCCGCGTCGGATTTCGCCAACATACTCCATCACCTGCCCCCTGCCTTGACGCCACAACAAAAAGTCGGCCTCGATTGCTCTGTTGAGCGCAAGTTCCGCCACGGATGCGATTCCAAGCTTCACGACATCTGGATTCCGCTGTGCAACATCTTCGAGCGCATCCATAAGGGCGGCTCGGCGCGCCTCGCGTGCCTGCGAAGACCTTCTGCTACCGGATTCCCCTGCCTTCTTGCGTGTTTCGATTGCCTTCTGAGCTTCTGCTTCGACCTGGTGCGCCAAAATCTCAAGGTCTCTCCAGTGAAAACCTGCCGAGAAATCATCCTCTGTTATGTAATAGTGATACTGATAAGATGCGGCGACAAAGGCAGGTGACGAATGGGGCAGATTGAGCCAGCAAAATTCGAATGCAGCGACAACCTGCCAATTTTCGCCGAATCTCTCCTTCAATTCTTCCATTTTTCGATTGTCGAGAAACTCAATAACTTCACGTGATAGAACATCAACTTTATTCTTGTCATAAATTCCAGAATTTTTGAGAACATCAAAGGCAAGTGGTGATTCGCGATCTCCGGCATCTATTTCAAATGGAAATCCTTTTTTGATCAACTCATGAAATATATCTTTGTCTCTGGTTATTGAAAAACTAAGTTCGGAAATTTCACTTCCTACAGGGTGTTGTTTCTTGTACTCATCCGCCTCAAATTCGCTAAAGAGAATAGTACTTGTGACTTCGACAGGCTTCAAGCCGGTGCGATAGTGAAGATAAACCATCCAGACTTCATCTGCCGCTTCATTTCCTCTCATTTGATGCGCAGAAGGAAAAAATGCGTCACCACGACGAAGGTGATTGATATTTACATTCTGGATGATGGTCTTGCGCGTCGGACGTCTTAGCTCATGCATGCCCGACCTCCAGCTTGACAACCTTGCCGCTCTGGATTTTCCCGCTCATGAAATCCGCCCAATCGGCCATCATGCGCCGCCGCTTCTCAATCATGTCGCCGCGCCGGTAGCTGGCCTCCACGGCATTGCTGATCTTGTGTGCCAGAGCGACTTCGGCCATGTCGCCGGGATAGTTGGTTTGTTCCGCCACCCAATCGCGAAACGTCGACCGCAGGCCATGCGGTACGGCGGGCCGCTTCGACGTCCGGTCAATGAAACCCGTGCCGCCTTGAGCAAGCTCTGCCTCGTGCATCCGCCTCATGGTGGCCGATAGCGTCATGTCGGACAACTGCCCGCCCCGCGCTGCCGGGAACACAAGCGGGTTGCCCTTGAGGCGGGGCAGGGCCTTGAGCATCTTCACCGCAGCAGCAGACAGGGGAATGCGGTGTTCCTTGCCCATCTTCATGCGGGCACCTGGAATGATCCAAAGCGCCTTGTCGAAGTCGATCTCATCCCAAGCCGCGCCCCGAACCTCTTGCGACCGCGTGGCGGTCAGGGCGGCAAGTTCCAGCGCCCGCGCCCCAAATCCTTCTCGGGTCCGCAAGGCGGCAAGCCAGCGCGGCGCGTCATCCAGCGCCAGAGCCGGGTGGTTGCCTTCTTTCGCCACCCTGGACGGTGGCGGCAACAGTTCCTTGAGGTTGCCCGCCCAGCGTGCCGGATTGTCACCATGCCGATGCCCCGCGACCGTGGCCCAACTCAAGACAGCCTCAATCCGACCGCGCAGGCGTGATGCGGTTTCGGTCTTGTCCATCCATAGCGGTTGCAGCACGCGCACTACGTCCTGTGTCGTGATGTCCTGCACCAGCATCTTTCCAAGGTCAGGGGTGGCATAGGTCGCAAGCGTGTTTTCCCATTGCTGGCGGTGCTTCGCGTTCTTGAAGGCATCGAGCTTGGCGGCAAGGGCCTTGTCCACCGCGTCGGCAAACGTCAGCCCACGGCGCTGGGCGGCCACCAGCGCGGCCTTGGTGGCCTTGCGTTCCTCTACCGGGTCTATGCCCCTATCGATCTTGGCGCGCGCTTCTCGGGCTTTGTCACGGGCCTGCGACAGCGTCACGCCGGGAAAGCCCCCAAGGCCCAGGTCCCGGCGCAGGGTGCCGACCTTGACGCGCAAGACCCAGGACCGCCCGCCGTTCGGCGTGAGTTGCAGGTAGAGGCCGGGCACACCACCGACCGAACACAAGACATTCCGCTTGCCGCCCGGATGGGTCAGCCTCTTGACGTCCAGCGCGTTGAGTTCTTCGGCAACCTTTGGCATCGATCTTATCCCACATTGTACCCCACATAAAATTTGTAGCCGGGTGCATAGGATTGCGCAAGGTTGCATAGGCGCTATGTGGGGTTTGATCAGGAATTCAGCGTGATTCAGGAAACGCAAGCATCTGATCGCAAAGGATAAAGAAGGCATCATGGCGGGCACCCTGTCCGCCACGATTTTCTGTCTCACGCTCAACGCGCCGTGTTCACCCGCTCCGACGGGGTGCCCATGCGGGCGGTCACGCCGACGTGCGTCGGTTCTCCACGCATCCAGCCCTGGTGACTCTCAGCCCTGTCCAGTGGATGGGCAGGGGTTCAGCGGGGCCACCATCGTCTAGGCTTCCGGTGCGGTGTGCCGGAGCCTGCCTTTTCTCAGACTCGCGAGCGTAAGGCCATAGATGCAGGCGACCACGACTGCCAGGGCGACGACCTGGTGAGGTGCGATGGCATCGCCGAGGAACGGGACGGCAAGGACCATCGTGAAGGCAGGCCAGGGTGTGGTGATCGAACTGGCCAATGACACATCGATATGGCGGACAGCGTAGAACCAGACGAGCAGTTCCAGGAAGTAGACCAGCCCCATGAGGGCCGACATTGCATGGAAAATGGCGCCTATGCCTGAAGCGAACCCTGACGGGACAGCCACGGCCAGAACGACCGCCAGAAACAGCGTCGAGACCGCCACCCGGAAGAACGTGACCTGCACCGGCGTTATGGGCGTTTTGCTGAGCTCCTCCTTGATGATGACATGGGCGATACTCCACAGCAGGGGCACCCCGAGAGACACGAGGAACCAGGGCGACAGGCTCGACATCAGGAAAGTGCCGCCGGTGCCGAGGCAGTAGAGTGCGCCGATCAGAACAACTGTCAGGGCCAGTTCGACTGCGGTCTTGCGCCGTTTCAGGAACAGGGACTCCCAAAGGATCGCGAACAGCGGGTAGGCCTGGATCGCAATGGCTGCATTCGCCGCACCGGCCTTTTCGACCCCCAGAACGTACAGATAGGTCGAGAGGCCGAAAAGCATGCCGGTGAAGAGCGCGACGCGTATCATCCGGTCACGTTGCCGGCGGGACAGATCAATGCCGAAAATCCCCCTGCCGCCCCTTCGCAGTTCCCATCCGAACACCGGCGCAGCGAACACCACCTGCCAGACAGAGAGCGCAAAGGCGAAGCCGAGCGCCCCGATATCGGACGGGCGCAGGTTGGAGATAATCGGCATGACTCCGAGCAGCATGAGGCTGACCAGGGAGAGGACGATGCCTTTCCCGACTGACGGAGAGAAAAGTGCCATGACTGGAGTCCATGATTGCATTGACACCCACAGTCACTGCAATCACACATTTATCAGTGCAATAGAAAGATTGATCTGATGGCAATTTGGATTCCCGATCTGTCGGGGCGTGATGGCCCGAAATATCTCCGGATCGTCGAGGCGATGGCGGAGGATATTGCGACGGGACGCCTGCCCGCAGGGACACGCCTGCCACCGCATCGTGAACTGGCCTATCAACTCGGCATATCCCCGAACACGACCAGCCGGGCCTACGCGGAGGCGGTAAAGCGGGCGCTGCTGAAGGGTGAGGTGGGTCGGGGGACCTTTGTGCGGTCGATCGCCCCCGATCCGGCGCAGGCGGAACCCGAAACCCTTCGCCGGGCAGAGAGCGGGCCGATTGACCTGTCGCGCAACCTGCCGATGCCGGGGGTGTCAGAGCAGCACGTCCGCCGCGTGATGTCCGGGATTGCCGACACTGTGCACTTGCGATCCCTCCTGGACTACCAGACGGATGCAGACCTCCTGCACCACCTGGAGGCGGGTCAGATATGGCTCGCGCGTTGCGGCCTTGAATCGGACCTCGATTGCATCGTTCCGGTCATCGGCGGGCAGCACGGGATCCTGTGCATCCTCATGGCGCTCTTGCAGCCGGGCGATCTGCTGCTGACGGAGTCGCTGACCTACACGCCGGTGCTCACAATGGCAGCCCGTCTCAACCTGCAGACCGGAGGTGTCGCGATGGACGGCGAAGGTGTGGTGCCGGAGGCTTTCGAGGCCTGGTGCCGCAAGGCAAACCCCAAAGCCTTCTATCTGACGCCGACCCTGCAGGCTCCCAAGACGATCACGTTGTCCAGGGCGCGACGGATGAGGATCGCGGAGATCGCCGCGCGCCATGGCGTGGTCCTGATCGAGGACGATGTGTTCGGACCACTCAAGCGCGAGAAGCCCGCGCCGCTGGCACAGGTTGCGCCTGAGACGGCAATCTACGTGACCAGCCTGTCCAAGACGGTCGCGCCCGGACTGCGGGTGGGCTTTCTGAAGGCACCGAAGAAGTTCGTCCCTGCCCTTCATCAGTCGGTCAATCTGAGCGTCTGGATGACGCCGCCGATGACCCTCGAAGTTGCCAGCCGGTTGATCAAGGATGGCACCGCGGAGAGGTTGACCGGCCAGCAGAGACGAACCGCCGCGCATCGCCAGCAACTGGCGCGCAGCGTACTGGGCGCGGAGGCGATCCCGGAGGTCTCGGAGGGTTTCCATACCTGGGTGCCCCTCCCCGACGGCTGGCGTGCCGATGTGTTCTGCGCGGAATGCGCCCGCCTAGGCGTTCGGATCAGCGAGGGCCGCAGCTTCGCCGTCAACGCGGGTGATGCGCCAGAAGCCATCCGTCTCTGCGTCAGCCACGAGGCAAGTGAAGAGCGGCTGCAACGCGGCCTCGAAATTGTCGCGGGTGTGCTGCGGCAGAAGCCGACCTGGTCGTCGATGGTGATCTGACCAACAGCCAGACCGCGAAATCGGCCATCCGTCGCGCCCCGCGGAATGTGTCTGAATGAGCTCGAAGCCGTCGCAGGGAACAGGTGCACGGAGAGCCCACGATCAGCCGGCAGGGGGTGTACGGACGTGGCCGCATCCTCGACAGATCTTCATCGAACGCATGTCTCTGGCGTTCGATGAAGTACGTGCAGCAATGGGGCCCGGTCCTGGAGCCCCGTTTCCTACCAATCGGTCTTCAGGAACCTCTGCGCGAGGAAGGTATAGAGAGCGGAAATCGCCCGCCGTACGCTTTCCCTGGTCTCGAATTTCGGCGCTTTCCACTCTTCCTCGATCTCCGACCAGACAAGTGTGCCCATGTGCAGGTCATCGCGCTCGACACGAACGAATTCGATGACATTCGGCAGGTTGCTGAGGGCGGAAACCACATCGTCGATCTGTGCATCGACATTCTCGAACTTCCGTCTGAATTCCTTCGTCGCATTATCGGCCAGCAGATCCGCGCGAATGGCGTTCTCCAGCGACTGGGAGTCGGCCTTCAGCAACCCTTGGGCAGCTTTCAGATGCCGCCGGATCAGAAAAACCCAGTGATAATATTCACGAAGCGCGTGGATGTATGAAAGCTCCCGACCGAGACGCTCGATCATCTCCACGACCTTTTCCCGGCTGTCGAGCTTCAGGGCTTCCGCAGCCTGCTCGAAGCCCTTCTGGATGTTCTTCTGAACATCCGGGTCGTCAAGCAACTTGGTCATGGCGGCGTTGTCTGCCTTGGTGACACTCTCTCCCGACACCCAGGAGGCCAGCTTCAGCATCAACTGGTTCTTGGCAGACTCGAAGTGTTCCGGTCCGATGGGCCAGGACGCCGTTCCGTCGATAATCTCGGTCGGGATCGAATCGCCCGGAGAGATGTATTGAACGAACTTCAACGCGTCCTGGGCAACGCCGATCAGCTCATAGTCTTTCGAATCCGGCGCAATGCCGAACTCCTTGACCAGCCCCTCGATCGACAGGGCCGCATGGAGTTCACCCATCTCCACATGCAGCATGGGCTTGCGATCCGCCCCGGTGCCGAAGATATACGCGCCCGGGAGAGTGAAAATTCGGTGCTCGAAATCGAAACTGGTTACTTCCATCGTCCTGGCCAGATCCCGCTTGGTATGTTGAGGCTGGTGTCGGCAGCCTGTGCCTTGCCACGTGATATTCGTATCATCGGACAGGTTAACGATGCTTGAATTCAAAGCCTGCCTGATACCTGCACATCATCTTCAGACAAATCTTGTCTGAGGCCCCGTAGCTCCCCTTTCAATACTCAATACCCGGAACGGAAATCCGCCGGTTATTGAAATATCCGCCGTAAAGTCCTCATGAATTCACGGAATCCGAAAATTGCATGCCTCTGAAAGCAGGATCCACTGATGCAGATGCTGTCCGTACTTCAGAGGGATTGGCGGCCTTGCCACCTGGGCCTCTGAATGGCCAGCATCTGGCCATCGGACCAGATCAGGCCTCGGCTCCGGATCAATCGGCCATCAGCTTGTCGACCATTTCCTGATCCACCGTCATGTCCAGGCCTGGACCGGAAGCCCCCGGGGCAGCACGGCGGCCACTGATCCGGTTCCGAAAGTCGGCGACGCATCTCCAGCAGCCTCTGCCCAACGAGGTCTTGGAAATCAAACGCCTGAACGATCTTGCTGCTGGCAGCCTGCGTCTTCTTCCTGTCTCCCGCCGCGTCGGAGAGACTGTCGACAGCCTCCAGAATCGCATCGGCCGAACTTGCAAGCTTCTCCAGACTCAGATTGATCTGGCGCTCCAGATACGAGCGGTCATCCGCAGAAAGTTCCGCCTGTGCGGAGTCGGTCTTGCTCTTCCCGCCTCGCTTGCTGTAGTCGACGGCGATACTGGAAAGCTTGTTGACGAAGCCCCGCAACTCGATCGTGCCAAGCGGATGCTTCCGGTCGACCAGTGCATCGATGTAAGGTCTGAGTTCCTTCTCAAGCGACATGGTTCTGTGCCCTCCAATGCATGCCTTGATTGCCCCGGATCAGCAAGATTCGAGCTCGGAGTGGAAGCACGCCTGCACCAGCCGGTCGGGATCCAGAACGATGGCAGTCTCGTTGCCGATCCTGGCGATGCGGGTACATTTGCGCTGACAGCAGACATTCAAGCGCGCCGGCCACGCCTCACCCAGCGCGCAAGAATCTCCTGAAAATCGTCAAAAATTCCGGCGACTTGACCCACATCAAGAACCCGGAGCCGTCCCGGAACCAGAATGAAATCTCAGCCAATCAAGGCAATCGATATCTGGAGCCGCGACAATGAGACGAGCAATAGCTGCAATCCTGTCTGTCACCGCACTTTTCGTTGGCGCTTCGCTGATGGCGCGTCCCGCGCAGGCGGAGGCTGGCGATCTGGGGGTTCGCATCAGAGGCATCGCAGTGCTGCCAACCGCAGAATCGAACGGCATTCAGCCGACGCTTGGGAATTCGCAACTGCGTGCCGGCAACGCGGTCGTGCCGGAGCTTGATTTCACCTACTTCTTCTCGGACAACATCGCGGCGGAACTGATCCTGGCCACGACCCGGCATCAGATCGAGGGCCGGGGCGGCATCGCGAACCTGGGCAACGCCGCCAGCGCCTGGCTGCTGCCGCCAACGCTGACCCTGCAGTATCACTTCAATCCCGGTGGCGATTTTCAGCCATATCTCGGTGCGGGACTGAACTACACCATGTTCTACGGAGAGGATGCGGACGGGGCGCTGATCAACGCGGTCGGCGCGACAAAGGTGGAAGCGGAGGATTCCTTCGGGCTGGCCGTGCAGGCAGGCCTCGACTATCGCATTGCAGAGAACCTGTTCCTCAATGTCGATGTGAAGTACGTCCGTATCAGCACCGATGTCACCCTGCGCACCGCCAACATCGGCGTGCAGAGGACGACACTCGACATCAATCCCGTGATTGTCGGTGTCGGCATCGGCTACCGTTTCAGCCTGTTCTGATCAGCGGTGCGTGGACGGACCTGCCAATGTCCCTCCACGCATTCCGCATCCGTCGATCAGCCGGATGCCGCTGAAGCATCATGCGACATCCGGTGCCCTGCTTTGCAGCAGCCAGAAGGCAAAGAGCGGTTCAGAGCCCGCACGCATGGCATGAAGGCTGCCCGGTCGGTTGTACAGGGAACCACCTGTTCCCGGCTCGAACCAGGGACCTCCTTCCTGCATGAACTCCCCTGAGGTCATCACCAGATAGGTCTCCTCCGGCGGATGGTCATGGTCCGGGTAACGCACGTGCGGCGCGACCAGCGAGACACCCAGCCAGACGTCGGTTCGTCGTTCGATACCGCTGGGACCCAGGACCATGGCGTTCGCGTGCCCGTCGGTGAAACCCTCTTCGGCGTTGAGTCCCCTGACCGACCGCCTGCCCCAGACGAGCGCCGGTTCGATACGCCGGAACGCAACGGCGAGCCGCACGAGATCCTCGTCGTCAAGGCGATCCGGGTCGGTCGCCATGTCGAGATACCTTTCGCATGTCGGCAGACGCTCACCTGCCCCTGACGCCATGCCCCTCGGGCGCGCCAGTGCGGCAAAGCACTCCGAGACCGATGCCTGCGACCGCCCCTCCCCGGCCCGCCCGGCAAAGGCCATGGCAGCCGCGTCGATGAATGCCTGAAGCTCCATGGATCGCTCGGTCATTGACTGTTCTCCTGTAGCGGGCCGACTGGCCGGATAGCGTGCGCCATTGGTATCACAGCATCTATGCGCGCCGGGCAATGTAGAAGCCGTAGCTGATGTAATCGGAGAATTTCTCGTAGAGGGATATCTCGATTTCCTCAGCCTCGACCAAGGCAACGGCCTCAGCCGTATTGCCGTTTCGGTCAAGGAATGCCCGGAACCTGCGGCGCATCGGCGTGTAGTAATTGTCCATCCAGCAATGCTCCGGCAGCACGAAATAGCCGACGGGTGCGTAGCCGCTGGCTTCGAGAACAGCCAGCTTCTCGGCTGCAGTGCCTACCTCGGGATATTCCCGCTGCCAGTGTTCCTGCAGGTCGGTCGGCCTGTCGCTCGTGAGCCAGGTCAACTCGGAAACGGCCAATATGCCGCCAGGCTTGAGGAAACGTCGCCAGGATCTCACACCGTTGGCAAACCCCATGCTGTAGACCGCACCCTCTGACCAGATCGCATCGAACTGCCCATCCTCGAAGGGAAGCGCTTCCATGGAAACGTTCAGGGGCCTGATGCGATCACCGAGATTCGCGCGCCTGGCGGCTGTCTCAAGCTCGGCGAGAAACACCGGCAGGAAATCCACTGCGGTGACTGTGGCATCGAGCTCACCGGCAAGTATCAGGGCTGAGGCACCGCAGCCACAGCCGATATCCGCGATCCGGATGTCCCTGATACCGGCAAGTCCCGAGAGCCTGATGGCGAGACGCGTTTCGTCGTCGCCACCCGGTCCCTGCCGCCTGGCGCTGCGGTGAAGGTCCGCAAGCAGTTCCATTCCGTCCACGTTTCATCCTTCCCGACACATCCGCGACCATACGCCAATCTGCTTGGCCCCAAACCAGAAAGCCCAGCATTCCCACCCGATACCGCCCGGTCAGAACCTGGCTGAACAGCTTCACCAGATCGTTCTTCGCCGGTCTCAGTCTGGATCCGGAACGGGCTATTCGCAAACCACGGCAATGGCTCGACCCTTGCGAACCTGCACCGAGCCGCGCGGTCGGTAGTCATCATGTCCAACACCGCGCGGATCATCCGCATATCCGATTTCGCGCGTTGTCCTGTGGGAAGCGTCATGTTGCCTTCGGGATCGGTCCGTAGGTCAGTCGGAAGCCGATAACCGCGGCGACCAGCAACGCGATCTGCATCAGTGCCAGCGGCAGCATGGTGCCGTCGTTCAGCAAACCGACGACGACGATGACGCTGGCGACAGTGAGCATCTGGGAGGCGCCGAGCAGTGCGGCGCCCGATCCGGCACGGCCCGGCGCCTCGATCACGACGCCGGCGGCTGTGAACGGGGCCATGCCGCCAAGCAGTGCGATGGTCAGGAACTCCAGCGCCAGGTAGGCGTACTGGTGCAGCATGCCCGCCTGATGGAGCGCGACCTGCACCAGTACCGGAACAATCGAGGCAATGACGAAATAGTGCGCGCCCTGGGGCACACCGATCGACCCAGCCAGCCGACGGGCGATCAGCAATCCGCTCAGGAAGCCGGCCATCACCACGCCAACGCTGATACCAAGGCCAAGCGGCCCGGCCTGACCGTTCGCCAGGTCAATGAAGGGCGCGTTGGCGATGAAGGTATAGCTCGCGCCATAGGCACAGCAGTGCGTGAAGAGGTAGGCGAAATAGCGCCCATGGACGAACAGGCCGGAATAGGTTCGGGCCATGCGGATCGGGTTCAGCCCACCCGTCGTCCGCTCCGTCAGTGTCTCGCGAAAGCTCGCGACCAGCCAGGCGCAGGCAAAACCGGCGACCAGCAGCCCGGCGAGGATCGCGGCCTGCCAGCCGCCATGGGGTATCAGCGCCTCGCCGATCAGCGGGCCGCAGATCATCATCGTGCCGCTGGAAATGAACAGCGGCGCCATCATCCGGGCGGTCTGGCGGTCATCGGTCGCGATGTCACGCACGACCGCGCGGGCCAGCACGTACCCGGCGCTGGCACCGGCGCCCTGGACGATGCGACCGGCGATCAGCACTCCGATACCAGGGGCGAGCGCAGCCAGAACCGAGCCGATGCCGAACAGCATCAGCCCACCGATCAGCACCGGCCGTCGGCCGAATGCGTCGGAAAGCGGCCCCATCAGCAACTGCCCGAGGCCGAACGCCACCGCGAAACCGGAGATCGCAAGCTGGGCGGTGACATTGGGCGTACCGAACTCGCGGGCAATTCCGGGGAGGCTCGGCACCAGCAGTGAGGTCGACAGGTCACCGACTGCGAACAACAACATCAGCAGTGGCAGGATCCGCGGCGTCGTCGCCCCATCGCCGGTCGCCGTCATCGTGCTTTTCCTCCCCTTCGCACAGGACGTCTCCGACATATAGCGCTCCGTGCGCCGCAAATCGATCGCGCCCGGTCAGGTCAATCTGAAGCCGACATTCGACAAGCCCGGCACAGTCAGGCCTGCCAAGGGACACAGGCCCCTCGTCTACCTGCTCGGCGGGACAAGGGTAGACAGCAGTGAACTGCCGAAACTCACTGCTGTCATGGCCCCTAACGTTGCAATGCGCTGCGAATTCGACCCGAGATCTCCGAATAGTCCATGGGGTTGGAAACCATCTGGCCGTTGACAAAGAGAGTCGGCGTACTGGTAACCCGCATGCGTTGATGCCCCTCCAGCCGCGAAGACAGAATCATGTCGACAAGTGACTCATCTGCCATGCAGGCATCGAAAGCCTGACCGGACACACCAAACTGCATGCCGATCTGGCGCAACGCCGCCGTCGGGTTAGCGATCTTGGACCAGCTTGGCTGACGCTCGAACAACACATCGACGACGCCGAAGAAGTTCTGCTCGCCGCTGCATCGCGCCAACATGGACGCCTGAAGGGCGTAACGGTCCAGCGGATATTCGCGGAGGACGAACCGCACCTTGCCGGAGAAAACCCACTCCTCCGTCAGCGCCGGATAGACTTCCTCGTGAAAACGGCGACAATCGGAACAGAGAGGTGGTTCGGTTCGTTTGAACAGTTTCGAGCCGTTTCTTAGGTGGATTTTCCGCTTGGTTATGCCGCCACCGGGATTGGTTGCAACTTGATGTGATATGCCTGATCGGGCGTTTGCCCTTCCAGCGATGAATGCGGTCTCCTTGTGTTGTAGAAGGCCAGGTATCGGTCGATGCCCTGTCGGGCGGCTGACACGCTTTCATAGGCGTGCAGATAGACCTCCTCGTATTTGACGCTGCGCCAGAGCCGTTCGACAAACACGTTATCGCGCCAAGCGCCCTTGCCATCCATGCTGATCTGGATGTCGGCGTCCTTCAGCGCCTTGATGAAGTCAATGGACGTGAACTGTGATCCTTGGTCCGAGTTCATGATCTCCGGCTTGCCATATCTGCGCAGGGCATCATTCAAGGCCTCCAGACACGGCGCTGTTTCCAGCGTCACCGACAGCCGCCAGGCCAGAACCTTGCGGCTGAACCAGTCCAGAACGGCGACCAGATAGACGAACCCTCGGGCCATGGGAATGTAGGTAATATCCATGGCCCAGACCTGATTGGGCTGCGTCACGGCCAGCTTGCGCAGCAGGTAGGGATAGATCCTGTGACCGGGCGCAGGCTTGCTGGTGTTCGGTCTGCGATAGAGCGCCTCAATGCCCATCGTTTTCATGCAGGTTGCCACGTGCAGCCGCCCGGCCGTGAAGCCTTCCTGCCGCAGCAACCCTTTCATCATACGGCTGCCCGCGAACGGGTAGTCCATGTGCAACTCGTCAATTCTGCGCATAAGCTTGAGGTCCGCCGCACTGGTCGGGCGCGGCGCGTAATACAGGCTGCCCCGGCTGATCCCGAGAAGCCGGGCTTGCCGTGTCAGGCTCAGCCTGTGGTCCGGGCCCGTCATTTCCTTGCGCTCGGCAACAGACCGGCCTTGTCGAGCGCGCCCTCTAAAAAATCGTTTTCCAGCGCCAGCTGGCCAATCTTCGCGTGCAGGGACTTTACGTCGATCTGCGGCTCTTTCGCGGCCTTTGGCGTGTCATCGAAGACACCCGTTACGCCCTCAAGCAGCTGATCCTTCCACTGCTTGATCTGATTGGGATGCAGGTCGAACTGCGTCGCCAGCTCGCTCATCGTCCTGTCGCCCTTCAGCGCCGCCAATGCGACTTTCGCTTTGAAGGCAGGGCTGTGGTTCCGCCTGGGTCGTCTTGTCATCTTCGCTCCTTCGTCCCGGCAACGCTGCCGGATTGGGAGCAGAAAATCCACCTAACTCAACTGTCCAGATTTGTCGGGCCACCTCTTTCGGCGGGATCGTGCGCGATGTCGTCGGAAATGAGCAATCCATCATCCTGCGCCGCGAAATCTACGTGCTGGCCGCGCTGCTGGGGGGATCGACCTATGTCATTCTGTCGTCCCTTGCCCTCGAACGCTTCGATGCAGCGATCTGCGCCTTTGTGGTCACCTTCGTCGTACGCGGTCTGGCCATCGTGTTCGGCTGGTCGCTGCCGAGCTATTACCGGGAACCGCGCCCGATCGATGATTCCACGCGCCGGAAAAAGAAATGAGGCTTTCCACTCGGGGAGCGTAGCAAGAACGGCCTGGCTCTGGTCCCGGCTGTCGGGAAGCCGGGGGTCACATCATCGTGTCCCATGCGGCTCGGATCGAAACGATGGCTGGTCCATTGAACTCTTCGGCAACATCGTCGAGATGGTCGCCTGGCCAATGCACCGGAAGCAAAAACCAAACGGGCCGCCCTCGATGAGAGAACGACCCGTTCGGTAAAAGTGGTTGCGGGGGCACGAAGCCGACGTTACTTGCACGTCGATCACGCTATCCTGCGATGGCATCACTCCATCACACCGTGGGACTAATCAGCTAGGCGCCTTCCTTGCGGCCCCGGGTTGAAGTAACCGGACCTTGCGGCTTTGCTCTTCGACCTTTGTGACCTTTGCCATGGATACGGCCAACGATATCGCCCTTGCCGAGGTCCATGCGACGGCTCCCCCGTGTTGCCCAGCGCGAATGGTCAGGCTGCGAAGGATTTCAGGCAGTCATCGCCCGCCGAGACCAGTGGTGAGAAGTCCCTGGCGGCATAATATTCCGGGCGCTCATACGTCTCTCCCCGGTTATCGACCGCGCTGACATTCAGATAGAGAATAACCCGACGAAGCGGTGTGATATTGACTGAAGAGCCATGCACCACCGTCATGTCCATCAGCAGAAGCGATCCCGCCGGCCCCTCGATTGCTTCCAGACCATGTTCAGCGACCAGGCTGGCGATGGTTTCCCGCGGAATGTCGAAACGGTATTTCGATACGGTTTCAAAATCTTCGGAGGTGGGATCCTGGAACGCCCTGGACACGATGCCGTGCCTGTGCGAGCCCGGAATGCCGAGAACAGGAGCATTGCACGAGTTCACGTCATTCAAAAACACGCCGACCATGATGCCTCGGGGATCAGGCAGTCCGTCGACCCGATGATATGTGCCGAAGTCCTGATGCCATTTCACAATGGATCCATCGATCTGCTTGACGTTGACCCGGCTCTGATGAACGAAGACCTTCGAGTCGAGCAATGCTTCCGATGTATCCACAATGTTCGGATGGCGGGCCAGTGCCGCAAATCGGTCATCAAGCAGATGCATGCCATAGACCACGTGCGGCGCGCCATCCGGCTCGCGCGCGACTTCCGGCCCGTCATGTTCGGTCACGGCCTTCACCGCATCGTTGAGCACGGAAACTTCGGTGGCATCGAAAGCGTTTGGAATGACAATCCAGCCTTTGTCGCGGAAAGTCTCGATCTGTGCATCGGTCAATTGCATTTTCGAATTCTCCCTCATCAGGATTCTGCTGCGTTCCGAAGGTCCGTGATGCCGGCCGAAAGGCTGTTGGCAAACAGGCCGATATCATAGCTGTACGACATCATCCGGTAACCGCGTTTCATGAAATCGTAACCCCATTCAGGCGTTGGGGCGAGGGTCGCCGCAGTCTTGCCGTTCCGTTCGGCGGCGTTGACGATCGCATCTATGCCACGCTGCAGGTCCGGATGGTCGAACTGTCCGGGTATCCCCAGCGACAATGACAGGTCCGCATGGCCAAGGTGGGCGGCATCCACGCCTTCCACAGCCATGATTTCCTCCACGTTCTCAAG
The DNA here is from genome assembly GCA_016865035.1 of Kordiimonadales bacterium IMCC3096. GTDB lineage: Bacteria > Pseudomonadota > Alphaproteobacteria > Minwuiales > Minwuiaceae > Minwuia. Next base: position 305,810 of record CP018227.1, read on the forward strand.
TCCGGCCGCAGTCTCGATCAGCACGGTCGTCATCGTTCTTTCCTCGGCCTGACGGGCTTTCTCGGCCATGTCCCCCGCCGTGTAATCATCATGGGCACCGCCGAAGATTGCACCGCGGATTCCATGCGGGGGATACCTGTTCCAGCGAACGAGCTCTCGCGCTTCGTCAGCACTTTCAACCATCTGGTACAGCATTCCGAAGGCGCCGGAATCCAGCAGCCGCGCTGTGAACTGATAGTCCTTGCCGGGCGGACGGGCGAAGGGCACAACGCCAAGGCCACGGCACAGAGCGAACTGGGTCTTCATCTCGCCAATCGAGAATCCCGAATGCTCAAGATCGTAGAACACGAAGTCTGCCCCCGACTCGGCGAGTATCTGTGGCAGTCCGGGACTCAGGAACTCGAACATCATCGTCCCGAACACTGTTTCGCCCTTGGCAAGTCGTTCTTTCACCGGATTGTGCCGCATAGATCTCCCCCCTGCATTTCTGTTGCACTCATTTGCACCGCAGTGTCCCGTTGGGTCAATGCAGCGCTCTGCATGGCAGCTTCTCAATTTTGCTTTGCTGTGTCGGCGAACCAGCCGCTACGATGTCTCCTGTTACAGAGTGGTGTGATTTCGCCGCTCTGCAAGGGGAGGGAGCCATGACCACGATTGAGGCGGTCGCCGGACAGGCGTTCGGTGCCGAGGTTACTGACATCGATCTGTCTGTTCCCCTGTCGCCCACCGAGGTTGGGGAATTGCGCGATGCCCTGCCCAGGCACCGTGCACTCCGATTTCCAGATCAGAAGATCCAGCCCGATGATTTCGTCCGGTTCTCGATGATCTTCGGCAGACCGCATCCCCATGTACTAGAGCATCTGCGCCTGGAAGGTCATCCGGAGATCCTGCTTCTGACAAACATAGTCGAGGACGAGAGCAAGCCGAACGGACATAACGGAGCAGCCTTCTGGCATACTGACAATTCATACGAACCTGACCACGCCAGCGCGACGATGCTCTACGCCAGGTCGGTGCCGGTGCAGGGCGGCGAGACCTACCTCTGCGACATGGTCGCGGCGTTTCGCGATCTGCCGGAGTCCCGCCGACGTTTCCTGGAGGGGCTTACCGTCCGACACCGTTATGGCAACCGGGATGCAGGTGCCGAACACGATGCAGGAAAGCTGAAGCCGGAGCAGAAGGCGCGGGTACCGGAAGTCGAACACGAACTGGTCAAGCGCCATCCTGTCAGTGGCGAGAAATGCCTGTATGCGGTCGCTGCCAGCGCTCGCGGCATCGTTGGAATGCCCAATGATGAAGCGACGGCCCTGCTGGATGAACTGAAGGTCCATTGTACCCAACCGAAATACACCATCACCCAGCACTACAGGGTCGATGACCTGTTCATCTGGGACACCATGGTGACCATGCACGCAGCGGCGGTGATGGATGTGGCCAGCAATCAGAGCAACACGAGGATCATGCACCGGATCAGCGTGAAGGGGTATCCCGGCGCATCCGGCTACGCTGCAAGTCAGGCCGTATGATGCTCAACCAGGTTGCTCACATCATTGACCGGATCAATGGCTTTGTCGGGGTGACAGTCTCGTTCCTGACCCTGCCGATGATCGCGGTGATCCTTCTGGAAGTGATCCTGCGCTACGTATTCACGGCACCCACAATCTGGGCGCTGGAGTCGGCACAGATCATGTTCGGGTTCATGTTTCTTCTCGGTGCCGGCTACACGCTCAGGGAAGACGGCCATGTGCGGGTGGAAATCGCCTACATGTATGCCCGTCCCCGCACCGTTTCGGCAATGAAGATTTTCGCCTTGTTCTTTGTCTTCTTCTATTGCGCCGTTGTTCTCTACTATGGCGGCCAGAAGGCACTGGAATCGATAGAAATCGAGGAACAACGTTTCTCTGTCTGGAGTCCCTATATCTACCCCGTAATATCAATGATCCCGCTTGCTGCGATACTCATGATCCTGCAGGGATTGTCTCAGATGTACCGTGAGTTCGGAAAGATGCGGGAACATGACTGAACTCGGGATCGAATACATAACGCTCCTGTTGTTCGTCGGCCTGCTGCTCACCATTTTTCTCGGAGTGCCGCTGGCCTTTGCCCTCGGCACGGTCAGTCTGGTGGCAACCTACTTCTTCTGGGGACCGGCCAGCCTATTCCTTGTCGGCAGCAAGATCGCCGACATGATCTTCAATTATACGCTGATATCGGTCCCCTTCTTCCTGTTCATGGCGAACGTCCTTGCAAAATCCGGGATCGCGGATGACTTCTACGATGCCATGTACAAATGGATGGGACCGCTGCGTGGTGGCCTCGCCATTGGTACGGTCATCATCTGCGCCCTGATTGCTGCCATGAGCGGTGTCAGCGCCGTCGGCGTCGTGACCATGGGCACGATCGCACTGCCGGCGATGCTGAAACGGGGTTACGACAAGAACATTGCGGTCGGAACCATCCTGTCCGGCGGCGCGCTTGGGCAGCTCATACCGCCCAGTCTGCTGGCCATCATCTTCTCCAGCATGGCCAACCTCTCGGTCGGAAAGATGTTTCTGGCCGGGGCCACGCCCGGACTTCTGCTGATGGGGCTGTTCATCGTCTATGTCGCGATCAGGTGCGGCATCAACAAGGACCTGGGCCCGCCCATTCCGATCGAGGAACGGCGGCAGATCACGTTGCGGGACAAGCTGGTAAGCCTGAAGGTCGTGCTGCCTGCCACGCTGTTGGTACTTGGTGTGCTGGGATCGCTTTTTGCCGGGATCGCCAGTCCGACCGAGTCGGCAGCCGTCGGCGCGTTTGGCAGTCTGCTCGTGGCCGCCGGCAACCGGCGGCTGACGCTGGAGGCACTGAAGGACGCCTGTCGCCAGACGCTGCTGTCCTCCACCATGGTCATGTGGATCGCGATCAGTTCGCTTCTGTTCGTTTCAGTCTATGCGGGTCTGGGTGGCGACCAGTTCGTGAAGGATCTGATCGAGATCGCGGGCGTCGGCAAGTGGCAGGTCATCTTCGCCATGATGCTGATCATCTTTCTGCTGGGCATGATCATGGATCCTGTGGGCATCATCTTCCTGACGGTGCCGATCTTTCTGCCGATCGTCGAGACAATGGGTTTCAATCCGATCTGGTTTGGCGCACTGGTGATCATCAACCTTGAGATGGCATATCTGACACCGCCATTCGGATACAATCTCTTCATCCTGAAATCCGTGGCGCCAAAGTCCATTCTGACCATCGATTTGTACAGGGCGGTACCACCGTTCGTGGCACTTCAGGCGTTAGGATTGTTGCTGTGCATTGCCTTTCCCGAGATCATTACATGGTTGCCGGAGGCCTTGTTGCCCTAGCAGCCGACAGCGATCCGGACACTGAACCAATGTCCGGAAAACGCCGCACCCAAGTGTGGCATCAACTGGGAGGAGAACCGATGAAACTGCTCATGAAGACTGCACTATGCGGCTTGGTGGCCGGCGGCATGATGTCTATAGCTGCTGCCGCTCAGGCGCAGGACAAGATCACCTGGCGGATGCAGACGATCGCTGCCCCGAACACCTCCGAATATGACGATCTGGCCAAGGCGTTCGCGGATCGCGTCAACGAACTGTCCGAAGGCAAGCTTGAGATCAAGGTTTTCGGTTCCGGCGTGCTTGCCGGCGAACTTGAGGCAGGCACGGCGGTCGGCCGGGGTGTGTTCGAGGTGTGGCACAGCTACATGCAACTGTACGCTTCGAAGGACAAGGTGTTCCGTTCGGCAAACGAATGGCCGGTCAATGCCGACCGGCTCCAGGCTGCGATGTGGTATGATCAGGGTGGTGCCAAGATCTATCGGGACGCCCTTGTAGATGACAATCTGTACCATCTCGGCGTGACGCCGGTTTCCGGTGAACACATCTGGTCGAATGTGCCCCTCCGCAGTGTCGAGGATCTGAAAGGACTGAAGATTCGTTCCGGCGGCGTGGCATCACGCAGCTTCGCCCTTCTTGGTGCGGCGCCGGTCTCCATGTCAGGTGGCGATGTCTACCAGGGACTGCAGCGTGGTGTTGTCGACGCGGCCGAGTGGACCACACTGACAGTGAACTACGGCTTTGGACTCCATGAAGTCTCCAAGTACGTCATCACACCCAGTTACTCCGGCGGTGCTACCTACGACTGGATCGTCAACCTTGAGGCATGGAACAGTCTTCCGGACCACCTCAAGAACATTGTCAACGCCGCACTTGCGGAGGTTGGCATGTCCTACTGGATGAAGGTGAAGGCCGAAGAGCAGGTGACCTTCCAGAAGCTCCGCGATGCTGGTATCGAGATCATCGAATGGTCTGCCGATGACATGCGCAAGCTGGAAGAGGCCCGCATGAAGGTCGTTGCCGAGATCTATACCGAAGACGCACCGGAATACGCAGCCGTGCTGAAGGATCATTTCCGGTTCATCGAGTCACTCGGTTACGACGTCCCTGACCAGTACTTGAAGTAGTCTCGCCAGACGTCCACCGGGCAGGTGTGCCTGCCCGGTGGACGTCCCATGAGGCGCTAACCGTTCTCGCTGGTCTCCGAGACGAGATGAAAGATGCTGCCCTCGAACCAGGGCAGAATCACCGCCATCGCGTCATGCACCTGCATTCTCTCCGGGCTATCCAGCATCATCTTCATCGCCGTCAGGTCAGGGAAACGAAGCTGGTATATCTGGTAGATGTCGGGGGCTCCGGCTTCGGCTTCGCGAGTTCTCAGGGCTTCGGCAGAGGTGACTCCCGGCAGTTGCCTCAGCAATGGCAGCACAGTGGAGACAACGTGGGCGTCAAAATCCGCTTGTCGGTCCTCGACAACAGAACCAATGAATATCGCCTGACGCAGAATCATTTGCTTTCGCCCTTTGCAGTTTGTTGACCGCACGCTATGCGGGGGACCGGAGCATGACAATACTGGAGGTACAGCCGTGCGTTTCGAGCCGCTTCATGAATCGTTTGGCGCACGCGTCTTCGATTTCGATTGCAGGAACTGCGGAGACGCAGCGCTTGCTCTGACGCTGAAGAAGGCTCTGTCGGACTGGCAGGTCCTGCTGTTTCGCGGTCAGGATCTGACCGATGCCGAGTTCGTGGCCTTCTGCCGACTGTTCGGGGAACTGGAGATACTGCCAGAACCCGAGAAGCGGCATCCCGCACACCCGGAGATATTCAATCTCAGCAATGTCCGTCCTGATGGATCATTGACGCCCAATGACGATCCACAGGCTGTGTTTCTGCGCGGGACATCTCGCTGGCACACCGACTCCAGCTTCCGCCACGTTCCGTGTCTCGCCACGATCCTGTACGCGCTGGACGTACCACCAGAGGGTGGTGATACCGAATTCGCCAACATGATCGCCGCGTTCGAATCCCTCGACCCGACCGAACTTGAGGCTCTGTCGCGTCGGGCCGCGGTGCATTCCTATGCCTACAGTCGCTCGGCCAACCCTGGAAGACTTCCTCCACTGAGCGCGGAGGAACTGGCAAAGGTGCCCGATACCGTGCATCCCGTCCTGAGACGCCTGCCCGACGGTCGACATTCGGTCTTTCTGGGCGGCCACGTCTCGCATCTGGAAGGGGAGGACGTTGCAAGCAGCCGACACCAAGTTCGTGAACTGGAAACGCGGTTGACCACTATCGGCAATGTGTACCGGCATCGCTGGCAGAGGAAAGACCTGCTTCTGTGGGACAACCGGTCGACCCTGCATCGACTGACCGGGTATCAGATCGACAAGTATCGGCGCGTGATGCGGCGATGCACAGTCGCAGGGACAACTGGCGTTGAGCCAGTGGACAAAGAGCTGTGGGGATAGCCTCGAGGGCATTGTCGGAGCAATTCTACCCGGACGCGGCGATTGCTGAGGGGCCAAGGTTTCAGGCCGTGATCTGTCGCCAGTCCGCGACCATTGCATCGTAGCGCCGCTTGAAGTCGGGTCGGCGGCTGAGATAGCGGTCGAGGTTGAAGTGATCGTGGATGGCGGGGTGCCCTGCTCCCCCAACTCTGCATCGCCTTGAGCTCGCGCATGTCTCGCGTGAACCCTTGCTGGAGAGATCCTGCGAGAGCTGGTTGACCAGACTCTCGTGCCCCCAAGCGGGTCGGGTCGAAGCGACGGCTGGTCCACTGGCCGCGTCGGCAACATCGTCGAGATGGCCGCCTTGACCGATGCACCGGAACCACAAAGCAAACGGGCCGCCCTCGATGAGAGAACGGCCCGTTCGGTAAAAGTGGTTGCGGGGGCAGGATTTGAACCTGCGACCTTCAGGTTATGAGCCTGACGAGCTACCGGGCTGCTCCACCCCGCGTCAAGGTGCCTGGCGAGCGGTTGGAACCGCGTTGCCGGGAGCGGTGATATAGCCCCTGTGCCCCGGCTTGTGAACCCCTGCTCTCAGGAAAAATGACAGCTTCATGAAAGCGGTGGTGGCGGGCGTTGACCGCGGTCGCCGGAGAGGCGCTGCCAGAGCCGGTCCAGGCCCGGTACGACACCATGCGGCATCAGCATCACCAGCGCGATCAGCAGCAGCCCATAGACCGGAAAGGAGATGGACTTCGAGATGATCCCGGCCGCATCGGGGAGGAATTCGACGATCAGGCCGCCGACGAACGCGCCCCGCAAGGTATCGATGCCCCCCGCCACTGCCCCGATCAGCAGGGCAATCCCCAGAAAGATCGTGTAGGTATCCGGCGCCACGAAATCCGCCAGCAGCCCGGCGAGCCCGCCGGCCAGTCCCGCCGCGGCACCCGACACGCCAAAGGCCGTGGTCCGGAACAGGGCGACATTGATCCCCATGGTCTTCGCCGCATCCGGGTGGTCGCGCAGCGCCCTGAGCGCCCGCCCGATGCGGCCGTGCATCAGATTGCCGATCAGGAAGGCCGACAGCACAACGATCAGCAGCGACACCAGGTACCACCACTGGTCATCGGACAGTGGCAGGCCGAACGGTGCCCCGGGACGATCCAGATAGATGCCCTGCACCCCGCCGGTGAACTGGTCGAATGGCGGGGCCTTCAGGATACGCGGCACCACCAGGGCGAGTCCCCAGGTGGCCAGCGCCAGATGCACGGTGCTGAACCGCAGGGCCGGCCAGCCGAACAGGAAGCCGAAGACGAAACCCGATACCGCGCCGAAGGGCAGTGCCAGATAGGGGGACATGCCCCATTCGGTGGTCAGCATCGCCACCGTATAGGCACCGATGGCGAAGAACGCGCTGTGACCGATGGAGAACTGCCCGCTGATCCCGGTCAGCAGGTTCAGCCCCAGAATGGCGATGGCGAAGACAATCGCGTCCGTGAAGCGATAGAGGTCATAGTCCTCCAGCACGAACGGAAGCGTGAGGGCGATCAGAAGCCCCAGGGCCGTCTGGACACGAACCATCAGCGCCGGTCTACTGTCGGGTCGGAATCGAGAATGTTCGACACCTCGATCAGGTTCCCGTCCGGGTCCCTGAGATAGAGGGACAGGATCGGCGCGCTGGCCCCGGTACGCTGAACCGGCCCCTCCAGCACAGGAACACCAAGTGCTTCCAGATGTGCCAGGACGTCTGCCAGGGGGACTGTGGTGAGGAAACAGAGGTCGCCCGATCCCGGTGTCGGGCGGTCGGCCTTCGGCTCGAACTCCCTGCCCGCCTCGTGCAGGTTGATCTTCTGGTTGCCGAAACGCAGGGCGGTCCGTCCCTGTCCGAAGGTTTCCACCTGCATGCCCAGGGCCTCCGTATAGAAGCGGACAGTCGCGGGGATGGAGGCCACCGTCAGGACAAGATGGTCAAGGCTGTCGATATGCATGGATTTCCGTCCGGTCAGGTCGCGGCTCAGCGGGCGACGGTTTCCACGGGCACTTCCTCCGGTGCCCCGTCGGCATCCTGCTTCACCTCATCGACCAGCAGGACCGTGTCGGCAGAGGGTTGCACGGAGCGCCAGCTCAGGCTGTCGAAGGTGTTGCAGCGGGGACAGCGGGGGTGCCAGTCGGCAGGCGTCTCGCCGCAACTGTCGCACTGCCAGTGTGGCGCGGCGGGCGCGTCCGCAAGGCGCATCAGCCATTCCCGCGCCTTCCCGGCACCGTCGCCGGACCGCTCCGCCAGACTGACCATCAGGCGACAATGGCGCTGATCGATCGTTTCAGCCTTGTCGTTGGCGCGCTGTGCTGCCTCGTTGGCCTTCATCAGGTCGTCGGCCTCCAGCGCCAGTCGCGCCAGCACCAGCAGGCTTTCCTCATCCCCGGGCGTCGACTTGTGCAGCGTCTCGAAGCGCGCCAGCCGCGCCGCAGGACTCTCCCCGGGCTTCAGTGCCAGGAACGCCTCGGCAATGGCAGGATGACGGGTCTGCTGCCAGGCTGAGGTCAGGTGCCGGTTGGCCTTACGCTCCTTGCCCGATGCGGCGAGCAGGCGCGCCTCCAGCACTGCGGCAGGCACATGCGCGGGATCCTGTTTCAGGGCATCCGTGGCGTGCGTCAGCGCTTCGCGACGCTGTCCGGCGGCCTCCTTGGCCAGTGCATCGGCGGTATAGAGCACCGCCAGCTTGTGTCCCGCATTCTCCCGCGTGTAGACACCGGCCAGCTGCCCGCCTGCGACGGTCTGGGAGGCGGCAGTCCAGTCCTCGGCCGAGACCTGGAGATCGAACAGCGACCGGACGGCCCAGCCTGCGCCGGGACGCAGATTGCGTGCCCGCATGGCCAGCGCCAGGGCCTGTTCGTGGTCACCCAGACGACCCGCCTGGATCAGCAGGCCGCGCAGCGCCACCAGCTCCGTCTCCTTGGTATCCAGCATGGCGCGGAAGTATTTCTCCGCCGTCTTGTCGTCGCCCGCGAGCTGTGCAGCCTGCGCCCGAAGCAACTGGGCCATCGGCGGGCCATTCAGCAGCTTCTCCGCCTGTTCCGCAGCGCGGGAGGCCACCTGCGCCTCTCCGGCCGCGATGGCGGCCATGCCCTCCGTCAGGGCCTTGTAGCCCTTTTCCTTGCGGTTGCCGCGCAGGGCGGAGCCGATACGTCCCGGACTGCCGACCAGCCAGAGCCACAGGCGATAGATCAGCGCCGAAGCGCCCATCAGCACCAGCAGCAGCAACACCAGGACAGGGATCGAGGTCTCGATGCGCCAGCCGGCCCAGGCGAGCGCGATGCTGCCCGGATGATCAGCCAGCCAGGCCGCGCCAACGGCCACCAGAATGACGAAGGCGAACAGGATGATGAAGCGGATCACCGGTCAGTTCCCCTGCGACATGTTCTGGAAGACATCCTGTTGCAGGGCCCGGATGGCCTGCTCCAGTTTCAGCCGCTGCTCTGCAGCCACGCGCCAGGAGGCAACGGCTTCCGCCGGTGGTCCGCTCAGACCATCCAGTTCGGCAAGCGCAGCCTCCAGATTGCCCTCCTGCAGGCGATATTCGGCACGGGTCACGATGGCTTCGACGCCGGTCCCCTCGACCTCGCCAACCCGGCGCACACTGACCAGATTGCCCAGACGCTGGAACGCCGCACCGTACCATGTGTCATCCCCGCCGATCCGTTCCGCCGTCAGCGCGGCATCCGCCGCGGCGGGGAAGCGCTGGCGCAGGGCATCCGCCGTCGGCACGCCATGCTGGGCGGCATCCGCAATCACTGCATGCTCCGCCGGATCGACCCCCAGTTCGACGACCGAATTCCAGGCCCCGGGAAATGCGGCACCGGTGGCGGCAACATCGCGCAGACGACCAAGCGCCAGCACCAGCGCCGCCTTCTGCGCCGCCTCAGCATCAGCCTGGCCCCGTTGCGATGCCGCAGCCTCGGCCACGGCATCGATGCGCGATGAAAGCGCATCGGTCTCGCTTGCCAGGGCCGCCATGCGGTCGCGCAGCGCATCAAGACTTGCGCGCAGGTCGCGGGCTGCAGTACCGGCGTCGCCTGCTCCGTCCTCGATGGCAGTCAGCCGTTGCTCAAGGTCGCCCAGCTCGGACGCCAGTGCTTCGGTGTCCGCGCTGCCGCTACTCTCGACCGGTGCCGATACCGTGCTGCCCGCACTTCCGGTCCGGAAGGAGGCCACCGTCGCTGCCAGCGCGGCAACCTCATCGCGCAGGGCTGCGAAATCGGCTTCGGAGATCGCTGCCGGGGTGGCAGAACCTCCCTGCCCGGCCTCAAGTGCGGCAAGCCGGTCCTCGATCGTCGCGGATCCGGCCAGGGCGGCCTCCAGCGCTTCCAGCCGACCCTCGACGCCCGACAGGTCAACCGCTTCGGCAGGCGTGGCGGCGGGCGCGTCAGCGACCCGCGCAGCAAGCGCACGGTTCTGGTCGGCCAGATTGGCAACTTCCGTCTTCAGGGCAGCGATCCGGTCCGCCGCGCCGCCGCTGATCTGCGGCAGGATCGTCGTGGCCCCGACACCCAGCGCCAGCAGGATGGCGACAAGGGCAAGAAAACGCGCACCGCCATCGGCCCGCTTGCGCGGCTGCGCGGCTGCGGGCGGCGGCGGCGGCGGTGGCGCGACGTCGGCAGTGTCGGCTTCCGACCCGGTCGCGGTTTCAGCGCGATCATCGCCCTCCTGAGCCGCGTCGGCGTCGACTGCCTTGTCGGCGTCAACCTCGGTAACAGGGACTGCACCACCTGCGGCAACGACTTCCACGACCTCATTCTCGCTGGTGGACGCGGCCGCCGCCTCATCTGCGTCCCCTTCGGGAGTCCCGGCAGCGTCGGTGGGCTTCGTCTCCTGCGTCTCGGCCTCCTCGGGCTTCGGCTTCTTGTCGTCCTTGTCGGTCATGAAGTGAATTCCCGTCCGTCTACGATACGCATTGTTGCAACAGGTCCAGCAGGTCCGACTGGTTCGGACGCGGTGCCGCCAGTACACGCCGGAAGCTCACGTTCTGCAAGGCCACTGCCGCACGCTGACTGATGCAGCATGCAGCGATTGTCCGGCATTCGTCCAGCCTACCAGATGCCGCAACCAGCGCCGCAAAACAGGCTGCAGACCGGGGGGAATAGAACAGCACGGCGTCGATGGCATGGTCATCCAGCGCCGCCAGCGTCTCCGGCCGAAGCGCGCTGGCGGGCACAGCGGCATAGAGAACCTGTCGCCGAACGCGATAGCCGAAACCGCTGAGAGCGGCTGCAAGATCCCCCGAGACCTCCGACCCCGCCGCATGAAACAGGGTACCACCATCGACCGGAACCTGATCGCGGACCAGCCGGACGAGGTCGGAGACATCGCCATCCGCATCATGGACAGTGGTGAAGCCTGCTTTCCGCGCCAGGGCCGCCGTGCTCGACCCGACGGCCAGCAGGGGCACGGAGCGGTCCGCATCGAAATGCACCAGGGCGCGAACGCCGTTGCGACTGGTTGCAAGCCAGTGAGCCACCCCATCGAAGTCGGGGCGCAGCCTGTCGGTGAAACGGATATCCAGTACCGGATCGACGATCACATCATGTCCCAGGTCACGCAGAACCGACGCCGTCGCCCGGGCATCGGCTTCAGGGCGTGTCAGCAGGACCCGCATCAGATTGCCGCAAGGAATTCCGGCCCGGCCAGTGCCTTCAGTTCCTCGCCCGCGTCCTGCCCCAGCGCCGCAGCATCGCTCCACGCCCCGGTTCGCTCGGTCACGTGACGACGGCTGCCATCAGGCATCACGATCTCCGCCCTGAACCACATGCCATCGCCGTTCGGGTTGTCGATGGCGAGTCCGGCAATCGGAGTCCGGCAGGAGCCATCCAGGGCAGCGAGCATCGACCGTTCGGCGGCCAGAGCCGCCTCCGTGGCGGCATCATGCAACGGGGCCAGCCGGGCACGGGTTGCACTGTCGTTGCTGCGGATCTCGATACCGATGGCGCCCTGGGCCACCGCAGGCAGCATTTCCTCCGGCTCGATCAGTGCCGTGATCCGATCCGTCATGCCTAGACGCGTCAGGCCGGCATTGGCCAGGAATGTCGCGGCGGCCTCACCGGCCTCCAGCTTCGCCAGGCGGGTCTGAACATTGCCCCGGAAGATCACGACCTTCAGGTCTGGACGCCGGAAGAGCAGTTGCGACTGACGGCGCAAGCTGGCGGTGCCGACAATCGCACCCTCCGGCAGGTCGTCGATGGAATCGGCCACCAGGCTGATGAAGGCATCGCGGGGGTCCTCCCGCGGCAACAGGCAGCAGATATCCATGCCCTCCGGCAGGGTCGTCGGCATGTCCTTCATGGAATGCACGGCCAGATCGACACTTCCGTCGGCCAGCGATTCCTCGATCTCCTTCGTGAACAGCCCCTTGCCCCCGGCGGCGGCCAGTGCGCGGTCACGAATGCGGTCGCCGGTGGTGGTGATCACCACGATCTCGACAGCCGAATCGTCCAGTTCGGGATGGGCCATGTGCAGCAGGCGCTTCACCTCCCGCGCCTGCCAGAGCGCCAGAGGGCTGCCGCGTGTTCCGATCCGCAAAGCCTGTGTCACTGTTTTCGCCACCTTGTCCGTTTCTGCCCACGGTGTTACCCGGAGACCAGAACATTGACCAGCATGGACTGCCTGTCCATGGCCGCCTGTCGGCGGTCGGCATCAGACAGGCCAGCAGGAGCACAGACGTGAGCATCGTCCTCGGGATCGAGACAAGCTGTGACGAGACCGCCGCCGCCGTCGTGACATCGGACAAGCGGATACTGGCGAACATCGTCCACAGCCAGGTAGAGGCGCATCGCCCCTTCGCTGGCGTGGTCCCGGAAATCGCGGCCCGCGCCCATGTCGAGAAGCTGGACGGGATCGTCGCGCGTTGCCTGGATGAATCCGGTATCCGGCTCGGCGACGTGGACGCCATTGCCGCGACCGCAGGTCCGGGCCTCATCGGTGGCGTCATCGTCGGCCTCACCACCGCGAAGGCCCTGGCGCTGGCCACAGGCAAGCCGCTGATCGCGGTCAACCATCTGGAAGCGCATGCGCTGACCGTGCGGATGACGTCGGATATCGCCTTTCCCTACCTTCTGCTGCTGGTTTCGGGCGGCCATTGCCAGATCCTGCTGGTCAGGGGCGTCGGCGACTATCGCCGTCTCGGCTCCACCATCGACGATGCGGTGGGGGAGGCGTTCGACAAGACGGCCAAGCTGCTGGACCTCGGGTTTCCGGGCGGTCCGGCGGTGGAGAAGATGGCGCAGGGCGGCGATCCGGCGCGGTTCGCGCTGCCGCGACCGATGCGCGGACGCGACCACATGGATTTCTCCTTCTCCGGTCTCAAGACGGCGGTCCGCAAGGCCGCGTCAGAACTTGAGCAACCCCCGACCCGGCACGATCTGGCCGACCTCTGCGCCGGATTCCAGGCTGCGGTCGCCGACGTGCTGGAGGATCGGATCGGGCGCGCCATCGACCATTGCCGGGCGTCCGGCACCGCACCGACCGGGCTGGTGATCGCGGGCGGGGTCGCGGCCAACCGGATGCTCCGGGCACGGCTGACGGAGACCGCGGCAGACCGTGACCTGCCCATGATCGCCCCGCCCATCGCACTCTGCACTGACAATGGGGCCATGGTGGCGTGGGCCGGCGTCGAGCGGCTGCTGGCAGGCTCGACGGACTCTCTGGATGTGGGGGCACGGGCTCGCTGGCCACTGGATGCGGATGCGGACCCCCTTCCCTTTGCCGGCGTGAAGGCCTGAGTGATGACAGACAAGCTGCAGGACATGGCGGATCGGATTCTGGCGGGCCAGCGGCGGGCGCTCGCCCGTGGGATCACGCTGGTGGAATCCAGTCGGGCCGATCACCGGGAGCAGGCGAAGATCCTGCTGGAAAAGATCGTGACCAGCAGCGGCAATGCCGTCCGTGTCGGCATCTCCGGCACCCCCGGTGTCGGCAAGTCCACCTTCATCGAGGCCTTTGGCCAGCACCTGACAGCGCAGGACCTGAAGGTTGCGGTTCTGGCGGTCGATCCGTCCTCCAAGCGTACCGGCGGTTCGATCCTGGGCGACAAGACCCGCATGGAGCATCTGGCCCGCGACCCGAACGCCTTCATCCGCCCCTCCCCGTCCGGCGGCACGCTCGGCGGTGTCGCCCGGCGCACGCGGGAAACCATGCTGCTGGCGGAGGCTGCCGGATTCGACGTCATCCTGGTGGAGACCGTCGGTGTCGGACAGTCGGAGACCACGGTCGCAGAGATGGTGGACATCTTCTGCCTGCTGCTCGCGCCCGGGGGCGGGGACGAATTGCAGGGCATCAAGCGTGGCGTGATGGAACTGGCCGATCTGGTGATCATCAACAAGGCCGACGGTGACCTGCTGCCCGCAGCCCGCAGGGCGGCAACCGAATATCGCGGCGCGCTGGGTCTGATGCGACCGAAGACGCCGCACTGGTCGCCGCGCGTGCGCATGGCCTCCGCCGTCGAGGGCAATGGCATTCCCGAGGTCTGGCGCGACATCACGAAGTTCCGCGATGACATGACCGCCGCCGGGGCGCTGGAGACCCTTCGGGCGGAACAGGCCCGGTCATGGATGTGGCAGGAACTGACCGACAGCCTGGTTCAGGCGCTGATGGCGGACGCCGGTGTCGCCCGCGCCCTGCCGGAATGGGAGCGGCAGGTGATGGACGGCACCACCACCCCTGGCGCCGCAGCGGACGCCCTGCGCCAGATGTTCCTCGACGGCTCCAGGTCCGACTGAGTCGCCCGGATCGAGCCGTCACGTGTTGGAGTGGGCCGGTGATGCAATCAAGCAGTGAGCCGTACTAGGCCGGATCGGTCAGCAGACGCAGCATCGTTGCGCCGTCCGTTCCCATGGGTACTTTCTCGAAGTCCGCGACCAGCGGCAGCGCCGCCTGCAACCGCTTCAGGTACTCCGGCTTCGGCACCGACTCGATATGGAACTGCTTCAGGTGGTCGTTGACGAACTGGCTGTCGAGCAGGATGTAGCCCCCTGCCCGGAGCCGCGCCACCAGATGCACCAGCGCGACCTTGCTGGCATCGGTGGCTGCGCTGAACATGCTCTCGCCAAAGAACGCCGCGCCAATGGACACGCCATACAGGCCGCCGACGATCTTGCCTTCCTGCCAGCACTCGATGCTATGGGCATGGCCAAGCCGGAACAGTTCGGCATAGGCGCGCACGATCTCGACATTGATCCAGCTGTCAAAGCGTCCGCGCCGGTGATCCAGCTCGGAACAGGCGGTGATCACCTGTTCGAACGCCAGGTCGTGGGTGATGCGGAACCGGTCCTGCCGCACGGTGCGCCGCAGCCGCTTCGGCACGTGGAACCCCTCGATCGGCAGCACGCCGCGCTCCTCCGGGTCGACCCAGAAGAGCTGCGAGTCGTCACGGCTTTCCGCCATGGGGAACAGACCGCGCGAATAGGCCTGTACCAGCAGACCAGGCGAAAGCCGGTCGCTCACCGGAGGAGGCCGTTCAGAACTTCGCCACCAGCCGGTCCAGATTCTTTTCCAGCCAGTGGATGTCGTAGTCACCGTCGATGAAGGTCGGATCGTCGATCAGGGCGAGATGCAGCGGGATGGTCGTCTTGATGCCGCCAATGACATACTCGTCCAGGCAGCGCCGCAGCCGCATCAGGCACTCGTTCCGCGTCCGGCCATAGACGACCAGCTTGGAAATCAGGCTGTCGTAGTTCGGAGGCACCCGATAACCGTCGTAAAGCGCGGAATCGACCCGCACGCCCAGGCCACCAGGGGCGTGATAGCCCTGCAGCAGGCCGGGTGCGGGCGCGAAGGTTGCCGGGTTCTCCGCGTTGATCCGGCATTCCATGGCATGGCCGGTGAACTCGACATCCGACTGCTTCATGCTGAGCGGGATGCCGGACGCGACCCGAATCTGTTCGCGCACCAGATCGATGCCGGTGATCGCCTCGGTCACCGGATGTTCCACCTGCAGGCGCGTGTTCATCTCGATGAAATAGAAGCTACCGTCCTGGTACAGGAACTCGATGGTCCCCGCACCCCGGTAGTTCATTTCCGAAATCGCGTCGGCAACCACATTGCCGATCTGCTTGCGCTGATCGGCATTCAGGGCGGGCGACGGCGCTTCCTCCACCACCTTTTGATGGCGACGTTGAATGGAACAGTCTCGCTCCCCCAGATGCACCGCATGCCCCTGCCCGTCGCCGAAGACCTGCACCTCGATATGGCGCGGGGAGGGCAGGTACTTCTCCATGTACATGGTGTCGTCGCCGAAGGCGTGCTTGGCCTCGCCGCGCGCCTGCGACAGGGATGCTTCCAGATCCTCTTCCCGCTCCACCACGATCATGCCGCGACCACCGCCACCGGCGGCGGCCTTGCACAGCACCGGGTACCCGATCTCCCGGGCCGACGCCTTCGCGGATTCGATATCCTCCAGCGCACCCTCCGTGCCGGGCACCACGGGAACGCCGAGACGGATCATGGTCTGCTTTGCCGCGATCTTGTCACCCATCAGGCGGATATGTTCCGGCGTCGGGCCGATGAAGGCGATACCGTGCGCCTCCACGATCTCCGCAAACCGGGCATTCTCCGACAGGAAGCCGTAACCCGGATGCACCGCATCCGCGCCGGTGATCTCGGCGGCCGAGATCAGCGCCGGGATGTTCAGATAGCTGAGCTGTGGATTGGCCGGTCCGATGCAGACGGATTCGTCCGCCAGCCGGACATGCATCGCCTCCGCGTCCGCTGTTGAATGCACCGCAACGGTGCGGATGCCCATCTCATGACAGGCACGATGGATGCGAAGCGCGATCTCGCCGCGGTTGGCAATCAGGACCTTCTCGAACATGCGCCTGCTACCGTCCCGTCACTGTATCAGGAACAGGGGCTGTTCGTACTCGACCGGCTGTTCGTTCTCGATCAGCACGGCCACCACCTTGCCGGCCTTCGGTGCCGGTACGGGGTTCATGGTCTTCATCGCCTCGATGATCAGCAGGGTCTGGCCCTGGGTCACCGTGTCGCCGACCTTGACGAAGTTGGGCGCCCCCGGTTCCGGCGCGACATAGGCCGTGCCGACCATGGGCGAGAGCACTTCCGTCGAACCCGGATGGGCATCCGCCGCCGAAGGGGCGGCGGCAGGCGTGCCGGGCGCGGCAGCGGGCGCGGCCTGCGCAGCCGGGGCCGGTGCAGGTACAGAGGCCACGACGGTCTGCTGTACCTTGCGTTCCAGACGCAGCTTGATGTCGTCCTGTTCGATCTCGATTTCGGTCAGGCCGGTATCGACGAGCAAGTTCGCCAGTTCCCGTACCGTGTCCACGTCCACCTTGAGTTTGGTCATGCTTACGCCATTGCCTGTTGGTTCCTGGACTTTATCTCGGCTGCGAGTGCCTGAAGTGCAAGGATATATCCCAGCGACCCGAACCCGCAGATCACGCCTTTCGCGGCGCGACTGACATATGAATGATGCCGGAAATCCTCCCGCTGGTGAATGTTCGACAGGTGAACCTCCACCGTTGGCAGGTCTACCGACAGCAGGGCATCGAGAATCGCCACGGAGGTATGCGAATAGGCACCGGGATTGATGATGATGCCCGCATGCTTCGTCCGCGCCTCGTGAATCCAGTCGACGATCTCGCCCTCGTGATTCGATTGCCGGAAGTCGATCCCGATCCCGAATCCCTGCCCCACCTGGGTGCAATGGGCCTCGATATCACCAAGCGTCTCTCGCCCGTAAACCTCAGGCTGACGGGTACCGAGCAGGTTGAGGTTCGGCCCGTTGAGGATAAGAAGTGATTCACGCATGGTGTTGGTGCAAGCCCCTGTTGCCATATATCTGCCGTGGTTATAGTTCGTTTCCCGGTAGCGCGAAACCACTGCCGACATGCCCGATGCCACACGCGCACGCTAGGGCATGGCGAAAGTCACCCATCCCGAGAGGACCCGGCCACATGCGTATCTCCGTCAATGGCAAGCAGCAGATCGTTGAGGAAGGCACCACGGTGCGGGAGCTTCTGAACCGGATGCGGGTCGATTCGCGCAAGGTCGCGGTCGAGGTGAACCTGGAGATCGTGGCCAAGTCCGCCTACGACCGGACCCAGCTGGAGGAAGAGGATGAAGTTGAAATCGTCCACTTCATCGGCGGTGGGGATGATGCGGCACCCGGCGGTGTGGATACATCCGAAGACACCTTCGTCGTCGCCGGCCGGACATTCCGGTCGCGTCTGCTGGTCGGCACCGGCAAGTACAAGGACTATGAACAGAATGCCCGCGCGGTGGAGGCTGCGGGGGCGGAGATCGTCACGGTCGCTGTCCGGCGGGTCAACGTCACCGATCCCGACCAGCCGATGCTGGTGGATTTCATCGATCCGACGAAGTTGACCTATCTGCCCAACACGGCGGGTTGCTTCACGGCAGAGGATGCCGTGCGCACGCTGCGGCTGGCGCGCGAGGCCGGCGGCTGGGATCTGGTGAAGCTGGAGGTTCTGGGCGACCAGAAGACGCTCTACCCCAACATGCCGGAGACCATTCGCGCCGCAGAGAAGCTGCTGGCGGAGGGTTTCGAGGTCATGGTCTATTGCTCCGACGATCCGATCCAGGCCAAGCGGCTGGAGGAAATGGGCTGCTGCGCGATCATGCCGCTCGGTGCCCCTATCGGGTCCGGTCTCGGCATCCAGAATCCGGTCAACATCCGCCTGATCGTGGAGGAGGCAAAGGTGCCGGTGCTGGTGGATGCGGGGGTGGGCACCGCGTCGGACGCAGCCATCGCAATGGAACTGGGCTGTGACGGCGTCCTGATGAACACCGCAATCGCGGAGGCCAAGGACCCGATCATGATGGCCCGGGCCATGAAGCATGCGGTGCAGGCCGGACGACTGGCCTATCTGGCAGGCCGGATGCCGCGGAAGAAGTATGCCGATCCGTCCAGCCCGCTCGCAGGGCTGATCTGAATCAACAGCGGTTGTCGATGGTCGCCTGCAGGTTCATCGCCGGGAACCTGATCCTGACCGGGCCTTGATGATCTTGCGCATCAGAGCCACGAACAGCTCGCGTTCGTGGTCGGCAAGACTTGCCATGGCATCGGCGTTCTCCGCCATCGCCGCCGCGACAGCCGGGCGCTGCAGCTCCCGCGCCCGATCCGTCAACCAGATCCGCTGAACCCGTCCGTCTGAGTCGTCCTTCTTGCGGATCACCAGGCCGTCGCGCTCCATCCGCGCAAGCGTGTTGGCCATTGTCGGCTGTTCGATGTCGAGCCGGATCACCAGCTCCTTCTGCGTCAGCCCGTCATGTTCCCAGAGTTCCAGCAGCGCGGGAAAGGTGCCGGGACTGAGCCCCAACGGCCTGATCCGTCTCTTGAGACCCTGCTCGAAGAGGCGCGCCACATGGTTGACCAGATAGCCGGCCGATTGGTCCTTCGCGAAATCCATGGTGCAGGATGACATTTGAATAGCCCGCTATGCAATAATATATAGCCTGCTATTCATCATGGGAGACAACAGATGTACAAGATCATCCATCCGATCGCGGGCACGACCGCCCTGGCAACAATCGTGACCTTCTGGCTGGCTACGGTCTGGTCGGAGCTTCTTGGCTCACCGGCGACGGTGATCACGGTCAAGACCCTGATTCCGTGGGGCTTTCTGATCCTTGTTCCGGCGCTGGCGGCGGCCTCCCTGTCGGGCTTCCGGCTCTCGATGCAGCACCGGGGACCGCTGGCGATCCGCAAACGGAAACGGATGCCCTTCATCGCCGCCAATGGCGTCCTGATCCTGATCCCGTCGGCGCTGTTCCTGTCATGCAAGGCGCAGAGGCATGAACTCGATACCCTGTTCTATCTGGTGCAGGCCGTCGAACTGGTTGGTGGCTGCACGAACATCACCCTGCTGGCACTCAACATGCGCGACGGAATACGTCTGGCCCGCACCCGGCGCCGGCGTCTGACATAGATTGCCCGCGAACCGGCCCGGGCATGCGCTGCCGCGATCACTTTTCCTGTTCAGGGCCGCATTGTGATCGCCCGGGCTATGGCCTGACACCGGAAGCGGGGGCATGCTTGACGGCATGAAGACACACGGCCCCATTCACGCCCTGACGCTGCTGGTTCTGCTGGCCATTCTCACGGTGGCCTGCACGCCGACCCAACCCGTTTCCGTCACCCAGCACAATCGCATTAACAGCCTTGCGGTGGCGGGCAGTACGGTCGCTATCGCGAGCAGTGACGAAAGCCTGCGCACTGCGGACTTCGAAAAAGCCCTGGCCCAGCGCCTCAGATCCGCAGGTTTCAGCATCGTCGATGACGCCGCGACGGCGCGTTTCGTTGCCAGCATGACGGCGGAGGTTCAGGAAGGCATCGAACGCGAGCATGTCGTGCGGACGCCGGAATACCTCGTCCGCCGCCGACTGGTGACGCTGCAGAACGGCGACCAGGTGGTGGAGACAGAACGCATCTATCGCGGCGACCGTGTCGATCGCTTTCCCTATACGCTCTGGCCCGCCATCGTCAGCCTGACGCTCACGGAGCGGGAGACGGGCAAACCTGCATTCGAGGGTGAAGTATCGACGCAGGGATCCTGCGGCCAGATGGCGGCGCTGATCGGGCCGATGCTGGATGCCCTGTTCAGGAACCTGCGCAAGGAAAGCGGCACCGTTTCCAGTTCCTACGTCGAGGTTCCGACCTGCTGAACGGGCACGTGCCTGTTTCCTGCCACAATCAGGGCCTACCAGCACAACCCACGCGGTGATTCTGCGGTCGACAGGGCATCAGCCCCGGAAACCGGTTGCGCGATCATGCGGCTTGCGCAACAAAAGGGCCACGCAATATCCCGTCAGGCGGACAGCCCGACAACAGATACATTCAGGACCGGTTCATACAACATGTTCGCTAATCTCTTTGGCTGGCTCTCCGCCGACATGGCGATCGACCTTGGTACAGCGAACACGCTGGTTTACGTCAAGGGTCGGGGCATCGTCCTGAACGAACCATCGGTGGTCGCGATCACCACCATCAAGGGCAAGCGGCACGTGCTTGCGGTCGGGGACGAGGCCAAGCTGATGCTGGGCCGCACACCTGGCAACATCGAGGCCATTCGCCCGCTGCGCGACGGTGTCATCGCCGATTTCGACGTCGCCGAGGACATGATCAAGCACTTCATCCGCAAGGTGCATAACCGCCGCAGCTTCGCCAGCCCGCGCGTGATCATCTGCGTTCCCTCCGGCTCCACGGAGGTCGAGCGGCGCGCGATCATGGAATCGGCCGAATCCGCCGGGGCACGTCAGGTGTTCCTGATCGAGGAGCCGATGGCCGCCGCGATCGGTGCCAATCTGCCGGTGACCGAACCGACAGGTTCCATGGTCGTCGACATCGGCGGCGGCACGACGGAGGTCGCGGTGCTGTCGCTGCGCGGCATCGTCTATTCGCGCTCCGTCCGCGTTGGTGGCGACAAGATGGACGAGGCGATCATCGCCTACATTCGCCGCAACCATAACCTGCTGGTCGGCGAAAGCTCGGCGGAGCGGATCAAGAAGGAAATCGGGTCCGCCTGCCCGCCGGATGAGGGCGATGGCTCCACCATGGAGATCAAGGGCCGCGACCTGATGAACGGCGTGCCGAAGGAGCTGATCATTTCCCAGCGCCAGATCGCCGAGAGCCTGGCCGAGCCGGTGGGTGCGATCATCGAGGCCTGCAAGGTCGCGCTGGAGCACACTGCGCCGGAACTGGCCGCCGACATCGTCGACAAGGGTATCGTGCTGACCGGCGGCGGGGCACTGCTGGGCAATCTGGACTATGTGCTGCGCCATGCGACCGGCCTGCCGGTCTCCATCGCCGATGAGCCACTGTCCTGCGTTGCCATGGGCACGGGCCGCGCGCTGGAGGAAATGAAGACCCTGCGACAGGTTCTGCTCAACTCCGACTGATCCCGGGATTCTGATCGACATGGCCATCCGCAACGACGACCGGGTCTTCGTTGCGGCGGTCCGTGACTTCGCGACCGCGCAGGGCATGTCGGTGCAGGCACTGTCCCACGATTGGCTGTTGATCCTGAAGACCGGCGATGGCCGCCGCTTTCCCCTGCTGGGCTATGACATCGGCCTGAACAGCGCCACCACCCTGCGCATCGCCAACGACAAGGCCGCGACCGCCGACATGCTGGCGGCAGAGAACATCGACCACATCCCGCACCGGCTGTTCCTGAACCCGGACCTGCATGTCTTCACGCGTGGTTCCGGCAACTGGGACAGCCTGCGTAAGGCCTTCGCTGCTGCCGGTGCGGATGTGGTGCTGAAGGGCAACGAAGGCACCAGCGGCAAGGGCGTGCATCGGGTGCGCACCCCGCTGGAGCTGGAGCGGGTGGCGCACGACCTTTTCCGGACCGAACGCTCCATCGCCCTCAGCCCCTGGACGGAGATCACACGGGAATCCCGCTTCGTGGTGCTGGATGGAACCGTGCGACTGGCCTACGCCAAGACGGTCCCGACCCTCGCCGGTGATGGTGTTTCATCCGTCCGGGCCCTGGTCGCACAGGCCATGACGCCGGAAATGGGACCGTCCCTCGGCGCCTGGCTGGAAGACCTGGAGACCGAAGAACTCGACCGGGTGCCGCAGGCCGGCGAGCGCCTGCCTGTGGGGTGGCGGCACAACCTCGGACAGGGTGGCGGCATTACCGAATTGTCCACGGACGCCGACGGTCACGGTGTCGCCCTTGCCGCAGCAGCAGCTCTCAACCTGCGCTTCGGCAGTGTCGATGTGGCCCGCACGGCGGACAATCAGCACAGGGTCATGGAGGTCAATGCGGGGGTGATGCTGGAGCACTTCGCCCGCTCCGGCGCCGAACGGCGTGCCAGGGTTATCGAGACCTATCACGCCGCGCTGGCCCAGCTTGTGAGCAGCCCCGCCCCCTGAAAAAAGCCCCTGACCTGAGCCTGTCGCTTCTGTTACGACTGGCGCATCTGGATTCATGCAACGCAATTGCCGGGGGAAACAATCATGAGCGGTACGTTCAAGGCGCTGGTCGCCAACAAGACGGACGCAGGGTACAGCAGCGAAATCCGCGACATCACGCTGGACGACCTTTCGGCCGGTGACGTCGTCGTCGATGTTGCCTACTCGACGCTGAACTACAAGGACGGGCTGGCGGTCACCGGCAAGGGCAAGGTCTGCGAGAGCTTTCCCATGGTCTGCGGCATCGACTTCGCGGGTACCGTCGCCTCGTCCGAGAGCGCTGACTTCAAGCCCGGCGACAAGGTCGTCCTGAATGGCTATGGCCTGTCCCAGTCGCATTCCGGTGGCTATGCGCAGAAGGCCCGGGTGCGCGCCGACATGCTGGTGAAGCTGCCGGATGGCATCGACATGAAGCAGGCAATGGCCATCGGCACCGCGGGCTATACCGCCATGCTCTGCGTGCTGGCGCTGGAGAAGAACGACGTCACGCCGAAGGACGGCGCGATCCTGGTGACCGGTGCCGCCGGTGGTGTCGGGTCTGTCGCCGTCGCGATCCTGGCCAAGCTCGGCTACACGGTTGTTGCCTCCACCGGTCGTGCGGAAACACATGACTACCTGCGGGGGCTGGGCGCGTCGGAGATGATCGACCGCAACACGCTGTCCGAAGCCGGGAAGCCGTTCCAGAAGCCGCGCTGGGCCGGTGTCGTGGACACGGTCGGGTCCACCACCCTCGCCAATGCCCTGGCCCAGACCAACTACGGCGGAGCCGTCGCGGCCTGCGGCCTGGCTGGCGGTCCGGACCTGCCGACCACGGTGCTGCCCTTCATCCTGCGCGGTGTGACCCTTGCCGGTGTGGACAGCGTCTTCGCCCCGATGGCCGCGCGACAGGAGGCCTGGACCCGCATGGGCACGGACCTGCCGAAGGACAAGCTGGACAGCATGGCCGAAGAGGTTCCGCTGGCGAAGGTGCTGGAGCTTGCGCCGCAGATCCTGGCGGGTCAGGTACGTGGCCGCGTCATTGTCGACGTCAATGCCTGACAGCGCTGCCGCCGCATCCGCCAAGTCCGACGCGGCGGCAGCCGTTGCCTGGCTCGAAGCCTTTGGCGACGCGCTGTCGCGGCAGGACGCGGGCGCGGCGGCAAGCCTGTTTCTCGAAGAGGGGCACTGGCGCGACATCCTTGCCTTCACCTGGCACATCCGCACGTTCAGCGGCACGGCGGCCATTCGCGAAGAGCTGGCACGCCGTCTAGACGCGGTGAGACCGTCGAATTTCAGCCTTGCGAAGGACCGGACACCGCCCCGCAGGGTGAAACGTGCCGGTCAGGAATCGCTGGAGGTGCTCTTCGACTTCCGCACCGCCGTCGGTCAGGGACAGGGGGTGGTTCGGCTGGTGCCTGACCCTGATGGCTCCGGCGACCTGCGCGCCTGGACCCTGATGACCGCCCTGCACGGGCTGAAGGAACATCCCGAACGGCTCAGTGCGGCACGGGCGGGTGGCGATGCCTTTGCGCGGGAGTTCGGTGGTGCCAACTGGCAGGATCATCGCGACCGTGCCCGCGCCTATGCGGACCGCGAACCCGCTGTTGTCGTGGTCGGGGCCGGACAGGCCGGACTGGCCATTGCCGCAAGGCTGAACGCCCTGGGCGTCGATACCCTGCTGGTCGAGAAGAACCAGCGGGTCGGTGACAACTGGCGCAGCCGTTACCATTCCCTGACCCTGCACAACGAAGTCTACGTCAACCATCTGCCCTACATGCCGTTTCCGCCAACCTGGCCGGTCTATATCCCGAAGGACATGCTGGCGAACTGGTTCGAGTTCTATGTCGAGGCGATGGAGCTCAATTGCTGGACGGATACGGCCCTTGTCGGTGGCGACCATGATGCGGCAACCGGCACCTGGACCCTGAACCTGGAGAGCGGGGACGGGACGAAGCGCGTGGTGCGCCCGCGTCACGTCATCTTCGCCACCGGTGTCAGCGCCATCCCCGTCATCCCCGACCTGCCCGGACTGGACAGCTTCCAGGGCACGGTCATGCATTCCGGCAGCTATACCGATGGCAAGGGCTGGAAGGGCAAGCGGGCGCTGGTCATCGGCACCGGCAACAGCGCCCATGACGTCGCCCAGGACCTGCAGGCCAGCGGCGCGGACGTGACCATGGTCCAGCGCAACCCGAGCTACATCGTCAGCCTGGCGGAGGCGCAGAAGGTCTATGCGCTGTATGACGAGGGACCGCCGCTGGACGACTGTGACCTGCTCGCGGCATCCTTCCCCTTCCCCGTGCTGCGCCGGTCGTACCAGCTCTCCACCGCCGAGATGAAACGGGTCGATGCCGAGCTTCTGGCAGGGCTGGAGGCGCGTGGCTTCAAGCTGGACTTCGGGGAGGGCGAGACCGGGTTCCAGATGAAGTACATGCAGCGCGGCGGCGGCTATTACTTCAATGTCGGCTGTTCGGACCTGATCGTCAGCGGCGATATCGGCCTGCTGCATGACGAGAACATCGAGTGTTTCAATGAGGCCGGCGCAGTGCTGGACGACGGCACGACACACGCCGCCGACCTGATCGTGCTCGCCACCGGTTACCTGAACCAGCAGGAGACCGTGCGCACCTGGCTGAACGACCGAATCGCGGATCGCATCGGCCCGGTCTGGGGTTTCAACGACGGGGGCGAGTTGCGCAACATGTGGTGCCGCACGCCTCAGCCCGGCCTCTGGTTCACCGCCGGCAGCCTGGCCCAGTGCCGCATCTTCTCACGCTATCTCGCCCTGCAGATCAAGGCCTGCGAGGAGGGGTTGCTGAGCCCGGAAATGTGCTAGCCGCCGGCCCGCAATACGTCATGCGCATGCAATCGAAGTCGTGCACATTCAATGGTTGATTCCTGTTGACGTTCGCAGCCTCCGCGGACCCTGGACCCGGAGAAACTGACACGTGTCGATAGAGCTGATGGATGTGACGAAGCGGTTCGGTACCGAGGCCGCCGTCGATCACCTTTCCGCCGGTGTCGCGGAAGGGGAGTTCTTTGTCGTGCTTGGCCCGTCGGGCTGCGGAAAGTCCACGCTCCTTCGTCTCATCGCCGGGCTGGAAGAGCTTGATTCCGGGACAGTGGGCCTGTCGGGAAAGCAGGTCGCAGGACCGGATCTGCATCTGGCACCGGAAGCACGGGGCGTCGGCGTCGTATTCCAGTCCTATGCGCTCTGGCCGCACATGGACGTACTCCGCAACGTTGCCTTTCCACTCGAAGCCAGGGGGGCGCGGCGAGCCGACGCCGAACGGCAGGCCCGAACCCACCTGGAGACCGTGGCGCTGGTTCCCTTCGCCGAGCGTCTCCCTGCCGATCTGTCGGGTGGGCAGCGCCAGCGGGTTGCCCTGGCGCGCTGCCTCGCCAGCCAGGCCGGGGTCGTCCTGATGGACGAGCCCCTGGCCAACCTGGACCCGCATCTGCGCGGCACCATGGAGCATGAACTGCGGGACTTTCATCGGACGACAGGGGCCACCACGCTCTACATCACCCACGACCAGCGGGAAGCCATGGCGCTGGCTGATCGGATCGCGGTGATGAACAGGGGCCGGTTCGAACAGGTGGCAACCCCGGACGAACTCTATGCCCGGCCCCGCAACGCCTTCGTTGCAGGATTCGTCGGGACCGGGGCCATCGTCGCAGCAATCCGGAGCAGTGACGACGATCTCCGGTTCGGTCCCTGGTCCCTGCCCGTCACCGGCAAGGGAGCAGAAAGCAGCACTACCGCCGAACAGGTCCTGCTGCGGCCCGAGTGGCTGAGCATTGATGGTGAGGCCGGAAGCCCGGTCCGGGTCGAGAGCGTGACCTACCGGGGTGGTCACTGGGAATGTCAGGCTGTCGTTTCAGGCACCTCACATTCACTGGTCCTGAACCTCGACAGTCCCGCCCGGCTGGGCGATACCCTGCCGGTCAGCATTCGAAAAGCCTGGGTCCTTCCTGAGCAGGCCTAGCATTTGCCGTTTCGCCATCCGTGTCAGTCGCGCCAGGGCACGACGCCCGGCGGCGCACGTCGGCCTGCGATATCCAGCACCAGCATCAGCATGATCGTGGCAAGAACCGTGACAACCGACATGGCTGCTGCCAGCGTGGTGTAGCCGCCGTCCTCGTAGTTGAAGATCGTCGTGCCGATCGTTTCGTTGCCCGTCGACCAGAGCAGGGCAGACACCGTGACCTCGTTGTAGGCCGTGAGGAAGACCAGGATCGCACCTGAAGCTGCCGCCGGAGCCACCAGCGGCAGGAAAATGCGGAACAGCCGCCGTCCGAACCTGGCACCGGCCACCCGGGCCGCATCATCCAGGCTCGGGTCGATCTGCAGGTAGGCGGCGGCGACCGGTTTCAGCGCGACCGAGAGGAAGGCGGCAAGATAGGCCACCAGGATGATCAGCAGGGTGTTGTAGATCGACATCTCGATCAGCGGCAGGGGACGGATGAAGGCCAGGATGCAGGCAATCGAGATCACCAGGCCCGGCAGGGCGTAGCTGACATCGGCCAGACCGCTAATGGACGTTGCCGCGCGCCGCGCCACCCCGCGTCTTCGGATCAGGAAAAACCCGATTCCGACTGAGTAGGCCGCCAGCATCACGGCCGCCAGTCCTGCGATCAGGGTCGAATTCATGAAGGCGCGCAGGGTGACGGACTGGGTGAGCAATATCTCTTCGAAGTTGGCACCGGTCAGGGTCGACAGCGTGAGCCGGACGCCATAGGTCGGTGTCAATGCCGTTGCCAGCAACGACAGCATGGGCAGCACCAGGACGCCGCAGACCAGCACCAGCAGGACAAGTTCGACCAGCAACCGCCAGCGCCCCAGCCTGAAACCGAGGCTTCTCTGCGGCAGGCCGATAAGCTGGGCATGGCCGCGCCGCTGCAGATGCGCCTGCAACCCGACTGCCGTGATCGCCATCAGACCGACAATCATGGAAATCATCGAAACATTGGTCAGCATCTCGGGACCGAAACTCGACATTCGCCGCCAGATCAGCACTGGCAGCGTGGTGTATCGGGCAGGAATGCCCAGCAGCGCCTGGATGCCGAAGTTTCCCAGCGCGGAGACGAAGGCCAGCGCGAAGGCCGCAATCATGTTCGGCAGCAGCAGCGGCAGCACGATACGACGCAGCATCAGCCAGACGTTGGCACCAAAGACCCGAGATGCATCCGACAGTTCACCCGGCAAGCTGCGCAGGGCGGCAAGCATGACAAGAAGCACGAGTGGCCCGTGCTGTATTGCCAGCAGGGCCACGATACCCTCACGGGAATACAGGGGGTGCGTCGTTCCGATCTCGGGGGCGATGCCGAGCCAGAGCAGCAATGCACTGCCGGGGCCAAGTGCCTGGATCCAGGCGATGGCGGTAACATGGGGCGGTATCATCATCGGCAAGAGGACCAGGAAGATGAAGAAGCCCCGAGCCCGCGCATCGGTCAGGCCCACCAGGCAGGCCAGGACGGTCCCGTAGACAAGGGCGAGAAGGGCGGACAGCAAGCTCGTTTCGAACGAATGCCAAAGTGCCCGCTGCACCGACCGCCCTTGCAGCGTTTCCAGCAGCGGCACCAGTGAGAGCCTGCCTGTCGGAGCCACCCCTTCCAGCAGGATCATCAACAGTGGTGTGCCGCAGATCAGCCCCCCCAACAGCAGAAGAGCGGCGAGGGTCATCCCCTCGCCGCTCCGGTTCTGTTGGCCCGGACGTGACACGCCGGGAACTCTCGGTCTCAGGTCAAGGCTCACCCGCCGAAGATATCCTCGAACTTCAGGCGATAGCGATCAGCATTCTCAAGCGCGTCGGAAGGATCGAAGTCCATCAGCCTGATCTGGTCACGGGCCGGGAAGCCCTCGGGCGGTGCAATCGCGGGATGGGCCGCCAGGTAGCCCTGGTCCGCGGCCATCTGCTGGCCTGCCGGTGAAAGCAGGAAATCGACGAAGGCCTTTGCTGCTTCGGGATTCTTCGCCGTGGACAGGATCGCGACCGGCTCGGTCACCGCAGAGACACCTTCCTTAGGGAAGACGAACGCGACCGGCGCACCCTGCAGCCTGTTGCGGATCGGCAGGAAGTCCACGACGAAACCATACAGCTTCTCGCCACCGGCGATGGCCTTGTATGTGCCGCCGTTGCCGCCCTTCGGGTTGGCGCCCTGGTCAGCCAGTCCCTGGTAATAGCCCCAGCCCAGGTCGGGATTGGCGGTCAGCGCGGCCATGTGGATCGTCGCAGCACCGGAGGTCAGCGGCGACGGCATGGCAATGCGGTCCTTCGCTTCCGGTTTCAGCAGATCCTTGTACGACTCAGGCACCATCGGTGCACTGGTGTTGTACATGATGCCGGTCGTGATCAGCTTGGTGGAGAAGTAGAAACGATCCTTGTCCATCAGCGCCGGATCATAGGCGGCCACATCCGCGCCGGAATGGGCCATCAGGCGGCCTTCCCGCTTCAGCCCTTCCATGGTCACCATGTCGGCAATCAGCAGGATGTCGGGCTGCGGCGCACCGGCGGCGAACTCCGCGCGCAGCTTCGCCATCATCTTGGTGGTGCCGTCACGGACCCACTCGACTTCCACGCCCGGGTTGGCGGCCATGAACACGTCCATGGTCTGCTGGGCATCCTTGTTGGGCTGCGATGTATAGACAACCAGCTTGCCGGAAGCGGCCTCCGCCACACCTGCACCCAGTCCGACGGCGAGCATTGTCGCCAGCACGAAACGTCTCATGGATTCATCCCCCTGGAAGATGTGAAATTCACCAATGCGGCCAATACCGCATCCTGGCGAGGGCCGAACCTAGGGGCGGATTGTGACAGACGTCGGACAGCAGACAGTCGGGGCAGCCCTGCACAGTTCTGCCCCCCGCAGGCAAACCTGCCAGGTCATCGGCGAGGAATGAAACAGTCTCAGAGGTCGCGCACATCCGCCAGCTTGCCGGCGATCGCGGCTGCGGCTGCCATGCCGGGGCTGACCAGATGGGTGCGCCCGCCACGCCCCTGACGGCCCTCGAAGTTGCGGTTGGAGGTGGAGGCGCAGCGCTCGCCCGGTTCCAGCCGGTCGGCGTTCATCGCCAGGCACATGGAGCAGCCCGGCTCCCGCCAGTCGAAGCCGGCCTCGACAAAGATCTTGTCCAGCCCTTCCTGCTCCGCCTGCTCCTTCACCAGGCCGGAGCCGGGAACGATCATGGCATGCACGTTGGCGGCAACCTTGCGCCCCTTCGCCACGGCGGCGGCGGCGCGCAGATCCTCGATCCGGCCATTGGTGCAGGATCCGATGAAGACCTTGTCGATGGTCACATCGGTCAGCTTAACACCCGGCTGCAGGCCCATGTAGGCCAGCGCCCGGACCAGCGAGTCGCGCTTGATCTCATCCTCGATATCCGCCGGGTCGGGAACCCGCGCGGTGATCGGGGCCACGTCCTGGGGGCTGGTGCCCCAGGTGACATGCGGCGTGATGTCGGCGGCGGTCAGTTCGATGACCTTGTCGTAGTGCGCGCCCTCGTCGGAGACCATGGTCTTCCAGTATTCCACCGCCTGCTCGAAACCACCGGCCTTCGGCGCCATGGCCCTGCCCTTCACGTAGTCGAACGTCTTCTCGTCGGCGGCGATCAGACCGGCGCGCGCGCCTGCCTCGATCGACATGTTGCAGACGGTCATGCGGCCTTCCATCGACAGGTCGCGGATGGCCGAACCGGCATATTCGATGACATAGCCCGTGCCGCCCGCCGTGCCGACGACGCCGATCACGGCCAGCACCAGATCCTTGGCGGTGACGCCTGGGTTCAGATCGCCCTCGATCTTCACCAGCATGTTCTTCGACTTCTGCTGCAGCAGGCACTGGGTGGCAAGCACATGCTCCACTTCCGACGTGCCGATGCCGAAGGCCAGCGCACCGAAGGCGCCATGGGTCGCGGTGTGGCTGTCACCACAGACAATGGTCATGCCCGGCAGGGTGAAGCCCTGCTCCGGCCCGATGATGTGGACGATGCCCTGGCGGATGTCGTCCATGCCGAAGTAGGGCACGCCGAATTCGGCGCAGTTCTTCTCCAGCGTCTCGACCTGGATGCGGCTTTCCTCGTCGGCGATACCGGCGGAGCGATCGGTGGTGGGCACGTTGTGGTCGGCCACGGCCAGGGTCGCATCCGGCCGACGTACCTTGCGCCCGGTGTTGCGCAGCCCCTCGAACGCCTGCGGGCTGGTGACCTCATGCACCAGGTGCCGGTCGATATACAGGATCGCCGACCCGTCATCGCGCGTCTCCACGACATGCGCATCCCAGATCTTGTCGAACAGCGTCTTTGCCTGGCTCACGTCAAATCTCCTCCACCCAGCACGGGCCGCGCGTCAGCGCGCACGACCCCTGGCCGGGATCACCCGCCCGACCGGGCGCTATCCCTATGCCCAACTGCGAATGTCGTCAATCGGGGAGGCGCAATGGCCACCCGGACCGCCTGATCAGAACGGGATCTCGTCGTCCAGGTCGCTGCCGCCGCCACCGAAATCGTCGCCGCCACGGTCATTGCCGCCGCGTGAGCCGCCGCCGCCGGAACCACCACCGTAGCCGCCGCCCCCACCGGAACCGCCGCCATAGCTGCCGCCACCGCCGCCACCTTCACCGCGGCTGTCGAGCATCTGCAGGTCGCCGCGGAAGCGGTTGAGCACGATCTCGGTGCTGTACTTGTCCTGGCCCTGCTGGTCGGTCCACTTGCGGGTCTGGATCTGGCCTTCGATGAACACCTTGGCACCCTTGCGCAGGTACTGCTCGGCGACCTTGGCCAGGTTCTCGTTGAAGATCACGACGCGGTGCCACTCGGTACGCTCCCGGCGTTCGCCGCTGTTGCGGTCGCGCCAGGTCTCCGAGGTCGCGATGCGCAGGTTCACCACCGGATTGCCGTCCGGCATCCGCCGCACCTCCGGGTCCGCCCCCAGATTGCCGACCAGAATGACCTTGTTGACGCTGCCTGCCATGTCCCCGCTCCGTCGAAATATTGTGTCTGCCTGTTCCATCCCTCTCCCCCTCCCGCCCACCCATTTCAGGATACTTGCGTGGGTGGCCGGGAGGGGGAGAGGGATGGAACAGGCCACGAACCATTCATGCCCTTATAGCCGCTGCGGTTCGGGAGTCGCCAGAAGAGTCTGGCTGCGACGTCAGGGGACTCGCCTTGGGGGTGCGTGCACCCTATGTTCCTGTTTCAGGAAATGCACGGGCGACCCAGCCCCTGCCAGGCGCTTCCCCCGGAATGGTGGTTTGTAGATGCAGAAGATGATCAGCGTCCGTGGGGCGCGGGAACATAATCTGAAGGGTATCGACGTCGATATCCCCCGCGACCAGCTGGTCGTGATCACCGGCCTGTCCGGGTCCGGCAAGTCGTCACTGGCGTTCGACACGATCTATGCGGAGGGGCAGCGGCGCTATGTCGAGAGCCTGTCCGCCTATGCGCGGCAGTTCCTGGAACTGATGCAGAAGCCCGACATGGACAGCATCGAGGGGTTGAGCCCCGCGATCTCCATCGAGCAGAAGACCACGTCGAAGAACCCCCGCTCGACCGTCGGCACGGTGACGGAGATCTACGACTACATGCGCCTGCTGTGGGCGCGGGTCGGCATCCCCTACTCCCCCGCCACCGGCCTGCCCATCGAGAGCCAGACCATCAGCCAGATGGTTGACCGCATCATGGCGATGCCGGAGGGGACGCGGCTGTACCTGCTGGCCCCCATCGTGCGCGGGCGCAAGGGCGAGTACCGCAAGGAGTTCCGTGACCTGCGCAAACAGGGCTTCCAGCGCGTGAAGGTGGACGGCGAGCTGTACGAACTCGACGACATGCCGACGCTGGACAAGAAGCTGAAACATGACATCGACGTGGTGGTGGACCGCGTCGTGGTGCGCGACGACATCGCCACCCGCCTGGCCGATTCGCTGGAGACGGCGCTGGCGCTGACCGACGGCATCGCGGTGACGGAAAATGCGGATGATGGCGAGCGGACGATCTTCTCCGCCAAGTTCGCCTGCCCGGTTTCCGGTTTCACCATCGACGAGATCGAACCGCGCCTGTTCTCCTTCAACAATCCCTTCGGAGCCTGCCCGGCCTGTGACGGGCTGGGGACGGAGATGTATGTCGATCCCGACCTGGTGGTGCCCGACACGACCCTGACGGTGCGTGGCGGCGCGATTGCCCCCTGGTCCAGGACAACCAGTCCCTATTACCTGCAGACCCTGGACAGCATCCTGCGCCACTACCGCCAGTCGTCGAGCACGCCCTGGGAGGAACTGCCGAAGAACGTGCAGGACGTGCTGCTGTTCGGTTCCGGCGATGAAACCATCGAATTCACCTACGACGACGGCATGCGGAGCTACAGCACCAACAAGAGCTTCGAAGGTGTGGTGCGGAACCTGGAACGGCGCTGGAAGGAAACCGATTCCGCGCGGATGCGGGAGGAGATCGAGCATTTCCAGGCGGTTACCCATTGTTCGGTCTGCGAGGGGCATCGCCTGAAACCGGAAGCTCTGGCGGTGAAGATCGACGGCATTCACGCCGGCCACGCGGCCAGGTTCTCCATCCTGGAAGCCGCCAACTGGTTCAACGCCCTGAACAGCAAGCTGACGCCGAAGCAGCAGGAAATCGCCGGTCGCATCCTGAAGGAAATCAACGAGCGTCTGGGCTTTCTGGTCAATGTCGGGCTGGAGTATCTGACCCTCTCGCGCAACTCCGGCACCCTGTCGGGCGGCGAGAGCCAGCGCATCCGCCTCGCCTCCCAGATCGGGTCGGGCCTGACCGGCGTGCTCTATGTGCTCGACGAACCGTCGATCGGGCTGCACCAGCGCGACAACGCGCGCCTGCTGGAAACGCTGAAGAACCTGCGCGACCTGGGCAATACCGTGATCGTGGTGGAGCATGACGAGGAGGCCATCATGGCCGCCGACCATGTCATCGACATCGGCCCGCTGGCAGGCATGCATGGCGGGGAACTGATCGCGGAAGGCACGCCGGAGAAGGTGATGCAGGCCCCGAAGAGCATCACCGGCCAGTATCTCTCCGGCATGAAGCAGGTGCCGGTCCCGGCGAAACGGCGGGAGGGCTATCGCGACCGGTTCATCCGCATCGTCGGCGCCAGCGGCAACAACCTGCGCAACGTCAATGTGACCCTGCCGCTCGGCACCTTCACCTGCATCACCGGCGTTTCCGGATCGGGCAAGTCGACGCTGACCATCGAGACACTCTACAAGGCCGTGGCGCGGCGGCTGCACAATGCCAAGGCCGGCCCTGCCCCGCATGAGCGGATCGACGGGCTGGAGTGGCTGGACAAGATCATCGACATCGACCAGTCCCCCATCGGGCGCACGCCACGGTCCAACCCGGCGACGTACACCGGGGCCTTCGGACCAATCCGGGACTGGTACACCGGCCTGCCGGAGGCCAAGGCGCGCGGCTACAAGGCCGGCCGTTTCTCCTTCAACGTCAAGGGCGGGCGCTGCGAGGCCTGCCAGGGCGACGGCCTGATCAAGATCGAGATGCATTTCCTGCCGGACGTCTACGTCCAGTGCGACGTCTGCAAGGGCAAGCGCTACAACCGTGAAACGCTGGAGATCAAGTTCAAGAACAAGTCGATCTCCGACGTGCTCGACATGACGGTGGAGGAAGCACAGGAATTCTTCACCGCCGTGCCGTCCGTGCGGGAAAAGATGGACACCCTGATGCAGGTCGGCCTCGGCTACATCAAGGTCGGGCAGCCTGCGACCACCCTGTCGGGCGGCGAGGCACAGCGGGTGAAGCTGGCCAAGGAACTGGCCAAGCGCGCCACCGGCCGCACGCTCTACATCCTCGACGAGCCGACCACTGGCCTGCATTTCGAGGATGTGCGCAAGCTGCTGGAAGTGCTGCACGCCCTGGTCGATTCCGGTAATTCGGTGATCGTGATCGAGCATAATCTGGAGGTCATCAAGACCGCCGACTGGGTCGTTGACATCGGCCCCGAAGGCGGTGACGGCGGCGGCTATGTCGTCGGTGTCGGCACGCCGGAGGAAGTGGCAACCGTCAAGGAGAGCTACACCGGGCGCTACCTGGCCGACATACTGGCCCGGCGCGGGTCGAAGTCGGGTACGCCGAAGAAACCCGCGAAGCCGAAAGCCAAGGGATCGACGACGCGCAGGCGCAAATCGGCGGCCTGAGGCAGCGGGGCGGCGGGGTTCGGGTATGTCCGAGTTCGTGTCGGCAACCCCTGCGTTCCCGGTTCAGGACATCGACCGAGCCGTGTCCTTCTATGAGAAAAAGCTCGGCTTTGCGCCGGTGGCAAAGGGCCCGGGCTTTGCGCTGCTGTCCCGCAACAGCGTCTTGCTGCAACTCTGGCTGGCCGATGACCGGCGCTGGAAGGAACGCACGAACATCGATCCGATCATCTCCGGTGCGGAGTCCTTTCTCGCCGGCACCGCAAGCTGCCGTATCGAAGTGACGGAGATCGAAACGCTCCACGCCGCCTGCCGGGAGCACGATATCGTTCATCCCAACGGGCCATTGAAACGTGCCGACTACGGGGCATTGGAATTTGCCGTCCTGGACCACGAAGGCAACCTGATCACCTTCTTCCAGCCGGTTTGACATCCAGGCACGCTTGACCAGCGAAAGCCGTGGGTTGCGGCCACGTGTTTTGACCTTAGACTTCCCGCGAATTCAGACGGGGAGGATATGGTCCGATGCAGATGGCTCTGACGCAGTTCATTCGACGCAACGCCCAGATTACACGCAACGCGGTCGCGACAACCTTCGGGGAGCGGTCGCAGGACTGGACCGGATTCCAGAACCGCATCAGCCGCCTGGCCGCCGGGCTGCAGGGCCTGGGGGTCACGCCGGGGGACCGGGTGGCGATCCTGGCCAACAACTCCGACCGTTATCTCGAATACTTCTTCGCGGTGCCGTGGTCGGGCGGTGTCTTCGTGCCGATCAACACGCGACTGGCGCCGCCGGAGGTGGAGTACTGGATCAGCGATTCCGGCAGCCAGATCCTGTTCATCGACGACGACTTCCTGCCCTATCTGCCGAAGCTGCAGGGCAAGATGCCTAGCGTGCAGCACATCATCTATGTGGGTGACGGTGCCGCGCCCGAGGGTCTGCTGCACTACGAGACCCTGATTCAGGAGAATGAACCGGCGGAAGACGCCGGCCGCAGTGGCGAGGATCTGGCAGGCCTGTTCTATACCGGCGGCACCACCGGCGTGTCGAAGGGTGTCATGCTGAGCCACCGCAACCTGGTCTCCAACGCCATGCACGTGATTCACGACATGGAATTCAGCGCCGACATGATGTACCTGCATGCCGGTCCGATGTTCCATCTGGCGGACGGCACCGCGACCTTCGGCGCGACGGTGCTGGGCGCCGGTCACTGCTTCATCCCGAAGTTCGAACCGGCGGCAGCGCTGGAGGCACTGGAGAAGTATCGGGTCACCAACACCCTGTTCGTGCCCACCATGATGAACATGGTCGTCAACCACCCCGACGTGACGAAACGGGACATCTCCAAGCTGCGGGGCATTCTCTACGGCGCGTCCCCGATGCCGGAGGCGGTGGTGCGCAAGGCGATGGAACTGATGCCCAATGTCGGGTTCTACCATGCCTATGGCCAGACGGAATGCTCCCCCCTGCTGACCCTGCTGAAGCCGCGCTATCACGACTTTGACGGCCCGGATGCTCATCTTGCCAAGTCGGTCGGTCGCGCCACCATCGGTGTCGAACTGATCATTCTGGACGCGGATGGCAACGAGGTGCCGCGCGGCGAGGTCGGCGAGATCTGCGCCAAGGGCCCGAACGTCATGCAGGGTTACTGGAACAAGCCGGACCTGACCGCGCAGACCATCCGCGACGGCTGGATCCATACCGGCGACGGCGGCACGATGGACGAGGACGGGTTCGTCTTCGTCGTCGACCGGGTGAAGGACATGATCATCTCCGGCGGCGAGAATGTCTATTCGGCCGAGGTGGAGAACGCGATCTATCAGCACCCGTCCGTGGTCGAATGCGCTGTCATCGGCGTGCCTGACGACAAGTGGGGCGAGCGGGTTCATGCCATCGTCCGCCTGCAGGAGGGTGAAACGGTGGATGAGGCCGGGATCATCGCCCACTGCCACGCCCTGATCGCCAACTACAAGTGCCCGCGCTCCGTCTCCTTCCGCACCGAACCGATGCCGCTTTCCGGTGCCGGCAAGATCCTGAAGACGGACCTGCGCAAGCCTTACTGGGAAGGCAAGACCAAGCAGGTCAACTGATGTGACCTCCACGTTCAGGATTGGCGGTGGTGCCGGGTTCTCCGCGGACCGGCTCGACCCGGCGGTCGATCTCGCGCGCGACGGTGCACTCGATGCGCTGGTCTTCGAATGCGTGGGGGAACGCACGCTGGCGTTCGGTCATCGCGACCGCCGCGCCGATCCGGCGAAGGGCTACAACAGTCTGCTGGAAACCCGGTTGCGGGCGGTCTGGCCGCTGACCGCCGCCAGCGGCTGCCGCATCGTCACCAACATGGGTGCTGCAAACCCGGTGGCTGCCGGACGTGCGGCGCAGGGTGTTGCCCGGAACGCGGGGCTGGACGGGCAGATCGTGGCCGTGGTGCTGGGTGACGACGTGACTGATCGCATCACCCCGGATACACCCCTGCCCCACTCCGGCTGTACGGTCGGGGATATTGACCGGACCCTGATCGGAGCCAATGCCTACATCGGTGCCGACGCGATCCTGCCTGCACTGGAAACCGATGCCAGCCTGGTCATCGGCGGGCGGCTGGCGGATCCGTCGATGTTCCTGGCGCTGCTGCGCCACCGCTTCGGCTGGTCGGCGGACGACTGGCCGCTGCTGGGGGCAGGCATACTGACCGGGCATCTGATGGAGTGCGGGGCCCAGATCACCGGCGGCTATTTCGCCGACCCGGGCCACAAGGACGTCCCCGACCTGGCCTTCGTCGGCTATCCCATCGCCGAGGTCACGGCAGACGGCACAGTCACCATCACCAAGCTGCCGCAGGCAGGCGGCATGGTCACCATGGCCACGGTGAAGGAGCAGTTGCTTTACGAGGTGCATGATCCCGCCCGCTACCTCACCCCCGATGTCACCGCGGATTTCAGTGCCGTGCAGGTCATCGATCAGGGCGCAGACCGGGTGGGCCTGCGCGACGCCTCCGGCACCGCACGTCCGGAGACGCTGAAGGTCACTGTCGCCTTCGATGGCGGCCTGCTGGCGGAGGGCGAGATTTCCTACGCCGGGCGCGGCGCGGTCGACCGGGCGCGGCTGGCGGCGGAGATCACCGAAACCCGCCTGCGCCGGGTGCATGGGGTGACCGAGGATCTGCGCTGCGACCTGATCGGCGTGCGGTCCCTGCACGCTCACGCGGACTATGGCTCAGAGCGCGCGGACACCGATGTGCGGCTGCGGGTGGCGGGCCGCTTCCGCGACCGCGAACGGGCGGAGGCGGTCTTGTGGGAGGTGGAGTCACTGCTTTGCGCCGGTCCTGCCGGTGGCGGCGGTTTCAGGGGGCGCATCACGCCGTCGATCGTCACCCACGACGCCTTCCTGCCCAGAGCCGACGTGCCGACACGGGTGGAGGTGCTGCGGACATGAGCCGGACAGTCCAACTGCGGGAGATCGCCCACGCCCGTGCCGGCGACAAGGGCGACACCTCCAACATCTCGCTCTGGGTCAACGACCCAGCAGACTTCGAGACCGTGCGACAGCAGATCACCGCCGAAGCCTTGAAACAGCACTTCGGCTCACAGGTCGATGGCACCGTCACACGTCATGAAATGCCTCATCTGCACGGCCTGAACTTCATCCTCACCAGCGCCCTTGATGGCGGAGTGAATGGCTCCCTGAATCTCGACGGGCACGGCAAGAGCTGGTCCTTCATCCTGCTGGACATGCCGGTGGAGATCGACTGACGCCGCACCCGTATCTGATACGGGTACGCAGCCTTTCAGCACCGGCGCTGCACGATGGGCTCCCCGGCTCAGGCCTCGACGTCGTCCACATCCGCCTGGCCGGAGATACGGCGGCGCACATGGCTCCAGCTGACGCCGATACCCAGGACCGTGGCCGCGACCGTCAGGATCAGCCAGGTCACCAGATCCCGGTTCCCCGTGTCCAGCAGCCGCAGGTCGGCAAGCACCCAGAACAGGGCCCCGAACAGCGCCACCACCAGCATGATGCCGAACCCGCCGATGGAGCGCCAGGTAGCGCGCAGGAAGATGACATAGGCGATGAACAGCACCACCCCGGCCAGTGCCTTGTAGGGCAGCTCTGCGGTCAGATCGCGCAGAACCCAGGTCACATAGGACCAGGGAGTCGGATTGTAGGTCGCGAAGACCAGAACCAGCGCGATCACCCAGCGCTTGATGAAATCTCCGAAATCGAAATGCATGGCCGCGCCTACGCCTTCTCGATATTGACGGCGGTATCATGGAACAGGCCGCCGCCCACAGGCGCACCGGGATCGGCGCTGGTCAGGACGTTGATGCCGATGCCGTCGACGAAGGCATCGTTGGGCCAGACGGACTCGACGATGACGATCCCCTGCTGCACACCCTCGAAGGGTTCTGCATGTACCCGCGTGGCACCGTTGGCATTGCTCAGGCGCACCAGATCACCGGCCACCACACCCAGTTTCTCCGCGTCCTTCGGGTTGAGCTTCACTGTCGGACGGACCTCGCGCTTCTTCGAGCCCGGGGTCTCGGTGAAGGAGGAATTGAGGAAGCTGCGCGCCGGGCTGGTGCCCATGCGGAACGGATAGGCATCCGTCGCCTTGTCTTCCCGTCCCCAGTAGTCCGGGAAGGTCGGCATGCTGTCCGGGGCACCATTCGGGCCAAAGCCCTGCGGCGCATTGCCGGACCAGTTGGCCGAGAAGTGGAACTTGCCATCCGCATGGCCGAAACCGTCGAGGTAATGGGCCTCCCGGAACTCCGGCTGCACATCGATCCAGCGGCTGTTCTTCAGGGTCTCGAAGTCAGGCCAGCCGGAGGCCTGCAGCGTCCAGTCGATGATCTCCTCCACCGACATGTCGAAGCCGCGATGCTCGGCCCCCAGCCGCTTCGCCAGATCGCAGATCACGTCATGGTTCGACCGGCACTCTCCCGGCACATCGATGGCCTTCGGGCCCAGCAGGATGTGCTGGTGCCCACCGCCCTGATAGAGGTCCGTATGCTCCAGGAACATGGTGGCGGGCAACACGACATCGGCCATCTTCGCCGTGTCGGTCATGAACTGCTCATGCACCACCGTGAAAAGGTCTTCGCGCGCGAATCCCGCGTGCACCTTGGCCAGTTCCGGGGCCACCATCATCGGATTGGTGTTCTGGATGAACAGCGCCTTCACCGGCGGACCGTCCCCCAGGTCGCGCTTGTCGCCCATCAGGATCGGGCCGATACGCGACTGGTCGAGAATGCGGGTGCTGCGCCCGACCACGTCCAGCCCCTCGATCAGTTCCCGGTTCCAGTGATAGATCGCGCCATTGTTGTGAAACGCGCCGCCGCCCTCATGCTGCCAGGCCCCTGTCACCGCCGGGATGCAGAGTGCCGCATGCATGTTCACCGCGCCGTTGCGCCCGCGCGTGAAACCATAGCCGAGGCGGAAGAATGTCTTCGGTGTGGTGCCGACCAGCGCGGCAAATGCCTCGATCTCCTCCACGGTCAGACCCGTGATACCGGCGGCCCATTCCGGCGTCCTGTCCTGCAGATGCGCCTCCAGCCCTGCCGGATCATCGGTGTACTTCGCCATGTAGTCGCGATCGGCATGGCCATCCCTGAACAGGACATGCATCACCGCGCAGGCCAGCGCGCCATCGCTGCCCGGGCGCAGCACCAGCCCCATGTCGGCCTGTTCGATGGTCCCGTTGCGGTAGATGTCGATGGCGACGATCTTCGCACCCCGCTCCTTCCGCGCCTTCATGGCGTGGGTCATGACGTTGACCTGGGTGTTCACCGGGTTGGTGCCCCAGATCACCACGCAGTCGGACTTCGCCATCTCGCGGGGGTCCGCGCCGGCCAGTTTCCCCGTGCCGGTGATATAGCCCGCGAACGCCATGGTGGTGCAGAAGGTGGCGTGCATGCGGCTGTAGCGCTTGGCGTGGCGCAGACGGTTGATGCCGTCCCGCATCACCAGCCCCATGGTTCCCGCATAGAAATATGGCCAGACCGACTCGGCGCCGAAGTCCCGCTCCGCCGCCTGCAGCCCCTCGACGACCATCGTCATGGCCTCGTCCCACGTCGCCTGGCGGAACTGTCCCGATCCCTTGGGGCCGGTACGGATCAAGGGGTGCATCAGCCGGTCGGGATGGTGCACCCGCTCCGCATAGCGCGCGACCTTGGCGCAGATGACGCCATCGGTATAGCTGTTGTCCTTCGCGCCACGAACCCGGCCGATACGCTCCGGCGTCAGAACCTCGACCTCCAGCGCACAGGTGGAGGGACAGTCATGCGGACAGGCCGAATAGGCCAGTTTCACCGGAGCATTCATCGGGCGGTTTCCTTCCCCGTGGAGCGGCTTCTCTTCAACATGACGCAAGCATAGTCACGAACCGGACGGGATAGAAGCCGCCGTGCGGCGGCTCCTTTCCGCTCCGGATCAGTCCGGCTTCCGCTGGGCAAACGTGCGCTCCAGCGTGGTGCGCCAGTCCTCCGCCTTCAGCACGTCGTCCGGGCGATAGTTCAGCAGACGCAGGTAGCGTCGGCGGATCGCGTGATCGACCACATCGACGTCGAAGATGTTCAGCGCCGCCGTATCCTGTTCATAGGCATACATGGTCGCCAGCCCGCCCCCGGTCAGCCATGACAGGATGGCCCGGTTCGTGCCGCCATGCGCGACGATCAGCATGGTCTTCCAGCCATCCTGCAGCAGCACTTCCTCGATTCCCTTTGTCACGCGGGCGTAGAAATCGGCATAGGCCTCGCCACGCGCGAAACGCGCACCGGGTTTCGCGGCGTGCTCCATCGAATAGACGAACTCGTCAATGGCCTCCGACCGGGTCATCAGATCGGTGGCGCCCGACTTGATCTCCCGCAGGTCCGGGGCGACCTGCAGGCTCGGATCCGAACGCCCGCCCAGCGCCCCCTCCGCCGTCTGTCGCGTCCGCAGCAGACCTGTGCAATAGGCTAGGTCGAAATGGGTATCCGCCAGCAGTTCACCCATCATCCGGGCCTGGTCCTGTCCCCGCTCCGTCAGCGGCACCAGATCCGGGTCCGCGACGCGTTCCCCCCTGTCGTTGTAATAGCGCACATCACCATGACGCATCAGATAGACGCGACGGCGGTTCCCGGCCGGATTGTCCATGTTTCTCGCTCTCCCCTTGATTGGTGCATGCCTTCATAGCACCGCCAGACGCCAATGAAATGACAGCTCCAGCCCGGCGGGCCGCTCAGGATCCGATCTTCAGCGTGCTGACCAGTCCCTCCAGCGCCGCGATGGCCGACAGCGGCGTCAGGCGCCCGGTTGCCGGGTTGCCTTCCGAGGGGACACCCGCGATCTCCATCCGAAACCGCGTACTGTCCGCCTCCACCTCGATCACATGCGTGTTGCGGCTGACACCGGGATCGGCCCAGATCTCGTAGCGTGTTCGGTCCAGCCCGATCCCCGCCAGCGCCAGCGCCACCGAGACATTGACGTTGGCCGGGAACTTCTGCGCCGCATCCCGCACCGCGCCCTCATAGAGTTTCAGTGGCTCCCGCAGATCGGTCAGGTCGATTCCCTGCTCCCGCACATGCGGGGTATTGATCAGGCCCACGGGCGGCTTGCGGGTCATCATGGTGACGGAACTCACCTCCCCCTTCGCCGCCGCACGTACCGCATCCAGACCCAGGATTGCCCCGGTCGGGACGATGATCCGCGCGCCGGTGCGCTCGGCCAGGTCAACCAGGTCCATGTGCAGGATAAGCTGCGTCACGGTCAGCGGCACCAGGATCAGCCCCTGCCCCAGCACCCGCTCCGCCAGCGGGCGAAACAGTTCCGGCGGTAGCCCCTCCACCACCACATCCGCGCCATCGCAAAGCGCATCCAGGTCGCGGATCGGCGGCGGCGTCCTGAAACCGGCCATCTTGCGCGCGGCGCCTTCCTGGTCCCGCGCGCTGACGGCATGGAGCGTCAGGCGGTCCTGTCCGGCATCCAGCCAGCGTGCGAGCGGCAGGCCCACGGCCCCCAGCCCGGCCACGGCAACCTTCAGCGGCTTGGTCGGTATGTTCGGCATATTCGGCTCTCCCCCTGCGCTCAGCGGACCACGGCACCGGCCTGCCGCAGCAGGGCATCCCGTCGCCCGCCCTGATGGTGGGCCAGACAGATCGCGGCGGCCAGGGCGTCGGCGGCATGTTCGTTGGCAATCACCGCACCGGGCAACAGGGTCTTCACCATCAGGTGAATCTGTTCCTTCGCCGCATGACCGGTGCCAACCACCGCCTTCTTGATCGCATTCGGCGCATATTCCGTCACCGGCAGGCCGTTCAGCGCCGCCACCAGCAACGACACCCCGCGCGCCTGTCCCAGCTTCAGTGTGGAGACCGGGTTCTTGTTGACGAAGGTCTCCTCCACCGACGCGATGTCGGGCTGCCAGTCGGCGATCACCTGCTGGATGCCGTCATGCAGCTGGCGCAGGCGGGTGGCCAGGTCATCCTTCGCGTTGGAGGTCACGGCACCGTCAGCTACCCAGCTCAGGCGGTTGCCGCGCTGGTCCACGATGCCCCAACCAGTGGCGCGGAGGCCAGGATCAAGGCCGATCAGTCGCGTCGTCTGCACGTGGCACCTCCAGCGTATGCGAATCAGGCAGACCAGAGTGCCACAGTCCGCTGCAGGTT
The DNA here is from genome assembly GCA_016865035.1 of Kordiimonadales bacterium IMCC3096. Lineage (GTDB taxonomy): Bacteria > Pseudomonadota > Alphaproteobacteria > Minwuiales > Minwuiaceae > Minwuia. Next base: position 349,334 of record CP018227.1, read on the forward strand.
TCACTTTCGTTCCCTGCGCCGGATGGTACCCTGTCGCAATGCAGCAAGCCGCCCCCGAATTCGATTTCCGACTGAGTCCCTACCGATCGCTGGGGCCGCGCGGATTCCTGATCGTCATGAGCCTGATCGCGGGCGTGAGCTTCATCACAGGCCTGCTGTTCATGCTGAAGGGTGCATGGCCGGTCTTCGGCTTCTTCGGCCTGGACGTGGCCCTGATCTGGTTCGCGTTCCGCCAGAACTACCGCGCAGCGCGGACGGAGGAGCGGCTGTACATTCAGGGCAGTGATCTGGTCGTTTCACGGCACCATGCCAACGGACGACAGCAGATCTGGCGCTTCCCGGCCTACTGGGCGCGCTTCGACCTGACCCCCCACCACAGCGGCGACAATGTGCTCAGCGTCGCCAGTCACGGGAACCATCTGGCCATTGGCGGGTTTCTCTCGGCGGAGGAGCGGGTGGAACTGGCCGACGAGCTGACCGTGGCCATCCGGAACTGGCGCACCCGTCGCCCGGCCTGAAACCTTCAGTCCTGGCCCGTCAGCGGCCAGACGCCATCGGCGATGATACGCAGCGCCAGCAAACCATTGATCCGGTCCATGGACCAGAAGCCGCCCCGGCCCCAGACATCCGGCTCCGCCTGTGCCGCGACGTGGCCGAAGTCGGCCTTGGCGACCATGGTCAGGCAGAGCATCCGTTCCCCCTTGGACATGGGGAAGTCATTCGCCGCCACTCGTTCGAGAACACCGTTCGCGGCAATCTGTTCGCCGAACGCGAGCCAGTTGGTGAAGTCTTCCGGGCTGACCTGAAAGAACCGTTCGATGGCTGTGGTCGCGGCGCAGGCCGCCGCGTACAGCGCCTTGCTGTCCTCGTGAATCATGCGCTGCGCCCCTGCGCATGGAAGATGAAGCCGAGCAGGTTCATCAACACCTGTGCCGCCAGGAAAGCCGTGGTGCCGTCGCGGTCATAGTCGGGCGCGACCTCCACCAGATCGATGCCGACCACCTGCCCCCGCGCCGTCAGTCCCTGCAGGAACTCCAGGATCTCGTAGTACAGGAACCCGCCGTGGCTCGGCGTGCCGGTGCCCGGGGCGATGGAGGGGTCGAAGCCATCGATGTCGATGGTCAGATAGTACCGCACCCCTTCCGGCACGCGCGCCAGCACACCCGCCGGTCCCAGCGCCCGGAACTGGCGCACCGAGAGGATGTCGGACCCGGCAGCGCGGGCGGCTGCATAGTCGTCGCGATTGGAGGAGGAGACATTGCGGATGCCCAACTGGCTGAACCCCGTGACATGCGCCATCTCGGACGCCCGGCGCAGCGGATTGCCATGGCCATAGCGCACGCCATGGCGCTCATCGACGAAATCCAGATGGGCATCAATATGAATGATATGGACCGGCGGCTGGTCATCGAAGGCGCGGATGCAGGGGATATGCACCGAATGGTCCCCACCCAGCGTCACCGGCATCGCCCCGGCGGCCAGGATCGCCCTGACCCCCTTTTCTATGTTGGCATGGCTTGCCATTGTGTCGGTGTGGATGATGTCCGCATCGCCCACATCGACGATCCGTACCTGGTCCACCGGCAGATAGGTCACGTCATCCTCATGATCATAGGCACCGCCATGACCGAAGGAGAACAGGGTCGAAGCCTCCCGGATCGCGCGCGGACCGAAGCGTGCGCCCGCCCGATACTGCGTGCCCATGTCGAACGGTGCCCCCAGCACGGCCACATCGGCGTCGATGGCGGACCAGTCCGTGCAGACGGGCTGCTTGCCGAAGGTGCAGAGGCCGACAAAGGGCAGGTCGAGCCTGCCGCCATCGTAACTGTTGCTGCTCATCGTCGTGCCATGCTCCGCCATTTGCTGTCGATCTGCGCCATCCTCGCGTGCCTCGGCCTCATGCCGCAAGCGGTGAAGGCGCAGTCGGCCGGTACGGTCGATGTGGCGATCGTGCTGGCCGTCGATGCCTCCGCCAGTGTCGATGGGCAGGAATATCTGCTGCAGATCGGCGGCATCGCCCATGCCATCAGCCATCCGTCGGTGCTGTCGGTGATCGACGGTGGCCGGAACAAGGCCATCGCCATCAGTGTCGTGACCTGGGCCAGCGTGGGGGAACAGCATGTCCTCCTGCCCTGGACCCGTATCGACGGCCCAGCGGCGGCACAGCAGGTCTCCGCGCATCTGCTGGATTCGCCACGGCAGAAGTTCCTGCGCGGCGGCACCGCCATCGGCGCGGCACTGAGCTATTCCCTGCTGATGTTCGACCGGCTGCCCTGGCCGACGGAGCGTCGGGTGATCGATGTCTCAGGGGATGGCCGGAACTCCAAGCCGCCCCTGATCCGCAGCCTGAGACCGGAGATCGCGCGACGTGACGTGGTCATCAACGGCCTGCCGGTCACCGACAATGACAGCGGCCTCGCGCGCTATTACCGCGACATCGTCATATCCGGGTACGGGGCCTTTTCGGTCCCCACCTACAGCTTCGAGACCTTTCCCGACGCCTTCCGCATCAAGCTGATGCGGGAGATCAGGGGCGGCGCCATGGTGTCGATGCAACGCTGACGTCTGCCGCTTCGGGCCTTGCCGAACCGGACCTGAACGCCTATCAAGGGCACATGTTGCAGTGCAGCATGAAGAATTCATCTGCTGCCCGCCGGATGGCAACCCCGACCCCTGCCCCACGGCCAGAACGATTTCGCCTGACGCGACCCGCTCTTGCGGGCCATGCCTGCTGGAGACGCCCCTCTTGAAAACCGACCTGATATCGCGCCTGCGCAATGAATGGATTGGCAACCTGCGCGGGGATGTCCTTGCCGGACTTGTGGTGGCGCTGGCCCTGATTCCGGAGGCCATTGCCTTCTCCATCATCGCCGGTGTCGATCCGAAGGTCGGGCTGTTCGCCTCCTTCTCCATCGCGGTGATCACGGCCATTGCAGGCGGGCGGCCCGGCATGATCTCCGCCGCCACGGCGGCCACGGCGGTACTGATGATCACGCTGGTGAAGGACCACGGGCTGCAGTACCTGCTGGCCGCCACCGTGCTGGCGGGGCTTATGCAGATCGCGGCAGGAATGCTCAGGCTCGGGACCGTCATGCGGTTCGTTTCGAAGTCGGTGATGACCGGCTTCGTCAATGCGCTCGCCATCCTGATCTTCATGGCGCAATTGCCGGAACTGATCGGCGTGCCCTGGATGACCTATGTCATGGTCGCCTCGGGACTGGCCATCATCTACCTGCTGCCGCGCCTGACGCGGGCCATCCCCTCCCCGCTTGTCTGCATCGTGGCCCTGACCGCCGTGACGCTGACCTTCGACATGGACCTGCGCACGGTCGGCGACATCGGCGAACTGCCGTCCACCCTGCCGGTCTTCCTGCTGCCCGACATTCCGCTGACCCTGGAGACCTTGCTGATCATCCTGCCCTATTCGGCGGCAGTGGCGACCGTCGGCCTGCTGGAGTCGCTGATGACCGCCTCCATCGTCGACGAACTGACCGACACCAGCAGCGACCGCAACCGCGAATGCGTCGGCCAGGGCCTGGCCAATACCGCCACCGGCTTCATCGGCGGCATGGCGGGCTGCGCCATGATCGGCCAGTCGATCATCAACGTGAAATCCGGTGGCCGGGGGCGCCTGTCCTGCTTCTGTGCCGGTGTCTTCCTGCTGATCCTGGTGGTGGTGCTGGGCGACTGGGTCAGCATCATTCCCATGGCGGCGCTGGTCGCCATCATGATCATGGTCTCCATCGGCACCTTCAGCTGGACCTCGCTGAGGAACCTGCGGGAGCATCCCGGATCCTCCTCCATCGTCATGCTGGCCACCGTCATCACCGTGGTCTTCACCCACAATCTGGCCATCGGCGTGCTGATCGGCGTGCTGCTCTCCGGCATCTTCTTCGCCTGGAAGATCGCGCAGATCTTCCGCGTCACCTCCACCCTCTCGGAGGACGAGACCCACCGGACCTATCTGGTGCAGGGACAGCTCTTCTTCGCCTCAGTCGATGACTTCAGCGCGTCCTTCGATTTCAAGGAGGCGCTGGACAGCGTCACCATCGACGTCAGCCGCGCCCACATCTGGGACATCTCGGCCGTTGCCGCGCTGGACATGGCGGTGCTGAAGTTCCGGCGTGAAGGGGCGGAAACGGACCTCATTGGCCTCAACCGGGCCAGCGAGACCATCGTCGACCGGCTGGGCATCCACGACAAGCCCGACGCCCTGGACCGCCTGATGGGGCACTGACGCGCGGTCAGCCGACCTCCGGTTCGGCGGCGGAGTCCATTGTGGCATCTGCCGTCTGCCGGTCCACCACGACGCAGGCCACCATGTCGCCCGTGACGTTGACCACCGTGCGGCACATGTCGAGCAACCGGTCGACGCCAAGGATGATCGCCACTCCGGCGGCGGGGATACCGACGCTGGAGAGGATGGTGGCCAGGATGACGATGCCCACCCCCGGGGTGCCCGGCGAACCGATGGCCGCCCCGGTCGCCATGACGACGACGAGGACAATGCCCCCGATCCCCAGGTCAATGCCGAAGATCTGCGCCAGGAAGATCGTCGCGACCCCCTGATAGAGCGCCGTGCCGGCCATGTTGATCGTGGTGCCCAGCGGCACGACGAAGCGGGCAACCTCGCTGCGCACCTTCAGACGGTTCTCCACCGTGGTCAGCGTCAGCGGCATCACGGCGGCGGAACTGGAGGTGGAGAAGGCCAGCAGCATGACGTCCCGGACATCGCGCAGGAAGCCGACCGGGCCACGCCTTGTCTGCAGCCAGACCACCAGCAGGTAGAGGCACAGCAGCAGGATCAGCCCCAGCAGCACCGTTACCACATACATCCCCGTGCCCAGCAGCGCCGACAGGCCGATGCGTGACGTGATGTTGGCCAGCAGGCCGAAGACGGCCAGCGGCGCGAACCGCAGCACCCAGCTGACGATCACCATGCAGACCGCCTGGACGGAGGCGAGCAGTTCCAGCAGCGGCATGCGCTGTTCCTGCGGTGTCATCACCAGCGCGATGCCGAGGATCGCGGAGGCAATGACGATCTGCAGCATGTTGCCGCTGACGAAGGTGCTGAGCGGATCGGTCGGGAACAGCCCGACGATCATGTCGGGTATCTGATCGACGCTCGGCGGCGCCGGGCTTGCGGTCGTGGCGACATTGCCCGCCGTCGCCAGCGCCTCCCCCACCGCGCTGCGATCGACGAAGCTGCCCGGCTCGATCAGCAGCGCGACGGCGACGCCGATGGCCACCGCACACAGGGTGGTCAGGATGAAGAAGCCGACGGCCCGCCCGCCGATGCGGCCCAGACTGGATCCGCCACCGCCCGCCGAAATGCCACGAATGACGGAGGCCACGACCAGCGGCACGACGACGAACTGGATCGCCAGCAGGAACAGCCGCCCGGGCAGCGCCACCCAGTTGCCGATCAGCGTCGAGACATCCGCCGACACCAGATCCGCCGTCGGCCCGATCAGCGTCCCGAAGCCCACCCCCAGGAACATCGCCACGAGCACCTGCAACCAGAGCCGGTCCCGGATCAGCGAAAACAGATGCCGCCGCAGCCCCGGCAGGGAGCGGGTGGGCGCATCGGTGCTATGGACAGGATCGGATTTGCTGGTCATCAATCGCCTCCGGCGTACAAGGCGTGTTCCTTTCATGACGCGCGCAAGGCCGCCATGATCCAGATCAAGTGCTCACGGCATCTGCCTTGCCAATGCCCAACAAGGCCACCGACACTACAGCACCATCCGCAACACCAGCGCCACGACCCCCAGCGCCGCGACGCCAGCGATCCAGTAGGCGATGAACCAGAGCCAGCGCCTGCCCGTGCCGCTCTCTGCCATCAGTGGTAGCCGTCGCCGACCCGCACCTTGCCACGGAACACCCAGTAGGCGTAGGCGGTATAGGCGAGGATGATCGGTATCAGGATCAGGGCGCCGACCAGGGCGAAGCCGAGGCTCTCGTCCGGGGCGGCGGCTTCGGCGATGGTCAGGCCCGGGGGCACCATCATGGGATAGAAGCTGATGCCGATCCCGATGAAGCTGAGCACGAACATGCCCAGCGCCGCGAGGAATGGCTGCAGGTCGCTCCGACGGCGCAAGCCGCTGTAGAGCAGCCATGTTGCGCCCAGCATCAGCACCGGCACGACAAAGGTGTAGAGGCTGCCCGGCAGGTTGAACCAGCGCTGGAAGTAGACCGGGTCCTGGAAGGGTGTCAGCAGGCTGACGGCACCGATGAAGGCAAGTGTCACGATGCCGAGGCGGAAGGCGTAGCCGCGCATCCGGGCCTGCAGCGGTCCCTCCGTCTTCAGCACCAGCCAGGTCGCGCCCAGCAGGGCATATCCGGCGACCAGCGCCACACCGGTGAGCAGGGAGAATGGCGTCAGCCAGTCCCACCAGCCCCCGGCATAGGCCCGGCCCTGGACCTCGATCCCCTGCACCAGCGCGCCGAGGGCGATTCCCTGACACAGGGCGGCGAGCGTGGACCCGCCGAAGAAGGCCACGTCCCAGACCCCCTTCCAGCGTTCGGTGCGCCAGCGGAACTCGAACGCCACGCCCCGGAAGACCAGGGCCAGCAACATCAGCGTGATGGGCATGTAGAGCGCGGGCATGACAACGGCGTAGGCCAGCGGGAAGACGGCGAACAGGCCGCCGCCACCCAGCACCAGCCAGGTCTCGTTGCCGTCCCAGACCGGTGCCACGGCATTCATCATGACGTCGCGGTCATCGCGGGAGCGGCCCGTGGGGAACAGGATGCCGATGCCAAGGTCGAAACCGTCCAGCACGACATAGGTCAGCACCGCAAAGGCGATCAGACCGGCCCAGACAAAGGCGAGATCAAACGGCATGGTGTGCCTCCCCATCCTTGTGTGGTCGTGAAACCGGACCGGCGGCGCGCAACGGACCATCGTCGTCGTCGGGCATGGCGGCCAGCGCGGATCGGTTCATCAGGCGCAGGATGTAGAAGACGCCCGCACCGAAGACGAAGAAATAGACGATGATGAACATCAGCAGCGATGTCGCCACCGCCGGTGCCGCGACGGGTGCCAGTGAATCCGAGGTTCGCAGCAATCCGTAGACCGTGAAGGGTTGTCGCCCGACCTCCGTCGTCACCCATCCGGCAAGCACGGCAACGAAACCGCTGGGGCCCATCAGCAGGGCCGCGCGATGCAGCCAGGGCGCATCATACAGACGTCCGCGCAGGCGCTGGAACAGGCTGAACAGCCCCACCCCCAGCATGGCGAACCCGAGGCCGACCATGATCCGGAAGCTCCAGAAGACGATGGCCACCGGCGGCTCGTCCGCATCGGGCACGGTATCAAGGCCGTCCAGCGGTGCGTTCCAGTCGTGTTTCAGGATCAGGCTGGAGAGGTTCGGGATCTCGACGGCGTAGTCGACCCGCTTCTCCGCCGCGTTCGGCCAGCCGAACAGGATCAGCGGCGCGCCGTCCGGGTGGCTGTCGTAATGCCCCTCCATCGCCATCACCTTAACCGGCTGGTGTTCCAGCGTGTTCAGCCCGTGCAGGTCCCCGGCGAAGATCTGGACAGGTGTCACCAGGGCAGCCATCCACATGGCCATTGAGAACATGCGCCGCGCCGTCGCGTCCCGCCGGTCGCGCAGCAGGTGCAGCGCGCCGACCCCTCCGACGACAAACGCCGTGGTCAGATAGGCGGCGAGGACCATGTGCAGCAGGCGATAGGGAAAGGACGGGTTGAAGACGATCTCCATCCAGTCGACAGGGATGAACTGCCCCGCCTCATTGATGGCGAACCCGGCAGGCGTCTGCATCCAGCTGTTGACGCTGAGGATCCAGGTCGCGGAGATCAGCGTGCCGACGGCAACCATGGCTGTGGCGAACATGTGCAGCCGGTCGCCGACCCTCTTCCGCCCGAACAGCATGATGCCGAGGAAGCCGGCCTCCAGAAAGAACGCCGACAATACCTCGTAGGCCATCAGGGGTCCGACGACGGGACCGGCCAGATCGGAGAAGACCGACCAGTTGGTGCCGAACTGGTAGGACATGACGATGCCGGAAACGACCCCCATGCCGAAGGCGACGGCAAAGATCTTCTTCCAGTAATCGAACAGCGCCAGATAGGTCGCATCGCGGCTGCGGAGCCAGAGCCCGTTCAGGACGGCGAGGAAACTCGCCAGCCCGATGGAGAAGGCCGGAAACACGATGTGGAAGGAGACCGTGAACGCGAACTGCGCCCGGGCAAGTGTTTCTGCGGAGAGGGAATCCAGCATGCCACTTTCCTGATTTTGCGACCGCAACAGTCTGCACGGCCCATCGATGCCAAATAGAACTATTCTAATTATATATTTTAAGAGGGCAAAATGGCGCACCGGACCGCAGCATCCCGAGGGCTCCGTCTGCGGCCTGATTCATCGCGACGTTCAGCAGCTCAGCCAGGTCCCCGGAACGGCCACGGAGCCAACTTGTTCGATAGCAATATCGCGGATATATGTTTCAACAGGGAGGGGCCATGAAACTCACCGGCTTCACGAACTACGCGCTCAGGTCGCTGCAGCTTGCCGCGTTGCGCGCGCCGGACCTTGTCCGCGTCGATGACGTGGTCAAGGTGCATGGTCTGGCGCGCCCGCATATCGTCAAGGTCGTGCATGAGCTTGGCAAGGTCGGCTATCTGGAGACCGTGCGTGGCAGGGGCGGCGGCTTTCGGCTTGGCCGGCCGGCGGAGAAGATCGTGATCGGGGAAGTTGTCCGGTTGACGGAAGGACCAATGGATGTGGTCGAATGCTTCAACCCGGAGCGCAACACCTGCCCGCTGGTGGGGATCTGCCGACTGTCCCGCGCCCTGCGGGAAGCCACCGATGCCTTCATGGCCGTGCTGGACGATCTGACCGTCGCCGACATTGCCGGCAACAGGCGTGAACTGCTGGACCGGATTGCGCCACTGCAGGCCGGGATCGTGCGACCGAAGCGGGCGCTGGGCTGATGGCCGACGCCTGGATCGAGCGCTTCGCCGGGCTGTCCAGCCTCTCGGACGAGATTCGCCAGAGACTGGTATCCCGCAGCGCCGTGGTCAGGGTTCCTGAGGGACAGGTCATCTTCGGCCCTGGCCGGTCACCGGACAATCTGCTGCTGCTGATCGAAGGCACCGTCCGGGTCCACCAGACCTCCGAGTCTGGTCGCGAGATCGTTCTCTACAGGGTCGAGGCCGGGCAGAGCTGCGTTCTGACCACGGCCTGCCTGCTGGCGCACGAGGACTATACGGCCGAGGGCGTGGCCGAGACCGATGTGGAGGCCGTGGCCATTCCCAGAGCGGTCTTCGACGAGCTGATGGCAGGTTCGGGCGCGTTCCGCGCCTTCGTCTTCAACGCCTACTCCCGACGCATCACCGATCTGTTCCGCGTCATCGACGAAGTCGCCTTCGGCCACATCGATGTCCGCCTGGCCCAGCGGCTGGTCACCCTGGCGAGAGGCACGCGGGAGATCCGGGCAACTCACCAGCAACTGGCGTCGGAACTCGGCACCGCGCGGGAAGTGGTTTCACGCCAGTTGCACGAATTTCAGCGGAAGGGATGGGTCGCACAGGCCCGCGGCGTCATCAGCCTTCTGGACACGGCAAGCCTGCGTCACATTGCGGAAAGCCACTAAACTTCATCCGAACTAGATCTTTTACCGGTCTCACTCTCGACCCGATGGCGGCGTCGCACGCATCACGAGGAAATTTCCCGGTTGGGTGACAAAGTCACCGAAGGACCAGCAGCCAAAACATATACTCCTTTTACACCTTAAAAAGGAGAGGTCTGATGACCGTGAATGTCGGAACCGTTGATCGCATCATCCGCGCGCTGCTCGGCGTTGTGCTGCTGGCCGTGGCCTTCGGCGGCGCTCTGGATGCCATGTCCACGCCCTATCCGAAGTACGTCGCGATCGCCATCGGCGTGGTGATGCTGGCGACCGCCACTCTGCGCATGTGCCCGCTCTACCGCATCTTCGGCATCCGCACCTGCCGCATCTGACACCGCCACGCCAAACCCGCGACCAGCAGGAGGAGATGGAGCCATGAACAACTATCCCGTCAGCATGGATACCAGGCCGGACGTCAAGGCCTTCTTCGACGAGGACACCAATACGTTCAGCTATGTGGTGAGCGATCCGGAAACCGCTGCCTGCGCCGTCATCGACTGTGTCCTCAACCTGGACTACGCCGCCGGGCGCATCAGTCATGAAGGCGCCGATGCGATCATCGACGACATCCGGGCGCGCGGGCTGAAGCTGGAATGGATCATCGAGACCCATGTCCATGCGGATCACCTGAGCGCCGCCCCCTACATCCAGGGAGCGCTGGGCGGGCTGATCGGCATCGGCGACAGGATCAGCGATGTGCAGACCACGTTCGGGGCGTTCTTCCACGAAGGCGACAGCTTTCCGTGCGACGGATCCCAGTTCGACCGCCTGTTCGCCGATGGCGACACCTACATGATCGGCAGCATGCAGGCCTTCGCCATCCATACGCCGGGTCACACGCCGGCCTGCATGGTGCATGTGATCGGCGATGCCGCCTTCGTCGGCGACACGCTGTTCATGCCTGATGGCGGCTCGGCCCGCGCCGACTTCCCCGGCGGCGATGCCGGAACGCTGTACGACAGCATCCAGAAGCTGCTGTCCCTGCCGGATGCGATGCGGCTGTTCATGTGCCACGACTACGGCCCGGGCGGGCGCGAGATCGCCTTCGAGACCACGGTCGGTGACGAGAAGCGCGCCAACATCCATGTCGGCGGTGGCAGGTCACGGGCGGAGTTCGTCGCCTTCCGCAGCGAACGCGACCCCCAGCTCGGCATGCCGCGCCTGATCATCCCTTCCCTGCAGGTGAACATGCGCGGTGGCCATATCCCGACGGATGACGACGGCAACATGGTGCTGACCGTGCCGATCAACGGCCTCTGAGACTGAAGGACCAACAGCATGGACATCAAGCACATCACGGATGGCCTGTCGGTCAGTCCGCAGATCTCGGCTGACGACATTCCGGCCATCGCCGGCGCCGGTTTCCGCACCATCATCTGCAATCGCCCTGACGGTGAAGGGGCCGACCAGCCAACCCACGAGGAGATCGCGGCAGCCGCAAGTGCCAGCGGGCTGGAGATGCACTACCTGCCCGTGGTTCCAGGCGTGGTCTCCGATGAGGATGTGTCCGGCTTCGGCGATGCACTGCGCGACATGCCCGGCCCGGTCCTGGCCTATTGCCGGACCGGCACCCGCTCCGCAACGCTCTGGTCCCTGAGCGAGGCCGGCAAGCGCCCCATGGCCAGCATCCTGGCCGCCACCAAGGCCGCCGGGTATGACATGAACGGTGTCGTTCGCCGGATTGCCAACGGTGGCCGGACGCCTACCGACCAGGGCGATGCATCATTCGATCTGGTCATCGTCGGGGCCGGTGCGGGGGGCATCGCGGTGGCAGCCAGCATCCGGGCCAGGATGCCGTCGCTGGAGGTCGCGATCATCGATCCGGCGGATGTGCACTACTACCAGCCCGGCTGGACGATGGTCGGCGGCGGCATCTTCTCCGCCAGCGACACGGCGCGCACCATGGGCAGTCTGATCCCGCGCGGCGTCCATTGGATCAAGAGCGCCGTCGCCGCGTTCGAACCGCAGAACAATGCCGTCATCCTGGACGGCTGCCGGGTCGTGAAGTACAACCGGCTGATCGTCTGCCCGGGCCTGAAACTCGACTGGGAAAAGGTGGAAGGCCTGTCGGAGACGCTGGGCCGGAATGGCGTTACCTCCAACTACCGCTACGATCTGGCGCCCTATACCTGGGAACTGGTGCAGGGACTGAAGGCGGGCCGGGCGATATTCACCCAGCCCCCCATGCCGATCAAATGCGCCGGGGCACCGCAGAAGGCACTCTATCTGTCCGCCGATGCTTGGCGGCGCAACGGGGTGCTGGGTGCCATCGAAATCCGGTTCAACAATGCCGGTGGTGTCCTGTTCGGTGTGAAGGACTATGTGCCCGCGCTGGAATCCTACATGGATCGCTATGGCGTCACCCGGAACTTCTTCCACAATCTCGTTGCCGTTGACGGTCCGGCGCGCAAGGCGACCTTCGAGGTTCGGGAGCCGGATGCCGAGCCCCGGCTGATCGAGACCGAATTCGACATGCTGCATGTCTGTCCGCCCCAGACAGCGCCTGACTTCATCCGTGTCTCCCCGCTGGCCGACAGCGCCGGCTGGATCGATGTCGACCAGGCAACCCTGCGCCACAGGACCCATGACAACATCTGGTCCCTCGGCGACGTGATGAACGCCCCGAATGCGAAGACCGCCGCGGCGGCCCGCAAGCAGGCACCCGTCGTGGCGGAAAACATCGTTGCCGACATCTCCGGGCACTCTCCCGTTGCCCAGTATGACGGCTACGGCTCATGCCCCCTGACGGTCGAGCGCGGCAAGATCGTGCTGGCCGAGTTCGGCTATGGCGGCACCTTGCTGCCAAGCTTTCCGAAGGCTCTGATCGATGGAACCCGGCCCAGCCGTCTGGCATGGCTGCTGAAGGAACGCATCTTGCCGCCGATCTACTGGAAGGCGATGCTGCGGGGTCGCGAATGGCTGGCAAGGCCGGAAAAGCTGACCGCTCACAGCGACTGACCGGACCTGAACCCGGACCGCTGCGGGGTCATCCGCAACGGCTGACCGCCGCACCTGCCACCCAACTGCGGGACAACTGACCATGAAGCCATCCATCGCGCGCTACCTGCCGGTCCTGGACTGGGGGCGCACCTATTCGCGCGAGACGCTGGTCAACGATCTGGTCGCCGCAGTCATCGTCACGATCATGCTGATCCCGCAGTCGCTGGCCTATGCACTGCTGGCCGGGCTGCCGCCGGAGGCGGGCATCTATGCCTCCATCGCGCCAATCGTTCTCTATGCGTTGTTCGGCACCAGCCGGGTTCTGGCGGTCGGACCCGTGGCCGTGGTCTCCCTGATGACAGCCACGGCCATCAGTCAGGTAGCGGATCAGGGCTCTGCGGGATATCTGGCCGCCGCCCTTCTCCTGGCCGCACTCTCCGGCGGCATCCTGCTGATCATGGGCGTGTTCCGGCTCGGCTTCCTGGCGAACTTTCTCTCACATCCCGTGATCGCCGGCTTCATCACGGCCAGTGGCATCCTGATCGCCGCAAGCCAGCTCGGTCATGTGCTCGGGATCAATGCCCGTGGCCACACCCTGATCGAGATCGTGCAGTCACTTGTCACCAACCTGAACCAGATCAATCCCGTCACCGTGCTGATCGGTGTCGCCGCGACCGGGTTCCTGTTCTGGGTCAGGAAACACCTGAAACGCTCCCTGCTGGCACTCGGTCTCGGGGCGATGCCCGCCGACATCCTGACCAAGGCGGGTCCGGTTGCGGCTGTCGCCGTCACGACCCTGCTTGTATGGGGCCTCGGTCTCGACTCGGAAGGCGTGAAGATCGTGGGTGCCGTGCCTCAGAGCCTGCCCCCCCTCACCATGCCGCCCATGGATGTGGAACTGATCCGGCTGCTGCTCGTGCCCGCGCTGCTGATCTCCGTCATCGGGTTCGTGGAATCCGTATCCGTCGCCCAGACACTCGCCGCGCGCAAGCGGCAGCGCATCGATCCGAACCAGGAACTGATTGGCCTGGGGGCCGCGAATCTGGGGGCAGCCTTCACGGGCGGTTATCCTGTGACAGGCGGTTTTGCGCGTTCCGTCGTGAATGCGGATGCGGGTGCGGCAACCCCGGCCGCCGGAGCCTTCACCGCTGTCGGTCTGGCCTTTGCCGCGATAGCCCTCACGCCCCTGGTCCATTTCCTGCCGAAGGCCACCCTGGCGGCGACGATCATCGTGGCGGTCCTCAGCCTGGTCGACCTGAGCATCCTGCAGAAGACCTGGCGCTATTCGCGGGCGGACTTCAGCGCCGTGCTGGCGACAATCGTCCTGACACTGACGCTGGGCGTGGAGGTCGGCGTATCGACCGGCGTGATCCTCTCGCTGGCGCTGCACCTCTACAAGAGTTCCCGGCCGCATGTCGCCGAGGTCGGACTGGTGCCCGGCAGCCAGCACTTCCGGAACATCCTGCGCCACAAGGTCGAGACCGATCCATCGGTGGTCAGCCTTCGGGTCGATGAAAGCCTGTTCTTCGTGAACGCGCGCTTCCTGGAGGATCTGGTGCTCAACCGACTGTCCGGGAACAAGGATATCCGGCACGTTGTGCTGATGTGCTCGGCGATCAACGAGATCGACTATTCGGCGCTGGAGAGCCTGGAGACGATAAACCAGCGGCTGGAAAGCATCGACGTCAGGCTGCATCTGTCAGAGGTCAAGGGACCGGTGATGGACCGGCTGCAGACCACCCATTTCCTCGACAGGCTCAGTGGCCAGGTCTTCCTGTCCCAGTATGACGCCTGGCGCACGCTGAAACCCTGAACGGAGGGTGGCGCAGGCCGCAGGCGCCGGGGGCAACTATTCCTCGACAGTGAAGTTGAAGCGGCGTTCGCCCCTGCGGTCCCAGCTGTCATTCACGCGGATCAGGATCTCGTGCTCCCCCGCCGGCAGGTCGGCGTTGCTGGCCATGATCTCGCCGTCCTTCACCTCGGCACGTTCGAGAATCCGGTCCGTGATGTCGAATGAGAAGATGGAACCGACGTAGCGGATTTCCAGGCTCGACATGTCGAGTGAAGCGCCAAGGCCGGGGCGCATCCGGACGTGAATGTCCACCGGGGCCTTGAAATGGGTCGTTGCGTTGGGCTGCACCAGTTCGATGACAGGCGCATCCGCGACAACGGCACGCGGCGCGGCCTCCAGCGTCGAGCCGGGCAGCGAGCCGTCACGGATCGCCAGAATCTCGCTGCGGCTGATCAGTTCGAAGGCGTTGGCCGAGAAAGCTACGGACAGGGCCAGAACGGCGCCTGCAATCGCGGAAATCGGTCTCATGACGGAATCCTCCTCTGATCGTCACGGTCGGAATCAGCCTCCGGCAGGGGCATGGCGAAATGACAGCTCGGTCTGCAATGGCCGGCGCAGGCGCCGCTCTGCGACCAGGTCGTCCAGCCGTGCGGAGGTGAAATGATTCTTGCCCTTGTCGGCGATGAACATGTCCCTGGGCGCAGGCAGCCCGGTGCGCGCGGCAAGCTGCACATCACGGCAGGCAGGCAGGCTGGACCGCACATCCGCTGCGACATCCAGATTGTCACTGTCAGCGGTCGCCGGATCAGCACAGGGCATGAAGCTGAAGATTACCTGATCGGTGCCTGGCGCGCCCGAGAACTCGAACGGCCCGATATCGTGCACCTGTCCTGCGGCAGCGGGCCAGTCGCCGATCGGCACCAGCCTGCCGTCCGGTGTCCGGTTCGACAGGCGGTGAATGCCCGGCAGGTTGGCCGTGGTTCGCAGGACAATCCGGTCCTGGCCGGTGAATGTGGTCTCGTCGGGGGAGACCTGACGCAGGCTTTCGCCACCATCGTCAAGATAGGTCGCCACAACCAGGGTGGCTGACACAGGTTCCGGCTCGGGCGCCGAGGCCAGTGTCCCGCTATCGGATTGCGCAGGAACGCAATCCATCGTCGCGTTGATCGCCGCAGGCGATCCCGCACCTGAATCACTCGTCACACTGTCGACCCCGGCCGCGGCAACTTCCGCACCGGTATCGAGGGTGCCGACCAGCAGATCAAAGATCTTCTCCGCCGCAAACCCGAGTATCGGCGCAGCCAGCGAGGAGAGAAAGCGCGACTCGATCTCATCCGGCTGCACAACCGCGGCGCGCGGACACGGCGTGACACCGGCCGCAGAAGCGGTCTGCACCGGACCCGGTTCAGCCTGATCCCCCTGGCAGGCGCCCAAGCCGATCATGGCCAGTGCAAGCACTGAAACACTCAAAGGTTTCATCGCATCCGGTCCCTGTCCCCCTGCACGACACGTCATTGTCGCCGCCGTCACGTGACAAGGCAACGACAAAGGGGCACAATTCATCAACTGTTCGGTCGGAACCGGCGAAAGCATACTCCCCTTCTGGTTGTGCGCCGGTCTGGATCGCGACCGGACCATGTACTGGGAAATGCTGGAATGAGAGCCAGTCGCCATGCCTTCGGAACCTGCCTGTCCGCACTCGTCGCGGTGCCGGTTCTGCTCGCAGTCGGAACCTCGGCGGCACAGGCCGACGATTGCCCCGACGCCGATGCCGCCACGCAGGCCTTCACGCGGGGTGACCTGCAATCCCTGAGACAGATGTCCAGAACAGCAACCGTTGCCCCCTGCCCGCCGGGATTCCGGAACTGGATCCGGGTGGCTGTGGCACGGGTCGCGACCGCAGGAATTGCCGGCAACCCGCCTGCCGACATTCACAAGGCCGCGGCACCACCCGAACTGGCGGCGCTGCAGCTCGACGTGCCGCAGCCCCTGGTGCTGGAGGCGCTGGGCGACGGCTACCGTGCGGCAGGCCATTACGCGGCGGCGGCCATGGCCTACCAGCGCGCGATGACATTGCTCGCGGACACCGGCCAGAGCTGGCAGGACTTTGATCCGGGCCCCGGCTTCGTGCGCATGATCCATCAGAAGATGGAGGAAGCGCGCCTGCTCTCCCCCACCCATGTCCCCGTCGACCTCGACCCCGCCACGCAGCGAAAGGGCGGGTATGCGCTCGGCTCCGTGCGCGGATTCAATCCGACCGTCCGGCGGGAGCCGATCGCGTTCGAAACCGACTCGACGGAACTGACGGATGATGGGGAGAAGACCGTCTCGCAACTGGTCGAGCGGCTGCTGAACGAGAATCCGGATATCGTCACGGTCGTCGGACACGCCGACGAGCGCGGCGAAGAGGGCTACAACGAGGCCCTTTCGGAGCGCAGGGCCGCGGCAATCGCGGAGAAGATCAGGGAGGCCGGATTTTCCGGCAATGTCACGGCGAT
Source organism: Kordiimonadales bacterium IMCC3096 (assembly GCA_016865035.1). GTDB lineage: Bacteria > Pseudomonadota > Alphaproteobacteria > Minwuiales > Minwuiaceae > Minwuia. The sequence goes on from CP018227.1 coordinate 366,218, forward strand.
CGGACGCGGCGAGAGCCAGCCCTTCCCGATTGACGGCCGGAATGCCCTGCCGCTGGAGGATCAGTGGCGGCTTGATCGACGGGTGGAGATATGCGTCGGCTTGGCCACGGCCACATGCGGCGGCTGATACTCGTACCCGTTACCCTGCTGGCCTTGCTGATTTCCGCCCCGGGCCAGGCTGAACTGCGCGCGCTTGTGGTGGCGGTCGAACTGGACGCGCCGGGCGCGGAACGCGATGCCGCCGAACTCGCAGACGCACTGCGGCATGTACACGGCAGCGACATCACGGTCCTGACCGGCCCTGACGCAAGACCAGGTCCCGTGCGCCGGGAACTTGCAATGCTGCAGTCCCGTGCCGCAGCGGGCGACCTGATCTTCTTTTCCTATGCAGGGGCGGGCGGCCAGCAGCCGGAACAGGCGCTGGGCAGCGAGCCCGACCAGTTGGACGAGGTCCTGCGGATGGGCGATGGCGACCTCACCACCGGGATCCGGGACGGAGAGCTTGCACTGTGGGCCTCCGACATTGCGGCAAGGGGCGCCCTCGCCATGCTGTTGCTCGACACGGGCTATGTCGATGCGCCCCGCCGACCGGCGAGCAGTCCAGGCAGCGCGCCGCAAGCGAGAGGACTTCCGGTGCAGGCGGTACGCCGGTGGCCCGAGTCATCCGCCGGATTTGCAGCACTCGCGGAAGTCTATCGGGCCTCGTCACTGTCGGGACTGGAGCAGATGCCGCCGCGCACCATGGTCCTGCAGGCGACCGCGGAACCGGATCACGCGGCACCGACGTTCGAGCTGACGGATGGCACCCACAGTGCGACCACAACGACGCGCGGCGCACTCAGCCATGCCTTCGCCCAGGCAATCCGGGGCGCGGCGGATCGCGATGGCAACGCACGCATTACCGCCGGCGAACTGGACCGCCACATCCGCGCGACAATGCGCCAGGTCACGGATGGCGCGGCGCGGCCAGGCATTCACTATCGCTTCGCACCGAAATCGACCCTCTTCTTCAGCCGGGGCAGCGCAGGCGGAGACCACGTCGCACTCCCGATCCCGCTGAACCGGACGATCTCGATCGAGCCGACGCGGCGGCATGCCTTCTCCGCAAGAGGTGATCTGGTTGCAGAACAGGCGACGGTCGGCATGGCCGGACAGATCACGCAGAGCCGACTGGCCATTGACCGGCTGCATCTGCTGGCCCGACACAGTCCCCTGGATGCCCGGACGGTGCCGGATCACGGTCTGTGGTCCTTTGGACAGCGCTTTTCGATCCGGATCGGAGACGCGGAACTGCCCCACCGTCTCATCGCCAACATCACCGGACACGGGACGGTGCAGATGCTTTATCCGGAAGCGCGTGGTCAGTCCGACCGGCCGGGGGGATTGCTGGATGACCTCGCGATCCTGGGACCATTCGGAACCGACAGCGTGGTGATCATCGCGACAGCGGAACCGGCGCAGGACCTGTATCAGACCTTCAGGGACTGGGACGGGCGGCCCTTTGACCCAGACATGGCGACCCGTGTCAGCGCACTGCTGGAGCGGCGCGACTTCCGGGTGGCCGTCCTGCCAATCGTCTCTGCCGCCGGTGGGGGAGCAAGCCAATGAACCGACCGAAGACAGCCTTGCCGCCACGAAGGACCCTGGGCCTCGGCCTTGTTCTCGGCTTTCTTGCCATGCTGCTGTCGCCGCATGTCACCGCCGAAGAGCCCCCCAAACCGGTTGCCCGCATCATCGGCGGCCACGAGGTCCAGTCGGGCGCACGTCCCTGGCAGGTGTTGCTGAACATCAACCGCGCCGGCCTCCGCTATACCTGCGGTGCCACCATCATCTCGGCCGACTGGATCCTGACTGCCGCCCATTGCACCCATGCCGTCGCCGACAGGCCGAACAGCATCCGTGTCCTCGCCGGCACAACGCAGCTGGAGGAGGGACACGGCGTCATCGTCGGCGTCAGGGAGATACACGTTCACCCGGACTACGACGGATCAGCCATCAATCACCCGAACGACGTATCCCTGCTCCGGCTGGCGGAGCCGCTGCCGTTCGTGCCGGTGCGCCTGATGGCACCTGCGGACGAAGAGGTGCTGGGCGTACAGGACACGCCGGGCCTCGTGATCGGATTCGGCGCCGTGGAGGAAGGCGGCGGCGCATCGGGCCGACTGCTGGAAACCAGCGTGCCACTGCAGGGCTACGACAAGTGCAAGCAGGTCTACGGCACCTATCTCCAGCCCGGCATGATCTGCGCCGGACTGGACGAAGGCGGGCGCGATACCTGCCAGGGCGACAGCGGCGGGCCGTTGCTGGTGCGGGACGGGAACGGTGATTTCGTGCAGTTGGGCATCGTCAGCTGGGGCGCGGGCTGCGCCGTTGCCGGACGCTATGGCGTCTATACCCGGATCACCAGCTACCTCGACTGGATTGCGGAACGAACGCGCCTCAGCATCGCGACCCTCACCGGTTTCGAGAATGATCCCCAGATGGTGGCCGCGGCAGCGCCGCCCGTCCTCGAGTCGGCGCTGGTCTCTTCCGATTCAGTCGTTGTGCTGCCTCAGGCTGCTGCCCAGGCGCCGACCGGCGCTGGTGACACGCCTGACAGCCCGGCCACGGCTCCTACCGGCAGCGCCATGAACATCGGCACGATCCTGGCGCCGGTTTCCCCGCGCCTGCCACCGCCGAATCTGGCCACCCTCGACATTCCCCAGCGCCCGGCAGGCAATCGCGCCCTGCTGATCGGCATCGACGACTACTGGGATGACGACTTCGACCTGACCGGCAGCGTCGCCGATGTGGAGCGCATCCGTGCCCTGCTGCTGGCCGATGGCAGCTTCACGGAGGACCAGATCATGGTCCTGACCGATTCCCAGGCGACACGGGCCAACATTCATCTGGCTTTCGAGCAGTGGCTGACGGCCCAGACCCGGCCCGATGACCTGGCACTGCTCTATTTCGCCGGACACGGCTTTCACCAGCAGGACCTGAACGGCGACGAGGCCGACGCGATCGATGAAGCCATTGTGCCCTACGATGCCAACCGCTTTCGGGCCCGTGACCTGATCCGCCCCGCTGTCATGCGCGTCATCGTGGACGACGACATCGGCGTCCTGCTGCGTGCGATCGCGGACAGGCGGGTGACGGCGATCTTCGATTCCTGTTTCTCGGGCTCCGTCACCCGGAATCTCGCCGCGAACGTGCCCGACACGGCCAATGCGCGTTCCCTGGATTTCCGGCTGGGCGGCACCTTCAAGCCGCTGCCGCGCAGTTCCATGCGTACCCGGACCAATGCCAACGACCTGATCGATCTGCGCAACGACAATCTGGTTGTCTGGACAGCGGTCTCCGAGCGGGAGCTCGCCCTGGTCGACCGCAGCGCCTCGCCGCCGGGCGGTGTCTTCACCTCAGCCTTTGTCGAGGGGTTGCGGAACAGGGCGGCTGACGCGGACGGGGACGGGATTGTCTCGCACGCCGAGCTGCTGGATCACCTGAGGCAGCGCGCGGGCAGCTATTGCAAGCAGAATCCCGGATCATGCGGAATCGGGCTGACCCCCACGCTGGAGGCGGCATCGGAGGCATACCTTACCGACGTCATCTCCAGACGCCCGGTCCACCGTGCCATCCTGGAATCGGCCACCGGCACACCATCAGCACCGGTCGGCCAGACGGAACCGGCGCCGGTCGCGTTGGCCGCCACGGCAGACGCATCGGCACCGCAGCAGGTTGCGGCAGCCGCGGTGCCACCGCCGTCGGCCAGACCTGAACCGAACCCTTCCGTCCGTCCGCCACGTCCGGAGGGTGCGCCGGAGGAGACCGTCGTCGATGGCCCGAAGAAGCCGCGGAAGAGTGTCGTCCATCTGGAAGTGACGCCGACCAGCACCGTGAAGGTTGGCGACCGGATTCGACTGTCGGTGACCGCCCGGCGGGAGGGGCGCCTGTTCGTGATCGACGTCCGCTCCGATGGTCAGATGGTGCAGATCTTCCCGAACAGGCTGGCTGTTGCCGCCGGACAGACATCGCGCATCGACGCGGGCGAGACGATGACGTTCCCGAAGCTCGCTGACGGCTATGACTTCGTGGCGGGTCCGCCGCTGGGTCAGGGTCGACTGGTGGCCATCCTCGCCGATCCGGAATCGGAAGTGGCGAAGGTGCTGGACCGCCATAGCGACCTGGAGACCATCAAGGACCTGCGCGCCTATCTCTCCGACGTTGCCGCGGGTCTGCGTCAGCCGCAACGGGACGGCTTTGCCATGCGTCTGCCCGACTGGACGATGCATGCGGTTGAATATGAGATTGTCCAATGACCAGGGAACGGGGCGGCAACATGCGCAAGGTTCGGAGGCTCCTTCTCGGACTGGCAACCGCCGGGGTACTTGGCGGCCTGGCGGCCACCGTCCCCGCAGCGGCCGACAGCAGCTCCGGACAGCTCGACGCCCTGGATCCGGCGCGCCGCGTCGCGGTGGGGCTGGAGCGGCTCGGCTTCTGTCTGGCCAGCGCAGCACTGCAGACCGCTCCGGACCGGAACGTGCTGATCGCCCCGACCGGAGCGGGCCGGATACTGGCCATGATCGGTGCGGGCAGTCCCCTGCCCGTCCGCCAGAAGATTGCGGCATTGCTGGCCTGGCCGGAATTCCTGGGCGGGTCGCTGGCATTCGGCGTCAGCCTGGACCGGGCGCGGCTATCTGCGGACGCCTCTCCCGATGTGACCCTGCGACTGGCGACCGGAATCTGGCACGACAGGAACCACGAACCCCGCACCTACTTCGCCCTGCATGCCGGGGCCGGCCTGCAGGCCATGGACCCTGCCGACCCGGCCACCACCGACCGGATCAACGCATGGATCAGTGACCGGACGGACGGCATGATCGCGGAGGCCATCACCGACATCCCCGCCGAAACGACCATTCTGATGGCCGATGTACTTGCCTTCAGCGGTGCCTGGAGCACGCCCTTCGACCCGGAGGAAACGCGCCGCGCCGCCTTCGCATCGGGAACACCCCTGGCCACGGAAGTGGCGATGATGCAGTCGCGCCGGCAGGTCCTGCCGCATCGCCGTGACGCCCATGGTGACTGGCTGACCCTGCCCTATGGCGACGGGCGCTTCGAGGCGGTGCTGGTGCAGCCGACGGCGTTCGAACTCGGCAGCTTCGGCAGGATGGCCTGCGAGACCGTTGGCGGCCTGACCGTCCCTGTGGCCGCAACCGACTCCCATTCGCTCACACTGCGACTGCCCCGCATGAAACTGGACGCAACGGCCAGTCTGGATCAGTTGCTTCATCAGGCGCGGCTGGGCGACGTGCTCGACGATCCCCTGCTGGGTTCATCCATGCTGACACCGGCAACGCGTCCCGGCCCGATACGCCAGCAGGTCGCGCTGACCGTCGACGAGAAGGGATCGAAAGTGGCGGCAGCGACGATCGCCATCGGCACCCGTGCCGGTGCAGAGCCGGTGGAACTGAACTTCGACCGGCCCTTCGTGCTGATGATCCGGGAACAGACGACCGGGCTGCCCCTGCTGATCGGCATGATCAACCGGCCGGGCGACGCGTCGGGCACCGACGAATAGGAAGGCCGACAGGCTATCTGCCCCGGAACACCGCCTCGCGCTTCTCCATGAAGGCGGCCATGCCTTCCTTCTGGTCCTCCGTCTGCATGAGCGGCAGCAGTTGCAGATAGACGTGGTGGACGTGGTCGCTGAAGCCCTCGTCCAGACCCATGCGCATCATCCGCTTCGACGCCTGCACGGCCAGCGGTGCGTTGGCCGCGATCTCGGCGGCAAGGGCCGCGCCCGCCTCCGCCACCTTGTCGGCCGGGTGAATGCTGCTAACCAGACCAAGATCCAGACTCTGCTGCGCATCGAGAGTCCGACCGGAGAAGATCAGTTCCGACGCCTTCGCCCAGCCGAGCATCCGGGGCAGCAGCCAGGTTCCGCCGGACTCCGGCACGATCCCGCGCTTGGTGAAGGCGGCCGAGAGCTTGGCGCTGTCGGACATCACGCGGATATCGCACCCGAGCGCCATGTCGAACCCGTATCCGGCAGCAGACCCGTTCAGCACGCAGATGGTCGGCTTGTCGATTTCATGCAGCACGGTGGGCGGCGTATTGCGCAGGTCGATGGTTGTCCTGACCGGTGCATTCGGTTCCAGGATGCCCCAGCTGCCGCCACTCGCGTCCCGGCGCAGGTCCAGCCCGGCACAGAACGCCCGCCCGGTCCCTGTCAGCACGATCACCCGGACGTCCGTGTCGTCGCGCGCCTGCAGCAGCAGCGCCGAAATACTCTCCAGCATCGGACGGGAGATGGTGTTCATCCGGTCCGGGCAGTTGAGCGTGATCGTCGCGACATGGTCGGCCACGTCATAGAGCACTTCATCATTGGTCTCGGTCATCGCTGCGGTCTCCCCTTCCGTCTGTCGCGAAATCACGCCGTTCCAGCGGCCAGTCTAGCCCCCCGCAACGGCAATCATCGAGATGGTAATGCGGTCAGAACCCTGAATGTCCTGTCGGACGCAAGACAAGCGGTCAGTGCGGCTTGCCGCGCAATGGACCGAACACGAAAAAGGCCCGGCGGATTGTCTCCGCCGGGCCTTTTCCGTTTCGTCCGGACTGGCTGTTGTCAGGAACAGCCGGTCGTCGCGCCGCAGGTGTCGCACTTCATGCAGGTGCCGTTGCGGACCAGGGTGAAGTTGCCGCAATCGTCGCAGGAGTCGCCTTCGTAGCCCTTCATCCGGGCTTCCGCGACCTGCTTGGCGCGGCCGTTGCCGGCTCCACTGGAGGCGCTGACCGTCTTGGTCTCGGAATAGGCCACGGTCTGGCTGACGGTTGCCCCGCCCGAAGTCCCCCCGGCGGACCGCATTACGGTCGCGGTTTCCTCCAGCGTCTGGGCCGCAGCCTGACGCTTCTCCGGGTTCAGGACATAGAGGTTGGAGCGGACGTAACCGGTGGACGCCAGACCCATCGCATGGGTCAGGGCCGCATCGGCGGCGCGGACCTCTTCCTCGCCCTTGGTCAGGTCAGGCAGATTGCCTTCGTCGGCGCCGTCACCGATGGCATCGGCGCGCAGGTCGCTCGGTTCCACATGCGCCAGGTCGTTGCGGCCAAGATAGCTGACCGCCAGTTCCCGGAAGATGTAGTCGAGGATCGACGTCGCGTTCTTGATCGCGTCGTTGCCCTGCACGATGCCGTTCGGCTCGAAGCGGGTGAAGGTGAAGGCCTCCACATATTCCTCCAGCGGCACGCCGTACTGCAGGCCGATGGAGATCGCGATGGCGAAATTGTTCATCAGGCTGCGGAAGGCGGCGCCTTCCTTGTGCATGTCGATGAAGATCTCGCCGATGCGGCCATCGTCGAACTCGCCGGTCCGCAGGTAGACCTTGTGTCCCCCGACCAGGGCCTTCTGGGTGTAGCCCTTGCGACGGCTGGGCAGGCGGTCCCGTTCGCGAACGACGATCTTCTCGATGATCCGTTCCGCCACGATCTGCGCCTTTTCGGTCAGCGAGGCTTCGGCCACGGCCTCTTCCAGCGTCTCGCCTTCCTCGTCCAGTGCCACGGCGTTGAGCGGCTGGGACAGCTTGGACCCATCGCGATAGAGCGCATTGGCCTTCAGACCCAGACGCCAGGACAGCATGTAGGCCTGCTCGCAGTCCGCCACCTTGGCGCTGTTCGGCATGTTGATCGTCTTGGAGATCGCACCCGAGATGAAGGGCTGCGATGCCGCCAGCATCCGGATGTGGCTCTCGGCGGACAGGTAGCGCTTGCCGATACGGCCACAGGGGTTGGCGCAGTCGAAGACGATCAGGTGCTCGTCCTTCAGGTGCGGCGCACCCTCCACGGTCATGGCGCCGCAGACGTAGGTATTGGCCGCCTCGATCTCGGACTTGCTGAAACCCATGCCCGCGAGCATGTCGAAGTTCAGGTCGTCGAGCTGTTCCGGTTCAAAACCCAGTACCCGCAGGCAGAAGTCCTCACCCAGGGTGTAGCGGTTGAAGGCGAAACGGATGTCGAAGGCGCTCTTGATTCCGTCTTCGAGCTGTTCGAGCTGGAAGTCGGAGAAGCCACGTGCCTTCAGGGTCTCGGTATTGATGAACGGTGCGCCGTCCAGCGTGGCATGGCCAACGGCATAGTTGATGATCGCATCCCGCTGGCTGTCGGTATAGCCGAGCTTCGTCAGCGCCTCCGGCACCGTGCGGTTGATGATCTTGAAGTAGCCGCCGCCGGCCAGCTTCTTGAACTTCACGATGGCGAAATCCGGTTCGATGCCGGTGGTGTCGCAATCCATCACCAGGCCGATGGTACCCGTCGGGGCAATGACACTGGCCTGCGCGTTGCGGAAGCCATGGTTCTCACCCAGGTCGAGCGCCCGCTGCCAGGACCGCTGTCCGGCCTTGACCAGCGCCTGATCCGGGCAGGACCGCACATCCAGCGGCACCGGCTTGATCGACAGTTCCTCATAGCCGTCCTGCTTGCCTTCGGCAGCACGGGCATGATTGCGGATCACCCGCAGCATGTGCTTCGCGTTCTTCGCATAGCCGGGGAAGGCCCCCAGTTCGCCCGCCATCTCGGCGGACGTCGCATAGGACACACCGGTCATCAGGGAGGTGATGGCACCGCAAAGCGCCCGCCCCTCGTCCGAGTCATAGCCCAGCCCCTGTGCCATCAGCAGGCCGCCGATGTTGGCAAAGCCGAGACCCAGCGTGCGGAAGCGATAGCTGAGTTCCGCAATCTCCTTCGACGGGAACTGCGCCATCATGACGGAGACTTCCAGCGTCACCGTCCAGAGCCGCACCGCATGCTCGAAGGCCTCGATATCGAAGCTGGCGTCGGCCTTGCGGAAGGTCATCAGGTTCAGGGAGGCCAGATTGCAGGCCGTGTCGTCCAGGAACATGTACTCGGAGCACGGATTGGACGCATTGATGCGGCCATCCTCCGGGCAGGTGTGCCAGTCATTGATGGTGGTGTCGAACTGCACGCCCGGATCGGCGGAGGCCCATGCGGCGTAGCAGACCTTCTCCCACAGTTCCGCCGCGTTGACGCGCTTGCCCGACTTCTCGTCGGTGCGGAACTTCAGCTCCCAGTCGCCACCGCGCTCCACGGCATCCAGGAAGGCGTTCGGCACGCGCACGGAATTGTTGGAGTTCTGGCCGGAAACGGTCAGGTAGGCGTCCGAATCCCAGTCCTTGTCGTAGACCGGGATATCGATGTGGCGATAGCCCTGCCCGGCGAACTGGATCACACGCTGGATATAGTTCTCCGGGATCACGGCCTTGCGCGCGGCGATGATCTCGGTCTTCAGGGCGCTGTTCTCCTTCGGATCCAGACGACGGTCGTCGTCGGGCGCAAAGGTATCGACCCAGCAGGCACCGATGATCGCATTCAGGTGGCGGTTGGCCAGGGTGGAGCCGGAGACGAGGGCCGCGACCTTCTGCTCCTCCACGACCTTCCACATGATGTATTCCTCGATGTCCGGATGGTCGAGGTCGATGGTCACCATCTTCGCGGCCCGGCGGGTGGTGCCACCGGACTTGATCGCACCTGCGGCACGGTCACCGATCTTCAGGAAGCTCATCAGGCCGGACGAGCGGCCCCCGCCGGACAGCGGCTCGTTCGCGCCACGCAGGGCGGAGAAGTTGGTGCCGGTGCCGGAGCCATACTTGAACAGCCGCGCCTCACGCACCCACAGGTCCATGATCCCGCCCTCGTTCACCAGGTCATCGCTGACGGACTGGATGAAGCAGGCATGGGGCTGCGGATGTTCGTAGGCAGTCTGCGACTCGGTCAGCTCGCCGGTACGGAAATCGACATAGTAGTGGCCCTGCGCCGGGCCATCGATGCCATAGGCCCAGTGCAGGCCGGTGTTGAACCACTGCGGGGAGTTCGGGGCCGCCATCTGCTTCGCGAGCATGTAGCGCATCTCGTCGTAATAGGCGCGGGCGTCCTTTTCCGCATCGAAGTAGCCGCCCTTCCAGCCCCAGTAGGTCCAGGTGCCGGCGAGCCGGTCGAAAACCTGCCGTGCATCACTTTCGCCGGTGACACGCTCCGACTTCGGCAGTTCGGCCAGCGCCTCCTCATCGGGGACACGGCGCTGCAGCCAGACGGGCACATCATCCTCCGCATGCGGCTTCAGTCGCGCGGGGACGCCAGCCTTGCGGAAGTACTTCTGCGCCAGCACGTCAGACGCCACCTGGCTCCATGCCTTCGGCACATTCATGCGGTCCAGACGGAAGACGACCGAGCCGTCCGGATTCCGGATCTCGCTGGTCGTCGTCCGGAACTCGATGGCGTCGTAGGCATCCGCCCCGTCCTTCGTGAAACGCCGCTCAATGCGCATTGGTCTTCCCCTCTGTTCCCGCAAACCGGAACACTCTCTCCGATTCGCGGGTTGGCGCGTAGCCGTGTTTTTGAATCATGTACTATCTGTTGCGCCGCAGCCCTGTCCGCGCCCGCAACAACCACAACATATTGCGTTCCATGGCCCATTCCCGTCAATCGGAAATCACAATATCTGGTGCCTTTGGGCAGGCCGAAATCTACATGCAGGGGGCGTCAGGTGGCGCGAACGGCGGGTTTCCGGGCTTGGCATATTCCGGCAACAATCTTCGCACACCACATATGGCGTCACGTGGTACCAGCAGGACACAGTCACCGAAGGAGATCAGCCGCACAGCCCGGCCCCTCACCCAGCATGGAAGGCCCAGCAAGTGTCCCCAGTATTCGCAACCGCCGCGGATCAGCGGCCGGAGGATCTGCATCGGGCCATGCTGGCCGCCTTCGCCGACTATCCGGTCCCCATGAAGTCCGATCTGGACGGGTTCATGAACATGCTTGACCAGCGATCATTCGACCCCGACCTGTCGCGGGTCGTGCTTGCCGGAGACAAGGTCGCCGCCTTCTGGTTCGTCGGACGTCGCGACAGGTCGGCTTACCCGATCACCAGCGGCTGCACCCCGGAACACCGGCGTCGGGGCCTGTCGCGCATGCTGGGTGCACGCTGCATTGCCGCGATCACCGAAGCCGGCATGACCAGCATGCAGCTCGAGGTGATCAGCGACAACGCGCCCGCACTGTCCCTTTACCGGTCTCTTGGCTTCACCGAACGAAGGCGGCTCGGCTGTTTCACCCTGGTCCCCCCTGACGACACCGACGAGGATCCGGCACCAGCCACCGTTGCCGTCGACCGGTCATGGCAGGATGTGATGCTGTCAGCCAGACAGGTGCGGGACTGGGAGCCGAGTTGGCAGCACGACGATGAATCCATCCTTGCCGCAGGTGATTCAGCCGTTTGCGCCACACATCATGAGCAGGGAGAGCTGTCAGGCTACGCCGTGCTGTTGCGCACACCGGGCGTCATTGCACAGGTCGCGGTGCATCCGGCGTGCCGACGGAACGGCCTGGGAAAGGCACTGGTTCAGAGCCTGCAAAAATGTGTAACGGGGCGCCCGCTGCGGATCCTGAACGCCGATGCATCGGACAGCGCGTTTACCCGGTTCGTGGCCCACATGGGCGGAACGCACTTCCTCGACCAGCTCGAGATGGTGAGGGAATTGGATCAGAAAAACACGACAATGCTATGAAATATCGAAGGAAATTTCCCTCTGGTGCCCCAGGCCCGACTCGAACGGGCACTCCGTTACCGGAAGCAGATTTTGAGTCTACCGCGTCTACCGATTCCGCCACTGGGGCATTTCCAGAAGGCTGGCGGATCATAGATGCCGCGCCACTTTGATCAAGTGACATCGGAGCGGGAGTATCGGTGGTCGCTATAGGCTTGCGGGCACGACGCACCTTCGTTATACAGCTGCCTTCCTGAGACATTCACGGGCCAGTCTGCGCGCTTGCGCGGTGCGGCCCCCAGACGAGCGGACGAGAGCCATGAAAGCGGACATTCATCCCGACTATCACGAGATCACGGTGCAGCTGCCCAGTGGCGATACCTACCAGACGCGCTCTACCTGGGGCAGCGCCGGTGACACGCTGGTGCTGGACATCGATCCGTCCACCCATGCCGCCTGGACCGGCGGCACGCAGCGTCTGATGGACAAGGGCCAGGTCGCCAAGTTCCGCAGCAAGTATGCGGGCTTCGGACTGAAGTGATCTGCCCGGCGGGTTCGACCCGCCGCATGCCGGATACAAGGATGCCTCTGCCGCCCTGCGCGGCGGGGGCATTTTTTTGGCCATCCTCCCCCTTGAACCAGCCTTGTGGGCACCAAGATATGGACTCGGTCGTCGCCGCCTGGCGGGGCGATCGTGATCGGAAATCGCGTTTGCCCATCCGGGACTCGCGAGACTCACATTGCTTCAAGGAGGATGTGCCATGCGTACGTTTGATCTCTCACCCCTGCTTCGCAACACGGTTGGCTTCGACCGTTTCGACCGGCTCTTCGACACGGCCTTCAACGCCGCCGACAGCCAGTCCTTCCCCGCATACGACATCGTGCGCCACGCGGAGGACAAGTACCGCATCAGCCTGGCGGTGGCCGGCTACGGCGAGAACGAGCTCGAAATCAATCAGGAAGGCCGCAGCCTGACCATCTCCGGCAAGGCCGAGGAAGTCGCTGCCGATGAAGGCACCGCGTTCCTGCACCGCGGCATTGCCCGTCGCGCCTTCACCCGCCGCTTCCATCTGGCGGACACCGTGAAGGTGGTCGGCGCCGACCTGGTGAACGGTCTGCTGCACATCGAGCTGGTGAACGAGATCCCGGAGGCCGAGAAGCCCCGCGAGATCGCCATCGGTTCCGGCCAGAAGCAGCTTTCCCAGGCCGCCTGAACCGCAGGTCATCGCTGAGGAAACGGCGATAACCAACTGAACAAGAAAGAGGCCCGCGTCGGAAACTCCAGCGCGGGCCTCTCACTTTCCGGATCAGGACAGTGCGTCGCTCAGGGCAGCGGATCGACACCCATGATGATCGGGTGCAGGTGCAGGAAGCCGATGAAGACGACCACGGCCAGCAGCAGCCGCCACCAGCCGAGCTCCCGGACCACAAGCCGGTTGCGCCCCTGCAGGATGGCGAGAAACGGGATGATTGAGGTCACGGCGCTGTAGCGGGCCCAGCCTTCGGGGTCGGCCTTGCGCCGCTTTGCATCGATCAGCAACGTCCCCGCCGCCGCGAGCACCAGAAATCCGCCGAAGAAGATCAGGGCATTGTAGTCCCCGCGCACCAGAATGTGGGCTGTACCCCAGAGCACGACGGAGACCAGGAACGGATGTCGCGTGATCCGCATGAAACCACGCGCCGGATCATCGTCCGCCGCCACGGACTGGCCGACGGAAGCCGGATTGGGCTGCGTCTGCCCGCCGATGAACAGGAAGAAACCGAGCAGGATCAGCACTGCGGCCACGTAGTTCATCACATAGGGCAGATACCATAGGTACCCGCTGAACGCCGCGGCGTTGAAGGCCATCACCACCCAGACGATGCCGGCAAGCGACAGGATGGAATAGAAGGCGAGATAGCCGCCCTGTCCCATGATGGCCACCAGCCGCCCGCGCAGGGCGCTTGAGGGCACGATGTGGATGATCAGGAAGACGGCCATCGCCAGAATCAGATGGGTCGTGGTTCCGGTCATGTCCTACCCCGCGTCGTTGGCGGCCAGCCGTGCCTCAGGCAGGTCCGCCGCCGTCTGATATCCGCCCGTGATGCCGGTGAGCCGCCTTCCCTTCTCGGTCAGGCGGCATACGATCCAGTCCGGCTTGATGGGATTGTCGAACCAGGGTGCCGCAAGCCCCCGCGCGATGCAGGTGCGCACCACATCGACCGGCACCATCTGCCCGTCCTCGTCGAACAGGGGCAGCTTCCCGCCGGGCTGGGTCAGCCCACGCGCGAGATACCGCAGTTGCGCCGCAGTCGGCACATTCCTGTCCATGATGATCGTTCTTGAAGAATCCCCGGCCATCACGGGAGGATAATCGAGAACGCGATCATTCTGGATCACTTTCGTCGGAAATTCCGGCGACAAATGCGCCGATGGCATTCAGCGTGGCCTGCGGCTGGTCCTGATGCGGTGCGTGGCCGCAATCGGTCAGCATCAGCGCCTCCGCCCTGCCCCCGATACCGGCACCGGAACCGACACCGGCGACGATCCCCTCGACCTGGGCCGCCGTGCCATAGGCGTCCGTCTCCCCCTGCATCACCAGACAGGGCACACGGATCGTCGGCAGGAATTCTTCCAGATTCCAGTGCAGGAATTCGGGATTGAGCCAGGAATCCGCCCATCCACGGAAGGCACAGTCCACATTCGTACCGTGGTAACGCTCCAGCGCCTGCCGCAGGCGTCCGGTTGCAAAGGCCTCACTTGCGGCGGCGATGGAACGGACGCTCACATCCTCGATGAAGATATGCGCCGCCATCGTGACCACGCCGCGCAGGCCCGGTGCGGCGGAGGCCCCGGCGTTGATCAGCGCAATGGAGCCACCGTCCGAATGGCCGATCAGGACATGGTCCCCGATGTCCAGGTGCCGCAGCAGTTCCGGCAGCACCGTGCGGGCATCGTCGTGCATGTAGCTGATCGGACGCGGCAAGGCGCAGGGTGCCGAACGGCCATAGCCGTAGCGGCTGTAGGCGAGCACACCACAGCCCGTGCGCGCCGCCAGTTCGTCGGGGAAGGCTCGCCAGAGGTCGACGCAGCCCAGCCCCTCATGCAGCAGCACCAGGGTCGGGGTCCGATCCCGGTGGCCGAACCAGCGATACTCGATCCTGCCCTGGCTCAACTGTGCATAGGATGGTGCATCCGTCATGGTCAGCACCGCCCGTCAGGCGGCAACGTCCGTGTCGTCGATCAGGCGGATCCATTCCTGGATCCACACCACCCCCGCTTCCTCCGGCAATTCCGCACCATTGGCATTGTGCTGTGACCGTTCACCGATGATACGGGCACCGCACCGGGTCAGCAGATCCTCGAACAGCTTGCCACCGAAATTGTAGGTCTCGCCGTAGGTGGAATCGCCCAGACCGAAGACGCCGAACCGCACACCCGACAGGTCAGGCGCTGATTCATCGATGGCTTCGTAGAAATCCAGCGCATTGTCCGGCACCTCGCCCTGTCCGTAGGTGGAGGTGACGATCAGGAACACACCGTCCCGATCGAACACGCTGGCGTCCAGATCATCCATCAGCATCATCTCGACAGGATGATCACTGACCTCCTCGATCTTTGCCTGCATGTCCTCGGCGACCATCTCGGCTGTACCGGTCATCGATCCGACAAGAATATTGATCGATGCGGACATGGCTTCCCCTCGTTTGACCGACAGCACGCTGAAAGCGGATCGTATAGACCAAACAGGGAGGCTGATCCAGCCCCCGGCCATGGCCGAAGCGGCGGGAACGCCGCCTCTTCAGGCCCCGCAGCCGGGGCCCCTGACGCAACCGGAACAAGGATCGAAAAGGGATGAAATTCGCTTCTCCGGCGACTCTAAAGCCTTCATTAACAAAATTGGCCCATTCCTTGCTGCACGGATTGCAACACCCCGCCTGGCGGGGACTTGTGTTGGCCGGGGGTCAGCGAGACATGGGGCGATAGAATCCCCTAGCGTAAACGAACCGAGGAGTAGACCAGATGTTCCGCAAGATTGCTTTTGGCGCGACCTTCGCGACCGCACTGATGATGGGCAGCATGGCCCATGCCGGCTATGACGAAGGCGAGGCACTCTACGAACAGGGCAAGTTCAACGAGGCGCTGCAGGAATTCGTGAAGGCTGGCGGCAATGGCGATGTGGAGGCTGTCTATCGTGCCGCCCTGATGTTCGAAGCCGGGGAAGGCACTGCCAAGGAAGACGCGCAGGCCATGGCCAAGGCCGCTGACTGGTTCCAGACCGCTGCACGCGCGGGCCACAAGGGTGCCATGAAGAAGCTGGCAAAGATGTTCGCCGACGGTCGCGGCAAGCCGCAGGACCCGGTGCAGGCCTGGGCGATCCTCCAGATTGCGGCCGACCGTGGTGACAAGGAAGCTGCCGCGCAGCGTGACGCCCTGGCCGAAACCATGCGCCCGGGCCAGCTGCAGGCCGGCAAGCGTCGCCTGGAGAAGATTGTCGACGCCTACGAGGGCTCCTGACGCCCCTACGCCACTCGGCGGCCAACTGCAATTTGCAACTGGCAACCGACTGACCGTCTGGTTTTGAAACGTTTTCGGGAAAACCCGGCATGTCCTCATGGATATGTCGGGTTTTCTTGTTTCGGTCAGGCGCGTTTCTCTGGGACCAGTGCGATAATACAACAAGCTGCCATTGCAACGGCGCGCAACAGGCGAGATCGGGGTGGATGAAGCCGCCCTGTCCATCCGTCCCGCCGCTGATTGGAGCCATGCAACCCGATGGGGTGGAACCGGACCGATTCAGGCCTAAACTCGGGCGACACATCAGGGGGAGGATGCGATGGGCAAGCGACTTGAAGGACGCCGGGCGTTGATCACCGGGGCCAGCCGGGGCATCGGGCGCGCCATTGCCGAAGAATATGCGCGCGAAGGTGCCGACCTGTTCCTTGTCGCCACAGGTCTGAAGCAACTGGAGGCGACGCGGGATGCCGCGCTCCAGCATGGCGGCAAGGTCGAGATACATGCAGCGGATGTCAGCGACAGGGATGCCGTCGAAGGCATGATCGCCGCCTGCATCGACCGGATCGGCGGCATGGACGTGCTGGTCAACAATGCCGGGATCTACAAGGCGGCCCGCTTCGTCGATTACACGCCCGAGGATTTCGACACGGTCATGCAGGTGAATACCTACAGCGTGTTCCATGCGATGCAGTTCGCCCTGCGCCACATGAAGGCCGCGGGCCGGGGAAAGATCGTCAACGTCGCCTCCACCGCCGGAAAGTGGGAGTCGATGAACCAGGGCATCTACAACACCTCCAAGCATGCCGTTGTCGGCATGACCCGCTGTGCCGCACTGGAACATGCCCGGGACCACATCACCATCAATGCCATCTGTCCCGGCTTCGTCGAGACGGACATGATCGACCAGTTCTCCGTCCATGCCGAACTGAACGGCATCACGCCGGAGGCCATGCAGAAGGCGCTGGTGGACCGGGTGCCGATCGGGCGCATGCTGCAACCGGTGGAGATCGCGCATCTGGCAGTCTACCTCGGCTGCAGTGAATCCGACGGCATGACGGGGCAGACGATCACTATTTCCGGCGGCATGCGGATGGGCTGACAACAGCCGTGCACGGCCACGGCGGCACAATGAACTCGGGGGAGGAAGAACAATGAAACTCGGACTGATGATCGGCTATTCCGGCGGCCAGATGGACTTGCCGGTGGAGCGTGTGCAGCGGGCAGAGAAGCTCGGCTACCACTCGGTGTGGACGGCGGAAGCCTATGGCTCCGACGCCGTGACCCCCCTCGCCTTCCTCGCCGCGAAGACGGAGCGGATCAAGCTCGGCACCGCCATCATGCAGGTCTCCGCCCGCACGCCGTCGAACGCGGCCATGTGCGCGGCGACGGTCGATGCCATGGCGGGCGGCGGACGTTTCATCGCCGGACTGGGCGTCTCCGGGCCGCAGATCGTGGAGGGCTGGTATGGCCGTCCCTGGGGCAGCCCCTATTACTGGCTGAAGGACTATGTCGAGATCATGCGCAAGGTCTTCCGCCGGGAAGAGCCCGTGACCCATGACGGCAAGCAGATCCAGTTGCCCTACACCGGGGACGGTGCGCTGGGTGTCGGCAAGCCGCTGAAGTCGATCCTGCACATGAACCCCGACATTCCGATCTACCTCGGCGCCGGGAATGAGCAGACCGTCCGCCTGTGCGGCGACATCTGCGACGGCTGGCTGCCGCTCGGCTTCACGCCGGGCACGATGCACGAATATGCGGGATGGATCGAACAGGGCTTCGAGCGGGCGCGCAAGCGCGGTGAGGAGAAGAGCTGGGACAACTTCGAGGTGGAGGCCATGATCCACGTGGAGATGGATGACGATGTGCAGGCGGCTCTCGACCGCCTGAAACCGGAGGTCGCGCTCTACGTCGGCGGCATGGGCCACAAGAACAAGAACTACCACAAGGAAATGATGATCCGGCGCGGCTATGGCGACGCTGCCGAACGCATCCAGGAACTCTATCTGGCGGGCCGCAAGGATGAGGCAACCGCCGCGGTGCCGGACGAATGGGTGGACGCGAAGAGCCTGGTCGGTCCGGCGAAACGGATCCGGGAGCGGTTCGGTGCCTGGGAGGAATCCGGTGCCACCACCGGCCTGGTCCGCACCCAGCAGGATTCGGTCGTCGATCTGATGGCGGAGGTCGCGCGGCTGAACCAGCCGCGCTGACCGCCCGGTCAGTCAGTCGGCGCGGTCCCCGTACAGGTCCCGGTCGTCGCCAAGCGTGCGCCAGCCCCTCACGATCCGCGTCCTGAACGCGGAGATGTCCTCCAGCATGCCCAGCAGCGCCGGGACCACGAACAGCACCAGCACCGAGGCCGTGGCCAGGCCGAAGACGATGGTCACGGCCATGGGGATCAGGAACTGTGCCTGCAGGCTGGTCTCGAACAGCAGCGGGATCAGACCGACGATGGTGGTGATGGAGGTGAGTGTCACCGCCCGCAATCGGTCACAGGCGCCGTCGACAATGGCTTCCATGACGGTCTGGCCATCCTTCACCCGCTCATCGATCGTGGACACCAGGATGATGGAATTGTTGACCAGGATTCCGGCCAGACCAATCAGGGCGACAAGCGACAGGATCGTGATGTCATAGCCGAGGATCAGGTGCCCCGTCACGGCACCGATCAGACCGAAGGGTATGATCGACATGACAATGACAGGTCTTGAATAGGACGCGAAGACCCAGGCAAGGATGATGTAGATCGCGGACAGCCCGACCATGGCGCCGGTCTTCATGTCGCCCAGGGTCTGCGCCTGTTCCTCGGCCTTGCCCGCAAAGCGGAAGGACAGATTGTAGCGCTGCGCGATGGCCTGTACCCGCCCGTCCGACAGGGCGGTGATGATGGCTCCCGGCTTGGTCACGGTCTCGTCGATCTCCGCGAAGATCGCGACTTCCCGCCGGCCGTCCTTGCGGCGGATGCGGGCGAAACCGGCGTCCTCCCTGAAGGAGACAACTCCTTCCAGCGGAGTTTCCGCCCCTGAGGGACTGCGCAGATACAGGTTGCGGACAGCGGCCTCTGTCGCCTCCGCCTCCGGCAACTGCACCCGGATCGTCACTTCCTCATCGTCGCGTGGAAACCGTTTCGCAATCGCACCTTCGAAGGCATTGCGGACCTGGCGGGCCACACTGTCGGTCGTGAAGCCCAGCGCGCGTCCGCGTGGGGTCAGTTCCAGGATCAGCTCCTGCTTGCCGAAGGGCAGGTCATCCTCGATATCCGACAGGCCATCGAAGCGCTGCAGTTCAAGTTTCAGTTCCTCGGCAGCGAGTTTCAGTTCCGCGATATCGTCACCACGGAACCGGATGTCCAGTTCCCGGCCCGGCGGTCCGCCGGCCCGCTCCTGCAACGTGATCCGCCGTACGCCGGAGATGCGCGGGATCTCCTCGCGCCAGATCTCGATGAACTCGTTGGTGCGGACATTGCGGTAATCGGACGCCACCAGTTCGACCTGCATCCCGCCCAGATGATCGCCGGAAACACGCTCGAAGGATCGCCCCTGACTCTGCCCGAGACGCTGGAAACTCATGACCACGATATCGCTGGTCTCCGACGCCACCCGCTTCTCGGCCCGGGCCAGCGCCCGTTCCAGTTCCAGCAGCGCGTCCTGCAGGTTCTCCCGCGGTGTGCCGGCCGCCATCTCGATATTCGCGTCTATCGTGTCGGACTCGGGATTGGGGAAGAACACGAAACCGACCCGGCCACTGGCCAGAATGCCCAGGCTGATGATCAGGGCCGCAAGGATGGCGCCGATGGTGACATAGCGGTAGTCCAGCGCCGCGACGACAGCGCGCCGGAACCGACCGTCGCGAAGCTGGTTGAAGCGGGTATCGAACCAGAGCCGGAAGCTCTCGTAGCGACTGTTTCCGGAACCGGGTTCGGCCCGCATCGCACCACGCAGATGACCGGGCAGCACGAAGAAACATTCGATCAGACTGGCCACCAGCACCGCCACAACCACAAGCGGGATGGCCACGATGATCTGCCCGATCACGTCGCCGATGGCAAACAGGGGCATGAAGGCGGCGATGGTGGTCAGCGCGGCGGCTGTCACGGGCGCAAGCATGCGCAGCGCCCCCGCCTCCGCCGCGTCCACGGCGCTCATGCCCTGCTGGCGCAGATGCGCGGCATGTTCACCAACGACAATCGCATCATCGACAATGATGCCCAGCGTCATGATCAGGGCGAACAGACTGACCATGTTGATGCTCTGGCCGCTCCAGAGCATCACTGCCCCGGTGGCAAGGATCGCCACCGGAATGCCCATCGCCACCCAGAAGGCGATGCGCCCCGACAGGAAGACGAAAAGCACGATCAGCACCAGCACCAGGCCGCTGAGACCGTTGCGCAGCAGCAGGTTGATGCGGTCGGAGATCAGGGACGCCTGTATGTCGTACTGCCTGATCTCGATGTTGGGTGGCAGGACGCCCCTTATCTCCTCCAGATAGGCGTTGACGATGGCTGCTGCCTCCAGCGCATCCGTGGTCAGCGACCGCTGCACGATCATCTCGATTGCCGGATTCTCTCCCCGCCCTCCGACCGGCTGGCGGCTGTCAAAGCTCTCGCGCACCTGGGCCACGTCACGCAGGAAGATCTTCTCTCCGTTGGGAGCAGACGCGACCTCGATCCCCGCCACTTCGTCGGCGCGCTTCAGTTCCCCGAGGGAGCGCAGCTGCTTCTCCGAGGTGCCGCTCAGATCACCGGACGGCAGGTCGACCGACGTGTCGCTGATCTGCTTGGAGAGATCGCCAAGTGTCAGGTCGAGGCGGCGCAGGGACGACGGCGGGACATCCACATGGATCTCCTCGTCGCGCTTGCCGAAGAAGTTCACCAGGTCGATGCCGCGGTCCAGCAGCCCGTCCCGGACGTGCTTGGCCAGCGCCTTCAGTGTCGCTTCGGACACCGGACCGGAGATCGAGATGCGAGAGATCAGATCGTAGCGGATGGCGCGCTTGATCAGCGGCTCCTCTGCATCCTCGGGCAGGGTGGTGATGCCGGATACCGCCGCATCCACGTTCGACAGGGCGGACTGCATGTCCGAACCGGCCTGGAACTCGACAACAACCACCCCGGATCCTTCCTGGGAGTAGCTGTTGACCTCCTTCACGCCGTCAATGAAGCGGACCTCCGGCTCGATCGCGGAGACGATGCTGGAATCCGCATCCTCCGCACTCGCACCGGGCCAGGCGACGGTGATGGTGATGAAGTCGAGGCCGGTATCGGGAAAGAACTGGGTATTGAGCTTCTGCAGGCTGAACAGCCCGGCTATCAGCATCAGGGCCATCAGCAGATTGGCTGCGTTGGGATGCCGGACGAAGATCCGGACCAGATCGGCGGGGTTCATCGGCTGGAAACCTTTGTCGGCACCGGGTCTGCCTTGTCCGATTCCATGTCCGCGCTCCGGACCAGGACGCCCGGCCCGATCTCGTTGAACCGTGTCAGGACGATGGTGTCTCCGTCGTTCAGTTCCCCCGTGACGATGACGTCATTGTCGGCACGGGCCAGCGGTGTCACCGCGCGACGCTCCAGCCGGTCATCAGGCCCGACGACAAAGACATGGTTCTCGTCGTGCAGCGCCACGGAAGGGATGCGGATGGAATCGGGAAACCGCCTGTCGGGCAGCTCGATGCTCACGAACGCCCCCGGACGGATCGGCAGGTCCAGCCCGTCAGCCGCTAGCAATGCGTAGAAGGTCACGCCGCCGGTTTCAGGCCTGATCTCTGCCGTGATGCGGGCGATGACGGCATCATAGGCAAGCTTCCGCTCCCCCACGGTCCAGACGACCTTCGCCAGCCGACCATCCAGACCGCCGTCCGCAAGCAGGCGGCCATACTGGGCATCCGACAGATGTCCGCGCGCCTCCAGCTGCGCCGCGCCGACCAGCCGCGCGATCCTGTCATTGACGCTCACACGCTGTCCCAGCTGGGCATTGACCTCCGACAGGAAGCCATCGAACGGCGCAACCAGGCGGGTCCGCTCCAGGTCCCGCTCCGCCCGCTCCAGTTCGATGCCCAGGCGTTGCAGCGCCGCGCGCTGCTGGACGACGCGTGCATCGTTGCTTTTGACTGCTGCCTCCCGCCGCGCCACCGTCTGGCGCTGCCGCGTCAGCTCGATCTTGGCCTGGTCCAGCGACTTGTCGGAGATGTTGCCGCGACCATGCAGTTCCGTGGTCCGGTCCAGGTCACGCTGCAGCAGGACCAGCATTTCCTTGTCCTGGGACAGGGAAATTGTTTCCGAGTCCCTATTGGCCTCGGCTTCCGCGATACGGGCCCGCGTTTCGGAAATGGTCGCCTTCAGCTCGGCAATCGCCGCCTCGTACTCGAAGCGGTCGATCTCGATCAGCAGGTCGCCCTTGGCGACCGCCGCGCCATTGCGGAAATAGTCACCAACTGCGGCGATCTCACCCTGCACCAGCGCCCGCATCTCGCTGCTGCGCCCTGCGGCCAGTTCACCGAAGACCTTCATGTGCGGCTGGTGATCGTGGCGCGCCACGATCAGCGTCTCAACATTCCAGACCCGCTCCACCGGTTCGGTGGGCTCCAGGCGGGTCCGGGTCGCCACGAGAAGCACGGCAATCAGCACCGCAACCACCAGCAGCGCGCCAAAGCCCGCAAGATTGACGGCGAATTGGCCGCGCGGGCGCCTGATCTTGATGCTTGCCATGAACTGCCCTGTCCTGCTGACGTTTGCGTCAAGGATATAGAGTGCCGGGGCCGACGCCACAACGCGACCGGTATGCACGGTTACAACTGGTCACAATACCGTGGCGAGATGACTGCCTTGCATTCGGTACAGCCCAGCCGCCACTCTGGTACAGGTTCGAAAGCAATCCGGGATCGGGAGAAACAGGTGCAGCATCCAGGCATGCAAACCGTGCGACGCATGTCGCAACAGCAGAAGCTGACCGCCGACCTTTGCGTCATCGGGTCGGGGGCTGCGGGCCTGTCTGCGGCGCTGGAGGCCCGTGCACTGGGTCAGTCGGTCGTCCTTGTAGATGCCGCACCACAGATCGGCGGACAGGCCGTGAACTCCGCCATCGGCACCATCTGCGGCCTCTATGCCAACGGACCTGCGCCGGGTCGCGTCACGCATGGCGTGATGGACCCCTTGCTGGAAGAGATGACAGCCAACGGCCAGGCCACCGCCCGCCGGGCCCGCAATACGCTGATCGTCGACTATGCCATCAACGGTTGGATGCGCTGGGTGGAGCGGCAGATTCTTGAAACCGACGTCATGCCGGTCACCGGCGCAGTGCTGCGCGGGGTGGAGAAGAACGACCGCCGCATCAGCACCCTGCAGCTCGCGACACGCTGGGGCGACATGGTGATCGAGGCCCAGAGCTTCGTCGATGCGTCGGGCGACGCGGTGCTCTCCTGGCTGGCCGGTCTGGACCTGAACCAGTCCGACACGGACATTCACGGCACGATCATGGCGGTGTTCGAAGGCGTGGATACCGATATCGTCAACGAGATGCCGCGGGAGACCTATCACGCTGCAATGCGCGCGCGCGGCGCGGAATTCGGCCTGGTGCGCCATGACGGGTTCCTTTTCCCGCAGGCGGAGCCGGGCAAGGTTCTGGCCAACATGACCCATATCGAGACCCCGCAGGACCCTGTCGGCCTTGCCCGGGCGGGAATGCAGGGCCGGGCGCAGGTGGACGGCCTGCTTGCCCTGTTCAAGGCGGAGTTTCCGGAAGCCTTCGGCAATGCCCGTGTCGCGACCTATGGCCAGCCCGGCATTCGCCAGACCCGCACCATTCAGGGCCGCAGCCGCATCACGGTCGATGGTGTGCGCGCCGGGCACCGCCCCGACGATGCCATCGCCCGCTGCTCCTGGCCCATCGAGCTGCATACGGAAATGGCGGACACGCACTGGGAGGTCTTCGCCGACGACCACATGCACTGGATTCCCTTCGGCGCCATGGTGCCCGAGGGACTGGACAATGTGGTCACGGCCGGGCGTTGCATCGACGCCGAACCAGCGGCCCTCGCCAGCGTGCGGGTCATGGGCCCCTGTTTCGCCATGGGACGCGCCGCCGCCAACGCCGCCGCGCTGGTGGGCGCGGGATCATTCCACCAGATCGACGTGGCCGCCCTGCAGACCGCCATCGACGACAACCTGTCCCTGACGAAGGATGATCCCTGGACCGCCGGCTTCGTCAGCGAACGCGGGCGCGAAGCAGACGGGGCCTAGGCAGATGCCCGGCCGTTCACCAGATCGACTTGCCTGATCCGGGCAGGCCGAGTCGGGACCATTTCTCGTCGATGGTGCGGATGACCTCATCGGTCATGCGGATCTTGGTGCCCCATTCCCGTTTCGTCTCCGGCGGCCACTTGTTGGTGGCATCCAGACCGATCTTCGATCCCAGCCCGTCCTCGGGTGAGGCGAAGTCGAGATAGTCGATGGGGGTATTCTCGATCACCGTGATGTCGCGGGCCGGGTCCATGCGGGTGGAGATGGCCCACATCACATCCTTCCAGTCGCGGGCATTGATGTCGTCGTCCACGACGATGACCCACTTGGTGTACATGAACTGCCGCAGATAGGACCAGACACCCAGCATCACGCGCTTGGCGTGGCCCGGATAGGCCTTCTTGATGGAGACGACGGCGATGCGGTAGGAACAGCCCTCCGGCGGAAGCCAGAAATCGACGATCTCCGGGAACTGCTGGATCAGCAGCGGCACGAAGACATCGTTCAGCGCCTCCCCCAGTACCGACGGCTCGTCGGGCGGGCGACCGGTGAAGGTGGACAGGTAGATCGGGTCCTTGCGCCGGGTGATGGCGCTGACCGTGAAGACCGGGAACTTCTCGACCGCGTTGTAATAGCCGGTGTGATCGCCGTAGGGGCCTTCGTCTTCGTAGTCTTCCAGGCTGACGTGCCCCTCCAGCACGATCTCGGCATGGGCGGGCACCTTCAGCGGCACTGTCTGGCAGTCCACCAGTTCCACCTTCCGACCGCGCAGCAGCCCGGCGAACTGATATTCGGACAGCGTATCCGGCACCGGCGTCACGGCGGCCAGGATGGTGCCCGGATCGGCACCGATGACCACGGCAGCAGGCAGCGGCTCCGGCTTCTCCGCCGCCCAGCGCCGATGATGCTGCGCGCCGCCCCGGTGCTTCAGCCAGCGCATGATCGTCCTGTTCCGCCCCAGCACCTGCATCCGGTAAATGCCGAGGTTGAAGTCATCCTCCTTCGCCTCGGAGGGGCCCTTCGTCACCACCAGCGGCCAGGTGATCAGCGGCGCAGGCTCCCCCGGCCAGCAGGTCTGGACCGGCAGTTGCGTCAGGTCGATCTGGTCGCCGGTCTGGATCACGTCATGGACAGGACCGTAGCCGATGGTCTTCGGGCGCATTGCCATCACCGTCTTCACCAGCGGCAGCTTGTCCAGCGCATCGAGGAACCCGGCAGGCGGTTCGGGCTGACGCAGGAAGGCCAGCATCTCGCCGACACTGCGAAGTTCCTCGGGCCTGCGATCCATTCCCATCGCCACCCGTTCGACCGTACCGAACAGGTTGACCAGAACCGGCATGGCGGCGGGAGAGCCATCGGCATTCACCGGGTTCTCGAACAGAACCGCCGGACCGCCCTCCGCCAGCAGACGGGTCTGGATCTCCGTCATCTCGAGCACCGTCGAGACCGGCTCGCTGACGCGCACCAGATCGCCCTTGCGCTCCAGCCTGGTGATGAAATCGCGCAGCGACTGATCGGTCACGCGGACGCACCCGGCAGGGGCCGCAGGGTCGATTCCTCACGGCTGTAGGGCACGAATCCGATCCGCTGGTACATCGGCAGGGCGGAGGGGTGATCCTTCGTGCATGTATTGACGGTGATGCTCTCGGGCCCGCGCGACCAGAGTTCGCTGACAGCCCAGTGCAGGAACCAGCCCCCCAGCTTGCGCCCGATGAACTCCGGCATCAGACCGAAGTAGGCCAGATCAGCCTCATCCGGCAGGCCGCGAAAGTCGAGTTCGGCAAATCCCGCAGGCACACCCTTCACATAGAGCACCATCAGTTCGACATCGCGGTCCTGGATGATGGCGGCAAGCTCCTCGTCCGGCATGTAGCGCCGGTTGGTCCAGATCCAGCGTTCCCCGACCGTGTTGTAGAGATAGCGGTAGAAATGAACCGTCGGCTGCTCCGCCCGCATGATGGCATGCGGTGTCGCGGGCGCGGGCGGTGTCGGGCGTGTCGGCTGGGCCGCCATCCGCAGGTAGGTGATGGTGATCGGAATCAGGTCCTCATCCGCCTGCGCCATGATGCCTACCGCTCCACCGGCGTGTCTTCCCGACCGCCCCATTCGGTCCAGGACCCGTCATAGACCGCGACCTGGCGGTGCCCGACCAGATGCAGGGCAAGGGCCAGAACGCAGGCAGTGACGCCGGAGCCGCAGGTGGTGATCACCGGCTTCTTCATGTCGAGGCCAGATGCGGCAAAGACCTCTTTCAGGGCCTCCGGCGGCAGGAAGGTTCCGTCTTCCTTCAGCAGGCTCGGATAGGGTGTGTTCAGGCTGCCGGGGATATGGCCGCCGCGCAGTCCCTGCCGCGGCTCCGCCTCGCTGCCATCGAAACGGCCGGGGGAGCGGGCATCCAGCACCTGTTCGCGCCCGCTCTTCACGTTCGCCAGCATCTGGTCCACGTCGCGGACCAGGAAGCTGTTGAAACGGGCCGAGAGGTGGCGTTCACGCGGAACGTCGGGCAGATCCGCCAGCGGACGATTCTCCGCCTTCCACTTCGGCAGCCCCCCGTCCAGCACCGAGACATCGTCATGACCAAAGGCGCGGAACGTCCACCAGACCCTTGACGCCGCGGTACAGCCGGCACCGTCATAGACGACGATGCGGACACCGTCGCCCAGGCCCAGCCTGCGGCAGCGGGAGGAGAACTTCTCCGACGACGGCAGCATGTGCGGCAGGTCGCTGTCGGTATCGGCGATCTCGTCGATATCGAAGAAGACGGCACCGGGAATATGTTCCGCCGCGAACTCTGCCTTCGGGTCCCGTCCCAGATGGGGCATGTACCAGGATGCATCGACGACGCGCACATCGGGTGCATCGATATGCCGGGCCAGCCACTCCGTGGAGACCAGTGATTGCGGATTGGAATAGCCCATTGTTTGGCCCCTGCTGGATTGTTGCCTGTCGTTGTCGCTGTTCAGGACGCGAACTGGATACTGACGCGCCGGTTCTGCCGGCCCTTCTTCTCGATCTTGCGTACTTCCACGGCACCGATCTCGCCGGTGCGGGCAACATGCGTGCCGCCACACGGCTGAAGATCCATGCCCTCGACCTCGATCAGCCGCACATGCCCGGCGCCGGTCGGGGGCTGCACGGACATGGTCTTGACCAGGTCCGGCTGCGCCGCCAGTTCCGCGTCCGTGATCCAGCGCATGCTGACCGGCGCGTCGCGCGCGACCAGTTCGTTCAGTTTCGCGGTGATCTCGTCCTTGTCCAGAACCGCCTCCGGAATGTCGAAGTCCAGACGGCTCTTCTCCGCGCCCACCTGACCACCCGTGACGGGATAGGTCAGGACGGCGGAAAGCAGATGCAGGCAGGTATGCATGCGCATGTGCGCGTGGCGGCGGTCCCAGTCGAGTTCCAGCGTCACCGCCGAACCGACCTCGGGCAATGCTTCCCCTTCCGCCGGAACATGCACGATCCCGTCAGGCGTCTCGCCCTTCACGGTGGTGGCAATGCGGATGGAAGTGCCGTCGGTGCAGCGCATGGTGCCGCTGTCACCGGGCTGCCCGCCGCCGGTCGGATAGAAGATGGTCCGGTCGAGCACCACGCCGCCCCGCTCCGTCACCGCCAGCACGGTCGCGTCACACGATTTCATATAGGCATCGTCGCGAAACAGGGCGTCGGTCATCAGGGGCTCCCGCACGGAATTGCGTCAGCCCCCGGAATTAGTCCAACCAGGGCGGGGTCGGCAAGCCTTTCTCCTTCAGGAAGGCCGGATTGTAGAGGCGGCTGAAGTACCGCTGCCCGCCGTCACAGAGGATGGTGACGATGGTGTGGCCGGGGCCAAGCTCCCGCGCCAGCCGGATGGCGCCTGCCACATTGATGCCGCTGGACCCGCCGAGGATCAGTCCTTCGTGCTGCGCCAGGTCGAAGGTTGTCCGCACCACTTCCTCGTCCCCGATGCGGTACGGATGATCGACCGACAGCCCCTCCAGATTGGCGGTGATGCGCCCCTGACCAATGCCTTCGGTGATCGATCCGCCCTCGGACTTCAGCTCGCCGTGGGCATAATAGTGCCACAGGGCCGCGCCATGCGGATCGGCCAGACCGATCTTCACGTGCCGATTGCGTTCCTTCAGCGCCATGGCGACACCAGCCAGCGTGCCGCCCGTACCTACGGCACAGATGAAGCCGTCGACCTTGCCGTCCGTCTGTTCCCAGATCTCCGGACCCGTGGTGTCGATGTGACCCTGGCGGTTGGCAACATTGTCGAACTGGTTGGCCCAGATGGCCCCGTTGGGGTTGCTGGCCGCGATCTCCTCCGCCAGGCGCCCGGAATATTTCACGTAGTTGTTCGGGTCACGATAGGGAACGGCGGGAACTTCGCGCAGGTCGGCGCCGCAGATCCGCAGCATGTCCTTCTTCTCGTCGCTCTGGGTCTCGGGAATGACGATGACACACTTGTAGCCCCGGGCCGCGGCGACCAGTGCCAGGCCAATGCCGGTATTGCCCGCCGTGCCCTCGACAATCACGCCGCCCGGCTTCAGCAGGCCACGCTTTTCCGCGTCGTTGATGATCGCCAGCGCCGCCCGGTCCTTCACCGATCCGCCGGGATTGAGGAATTCCGCCTTGCCCAGGATCTCGCACCCGGTCTCCTCGGATGCCCTGTTGAGACGGATCAGCGGTGTATTTCCAATCGACCCGACGAAGCCTTGTCTGATATCCATTTTTTTCTCGTACAATTCCATGAAGCGCGAACTCCTACGGGATTTAGGACAGACTACAGGGAAGGTAAAGCGGACAGGGAACGGTCGGGCGGGAAGTTCAGATACTGCCCGCACGCTCCACGACCAGCACCCGCGCGCCCCCCAGCGGATGAGCGACATGCTCGTCCCCGGCCTGGGCGTGGAAAATGTCGCCCGGCTCCAGACGATGGACAGTGACCGTGCCGCTTGCGTCGCGCACCTTCATGTCGACCCGGCCATCCACCACCACGAACACTTCCGGCCCGTCGTTGACGTGCCAGATGTAGGGCTGATCGGTCCAGTGCAGGCGCACGGTTGCGGTGTCGAACTTCTCGATGTCCAGCGCATCCCAGGCACTCTCGCCCGTGTACTCATTCGGTCGGATCACTCGCAACGGACGAAACTCCGGATGGGGGCAACAACGCCTTCATGCGCATGCGCGAATGCCGCGCGGCCTTTTCCGGAGCAGACGATGATCGGGAAGCTGGAGGATGGCAAGTGTGCCCTTGCCCGGCTCGCTCTCCAGCAGCAGTTCGCCATCATGCCGCTCGGCAAGCACGGCGGAGAGCGGCAGGCCGAGACCGGTCCCCTCGCGTCCTGCGGTGAGCTGGGACTCCACCCGCCCGAAGGGTTCGAACGCCTTCGCGATCTGGGACTTGTCCATGCCAATTCCCGAATCCTGGACCCGCAGTTGCGGTCCGGACGGATCAAGGCGCACATCGATCAGGATCGAGCCTCCATCATCCGTGAACTTCATGGCGTTCGAGATCAGGTTCAGCATGATCTGGCGTATTCTGAGATGGTCCACCCGCAGCATGACCGGTTCCTTCGAGAGGCAGACACGAAACGCCATTCCCCGCTGTTGCGCCCGGGCACTGAAGTACCTTTCGCATTCCCGCAGTAGTTCATTGGCATCCAGCGTGGTCTCGCGCAGTTCGAACTGGCCCGCTTCGTGCCGCGACAGGTCGAGGATGTCGGAGATCAGATCCAGCAGATGAACGGCAGCACCCCGAATGTCGCCGGCATATTCGCGGTACTTCGGCGGATTCAGGGGCCCCAGCGTCTGATGCATCATCATCTCCGAGAAGCCAATGACCGCGTTCAGCGGTGTCCGGAGTTCATGGCTCATGTTGGCAAGGAAATTGGTTTTCGCCTGACTGCCCTTCTCGGCCTCCTCCTGCGCACGACGTATCGTCTGCTCCACCTGCTTGCGTTCGGTGATGTCGAGCAGGATCCCCTCGAAGACAGCCCGCCCGATCCTGTTCAGCCGTGCCCGCATGGTCAGGGATACCCATGTCGCCGACCGGCGCGCGTGCAGGATCCTGAACTCCATGTTCCAGGAAGCCTGAGACCTGTCACCCAGTTCGAACCGTTGCCTGACCTCCTCCCTGTCTTCAGGATGAACCTGTCGCAGCAGGTTCGCGAGGTCACCGACGAAATGGTCCGGCTCCAGTCCGGTCAGATCGCGGATGCCGCCGTTCCGGTAGTCGAAGATGAAGCTGCCGTTCGCCAGTTCCAGCCGGCGCAGGATCGCGCCCGGAAGATGCTCGGCCAGACGCTCGAAGCGCGCCTCACTCTCCTTCAGCTTCAGACCCCGGTCCACGAACTCGGTCATGTCCGAGAAGACGATCAGGTGGCTGCCATCCTCGGTCTGCCGGGCCGTGACCCGGTACCATTCCGACCCACGAATGCTCAGCATCTCTGCCGCCCCCTGCTTGCGCAGCAGATGCAGGACCGACCCGGCCAGATCAAGGCCGATCACACCGCTTTCGCTCCGTCCATTGTGGGCTGCGACCATGTTTGCCAGATCGCCAAGGTCCATCAGGCCGCCAGATCCCTGTCGTTGTGTCACTTCAGGAAATATCTGGCGGGCAATGTCATTGCAGGTGATCAGCCGTTCTTCGGCATCAAACAGAAAAAGGCCGTCATCCAGTGATTCCATCACTCTCGAGATGTTCTGCCCGACCGCCTGCTCCCGCAGTCTGCCCGTTCTGCTGCCAGTGCGCCCGAACGGCGTCGCAGCACCCAGCACCGCGATCGCGGCGGCGGTCCCTGTGGTCGCCATCAGCAGCCAGGCACTGTCATGGGAGAGTTCAGTGAAGCTGCTGCTTGCGAACACCAGCATCGAGGTCGCGAGACCGGAGAGAAGGGCATAACTCACGGGGTGGCGACGCACGTAAGCGGAAAAGGCCGCAGACACGCCCATGAACTGTCGGATCGCAGCAACGAAATTCGGCACCGATCTTCCCCTGCTCTCCGGCCTGGAACATAAGCCGGGGCATCGTGACGGTGCAAAATTAAGCTTTTGCTAATTACGATTTTATTACAGCGCCTTAACTCTCTCGTACCCGGCCAGCGCGCGCGCCCGCGCCTCGGCGTGATCCACGACCGGCCTCGGATAGTTCTCACCCAGTTTCACACCCGCGTCCCGGAGCACGGCATCAGGCGCGGTCCAGGGGGCGTGAAGGTACCTGTCGGGCAGATCCTGCAGTACGGGCAGCCAACGGCGGACATAGGCACCATCGGCATCGAACTGCTGCCCCTGCCGCACGGGATTGAAAATGCGGAAATAGGGGGCGGCATCCGCGCCGGAACCGGCAACCCATTGCCAGCTCGCCGCATTGTTCGCCAGATCGGCATCGACGAGCGTGTCCCAGAACCAGTCCGCACCATGACGCCAGTGGATCGCGAGATGCTTGATCAGGAAGGATGCCACGACCATCCGCACCCGATTGTGCATATAGCCGCTGACCCAGAGTTCGCGCATGCCCGCATCAACCAGCGGATAGCCGGTCTGCCCGCTCTGCCAGGCCTTCAGGGCCTCCGGATCATCGACCCAGGGAAAGGCATCGAAGGACTCACGCCAGTTCTTCTCCGGCAGTGTCGGATAGTGAAACAGCAGGTGATGGGCGAATTCGCGCCATATCAGTTCCGCGCGGAACTTTCCGACGGACCGGGCACCTTCGGCTTCCCGGTGATCGAGGGTCTGCCATATCGACCGGACACTGATCTCGCCGAAATGCAGGTGCGGGGAAAGCCGCGACGTGGTTTCGCCCGCCATCTGGTCGCGTGCCTTCGCATAGTTGTCGAGCGCATCATCCAGGAACGCCCCGAAGCGTCTGCGGGCGCCGGTCTCGCCGGGTGTCCAGCGCTCTCTCAGGCCACCCGCCCAGTCCGGTGTCGTCGGCTGCAGCGCCCACCCTTCCAGCTCATCGCTGGCGGGCCAGTTCTCCGGGGCCGTCAGTGCGTCAGGTGTGGTGAGAGGCTGGTCCGGCGCACCCTTGCGCAGGCAGGCCTTCATGAAGGGCGAAAACACGCGATAGGGACCATCGTCACCGGTACGGATCGTCCAGGGTTCGAAGGCCAGGTTGCCGGGGAAACTCTCCACGGCCACACCGGCATCCTTAAGGTCCGACTTGAGTGCCGTGTCGCGGCGGATCGCCAGAGGTTCGTAGAGGCGGTTCCAGAGGACGGTATCCGCGCCGGTCTCCCGCACCAGGTCCCGGATGGCCTGACCTGACGCGCCGGACCGCAGCACAAGCCGACTGCCCTTCCCCCGCAGACTCTCGTCCAGATCCGCAAGCGAATGGTGCAGCCACCAGCGGGAGGCACCACCCGGTCGCCAGTCCCCGGCACCACTGTCATCCAGCACGAAGACCGGAATGACAGGCGCGCCGGTGCTGACAGCCGCGGTCAGGGCCGGATTGTCAGCCAGCCGAAGATCCTGGCGAAACCACACAAGAACAGGTTTTTCGGACACACGCCCCCCGATGATCAATCAGGCGGCCAATCGGTCAGACGATTTCCGCGCTGACATCCCCCAGCACACTGTGGCTGTAGGTCAGTGATGAACCTACGTCAGGGAACCAGGTGCGGATCACGGTGCCGGTCAGGACCCAGTCACCGGCCTTCAGGGAACGTCCCTGCGCCGTCAGCTCGTCCGCCAGAACCCGAAGGCTGTTGAACGGATGGCCGAGCGCGTCGGAGCCCTTGCCCTCACCGACCTTCTCCCCGTTCATGTGCAGTTCCGCCGTGGCATCGGCCAGGGTCGCAGCGTCGAAATCAGTGACCACCGGCCCCAGGATGATCCCGGCGTTCCAGGCGTTGTCGGCTATCAGGTTCAGCGCATCCAGCTTCGCGTAATCCGCATTGCGGTCGTCCGCGATTTCGAAGGCTGCGGCGCAGGCATCGACGGAGTTGTAGATGGTCTCTTCACTGAACGGCGCACCGCCGGCTTCGAGCGTCGATCCCAGACGAACGGCGACCTCACACTCGATGCAGACACGGCCGAGCTGGGAAGCGCGGATCCGGGCAGGTGAGTGCAGCAGCTCAGCGCCGACAATCGTTCCTCCGACGGGACGGTCGATACCCACCATCTCCTGCATCTGAGGGGAGGACAGCGCAATCTTCGCGCCCAGAGGCTTCAGGCCACGCATCTGCATGCGGCGCACGAAGGCGTCCTGCACGGCATAGGCCGCCTCGATGCTGGTCGGGGCCAGTTTTTCCGGCAACGCCTCGTATCGCGCCAGTCGGGTGTGCATGTCGTCAAGCCAGAGCGCGGCCTGCTCGCTCGTCATCGCATCGCTCATGTGGTACTCCTGCACCAGTTCAAGGCAAGCCCGACCGTTCGCAAACGTCGCTGGCGAGTCAGGCTGCTGTATGGGGAAACCTCAACCTAGGCATTGTGCAGACCACCCGCAATGGGATGTGACAAGACGCCGTTGGCCGCGCTTGCGCCCCCGCGGCGCAGGATTCCGGGTCAATCGAACGTCAGGTCGCCGTCCGGCAGCGGTGCGAAATAGCCTTCGACGGTCGCGGCATCGATCTCGGACAGTGTCGCGGGCTGCCAGGCCGGTGACTGATCCTTGTCGATGACGGTCGCACGGGTGCCTTCGTAGAAGTCATGTCCGGCGATGACGCGGTTCACCATGCGCCATTCCATCTTCATGCATTCGCGGAAATCCCTGGTCCCGCCATCGCGGACCTGCCGGAAGGCGATCTTCAGCGACGTCGGCGATTTGGTGCGCATGATCGAAGCCTGCTTCGCGGCCCACTCCCCACCGTCGGCATCAAGCGCGTCGAGGATCTCCTCCACACTGTCACCCGCAAACAGACGGTCAAGATCGGCTCGCCGCGCCGCCAGGTCGGAGTCTCCCGGTTCGGAAGCAAATCCGGCGATCACGGTCGTCGCGTCGTCATGGCTGGCGATTTCAGCGCCCGCCAGCGCATCGATCAGTTCATCCTGACGTTCGGAAGCGACGCAGGCATCGGCGACGCCCGCGTGCAGGCTGTCGGCAGCCTTCAGCCGCGCGCCGGTCAGTGCCAGCCATGTCCCCACATGCCCGGGCGCACGGGAAAGAAAGAAGGAACCACCGACATCGGGGAACAGGCCAATCCCCGTTTCCGGCATGGCGAAGGTCACCCGTTCCGTGGCCACACGATGGCTGCCCGGTATCGACACCCCGCAACCGCCGCCCATCACGATCCCGTCCAGCAGGGAAATCCAGGGCTTCGGGAAGTAGTGGATATCGACGTTCAGCCGATACTCATCATGGTAGAAGTCATACGGGTACTGTCCCCCGGCACGGCCTTCGTCATACAGCTTGCGAATGTCGCCACCGGCGCAGAACGCCCGGTCCCCTGCCCCCTGAACCACAACGGCCTGAACCGAGTCATCGGTCCGCCATTGCTTCAGCCGCGCATGCAGCTCCACGCACATCTCGTGCGTCAGCGCGTTGAGGGCCTTCGGCCGGTTCAACAGGACGGTGGCCAGACCGCCCTTCCTGCCGAATTCAATTTCCTGGTCCATTTCCGGTTCTCTCCCCATCCCGGCGCATGGCGCATTTCACGCCCTGCTCAATCCATCAGGCCGGCCCATTCGGCTTCTCCGCAGATGCCCAGATTGGCGCGATAGCTCTGCGGCGAGTCCAGTTCCAGATGCCTGATGCGGTATTCCTCGTCCAGTTCCCTGGCGGTGCGTTCCGCCACTTCCAGGGACAGGTCCCGGACCAGACTGATCGCATGACGCTTGTCCCGGGCCTTGCGGGTGATCCGCAACTCGCGCTCAAG
Organism: Kordiimonadales bacterium IMCC3096; assembly: GCA_016865035.1. Taxonomy (GTDB): domain Bacteria; phylum Pseudomonadota; class Alphaproteobacteria; order Minwuiales; family Minwuiaceae; genus Minwuia. The sequence continues at coordinate 401,285 of CP018227.1, forward strand.
CTCCAGCGCGCGTTCGATCCTGCCCGGCAGTTCCTGCAGCGCGTCCTCGTGAACCTGCAGATGCAGCAGTTCGTGCACCCGCACGGCCCCCGCCGGACAACTGGTCCGCGGGTACTCGCCCGGCACATACATCACGGGCGCGACCTTGACCGTCACCGTGATCGTCTCCGGCGAGAAGCAGAAGTTCTTGTATTCATCCGTGCCGGAACGAACCTGCGCCTTGGTCCTGATCTCCCGCGCCATTTCGGTAAATCCGAAATGCCGATAGCCGACCGGCAGCGGATCCTGCCGGTCGGCGTACTGGTGCAGTTCGTCCGCCGTGAAGCGGGCACTTGTCCGCTCCGTCCGCGCCTCGACCTCCACGATCACCGTTGGCAGTTCACGCGGATTGCGGCAGGGGTCATCATACTGCGCCCTGGCCGGAGAGACCGTCAGAGGCGAGATCATCAGGAAGGCACCCGTCAGCAGGGAAAGCAGTACCCCGATGATTGGCTTCGCTAGGGTCACTTGTCCGCCTCAGCCCTCGTTCACCACAGGATTGACCAGCGTGCCGATGCCGGTGATCTCGACCTCCGTCGTATCGCCATCCTTCATGTAGACAGGCGGATTGCGCCGGTCGCCGACACCGCCCGGCGTACCGCTGACAATGACATCACCTGCTTCCAGCGCCATGAAGCTGCTGATGTACTCGATCAGGAACGGCACGTTGAAGATCATGTGATCCGTGTCGGCATGCTGCATGACCTCGCCATTCAGGCGGGTCGTCAGTGTCAGGGTGGAGGGATCGGTGATCTCGTCCGACGTCACCATCCAGGGACCGAACGCGCCGGTAGCCGTGAAGTTCTTGCCCGGCAGGAACTGGTGCGTATGGCCCTGGAAGTCACGGACCGAGCCGTCGTTGTAGCAGGAATAGCCCGCGACATGGTTCAGCGAGTCGGCCTGCGAAATGTGCCGCCCCGGCGTGCCGATGATGACCGCCATCTCGCCCTCATAGTCGAAACGGTCGGAGTTGCGCGGCTTCACCATCGCCTGCCCATGCCCGACCTGGCAGTTGGCGTAGCGCGGGAACAGCACCGGGTAACCGGACGGCTGACGCCCGGTCTCGATGCGATGATCCTCGTAATTCAGGCCGACGCAGATGATCTTGTTGGGACGCGGGATGACCGGCAGGAAGGTCACGTCCGACTGGGCGAAATCATCGCCCTGGCCACTGGCGGCCTTCTCGGCCGCTGCCTGCCCCTTTCCCTCGATCAGGGACAGCAGGGTCGGATACTCGGCACCGATCCGGCTGCCCAGATCGATCACCCCCTGTTCGGTGGCAACGCCATAGCTGGTCTTGCCAGCCTGTTCGAAAGTCATCAACCGCATGATTGCCCCTCCCAGGAATGTCGTTTCGGTCCCGCCGGAAACCTAGAGAATGGGTCCGTGTTTCGCCAGTGCCATTTGCGCCCCGGCTTGCTAGCATCTGCGAGACCGAACCATGTACCGACCGCCGGGGGAGCGCCTGCCATGACCTATGCCCATCCGATCCCGAATGACCTCGAGTCCTTCTGGCTGCCCTTCACCCCGAATCGCCAGTTCAAGAAGGAACCGCGTCTGCTCGTCTCCGCCAAGGACATGCACTACACTTCCGCGGACGGTCGGCAGATTCTCGACGGTTCCGCCGGCCTCTGGTGCGTCAACGCCGGGCACGGTCGGCAGAAGATCGTGGATGCGATCACCAACTCGGCCAACACGCTCGATTTCGCGCCCTCGTTCCAGTACGCGAACCCGGCAGCGTTCGATCTGGCGAACCGGATCAGCGCCCTGACGCCAGATCCGCTGAACCGGATCTTCTTCACGAACTCGGGGTCGGAGGCGGTCGATACCGCGCTGAAGATCGCCATCGCCTATCACCGCGCCCGCGGGGACGGCACCCGGACCCGCCTGATCGGGCGGGAACGCGGCTACCACGGGGTCGGCTTCGGCGGCATTTCCGTTGGCGGCATCGTCAAGAACCGGATGTATTTCGGCTCCCTGCTGAACGGCGTCGATCACCTGCCGCATACCCACCTGCCGGAGCAGAACAGCTTCGCCAAGGGGCAGCCCGAACATGGCGCGGAACTGGCCGACGATCTGGAGCGGATCGTGCAGTTGCATGACCCGTCCACCATCGCGGCGGTGATCGTCGAACCCATGTCGGGATCGACCGGCGTTCTGGTCCCGCCGAAGGGCTATCTGCAGCGGCTGCGTGCGATCTGCGACAAGTACGGCATCCTGCTGATCTTCGATGAGGTGATCAGCGGTTTCGGGCGTCTCGGCACCAACTTCGCGGCTGACCGCTTTGGCGTCGTGCCGGACATGATGACCATGGCAAAGGGCCTGACCAACGCCGCCGTGCCCATGGGTGCCGTCGCCGCAAGCGACAGCATCTATGACGCCTTCATGACCGGGCCGGAGCACGCCATCGAGCTGTTTCACGGCTACACCTACTCCGCCCACCCGATGGCCTGCGCCGCCGGTATCGCCGCGCTGGAGATCTATCAGGAGGAGAAGCTGTTCGACCGCGTCGCCGGGCTGGAGAGCTACTGGGAAGAGAAGCTGCACGCCCTCGCCGACGCGAAGAATGTCATCGACATCCGCAACATCGGTCTGGTCGGCGCCATCGAGATCTCCGCACGGGACGGCGAGCCAGGCAAACGCGGCTTCGAGGCGATGATCAAGGCGTTCGAGAAGGGTGCCATGGTGCGGGTGACCGGCGACATCATTGCCCTTTCACCGCCCTTCATCATCAGCAAGGAACAGATCGACGAACTGATGGATCTGGTCCGCGACGTGCTGAATGACCTCGACTGACCATGGCTGACGGGTCGCCCCAACGCCGCGCCTTTGTCACCGGCGCGACCGGCTTTCTGGGCCTCAACCTGGTCGAACAGTTGCTGGCGGCGGACTGGCACGTGACGGCGCTGCGGCGGGAGAAGCTGCGCCACCGCGATCTCGACCGCTATCCGGTAACGCAGGTGACCGGCGACCTGCTGGATCCGGACAGTCTGGAGGCCGCCGTGCCGAAGGACTGCGATGCCGTGTTTCACACCGCCGCCATGACCTCGGTCTGGCGACGGCAGGCCCCGATGCAGAACCAGATCAACATCGACGGCACGGAGAATGTGGTCGATGCGGCGCTGAAGAACGGGGCGAAGCGGTTCATCCATACCTCCACCTGGAACGTCTATGACTGGTCCTCCGGCGAGGTCACGGAGGACACGCCGCAGACCGGCGGCTCGTCGTGGATCAACTACAACCGGTCGAAGTTCGCGGCGGAGGAGGTGATCCGGCGTGCGGTGGCGGAACGCGGTCTGGATGCCGTGATCCTGAATCCGTCGCACATCGTCGGTCGTTTCGACCGGCAGAACTGGGCGCAGCTGATCATGATGGCGGCTGTCGGCAAGCTGCCCGGCGTCCCCCCCGGGGCAGGCAGCTTCGCGCACGGGCAGGCTGTCGCCCGCGCCCATATCGCAGCGGTGGACAAGGGCAGGACGGGGGCGAACTACCTGCTCGGCGGTCCCGACGCGACGTTCCTCGAATTCGTGCAGACCGTCGCTGACATGGCGCAGCAGAAGAAGCGCCCGAAACGCACGGTGCCAGCCTGGATGATGCGCATGATGGGCAAGGTCGAGGGGGTAATCTCCGCCGCCACGGCGAAACCTCCCCAGATCACGCCGGAAGCGGTTGCCATGGTGACGGCACGCGTCCGCATCACGTCCACCAGGGCCATCGACGAACTGGGCTATGAGCCATCGACCCTGCATACTGCGATCTCTGACGCTTATGACTGGATGCTGAGAGAAAAGATGATCTACGCCTATGGCAAGCCGCCGGTGAAGAAGCGGTAGCCTGATCGGCGCAACGGTTTGGGAGGACCGGAAAATGTTGCCAGCAGAAACCATCGAGACCTTCCGGCGCGACGGTGCCGTGCTGTTGCCCGGCGTCATCTCCAGCGACTGGGTGGCAAGGATCCGGGAGGCGATCGAACGGGACATCGCCGAGCCCGGTCCCTTCTGCCACGGCTACACGCTGGACAATGGTCGCCGGTTTCACGGCAACATGCGGATCTGGGAGAATGACCCCGCCTTCCACGACTATTGCTTCGACTCGCCCCTGCCCGCACTGGCCGCCGAACTGATGGGGGCGAAGCGCATCACCCTGTTCTATGACCAGCTGTTCGTGAAGGAGGAAGGCTCCGACCATCCGACGCGCTGGCACAATGACCAGCCCTACTGGCCCGTGCGCGGGCGACAGGTCATGAGCTTCTGGCTGGCGCTGGACGAGGTGACGGCAGATTCGGGCCGTCTGGAGTTCGTTGCCGGTTCGCACAACTGGGAACGCTGGTTCCAGCCCGAACCCTTCGCCCCCGGCGGAGCCGAATACGAACGCGGCGAGAACTACGAGGATATTCCCGACATCGACGCCAATCGCGACGCCTACAATCTGATCGGCTGGGACATGCAGCCGGGGGATGTCATCGCCTTTCACGCCATGGCGGTGCATGGCGCAGGCGGCAACCACCGTCTCGACCGCCGCCGACGTGGCTATACCGTGCGCTACTGCGGCGATGACGCCACCTACTTCGGCGGCCCCGGCCCCAACGCGGGCCTGCGCAACCCCACCCTCAAGACCGGCGACGACCTGGCCAGTGACCAGTATCCGGTGGTCTGGACGCGGTGAGCAAGAGCAGGCCGTACGTGAATCGCCTCCCCACCAGACGTTACCGCCGGACCTGATCCGGCGACCCAGCGGTGCCGCTCGGACTCCGGCGCATGGACACCCGGGTCAAGCCCGGGTGCGACGTGGAGGAGGGAGTCCCCTACAGCTTCGCGCGCACCTCGTTGGCGAACCGGTCCATGGTTTCGACGGCGTTGTCGGCGGTCTCCGGGGCAATGTCGAAGCACATCTCCGTCGCGCCCGCGTCCTGAAAGCGGCGGATGGCGTCGATGATGTCCTGCGGGCGGCCCTGGGTCGGGGGCTGGCCATCGGCGGTCGGCCCGTCCTGGAAGATCAGGGATACCTTCGGCGCGATGGGGAAGTCCTTCGGATCGCGGCCCTGCTCCGCCAGCAGCCGTTCCAGTTCCGGGCGCAGGTTCACCACGTCTTCCGGCAGCACCTTGAAGGGATGCCAGACATCGGCGAAGCGCGCCGTCCGCTTCAGCGCCGCCGGCGTATGCCCGCCGACATAGATCGGCGGATGCGGGCGCTGTACCGGGCGCGGGCCCAGTCGTGCGCCCTTGAACTGGTAGAACTCCCCGTCGAAGTCCGTCGGCTCCCCGCTCCACAGTCGCGTCGCGATCTCCAGCCCCTCGTTGCAGCGCCGCCCGCGCTTGCGGAAGGGATAGCCCAGCGCATCATATTCCTCCTGGTACCAGCCGACGCCGACGCCGAAGTTGGCGCGCCCGCCGCTGACCTGGTCCAGTTCCGCGACCTGGGCCGCCGCCTCCATCGGGTTGCGCATCGGCAGCACCAGAACGGAGGTGCCAAGCCGAACCTTCTTTGTCCGTCCGGCCAGATAGTTCAGCACGCTGAAAGGCTGGTAGTAGGTGCGCTTCCACGGTTCCGGCAGTTCCCCGTCCGCCGTGCCCGGGTACTTCGAATGCACCATGGGCAGCATCAGCAGATGATCGCTCGACCAGAGGCAATCAAGCTCGATCGCCTCCGCCTTCTCTGCCATCCGGTCAAAGGTCTGCGGCGTGGCCTCGTCACCACGCACGATGATCGACATTCCGAACTTCATGACACTTCCTCCCCTGCGTTTTCCGTGATGCTACACCCGCATCGCATTTCTTGACAGACCGGCGCGGCACGTATCCCGTGGCACGGTCGGAGGAGGGACAGGGGCAATGGCGGTCATCGCGGAGTCGGACAGGCCGGGGGCGGGGATATTCTTCGTCATGCTGGGCATGGCGTCGATCTCCGTCCAGGACGTCCTGATCAAGGGCCTCAGCGATGGCTATCCGCTGCATCAGATCGTCTTCACCCGCAGCCTGATCGGTCTGTGCTTAACCCTGATGCTGGTGCAGATGGAGGGGGGCTGGCGCATCCTGCGAACGCCGCACTGGCGCATCCATCTGGCCCGTGGCGGCCTGGTGATCTGCGCCAACATGCTCTACTTCACCGCCCTGGCCAGCATGACCCTGGCCGAGGCGACGGCGCTCTACTTCGTCGCGCCGCTGTTCGTCACCATCCTCTCCGTCGTGGTCCTGAAGGAAAGCGTCGGACTGCACCGGGTCCTCGGCATCGTCATCGGTTTCATCGGCGTACTGGTGGTGGTCCGGCCAGGCAGCGGCATCTTCGGCCTGATCGCGCTGCTGCCGGTGCTGTCTGCCTTCAGCTACGCCATGATGAGCGTGCTGACGCGCAAGATCGGCGTCGCCGACAAGGCATCCTGCATGGCCTTCTACATCCAGATCGTCTTCCTGGTCTTCAGCATCATCTTCGGCCTTGCCTTCGGCGATGGGCGCTATGGCCGTAGCGGTGACCCGAGCATCGATTTCCTGCTGCGGGCCTGGGTCTGGCCGCCGATGGATGATGCCATCCTGCTGGGCGCCTGCGGCGTGACCGTTGCCATCACGGGCTACTGCCTGTCGCAGGCCTATCGGCTGGCCCATGCCGGGCTGGTGGCTCCGTTCGAGTATGTGGCGCTGCCCCTCGCGGTGCTGTGGGGCATCACCTTCTTCGACGAATACCCCGACGCCTGGACCGTCGCGGGCATCCTGCTGATCATCGCCAGCGGCCTCTACATCACCTGGCGGGAGACGGTGCGGCGGCGCTGGATCGCGGCCCGCGTGCCCGCCCGTCCGGGAGCTTCACCATGACTGCGATCACCGAAATCCCGGACATGGCGATCGTGCTGAGCGACGGTTGTCGTCTGTCCGTCCGCGTCTGGATGCCGGAGAACGCCGCCGGTGCCCCCGTCCCTGCCATCCTGGAGTATCTGCCCTATCGGAAGCGGGACGGGACGGTCGCCCGCGATGCCCTGACCCACCCGTGGTTCGCGGCGCGGGGCTATGCCTGCCTGCGGGTCGACATGCGCGGCAACGGCGACTCCGACGGCCTGATGGCGGACGAGTACACGGCGCAGGAACTGGCGGACGCGGTGGAGGTGATCGACTGGATCGCGGCGCAGGACTGGTGCAGCGGCACGGTGGGGATGATGGGTATCTCATGGGGTGGCTTCAATGCGCTGCAGGTGGCGGCGCTGGCTCCGGAATCGCTGAAGGCGATCATCACGCTCTGCTCCACCGATGACCGCTATGCCGATGACATCCACTACAAGGGCGGCTGCCTGCTGAACGAGAACCTGGGCTGGGGCGCGACGATGCTGTCCTATTCCTCCCGCCCGCCGGACCCGGAGATCGTCGGCCCGCGATGGCGGCAGATGTGGCTGGAGCGGCTGGAGCACGAACCCTTCCTGCCTGCCGTCTGGCTGCGGCATCAGCACCGGGACAGCTACTGGCAGCACGGTTCGGTCTGCGAGGATTTCTCCGCCATCCGCGCCGCCACACTGGCGGTGGGCGGCTGGGGCGATGCCTACAAGAACGCCGTGCCGCGCCTGCTGGCGGGACTGAAGGCACCCGCGAAGGGCATCACCGGCCCCTGGGTCCACAAGTATCCCCACTTCGCGGTGCCGGAGCCGCGCATCGGGTTCCTGCAGGAGGCGCTGCACTGGTGGGACCGCTGGCTGAAGGATGCGCCGAACGGGGCCGAGAACCTGCCCGCCTGGCGCGGCTACATCATGGACAGCGCACCACCGAAACGCTGGTACACGGAGCGCCCAGGCCGCTGGATCACGGAGGCCGAATGGCCCTCCCCCGCGATCACCCGCCGGACACTGCATCTCCACCCGGCTGGCACGCTCGCACCGGATGCGCCGACGCAAGCCTTGAACCGCCGCGTGGCCTCGCCGCTGGATTGCGGCATGGGCGGCGGCGAATATTGCGCCATCTGGCTCGGCCCGGAACTGCCTGGCGACCAGCGCAGCGATGATGCGCTTTCCGTCTGTTTCGACGGTGCGGAAGCAACCGAGGCCATCGATATTGTCGGTGCCCCCGTCCTGCATCTGACCCTCACCGCCGACCGCCCGGTGGCCCAGATCGCGGTGCGTCTGTGCGACGTTGCCCCGGACGGGGCATCGACACGGATCACCTATGGTGTGCTCAACCTCTGTCATCGCAACGGTCACGCCGAACCGGAAGCCCTGACACCGGGGCAGCCGTTCGGGATCCGGCTGCAACTGGACGACATCGCATGGAACCTGCCGGCGGGCCACCGGCTGCGGGTCGCCGTATCCTCCAGCTACTGGCCGCTGATCTGGCCAGTGCCGGAGCAGGCGTCACTCGATCTGGTCTCCGGCCATATGGAGCTGCCCGTACGCCCCGTCACGGGCGGCGACGAAGTCACCTTCCCGGAACCGGAAGCGGCGGCACCCTGGGCATCCGAGGACCTGCGCCCGCCCCGGCACGTCCGCCGGGTCGAGCATGACCTGCAGGGGGAGACCGTGGCACTGGTGATCGAGGATGATTTCGGTGCCAGCAGGGATCTGGAACATGGTCTGATCACCGGCGCGGTCGCCCGCGAACGCTGGACCATACGGCCCGACGACCCGCTGTCCGCCGTGGGCCAGACCCACTGGACCGAGACCCTCGCCCGCGACGGCTGGTCGATCCGCACCGAGACCTTCGCCGACATGTGGTCCGACGCCACCACCTTCCACCTCCGCGGCCGCATCGAGGCCTATGAGGGTGGCCGCAAGGTCTTCGAGCAGGACTTCCGGGAGGCGATCCCGCGCGACCTGCTATAGATCGAACCTCTCCGTCAGTGTGGCTCGGACCTGATCCGGCAGGGGGCTGGCCTTGCCATGGACGATGTAGACCATCACGGTCTCCGCCGTGGCGATGCAGGAATCGTCGATGAAGACCCCGTGCCCCAGCGTGATGGAGGTGTTTCCCAGCTTCGAAACGCGGGTCCCGATCCGGACATCGGCGGGCCAGAAGGCCTGCGCGCGGTAGCGGATCGACAGGTTGCCGACGACGAAACGCTGACGGTCGTCATAGGCCGGCAGGAACCCGGCGCGCATGAAGGGCACCCGGCCGGTTTCGACATATCGGGCGAAGGACACATTGTTGACATGCCCTGTCGCATCCATATCGCCGAAGCGGACAACGTCGTTGGCCCAGAAGTCGAAGCTTGCGGGATCGGTCAGTTCATGGCTTTTCTCGTTCATGCAACGCCTTATGCCGCATCAAAGCCGTCTGGAACAGGTCTTCACATGAATGAACTCGATCCCCTGCGCCATGAGCTGGACCTCTGGGGTGAGGCCGGACGGACCGCCACGCTCTGGTGGCGCGACGATGACGCGGAGGCTCCGGATGCCCCGATCCTGCGGATGCTGGCACTTTCCGAGGCGACGGGTGCGCCCGTCTTCATCGCCACGGTCCCCGACAGGGCCGTCGATGCGCTGGCCGATCCCCTGCTGGCCTGCGCGACAGCCATTCCGTTGCAGCATGGCTTTGCCCACGCCGACCACTCTCCCGCCGACGTGAAGGGAAAGTGGGAGCTTGGCCTGCATCGCCCGCTGGAGGCGGTTCTCGGTGAACTGCGCCAGGGTGCGGCGCGCATGTCGGCGATGTACGGCGACCGGGTCTGTCCCATGCTGGCCCCGCCCTGGAACCGCATCGCGCCGGAACTGTTCCCGCATCTGCCGGAGCTGGGTTTTGATGTGGTCAGCGTCTTCGCACCGCGCGCCAGCCGCACCGTCGCCCCGGGCCTGGACATGATCAACGGCCACTGTGACCTGATCGCCTGGAAGCGGGGCCGGACCTTCATCGGGCCGGAGAAGACCGCCGCACGGCTGGTCGAGCATCTGGCGGCCCGCCGTGCCGGAGAGGTGGATGCTGACGAACCCACCGGGCTGCTGACCCATGTCTGGGCCCAGGACGAGGCCTGCTGGGAGGCGCTGCAGGCAGTCCTGCGCCTGGTCGCGGACCATCCTGCGGCCCGCTGGCTCGACCGGGCCGGGCTGATGCCGGAAAGTGCCGCGGCATGAGCGCGGCCATCATCCGCCCCGGCACCGACGCCGACATTCCGCAGGTCGCGGACCTGCTGCACCGGAACATGAACCGCAAGGTCCCGGCGGAGGTCTTCGCCCGGCTGATGAACTACGACTGGGCCGGGGAGAAGCCGCACATCGGCATGGTGTCGGAGGCGGACGGAAAGATCGTCGGCTTTCACGGCAACGTCTATTCCATGCGTCGGATCAACGGGGTGGAACGGATATTCGGCAGCTTCACCTCCATCTACGTGCTGCGCGACTGGCGCGGGGAGGATCTGGGGGTGCGGATGATGCGCACCTACGAGGAGAGGCCCGACATCACCTACACCGTCTTCGACCCCAGCACGCGCGTGCACGGCATCCTGGAAAGCTGCGGCTTCCGCGATCTCGACCTGAACCGCTACGTCTGGGAGCCGGGCATGTCCCCGCGCGACGACCGGGTGAAGGTCATTACCGACCACGATCAGATCCGGCCGCTGGTCGGCGCGGAGGAACAGCGCTACCTCGACGACCATCGCGACCTGACCGCCCATCCGGTGCTGCTGCGCGACGACGAGGGGCAGGTGCTCTGCTTCTTCCTGCAGCAGGACCGGGGCGACAAGGGCTTCTGCCACGACCTGATCTATACCGGTGACCCGATGGCACTGGCGCGGATGATCGACCGCGCCGCCGACCGGATCATGGGCAACGACCCTCGCGCCCGCCTGCTGATCGACGAACGCTTCCTGGACGGCAACAGGACCGACGGCACCTGCACCCCCCTGCCCTATCGCCGCATGGTCCGCCGCGCCGACCCGCCCCTGCCCGACTGGCAGGTGGACCACCTGTACACGGAGACCGTGCTGATCAACCTGAAGCTGGGGTGAGACGCAGCCGCGTCAGGTTGGCAGCACGTCCTCCGCGTACTGTCCGGCAAACTCCGCGCTCGGCGGGATGGGCCTGATGATGTCGATCAGGACCCCGTTCGGGTCCTGCGTGATGAAATGACGCTGTCCGAAGGCTTCGTCCCGCAGCGACAGCAGTATGGGAAGCCCCTGCGCCTCGGCCCGGGCGAACTCCGCATCCACATCCGCGACCTCGAAGTTGAGGATCAGGCCACTGACACTGCCCCGCCCCGACGCGGGAACGGTCTCATGGTCTCCCAACACGACTCCGATATTCACCTGGCTGTCCTCGGTTGACTGCAGGTGCACGTACCAGTCGCTGTAGTAGGCGCGGCGGAACCGCAGATGCTCTGTATAGAACCGCGCCGTTGCATCAACGTCCTGCGTCAGGATCACCGGATAGAACTGCGTCGACTTCATGGCTTGAACCTCCCTGCCAAAACATACAATGTGTATGTGAATGAAATAAACATACAGGCTGCATGTATGCAAGAGAAAATCACACGCCGGACCAACCAACAGCGGAGCGATGCCACCCGAACGGCACTTCTCGATGCCGCCAGAATGCTGTTCGTGGACAAGGGCTATGCCGAAACGGGTACGCCGGAAATCGTCCGCGCGGCGGCGGTGACGCGCGGCGCGCTCTACCATCATTTCACCGACAAGGCAGACCTGCTGCGCGGCGTGATCGTCAGGGAATCGCGCCAGGTAGCGACGGAGATCAACGCCGCATCCGCGGATGCCGCATCGACGCAGGAGGCGCTGATGCAGGGCGCAAACGCCTGGTTCGACGCCATGTCCGACCCCGGCCGGGTGCGACTGCTGCTGCTCGACGGGCCTGCGGTCCTGGGGCGTGCGGAGATGGAAGAGATCGACCGCCAGACCAGCGCGGCAACACTGGTGGAGGGCCTGCGCGCCGGACAGGCGGCGGGGGACGTCATTGATGCCCCGGTGGAAGCGCTGGCCAGCCTGCTGTCAGCAATGTTCGACCGGGCCGCACTTGAGATCGTCGGCGGAGCGTCGCGGGACGACTATCTCGCGGCAATCGCGCCCCTACTCGGCAGCCTCCGCCGCTGACTGCTCCGCCATCCGCGGCTGCACCCAGGCAGCGATGTCCTTCAGCGGGGCCAGCCAGATGTCGCCGCGTGCGGTCACATGGTCCAGCAGGCGTTCCAGGATGTTCATCCGGTGGTGGCGACCGATGACGGAGGGGTGGCAGGTCAGCGTGAACACTCCCCCCTCCCCGATGATGCCGTCCAGTTCCGCCTGCCAGATGCGGAAGACCTCGTCCGGGTCGTGGAACTGCGCCATCAGGTGCGGCGGCATGAACCACATGTAATAGGTGGCGTCGTCCAGCGACCAGTCGATGGGGAACTCCAGCAGGTCCGGCTGGTCCGGGTAGGCGGCGGAGAGCAGGTAGGGGGCTTCCTCCGCGAACAGGCTGGAATCATAGCTGATCCCCTGCTCCATCAGGATGCGTCCCGAATGCAGGTTCATGTCCCAGGCGGGGGAGCGATAGCCGGTCGGCCGCTGCCCCAGATGGGTCTCGAAGGCGGCGATGCAGGTCTCCAGGATGCGGCGTTCGCCGTCCGGGTCATCCTTGTAGAGCGACAGGTTCTCGTGCTCGTGCCCATGCGCGCCGACCTCATGCCCCTCATCGACGATGCGGCGGAAGGCATCCGGCCAGCGCTCCACATTCGCGCCGGGGATGTAGAAGGAACCACTGACGCCGCGCCGTTTCAGCATGTCGAGGATGCGCGGCAGGCCGACATTGACGCCATAGAGACCCCGGCTGTAGCCCTGCAGCCGCTTCGGCTGCTTCTCGAACAGGGCGGCTCCGGTGCGCGGGCCATCGGGGCCGGGGCGGGCAGGCGCATAGGCATAGGTCACGTCGCAGTCGAAGGTCAGCGCCATGGCACCGGACTTACCTTCCGGCCAGGGTCCCCTGAACGTATGCATCATCAATCCTCCCCCAACGGAACAGCCACCGTGCTTGATCCTCCCCCCATTCTGCCGCACAAGGCTGCATTCCTGAAACACCCGATCCCGGAATCTGATCATGACCGCCACGCTGACCGTCTGCGAGACCTGCAACTTCGCCCCCGACACCAAGCGCGGGCAGGAGGGTCTGACGGGGGGAGAGATCCTCTGCGGGCTGGTGGAGAAGGCCGTGGCCGACAGCACGGCAGTGACCAGCCGTCGCCACGCCTGCCTGATGGGCTGCGACCATCACTGCAATGTCGGCCTGTCGGCACCGGGCAAGATCACCTACGTCATGGGATCCTTCGCGCCGGAGGCAGAGGCCGCCGAGGCCCTGGTCGCATTCGCCGCGCTGTACGACGCCTCCGAAACCGGCCAGGTGCCCTATCGCCAGTGGCCGCAGGGGGTGAAGGGTCACTTCGTCTCCCGCGTGCCGCCGCTGCCTGCGGACGACTCCTGACACACGCGGCCCGGCGCACTACATTCGGGACATGAGCGAGCAGCCTACAGAACCGGAAACGGAAGCCCCTGAGACTGATGGTCCGGAGCCGGAGGTCGCGGAGCCTGACGGCTTTGCCATCCTGACGGCGAAGCTCAAGACCTTGCCCAACAGCCCCGGTGTCTACCGGATGCTGAGCGAGAGCGGCGACGTGCTCTATGTCGGCAAGGCGCGCAACCTGAAGAACCGCGTCACCAGCTATACCCGCGCCCGCGGCCTGTCGATGCGGATCCTGCGCATGGTGCAGATGACCCGCGATCTGGAGATCATCTCGACCCATACGGAGGTCGAGGCGCTGCTGCTGGAAGCCAACCTGATCAAGCGGCTGAAACCCCGCTTCAACATCATCCTGCGTGACGACAAGTCGTTTCCCTATATCGAGGTGAACCTCGATCACGACTATCCCATGCTGGTGAAGCATCGGGGCAAGCGGGAGAAGGACAGGGAATACTTCGGTCCCTTCGCCTCCGCCACCGCCGTCAACCACACGCTGACCGCGCTGCAGCGGGCCTTTCCGCTGCGCAGTTGCACCGACAGCGACTTCGAGAGCCGCCAACGTCCCTGCCTGCAGTACCAGATCAAGCGCTGCCTCGCCCCCTGCGTCGGCGAGATCAGCCGCGAAGCCTATGGCGAGATGGTGCGCGAGGCCCGCGACTTCCTGTCCGGCCGCAGCCAGAACCTGCGCGACGAACTGGGGGGCAAGATGCAGCAGGCGGCGGACGAACTGGCGTTCGAGGATGCCGCCATGTACCGCAACCGCATCTGGGCGCTGTCGCAGATCCAGAGCAAGCAGGGCGTGAACATCGACGGGCTGGAGGAGGCCGACGTGATCGCGGCGCACTCCGCCGGGGGGCAGACCTGCGTGCAGGTGTTCTTCTTCCGCGCCGGGCAGAACTTCGGCAACCGCGCCTATTACCCGAGCCACACGAAGGACGACTCGGTAGGCGAGATCCTGGCCGCCTTCATCGGCCAGTTCTACGACAGCCGTCCGGCCCCGAAACAGATCCTGCTGAGCCACGATGTCCCGTCAGACGAACTGATCGCGGAGGCGCTGGCCATCCACGCCGGACACAAGGTGCATCTGCTGCGCCCGCAGCGCGGCGGCAAGCGGGAGCTGGTGGAACAGGCGGTGCGCAATGCGGAGGAGGCGCTGGGCCGCCGCCAGGCCGAAGGCGCGGCGCAGACGAAACTGCTGCAGGGCGTGGCCGACCTGTTCGGCCTGCCGGAGCCGCCGCAGCGGATCGAGGTCTATGACAACAGCCACATCCAGGGCACCAACGCCGTCGGCGGCATGATCGTCGCGGGGCCGGAGGGGATGCGGAAGGCCGCCTACCGCACCTTCAACATCAAGTCGACGGAGATCACGCCGGGCGACGACTTCGGCATGATGCGGGAGGTGCTGACCCGCCGCTTCCAGCGCCTGAAGAAGGACGATCAGGCCGCGGCGACAGGGGCCGGCGAATGGCCCGATCTGGTCATCATCGACGGCGGGCTGGGCCAGCTCGGCGTCGCGGAGGAAGTCTTCGCGGAGCTGGGAGTGGAGGGCGTCGGCCTGGTCTCCATCGCCAAGGGGCCGGACCGCAATGCGGGACGGGAACGGTTCTTCCTGCCCGGCAAGCCGCCCTTCGACCTGCCGGAGCGCGATCCCGTGCTCTACTACCTGCAACGGCTGCGTGACGAGGCCCACCGCTTCGCCATCGGCACCCACCGCAACCGCCGCTCGAAACAGATCGGCCAGTCCCCGCTGGACGAGATCCCCGGCATCGGCCCGCGCCGCAAGAAGGCCCTGCTGCTGAAGTTCGGCTCCGCCAGGCAGATCGCCCGCGCCGGTCTCGCCGACCTGGAAAAGGTCGATGGCATCAGCCACCAGATGGCGCAGCAGATCTACGACTTCTTCAACGCCGGTGGATAAGTCCACAATACAATGATCATCCGGTGCTCGGCCGATGCAACCCGGTGCAGCTTCGAGACCTTAGGCTACCGCACCGCCCGCGTCGCCTCCGCCACCAGTTCGTCGACCACCTGCGCCACCGACTTGCGTTCGTTGGAATAGGCGATGGACTGTCCGGCAGGGTGGTGCATCAGGGCTTCCACCTCATGTTCGTCGATGGCACCCAGCAGGTCGCCGACCAGGATGTCCTGATAGGGCATCTTCAGCGCCGCCGGGGCGTTGGGGGAGGCCCATTCCTCCGACCAGGCGGTGCGGATCTGGCGCAGGGTCTTGCCGGAGTCGGCGCGGCTGATCACCGTGTCCTCGCTGCCAGCAGCCAGCAGCTTTGCCACGATCTTCTCGTGCAGCGCATGTTCAAGCGTGGTCAGCCAGGAGGTGCCGAGCCAGACCCCCTCCGCACCCAGCGCGAAGGAGGCGGCGATGTGGCGGCCCGTGGCCACGCCACCGGCGGCCAGCACGGGAATGTCGCCACAGGCATCCACCACCTGGGGAACCAGCGAGAAGGTGCCGATCTGGCCGGTATGGGCACCGGCGTCATAGCCCTGGGCGACAATGACCTCCGCTCCGTTGCGGATCGCGGCTTCCGCATGGCGCGGGCTGCCCACCAGCGCCATGGTCACCTTGCCGTCGGCCTTGGCGTGGGCCACGGCCTCGGCCGGGGCACCGATGCCGCAGGCGAAGACGTTCACGTCGGAGGCCAGCACAGCGGCGATCTGCGCCTCCGCCACCTCGTCGGAGCGCAGGAAGCGGGAGCGCATGCCGGGCTTCGTCGCCTTTGGCACGCTGTACTTGTCATAGATCGACTGCACGAACTCCTTGTGCTCCTCCGGCAGTTCGGCCTCGATCGCCGCCTTGTTGGCGGTCTTCGGCATGCCGCGCGGCAGCACCAGGTCGATGCCGAAGGGCAGATCCCCGATGCGTTCACGGATCAGCTTCAGCCCGGCCTCGATCTCCTCCGGCGTTTCGCGCGTGGCACCCCAGATGCCCATGCACCCGGCCTTCGCCAGGGCGCAGACCACATCGATGGAATGGGCAAAGCCGAAGATCGGGTGCTTCAGCCCCATGCGGCGGCCCAGTTCGGTCTGGATCGGGCTCTCGTCAGTCATTGCCATTGCTCCCCTTCATCTCGACCACGGCATCCAGCGCCATGGCCCCCTGCCCCGCCGGCAGCACCACGAACGGGTTGAGGTCGACGGACACCAGCCGCTCCCGATGTGCAGCGGCAAAGCGCGACAGTGCCGACAGTGCCTCCGCCAGGGCAGGAATGTCCGCCGCCGGCGCACCGCGCACACCGTCCAGCATCGGCCGTCCCCTGATCTCGTCGATCATGCGCAGGGCCTCGTCCGTGTCGAAGGGCGCGATGCGGAAGGTCACGTCCTTCAGCACCTCGACGAAGATTCCGCCCAGCCCGAACATCACCGCCGGGCCGAAGATCGGGTCAACATGCACCCCGAGGATCGTCTCGACACCGCCACTGATCATCGGCGCCAGCAGAACGCCATCGATCCGCGCCTCCGGAACCCGTGCGGCGACGCTGGCCAGCATGTCCTCGGCCGCGGCCTGCACCGCCTCGGCACTGGCCAAGTTCAGCCGCACGCCGCCGACGTCGGTCTTGTGGATGATGTCAGGCGACAGGATCTTCATGACCACCGGGAAACCCAGTTCAGTGGCCACGCGCGCGGCTTCCTCCGGCGTTGCGGCGGTGCGGGTCGGCATTGTCGGCACCCCGGCAGCCCCCAGCAGGTCGAGCGCCGCGGCCTCAGTGAACGGCCCCGTTCCCGGGTCCGCCGCCGGGGCGACCTCCGGTGCCCAGGTAAAGGAGCGGTTGAACGCCCGGGTGAAATGCGCGCCCGCCGCCATGGCGCGGGTGGCGTGGGTGGGCTCGCGGAAGGCGGGAATGCCCTCCGCCTCGAACCGGTGCTGGGCGTCGTCGCCCATCAGGCTGGCGACGGCGAAGCGCTTCGACGGATAGGCATCCCGCAGCGTCTTCCACATGTCCAGGTTCGGCTGGACCAGGTCGGGCTGGTTCAGCAGCGCGCCCTGGAAGCCGATGACGGTGTCGTAGCTGCCTTCCTCCAGCACCAGACGCATTGCCTTCTCGAACAGGTCGGGCTGGTTGATGATCTGCCCCGTCACGTCCAGCGGATTGTTGACACCGGCATAGGGCACCAGTTCCTTGAACTTGGCCTGCGTCGCGTCCGGCAGGGGGGTGACCTCCAGCCCGCGTGTCGCCGCATCGTCGGCCATCAGGACCCCGACGCCACCGGACACGGTCACCAACGCCACCTCGTCACCCTCCGGGCGTCCGCCGACAGCCAGCGCCGCACCCAGGTCGAAGAATTCCTCGATCGCGTTCACGCGATGCACACCGAACTGGCTGAAGACGGCGTCATAGATCTGGTCCGCACCGGCCAGCGCGGACGTGTGTGACGCGGCGGCTCTGGCTCCGGCTTCCGTCCGGCCGAGCTTGACGGCGACGACGGGCTTGCCCGCCTCCCGCGCGCGCGCCAGGGCGTCGAGCAGTGCCGGGCCGTCCCGCACCCCCTCGATATAGAGCAGGATCACCTCGGTGCCCGGATCGGACACCAGATAGTCCAGGCAGTCGGCGACGCCGATGTCACTCTCGTTGCCCGTCGTCAGCACGTGGCGGAAGCCGACGCCACGGTCACAGGCCATCATCGCCGAAAGACCACCGAACGCACCCGACTGACTGACCAGTCCGATACGGCCGGTCGGCATGTTGCGGGCGAATGCGGGGTGGAAACTGGCCGGCATGTTGTTGGCGAAGTTGGCGAACCCCATGCAGTTGGGACCATTCAGGCGCATGCCGGTCTCATGGGCGATGGCGGTCAGGCGCTTCTGGTCCGCAGCCCCCGCCTCACTCACTTCGGCGAAGCCACCGGCGAAGATCACGGTTCCGGCGACATCCTTTTCCGCGCACTGACGGATGACGCCTTCGACAAGGTTGCCGGGCACGGCGCAGATGGCGAGGTCAACCTGACCGGGCACATCCAGAACGGAGGGATAGGCCTTCAGCCCCTGAATCTCGTCGCGCTTCGGGTTGATCGGATAGATCTCGCCCGCATAGCCCTGGGACTTGAGCATGGCGACCGGCCGACCGCCGATGCGGGTCGCGTCACCCGATGCGCCGATGATCGCGATCGACCGCGCCTCGAACATGCGTTTCAGATTGGCATCAAGCATGGGTTCCCCTCCCCAGGGTCGCGAACGGCATCCATTCGGTTCGTGGTTGGTCGAAACAGAAGGGGCGCGGCGAACCGGCCACGCCCCTTCCGGTCTCATGACGTCTGAGGCGCTTACTTCGCCTCAGGCGGGACCAGATGGTCGGGAATGTCCCAACCCTGTTCCTTGTAGTAGCGATAGGCACCGACATGCAGCGGGATGTTCATCTCCAGCAGGGCGGTATCCCGGTTGATGACCTTCATCCAATCCGCGGTCTGGTGGATCTCGTCGATGTTCTCCCAGAATGTCTTCATCATGTCGTAGACAACGTCCGCATCCAGATTCTTGTTGGATCCCAGACCGACCCACGAGCCGACGGTACGCACAGGCGCCTCGTTGACCTGATTGTCATAGATGCCGTTCGGGATATCGACGATCGTGCGGCCCGGATAGGACAGGGCCTTCTTCACCGGTTCGGAATTGAAGGCCGCTTCATCCAGACCCAGGATGCGGATCGGAGAAACCAGGGCGAACTGCTGGATGGACGGGCTCGGCACAGTGGTCGGGGCGATATAGACATCCATCTGGCGATCCAGGAACGCGGTCTCCGCCGACTTCCAGTCGAACTTCACGACATCGAAGTCTTCCCCCGGAACCAGATTGGTGGCACCCGTGACCAGCTGCGTCGCAACGGTCGTCGCGGCACCGGCGGGCGGGCCCAGGAAGACCTTCTTGCCCTTGAAGTCGGCGATCGACTTGATGCCGGAATCCTCATAGACGACGATGTGGTACGGGCCGAGCGGGTAGTTGATGAACCCACGCAGGTTCTTGTTCAGCTCCGGCGCCGCATCGACCTTCTTGAACATCGCAGTCTGGGTCTGCATGAACTGGTTGATGGTCGGCGAGGTCAGGAACAGGTCGACCTTGCCCTGCGCCGCGTCGATGGCCGACTTGGTGGCCGGCTTGCCGACCGAGACCTGGATCTCGATGGGCAGCTTCTTCTGGATCATCTGGGTGAAGGCGATCCCGAACTGGCCCGGTGTCGAGCCGGCAGGGAAGCCGTCCATCGTCAGGAACTTCTTGTCTGCGGCAACTGCCCCCGTGGCAAGCCCGGCAGCCAGCGCGAATGCGGCGGCCCCCTTCATGACTGTTCTGCGGTTCATCATCTAGTCTCCTCCCTGTTGTGTTGGTTAGGATGTTTCTCAGGTATTGGCGGAGGCGGATTCTGCCTCAGCCGATTGGCGTTTACTCCTCAGTGCCTCGATCACGATCAGCGCGATACCCACCGCGACCGCAGCCACCTGCAACTCCCAGATCACGACCAGCATCGCGAAACCCGCGACCAGGCGCAACAGTCGCGACCAGGCGGGCAGCCGGTTCATCTCGAACCCGCTCATCGCCGTGGTCAGCAGCCAGACTCCGAGGCAAAGCCTGAACAGGATCCAGATGAAGTCAGCGAGACTGAAATCATCATACACCAGCAGCAGGCTGGGCTCGTAGACGAAGACGAAGGGGATGATGAACCCGACCAGCGACAGCCGCAGCGCGGTGATGCCGGTCCGTATCGGTTCTCCCCCCGCAATGGGCGCGGCGGCCACCGCCGCCAAGGCCACTGGTGGCGTGATCGCCGACAGCACACCGAAGTAGAACACGAACAGATGCACCGACAGGTCCGGCAGTCCGAGCTTCTTCATCGCCAGGCCGAGCACCAGTACGACAATCAGGTACGCCGGAAGTGTCGGCATGCCCATGCCGAGCACGAGGCATGAAGCGGCGGCCAGCAGCAGGGCGATGAACAGCGTCTGCTCGCCCAGCAGGGCGACCTGCGTCGCGAACTTCAGGCCGAGACCGGTGAGCTCGAAAACGCCGATCATGACGCCGATCGAACCGACCGCCATCATGATGCGGGAGCCCGCGACACCGCCCTTGGCCAGTGCGACGATGAGCTGCTTCGGGTCCTTGCGCAGGGCCGGATTGAGGGCAAAGGCGGAAATGATCGTCACGATGACCGCCCAGAAGCCGGCCATGCTGGGGGAGCGCCCCATGCCGAGCGTCACGATGATGGCAACCAGCGGCAGGAAGAACATGAGCGACTTCAGGCCATCGCCACGCTCCATCTTCGGCCGTTCGCCCTTGGGATAGGGTTTCAGGCCGATGCGCCGTGCCTCCTGCCCCGTCGCGACGAACAGGCTGGCATAGTAGAGCAACGCGGGAACCAGCGCCGCGATACAGATCGTCTGATAGGACTCACCCGCAAGCTGCGTCATCAGGAAGGCGGCGGCGCCCATGACCGGCGGCATGAGCTGACCGCCCGTCGAGGCCGCAGCCTCCACCGCGCCCGCGAACTCGGGCTTGAAGCCACGCTTCTTGATCAGCGGAATCGTCACCGCGCCCGTGCCCACCACATTCGCGGTCACACTGCCCGACGACATGCCGAAGATCGATGATGCAATGATCGCCGAATGGGCCGGCCCTCCACGAGTCCGGCTGGTCGCCGCAAGCGCCATGCGGATCATGACGGTGCCTGCACCGGTGCCTTCCAGCAACGCGCCGAAGACGATGAAGATGAAGACCAGCAGCACGACGATTCCGGTCGGGAATCCGAAGACGCCCTGCAGGCCGTACCAGATGATCTCCATGGTCAGTTCCAGGCTGAAGCCCGAATGCCGGAAGAACCAGGGCAGGTCCTGACCGAACAGGCAGTAGAGCAGGCTCAGCGCACCGACAGCGGCGAGAATCAGCCCGAACGTGCGGCGGGTGAATTCCAGCAGGGCAACGATGGCCATCAGCGCGGACCACTGGTCCAGCGTACTGAAATTGACGACAAGGTTCTCGATGTCGTCGATCTTGTTCAGGAAGTTGAGGCAGGCGAACCCCAGATTGGCCGCCAGCGCGAAATCGATGACCCAGGCAAGGGTGCCGAGAACCGAGCCGCTGAAGAACTTCTCGTTCGCCAGCGGGGAGGTGAACACGACCACCACAGCGCAGAGAAACAGCGCACCGGCACGTATCATCTCCGGGTTAACGTACTGACCGTAGTAGGCAATGAAGATGGAATGGAGTGCCAGCCCGACCGCGATCGTCAGGCCGATCCATTTCAGGGCGCGCACAAACGGGTTGCCGGAGACAGGCACTTCACCATCTTCCGGCGATGGCGCCGGAACGGTCTCACTCTGATTGTTCATGTGCTTCCCTCAGACCGGCCGGTCGCCGTTGACCGTGACACGGTGCATTTCCCGTGTCGCATCACCATAGTCCGCGATGGCGTAGTGCTGCGTGCACCGGTTGTCCCAGAAAGCAACGGAGCCTTCCTCCCAGCGGAAACGGCAGGTGAACTCGGGCCTCTTCAGGTGATCGAACAGGAACTCAAGGATCGCCTTGGACTCCTTGCCGGAGACGCCGACCAGTTTCTGGGTGAAGATGGAATTGACGTAGAGCGCCTTCCGGCCCGTCACCGGATGGGTCCGGACCACCGGGTGTTCCGCCGGGGCCAGCGAATTCCGGTCCGCATGAATCTCCCGCTTCCGGTCATCGGAGACCTGCTTGTCATAGGCCTTCTCGAAGTTGGCCCGGCCTGCCGTATTGAGCGCGGTCATGCCGTCCAGATAGCGCTTCATGCGCTCGGAGAGGGATTCATAGGCCGCGTACATGTTGGCCCACATGGTGTCGCCGCCATGGTCGGGGACCTGCCGCGCCAGCAGGATCGATCCCATCGGCGGCTCCTCCTGAAACGTCACGTCGGAGTGCCAGGCATTCGCGGCGGAACGGTTCTCCTTCGAGCTCTTCAGGATCAGCACTTCCGGATGATCTGCCAGGTTGGGCGCGTAGGGATGGACATGCAGCGTTCCGAACTGACGCGCGAAGGCCACATGCTCCCCCGGCGTGACATGCTGGTCCCGCAGGAAGATCACCTGATGCTCCATCAGCGCGTCATGCACCTCCTGGAACACCTGGTTGCCCATGGGCTCCGCCATGTTCAGACCTTCGATCTCGGCGCCCAGGGCACCTGCGATCGGCTTCACGTTGATCCGTTCGTATCCCATAACTCTGGTCTCCTCCCCAGGATGCCCGGTTATTCCAGCCGCCAGTCAGGCGGCTTCGCGCCCGGTTGTCTTAGCTTCGGTTGATCTCAACGGCGCTGAAACGCCGCCGACCCACATGTCGATCAGGGTCCCGATTGCCCGCTGCAGATCGAAGGGCTTGCCCTGCGCCTCCATACGTTTGCGGTGTACGTCGATATCGGCAAGGGCAAATGTGCCTGCGCGCATCATGATGATGAAACGCTGACGCAGTACAGTCTCTGGAATCTCGGGCAGCAGCGTCTTGAGAATCTCGAACGACCGGCGCAGTCCGCCGTCGAGCCGGCCGCGCACGAAGTCATCGATGTTGGCGTCGGTCGAGAGGAACATCTCGGTCAGGAACTTGATGTAGTTGCCGCCGCCATCCGTCGAATCCAGCAACTCGGCCGTGGGCAGGGAGACGGCCTCCGCCACGCAGCGTACGTCGTTCAGCCGACCTTCCCGCTCCATCCGATCAAGCAGATTCATGCGGTTGGCATCAAGGCACCGCATCCGCTTCTCGAAGATGGCCTCGATCAGGCCGTCACGCGACCCGAAATGGTAGTGCAGGGCGGAGGCGTTCTTCTGCCCGGCCTCCCGCGTGATCTCGCGCAGGGAGACGCCGTTGATGCCGCGTTCGCCCATCAATCGTTCAGCGGTCAGAAGCAGGCGTTCCCGGGTATCCACGTCGAAATTCCCAATGTCCGGAGCAAGGCCCTTGCCTTGCATTCGCGAAAAATCTAATACACATGCATTAGTGGTGCAAGCCTGGTTTTTGGCAGGATTGTCCGACGCAAATGCAAACGACCATCGACTGCCAGTCTAACCTGCTGCCATCAATTCTGAAGTAGAACCACAAATCGTCGGGGAGGACGCCTTGCATTTCGAACATAGCAGCAGAACCACGGAGATCGCCGCGCAGGTCGAGGAAATCTTCCAGAACGACATTCTGCCGGGGAACCGTGCCTACATGGCCGCGACGGAGCGGGACCACGATCTGACGCCCCCGCTGCTGGCCGAACTGAAACGGAAGGCCTTTGATCTGGGTCTGTGGAACATGGCCCTGCCCCAGCTGGCGGACGACGAACCGGGGACGCGCCTGAGCAATCTGGAGTTCGCCGCCATCGCGGAAATCCTTGGCCGCGTCGGCTGGGCGTCGGAGGTCTTCAACTGCCACGCCCCCGACACGCCCAACATGGAAATCCTGCAGATGTTCGGCACACCGGAACAGAAGGCGGAATGGCTGGCACCGCTGCTGCTGGGCCAGGTCAGGTCCTCCTTCGCCATGACGGAGCCGGACGTTGCCTCGTCAGACGCGAACAACATCGCGACGCGGATGGAACGGCGGGGCGACACCTATGTCGTCAATGGCCGCAAGTGGTTCGCGACCGGTGCAGCCAACCCCGACTGCAAGCTGCTGATCGTCGTCGGCGTGACCAACCCGGACGCGCCGCGCGGACGGCAGCATTCCATGCTGATCGTGCCGAAGGACACGCCGGGCATCACCGTCGTGCGCAGCCTTTCGGTGCTGAACCACATGGATCACCGCACCCCCCACACCGAACTGCTGTTCGAGGATGTGGAAGTGCCTGTCGCCAACCTGCTGGGAGAGGAAGGCGCCGGTTTCCTGATCGGCCAGGCACGGCTGGGTCCGGCAAGGGTGCATCACTGCATGCGGGCCATCGGCCGCTGCGAGGTGCTGATCCGGCTGATGGTGGAGCGTGCCGGCCGTCGCAGCACCTTCGGCAAGACCATCCGCGAATACAGCTCCGTGCAGGCGGCCATCGCCGAATCCCGGCTGGCGCTGGAGCAGGCGCGGCTGCTGGTGCAGCGCACCGCCTGGCGGCTGGACCGGGAGGGCAACAAGGCGGCCCGCAAGGACGTATCCCTGATCAAGGTCGCCGTCGCCAGCGCCTATCACGACATCTGCAACCACGGCATCCAGATCTTCGGTGCCATGGGCGTCACGGAGGATGCGCCCTTCGCCGACGCGCTCGCCACCGCCCGGGCGTTCCGTATCTATGACGGCCCCGACGAGGTGCATCTGCAGACGATCTTCCGTCTGGAGGAAAAGGAAGGCGAAGGCCAGGACCTGATGAGCGCCTATACCGGCCGCTACTGAACCGGAAGGCCGTGAGGCAGCTGGGACGGCACTGGCACGCGCCGCCCCCTGCCCGTGCCTCAGTAGGTCAGTTCGATCCAGGCAACGTGGCCATCCACGGGCCATGCCTTGGCGGCAATGGTCTCGTCGACATCCCCGTCGGCGAAGCGACCGACAACCGTCTGGCCGGAGGATTCCGGGAAGGTGATCCAGACCTTCCAGCCATTCGGCACCTCGTGATCGTTCAGGCCGCTCGCCCGCTCCCCGTTGAAGGTCACGGTGTCATCGGCACCGAAGTAGCCGCGCGGACGCATCATCTGCAGCGCCCCCGCCTGCCCCTCGGCCTCCCTGGCCTGCGGATAGAGACGCAGGTTCACCAGATCGGATGAACGGGGGAAGGCAGAGCGATAGATATGGTGGACCGGATAGCCCTCGGCCTGGATGCGGAATTCATAGGGCTGGTCGTTCTTCGCCGCGAACGGTCCCCACATGCCATCTTCACCGATGGTCTGCTCATGCACCGGCTCACCCATCCGCGCACCGCTTTCGGGATCGGTCTCGAAGACGCTGACCTTCGCACCAACCAGCGCCAGGTTGGTCGGACGGTCCGCAGCCCAGCCGGAGACTTCCCCGTTCAGGACCGGCGTTTCCTCCGGTCTGACCGCAGCGGAAAATGTCGGGTGGCCTGCAACCACCTTGAAGATCTCGTGGAAGGCCCGGGTCGAATAGGCCGTCTCCCGGTGGTCAACGCCGTCCAGCACGATATTGGTCGCGCCACGCAGTTCGGCATTCGCGTAGGTCGCACCGGTCGGCTGTCCCGCACGCCCGATGAAGTCCCCCATGGGCTGCGCATAGAGGTCGAACCTGTCGGAACGGATGGTCACGGTCGGCAGGCCGGGTACCACTTCGCTGACGGCGTTCAGACCGGAGAGAAATGTTCCGGCGCCATTGTATTCCGATCCCATGACCGCCCCCGGCGCGACGAACACGCCGTGATGCACGCAACCGGTAAGGATCAGCGCCGCCGCATTGGCCGCGCCGCCCGCGTTCTGCACATAGTTCCGGATGGTCTGGCAGCCACGCGAGTTGCCGACCATGATGACCTTGTCGGCCCCGGTCTCCAGCTTCACACGCGCCACGAACCCGGCGAGCTGCGCGGCGACGTCGGTGGTCGATGACCGATTCTCCTGCGCCACCGTATCGTCGGAACGTGCACCCGGATGATCCAGATCCACCGCGAACATCCGGTCGCGCGGATAGCCATTGGACTCGAAACGCCATTTCTGCACGATCCAGGCGGAAGCGCTGTCACTGTCGCCGTGGACGAAGACGATCGGCAGCGGGTCCGCGGCCTGCGCAGTCCCCGACAGGGTTACCGCCATCAGTCCTGCGGCGGCAGTTGTCGCCACGCATTTCATCATCCCCGTCAGTCGTGTTCCGGTTGTCATTCGTTTCCCCCCTTTTTCCAGAGCGCGGCAGCATGACCTGTTTCAGCGATATCGATAACCCAGCATTCTTTCGTCTCCGCGACAGATCAGGCGGTATCCCCCGATGCGCCGCAGGCTGCGACCCCGGAATGCTTGACCGTCCCTGTCGCTCGCGTATGTTCCGCGCCAATTTCGCGGGCGCCTTGATGGCGGCCTGTCTGGTGTCTCATGGGAGGATGAAACGATGCTCGGGCTGATGCAGGAAAAGCAGCTTCTGATCCACACACTGATCGACTATGCCGCCACCTATCACGGGCGGACGGAGATCGTGACCCGCACCGTCGAAGGCCCCATCCACCGCTATACCTACGCGGATGCCCACAAGCGCTCCAAGCAGCTGGCCAACGCCCTTACCCGCCTGGGCGTGAAGCTGGGGGACCGGATCGGCACCCTGGCCTGGAACACCCATCGCCACTTCGAGTGCTACTATGGTGTCTCCGGCCTCGGCGCGGTGCTGCACACGATCAACCCGCGCCTGTTCCCCGAGCAGGTCGTCTACATCGCGAACCATGCCGAAGATCAGTTCATCTTCGTCGATCTGACCTTCGTGCCGCTGCTGGAGAAGGTGCAGTCGGAACTGACGAGTGTGAAGGGTTTCGTCATCATGACGGACAGCGATCACATGCCCCAGACCACGCTGGAGAACGTCTACTGCTACGAGGATCTGCTGGCCGCGGAGACCACCGAGTTCGAATGGCCGGAGTTCGACGAGAAGACGGCTTCCAGCCTCTGCTACACCTCCGGCACCACCGGCAACCCGAAAGGCGTGCTGTACCAGCACCGCTCCACCGTGCTGCACAGCTTCGCCGCCTGCATGGGCGACTGCCTCGGCCTGTCGTCGCGTGACACCGTCCTGCCGGTCGTGCCGATGTTCCATGCCAACGCCTGGGGCCTGGCCTACGCTGCGCCGATGTGCGGTGCCAAGCTGGTGCTGCCCGGCAAGGACCTGGACGGCAAGTCGGTCTATGACCTGATGGCTGACGAGAAGGTCACCATGTCGGCGGGCGTGCCGACGGTCTGGCTGATGCTGCTGAATTACATGGAGGAGCATGGCCTGGGCCTGCCCGAGATGAACCGCACGGTCATCGGCGGCTCTGCCGCGCCGGCGTCCATGATCCGTACCTTCGAGACCAAGTACGACGTCACCGTGATCCATGCCTGGGGCATGACGGAGATGAGCCCGCTGGGCACCACCGGCGTCATGACCAGGGCCATCGAGCAGTTGCCGTTCGAGGAGCAGCTGCCCTTCAAGGCCAAGCAGGGTCGCGTGATCTATGGCGTGGAACTGAAGATCACCGACGACGAAGCCAATGAACTGCCGCGCGACGGTGTCGCCTTCGGCAACCTGCTGACCCGCGGCTACTGGATCACCAGCGGCTACTTCAAGGGCGAGGGCGGCAACGTGCTGGACAACGGCAACTGGTTCGATACCGGCGACGTCGCGACCCTGGACGAAGACGGCTTCATGACCATCACCGACCGCGCCAAGGACGTCATCAAGTCCGGCGGTGAATGGATCAGCTCCATCGATCTGGAGAATGCCGCCATGGGCCACCCGGACGTGGCCGAAGCCGCCGTCATCGGCGTCTATCATCCGAAATGGGATGAACGCCCCCTGCTCTGCATCGTGAAGAAGGCGGGCAGGGATGTCTCCAAGGACGACGTGATGGCGTTCCTGGACGGCAAGATCGCGAAATGGTGGATGCCGGACGACGTGCAGTTCGTGGACGAGATCCCGCATACCGCCACGGGCAAGATCCAGAAGACGACCCTGAGGGAGCAGTTCAAGGACTACACCCTGCCCACGGCACAGACGGCGGCGGAGTAAGGGTCATGGGTGCATATGATGACGTCTACAACGGCTGGAAGGCCGATCCGGAAGGCTTCTGGGCGGAGGCCGCGAAGGGCATCGACTGGTTCAGGCCCTTCGACACCGTCCTGGACGACAGCAATGCGCCCTTCACCCGCTGGTTCGCCGGCGGCGAACTGAACACCTGCCACAATTGCCTGGACCGGCATGTGGCAGGCGGGCGGGCCGATCAGGTGGCGCTGATCCATGACAGCCCGATCACCGGGACGGTGCAGAAGTTCACCTACAAGGAACTGCTGAACCGTGTCGCGCATTTTGCCGGTGCCTTGCAGGCGCGTGGTGTGGAGAAGGGTGATCGGGTCATCATCTACATGCCGATGATCCCGGAGGCTGCGGTGGCCATGCTGGCCTGTGCCCGCATCGGTGCCGTGCACTCGGTCGTCTTCGGCGGCTTCGCCCCCAACGAACTGGCCACCCGCATCGACGATTCCACGCCGAAGCTGATCGTGACGGCAAGCTGCGGGCTGGAGCCGGGGCGGGTGATCGAATACATGCCGCTGGTGCATGGCGCGATCGACCTGTCGAAGCACAAGCCGGACGGCTGCATCATCTTCCCGCGCGAGCAGGTCCCGGATTTCGAGGTACGGGAAGGCGACATGCTCTGGGCCGATGCGCTGCAGGGGGTTTCCCCCGCCGACTGCGTGCCCGTGCAGGCAACGGATCCGCTCTACATCCTCTATACCTCCGGCACCACCGGCCAGCCCAAGGGCGTGATCCGCGACAACGGCGGTCATGCCGTGGCGCTGAAGTGGTCGATGAAGAACCTCTATGACGCCAACCCGGGGGAGACATTCTGGGCCGCATCCGATGTCGGCTGGGTCGTTGGCCATTCCTACATCGTCTATGCGCCGCTGCTGCATGGTGCGACCACGATCCTGTTCGAGGGCAAGCCCGTCGGGACGCCCGATCCGGGCACCTTCTGGCGGGTCATCGCCGACCACGACGTGCGGGTGATGTTCACCGCGCCGACCGCGTTCCGCGCGATCAAGCAGCAGGACCCGGACGGCGAGTTCATCGGCAAGTACGACCTGTCGAAGTTCCGCATCCTGTTCCTGGCCGGAGAGCGCGCCGATTCCGACACCATCCAGTGGGCCGAGAACCAGCTCAAGGTGCCGGTGATCGACCACTGGTGGCAGACGGAAACCGGCTGGCCCATGGCCATCAACCCGATGGGGATCGAGCCGCTGCCGGTGAAGTACGGCAGCCCGACGCGCGCCGTTCCCGGTTACGAGATCCATGCTCTGGATGAGGGCGGGCACCCGGTCCCCGCAGGGCAGATGGGGGCGATCGCGGTGAAACTGCCGCTGCCGCCAAGCTCCCTGCCGACGCTCTGGAACGCCGACGAGCGCTTCAAGTCCGCCTATCTCGCGGCCTATCCCGGTTACTACAACACCGGTGACGCGGGCATGATCGACGCGGATGGCTACATCTACATCATGTCGCGCACCGATGATGTCATCAACGTCGCCGGGCATCGCCTCTCCACCGGCGCGATGGAGGAAGTGCTGTCGCAGCACCCGGACGTGGCAGAGTGCGCTGTCTTTGGTGTCGAGGACCAGTTGAAGGGCCAGTTACCGCTGGGTGTGATCGTGCTGAAGGCCGGTGCCGAGAAGCCTCTGGCGGACATCGAGCGTGATTGCGTCGCCATGGTGCGTCAGCAGATCGGTGCCGTCGCGGCCTTCAAGCTGGTGACCGCCGTGAAACGCCTGCCCAAGACCCGCTCCGGCAAGGTGCTGCGCGCCACGATGCAGAAGATCGCCGACGGCGTCGACTTCAAGACCCCCGCCACCATCGACGACCCCGCCATCATCGACGAGGTCCGGGAATCACTGGCGACACTCGGCTATCCCAAGGGCTGAGATACAGCCGATTCCGGGACGCCTGCTCCCCCCTTCCCCCTCGACGGGGGAAGGCCGGGATGAGGGTGAACCGGCAAGGCCGAATACAACAACAGATGCCGCACCCGTACCTGATACGGGTGCCCACTGATACATTGCGGTCGCGGCTTCAGTCCGGGCCGGGCACACCTGGTCCGGGGGTCAGGATGTCGAACTGCATGCCGAAGGTATCGAGCATGTCGAACAGGTCCTCGATCACCGCGCGGTCGCCATCGATGCCCAGCGCGCCCGAGGTGACGGCATCTGCAACGGAGACCTTGCCGACGATCAGGCCGACCAGCACTTCGCGCGTCGTCGTCACGGTCGCCGCCGGTGCCTTCGCCACCTTGCCCATCAACTGGGTCAGTGTCTCGTTGCTGAGGGTGTGACAGACCTTTTCATCCCGGTCGCTCAGGTTCCAGTTCACCTGCCAGCGCTTGCCGATGGCCTTTGATGAATCCAGCCGCACGGCAATGAAGTCGAACAGGATGTCGGTCGATACCGCCCCCAGCAGGTCGGGGCTGAGGATCGGGCGCGGCGGCAGCTTCATCACTCCGTGGCGCAGTTCCTGCGCGGCATAGAGGTAGGCGTTGCGCCAGGTCGCCGACTCCGCCTGATAGCCGAGCTGTTCGAAGGCATCGGCGGCCAGATGTTTCGCCGCTTCGTTGTCCGGGTCCGCGAACAGCACGTGATAGAGCACCTGCGCCACCCAGCGGTATTCGCCATTGTCGAAATCGGCCTGCGCGCGGGCCAGCACCTCCGGCGCACCGCCCATGTAATCGACGTACTTCACGGCGGCGTGGCGCGGCGGCAGCGGGTTCAGGTTCGCCGGATTGCCGTCATACCAGCTCAGGTAGCGCTGGAAGACCGCCTTGGAATTGTGGCTGACCGATCCGTAGTAGCCCCGCATCCGGAAGTCTGTGGCAAGCGAGGGCGGGATGTCCAGCACCTCCGCGATCTCCGCCGGACGCCAGCCATGGTTCATCAGGCGCACGGTCTGGTCGTGGATGTACTTGTAGAGGTCGCGCTGACGTTCCAGGAACGCCACGATGTTCTCCGATCCCCACGTGGGCCAGTGATGCTGGCAGATCAGCGCCTCCGTCCGGCTGCCGAACTTCTCCACCGCGTCCGCCAGGTAGTACGACCAGATGCGCGGGTCCCTGACTTCGGAACCGCGCAGGGGGCAGAAGTTGTGCAGCAGCGGCGTCGCGTTCTCCGCCATGTTCAGGACCCCCAGTTCGGGGAAGAACATGTGCATCTCCGCCGGGGCCTCGGTGCCCGGGGCCAGATGGAAATCCACCTGCAGGCCATCCACCACGTGGCGCTCCACCGCTTCCCGGATCAGATGCGTGGGCGCCAGCAGGGTGACACGGCCACGGGCCGTGACCTTGCCCAGCCCAGCATCCACCTGCCCTTGCGGTCCGGGCCGCAGCAGCGGACCGAACTGGAACTGCGCCCGCCGGCTCATGGCATTCCCGGCCAGCACGTTCTCCCCGCCAACGGCCTCCATGAAGCCGTCAGGCGCGTAGATGTCGCATTCGCCCGCATCCACCGCCTGCTGCGTGGCGATGCCCTTCACGCCGCCATAGTGATCGACATGGCTGTGGGTATAGAAGACGGCCTTCACCGGCACGCGCGGGCGATGGCGGTAATAGAGTTCCAGACCCGCCTGCGCGACCTCCGCCGTCGTCATGCAGTCGATGATGATCAGCCCGGTCGCGCCTTCGATGATTGTCATGTTGGCCAGGTCCATGCCCCGGACCTGCCAGACACGGTCCACCACCCTGAACAGGCCGTTGGCCATGTTGAGCCGCGCCATGCGCAGCAGGCTGGGATTGACGGTCGGAATATCCTCCGTGCCTTCCAGGAAGTCATAGGCCGGCAGGTTCCAGACCACCGTGCCGCCCTCGGTCTTCACCACCCCTCCGTCCGGCACCGCCTCCACCAGTCCGCGCGCGGCATTGGCGAAATCATCCGACTGGTCGAAGTCCAGTCGCGCGCGCAGCCGCTCGTGCGCGGCGCGTGTTGCCTCAGTTGCAGACTTCTGTTCCGCGTTGCCCATCTCTGTCGCCTCCCCCGGTGCATGTCCGCCACATACTGGAACAATGCGGCACTGCGGGGAAGTGAATGGGGCGGTGTTCAGTCGGCGGGCACACTCATTGACGACTGGACGGACAGGTCGCCCCAGCTCGTGCACAGTTCCACGTCGATGATGATCATGGGCCGCTGCGCCAGCGCCATCCCGCGGTATTGGGGATAGCGGGCGCGCAGGAGTTCGATGGCCATGTGCAGCTCCGCCGCGACCGGTTCCACCCGTGCCCTGCCCCGCAGCATGACCCAGCCGAGATCCGACCAGTCATCTGCGTAGCGGTCGATCATCAGGCAGACCCGCTCATTCTCCATGACGTTGCGCAGGCGCTTGAGATCGCGCGGATCGCCACGCTTCGGCTTCTCGTCGATCGGGATGAAGACAGTGTTGCCCGCAATGGCGAAACAGACCGGGACCACATGCGGAAATCCGGCCCCATCCGCCGTGCCCAGGCGACCGACTGGCCGGTCCTTGATGAATGAGCGTTCCTCGGTTGGGATAATCATGGGTTCTCCCGACGCTGAGCGCGCCTTATTGTTGCCCCTGCTTTGCACAACATACGCGGAAGAGGCGAACATGGATTACGGTTTCGCATGGTTCACGCGCGGGCCGCTGGCAAACAGCGACAGCCTGCGCAAGATCGCGACCACGGGGGAAAGCCTGGGCTTCAGCCACATCGTGGTCCCGGACCATGTCGTCATTCCGGTGGCGATCGACAGCACCTATCCCTACAGCGCGGACGGATCCTTTCCCGGCACCGCCAACGGCGAATGCATGGACACGCTGGTGGCCCTGTCGTTCATCGCCGCAATGACCAGCCGGTTGCGGCTGCTGACCTCCGTCATGGTGGTGCCGCACCGCCCGGCACTGCTGACCGCGAAGATGGTCGCCACCATCGACCAGCTCTCCGGCGGGCGCATGACGCTCGGCTGCGGTGCGGGCTGGATGGAGGAGGAGTTCGAGGCGCTGGAACTGCCCCCCTACGCGGAGCGCGGCGCGGTGACCGATGAATATATCGAGGTGTTTCGCAAGGTCTGGTCCGCCCCGACGGTCAGTCACGCGGGCAAGTACGTGAACTTCCGGAACGTTTCCGTGCTGCCCAATCCGGTGCAGAAACCCGGCGTGCCGATCTGGACCGGGGGCGAGAGCGCACCGGCCCTGCGCCGTGCCGTCCGGGTCGGCGACGGCTGGTACCCCATCGGCAACAACCCCCGCTTCCCCATGGACACCCATGCCCGCATCGCGGGACGCCTTGATCGGCTGAAGGGGATCGCGGATGAGGAAGGGCGTGACCTTGCCACGCTGGACCTCGCCTACTGGAGCCACTGGTACAATCTGGGCGAGGAGGTGCGGAACAAGGAAGGCGACCGCATGATCCTGACGGGTTCGGCGGATGCCATTGCCAATGACATCGGCGAGATGAAACAACAGGGGTTCGGCGACCTGATGCTGAACTTCACGGCCGGCAGCGCCGGAGAAACCACGGACCGGATGGCGGCCTTCATGGCCGACGTCGCCCCCCGGGTCGCCTGACGGAGCTATCTCAGAAATGACTGAAGACGTACCTGCGGGTTTCCGCCCCGCCCGACTGCCTGCGCCCTTTATCGAAGGCAACGGCCCGATGTTCTGGCGTGACGAGGACGGCTATCTGATCCTCGGCATCCGGGTCGAGCCGCGCCACACCAATGCGGGTGGTACATTGCATGGCGGCATGCTGATGACCCTGGTGGACATGCAGCTCAATTCGTCGCTGAACTACCAGCTCGATACCGGTCTGTTCATTCCGACCGTTTCCATCAACGTCGACTTCCTGGCACCCGCTGTCGCCGGCGACTGGGTTCAGGGCCGGACCGAGGTGCTGAAGCGGGGCGGCAGCACGGTCTTCACCGACTGCCGGATCATCAAGCAGGACGGCACGCTGATCGCGCGCGCCGCAGGAATCTTCAAACTGCCGCGCAATGGCGATCCCAACGCGCTGGACCCGAAGGAGCTGTTTCAGTGACACCAGAGCAAGAACATGACGCACCGGAGGGGTTCAAGGTCTTCGGCGTACAGGACGGCCTGTTCGGACTGGTCGGCCCGATCTTCGGCCGCATCGTGGATGGGGAGGCACACCTGGGTTTCCGGGTGGCGGAGAAGCATCTGAATCCGACCCGCACCTGTCACGGGGGCATGCTGGCGACCCTGGTCGATGTGCAGATCGGGTTCGGTTCCGCCGTTGCGCTGAAACAGCAGAAGTTCTTCCCCACCATCAACCTGAACTGCGACTTCCTGGCCCCTGTCCTGACCGGGCAGTGGGTGGAGGGCCGGACGGAGGTCGTCCGCGCCACCCCGCGCATGGTGTTCTGCAACGCCATGCTGCTGGTGGAGGATCAGCCGGTGCTGCGCGCCAATGGCATCATGAAGATCCCGAGCGACCGCGACACCCGGTTCGGGATGCTCCGGCCACAGACCTGATCCGGTTCCGACGCCACCGGGCGGGGCAGAGGGATGGAACAGGCCGAAGCCTTGCTCCCGGCCCTGCTCCTCAATCCGCCTTTGGCGGCGCGGCAGCCAGTTCCTCGCGGAACAGGGTCAGCGCGGCGATGGCAAAGCGGATCATGTTCGCCGCCCGGTCACTGTCACCCGTCTCCAGCGTGCGTCTGACGGTTTGCGCACCGGCAACGGCGCAGCAGCTGTGCCCGGCAGCGTCACCATATCCGTTGCCGGTCGGACCCGCCGCACCGGTTTCCGCCAGCCCCCAGTCGCCGCGCATGTTGGTCTTCACCGCTTCCGCGAGGCAGGCCGCGAAGGGTTCGGAACTTGACCGCACACCGGTCTGCATCAACGCCCGAATATCCAGCCCCGTCAGTTCCCTGATCGAGGTCCGGTTGTAGATCACCGCGCCGCCCCGGAAGTAACCCGACGCCCCCGGCACGGCCAGCAATGCGGCGGAAATCAGCCCGCCAGCCGACGATTCCGCAACGGCCACACGCTCTCCCCGCGCCTTCAGCATCTCGCCGACTTCGGCGCCGAGCCTGAGCAATTCATCCATCGAAGCATCTGACATCCCGTCCCCCCCCACGTCACAAACCGATTGAAACGACAGTCTCCCCGCGCCAAAGCTGAACCGTCAAGCAAAGCCTCAGGACCGAACCGTGACCGAAAGTGCCGATACAGTACTGCGCCTGCTGGCGATGGGGGCTTTCGCCCTGATTGCTGCAACACTGGTCGTTCGGCAACCGCGTCAGTCGCTCACCTGGCTGCTCGTCATCCTGATCGCCTGCACTACCGCCTACCTGCTCCTGAGCGGCGGCGATCCGCTCGCACCCGACAAGGGCCTGTTCCGGCTGCTGCTGCTCGGCCTTGCCCCGACCATTCCCTTTGCGGTCTGGGCGGTGGTCATGACAGCCTTTGATGACGCGTTTCGCCATGTGCGCGTCTGCATTGCCGCTCTGGCATTGCTGGCGGCCATGCAGGCCCTTGCCTTCGCCACCCTGCCGGAGGACTTGCGACCCGCACTGGTGACCCTGCAACGCATCGTCGGGCTGCTGATGCTGTCGCATGCGGTGTTCAGAACCCTCGCGGGCCGCCGTGATGACCTGATGGAGCGGCGCCGGAGGTGGCGGCTGATTGCCGTGGCGATGATGGTGCTGCAGGTAACATCGGTTCTGCTGGTCGAACTGGTCGTCACGGAGCCGGAGATGCTGGCCCTGCTGACGCCGGTCAATGCGGGTGCCATCCTCGCTCTGACCTTGCTGTTCGGCGTGTCCTTCCTGACCATCGATCCGGTGGAGTCCCCACAACAGGTCCCGCGGGTCACACCGGGCCAAAAGCCCGGCCCACCTGACGACAGGGTTGCCGGTCCGCTCCGCGCCTTCATCGATTCCGGCGGTCTGTGGCAGTCGGGGCTGACCGTTGCGGGTCTCGCGGCAAAGGCGGGTGTCACCGAGCATCGGCTGCGTTCCCACATCAATCGGGATCTGGGATACCGGAACTTCAACACATTCCTGAATGTGCATCGGGTGGCCGAGGCGCAGAAGAGGTTGGCTGATCCCGAGTTGGCCCGGACACCCGTGCTGACCATCGCGATGGATCTGGGATACGGATCACTTGGCCCCTTCAACCGGGCGTTCCGGGAGATTACCGGCACAACACCCACCGCGTACCGCCGGGAAAACATCGCCGATTCCTGAAAAAGCTCTCCGATTCCTTGATTCATCAGGCCGATCTCGGGATCGACAGGCCATCAGGCCGCGCCCACCGCACAGTGGCTTCATCGTCAAACAGTCAACGATGGAGCCAGAAGAAAATGTCCGGTACCGAAGCCCTCAGTCACTTTCCCGAAGTATGGCCGCTGATCTTCGCCTCCGACGCCGCGCGCTACTTCCTGTTCGCCGGTGCCGCCTTCGTGCTGCTGCGCCTGTTGCGCAGTCGGCTGGAACGTTATCGCATTCAGCGCCGACGTGCCTCGAACCGGGACATGCTGCGGGAAGTGGGATGGTCGGTCCTTACCGCGCTGATCTTCTCCCTGAACGGCTTCCTGCTGGTCTGGTGCCTGATGCAGATGGACCTGATCCGGATCAGCGAGAGTTCGGGTGCTGCGGTGGTCGCGCTGCAGGTCCTGATGATTGTCCTGGCCCACGATGCCTGGTTCTACTGGCTGCATCGGGCGATGCACCTGCGCCCACTGTTCCGTCTGGCGCACCTGACCCACCACTGGTCGGTTACCCCGACCTCTTGGGCGGCCTACGCCTTCGCACCGCCGGAGGCTGTGGCGGAGGCCGTGTTCCTGCCCCTGTTCCTGCTGCTGGTCCCTGTCGACAGCGTGACCATCATCATCTTCCTCAGCCACATGATGGCGCGCAACGTGATCGGCCATTGCGGGGTAGAGATCATGCCCCGTGGCTGGGTCGACTGGCCGGTCGCGCGCTGGATCACCACCCCGACGCACCATGACCTGCACCATGCCTGCGGCCGCTGGAACTACGGGCTGTACTTCACCTTCTGGGACCGGCTGATGGGAACGGAACATCCCGACTACGCCGACACATTCCGACGGAACGCCGCGGGAGGGGCAGGGCAGCCGGAAGCAGGGGATGCGATTGCAGGTGACGGGAGGGTCACCAGACGCGGACGCCTCCGTCGGGTGACAGGCGCGCTGGTCCTGATCATCGGCGCAACGCTCAGCGGCGGGGCAGCCCCGATCCCCGAAGACGGTGCGCCCGGACTGTCGGGCATCTGGGCCACGCCGGGCATGGGGGCCCTGGTGCGCATCGCGCCCTGTGATCCGGCCCGGCCAGAGGTCGCGCGGGCCTGCGGCACCGTGATCTGGTCATGGGCGACGGACGGACCGCGCGACGTGCGCATCTTCAGCGACCTTGATGCACGTGGCGACGTGATCAGCGGGGCGATGTTCAATCCGGAGGACGGGGAGACCTATGAGGTGACGATGCGGCTCGCCGCCCCAGACCGGATCGACGTCAGGGGCTGCATCTGGATCATGTGCCAGACGCAGGAATGGCGCAGGATCGACGCCCTGCTGCGGGAGATCGATCGTGCCAGGGCGTCCGACTGATCACTGCGTCGCCTGGGGTGCCGCGGCCTGCTGCTGGCGGTTCTGCTGGTACAGGCGCATGAAGTCGATCGGGTCGAGCAGCAGCGGCATGAAGCCACCGTCGCGCGTGAGGTCACCGATCACCCGACGGGCAAAGGGGAAGATCAGACGCGGACATTCGATCAGGCAGGCAGCTTCGATCTGTTCCTGCGGAATGCCGACCAGCGTGAAGACGCCCGCATAGGTCAGGTCGATGATGAAGATCGTGGTCTCGCCGGAACTGGCCTGGATATCGAACTTGATCACGACCTCGAACGTTGCGCCTTCGAGCTGCGCGGCCTCCACATTCACGTTGATGTTCAGGCCGGTATCCTTCGGCGGCTCCGCCAGTACTGCGGGTGAATTCGGGTTCTCGAAACTCAGGTCCTTGATGTACTGGGCGTTGATGCGGATCTGGGGAGCTGTCTGTTCTTCGGCCATGGTGTCCTGCCTGCACGTCGGGGGATTTGGGTTGCGCGGGCGTACCATGTGATCCCGACCCGGACAAGCATCGTACTGACTTACGCAACGTAAGACACTTTGCCGCCGACGCAACCTCAGGTAATCTAATACCGCGATTGATACAGGTTGCCCGGAGCCATCATGTTGGAGGTACCGCATGTTGCCTGATCGGAACGCCCATAGAATCACCAGATCCGCGTGGTCCGGCATGGCTGCATTGCTGTTGCTCGCATTCGCCAGTGTGTCCCATTCCCAGCAGCGCACGACGGATGATTCACCCCGATCAGCTTCAGATATCACCGACTGGCTGACCCCCGTCGACGACAGGGAAATGCGGCCCTATCCACCTGATGGCGCCAGACCTTCGGAGAACCCGCCTTCATTCCGATGGAGGAAAATGGAATCGGGCGACGTCTATGAAGTCTTCATCAAGCTCGAAGATGGACCACTGGTACGAAGACTGTCTTCAACCAATATCCTCGCACTCGACAGGCCACTCCCCCCAGGCACCCATTCCTGGCGTGTGCGCCGCTGGGGGGCATATGCCGACGCGGACAACTGGTCGAACGAGCGCCGGTTCGAGATCGAGTCGAGGACTCCCGTCAGGCAGGTCATGAGTCCCGCTGGCGCGTTCCGCATTGCCGCAGGTCGGGGACGACCAAGACTGCTGCCGCCAGACCCCCAACGCTCACTCATGATCGCGGATGCCTACATCGGCTGGAAGCGTCCGTACTTCGATGCGGTGCTGGATCAACTGCAAACGGGCAACACCGAGTTTCCGGAAATGGATGGGCCCCTGTCGCGGTCGGGTGCGGCGCAGCTGTCACAGGAGCAGCTGGTTCAACTGCGGCGCAACATCCGCGCCTCGGTCAATCGGGTCATGCGCCAGACGTATCAGGGCCTGCTGGTCTGGGTCGTCACACGGAACCTCAGGGAGGGCGATCAGGGGCTGGCGGAAGCGCGCGCTGCCGCAAACTGGCTGACCAGTCTGGACCCCCTCGGCATCACCTCGGATGAGGTTGCGGACCTGCTGAACCTGCGGATCGCCATCGCCCTCGCGACCACCTATGACGTCATGTACGACGCGCTTGATGTGATTGAACGCACCAGCATGCTCGCCGCGATCGAGAACCGCGTGCAGCAGACCTTTGACAAGTTCGTTGTCGACGAGAGCCGTGCACTCGCTGCCTATCCATACAATTCGCACGGTTTCCGCCATGCCCTTGGCATTCTCGCGATCTCCACGATCATGGCTGGTGAAACACCCCGCGCGCAGAGCTGGTTCAACGCCACCTATCCGGTCTTCTCCGGATTTGGAAACCCCTGGGGGGGCGATGATGGTGGCTACTCAAATGGCATCAATTACGCCACCTGGGACATGCTGAACAACCTGCAGTACTGGGACACCATCCGCAACGTCACGGGTGCTGACTACTTCAGTTCGGGATGGACGCGACAGGCAGGCAACTTCCTGCAGTACATCATCCCGCCCGGTTCCCCCACCAGCGGCTTCGGCGATGGCGCGGAAGACTTCAAGCCGCTGCTCTGGACCGAGACCATCCGGATGCTCTTCGAGCGGACGCGCCTGCCGCAAACCGGGCACCTCTACGCCGCGTGGCGCGATCTGCTTGTCCGGAACGACGCTGAACTGCCGGAGCTGGAGGCGGAGTTCGCGAGCTGGACTTTCCTGCTCGGCGCCGGCGCCCCGCCGGCAGCTATCGACAGGTCCACCGCGACCATTGAGGGACTCCCGGATTTAGCGATCTTTCCGTCCATCGGCTGGGTGGCAATGCACAGTGACCTGGCTGATCCCGACCGGTTCTCGATCTATTTCAAGTCCAGTCCCTACGGTTCCTTCAATCACAGTCACGCTGACCAGAACAGCTTCATCATCAATGGTCGTCAGCAGCCGCTGGCCATCGACTCCGGGTATTACGACACCTTCAGATCCCGTCATCACCTTGCCTGGACAACCCAGACCGTTGCCCACAACGCCATTACCTACGATGGCGGCAAGGGTCAGCCATGGGACGACCTGTCGGCACAGGGAAATCTCGAGCGTTTCGTCAGTTGTCCCGGCTACGATGCCGTGACCGGGAACGCCACACAGGCTTACCGGGGGGAACTGCAGGAGGCCCGGAGAACCCTGCTGTATCTGCGTCCGGGCACATTGCTGGTGCACGACCGCCTGCGTTCCACCGTTCCCCGCCGGTTCGAATGGAATATCCATGCCGACCACAAGATGAAGCCCTGGGAGGGAAGAGGTGGCCCGACAAATCTGGACAGTTGAGTTAGGTGGATTTTCTGCTCCCAATCCGGCAGCGTTGCCGGGACGAAGGAGCGAAGATGACAAGACGACCCAGGCGGAACCACAGCCCTGCCTTCAAAGCGAAAGTCGCATTGGCGGCGCTGAAGGGCGACAGGACGATGAGCGAGCTGGCGACGCAGTTCGACCTGCATCCCAATCAGATCAAGCAGTGGAAGGATCAGCTGCTTGAGGGCGTAACGGGTGTCTTCGATGACACGCCAAAGGCCGCGAAAGAGCCGCAGATCGACGTAAAGTCCCTGCACGCGAAGATTGGCCAGCTGGCGCTGGAAAACGATTTTTTAGAGGGCGCGCTCGACAAGGCCGGTCTGTTGCCGAGCGCAAGGAAATGACGGGCCCGGACCACAGGCTGAGCCTGACACGGCAAGCCCGGCTTCTCGGGATCAGCCGGGGCAGCCTGTATTACGCGCCGCGCCCGACCAGTGCGGCGGACCTCAAGCTTATGCGCAGAATTGACGAGTTGCACATGGACTACCCGTTCGCGGGCAGCCGTATGATGAAAGGGTTGCTGCGGCAGGAAGGCTTCACGGCCGGGCGGCTGCACGTGGCAACCTGCATGAAAACGATGGGCATTGAGGCGCTCTATCGCAGACCGAACACCAGCAAGCCTGCGCCCGGTCACAGGATCTATCCCTACCTGCTGCGCAAGCTGGCCGTGACGCAGCCCAATCAGGTCTGGGCCATGGATATTACCTACATTCCCATGGCCCGAGGGTTCGTCTATCTGGTCGCCGTTCTGGACTGGTTCAGCCGCAAGGTTCTGGCCTGGCGGCTGTCGGTGACGCTGGAAACAGCGCCGTGTCTGGAGGCCTTGAATGATGCCCTGCGCAGATATGGCAAGCCGGAGATCATGAACTCGGACCAAGGATCACAGTTCACGTCCATTGACTTCATCAAGGCGCTGAAGGACGCCGACATCCAGATCAGCATGGATGGCAAGGGCGCTTGGCGCGATAACGTGTTTGTCGAACGGCTCTGGCGCAGCGTCAAATACGAGGAGGTCTATCTGCACGCCTATGAAAGCGTGTCAGCCGCCCGACAGGGCATCGACCGATACCTGGCCTTCTACAACACAAGGAGACCGCATTCATCGCTGGAAGGGCAAACGCCCGATCAGGCATATCACATCAAGTTGCAACCAATCCCGGTGGCGGCATAACCAAGCGGAAAATCCACCTAAGAAACGGCTCGAAACTGTTCAAACGAACCGAACCACCTCTGGAAACGGGATCCGGCTGGAGAAGTCGCGGGCCAGCGTCTGTATCCGGCCCTTGTACGGACCGGAGTCCGCATTCAGTCAGACAGATGCCTTTCCCATCGATCCTAACCGGGAATTGCAGCCCGACTGGCAGAAGCAGTGGCACGGCCAGTTCAGGACAAGGGAAATGCATGACGACATGGAATGGCTCTTTCTCGTGTCATTCGATTGCCGTGCAACAGCGAACTCCGAACCCGAACGTCTGCCCTCCGGCGCGCTGACCCTGATGGTGGGCACCGAGCGCGTGACGATCGGGACAGACGGGGCCAACGTCAGGGGCCAGGCGCCGGAGGCCTGCAGGATTCCGCTGCAGAGCCGACCGTTCGTCGCAGATACGGCCAAGGTTTCCGAAGAACCTGAACAAGACTCAGATGACGACGAACCACCGCAAATACCTCAACTTCGATTGAGATTCAGCCGATGAAGATATTCTGTCTTGTCGCAATCATTCTCATGTACTTCCTTTCGCCTTTCAGAATGGAAGTGCTGGCCAAGGAAACTGACCTGAAGGTGCGCATCGCGACCGGCAGTCTCACCGGAGTGTACTACAGCGCCGGAAACGCCATCTGCAGGGTACTCGAGCGGCGCTACGGCAAGCGCACGGACTGTCAGGTTCTGGAAACGGGTGGAACAGGTTCCAATCTGACGCTGCTGACTGACGGGCAGGTGGATCTTGCCATCGCGCAGGCCGATATCCTGCTCTCTCCCGCCTCGACTTCGGGAAAACAGACCGTCGCCGATGCCAATGGCATCAAGGCATTGGCGACACTCTATCCGGAAGTCTTCCAGATCGTCGTGCGGCGCGGGCTTGGCGTGACACGCGCATTGGATCTCGTGAACCATCGCTCGAACCTTGGCCTGCCAAACACGGGAACCCGACAGACCATCAACGGATTGCTGCGCGCGCTCAACATGTCGATCGACGACTTCAAGCACCCCCTGGCGATCTCGAGTTCGCGTGACCTCGACGCATTCTGCAATGGCGAGATCGACGCATTCGCCTTCATCGCCGGTGTCCCGAACGGAAAGATCGCCCTGGCGCTGGAGCGTTGCGGCGGGGACATCGTCGGCTTCATACGGAAGGCGAATGCGGCCTATGTCCGCGCAACGCCGGGCGTGGATTTCTTTCGCTTCCGACGCAGTTCCTATCCCCAGATGGACAAGACAGTCGACACTTTCGCGATCTCGGCAATGCTGGTCGCACGACAGGACATGGACGCTACCAAGGTGAGGCGCATCCTCGGTGCACTGCTGGACGAGATGCCCTATTTCAGCGGGATGCACCCGGCATGGTCCGACATATCCATCATCAGCATGGCCGGACACCACGAAACCGGCCTGATGCACAAGGCCGCGAGGGCAGAATATCTTGACCGGCGAATCCTGCCTTCACGGTAATGGCACCACGCCGAAGCGCCGGGGACCGTCAGGTCTCCAGGCGGTAGGCGTCCCCGTCGCGTTTCAGGTGCCCGGCGGTGACACCGGCGAAGTGGGTGCCGATGATCAGCACCGGCTGGCCGGCCAGTTCGTCGAACACCCGGTCGCGGGTCGCTTTCGATTCCGTCGGGTCATAGTCGACGGTCGCACACCATTCCGTGTGCGCCATCTGACAGGGATGATGAACGAAGTCGCCGGTGATCATCGCCTTCTCGCCCCTTGACTCGATCATGACGGAGACGTGGCCCGGCGTGTGCCCGTGGGTCGGTTTCAGGTAGACCTCCGGACAGATCTGATGCGTCGTCGTGACGAAATCCACCAGCCCTGCGTCGAACACCGGCTGCACGGAATCGTCGAAGATCACACGGCTCTCCTCGTCCGTGTCCTGATCCCGCCAGTAGTCGAACTCCGGTGTGGCCATCAGATAGCGGGCATTGGCGAACGTCGGCACCCATTTGCCGTCCACCAGCATGGTGTTCCAGCCGACATGATCGACATGCAGGTGCGTGCACATCACGGTGTCGATGCTCTCGACCGGATAGCCTGCGGCGGCCATGTCCGCCAGAAAGGGCTTCTGCAGGTTGGTCCAGTTGGGATTGGCGCGCTGCTTGTCGTTGCCGATGCAGGTATCGACGACGATCCGGCGATCCGGCGTCTCGATCACCAGCGCATGGATCGACATGATCAGCCGTCCCTCCGGCGTCATGAAGTGCGGCTGCAGCCATTCGAGGGGCAGGCAGGCCTCCTTGGTCGCCTGCGGCAGGATGAAACGGGTTCCGCCCGCAACTTCCATCTCCACCACCTTCGTCACCTTCACGTCACCGATTTGCCAGCTCTGCATGTCTCCGCCCTCCCCGACGATGAAAATTCCCGCGCTGCCGCGCGTCGCCCCGTGACATTGGCAGTTTTTTCCGGTAGTCGAAAGCACCAAGCCGACGTGGCTCAATTGGTAGAGCAACCGCCTTGTAAGCGGTAGGTTGGGGGTTCAAGTCCCTCCGTCGGCACCATCCCCCCGAATGTACATTCCGATCAGGCGGCAATCCCGGCCTGCGTCGCTGCTTCTTCAGCTTTCAGACCATCGAACGGCTGCTTGCAGATCGCGACGAAACCGTCGATGTCCAGGGCGTTCATGCCGGGCTCCAGCGGGAATTCCAGCACTTCCGTCACCCGTGCAAGGCCGAAGAAGACATAGGCGGCGACCGCCACGATGACAGGTGCGAACCAGCCTGCGATGTCGATCGTGGCGAAGGGCAGCAGCAGGCAGAACAGGGTGCAGGTCCGCTTGACCAGCAGGGAATAGACAAATGGCAACGGCGTGTTCTGCAACCGCTGCAATCCGGCCTTCGCATGTTCCAGGTGATGCAGCCGGTCCGAGAAGGCGCGCAGGCCAAACTCGGAAAGCTGCTGACGCTCCGCGCATTCGTGCAGGTACGCCGCGCAGCGGCCAAGCGCCGGACGGTGCGGCGACAGGGGTACACGCCCGATCGCCGCGATCTCGTCGATGAACCCGTGAACAT
This sequence comes from Kordiimonadales bacterium IMCC3096, assembly GCA_016865035.1. Lineage (GTDB taxonomy): Bacteria > Pseudomonadota > Alphaproteobacteria > Minwuiales > Minwuiaceae > Minwuia. The sequence goes on from CP018227.1 coordinate 445,920, forward strand.
GGGTCTGAACCGCCAGACGGTCTGCCGCTGCCGCAAGAAACAGGGTCGTGTCCCGGTCGATGCTGCGCACCTGCCCGATGACGCCGCCCCAGACCTTTCGCGCCTCCCACCAGCGCTCGTAGGCCGCGAAGTTGCGGAAGCCCAGGAACAGCGACAGGGCAACGCCAAAGATCGCGAAGGGGGCAAAGCTGGTCTGCGGCACGACCACCCCCCTGTCGCTTGCCGCGACCAGCGCGGCGGTCAGTGCCGCGAAACCGATGATGTAGGGCAGCACGGCAGGCACCACCGAGCCACGCAGGGCGATCAGCTGATAGAAGAATGATGGGTTGCGGCGCAGTGGCGTGGACAAGACCCCGACCTCCGGAACAGTGCGACAGATGCATGAGAGGGGCGGGCAGGACCTCAGTCGAGGAAGCCACGCTCCGCGATGAGTGCAAGCAGATGCTTCAGCGAGGTCTCGCGCGTCTGGCCGCTGGTGTCCAGCCTGGCCTGCGCCCGGTCATAGAGCGCCTCCCGGCTGGTCAGCAGCGAACGCAGCTGGGTCATGGCCTCCGGATTGCCGGCCATCGGGCGCTCGTCGCCCTGCGCCCTGACCCGCTGCATGTGCTCGTCGGGGGCAGCCTTCAGCCAGATGGTGTGGAAGCGCGTCAGCAGGGTCTGGTAGGTGCGCGGCTCCGCCACGATTCCCCCCGCGACGGCCAGGATCATGCGGTCATGGGTGGCGATGATGCGCCCCAGCGCCTCAGCCTCCAGCGTGCGGTAGCCCTCGGGGCCGTAGAGTCCCATGATCTCGGCGATCTCCATGCCGCCATGGGCCTCGATCTCGCGGTTCAGTTCCACGAACGGCAGGTCCAGCGCCGCGCCCGCCATCCGGCCAAGCGTCGACTTGCCCGCACCGCGCAGGCCGATCAGGCAGATGCGGTTGGCGCGCCGGGAGGCTTCCGGTTCCGGATTGAGCGCCCGCAACACCTCCTCCTGCGTGCTGCGGTCGGCGGAGCGAAACAGGTCCGCGACCCGCAGCGCCTCCGAACTCCAGGGATCATCCTCCCCCACCAGCCATTCGATGCGATGGTCCAGAGCCATGGCAACGCGTTTCAGCAGACCGATGGAGATATTGCCGGCCCCGCTTTCGAGCTGGGCCAGATACCGCGGTGAAACACCGGAAATCTCCGACAGCACGCGGCGGGGAATGCCCTTGCGCTCCCGGGCCTTCCGGACCCGCTCCCCCACCTGCAGCATCAGATCGGCGACCGCGTGATCCGGGGAGGCCGCATCATCGACCGGTGTCACCTCTCCGCTGAAGGTCGCGATTTCCGCCATGCCGACTCACCCTTGCAATATAGTGCAACAAATTAGCCCGGGTTCCGCCGAATGCAATGATGCAGATCAATCGTGGTGGTGAATTCCCGCCTGACCTTCCCGGACGGTCGCCAATCCTCAATAGGTCTCGACGTGGTAGCGGCCCGCTTCCCGCATGGCGTCACGCATCGAAAGCCATTGCTCGCCAATGCTCTCCGCAATGCTGACGAAAGCCTTCTCCACGCCTTCCTCCATGCCGCGCAGCCCGCAGATGTAGATGTGGGTATTCGGATCGACCAGCAGGTCGGCCACCTTCTCCTGTTCCGCCAGCAGCCGGTCCTGCACATATTCCTTCGGCTGTCCTTCCAGACGGCTGTAGACCAGGTGCTGCTCCAGCAGGCTGGCGGGCACCTTCTTCAGCGGCCCGAAATAGGGCAGTGCCTTCGGTGAACGCGCACCGAAGAACATGGTCATGGCTCCGGAGTCGGAGGCCATCGCCCTCTGGCGCCGCATCGTGAAGGCGCGCATGGGGGCGGAACCGGTGCCGGTGCAGATCAGCAGCAGTCGCGCCTTCGGATCATCCGGCATCAGGAAGGTCGCGCCGAACGGGCCGGTGACGCGCACCTCGTCCCCCTGCGCCAAGTCGCAGACATAGTTCGAACAGAGGCCCTGATCCTCCCGCTTCACGGTCAGAGACAGGTTGTTGTAGTTGGCCCGTTCCCCGTCGCGGGGGCTGGAAACGGAATAGAGCCGTGGCAGGTGCGGATTGCCGTTCTCGTCCTCCCCCGGCGGAATGATGCCGATCGACTGCCCCTCCAGCACCGGGAAGGTCTGCCCTGCGAAGTCGAGGATGATGTGGCGGACGTCATGCGACGGATCGTCGGTCAGGCGATAGTTGCCCTGGACCCTTGCCACGGCGGGCTTGCCCAGGTTGTACATGTTGATCGTCGGCTTCTGCGCCGAGGCAGGGGCCTTCGCCTTGCCACCGGCCCCCTTGTGCGCCTCCGCCAGCAGCGCGGCCATGGCGTCGTCCAGAGCCTCGACGCTGGTATTCGCCTCGTCCGCGCCCAGTTCCTCCTGCTCCGGCAGTTCGGTCCATTCATACTGGTCGGAGAGGGAATAGGGCTCCCGCACCACGCGCCATTCATCGATGGAGCCTGTAGGGCAGACCGGGATGCAGTCCATGCAGAAGTTGCAGATCTCGGCGTTCACCACGACATTGTTGTCGTCATGCTCGATGGCCCCGATGGGACAGGTCATCTCGCAGGTATAGCAGCGGATGCAGATTTCCGGGTCGATCAGATGCTGTTTCAGCGGCTTGTTCATCCTGTCACCTCACTTCCCTGATCGACGTCGTTCCGGATCGGATTTCGGCTGCAGCGACACGGGAAGGGGACCATGCCCCCTCCCCGCACTGCATCACGCAGCGTGAAGCTGCACGTACTCGAAGTCACCCGGCTTGCTGTCGATACCGACCTTCGGCGGGGCGATCCAGCTTGCATAGGCACCCGGCTCCGTGACCGGCTTCATCAGCGACTGGATGAATTCCCCGTCCGCCTTCGTCGGCAGCCACTGCCCGACACTGGCATCCCAGGTTTCCTGACTGATCAGGTCACCGGCCGGATTGGCCTTCACGGCGGCGAAGACACCGATCTGGCGATGGAATGCCTCGTCCGGCAGGGTCAGTTCGAAGTTCACACCGGCCTTCTGGATGATCTTGTTCCAGCGGCCGACGCCACCGGCGGCATCACGGATGTAATCGTCCCTCAGGCGCATGTTGATCGCCGTCAGGGCCGGCACTTCCTCCGCCACCACGGCACCTTCGCGCACCGTCCGCACGACGTAGGTTTCGTTCTTCAGCTGGTGATCATCATCGATCCGGGTCTCCATGTAGCGCCCCTTGATGCCTGCGTTGAAGGCATTGGCGGCATTGGTGGAGACTTCCTGACCGAACAGGTCCAGCGACAGCGAATAGTGCAGGTTCAGCTTCTTCTGGATCGTCGGCAGGTCGATCACGCCGAGTTCGCGGATGCGGTTGACGTCCGTCGGATCGGTGATCCCGGCCTTGTTCATCGCATCGACAGTGGCCTGGATTGTCCGTCCGACACCGGTTTCACCCACGAACATGTGGTGCGCTTCCTCGGTCAGCATGAAGCGGCAGGTGCGGCTGAGCGGGTCGAAGCCGGACTGCGCCAGCGACTCGAGCTGCATCTTGCCGTCACGGTCGGTGAAATAGGTGAACATGAAGAACGACAGCCAGTCCGGCGTTTCCTCGTTGAAGGCACCCAGCATGCGCGGCGTCTCGTCCGAACCGGACTGGCGACGCAGCAGGTCATCGGCTTCCTCCCGCCCGTCCTTGCCGAAATACTTGTGCAGCAGATAGACCATCGCCCAGAGGTGACGTCCCTCCTCCACATTGACCTGAAACAGGTTGCGCAGGTCATAGAGGCTGGGTGCCGTGCGGCCCAGGAAGCGCTGCTGTTCCACCGACCCCGGCTCCGTATCGCCCTGGATGACGATCAGCCGCTTCAGCATGTTGCGGTACTCGCCCGGCACTTCCTGCCAGGCCGGCTCCCCCAGGTGCTCGCCGAAGGGGATCCTGCGATCCTCCACCTGCGGTGCCAGCAGCACGCCCCAGCGGTACTCCGGCATCTTCACGTGACCGAACTTGGCCCAGCCCTTCGGGTCCACGGAGACGGCGGTGCGCAGATAGACGGGGCTTTCCTGGAAATTCTGCGGAATCAGATTGTTCCACCAGTTGATGTAGCCCGGGTGCCAGCGTTCCAGCGCCTTCAGCACCTTCCTGTCCGACGACAGGCCGACATTGTTGGGGATCTGCGTGTCGTAGCTGACGTTGATGAGATCGGTCATGTGTCTCTCCTGTTTTCAGTCGGTCGCCGCAGGCTGTCCCGCGATGGCCGTGAAGGGTTCAAGCGCTCAGACACGCTCCATGTTGTACTTGCCGCGAATACCGGTGCCGTAGCTCTGCAGCGCACCTTCCTTGCCGACCGCGTTCGGACGCTGGAAGATCCAGTTCTGCCAGGCCGTCAGCCGACCGAAGATACGGGTCTCCATGGTCTCCGGACCGGCGAAACGCAGGTTGGCCTCCATGCCCGTCATCGCATCGGGGGAGAAGCTGGCGCGTTCTTCCAGGAAGATCCGGACCTCGTCTTCCCAGTCGATGTCATCCAGGATCATGGTCACCAGTCCAAGCTCGGCAGCCTCCTCGGCCTCCAGCGGCGTGCCCTTCTGCGCCTCTGCCGTCGCCACCGATTCCGGCTCACCAAGGAACCGGGTCTGCAGGCGGGTCAGATCATTGCCCATCGGGAACGGCCCGAAGTTGGCATCCGTCAGGGTCACGGTGGCCACGGGGCGGTTATCGCCCTCGAACTCGCCTTCCATCATGTAGGACCGGTCAACCGCGAACAGGATCTCGGCCAGGATACCGGTGAAGCAGGAACCGTTCTCCACCAGCGCCACAAGGGAACGGGAGGTCACGTCGATCCGCTTCAGGATGCGTTTCCAGTAGCGCAGCACCTCATTGGCCAGCCAGTGACCGGCATCATTCATCAGCACGGCCTCGTGCGCCGCCAGCAGCGCCGGATCGCCCTGGGTGCGGAACACCATCAGGCCCAGCTCCATCTCGTTCAGCCGCAGATGCAGGATCGCGTCATCCAGTTCCCGCGCCATGCGCAGCATGTAGGCCTGATCACCCTGGACCTGGAATGCGGCCATGTCGGCGGGGGCCTCCGCCTCGGGGCCATGGATGGTGATCGTTGCCTTGCGGTTTGCCCGATCCACCGCGACCTCGACGGATGAATAGGTCACCGAGCCATCATCGCCGAACGTGCGATCCAGGGGGCCGAGCTTCACACCTTCGGCTACGTCGTCCTTCGGCGAGGCCGCCGCGAATTCCAGCGCGCGCTGCTTCACGGTCTCATCGAACTTCGAGTTCGGAATGACCTCGTCCACCAGACGCCAGTCCTTCGCCTTGCGCCCCTTCACCCCTTCCTCGATGGAGCAGAAGATGTCGGCGAGATCGCGGCGCACCTTGCGCTTGTCGGTCACGCGGGTCAGGCCGCCGGTGCCGGGCAGCACCGCCAGCAGCGGCACCTCCGGCAGCGCCACGGAAGAGGTCGAGTCGTCCGTCAGCATGATGTGGTTACAGGCAATGGCGAGCTCGTAGCCGCCACCGGCGCAGGCACCCTTGACCGCCGCGATGTACTTCTGGCCGCTGTCGGCCTCCGCCGCCTCGTAGGTGTTGCGGGTCTCGTTGGTGAACTTGCAGAAATTGACCTTGTGGCTGTGCGCCGCGCCGCCAAGCATGCGGATGTTGGCACCGGCGCAGAAGACCTTGTCCTTGCCCGACTGCATGACCACGACCTTGACCTCGGGATGTTCGAACCGCATGCGCTGGACAATGTCCGCCAGTTCGATGTCGACACCCAGGTCGTAGGAGTTCAGCTTCAGCTCATAGCCCTCGAACAGCCCGGCTGTCTCGTCCACATCCATGATCAGATTGGCGACGGGGCCATCATATTCCACACGCCAGTGACGGTACTTCGACGGGTCGGTCTGAAAGTCGATGACCTTGGTCATGACGAAGTCTCCTCTCGAGTTCCATTGCCTGCACTATAGTGCGATCAACCCCTCACGTAAAGTCAAATGTGCATGATATTGCATTTTTTGATTTCTATTATTTTCCAGTCGATTAAAAGATCGAAAGCAAGTCGCGATGCGGAAATATGCATTATATTGCTTATTTCGCATGCTCTACAGCTTGCCAGAAACCCTCGATGTCCAGCGGGTCGAGACCAAGGCGCTCCAGGCCACCCCGCGCGACACCTTCCGCGATTCCGTCCCGTGCGATCTGGCGCAGACGCGCCGCTGCCGGGTCGCGTTGCATCACCTGTTTCAGCCCTGCATTGGCAAGCTGAATGAGCCCCTGGCAGAGCACCCGTTCCGCCGAATTGGGCGGCAGCGCCAGCCAGACGGCCTCCAGCACCTCATGCGCTTCCCAGAAATATCCGTCGCGCAGGAAATCAAGCCCGAAGGTCCATGCTGCCGTCGTTGTCAGACGGTCGCTCGATACCGCGTCCACCGTCGCGCGGATGACCGCCAGTTCCGCCCCCTCGTGCGCCGGCGTCCGGCCGGGCAGAAACGCGTATGGCGGTCGCCAGTCGGAAGGCGGCGGCAGTTGCGTCACGGCGACTCAGGCGGCCTGACGCAGCTTGAAGCGCTGGATCTTGCCGGTCGCGGTCTTCGGCAGTTCGGCCACGACCTCGATCCAGCGCGGATACTTCCACTTGCCGATCCGTTCCTTGACGAAGTCCTTCAGCGCCTCGGTCACCGCAGCCGCGTCCTGCCCCTCCTTCAGGACGATGAAGGCCTTCGGTTTCTCCAGCCCCTCCTCGTCCCGGTGCGCCACGACCGCCGCTTCCAGCACCGCGGGATGCGCGCTCAGCGCCTGCTCGATCTCGAACGGCGAAACCCAGATCCCCGACACCTTGAACATGTCGTCGGTACGGCCGCAGTAGATGTAGCGCCCTGTCTCCGTGATCTCGTACTTGTCGCCGGTCCGGGTCCATTCCCCCTCGAAGGTGGCCCGGCTCTTGTCACGCTGGTTCCAGTAGCCGTCGGCGGCGGATGCGCCGCGCACCAGCATCTCACCAATGCCGCCGGGACCGACCTCCGCCCCGCTCTCGTCAACGCAACGCACCTCATAGCCCGGAACCGCCACCCCGGACGTGCCGTAGATGATGTCATCAGGGCGGTTGCTCAGGAAGATGTGCAGCATCTCCGTCGATCCCACTCCATCCAGAATGTCGACGCCCCAGATCCTGCGCCAGGCCTGGCCCGTCTGCTCGGGCAGGGCCTCGCCGGCGGAAATGCAGATGCGCAGGGAAGACTCGGGCCGCGCCATCTTCTCCAGTTCGGCAATGGTCGCCGCGTAGAGTGTCGGCACACCGCAGAAGATCGTCGGTTGCTCCTTCGCGATGATCTCCAGCGTGGTTTCCGGCGTCGGACGGCCATTGAACAGGACCGTGGTCGCGCCCACGGAAAGCGGGAATGTCACCGCATTGCCGAGGCCATAGGCGAAGAAGATCTTGGCGACCGAATAGACGACGTCATCCTCGCGAATGCCCAGCACCTGCAGGCCATAGGTTTCCGCAGTCGCACGCAGGCTGCCATGGACATGACGCACGCCCTTGGGCTGGCCCGTGGACCCCGAGGAATAGAGCCAGAAGGCCCCCTCGTCCGCCGAAACGTCGATGGCGCTCATCTCCGGCGCGCCCTCCATGAAGGCGTCATAGCTGACCGTGCCTTCCGGCGCGTCACCGCCGATGACAATCACCTGGCGCAGCCACGGATTGCCGCTGATCGCAGGCTTCACGACCTCGAAGAGCTCGGCGGAGACCATCAGGCACGCGGCCCGGCTGTCGCGCAGGATGACATCATAGACAGATGTCGAGAGCAGCGTGTTCAGCGCCACGGGAATGACGCCGCCCTTCATCGCCCCCAGAAAGATCTCGGGATATTCGATCTGATCCAGGATCAGACAGGCGACACGCTCCTCACGCGCGATGCCCGCACGGGCGAACGCACCCGCGACCTGGTTCGTGCGTTGCGCCAGTTCTCCGTAGGTCAGGCTGCGCCTGGCGCCTGCCGCTTCGCGAAACGCCTGCTTGCCGGCGCGCCCCTCCTCCAGATGGCGGTCCACCAGCCAGACTGACGCATTCTGATTCTCCGACATGACCATCCTCCCGAGACGTTGCTTTATGCTTTATAATGCAAAACCGAAATTCAATTCAACTCACACTCTTTGTCATGTGCATTTTCATGCACATCCCGTCCCGCTCTAGATCAGGAACAGCGTGATCGATGGAAACAGCACCAGAAGCACGACCCGAAAGAGGTCCGTGCCCACGAAATAGATCACGGCGCGATAGGTCTCGACCAACGGCGTCTTCGGATCCATGGCGTTGATGACAAACAGATTGAGCCCCACCGGCGGTGTGATCAGCCCGACTTCCACGACGATCAGCACCAGAATGCCGAACCAGATCGCCACATGCTCCGGCGACATGCCGAAGTCCAGTTCGCTGATCACCGGGAAGAAGATCGGAACGGTCAGCAGGATCATGCTCAGGCTGTCCATCAGACACCCCATGATCAGATAGAAGATCAGGATGACGGTCAGCACGGTCCATGGGCTGAGCCCCTGGGAAACAACCATGCTGGAGAGTTCCTGCGGCACCTGTGTCAGGGCCAGGAAACCGTTGTAGAAGGCCGCGCCCAGCACGATGAAGAAGATCATGGCTGTGGAGCGGGCGGTCACCAGGAAGCTGTCCATCAGGCTGCGTCGGCCAAGGCCGCCGTTCAGCCAGGCAATCAGCCCGGTTCCCGCCGCGCCGACAGCCGCACCTTCGGTCGGTGTGAACCAGCCGAGATAGATGCCCCCGACCACCAGACCGAAGACCAGCAGCACCGGCCAGACCGCGACCAGCGCGGTCAGTCGTTCCGCCCAGGGCACACGCGCCGCCACACCGGCCTGATCCGGATGCAGGCGGACGTAGATCGATACCGCGACCATGTAGCCAAGTGCCGCCAGGATGCCGGGGATGAAGGCGGCGAGGAACAGCTTGGCAATGTTCTGCTCCGTCAGGATCGCGTAGATCACCAGCACGACCGACGGCGGAATGAGGATGCCGAGGGTGCCGCCTGCGGCCAGCGTGGCGGTCGAGAACCCGCCCGAGTAGCCATAGCGCCGCAGCTCAGGCAGCGCCACGCGGCTCATCGTTGCCGCGGTCGCGAGGGAGGAACCGCAGATTGCCCCGAACCCGGCGCAGGCCCCGATGGCCGCCATGGCAATGCCGCCCCGCCGGTGCCCGAGGAAGCTCTCCGCCGCCTTGAACAGGGCCGTGGACAGTCCGCCAAGCGTCGCGAAATGGCCCATCAGCAGGAACATCGGCACGATGGACAGGGAATAGCTGGCGAAGGTCGAATAGGTCTCGCTCTTCAGTCGTGCCAGCGGCAGGTTGAAGCTGCCGGTAACGGCATAGAGGCCGACCAGCCCGACCAGGAACATGGCCAGGCCGATGGGCACCCGGATGAAGATGAGCACCATGAGTGCCGGAAACGACAGCAGACCGATATCGAGATTGCTCAATGGTCCGTCTCCGGCCCGTCGGTCAGGATCGTCTGCCCGCTGAACATCTCATAGCTGCGGACGATGGCCGTATAGGTCCCCACCAGCGCGGCAACGACCGCGCCGGCGAAACTGGCTGCATAGGCCCACCAGATCGGGAACTGCAGCAGGAAGGTCGTTTCGCCGTAGCTCATCTTGGACCACATGCCCTCGAACAGGCGCCAGGCGATCACGATCAGGACCGCCGCGAAGATGACTTCCGTCACCATGCGCAGTCCACGGTTCGCGCGGCGCGGCAGGAAATTGGTGAAGATGTCCACGGTGGCATGCCCGCCGGTGATCTGGCACAGCGGCAGGAAGGCGAAGATGGCAAAGGCAATGCCCGCCTCCACCAGTTCGAAATCACCGTTGATCGGGCCAACGCCGGTGTCGAGCAGGGCCTGCGCCAGGTCGGGCGCAACAGGCGACAGCACCGTATGCAGGAAGCCGTTGAGGCTGCGCCCCAGTACCGAGGCGCAGACCAGCAGGATCAGCAATCCCAGCACGATGCCGCCAAGTATGGCCATGTTCCTGGCCAGTACCGCCATTGCCCTGTGCATCACACACTCCCGTCAGGCCGGAATGGACGGGCCGCGCAGAAGTCCCGCGCGGCCCGTCTGTTCCGTTCTACGCCTTTGACCTACTTGTAGGCCGCCATCAGCGCCTTGGCCTGGTCGATCAGAGCCTGACCGTCGATGCCACGGTCCTTCATCTCTGCCAGCCAGGTGTCATAGACCGGGGCCGCAGCCGCCGCCCATGCAGCGGACTGGGCGGCGTCGAGGGTGATGATGTTGTTGCCACGATCCACCGCAAGCTGGCGGGACGGACCATCGGCATCGGACTGCGTGCCGCCGGCGAAGACCGAGAAATCCATGCCGGAATTGTCATCCATGACCTTCTGCAGGTCCGCTGGCAGCTCGTTGAACTTGTCCTTGTTCATGACCAGAACGAACGTGATGGTGTAGAGCATCGGGCCGGTGAACTCGGTGTGGTTCTGTACAAGCTCCGGCACCTTCAGGGCGCGCGTGACTTCCCAGGGGATCGTGGTGCCGTCGATAACGCCCTTCGACAGCGCCTCCGGCACTGCCGGAACCGGCATGCCGACCGGCGTCGCACCAAGCTGGTTCAGCAGCGCGTTGACCTGACGGGAGCCGCCACGGATCTTCATGCCGTCCAGGTCCGACGGGGTCACGACGGGTTTGTTGGTGTGGATCATGCCAGGTCCGTGGACCCAGGTGCCGAGCACCTTCATCGACTTGAACTCGGTGTTCTCCATATGCTCCTTCATCATGGTCCAGAACGCGGCGGAGGCTGCACGCGCGTCATTGACGATGAAGGGCAGTTCGAACACTTCCGTCGACGGGAAGCGGCCCGGCGTATAGCCGACCACGTTCCAGGTCATGTCGATGGCGCCATCCAGCACCTGGTCGATGAGCTGCGGCGGCTTGCCGCCGAGCTGCATGGACGGGAAGCGGTTGATCTTGATGCGGTTACCGGAGGCAGCCTCGATCCTGTCGGCCCAGACATCGATGATGTCCGCAGGAATCGTGGCCTGCGCCGGCAGGAAGCTCTGCAGGTTGTACGCATAGTCGGCGGCTGTTGCGGCGGACGCGAGGCCCAGCGCCAGCGCGGCACCGCCCGCGAGATTCATGAGTGATCGGTACATGGTCATTGTCTTCTCCCTGTTGACCTATTTTTATTGCATGATAATGCGTCTTTTGCGCATTTTTGCACAATACTGCAAGAATTATTTGGCTTTCTGCTCCCGGTTTCGGGTCTCGCCCGAGACTGCACCTTCCAGGCCGGTGCTGCCATAGAGCCAGTCGATCTGATCGTACCAGTCCGAAGGCGTTCTGGCGTTCATCACAGTGTTCCGCAGGGCGGCATGGGCACCTGCCGGATGATAGACGTGCTCACCGATCTCACGCGACTGCAACTGCACGCGTGCGGTGCGCAGCCGGCGCCGGTTCTGATAGTTCACCAGAGCCTGATCGATATCGCCCCCTTGCCCCACTTCATGCGACAGGCAGACCGCGTCTTCCATCGCCATGCAGGCACCCTGTGCGAAATACTGCAGCATCGGGTGCGCCGCATCGCCCAGCAGCGCAACCCGCCCGTCCACCCAGTCCATGACCGGGTCACGGTCGCAAAGCACCCAGAGTTTCCAGTCCTTGCCACGCTCGATGATCTGGCGCGCGACAGGGCTGACATGCTCGAATCCCTTCTCCACCTCGTCGCGGCTGACAGGCAGGCCCGCCACGGGTTCCGGCGCATCATTGTGATAGGTGACGACCAGATTGAAGAGCTTCCAGCCGGACAGCGGATAGTGAACGATATGGCACTTCGGCCCGGCCCAGAGCGTCGCCGCGTTCCAGCGCAGGTCCTCCGGCATCTGCTCCACCGGAATCACACTGCGATAGGTGGTATGGCCGGAGACGCGGGGCGCGCCGTCCCCCACCAACTGCTGGCGGATGTTCGACCAAAGTCCATCGGCCCCGATCAGCGCCTGGCCGGTGACCTGCTCCCCATTCTCCAGCAGGGCTGTCGCCGTCGTGCCATCCTGCGCATAGCCCGCGACACCCGCGCTGGTGCGCAGTTCCACCAGATCATGATCGATGCAGGCCTTCAGGAAGACGCCGTGCAGGTCACCGCGATGCACCACGGCGTAGGGGTTGCGGAACCGCGCCCGGAAGGCGTCATCCAGCGGGATGCGGGTGATCTCCTCCCCGCTCAGGGCGTCCATCAGGCGCAGGTTGTCGATGTAGATCGCCATGGCCCGTGCCGCATCGCCGACCCCCAGGTAGTCAAAGGCGTGAAACGCGTTCGGCCCCAACTGGATGCCCGCCCCGATCTCCCCCAGTTCCGCCGCCTTCTCCAGCACGATGGAGCGGACACCCTGCTGCGCCAGCCCGATCGCCGTGGCCAGTCCGCCGATACCGCCCCCCGCGATGACGATCCGATCCATGCTCATTGTTCTGCTGCTCCCGTTTTCAGGCGGAGGCAAGCAGGTCGGCATTGCCGCCCGCCGCCGTCGTATCGACACAGATCGCACGCTCGTGCGCATAGGCCTGCGGGCAGATCCGGCTGTCGATCACGGGCAGCAGCGCCCCGTCGCGCCTTGCCATCGCCTTGCGGTATGCCGGATCACCGGGCGCGCAGGCCACGGCATCGATTTCCATGTCGGTCAGGAAATCCGGTGCGATGGTACCGTCCAGTGCCACGACCGGGAGCCCGGCCTGGGCGAGCGGTCGGATGCGGGCCGAGACCTCCGGCGCAATGGCCAGCACCCGATTGCCTGCGCGCAGGGCCTGCACGGCCTGATCCAGCGCCGTGTCGGCATCGGGACCCAGGCAGAGCACCGTACCGCGCGGATGCAGCCAGAGGTAATTTGCCTCCCCCGTCGGCCCCGGCAGATCGACCGGCCCCATGTCCAGCGCCGCCGCAGCGGTCATGGCCTGACGTGCCCGACCGCGCAGGGCGGTGCGCAGGGCGGCGAGGACTTCGTCGCCACGGCCGTCGCCACGGCCACCGGCCTTCAGTTTCTGCAGATCGGAGAGCGCCCTGCGCACAGTGGCCCAGTCAAGCGCGGGCGCCATCTGCGCCGCCGGCGCCTCGGCCCGCTGCATCCGGAAGCGGGAGAGATAGTGCGGCCCGCCGGCCTTCGGCCCGGTACCCGACAGACCCTCACCGCCGAAGGGCTGCGATCCGACGATGGCACCGATCTGGTTGCGGTTCACATAGACGTTGCCGACGGCGATGGAATCCACCAGTTGCTGCACCCGCCGGTCGATCCGTGTATGCACGCCAAAGGTCAGCCCGTAGCCCCGGCCATTGATCGCCTGCACGACCTTCCCCAGGTCCCCGGCGCGGAAGGTGGCCACATGCAGGATCGGCCCGAAGACCTCCCGCTCCAGCGCCTCGATGCCGGAGACACGGACGATGGACGGCTGCACGAACAGCCCCGTGTCCGGCACATCCAGCTGCTTGCCCAGCTTTCCCGCCTGAGCCTGCGCCGCGCAATAGTCCGCGATGCCCGACCGCGCGTCCTCGTCGATCACCGGTCCCACATCCGTGCTCAGGTCCCAGGGATCACCGACGCTGAGTGCATCTATGGCACCGGCAAGCATCTCCAGAATCCGGTCGGCCACATCCTCCTGCACATAGAGCATGCGCAGGGCAGAGCAGCGCTGGCCCGCGCTCTGGAACGAACTGGCCACGATATCGCGCACCGCCTGTTCCGGCAGGGCCGTCGAATCCACGATCATCGCGTTCAGGCCACCAGTCTCCGCGATCAGCATCGCGGCGGGTGCGGTTTCGGCCAGTTGCCCCTCGATCATCCGCGCCACCTCGGTGGAGCCGGTGAAACAGACCCCTGCGATGCGCGGGTCAGCGGTCAGCGGCTGCCCGACGGACGGGCCATCACCACAGACAAGCTGCAGTGCGTCGCCCGGAATGCCCGCCTGATGCAGCAGCGCCACCGCGCGTGCCGCGATCAGCGGCGTCTGCTCCGCAGGCTTCGCGATCACCGCATTGCCGGTGACGAGTGCCGCCGCCACCTGCCCGGTGAAGATGGCCAGCGGGAAGTTCCAGGGCGAGATGCAGACGATCACGCCACGCGCCGTGCCCTCCTGCTCCGCCACAACCGACTGGTCGGCGTAATAGCGCAGGAAATCCACGGCCTCCCGCACCTCCGCAACGCCATCAAGCTGCGACTTCCCGGCCTCCCGCGTGGCGAGCGCCATGAACTCGATCATGTGCTCCTCATACAGGTCAGCGGCGCGACGCAGCATTGCCGCGCGCTCCGCAACCGGTGTTGCCGACCAGTCCGGGAACACTTCCGCCGCCTTGGCGATGGCCGCGACGGCATCCGCCGCGTTCGCTTCCGCCACCTGTCCCACGACCTCATCCGGTCGCGCCGGATTGGTGACATCACGGCTGCCTGCCGTTCCCGCCCCAGCCTGCCAGACGAAAGGCGCGGCGAAGGGGGCGCGGCCAGCCTCGACCCTTGCCACGGTGACCGGGTCGGTCAGGTCGATACCGACCGAGTTGGCCCGCGCCGGCCGGAACAGGTCCGCGGGCCGCCGGATCGCAGGATTGGCCGTGATGCCGTCCGCAATCCCGAGCATCGGATCGGCGGCGATTGTCTCCGGCGCGATGGCGGGATCGACGATCTGATGCACGAAGGAGGAATTGGCCCCGTTCTCCAGCAGCCGCCGCACCAGATAGGCCAGCAGGTCGCTGTGCGCGCCCACCGGCGCATAGATGCGACAGGGCACGCCGCTCTCGGACTTCAGGATGTCGTGCAGCCGTTCCCCCATGCCATGCAGACGCTGGAACTCGAAACCGCTGCGTTCCTCGCCCGCCAGATGCAGCACTGCCGCCGCCGTGTGGGCATTGTGGGTCGCGAACTGCGGGTAGATCCGGTCCCGCGCGTCCAGCAGCTTGCGGGCGCAGGCCAGGTAGCTGATGTCGGTATGGATCTTCCGGGTGAACACGGGGAAACCATCCAGCCCCATGACCTGGGCCTTCTTGATCTCCGTGTCCCAGTAGGCCCCCTTCACCAGGCGCACCATGATGCGGCGATCAAGCTCGGTGGCCAGCGCATGCAGCCAGTCGATGACGGCATGGGCGCGCGGCCCATAGGCCTGCACGACGACACCGAAGCCATCCCAGTCTTCCAGCGAGGGGTCACGCAGTATCTGCTCGATCACGTCCAGGGAGGTATCGAGGCGGTCCGCCTCCTCCGCATCGATGTTGAAGCCCATGCCGGCATCCCGTGCCGCGCGGACAAGTTCCAGCGTCCGGGCGGCCAGTTCGGGCACCGCCCGCGCCCGCTGCGCGAACTCGTAGCGCGGATGCAGCGCCGAGAGCTTGACGGAAATTCCCGTGCTTTCATGCATGCCGGAATTGCGGCCATGTTCCGCCAGTCGATCGATCGCGTTGGCATAGGACGCGTGATAGCGGTCGGCGTCATCGGCGGTCAGCGCTGCCTCCCCCAGCATGTCGAAGGAATAGCGATAGCCCTTCGCGATCATGCGGTCGGCGCGCTTGATCGCCTCGTTGATGGTGCGGCCCAGGACGAACTGGTTACCCATCTCCTGCATCGTGCGGGTGACGGCGGTACGGATCACCGGCTCCCCCAGACGGCGCACCATCCCGCGCAGGGTGGCGACCACGCCGCCCTCCCGATCATCCAGCATATGCCCGGTCAGCATCAGCGCCCAGGTCGATGCATTGACCATCAGCGACCCGGAATCGCCGACATGCGCGGCCCAGTCATGCGGCACGATCTTGTCCTGGATCAGGTCGTCGATGGTCTCAGCGTCCGGCACGCGCAGCATCGCCTCCGCCAGGCACATCAGGGCCACGCCCTCGCTGGTGGACAGGCCGTATTCGCCCAGGAAGCTCTCCATCATGGTGGGCGCACCGCCGGAGCGGACAGCACGCACCAGGGCGGCGGCACGGTCGGAAATGGCAGCGCGGTCAGCCTCGGTCAGGTTCGCCTGCGCGGCCAGGTGCCCGACGGCACCGACCTCCTCGGCGCGCAACTGTGTCCGCATCCGCTCCCGCAATTCACCCAGCATCCGGCACTCCTGTCAGTACGATCTGTTCACGCCGTTGCGCGACCCGTTCGACGACCCGTTCGCGGATCATTGCATGGTTTTCACGGCACCGAACAGGGTGCCAGCACGTCGGCATCCAGCGCGTCTGCCCGCGCCGCCGTCCGGCTGCTGGCCGACATCACGCCTACCACGCGGTAGCCCTCCGCGACCGCTTGCAGAACCGGCGCGCCGGAGGTTCCGGGCCGGACCGGACAGGCCACACGTATCCCGCCGCCGGCCTCCAGCTTCCAGAGATGGCAATGATGCTGTTGCAGCATGTGTGCTCGCGGAATGGCGTAGCCGGGAATCAGCAGGTCGTCGCCCGGCGCGATCCGCCTGTCGCTGTCCCCCAGGACGAATGCGGGGGCGTCCGGTGCGGCATTGCACAGGACTGCGATATCGCGCCCGCGAATGATGTGCCATGCAGCGCGCGGCGCGGAGACATGCTGCGCCAGGTCGCCCCGGTCATAGCCGCGCAGGAAGTGCACCTGCTCCCCGTCCCAGCCGGGCATGCAGTGGGCCGCGGTCACGACATGGCCGCCCTCGACCACGAAACCGGTGCAGTGGGAACGGTTGCGGAAACCGGCGTGATTGATCCGGCCGCTGGCGGACGCCATCAGCCTGTCGTCTGCCAACAGGTCGGGTGCGAGAGCTGAACCGCAGAACAGCAGACCAAGCAGCAGACCCAGCAGCAGCAGGCTGAACCGGGCCATGTTGCGCCACCGATCCGGCTAGAGCTTGATCGTCAGACCGCCATCCACCATCAGCATGTGACCGCTGACGTAAGACGCTGCTTCGGAGCAGAGGAAGATCGCGGCACCGGCGATCTCGTCGGGATTGCCCCAGCGTGCCACCGGGGTCCGCCCCTCCACCATCGCGGTGAATTCGGCATCTTCCATCAGGGGACGATTGAACTCGGTCCCGAAATAGCCCGGCCCGATGCCGTTCACGGCAATCCCCTGTGGCGCCAGTTCGTTTGCCAGCGCCTTGGTCAGCCCGGCTACGGCATGCTTCGTCGAGACATAGGACACGATGTTGGGGCGCCCGATGTGGGACATGACGGAGCCGATGTTGAGGATGCGGCCATAGCCCCGTGGCACCATCAGCCGCGCGGCCTCCCGCGACATGACATACAGGGAGGTCAGGTTGGTATCGACGACCTGGCGGAAGTCCTCCGTCGTGCTTTCAAGCAGGGGAGAGCGGACAACCGTGCCCGCATTGTTGACCAGGATGTCGAGACGACGATGGTCCGTGACGATGGAGGCCAGGGCTTCCTTCGCCGCTTCCTCATCCGTCACATCGAAGCAGCGCAGGTCGGCCTGACCGCCCCTGTGCTCGATCTCCGTGACAACTTTCCCCAGCGCATCCTCGTCCCGGGCATTGACGACAACACGTGCCCCGGCGGACGCCAGACCCAGGGCAATCGAGCGGCCCAGCCCCCGGCTGGCGCCGGTTACCAGTGCAATCCGGTTGTCGAGCCTCAACTGATTGAACATCGCGCTATTCCTGTCCCCGAATGATTCCGAACCGGGCCCTGATCCCGGAATCTTTCAGTAGCGTGACAAGCTCACTGGGTCCAGTTGCCATTGTCCTGCAGGAACCAGGTGCCGCGCGGCGCGGACTTGCGAATCTGCTGCGCATAGACCCGTCCCACCTGTTCGGGCGAAACCCCCTGTGCGGCGGCGCGATCCCGATAGATGCCGAGCCGCTGTGCGTTCACGCCCTCGACAAACTTCGCGGTCGCGGCACTACCGTCACGGGCGACCGCCAGACCGTCGAAGCGTTCACCGACCGCACCGGAGCTGCGCAGGGCGTCCAGTGACTGGGCCATCGCCGGACTGCCAGCCATGGCCACCGACAGAGAAAGGGCAGCGGCAAGCATCAGAAATGTACGACGCAGCATCAGAAAATCCCCGGATTGGTTTTGATGTCGTTCTTGGCGGCTTCCTCCAGCCGGACCCGCACATCCGCATCCAGCTTTATGTTCAGGTTGATGGTGATCGGCTCCTTCGGGGCCTCCACCTGAACCGTCGGCGTACAGGCAACCAGCAATGCGGCAAGAGCCATCACGCCGCCGATACCGGGCAGTCCGGTACCGCGCTGCCTCCGCCACTCTTCCGATCCTGCTGCCATGGTCATGTTCCCGAATATGCGTGCCGACATGCTGCGGCCTGACCAGGTCTACTGCAAGGACTTGATACCCTGCTCGATCATGCCGCTTGATGCCCGATATACCGTCAATATGGTCGCAAGAAGGCGATCCGCATCCCCGCTCACCGAAATGTTGAACCGGAACGGGTGCCCGTCCAGCACCGCCGGATTGAGACCGCCGAGCGTGATCAGCATCGTCGTCTCGCCCTCCAGCGGCTTGTCGAGACTGACTTCCAGCACGTCGTAGCGGAAATCCTCCAGCGTGCGGATCATCAGGTCGAGTTCGTCACCGCCCTGCTGACCGAGAATGCCGCGCAGCACATTGCCATCCAGTTGCAATGTCCCTGGACCATCCGCGACCAGCTTGCCCTGACGCACCACGACGCCGTTTTCGCCGACGATCTCCACCGGCAGGGTACCGGACAGGCTGCCGGTCAGGATGAAGTCCTCCAGTCCTGCCAGATCAACGATTGTTGCCATGTCGATGCGCTGCAGGTCGACATCGATCCTGCGGCGCGTTTCATCGGCACGCAGCTCGAACGGCCGCATCGCCATGCGCCCGCCGAGCACATCGCCATGCAGGTCCAGGATGCGGGCGATGGTTTCATCGCCATCCTGCGCCAGTTCGAACCGCAGCAGCATGTCGCGCATGTCCGCAGGGCCGGAGAGCAGGGCGATCCGCACCTCCTGCGGCGCGTCGGTGCGTGGCGGCAGAAGCTCCTCCAGATGCAGCGTCCCATTGATGCCTGACAGGGCGAACTCCGTTACCGCAACACTGCCGTTTGTCACGTTCAGATCGAGGTCGGCGGACAGCGCCTCGGCCTGCCGAAGAGTCACCTCCGCTGAAACGGATCCCTCCGGCAGGGCGGTCCCGGCAGGCAGGACCACATCGCGCAGCACCTCCGCCAGCAACGGCAGAGCCGTCTCGGGTAGCACCATCCGTGCCTGCGCCGCGCCCGTGGCCGGATCCGCATCCGCGGAGACGTCGATGCCGATGGCACCTGACGACAGCCGCCCCGCGAGTGCGGCCCGCGCCTCCAGAACGTCCAGCGTGCCGTCGAAGGACATCGGCGGCAGCGAAAGGCCGGACAATCCATCCAGGTTCATGTCTGCCACCGAGATCTCTGCCTTCACACTCTGCGGTGAGGGCCGGACCTTTCCCCTGATCCTGAGCGGACCACTGCGGGCGAGACCGGGCGCTGACAGACCGTCACTGTCGAGGGTCACGGAACCGTACATCGTGCCGAAGCCATAGCCGTCGAGATCGAAACCGAACCGCATCGGCTCGAGGGTGAACTGGCTCTCCGCGATTTCGGGTGCGGTGACCGGGCCGGACGAAGCCACGAACGCCCCCCTGGTGACCATGCCCTTGCCTGGGACGAGCGCGAACTGGACCTCCTCAAGGGCTATCTCCGGCGCGTCGATGCTGACAGCGGGCTCCGCGAGCGCCAGGCGACCGGCCCGCACGGGGCCGTTCAGGCGGACCCGCAGCCGCTCCGCCGACTCGACAGTGAGGTCGAGGGCCAGCGCCGCGGAAACCGTCTCTGCGTCGGCATCGCCGACCGACAGGGCAGAGGATGAACCCTGCAACCGGCCATGAAGCTCGGACTGCGCGCCAAGCAGGAGTTTGCCGTCATAGTGCAGGCGGTCGATGTCCTGCTGCATCACCGAAAGCCCGGTCACGGTCAGCGTGGCGCCTGTCACATCAAGCCCGGTGCCGGAAAGCCGCGCATTCTCCAGTTCGGCGGCCAGCCTCAGCGGGCCGCTCCGCGCGTCCAGCCCGCCGCGGAAGGAAATCGCGCCGGGTTCGGCCAGCGCAAGGGTTGCCGTCATGCCCGGACGGACCGCGAAGGACGCCCCGGGGCCGTAGCGCAGCGCAAGGTCCCGCGCCTGAGCCACCTTGGGAACCGCTTCCGACGTCAGACTCAGCCTGTTGAAATCGAGCGTGATCTCCCCCGCGCCCAGCTTGCCGTCGGCTGCCAGATCGAGCGCAATGTCACCGAAGTCCGCCCCTGCGGAATGAGCGGAGGCGGGCAGGCGGAGATCGCCCTCCAGCCTTACCTCCCCCACTGATGTCCTGATCAGACCGGCAATGTCGGGAATGGTCACATCGGCATCTGCAGTGGCCACCAGCGCGAACGAGAGATCGGCGGAACCGCCACTCACCGGCAGGTCTCCTGCGACGTCGGAGATCAGCGGCAGGGTCTGGGCCAGATCGCCAAGGCTGGCCTGGACGCCGAGATCGATCGTCGGCTGGTCGAACGGCGCGGCGAGCAGCAGGCTGCCGGTCAGATCGCCCCCGGGAAGGGCGGCAGTCAGATCGGCGGAGATCAGGTCGGGCTGTCGGCCCAGTGTGAGATCGAGCGACGCGACGGCCAGACTGGTGCGCAGACCGGGCACGTTGAGGGACACATCGCGGGCGGACAGGATGACACCGCCTGTCAGGTCCGAAGCCAGATCGACCCGCAGTTCGCCTTCAACCAGGCCCAATGCGCCGGAGACCCTGATAGGTCCCGACCCGTCAAGCTGACCCTCATGCAGCCTATAGTCGCCACCCAGGGTCAGCCCGTGCAGCGCGTTCTCCTTGGTGATCAGCACCTGCACGCCATGCAGACCGAGCGTCGGCAAGTCTGCAGGCAACGCAAGCGGCACGGAGGCATCGGCGGGCGATCCTTCAGCAGACTCCGCCAGACGCATGACCGGTCCCGCGTCCAGCCCGTCCGGCCCATGCGCAACACGAACGCCGAGACCGTGGACGTCCACTGACCCGATGCTCATGCCGTCAAATCCGACGATGATCCGTCTGGCCGAAACGTGCGGCGCTTTCAGGTCACCGATGGCAACGGCGCGCAGTTCGATTCCATCGGGCCCCAGCGCCGAGACCGTCAGTTCGACCGGCGCGACCCCCTTGCCTTCCAGGTAGGCGACCGCCAGCGACTCGACCACGAAATGGCGGAAAAGCACCAGCCCGCCCAGCATGACAAGCAGGACAACCGCCAGAATGCCGAGGATTCGGAGCGGCCACGCCACGGTTGCGGGCCTAGCGCCGTCCTGCGGCATGGGCCGCCTGGCCTTCCAGGATCGACCATTCGACGATGTCCCGCAGCACAGCACCCAGCGCCTCATCGAACGCGCGGATATTGGCAAGCATGCCCGTGCCCGCTGGCTGGGCGGTGGCTTCGAAACTCGCTGAGTTGATGATCAGCTGGCGCGGCTGGCGGATCAGCTTCGCATTCACCCGAACCCGGACCAGGCCGCCACGATAGGGCTCCACCTGGAACTCCCGCAGTTCGGTCTTGAGACTGAAATCGGAGCGCAGGCCGATGGCCTGCCGGCCGACCGCGACGATGGTGCCGCTGTTCTCGAAGCTCTCCACCAGCAGGGTCTGGATCATCTTCGGTGCCCGTTCGGTCCAGCGGCTGTCAGAGAAATACTTCAGCTCGATCTCGTTGGGCTTCACGGCAATGCGCGAACTGTCCAGCCCACCGGCGGCCAGCGGCTCCTCGATCACCAACTGCCAGGCGACGGCAGGCAGACCCGCCTGGAAGGTGCTCTTGGGCGTCAGGGTGAAGATGTTGGACGCGGCCTTCGGCACCCCCAGGAAGTTGCCACAGGCTGCCAGTGACAGCGCCGCGACCAGCGACAGTGCGACCAGGGTCAGTCGGGTCATCTGTTTCATTCCGCATCGACCTCCGCCGCTTCAACACCCAGCAGGGTCTGTGCCCCACCTGCTTCCAACCGTTCCGTCAGGCGGGAGATTGCCGCCACCATCAGACGTGCCTCCGTGATGAAACGCTGCGCCTCCGACAGCCCGTCATGGGTGAAATCGACCAGCGGCTGCTCACTGCCCTGCACGATCCGGTTGACCGCTCCCATCGTCGCAGCCAGGTCTCGGTTCGTGGCGCGCAGTTCGTTCACCAGCGCGCCGAAATCCACTGACACGGCCTGATCGATCCCGATCATGGTGCCGCGCGCCACGGCCATGGTCTCCGACAGGTCATCGACCAGGGCATCGGCCTTGCCCGCCGCCGAGGCGACGCTGGCCGCGCTCCGCTCCATCGCGATCAGGGTATTCTCGATACCGGACTGCTGATTGGCCAGCGTCCCGGTCAGCAGTTTCAGATCGGAAAGAATTCCGGCGAACTGGGCCTGATTGTCTTCCCCCAGCAGGTCGGCCAGACGTTCGGAGACGATGATCGCACGGCCCAGCAGCTCGGGCGCGCCGGAGAACAGGCGTTCCAGTTCCGATGGCGCGGACGGGATGATCGGTCGCTCCGCCAGCGGCGGGGTGGTCAGCAACGGGCTGCGGGCAACCGCACCCTCGATGTTCACATAGGCGACACCGGTGATGCCCTGCAGCTTCAGCTTGGCGACATCGCCTTCGCGGATGGGGGTCGCCTCGTCCACCTCGACCGCGGCGCGAACCTGGCTCGGATCTTCCTGGTCGATGACGATCTCCAGCACCCGCCCGATCCGGATACCGCGGTAGCGGACATCGCCACCGACGGCGAGGCCCGCTACGGATCCCCTGAAGAAGATGTCGTAGGTCTTTGTCTTGCTGTCGATATCAGCGCTCGACAACCAAACGACCATGCCCATGAACAGCAGGGTGAACAGCAGTACCGCACTGCCGATGAGCACATGGCTGGCACGGGTTTCCATCATTGCCTCGCTTTTCGGGCCGCACGCGCCCTCGGGCCGTGAAAATAGGATTGCAGCCAGGGATGCGGATGCTCTTCCAGTTCCGCAATCGGCGCGACAGCCAGGACCCTTCGCTCCGCCAGAACCGCCACACGGTCGCAAATCGCATACAGGCTGTCCAGATCGTGGGTCACCATGAAAACGGTCAGTCCGAGCGTGTCGGACAGTTCCCTGATCAGCAGGTCGAAATCCGCCGCCCCGACGGGGTCGAGACCGGCCGTTGGCTCATCGAGGAACACGATCTCCGGATCCAGCGCCAGCGCCCGCGCCAGGCCGGCCCGCTTCCGCATGCCGCCCGACAGTTCGGAAGGGAACTTGGCACAGGCTTCGTGCGGCAGGCCGACCATGGCGATCTTCAGCCCCGCCAGTTCGTCCATCAGGGCCGCAGGCAGATCCGCATGCTCGCGCATCGGGGCCTCGACATTCTCCGCAACCGTGAGCGAACTGAACAGCGCACCGTTCTGGAACAGCACCCCCCAGCGACGCTCCAGTGCCTGCCGGTCGGCGGGCTCCAGCCGGGCGAGTTCCTGGCCGAAGACCTCGATCTTGCCCGCCGCCGGGCGGTTCAGGCCGATGATGGTCCGCAGCAGGACGGACTTGCCGGTGCCGGACCCCCCAACGACGCCCAGCACCTCCCCCTTGCGGACCTCGAGATCCAGTCCCTCATGCACCACCTGTGGTCCGAAACGGTTGAGCAGTCCCGTCACACGGATGATCGGCGCATTCTCTTCCTCAAGCACCATCCCAGGTCAGACTCCGACAATGTTGAAGAATATCGAGAAAATGGCATCGACGACGATGACGATGAAGATCGCCTGAACCACGGCGATCGTCGTCTGGCGTCCCAGCGAGTCCGCGCTGCCACCGGTCTGCAGCCCGGCGTAGCACCCCACCAGCCCGATCAGGGCGCCGAACACCGGGGCCTTCGCCAGCCCGACCAGCAGGGTCCAGAGCGAGACCGCATTCGTCAGCCGGTCGACATAGAGCGTCGGCGGAATATCCAGTGCCACCGAGGCCATCAGCCCGCCACCGATCAGACCCATCAGATCGGCGAACAGGGCCAGCGGCCCCATCATCAGGAACAGGGCGAGCACCCTCGGCAGCACCAGCACCTGTACCGGATCAAGCCCCAGCGCGCGCAGTGCGTCCACTTCCTCGTTCACCTTCATGGAACCAAGCTGGGCCGCGTAGGAACTGCCGGATCGTCCGGCCACGACAATCGCCGTCAACAGGATCCCGATCTCCCGCAGCACCGACACGCCGATCAGGTTGACCACGAAGATCTCCGCACCGAACCGCTGCAACTGTGCCGCGCCCTGAAAGGCCAGCACGACACCGACGAGGAAGGAGATCAGGCCAACGATGGGCAGGGCATTCAGTCCTGCCCGCTCCATGTGATGCACTGTCGCCGTCAGACGCAGTCGGCCCGGTCGACGCAGTGCCCCCATCGCCGCCGCCACCGTCGCCCCCATGAAGCCGAGCATCGCCCCGGCTTCCCGCCCCGCCTCCAGCGTTGCATTGCCCAGCCGCGCCAGGATGACGACAAACGGATTGCCGCCCCGCGACGGTTCCGCAGGCTCCGCCCGTGCGGCGGACACGCGCTGCACAAGCGCCGACACACCATGTGGCGCGGCAATCATCGCCTCGGGCAGGGCGACCGACAGGCGGTCCGCGAGTCTCAGCAACAGCCAGGCGCCCGTGGTGTCGAAGCCGGTGATGCCCCCCAGATCAAGCTGGCGGAGGGAACCGGGCTCGATCCGCACCTGCCGGATCAGACTGTCGATCCTGCGTGCATGCGCGACCGTCCAGTCGCCTTTCAGATGCAGCACACCGCCCTGCCCCTGCGCCAGCCAGGTCGTGTCGGTGGGCTGGTTGCCTTTGGCACTGGCAGTGGAAATAGTGGCCACCTCGGAAATCACCATCTCGGGAAGGACTGAAATGCCCCGGTTCGATGCAAACATAGACCTCTTGTTCACCGAACGGCCATTCCTTTCCCGGTTCCAGGCGGCGCGCGATGCCGGAATCGATGCGGTCGAGATCCTGTTCCCCTACGCCCACGACGCGGACGAGATCGCCGACGCGGCCCGCGCCGCAAACGTGGACATTGCCCTGATCAACACGCCAATGCCGAATGCGCAAGCGGGCGACGTCGGCTGCGCGACGCAACCCGAGCGGCGCGGTGAGTTCGAGCGGCTGATGGCGCGGGCGCTCGCCATGGCAACCAGCATTGGCGCGGCGGGCATTCATGTCATGGCCGGACATGGGGACGCCACGGACAAGGCGGCCAACGACTGCCTGGTCGCCAACCTGAAGCAGGCGGCGATCGAGGCGGCCCCGGGCGGCGTCAGACTGATGCTGGAGCCGCTGAACACGGTCGACCGGCCCGGATACTTCCTGACCACCAACGACCACGCCTGTCGGCTGCTGGACCGGATCGGGGCGGCGAACGTGCGCTTGCAGTTCGATGCCTATCACACCCAGATCATGACCGGCGATCTGACCCGGGCCTTTCGCGACCTGTTCGACCGTATCGGCCATGTCCAGATCGCCAACCCGCCGGACCGTCATGAACCCGGCATGGGTGAGGTTGATTTCGACTGGTTCCTGCGCCTGGTGGACACCATGGCCTACACCGGCCCTGTCGGGCTGGAATACATCCCTTCAACCACGACGGAGGCCAGCCTGGTCTGGTTTCGCGATCATGGATTCCTGTGAACCGGCACCTCACGCGCCCTTGAATTGCGCGGCGCGATCACATGCGGTTCTGCTGCGTGGCATGAGACACCTTCGCCTGCACCTGTTGATCCTCTTGCTGCTGATGCCCCTCACGGCGCGCGCGGACGCGGCGTTGCTGTCCCCGGACCAGGCCTGGGAGGAAGCAAGCGCGGGTCGGATGCTGATCATCGACGTACGCAATGCGGCCGAATGGGCATGGACCGGGGTGCCAAGGGGGGCGGCACGGGCAAGCTGGTGGCAGATCGGCGGGGAAAGCGGTTTTCTGGAGGACGTGCTTGCCATCGTCGGCCATGAGCGCGACCGCGCCATCGCGCTGATCTGCGCCCGTGGTGTCCGCTCCAGCGACGCGGCGGCCTTCCTGCGGGCAAACGGATTCAGCAATGTGCGCGACATCGGCGAGGGCATGCTCGGCAGCGCCGCCGGTCCCGGCTGGCAGAAGCGCCAATTGCCGCTGGAGTGACGATGGCCATTGAACCGTGCCGACTGATCGCCAGATTGAACGCAGGAGCGGACACAACGGCACTGGAGACAGACGGCATGCGCGCAATCCTCAGGCACCTGGCAAGGACCATGTTCTTCGTTCTGGCCCTTCCGGCCGGATCAGCTCTCGGTGCCGGCGATGTCGAGAAGGGCGAAGCGGCATTCCGCAAGTATTGCGCCCAGTGCCATATCCCGCTGCCGGGTGATCCCCTCGCTGCACCGAAACTGAACGGTGTTGTCGGTCGGCCCATCGCCGCCGCCCCCAATTACCGCTATTCCGACCCGTTCCTCGCCCGCAAGGCGGAAGGGATGATCTGGACGGAAGAAAATCTTCGGGAGTTCATCCGGGGGCCGAGGGAATTCATCCCCGGCACCGTGATGCAGTTCGTCGGCATCAAGCGCGGCAGCATGCGCGATGACCTGATTGCCTATCTCAAGTCCATCGACTGACCTATCCTGTCAGGCATGAAACGCATCACACTGCCTGAACAGGGAACGGAATGGCCTGAGCTTTCCCGGCAGATGTCGGAGATGGCGAGGGGTGACACGGACTGGCGCGGCGGCAAGGTGCCCCTGTTCGTGTTCAAGGCGACCGACAGCGTGCAGGAAGTCGGGCAGGCCGCCTTCAATCAGTTCTTCGCCGAGAATGCGCTGGGGGCCAAGCGCGCCTTTCAGAGCCTGAAGAGAATGGAAGACGACGTCATTGCCATGGCGCTCGACCTGTTCCGCGCGCCCGGCCAGGCCACGGGCCACATGACCAGCGGCGGCAGCGAGAGCATCTTCCTGGCGGTGAAGGCGGCACGGGAACACCACCGCGCCCTGCATGGCCGTGGCCGGACGCTGAACATGGTGCTGCCGGAGAGCGCGCACCCGGCCTTCGAGAAGGCGGCGATCACCATGGATATCGACGTGCGCCGCCGTCCCCTGCGGCCCGACCGTCGGGCGGATCCGGCGACTATCGCCAGTGCGGTGGATCAGGACACGATGCTGATCGCCGGCTCCGCCCCCTGCTTCCCCTTCGGCGTTGTCGATCCGATTGCCGAACTGTCCGAACTGGCGCTGGCGCAGAACCTGTGGCTGCATGTGGATGCCTGTGTCGGCGGCTATGTCCTGCCCTTCGCCCGCGCCAACGGCGTCGCCCTGCCGGTCTTTGACATGTCCCTGGCCGGCGTCCGATCCCTGTCTGCCGACCTGCACAAGTTCGGTTTCTGCCCCAAGCCCGCTTCCACGGTTTTCTTCCGCGATCCGGAGGACATGGCGCGCAACGCCTTCGACCTGGATGTCTGGGCCAACGGCCGGTTCGTCACGCAGACACTGGTCGGCACCCGACCCGGCGGTGGCGTTGCGGGCGCCTGGGCGGTCATGAACCACCTCGGCCATGCCGGATACCGGGCCATCGCGGCGGACCTGATTTCAAACGCCCGGGCCTATCGGGATGGTATCTGCGCGATCCCCGGTCTGAAGCTGCACGCGGAACCCGATCTGACGATCATCAGCTTCGGCAGTGATGACGTCGACATCTTCAGGGTCGCCGAAGGCATGGCGGAAAAGGGATGGCTACCGGGACTGACCCAGCAGCCGAAGGGCATGCATCTGATGCTGTCGATGCTGCACGCGCCAGCACGCCCTGCCTGGTTGTCGGACCTGGCGGGCGTGATGGATATGGCGCGCGATTCACGTGACGCCGACGCGGCGCCCAGTGAGCTGAAAGCCAGTTACTGAGAAGCAGACAGAGCGGTCCGTCAGACCTCGCTGTCGATCCCCAGGCCCTGGACCTTTGCCATGCGCTCCAGCCGTTCGAGCACGTCAGCGGCCGGAAACTGCTTCACGACTTCACCTGAATCACGATCGACAGCCTTGTAGACAAAGCTGCCCGTTTCGTCGGCGATATCGATCTGCAGGTTGGTGTTGGCCGGAAAGTCGTTGCGCAGGGCGGCGGTGATCGTGTCGGTGATCCGCTGACGGTCCACCTTGGGATCCTCTTCCGCCTGCGCGGCTTCCCGCTCGGCCTTGTAGTCCTTGGTATCGACCGATTTATCAGGCTCGGTCTCACGATCAGAAACAGCCCGTGCAGGCGGTGTCCGACCGATTGCCTGGGACAGATCCGTCACCAGGTTGGTTATCATAGTGCCATCCCCCGATGGGCGAGCCCCGGTTCAGGATGCAACACGGACGACTTTCTGTGCTTGTGTCGTTCTCGACGCCGCAACCGTTGCGGAGCGCGCGGGGGATATGGGAGCCGAAGCTCCCATATCCCGGTTACGCGGTCCCGACTTAGAAGAGACCGAGGATCGACTGCGGCGCCTGGTTCGCGATGGACAGGGCCTGCGTACCCAGCTGCTGCTTGATCTGCAACGACTGGAGGCGAGCACTTTCCTTCGCCAGGTCGGCATCGACGAGGTTGCCGATACCAGCAGTCAGCGTATCCTGGACCTGACCCACGAAATCCTTGTGGATCTCGAGGCTCTTCGCATCCGTGCCCAGCGAGGCAAGACGCGAGTTGGCGGTCTGGATGGCCGCTTCGACTGCACTGCGGGCCGCCGCAGCATTCGTTGCTGTGGTCAGATCGACCGATGCAACACCAAGACCCGTGTTGGCGGACAACTGCTGAGCAGAAACCGTGATCGTGGAACCTTCGTCGTTCGCCAGGACGGCGATCGAGGACAGGGAACCGTCAATCAGGTTCACGCCATCGAATTCAGCATTGCTGACGATGGTCGAGATCTGATCACGCAGTGCCGCGAAATCGTTGTTCAGGGCGGTCCGGCTGGCCGTGTCCAGGCTCGCATCGGTCGCCGCCACCGACTTCTCCTTCATTTCGATGAGGAGATCGGAGATCGACTGACCAGCCGCGATGGCTGTATCGGCAGAAGAAACACCGCGATCAAGGCTTCCCTTAACTGCGTCCAGGCCGGCAACGGTGGAACGAATGTTCTGGGCTATGGCGAACGTGGCACCATCGTCCTTCGCGGTCGCAACCTTCAGGCCCGTGTTGATGCGGGACTGAACTTCGTTCAGCTGCTTGTTGGTCTGGTTCAGATTCTGCAGCGCGGTCATCGCGCCGTTGTTGGTGTTCACTGACAGCATTTCAATTCTCCATTCTGGATCATTTGGGTTCACTGGGCTTTTTGCCCGGTTCCCTAGGAGCAACCGTCAGGCCAGTTAACCAAACCGAATAACCAATTGAAGAATATGTATTTTTTCTAAAATCATGTTAACCAGGGCAATTCTTGCCGGGTAAATCCTGCCGACCCGGCAGCAATGCCCCGGCAGATATTGCCCACTGGACCCAATCTGATCCCGCCACCGGGCCGTCAGCCCAGCAGGAGACTCTCCGCCATCGCGCGCAGTGGTTCGGTCAGGGGTTTGGGGGTGGAACCGTCCAGCAACACGACCGTGCCCAGTGCCGTCGCGACACAGAGGTCATCCTTGAAGATGCCCTGCCCCACGGTGATGGAGGTCCGCCCGATGCGGGCGACGCCGGTGCCGATGCGCACCTCCCCCGGATAATGGGACTCGCGCAGGTAGTTGACGGTGATCGAGGCCGCGATGAAACGCAGCCCCTCCGGCATCTGCGGACGAATGACGCCATGCATCAGGTCAAGCCGCCCGGTCTCGGCATAGGCAGCATAGGCGACGTTGTTCACATGGCCGGCCTGGTCGGTATCGCAATAGCGGATGCGATCCGTGATCCAGCGCCGGTAGTTCGCCGCGCGTGCCAGGTCAGGCAGGGAGTCCGACAACTTCGGTCAATCCACCTGCCAGGTTGCGCCGGAGCGGAGCAACTGGTCGATGCTGGTGATCTTCGCATCGGCCTTCGCGCTCTCGTTCTGCGCCTTCACGGCCTGATCGTATGTCACGTCGGCGGGATTGTCGTAGATCACGCCCACGGCGACAGGGAAGTCCGGGCGATCCATCGCAGCCAGCATCTGCGCCAGCGCGAGATTGGTCTGGTCGTGCACGATGATGTCGTCTTCGCTGACGCCGTCCTCGCCGACCGTCACCACCTCCAGCCGCATGGCCTTCGCATTGAAGCGCAGTCCCTTGGCATTGTCGGCACCGAAGCGCAGCGGCTCCCCGTGCTTGACGTGAATCTGGGCTTCGCCCGCAACGCTCTTGTCAACGACACCGTCAAAGACACCGTCGTTGTAGACGATGCAGTTCTGCAGGATCTCGACGAAGGATGCGCCCTTGTGGGCATGGGCACGCTGCAGGATACCCGGCAGTTCCTTCTGGCCACGGTCGATGCCGCGGGCCACGAACCGGCCGCCGGCACCCAGCGCCAGTCCACAGGCCGAGACCGGCGCGTCAATGGAACCGGCGGGTGTGGAGGGTGAGCGCGTACCCAGCCGCGAGGTGGGCGAATACTGCCCCTTGGTCAGGCCGTAGATCTCGTTGTTGAAGATCAGGTAGTTCACATCGATGTTGCGCCGCAACAGGTGCATCATGTGGTTGCCGCCGATCGACATGGCGTCGCCGTCACCCGACACCAGCCAGACATCCAGGTCCGGATTGGCCAGCTTCACCCCCGTTGCCACCGCCGGTGCCCGGCCATGGATGGTGTGGAAGCCATAGGTCTCGATGTAATAGGGAAAGCGCGCGGCGCAGCCGATGCCGGACACGAAGACAACGTTCTCCGGCGCGGTGCCAATGTCGGCCAGGGCCTTCTGCACACCTTTCAGGATCGCGTAGTCACCGCAACCGGGGCACCAGCGGACTTCCTGATCCGTGGCGAAATCCTTCGGCTTGTAGGCGATGGGTGCCTGCTGGTTCATGGTTCTCTCTCCCCTCAGGCGCCGAGCACGGCTTCGATGGCCGCCTCGATTTCCCTGATCTTGAAGGGCATGCCCTCCACCTTCGTCAGCGGCTTCACATCAATCAGATATTCGGCACGCAGGACGGTGGAAAGCTGTCCATTGTTCATTTCCGGGCAGATCACGGTGTCGTAGGACGACAGCAGATCGCCGAGGTTGCGCGGCAATGGCCAGATGTGGCGCAGATGGATGTGCGCGACGTCCTTGCCCTGCTCCCGCATGTTGGAAACCGCGCGGCTGATCGGGCCATAGGTCGAACCCCAGCCGATGATCGCGAGCTTGCCACCGGCCTCGCCCTGATCGACCGTCTGCTCCGGAATGAAGTTCGCGACACCATTGATCTTGGCATGGCGCACGTCGGTCATCCGCTGGTGATTGTCCGCGTCATAGGAGATGTGGCCAGAGGTGAAGTCCTTCTCGATGCCACCAACGCGATGCTGCAGCCCCGGCGTTCCCGGAACGGCCCAGACCCGCGCCAGCGTGTCCGCGTCACGGTTGTAGGGCTCGAAACCCTCCGCCTCCGTGTGCTGCTTCACGGGGAACTTCTCGAAACTGGAGAAGTCCGGGATCATCCATGGTTCCGAAGCGTTGGCGATATAGCCGTCTGTCAGCAGCATCACCGGGGTCATGAACTTCGTGGCCAGCCGCACCGCCTCGATTGCGGTGTAGAAACAGTCACCGGGTCCGTTCGCCGCCAGCACCACCAGGGGACTGTCGGCATTGCGGCCATAGACGGCCTGATAGAGATCCGACTGCTCCGTCTTCGTCGGCATGCCCGTGGACGGCCCCGCACGCTGCGAGTTCACGATCACCAGCGGCAGTTCCACCATGATGGCAAGGCCGATGGCTTCCGTCTTCAGGGCGATGCCCGGGCCGGAACTGGACGTCACACCGATCTGGCCGGCATAGGATGCACCGATTGCGGCACAGACCGCCGCGATCTCGTCCTCGGCCTGGAACGTGGTGATGCCGAACTGCTTCAGCCGCGCCAGCGTGTGCAGCAGCGATGAGGCCGGGGTGATGGGGTAGGAGCCGAAGAACATCGGCAGTTCCGCAAGCTGCGTGCCCGCAGCCAGCCCCCAGGCCAGCGCCTCCGCCCCCGCCACGTTGCGGTAGAGGCCGCTGTCGATCTTCGCGGGGCCGACCGTGTAGCCCAGGATCTCACCGGGCAGTTCGACGGTTTCACCATAGGCATGACCGGCGTTCAGCGCGGCCACATTGGCAGCGGCCACCTCCGGCTTCGACTTGAACTTGGCATTCAGCCAGTCGATGGACGGCTGGCGATCGCGGCCATAGAGCCAGTAGACCAGCCCCAGCAGCCACATGTTCTTGCAGCGCAGGGCGTCACGGGTGCCGAGGCCGAATTCCTTGACCGACTCGACAACCATCTTGGAGACGTCGATCTCGACCACCTGATAGGGGTCGAGCGTGCCGTCCTCCAGCGGGTTAGTGTCATACCCGGCCTTGCGCAGGTCACGTTCCTTGAAGGTGCCGCTGTCCAGGATGATCAGGCCACCGCGACGCAGGTTGCCGATGTTCACCTTCAGCGCCGCCGAGTTCATGGCCACCAGCACGTCCGGCTGGTCGCCCGCCGTCATCACGCGGCGCGCCCCGAAATTGATCTGGAATGCCGACACGCCGAAGGTCGTGCCGGTAGGTGCGCGAATCTCGGCCGGAAAGTCCGGGAACGTGGCCAGGTCGTTGCCCGCCAGCGCAGTGGACTGGGTGAACTGACTCCCCGTCAGCTGCATCCCGTCACCGGAGTCGCCCGCAAAGCGCACGACAACCGATTCCAGAACCTCGCGATGCCCCTCGCGCGGTTCGATAATCTCAGCAGTATTGGTCATTTAATCTGATACCTGGTTCCGCAAGTTTTTCTTCGTGCCGTCGGCGCCGAACTCCCCAAAAAAACGATTGCCGCACGCTGGCCGGATTCAACATAAGCTTGGACAGGGTCCTCGGCAACGGCACTTGACGGGAAACCGCCGTGCGTGGCGACGGGAGCGATCACATTTCCGGGGTCGCGGCCAATTCACGACGGCTTGGCACACGGGTTTACGGGGGATTAACCGGCCCGCTCCTAATCTACCGCTGGTTTCATTCAGGTACGGAGTCGGATGCAGTGCCACTGACGGCTGACAAGAGATTGGCATCTCCAGGCGGCGGATCGCGCAACGGATTGTTCGGAAAGCTGGCCGCGTGGTGGGATTCCGATTCGCTGTCCGGCCCCGCATCCAGGGGCAGCGAGGTGCATCGGCAATCCAAACCTGCAGTCGATGATGCCATCTGGCCCGCCGCACGGGTGGAGCTGGTCCAGCGGCTGTTCGGCGACGGCCTGGTATGGCCGGGCGGTGAGGCGATGGTGAACCGGATGTTCCGGGCACTGGAACAGGACAGCGATCTGCCGCTTGAAAAGGATTCACGCGTCGTCGAACTGGGGGCCGGTCTTGGCGGCATCGGTGCACGGCTGGCGCAGCAGACCGGCGCCACGGTCACCGCGTTCGAGGATCACATGGGCCTGATCGATCACGGCACCGCGTGGATCGAGAAGACCGGCGCCAGCGTGAAGCTGGACCGGCGCGAACTCAACGACACCGGGCTGCGCCTTGGCTATGCCGACGCGGTGATCGCCCGCGACAGCTTCATGGCGGTCCGCCGCAAGAAGCACCTGTTCGATCACGTGTTTCATCTGCTCAAGCCGACCGGTCGTCTGGTCTTCACCGACATG
Source organism: Kordiimonadales bacterium IMCC3096 (assembly GCA_016865035.1). Taxonomy (GTDB): domain Bacteria; phylum Pseudomonadota; class Alphaproteobacteria; order Minwuiales; family Minwuiaceae; genus Minwuia. Next base: position 479,619 of record CP018227.1, read on the forward strand.
TTCCTGACCGGTGACGACCCGGAATGCCCCGAAGTTGCGGTCTGGTCGGCGATGGAGCCGCGACCGATGTATCTGCTGAACCCCCAGACCGCCCGTGACTGGCTGTATGAGATCGGATTCACGATGCCGGACTTCACCGACATCACGGATGCCTATCTGGCGGGCATTCGCGACGCCTTCAGCCAGGTCGGCACGATCCTGAAGGAAGCCGGTCCCGACGCCCCGACCCTGCAGCCCCTGCTGGTGGCGGAGGCCGAATACTGGGCCCGACGCAGTACCCTGCTGGAGAGCGGCGAGGTGCGCGCGTTCTGTGTCTCTGCCGGTGTGTTCCAGGGCGGTGACGTCTATTGACGCCCGTCAACGGTCCCGCACAGCGTTTGTGACGCCTGCGATATGCGCATGCTTGCTGACGCCGAGAACGCGTTATCACTGGCCGATGCGTGATATTGAATCCGGTTCACACCAATGACCATCGCCAACGACGAGTCGACGGGGAAGTCAGCGCGGACTGTCATCTGGCAGCCGAGCGCCATGACAGGCATCCTGTTCATGTGCCTGGCCATTTCCATGTTCCCGCCGATGAATGCGACAGTGAAGTACCTGGGGGAGCAGGGCTACCCCTACGGCCAGATCGTCTGGGCGCGATACGCCGGCCATTTCATCTTCATGGTGCTGGCCTTCGCCCCGCGCTTCGGCATGTCCCTGTTCATCACCCACCGGCCAGGGGTGCAGGGCATCCGCTCGCTGCTGCTGTTTTCCTGCACGGCGCTGTATTTCTTCGCGCTGCAGTACGTTGACCTTACCCTCGCCGCATCGATCAGTTTCACGAGCCCGATCCTGCTGACGGCGCTGTCCGTACCCTTCCTGGGCGAGAAGGTGGGTGCGCGCAGATGGGTTGCGGTATGCGTCGGTTTCGCCGGCGCGCTGATCATCATCCGGCCCGGCCATGCGGAGTTCCACTGGGCCACGCTGCTGCTGATCGGCAATACCATCTGCTACGCCTTCTATCAGGTGCTGACACGCAAGATCTCGGCGGAGGATACGCCCGAGACCACGATCACCTACACCGCGCTGGTGGGCTGCATCATCGCCAGCTTCCTGCTGATCAACGGGATGGAGGTGCCGCGCTCCACCTGGCACTGGATCCTGTTCATCTCGATGGGCGCGCTGGGTGGCTTCGGGCACTATTTCGTGGTGAAGGCGTTCCAGCATGCCCGTGCCTCCGTCGTGGCCCCCTTCGGCTATGGCCAGCTCATCGGGGCGACATTGCTGGGCTACTTCGTCTTCGGCACCTTCCCCGACCACTGGACCTGGATCGGGGCCGGGATCATCGTCTGCAGCGGCCTCTACATCGTCTATCGCGAACAGAAGGTCACTTCGTAGACACCAGGCGGCACACCGGTTGGCGGCGCCGACTGACGCGTGCTAATTTCAGTGTCTTCCGGGGGAGGAATTCATGACTGACAAGATCATCCGTATCGGCGGCGCATCCGGCTTCTGGGGCGATTCCGGCGTTGCGGCACCGCAGCTGGTACGCCGTGCCGAGGTCGATTATCTCGTCTTCGACTATCTGGCCGAGATCACCATGTCGATCATGGCCCGGATGCGCGCCAAGGACGCGAACGCCGGTTATGCGGTGGATTTCGTTGCCGTGGCCCTGAAACAGGTGATCCGGGAAATCGCGGAGAAGAAGATCCGTGTCGTTTCCAACGCCGGCGGCGTCAACCCGGCCGCCTGCGCCGAGGCCATCCGCCAGTTGGCGGCGGAGGCCGGGGTGCAGATCAAGGTTGCGCACGTGGAAGGCGACGACCTGCTGCCGCAGGAGGAAGCCCTGCGTGCCGCTGGCGTGACGGAGATGTTCTCCGGTGCCGCGTTCCCCGACAAGTGCTGGTCGATCAACGCCTATCTCGGTGCCATCCCCATCGCGCGGGCGCTGGACGCCGGGGCCCAGATCGTGGTCACCGGGCGGGCCGTGGATTCCGCCGTGACACTGGGTCCGCTGATGCACGAATTCGGCTGGGCCGATGACGACTACGACCTGCTGGCCGCAGGCAGCCTGTGCGGCCATATCCTGGAATGCGGCGCGCAGGCCACCGGTGGCCTGTTCACCGACTATCAGGACGTGCCGGACTGGGATGACATCGGCTATCCCATCGCCGAATGTGCCGCCGACGGCAGCTTTGTCGTTACCAAGCCCGATGGCACCGGCGGGATCGTCGTGCCGGGCACGGTGAAGGAACAGTTGCTCTACGAGATCGGCGATCCGGCGGCCTACATGCTGCCCGACGTGACCTGCGACTTCACCCGGGTCGAGGTGACGGAGGTCGGGCAGAACCGGGTCCGGGTCACCGGCACGAAGGGCCTGCCGCCCACCCCGCACTACAAGGTCTCGGCCACGTTCCAGGATGGCTTCAAGGCCGTGGCGACCATGGTCATCGGCGGCTGGGATGCCGTCGGCAAGTGCCGCAAGACAGCCGAAGCGATCCTGAAACGCACCCGCCGCATGCTGGCGGAGCGCAATATGGGCGACTACACCGAAACCAGTGTCGAGGTCCTGGGTGGCGAGTCCATGTATGGCGCCAACTCCCGCGCACTCGCTGCCCGTGAAGCCATCATGAAACTGGCCGTGAAACACCCGGACGCCAAGGCGCTGTCGATGTTCGCCAAGGAAATCGCGCCGGCCGGCACTTCCTTCAGCCAGGGCACCACCGGTTTCGGCGGCGGTCGCCCCAAGGCCCAGCCGGTGATCCGCCTGTTCTCCTGTCTCGTGCCCAAGGCCGACCTGGACGTGAAGGTGCTGCTGGACGGGGAAGAGATCGGGGTCTCCATTCCCACGGATGGCGCCTTCGACCCGTCCCTGATCGCGCGCCCGGAACCGGTCGCGGCCGCGGCTGCCGACGGCCCGACGGTGGAAGTGCCCCTTCTCGCCATCGCGCATGGCCGCTCCGGCGACAAGGGCTCCCACGCCAACATCGGTATCGTGGCCCGCGCGCCGGAGTACCTGCCGCTGCTGCGGGAGGTGCTGACGCCGGAGATCGTCGGGTCCTATTTCGCGCATGTCTTCGACGGCGAGATCCGTGTCGACCGCTATGACCTGCCCGGCATCGGGGCGATGAACTTCTTCCTGCATGACGCGCTGGGTGGCGGCGGCATCGCCAGCCTGCGCACCGACAACCAGGGCAAGGCCTACGCCCAGATCATGATGGATCTGCCGGTGAACGTGCCTGTCGCATGGGGCGTGCACCGCCGGGAGGTCGAAGGCTCGGCGGCAGCCTGACATTGGCCACAAGCGGCGGATAGAGCGCCAGCGCAGGGAGGATCATGGTGTCTGACACAACCGAGGAGGACAGCATGACCGAACAGGACCGCTGGACCGCCGTCTGCGAGCGCAATGCGCAGATGGATGGCCGTTTCGTCTTTGCCGTGAAGACCACCGGCGTCTATTGCCGTCCCGGCTGCGCCGCACGCCGCCCCAAGCGGGAGAACGTCAGCTTCTACGATGTGCCTGCCGCTGCAGAGCGTGCCGGGTTCCGGCCCTGCCGCCGCTGCCACCCGGAGCGGCTGGACATGGTGGATCCGATGATGGCGGCGGTGGAGGATGCGGCGCGCCGCATCGACCGCAGCCTGGAGCAGGACGCCGCCGTCCCCGAGCTGACCGCCCTCGCCGACCGTGCCGGGTTCAACCCGCAGCATTTCCAGAAGTCGTTCAAGCGCGCCCTCGGTGTCTCGCCCCGTGACTATGCGGACGCCCGGCGCACGGCGCGGCTGAAGGCCGGACTGCGGGCCGGGAATGGCGTGGCGGATGCGGTCTACGGGGCCGGATTCGGCTCCCCCAGCCGGGTCTATGAGCGTGCTGACCGCACCCTGGGCATGTCACCCGGTGCCTATGCCAGGGGTGCGACCGGCATCGCCATGAACTATGCCTTTGCCGAAAGCCATCTTGGCCTCGTGCTCGCCGCCGCGACGCCGAAGGGCGTCTCCGCCGTCTATCTGGGTGACGACACGGCAAGGCTGGCCCGTGATCTGGAGATCGAATATCCCGGTGCCCTGCTGACGGAGGACCGGACGGGACTGGAGGACGCCCTGAAACACCTGGTCGCCTATCTGGACCAGCGCGGCCCCAACCCGTCGCTGCCGCTCGATGTCCGCGCCACCGCGTTTCAGTGGCAGGTCTGGCAGGCGCTGATGCGCATCCCCTACGGCGAGACCCGCAGCTACGCGCAGGTGGCGGAGATGATGGGCAGGCCCAAGGCCTCCCGCGCCGTCGGGCGCGCCTGCGGCCTCAACCCCGTCTCCATCGCCATCCCCTGCCATCGTGCCATCGGCGCGGACGGCAAGCTGCACGGCTACCGCTGGGGACTGGAACGCAAGCAGGCGCTGCTGGACATGGAACGCAAGGCGGGGTGAGGCAAGACCCTGCACAGCGATCAGACGTGAGACCGGGTTCCCTTTCCCCGCAAGGGGGGAAGAGAGCATTCCGCAATCTGGTCTGACCTTGCCGTCAGGCGAGACCGGCCTTCCTGACCACATCCCAGGCCCACTTGGCGCGCTGTTCGGCATATCCGGCGAACTTCATCGCCGAGTCCGAACTGGCGTTGCCATCCAGCCCGCGCTTGTAGACGCCCTGCACGATGGCCGCCGAACGGAACAGCGTATAGGCGATATAGAAGGGCCAGTTGGTGATCTCGCCCTGCCCGGTCAGCTCCGAATAGCGCGCGACGAACTCGTCCTCCGTCGGTATGCCGATCTCCCGCGGGTCGTCGAGGTGGGCAAATCCGCCAGCCGCCGCGTGGCCGTAATATTCCTGACAGCAGTAGGCAAGGTCGGCCAGCGGGTGGCCCAGTGTCGACAACTCCCAGTCGAGCACCGCCACCACCTTCGGCTCCGTCGGATGCAGGACACAATTGCCGATACGGTAGTCGCCATGAACGATGGAGACCTCCTCGGCCTCCGGCGTATTGGCCGGCAGCCACTCCATCAGCGCATCCATCTCCGGGATCTCCTCGGTGACGGAGGCGACATACTGCTTCGACCAGCGGGAAATCTGGCGGGAGTAGTAGTTGCCGGGGCGCCCGAAGTCGGCCAGTCCCACCGCTTCATGATCCACCATGTGCAGCGCGGCCAGCACCCGCAGCCAGTCGTCATAGAGGGCGACACGTTCCTCCTTGCTGAACGACGGCACGGCCGGGTCGATCAGCACGCGCCCCTCGACATGCTCCATGATGTAGAACGCCTGGCCGATCACCGCGTCATCCATGCACAGGCAATAGACCTCCGGCACCGGCACGTCGGCGCCCTTCAGGGCCTTCATCACGTTGTATTCGCGGTCGACCTGATGCGCCGACTTCAACAGTTCGCCCGGCGGCTTCTTGCGCATGACATAGCGCTTGGTGGGTGTCTCCAGGATGTATGTCGGGTTCGACATGCCCCCCTGGAACTGCCGCACGGTCAGCGGCCCCCTGAAGCCGTCCACATGTTCCGCCATGTAGGCGGCCAGCGCACCGTCGTCGAACTTGTGATGTGGCCTGACGTCGATGATCTCCACATCGGTCGCGTTGCTGCTCAAACTCTCTTCCTCCCCCTTGGCGCGTGCGCGAAAGCTGCCCGGATCGCGAAACGGATCAGCCGGACTTGCTCATGCGGTCCCAGTCATACAGCGAAGGTTCCTTGGACACGAAGCGACGTGTGGCCTCCTGGTGGAACTCCGTCGTGAACAGCAGCGGCTGCCCGGTGGACTCCGCCGTCACGGTCTCGGCATAGGACGCCTCGAACGTCTTGTTCACCGCCCGCTTGGTCACCGACATGGCCGCCTTCGACCCCTGGGCCAGCCGCCCGGCAAAGGTCTCGACCTCATCCATCAGCGTTTCGGAGGGATGGACCGCATAGACGATCCCCATCGACTTCGCCTCCTCCACATCGATGGAGCGGCAGGTGTACATCAGATCCTTGGCCGCCTGCATGCCGACCACGCGCGGCAGCGTGTAGACCAGACCCAGGTCCGGCATCAGGCCGATCCGGCCGAAGACCGAACAGAAGCGTGCCTTCGGACCGGCGAAGACGAAGTCCGCCAGCAGGGCAAAGGCGAAACCGCCGCCGTAGGCCAGACCATCCACCACAGCGATCACCGGGCAGTCCAGGTTCCACAGCCGCTCAAGCCAGGTGTGCGTCGAATACATCCGCTGCTGCGCCACGGAAGGATCAGCGAACTCCCGCTTCGCCATGCCCTTCACGTCACCGCCGGCGGAAAATGCACGCCCCTCCCCCGCGATGATCAGTGCCTTCACGTCCATGTTGCCCTGCACCTGATCCAGCATCGCGACGAAGTCGTTGCGCAGGTCCTGGGTCAGCGGATTGAGAATGTCACCACGCGTCATCGTGAACCGCGCGATACCGTCATCGCCGATGGCAAAGCTGGTTGCCTTGAATTCGTGTGTCATCTGGATGTCCTCCCCATTAGCATCCCTCCATTCTGCCCGTGTTGCGGGGGAGGTGTCACCCGCCGCGTTGCGCATGGCCGACAAGGGGAAAATGGCGATCATGACCGAGACCGAAACCGAAGTGCTTCTGAACCCCTGGCGCGGACAGGGCCTGCCGCCGGAGATCCAGACAGGCGGAAGCATGGCGGATGGCGAGGTCGTAACCGATGCACGCGCCGCACAGCAGCTCTTCACGCTCTGCCCCGCAGCACACCGGACACCCCTGCTGGACCGGCATGACCTGGCGCGCGACCTCGGGATCGGCAGCCTGTGGCTGAAGGACGAGCGCACGCGCATGGGTCTGGGCAGCTTCAAGGCGCTGGGGGCCGCCTTCGCCATTGCGCGCGCAGCGGACAACGCGGTTCGGGCAGGCAAGGCCGCGGCGCATGACACCGCGCTTTCCGGCACCACCTATGTCTGTGCCAGCGCGGGCAATCACGGGCTGTCCATGGCGGCGGGCGCGGCGCTGTTCGGTGCGGCGGCCGTGGTCCTGCTGGCCGAGACAGTACCGGAGGGGTTCGCCGACCGGCTGCGGGCCAAGGGGGCCAGGGTGATCCGCCATGGCGCGGTCTATGAGGACAGCATGGCGGAGGCGATGCGCCTGGCGGAGACGGAGGGCTGGAACCTGCTCTCCGACAGCAGTTGGGTCGGCTACAGCACCCCCGCCCGTGATGTCATGGAGGGCTATCTGATCATGGGGGCAGAGGCGGCGGATGACGTGCCTGCGCCACCCACGCACATCTTCCTGCAGGCCGGGGTCGGGGGCATGGCCGCGGCGGCAGCCGCCGCCGCGCGTGCGGCATGGGGTGATGACCCGCGGATCATCGTGGTGGAACCGTCGCGGGCACCGGCGCTGATCGAGAGCATTCGCGACGGGCGCCCGGTGACCACCAGCGGCGCGGCGTCCTGCATGGGCAGGCTGGACTGCAAGGAGCCGTCCCACCTCGCCCTGAAGTATCTGGCGGAGGCGGCGGACAACTTCATGACCGTGACCGATGCACAGGCAGATGAAACGACGGCCTGGCTGGCGGCGAAGGGGCTCGCTTCCAGCCCCTCCGGCACCGGCGGTCTGACCGGTTTGCGGCAGGCTCTGGCGCAGCCCGAAACATTCGGTCTCGATGCCGGATCACGGGTCCTGCTCTATGTCTCGGAAGGGGCGGCGGATGACTGAAGCCGACTTCCCGAAGCAGGAGTTCGAGGGGCGTCTGGTCCGCGCCCAGCGCGCCATGCGCGCAACCGGTCTGGACGCCATGTTCTTCACGACAGAGGCGGAGGTGCGCTACTTCACAGGCTTCCGCACCCTGTTCTGGCAAAGCCCGACGCGCCCCTGGTTCTTGGTGGTCCCCGGCGAGGGTCAACCGATCGCCATCGTGCCGGAGATCGGAGCGGCCCTGATGGCCGAGACCTGGATCGACGACATTCGGACCTGGTCGTCACCTCACGCAACCGATGACGGGATCAGCCTGCTCGGCGATGTCCTGAAACGCTTTGCCGTGGTCGGCATGCCGATGGGGCGGGAGAGCAGCCTGCGCATGGCGCTGACGGATTTCGAGCGGCTTCGGAACAGCCTGCCCGGCACCCGTTTCACCGACTGCACGCCGCTGGTCCGGGACCTGCGGATGGTGAAGTCGGAAGCCGAGATCGATGTGCTGCGGCACATCTGCGCCATTGCCTCCGATGCCTTCGACAAGGCCCCGGAGCTGTTTCATATCGGCCAGCCCCTGTCGGAGGCGTTCCGCGCGTTTCGCGTCGCACTGCTGCGTGCCGGAGCCGACGACGTGCCCTATCTGGTCGGCGGGGCCGGTCCGGGCGGCTATCCGGACGTGATCTCGCCCCCCGGTGCGCGCCCGCTGCAGCCGGGTGACGTGCTGATGCTGGACACTGGCGCGACACTGCGCGGCTATCACTGCGACTTCGACCGGAACTTTGCCTTTGGCGACGCAGACGAGACCGCCCGGGCGGGCTACCGCACCCTGCACCGCGCCACCGATGCGGCACTTGCTGTCGCGCGGCCGGGCGTGACCTGCGCCGAGCTGCACCGCACCATGCAGGCCGTCATCGGACAGGATACCGGCGATGTCGGGCGCTATGGCCACGGCCTGGGCATGCAGCTGACGGAATCGCCGTCGATCATCGGCTTCGACGATACGGTCATGCAGCCCGGCATGGTCATGACCCTGGAACCCAGCATGGTCCTGGCGGAGGGACGGATCATGGTGCATGAGGAGAATCTGGTGATTCGCGACGGTGAACCCGAACTGCTGTCGCGCCGTGCGCCAGCCGAGCTGCCGGTCCTGGAGGCTGCGACATGAGCCTTTCCTATCAGCTTGACGGTGGCGCGGGTGCCGCAGCGCGGTTCGGTCTGATCGTGCTGCAGAACGATGAAACCATGGAACCGGAACTGGGGCCGATGTTCAGCCAGCCCGGTGTCGCGCTGTATCACAGCCGCATCCCGAGCGGCCTCGCCGTCACCCGTGAAACACTGATGCAGATGAAGGCGGAGCTGCCTCAGGTGGCCGCCCTGCTGCCGTCGGCCAGTCCGCTGACCGTGGTCGGCTATGGCTGCACCTCGGGGGCCACGATCATCGGCCAGCAGCTTGTCAGCGTGCTGATCCGGCAGGTCCACCCCAACACGCTGACCACCGACCCGATCACCGCCGTGCTGGCCGCCGCCGCGCACCTGGGCGTCCGGCGCATCGGCTTCATCACGCCCTATGTGGCAGAGGTTTCGGAAGCCATGCGCAACCTGCTGCAGCAGAACGGACTGGAGATCAGTGCCTTCGCGTCCTTCGAACAGGCAGAGGAGGCAACCGTCGCCCGCATCACCTCGGACAGCCTGTTGCAGGCCATCCGCGAGATGGACGCCGGGGCGGAAATGGATGCCGTGTTCGTGTCCTGCACCAACCTGCGCAGCCTTTCGATCATTGCCGAGGCGGAGGCGCTGATCGGCAAGCCGGTGCTGAGCAGCAATCTGGTACTGGGCTGGCACATGCTGCACCTCGCCGGCCTGACAGCCGCAGGAAACCGGACCGGTGTCCTGTTCAATGGTTGAGCAGTCCGTCGGCAGGGGCATTTGTCGCATTGGTCCGGCACTTCGGGCTATGTAGGAGACAGCTTCTTTCCGAAACGGGACCGGTCAGCCGATGGAACAGGTCAATATCGTCACCCTGAAGTGGGGCGACCGCTATCCGGCGCTGTTCGTGAACCGCCTGCACCGGGCCGTGGCGCGCAACCTCAACCGACCCTTCCGGTTCCTGTGCTTCACCGAGGACCCGAAGGGTCTGGACGCGGGGATCGAGGCCTTTCCCCTGCCCGACATCCGCATGCCGGAGAAATACTACTACACGCCGTGGATGAAGCTCGGCCTGTTCCAGACCGGCATGGGCAACATGCAGGGTGAATGCCTGTTCCTGGACCTCGACCTGTTGATCATCGACAATATCGACTGCTTCTTCGAATACATGCCGGGCAAGCGCTGCATCATCCACAACTGGATCCAGGGTCATCAGGTGTTCAAGAAGCGCCCGGACGTCGGAAATTCCTCGGTGTTCCGCTGGACCGCAGGCACGACGCAGTTCATCGTCGACAAGTTCTATGCGGAGGCCGAGTGGGCCATGGCGAACTTCCGCCCGCCGCAGACCTACCTGACCTACGGGCTGGGGGAGAAGTACTACTGGCCCGCCGAATGGGCCACCAGCTTCAAGCGTCACGCCATTCCCGCCTTCCCGCTGAACCTGATGAAGACGCCACAGATCCCGCCGGGCACCCGCATTCTGGTGTTTCACGGCTTCCCCGACCCGGATCAGGCCCTGGACGGCTACCGGCCGAAGGGGCGACCGCACCGGCACTGCCTGCCGACCCCCTGGATCGCCGACTACTGGGACGATGGCCCGGAGCCCGTGTCCGACGGACCGGATGCCAGCGACGCATCATGATCAGGAAGATCAAGCGCACCCTGGGAATCAGGTTCTCCCTGAAGGCGCTCATCCGCAACCCCGCGATCTATCTGCGTCAGTGGCGCCTGCCAGATGTCGGTTTCGCCGATCTGGTGCGCGACGCGATGGCCTCCGACGAACTGCTGACACTGGTCCAGGTCGGTGCCAACGACGGTGCGACCAACGACCCCGTGGGCAAGCTGCTGCATGGCAATCCGGAGCGGTTCACGGCGGCCCTGCTGATCGAACCCCAGGGCCCCGCCTTCGCCCGCCTCGCCGCCCGATATGCCGACGTGCCGCAGGTGACATGCCTGCAGGCGGCCATCGACCGCGAATCCGGTGAACGATCCCTGTTCACGCTGGACCGCGACACTGCTTCCGAACGACTTGGCCGCACGGTCTCCGATGGCATCGCCTCCTTCGACCGGGACCACCTTGTCCGGATTCTGAGGACATATGATCCGTCGATTTCCCAGGCGGAGATTTCCGGGCTGATCCAGATGACGCACGTCCCGGTGATGCCGATCGGGCAGGCGCTGGAAACGGCTGGAATCGCCAAGCCGCCGACCATCGTGCTGATCGATACGGAAGGCTATGACGGGGCCATCATCCACATGTTGGCCGAAGCCGGTATCTGGCCGCGCCTGATCCAGTACGAGCACAAGCATCTGGACGCACCCGAGCGCCGCACCGTCGCCTGGCTGCTGCTGGACAAGGGGTATCGCCTGCGCGCCGATCATGCGGATGCCTGGGGCTGGCGCGAGGTCTGAGCACCGACACGCTTGCCAGCCATCTCCCGTGCGTTAGGCTTTCGCAGACGCATTGGGGAGGAAACCATGAAATTCGGCGTGATGATGTTCGCGACGGACTATTCGATCAGTCCGGCGAAACTGGCTGTAGAGGCGGAAGCCCGCGGCTTCGATTCCATGTGGATGCCGGAGCATTCGCACATACCGGCCTCGCGCCTGTCACCCTGGCCCGGCGGCGCTGAGCTGCCGAAGCAGTATTACGACGTCATCGACCCTTTCGTTGCCCTGGCCTCCGCCGCGTCGGTGACCACCAAGCTGCTGCTCGGTACCGGCATCTGCCTCGTGGTTCAGCGTGACCCGCTGCAGCTGGCAAAGGAGGTCGCATCGCTGGACATGATTTCCAACGGGCGCTTCATGCTGGGCATCGGCGGTGGCTGGAACGCCGAGGAAATGGCCAATCACGGCACCGACTTCAAGACCCGCTTCAGGCTGATGCGAGAGAAGGTCGAGGCGATGAAGCTGATCTGGACCCAGGACAAGGCCGAGTACCACGGGGAGTTCGTCGACTTCGATCCCGTGATGACCTGGCCGAAGCCGGTGCAGAAGCCGCATCCGCCCATCATCCTCGGAGGCGGCTTCCCTGTGGGGGCGAAACGCGCCATCCGCTACGGCAACGGCTGGATGCCGATCGACGGTCGTGGCTGGGACATCATGGAAAGCCTGTCGCAGTTCCGGCAGATGGCCGCAGCGGAGGGCCGCGAGCCGGACGACCTGCCCGTCAGCATCTTCGCAGCCTCCCAGAAGCCCGAACGCATCGCCACCTATCGCGATGCAGGCGTCGAGCGTCTGGTCTTCGGCCTGCCCTCGGAAGGCGAGGACAGGATCATCCCGATGCTCGACGACCTGGCAAAGCTGATGACGGTGTAAGGCGCGCGAAGCCTCAGTGCACGTGGACCGGCTGCATCTCGTGCTGACGCACGGCGATGAAGGCGGTCTCGCGGGTGGGGGCGACGCCGACCTGCTGGCCGCTGGCGGAGAAGATGCCAAAGCCCTTGAGGCCCTGTTCGGTCTCGACAGGCTTCACATAGGCGATCTGCGGCTGGCCGAGCATGGCCAGTGCCTCCGGCGTGATCTGGCGGACGGCTTCGAACGGGTCAGTCATCTGCAGCCTCCTTCTCCGGCGCATTGTCGATCACGGAACGGGAACCGGACTTGCCGGCCCTGATCTGGATTGTCTTCACCAGGGTCTCGGGCACCGGGCGCTGCAGGTCGATGTGCAGCAGACCGTTGTCGAGCTGTGCATCATGCACCTCGATCCCCTCGGCCAGCACGAAGGCCCGCTGGAACTGGCGGGTAGCGATGCCGCGATGCAGGAAGATGCGCTCATCCTCCTCCTCGGTCCGGCGGCCCCGGATCACGAGCTGGTTTTCCTCGACCGTGACGCTGAGGTCACCGTCGCCAAAACCTGCGACCGCCAGCGTGATGCGCAGCGCATTCTCGCCGGTCTGTTCGATGTTGTAGGGCGGATAGCCGTCATTCGCGGACTTCGCGACCCTGTCGAGCACACGCTCCACATGATCGAAGCCCAGCAGGTGCGGACTGTTGAACAGGGACATCCTGGACATGTACCGTCATCTCCTTGTCGGTTAAGCGAGCATGACCGGAGACCTCTCGGCCTCCACAGACGGGCCCAGCGATAGGCACCCGTCACACATGAAAATAAGTCTTCATTTCAGCCATTCAAGTCAGCAGTCGTGGCAAGGTGCCTGCGGCTGTGCTATCGCGCTGCCAGCCCCCGATACCTGAAGTACAAGGCCCACCCTCCGTGACCAGTCTGACAGCCCATCCCCTGAATGAAACCACCCTCGGCGGCGACCTCACCGCGCCGGGGGACAAGTCGATCTCCCACCGCGCCCTGATGTTCGGTGCCCTCGCCGTGGGGCGTACCCGCATCACCGGACTGCTGGAGGGGGAGGATGTCCGCGCGACCGCCGCCGCCGTGGCCACGCTGGGTGCAAGGGTCGAGCGGCTGGGACCCGGCGAATGGCAGGTCGACGGTGTCGGTGTCGGTGGACTGGCGGAACCGGAGACCGTGCTGGACCTCGGCAACTCCGGCACCGGTGCGCGCCTGCTGATGGGCCTGGTCGCAGGGCATCCGATCAGCGCCACCTTCACCGGTGACGCATCCCTGTCCGGACGGCCCATGGGGCGCGTGACGAAGCCCCTGCAGCAGATGGGCGCACGGTTCCAGGGTCGGGAGGGGGATCGCCTGCCGATGACGGTCACCGGCCCGGAAACAGTCATGCCGATCACCTATGACTCGCCTGTGGCCTCCGCGCAGGTGAAATCGGCCATCCTGCTGGCCGGACTGAACGCACCGGGTGTCACGACAGTCCGGGAGCCGAAGCCGTCCCGTGACCACACGGAAAACATGCTGCGCCAGTTCGGGGCGGAGGTCGTCAGCGAACCGGATGGCGCGGGCCGCACCGTGCGCCTGACCGGACAGCCGGAACTGTCACCACAGCAGATCGTGGTGCCGGGAGACCCGTCGTCGGCCGCCTTCGCGACCGTGGCCGCCCTGCTTTCCCCCGGCAGCAACGTGACAATCCGCAATGTCGGCATCAATCCGCTGCGCGCCGGGCTGTTCGATGTACTCAAGGCGATGGGGGGCAGGATCACCTTCACGGACCAGCGCAGCCAGGGTGGCGAGCCGGTGGCCGATCTGGTGATCCGGGGCGACCATCTGAACGGCACCACCGCACCGCCCGACAATGCCGCTGCCATGATCGACGAGTACCCGATCCTCTGCGTCGCCGCGGCCCTGGCGGAGGGGCAGACGGTCATGCGCGGGATCGAGGAACTGCGCGTCAAGGAAAGCGACCGCATCGCGCGCATGGTCGAGGGGCTGCGGGCGACGGGTGTCGCGGTGGAGGAGCATGAGGACGGCATGACCGTCACCGGGTCCGGCGGCAGGGCCCCGGCTGGCGGCTGCACCATCGACGCCGGACACGACCACCGCATCGGCATGTCGTTCCTGATACTCGGCCTGTTCTGCGAGAAGCCCATCACCGTGACCGGCGCGGAAACGATTGCCACCAGCTACCCGGATTTTGTCGGTCACATGACGGGGCTGGGTGCCAGGATCGGCTGACCGCCCCGCGCTATTCGGCAGACAGACGCGCCTGGCGGACGAACTGCCGCCAGTCGCCCTTGGGCGAGGAGCACAGGCGGTCGCTGCCGGACATGGCCATCAGGGCCAGCGCGCCGGCACGCCAGAGGCTGTCGAACAGTTCCGCATCGCTCGTCACGACCTCATGCAGCAGGCGTCCCTGCAGCGGACGGACAAAGCGCCGGCCGGCAAGGACAAGCGCCAGCAGCAGGGCGAAGAAGGTGATCGACCCCAGCGACATCTCGGAGCCCGCCACCGGCAGCATGATGGTGTTCAGTTCCAGGGCCTCGGCAAAGCCGAACCAGACCAGCAACAGGGCGAAGGACCCGAACAGGAACCGGTCCCTGATCTTCACCGCCCGGGGACCCACCCGCGCGACCAGCGCCTGATGGAAGGCGCCGTTGCGCCGGGCCTTGCGGTAGTTGACATGCATGCGCAGCACGCCGGTCTGCACCGCCGATTGCAGCCAGGAGACCAGGTCCGCGTCTTCACTGACAGTCATCAGCGCTCGCCAGCCGCCCAGCGGTCCATGAAGGTCCGCCCCTCCGGTGCCGGCATGTCGCGGCCACGGGTCCAGCCGGATGCGAGCGGCAGGCTCTCGAAGCGGCCGCCGCACACCGAACCTGCACGGCCCATCAGGCGCATCGCGATCCGGGTGGCGAAGCGGTAGAGCCTCGGGCGGCGGGCGAAGAAGGCCCAGGTCTTCACGCCGTAGCGTTCGGACTTCGCGCTGATCTTCTTCTCGAAAGCTTCCTCCCGCCAGTGCCGCATGATCGAGGGCAACGGGATGCGCATGGGGCAGACTTCCTGGCAGCGCCCGCAGAAGGTGGAGGCATTCGGCAGGTGATGCGCGTCCTCGATCCCGAGGAAATGCGGGTCCAGCGCCGCACCGATCGGGCCGGGATAGACCCAGCCGTAGGTGTGCCCGCCAACCGCCAGATAGACCGGGCAATGGTTCATGCAGGCACCGCAGCGGATGCAGCGCAGCATCTCCTGCTTCTTCGTGCCCAGCAGGTCGGAGCGGCCATTGTCCAGCAGCACCACATGGAAGCCACCCGGTCCGTCCAGGTCCCCGTCCCGCTTCGGCCCCGTCGAGAGGGTCGTGTAGGCCGACATCTCCTGCCCGGTCGCTGACCGCGCCAGCACGCGCAGGATCGTCGAGACGTCCTCCAGCGTCGGCACCACCTTGTCGATGGAGGAAATGACGACATGGGCCGGGGTCAGCATCTGGGTCAGGTCACCATTGCCCTCGTTGGTGACAATGATCGTCGACCCGGTCTCCGCGATCAGGAAGTTCGCGCCGGTGATCCCGACGTCGGCGTCGAAATACTTCTGTCGCAGGATCTCCCGCGCCTCGTTCACCAGATCCTCAGGCTCGGTCAGCCGTTCGGTCTTGCCGTACTTGCCGTGATGCTCGTGAAACAGGTCCGAGACCTGGTCCTTGGTCTTGTGCACGGCGGGACCGATGATGTGGCTCGGCGGTTCCTCCGCCAACTGGATGATGTACTCGCCGAGGTCGGTCTCGATGGGTTCGACGCCATTGGCCTCCAGGAAGGGATTGAGGGCGATTTCCTCCGCCACCATCGACTTGCCCTTGGTGACCGTCTTGGCGCCATAGTCCTTGCAGAGACCCAGGATGGTCTGGCGCGCCTCCTCCGCCGTGGCGCAGAAATGCACCGTGCCGCCCTGCGCCACCACCCGTTCCTCGAACCGTGCCAGATAGAAATCGAGGTTGGCCAGGATGTGGTTCTTCAGATCCACCGCCGCATCGCGCATGGCCTCGAACTCGTCCAGCCCCGCGGCTGCCCGGGAACGTGCGGCGACGAAACCGGTTTCCAGATTGCTGAGGGCCTGCCGCAGGTTCGGGTCCGCGATGGCCCCCTTCGCTGCATTCTTGAAGTTGAGCGCTTCGGACTGCATCAGATCTGCTCCGTTTCACCGATGGCGGGACGATCCGTCATGCCGGCCAGAACCTCGGCGACATGCCGCACCTGGATCTCGGAACCCTCCCGCTTCAGCCGACCGGCCATGTTCAGCAGGCACCCCATGTCCCCGGCCAGCAGCAGGTCTGCCTCCGTCGCCCGGATATCCTCCGCCTTGCGGGAGACCATCTCGACCGAGACATCCGCATACTTGATGCAGAAGGTGCCGCCGAAGCCGCAGCAGGTCTCGGCGGTCGGCAGTTCCTTCAGCGACAGGCCCTCGACCGTGCCAAGCAGACGGCGCGGCTGTTCCTTGATCTTCAGTTCACGCAGGCCGGAGCAGCTGTCGTGATAGGTGACGCTGCCCTGCAGCGCGGCATCCACCTCCGTCACTCCGGCGATATCGGTCAGGAAGGACACCAGTTCATGTGTCTTCGCCGCCAGTGCCTTCGCCCGCAGTTCCCAGTCCGCATCCCCCTCGAACAGGCGCGGATAATGGTGTTTCAGCATCCCGGCGCAGGAACCGGAGGGCGCGACCACATAGTCGAAATCCTCGAAGGCCGCGATTGTATTCCGCGCGATGGCCTTCGTATCCGCCCGGTCACCTGAATTGTAGGCGGGCTGACCGCAGCAGGTCTGCGATTCCGGTACCTCGACCGTGCAACCGGCATCCCGCAGCAGTTTCACGGCAGCGAAGCCCACCGTTGGTCGATAGAGATCAACCAGGCAGGTCACGAACAGGCCGACATTGGCCCGATGGGCGGATTTTGTGTTCATGCAGAACGTTATAGAGGGGTTCGGGGGCAGCGCAAATCGTGTCCTGAATCTCCCGGAATACGGTCGCAACGGGCGGCGCCATGTGTGATGGCCACTTCACCTTGGCGTGTGCCCTGAAATTGCCCCAATTCCGCCCCTTGGCGGGCTTTGCACGAGTTCACATATCAGGCTCAGGGACGGGCAGTCCGAACAGCACCACGCGTACGGCGTCCCCCTCCGCCGGTGATGCGGACGGGCTGCCCCGAACCGGCAAGAAGGACGACATGCGTTCCGGCGGGACCCTCAATCCCTCCTGCGACCCGATCTCGCCGGGACCATGACCCGTCCGCCGGTTCTGAAAACCCGGCCCGCTGCCTCGGTCGTACCCCCTCACGCACCGCTGGCAGCGGGCCACTTTCTTTCCCGGAAGCAATTCGCGATCACAAATCCCCAAGCCGCGGACAAACCAGCACCCCGCGCTTTCCCATTGCCAGCCGAAACCCTGCCAGCATAGGTTCTGCGGGTCTTCGGGGAGGGATTTGGGATCATGGTCGAACTGTCATTCGGAGCCAATCTGGCACGCTGGGCGAAGGAAGAGCCGGAGGCGCCGCTGGTCACGCACAACGGGCAGACCTGGACGGTGGCCGCATTTCATCGCTGGACCAACCGGCTGGCGCGGAAATATGTCGAACTGGGTGTGCGCCGCAACGACATGGTCACCATCGCCCTGCCCAATGGCGCCGAGTTCCTGGCCGCTGCCTTCGCGACGTGGAAGGCTGGCGGCATTCCCCAGCCGGTTTCCGCCCGGCTGCCGAAGATGGAGCGGGATGCGATCATCGACCTGGCGAAATCTGCGCTGGTGGTTGGCACAAGCGAGCCGACGCCCAATGGCGCTCCCACGCTGCCTACCGGTTTCATGCCCGATGACAATGCCGACGACAGCGACCTGCCCGACATCATCGCCGACTACTGGAAGGCGCCGACATCCGGTGGCAGCACCGGTCGTCCGAAGCTGATCGTCGCGGCTTCGCCGCCGCTGTGGGATTTCGATGCCGGTCTGCTGGCCGGGGGAGACAACAGCTGGCTGCTGCAACAGGACCACGACAATCACCTGGTCGTCGGGCCGCTGTATCACAACGGCCCCTTCATCTTCTGCATCCAGGCGCTGCTGAAACGCTCCCACGTCGTGGTCGCCGACCGCTTCGACGCGGAGCAGACACTGGCCCTGATCGAGCAGTACCGCATCAACTGGATGATGATGGTGCCGACGATGATGCAGCGCATCTGGCGGCTGGATGAGGCGGTGCGCAACCGCTACGACCTGTCCAGCCTGCGGGTCCTGCTGCATCTGGCGGCCCCCTGCCCCGTGTGGCTGAAGGATGTCTTCATCGAATGGCTGGGCCCCGACCGCATCTTCGAGCTGATGGGCGGCACCGAAGGCACCGGCACGACCTGGATCACCGGTCATGAGTCCATGCTGCGCAAGGGCTCCGTCGGGCGGCTGCGCGAGGGCTCGTCGATGCGGGTGGTGCGCGAGGACGGCACCGACTGCGAACCGAACGAGGTGGGGGAGGTCTTCCTGCGCCCCGATACCGGGCGCGGCACGACCTATCACTATCTCGGCGCGGAGAGCAAAGCCATCGAGGGAGGTTGGGAGAGCCTGGGCGACATGGGCTACGTCGATGCCGACGGCTACCTCTATCTGACCGACCGGCGCAAGGACATGATCCTGGCCGGTGGCGCCAACATCTATCCGGCGGAGGTGGAGGCGGCGATCGACCAGTTCCCCGGCGTCCGCTCCTCGGTGGTGATCGGCCTGCCGGACGAGGATCTGGGCAACCGCATCCATGGCATTGTCGATGCGCCCGGCGGAATTTCCCAGGACGAACTGGTGGCGTTCCTGGCGGAGCGGCTGGTGCGCTACAAGATTCCACGCAGCTTCGAGTTCGTGAACGAGCCCCTGCGCGACGATGCGGGCAAGGTGCGCCGCAGCGAGATGCAGCAGGCCAGGCTGGACGGCAAGGCATGACACCTGTGGTGGCCGTCGATGGACCGACCGCTTCCGGCAAGGGGACGCTGGCGCGGCGGCTGGCGGCGGATCTCGGCTTCGCCTATCTGGATACCGGCGGTCTCTATCGCGCGACCGCCCTGCGGCTGATCCGCGCCGGTGAAGATGGCAGCGATGTCGACGCGGCAGTGGCTGCGGCGCAGGGCATCACGCCCGGCGATCTCTCCGACCCCGCCCTGCGCGAGGAAGCGACCGGCAACATGGCATCGAAGGTTGCGGCCCTGCAGCCCGTGCGCGATGCCCTGTTCGCGTTCCAGCAGGCCTTCGCCCTGACACCGCCCGACGGGGCAGCAGGCGCGGTGCTGGATGGGCGAGACATCGGCACGGTGGTCTGCCCGGACGCGACGGCAAAGCTGTTCGTGACCGCAACGGCGGCCGCGCGCGCGGCGCGGCGCCATGCCGAACTGGTGGCCCGCGGAACCGACGTGACGCTGGAGAATGTGCTGCAGGATCTGCGCGCGCGGGACGAACGCGACACGAACCGCGCCACGTCTCCGCTGAAACCCGCAGCAGATGCGGACTTGCTCGATACAACGGAATTGGATATAGAGGCCGCGTTCTTCGCAGCCCGTAAGCTGGTTACGGCGCGGTTGGAGCGTCAGGCCTGAGGTCTGAATGTCCCGCCTGCAGAGTGCGAACGGCCCGATCGTAGCCAGGCAACTGGCAAATCCCAGCGAAGGGCCGCGAGAAAGGAAATCACTATATGAGCGACGTATCCGTCGGAGCTGCCGAGCAGTTCCCGGGACGGGAGGACTTTGCCGCCCTCCTGGACGAAACCTATGGCTCCGAAAGCAATCTTGAGGGCTCCGTCATTCGCGGAACCATCCTGGCCGTCGAGCACGACTTTGTCGTTGTTGACGTCGGCCTGAAGACCGAAGGCCGGGTTCCGCTGAAGGAATTCCAGGTCGGTGGCCGTCCCGCCGAAGTCAAGGTCGGTGACGAGGTCGAGGTCTATCTGGAGCGGATCGAGAACGGCATGCACGAAGCCGTCATCAGCCGCGACAAGGCCCGCCGCGAGGAAGCCTGGGCCAAGCTGGAGAAATCCTACGAGGTCAACGAGCGTGTCGAGGGCATGATCTTCGGCCGCGTCAAGGGTGGCTTCACGGTCGACCTGTCCGGCGCCGTGGCGTTCCTGCCCGGCAGCCAGGTGGACATTCGCCCGATCCGCGACGTGACCCCGCTGATGGGCACGCCGCAGCCGTTCCAGATCCTGAAGATGGATCGCCGCCGCGGCAACATCGTGGTGTCGCGCCGCGCCGTTCTGGAAGAGACCCGCGCGGAAGCCCGCAGCGAGCTGATCCAGCGCCTGGAAGAGGGCATGGTCTGCGACGGCGTGGTCAAGAACATCACCGATTACGGTGCGTTCGTTGACCTGGGCGGTATCGACGGCCTGCTGCATGTCACCGACATTTCCTGGCGTCGCGTCAACCACCCGAGCGAGGTGCTGACGATCGGCGAGACCATTAAGGTCCAGGTGATCAAGGTGAACAAGGAAACCCAGCGCATCAGCCTGGGCATGAAGCAGCTGCAGACGGATCCGTGGGACGGCGTTGCCGCCAAGTATCCGGTCAACGTCCGCTTCGACGGTCGCGTCACGAACATCACCGACTATGGTGCGTTCGTGGAGCTGGAGCCGGGTGTCGAAGGTCTGATCCACATCTCCGAGATGTCCTGGACCAAGAAGAACATCCATCCGGGCAAGATCGTCTCCACCAGCCAGGAAGTCTCCGTGCAGGTGCTGGAGGTCGATCCGGACAAGCGCCGTATCAGCCTTGGCCTGAAGCAGACCATGGACAATCCGTGGGATGCCTTTGCCGCCAGCCACCCGAAGGGCACGATCGTCGAGGGCGAGATCAAGAACAAGACCGAGTTCGGTCTGTTCGTCGGCCTGGAAGAAGAGATCGATGGCATGGTCCACATGTCCGACCTGTCCTGGGATGTCCCGGGCGAGCAGGCCATGAACGAATACGACAAGGGCGACATGGTCCGTGCCGTGGTTCTGGACGTGGACATCGACAAGGAGCGCATCAGCCTGGGCGTCAAGCAGATCGACAACGATCCGTTTGCCGATGCCAAGTCGATGAAGCGTGGCGAGACCGTCACCTGTTCCGTCGTGCGTGTCATGGAAGCCGGGCTGGAGGTCGAGACCTCGACCGGTCTGCCGGGCTTCATCCGCAAGAACGACCTCAGCCGTGATCGCTCCGAGCAGCGTCCCGACCGCTATGCGGTGGGCGACAAGATCGATGCGAACATCATCAGCGTCGACAACAAGACCCGCCGGGTCAACCTGTCGGTCAAGGCGCTGGAGTTCGCGGAAGAGAAGGAAGCCGTTGCCAACTTCGGTTCCTCCGATTCCGGCGCGAGCCTCGGCGACATCCTCGGTGCGGCCCTGAAGGCCCGCATGGAAGGTGGCGAGAACGAAGGCGACCAGTCGTAAGGGATTTCCCTGCGATCACATCGCTGACGAAGATCCCGGCGCTTCGGCGTCGGTGGAGCGCCGGGGCCAGCCATGCTGGCTCCGGCGTTTCCGTTTTTGGATGAATGCCAGGATGACACGCGACGATACCGACCTCCGGCCGACGACCTGGGCGCTGTGCGACGGCAAGCAGGGCATGGTGAACCAGTGTCTCGGCCTGGCTGAGGCGCTGGGCGTCACGCCATCGCTCCGCCAGCTCTCGATCCGGCAGCCATGGCGCAGCCTGCCGCCGCAACTGTGGCTCGCGCCGCTGAAGTCGCTGGCTGCGGATTCCGACCCCCTCACCCCGCCCTGGCCGGACCTGCTGATCGCGACCGGGCGTCAGACCGTGGCCCCGGCCATGGCCATCCGACGGCTTTCGGGCGGCGCGACATTCTGCGTCCAGCTCCAGAACCCAGGCGTCTCGCCGGCGCGTTTCGACCTGGTCGTGGCCCCGCGTCATGACCGCCTGACCGGCCCCAACGTGATCCAGACCTACGGTGCGCTCGGACGTGTGAGCCCGGCCCGGCTTGCCGAGGAAGCGGAACGGTTCAGGGCCGGCATCGGCGACCTGCCCCGGCCGCATGTGATGGTCTCTCTCGGCGGGGACAACAGCGTCTTCCGCATGACGGAGGCCGTGATCGACCGGCTCGCGGCGGATCTGCGGCAGCTTGTGGCAGAGACCGGTGCCGGACTGCTGCTCACCCCCTCCCGCCGGACCGACACGGCACTGGGGCAGAGGTTGCGAGCGGCGCTGCATGACCTGCCGTACCTCTGGCACGACGGCAAGGGCGACAACCCCTACCTCGGCTGGCTGGGACTGGCGGATGCGGTGGTCGTGACCGGCGACTCCGTCAATATGGTCTCGGAGGCCTGCGCCACCGGAAAGCCGGTCTTCGTGGTCGATCTGGAAGGCGGCAACGCCAAGTTCGCCCGTTTTCACGATGCCCTCAGCCGCGACGGACTGACCCGCCCCTTCCGGGGAAGGCTGGAAAACTGGACTTACTCTCCGCTGGATGATACCGCGATGGTCGCCAAGGCCGTGCGGGACAGGCTCGCTGATCGGCCGGCATGAGCCAGGAGGACAGGGTCCGATGACCCGGATCGAGATGGAGAGGTTGCGGGAAACCCCGCTGAAGACCGACCCTTACAGCTATGTGATGGTGGAGAACTTCGTCCCCGTCGACACACTCGAATCAATCGCCGAAGACTTTCCCGATCTGAATCTGCCGGGGTCGTTCCCCATCGAGGAACTGGAATATGGTCCCCGGTTCGCCGAACTGCTGGAGCGGCTGGCGCAGGATGACTTCCGCGATGCCGTCGCGGAGAAGTTCGACATCGACCTGACCGGCCGTCCGATGACCTGCACCGTGCGCGGTGCGGCCCAGCGCAAGGACGGGCAGATCCACACGGATTCGAAGACCAAGCTGATCACGGTCCTGATCTACCTCAATCCGCCCTGGCAGGCGGAAGGCGGGCGGTTGCGCGTGCTCCGCTCCGGCACCGACCTGAATGACTTCGCGGAGGAGATCGAGCCTTCGTCCGGCAACCTGCTGATCTTCAAGCGTTCGGATTCCTCCTGGCACGGCCATGAACCGTTCGAGGGCACCCGGCGCTCCATCCAGATCAACTGGGTGACCAGCCAGGCGGTAGCGGACAAGGAGAAGGCGCGGCACCGCGTCTCCGCCAAGCTGAAGCGTTTCAACCCGTTTGCCAGTCGCGCAAGCAGCATGCGATAGGTCCGACCATGACCCTCAATATCCAGACGTTCCGCAATGCCGACCACCGCGCGGGCTGGCGTCCCGGCAACAACTCCGGCGGCCTGACCCTGTTCAAGGCGCTGGGCCACCCGATCACCGCCGATCTTGCGAAAGGCTGGCGTGCCGCCCTGGCCGATGCGGGCCGGATCGCGATCTATGATCCGCTGGGCGACGCGGAGACGGTGGACGTGTTTCATGATCTGGCCGGGCTGTCGCCTGTCGCCTATCTGGTGCAGCAGATCGAGCATGTGGGCCGGGAAGCCTTTGGCCTGACCGCGCGTCCGGTGACCGAGATCGGTGACGATTTCGATACGCTGCTGATCACCGCCTTCGATGGCGGCAGCTTCCTGCAGCACCTGAAACACATCCTGCCCACCGGCAAGCGCATCGAGACGCTGGACCCGCTGCGGCTGCCCGAGACCATGCTGTCACAGCCGAAGGCCTACGTGGATGCGCTGAACTTCGCCACCAACTTCGGCTTCCTGCGCGACGGCGACGGCCTGCACACCCGCATCGTCACAGCCAACTACTGGTCCGGCTACGGGGCCGAGGATCCGGCACTCTGGTGCCGTCTGATCAGCGGCGACGGCGTGACGCTGGCGGAGTGGGAAGAGCCTCTGACCCGCCCGTTCGAGACCATCACCATCGACAGCGCCGAGGTACGGCAGCGCTTTGGCCTCGACGATTTCGCGGGCACCCTCTTCATGCATGCGGTGCGCATCAGGGGGCACGAGATCGTCAAATATGCGCTGGACGTCTATGGCGACGCGGCGGAGCAGTTGAGCTGTACCCATGACGCCAATGCCTGGCCCGCCGACCTCTATTCCGGCGTGCCTGCGCCCGACGAGAACGAGGACCTGATCCTCTGGGTGCAGAACAGCCATCCGATCGAGATTCCCGCCGGGGTGATCGGTTTCAACCTGGTCGGTGGCCAGGATGTCACCACCTACGACGAGAGCGTGCCCCCGTTCGGAACCGTCGCGGTCGATGTCGGCGCCATGCTGCCCGATGCCCGCTTCCCCGATCAGATCGAACTGCAGGCCGGGCGCTATTTCGTCCGTCCGCGTTATGAGGTGATCCAGCGTGCCTCGGGCCGCCGCCGCATCGCGCACGCGAACGTGGAACGGGTTGACCTGAAACCGGACCCCGATATCCGGGAGAACGCCCCCCTGTTCGGGAAGGGCTACATCATGCCCCTGCCGGTGCTGCCGGTGGATGAGTTCCGGACCTTCTGCCTGCCGACGCCGATGGCGGATACCCAGATGGAACTGCCGATCCGGGCCGACCTGATCGACGCCAACGGTACCTGCGTTGCCGAGAAGTTCCTCGGCCGGGTCGCGCGCCGCGACTCCATCGCCATCGATGTCGATGCCTGGATGAAGGAAGCCGCCGCCGAACTGCCCTCCGGCACCGGTCACGTGGAATTCCTCTATGACTTCCGCGATGGTGGCGAGGCGGACGGCTGGCTGCATGCCCTCGCCCGGGTCGAGCAGCGGGCCAGCGGCCATCGCGCCGAGACCATCTTCGGCGCGCACATGTTCAACATGCCGCTGGTCTTCCGCGACGAGCCGCAGTCCTATTCCGGTCGCCCGCCGGGCCTCTCCACCCGCCTGTTCCTGCGGCTGGGCGGCGAGACGGCGGATGCCATGTGTCACCTGCTCTACCCGGCGTCCCTGCCCTGGGCGCCGGAGTCCAGCACCGACCTGAACCTGTTCAGCGGCGCGGGCGAAATGGTGGTGACGAAGCGCATCGCGATTCCCTGCGGTGGCTCCCGCCACTGGCGCGTGTCAGAGACCTTCGACGCCGCTGACCTGAAGGCCGCCGGTCCGGACGCCTACGTCCAGATCCGCGACACCACCTGTCGCCTGTTCGGCTTCCACGGCCTGCTTCGCCCCGGCATCGCCTTCAGCCTGGACCACATGTTCGGCTATTGACCGGTCACAACCCGGCTGTTCAATCGAAGCGTCTGAACTCGACCAGTCCGTCGCGATTGACCTGCTCGACCAGACCGACTTCCCAGGTCAGGTAGTCTTCCATCGCCTGCCGGACGCCGCCCTGGTGGTCATAGGGTTTCCACCAGACGTCATCGGTGTCGGTCAGGGCGCGGTCGAGGCCGGGTTCCATGGGCTGACCGGCAGCGACCCAGGCGGCGGTTCCGCCTTCGAGGACGCGGACGACCAGATCCGGCCGCGCGGCGCGCAGTTCATGCGCCGCATAGTGGGCCAATCGGCCATCGGGGGAAGTCAGCAGGATCAGCCCGACATGCGCCAGCGCCACCATGCTCTCCGTCAGGCGTGAACGCACGGTCCAGTAGGCGTCCGGAATGTGTCCCTTGCGGAAGGTCAGGCTCTCCGTCAGGTCAACGACCGCTGCCGGTTCGCCCGAGTCGATGACGGCCTGCATCTCGGCGACCGAGAGTGTCTCCGCCGGTCGGAACAGGGCCGGTTCCACATCCACCGGGCCGACTTCCGGCGCGGTCGGCTGTTCGGCCAGCACATGCACGTCCGTCCAGCCAAGCTGGATCAGCCACGAAGCGGTCATGGTGGCGCGCACGCCATCCTCCGCATCCGCCAGCACGATCCGGGCATTGCGGGTGGCGACATATTCATCAGTCGCCTGCACCAGTTGTCCGCCCGGTGCGTGATGCGCGCCGGGCCAGTGACCGGCCTCGAACTCCTGCACCGTGCGCACGTCCAGCAGGCAGGTGGTGCGGTCCGTCTCGGCCTGCCAGCGGGCCACCGTGGCGCTGTCCGTCCGGCGCACACCAAAGCGGTCGGCGACATGCGCGGCACGGTCCTTCGCGGCCTGCAGCGCCTCCCCTTCCGGCTCAGGCGCATGTTCGGTCTCCCCGCTGGCGCAGGTCAGTCCCGCCAGTTGCCAGCCCATGGTGCCATCCTTCAGCGCCATGACCGGATTGGGAATGCCGGCATTGATCAGCGACTGGCTGCCGATGATGGAACGGGTGCGACCGGCGCAATTGACCACCACGGTGGTGTTCGGATCAGGGGCGAGCGTATGGACACGATAGACCAGCTCCGCCCCCGGACAGTCCACACCGCCGGGGATCGACATGCGGTTGAATTCGGGCATCGGACGGCTGTCGAGAATGACGAGGTCCATGCCGCTGTCCTTCATCCGCTGAAGTTCCGCCGCCTCGATACGTGGTGTGTCGTAGTGATGTTCGACGAATTCACCGAAAGCCTTCGAGGGGACATTGACGCCGGAGAAGACCTCGTATCCCTCCGCCCGCCAGCCCGCCGTTCCGCCGACCAGCACGGAAACATCCGAATAGCCCATATCCGCCAGCCGGGTAGCGGCGCGTTCCGCCAGTCCCTTGTCCGACGGGCCATGGTCCGTCACCACCACGGGCACCGTCCGACGCGGCACCATGCGCGGCGCGCGGAATTCCAGATGGCTCAACGGGATGCAGGCGGCGAGGAACAGATGCTCCCTGGAGAAGGCGCCTTCCTCCCGCACGTCGATCAGGGCGATTTCCTGCCCGTCGGTCAGACGGGCGCGCAACGCCGGGGCTGTCAGGCTCTTCATGCCGGCATCGGCAGATCGCGAATGCCTTCGGAGGCGGGGAAATGCTTCCATTCACCGGTCTCGGGCTTGTAGTAGCGGCGATGCTCCAGCTGCTCCAGCGCCAGCCCGTACATGTGGAAATTCAGCACCGGTTCGGAGCCGTCGATATGGATCGAGTGCAGATCGTCCGGCATCAGCGCCAGCCCGGTCCCGGCCTCGACGACGAACTGGTCCTTCTCCGCCACACCGCCATCATCGGCAGGATCATAGAGACGGTTCAGTTCCTTGCCTTCCATGCCCACGATCACCGCCCAGGTGGTGTGATCATGCGCCGGGGAGTTGGTGCCGCCCATGGAGAGCTGTGCATAGAGCGCGAAACGGTGGTCTGCATCCTCCGACAGGCGATAAAGCGCGTTCTTGCGCTCCGTCGTTGCCTCCGGTGGCGGAAAGTCCTCCAGCGGGAACAGGTCCCGGCGCTTGGCCAGTTCGATCAGCACATCGCGCATGTCGGCGATGGACTGGCGGGTGACCCCTTGCGCGACCTCGATCGCACGTACCTGCATCATGGCCGCCTTGACGGCGTTGTCGCGTGCCGCTGCCCGTTCCTTGGGTGTCATTGTTGCCTCCCAGCTTCCTCCGCGACCGCTTCGACGAAGCGGTCAATCTCCACTTCAGTATTGTAGTAGTGAACGGAGGCGCGGACGAGTCCGCTGATCCGTCGCCGTTCCATGTCGATCCGCGTGCTGCTCGGTGTGCTGGTGGTGACGTTCATCTGTCGGGCGAAGAGTGCCTGTTTCACCGCCAGCGGCTCCATGCCGTCAACCGTGAAGGTCGTGATTCCGCAGCGGTCCCGCCCCAGATCGTGCACCCGCACACCGGCAGTCTCGGCCAGTCGCGCGCGGAGTTGTTCGGCCAGCCCTGTCACACGTGCCTCGATCTCCGCAATACCCACATCCAGCATGTAATGGACAGCGACACCCAGTCCGATGCGCCCGGCCTCGTTGAACTCCCAGTTCTCGAACCGCCGGGCACCGGATTGCCACTCCAGCGATTCGCGGGCGGTCCAGGTGGCCGAGTGCAGGTCGATCACCGGTGGCTCGAACCGCGCGGCGACTTCCGGCCGGGCATAGAGGAAGCCGGTCCCCCTGGGGCCGCGCAGGTACTTCCGCCCTGTCGCCGTCAGGAAATCACAGCCGATCTGCTGCACATCCAGCACCCGCTGCCCCGCCGACTGGCAGGCATCCAGCAGATAGGGAACACCTGCCGCACGGGTCAGCTTTCCTATCTCCGCCGCCGGATTGACCAGCCCGCCGTTGGTCGGGACATGCGTCACCGCAACCAGCGCAACCCCGCCGCCGTCCAGCATCCGCGACAGCGCCGCCACGTCCAGCACCCCATCCGCATCGCTCGGCACCACCTCGACGGAGACACCCTTCTGCGCCGCGACCTTCAAGTAGGTCAGATAGTTGGAGGCATATTCCGCCTCCGCCGTCAGGATGCGGTCACCGGGCTTCATGCGGTCGGCCACGGCGAAGAACGCCTGGTTCCACGCCACGGTCGCATTCTCCATGACGGCCACATCGCCTGCGTCACAGTTCAGGTACCGGGCGATGGCGCTGTAGGTCCGGTCAATGGAGGAACGTGCCCGGTCCGCCGCCTCGTAACCGCCGATCGCGGCCTCCAGATCCAGATGGTCCTTCACCGACTGCAACACGGGCGCGGGCATCAGCCCGGCGCCCGCATTGTTGAAGTGCAGCACGTTGGCCACGCCCGGCGTCTCCGCCCGGCAGCGGTCGATGTCGATCACTGGTGCCCCTTCACGTCATTGGGGCGATAGGCGTCCCGGATCACCTGCATTTCCTCATCGGTCAGTTCCAGAGAGAGCGCCGCCAGGGCATCCGCCATGTGGCCGGGCTTGGAGGCACCGATGATCGGGGACGTGATCGCCGGATTGGCCAGCACGAAGGCCAGCGCCACCTGCGCCATGGGCACTCCGCGCGCGTCTGCAACGTCTCCGACCGCGTCGGCCACGGCAAAGTCCTCGTCACGTCCGAAGACACGGGCCGCGACCGGATCAGACGTCGCACGCGCCGTGTCACCGATGGTCTTCTCCGCGTGCCGCCGGGTCAGGAAACCACGTCCCATCGGGCTCCAGGGGATAAGGCCGACACCGGTTTCATGGCAGAACGGAATCATCTCCCGCTCCTCCTCCCGATAGACCGCATTGTAGAAGTTCTGCATCGACACGAACTTCGTCCAGCCGTTCATCTCCGCCACATGCTGCATCTGGATGAACTGCCGCGCCCACATGGACGAGGCACCGATGTAGCGGACCTTGCCCGCCTTCACGCAGTCGTGCAGCGCCTCCATCGTCTCCTCGATGGGGCTCTGATAGTCGAAGCGGTGGATCTGGTAGAGATCGACATGATCGGTGCCAAGCCGTTTCAGGCTGCCGTCGATGCTCTTCATGATGTGCTTGCGCGAGAGACCGCGGTCATTGCGGTCGTCGCTCATAGGGTTGAAGACCTTGGTCGCGATCACCTGGGTATCGCGGGAGCCGAGCTGCTTCAGCGCCCGCCCGGTCACTTCCTCCGACGCGCCGAGCGAGTACATGTCGGCGGTGTCGAAGAAGTTGATGCCGGCTTCCCAGGCCTCCCGGAAGAAGGGCATCGATTCATCTTCACGCAGCACCCAGCTGTGATTGCCCTTCGAGGGATCGCCATAGGTCATGCAGCCGAGACAGAGGCGACTGACCTTCAGACCCGTGTTACCCAGACGTACGTATTTCATGATTCTTTTCCCCTGCCCCAAGAGACTGACTGATCGGGCCATCATCGCGCGCGGGCGGTGTCGGGTCCAGTTCCGGGAGGGAATTTCGAAAGGGGGCGGGGGACATGTCGCGAGGGGGAGGGAGTGACATGCCCCCCGCACCAGTCATGGTCTTGGGGGAGACCGGATGCCTGATGAACTGAACCACAGGCAACTCTGAGACTGTTACGCCCCGTGGCAGGGACCGGATCACCGGTCTCAGGAAAAGCAGGAACTTTTTTTCCGGATGGCTCAGTAACGCCGTTCCCATGTCAGGCCGGTGCTGCCACCGCCGCCGCGACCGACCTCCGCATCGACCTTCAGGTTGGGCAGCACGTCGATCTCCACGACAACGCTGCCGGCCTCCGAGTCCAGCGACTGCTTCGCCCCGACATAGACCCCTTCCCGCACGTACCGGCCGACCGCGACGGAGCCGGAGGAGTCCGGGTCGGCGCCTTCCTCCACACGCAGGACGTCGAGGCCCACGGCCTCCCGCAGCTTGTCGGTTGCCCCGTCACCGCCGTTGGTCAGGGTATTGATGCTCTGCGCAAGCTGGATTGCCTCCAGCGGGCTCATGGATTGGGCCGACTTGTCGAACAGCAGACGCGGCAGCACCTCATCCTCCGGCAGTTCGGGGGTCGAGGAGAAGGCAATCTCGGGCTTCGCCGGGCTGCCGGAGATGCTGATCGTGCCTTCCATGTCACCGCTCTGGCGGGTCAGCGCGATGTTGAAGCGCGGTTGCATGTCCCCGGTCAGCCCGATCTCCCCGGTCGAGACCTGAAAGTCCTTGCCCAGCAGGGAGAGATGACCGCGCACGACGCCGATGTTCACATCCACCTGCGGTTCCGGCAGGTGGCCCATTACCGTGACCTTGCCGCTCCATTCACTGTCGAGGCCCCGACCGCGCACGAACAGCCGCGCGGGGGCATCGACCACCACATCCAGCGCCACGGGCAGTTCATCCACCGGTTCCTCGCCGGAATCACCGGTTGGCGCGGCATCGCTGTCCCGCGCCAGTTCGATATCGACAACACTGGGCGGCAGGTTATCGGTTATGAGGCGGATCTCGCCCTCGTCAATCGTCGTCCGGTTCACCACCTGCACCAGACTGCCGTCCCAGGTGACATCGGTATTGCCGGAAACCAGGATCGTCGCCTCCTCCCGACTGACCGCGCGCAGCCTGTCGAGTGTGACCTTCACGCTGGCCCGCCGATCTGCGCCCAGCAACCGCGCCGTGCCACTGCCGCTCACGCTTCCGCCCGCCGGATCGACAGCGGACAGTTCAAGTTCTCCCACACCGCTGTCGGCGAAGGCCGTGGTCAGTGTGAGGCGTTCCAGGATCGTGCCGGTCATCAGGTTCTCGTAGCGGCCATCGGAGATCGCGACGTTACCCTGCATGACGGGAGCCCCGATGGTGCCGGAAACATCCACGGCAACACTGGCCGTGCCTTCAAGCAGGTGATCCCCCTCCGGCAGCAACTGCATCAGCTTTGCCAGGCTTCCGGTCCAGTCGATGCTGCCCTGCAATGCGCCGCCCGGTGCGGGTTCCGGCAGGAATGTCCCCTGCCCCTGTCGGACCTCCGCACTGA
Organism: Kordiimonadales bacterium IMCC3096; assembly: GCA_016865035.1. Classification (GTDB taxonomy): domain Bacteria; phylum Pseudomonadota; class Alphaproteobacteria; order Minwuiales; family Minwuiaceae; genus Minwuia. The sequence continues at coordinate 510,831 of CP018227.1, forward strand.
CTTCTGCCACCAGGGGGGATTCGAATGGACCTGTAATGCGGGTACCGGCCCGCGCGGTCTGCCCGTTCCAGTTGGCATCGAGCGCGATGTCGAAGCTTGCACCGATCTCGTCGCCGGGGGGGTGCAGGTCATCAACCTGCACCGACAGCCTGGCCTTCTCATCCGCCGCCGTGCTGTCAAAGCGCACATCGGCTGCCAGCATGCCCTGCAGACCGCCAACGCCGCCAATCGCGGCCAGCGGTCCCAGCGGCAGAGCACTGATCCGGGCCGTGGCGTCCAGCAGGTCAGGCGCGTAGCGCGCATCTGCAATCACTTCACCGCCAAAGGAGGTGCCCAGCCGCAGCCCTGAAAGCACGATGGTCTCACCCACCCGGACACTGAATGGCTGCACGGCCTCGATGGCCGCTTCATTGCCTTCGAGACGCAGGTTCTCGACATCGATCAATGGGCCTTCCGCACCGGCAAGATCAGCCACGATACGGGTGGTCAGGCGCGCTGGTTCAGGTTCGGTCGCAGACACGCTGAGGTCGATGGTCGGGCGTGAGAAGGTACCTCCGATCCGGGCCTCCGTCTTCCCGATCCGTGCCCCATCTGCCCGAATGTCCTGCACGGTCAGATCACCCTGCATGGTCGGCGTCGGAGAGAGCAATGCCGCGAGGTGCATTGCCAGACGCACCTCCGCCACGGTCGCGCCCGCGTCGGTGGCTTCCAGACGCTGCAGCGTCACATCGATGTCCGCGCCGTGATCCTGTCCTTCGGGCTGCACCGTCACGGTCGCATTCAGGGCACCGGCAAGCGGGACGTCGAACAGGGCGGCGATACGCGAAAGCTCGTCACTTGCCGCCGTCAGATTGGCGCGATAGCCCGGTGTGCTCAGGTCAGCGGAGGCGTTGCCCTCCAGCGTCAGCCCGGCGAGCGAGACGGAGAGCGACGGCACGTCAGCCTGCTGGAACGCATTGCGCATGGCGAGCCGCAGATCGACATCCAGCACCTCCTCACCCCACTGGCCGTCCAGGCTCAGGTTGCCGGACGGATCGGTGGCCAGATCACTGAAGTCATAGGCCAGCACAGGCCCGGCGAGTCTGATTTCGTCACTGCCGACGGCGGCCAGTTCCAGGCGGCCCTGGGTGCGCGGGGCGTCCGCCGTGCCGGAGACCCTGCCGCGCAGGCGGATGGGGCCTTCGATCAGCACCCCTTCCGGCACCAGACCGCCCGGGACCGCCGCCATGTCCAGCCCGTACTCACCCTTCACCGAACCGGCGGCATCCAGGCCCGCATCAATGGTCAGGGCAGGCCCGGACGCGGTGGCAACCGAGAGATCGAGCATCGCCGCACCTGCCGCAAGCGGCCGTGCAGTAGCTGTCAGCTTCACATTCGGCCCGACGGCCGACTGGATCACGTCGTCGATGAACGAGAGACCGGTGAGACCGCCTGCCAGACGTATCTCACCGCCACCTTCCGGGACAACACCATCCGCGGTGACGACCAGCCGGGCACTGCCCTGACGGAGGGCCGCATCAGCGCCGGGCAGCTTCGACAGCTCCGGCACCAGCAGCACGAGTTCCCCATCGATCTTCGGCTCCGGCAGGGGCGTCGAGACGTCGCCGGACAGGCCAAACGCCGCCGCCGTCAGATCCAGGGCCGTGACACGGGCCTGTGCGGCGCCTGCCGTCACATGCGCCGTCAGACGGGGCGACGGCCCAAGCAGGACATCCAGTCCGGGATCGCCGAGCGATGGTTCGGTCAGATCGACGGCGACATCCCCGTCGAAGTCGGCGTCCTTCAGGCCCCCGGTGACCTTCAGGCTGATGGCTCGTGCGCCCATGTCACCGAACGCGGGCTCGCGAAGGTCTGCCGCAACCGAAAGATCAGGACTGTCCAGCGCGCCACTGACCTGGGCCTCGATCCGCGCGGCACCGAATGTTGCACCGGCCAGCAGCGCGTCCAGCGCAGGATGGCGATGCACATCCACGGTGCTGCCAAGATTGACCGTCCCGGCATCGAGATCGACTGAACCGCTGGCACTGAGGGAGGCAGAAGCCGTCGAGACTTCCAGACGGGCAAGCTGCAGTTCGGTTTCATCGGCCCCGTGCGCCGCCAGTCGGAACGGGATCGTCTCCCCGGTCAGGTCGGTCGGCACGGGTGCCGCCGCCAGCAGATTGGCAACACCATCCGCATCCAGTGCCCAGCCCGTCGCCGGGTCGGCGCTGAGTCGCAGGCCCAGCAGCAGGTCGGCAACACGCTCCACCGTCAGCGAGAGGTCTATGGTGGCGGAACCGAAGGGACCGCCCCCCTCCACATTCAGATACAGGCGTTCATCGGTGGTGATCCCCAGCGGCTCCGACAAGGGCGCAAGGACAGGCAGGTCGGCGGCCATGGTGATCCGCGACTGCCGCGTGCCGAAGTCCAGCGCCACGTCCACGCGGGCGAAGCTCGCCTTCAGATCCAGTGGCTCGACATTCAGGGTGACGCGCTGATCGGTGCCGGCATCACGTACCGAACCTTTGACCGAGAAACGGGCGCCGCCCGGCACCAGGTCATCGCCCAGCGACAGGGCATCGACGCGCAGCAGGTCAAGCCTTACGGGCAGCGGCGCACGCGGCCATTCAAAGGATTCCAGCAGGGGTGTCGGATCGTCCGGTTCCGGCTCCACCGGCACGGAACCAACCGGCGCGCGACTGACATCGACGCGCGCGACAGTCAGGCTCTCGACCGTCAGGGCACCGCCGAGCAGCGCACCCAGATCCCAGTCCAGCGCCAGGTCATCCAGCGTCAGCCAGACGCCCTCCCCGTCGGCCATCTGCAGACGGCCCAGATGGATCACACCTGCATCGTCACGGCGAAAGCCGCTGGCCGCGATCTCCATTTCGCCCGGTGTGCTCGCCGCCGCCAGCCCCTGATCCAGCGCCGCGGTCCAGCTATCCTCCCCCGCCACCTCCAGAAACCAGAACAGGCCGACCAGAAGCAGCAGGACCGGTGTCAGCAGCACCGCCAGCGACCAGAGCAGTATCTTGCGCAGACGACGCCACATCAGAACGCCTGTCCGAGGCTGATGTAGAACTCGAACAGACTGTCACCCGCGCGCCGATGCAGCGGGAAGGCCAGATCGAAACGGATCGGTCCGACGGGGCTGTAGTACCGCAGACCACCCCCCACGCCGACGTTCACCCGCTCCTTGAAGTTCGGAAACGGCTCTTCCTCGACAACGCCCGCGTCCACGAACGTGACGAAGCCGAAACTGTCCGTGACCTTGATCCGTGTCTCCAGCCCGGTCTCGGCCAGGAACCGGCCACCGGTCTCGTCGCCGAGATCAACCGGAGAGATGGAGCGGAAACCGAAGCCGCGTACCGAACTGCCGCCACCTGCGAACAGAAGCTGGTTGACCGGCACATCCTGCAGATCACCGCTGAGGATGGAGGAGACCCGTGCGCGGGTGGCGAGCACCAGACTGTCCTTGCCGATGACCGGCAGGTAGTAGGAACCACCGGCGGAGACCGATCCGAAATAGGTCGGCGAGCCGTCATTCAGGCCCATGTAGGGCGTGGCGGAAAGGAACAGCTTGTGCCCCCTCGTCGCGTTCAGGGGATCATCGGTACGTACCTGCCGCGCGGTGAGTGGCAGGCCGACCAGATAGGCCGTGTCGCTCTCGACATCGGTCTCGGTCAGGGAGACACTGCCCTTGATCGCACCACTGACGGTCCAGCCGTCCTCCAGACCCGTGCGCATGCCGACCTGCACCTCGGCGGCCTGTTCGTCAAAGGCGTCGTCGAAGGTATTGCGCACCTCCGCGCCCTCGAAGACCGTCCAGCGTGCCGAAGGGTAGCGCGGGCGCGATAACTCGGCGGAGAGCTTCTGCTCGTCCAGCGACAGGTCCAGTTCGGTGCGCAGATCCTCCGCCCGGCCAAACAGGTTGCGGTGCCGCCATCCGGCCCGGAGACCGGGACCCCGATCGGTGTCATAGCGGACACTGCCGCTGATGGACTTCGCCTTGGCCTCGCTTGCCTTCACGGTCACGGGCTGTGCGCCGTCCGCCACGTTCTCGCCCGGCTCGTACGCTGGCAGCCGCACGCTGACCGTCTTGAACAGGCCAGTGCTCGCCATCCGTTCCTGCAACTGATTGAGCTGGGAGCGGGCGACCGGTGCATCCCTGTCCCAGGTGATCATTTCCCGCAGGTAATCCTGTTCTACGCCCGTCTCGCCTTCGATGATCAGGTCGCCGTAGGTGATGTAGGGGCCACTGCGGAAGGTTGCCGTGACGTCCAGTGTGCCGGCTTCGCTGTTGGCGCGGGCGACACGGGAATCAAATGCCGCATGCGGGAAACCATGTTCCTGCAGATAGGTGACGATACGGGCTTCCGCTTCCACGATGCTCTCACCGTCCGCCACGATCCCGGCGGGCATTTCCGCGGTCGCGTCAAGTACTGCTGCTTCTGGCAGGGTCGGGCGCGTCTTGCGGAACGCAATGCTGTAGCTGCCGATCGTGAACAGCGCGCCGGGTTCCGCCCGGAAGGTGACATCGGGTGATGGGCCGTCCGCAACCTCGGTCGTGACCTTGGCGTCATAGTACCCGCTGGCCCGCAGGATGCGCTGCAACTCGCTGATGTCCCCGTCGGCACGGCGCTGCAGCGCAGCCGTGCTGCGCACGCCACGGGACTGCAGCGTGAAGGTCTTCAGGACCCCGCGCGCGACCGCGTCAAGGTCCTTGTCACCGGGCAGCCCCACGATCTCCGCTGTGTAGGTGATGTCGCCCAGACGGGTCTGCTGCGCCGACTCTTCGCCGCCCGTGATCTGATCCAGGCCAACCGTTTCACAGCCCGCGAGCGCAAGAAGGGCCAGACAGAGGCCCAGGATGCGTGCACGACCTGGCAGGTTCAATGTCAGGCAGTTGAGCGAAATCGGGAAAATCTCCAGTCAATCGGACGGCAGACAGTCTGCCGGAAAGCTCAAAGCACAAGGCGACGACACATCGTCATCATATACCTACGTCGCAAGGGCTTGTGCGGATGCAGCGACCGAACGCCTCAGAAGTCACAGCCCTGCAACAGGCGCCGGTTCAGAATACCCCGGCCTCCAGCCCTGCCGCGACCAGCATTCCGAGATCGTGACACCTGTCGACGAAGGCTTCGTCCCAGTCACCGCGGCAGACCAGCGGTTCCTGCACCGCTTTCCAGCGCAGGCCCGTGGTGATGGTCTCCACAGCCCTGCAGGTGCCGGTTCCGTCATGCCCGGCACGGACCAGAAGCGCGAAGGGCCGACCCTGGGTTTCCTCCAGACAGGGATAGTAGCACCGGTCGAAGAAATCCTTCAGCGCGCCACTCATGTAGCCCAGGTTCTCGGTGGTCATCAGGATGATCGCACCCGCCCGCAGCACATGCTCCGGTTCCGTGTCAAACGGTGAGCGGCAGTCCACCGCCACGCCATCGATGTCCTGATGCGACGCCCCTGAAACCAGTGCGTCGCGCAGCCGTGCGGTATTCGGCGACGGCGCGTGGGCGACGATCAGCAGGTTCTTGCTGTCAGCCATCCTTCTCCGGCGCGCTGTTCAGCGTTGCCTGTGCCGCCGCCAGCCGGGCAATCGGCACACGGAACGGCGAGCAGGAAACATAGTCCAGCGCAACCGCCTCACAGAAATGGATCGATGCCGGGTCACCGCCATGCTCGCCACAGATGCCGAGCTTGATGTCCGGGCGCGTCTTCCGGCCACGCTCCGAAGCGATCTCGACCAGTTCGCCGACACCCTCCGTATCCAGGCTGACGAAGGGGTCCTTCGGCAGGATGCCCTGACCGACATAGGCGTCCAGGAAGGACGCGGCGTCGTCGCGGCTGATGCCGAACGTGGTCTGGGTCAGGTCGTTGGTGCCGAAACTGAAGAAGGCCGCGGACTCCGCAATGTCGGCGGCGCGCAGCGCGGCACGCGGCAGTTCGATCATGGTGCCGACCAGATATTCCACCTCGCGGCCGCCCTGTTCCGCATGTACGGCGGTCGCCACCGCATCGATGCGGGCCTTCAGGATATCGACCTCCTGCCGTGTCGCCACCAGCGGGATCATGATCTCCGGTGTCACCGCTTCTCCCAGTTCCTTCGCCACCAGATAGGCGGCTTCGAAGATTGCACGGGCCTGCATCTCGTAGATCTCGGGGAAGGAGATACCGAGACGACAGCCGCGATGCCCCAGCATGGGGTTGAACTCATGCAGTTCGGCGGCGCGGCGGCGCATCTGCTCCGACTCCACGTTCATGGCGGAGGCCACGCCCTCGATCTCCTCGTCCGACCGGGGCAGGAACTCGTGCAGCGGCGGGTCCAGCAGCCGGATCGTGACCGGCAGCCCCGCCATGATGCGGAACAGTTCCACGAAGTCCGCCCGCTGCATCGGCAGGATGCGCGCCAGCGCGGCCTTCCGCCCCTCCAGCTTCTCCGACAGGATCATCTCCCGCACCGCCAGGATGCGATCATCGTCGAAGAACATGTGCTCGGTGCGGCAAAGGCCAATGCCCTCCGCGCCGAACTCGCGGGCGGTGCGGGCGTCGTGCGGTGTCTCGGCATTGGCGCGGACCCGCAGCCTGCGGATCTTGTCGGCCCAGCCCATCAGGATGCCGAAATCACCCGACAGCTCGGGCTGGATCGTCGGCACGGAACCGGCCATGACCTCGCCCGTGGCACCGTCGATGGTCAGCATGTCGCCGGCATGGAAGGTACGGCCCAGCACCCGCATCTCCCCCACCTTGTGATCGATGCGGATGTGACCGGCACCGGAAACGCAGGGACGCCCCATGCCGCGCGCAACCACCGCCGCATGGCTGGTCATGCCGCCCCGGCTGGTGAGGATACCCTCTGCCGCATGCATGCCGTGGATGTCTTCCGGGCTCGTCTCCTCCCGCACCAGCAGCACCTTCTCACCCAGCTTGGACTGACGCTCGGCCTCGTCCGCCGTGAAGACGATCCGGCCCGATGCGGCGCCGGGGCTGGCAGGCAGCCCCTTGGCGATCACGTCGCGTTCGGCGGACGGATCAAGTGTCGGGTGCAGCAACTGGTCGAGCGATCCGGGCTCGATCCGCTTCACCGCCTCCGTATGGTCGATCAGGCCTTCCTCGGCCATGTCCACGGCGATCTTCAGCGCAGCCTTCGCGGTACGCTTGCCGGAGCGGGTCTGCAGCATCCACAGCTTGCCCTGCTGCACCGTGAACTCGATGTCCTGCATGTCGCGGTAGTGGGCCTCCAGCGACTTGTAGACCCTGACCAGTTCGGCAAAGACCTCGGGCAGGTTCTCCTCCAGGGACAGGGCCTCTTCGCCCGCCGCCTCCCGCGCCGCCTTCGTGATGAGCTGCGGCGTGCGGATACCGGCCACAACGTCCTCACCCTGCGCATTCATCAGGTATTCGCCGAAGAAGATGTTCTCTCCCGTCGAGGGATCGCGGGTGAAGGCGACACCGGTTGCCGACCCCTCACCCATGTTGCCGAACACCATGGCCTGCACATTGACGGCCGTGCCCCAGGCCGCCGGAATGTCATGCAGGCGGCGATAGGTATTGGCGCGGTCATTCATCCATGACCCGAAGACGGCACCGACAGCACCCCAGAGCTGGTCTTCAGGGTCCTGCGGGAAGGGCTTGCCCGTGGCCTTCTGCACCTGTTCCTTGAACAGGCTGACGAGCTGTTCCAGATCCGCGACCGTCAGTTCATTGTCGAGCCAGACGCCGCGGGTCTCCTTGATGCCTTCAAGCAGATCCTCGAAGTCGCCGTGATCGACCCCCAGAACCACGTCACCGTACATCTGAATGAACCGGCGATAGCTGTCGAAGGCAAAGCGGCGGTCACCGGAACGCTTGGCCAGCCCCTCCACCGTCACATCGTTCAGGCCCAGGTTCAGGACCGTGTCCATCATGCCCGGCATCGACGCCCGCGCGCCGGAACGGACGGAAACCAGCAGCGGATTTTCGGCATCGCCGAACCCGGCACCCACGGTCTTCTCGACCACTGCCATGGCGTCGCGGACCTGATCGGTCAGCTCCGCCGGATAGCTCTGACCGTGGTCGTAATACCAGGTGCAGACCTCTGTCGTGACGGTGAAGCCCGGCGGCACCGGCAGGCCGAGATTGCTCATTTCCGCCAGATTGGCACCCTTGCCGCCCAGCAGGTTGCGCATGTCCGCCCTGCCCTCGGCCGCGCCGTCACCGAACGTGTAGACCCACTTGCTCATCGCTTCAGCCCTCGATCTTCGAAAAATCGGCAACCCGGTGCAGCGTGGCACGGATTTCAGCCAGCAGTTTCAGACGATTGGCCCGCAAGGCCGGATCGTCTGCATTGACCGTCACACTCTCGAAGAATGCGTCGACCGGGCCGCGCAGCGCCGCCATCGCAGACATTGCAACGGCGAAGTCCTCGGCCAGCAGCGCAGCATCCGCTGTTTCGTCCGCTGTGGAAAGGGCAACACCCAGATCGACCTCGGCCGGATCCACCAGACGATCACGGTCCGCCGGACCCTGCCAGGCGAAACCGTCCTTCTTCTCCTCGATCCGCAGGATGTTTGCCGCCCTGCGATAGGCCGCCAGCAGGTTCGCGCCGTCGTCCGACCCCACCAGGGTGGTCAGCGCATCAACCCGCGCCACCAGCCGGACGAGATCATCCTCGCTGCCCAGCCCCAGCACCGCCGCGATCAGGTCATGGCGCACGCCTTCGCCGCGCAGATGCACACGCAGCCGTTCGGCAATGAAAGCGATGATCTCCGCCGAGACGGTTTCCGCATCACTGACCTCCGCCAGCAGATCGCCCTTGATACCGTCGAACGCAAAGGTGAGGGCCGGATCCAGCGGCAGCCTCAACCCGTTCTCCAGAATGATGCGGATGACACCCAGGGCGGCGCGGCGCAGGGCAAAGGGGTCCTTCGACCCCGTGGGCTTCTCGCCGATGGCGAAGAAACCGACCAGGCTGTCCAGCTTGTCGGCCAGTGCCACGGCAACGGCAACCGGGTCCGACGGGCAGTCGTCGGCAGGACCGGCAGGGCTGTAGTGCGACCGGATCGCCTCCGCCACCTGCTCCGGTTCCTGATCCAGCCTGGCATAATAGCGGCCCATGATCCCCTGCAGTTCCGGGAATTCACCCACCATGCCCGTGGTCAGGTCGGACTTGGCGAGAAGTCCGGCACGACGGGTCATCAGCGGATCGGCCCCGACCTGCGGCGCCAGCCAGGCCGCCAGTTCCGCGATGCGTCCGGCCTTGGCCCCGACGGAGCCCATGCGGGCGTGAAACACGATGGGGTTCAGGTCCGGCAGGCGGCTTTCCAGCGTCCGCTGCTGGTCCTGGTCCCAGAAGAACCGCGCATCCGAGAGGCGCGCGCGCAGCACCTTCTCGTTGCCGGCGGTGATCTCCGTGCCGCCGTCCTCCGCTTCCAGGTTCGCCACCAGAATGAAGCGCGGGGCCAGCGACCCGTCAGGCTTTTCCGTCGCGAAATACTTCTGATGGCTGCGCATGGAGGTGGTCAGAACCTCCGCCGGCACATCCATGAAGGCATCGTCGATGCTGCCTATCAGCGGCACCGGCCATTCCACCAGCCCCGCGACCTCGTCCAGCAGGCCCGGATCATCCTTCAGCGTCAGGCCCTCGGCCTCCGCCAGCGCACGGGCGCGGCTGTCGATCATTGTCTTGCGGGTTTCGCGATCCAGAACCACCCGGGCGGTTTCCAGCTTCGCCTGATAGTCGGCGAAGTCCGCCACCTCAAAGGCGTCCGGCGCATGAAACCGGTGACCGCGTGTGGTATTGCCGCTCGTCACCGGCCCGAAGGTCACGGGGACGGTGGCGCCGCCGAACAGACACAGGATCGAATGCAGCGGGCGCACCCAGCGTTCCGGACGGTCGCCCCAGCGCATCGACTTGGGCCACGGCAGCTTCGCGATCGCGCCCTCGACCAGCCCGGGGAGCACCTCGGCTGTGGCCTGTCCCTTACGCTCGATCACCGCGAACAGGAACGTGCCCTTGGGGCTTTCCCGCTCCTCGACCTGGTCACGGCTGACGCCTGCGCCCTTCAGGAACCCCTCGATGGCCTTTTCCGGCGCATCGGCGCGGGGACCACGGCGTTCCTCGCGCACGTCCTCCTGCGCCTCCGGAATGCCGCTGATCACGACGGTCAGGCGGCGCGGCGTGGAATGGGCCTGCGCAGCCTCATGAGTCAGCCCGTTGGCGGTCAGCGCCTCCAGCAGCAGACCCTTGAGGTCATCGGCGGCCCGCGCCTGCATGCGCGCGGGGATCTCCTCCGAGAACAGTTCCAGCAGCAGTTCAGCCATGGCTCAGCCCTCCCCCGGCAGATGTCCGCGGGCGCGGAGCCATTCCTCCGCCGCGCGCTTGGCCAGCGCCCGGACCCGGCCGATGTAGGCGGCGCGCTCCGTCACGCTGATGACGCCCCGCGCGTCCAGCAGGTTGAAGACATGGCTCGCCTTGATGCACTGGTCATAGGCAGGCAGGGACAGGCCCTGATCCGCCAGCGCCATGCATTCCCCCTCCGCATCCGTGAAGTGGCGGAACAGCATCTCGGTATTGGCGTGCTCGAAGTTGTGGGCGGAATATTCGACCTCCGCCTGATGAAACACCTCCCGGTACTTCACCCCTGGCGTGGTGGCGGTGGGCGCATTGAAAGCCAGGTCGTAGACATTGTCGACGCCCTGCACATACATCGCCAGCCGCTCCAGTCCATAGGTCAGTTCGCCCGAGACCGGCGTGCAGTCATAGCCGCCGACCTGCTGGAAATAGGTGAACTGGCTGACCTCCATGCCGTCGCACCAGACCTCCCAGCCCAGTCCCCAGGCGCCCAGCGTCGGGCTTTCCCAGTCATCCTCGACAAAGCGGATGTCGTGGTTCATCGGGTCGATACCGATCTCCCGCAGGCTGCCCAGATAGAGCTCCTGAAAGTCCGGCGGGGACGGCTTCATGATCACCTGGTACTGGTAGTAGTGCTGCAGGCGGTTCGGGTTCTCGCCATAGCGGCCATCCGTGGGCCGCCGTGACGGCTGCACGTAGGCGGCATTCCAGGGCTCCGGCCCCAGTGCGCGCAGGGTCGTGGCCGGGTGAAATGTGCCCGCGCCGACTTCCATGTCATAGGGCTGCAGGATCAGGCATCCGCGCGCCGACCAGTAGCTGTGAAGGCGCAGAATGAGGTCCTGAAACGATGGCGCAGCGGCCTCGCGCTCTGGCATGAAACCGATCCCTGATGACTGAAGGCAGAAAGTGTCCGCGTAGGTATATGGCTGGCAGTATTGGGGTCAAGGGGAACAGGGCCGCAGGGGGGCATGCAGCGGCGGCCCGATTTGCCCTCGTCCGAGGGACTGGTCCGCCCCTCTCCCCCTCCCGAACACCCTTTTTAGGATACTTCCGTGGGTGGTCGGGATGGGGAGAGGGACGGAACGGCCAGAGAAAAGGTGCAGCCTCACGGCTTGCGGTCGAAGAACTCCCGCCAGGGCACGATGCCATAGTGGTCGCTGGCCCAGAGCAGCAGGAAGACCACGGTGGTAATGGCGGTCGTCAGGGCGAACTTGAACAGCAGGCGCGGCTTCACCGGCGCGCCGTCCGCCTGCCCCGGCACCAGGTCCTCACCCGCTTCCTCCGGCGTGCGCACACCGATGGGCAGGGTGGTGAACAGGATCACCCACCAGAGGATGATGTAGATGACGATGCCGCCGGCGATGGACATGGTTCGGTTCCGTGGTTGGTTGTGGGCTGTCGTACTCAGGCCGAAGTGTCAGACTGGACCCTCGCCCCCCCGAGACCGCCCCCGTCAGGGCTGTTCCAGTTCCACCAGTGTACCGCAGAAGTCCTTCGGGTGCAGGAACAGCACCGGATTGCCGTGGGCGCCGATCTTCGGCTCCCCGTCGCCCAGCACCCGGGCGCCTTCGGCCTTCAGCTTGTCGCGCGCGGCAATGATGTCCTCCACGTCGTAGCAGACGTGGTGCATGCCGCCCGACGGGTTGGTCTTCAGGAAGTTGGCGATGGGCGAATCCTCACCCAGCGGATGCAGCAACTCGATCTTGGTGTTGCCCAGTTCCACGAACACCACCGTCACGCCGTGATCCGGCTCCGGCTGCTGCTCGGAGACCTTCGCCCCCAGCGTGTCACGATAGGTTGCCGTCGCGGCCTCCAGATCAGGAACCGCAATTGCCACATGATTCAGACGTCCGATCATCAGACAGCCTCCTTCCACTTGCCTGCCGCGACCCGCTCACCCTCTTCCAGGCGCACGACCTCGCATTCCGTTACCGGCCGGCGGCCATTGGCCTGCCGTACCACCTTCCTGAGCGCCCGGACCGCAGTCTGGGCCAAAGTGTCATCATCCGCCGGGCGTCGGCCATTGACCTTGCCCATCTCCCGCTCGATCGCGCGTTCCGCGTCCGCGATCAGGTCGCGATGCTCCGCGCCTTCGGCAATGCCGATCAGGATGATGCGCGGATCCTCGATCAGTTCGCTGTCCTCATCCACCACCAGCACGATCATGGCGGCACCATTGTGGCTCAGCCTGCGCCGGTTCAGCAGCATCTCCGCCGCTGTCAGCACCAGTCCGGAGGCATCGACGGCCAGACGCCCGACCGGCACCTCACCCACCTTCTCCGGTGTGCCCGGCCCCAGTTGCAGGATGTCGCCATTCAGCACCACGTGCGCTTCCGGGACGCCGCATTCCTTCACCGCATAGCGCGCCTGCTCGATCAGGTGGCGCGCCTCGCCATGGACCGGGATCAGCATTTCCGGCTGCACGATCTCGTACATGCGCCGCAGTTCATCACGGCTCGGGTGGCCGGAGACATGCACCGGACGATCCTTTTCCGTCACTACCTCGATCTCGTTCAGGGCGAGCTGGTTGTGCAGGCGATAGAGGGTCTTGTCGTTGCCCGGAATGATCTTGGAGGAGAAGATCACCACGTCGCCCTTGCGCAGGTTGACCTGCGGGTGGTCATCGTTGGCGATGCGCGCCATGGCACCGCGCGCCTCCCCCTGGCAGCCGGTACAGAGCAGCAGCACCTTGTCCCGCGGCATCGCTGCCGCTTCCTTGTCGTTCAGCGGCTCGTCCATGTCCGCCAGATAGCCGACCTTTCGCGCCGCCTCGTAGAATTTCCACAGCGACCGGCCCACCAGCGCGAAGTGACGACCGGACTGCTTCGCGGCGTAGGCCACGCTTTCCAGCCGCGCGACGTTGGAGGCGAAGGTTGTCACCACCACCAGGCCATTGCGCCCCTGTACGGTCCTGACCAGTTCGTCGCGCACATCGCCCTCCGAACCCGACGTGCCGGGACTGAAGACATTGGTGGAATCGCAGATCAGCGCCCGGATCCCCTTCTTCGCCCATGCCCGCAGCGCCTCCTCGTCGGAGGCCGGGCCCAGCATCGGGGTCGCATCGAACTTCCAGTCGCCGGTGTGCAGCAGCGTGCCGTGCGGCGTCTCGATCGCCAGCGCCTGCATCTCCAGCGTCGAGTGGGTCAGGCCGATCATGGTCACGCGGAAGGGGCCGAGTTCCAGCGGGCCCTCGTCACGGACGATGCGCAGATCGACGTCGTCCTCGATCCCCGCTTCCCTGAACTTGCCGACAAGCAGTTCCGCGGCAAAGGGTGTCGCATAGACCGGACACTTGAAACGGTGCCACAGGTGGTGAACCGCACCCAGATGATCCTCATGACCATGCGTGATCACCAGACCGAGGATATCCTCGGCCTCCGTCTCCGCGTAGGTCGGATCGGGCACGACAATGTCGATGCCGGGCAGGTTGTCGTCGGCGAAGGTCATGCCGCAGTCGACCATCAGCCACTTCCCGCCCGTGCCATACATGGTCAGGTTCATGCCGATTTCACCGCAGCCACCCAGCGGCACCATCACCAGTCCGTCACGATAGGCGTGATGTCCGCCAGCCTTGCTCGATTTCGATTTGCCCACTACAGCGTCCTTGGGTTGCGGCGACTGATCTCCAGCAGCCCGTGCATCGTCAGATCACGATCGATCGCCTCGATGCAGTCCGTACCATCGGCGAACATAGGGGCGAGGCCGCCGGTTGCAATGACTTGTATGCGCTGCCCGTATTCTTCGCGGATGCGACTGATCAGCCCTTCGATCAGACCGACATAGCCCCAGTAGACCCCTGACAGCATCGCGGACTGCGTATCATTGCCGATCACGCGCTCCGGTCGCTCCACCGCGATACGGGGCAGCTTCGCCGCCGCCATGTGCAGGGCCTCGAGGCTGAGGTTGATGCCCGGCGCGATCACGCCCCCCAGATAGTCGCCTGCTTCATTGATGATATCGAACGTCGTGGCGGTGCCGAAATCGACGATGATCGCCGGGCCGCCATACTTCTTCTTCACACCGACGGCGTTGACGATGCGGTCCGCACCGACCTCCCGCGATTTCTCGATCAGCACCTTGATGCCGACATCCACGTCCGGATCACCGACCACGATCGGTTCGCAACGGTAATAGCGGCGGCAGAGTGTGCGCAGGTTGAACAGCGCCTGCGGCACCACGGTGGCGATGATGGCGCTGTCGATCTGTTTCGCATCGACTTCCACCAGCCCCATCAGGCTGGCCAGCCAGACGCCATACTCGTCGGCGGTCCGGGCAGAATTCGTGCTTGTCCGCCACTCGCCGAGAATGTCCTCACCGTCAAACACGGCGAAGGTCGTATTGGTGTTGCCCGCGTCGATCGTCAGCAGCATCGACCTCTCCTCGATTCGCGCTTCAGTGGGGCGGCGGCCGGAAGACATCCCCCGCCGTGATCCGCCTCAAGGTGTCATCATCCTGTCGCAACAACAGGGCACCGTCGTCATCCAGCCCCTCGAACAGGCCATGCAGTTCGCCATCCGCCAGACGGGCAACGACCGGCTTGCCCAGTCCGTCAGCCATGTCCAGCCAGGCCCGGCGAACAGCCGCAAAGCCCTGCCTCTCCCACGTTTCCGTCCACGCCGTCAAGCGCAGGCTCAACATGGCAAGAACCCGCTGGACCGTGGTCTCCGGTGCAAGGGTGGACAGGGCAAAGGCCGGATAGGGTGTGCCTGTCGGCGCTGAGGCAATATTGACCCCGATGCCGATTATGACCGCGTCCCGCCCCGCTGGCGTGCGTGCCGTCTCCAGCAGGATGCCGGACAGTTTCGCACCGTCCGCCAGAACATCGTTCGGCCACTTGCAGCGGACGGCGGCCCGGTCCTGCAGGACCTCTGTGGCCACCTCAGCCACGCCGAGCGCGGCAATGAAGGAAAGCTCGGCGAAACGGGCCAGCGGCACCGTCGGGCAGAAGCCGAAGGAGGAATAGAGATTGCCGGCCGGACTGGTCCACTCCCGACCGCGCCGTCCGCGTCCCTGCATCTGACGCTCTGCCGTGACCACCAGCCCGCCCTGATCAGCCATCTCCAGCCGCACCTTCACCTCGTCATTGGTGGAACCGACATCGCCCAGCGCCACATGATGAAAGCGGCCGGTCGACATCAGTCGAGGACAAGCGTCATGAAGAAGCTTTCCGGGTCATCCGGGTAGAAGGAGAAGGGACCACAGGGCGTGAAGCCGTAGCGGGCGTAGAGTGTCCGCGCCGAACGGAAGCCGTCCGCCGAACCGGTCTCCAGGCTGAGACGCTGATACCCCCGCTGGCGTGCCACGGCGACGATATGGTCCAGCATGCGGGCGGCAAGTCCCTGCCCGCGCAGCTCACCGATGGTGTGCATCGACTTGATCTCGCCATGCCCGGTATCGAGTTCCTTCAGCGCGCCGAAACCGATCAGCCGACCGTCGCCCCACATGCTCCAGAACGTCATGCCGGGCGCGGCGAGTCCGCTGGCATCCAGCGCGTAGATCTTCTCCGGGCTGGTATGGGCCTGCATGTGCGCATGATGCACCTGCAGCAGCGCCAGGCATTCCGGACGGGTCGGTTCATCTTCCTGGATGCGGATGTCCATTGGTCACCCCTTCCCCGTTCAGGGGAACAGGCTGCCTGCCGCAACAGCCGCACCATTGACCAGAACACCGGGCACGACGAAGAAGGCGGCGGTTAGGAAGGCGGTGACCGCCATCAGCACGCCAAGCTCCATGCCGATCGGCTTCGACAGCGGCTCGGTCGGCTCATCGAAATACATGATCTTGATGATCCGCAGGTAGTAGAACGCACCAACCACGCTGGCGAGGACACCGATGACGGCCAGGTAGTACAGGCCCGCATTGATGGCCGCCATGAAGACGTAGAACTTGCCGAAGAACCCGGCCAGCGGCGGCACGCCCGCCAGCGAGAACATGAAGATCGCCAGCGCCATGGCCATGCCCTTGTGGGTCTTTCCCAGACCACGCAGGTCGTCGATGCTCTCCACCATCCGGTCGCCGCGCCGCATCGCCAGGATGCAGGCAAAGGTGCCGACGTTCATCACCAGATAGATGGTCAGATAGACCAGAACGCCGCGCACACCCTCCGACGTTGCCGCCGTCAGGCCGACCAGTGCGTAACCGACATGGCCGATGGAGGAATAGGCCATCAGCCGCTTGATGTTGTGCTGCCCGATGGCCGCGAAGGCACCCAGCAGCATCGACAGGACCGAAATCAGCCAGATGATCTGCCGCCAGTCCGCCTCCATGCCGCCGAAGGGCTCCAGCATGGCGCGCAGGAACATGGCCAGTGCCGCGACCTTGGGTGCCGTGGCAAAGAAGGCGGTGACCGGCGACGGCGCGCCCTCATAGACGTCAGGCGTCCACATGTGGAACGGCACTGCCGACACCTTGAAGGCCAGACCGGCCGACAGGAAGACGATGCCGATGACGAGACCCAGGCCCGCCTTTTCCTGCCCCTGCATCACATTGGCAATGTCACCGAACGTGGTGGAGCCGGTGAATCCGTAGATCATGGAACAGCCATAGAGCAGCATGCCCGACGACAGCGCGCCGAGAACGAAGTACTTCAGCCCCGCCTCCGTCGTGCGGGTCGAGTCACGCTTGAAGGCCGCCAGCACGTAGAGCGGCAGGCTCTGCAGCTCGATACCCATGTAGAGCGAGATGAGGTCATTGGCGGAGACCATCATCAGCATGCCCAGCGTGGCGATCATGATCAGCACGGGATATTCGAACCGGTTCATCCCCTCCCGCCGGACAAAGCCCTGCGACAGGATGATGGCGGCGGCAGAGCCGATCAGGATCAGCACCTTGGCAAAGCGTGCAAAGGGATCATCGACGAACAGGCCGGCGAAGCTGACATTGTCACCTTCCCCCGTCACCACCAGCACCAGCGCAACGGCAAGCGAAAGGATGCCCAGCCAGGACACCAGCCCCATGTCGGAACCGGGTTTCTGGAACACGCCGATCATCAGCATCGCCATCGCGGCGACAGCCAGGAAGATCTCGGGAAGGGCTATGGCGAAATCATGCATGGTGATCGGACCTCAATGCTTCGCCGCGCCGAGGGTCTCGGCGCCCGCGGGCTGCATCGCTGCGTCGAGCGCGATGGCCGCGTTGTGGTGTTCGACCAGATAGGTGATCGACGGTTCCATGATGTCCAGGAACGAGGAGGGATAGACGCCAAGCCAGATCACCGCCACCGCAATGGGCGCGAAGATCAGGATCTCGCGCGGGCTGAGGTCGGTCATGGCCTTCAGGTCTTCCTTCTCCAGCTTGCCGAAGACGACCCGGCGATAGAGCAGCAGCGCATAGGCCGCCCCCAGGATCACACCGGTGGTCATCAGCAGGGCAACCCAGGTATTGGCCTCGAACGCGCCGACGATGGACAGGAACTCGCCGACGAACCCGGCGGTGCCCGGCAGGCCGACAGAGGCCATGGTCATCAGCATGAAGACGAAGGCATAGCGCGGCATGCGCTCCACCAGTCCGCCATAGCGCGCGATTTCCCGCGTGTGCAGCCGGTCATAGACGACACCGACGCAGAGGAACAGCGCGCCGGAGATCAGGCCATGCGCCAGCATGACGAACATCGCGCCCTCGATACCCTGCACATTGAAGGTGAACAGGCCGATGGTGACGAAGCCCATGTGCGCCACGGAGGAATAGGCAATCAGCTTCTTCATGTCCTCCTGCACCAGCGCGACGAGCGAGGTGTAGATGACCGCGACCACCGACAGGCCGAAGATCAGCGGCGCAAAGTCCATGGAGGCGACGGGGAACATCGGCAGGCTGAACCGGATGAAGCCGTAGCCGCCCATCTTCAGCAGCACACCGGCCAGGATCACGGAACCGGCCGTCGGTGCCTCCACGTGCGCGTCCGGCAGCCAGGTATGGACCGGCCACATCGGCATCTTCACTGCGAAGGAGGCGAAGAAGGCCAGCCACAGCCAGGTCTGGATATTGGCCGGTATCGCCTTGTCCGGATCGACTGCCTGTGCCGTCAGTGCCGGAATGCTGGTGGTGCCGGCATCAAAGTAGATCCAAAGGATCGCCAGCAGCATCAGCACGGAGCCGAGCAGCGTGTAGAGGAAGAACTTGAAGGAGGTGTAGATCCTGCGCCCGCCGCCCCAGATGCCGATGATCAGGAACATCGGGATCAGACCGGCCTCGAAGAACAGGTAGAACAGCAGCAGGTCCTGCGCGCAGAAGACGCCGATCATCAGCGTTTCCATCAGCAGGAACGCGATCATGTACTCCTTCACCCGGACCTTGATCGCCTCCCAGCTCGCCAGGATGCAGAGCGGCATCAGGAACGTGGTCAGCAGCACCAGCGGCAGGGAGATCCCGTCGATCCCCATGCGGTAGTCGATGCCGGTGCCGATCCAGTCGACTTCCTCCACCATCTGCAGGTCGGCGGTGCCATATTCGAAACGGCCCCAGATGATCAGCGACAGCAGGAAGGTGCCGGTGGTGGCGAACAGCGCGCCCCAGCGGACGTTCTTCTGCGCATCGGCGTCGTCACCACGCACGAACAGCAGGATGATCAGCGCACCAACCAGGGGCGCGAAGGTAACGATGCTCAGCAGCGGGAAAGCAAACATCTTATCCTCAGACCCCGATCGCGTAGAAATAGAAGCTGACCAGCACGGCGACGCCGATCAGCATGGCGAAGGCGTAGTGGTAGACGTAGCCGCTCTGCAGCAGGCTCGCCCGGCGGGCCAGCTTCAGAACCGTCGACGAGATGCCATCCGGGCCGAAGCCGTCGATGACCTGACCGTCACCACGCTTCCAGAAGATCCGTCCCAGCCCCTTTGCCGGGCGGACGAAGATCCAGTCATACAGCTCGTCGAAGTACCACTTGTTCAGCAGGAACTGGTAGATCGCCTGATGTGTCCGGGCGAACGAACCGGGCAGTTCCGTGTTGCGGATGTACATCTGCCAGGCCAGCGCGATACCGGCAACGGAGACCACCAGCGGCAGCCACTTCACCCAGGTGGGCACGTCGTGGGCATGCTCCAGCGCGGTGTGGACCGGCAGGATCAGGATCGCCTCACCCCAGAACTCCTCCCAGTGGTGTCCGGTCATCGGGCCGTAGAATGCGATACCGGCGAAGACTGCGCCAACGGCCAGGACATACAGCGGGATCATCATCACCGGCGGCGAGTCATGGATATGCGCCATGGTCTCGCGGGGAGCACGGGGCTTGCCGTTGAAGGTCATGAACAGCAGGCGCCAGGAATAGAAGGCGGTCATGAAGGCCGCGGCGATACCCATGATGAAGGCATATTCGCCAAAGCTGGTGTGTGCGGCGAACGCGCTCTCCAGGATCAGGTCCTTGGAATAGAAGCCGGCGAAGCCGATCACCCCCGGAATGCCGATACCGGCAAGCGCCAGGGAGCCGATCCACATCATGAAGAAGGTCTTCCTGATGTGTGGGGCCAGACCGCCCATCTTCCGCATGTCCTGCTCATCCGCCACGGCATGGATCACCGAACCGGCGCCCAGGAACAGCAGCGCCTTGAAGAACGCATGGGTGAACAGGTGGAAGATCGCCACCGGATAGGCTGACAGGCCCGCCGCGAAGAACATGTAGCCGAGCTGCGAACAGGTCGAATAGGCGATGACCCGCTTAATGTCGGTCTGCACAAGACCGACGGTCGCGGCGAAGAAGGCTGTCGTGGCACCGATGACCGCGACCACGGCCAGCGCGTCCGGCGCATACTCGAACATCGGCGAACAGCGCGCGACCAGGAACACGCCTGCCGTCACCATCGTTGCCGCATGGATCAGCGCGGAGACCGGCGTCGGGCCCTCCATCGCGTCCGGCAGCCAGGTGTGCAGCGGCAACTGTGCCGACTTGCCCATCGCACCGAGGAACAGCAGCAGGCAGATCGTGGTCAGGGTATGCACCTCGTAGCCGAGGAACATGAAGGTGTGGTCCACATAGTCCGGTGTCGCGCTGAACACCGCCTCGAACGTCACGCTGTCATAGACCAGGAAGATGCCGGCAATACCGAGGGCAAAGCCGAAGTCACCCACGCGGTTGACGATGAAGGCCTTCATTGCCGCCGCGTTGGCGGAGGGCTTGTGGTACCAGAAACCGATCAGCAGATAGGATGCCAGGCCCACACCTTCCCAGCCGAAATAGAGCTGCACGAAGTTGTCGCTGGTGACCAGCATCAGCATGGCGAAGGTGAACAGCGACAGGTAGGCGAAGAACCGCGCCTTCGCCTTGTCGTGGCTCATGTAGCCGATGGAATACCAGTGAACCAGGCAGGACACGGTGTTCACCACGACCAGCATCACGGCGGTCAGGCTGTCGATCTGCAGCGCCCAGCTGACCGCGAAGTCCCCGGACTTGATCCAGCTCAGCAGCTCGACGTGCGCCGGGCTGTGGCCGAAGGCAACCTGATAGAGCGTGACCCAGGACAGGACAGCAGCCAGGGTCATCAGCAGGCTTGTGATCAGCATGGCGGCACGGTCGCCGAGCGAACGCCCGAAGAAACCGGCCAGCAGGGCACCGAGCAGCGGTGCGAAGGTGATCAGGACATACATCATGGCGGTCTCGATCAGCCTTTCATCATGTTGATGTCTTCAACGGCGATGGAGCCGCGATTGCGGAAGTACACGACCAGGATGGCCAGGCCAATGGCCGCCTCCCCCGCCGCGACGGTCAGCACGAACATCGCGAAGACCTGACCCACGAGGTCGTTCAGGTGGGTAGAGAAGGCCACCAGGTTGATGTTGACGGCGAGCAGCATCAGCTCGATCGACATCAGGATGATGATGACGTTCTTGCGGTTCATGAAGATGCCGAAGATCCCCAGCGTGAACAGGATCGCCGCAACCGTCAGATAATGTCCGAGACCAATTTCCATATGACTTCCCCTCGGCCCCCCTCAGACGCCCTGGCCGGGCTGGACCTTCTTGATCTCAACCGAACTGTCCCGCGTGCGGCTGACCTGATCGGCGATGCGCTGGCGACGCACACCCGGGCGCGAACGCAGGGTCAGCACGATGGCACCGATCATGGCGACGAGCAGGATCATCCCTGCCGCCTGGAACAGGTAGACGTAGCGGGTGTAGACCAGATCCCCCAGCGCGGCGACATTGCTGCGCAGGGCCGGATCCGGGGTTGGCGCAGCAGCGACGGCTGCCGTTTCCGGGGCGATCACCCAGGCACCCACCACCATCAGGATCTCCACCAGCAGGATGAAGGACACCAGCAGGCCGATGGGCAGGTACTGCAGGAAACCCTGCCGCAACTCGACGAAATTGATGTCCAGCATCATGACGACGAACATGAACAGCACCGCGACCGCGCCGACGTAGACGATGACCAGGATCATCGCCAGGAACTCCGCCCCCAGCAGCACGAACAGCCCCGCCGAATTGAAGAAGGCGAGGATCAGAAACAGCACGGAATGCACCGGGTTGCGCGACGCGATCACCATCACGCCGCAGGCAACGGTGATCGTCGCGAACAGATAGAATGCCAAGGCTGGCAGGATCACGTGTCCATTCCCTTCATTCCAGTCGCCCCTTCAGGCCCTTGCCGGGCCACGCCGTCACCGCGATCCCCTGATCGCGCCGCCGACACCTCAAGTCCAGCGCCCACCGCGATCAGCGGTAGGGCGCGTCCGCAGCCAGATTGGCCGCGATCTCCCGTTCCCACCGGTCGCCGTTGGCGAGCAGCTTGCTCTTGTCATAGAACAGCTCCTCCCGCGTTTCGGTGGCAAATTCGTAGTTCGGCCCCTCGACAATCGCATCCACCGGGCAGGCTTCCTGACAGAAACCGCAGTAGATGCACTTGGTCATGTCGATGTCGTAGCGCGTGGTCCGGCGGCTGCCGTCCTCGCGCGGTTCGGCCTCGATGGTGATGGCCAGTGCCGGACAGATCGCCTCGCACAGCTTGCAGGCAATGCAGCGTTCCTCGCCGTTCGAATAGCGGCGCAGCGCGTGCTCGCCCCGGAAGCGCGGGCTGAGCGGCCCCTTCTCGTAGGGGTAGTTCAGCGTCACCTTCGGCTTGAACATGTACTTCAGCGTCAGCCACATGCCGGAGCGCATGTCGCCCAGCAGGACAGCCCGCGCGGTACGGTCCAGAAATCCCATGATCGCAGCCTCCTCTTGTCCTGCCTCAGCCCTGCAACAGTCCGCCGTAGACCAGCACACCGGAATAGAACACCACGGCGCCCAGCGAAACCGGCAGGAAGACCTTCCAGCCAAGCCGCATGAGCTGGTCATAGCGGTAGCGCGGCAGGGTTGCGCGCACCCAGATGAAAACGAAGAGCAGGAAACTGATCTTCAGCGCGAACCAGATCACGCCGGGAATGAAGGTTTCCCCCGGTATCGGCGAATGCCAGCCGCCCAGGAACAGCAGGGCGGTCAGGCCGCTCATCAGGATCATGTTCATGTATTCGCCCAGGAAGAACAGGGCGAAGGTCATGGACGAATATTCAACCTGATAGCCCGCCACCAGTTCCGCCTCTGCCTCCGGCAGATCGAACGGATGACGGTTGGTCTCGGCCAGTGCCGAGATGAAGAAGATGATGAACATCGGGAACAGCGGCCAGACGTACCAGCCGAGGATACCGCCCTGCTCCAGCCCCAGCAGCGAAGCGATGCCGGCTGACGACTGCGCCTCCACGATCTCGGACAGGTTCAGCGTGCCCGCGAACAGCAGCACCGTGATGATGACGAAGCCGATGGAGACCTCGTAGGAGACCATCTGCGCCGCCGAGCGCATCGCACCCAGGAAGGCATAGCGTGAATTCGAGGCCCAGCCCGCCATGACGATGCCATAGACACCCAGCGAGGAGATGGCGAACAGGTACAGCACGCCGACATTGATGTCGGCCAGCACCCAGCCGGAATCGAACGGGATCACCGCCCAGCCGATCAGGGCCAGGATGAAGGTCAGCATGGGCGCGGCGACGAAGACCGTCTTGTCCGCGCCGGTCGGGAACACGGTTTCCTTCAGCAGCAGCTTGGCACCGTCGGCCAGCGGCTGCAGCAGGCCGAAGGGGCCGACAACGTTGGGGCCACGGCGCATCTGCATCGCGCCGATGACCTTGCGCTCAGCCAGGGTCAGATAGGCCATGGCCAGCAGCATCGGCACCGCGATCAGCAGGATCTTGCCGAGAATGATCAGGAAAGGCAGCAGCCAGACGCTCCAGAACTCAACCATTGGTCCCTGTCGCCTCCCCTGCAGCGGCCTTGCCGACGGAATAGAGCTCGGAACACTCAGCCATGGTCTGGCTGGCCCGCGCGATCGGGTTGGTCATGAAGTAGTCGGTGACCGGACAGGCAAACGGCGCATCCGACATCTCACCGGCATCATCGCGCAGCGGTCCCGGTGTTCCGGGCCGTGCAAGATCAACCATGTCCAGCCCTTCGATCAGTTCACCGATCCGGGCGCGCAGGGCGGCAATATCGTCATAGGGCAGCGTGTGCTCCAGCTGCGCCGACAGCGCCCGCAGGACCTTCCAGTCCTCCCGCGCCTCTCCCGGTGCCTGGTTGGCAGGTTCCGCCATCTGGATACGGCCTTCGGTATTGATCCATATCCCGGCCTTCTCCGCATAGGCGGCGCCCGGCAGGATCACATCCGCCGCATGGGCCCCGGCATCGCCGTGGCTGCCCTGATAGATCACGAAGGTACCATCCAGGCCGGAGGTATCGATCTCATCCGCGCCCAGCAGGAACAGGACCTCGACGCCACCGGACAGCATCGCGCCCGCATCCAGACCGCCCTCACCCGGCACCAGGCCAAGTTCCAGCCCGCCAACGCGGGAGGCAGCGGTGTGCAGGACCGAGAAACCGTTCCAGTCATCGGTGACAGCGCCGGTCTGATCGGCAAGCTTCCGCGCCGCAGCGTGAACCGCCGCACCATCCTCACGCGCCAGCGCACCGGCACCGACGATGATCAGCGGCCGTTCGGCCTCCTTCAGCACGTCGCAGAAGGAATGGCTGCCATTCAGCAGCTCGGTCAGCGTCTCCGGGCCTGCACCCAGATATGTCGTGGGATAGGTCAGGTCGGCATTCTCGCCGATCACGCCAACCTTCAGCGCACCGGCGGACTGCACCCAGGTCTTGCGGATACGCGCGTTCAGCACCGCCGCTTCCTTGCGCGGGTTGCTGCCGACCAGCAGCACCGCATCGGCATCCTCGATCCCGGCAATCGTCGTGTTGAACAGGTAATCCCCGCGGTGCGCGCCATCCAGCTTCGCACCATCGGCACGGCAGTCGATGTTCGGGCTGCCCAGTGCCGCCATCAGATCCCTCAGCGCCGTCATTTCCTCCAGCGCCGCCATGTCACCGACGATGGCACCGATCTTCGACGGCTCCACGGAGGAGACCTTCTCGCCGATGACGCGGAACGCCTCCGCCCAGCTTGCCGGCTTCAGACGCCCATCCACCCGGACATAGGGACGATCAAGCCGCTGGCGACGCAGGCCGTCACAGGCAAAGCGGGTCTTGTCGGAAATCCATTCCTCGTTCACGTCCTCGTTCAGGCGCGGCATCACCCGCAGCACTTCACGACCACGTGCGTCGATGCGGATGTTGCTGCCCAGCGCGTCCATGACGTCGATGCCTTCGGTCTTGCGCAGCTCCCAGGGGCGCGCGTTGAAGGCATAGGGTTTGGAGGTCAGGGCACCAACCGGGCAGAGGTCGATGACATTGCCCGAAAGCTCGCTGTCCACGACGCTTTCCAGCGCCGTGATCTCCATGTTCTCACCCCGGTTGATCGCGCCGATGTCCGGCACGCCAGCCACTTCCTCCACGAAGCGGACGCAGCGGGTGCAATGGATGCAGCGGGTCATGATCGTCTTGATCAGGGGCCCCATGTACTTCTCTTTGACCGCGCGCTTGTTCTCGTCGAAGCGCGACCCGCCACGGCCATAGGCCATGGTCTGGTCCTGCAGGTCACACTCGCCGCCCTGGTCGCAGATCGGGCAATCGAGCGGATGGTTGATCAGCAGGAACTCCATCACGCCTTCACGCGCCTTCTTCACCGTCGGTGAATCCGTGTGGATGACCATGTTGTCACCCGCCGGCATGGCACAGCTGGCGATAGGCTTCGGCGCCTTCTCCATCTCCACCAGGCACATGCGGCAGTTGCCCGCGATGGACAGACGCTCGTGATAGCAGAACCGGGGAATTTCCCGGCCCGCAGCCTCACAGGCCTGCAGCACCGTGGCACCTGCTGGTACCTCAACCTCGATCCCGTCTACTGTCAGCTTCGGCATGGCTTCCTGCCGTTCCCTCTATTCGTTCACGGTTCGCACGGACACCCCTCAGGCGGCCTGCTTGCGATATTCCAGTATCCGACGCTCCATCTCGGGCCGGAAATGCCTGATCAGACCCTGAATCGGCCAGGCGGCCGCATCCCCCAGGGCGCAGATCGTGTGGCCCTCGACCTGCTTCGTCACCTCGTGGAGCTGGTCGATTTCCCCAACCGTTGCCTGACCGCGCACCATCCGCGTCAGCACCCGATACATCCAGCCGGTGCCTTCCCGGCAAGGGGTACACTGCCCGCAGCTCTCATGCATGTAGAAATGCGCCAGATTGGCGATGGCCTCCACGATGTCGGTGGACTTGTCCATGACGATCACCGCCGCCGTCCCCAGACCCGACTGCACTTCCTTCAGGCTGTCGAAATCCATCAGCACCTCGTCGCAGATCGACTTCGGGATCATCGGCACCGAAGATCCGCCCGGAATGATGGCCAGCAGGTTGTCCCAGCCGCCACGCACTCCGCCGCAGTGCCTCTCGATCAGTTCCTTCAGCGGGATGCCCATTTCCTCCTCGACGTTGCAGGGCGTGTTCACATGCCCCGAAACGCAGAACAGCTTGGTCCCGGTGTTGTTCGGCCGGCCCAGACCGGCGAACCAGGCCGCGCCGCGCCGCAGGATCTCCGGCGCCACCGCAATGGATTCGACATTGTTCACCGTGGAGGGGCAGCCATACAGGCCCACGGCCGCCGGGAACGGCGGCTTCAGCCGCGGCTGGCCCTTCTTGCCCTCCAGGCTCTCGATCAGCGCCGTCTCCTCGCCGCAGATATAGGCCCCGGCACCGCGATGCAGCACGATGTCGTAGTCATAGCCGGAACCACAGGCGTTCTTGCCGATCAGGCCAGCCTCGTAGGCTTCCTCGATCGCCGCCTGAAGCACCCGCGCCTCCATGACGAACTCGCCACGGATATAGATGAATGCGGCGCTCGCCTTCATGGAGAACCCTGCCACCAGACAGCCTTCCAGCAGCCGGTGCGGATCGTTGCGCATGATCTCCCGGTCCTTGCAGGTGCCGGGTTCCGATTCGTCAGCGTTGACGACGAGATAGGACGGACGCCCGTCCGATTCCTTCGGCATGAAGGACCACTTCAGCCCCGTCGGAAAACCGGCGCCGCCCCGGCCACGCAGACCGGATTCCTTGATCTGGCCGATGATGTTGTCCGGCCCCATGTCCAGCAGCGCCTTGGTATTGTCCCAGATGCCACGCTTCCGCGCGTCAGCCAGGTTCCAGGGCTGGTCACCGTAGAGATTGGTGAAGATACGATCCTTGTCCTGCAGCATCAGGATGTCCCCTCGACACGATCCAGCAGCGTCTTGCGCCCCTCGGCCGGTTCGGAGAACCGGCGGCCATTCACCGGACCGGGCGCGGGCACATCGTCCTTCGCCAGCCGATCCAGCAGAGTGGTGCAGCTTTCGTAATCCAGATCCTCGTAGAAATCGTCATTGATCTGGATCATGGGTGCGTTGCAGCAGGCGCCCAGGCACTCGACCTCCACCAGCGAGAACTGGCCGTCGTCGGATACACCGGCGTGACTGAGGCCGGTCCTGTCCTTGATGGCGCGGCGCAGTTCATCGGCCCCGCGCAGCCAGCACGGCGTCGTCCGGCAGAGCTGCAGGTGGTATTTGCCGACGGGGGCCAGGTTGTACATGGTGTAGAAGGTCGCGACCTCATAGGCGCGGATGTAGGGCATGCCCAGCTTTTCCGCGACGCAGCGGATCGCCGCCTGCGGCAGCCAGCCATGCTGGCGCTGCGCCAGATCCAGCAGGGGCATGACCGCACTCTGCTGGCGCCCTTCCGGATAGCGGGCGATGATCTTTTCCGCCTGCGCCCAGACTTCCGGCTCGAACTCGAAGCTGGCCGGCTGTTCCACGGCGGGTCCCGCAGCACCACTCATCGGTCGATCTCCCCGAAAACCACGTCCAGCGATCCGACGATCGCCACCGTATCGGCAAGCTGGTAGCCCTTCGACAGGAAGTCCGTCGCGTGAAGGTGACGATAGCCAGGTGCCGAGATCTTGCACTTGTAGGGTTTGTTGCTGCCATCGGAGACAAGGTAGACGCCGAACTCGCCCTTGGGCGCCTCGACGGCGGCATAGACCTCGCCTTCCGGCACATGGAAGCCTTCGGTGTAGAGCTTGAAGTGATGGATCAGCGCTTCCATCGAATGCTTCATCTCGCCCCGCTTCGGCGGCGTCACCTTGCGGTCGACCGAACTCGCGGGGCCATCCGGCATGCGCTCCAGCACCTGTTCGATGATCCGCAGCGACTGGCGCATCTCCTCCAGCCGGCACAGATAACGCTCGAAGCAGTCACCGGTCTTGCCGACGGGAATATCGAAATCGAACGCCTCATACCCGTCATAGGGCTGCGACTTGCGCAGGTCCCACGGCACGCCACAGGACCGCAGCATGACGCCGGAGAAACCCCAGTCCAGCGCGTCCTCGACGCTCAGGCCGCCGATATCGACATTGCGCTGGCGGAAGATCCGGTTCTCCGTCAGCAGCCCCTCGACGTCGTCCAGGAACTTCGGGAAGGTCCTGCACCAGGCCAGGATCTTCTCCGGCATGTCCGCCGGGATGTCCTGGTGCACGCCACCGGGCCGGTAGTAGGCCGCATGCAGCCGCGCGCCCGATGCGGCCTCGTAGAACTCCATCAGCTTCTCGCGCTCCTCGAAGCCCCAGAGCGTCGGCGTCATCGCGCCCACGTCCATGGCCTGCGTGGTGCAGTTCAGCAGATGGTTCAGCAGCCGCCCGATCTCCGCGAACAGCACGCGAATCGCCTGGCCACGGGCCGGAACCTCCAGCCCAAGCAGACGCTCCGTCGCCAGGCAGAAGGCATGCTCCTGATTCATCGGCGCGACATAGTCCAGCCGGTCGAAATAGGGCATCGCCTGCAGGTAGGTCTTGTACTCGATCAGCTTCTCGGTGCCGCGATGCAGCAGGCCGATATGCGGATCGGCCCGCTCCACGATCTCGCCGTCCAGCTCCAGCACCAAGCGCAGGACACCGTGCGCGGCCGGATGCTGCGGACCGAAGTTCATCATGTAGTTCTTGATCTCGACCTCAGCCATGATCAGGACGCCTCACTGCTCTTCTCGTCGCCGGGAAGGATGTACTGCGCCCCTTCCCACGGGCTCATGAAGTCGAACCGGCGGAATTCCTGTGTCAGGCTCACCGGCTCGTAGATCACGCGCTTCTGCTCGTCGTCGTAGCGCACTTCGACATGGCCGGTCAGCGGGAAATCCTTGCGCAGCGGATGCCCCTCGAAGCCATAGTCGGTCAGGATGCGGCGCAGGTCGGGATGACCGGAGAACATGATGCCATACATGTCCCAGGTCTCGCGCTCGAACCAGTTCGCGACGCTGTAGACCTCCGACACGCTCGGCACCGGCGTTTCCTCGTCGGTCTTCACCGCCACCCGGACACGCTGGTTCAGCCGGATCGACAGCAGATGGTAGACGACATCGAACCGCGGCGACCGGGCAGGCCAGTCCACCGCCGTGACATCCATCAGCGCCTTGAACTGGCACCCGGAATTGTCACGCAGATACGTCATCACCTGAACAATGCGATCCGCGCGCGCATCTACCCGCAATTCACCGTTCGTGACGGTAACGCCGATGATCGCATCGCCCAGACCGGAGCTGATCTGCTCCGCCAGCTCGTTCAGATTTTCGTCCATGATCCCGGACCCCTGAAAAAACGTTGCTCGTCAGCGCATGATGGTGCCGGTACGGCGGATCTTCTTCTGCAACTGCAGAATGCCGTACACCAGCGCCTCCGCCGTCGGCGGGCAGCCGGGCACATAGATATCGACCGGAACGATCCGGTCACAGCCCCGCACGACCGAGTAGGAGTAATGGTAGTAGCCGCCGCCGTTGGCGCACGACCCCATGGAGATGACGTAACGCGGCTCCGACATCTGGTCGTAGACCTTGCGCAGCGCCGGGGCCATCTTGTTGGTCAGCGTACCGGCGACGATCATCACGTCCGACTGACGCGGGCTGGCGCGCGGCACGACACCGAAGCGGTCCAGGTCATAGCGCGGCATGTAGGCGTGGATCATCTCCACGGCGCAGCAGGCCAGACCGAACGTCATCGGCCAGAGCGACCCTGTCCGCGCCCAGTTCACCAGCTTGTCGACATTGCTGATGATGTAACCCTTTTCCGACAGTTCCTCCCCCACGTCGCGGTAGAAGGCATCCTGATCGCCCGACGCGGCCTTGGCCGCCAGCGCGGTGACAGGAAGGTTCTCGTTCACTCCCATTCCAGCGCTCCCTTCTTCCACTCGTAGACAAAACCGATGGTGAGGATGCCGAGGAAGATCATCATCGACCAGAACCCGAAGGTACCGATTTCGGCCAGCGATACCGCCCACGGGAACAGGAAGGCGACCTCCAGATCGAAGATGATGAACAGGATGGCCACCAGATAGAAGCGCACGTCGAACTGCGTCCGGGAATCCCCGAACGGCTCGAAGCCGCATTCGTATGGCGAAAGCTTCTCGCTGTCCGGCTTCTGGCGGGCAGCAATGAAGGACGCGATCACGATCACACTGGCGAGCCCGATGGCCACGCCCAGAAAGATCAGGATCGGCAGATATTCACTCAACAGCGTATCGACACCTGTCACCGGTCTCGGCTCCCTCATTTCCCCGACAATGAAGACGGGGGAGTATAGGCACCGTTTGGACCGGGCGAAAGCGTCAATCCGGCGCAGTTTGCTGCGGAGATCGATTATATTTCAAGGAGTTCCCCGAACGCAGGCACAGTGGTGGCGTTTTTGGCAGGGAGAAAGTGGCGGGAGTGACGGGACTCGAACCCGCGGCCTCTGGCGTGACAGGCCAGCGCTCTAACCAACTGAGCTACACCCCCGCAACGAAGTGCGAGCGGGGGGATACGCCCGCCACGCATCCCTGTCAAGCACCGCGAGCGTGAAACTTGTTGCACGGGCGCAATGAATTTCCGTCAATGCCGCTGCATCCGGCGCAGGGGAGACACTTCATGACATTTCAGCCTCCCCTCATCCGGGGCACGCTTCTGCGCCGCTACAAGCGCTTTCTGGCCGACGTGCGGCTGGAGGACGGCAGGGAGATCACGGCGCACTGTCCGAATCCCGGCTCCATGCTCAGCCTGATCGACGGCGCGCCCCAGGCGGTCTGGCTGACCCCGCACGATGATCCGAAACGAAAGCTGCAATGGACCCTGGAACTGCTGCAGGTGGATGCGGCGCTTGTCTGCGTCAACACTATGCGGCCCAACCTGCTGGCCCGGCAGGCCATCGAGACCGGCCTGCAGCCGTCGCTCGACGGCTACGAAACCATCCGCCGGGAAGTGAAGTACGGGGAGAAGTCGCGGATCGATCTGCTGTTGCAGTCACAGGGACGCCCCGACTGCTACGTGGAGGTGAAGGGCGTGACCATGTCGCGCCTGCCCGGTGTGCTGGAATTTCCGGATTCGGTCACCAGTCGCGGGGCAAAGCATCTGGATGAGCTGGCAAGCATGGTCCGACAGGGCCATCGAGCGGTCATGTTCTATCTCGCCATGCGCGATGACGGAAATTCGTTCCGCCTGGCGGAGGATATCGACCCTGCCTATGCGGAAGCCTTTCGCCGCGCCCGTGAGGCGGGTGTCGAGGCGGTTGCCCAAGCTTGCGTGATTTCCCCGGAAGCCATATATCCCAAGGCTGTCCTGCCCGTAGATATCGATTGAGAGAGCCACGCTCCCGCGCCCAGAGGAGGCCGCAGCCCATGGATTATGTCGCAGCCGAGAAGGCGCCGAGCCAGAATACCGGACAGATCAAGCTGCACGGACCGGAAGCGTTCGAGGGCATGCGCAAGGCAGGCCGGCTGGCCGCCGAGACGCTGGACCTGATCGCACCCCACGTGAAGCCCGGCGTGACGACCGGGGAACTGGACCGCATCTGCCACGAATACATCACCGACAATGGCGCGATCCCCGCGCCGCTGAATTACCGCGGCTTTCCGAAGTCGATCTGCACCTCCATCAACCACGTTGTCTGTCACGGCATTCCGGGGGACCGGGTGCTGAAGGATGGCGATATCGTCAATATCGATGTCACGGTCATCGTCGATGGCTGGCACGGCGATACCAGTCGCATGTTCTATTCCGGCAAGGTCAAGCTGAAGGCCAAGCGTCTGGTCGACATTACCTACGAATCGATGATGCGCGGCATCCGCATGGTGAAACCGGGGGCCTGCGTCGGCGACATCGGCGCCGCCATCCAGGAATATGCGGAGAGCGAGCGCTGCGCCGTGGTGCGTGATTTCTGCGGCCACGGTCTGGGGCAGGTGTTCCATGATGCCCCGAACATCCTGCACTATGGCGATTACGGCTCCGGTCAGGAATTGCGCCCGGGCATGTTCTTCACCATCGAGCCCATGATCAATCTGGGTGACTGGCGGGTGAAGATCCTGGAGGACGGCTGGACCGCCGTGACCCGCGACCGTTCCCTGTCGGCACAGTTCGAGCATTCCATCGGCGTGACGGAAACCGGCGTCGAGATCTTCACGGAATCGCCGAAGGGCATGCACAAGCCCCCGTATTGAGGGGGTGCCGCGCCGTGTCCGAATCCAGCGATGACGGGAAAGCGAAGCGCCCCGCGGCAGATGCGAAACCGCACTACCACGGCCATCGCGCCCGCCTGCGCCAGCGGCTGACCAAGACCGGCGGCGAGAACCTGGAAGACTACGAACTGCTGGAGATGATTCTCTGGGCCGGCAATCCGCGCGGCGACACGAAGCCCCTGGCCAAGGCCCTGCTGGCGGCATTCGGCGACTTCGCCCATGTCATCAGCGCCGCCCCGGAGCGGCTGCTGGAGATCAAGGGGCTGGGCGAGACCGGTGTCGCAGCGTTGAAGTCCGTCGAGGCCGCAGCCATCCGCCTGACCCGCACGAAGGCGATGAGCAGCGCCACGGTGCTGTCGTCATGGGACACGCTGGTCGACTATTGCAAGGCCGACATGGCCTACCGCAAGACGGAGCAGTTCCGGGTGCTGTTTCTCGACCGCAAGAACAAGCTGATCGCCGACGAACTGCAGCAGAAGGGCACGGTGGACCATACCCCGGTCTATCCGCGCGAAGTGGTGAAGCGGGCGCTGCAACTGGAAGCGTCCGCCCTGATCATGGTGCACAATCACCCCTCCGGCGACCCGATGCCGTCACACGCGGATATCGAGATGACGAAACTGGTACGCGATGCGGCCAAGGCCGTCGGCGTGACGCTGCATGACCACCTGGTGATCGGCAAGGGTCAGGAAATCAGCTTCCGCTCAGCCGGGCTGCTGTAACGGCAACAGCCCGGCCGATCACTTCACACAACGGAACCGGGTCGCAGGCCGACCTCAGGCGACCAGCGCATCGTCGGGAATGGCATAGAGGGCGGCCGAGCCCTGACGTGCTGCCAGCCCGAGCGATCCGGCCTGCGGCATCAGCTGGGTGGCAAAGAAGTGCGCTGTCCCGACCTTGGCATTGAGGAAAGGCGTGTCCCCCTCCCCCGCCGCCACCTGGCGCGCCGCCGCGATGGCTGCACGGGCAAGCAGGTCACCACCGGCAAGCAGGCCCATCAGGCGCAGGAAAGGTGCGGCACCGGCTGCGGCATCATTGGCCGCACTGCCCATGCGCTCCACCAGCCACGTGGCGGATTCCTCCGCTGCGGACCGTGCGGCCTCCAGCGGCTCCGCGATCGCCTGCACCCGTTCGTCGTCGCTCTTGCCGCAGGCGGCGATGGTCTCACTCACCTCCGCCAGCAGGTCCTTGATCGGTTCCCCGCCATTCAGGGTCAGCTTGCGCATCACCAGGTCCATGGCCTGAATGCCGTTCGTGCCCTCGTAGATCGGCAGGATGCGGCTGTCGCGATAATGCTGCCCGGCGCCGGTTTCCTCCACGAAGCCCATGCCACCATGGATCTGGACGCCAACGGAGGACATCTCGACCCCGATGTCGGTACCGAAGCCCTTGGAGATCGGCGTCAGCAGTTCCGCCATACCGCCACGGCGGCGGGCCGTGTCCGCGTCCGGATGACGGCGGCCATAGTCCAGGCAGGCGGCGTTGTAGAGGCAGATGGCGCGCGATGCTTCCGTATAGGCCTTCATGGTCATCAGCATCCGCCGCACGTCGGCATGGTCGATGATGCTGCCGGAGCCACCGGCCGCCGCATCGGGGATGGCCTTGCCCTGTACCCGGTCACGGGCGAAGGCGACAGCG
Source organism: Kordiimonadales bacterium IMCC3096 (assembly GCA_016865035.1). Classification (GTDB taxonomy): domain Bacteria; phylum Pseudomonadota; class Alphaproteobacteria; order Minwuiales; family Minwuiaceae; genus Minwuia. Next base: position 544,674 of record CP018227.1, read on the forward strand.
CGCTGGTAGGCACGGTCCGCCACGGCAACACCCTGGGTGCCGACGGACAGGCGCGCATTGTTCATCATCGTGAACATCGACCGCATGCCCTTCATTTCCTCGCCCAGCATCCAGCCGACACAATTGTCATTGTCACCATAGGACATGACGCAGGTGGGGCTGCCGTGGATGCCGATCTTTTCCTCGATGGAGGCGCAGCGCAGGTCGTTGCGCTCCCCCAGGCTGCCATCGTCATTGACCAGGAACTTCGGCACCACGAACAGGCTGATGCCACGCGTGCCCGCAGGCGCGTCCGGTGTCCGGGCCAGCACCAGATGGATGATGTTGTCGGCCATGTCGTGCTCACCGAAGGTGATGAAGATCTTCTGGCCCTTGATCAGCCAGGTGCCGTCGCCGCGCGGCTCGGCCTTGGTGCGCAGGGCACCGACATCCGATCCCGCCTGCGGTTCGGTCAGGTTCATGGTCGCTGTCCATTCGCCGGAGATCATGCGGTCGAGATACTTGTCCTTCAGCTCTTCCGAGCCGTGTGCCTCCAGCGCGTCGATGGCGCCCTGGGTCAGCAGCGGACAGAGGGAGAAGGCCAGATTGGCTGCGTTCCACATCTCCGTCAGGGCGATGGTCACCGCCCAGGGCAGGCCGCCGCCGCCACGCTCCATATCGAACGGCACACCGTTCCAGCCGCCCTCGCAGAACTGGCGATAGGCATCGGCAAATCCCTCCGGCGTGCGCACAACCCCGTTCTCGTACTGCGCGCCCTGCTGGTCACCGGTCCAGTTCAGCGGCCCCAGCACGCCATTGGCCAGCTTCGCCGCTTCTTCCAGAATCTGGTCCACCAGATCGGGCTCGGCATGCTCGTAGCCGGGCAGTCTGGCGATATCCTCCAGATCCAGCACGTGATTGAGGACAAAGCGCATGTCGCGCACAGGGGCGGCGTAATCGGACATGGGGTCGACTCCCTTGTGGTATCCGTTCGGGATATCTCTTGTTTCGCATCTCTTGTGGCGGAGTGTACGGGGAATGCCGACACCCCGGCAATTGCCGTAGCACTTGACCTGTAAGCCGCCCGCGTTCAAGGGAAGCCGACTGCGACAAAGGTAAGCATCCATGCCCGACGGACACCCGGACCAGCCCGTGATCGACGCGGCGGAGATCACCCGCGCGGCGGCGCTGCTGCGCGCCGGTCGTCTGGTGGCCTTCCCGACGGAGACGGTCTATGGCCTGGGTGCGGACGCCACCAACGGCACCGCGGTCGCGGGGATCTTCGCCGCCAAGAACCGCCCCAGCTTCAACCCGCTGATCGCCCATGTGCCGGACCTGGCCGCGGCGCGGGAACTGGTGGTCTTCGACGATCTCGCGGAACGGCTGGCGACGCGCTTCTGGCCCGGCGCGCTGACCCTGGTCCTGCCCCGACGCGACAGGTGCCCGGTGGCGGAGATCTGCTCCGCCGGACTGGACACGCTGGCCGTGCGGGTGCCTGCGGGCGAGATCGCGCAGGCGCTGCTGCGGGCGGTCGGGCGCCCCGTCGCCGCGCCCTCCGCCAACCCTTCGGGCCGCCTCAGCCCCACCACCGCCGCGCATGTCATCAGCGGCCTCGGCGACCGGGTGGCCATGGTGCTGGACGGCGGCCCCTGCCCGGTCGGGGTGGAGTCCACCGTGGTTGGCGTCTTCGAGGGGCAGGCCGTGCTGCTGCGTCCCGGTGGGCTGGCGGTGGAGGAGATCGAGGCCATCGTCGGCCCCCTCAGCCGCCCCTCCGGTGCCCCGGACGCGCCGGCAAGTCCCGGCATGCTGGCCAGCCACTACGCACCGCAAAGTGCACTGCGCCTCAACGCAATGACGGCGGAGCCTGGTGAAACGCTTCTGGGTTTCGGCCCCGATGCCCCGCCAGGTCCGAATCTCAGCCGCACAGGCGACCTGGCGGAGGCGGCGGCGAACCTGTTTCAGGTGCTGCACAGCATCGACAGGGGCGAAACAGGGCGGATCGCCGTGATGCCGATCCCGAACCATGGACTCGGACTGGCCATCAACGACCGGCTCACTCGGGCGGCGGCGCCGAGAGACGGCTGATCACGAAGATCGCGACGATCAGTATCCCCGACTGGGTCCAGAGCGCCGGTCCATAGGATCCGGCGGCATCGCGGATCACACCGCTCATCCCCGGCCCCATTGCCTGGAACAGGTAGAGAAACAGCGCCAGCAGCCCGTAGGTCTTGCCATAGCCGGCGGCCCCGAACCAGCGTCGCGCCAGCAGCGGCGGCAGGATGACCAGGCAGCCGACAACGAAACCCGACAGCGCACAGGCACCATAGAGCGCGAGGCCGGGCGGTGCCTCCGCGATCGCCACCAGCCCCAGCGCCTGGACGCCATAGGACACACCGGCGATCCAGCGCAGGTCGAAACGCGCCGCGAAGAACCCCAGGCCGAAACGCCCGATGATCCCCGCTGCCGCCGTGACCGCCACCGCGTCCGCCGCCGCTGTCCGGGTCAGACGCTCCTCCAGCACCGGGATCTGGTGCGACAGGAACCCCACCTGCGCGGCGAGGCTGAGGCCGGTGGCCAGCACGATGACCCAGAATGCGGGAATGCGTGCCGTCGTGCCGAGGTGACGCAGCGCAGGCGTGGCGCTTGCCGCGGTCTCTGCCGCGCCCGGGGGCCGGGCGATGACCAGCGCCGCCACGGGCAGGGTGACGATGATGATGGAGAGCCCCGCCGCCGTGGCGGCGAAGGTGAAACCTTCCGCCACGGCGATCCGGGTCACGACCGGCACCATCACCATGGCCCCGACGCTCGCTCCGGTCAGGGCAAAGCTCATGGCCATGCCGAGGTTGCGGTCGAACCACGGCCCCAGCGTGGCGCTGATCCCCACTGCGCCCACCGCCGGATAGCCCAGCGCCATGACCACGAAGGCCGCATAGATGTGCCAGAGTTCGCTCGCCTGCCCCAGCAGCAGCACACTGATGCCCACCAGCGTCCCCCCGGCGGCCATCACCGCGCGCGGACCAAAGCGGTCGATCATGCCACCGGTGATCACCGTCATCGGAATGCCCACCACCCAGAACAGGGTCACCGCGCCGGAGACCGCGCTGGTGGACCAGCCATGCAGCCGCGTCAGCGAGGAGATGTAGAAGCCGTGACCGTAGAAGACCGTGCCCCAGGCAAAGATCGCGATCAGGAAACACCCTGCGGTGACCGCCCAGCCCCGGTGAAACCGGGGGGCGTGGACGCGCTCGGGCAAGGGTTCGGCGACAGGCTCCATCCGCGCAACCTATCCCGCCCGCCGCGCCCCTGTCTCCCGGACATTCGGCATGCCGGGTATTTCGGGAAGTGCACGGTCTCCAAAGCCCGCGCGGCACTCCTGGGTACCCGGGTCAAGCCCGGGCAAGGCGTCTGTTGGGTGTTGGCGGTGAGTTCCACTGATCCGCCTTCCTGCCACGCCGCTCGCGGACTTGATCCGCGAGCCCCATCGCCCACGCCTGCGCGGCACAGCCGGAATCAGGCGCGTTTCAGGTGGAACAGGGCGACGTTGATCAGGCCGTCGCGGAAGCCTTCGGCACAGAACAGCAGGTAGAAGCGCCACATGCGGCGGAAGCGCTCGTCGAAGCCGTCGAGGCGGCCGATCTCCGGCCAGGCGCGTTCGAATGACTGCTGCCAGATGCGCAGCGTGCGCTCGTAGCTGCGGCCGAAGAACTGTTCTCCGGCCAGTTCCAGTCCCGCATCCTGGGCAGCACTGCGGAAGGCGGAGGGCGACGGCAGCATGCCGCCGGGAAAGATGTAGCGCTGGATGAAGTCCGCGCGCTTGCGGTAGGCGGGAAAGGCGTCGTCGTCGATGGTGATGACCTGGATCACCGCTTCCCCGCCCGGCCGCAGACGGTCATGCACGGTGCGGAAATAGGCAGGCCAGTTCTCCTCCCCCACCGCCTCGAACATCTCGATGGAGACGATGCGGTCATAAGTACCGGAGGTGTCGCGGTAGTCGGTCAGGCTGAAGCGGGCGCTGTCCGCCAGCCCTTCCGCCGCGATGCGGTCACGGGCATGGCGAAGCTGCTCGGTCGACAGGGTGATGCCGGTGACATCCGCCCCGCGCTCACGCGCCGCGACCTCCGCCAGGCCGCCCCAGCCGCAGCCGATCTCCAGCACCCGGTCACCTGTGCCGACATTGGCCATGTCGAGAATCGTGCGGTATTTCCGCGCCTGCGCCTCGGCGAGGCTCGTTTCATCGTCATCCGCCGTGAACAGGGCTGACGAATAGGTCATGCTCTCGTCCAGCCAGGGCGCATAGAAGGCGTTTCCGAGATCGTAGTGGTAGGCGATGTTGCGGCGGCTGCCCCTGCGGGAGTTGGCGTGGCGGCGATGGAACAGCAGGTCCAGCCAGCGCCGGGTGGCCAGTCCCTGCGACTGGCGCACAAGCGCCTGGCGGTTCATCTGCACGACCTGGAGAAAGGCCGCGAGATCAGGCGTCGACCAGTCGCCATCCAGATAGGCCTCGGCAAAGCCAAGCTCTCCGCCGGTGACCAGCCTGCGCAGGGCGCGCCAGCGATGCAGCACGACCTCCGCCGCCGGTTCCGCGTCCGATGCGCGCCGCCCCGCCGTGAGCGTGCGGCCATCAGGCCGGTGAAAGATGATCTGGCCGGTGCCGATGCATCCGGCAACGCGGTGCAGCACGCGCGACCAGAGCAGGGCGCCCCCCCGCCGGTGCAGCCAGCCACTCCGGCGTCGGGCGCCGATTTCCTCCAGCATCGCTTCAACCGTGTCCTGGCGCTTGCGATCCCCAACGGTGTCGATCGTGCTCATGGGCACTCCCTGAACGTCATGCTGTCCGGTCGATGTCCTGATGTCTCGTCACGTCTCAGGCGCGCCATGAACTGGCGGGCCGCCCAAGGAACGGAATGCCTTTCAGCCACAGCCGCGCCGCCTCCCAGTGTATCCCGGCAACAACCTTGTGGGTCATCAGCGGGTGACGCAAGACCGTCGAGACGATCTGGCGGTCGGTCAGAGGCTTGCGCTGACCGCTGAAACTGGCATCCAGCAGCGGGCCATCGTCGTCGGCATGACGGATCACCACCGCCACATCCTGACCCGGCGGGCGCACCCGAAAGCGGTAGTTGCCGGTATTGGCGATGAAGGGAGAGACGAAGAAACGCTTCTCCGCCTGCTGCATCACCAGCCCGGTATCCTCCCCCTCCACGGGGATGGCATAGGCGTGGCGGTCGCCGAAGGTATTGTGGACCTCATAGACAATGGCGCGCAGCGTGCCGGTGTCGTCGCGACAGAACCAGACGGTCAGCGGGTTGAACACGTACCCGAGCAATCGGGGATAGGTCAGCATCTCTATCCGGGCCGGCGCCGGCTGACCGATGTCGTGCAGCAGCCCCTCGATCCAGGGGCGCAGGCCCAGACCCGCCTCCCCTTGCCCGTGATCCGTTGGCCCATGATCTTCTGGCCGGAACGAAAGCAGGGCCCGGCGTCCGTGGCCGAACAGCCTGAGCGTCCCGTCCAGTTCGTCCAGCCGGTCCACGTCGAGCCCCAGCGAGAAGACACGGTAGCTCAACCGGTGCCGCTTCGGACGGTGCCGGACGTGAACCACGCGGCCCTCGTAGATGCTGCCTGCCGGTATCGGGTGAATGCCGGTCACGGTCAGGCGGCCTGCCGGGTGCTGGTCATCAGTTCCGGCCAGCCGGGCGGCAGGCTGAGACGGCCGGATTCATTCTCCACGTCCCACGGCCTGCGGACACCGCCCAGCGCCTCCGCCACCGCCAGCCCGGCCTGAATGCCATCCTCATGAAACCCGTCCCCCAGATAGCTGCCGCAGAACCAGGTGTTGCGATGGCCCTGAATGTTCCAGATCAGGCTGCGCATCCGCACCGTCGCCGCATCAAAGACCGGATGATCATAAGGCACGGTACGCAGGATCGTCCCCTCCGCCGGTTGCTCCACCGGATTCAGCGTGACGAACAGGTCGTGCCGGGTCGGCAACGGCTGCAGCCGGTTCATCCAGTAACTGACGCAGAGCTGCTGCGCCTCGCCATTGGCGGAGGCCTGACGGGTGAGGTAGTTCCAGCTTGCCCAGACCCGGCGGCGCTTCGGCATCAGCGCCCTGTCGGTATGCAGCATCGCCACGTTCCGCTGGTAGCGGAAGGCGCGCAGCATGCGCTGCTCCGCGCCGTCAGGATCCTTGATCAGCGCCAGCGCCTCGTCGGCGTGGCAGGCAAGGACGACCTCGTCGAACTCCTCGACACCGCCCTGCCGGTCCTCGATCCGGACACCGTCCGGCAGCCGGGTCACCGCTTCCACCGCCGTGTTGAGGCGGATCCGGTCCCGAAAGCCTGCCGTCAGCCGCTTCACGTATTCACGGCTGCCGCCCTGAACTGTCGACCATTGCGGTCGGCCGGAAAGGCCCAGCAGCCCGTGATTGTCCAGAAACCGCAGCAGGCTCTGCGCCGGATAGTCCAGCATGTGCTCCGCCGGGGTGGACCAGATCGCCGCGGTCATGGGCAGCAGGTGATCACGCACGAAGGCATGGCCCAGCCGGTGCTGGCCCAGGTACTCGCGCAGGGTCATGGTCTCCGGCGTCTCCGCGAAACTCTCCTTCGCCTCCGCATAGAAGCGGCGAATGTCGATCAGCATGCGCCAGAAGTCCGGCCGGATCAGGTTGCGGCGCTGCCCGAACAGCATGGAAGGCGCGGCCCCGCCATATTCGAAACGGCCATTGTCGCTGGACACGGCAAAGGACATGTCCGACTTCGCCACCGGTACATCCAGATGGTCGAACAGGGCATTCAGGTTGGGATAGTTCCGGTCGTTGAAGACGATGAAGCCGGTGTCCACGGCAATGGTCCCGTCACCGGCATCCACTTCGACCGTGTTCGCATGTCCGCCGACATGCTCCGCGCGGTCATAGACCGTGACCCTGTGGCTCCGGGACAGCAACCAGGCAGCGGACATACCGGAAATGCCGGACCCGATGATGGCGATGTTGCGACCGGTACTGGTGGCTGAATGCATGTGTTTCCTACCCAAGGGCGTGAGCCGGTTTACCGCGTCCCGCTGTCCGATTGCCGGACCCCGGTTCGTCACCCTAGGCTACGAGGCGTTTGTTTCGGTGGATCACCGGGGGACAATGTCGGAAATTTTTCTGCATTGTGCCTGATCCGCTCCGGCAGCGCGCACGTACACGGCTTCATGAGGGCAGCATTGAAACAGGTACCGGGTTCGGGGTCGTTCGAGACCACCGGGCCGTCCATACCGGAACTGAACCGGCTTCTCGTCGATATTGCCGAGAAGCGCAGCCGTGCCGCCTTTGCGGAACTCTTCAGTCACTTCGCCCCCCGCATCAAGGGCTTCATCATGCGCTCGGGCACCAGTGAGGAGCTGGCGGAAGAGATCGTGCAGGAGACCATGGTGACCGTCTGGACCAAGGCAACGCAGTTCGATGCCGCCCGGGCCGGCGCATCCACCTGGATCTTCACCATCGCGCGCAACAAGCGGATCGACATCCTGCGCCGGGTCAGTCGGCCCGAGCCTGATCCGGAAGATCCGATGTTCCAGCCCGACCCGCCCCAGTCGGGGGAGGAATTCACCCAGTCCAGACAGGACCAGGTCCGGGTCAGGGCGGCACTGGAGCACCTGCCGCCCGAACAGGTCGAGATCGTGCGGCTGTCGTTCTTCGACAGCCTGACACATTCGGAGATTGCGGAACGTCTCTCCCTGCCCCTGGGCACGGTGAAATCCCGCCTGAGACTTTCGTTCCGCAAGATACGTTCTGCATTGGGAGATGAGAGATGATGATACGTCATCACCCGAACGAGGCGACCCTGCTGAGCTATGCCTCCGGCGGCTTGCCCACCGCGCTGTCGGCCATCGTCGCAACCCATCTGGCGGTCTGCCCGACCTGCCGTGCCCGCACCGCGGAGGCGGAGGCCATTGGCGGCGCGCTGCTGGGCGCGGTCGAGCCTGTCGAGGTCGGTGCCGGGGCGCTGGATCGCGCGCTGGCCGCAATCGACGCGGATTTTGCTGGCGACGTGAACCAGGTTGCGGATACGGGCATGCGCAATCGCGATCTGCCGTCCCCCCTTGGCGCCATGCTGCCTGCCGATCTGGACAGCCTGCGCTGGTGGCCGGTCGGGCGCGGCATTCGTCAGGCCCGTGTCGGTACCGGCGAGGCCATGATCCGCCTGTTGCGGATCGCGCCCGGTCGGGCCGTGCCGCAGCACAGTCACGGCGGTCACGAGATGACCATGATCGTCTCCGGCTCCTATACCGACGAGATCGGGCGTTTCATGCCCGGCGATGTGGTCGATCTGGACCCGGAAGTTACGCATCAGCCGGTCTCCGACGCCGATACCGACTGCATCTGCATAATCGCCACCGATGCGCCGCTGGAGTTCACCGGCTGGGTGCCGCGCCTGATGCAGTCGCTGGTCCGTGTCTGACCGACCGGCCTTCCCGAAAGCCTGAAGCCCTTTCGCCTGGACGTGAAAACCACTAACGATCGGAGGATCAGTTCTGATCCTCCGGTGGAGATTTCCGCGTGTCCGATGCCCAGCCTCCCGTTGCCGAACAGCGCCCGCACAGCTTGACCGCCCACGGCGTGACCCGCCAGGACCCCTGGTACTGGCTGCGTGACGAGAACTGGCGGGAGGTCATGCGCGATCCCGCCGTGCTGGATGCCGACATCCGCGCCTATCTGGAGGCGGAGAATGCCTATGCCGAAGCCCGGCTGGCAGATGTCTCGGACCTGCGGAAGCACCTGTTCGAGGAACTGAAGGGACGGCTGAAGCAGGACGATTCCACACCCCCGGCTCCGGACGGCCCCTTCGCCTATTTCACCCGCTTCCTGCCCGGGGCCGAGCACCCGCAGTTCTGCCGCATCCCGCGCGAAGGTGGCGACACCGAACTGCTGCTGGACGGGGACGCGATGGCGGCGGGGCATGATTTCTTCCGGTTGGGCGCGCTGCGGCATTCACCGGATCACAGGCTGCTCGCCGTTTCCTGCGACACGCGGGGGTCCGAACTCTTCGGCATCGAAGTCCGTGATCTTGCAACCGGCGAAACCATCGAGACCGGGCCGACCGGCACCAGCGGGGAAGTCATCTGGGCCGCCGACAACACACACTATTTCTACACCCTGCTGAACGACGACCTGCGGCCTGACCGGGCCTTCTGCCATCGCATCGGCGACGACCCGGCCAATGACCGGCTGGTCTATCACGAGCCGGACAGCGGCTATTTCCTGGGCCTCGACAACGGGGAGAGCGAGCGCTTTCTCTACCTGGTCTCGCATGCATCCGAGACCACGGAAGTGCGCTTCATCCCCACCGACAGTCCGGACGCCGAACCACGGCTGATCGCCCCGCGCCGCGACGGTCATGACTATGACGTGACCGATCAGGGCGACCGCTTCGTCATCCGGACCAACAAGGACGGTGCCATCGACTACAAGCTGATGACCGCACCGCTGGACCGGCCGGAGGAAGACAACTGGACGGACCTGGAGCCCGCGCGCGACGGCCGGCTGCTCCGCGCGGTATGCGCATTCGATAGCTGGCTGGTACATCTGGAAACGGTCAATGCCCTGCCCCGTATCGTCGTGACCGACACGGAAAGTGGCGAGCAGCACAGCATCGCCTTCGATGAGGAGGCCTACAGCCTCGGCATCGCGGGCGGGGAATATGTCTCCGACACCGTCCGCTTCTCCTATTCCTCTCCCACCACGCCGGAGCAGACCTACGACTACAACATGCGGACGCGGGAACGGGTCCTGGTCAAGGCGCAGGAAATCCCGTCCGGTCACGACCCGGCCAGCTATACCGTCCGCCGTCTGCAGGCCGTTTCCCACGACGGGGAGCAGATCCCGCTGACCCTGCTGCACCGCAATGACACGCCGCCTGCGCCGGACCGTCCGTTGCTGCTCTACGGCTACGGCTCCTACGGCATGTCGATGCCGGCCAGTTTCAGCCCGCACCGGCTCAGCCTGGTGGATCGCGGCTTCACCTATGTGATCGCCCATATCCGGGGCGGCATGGAGAAGGGCTATCGCTGGTACACCGAAGGCAAGCTGCTGAAGAAGACCAATACCTTCCGGGACTTCGTCTCCGCCGGGGAGCATCTGGTCGGCCAGGGCCTGGCGGGACACGGCAACATCGCCATTCATGGCGGCAGTGCCGGTGGCATGCTGGTGGGTGCGGCGGCCAACATGGCGCCGACGCTGTGGCGCGCGGTCGTCGCGGAAGTGCCCTTCGTCGATTGCCTGACGACGATCCTGGACGCCAGCCTGCCGCTCACCCCGCCGGAATGGACCGAATGGGGCAACCCGGTGGAATCGCGGGCCGTCCACGACCTGATGCAGTCCTACAGCCCCTACGACAATGTGGCGGCCATGGACTATCCGGCCATGCTGATCACGGGCGGCCTGACCGACCCGCGCGTCACCTACTGGGAACCGGCCAAATGGGCGGCGAAGCTGCGGGCGACGCGCACCAACGACAGCCTGCTGCTGTTGCAGATCAACATGGACTCAGGCCATGGCGGATCGGCAGGACGCTTCGACAAGTTGCACGAGGTCGCGCGCAATCACGCCTTCCTGCTGAAGGTCTTTGGCAGGACCTGACCGGAGGAGACCTACAGGGGCCGGGCCGGGTCAGTTGTTCTGGGTGCGGGGGAAACGGACGGAGACGTCCTTCTGCAGTTCCAGATCGCGATAGAGATCATCCAGCGGCGCGGGTGCGCCATTGCGGATCTGGAATTCCCGGTTCTGGAAATGCAGCGTACGGACGGAGGCGTAGAGGTCCAGCGACGTGGCCTCCAGCGATTCCGAGGCCTCGATCGTCTCGGACCGATTGTCCACGATTGCCGTGCCGGTGCGCACGACGGCGGGCACGAAACCGAAGACCAGACTGAAGGGGTCGGTGAAGATATCCACTACCTTGCCCGCCGTGTCACGGGCATTGGACGGGCCGAACAACGGCAGCATCAGGTAAGGGCCGGAATCACTGCCCCACACGGCCAGCGTCTGACCGAAATCTTCCTTGCGCCGTTCGAAATTGCCCGCCGTGGTGATGTCGAACAGGCCACCCAGACCAACCGTGGTGTTGATCATGAACCGCATGAAGGTGTTCCAGCCCGCCTCGGCATCGCCCTGCAGGATGTTGTTCAGCAGGGTCTGCGGCTCGGTCAGATTTTCCAGCGCATTCGACAGGCCACTGCGCACAGGCGCGGGCGTGATCGTGCGATAACCGCGTGCGACCGGGCGGATCACACCCCGGTCCAGACCCAGGTTGAACTGGAAGATGTCGCGGTTGGTTTCCTCGTAGGGGTCACGCAGGGTGTCGGCGAATGCCGGTGCGGTTGCCACCAGCGTCGCGAGGCCCAGCGCACCCGCCACGAACATTGATCGAATACCGGTCCCAGTCTTCATCCGCATGCCTGCTCCGCCCCGTCCGCCATCGGCCCGCGCAACAAAATTGCGAATCAAAGCCGGTCAAATCATTGAAGCCCTGACCTATTTGGCCATTTTTGCGAGATCTTACAAGCAGACTGTTAGGGAAGTGTGACCGTCGGCATTAACCTTTTGCCGGGTCGGATCACCCTGAAGCAGGACCCCGCCGGGGCTGTCCCGGAGCATTTTCGACGCTGTCGCTACCGACAGAACGCAGCATTCCGCCCGCGCTGGCCGCATGACCCGGCAGCGGCCGACACCATGGACAAAGCGGACCCCAATCGCCGAAGCTGGCCGCAACATGCACAGCGGAATGGGGAGGAAGCGTCATGGGTTACCGGTCGATCTACAGGTCAGGGCTTTTCGCGGGACAGACCATCATCGTCACCGGCGGCGGTTCGGGCATCGGGCGCTGCACGGCGCACGAGCTGGCATCCCTCGGGGCCACGGTGGCGCTGATCGGGCGGCGGATCGAGAAGCTGGAGGCCGTGGCGGCAGAGATCACGGAGGATGGCGGCACCGCCATCACGCATGCCTGCGACCTGCGTGACGAGGAGGCGGTGACGGCGATGGTGGCCGACGTGATCGCCCGCACGGGTCGCGTGGACGGTCTGGTCAACAATGCGGGCGGGCAGTTCACCAGCCCCGCGGCAGACATGAACCAGAAGGGTTTCGAGACCGTCGTCCGCAACAACCTGGTTTCCGGCTTCACGACCGCGCGCCAGTGTTTCGTGCAGTGGATGCGCGAGCATGGCGGCGCCATCGTCAACATCGTCGCCGACCCGACCAGCGGCACCCCGGCGATGGTCCATACCGGCGCCTCACGCTCCGGCATGATGAGCGTGACGGAGACCCTGGCCGTCGAATGGGCACCGTCCGGTGTGCGCATCAATGCGGTGGTACCGGGCTACATTGCCTCATCCGGCATGGATACCTACAGCCCGGAGATGCAGGAGAAATTCCGCGAGAACATGAAGAAGATGCCGTTCAAGCGCATGGGAACGGAATCCGAAATCTCCTCCGTCATCTGCTTCCTGCTGTCGGAGGGGGCATCCTACGTCACCGGCGCCAGCTATTACGTGCATGGTGCCAGCCTCTCGATCCGCCAGGACTGGACCGTCCCGGATCACGACCGCGCCAAGCCCTACCAGGGCTTCCACCGCTACACTGCACCGCGCATGCTGACCGGAGCGTCAGAGGACTAGAGACAGACTCATCCCTGCAGGGCGTCGTCCACCTTCAGGATGATCTCGTCGACCGTGAAGGGCTTCACGACGATGTCGTGGATCAGCAGGTCGAGATTGTGGGCGCGATCGCGTTCGTTGGCATAGCCGGTCATCATCAGGATGCACATGTCCGGCCAGGACTTGCCCGCCTTCAGCGCCAGCGCCACACCATCCATGATCGGCATGACGATGTCGGTCAGCAGCAGGTCGTAGCTGTCCTGCTCCAGACGTTCCAGTGCCGCCGCGCCGTCGGATGCAACATCGACGTCATGCCCCGCATGACGCAGGGCGCGCGAGACAATATCCCTGATGTCCGGTTCGTCATCGACGACGAGAACCCTTGCCATAGCTATCGCACCCTGAATTCCGAGCCTCGTCTCATGATAGCCCCCGCCCGACAGGCTGGAAAGCGGGCCATTCTCAATGGTCCGATCCGGCTTCGCTTTCGGCACGGACGCTGGTGACGTCGGCGGGAACCTCACTCAGCCGCAGGGCCATGACACGGCTTTCCTTCGGGGCCAGAGGCTCGTCGGACGGCAGCCTGATCCGTTCCGTCTTCTCGGTCTCCCCGTCGGCGCGCAGCAGATGCACGACGGCGATGGGCAGTGACTGCCGCGATCCGGTGTTGTTGGTCAGGCGGATCAGCAGGTTCAACTGCCGCGCGCCGTGATCATCCACCAGTTCGGAGCTTTCGACCGCCAGTTCGACGCCCGCCGCCTCATGCGCGTTCTCCACGATACCCGGAGCCATGGTGCCGACCGTGTCGTAGAGCCGCTGCAGCGGCGGCCATGCCTCCACCAGGGGGCCGCGCATCAGCACCAGCGCCGCCGCCAGACCGCCGATGCAGCCCAGCAGGAATACCCAGCCGATCCAGACCCATACCGGCGTGCGCCTGCGCCCTGCCCGTGGCTTCCTGTCGGCTTCTGCCTTCTTCGGCTTCCTGGCCTTCTCCATGCTTTCGGGCTTCGGTTCAGCCGCCAGCACCGGCATGGCGGGTGCCGCGTCATCCGCCGGTTCTGGCGGGGCGTCGTCCGGTGCCGCGTCCTCCGGGTCTTCCTCCGGCTCCGCAGTATCCATTCCCGGCATGTCATTGAGGCCGAAGCCAACCTGTTCGGACGCTGCCGGAGGCGCAGGCGGTTCCGCCCTGGGCTTCGGGGCCTCGTTCTGCATGTCCATGCGCGCATCGACCTCTTCGACCGCATCACTGCCGTCGGTGGTCCAGCGGTGGCTGCACCGTGCACAGCGCACTTCGCGCTTGCCTGCCTGAAACACATCGTCGCCAATCACATAGCGCGTTGCGCAGGCTGGACAGGTCAATATCATTCGCGGGCTCGTCTGCCAGTCGTCCAACCCGGTCGACAGCCGGGCGATCAGGCCATATAGGCACTGAATGATCCGCCGTTCAAGGCGGCGACCCCCGCGCGGGTCTCACAGCAGGCCCGAATGAGTTCAACGCAGGCAAGGCGAGACAGACGTGCAACAGCAGGGGACAGACGGAACCGGCGAACCGCTGGTGGCCATGCGCAATGTCGGACTGCGCTATGGCACCGGACCGGAAGTCCTGCGCGACCTCGATCTGGAACTCGCCGAAGGGTCGTTTCATTTCCTGACCGGACGCTCCGGTGCAGGCAAGTCGTCGCTGTTGAGCCTGCTGCATCTCAGCCGCCGCCCCAGCCGGGGTCTGATGCGGGTGTTCGGCCACGACATGCAGGACATGCCGGCACGGGATGTGCCCGTGCTGCGACGCCGGATCGGCGTGGTCTTTCAGGATTTCCGCCTGCTGGACCATCTCTCGGCACAGGAGAACGTGGCGCTGCCGCTGAAGGTCGCCAACACCATGGATGCCGAACGGATCGACGAGATCGTTCGGGAACTGATTGACTGGGTCGGCCTCGGACAGCAGGCCCAGGCGCGCCCGCCGACCCTCTCCGGCGGGGAGAAGCAGCGCGTCGCCATTGCCCGCGCCGTCATCTCCAGCCCGCGCCTGCTGCTGGCGGACGAGCCGACCGGCAACGTCGATCAGGAAATGGGGGAGCGGCTGATGCGCCTGTTCGTGAAGCTCAACTCCCTCGGCACGACCATCGTGATTGCGACCCATGATCTCTCCCTGCCCGGACAGTATGGCTATCCGCTGCTGCATCTGGAGGATGGACGGCTGACCCACGAATCGGGGGGAACGGCCTGAATGTCCGTCTCCGAATTGTCACTGGATAGAGACCCCTCCAGCCGCTTCGTCCCCTGGATCGTCGCGGCGCTGTCGCTGATGTGCGCGATCGCGCTGGGCACGGCCTTCGCCCTCGCCTCCATGACTGCGGACTGGGGCCGGGCGGCCAGCGACCAGGTCACCCTGCGGGTGGCAACCGGGGACACCGACATCCCGGCACTGGTCGATCAGGTCGCGCAGCTGGACGCCGTGAGCCGGATCGAACACCTGCCACGGGAACAGGTGGCCCGCATGCTGCAGCCCTGGCTGGGGGATGTGGCACAGGTCGACACCGCCCTGCTGCCCCTGCCCGCCCTGATCGACGTCAGACTGAAGCCCGGCGCGAATACCACCGAACTGCGTGCACTGATCGCCGACCGGTCGGAGATCACGCTGGATTCCGCCGACGCCTGGCTTGCCCCGCTGCAGGACCTTGCCGGGCTGGCGCGGCTGGTGGCCTGGGTGCTGGCGGCGGTGGCGGTCGGGGCCATCATGCTGGTGACCGTGTTCGCCACCCGCTCCGCCCTGGTGAACCAGCGCCAGACCGTTGATCTGCTGAGACTGATCGGGGCTGCTGACGGCTACATCGCGAAACGGTTCCAGCGGCATGGCCTGCGGCTGGCGCTGGTCGGCGGGATTGCCGGGACGGTACCCGGCCTGATCGTCATCTTCTTCGCGACGGCAGCCGCACGTCTGCAGGGCGCGGCGCTGCTGAACGGACTGACACCTTCACTGGCAGGCTGGCTGGCCATCGCCGCACTGCCTCTGATCGTTGCGCTTGTCGCGACATTCACGGCCCGTGTCACCGTGCTGAAGCTGCTCCGCGCGAGTTGGTGAGCCGCATGAAGACCCTGTTCCGCATCATCCTTGTTCTGGTGGCCCTCTGGTTCGGCGGCCTGGTTCACTTCGTCGGCGACATTCAGACCATGCGGCAGACCGATGTCGCGGCAGATGCGATTGTCGTGCTGACCGGCTCTCAGGGACGTGTGACGGAGGGGCTGGAACTGCTGGCCCGCAACCCGAGCCGCCGGATGCTGATCTCCGGCGTCGACACCCGCACCGACAAGGCGGCGCTGGCCCGGGCCTATCCGGACTCGGCGGCGCTGATCGCCTGCTGCGTCACCCTGGGGCCCGATGCCCTGGACACCGTTGGCAACGCCGAGGAAATTGCCCGCTGGGCCATTCGGGAAGGCGTCGAGTCACTGATCGTCGTTACCGCCGCCTATCACATGCCGCGCAGTCTGGTGGAACTGAAACGGACGACGGCCAGTTTCCGGCTGGAGCCATGGCCGACACGCGCCGGCACCGATGACCCGGATCGCTGGTCGGAGGACCGCCGGACATTCCTGCGGCTGGTGGTCGAATATCACAAGTATGTCTTCAGCCTGCTGCGTGCCCGCCTGACCGCCGACATCGGCGACGTGAGGCTCAGATGATCGGACTGGTTCGGGCCACCCTGTTCAATATCTGGTTCTTCGGCTGGACCATCGTGGCCCTGCTGTTCTTCATTCCGGCGCTGACCCTGCCAAGGCAGGCCGTGATGTTCGGCCAGCGGGTCTGGGCACGGGGGGTGAACTTCGGCATGCGCTGGCTGGTCGGCCTGCGCTACGAAGTTCGCGGCAAGCACAATCTGCCCCCCGGTCCCGCGATCATCGCGTCAAAGCATCAGTCCGCATGGGACACGATCATCTGGCATCTGGAGGTGCCGGACCCTGCCGTGGTCATGAAACGCGAACTGCTCAGCATCCCGGTCTACGGCTGGTACTGCCGCCACACCCGCCAGATTCCGATCGACCGGGGCGCGGGTGCGAGCGCGCTGAAGAACATGCTGCACAGCGCCGCCGCCGCCCGCGACCTGAACCGTCACATCATCATCTTCCCGGAGGGGACACGTGTCGCGCCGGGGGAAAGCGGTAACTTCCATCCGGGTGCCGCCGCGCTGTACCGGCACCTCGACATCCCCGTGATACCCGTCGCGGTGAACTCCGGGCTCTTCTGGGGCCGCAACGCCTTTCGCAAGCGCCCGGGAACCATCGTGCTGGAGTATCTGGAACCGATTCCCCCGGGTCTGGACCGCAAGGCATTCCATGCCCGCCTGCAGGCCGACATCGAGACGGCAACGCGCCGCCTGGAAGACGAAAGCCGAGCAACACAAACAGACTGATCGCGTTCGGATCAGGGTTTCGTGGCCGTGACACACCAGATGGCCGCGCCAAGTCGCACACCTTCCGGGGTGGCGAACGACGAGAGCTTTTCCGCCATCGCCTGGTTCAGCGCCTGCTGGGTCTGCGCATCAGCCTCGCTGGCCACGGACCCGACCGGTCCCACCTCCATGGCGGTCTGGATCGCCTCCTCCACCGTTTCTCCCATGACCATCTCGTGATCGTAGGGTTCGATCCGGATGTCGGTGAAGCCACCGCTGCTGAGTATCCGGCTGACCCGCTCCGGGTTGGAAAAGGAGAACGGGCCGGGTTCTTCCGGCCCGGGCCGGGCGGGAAGCTGGACGAATTCCTTCGCCACCAGCACCGGCACCAGCATCCAGGGATTTTCGGAAAGCGGACGCCAGCAGGCGAAGGCCACGCGTCCGCCGGAACGGACGGATCCACCGATATGGGCGAAGGCCGCGTCCGGATCCGCGAAGAACATCACGCCAAAGCGGGAGAACAGGAGGTCGAAGGCGTCACGGTCGAGATCATGACTCGACGCATCAGCCTCGACGAATTCCACCGGCATATCGGTCGCCACCGACTTCGCGACCTCCAGCATCGGGCGCGAGACATCGACCCCGACCACCCGTCCCGACGCGCCGACCCGGGCGCCCAGTTCCAGGCTGGTCGAGCCACAGCCGCAGCCAATGTCCAGGACACTCTCCCCCGGACTGACGTCGGCCACCTCGATCACGTGACGACTGAACGCCCCCAGTGTGCGGTCCATGCGCTGCTGGTTCTGCACCCACTTCTGACTGCTGGGTCCGTTCCAGTATTCAATCTGATCGGCGTTGCCGTCTGCCATTCCTGATCCCCCCCGACCGGATCCCCGAATCCAGCCATCTGCGCGCGCCGGGCGCGACGGTCGCTACCAACCGTCACGGCCCGCCAGCACCTCGGCCATCTGTTGTTCCTTCAGTCGCCTGCGGTGTTCCGCAAGCCTGCGGCTTCGTTCTGCCTGACGCATCATGGCCCAGACCGCGATGGAAACCGCAATGAAAAACATCATGAAGGGCATGGGCCGCAGCGACAGACCGTTGCCGATCATGCCGGTGACGAAGACGGGGGCGAACAGGCAGATTCCCGTGCGGCCCAGCCCCAGCATCATCATCACCAGTGCCCCCCAATAGGCGAAGAAGCCTATGATCCCGTTCTCGATGATCATCGTCAGATAGGTATTGTGGGACGTTGTCTCCTTCAGGCGCCAGATGATCGACGACATGTTGTCGGAGCCGATCCCGGTGCCCAGCCATATCTCGCCCGCCGGGCGTGCACTTATGATCTCCAGACGCTCCATCCATGTGCCGAGACGACCGGAGCCCAGTTCCTCGATCTTCACGTTGGTATCGACACGGACCTCCGCCTTCCGCTGTTCGTTCTCCACCACGATGAACAGCATGCCACCAATGCCCGCGGCCACGACAATCGCCTTCATGGGGCGAGAGAACCGGGTCGAGAACATGCCATAGGCACCGAAGTAGACCACGGCCCCGACCAGCACTTGGGTCGAGAAGCAGCCGATGATGTAGACCATCGCCAGGCCGACGAAGGCCACCATCACCTGCCAGCGCAGCAGGCCGGCCAGCCAGGCCTGATGCACGACCAGCATGAGGGCGAGTGACATGTAACCGCTGGAATGCGGGTTATCGATGCCGCCGTGATAGGGGGCCAGCCGTCCATTGCCGAAGACGCTTGCCCACCATCCGGGTACCGGTTCCGCCACGCCGGTCTCACCGGAATGGAGATACAGCGGCTGCGTGAACGACCACACCATTACCCAGACAATGGCACCACAGGCCAGCCAGGCAATCAGACGCACCGGAAACCGGTCCGCATGGCCAAGCACCAGAACACCAAGATAGAAGCCGCCCAGATACCGCAGCATCTGCGGGAAATCGATCTCCTGCCGCAGGATCAGATGCGCGGTCAGCCAGACGAAGGGCAGCGCCGTGATGACGAAGAACAGTCGCCAGCGCCACCAGTTCGGCCGCGCCAGGATACTGACACCGGCAAGCACGGTCTGGCCACCGAACAGCGCCGCCGCGATGGGCGTCAGGAGCCCGTCCGGCAGGGCGTTGTAGAAAGCGCCGTAGAAGAAATCGAGCACGATGAAAAAGGGCATGGCGAGTTCGACGAGGTCGATACGTGCCGCCCCCGCCCTGCCAGTCCCTGTATCGCCGTAGCCCGCAACCATCCGAATGCGCCTCTGGTCCAGAATGAAGCAACCCTTGCCCGTGGCGACCCACCAAGCAAGTCCCGCACCACGCAGCAGCAGTCCCGTTTCAGGTGCTGAGAAACCGCCGCGTTCCGCCTTCCAGCACCAGTGCGGTCAGGTGGCCGCTGAAGAAGGCCCCGGTATCGATGCTGATGCGGTTGGGGCGCACCTCCGGCGCAAGCATCGGCGTGTGACCGTGCACGATGACCTTGCCGAAGTCCTCGCGGGACTTGAGGAACCTGTTGCGGATCCAGATCATGTCGTTGCCGTCCTGTCGGTCCAGCGGCACACCGGGCCGGACGCCTGCATGGACGAACATGTAGTCGCCGATCCAGTAGTTCAGGCGCAGACCGCGCAGGAAAGCCAGATGCTCGGGCGGCATGTTGTGCTGCAGGCTCGCCTTCGCCTCCAGCAGACTGTCGATCGTGGCCCCTGAACGCGGCAGGTGCACGCCGTATGACGCGAGCGTCGTCTCGCCACCGAACTTGAGCCAGTCGCGGGCAATCTCGGCATCCTGAAGGAACTGCAGCAGGACCGCTTCGTGATTGCCGATCAGATGGATCGAGCGAAAGCCGTCGGGCGCGTGATGTACCAGGGTATCCAGGACTTCCCGATTGTGCATGCCGCGATCAATGTAGTCGCCCAGATAGACGATGATCCGGTCGCCTTCCCATTCCGCGGCATCGTTGCGGATCATGCGATGCAACTCGTCCAGCAGATCCGCCCGGCCATGAATGTCGCCGATGGCGTAGACCCGCAAACCGTCCGGCACCATGGCCACCCGGTTCCTGTTCTCGGACACGGTTTCGACCGGACTCTCGGTCCGTTTCATCCAGGGTAGCATGAGGTTTGCATTCGATCCGGCATGACTGGCAGTTCTGATCCTCTTGCAGGATTTTGACCGGCAACCTGCATTTCCTATCGCATCTTGCGATTTGCGGGAATGGAAAAATGGTCGTCCGGCAAAGGATCGGAATCCACGCTGAAGCCATTGAACTGGCACTGAACTGAACGCGGAAGTTCAAGGAGCATCATGATGGACCGATGGAAAATCCCTGCAACAGCAATCCTTCTGTTCTGTGGCTTGCTGATGTCGTACGGCCCGACCGTCGCACAGACGGTCGAGGAGGAGATCGTCAAGTTCGAAACGCTGAAACCGCTTGGCGAGGCCGGTGACGCAGATGCCCAGTACGGCCTGGGGGTCATCTATCAGGAAGGCATCGCGGTAAAGAAGAGCTCCCTGCGCGCCACCCAATGGCTGCAGAAGGCCGCCGACCAGGGTCACAAGCAGGCGACCAACAGGCTCGCCTGGCATTACCGCAACGGCATCGGGGTCGTCCACAGCCCGGCCAAGGCTGAGGAACTGTATCTGAAGGCCTTTGATCTGGGCGTGGTTGGTGCCTCGATCCCGCTGGGTGCCATCTATCGCTCCGGTGAGCCAGGCGTGAAGGAGAACCACGCCAAGGCCGTGAAATGGGCGCGCATCGGGGCGGAGGCGGGGATTGATCGCGGCGAGAACCTGCTCGGCGAACTCTATCGCGACGGCAAGGGCGTGAAGCAGAGCTTCGCCACCGCGCTGGAGTGGTTCGAGAAGAGCGCGGCTCAGGGCTTCCATCTCGCCTATTTCAATGCCTCCGTCATCCTGCGCGAGGGTGTTGGTGTCGAAAAGGACATGGAACTCGGCATGAAATACCTGCGCACGGCTGCCGACCTTGGTCACGCGGGCGCGATGATCGACCTGGCAATGTCATATGCGAATGGTGTCGGCGTCCCCCAGAGTTATCAGGAAGCCCTGAACTGGTTCACCAAGGCCGCCCGGCGCAACGATTCCAGTGCCATTCGCCTTGCGAAAGCCTACGAGCGCGGACAGTTGGGCGACAAGGACTTCGGAAGCGCGTTCATGTGGTACTACATCGCTGCCCAGAAGGGCCTGATCGAGGGAAATGTCGGCATGGCCTCCATGAGCGCCAGGATCAGCGAACAGCAGAAGGCCAGGGCCATTGCGGAAGGCGACGCCTGGCTGAACGCCGCGACCACTTCCTGAAGGCAGGTGCGCGGCGACCGTCAAAACACTGACACCGCAGCCATTTTGGCGATATAAGATGCGACCGAGACCGAAATTGACCGATGCGGGCAGCATGAAGCAATGACAGCGGCGACCAGCAGACAGAGCAGACGGTTGCGCATGGTGGTTTCCTCACCGTCGGTCGTGCTTGGCTCCACCCGCGTGATGGACCTGCTGATCATCCTGCTGGTCGGCTGGGCCGCCTACTGGATCCGGCATGACTCCGCCAATCCGCCCGTGATCTATTTCTCGGCCATCGGGCTGTCGATGTTCTTTGCCGCCAATGCGTTTCATTTCGCCGGGCTGTACCGGCTGGACACGATCCGCAACATCGGCGGGCATCTGACGCGGCTGCTGGGAGCCTGGATAGCGGTTGCGGTCCTGCTGCTGGTGATCGGCTTCTTCTCCAAGACCTCCGCCGAATATTCCCGTATCTGGCTGGCGACCTGGCTGGTGCTCGCATCCGTCGGGCTGACACTGTTCCGCACGTGGCTGACCTGGCAGGTGCTGGCCTGGCAGCGGTCGGGGCTGCTGCAGCGCAATCTGGTCGTGGTCGGTGTCGGCAATTCCGCCCGCCGCCTGATCGGCCATGTGCAGTCCAGCGGCAAGGAGAGCGGTGTCCAGCTTGTGGGCGCCTTTGCCGTCGATGAGGACGAAACGGCCACCGAGGTTGCGGGCCTTTCCGTTCTCGGTGATCTTGACGATCTGCTGCTCTATGTCCGCGCAAATCCGGTCGATGAGATCGTCGTCGCCATCTCCTGGGCGCGGGAGGAGCGGATTTCCAAGGTGCTGGACCGGCTGCGCGAAGCGCCCGTCGATGTCTCGCTGGCACCGGAGCCCCTGGCCTATCGCCTGGCCGATCGCCGGGTGGACAATGTCGGGGGCCTGCCCCTGACCGTGGTGCAGGAACGACCTCTGACCGGGTGGAGCTACATCGTCAAGGCCATCGAGGACCGGATACTGGCCCTGCTGATCCTGATCCTGATCTCGCCGATCCTGCTGCTGATCGCGCTGCTGATCCGGCTCGACAGCCCCGGACCGGCGCTGTTCCGCCAGCAACGCTATGGCTTCAACAACAATGTCTTCACGGTCTACAAGTTCCGCAGCATGCGCAACGACGTCGGCGACACGCGCGGCGGCAAGCAGGCGACGAAGGGGGATGCGCGCATCACCCGCATCGGGGCCTTCCTGCGCAAGAGCAGCCTCGACGAGCTGCCCCAGCTGTTCAACGTGCTGCAGGGCGACATGTCGCTGGTCGGCCCCCGCCCCCATGCCGTCGCCCACAACGAGGAATATGCCGGCATCATCGATCAGTACCTGGGACGCCACAAGGTGAAGCCGGGCATCACCGGCTGGGCCCAGATCCACGGCCTGCGGGGCGAGACCGATACCCCCGACAAGATGGAAATGCGCGTCCAGTACGATCTCTACTACATCGACAACTGGTCCCTGTGGCTGGATCTGAAGATCCTGGTACGCACCCTGTTCGTGGGCTTCGTGAACCAGAATGCCTACTGACCGACAGGCCCCGGAGTACCGGGCAGGATGATGACGATCCTGATCGACAGGTTCATGCTGTTCAGCCTGTTGCTCGTCATGGCGCTGGCGCCCCTGCCGCTGGGCAGCAACCGCCCGGCTAGCTGGAGCCTCATGGCGCTGGTTGTTGGCGGTCTGATCATCGCCTGGGGATTGCTGGCCTCCGTCCGCCCGACCCTGTTCCGTCTGCAGGGGCGCGACGCGGTCTGGCCGGCACTGCTCTGGGGGCTGGTGATTGCCTGGCTGCTGTTCCAGGCATCGGGACCCCAGTTCCTCTGGCATCCGTTCTGGGACCTTGCCGCCGGGCTGGGGGAACCGACCCGCGGGGCAATCTCCGTCGCCCCCTTCGACACCGGCTCCACGGCCATGCGGATGATGGCCTATGGCGGCATCTTCTGGCTGGCGGTGCAGACCGGCCGGGACAGCGACAATGCGCAGGCCCTCAGTCTCGGCGTGCTGCTGGTGGGCCTGTTCTATGCGCTCTACGGCCTGGCCAACGAGATGCTCGGCACCGACAGCATTCTCTGGTTCGAGAAGTGGGCCTATCTCGATGCCCTGACCTCCACCTTCGTCAATCGCAACAGCTTTGCCACCTTCGCGGGCCTGTCGATGGTGACAGGACTGGGCATGGCCCTGCGCATGCTGCGCCGGGACGAGGCGGAGCCAGTCATCCGCACGCGCCGCACCGACCTGTCGCGCGTCGGCGCCGGCCTGATCCTGGTGGCCGTGGCCATCATCGGCGTCGCCCTGATCCTGACCCATTCGCGGGCAGGACTGGTCGCCACCGGCGTCGGCATGGCAACCCTGGTGGTGGCGCACCTGTGGCGCTGGCGGCGCATTCCGGGCTGGGGCATGGTCGCCGGTGGCGTTGTACTCGCCGCCTCGGTCCTGCTGTTCGCGGCGGGGACCGGCACCTTCGAACGCAAGGTCGACAAGGCGGAGGCCGGCGAGCTGGGCGGTCGCACCTGGCTGTTCCAGCGCACCATCAGCGCCATCGCCGACGAACCCCTGACCGGGCATGGTGCGGGTGCCTTCGAGAGCTATTTCCAGCGCTACAAGAATGCTGACTTCGGCGGTGTCTATTCCATCTCCAAGGCCCACAACAGCTATCTCGAATTCGCCGCCGATGCGGGCATTCCGGCCCTGATCGTGGTGGTCGTCGTCATTGGCGGGATCGCCCTGACGAGCCTGGCAGGCATGCGAAGACGCAAGCAGGACGCGTCCTACCCGGCGATAGGATTCGCTGCCACAGCGCTCGTCGCGCTGCACTCCCTCGTTGATTTCAGCCTGCAGATTCCGGCGGTCGCCATCATGTACGCCACCATCCTCGGCATCGGCTACGCCCAGGCCTTCCCCACCGGCGGCGGACGGCACAACAGGCTGTAGGCCTTTCCTGACAGCGATCCCGCCGACCTGGCCCGCAAATCTTCACGTCGTCGGCCAGGCATTGACGGAGGGGCCTTCACCTGGCTGTTGTCCGGGGATCGGACAGGAGTCAGCCGAGACGCATGGACAGCTCGACTTCCGCGTTGAACGGCAATGACATGTAGCCACTGTCGGCGGAACGCACGCGCGCCAGATATTCCGGGCAGAAGTCGGCGTTGTCCGCAACGACGAGCGCGCCGGGCCGAAGCCGTGTCTCCACCAGATGCAGTATCTCGGGATAAAGCGCCTTGGCACCGTCCAGCAGCAGCAGGTCGATGGTCTCCGGCAGATCGACCGCAAGCGTCCTGAGCGCATCGCCTTCCCGGATCTCCACCATGTCGGCGAGACCACCCGCAGACAGATGTTCCCATGCCCGTGCCACCTTGGACGGTTCGAACTCGCTGGTGATCAGGCGGCCGCCGCCATTGTCCCTGAGCGCGGCAGCCAGATGCAGGGTCGAGATGCCGAACGACGTTCCGAACTCGACGATGGTCCGGGCGCGGGTGCTTCGCGCCAAAATGTAGAGCAGCGTTGCGGTCTTGCGAGAGACGGGCAGCCAGAGATCCTTCAGGCGTCCGTAGAGGTCGAGATAGTCCGTCTTGCTGTGCATGAGGCGTTCCCGCTCGTCACGGGAGATTTCGGCCAATGCCGGGCTCGTCGTCGCGGCGGCCTCCCTGAACAGGCGTTCCAGCAGGGGCGCGAGCGGTGCGGTTGTCAGGGTGGTCATTGGGGGTCTCCGGTCGGAAGTGGGTGCATTCTTGTGTTGATCTGAAAATACGATTAATCATTCGCGTTTCCTATTCGCGTTCCCGGAGCGCCGCGTGACAGACCGCTCAACACCCCGGATTTCCTCACGGAAAGAGCCTAGACAGGCGCGCTCGGCCGAACTCGTATCGTCGATTCTCGAGGCGGCTGTTCAGGTTCTGGCAAAGGAAGGCGCGCAGCGCTTCACCACGGCTCGGGTGGCCGAGAAGGCCGGCGTCAGTGTCGGTTCGCTCTATCAGTACTTCCCGAACAAGGCCGCAATCCTCTTCCGGCTCCAGAGCGACGAGTGGCGGCAGACGACCGACATGCTCAGTGCGATCCTCGATGACGGCACGCGGCCGCCATTCGAGCGTCTGCGAACCCTGGTCCACGCCTTCATCCGCTCGGAATGTGATGAAGCCGCCGTGCGCGTGGCGCTCAACGACGCAGCTCCGCTCTATCGCGATGGACCCGAGGCGCAGGAGGTCCGCGCGGCAGGAGACCGCATCTTCGACACCTTCATGCGCGAGGTCCTGCCCGGGACCACAAACGCGATGCGCGACCTGGCCGGCGACCTGATCACCACAACGTTGAGCACGGTCGGCAAGAGCTTCTCGGAGAGGTCACGAACGCCGACGGAGATCAAGGCTCACGCGGACGCCATGGCCGACATGTTCTGCGCCTATCTCCAGAGTCTTCAGCGCACCTGACGTCCATAGTTGCAGCCCGGGCAATCTCGCTGAACCAAGCGCCTCGCCGCGATCGCCACGCTCCGCAACCACGCACCTGACCGGCCGAGTACCTGACCAGGCATGGTGCCGGTGCCTTCGAAAGCTGATTCCAGCGCTGCAAGCACGCGGACTTCGCTCCGGTGCAGGATTCGGGCACTCCGCTGTCTGCGAATCGCCGACCTGATCACCCGAGACAGGACGCTCCGGTTGCCTTGATGGGCATCGAAAGCTTCCGGAAGTTGCATTTGCTTCCGGCATCACTGACTTTGTGGGGTGATCATACCTCAAGGGGCCGGCGATTGACGTGCGCTGTGGCGGCAGTCCGGTCGCCGCGATACTCTCGGGCACGTTTCCGGAACGTGTAGCGTCTGAGTCCAACCACGAGTCTGGTTCCTGGGAGGGACGCAATATGGAGGCGGTACACGCCAAGGTTCGGGGCAAACGGGTCCGCATCAGTCTCAGCATCCTGATGCTCGGGATGTTTCTGGTCTTCACGATCCTGCCGATGCTGGGCGTCCTGATCTACGGCTACAGCCGCAACGAGGCCTCAGCACTTGCGAACCTGGAGCGCCAGGTGACCCGCAACATGAGCCAGACGGTCCTGGCCTCCGCGGAGATGATCGAGACGGTCGGTCATGTCATCGCCGTCGTGGCGGACTCGGCAGCCATGAGCCCGGTCTATTTCAAGTCCAGCCGCGGCGGTCAGGTGCTCTGGCGCAGCTTGAGGGCGGCCAACCAGATCGATGCCATCTATGTCAGTCTGGAGAACGGCTTTCACCGGGTGGTGTCGCGCATCGACGCGGACCGCCGAAAGTCCGATTCACGGATACCGGAGACAGCCAACTGGCACTCCAGCTACATTGATGAATTCTCGGCAGGTGAAGACAGGGCGCGCCACCGGGAGTTCTTCGAGACCTGGGGCGGCGAGAGCCTCGCGGCCTATTCCGTCCCGACCGATCTCGATATCCGGAAACTGCCCCACTACATCGAAGCCCGGGACACGGGAAGGCTGGCGATCGGCGAACCCAGCATCAATCCCGACACGGGTTTCAGGGTGATCTCGCTCGGTTTCCCGATCGTTCGCAGCGGCAAGTTCATCGGCTTTGTCGGCGCCAACATGACCCTGTCGAACATCTCCGACTATCTGGACAACAACCGGATCAGCGAGAACAGCACCACGATCATCTATGACGGTCAGGGCAATCTGATCGCGAGTTCCGATCTGGGGCTCCTCAACACTGGCCAGAAGGGTGCCGTCACATCAGGTGTCGCCAGCATCGACGACATCTCCATCCGCGAGTCATACGATCTGCGGCATCTGGCGAAGACCTCATCCTATGTCTTCGAGGATTCCCAGGGCCGCCAGCTCAGCATCAGGGAAATGCCGTTCCCCGACCGGTTCCGGAAGGACTGGCGTGTCCTTTCAGTCGCGTCCACCGACGACTTCGTGGGCGAACTGATCCGCACCAATCAGGAGATGGCGGCGATCACGGGCATTCTGGTGGTGATTCTGAGTGCAATCATCCTGCTTCTGGCCAACCGGATCCGGCGAGCGGTCAATCACCTGGTCGTGGAGTTCAACAACATCGGTCAGTTCAGCCTGACCGACACGCAGATGCTCGACACGATCGTCCAGGAGCTTGATATTCTCGATCACTCGAAGGAGAGAATGAAGCTCAGCCTTCGGTCGTTCGGGCGGTATGTGCCCACGGATCTGGTCCGCAAGCTGATCATCTCCGGCGAGGAGGCGAAACTTGGCGGAGAGCGCCGACGGATGACAATCTACTTCTCAGATATCGCCAATTTCACGGCCATTTCGGAGAAGCTGACGCCGGAAGAGATCGTTGACGAGATGGGCGACTATTTCTCCCTGATGCGCGACTCCCTGTCCGAAAACCAGGGCACGGTCGACAAGTATATCGGCGACGGCATCCTGGCGCTTTTCAACGCCCCGATAGAAACACCGGATCACGAGGTCGCAGCCTGCCTGGCTGCCATCGAGGGACAGAAACTGCTGGTGCAGGACCGCATCAAGCGGGAGGCCGCAGGCAGGCCGCTGTTCCATGCCAGGATCGGACTGGATGTCGGCGAGGTCCTGGTCGGCAACATCGGCACCGCTGACCGGTTCTCCTACACGGTGATCGGCGACACCGTTAATCTCGCCAGCCGGCTGGAAGGTCTCTGCAAATTCTACGGCATCAGCATCATGGGCAGCGAGGCGCTGCGTGACGCGACCGGCGACCGTTTCGAATGGCGCTTCCTGGACCGGGCTTCGGTGGTCGGCCGCACCAGCAGCACCCGCATCTTCGAACTGATGGGGGAGAAGGGACAGGTCGCCCCGGAACGGCTGTCAGACCGGGACGCCTACGAGGAGGCGATCGGATATTACATGAACGGCGCGTTCGACGAGGCGTCCCGCCGGTTCATGGATCTGTCGCAGAGGAATCCGACCAACCTCGCCGCCGGCATCATGGCGCGTCGCGCCCGCAAGCTGCATCGCTCCCCGCCTGAAGAGGAATGGACCGGCGTCTACGTGCACACCAAGAAATAGGCTGAATCGCGCTCGACGGTTCGGGCGATGAGACACCATGCCTGTCTGAAAATTTCCGGAGAGAAATGGCGGACCCGACATCACCCGCAAGGGCAAGCCGAACGCCCGGACCATGCGCATCGAGCGGGAGCACGTTGTCCCGGCGGACTGGATTGCAACGGGCTTCGGCTGCCAGGAAGCCAGTCGCGACGAGTGCCGTCAGATACCGGGCTATGAGGAAGCCGAGGGCGACCTGTTCAACCTTGTGCCTGCGATCGGTGAACTGAACGGCGACCGCAGCGCCAGGCCCTTCGGCATCATCCCGGACGAACCGCGCGAATATGGTGCATGTGACTTCGAGGTGGTGACGGACGGCGATGGACCTGCTCAGCGGCGGGGCATGGCCGAACCGATGGAAAGCATCAGGGGCGACGTTGCCCGCGTCTGGTTCTACATGCGCGACCGTTACGGCGTGGTTGTCCCTGCCGACATGACAACGATGCTTGAAGGCTGGTCAGCCGCAGATCCCGTTGACGACGCCGAGCGGAACCGCCACGCGGTGATTTCGCAGGAGATGGGGTGGAGCAATCCCCATGTCGCGGGCGAGTAGATTGCCTACTTGGCGTCGGGTTCTGGGGTGTCGTGCAGCTTTGGCGTTGAATGTGCCTGCTTCGGCGGATGACGGCTGACAATCATCCCGCAGGTCCGTAGGTGGGCCGTGACGTGCTGCGCCCATGCCCGCGCCTCGTCCAGGCTCCGCCGTTTCATCCGCAGCGTGTACGAGCGCCACAGGGCATAGGCGATGGTCTCTGTCAGGTGCTTGTCGTCAATCTCGTCCATGCCCGACGATGGCATGAGAACATTTAGTGAACAAGCGGCATTTGAAAGGGGGCAGGAGCGCCGGTGAATCGAAAAGGCCCTGTCACCGCGCTTTGATGCCACCGGCCCTGTGAGGTGCCTTCGGAGTCGCGTGAGCGGATATTTGTCGTGGTGCCGGGAGAAGGTGATGCCTTGGCGGGTATGCCTTCAGACGGAACCAGGTCGCGCTTCAGGAGGGGCCGATAGATTTTCCTGATGCGACGTGCTCAGACGTGCTGGAGCTGGCGGGAGAACGCGCCGGGAACCGCGCGGGCAGAATACGGTAAAGCCGTTACAAAGCTGCATCTGGCGAGCGACCATTTTTGGCCGTCATTCCCTACCGGTTCCCGCTCGGCAACGGCGTGGTGCAGGACGTGGTGGCTTCACCCGTGCGCATATATTCCGGAAGGCTCCATAGCGGCAGAAACGCAAAGTTCAGGCGCAACGATCAGAATTCTACTGCCTCGTACAAGACACGACAGAGCCGGTTCGGACACACGTTGTCGTGGAAGGTCGTTGAATGGCAGCCGGTGCCGGTGCTGGTGTTGGAGGCGGCATAGCCGGTTCGGTACCGCGCAGCGGAAACTGAGGCATGGCGCCGTCAGATTCTCCACAAACCACGCTCATCGTGTACCAAGTGACCGGACCAGGGAGTATGTCGGCGAAAAGTCCCCCGGCGTTGCGATAGCTACTAACGACCTTGTAACGGCCTCCCGCACACACCTCGGAAGCCGATTCGAAACAGCTTGTCGGGTCCGTCGTGCAACGAACCGTATTGATCGTTTCTCCTGTCGGCCCGGTGAACGATTTCGGCGCGGTTTGGCAGCCAGACAAAAGCATTGTCGAAAGAACCAGAATCGCCGTCAGACCAAGTTTCATCAGCTTTTGTGCCCCATCAGCCTTGTCTCGCAACTCAACTGGAGAATATACGGAAAAGGCGGCTGGTAGTGTATTTCCTTGATGATTTCGGGAAAATCTGGAGGGCGTTATGGGCGGATCTGGGTCAGGTCACTGGTACAGGTGGGATACCCGCCCGGTGGTCGAGGACAGTCTGACTTTGGACTTGGGCCTTCTGCTGCGGCAAGAGAGCATCAGGCCCCTGCGCCATGTTCGGGGCGTGCTGAGTTGGAGCAGTCAGCGTGATGGAGAGGTTCTTGCTACCATCGGGTATGAGTCCAGCTTGCCGGAGCAGGGCTGCGGCTGGCTGCGATTGAAATACAGGCACAATGACCTGCCGAAGGAATACGCGATCCAGATAACGACCACGGTGCCTAACTATGGTGGCCTGCGCCGGTGGTTTGTGTGCCCGCTGTCGAACGACCGGGCTGCAAAACTGTATCTCCCGCCTGGTGGAACCGTCTTCGGCAGTCGCAATGCCTACGGGTTGGCCTATCGCAGTCAGAGCCAAAGCTTGCCGGACCGGATAGCCGAGAAGGCGCACAGCTTGCGGCAGAAGATCGGTGGCGAGCCAGGCTTCCACCAGCCGATGTCCCGCAAGCCGAAGGGGATGTATTGGAGAACCTATATGCGGATGCGCGACGAAATTTCGCGTCTTGAAGACGCCAGCATGATGGCGATGGCTCAGAGCCTCGGAATCTGCGTAGACTTGCGACGGCCATCCCGATGCCCCTTCAGTCTGGTTGGAAGCTTGAAAGGAACACGGTGGCGGGAGGAACAGGAAGCGGACGAAAGCGAGGAAGCCTTTGAACGCACGCTACAGAAGATTGTGAAGCCGCCGCTCAAGAAGGATGGCGTGAAGGATGATCGCTAGGCTCGGTAATGTCCTCTACTGGCTTGGCTGCGCCGGAGCGGTTGTCGGGAGAGGTGGCCCGACAAATCTGGACAGTTGAGTTAGGTGGATTTTCTGCTCCCAATCCGGCAGCGTTGCCGGGACGAAGGAGCGAAGATGACAAGACGACCCAGGCGGAACCACAGCCCTGCCTTCAAAGCGAAAGTCGCATTGGCGGCGCTGAAGGGCGACAGGACGATGAGCGAGCTGGCGACGCAGTTCGACCTGCATCCCAATCAGATCAAGCAGTGGAAGGATCAGCTGCTTGAGGGCGTAACGGGTGTCTTCGATGACACGCCAAAGGCCGCGAAAGAGCCGCAGATCGACGTAAAGTCCCTGCACGCGAAGATTGGCCAGCTGGCGCTGGAAAACGATTTTTTAGAGGGCGCGCTCGACAAGGCCGGTCTGTTGCCGAGCGCAAGGAAATGACGGGCCCGGACCACAGGCTGAGCCTGACACGGCAAGCCCGGCTTCTCGGGATCAGCCGGGGCAGCCTGTATTACGCGCCGCGCCCGACCAGTGCGGCGGACCTCAAGCTTATGCGCAGAATTGACGAGTTGCACATGGACTACCCGTTCGCGGGCAGCCGTATGATGAAAGGGTTGCTGCGGCAGGAAGGCTTCACGGCCGGGCGGCTGCACGTGGCAACCTGCATGAAAACGATGGGCATTGAGGCGCTCTATCGCAGACCGAACACCAGCAAGCCTGCGCCCGGTCACAGGATCTATCCCTACCTGCTGCGCAAGCTGGCCGTGACGCAGCCCAATCAGGTCTGGGCCATGGATATTACCTACATTCCCATGGCCCGAGGGTTCGTCTATCTGGTCGCCGTTCTGGACTGGTTCAGCCGCAAGGTTCTGGCCTGGCGGCTGTCGGTGACGCTGGAAACAGCGCCGTGTCTGGAGGCCTTGAATGATGCCCTGCGCAGATATGGCAAGCCGGAGATCATGAACTCGGACCAAGGATCACAGTTCACGTCCATTGACTTCATCAAGGCGCTGAAGGACGCCGACATCCAGATCAGCATGGATGGCAAGGGCGCTTGGCGCGATAACGTGTTTGTCGAACGGCTCTGGCGCAGCGTCAAATACGAGGAGGTCTATCTGCACGCCTATGAAAGCGTGTCAGCCGCCCGACAGGGCATCGACCGATACCTGGCCTTCTACAACACAAGGAGACCGCATTCATCGCTGGAAGGGCAAACGCCCGATCAGGCATATCACATCAAGTTGCAACCAATCCCGGTGGCGGCATAACCAAGCGGAAAATCCACCTAAGAAACGGCTCGAAACTGTTCAAACGAACCGAACCACCTCTCCATAATGTTGGCCGTTACAACGATGATGACATCATGACGGTTTCGATTTTCCACCGCTTTTCTGAGCCGACAATTACAAAGATCATACTTCCGTTACTTGGTAAAGCAGAAAGGAGATAGCGGGAACTATCGACCTGACGTACCACGTCTTCATTGCCGCATTGAATTCATAACAGGATTATACTCAGACAATATCAATCTGCGAGAGCAGTTTCTTGAGCCAAAATGCCATCGGCATGGGTGAAAATACCATTTACTACTCAACAATTATTGCCCTCCCATCTCCAAGATGTTACACGGCCAGTAGATTTAGATACAGTCATGGTTATCTTGCACCGAAAATTAACTGTGGTGGGTGCGGTGCCGCCAATCGGATTTGTATAAATCGTATTGCCGATTACTGTGGTTGTATAACTTGGAGGCGTGCCTGGTATCGTTACCTGACCTGAGTCCGACCAAGTCAGATAGCGACTATTGTCAGTTTCATGGGAATGATTTGGCGGCCCCCACGCAGCAATAAGACTGTCTTCAGTGGATCCCACCCACGAGCCTAGACGTTTGTTTATTCCCTCCACGTTTACGCATGACAATAAAAGGCACGTACTAGCAAACAAAAATACCCGGAACATTGCATTAATCCCCCCCTTCAGATGGGTAGCGTCCGTCTCAGATTGATAATATTCCAAGAACCACTGGAAATATCTCAGACATAGACGTCAATAGCAATCAGTCGAACCTTGCTCGCAATTATTGGGGAGTAAGCTATCTCAGGCATCAGCACATGCTTAGGCAGACGACATGAATCTCCATGGTTGTGCTGACAGCCCGAACGGAGTGATCGCATACATGGTCGCCTCATTCTTCGACAATCTCGGCACCCAAGACTCTGAAACCACTGGCCGGTGACGCTTGATCTCGGATACCCGACCAGAGCGGTCATGTCGGCAACATGAACGCCGGGGCCTCATCGGCAGTGTCTTCGGTTGTTGCGCGGGACATTTCAGGAGCGCACGGGCGCTCTCGGTCTGCAGGTCAGGTGCTTCCGCTGCAGTGAGCGGTTGGCCGAATACTGGACAATGACGGGAGAGACGACATGCCGACAGAACCAAAGCACATCCTCGCCCTGGTCCTTGTCCTAGCGCTGGCATTGCCGACGGTCGCGTCCGCTTTCTGTACGGCACCACTCGCGCCGACACCGCCCGTCACGTGGAACAAGCCGACGAAACCGTCTGTCCCTTATTGCATCAACGAGTATGCCCGCACGCACACCTGCAGCGACTGGGAGATCTCAGCTACTGTAGCCCCTCACACGCAACGCCGTCGCGGTCGCGGTCCAGCCGATGCGGGTCGCCAAGCCCAGCCGCCTTGAAGAACTCCTGTGCTTCCTGCCACGTCTGAAAATCACCGCAGTTGCGGTCTGCTCCAGAAGGCAACATGGTATCCGGTCTCGCCGGAGAAGTCACCGCGAGCCGCTTTCCGCGACGCCAGTTCCATGGCGGAACGAAGCGGCCTTGCCATATCCCCAGGCCGGCATTCTTGGCTTCGTTCTCCGCCGCTACGTAGTCGGTCGAATATCGACGGTAGGCAAGCGCCCAGCCGTTGCGGACCATCCACCTGTTCAGGTCGGTCTGCCCCTGTCGACAGATGGCGATTGCACGCCCATAGCGGTCACGCTGGAAGGTCTCGCAGCGAACCGGCAAGCGACCGATCTTGTCCGCTAGTGCCAGACTGGCCTGTTGACCGCAGCGCCAAACCTTGCCCCCTGCCTCGCATGTCTGGGCGCTCTCCGGTGCGTCGATACCATGCAGCCGGATTCGCTCGCTCCGGATGACGACGGTATCACCATCCGTCACGGATGCCCGGCCGACAATCTCTTCGGCGACCGCAGCTTGCCAAAGCAGGATGGGCAGCAGGACGGCCACTCTTGTATGCATGATCATTGCGTGCCTTCTGCGACTGCAAAGCTCCCGTTTCGACGGGGGAAGAGTGTCAGGTTGTCCAAGGCAATTGACGATCCCTCGAAATCTTGGCGGGGACTAGAGAGGCTGGGACCCCTAAACCCGGCCAGATCTTGCCGATTGGGGCCCCTAGGGTGTCCTCCCCCTGGGGGGTGTCTGCCCCGCCTGGCGGTCGAGGCCATCAAGCATCCCCAGAAGGTCCGCCAAGGCTTTTTCGTTTGCCTCACGCCTCTGCGCTTCACCCCCACCGAGCAATCCGCATAGCTTCGCCTTCAGCGTCGTCGCCTTGATGGCCGCTGAGGCGTTCCGGCAGGCGCGGGCGACAGCGTGATCGAGGTCCGCCTGGCGGATCATGTCCTGCAGCGCCACTCCGGCCTGGGCTGCGGCTTCGGCGGAAATCACCGCAACCCTTGGCGCAACCTTGGCGGCCTTGCGCGACGCAGCGGTGTGTACGCTCTCGGGCTTCCATTCGCGAGCATGCGGCCAGACATCACGGAAAGCGGCGCTCTGCGTCCACCCGGCGGCGATGAGCTGTGCAAATCGTTCGTTGCGGGACCGGCGGCCCGGCTGCGTCTGCGTTGCTTCTATCACGATCCGCTCCGTCGTAACTCGGATTCGGCTGGCGGTGCTCTCTAGGGGCAGCGGGAGCGGTCCGCCAACAGGGCATCCAGCATCATATCACAAATTGCGAAATCGGACTCGGCGCTGACATCGTGCTGACACGAAAGGCTTGATCGTCAATCCTCATTGGTTCTGTGACAAGAATTTTAAGTCTATTCAGAAGGTTAATGGCGGACCCGACAGGATTCGAACCTGTGACCTCTGCCTTCGGAGGGCAGCGCTCTATCCAGCTGAGCTACGGGTCCCGCGTGGCCTGCATGTGCGGGCCAGAGGCGCTCTGATAGACGAAAAGCGAGGCTGGTGCAATCGGTCTCGCGGCCACTCGCCGATCATGGGGCCCGGCGCATGGCCTGCCGTTTCACGCGGGGTTGAACAGGTTCAGCCCGTCCCGCCCCCTGCTGCGACCGGATGCCACGAAGGCGATGGGGACGGGGGCGCCTAAATCCTTCTCCCATGAAACGCACACGCATCTTCGGGATCTCGGTCCTTGTGCTCGCGGCGCTGATCGGCGGCGCGGCAGTCATCGTTGATGGTCTTCGCGCACCGTCGCAGCAGGCGGGTGGAGTGACGACCAGCGGCACGGTTTCCATCGGCGGCCCCTTCACCCTGACCAACGACGACGGGGAACGGGTGACCGAGGCGATGCTGAACGACACCTGGTCACTGGTCTACTTCGGTTACACTTTCTGCCCCGATGTCTGCCCGACCGAGCTGCAGGACATGGCGGCGGTGATGGATGAACTGGGCGCGGATGCGGCCAAGGTGACGCCGGTCTTCATCACGGTTGATCCGTCGCGGGACGATGTCGCCCAGATGCATGCCTACGTCGAGGCGTTTCATCCGCGCATGGTCGGCCTGACAGGATCGGAGGCGGAGGTGACCCGTGCCGCAAAGGCCTATCGGGTCTATTACGCCAAGGCTCCGAGCGACACGCCGGACGACCCCTACTACCTGATGGATCACTCCAACTTCATCTATTTCATGGGGCCGGACGGGCAGAACATCGACATCTTCAACGGTCAGATGGCGATCGAGGAAATGGCAGGCCGGATCCAGGCCGCGATCAAGGGATAGGACGGAGCGGTTCGGCGTCTCTGACTGTTCCAGATCTGGGCCCATTCAGGCCAGCATGCGGACCGCCGTCGCGAACAGGAACAGGGCAAAGGCAAGCTTCAGCGCACGCGGTTTCATCCCATGGGCGAGACGCGCGCCCAGTGGCGCGGTCAGGCTGGCGAAGGGGGCAATCAGCACCAGGCCGAGCAGGTTGACATGACCTGCGCTCGCCTGCGGCAGGGCGGCGACACCCCAGCCGGAAACGATGAAACCGATGGCACCCGGCAAGGCAATGATCAGGCCGATGGCGGCTGCCGTACCCACCGCCCGATGCACCGGATAGCCGAAGATGTTGAAATAGGGCACGCAGAGGGTGCCGCCACCGATGCCCATCATGGCTGATGTGCCACCGATGGCGAAGCCGGACGCCGCCCCCGCGGCCCCGCCGGGCAGCCGGTCCCGCAGGCGGAAGTCGGCCGGGGTGAAGGCCATGTAGGCCGCGACGATCAGCGCGACGATGGCAAAGACCATTGTGAGCGTCGCGCCGCTGACAAGACTGGCGATCAGCACACCCGAGACGGATCCGGCGAAGATGAACGGCCCCCAGCGCCGCAGCAGGTCCGTATCCACCGCGCCCCTGCGATGATGCGCCCGCGCCGAGCCGATGGAGGTCAGCACGATGCTGGCCAGCGAGGTCCCGACCGCCACATGCATGCGCACCGACGGATCGATCTCCAGCTGCCCCAGCATGGTGTAGAGCACCGGCACCACGACGATACCGCCGCCGACACCAAGCAGGCCGGCCAGCACACCGGCAACACATCCGGTGCCCACCAGAATGGCAGCCAGCGGCAGCAGGTCCATTGTCAGTTCCATCGTTTCTCCCGATGAGTCAGTCGTGGTTTCAGCATTCAGGATCAGCGAAACAGCATCACCGGGACAAGGCAGGACCGGATCATCTCGCTGGTGGTGCTGCCGATGATCAGGCTGCGGATGCGGGAATGGCCGTAGGCACCCATGACCAGCAGTTCGATCCTGTCGATCTCCACCTTGGCGGCGATGACGCTGTCGGCCTGGCCGGGGCGGATGCCGGTTTCCACCTCGTAGCCCGCCTTGCGCAGCATGGTAGCGGCATCCTCCAGATTGCGTTCGGCCTGGTCGGTGCGGTTGCCGACCGTCAGCAGGTGACAGACAGTGCCGGGAAACAGCACACCGTGGGCGATGTGGCGCACCGCCTTCATTGCGCTCTCGCCGCCGTCAAAGGCGATCAGCAGGCTGTTGATCGGCCGGAAGGCGCGGGACGTGACCAGGACCGGCTTGTGACAGGCCCGCACCACCCGTTCCAGGTTCGATCCCAGGTGCAGTCTGGCGAAGTCCGCACCCTCCCCGCGCTTGCCGATGATGACCAGATCGGCATCGGACTCGGCCTCCTGCAGGTTCTCGATCAGATCGCCATGGCGCAGCCGTGCGGTGACATCGGCAACACCTGCCTGCTCCAGCCGCTGCTTCGCCTCCTCCAGCACCAGCCGCGCCCGCTTCTGCGTCAGCCGCGCCTGCTCCTGATCCAGATTTGCGAGTTCGGTCAGCAGATGCTCCTTCGCATCCACATTGATGCTGCCGCTCAGGTCCGTCGGCGCGCTGGACGTATTGCGCCGCCCCAATACCTGCAGCAGTTCCACCGATGCGCCGGTCTGCGCCGCCGCCCATGCAGCGTGGTCACAGACACTGCGCGAATAGACCGATCCATCGATCAGGGCCAGCAGCCTGGTCATCTCTGTATCTCTCCCCCCAAACACGACCGCCCTGCGTCAGCCTCAACGCCGACCATACACGGGAACGGCGGGGCGGGGAGAAAGTGTGGTGCGGACGAAGGATGAACCGGATCGGAGGAAGCAAGCGCGCCGCATGGGCTCCGGCCGGACCGGGACCCTGCGGCGCGCAGTGCAGTTCCGGGCCGGTCAGCGGCCGCTGATCAGTTCCGACTGCTTGACCAGTGCCTCGGCCTGCTTGATGGAGGCAATGTCGATCAGGCGACCGTCGAGGGCGACCGCGCCGCGGCCTTCCTTCTGTGCCTGCTCCATGGCTTCCAGGATGCGCCTGGCCTTGGCGACTTCCTTCTCGGACGGGGTAAAGACCTCGTTGGCCGTTGCGATCTGGCTCGGGTGAATGGCCCACTTGCCTTCACAGCCGAGGATCGCGGAACGGTTGGCCTGGGCCTTGTAGCCATCGGGATCGGAGAAATCACCGAACGGGCCGTCGATCGGACGCAGGCCGTTGGCGCGGGCGGCGACCACCATGCGGGCAACCGCATAGTGCCACATGTCACCCCAGTGATAGTCACGCGCGCCGCCATCCTCGGCCGGGTCAGTCAGGACACCATAGAGCGGGTTCGGACCACCGATCACCGTGGTGCGGGCCTTGGTGGAGGCGGCATAGTCGGCAACGCCGAAGTGCAGCGACTCGTTGCGCGGGCTCGCGGCGGCGATCTCGTCGACGTTGGCCATGCCGAGCGCGGTCTCGATGATCATCTCGAAGCCGATCCGCTTCTTGCGACCGATCGCGGCCTCGATCTGGGTCACCAGCATGTCGACGGCATAGATGTCGGAGGCCGTGCCGGCCTTCGGGATCATGATCAGGTCCAGACGCTCGCCGCCCTGTTCCAGCACGTCCACCACGTCGCGGTACATGTAGTGGGTATCCAGGCCATTGATGCGCAGCGACATGGTCTTGTCGCCCCAGTCGATGTCATTCAGCGCCTCGATGATGTTCTTGCGCGCGGAGGCCTTGTCGTCCGGTGCGACGGCATCCTCCAGATCGAGGAAGATCACGTCGGCGTCGGACTTGGCGGCCTTTTCGAACATCTTCGGGGACGACCCCGGCACGGCAAGCTCGCAACGGTTCAGGCGCGGCGTGGTCTGTTCGACAATCTTGAAGGACATTTTCGGGATTCCCCCCTGGTTTGTGGAATATTTTCCTCTGTCGCTCTCTTACAGACCACCGCGCATGCAGACAAGCGAACTCGCTGCCGTGCGCCCGGCGGCGGTCAGCCGGTCCGGCCCCGTCGCGCCAGCGGATGGGTCTCCTCCACCAGGGCCGTCAGCCGCGCCTCCTGCACGTGGGTATAGATCTGGGTGGTGGAAATGTCCGCATGGCCCAGCATCTTCTGCAGGCTGCGCAGGTCCGCGCCACCGGCCAGCAGATGACTGGCGAAGGCATGGCGCAGCACGTGCGGCGACACCTTCGCGGCATCGATCCCGGCATCCCGCGCAAGCTGCTTCAGCGCGATCCCGAACGCCTGCCGTGTCAGGTGGCCACTCGCCCCGCGGGACGGGAACAGCCAGGGTGACGGCTGGCCCTTCTGCAGGAACATCTCCCGGACCTCGAGATAGCGCGCCAGCGCCTCCAGCGCCTCGGGACTCATCGGCGCCAGCCGCTCCCGCCCGCCCTTGCCCCGCACCTGCAGGAAGCGGGGATCGGGTCCTAGCGGGGGATGCGGCAGGGTCAGCAACTCGCTGACCCTGAGGCCGGAGGCATAGATCACCTCCAGCAGACAGGTCATGCGCAGACCCTTGTGATCTGTCTTCGATGCCGCGCAGTGCAGCAGATCGGAAACATCCTCCACCGTCAGCACCCTGGGCAGCGGGCGTGACAGGCGCGGCGCGTCGAGGGCCTGCGCCGGATCATCCGAACGCAGTCCGTCCTGCACCAGAAACCGGTAGAGGCCGCGAATGGCAGAGAGCTTCCGTGCCTGGGTGGATGCGGCCAGCCCGGCCTTTACCATCCCGTGCAGGCAGCGCCTCAGGTCCTCGGCCCGGGCATCAAGCAGACTGCGCCCGCGTGGCAGACCCTCGGAAATGCCGTTCAGATCCCGCCGATAGGCCGCGAGCGTGTTGGCGGCAGCACCACGCTCCGCCGCCAGCATGTCGAGATAGAGGTCGATCAGCCGACCGTCATTCACCGGACCGCCCGGCCTCGGTGGCAATCAGCGCCTCCACCGCCAGCCGCTCCGCCACCGGCGCGAGACCAAGCCGACGCAGCGATCCGACGACACTGGCAAGTGCGACCGGATCAAGTACGCCCGGCCCGGCGGAACCCATCAGCGCCAGGGCAGCCTGAACCGCCTCCCCCGTCCGGCCCGCGCCGGTCGCCAGCACAAGCTGACGCCAGAGCGCAGCGTCTGTCGCGTAACCCGGTACACCATCTGTCGCGGGTGACTGCAGCGCATCGGTCCAGAGTCCCTCCGCCACTGGCCGCCCCACAGCGTCCATCAGCAACAGGATGCGATGCCACTGCCGATCTGCCCCCTCACCCGCCGGGTTGGCATCACGCCAGTTGCCCAACCGCCTGTTGTTCGCCGGATCGATGCCGGAAACCTGCGCAAGCGGCAGCATGGCGGTCTGGGCCAGGACGGCATCACGCTCCCCGGCCGCAGCACGGCGCCGCAGCAGTTCCAGCCAGCCCCGCGCCCTGTCCCTGTCACCATTCAGCAGGTGCATGCGGAACGCGGCTGGTGCGAGAAAGGCCAGGTCGATGGAGGGCAGCAGGCGTTCCAGCGCCGGCGCGGCCAGGGCCGCTGCCATC
Source organism: Kordiimonadales bacterium IMCC3096 (assembly GCA_016865035.1). Classification (GTDB taxonomy): domain Bacteria; phylum Pseudomonadota; class Alphaproteobacteria; order Minwuiales; family Minwuiaceae; genus Minwuia. The sequence goes on from CP018227.1 coordinate 585,165, forward strand.
GGCGCCTCGCCCTGCGACAGGGCAACCGTCCACATCGCGAGCATCGCCTCCGCTCGGGCCAGCTTGCCCTCCGCCCGTGCGAACGCGACTGCCGCCAGACGGAAATCGTCGGCATTCAGGTCCGCGTCGGGTGCGCCCAGGATCAGGGTAACGGCGGCAGGCTGCAGGGTTCCGGTGCGTATCGCGGAAATACCTGCATCGAGCCGCTGGGGTGTCGTCAGCCGGGGCAGGGTTGCCAGCCGCGCTGCGACGGCAGGTGCCAGCCCGGCAAGGGACTTCAGGGTGACCTTCTGTCCAAGACGGAACATGGCGAGGTGCAGCGGCGAAAGCTGCGCGGCATCCTCCAGCTCGACAGTCGCATCGTCGGCCACCGCGTCGGCGAGGTCATCGAAGACGGGATTGCTCCGCCCGGTCTCGTTCAGGATCGTGCGGGTCAGATCCGCGTCCGGGCGCCGACCCGCCTGAAGGTCGCAGAAGACCGACGCACGCTGCCAGAAATCACGGCTGCCGCCCCGCACCTGGGCACCGACGATGTCACAGGCACGCTCGACGTCGCCGCTCAGCAGCAGGGCATCGGCCAGGGGACGGCTGTAGGCAGGATTGTTCAGGTCACCGCCTGATGCGGCCTCCGCCAGCGCCACCGCCGAATCCGCCTCCCCCATCGTGACCAGCAGGGTCATGCGCTGCCCCAGCAGGGCGGCGCTGTCGCTGCCCGACGGCGGCGTCCCGATGGACAGCAGCAGGCGGCGCGCCAGATCACGGGCCGCAGGCGATTCATAGTGGCTCGGCATCCGCCCGTAGAGCGCATGCACGATCCCCGCGGCGGACCCTTCCCAGAGACCGAGCCCCAGGCCACCGGAAGAAGGGCCGAGCAGGCCAGCCGCCGCTTCCCCCGGAGCATCCAGCCGACCAATGACGATTCCACCGGAGGTGACACTCTGGTCCGACGGTGCCTGGGAGGTGCCCCCGGAGTTCACCGTTGCGGGCAGAAGCGATTTCGGGCCGCTATTCTGTCCGCCATCGGCGCTGGTCTGCGCCAGGGCCAGAACGGGCAGGAAAAGGCAGAGCCCGAGCAGGCTGCTAACGCGGAAAACGCTCATCGGGGACCACCTTGCGGGTTTCCTTCGTGGGGGGCGGGATGTCCCAAGTGGCGACAAACACGGCGCCGGCGGCACCGAGCACAATGACCAGCAGGAACAGGAAGAGGAACAGACGTCGCATGGGGCCGTGGGATACTCCGGTCGGTGTGCGATGACGGTGTCGGACAGGCTGTCCATCACCCTATAGAGCTTGACGGACGGTGTCGGCAGTGTATCGACGGGGTAACAGGCTTTCAATTGCAGTCACCAGCGCTGCATCGCAACTGAAAACGACGAAGGACACTGCAGTTTCATGGTTCGGGAGGCGGCTCAAGGCGTGATGTTCCAGGGCACGGGAGAGGCCCGGGAAGACGACCGGCGCTCCCTGGTGCTTGTCGGTCTGATGGGCGCGGGCAAGAGTACCGTGGGTCGCCGCCTCGCGCAGCGCCTGAACCTGCGCTTCGTCGATGCCGATGACGAGATCGAGGCTGCGGCCGGAATGACCATCCCGGAAATCTTCGATCGCTATGGCGAGGCGCATTTCAGGGACGGGGAACGCCGGGTCATCAGACGCCTGCTGAGCGAACCCCGCCAGGTCATCGCCACGGGGGGCGGCGCCTTCATGAATGATGAAACACGGGCTCTCATTGCCGCCGAAGCAACCTCCATATGGCTCAAGGCAGATCTGGACACCCTCGTCCGGCGCTGTGCCAAGCGGACGGACCGCCCCCTGCTGCGCGGGCGGAACCAGCGTGAGACACTGGCTGCGCTGATGCAGCAACGCTACCCGGTCTACGAGACATCGGACCTGATGGTGGAAAGCGGCGGGGATACCCATGACGTGGTGGTCAACCGGATCATCAGCGCATTGGGAAAGCCTGTCGGTTCCGATGACGGTACGGTGCAGCCATGACGGCCATGGTGCATGTCGCACTGGGTGCGCGGTCCTACGACATCCACATCGGCACGGATGTGCTGGCGCAGGCCGGACAGTTCATCGCCCCGCTTCTGCGTCGTCCCCGCATCGCCATTGTCACGGACGAGAATGTGGCGAAGGCCCAGTTGCCTGCCCTGAACGATGCCTGCGCCGCAGCGCGGATCGAGACGGTCTGCCTGACGCTGCCCGCTGGCGAAGCCACCAAGGACTTTGCCCAACTGGAGCGGCTGACACGCTGGCTGATATCGGAACGCGTCGGACGCGACGACATGGTCGTGGCCCTGGGCGGCGGTGTCATCGGTGATCTGACCGGCTTTGCGGCGGCGATCCTGCGACGCGGGACCGGCTTCATCCAGATTCCGACCACCCTGCTGGCGCAGGTCGACAGTTCCGTCGGCGGCAAGACCGCGATCAACACGCCAGAGGGCAAGAACCTGGTCGGTGCCTTTCATCAGCCGAGCCTGGTGCTGGCGGATACCTCCACCCTGGACAGCCTGCCCGAGCGCGAGGTGCTGGCTGGCTATGCGGAGGTGGTGAAATACGGCCTGCTGGGTGACAGGGCGTTCTTCGAATGGCTCGAAGTCCACGGCAGGGAGGTCATCGCAGGTGATCCCGCCGCACGGGAGGAGGCCGTCGCCAGAAGCTGTCAGGCCAAGGCCGATATCGTGGCGGCGGATGAGCGCGAGAACGATCAGCGCGCCCTGCTGAACCTCGGCCATACCTTCGGCCACGCGCTGGAGGCGGAAGGCGGCTATGATGGACGCCTGCTGCATGGCGAGGCCGTGGCCATCGGCATGGTGCAGGCCCTGGAGTTCTCCGTCAGCCAGGGTCTCTGCCCCGGACAGGACGCGGAGCGCGCGCGCCGCCACCTGCAGGCCGTCGGCCTGCCGACCCGCCCGTCAGACCGGGGTCTGGGCGATATTCCGGTCACGCGATTGCTCGACCATATGGCACAGGACAAGAAGGTACGCGACGGACGCCTCACCTTCGTTCTGGCGCGTGGCATCGGCGAAGCCTTCGTCACGCGCGATGTAGATGCAGCAAGGCTGCAGTCCTTTCTCGAAACGGAACCGAACTGATGGAAAGCGCCGGCACTGAAATGTCCTCGATCGACTGGAGTCTGGTTCTCTCCATTGCCGCCATTGTCCTGCTGCTGGTGATGTCGGCGTTCTTTTCCGGCTCCGAAACCGCGCTGACCGCATCCTCGCGGGCGCGGATGCATCACATGGAACGGCTGGGCAACAAGAAGGCGCATCTGGTCAACAGACTGACAGAGGACAAGGAGCGGCTGATCGGGTCCATCCTGCTCGGCAACAACCTGGTCAATATCCTCGCCTCTGCGCTGGCGACCAGTGTGCTCATCGCGCTGGTGGGCGACGCCGCGGTCGCCATTGCAACGGTGGCGATGACGCTGCTGGTGCTGATCTTCGCAGAGGTGCTGCCCAAGACATATGCGATCCGCAACCCGGACCGTTTCGCCCTCGCCGTCTCCCCCGTCGTGGCCTTTCTGGTCCGCGCCCTCTCCCCGGCCGTGATCGCGGTCGAGGCCATTGTCCGTGTGGCCCTGCGCGTGATTGGCGCCAGGCAGGACGGCGACGACACCTACGACGTGGCCGATGAGCTGCGCGGGCAGATCGAACTGCATCACCGTGAAGGCGGCGTGCGCAAGACGGCCAAGGACATGCTCGGTTCCATCCTGGAGCTGGATGACGTGTTCGTCTCCGAGATCATGATGCATCGCAGGCGCATCAAGACCCTGAACATCGACGACCCGCCGGAGGCAATCGTCGGTGCCGCGCTGGACAGCAACTTCACCCGCATTCCGCTCTGGCAGAACGATCAGGAGAACATCGTCGGCGTTCTGCACGCCAAGGATCTGGCCCGCGCCCTGTCGAAGAACAATGGTGATGCCGCGACACTCGACATTACCGCTGTGGCGCGGGAGCCCTGGTTCGTGCCGGAGACGGCTTCCCTGCGCGAACAGTTGAATGCGTTCCGTCGCAGGCGCGCGCATTTCGCGCTGGTGGTGGACGAATATGGTGCGCTGAAGGGCATCGTCACGCTGGAAGACATCCTGGAGGAGATCGTCGGTGACATCTCCGACGAACATGACGCGGTGACGGCCGGTGTCCGTCCGCTGCCGGACGGCGCCTACGAGGTCGAGGGCTCCGTGACCATCCGCGACCTGAACCGCAGGTTCGACTGGAACCTGCCGGATGAAGAGGCATCGACGATTGCCGGGCTGGTGATCTATGAGGCGCAGGTCCTGCCGGAGATCGGCCAGGTCTTCCGGTTCCATGATTTCACGTTCGAGATTCTGGAGCGTCGGCGACACCGCATCAATCGCCTGAAGGTCACGCCGCCCGAGTGAGGTTACGCCGAAGAACCGACAGCTGACGCGGGCCGACAGTGAGAACGGAACCGTTCAGGCGATGCGCATGCTGTCGGGACCCAGACTGACGCGGGTGGTCCGTCCCATAAGGTCGAGCAGGACCCAGACGCGCTGATCGGGATCAATACGCTCGACCCTGCCAACGAAATCGGTGAAAGCGCCAGCGGTGACCCTGACCGCATCACCGGTCCGCACGGTGACCTCCGCCAGCAGCTTGCCGTCGGCATCACAGCGCCCCAGAAGGGATGTCATCAGTTCATCCGGGACCGGTGCGGGTTTCGCGCCAAAGCTGACCAGCCGGGTGATGCCATAGGTGCTGTTGATGGCACTCCATCCCCCGGCATCCATGTCGAAGGCGACGAAGAGATAACCGGGAAACAGCGGCCGGGAGCGGGTGACGAAACTGCCGCCCTGCCGGGTCGTCAGGTCATGCAGGGGCAGGAATGTGCGAAAGCCCTGCCGATCCAGATTGCGCAACGCGATGCGCTGACAGTTGGGTTTCAACTGCGCCAGATACCACCGCTCAGCAGTTTCGGTCGCCGCCATCGGCCTCTCGTTCGGTCAAGTGATTGCTCAATAATGAACATTGCATCTGCGGTTGTGGATTTGAAGTGCGAAGCGTCACGTCAGGTGCGTCATCATGGCCCGTGAACCGCGGCTCCATAAGCTGTCACAAGGCTTGCCTGCCACATATCGCTCAATTATGAACGCGGCATGATCTGCACCGATTCGCAGGCTCACCGCCCCTATCCGCCCCCGCAACGTCACCGGCGCACCGCAGTGCAGACCGGTGCGGTAGCCGTGGTGAACCAGATTCCGCAGCAGACTACAAGGCCCGTCGCCCGCTGATGGCCGGCAGTCGCAAGACATCGCAGGAAGATGTGCATTTCCGCGTACTTCGCCTGCTGGAGGAAAATCCGGAGATGAGCCAGCGCGATCTGGCACAGGCCGTCGGGATCAGTGTCGGCGGCGCGCACTATTGCCTCAATGCGCTGATCGAGAAGGGGTGGGTCAAGATCGGCAATTTCTCCGCCGCGCGGGACAAGCGCCGCTATGCCTACATCCTGACACCAAAGGGCATTTCGGAGAAATCAGCCCTCACCGGGCGCTTCCTGAAACGGAAGATGGCCGAATATGAGGCGCTGAAGGCCGAGATCGATGCCCTGAAGGTCGAACTGGAACCGGACATCGACCAGTCCGTGCCCCAGAAGCAGGCGCAGCAGAAATGACCCGCGTACTCGTCACAGGCGGCGCCGGCTACATCGGTGCCCATACCTGCAAGGTGCTGGCAGCGGCGGGGCACGAGCCGATCGTGTATGACAATCTTGTCCATGGTCACCGTCACGCCGTCCAGTGGGGACCGTTCGCGCAGGGCGACATCCTGGACCGCGCCAGACTGGATGAAGTCATCGCCGAACATGCGCCGGAGGCCGTGATCCATTTCGCCGCCTTCGCCTATGTCGGCGAGTCGGTGACCGATCCCGGCAAGTACTATCGCAACAATGTGGCAGGCAGCCTGAACCTGATCGAGGCGATCCGCGATCACGGCATTGCGCACATGGTGTTCTCCAGCACCTGCGCGACCTATGGCGTGCCGGAGAGCGTTCCGATCACGGAAGATGCACCGCAGCATCCGATCAATCCCTACGGCCAGTCGAAGCTGACGGTGGAGCGGATGATGGCTGATTTCGAGCAGGCGCACGGTCTGGGCTGGATCGCCCTGCGCTACTTCAATGCCTCGGGCGCGGACCCCGATGGCGAGACCGGTGAGGATCACACGCCGGAAACACATCTGATCCCGCTGATCCTGGATGCCGCGGCCGGGCGACGGGCCGCCATTACCGTCTTCGGCGATGACTACGACACGCCGGACGGCAGCTGCATCCGTGACTACATCCATGTCACCGACCTGGCCGATGCGCATCTGCGTGCGCTGGAGGGGCTGCAGCGCGGCCTGCCCTCCGGAGCCTTCAATCTGGGCAACGGCACTGGCTATTCCGTCTTCGAGGTCATTCAGGCGGTGGAACGCGTCACCGGCCTGACCGTGCCCGTGGAGATCGGCCCGCGCCGCCCGGGCGACCCCGGCCGCCTTGTCGGCAGCGCCGAAAAGGCCCGTCGTGAACTGGGCTGGCAACCACGCTTTGCTGCACTGGACGAGATCATCCGCACCGCCTGGAACTGGCACGGGAAGCTCCACGGTCGCACCGAAGCAACAGGCTTGCGCGCCTGATGCGCATCTATGCCCTGATCACGGATGCCTATGGGGGGCACGGCGGCGTCGCGGTCTACAATCGCGACCTGCTTTCCGCCTTCCTGCAACACCCAAGGGTGACCGAGGTGATCGCGGTTCCCCGGGTGATCAGTCACACCATGGAGGCCCTGCCGGAAGGGCTGACCTATCGCACCGGTGCGGCCGGTGGCGTTGTCCGGTTCCTCGCGACCATCGTCAGGGACCTGCCACGCATCGCGCGGAGCGACATGATCTACTGCGGACACCTGAACCTTGCGCCCCTCGCCTGGGCACTGGGCAAGCTGTTCGGCCGACCGGTGCTTGGCGCCCTCTATGGCATCGAGGCCTGGCGTCCCTCCAGCCGTCGAATGACAGCCTGGGCCAGCCGCCACCTCGCCCGGTACTATGCCATCAGCAACTATACCCGCGACCGTTTCACTTCCTGGTCCCGTGTCCCGGACGCGCGCATCGACCTGCTGCCCAACGCGATCCATCTGCAGGACTATGCCCCGGGCGAGAAATCCGAGGTGCTGGCGGCGCGCTTCGGCCTGCAGAACCGCAAGGTCCTGCTGACGTTCGGGCGCCTGGTCTCGAAGGAGCGTGCGAAGGGTTTCGACGAGGTGCTGCAGGTGCTGCCGACCCTGGTGGCCGAAGATCCGTCCATCGCCTATCTGATCGCCGGCGACGGCGACTACCGGCGGCGGCTGGAAGACCGGGTGGCCGAGCTGCACCTTGGCGAACATGTCGTGTTCACCGGCTTCGTCGAGGAAGCGGAGAAGGCTGATCTCTATCGCCTCGCCGACCTGTATGTCATGCCGAGCCGGGGCGAGGGCTTCGGTTTCGTCTTCCTGGAGGCCATGGCGAGCGGCGTCCCCGTCATCGCCAGTTCGACCGATGGCAGCCGCGACGCGGTGCGTGACGGCCAGCTGGGCGAGATGGTCGATCCGGACCGGCCGGAGGAACTGCTTGGCGCCATACGGCGCGGCCTGAACGCACCGCGCGGGGTGCCCGATGGCCTTTCGTACTTTGCCTTCGGCCAGTTTGCCGAGCGCGTTCGCGACATTCTGGACGGGATGGTGAAACGGTGAGCGGCCAGGTAACGGCCCTGATCTGCGGGGTGTCCGGCCAGGACGGGGCCTATCTGGCCCGGCTGCTGCTGGACAAGGGCTATCGGGTCATCGGCACCTCCCGCGATGCCACGACCAACAGTTTCACTAACCTGGAACACCTGGGCATCGCGGACCGGGTCGAGACCGCCTCCATGGTTCTGACCGACTTCCGCAGTGTGCTGCAGACCCTGAGCCGCTTCGAGCCCGACGAGATCTACAATCTCGCCGGTCAGAGTTCGGTCGGCCTCTCGTTCCAGCAGCCGGTCGAGACGCTGGACAGTATCGCGGGCGGCACCATCAACCTGCTGGAGGCGGTGCGCTTCACCGGGCGTCCCATGAAGCTCTACAATGCCGGTTCCAGCGAATGTTTCGGTGATACCGGCGGCAAGGCCGCAAACGAGGATACCGCCTTCCGTCCGCGCAGCCCCTATGCGACCGCCAAGGCGACAGCGCACTGGGCGGTCGCGAACTATCGTGAAGCCTATGGCCTGCACGCCTGCACAGGCATCCTGTTCAATCATGAATCACCGTTGCGGCCCGCCCGCTTCGTCACGCGCAAGATCGTCAACGGCGCCTGCCGTATTGCCCGCGACGGCGGCGGGGTACTGCAGCTCGGCAATCTCTCGGTCAGCCGGGACTGGGGCTGGGCACCGGAATATGTCGATGCAATGTGGCGGATGCTGCAGACCGACGCGCCGTCGGACTATGTCATCGCCACCGGCACCAGCCATACGCTGCAGGCCTTCTGCGATGCGGCATTTGCCGAACTCGGCCTGGACGCCGCCGCACATGTCGAAATGGATGAAGACCTCAAGCGCCCTTCGGACATCGCGTTTGGCCAGGGCGATGCCAGCCGGGCCGCCCGCGACCTTGGCTGGACAGCGGGATATCGGATGAAGGACATCGTGAAGGCCATGGTCGAGTCAGAGAAAGCCCTGCATGACTGAGACAGACAAGATCGCGACGGGCCTGCCTGCCACGCAGGCTGATGTACAGTGGACCCGTGTCATCCAGCCTCAGCGGGGCCTGTTCTCCGTCCCACTTGCGGAGATCTGGGCCTACCGTGACCTGCTGCTGCTGCTGGTGCGACGCGATTTCGTTGCGCTCTACAAGCAGACAGTGCTGGGGCCGATCTGGTTCGTCATCCAGCCCGTGATGATGACCATCGTGTTCACCATCGTCTTCGGCAACATCGCCAACATCTCCACCGATGGTGTGCCACACACGGTCTTCTATCTGGCCGGGATCACCATGTGGACGTTCTTTGCCGATGCCTTCACCAAGACATCCGAAACGTTCATCATCAACGCCAACATCTTCGGCAAGGTCTACTTTCCCCGCGTGATCGTGCCGCTCTCGGTGGTGCTGTCGGGGCTGCTGAAGTTTGCGGTCCAGTTCACCATCCTGGTCGGTTTCGTCGCCTATTTCGCGGCGACGACGGAGATCGTGCGTCCGAACTGGGCCGTGCTGCTGCTGCCGGTCCTGTTGCTGATGATGGGCACGCTGGGTCTCAGTCTCGGCATGATCATCTCCGCCCTGACCACAAAGTACCGGGACCTGCGGTTCCTGATGCAGTTCGGGGTCCAGCTGCTGATGTATGCGACGCCGGTGATCTATCCCGTCTCGTCCCTGCCCGAGGCCTATCGGGTCTACATCCTCGCCAACCCGATCACGCCCATCGTGGAGACCTTCCGCTATGCCTTTGTCGGCCGGGGAGACTTCGACCCGATGCATCTGGCCTACAGCGGCGGTGTGATCCTGGCCCTGCTGATCCTGGCGACGGTGATCTTCAATCAGGTCGAGAAGAATTTCATGGATACCGTCTGATGAGTACCCCGGCACTCAGGGTCGAGAACGTGTCCAAGATGTACCGTCTTGGTGAGGTCGGCACGGGCTCTCTGTCGCACGACCTGAACCGGGCCTGGGCACGTCTCCGCGGCCGCCCCGATCCCTATGCCCTGGTCGGTGCGGTCAATGACCGGGCCTCAGAAGGTACCCGCGATTTCGTCTGGGCCTTGCGTGACATCAATTTCGAAGTCGGCCAGGGAGATATCGTCGGCATCATCGGCCGCAATGGTGCGGGCAAGTCCACACTGCTGAAACTGCTCTCACGGGTCACTGCCCCTACCGAAGGCAGCATCTACATCAACGGACGCATCGCCAGTCTGCTGGAAGTCGGCACCGGGTTTCACCCCGACCTGACGGGGCGGGAGAACATCTTCCTCAACGGTGCCATCCTGGGCATGAGCAAGCAGGAGATCCGGTCCCGCTTCGACGAGATCGTCGAATTCTCCGGCTGCGCGAAATACATCGACACGCCCGTGAAGCGCTATTCCTCCGGCATGCACGTCCGCCTCGCCTTCGCCGTCGCCGCGCATCTGGAGACCGACATCCTGATCGTTGACGAGGTGCTGGCCGTCGGCGACGCCGAGTTCCAGCAGAAATGCCTCGGCAAGATGAAGGACCTGAGCACGAAGGGGCACCGGACCGTGCTGTTCGTCAGCCACAACATGGCCGCCGTCAGGCAGCTCTGCCCCCGCTCGATCCTCATGAACCAGGGCACGGTGGTGAACAGCGGCGAAACCAATGCGATCATCGAACAGTACATGACGCTGGGAAGCACCGCCGCGCGCATTGTCACCTGGCCGAAGGAACAGGCCCCGGGCAGCGAGGGAGTCAGCCTGCGCGGCATCTATGTGAAGAACCATCTCGGCCAGACCGAGGGTGCCCTTGGCAGTGACGAGGACATTCTTGTCGAGGTCGACTATGAACTCGACGCCCCACGGGGCGACTTGCGTGTCGGCATCAGCCTGTTCAATTCCGAAGGCACCCTGATCCTGATCAGCAGCGACTATGAAGCAGGCGGTTCCGGCGCCATCCGTCCGGAGGGCCGCCACAGCAGCACGGTGCGCATCCCGGGCCACATGCTTCTGGATGGCAAGTACACCGTGGGGGTCGGCATAGAGACCCCCCGCATTCAGGATTTCGTGAGCGGGGAGACCTGCGCATTCGAGATCGACGAAATGGTTCATGACGGCTGGGGACCAAAACATGCAGTCCGGATGCCCGGGGTGATTCATCCCAGTCTGGAATGGACAGCAAGCCAGGCATCCGAATGAAACTGCAGTACCGCAACAAGTTCGGGTCCCTGCCCGTTCGCATCCTGCGGCGGTTCGGGCGCGCATTGCGGCGAACGGGCTACAATGCGCTCGTCCTGTTGCCAGGATTCCGTTTCCTGAAGGCATACGAGGGCAAGCAGGGTCCGATCACGCTCTCGATCTGGTTCATGCAGAAAGTGCTTGGTTTCAATCGTGCCGCCTATTGGGGTGTCCATTTCACCAGCAAGGTGACCCAACCCAAGCAGATCATCGTCGGCAGGAACACGAACCCCGGGATAGAACCAGGATGCTACATTCAGGGCATCGGCACCGTGATCATCGGAGACTATACCGCGATCGCAGCGCGCACTTCGATCATCAGTGCCAATCATGACCTGTACGACCTCAACAAGCACCTGCCCGGTCGCGTCGAGATTGGGTCGAATTGCTGGATCGGGGTCAATTGCGTGATCCTGCCCGATGTAACCTTGGGTGATTTTACGATCGTCGCCGCCGGCAGCATCGTCACAAAGCCCTTTCCTGAAGGCTATTGCGTCATTGCAGGGAACCCTGCCCGGAAGATCCGGGACCTGGATAGGGAACGCTGCCACCCGCGCAACGAAACCGACCCCTACATCGGCTATATGCCTGCGGCTGAATTCGAAGCCTACCGGGCGGCCTATCTATGGACCTGAAGGATCAGCTTCATGGTTTGCCAGCCAATGCCGCTGCCAGAGCGGAGAATGTGAAGTGACAGTTCCAGAGCAGAACCATTTCGCCTGTTCGCGCTGCATCCTGACGAAGGCGGACGCTCCAAACCTGACCTTCGACGAAGATGGTGTCTGCGACCAGTGCCGCAGCTTCGATATTGCATATGCCAAGGTGCCGAGAACCTGGGACGAGGCCGAACCGGAGCTCAACCGGACCGTCGAACAGCTGAAGGCGGCGGGAAAGGGAAAGCCCTACGACTGTCTGATCGGGCTCTCCGGCGGGGTGGACAGCACCTATATCGCATACCTGATGAAGCAGCATGGGCTGCGGCCGCTGGCAGTACATTTCGACAATGGCTGGAACACGGAGCTGGCCGTCGAGAACATTGACCGCATCGTCACCAGGCTGAACATCGATCTGGTGACATATGTCATCGATATCGAGGTACTGACCGACCACGCGATCTTCTGGGCACTGTACGACATCGCGATGCGCAACCGCATCAAGTACATCATCAGCGGAGTCAATGTCGCTACCGAGCACATCATGCCGGATGGCTGGAACTACGAGAAGTACGACGCCTACAACATCATGGACATCTATCGAAAGCATGGTGGTGCGAGAAAGCTGAGCAACTACCCGCTCATGGATCGACGGAAGTGGCGGAAGCTGATGCGATCCGGCATCGAGCAGATCCAGATCCTGAACCTGATTCCCTATGACGTGGCCGAAGTACGCGAGACCATCGAGAGGGAACTTGGCTGGCGCCCCTATACCGGCAAGCATCACGAGTCGATCTTCACCCGTTTCTACCAGGGCTATCTGCTGCCCAGGAAATTCGGTGTCGACAAGCGAAAGGCCCATCTGTCCAACCTGGTGTGCAGTGGCCAGATGACCCGTGACGAGGCCTTGCGCGAGTTTCAGCAGGAAATCTATTCGCCTGAAGAACAACGCGAAGATCTGGAATTTGTCTGCAAGAAGCTTCAGATTTCGCAAGAGGAATTCGAAGATTTCATGCGCGCGCCGCCGCGGCGGCATCTGGACTTCGAGAACCACAAGTGGTTCTTCGCACGGTATCCGATCTTCAAGCCCCTGCTGCCGCTGTGGCGCCTGTACAAGCGGCGCACCGCCTGAGCCATGCCCCCCGTCGTCTCCATCCTGACCCCCAGTTTCAACCGCGAGGACCTTGTCGCGGAAACGCTGGACTCCGTGCTGGCACAGACATGGCCCCACTGGGAAATGCTGGTGGTCGACGATGGCTCGACGGACAGGACCAGAGATGTCGTGGCGGAGTATGCCGCGCGGGACAGCAGGATTCGGCTGTTCGATCGCACATGGCAACCCAAGGGTGCATGCACCTGCCGGAACGAAGGCGTTTCGATGTCCACTGGCGATTACGTCATGTTCCTGGATACCGACGACATCATCGAACCCTTCTGCCTGGAGAACCGGGTGAAGGCCATGGAAGGCGATCCGGACCTCGATTTCGCGATCTTTCCCGGGTTGATGTTCGCGCATGTACCGAATGACCTCGGCCTCTGGTGGAACACCGACAAGCCGGAAGATGAACTGACCCGGCAATTCCGCGGCGATGCCATCGCACAGGGGACGGGCGTTCTCTGGCGCAAGGACTCCTTTGTCCGGATCGGCATGTGGGACCTGGAACTGATGCTCTGGCAGGATATCGAGCTGTTCTTCCGCGCCTACATCCAGGGCTACCGCTATCGCAAGTTCTTCGACCTGCCGCCTGACCTGCACAACCGCGTAAATCCGACGAGCCTGAGCCGCGGCAATTTCTTCAGCCCGGAGAAGCAGTTGAGCCGGATCAGGGTAGCGAAACAGGCCGCGTCAATGCTGCGTCAGAACGGTCAGCAGCATCGGCTGAACGAGCTGCGCTACATGGTGGCGGAAATCGTGGCCGGTGCCGCCCGTTCCGGGCAGCCACGCCTCGCTGTCTCATTCCTGCTCTGGGCTTTCAGGGAGGGTGCAGTCAGCACCCTGGAGGCGTTGCGCATCGCTGGTGTCATCTGCCTCTACGGCGGGCGCCTGACGCGGTTCACGCTGTTTCGCCGCTGGGCCGAAGCGCTGCAGACCCCCTTCGTCGGGAATGGAACAATCGGCCAGATCCCGACCACCACTCCAGTCACGAAAATGGCAGGCACACCCTCATGACGAGATCCCTCGCTGCAATCATTCCGGCCGCAGGTCGTGGGTCACGGCTGAAGCCGTTTCCCTGTCCGAAGGAACTCTTCCCGGTCGGCTATCAGGACGTGATGATTGATGGCGTGCTGGAGAAACGGCCGAAGGTGGTCAGCCAGTACCTGCTGGAACACCTGGTCTCGGCCGGCGCGGAGCAGGTGTTCATCGTCCTGGGCGAAGGCAAGTCCGATATCATGCAGTATTACGGCAACGGCACCCGCTTCGGGGCCCATGTCAGCTACCTGTTCCAGGAAGAGCTGCATGGCATGCCCTACGCCATTGATCTGGCCCGCCCCTGGCTCGACGACCATACGGTTCTGTTCGGGATGCCGGACACGATCATTGAACCCGCCGATTGTTTCAGCCAGTTGCTGGCGTTTCATGATCGCCACGAAGCCGATCTGACACTGGCCCTGTTTCCGACCGACAACCCGAGCAAGTTCGGCATGGTCGACATGGATGCGAACCACGACGTCATCTGGACCTACGACAAGCCGGAGACATCGGACCTGCCCTGTACCTGGGGGGCCTGCTGCTGGTCGCCTGCATTCACCGCATTGATCGGCGAGTATCTCGGCAAACTGACGCCTGGCACGCGCGAGGTCGTGCTGGGGGACGTCTTCAATCATGCAATCGAGCGGAAGATGCGGGTCAAGGCCACCTCGTTCGAAGGGGCGAAATACATCGACATCGGCACCACCGCCGAACTCAACCTGGCCCTGCAACAGTTCAATCTCTGAGCAGCATGACCGAACAGCCCACGATATCCGTCGTCATCCCCGTGAAGAACGAGGCCGCCGGAATCGCCGCCTGTCTTGACGGAATCCTGAGCCAGACCGTGCCGGTGAAGGAAATTCTGGTGATCGACTCCGGGTCCACTGACGGAACGCAGGAGATCGTGCAGGGATACGACCTTGCCCGTCTGCTGGAGATCGAGCCAGGCGATTTCAATCACGGCGACACTCGCAATCTGGGCGTTCGTGAGACCAACGGCGAACTCATCCTCTTCACGGTTGGCGACGCGCGCCCCGTGGACGACCGCTGGATCGAGCGGTTGCAGGCCGGCTTCGTCGCCGAAGACGTTGCGGCAGTTGGCGGCATCCAGATCGTCGCCCACGATCCCAGCAACAATCCGCTGGAATGGTACCGGCCTGTTTCCGAACCGGTGCGGTCCGTCCACCGGTTCGGCAGCGCTGCCGAATTCGATGCGGCGGACGGTGCCGCGAAGCAGTCGGCCTGCGTCATCGACGATGTGACGTCGATGTATCGACGCGCGTTCCTGGAGGCTGTCCCCTTCCGCAGGACGGTCTATGGAGAGGACATGCTGATCTGTGTCGATGCCCTGCGCGCGGGTCATGCGCTGGTCAGGGACCCCGCAGCCTGTGTATTCCACTATCATCTTCAGAACTACAGGACGACATTGCAGCGGACTGTCGCTGTCTGTCTCATGCGCCATGACCTTTTCGGTACCACGCCGGGGGTACCGGTATCGCAACCCGCCCGGGAAGCAGTGCGACTGATGCGGGAACCGTCACTCTCGCTGCGTCAGAAAGTGCATTGGTGGCGCAACCAGCGCCAGTGCTTCCGCGGCATGATGGATGGAATCGCATTGTTCGAGAAGGCAAGATCAGAAGGCGCAGCGGCGCTGGCCGCCCTGCATGAGGAATACCTCGGAACACCGCCGATCCCGGTCAAGCGCGGGCAGGCGAACGCCGCATGACCGCAGGAATGATCACAATCGTCGACTATGGCTGCGGAAACCCCGCCTCCATCCGCAACATGCTGAAGAAGCTGGGTATCAAGGCCACGATCACGTCGGAGGCGGAGGATATCCTGACTTCCGACCGGATCATCTTCCCCGGCGTCGGTGCTTTCGACTACGGGGCCGAGAGCATTCAGTCGAAGGGCATCGCAGAGGCGCTGGAACAGCGGGTGATCCGCGACGGCGTTCCGATCCTGGGGATATGTGTCGGCATGCAGCTGTTTGCCCGACGCAGTGACGAGGGCGAACTGCCCGGTCTCGGCTGGATCAATGGCGATGTCCTGGCGTTCGACCGCACCAGACTTGGACCGACCGACCGGGTGCCGCACATGGGCTGGGCCAGCCTGGACGTGAAGCAGCCGGAGAAGGCATTGCACGGCTTCCACGAGGATCCGCGCTTCTACTTCGTGCATTCATTTCACATGACGTGCGATGACCCGGCAGATGTCGCTGCGACGGCCCATCATGGCTATGATTTCTGCGCCGCAGTCGCGCACGACAATCTGATCGGCGTTCAGTTTCACCCGGAGAAGAGCCATCGCTTCGGCATGACGCTGCTGCGCAACTTCGCCGAAGGAAAGACAGGCGCCGAATGAGATCTGATCCCCGATGAAACGTGTGCGCGTCATACCCACCCTGCTGATCGAGCAGGGGCGTCTGGTAAAGACCATCAAGTTCGGCAAGCGGACCTATATCGGTGATCCGGTGAACACGGTGCGCATCTTCAGCGACAAGGAAGTCGACGAACTGATGCTGCTCGACATCGGTGTCGCGAAGGAAGGCAGGGAACCGGATTTCGACCTGCTGCGCGAGATCGCCAGCGAATGTTTCATTCCCTTCGGCTACGGCGGTGGCATCCGCACACTGGAGCAGGCGCGCCGGGCCTTTGATGCCGGGGTCGAGAAGGTCGTGCTGAACACCGCCCTGCACCGTGCGCCGACACTGGCGAGCAAGATCGCCCGCATGTACGGCAGCCAGGCCGTGGTTGCGAGCATTGACGTGAAGAAGGGCCTGCTGGGCGGCCCGAAGGTCATGACCGAATGCGGCTCCAGGCGCGTTTCCGGGGACGTCACGGAGATCGCGCGCAACGCAGTCGATGCCGGGGCGGGCGAGATCCTGCTGACGGCCATGGATCGCGACGGAACCTTCGATGGCTACGACATGGAACTGATCAAGCGGGTCACTGCCGCTGTCGATGTGCCGGTCATTGCCAGCGGCGGTGCACGCGGGATTCCCGATTTCCTGGCCGCGATCAAGGAAGGCGGCGCCTCCGCTGTCGCGGCGGGTGCCCAGTTTGTCTTCAAGGGTCCGCACAGGGCCGTTCTGGTCAACTACCCCAGCCAGGCCGTCCTGCGCGAAGGGCTGTTCAATCACCTTGGTCCCGAAGACATCACTGTCTGACCCCTTTTCATCCTTGAAACACTAGTCTGAAAGAGAACATGCAGCAGGTATCCCCCAACAGCACAGGCTTCGCCATCGTTGGCTGTGGCCGGATCGGTCAGCGTCACGCCGGCCACGCCCCCAAGTTCGGTCGCCTGACCGCCGTCTGCGATATCGTGCCGGAGAAGGCACAGGAGGTTGCGGCCGAGCAGGGGGCCGAAGCCTTCACCGATCTGGACCAGATGCTGAAGGACATGCGCGGCAAGGCGGATGTGATCGCGATCTGCACCCCGAACGGCCTGCATGCGGAGCACACGATCAAGGCGTTCGAGGCGGGGTACCATGTACTCTGCGAGAAGCCGATGGCGCTGACCGTTCACGAGTGCGGGGAGATGATCAAGGCAGGCGAGAAAGCCAACCGTCGTCTCTTCGTCGTCAAGCAGAACCGCTACAACCCGCCTGTGGAACACCTGAAGAAGCTGCTGGACCAGGGATCCCTGGGGCGCATCTACAGCGTGCATCTGAACTGCTTCTGGAACCGCAATGACGCCTACTACGCCGACAGCTGGAAGGGCAGCCTGGCGATGGATGGCGGCACGCTCTACACTCAGTTCAGCCATTTCATCGATCTGCTCTACTGGCTCGCCGGTGACGTGCAGGACGTGGCCAGCTTCATGGACAACTACTGCCATGCGGACTCGGTGGAATTCGAGGACGCCGGGGTCGCGATCCTGCGCTTCTACAGCGGTGCCATCGGCAGCGTCAGCTTCACCATCAACAGCTTCGGGCGGAACATGGAGGGGTCGCTGACGCTGTTCTGCGAGAAGGGCACGATCAAGATCGGGGGCCAGTACCTGAACGAGATCGAATACGAGAACATCGCCGGCATGGACCCGGCGGAGTTGAAGCAGGGCCGCCCCCCCAATGAATACGGGGCCTACCAGGGCTCCATGTCGAACCACGAGGATGTCTACCAGAACATCCAGCAGGTTCTGACTGCCGAAGGCTCCATCGGCACCATCGGCTTCGAGGGGCTGAAGACCGTCGAGATCATCGACAAGATCTACAGGGCGGCCAGGATTGCCTCCTGACCTGAAGAGCGTCGGCATTCGCGACGTCACCTGCGGCACGGGCGTGACGATTGTCGAACCGTCGAACATCTATCGCTGCACGCTGGGCGACGATTGCTTCGTCGGTCCGTTCGTCGAGATCCAGGCCGGAGTGGAGATCGGGGCGCGGACACGGGTGCAGTCGCACGCCTTCATCTGCGAACTGGTGACCATCGGTGAAGACTGCTTCATCTCCCACGGCGCGATGTTCATCAACGACAGCTTTTCCGGCGGCGGGCCGGCGCGCGGGGACCGCACCCGCTGGGGCCACACCCGTATCGGCAACAATGTCTCCATCGGCACCAACGCCACGATCATGCCCGTCAGCATCTGCGACAATGCCGTCGTCGGCGCCGGAGCAGTGGTGACGAAAGACATTACCCAACCCGGCTTCTATGTCGGGAACCCTGCAAGACGTATGGAGCGCTGACTGATGCAGTTCGTAGACCTGAAGGCGTTGCACGACACGCTGCAGCCTGCCCTGAACGACGCGATCACCCGCATCATCGACACGTCCGCGTTCATTCGCGGCAAGGATGTCGACGATTTCGAGCAGAATTTCGCCAGCCTGACCGGCGCGAGGCATTGTGTTTCCTGCGCCAATGGCACGGACGCGCTCTATATCGCGCTCAGGGCCCTGGGGGCCGGACCGGGTGATGAAGTCATCACCACGGCGCACAGCTGGATCGCCACCAGCGAGACCATCACCCAGACCGGGGCGAAGGTCGTGTTCGGCGATACGGAAGACGCCTACTTCTGCCTTGATCCCGCAGAGGTCGAGGCGAAGATCACGCCCCGCACCAGGGGGGTGGTTGTCGTGCACCTCTATGGACAGCCTGCGGCGATCGGCGAGATCAAGGCCATCTGTGACCGCCACGGACTCTGGCTGATCGAGGACAGTGCCCAGGCACATCTGGCCGAAGCGGACGGGCAGCAGGTGGGTCGCTTCGGCGACGTTGCCACCTTCTCCTTCTATCCGGGCAAGAACCTGGGGGCGATGGGCGATGCCGGGTGCCTGATCACCGATCGCGACGACAGCGCGGAATTCGCCACCCTGTTTGCTCGCCATGGTGGCAAGAACAACCACGTCATGGAGGGGATTTGCAGCCGCATGGACGGGCTGCAGGCGGCCGTCCTGAACGTGAAGATGCCCCATCTGCCTGGCTGGAATGATGCCCGCCGCAAGGTTGCGGCCCGCTATGATGCCCTGCTCGACGGGGTCGGGGACCTGATCCTGCCGGCGCAGCGTCCCGGCGTGCGCCATGTCTACCACCTGTATGTGGTCCGCACCGGAGACCGTGACGCGCTCCAGAAACATCTCTCGGCAGCGGGCGTACCGACAGTCATCAACTACCCCCGCGCCCTGCCCTTCTATTCGGCGTACGACCGCCTGGGGCACACACCATCCGATTTCCCCGTGGCACATGCCCATGCGTCGGAGATCCTGTCGCTGCCGATCCATCCGCTTCTGACCGAAGAGGAGCAGGATCAGGTGGTCGCTGCCATCAGGGACTACTTCACGAAGACAGGCGATCAGGACTGATGAGCCAGGAGAACGGCACGACGAAACCTGCCCCGACGGTCAGTGTGCTGATGACAGCCTACAACCGGGCCGACTTCATCGCCGACGCGATGGGCAGTGTTCTGGCCTCCGACTTTATCGACTTCGAACTGATCGTGGTCGATGACGGGTCGAGTGACAGGACGGTCGAGATCGCACGGAAGCTGGAAGCCACCGACAGCCGTGTACGGGTCTATCAGAACGAGAAGAACCTGGGCGACTATCCGAACCGCAAGCACGCCGCCAGTCTCGCAGAAGGAAAGTACCTGAAGTACGTCGATTCCGACGACATGATCTATCCGTGGGGTCTGGGTGTCTTCGTGCGGTGCATGGAGCAATTCCCGGAGGCCGGTTTCGGCCTGTCAGCCCATTCCGCGCCCGATCGCCCGCATCCGATGATCTTCTCCCCCGCTGAAGCCTACAGGGAAGAGTTCCACGGGCGCGAACTGTTCGGGCGAGCGCCCGGATCCGGCATCATTCGCCGCGACGCCTACGAGGCCGTCGGCGGCTTCAGCGGCATGCGCCAGTTGGGTGACATGGAATTCTGGCTGAAGATCGGGGCCCGCTACCCGGTGGTGACCCTGCCGCCTGCCCTGGTCTGGGACCGGGTGCATGGCGGGCAGGAGAAGAACGCCGACTCCGATACCGAAAAGGCCGCGATGCGAGCAGGTGTGGTGATCGCCGCGCTCGAATCGCCGGATTGCCCGCTGGACATGGCGGAAAAGCAGGCAGCCCTGGAAGCCTACCGCAGCAAGCTCCACAGACCACTCTGGCGCGAACTGCTGCACCCTGACCGCATTGGCAACGCGCTTGCCTACCGCCGTACCGTGCTCGCGCGCCTGCAGCGTGCAACGCGGCAGTCTGCCGGAAAGTTCCAGAAATGAATGACCAAGAGCCGTCTGACGACGGAGAGAAGTCAGCCTTCAAGGCTGGAGACTACTGGGAGAGCAGGCTCTCGCAGCATTACACCCTGCAGGGGGTCGGCGATATCGGCCTGCCGCTCAGCTACAACAACTGGCTGTATCGTGTGCGTGCCAGCGCCTTTCGGCATGTACTGAAACATTTGCAGGGCAATCCCGGGGACTGGTCCATTATGGATGTCGGTTCGGGGACCGGCTTCTATATCGAGCAGTGGACACAGCGCCGCCCGCGCATGCTTGCGGGCGCCGACATCACCGCGACGGCCGTCCGGAATCTTTCAGGCCGTTTTCCGAACGCCGTGTTCATGCAGATCGACATAGGCAGTGACCTGCCGGAAACGTTGCAACCGGGTTCGCTGGACGTGATCACCGCCTATGATGTGCTGTTTCACATCGTGGAGAAGGAACCCTACGCAAGGGCGATGCGGAACTTTTCGGATCTGATCCGGCCCGGTGGCTATCTGATCTTCTCGGACAACCTGGTCGATGACGGTCGCAATCACGACACGCATCAGATCTCGCGAACAGAGGGCGATGTCCGTGATCTGCTGCGCCGGAATGGTTTCTCTATCGAGAAGGTCGTGCCCATGTTCGTCTTCATGAACGACCCGGTTCGCAGCCGCAGTCGGATCATGCGGGCCCTGTTCAACCGGATCTATCGGCTGGCCGCCCGCAGTGAAACCTGGGGCCAAGTCGTCGGAGCTGCACTCTATCCAATAGAAGTTGCGGCACTGCGATTGCTGTCGCGCGGTCCCTCGACAGAGATCTTCATCTGTCGGCGCGATAGCTGAGCATTCTCACCCGATGCCACTTCATGTCCTCATCCTGCCAACCGAGGAGTTCCTGCCGGCTCATGCACCACTGGCAGGAATATTTCAGGGACATCAACTGGAAGCGCTGCGGATGACCGGCAACGAGCGGTTCGGCGTTCTCTCCGTTCGCCTGCGCCATTCCGTGCCCATGTACATCCGCAGCATCCTGCGCCGCCTCGCCCTGCGTCCGGCCGATCCCGCACTGCCGGGCACACGCCTTTCGACCCTGTGCCGGGAATTGACCCGGCGGTGGTTCGAGCCGCGGTCCACAGTGACCGTCGCGGAATGGCAAGGCACACCGGTCGTGAGGGTGGAGGGGCTTTACGGCACGCCGCCGTCCCGCAGGTACGACCCGATCTGGTGGCAGCGGACAGGCTGGGCAGGCTATCGCGAATATTGTGCACGCTACGGTCGCCCCGACCTGATCCATGCCCACAACACCATCTCAGCCGGTCTGCTGGCGCACCGGATCTCCCGACGGGACGGCATTCCCTATGTGCTGACCGAGCACAGCAGTGCCTACCAGCTTGATGAGGTCCCGGCTTCCCTGTTTCCCGCGGTTCGCGCCGCCATCGCGGGGGCGCGGGCCTTCCTGCCGGTCAGCAAGGCCTTGCTGCAGTCCATGGTCACCCGTATCGGCCAGCCGGACACCGAAGTCACCGTTCTCGGCAATGTGCTGCCACGTGCCTTCATGGCTGTTCCGCCGAGAGACAGAGCAGGCAGTCCCTTCACGTTTCTCACCGTTGGCAGTCTGCTGCCGGTCAAGAACCAGACCCTGCTGCTGTCCGCGTTCGCGCAGGTTCTCAGTACCCGCCCCGACTGCCGCCTGGTCCTGGTTGGTGACGGGCCGCTTCGCCAGTCACTGGAGCAACAGTCCGCCGAGGCCGGGCTGGGTGATCGGGTCGAATTCGCGGGACTGTTGGAACCGGAACAGGTTCGCGCGCAGATGCAGCAGGCTGACGCCTTCGTCTTTCCCAGCCAGTTCGAGACCTTCGGCGTTGCGCTGATCGAGGCCCTGGCCTGCGGCCTGCCGGTGATTGCCATGGCATCGGGCGGCCCGGAAGAAATCGTCACGCCCGCGAACGGGCGGCTGGTCGCGCCGGCCGACGCGGCCGGTCTGGTCGCGGCAATGGTGGAGGTCGCCTCGGCGTCCGGAAGCTTCGATGCCGAGGCCATTCAGGCCAGCGCACGGACAACCTGGGGACCACAGGAATTTGGTCAGAAGCTTCGTGCCGTCTACGCCAAAGCATGTGGGGCCTGAAATGAGCAGGACAGAAGAGCCGGACCTGAACCAGATCCAGAACCATCGCCAGTGCAGCGTCGGTGTACTGGATACGGGCGACGATCCGGACATGCGCTTCGATGACGAAGGGCGCAGCCACTACTACCACGACTACATGCGCGCCGCTGCCGAGCTGGTTCACGAGGGACCAGAGGGCGAGGCCATGCTGCAGGCACTGGCCGAGCAGATCCGTGCGGACGGCAAGGGCAAGCCCTACGACTGCATCATGGGTCTGAGCGGTGGCGTCGACAGCACCTATGTGGCACTGCAGGCGCGCCGTCTGGGACTGCGCCCCCTCGCCGTTCATCTCGACAATGGCTGGAACGCGGAGCTTGCGGTCCAGAACATCGAACAGATCGTCAGCCGCCTGGACATCGACCTGCACACCCATGTCATTGACTGGAACGAGTTCCGGGACCTGCAGCGCGCCCACATCAAGGCATCCGTGATCGACATCGAAGTCGTTTCGGACCACGCGATATTTGCTTTGCTGAACCAGTTGGCATCGAAGTATGGCATCCGCCATGTCCTCAGCGGCACCAATGTGGTGACCGAATTCGTCATGCCGCCGCACTGGATCTATGCCAAGACCGATCACGTGAACATACAGGCGATCCACGCTGCCTATGGCGAGGTACCGCTGAAGACCTACCCCTTCATGTCCTTGAAACAGAAGAAGTGGGACATGATGTTCCGGGGACTGAAATCCCACTCCATCCTGAACCTGATGCCTTACGACAAGGCTGCGGTGAAACAGCGGATCATCGAGGAACTGGGCTGGCGGGACTATGGCGGCAAGCACCACGAGTCGATATTCACCCGCTTCTACCAAGGCTACATCCTGCCGGTGAAGTTCGGTGTCGAC
Organism: Kordiimonadales bacterium IMCC3096; assembly: GCA_016865035.1. Lineage (GTDB taxonomy): Bacteria > Pseudomonadota > Alphaproteobacteria > Minwuiales > Minwuiaceae > Minwuia. The sequence continues at coordinate 608,611 of CP018227.1, forward strand.
AAGCGCAAGGCCCATCTGACGAACCTGATCTATGCCGGACAGATCACCAAGGAAGAGGCGCTGGCCGAACTGTCCGCGCCCCCCTACGATCCGGATCAGATGGAGGAGGACCGCCAGTTCGTCTCCAAGAAGCTGGGGTTCACCCTGGCGGAGTTCGATGAACTCATGCGGGCGCCGCCGCGGCCCCACAGCGACTTTGCGGTCGAGCGTTCCGTCTACGAGATGTACCCCGCGTTGCGCCCGCTGCGTGGTGCCTTCAACCTGATCAAGCCCCGTGCCGGGAAGCGTACCTGAGTGTCGGGATCGCGTGTCCCCGAATGACCGGAACAGACGTTCGGTGGCTTACGGACAGGCAGATCCTGCTGATCTCACCGCAGGTCTGGGACCACATACCGATTTCCAAGCATCACTATGCAGAGGCGCTGGGACTTTCGAACAGGGTCTTCTTTCTCGATCCTCCGGACTGGACCATGCGTCCGGGCGCAGTGCGCCGCACGGCAACGGAACGGCAGGGCGTGGAGCGCATCATCTGGCGACCCTGCCTGCCGAGGGCACTGCGGTTTCATGCGCCCGGGCTCTATCGGATATGGATCGGACGGGAGGTCCGTCGGCTGGTCCGGACGCTGCGGGCCAGCCCGGATCTGGTCTGGTGCTTCGATTTCAATACCTACCCCGACCTTCGTGCATTCGGTGCGCCGCGCGCGATCTTCCATCCGGTGGACCCCATCAGCGATCCTCGGCAGGCCCGGATCGGTCGTACCGCCGACCTCGTGCTCAGCGTGTCGGAACGCATTCTGGAGAGTGTGACGGCACACGCGCCGTCCCCCGTCAGCGCCGTGATCAGTCATGGCACCGGACCGGAGTTCGAGGCACTGGCGCGCGCGGAGGTGAGTACACAACAGATGGATGGCAGCATTCACTGCGGTTACTTCGGAAACCTCGACCGCCCCACCATCAACGTGGATCTGCTGAGGGCAGTGGCGCGGCAGCATCCGGATATCACCTTCCATTACTGGGGCCCCTTCAGCGAGGGTTCCCCCCTGGCGGCGGCATTGGCGGATTGCGGGAACTGCCTGTTTCACGGCGCGCTGCCGAAGGCGGAACTGGCGAAGGCGGCGGCGGACATGGATTGCCTGTTGCTGAGCTATCAGGATCATGAAACCGAGTCGGACCGTTCGAATTCGCACAAGTTCCTGGAGTATTTCGCGACGGGGAAGGTGGTTGTCAGCAGCCGCATGTCGATCTATGCCGACGACCCGGAACTGGTCCGCATGTCCGGTGCGGTCGATGACAGTGACTTCTGTGATGTCTTCAGCGAGACGGTGAACACCCTGGGCACCCACAACGCGCCGGAACGCCAGATGCGCCGCAAGGCACTGGCACTGCAGAATACCTACCCCCGCAACATTGCACGGATCGACAGCATTCTCTGCCAGATCGAGACGACCACCGGCCGCAGCAAGGAAACGAGATCATGAGCCTGAAACGATTGATCGCCCGCAGTGTCGATGTGCTGCCCTGGGGTGTGCGCAACAGCATCAAGTCACTGCCACTGGTGGCACCGCTGCAGCGCTGGCTGGTCAACTCGGCGATGAAGGATGCCGAGTTCGTGCACCGCATCACCGCCGGTCCCGCGAAGGGGCTGTCCATGCGGATCAGACTGCCGGAGGACAAGCTGTACTGGACCGGCACCTGGGAGCAGGATGTGACAACCGCCCTCGCGGCAGAGGTCGCGCCGGGGATGGTCTGCTACGACATCGGCAGTCACAGGGGTTTCATGGCCGGTGTCATGGCCGCGAATAGTGCGGGCGAGGTGATCTGCTTCGAACCCAATCCGCAGAATGCGGCAACGATCGATGACCTGATCGCGCTGAACCCGCAGATGAAACTGTCCCTGCAGACTCTTGCCGTCGGCGCAGACGATACAACCGCCACGTTCGAGATCATGCCCGAGACAAGCATGGGCAAGCTTTCGAGTTCCAGCTTTCAGCACGGCACCGACGGGCAGCAGCGTATCGAGGTTCAGGTCGCGCGTCTGGATACCCTGGTCGACAGTCAGGTCGTTGCACCGCCAGACCTGCTGAAGATCGACATCGAGGGTGCGGAGCTGGATGCCCTGCAGGGTGCGACCGCCACCATCGAGAAGTTCAGACCGACCCTGCTGATCGAGGTCCACTCCCACGATCTGCTGACCGGTTGCCGCCAATGGCTGGCGGAGCGGAACTACCGGATGCACGTCGTGCAACAGGATCTGGACACCATCACCGCTGCCAACTTCCATGTCTGCCACCTGGTCGCCAAGCCTTCCTGATGGCGCATCGCTATGTGATCGTCTCCGGTTTCCAGGTGATCAACAATCCGCGCGTGGTCAAGGAAGCCGACGCCATCGCGGAACTGGGTCACGAGGTCATCGTGCTGGCTGCCATACATCGGGCGCAGGACCTGCCGCGCATCAACGCGATGGTACGGGAGCGGAAATGGCAACATGTGCCCGTGGTGGACCTGACCCGCACGGGGCTGATGAATCGGCTGCGTGGCACCGGGCTGCGGGCGATGGCGCGACTGATGCGGGAGGCCGGGCAACGCTTCGGCTACGAACACCCGATGCAACTGGGGTATGAAGCAGGTTCGCTGCTGCGCACCGCGCGTCGGCTGAACGCTGACCTCTACAGTCTGCATCTGGAAAAGGCACTCTGGGTCGGCACCAAACTGATCCATGATGGCCGCGCCGTGCGGATCGACATGGAGGACTGGTACACCTGTGATGGTCTTCCGGTCGATCAGGCCAAGCGGCCACTGGCGATGATGCGTCGGGCCGAGTCGTTCCTGCTCAACAATGCCGTCCATGCAACAACGACGTCCCATGCTCTGGCAGATGCCCTGGTGCAGGCCTATGGCTGCCCGAAGCCGGACGTGATCCACAACAGTTTTCCGTCCGGGGAACGTCTGACGACGGACGGCAGGATCGTGGACCGTACAGATACCGCCATTCCGTCAATCACCTGGTTCTCGCAGACGATAGGTCCAGGGCGCGGACTCGAGATCCTGATGAAGGCGATCATGCTGATCGATGCACCGTTCGAACTGCATCTGCGCGGAACCCCTCGCCCCGGCTTCGTGCAGGAACTCATGGCCCCGCTCTCACCGGAAGTCCGTGGTCGTGTCCATGTCCATGCCCAGGTCCCGCAGGAAGAACTGCTGTCGCGGCTGAGCGAGCACGATATCGGCTATTGCGGGGAACGTTCGGACAAGCCCAACAGCGATCTGACCATCGCAAACAAGGTCTTCGAGTACATGCGCGCCGGCCTCGCCATCGTGGCCAGTGACACTGCCGGACAGAAGGAAGTCGCCGCGACGGCGCCCGAAGCGGTCCGCATCTTTCCGCAGGACGATGCGCAGGCCCTTGCCAATGCCCTGCGCCCGCTGATCGAGGATGCCGAGACCCGAAAAGGCGCGGCGGCCGCGGCCGTGGCGGCCCTGGATCAGCATTTCTCCTGGGAACTGTCGAAGGCACGGCTGCAGGATCAGGTGAATGGCTTTCTGGGAGCAGCAGACACTTGAAACGGGTTCTCTGCATCTCGCCGCACTTTCCGCCGGTGAATGCCGCCGACATGCACCGGCTGCGGCAATCCCTGCCGTGGATGCGCGCGAACGGCTGGGAACCGATTGTCTTTGCCGTCGATCCCGCTGACTGCGAGACGGCCTCCGACCCCCTGTTGCTTCAGACCATTCCCGACGACATCGAGGTCCATCACGTGCGGGCCTTCTCGCCCCGCCTGACGCGCAAGGTGGGGCTGGGCAATCTCGGCTTTCGCTGCTGGCTGCAGTTGCGGCGCGCCGTGGATGCCTATCTGGCCCGCCATCCGGTGGACCTGATCTTCTTCACGACAACGGTCTTCACGGCCATCGCCCACGGTCCGCACTGGAAGCGGAAATTCGGTGTTCCCTTCGTCGTCGATCTGCAGGATCCGTGGCGCAACGACTATTATCTCTCGCTGCCGCGCGAGAAACGCCCGCGCAAGTTTGCCTTCGACTACTGGCAGAAGTCGAAACTGGAAGCCCGCACGATGCCGGAGGCTGCCGGCGTGCTGGCCGTGTCGGAACCCTACATCCGCACGGTTCAGGACCGCTATCCCGTACTGCGCGACAGGCCGGAACTGACCCTGCCCTTCGCGGCGGCGGTCGGCGACATGGACATCGCACGTACCCTTCCCGAGACCGAGAGATCAGCGGACCCGTCACAGGTTGTCGTGCGCTACGTCGGCCGGGGCGGACCGGACATGGCGCGGGCGCTTGCAATCCTGTTCCGTGCCATGCGGCTGGGGCTTGAACGCGAACGCGAGACCTTTGACAGGCTGCGGTTCGAATTCTACGGCACCAGCTACGCCCGTGCGGGCCACGGCATGCGAACGATCCTGCCGGTTGCAGAACGGGAGGGGGTCGCAGACCAGGTCAGCGAGATACCGGACCGTCTCCCCTATTTCGTGTCGCTGCGCCATCTTCTGGACGCGGATGCCCTGCTGGTGATCGGCTCCGATGACGCCGCCTATACAGCGTCCAAGGTCTATCCCTACGTGCTTGCCGGCCGGCCACTGCTCTCGATCTTTCACGAATCCAGCGGGGCTGCGAAATTCGTCCGCAAGACAGGTGCCGGCTCTGTCGTGACATTCGGCCCGGGACAGACCGACGACCTGGCAGTGCAGGAGACCTGTTCCGCCCTTGCCGCATTCGTCCGCATGCCGCAAGTTCCCGAAATGGACAGGACGGCATTCGCCGCTTTCACCGCTGAAGCCATGACGGCAAGAATGACCGCGTTCTTCGAAGAAGCCGTTGCGTCCCGACCTTGATGGAATGCCTATGACCGAGAAATTCGTACAGTATGGCTGTGGCCAGGGTGGACCGGCCACCTGGGTGAACTACGACGCATCGCCCACCCTTCGTTTCGAGCGCATTCCGCTGATCGGACGCCTCTACACCCGCAACAGCCAGCGTTTCGCCGACACCGTCCGCTATGGCGACATCGTGGCAGGGCTGCCTGAACCGGATGCCAGCGCGGACGCTGTCTATTGTTCGCATGTGCTGGAACATCTGGCACTTGAAGACCTGCGTATCGCGCTTGGCAATACCATTCGATTGCTGAAGCCTGGTGGCATGTTCCGGCTGGTTGTTCCCGACATGGAGTTCGAGGCCAGACGGTATCTGGACAACCCCGATGCCGATGCCGTGAGCCAGTTCATGGACGCGACCTATCTGGGATCGCGTCGCAGGGCCCGCACCTTGAGACAGAAGCTGACCAGCCAGTTTGGCAACAGCAGCCATCTGTGGATGTGGGACTACAAGGGTCTCGCGCAGGAGCTGAAGCATGCGGGTTTCGAAGATATCCGTCGCGCTAGCCACGGCGACGCCTCGATGGCCGCCTTTGCAGACGTCGAAGATCCCGGGCGCTGGGCGAACAGTCTGGGCATCGAGTGCAGGAAACCGCGTTGAACAAGAAGGTATCGAACGTGCGGCTGGCGATACTTTCCAGCCATCCGATCCAGTACAACGCCCCTCTTTTTCGTGAACTCGCGAACCAGGACGGCCTGACACTACGTGTCTTCTATTGCTGGGAAGGTACGGCGAATTCCTTCGATCACGAATTCAATCGGCCTGTGACACTCGATATTCCGCTGCTGGAAGGCTATGACTGGGAAATGGTGCCCAATGTCGCGAAGGATCCCGGCACGCACCATTTCGGCGGCCTGCACAACCCCGAAATGAACTCCAGGATTGCCCGGTTTGATCCGGATTGCCTGCTTGTGTTCGGCTGGGCCTGGCGGACGAACCTGAGCGCGCTCAGGCACTTCCATGGCCGCATTCCCGTTCTCTTCCGCGGCGATTCGACATTGCGGTCGACGCATCACGCCCGTTGGAAATCATGGTTGCGCCGGACGTTACTGACCTGGGTCTACAGACACGTTGATCTCGCACTCTCGCCCGGGCAGGAAAATCGCAAGTACCTGAAGGCGATGGGTTTCCCCGAAGACCGCATACGCCACATGCCCCATGCGATCGACATACATCGCTTCTCCGCGGACGATCCTGAATCATCGCGGCGCGCGCATGAGATGCGCTCCAATCTGGGCATTTCGCCGGAAGCGCTCGTGTTTCTCTTCGCCGGGAAGTTCGTCCAGCGCAAACAGGTGCATGTCCTGCTCGCAGCTTTCAGGGAACTTCGTACCGAACTCCCCTCCTCGGACATGCACCTGGTGCTGGTCGGGGACGGACCTGACGAGCCGATGCTTCGAAGGCAGTCAGAGGAGACGCCCTCGGTACATTTTTGCGGTTTCAGGAACCAGAGCGAGATGCCGGCAACATACCGGATGGCCGATGTATATGTGCTGCCCTCGGTTCGCGACACCTGGGGCCTGGGGCTGAACGAGGCATTGGCAGCAGGCTGCGTCGCGATCGCCAGCGATCATGTCGGCGCCGCACCCGATCTGCTGGAGGCCAGGCAATATGGCCGGATCTTCGAGTGCGGCAACTCCGCTGCACTTTGCGCAGCGATGCGCGAGTTTGTGGATCTGCGATCAGACTTGCCCATGCTTGCGCGTCAGGCGGTCGAGGACAGTCCGGGTTGGTCAATCGAGTCCGCGGCAGAGGCCGTTGCGGCGGTGATACGTGAAGCCACGGAATCCCCGCTCCGTTGATTGGCCACACCGACTATTGGCACTCGACAGCGTGAATGTTCTCACAGTCCTGCGCATCCATGCCCTGGTCACACAGGGATTGAAGACAAAATGACTTGCGTTGATTTCCAAGCACTGGCAAGCCACTACGACATGTGGGCTGACAGGCGTGGCTATCTCCAAAGGGCATCTGGCGAACACCGGCCCGGACAGGGGTGCCCGGTGCCCCCAGGACAATGGCCGATGCCTTGACCATCACCACCTTCTGGCATTGATCGAAAGCAGTTGCATGACGGCAGTTGAGAATTATCACGGTTCAGACGGTGACCTGGCTTCGCATCGTACATCCGGCTATGCCGATCTGGTGGTTGGCGCAGCGGTCGCGCTTGTCGCGCTGATGTCCGGTGTCGAAATCCTGATGGCACTCGGCCTTGGTCTCTTCGCCTACTCGCTTTACTGGTTCATCGATACAACAGGTAAGGAAGTCGCCATTGGCGCCGTGGTTTCGATGATTGCCACCGCACAGTGGATTGTCGGACCCTATCTGGCCTATTACCACGATGCCGTTACTTACAAGTACAGAATGTACGTTGACGAGGAAACCTACTCCCTCTACATCGTTCCGTCGTTGTTCCTGCTCGTATTTGCAATTCGTTTTTTCGCGCCCAAGATCAGCATCTTTCAAATTCGAAATTATATCGTCAATACGTCGCTTCTGAGTTCGAGAAATATTTACTATATTTTTGCGATTGGAGCCATTACACAGCTATCCGTATCAAGTCTCCCATTTTCTCTTCGATTTTTCATTTTCCTGTTCTCTCAATTTGCATTTATTGGCGCCATCTACATGATGGTTCTCGGGATGCGATTCCGCTGGGTATGCCTGATTACTGCGTTTCTTCTTCAGGGAATGAATTCGCTCGATTACAGCCTTTTTCACATTTTCCTGCTCTGGTCCGCACTTATCGCGTCTTATATCTGCGCAGAACTACGGCTGAATTTTACCACGAAGCTTGCTGTTCTGGTCCTGAGTGTACTGCTTGTGGCGCAGCTTCAGGCAGCCAAGTCCGAATATCGTCTCCGCATCATTCAAGATCCCGGTAGTGCCGGAATCTTTTCACTAATGGACGCCATGGTGGAGAATTCCCTCTTCCAGAATTCCGCATTCTCGTCGACAAGCACCGACTATGGACAGCTGAATGCCCGCCTGAATCAGGGATGGATCATCAGCGCCGCGATGAACTATGTCCCCTCGGTTCGCGAATTCGAGAACGGAGAGACAATTGTGCGCGCATTCCAGGAAAGTCTTCTGCCGAGATTCCTGTTCGAGAAGCGCGACATCAAGGTATCTGACGGATTCGAGAGGTACACCGGGCTGAAGGTTTCCAGCGACACCTCTTTCGGCATCAGCGTCGTGGGCGAGGCCTGGGTCAATTTTGGCTACTACGGCATCATCTTCATGGGATTCTTTGGCACATTCTATGGCCTGATCCTGAAGACGATCGTCATCATTGCCCGAAGATTTCCCACGGTAATCTTCTGGATACCCCTGATATTCCTGCAGGCGACCAAGGCCGAGACCGAGAGCGCCATCGTGCTGAACCACATCGTCAAGTCAGGAGCTCTGGTCGCGATGTTCTACGTCTTTGCCTACAAGGTTCTGAAGTGGCGCATCTAGACCTTCGGCGTCATCGACCCGGCTGACTGCAGCTGATGCGCATCTTCATGTCGTCGGGCAGTTTCGACCGCAGCTATGGAGGTCCGGCCTACTCGGTTTCCAGGCTCGGCCGGGCGCTGGCCGATGCGGGTGCACAGGTCGGTCTCTGGGCACCGGATGGCAGCGCCGTTGGCTCCGACGTCATCCAGGTCGCCGAAGGTCAGGGTGATGACCGGCTGTCCCGGCTCGACGGGGCCCTGCCGACGGCGCTCGAGACATTCGGAGAGGTCGACGTCTTTCATGACAGCGGCCTGTGGTGGTCCCACAATCACGCCATCAGCCGTCATGCGCGGCAGGCCGGGAAACCGGTCGTGGTCAGCACCCGTGGCATGCTCGCCCCCTGGGCAATGCGCCACAAGTACTGGCGCAAGAAGGTCGCCTGGCAGCTTTACCAGCGCCGGGACCTGATGCGCGCCACCGCCATCCACGCGACATCGCCGGAGGAGGCAGGCCACGTCGCCGCACTGAACCTCGGACACACGGCCGCGCTGATCCCCAACGGGGCCGACCTGCCGACCGAAGCTCCCTCACCCGGGACAGCAGCCCGGACAGCACCGCGGAAGGCTGTCTTCCTGGGGCGCCTGCACCCGGTCAAGGGACTGCCGCTGGCACTGGAGGCCTGGAACGCCGTACGGCCTGATGGCTGGGTGTTCGAGATCGCCGGACCGGATGAGGACGGCTATCGCGCGGTGCTGCAGGACCTGATTGCAAAGCATGCCCTGGACGACTGCGTCAGGCTGATCGGCGCGGTTGATGGCGACGCCAAGACGGAACTGCTGCGTGCCGCCGACCTCTTCGTGCTGCCCAGCCACTCGGAAAGCTTCGGGATGGTGGTGGCGGAGGCGCTTGCCCACAGCCTGCCGGTGCTGACGACCCAGGCCGTACCGTGGCCCGACCTCGAACGGATCGACTGCGGCTGGCGCGTGCCTGTCAGTGTCGCGGGCCTCACCGACGGCATATCCGCGGCAACCGCCCTATCCGATGCGGCGAGGATCGCCATGGGCGGCCGGGGCCATGATCTGGTTCGCACGCAATACAGTTGGGAATCGGTGGCAATGCGGTTTCTCGATCTCTATTCCTCCGTTCAGGCCGGATTCAAGACAGGAAGAGTTGCATGATCATCCTTGGCGTGAACGCCTTTCACGGGGACAGCTCCGCCTGTCTGATCCGTGACGGCAAGCTGGTCGCCGCGCTGGAGGAGGAACGCCTCCGCCGGATCAAGCACTGGGCGGGGTTCCCGTCCGAATCCATCCGCTATTGCCTGGACGAAGCGGGTCTGGGACTTGGCGATGTCGATGTGCTGGCCGTCAACCAGGACAGTCGCGCGAGTCTGCCGCGCAAGATCGGCTATGTGCTGCGCAAGCGTCCCGATCTGAGTCTGGTGCTCGACCGCATCCGCAACCGCCATGCCCGACGCAGCCTGCCTGAACTGATCGATGAAGCCTTTCCGGGAGAGACGTTCACCGGCGAGATCCGCAATATCGAACACCACCGCGCGCATCTTTCGTCCGCCTTCCACGTCTCTCCGTTCGAGGAGGCGACCGTCATTTCCGTGGACGGGTTCGGCGACTTTTCCAGCGGTGCCTGGGGGATCGGGCGCGGTACGGAGATCAGCATGGAGGGGAAGGTCTATTTCCCCCATTCGCTGGGCATCTTCTATCAGGCGCTGACCCAGTTTCTCGGCTTCCGGCACTATGGCGACGAGTACAAGGTCATGGGCCTGGCCCCCTACGGCAAGCCGGACCTGATGAACGAGATGCGCCAGATCGTGAAGCTGCAGTCTGATGGCGGCTACCAGCTCGACCTGCGGTATTTCCGTCACCACAAGGAAGGCGTGCAATATGAGTGGAAATCCGGCATCCCGGAAGTCGGCACCCTGTTCTCCGACGCTCTGGAGGGACTGCTGGGCCCGGCCCGGGAGCCGAAGGCGGAGATCGGCCAGCGGCACTATGACATCGCCCGCTCGGTACAGGCGATGTACGAGGAAGCCTTCTTCAACATGCTCAACACACTGCAGCCGCGCCACGGTCTGAAGACCCTGTGCCTGGCCGGTGGCTGCGCCATGAACTCCGTCGCCAACGGCAAGGTGCGTCGTCAGACAGCCTACGAGAAGGTCTATATCCAGTCCGCAGCGGGCGATGCCGGGGGTGCCATCGGTGCCGCCTATGCCGCCTGGCATGACACCGGGGCGCCACGCAGCTTCGTCATGGATCACGCCTACTGGGGTCCCGACTACGATGCGGCGGCGGTGAAGGGCGTACTGGACGACAACAGGGACGCCATCTCGGCCGCCGGTTGCAGCGTCACGACCCATGACCGGGAAAGCGACCTCTGTACCCGGACCGCGAAGGCCATCGCCGATGGCAAGGTCATCGGCTGGTTCCAGGGTCGGCTGGAATGGGGGCCGCGGGCGCTGGGCAACCGCTCCATCCTCTGCGACCCGCGCCGAGGCGACATGAAGGCGGTGCTGAACGCCAAGATCAAGAAGCGGGAGAGCTTCCGCCCCTTCGCGCCCTCGATCCTGTCAGAGCATGTCCCGGACTGGTTCGAGGAGGACGACAACGTCCCCTTCATGATGCAGGTCTTCCAGATCCGCGAACCGAAGCGCAGCGAGATCCCGGCTGTGACCCATGTCGACGGCTCCGGGCGGCTGCAGACCGTGCATCAGTCGGCCAACCCGCGCTACCACGCGCTGATTTCCGCCTTCGGTGACCTGACCGGTGTGCCGATCCTGCTGAATACCTCGTTCAACGAGAACGAGCCGGTGGTCTGCCGCCCGCAGGAAGCGCTGGACTGCTTCCTGCGCACCGACATGGATGTTCTGGTGCTGGGCGACACCATCATCGAACGCCAGCGCGACGCCTGATCCGACATCGATTGACGGCGGGCCGCGCAAGGACAGCGGGTCCTGACCCGATGCAGGGCGGGGCGTTGATTCACACGCTCCCGACAGCCTGCCAGTCGATCTCCGCCGGCCCCTTTCCCCACCCCCACTGACGTAATTCCTGCCGAGGCCCACCGTCCCGCGTGGTCCTGCCCATCGGCGTGGTCATGAGCCTGGCAGGTGGCCCGTTCTTCATCTGGCTGCTCTGCCGCCGACGGGGGATCCTTTGATGCGGGTCATCGAGGTGGCGGGCCTTTGCATCCGGCGCGACTGCAAGATGCTGATCGACAATGCCGACCTCGGCATCCGCGCGGGGGAGGTAACGACCATCCTCGGTCCCAACGGCGCGGGCAAGTCCACGCTGCTGCGCTGCCTGTCCGGGACCATGCGCCCCGATCGGGGTCGCGTCCTGTTCAACGGTCGTGACCTCAGCGACTACACGGCATCCGAGCTGGCCCTGCACAGGGCGGTGCTGGGGCAGGAGGGACAGCTCGCCTTCGGCAGTTCCGTCACGGACGTCGTCAGGCTGGGCCGCATCCCGCATGCCGGTCGCTCGACGCGCCGGACCGACCTGATGGCCGTCGCTGAAGCCATGCAGATCGCCAATGTCGAACATCTGGCGGACCGAAGTTTCCTCACCCTCTCCGGCGGCGAGAAACAGCGGGTGCACCTCGCCCGCACCCTCTGCCAGTTGCTCCCCTGGCGTCCGTCGGGCGCCGCGCCACAACTGCTGTTCCTGGATGAACCCACCAACAACCTCGACCTCTCGCACCAGCATGTTGTCCTGCGCCATGCCCGGAAACTGGCAAGGGGCGGGCTCGGTGTGGTGATCGTCCTGCATGACCCGAACCTCGCCATCGCCTATTCGGACCAGATTGTCCTGATGCAGGCGGGGCAGATCGTTGCGGCAGGTCCGACCGATGAAGCGCTTACCCCGGAACGGCTTTCGAGGGTCTATGGCATTCCGATGCGCCGGATCTCCCACCCCGACTACGTGCACGACCTGCTGGTCCCGGCGGAATAGTGCCAGACACGCCTGTCAGTTGGTGTCCGCCACGGACTGGGACACCTGGGTTTCCAGATCCTGCGCCAGCTGCCGCGCGAACAGGGCAGAGGCAATCGGCAGGGTCCGGCCCCGCACCTGGCCGAGCAGCAGGTGACCGACAGGCACGTCGCGGGTGGAGAGCGGGCGAATGGCCAGCCCATGCTGCGGCCCGGCATCCAGGCCAATCGGAATCTGGAACGCCACGGCCTTCTCGTGCAGCACATAGTGGCGCATGAAGTCGAAGGACTCCGCCTCCACGATGGGCGACAGCCGTCGCGTGCCGCGTCGTGACGCCTGGTCCAGCAGATGCCGCACCCCATACTCGGCGGTGGGCAGCACGTGCGGACAATCCAGGCAGTCGCGCAGCCTCAGTTCATCCTTCTCTGCCAGCGGATTGTCTGCAGCCATCACCACCTGAATCTGCTGCGGGATCGAGCTCAGAACCTCGAAATCCACCAGCACCACCGGCTCGAACACCAGCGCAAGGTCGCTGCTGAAGGTACTCAGGTCACGTTCCGCCGCCTCCCGGTCGCGCACCTTGACCTCGAAGGTCACGCCGGGATGTTCATGGCGGTAGGCCGCGATCTGTGCCGGCAGGAAATAGGGCAGCAGTGCCTGCGAACAGGCTATCGACACGTGACCGCGCCTGACCCCGGCCAGGTCGGCCACCTGCGACTGCACCCGCACCAGATCGGATACCTGGGACCGGATGTGCTGGATCAGCAGTTCCCCGGCCGGGTTGAGGCGCACCCCCCGCGGCAGCCGCTCGAAGATCTCGTAGCCGAATTCATCCTCGAACCGCCGGATGCGCCGGTTCAGGGCAGAGGCTGTGATGTTCACATCCTCCGCGGCCTTGCGGATCGATCCAGCCCGCATGACGGCCTCGATCAGGCGGAAGGTCTGCAGATGGCGCATCGCGATTGCTCCCGAGTGGTTCATTTATTGAACCGGTTCTGTGAATTAATAGCAATAGAATGACATACCCTAAACTCCTAGCGTTTCTGCAGTGCAGCATTCCTGACCTGGCAAGGAGACGAGGGCATGACCCTGACAAGGCGCGAACTACTGAAAATCGGCGGTGGCGGTGTTCTGGGTGCCGGCATCCTGCCGTTCCTGAAGGTCCTGCCCGCAGCCGCGGCAACGGACGACGTGATCGTCGGAGTGCATGGGCAGACCATCAACTCCCTCGACATCCACCGCACGGGCACCAACCGACCCAGCTATCAGGTCGCGGTGAACTGCTACGACCGGCTGGTGTCCTTCGGCACCAAGACCACGCCGGACGGCGGGCTGTCCTACGACTATTCGAAGATCGAACCGGAGCTGGCGGAAAGCTGGACCATCTCCGACGACGGCCTGACGATGACCTTCAAGCTGAACCCGAAGGCGGTCTTCCAGGACGGCTCCAGGGTAACGGCGGAGGACGTCAAATGGTCCTTCGACCGCGCCGTTTCGGCGGGTGGCTTCCCCACCGTGCAGATGAAGGCCGGCGGGCTGGTCCGCCCCGACCAGTTCACGGCAGTCGATGACGAGACCTTTGTCATCACGCTGGATCGGTCGTCGAAGCTGACGCTGCCCGATCTGGCCGTGCCGGTCCCCTATATCCTGAACTCCCGCATCGCCAAGGCCAATGCGACCGCCGATGACCCCTGGGCCATGGAATATGTCCACAAGAACACCATCGGTTCCGGCGCCTACAAGGTGGTGCGCTGGGATCCGGGTCAGCAGCTGGTCTATGAACGCAACGACGCCTGGACCGGTGGCCCCCTGCCCGGCATCAAGCGGCTGGTGCTGCGCGAGGTACCGAGCCAGGCCACCCGTCGCGCCCTGATCACCCGTGGCGACGCCCAGCTTTCCTTCAACATCCCCAACAAGGATGCGAAGGAACTCAGCGGCGACGTGAAGGTCTTCTCGACGCCCATCGAGAACTCGATCTACGTCGTCGGCGTGAACCACAAGTTCGAGCCGTTCCAGGACCCGGACGTGCGCAAGGCGCTCGCCTATGCCATTCCCTACGAGGAAATCTTCCAGGCTGCCGCCTACGGGCGCGGCAATCCGATGTGGGGCGGCAGCGCCGACATCGACAGCATCGACTGGCCGCGCAAGTCCCCCTACAGCACCGACATGGACAAGGCGCGCGAGCACCTGGAGAAGTCAGCCTTCGCCAAGGGCTTCGAGGTGCCCTTCTCCATCAGCCTGGGCCAGACCGACTGGATGGAACCGACCGCGCTGCTGATCCAGGAGAGCCTGGCGAAGCTGGGCATCAAGTCGGAGATCGACAAGATCCCCGGCGCCAACTGGCGCACCGCGTCCCTGGTGGAGAAGCGTCTGCCGCTGCATCTGGAAGGCTTCGGCGGCTGGCTGAACTACCCCTGCTACTACTTCTTCTGGGCCTACAAGGACGGGCATCTCTTCAACTCCTCCAACTACCGCAACGAGGAGATCGAGACGCTGGTGGACGAGACCCTGCATCTGCCCGTCGATGACCCCGACTACGCGCCCAAGGTGAAGCGCATGTTCGAGATCGCGTTCGAGGATCTGCCCCGCATCCCGCTGTGGCAGCCCGCCCTGAACGTGGCGACCAATGGTGCGACCGGCTACGAGTACTGGTTCCATCGCCAGCTCGATGCCCGCAAGCTGGCCAAGGGCTGAACATGAACCCCGGCCGCGATACCGGCACAGGATGTCCACGGACGGAGGCAGCGCAATGTCACCGCGCCTGAAGGGCATCCTGTTCCGCATGGCGCAGGCGATCCCCGTTGTCATCGGCGTTGTCATCATCGGCTTCGTCCTGACACGGGCCCTGCCCGGCGACCCGGCGGTCTATTTCGCCGGGGCCGCTGCCGATGCGGCATCCATCGCGGAAATCCGCAAGACACTGGGACTGGATCTGCCGCTGCCGCAGCAGTTCCTGATCTATGTCGGTGACCTGTTGAGCGGTGACTTCGGCGAGTCCATCTCCACCGGCCAGCCGGTGATCGCCGATCTCGCCAGCCGCCTGCCCGCCTCCCTGGAGCTCACGCTGGTGGCGTTGCTGCTGTCCTGTGCCATCGCGATCCCGCTGGGCGTCATGGCCGCAACGCGGCCCGGATCGCTGATCGACCATGCCTGCCGGGTGCTGGTGACCGCCGGTGTCTCGCTGCCGACCTTCTTCACCGGCGTCGTGCTGATCTACCTCTTCTATTACCTGCTCGGCATCGCCCCATCGCCGCTGGGCCGGTTGGACTTCATCTATATCGAACCGGATCGGATCACAGGCTTCTATCTGATCGATTCCGCGCTGGCGGGCGACGGCGAGACCTTCCTCGCCGCCCTGAGACAGCTCGTCCTGCCCGCGATCACCCTGGCGCTGTTCACCCTCGCCCCCATCGCGCGCATGACCCGCGCGGCAATGCTGGGTGCGCTCTCCGCCGATTTCGTCCGAACCGCCCGCGCCGCCGGACTGACCGGTCGCACCGTTCGCTACACCTATGCCTTCCGCAACGCGCTGCTGCCGGTGGTGACCACGCTGGGTATGGTCTTCTCCTTCACGCTTGGCGCGAACGTGCTGGTGGAGAAGGTCTTCGCCTGGCCCGGCATCGGGACCTACGCGGTGGAGGCGCTGGTGGTCTCCGACTATGCGGCAGTGCAAGGCTTTGTGCTGGCCATGGCCTTCCTGTTCGTGGCGCTGAACCTGGTGATCGACGTGACCTACACGCTGATCGACCCCCGTATCGGGTTCGAAGCGTCATGAGCGTCACGACCGCTTCCCCCGGCACCTTCAGCCACATCGGCTACGTCCTGCGCGGCAATCCGGTGACGCTGCTGTCGTTCGTGATGTTCGCCATCCTGATCATCGCGGCAGTGCTTGGCCCCCTTCTGGTGCCCTACGATCCGCTCGCGTCCGAGGCCGCGAATGCCCTGCAGCCGCCAAGCTGGGAACACTGGTTCGGCACCGACAACCTGGGTCGCGATGTCTTCAGCCGCGTCGTCATCGCCACCCGGCTGGACCTGATGATCTCCATCTCCGCCGTCACCCTGTCGCTGATGGCCGGGTCGATCCTGGGGGCGGCTGCGGGGTACTGGGGCGGCTGGCTCGATGCCGTGCTGAACCGGGTGATGGACACGATCATGGCGTTTCCGCTGTTCGTGCTGGCCATGGGCATCGTCGCCGCACTCGGCAACACGGTGGAGAACATCGTCTATGCCACCGCGGTCATCAATACGCCCTTCTACGCCCGCCTCGTCCGGGCGGAGGTCAACATCCGGCGCGAGGCAGGCTTCGTCCACGCGGCCAAGCTGGCGGGCAACTCCGACATCCGCGTGCTGGCCATGCACATCTTCCCCAACGCCCTGCCGCCGATGATGGTGCAGATGTCCCTGAACCTGGGCTGGGCGATCCTGAACGCAGCCGGTCTCAGCTTCATCGGCCTCGGTGTGCGCCCGCCGACCGCGGAGTGGGGCATCATGGTGGCGGAGGGGGCGAACTTCATCGTCTCCGGCGAATGGTGGCTGGCTGTCTTCCCCGGCCTGGCCCTGATGTTCGCCGTCTTCACCTTCAACCTGATGGGCGATGGTCTGCGCGACATCGTCGATCCCCGGCAGCGGACCTGAGCCATGCTGTCAGTCACCAATCTCGCAGTCCGCTTCCAGACCCGCCGGGGTCCCGTCGATGCCCTGAAGGGTGTCAGCCTGGACGTCGCAAGCGGCGAGATCCTGGGCGTCGTCGGCGAGTCCGGTTCCGGCAAGTCGGTGACCGCCTATTCGATCATGCGCCTGCTTGAGGCCGGCGGGCAGGTAACCGACGGCACGGTGCGCTATGGCGGCGTCGACCTGAGCGATCCCACGGAGACCCAGATGGGCAACATCCGGGGGCGGGAGATCTCCATGATCTTCCAGAACCCGCGCGCCGCGCTGAACCCGATCCGTCGGGTCGGTGACCAGATCGGCGACGTGCTGCGCCGCCATGCCCGCGCCACGCGGACCACGGCGCGGGCGGAGGCAATCAGGGCGCTGGAGGCCGTGCGCATCCGCGATGCCGCCGCGCGGGTGGATGCCTATCCGTTCGAACTGTCCGGCGGCATGTGCCAGCGTGTCGTCATCGCCCTGGCGCTGGCCTGTGATCCGAAGCTGCTGATCATGGACGAGCCGACAACGGGGCTGGACATCACCACCCAGAAGGCGGTGATGGACCTGGTGGCAGACCTGATCCGCGACCGGGGAATGAGCGCTATCCTGATCACGCACGACCTGGGCCTCGCATCGGGCTATTGCGACCGGATCATGGTGATGCGCGACGGCGAGGTGGTGGAACGCGGCACACCGCTCAGCCTGTTCACCACCCCCGACCACCCCTACACCCGCCGTCTGATAGACGCCACGCCCCGGCTGGGCGCGCAGATCCGGGAGCTGTTGCCGGTGGAGGCCCGAACCCCGCTGCCGGAACGTCGGGTAGAGGATGAACCACTGCTGGAGGTGCGGAACCTCGTCAAGACCTTCCCCTCCCGCTCAGGCCCCGTCCATGCGGTCCGCGATGTCTCCTTCACCATCAACAAGGGCCAGACCCTGGGGCTGGTCGGCGAATCCGGCTGTGGCAAGTCCACCACCTCATCGATGGTCGTGCGGCTGCTGGACCCGACCAGTGGCCAGATCATCTTCCGTGGCGAGGACCTCGCTGCAACACCGGCCAGCCGCTTTGCCCGGGACCCGCGTCGCGCCCGCATCCAGATGGTGTTTCAGGATGCCACCAACAGTCTCAACCCCCGCCACACCTCCCGCCAGTCCATCGCCGAACCGCTTCGGCGACTGGGTGACGGGGCAAGTGATGAACGGATCGCGGAACTCGCCGATCTGGTCGGCCTGCCGCTGCCCCTGCTGGACCGGTTTCCGCACCAGCTTTCGGGCGGCCAGAAGGCGCGGGTCGGCATCGCGCGGGCCATCGCGCTGGACCCGGACCTGCTGATCCTGGACGAACCCACGGCGGCGCTGGATGTCTCGAGCCAGGCCGTCGTGCTGAACCTGCTGATCGACCTGCAGGCACGGCTGGGCATCAGCTACCTGTTCGTCAGCCATGACCTGAACGTCGTCCGCCTGCTGTGCGACCAGGTGATCGTGATGCAGGGCGGTTCCATCGTCGAACAGGGCCCGGCAGAGCAGGTGATGCGCAATCCGGCAACCGACTACACACGAACGCTGGTGGCCGCCGCGCCGCAGCCTCCCGCACTCCAGCAAGAAGAACAGGGGCTGTGACGGCCTGTCAGGAGACACCCATGCTTGATGATCTGCCCTTCACGCTGCCGTCTCTTCGATCGGCCTATGCCGATGGCGTCAGCCCGGTGGCAGTCATCGAGGAAGTCTACCGACGCATCGCCGAGGTCGATGATCCGGGCATCTTCATCGACCTGTTCGACCGGACGGAGGTGCTGGCCACCGTCGATGCGCTGGCAGGCATGGATCGTTCCCTGCCGCTCTGGGGCATTCCCTTCGCGATCAAGGACAATATCGACGTCGCCGGGCACGAGACCACCGCCGCCTGCCCGGCGTATTCCTACCGCGCCAAACAGGATGCGGTCTCCGTCGCGCGCCTGAGAGCCGCGGGGGCGCTGCCCATCGGCAAGACCAATCTGGACCAGTTCGCGACCGGCCTGGTGGGGGTCCGCACCCCCTACCCGGTCCCCCGAAACGCCGTCGACCCGGCAATCGTGCCCGGCGGATCGTCCAGCGGTTCCGCCGTCGCGGTGGCGCACGGCATGGTCTGCTTTTCCCTCGGCACCGACACGGCGGGATCGGGACGCGTGCCGGCTGCGCTGAACAACATTGTCGGACTGAAGCCGACACTGGGTGCCATCTCCGCCAGCGGCCTGGTGCCGGCCTGCCGGACCCTCGACACGATCTCGATCTTCGCCCTGACAGTGGAGGACGCGCACGCCGTCCTGGAAGCGGTCGCCGCCCCTGACGCAAGTGACGCCTATTCCCGCCCCGTCAGCGTCGCGCCGCTGACCCCCCTGCCGGACAGCTTTCGCGTCGGTGTGCCGGATGCGGCCACCCTTGAATTCTTCGGTGACGCCCTGCAGCAGGCGTCCTACATGTCGGACCTGGACCGTCTGGAGAAGGCCGGGGCGGAGCTGGTCCCGCTCGACTTCACGCCGTTCCATGACATTGCCCGACTGCTCTACGACGGGGCATGGGTGGCGGAGCGGCACGCGGTCATCGAGGATCTGCTGGCCTCCGCCCCGGAAGCCGTCCATCCGGTGACGCGCCAGATCATCCAGGTGGCGGAGACCCAGTCGGCAACGGACGCCTTCCGGGGCATCTATCGCCTGAAGGAACTGCGGGCCATTGCCGATCCGATGGTGGCGAGCGTTGATCTGCTGTGTGTTCCCACCATCCCGACCTTCTATTCCGTGGCGGACCTGACCCGGGACCCCATTGGTCCGAACGCCCGGCTTGGCACCTACACCAACTTCGTCAACCTGATGGACCTCTGCGGCATTGCCGTTCCGACGGCGCCGCGCACGGACGGTCGGCCGGGCAGCGTCACCCTGCTGGCACAGGCAGGACGGGATGGCTGGCTGGCGTCCGTGGCACTCGCACTGGAGCGGTCGGGGAAAGTCGGTGCAACGGCACACAGCCGCCCGACACCGGGCGTTCACGCACCCCGCCCCGGCCCGGACGAGATGGCCATCGCGGTCTGCGGCGCCCATATGGCCGGTCTGCCGCTGAATGGTCAGCTCACATCCCGGGGGGGGCGGTTCCTGCGCGCCACCACGACCGCCGGGGACTACCGCCTCTACGCGCTGAATGGCGGCCCGCCTGAAAGACCCGGACTGGTACGCGACCCGGCAGGCGGAGGTTCCGTGCCTGTCGAGGTCTGGGCCCTGCCGATGACGGAAGTCGGCAGCTTCCTGGCCGGCATCCCCGCCCCGCTCGGCCTCGGCACACTCACGCTGTCCGACGGCGAGTCGGTGACCGGGTTTCTCTGTGAAACCCATGGGCTGGCCGGTGCGCGGGAACTTGACGCGGCGGCTGGATGGCGTGGCCACCTCGCTGCAGGACGCTGAGTCCAGACCGGTGCAGAAAATGAACACATCCGAGGAATTAATAGCAAAAGACGACACCCACCACCTCACCTATCCTTTCTTCATCCGCAATCGATGCAGCCCCAAGACAGATGTGGCGGGGCAGGAACCCCTTTCCGAATCCAGGGCCAGGAGACACTCATGAACCGCAGAACCATCTCACGTCGCAGCCTTCTCAAGGCCGGTGCCGCAACAGGCGCGCTTGCCGCCGCGAGCGCCCTGCCCTTCGGTGCCGCACATGCCGCTGACCTGACCGTCGGCTTCATCTACGTCGGGCCGAAGGATGACTTCGGCTACAATCAGGCCCACGCCGAAGGGGCCGCCGCCGTCAAGGAGATGGCGGGCGTCACCGTGGTCGAGGAAGAGAACGTCCCCGAGACCGTCGCCGTCCAGAAGTCCATGGAATCCATGATCAACTTCGACGGTGCATCGCTGATGTTCCCGACCTCCTTCGGCTATTTCGATCCGCATATCCTGGCGGTCGCGCCGAAGCACCCGGATGTCCGGTTCCAGCACGCGGGCGGCCTCTGGTCCGCGGACAAGCATCCGAAGAACGCCGGTTCATATTTCGGCTACATCGGTCTCGGCCAGTACCTGAACGGCATCACCGCGGGCCACGCCACGAAGTCCAAGAAGATCGGCTTCGTTGCGGCCAAGCCGATCCCGCAGGTGCTGATGAACATCAACTCCTTCCTGCTGGGTGCCCGCGCCGTGGACCCGACCATCACCTGCCAGGTCATCTTCACCGGCGAATGGTCGCTGGCGGTGAAGGAGGCAGAGGCCACCAATGCCCTCGCCGACCAGGGCTGCGATGTCATCACCTGCCACGTCGATGGCCCGAAGGTAGTGGTGGAGACCGCTGCCGGTCGCGGCGCGTTCGTCTGTGGCTATCACGCCGACCAGAGCCCGCTGGCGCCCGCGAAATATCTCACCGGTGCCGAATGGAACTGGGCCAATGTCTATACCGGCATGGTCAAGACCATGATGAGCGGCGGCACCATCGACAACTTCGTCCGGGGTGGACTGTCGGATGGCTTCGTCAAGATGAGCCCGCTGGGTCCGGCGGTTTCCGACACCGCCCGCAACCAGTTCGAGGCGGCCAAGGCGGAGATCATGAAGGGCGGGTTCCTGATCATCAAGGGACCGATCAACGACAACAAGGGCAATGTCATTGCCCCCGCCGGCAAGGCCTTCGCCGAGGATGATATTGCGCTGGAGAGCATGGACTACCTGGTCGAGGGCGTGATCGGCTCGACTTCCTGATCCGATGTCCACCGGCACCTCGACAGAGCTTCGTGCACCTGAACGTCGTGGATTCGCGGACATCGCGCCACGGCTGGAGCCCCTGATCATTCCGATCGGGGCCCTGCTTGGCGGCCTGCTCGCCTTCTCCGTGTTCCTGGTGTTGCTCGGCAAGTCGCCGGTGGACTTCTTCGGCCTGGTCTACAAGGCCGGGTTCGGCACGGCGTTCTCGTGGCAGAATACCCTGTCACGGGTCGCGCCGCTGTTGCTTACAGCCTTGTGCGTGGCTCTGCCCGCAAGGCTGGGACTGGTGGTGATCGGCGGCGAGGGGGCCGTCGTTCTCGGTGGCCTCGCGGCTGCCGTGGTCGGGACAGCGCTCTCGGGTGCGCCGACCGCCATCGGCATCCCACTCATGATGCTCGCCGCAATGCTGATCGGCGGGCTCTGGATCGGGGCCGTCGGTGCCCTGCGCATCAGGCGGGGTGTGAACGAAACCATCTCGTCGCTGCTGATGGCCTATATCGCCATCGCCCTGCTGAACCATCTGGTGGAAGGACCGTTCCGGGACCCCGCAAGTCTCAACAAGCCCTCCACCGCGCCACTCGACCCGGCGCTGCGTGTGGGGGATCTGCCAGGCATGGACGTGCACTGGGGCTTCGTCGCGGGCATCGTTGCCTGCATCGTCGCCTGGGTGCTGATCGAGCGGACGACCTGGGGCTTCGCTGCCCGGATCGCGGGTGGCAACATTCGCGCCGCCCAGGTTCAGGGGCTGCCCGTCGGGCGGCTGATCATCTGTTTCACGGCGGCGGGCGGGGCCTGCGCCGGGCTGGCGGGTTTCTTCGAGGTCTCGGCGATCCACGGTTCCGCCAATGGCTCGCTGGTCAGCGGCTATGGCTATACCGGCATCCTGATTGCCTTTCTGGCACGTCATAACCCGCTTGCCATCATTCCGGTGGCCATCCTGCTCAGCGGTTTCGAGGCGTCATCCGGCCTGATCCAGCGCCGCATGGACCTGCCGGACGCAACCATTCTGGTGCTGGAGGGGATCGTCTTCGTCGCCATCCTGGTATCGGAGACCCTCTACGGTCGCTTCCGCATCTTCACGCCAAGGGCGGAGGAACAGCCATGAACGAGACCGATCTCGGCCTCTGGGCCGTCCCGCTGGCCATGATCGGCGGCGCCATCCGGGTCTCCACGCCCTTCCTGTTCGTGTCGCTGGGCGAATGCCTGACGGAACGCTCGGGGCGCATCAATCTGGGGCTGGAGGGGACGCTGGTCTTCGGCGCCATGTCGGGCTACGCCGTCGCCTACGAAAGCGGCTCCGCATGGATCGGCGTCCTCGCCGCCGCGCTCGCGGGGATGCTGTTCGGCTTCTTTCACGGCTGGGTCTGCAAGCTGCCGAAGGTCAATGACATTGCCATCGGCATCGCCCTGATGCTGCTCGGCATGGGCCTCGCCTTCTTCTTCGGCAAGCCCTTCGTGCAGCCGCAGGCCCCGGACCTGCCGGCCATCTCCTTCGGCTGGTGGTCGGACATCTCCCAGGTGCAGGCGGCGCTGCAGGTCAACGTGCTGTTCCTGATCGGCATCGTGCTGACGGTTGCCATGGGCTGGATGTTCCGCACCACCCGCATCGGGCTGATCGTGCGTGTCGTGGGCGACAGCACCGACGCGGCCCGCTCCATGGGCCTGAACCCCAATGTCGTGCGTCTGCTGGCCACGGGTGCGGGCGGCGCGCTGGCCGGCGTCGGCGGCGCCTATCTGTCGCTCTACTACCCCGGCAGCTGGAACGAGGGGCTGTCGTCCGGTCAGGGCCTGATGGCGGTGGCGCTGGTCATCTTCGCGCGCTGGTCGCCGGTAAACTGCTTCTGGGCGGCGCTGCTGTTCGGCGGCGCCGGGGCGCTGGGTCCGGCACTGCAGTCCGTGGGCATCAGCTCCGGCTACTACCTGTTCTATGCTGCCCCCTATGTGCTGACCCTGGGCCTGCTGATCGCCACATCCTCCCCCAACCGGGCGCTGGAAAGCGCACCCGGCGAACTGAGCATCACGAAGTAGGAGTCTCGCAATGAACGGACTTGGTGGGCTGAACAAGTCGGCGAACGGCGTCGTCATCGGTATGGTGCAGTTGCAGTTGCCCGTGGTGGAGACACCGGATGATCTGGCGGCACAGACAGCGCGGATCGTCGAGATGGTGGGCAAGGCGCGGCGCAATTCAGCAAACATGGATCTCGTCGTGTTCCCCGAGTACGCGCTGCACGGCCTCAGCATGGACACGAACCCGGAAATCATGTGCCGCCTGGACGGGCCGGAGGTCGCGGCCTTCCGCCAGGCCTGCATCGACAACAGCATCTGGGGCTGCTTCTCCATCATGGAGCTGAACCCCGGCGGCATGCCCTACAACGTCGGCATCATCATCGATGACCAGGGGGAGATGCAGCTCTATTACCGCAAGTTGCATCCCTGGGTGCCGGTGGAACCGTGGGAGCCGGGCGACCTCGGTATTCCGGTCATCGATGGCCCGAACGGATCGCGCATCGCGCTGATCATCTGCCATGACGGCATGTTCCCGGAGATGGCGCGGGAATGCGCCTACAAGGGCGCGGAGATCATGATCCGCACCGCCGGCTATACCGCGCCGATCCGCGAGAGCTGGCGCTTCACCAACCAGTCCAACGCCTTCTGCAACCTGATGGTGACGGCGAATGTCTGCATGTGCGGTTCCGACGGCACCTTCGACAGCATGGGCGAGGGCATGATCGTCAACTTCGACGGCACGGTACTGGCACATGGCACCACGGGCCGGGCCGACGAGATCATCACGGCGGAGGTGCGCCCCGACCTGGTGCGGGAAGCGCGCACGGGCTGGGGGGTGGAGAACAACATCTACCAGTTCGGCCATCGCGGCTATGTCGCGGTGAAGGGCGGCGCACAGGACTGCCCCTATACCTACATGACCGACCTCGCCGCCGGGCGCTATCGCCTGCCGTGGGAAGAAGAGGTGGCGATCACCGACGGGACGAGCTGCGGCTTCGACGCACCGACCCGCACCTATGTCCGCAAGCTGGAGGCTGCAGAATGAGCACCATCAAGGCCGATCCCTATCCCTGGCCCTACAACGGCGATCTGAGGCCGGAGAACACGGTCCTGATCGTCATCGACATGCAGACCGACTTCTGCGGTGAAGGCGGCTACGTCGACAAGATGGGCTATGACCTGTCGCTGACCCGCGCGCCCATCGAACCGATCAAGGCCACCATGGCGGCGATGCGGGCCAAGGGCTATCACATCATGCACACGCGGGAGGGGCATCGCCCGGACCTGTCCGACCTGCCCGCCAACAAGCGCTGGCGTTCGCAGCAGATCGGCGCCGGGATCGGCGACCCCGGCCCGTGCGGCCGCATTCTGGTGCGCGGGGAGCCGGGCTGGGACATCATCTCCGAACTTGCCCCGGCTCCCGGCGAGGCCATCATCGACAAGCCCGGCAAGGGCAGCTTCTGCGCCACGGATCTGGAGCTGATGCTGCGCACCAAGGGGATCGAGAACATCGTGCTCAGCGGTATCACCACCGATGTCTGCGTCCATACCACGATGCGGGAAGCGAACGACCGGGGCTTCGAATGCCTGCTGCTGGAGGATTGCTGCGGCGCCACCGACAAGGGCAATCACGACGCCGCCATCAAGATGGTGAAGATGCAGGGCGGCGTGTTCGGCTCGGTCTCGGACAGCGCCACCTTCATCAGCCAGCTGCCGTGACCACCCCGTCCGACAGAAGCCCCGCCGTGGGGGTGGAGACGGTCGGCCTGACCATGCGGTTCGGGTCGTTCACGGCGCTGGACGACGTGTCGATCCGCGTCCGTCCCGGCTCCTTCCATGCCCTGCTGGGGGAGAATGGTGCGGGCAAGTCCACGCTGGTGAAATGCATGATGGGATTCTATCACGCGACCGCCGGCGCGATGATGGTGGCCGGCAGGGAAGTCGACGTGCCCGACCCGAAGGCCGCACATGCGCTGGGTCTGGGCATGGTCTACCAGCATTTCACCCTGGTCCCGGCCCTGACGGCGGCGGAGAACCTGGTGATCAGCCGCGACGACACCCCCGGCATCATCGACTGGCGCAAGGAACATGCGGCCCTGTCGGAGTTCATGGAGCGCATGCCCTTCACCGTGCCGCTGGACCAGCCGGTCAGCCGCCTCGCCGCCGGTGAGAAGCAGAAGCTGGAGATCCTGAAGCAGCTCTATCTGGGACGACGCTTCCTGATCCTCGACGAGCCCACCTCCGTCCTGACCCCGGCGGAGGCGGACGAGGTGCTGGGGCACGTCCGGCAACTGACCGAGTCCGGTGCACTGACCGTGCTGATGATCAGCCACAAGTTCCGGGAAGTGACTGCCTTCGCCGACGATGTCAGCGTCCTGCGGCGCGGCAGATATGCGGGCGGCGGCAAGGTGGCGGACCTCAGTCACGATGACATGGCGGCAATGATGGTCGGCGGCCAGCCGCCGGCGCGCGACGTGGACCGGGCCGGAGAGCGCGGCGCGCCGGTCCTGCAACTGTCCGGCATCAGGGCACTGGACCGCTCCGGCCTGCTGCCGATCCGGATCGACGGTCTGACCGTGCACAGCGGGGAGATCGTCGGTATCGCCGGTGTCTCGGGCAATGGCCAGATGGAACTGATGGAGATCCTGACCGGACAGCGCCCCGTCTCCGATGGCCGGATCGAGGTCGCGGGTGCCCCGTTTCACGCGACCCGGGAGGAATCCCAGACCCACAGGGTCCGTTGCCTGCCGGAGGAACCACTGCGCAATGCCTGCGCCCCGCGCATGAGTGTGGCCGAGAACCTGGCCTTCCGCACCTTCGACACGACGCCGGATGATGGCCACCGCTTCTGGCTCGACCGCAAGGCGATGCGTCGGCGCGCGGCGGAGCTGGTGGCGGGGTTCCAGGTCAAGACGGCATCCCTCGACAGCCCGATCCAGACCCTGTCGGGCGGCAACGTGCAGCGTGCGGTGCTGGGCCGGGAACTGACGGGGGACGTGGATCTGCTGCTGGTCTCCAACCCCTGCTTCGGTCTGGATTTCTCCGCCGTGGCCGCCATCCGCTCCCGCATCGTCGCCGCCCGCAATGCCGGTGCGGCGGTCCTGCTGCTCAGCGAGGACCTGGACGAGATCCTGGAACTCTCCGACCGGGTGCTGGTGATGTCGGAGGGCAGCATCGTTCACGAAACCCCGGCGGCGGAGGCCGATATCGCCGTCATCGGCCAGCACATGGCAGGACACGCCTGATGAAGATGATTGCGGCAGAGCCGTTTGAATTCCCGCTCGATCCGGCCCGCTCGGCACTGATCGTCATCGACATGCAGCGCGATTTCCTGGAGCCGGGGGGCTTCGGCGCCGCGCTCGGCAACGACGTTACGCTGGTGCAGGCCATCGTCCCCACCGTGCGCGCCCTGCTGGATGCTGCCCGTGCCGCCGGGCTGACCATCATCCATACCCGCGAATGCCACCGGCCCGACCTCTCCGACTGTCCGCCCGCCAAGCGGGACCGGGGCGATCCGGCACTGCGCATCGGCGATCCGGGCCCGATGGGCCGCATCCTGATCGCGGGCGAGCCGGGGGCGGAGATCGTTTCCGAACTAGCCGCCCTGCCCGACGAAACTGTCATCGACAAGCCCGGCAAGGGTGCCTTCTACGCCACCGGCCTCGGCGACCTGCTGGCGGAACGCGGGATCACGCAACTGATCCTTGCGGGTGTCACGACGGAGGTCTGCGTCCAGACCACGATGCGGGAGGCCAACGACCGGGGCTTCGATTGCCTGCTGGCGGAGGACGCCACGGCCAGCTACTTTCCGGAGTTCAAGCGCGCGACCCTCGACATGATCCGTGCGCAGGGGGCCATCGTCGGATGGACGGCTCCAGTCGAGCTGATCGCCAGCGCCCTGTCCCCCGTGTCCTGACCCAGGAGGTCCAGAGATGACCGCTCCCTTCAATGTGCCCGACATGCTCAACGGCGGCTGGAACAGCCTCGACTTCGCCCCGTTCCGCGAAGGGATCGAGATCGCGAAGATCCTGGAGGGCGAACCGGCGCTGGCCGTGCTGCGCTACCAGCCCGGCGCCACCGTCCCGGCCCACCGCCACCCGGCCCCGGAAACCGTGCTGGTACTGGAAGGCAGCCAGACGGACGACAACGGCCACTATCCGACAGGCACCCTGATCGTGAACACGGCAGGCAGCAGCCACAATGTCTGGTCAACGGACGGCTGCGTCGTTCTGGTGCAATGGGCGAAGCCGATCGAGTTTGCGGCAAAGTCGTAGGCTTTCAAGCCCTCGACCCGTCCCGCTTACTGCTCCGACACCAGCCGTTCGTAAAGGTGCCAGCTTGCGTGTCCGAGCACGGGGAAGATCACGATCACGCCGATGAACAGCGGTGCAATGGCGACAAGTGTCAGCGCCCCCACCATTGCGCCCCAGCCGAGCATGACCGCCGGGCTCTGGAGCACGCTCTTCACGCTGGTGATCATCGCGGTGACGACATCGACCCGCTTGTCCAGCAGCAGCGGCATCGCGATCACCGTGATCGAGAACAGGATGGTCGCGAGCACCGCCCCGACCACCGTGCCCACGGCCAGGAATGTCAGGCCTTCACTGGTCGTGAACAGTGCACCCAGGAAACGATCAAGCGAATGGACGGCCTGGCTGGACATGGTCAGGGCCAGCACCAGCCGCACCTGATAGGCCCAGATCCAGAAGACGAACAGGACAACGAACGACATCCAGCCGAACTCCCGCCGCTGCTGGCTGAAGATGGCGCCGAAGATGTCACTGGCGGTGAACGGCTCATCACGTTTCAGGCGCCGGGACATCTCGTACAGCCCGGCGGCCAGGAAGGGCGCGACCAGCGGAAAGCCGACCGCGGCGGCGATGACGATCCATATCTGGTTGTTGGCCGCAAGACCGGCGATCAGTGCCGCGCCGAACAGCGCGTAGACGAGGCCGAAGAAGAGGCTGAGCAGGGGGCGTCGGCCAAAATCGCGCAGTCCGGCCCGCACGGCCGCACCGACATCGCTGAATGTTGCGGCAGCAACCTCCAGATGAACCGGCGCCGAGGCCGGGGCTGTTTCCTGTTCTGCTTGCATGTTGCGACTTCTTGTTCTTGTGAGGACTTCAGGCAGGCATTCGGGGCAAGAATACTTCGGTTCATTCAGCAAGACCAGTCGAAGCGTCCCTCCCCGTCGTCGCCCGCGGTCACCGGGGCTGTCTGATGATCTGCTGGCGCCGCCACCGTGATCTGCCTACCCTCTACCGTCGGGGAAGAATCAGACATACAGGGGCAGGACATGCGCGCAGTCGGATTGATGGTTCATGGCGGACCGGAAGTGTTGCAGGTGGTCGACGTGCCGGAGGTGCATGCCGGACCGGGACAGGTGCGGGTACGTGTTCACGCCGCTGCCGTGAACCCGACCGACGTTGTCGGACGCAATGGCGGCCGGGCCAAGATGCAGAAGAAGGATCCGCCGCCCTATGTGCCCGGTATGGATATCGCGGGGTTCGTTGACCAGATCGGCGAGGGCGTGACCACCGGCGTGCGCGTCGGCGACCGGGTCATGGCGATGGTGGTTCCGGATGCGACCCACGGTGGCTATCGGGAACAGATCGTGCTGGACCAGCGGGCGGTGGTGGCGGCCCCGAAGGACACCAGTCATGCGGAAGCCTGCACCCTGCCGATGAACGGGCTGACCGCACGCCTGTCTCTTGACCTGATGGGGCTAGAACCCGGCCAGACGCTGGCGGTGACCGGCGGCCCAGGTGCCTATGGCGGCTATGTCATCCAGTTGGCGAAGACGGAGGGGCTGACGGTCATTGCCGATGCGGCACCAAAGGACGAGGCGCTGCTGCGCGCGCTGGGCGCGGACATCATTGTGCCCCGCAGCGATGACTTCGCCGCCGAGGTTCACAAGCATTTCCCCGAAGGCGTCGATGGGCTGGCCGACGGCGCACTGCTGAACGCGGCGGCGATTCCGGCGATCCGGGATGGCGGCGTGTTCACCGCCATCCGCGGCTTCAGCCCCGAGGAGGCCGTGCGGGACATCCGCTTCACCCAGACCTGGGTGCGCAATTATGATTGCGAATACGAGAAGCTCGATCAGCTGCGGCAGCTAGCCGACGCCGGCAAGCTGACCCTGCGCGTCGCCTGCACCGTGGCGCCGGAAGACGCCGGCAAGGCCCACGCGGCACTGGAAGCCGGGGGCAGTCGGGGTCGCTGGGTGATCACGTTCGACTAGGCTGCCCCGCCGTCCGGTGGCATTGCCGCCCTGCACGCCCGGGTCGCCATTTTCCGCTGGCGTTGCGGGCATGCCGATCTATCGTGCGACGCAGAAGCATTTTCGGCTGATCCGCCGCAATACCAGCCAGCGGCGCAGCACATGAAACCGGGGAGACCGACTTGAAACTCTTGCACGCCCACAATTCACCTTACGGGCGCCGCGCCCTGCTGGCCGCGCGTTTCTCTGGCCTGGATATCGAGGAACTGGACGTCTCGAAGGATCCGGAGGCCCGCAACGTCCTGGTCGCCGCCGGCCCCAGCGCCAAGATCCCCGGCCTGCTGCTGGACGATGGCACCTGCCTTTGCGAGACCCTGATCATCGGCCGCTATATCGACGCGCAGGCCCCCAACAAGCTGATGGACTATTCCCCAAAGCAGCTCGAGATCGAGGGTATTGCGTCCGTGCTGATGGACGCGACCTACAAGCGCAGCAAGGAACGGCTGGCGGAGGACGGGGTACCGTCGCCCACGGTCCTGAAGACGGAGACCGACCGCATCGCCCGCTGCTACGATGCGCTGGAAACCCGCCTGGCCGGCCAGCCCGCCGCCTTCAACCTGGCGACCATTGCTGCCGTCTCGGCACTGGGTTACGCCAACTGGCGCGGAGCCGACGACAACTGGCGCGAAGGCCGCCCGGGCCTCGCCGCCTGGTACGATGCCATGATGCAGAACAAGGACGTCGCCGAGACTGCCCCGGTCTTCTAGAGTCCGGGCGACCTCGTCCCGGCGGACCGTCCGGGATTGCGGTGCCGGGCGGGGCGAACGCAGGGCATGACGGAACTGCTTCCCAGCGCTGACGCAGAGGTGCGGAGTCCCCGGGGGAACAGGCCGGCAGCATCTGATTTGACCGGAGTCGACCGTGGACCTAGAAGCAGAACATGACTGACAACACCCCCATCCTGATGGTCGAGGATGATCCGGCCAGTGCCATGCTCTACGAACAGGGGCTGCTGCCCCGTTTCCGGAACATTGCCAAGGCGGATACCCTGAAGCAGGCCAGGCAGCTGATCGGCGAGAGTTCGTTCGGCCTCATGATCCTGGATGTGCGCCTGCCGGACGGCAATGGCCTCGACCTGCTGCGCGAGATGACGGATCAGGACAGGCTGGTCCCGACAATCGTGCTGACCGGGCAGGGTTCCGTGAAGACCGCGGTCGATGCCATGCACCTCGGCGCGATGGATTTCATCGTGAAACCCTGCAGCCCCAAGAAATTGCGGGAAGCCTGCGAGGCCACACTCGCCCGTCGCCAGAGGGCGGCAGCTGCACCTGCTTCGGACCCTGTGGATGCCGCCGCAACGGCAGATGCCGGTGCTGCGAAACCGAAACGGGGGCCTTCCGGATTCCTGGGTGAGTCGGCGGCGATGAAGAATGTCTTCGCGCTGATCGAAGCCTCCGCCCGGTCCGATGCGCCTGTGTTCATCACCGGCGAATCCGGCACGGGCAAGGAGCTCTGTGCCAGCGCCATCCACAATACCGGCGAGCGTCGCAACGGACCTTTCGTTGCCATCAACTGCGCGGCCATTCCCCGTGAACTGATGGAATCGTCGATCTTCGGCCACCGGAAGGGCGCATTCACCGGTGCGATCTCGGATCATGTGGGCGCGGCGGAGGAGGCCAACGGAGGCACGCTGTTCCTCGACGAGATCTGCGAGATGGACCTCGATCTGCAGGCCAAGCTGCTGCGCTTCATCCAGACCGGCACCTATCGGCGGGTGGGTGATTCCAGGGACCGTCCCACGGACATCCGGTTCGTCTGCGCCACGAACAAGGATCCGCTCGACTTCGTGCAGCGTGGCAAGTTCCGCGAAGACCTGTACTACCGGCTGCATGTGGTCCCCATCGAGATGCCGCCGCTGCGGGAACGCGCAACGGACATGGCAATGCTGGCCCGGCGGTTCCTGAGGGACTATGGCGCGGTGGAGAAGAAGTCGTTCAGGGATTTCACCGACGACACGATGGCCATGATCCAGAGCTATCCCTGGCCGGGCAATGTGCGGCAGTTGGAGAATGTGGTTCGCAACATCGTCGTGCTGCATGACGGAGAACTCGTGACGCCTGAAATGCTGCCGCGCCTGCCGCAGGCACCGGTTCCGCAACCCCTTGCCCCACAGCCAGCCCCGGGTGCCGCCTACGCACCGCAGCCGATGCCTGCTGCACCGGCAGCCGTTCCGGGTCAGGACGCAGCGACGACGGCAAATGCCCGGGACATTCTCGTCCGTCCGCTCGTGGAACTGGAGATGATGGCCATCGACGCCGCGATCGAGAAGTTCGATGGCAACATCACACAGGCGGCGCGGGCCCTGGACATCTCAACCTCGACCATCTACCGCAAGCAGATGGCCTGGGAGAAACGGAAACAGGGCAAGTAGTTTCCGGACAAGCGCATCAGGGGCCAGTCCGAGCAGCAGGCCGGAGCCTGCAATGATACCCAGGGCCAGAGTGCCCATGAGCACTTCGGAAAGCGGATCCGTCTGCTGTCCGATGACGGCGACCGCGACGCCGCCCATTGCCAACAACAGACCCAGGCGCCCGAGGCGATAGGGCAACCGCCGCCGCCTCTGCGCGAGCCAGACCACCAGCGAGAGCCGTGCGACCTGCGCGACAGCGGTGGCCAGGATCGCCCCGGTCACGCCGAGCTCCGGGATCAGCAGGAAGTAGAGGGCGAGAGCGATGACGGCGATGGTGGCCTCGACCCGGAACGCGTCCCAGCCGGTGCGCCCTGAGTAGATGCCGATGTTCAGGATACCCGTCACTGCATGCAGCACGGCAATCCCGCACAGCCATGGCGCCAGCGAAGCCGCCGCGTGATAGGCCTCGGGCGTCATCAGACGAATGGCGGTCGGGGCCGTTGCGGCCACACCGACACCGCAGAGCACGGTCCAGACGACACCCGTGCCGGCCGCGACCGCGACACGCTTCTCACCGTCGGGGCCGTTCAGCATGGGGAACCTTCGGGCCAGCCACCAGAGTTCGAAAGGCTGTGCCGCCATCGCCACGATCAGCGCGAACTTCACCGCGACGGCGTAGATCGCGACTGCCTCGACACCCACAAAGGCGGCCAGGATCCATCGGTCGCAACTGCCAAGCACAAAGGCGGCAGCGCCGGCCAGCACCAGGGGACCGCCAAAGGCGACATGTTCCCGGGTGCGGGCAGCAGCGATGGTCATGCCAGTCTGCCTCAACTGATAGAGGGCAAGAGACGTTGCCAGCACCATGCAGGCGATCATGCCGGCGAGCAGAACACCCCAGACGCCGAAACCCAGCACCAGCATCAGTGTCGCCAGACCTGCCTGGATCACGGAGCGTCCGGCACTGGCAATCGCATAGATGCCGGCCCGGTTGTTCATGCGCAGCCAGGCCAGCGGCACCAGTATCAGGCCGGAGGCAGCCAGACTGATCAGCAGCAGGCGCGTCTCGGAGGTGGCAATGCCGCCCGGCAACGCGATGGTGATCCATGGTGCCGCGATCTGGCCGGCGGCCAGAAAGATGAGACCGGATGCCATGGCGATCCCGAAGATCGAGGCCGTGGCCTTCCGCCGTTCGGCCTCGCCCCGGGCGGATCCGGCAAACCGGTAGACGCTGTCCGCCAGGCCAAGTCCCACGACCACGGACAGCAGGTCCGCAAGCGTCTGCAGGATATCCAGTCGTCCATAGTCTTCCGGCGAAAGGAACTGGGTGAACACCGGCACCATGACGAAAGACACCCCCTTCGCCACCAGAATCGAGAAGGCATACAGCAGGGTCTGCTGCAGGCCCGGGGGCAGTCTGGCGGACAGGGTGCGAAGCATCACGCCGACTTTCCGCGCCGGACCGCGCCGAAGCCCACGATGATGGCCATCGCCAACCCCCCCACACCTGCGCCCAGGGCGGGGACCGGTGCGGCGCTGACCTTGGGAATGTTCGAATTCTGCAGGGCGTCGGCCGGGTCAGAGCGGACGATGAACACGGCGTCGTTGAAGTCATTGTCGCCGGAAAGGCGGTTAAGGTCCTCGAAGCCGACCACCACCTGGTTGGCATCGACAACATTCAGCATTGCCAGGTGCCGGGTGTTGCGGCTGACATCATCGACCGTGGCGTCCGCGTCATTCTCCGGGTTCAGGAAATCCATCGACCAGTAGGTCGGATTGTCCTCGAGACTATTGACGCCTTTGCCGCTGACGCCTTTGCCGTTACCCTTCTTGCCCTTCGCAAAGGACGGATGGTCCTGGAGATTATCGACGCCTTTGCCGTTACCCTTCTTGCCGTTCGCAAAGGACGGATGGTCCTGGAGATTATCGACGCCATTGACGCCGCTGCCATTCCAGCCGTTCGCGATCAGAAAGAAACCGACGTTGGTGCCCGCTTCGAAGATCTTGTCGCCGGTCATGGTCCAGCTGTCGTCGGTCAGGTTGATGCTACCGCCACCGATGACCGTCGTGTCACCTGCCTGAAGGAGTCCCCCGGACCCTGCCCCCGAGAAATTGCTGAACAGGACACCCATGTCATCGACGGCACCGGAGGACTGCATCTCGGCAAAGCCGATATTTCCGGACCCGTTGATGTCGATATCGCCGAACGTCAGTCCGTCGAAGGCGTTGTCCTGATAGGTGAAATAGCCAACCGAGTTCCGATACCCGGCGCCTTCGCTGACAAAGGTCACGGCCAGATGGGAGGCGTCATCCAGACGAAGGCTGGGATAGTAGGCTTCATTCAGAAACTCGGCCCCCACGGCCTGGCTCTCCGGCAACTGCCGCGAGACCGTTTCCAGGATGTCCTGGCCGACACCGATGTTCGTCATGTCTTCCGGCACCTGCTGGGCCTGCGCCGATGTCGCCGCAAAGAGCCCGGCAACCGCCGAAGCCGCAATCGTCAGACGTTTCATTTCCTGTCTCCACTGGTTGTCCAGGGTCGTGGCGCAAGAGCCATGCCTCTGGAAACTGCTTTGTTTTTCAGAAAGTTGGAAATCGGTCCGGCCGGATCGCTGCATTCCGCGCCGGTCAGCCACTGCGGTTCGCCATGGCTGCGCAGGTAGTGACGCAAGGCGATGGCCAGCGCGAGCATGACGTAGATCGGCCAGACGAAACCCTGGGTGAGGAAGGTGCCGCTGACACAGAACCCCGTGAAGCCACCGACCAGGGCGCTGCCGGCTGCGCGCATGACCGGGGGTATGTCGGACCGCGCGAGCAGGGTATCCCGGACCCGGAACGCGGACAGACCAAGTGTCACGACCATCGTGGCGAAGGCAGCAAATCCGAGAAGGCCGGTCTCTGCGATGACGCCGAACCAGGTCGAATGCACGGCGTGGTTCTTGCCGTCCCAATGCGGGCTGAAGAGGTAGTAGTTGAAGTAGAAATTGTCGAGGCCGACACCGAACAGCGGCTTGGCAAGCGCCATGCCGATGGCCGCCTGCCAGGCATAGATCCGGCCCATCGCGGATTCGTCGATGCCCTCCTCATGCGCGCCGCCGGACTGCCGGTCGTCAATACCGGCCACCGCGAACAGCACCGCCATGGCCAGGACCCCGGCTGTACCCAGCAGCAGTTTCGATTTCACCCGGCGGGAGGCAAAGACACCAATGACAGCGGCAATGCCCAGCAGACCGCCACGGCTCTGGGTGGCGACAATGGCGCAGGCAATGAGCACGAAGATCACCACGCCGCCGATCCGGAGCATGCGGCCCAGCCCGGCGGTATCGGCCGCCGCCAGTGCCCACCCGGCGCCGAACAGCAGGACAAGCGACAGGTCATTCGGATCACCCAGCATGGAGCCGATATCACGCCCGATGGTGACCCGGGTGCCCTCTACCAGGCCGATCCCCGCAGCCTTGTTCTGCAATGCCACCAGCGCAACCAGTGCAGCAGATGCCAGCATCACCAGCAGCAGTTTCGAGAAGTCCGCAGGCTTGCGCAGCAGCCAGGCCAGCGCAAAGACCATGATCGCGATCTTGACGTATGTATCCTTCCAGTAACCGAAGGCATTGCCGGTGTTCGTGCCCGCGAACACCCCGATGGTGACCAGCCCGAAGAAGATGAGAAAAGGTGTGAACAGGCCGTCCCAGTATGTGGTCGTCCTGCGGAACACCAGGTTCCAGACCAGCGTGCCCAGAACGCCCAATGCCAGCAGCAGGGGCAGCTTCAGCGGCATCAGTTGCGGCACGACCTCGTGCAGGCGGAAGAAGGAAAAGGCGACGAACAGGATCCCAAGCACGCAGGCCTGACGTATGGCGACGATCATCAGGACCGGCAGCACGGCCAGTGCAGGCGCGACCACCGGGTGAGGCATCGCCACGGTCGCCGCAAGCGCCAGAAGGCCCAGGCTGAACGCTGTTGCGATCTGCAGTTTGGGATCGAGTGTCATGCCGGTACCTCAGGCCATTACCTGGCCATAGGCCGACAGCATCCGGTCCAGACTCCCGCGGCTCTCGGCAAAGCGACGGGCGACGGAGGGGTCGGTATTCTGCAGCGCGGCGGTCAGGGCTTCGGACAGCGCCCCGATGTCGCCAGCTTCCACCAACCGGCCCGTTTCCGGGCAGACAGCTTCCGG
Organism: Kordiimonadales bacterium IMCC3096; assembly: GCA_016865035.1. GTDB lineage: Bacteria > Pseudomonadota > Alphaproteobacteria > Minwuiales > Minwuiaceae > Minwuia. Next base: position 645,059 of record CP018227.1, read on the forward strand.
GACACCGCCGACACGGGTCGCCACGACCGGCAGTCCGCAGGCCTGAGCCTCGATCAGGGTCAGGGGAAACCCTTCGGAATGCGAAGGCAGACAGAGACAGTCGATGGCACGGTAGAACTGTTCCACGCCGTCCAGGTGTCCGAGGAAGTGGACCCGGTCGGACAGACCCAGGGTATCCGCGAGTTGCTGCAGTGCGGCGCGTTCCTCTCCGTCACCCGCAATCGCCAGATGCACCGCAGTGTCCGCCATCTGGTCCAGGGCGCGGATTGCGGCACTCTGGTTCTTCACCTTGTTCAGCCGACCAGCCAGTCCAACGATCTGCACCCTTGCCGGCAGCGCCAGTGCGGCCCGGGCTGCCGTCCGGCCACCGGGTCGGAAGCGCAGCAGATCGACACCATTGCGGATGACCGCATCCACCGGAATCCGCGCCAGCCGCGCCACCTGATCCGCAACCAGTTCGGCATCAGCGACCAGCCTGGGATTGACCAGTTTCCAGATCCGGCGAACCAGCCGGGCACGCTTCGGATCCTGCAGATGCCACGCATCATGTTCGGTATGGACCAGACGACGGACACCGGCCAGCCGTGCCGCGATCCCGCCATAGATCATCGGACCCACGTGATGGGTATGGACCACATCCGCCCCCTCCCGCGAGAGCAGCCGTGCCAGCCGCCAGATCAGGCGCAGGCTTGTGCCGGGCTTCTTGTCGAGAAAGACCAGCCGACCGGAGTACTGCTGCAAGCGCGGCCAGTTGGCGACCGCCTCCTCCATCGTGCCTTCAAGGCTGATGAGCAGGCCCCGGTCACCTGACGGGGGGGTGGAGAGCAGATCCAGAGCCAGGCACTCGATACCGCCCGGCCGCATGTGCTGCACGATCTGTACGTTGGTCTTCATGCGGCAATCTCCTTCCGTCGCAGTTGCGACAGGTTCTGAATGTCGTTCGTGAGAGAAGGAATCCTGGGCATCACCGCGACAACCGGGTGGCCCAACGCCTCGGCCTGGGCGGCCGTGCGGATCGAGTTGTCGAGAATCTCTGCCAGGGCGACCGCGCCGACGCTGGCGCCAATGGCCGCGACCAGTCCTGCAATGATGAAGGCCAGCGCCGGCAGACCCTTCGGTCGCTGAGGGACAGTCGGCAGATCGATGATCTTGACGCGCTCCGGGGCTTCGAACTGGCCCAGTGCACCGGTGACCCGCGCCATCCCGGCACGCTTCAGCAACCGCTCATGCACGTCCTGGCGCACGCTTACATCCCGCTCCAGCCGCTCCAGATCCCGCCGTACGTCGCTGAAGCCCGCTGTCTGCTGTTCCATGACCCGCACTTCGTCGCGAAGAACTTCGACCTGTCGTTCCATCTGCACGAGACTGGAGCGTGCGGCGCGCAGCCCCTCGACCTGGCTGACCAGCAACTGCTGCAACCCGCTCTCCGGTTCGGTGCCACGCAGGGCAGCGCCCCAGATTTCCTCAATCCGCGAAAGGTCGAGCTGACGGGCGGCATCGACCTGGGCATCGCGCTCCGCGACCAGTCGGGACAGGCGCCGTTCAGCGGCCACAACAGCGGAATGGCTGTCGGTATACCGCGATTTCATGGCCGCGAGTTCCGTGCGGACCTGCACGATCTGATGTTCGATATTGAGGACGACAGGGTTTGCCCCAGCCAGACGGCGCTGCATGTCGACCAGTGAGGCTCGCGCCCCCTCCAGCGCGACCTCGCGCAGGGAAAGATCGCTCTTCAGGTCCGCGAGACGCCGGACATTTCCGGCATGCAGATCCGGCAGGTTGTCGGCGTTCTCGGACCTGAGTGCGCTGAGCGCGGCCTCGGCGTCCAGAAGTGCGGCCTCGCTCTCGGCGAGCTGCTTTTCCAGGAAGGCCACCGACCCGGCAATGGATGACCGCTCAGGCGCCAGCACCTTCTCCATGAAGCGCCGGGCAATGGCCATCAGCACCTTGTCGATATCCACGGACGACGACTGGCGATAGGTGAGCTCGATCAGCTCATCGCCGACCAGACGAAGGCCGACAGCCTCTGACAGCTGCTGCACGATACGCTCTCGCGTGGCGTCGTCGCTGCTGTCATCCACCCATTCCAGATCAACTGCGACGCCCAGCAGGATGTGACGGCTGTGCAGCAGCGCGTTGAGCGCCGACAGCCGGTCTTTCACCCGGGTCTCGACGGCAAGGTCCTCCAGAAACGGATTATGCTTGGCCGCTTCCTGGATCAGGATCGACATGTGGGTCTCGTAGGTCCGTGACCGGAGCTGGCTCGCGACCCCGCCAATGATCGGCAGCAGGATCAGCAAGGCGCAGATCAGGTACCGCAGCCGCCATGCCGTCTGGGTCCACAGACGGATTAGAACACGCCATTCGTCCTTCATGCCGCGCGGCCTCCGCGCACCAGCCTGAGGGTTCCGGTCGGAACAGCGGCATCGCGTATCACCTGGGTGGGGACGCCCAGCACATTCAGCACCTGCCTGACGGCCAGCGCACGGCGATGCGCCCTCAGCCCCTCGGCATCCGGTGAGGAAGCGCAGGAAATAGTGACATTCGTCTTTGGCGCGGCGGCAACGAAGTTGCCGAGGCTGATCAGATGGCCGGGCTCAGGTTCGGTGGAATCGCCAGCCCAGGCCAGGTCCAGATTGCTGACGGTCGGCGCGGTCTTCTCCCCCTTGCCGTCCGATGCACGCGCATTCGCCAGCATGTCCTCGACGGAGATCTTCTTGCCGTTCTTCGGGGCGGAATTCTTGATCAGGGCCAGCTCGGAAGCCGGAACAAGGGACAGCGGATTGCCTTTGCTGATCCCGACGCAGGCAGTCGTTGTCATCCCAAGGATGGCGACGGCCAGCAATCTCGATGCTGCTTTGATCATGTCAGGTCTCCTCATCACACGTGCCTGACATCGCAAGCCGTGTTCCGACAGCTAACCCACTGAAATCAAAGAAACTGACGAATCAGAACAGCGACGCCCCCACTGCATCGCGCAACGGGTGACCCGATTTGCAGCGGTGCAGGATCAAGCGGCGGCGCGGTCGATCAGACGTTTCAGGTCCTGTGCACGCGCGTCCCAGCTCTCGTCGGCGACAGACGCCTGCCGTGCCGCACGGGTCGGGGGCAGGTCCGACAATGCAGCCCTCAGCGCGACGGTCAGTTCCGATGCTGTCGCGACCGTCCGGACATGATCGCGATAGGGCGACAGGGCCGGGAACGCCGTCGAGATGACCGGCGTGCCTGCGGCCAGGTACTCACGCAGTTTCAGCGGGTTGCAGGCACGGATCTGTGCATTGTCGACGAACGGCAGCAGGGAGGCCTGCCAGTGCTGGACATAGGACGGAAGCGCCTCATGCGGACGCGGACCCAGCAGCCGTACATTCGGCAGGGCGGTCAGCCGTGAGAGTTTCCGCAGGTCCGTCGAGACATTGCCAATGAAGACGAAATCCCATTCCGGGCATCCGACGGCGGCATCCCGGAGCAGATCATAGTCCAGCCAGTCCGCAAGGCTGCCGTAGAAGCCCGCCACCGGGCGATCGGACGGGAGATCCGGCGCACGCGGCACCGGCGTGCCAAATCGTTCCAGATCACAGCCGTGCGGCAGGATGACTGTCTTCGCCTGCGGAAACTTGGCTGCCAGCGTGGAACTGGCCGCGATGATGAGGTCCGCACGGTCTGCAAGTTCGCGCTCCATCTCGCCGACAGGCTTGTGATCGACACCGGCAAGTCCCTCGAAATCATCGCCGGCGTAGTAGATCACGACGGCCTCGTTGAACTGTCCGATGACATCCACTGCACTGGGCAGCGACGTCCAGAAAATCGGTCGATCCGGAGCGAACCGGTCCGTGAAGGGCTTCAGGGAGGCGGGGATTGTCCGGCGATTGATCCGACGCGCCAGCCGGGAACCCGGCCAGGAAACAGCCTTCGCCGAAGCGACACTGATTCCTTCGGGCGGGGTCAGGGCCGTCGTTGCCTCACCCTTGCGAAACATGGAGGCAACCTTGCGCACCAGCCTGCGGGCGTCTCCGGCGTTCAGTCTCGGGCGGCGCAGGCCAATCGAGTTCACCCAGAGCACCTCGCGATCGGCTGCCAGGCGAGCCATCAGATGCTGCGTGCTCGATGGATGCGCGCCCCAGTCTTCCCCGAATACGATCATCGGCGCAGCCATCACGACAGGCTCCTGTCTGCGGGTTCCAGTTCGCGAATGACGCGGGCCGGGACGCCACCTGCCAGAACGCCCGCGGGAAGGTTTTTCGTGACCACGCTGCCTGCCGCGACAATGGTGCCGGCACCGATCTCGACCCCCGCATTCACCGTGCAGCCGGTTCCCAGCCAGACGTCACGGCGGAGGATGATGTCGCCGACCTGATCATCGGTGTCGGGCAGACCCGCCGCCCGGTCGGTTGCGTTCACCGGATGGCCGGGATAACCGGAGAAGAAGGCACGCCCGCCGATCCGCACATTGTCCTCGAAGACCACCTTCGACCCGACGGCGACCGTGGTCTGCCAGCCGATACCGACATTGTCTCCAACGATGAACTGCGGCTGGTCGGCGCTCCGCCCCCGACCGGAAATGGTCATGGCGGAGGACAGGCGGCAATCGTCACCCATCGTGATCCGCACGGGGCCGGACAGGAAGGGCATTCCGCCACCGGCGATGTGCAGCCGACGCGACGTACCGTCGAGCCGGGAACGGAACATGGGTGTCCAGTAGAGACGCCGGGTCACCTCACCCAGCATGCCCGTCAGGCTGCGGTGCGCGTGATAGAGCGTCGCGTGGATGCCCGGCATCACGGGCATGTCGAGCACCTGCGCGCGTTTGACAAGGCGGTAGAGGCGGTCCGCCAGCGGGTCCTCGCGGCGGCGTATCCAGTTTGCGGTTCGGGTGATTGTCATGATCCTGCTCCTCAGCGGAAAGATGCGTGGTTGTGGTCAGAGGTGGCGGCGGGTCTCCGGCCAAGAGGACCCGCCGCCGGCTGTGGGACACGGCCCCCGACATGACTGTCGGGGTGTGTGAGGAGCTATCGGCCGCGCCCCAGGGCCATGACGGACAGCGTCTGGCCAACGATCCGCAGATCGCTCCTCAACCAGTCGCTGAAACGGAAGGTCTGGACGGCGTAGGCATGGTCGAACATGACCTTGCTGCGCACGTCCTCGATGGTTTCATCATATCCCTGGCTGACCTGCGCCAGCCCGGTGATACCGGGTTTGAGTCCGAACGTACGGCTGCTGTAGTGCGGGATCGCAGCCTCCAGCCTGCTGTAGAACTCCGGCCGCTCCGGCCGGGGGCCGATCAGGGACATCTCACCGCGCAGGACATTGATGAACTGCGGAATTTCGTCCAGCCGCGTCTTGCGCATGAAGTTGCCGACGCGGGTGATGCGGGGATCGCGCTTGCTGGCCCAGACTGCACCGCTGGCCGATTCCGCATCCTGACGCATGGAGCGGAACTTGATCATCTGGAACAGCTCCGTGCGGTCTTCCAGCATCCGGCCAACGCGAACCTGCCGGAACAGAATGGGGCCAGGGCTCTCGACCTTGATTGCCAGCGCAATGAGCGGCAGCAGGGGTGCGGTCAGGGTCAGGCCGACGACGGCGGCGGCAATATCGATACTCCGCTTTCCGATCCGTGTCGCCCGGTCCATATGGGTTTCGATCATGGCAGGCTCCTCTGTTTCTGCGCCGTGACAGGTTCGATGCGGACCAGTCCGTCCGCGGTGGCGAGATGGCCGGACAGAGCCGCCATCAGGGACTTGAAGGGCAGGTCTTTGCGCCCCGGCTTGATCACGAAATGCATGGTCATGACGGAACCTCTCAGGCCTCGGCGACGCGGCGCCAGGCGCCCCGCTTCCGACCGGTGAGGAACTGGAATGCGCCGATGGCCGAGGCCACATGACCCGTCACGAGATAACGCAGCGCCTCGATCTTGCGGATCCGGCGCAGGGCCGGGAACAGCGTTGCCAGCGCCGCCGCCAGGTAGGCTGGAGCCTGCAGGGCCAGCAGCATGGTCATGGGCACCGACCCGGCAGCGGCAGCAATCGCCGATCCGGCGAGGGCAATCAGCATCAGGAAGGGCATGACCACACGTGCACCCTTGCCGGAAAGGAACGCGAAGCTCAGCCCTGCCCGGCGCAGGGACAGGCGCGGCAGGACGGCAGCAAGCTGCTGGGCATTGCCGCGCCCGATCCGGACCCGGCGGTTGAAGTCCATGCTGTCGGGCGACGCCTGCAGCTCACGGACCCTGATGTCAGCGTCATAGAGTGTCCGCCATCCCCCCAGGGCAATCCGCATCGGGATCAGGAAGTCGTCGTTGATCACGCTCCGGCCCAGCGGCTGGTAGAGCCCGGCCCGGATTGCGTAGCAGGCGCCGTGCGCGCCAATCAGACCACCGATCCGTGCTTCGCCCTGCTTGATACGGCTCTGATAGGCCCAATAGGCTTTCTCACCGCCCGTGGTGTCACAGGCCGGGCTGTACCCGGCCCCGACCGCGCCGACTGACGGGTCCGCGAAATGGGCGGCCAGCCTGCTGATGGCGTCTGTCGGCAGGAGTGCCGAGACATCGGAAATGACGATGATCTGCCCGCGTGCCTGCCGGATGAGATCATTCAGAACCGCGACCTTGCCGCGGTTGATGCTGAAATCGATGACCCCGATCGAGACATCCGGATGGCAGGAGGCCGCATGCCGGGCGATCTCGACGGTATCGTCGGTGCAGCCATCGCATCCGATGAGAACCTGCAGCCGATCCGCCGGCCAGTCCTGCCCGACGAGGTTGCTGATCTTCGCGGCGATGTGCTGTTCCTCGTTGAAGGCGGGCATGACAACCGTGACCCGGGGCAGCGCGCTACGGATGGGCATCGGCCGGGTATCGGGTCCGTTGTCGCCCAGCCATGTGGCCAGCCTGGGATAGATGGCGTGGTGGTAGACGATCAGTGCCGAGCTGGCGGCAACGGCGATCTCAAGTGGTGTGTCAAACATGGTCCGGCTCCTCAGTCGGTTTCTGCCGCACTGACCGCAATCCGCTGGCCAGTTGGCGTGGAGACCGGTTGAGTCGAGGTTTTCCGCGGGATTGTGCGGCGGCCGGCCAGGCCGGAACGGGTCCGGCTGCCACTGCCATTTGAACGGCTGCAGTGGTCGACCGCTGCGAAATGCAGTACCTGATCCCCCGTCAGGCAGCTTTTCCGGGCTCCAGGGCTGGCACCCCGATTGCGATCCCACCGACAGGTTCATTCATGCGCAAAGGGGCGCACATCATGGAACATGTCGTACTGGCACTGGACAGCCGCGCAATCGGGGGCATCGAAACGCATGTCCTGGTACTCGGACAGGCCTTGCTGAACGCAGGTGTCCGCACGACCATCCTGCGCCTGGCCGACCACGGACCACACCCGATGGACGACCAGGCCAGGAACATCGGCCTGCCCGTGCGCGTACTGACACGGGAGCGGGCCAGCCTGCCGCAATGGCTGAAGGTCAACCACGCCACCCTGCTTCATACGCATGGATACAAGGCCGGCATCCTGGGACGGCTGACCGGGCCACGGCACCGGTTGCCTGTCGTTTCCACCTTTCACAATGGCGATCGCGGAACCGGCAAACTGGCCGCCTACACCGCGCTTGATCGCTTCACCTCCCGCTGGTCGTCCAACATCGCGGTCTCGGCAGAGATCTCGGCGTCCCTGCCCCGGACCGCGACCGTCATAGACAACTTCGTCGCAATGCCCCCCTGCCCCGGGAACCCGGGTCGGAAGATCGGCTTCGTCGGCCGACTGAGCCAGGAGAAAGGCCCCGACCATTTCCTCGAGCTGGCCCAACGCCACGCTGACATGCCGTTCATCATGTTCGGCGATGGCCCGATGTACGCCGAGACCAGGGCATCGGCGCCGGGAAACGTGGAAGTCGTGGGCAGCGTGCCCGGCATGGCTGATCGCTGGACCGACCTCGGCCTGCTGGTCATGCCTTCACGACAGGAGGGCCTGCCCATGGCCGCGCTGGAGGCCATGTCCCACGGCGTGCCGGTCGCGGCATTCGGTGTTGGTGGATTGCCCGGCCTTGTCGAGGACGGCGTCACCGGCTATCTCGCCGAGCCCGGCGATGTGCATGAACTGTCCGGGCGCCTGGCGACACACATGAACGCCAGCGAAGACACCCGCCGCAAGATGCGGATGAACGCGCGCGCGCGGATCATGGAAGGATATTCGGCGCAGGCACGTCTTGGCGATGTGCTGGCGGTCTACCGCGCCGCCATGGACCGGTGAGGATCTCACCATGAGAATTTCCACCCGGGTCTCCGATCTGCTTGTGCTTTCCATCGTGGCGTTCAACGCCATGGTCGGTTCAGCCCGGACGATTGTCGCCGATGAGGGATGGGCATTGGCGGCGGGGGACCTGTTCGGCGTCAGCGCGGTTGTCTGGATCGCCCTGGGTCTCGCTGCCTTTCGCCTGCGACAGGCAGCAGCGAAAGGACAGGTCCCGGCCTGGCAGGCACTGCTCGTGAGCATCCTGTGCCTCGTGCCCTCTGCCCAGGTCGCGTGGCTTGCGGGAACGATCTACTTCCTTGCCCGGCTGGTGCAGGACCGCGGCAACACCGCCGTTCCGCATGCGGGTCTCCTCATCGCGCTTGCATTGTGTGCCCGAACGCCGGTGACATGGATGCTGACGACCCTGTTCGCCGAGCCGCTGCTGCAGTTCGATGCCGTCCTGGCGGGGTGGCTCGCCAGTCAGACAACCCTGATCGCCGGAATCGAAGGCAATGTCGTCGTCCATGAGTCCGGACACAGGCTGTTCGTGATGACGGGATGCAGTTCGTGGAACAATCTGTCTCTCGCGCTGCTCTTCTGGTTCGCGATGACGCGCGGGTTGATGGCAGACGGCACAAGGCCGCCACTCTGGTACCCCACAATGGTCGGTGCATCCGTTGTCCTGATCAACGTTGCGCGCCTGAGCATCATGGCCCGGTCACCGGAGGCCTATCACTGGCTGCACGATGGCGACGGGGCGGAGATCGTTCTGCTGCTGACCGCATTCACCGTTGGCGCACTCACGTTCTTCAGTCTTCGTGGAGGGCGACATGCGCATCCCGTTGCATAGCCTGCTGGTTCTGGCATCCGTCATGCTCGGTGTGGCAGGCGGTTACCTGAAAGCCTCTGCTGTGCCGGCAGACACCGCCCCGTCGCTCGCGCTGCCGTCTTCGATTGCGGAGCTGGCCGAAACAGTCTCCCTCAGCAACCGTGGCCCCTATGAGGCGCAGCGGTATGTCGCCCGCGCCTGTCTGGGCGAGATCTGGCTGCTGTCGCTCCACCGCAATGGTGAGGCGGTGGACCTCCTGCCCGGTGTCCAGGGATATGTGCTGGACGGGACCATCAGTCAGGAGTTCCCCGCCACCGCATATACCGTCGGGCGGCTGCTGGCACTTGCCGGGCTTCGGGCGTCGGAACCCCGGGTCCATGCCTTTGCCGAGACGGGCTCATGCGATCTCGCGGCCCGCATCGGAAACGATCGTTCCTGAATGTCCCGCTGGCTCCTGTTCGGTGGCACTCTGCTGGCGGCCCTGATGTCGATCACCAGCGCCGCGCGCGCGAAGTCCCTGGCCGTCCTGCATCCTGTCGAGCGCCCCGCGTTCAGCCAGGACTGGCGGAAATCGACAATCCGGAAGGCCCACCGGGGCGACATGCAGTTTGTCATCCTCAGCACCATCGGCAGCCCCTGCACGCCCATCACGGCAGTCGGTGCCGCTGTCACCTTCTGGCAGATGCTGCCGATACGCACCGTGACCCCCAGCGATGAAGCCACCGCGACCGGCGCGTTCCATGAGATACTGGTCCCGAGATCCGCCGCCACCTGCGCCGCCTCCGGGCTGGTGCTGGCCGAATGGAAATCCGACCGGGACCGGGTGATCGTCTTTCGGCAAGGCACGCAGGAGGTTCAGGTACGTCAGGTCATCCGCAAGGACCGGCCCGGCGCGCCTCTGCCATTCCACGTCGGGATCAATCCGGCCAATCTGCCGAGAGGACACTGCCCGGACGGCGGATGCCCCCCCGAGGCCGAACTGCTTGCCGGTTACGCGGCCCTGCTGAAGGCGCATCGGATACAGCCGATCCAGGGCTATGTCCTGTTTCCACCGATACGGAACGGCATGCTCGATCTCGATGCCGGGCCGCCGGGCAGCTCCTTCCGCGACACCGTCATGACGCACGCGATCAACGGGCATGTCGGGTTCCCGCGCGCCAGCCGCTATCCCGATGCCGTGGCCTATCTGAAAGCGTTGCAGCGAACGGTTCTGGCCGAGGAACTGGAAGGCCGGGCGTGGGTCTATGCAGCCGATGAACCGACGGATATCGAGGCCTTGTCGCGCCATCTGCGCCTCTATCGCAAGCACGCTCCGGGCGTGCGTGTCATGGTCACCACCGACCGCGATGCGCGGCTCGACGGACTGGTCGACATCTTTGCGCCCGTCTTCAATCGACTGAAGTCACGCAGGCATCCCGGTCTTCACGATTACCGCGACACCGGTCTGTGGACCTATCTGTCCTGCATGGGTTCCTGCGGTCCGAACAGGGCCGAAGTACCCGATGCCGTCCCACTGGCAGGACCGGCGACCGGTCTGGCGGATCTGCTGATCGACCGCCCTGCGGCACAGCTGTTCCGTTTCATGCGTGCCATATCCGGCCGGGTCGACGGATTGCTCTACTATGAGGCAACCGAGACCTACCGGCTTGTGCCGCTGGGCATCGACATCTTCCAGGACACATGGAACTTCGGGGGCAACGGAGATGGTCTGCTGGCCTTCCCCGGCCGCCCCGGTGAATTCGGCCTGAAGGACCACATGGCATTGCCGTCACTCCGCCTGAAACTGCTGCGTCATGCACTGCAGAACGCGTGGGCCAGAGTGCAGCAATAGGTACTGCATTCCGCAGCGGTCGGCGTGATAGCCAATATCACACCCTCCATATCATATTGAAATATATACATTTTCTTTAAATCCGAACATGGCTCGGCCATTGCGAATGTCGGTTCAACCAACACGCAAGGAGACCGACAATGACTGAATTCCGCTTCGACGCCCCAGGTGCCCTGTTCTTCCGTCCCGAGGGTCCGCTGGACGCCATCGGGGTCCTGGCATGTGAAAGCCATGTCGAAACCATCACGGACATCTCTGTCGAGCACATCACCATCGACCTGTCCGATGTCTCCTTCATGGACCCGTCGGGCCTCGGGCTGCTGGTTGACATCGCCAAGCGCATGAAGATGCGCGGCGGGGAGTTCGTCATCCGGGGCGTCCATGGCCAGCCGCAGCGCATGCTGGAGCGTCTGAATCTGATGCGTCCGCTGAATGTGCAGACGGCCACCGAGACCAGCGCCAGGCCGGCCGTTGCGGCATACGCCGCGGCCCAGGCAGCCTGAGATGAGGGCTCCGGGCAAGTTCTTCCTGCTGGCCGGTGTGGCGGTGGGCCTTGGTGCCTGTTCCGTCACCTGGCCGCCCGAGCACGGCGGCGGCGCGGCGGAAATCTCCACCCGCACCTACCCCGCCGCGATCATCGATGCAGCCAGCGAGGGCGAGATCGCCCTGCAGGTCCGGCACGCCAACTGCCTGCGCAAGCTTGAGCAGTTGACCAACGACGGCGCGATGCGCTGGGCACCTGCCGAGCTGGTGCTGGCGGAACGTCTCGCCATTCGCGCCGGACGCGAGATCGCCGGCGGTCTGGACGCCGACGGCGCTGCCAACCTGATCGCCCTGAACGAACGCATGCAGAGGATCGAAGACGCCATCGCGCGGGCGGCCAAGCCGCGCAATGGCGTCGCCCTCTGACTGACAGATCCCGAAGGTGAGGAGCACCCGAGATGACGCGTTTTCACACGACAGCCATTTACACGATGCTGGCCATCCTGGCCCTTCTGTTCGCCCGCCCGGTGCTGGCTGAAGAACCCGTACTGGCGGCAGGTGACATCATCCAGATCGTCCTGCCGGGCGAGCCGGACTTCGATCAGCCCTACCAGCTCGACAGTCGCGGCATGGTCACGCTGCCGGAAGTCGGTGCGCTGCCGCTCGCCGGCATTGACACCGATACCGCGCGCCGTCGTGTCAATCTGGCGCTGTCCAGCGCCTATCGCGACCTCTCCCAGCTGAAGGTCCTGATCAAGGAACGCCGCCTGATGGTGTCGGTCATGGGCTTCGTGAAGACACCAAAGGACGTCGACCTGCCCGCCAACGGCAACGTGCAGATGGCAATCTCCGCGGCCGGAGGTCTTCGCCAGGGCGCGCAGATGAACCTGTTTCAGTTGCGCCGCAACGGTTCGACCAGCACCTTCGACTACAAACGCTACCTGGACACCGGCGATGCCAGCGCGATTCCCGTGCTGCAGTCGGGTGATACCCTGTTCGTCCCCTCCTCCCCGCTGATCGGCAATGTCGAGGTCGAGTTCGATGCACGCACCCTGACGGCCGCCGGTGATGCCGGTGAGGAAACCGGCGCGGTGAAGGTCTTCGGCGAAGTTCAGAACCCGGGCACCTTCTCCTTCAAGTCCAACCAGACCGTCGTCGACGTGATCATGCGTGCCGGTGGCCTCACCCGTTACGCCGGTGTCGAGAAGATCCGTGTCATCAATGACGGGTCGCCCATCGTCTTCGACCTGAAGAAATACTTCGACACCGGTGACGCCAGCCTGCTGCCCACCCTGACGGAAGCCGCGACCATCTACGTGCCGATCAATGTGGACGAGGTGAAGGCCGGGGTGCGCACGGTGTATGTCATGGGCGAGGTCGCCAAGCCCGGGTCCTATGAGATGACCGAAGGCGCCAACTTCTTTGACGTCCTGGCCAACTCTGGCGGTCCGAACCGCTATGCCGAGACCCGCCAGTTGCGGGTCATCCGGGCGAGCGGCGAGGTCATCGCTTTCGATCTGGCGAGCTATACCGAAGGACGTCCCGGCATCACCGTGCCGTCAATCGGTCCCGGCGACGCGATCTTCGTACCGGAGAAGACCGATCAGCTCGAGAAATCCTGGCTGAAGATCGGCAATGACCGCGCCATCCGCATCATCGGCCAGGTGAACAAGCCCGGCCGCTACGAATGGTCAGACGAGATGAGCCTGCTCGATCTGGTCGCCCACGCCGGCGGTCCGACCCAGTACGGCGACGCGACGCAGATCCGTATCCTTCAGAAGAACGGCGATCAGGCCCAGGCGACGGTCTTCGACCTGCAGGGCTTCATCAACAATGGCGGTTCGCTGAGTGACCTGCCGCGCCTTCGGGCAGGCGACACCGTGACCTTGCCGGAACTGCCCCGCGATCCCAGTGACAACCGCAGCCAGTGGACCCGTCTCGACAGCGAACGTGCCATCTACGTGATGGGATCTGTCGGTGCGCCGGGTCGCTATGCCTTCAATCCGAATCTGCATTTCCTGGACATCATCTCTGCCGCCAACGGACCGACGCCGACTGCCGATATCCGCAACATCCGGATCAGCCACCGCAATCGGGAGGGTTCCGAGGTCTCGAAGGTCGACCTGGCACTCTATTTCGAAACCGGTGACCCGTCGCTGCTGCCGCAGGTTGTTCCTGGCGACGTGATCTATGTCCCGAACAGGGACCGGGACTACACCGAAACCGACCCGGGCAGGATGGTGCGTGTTCTGGGATCAGTACGCACGCCGGGCCGCTACACGTTCAACGACAGCATGACGATCCTCGACCTGCTCGCCGAGGCCGGTGGGCCCTCTGCCGACGCCTGGCAGGAGAAGATCGTCGTCGTGCAGGTCGTGGATGGCGAGCCGCGGGCGACCGCATTCGATCTGGTTAAGTTTGCACGCGGTGGCGATTTCTCGAACCTGCCGGTCGTGCGCGCCGGGGACACGGTCTATGTGCCCTCCGTCAGCCAGAGTGACTGGCAGATATTCATGAACGGCGTCCGTGACGTGTTCCAGGTGGTGTCGATCTTCGCGATCCTGGGGGCAATCTGATGGGCATCTTCAGACAGGCAATCACCCTCCCCGCTCCGACCAGTTTCCCGCTGGATCATACCGAGCTCGACCACCTGGGCGCACAGATCGCCCAGGCAGCAAAAGATGGCCATCCGGTGCGGGTACTGGTGACCGGCCCCGGCCGTGGCACAGGCTCCTCAACCCTTGCCTGGGCGCTGGCGCAGCGGGCCGCACTGGAAGGGCAAAGGGTGCTGTTCCTTGATCTCGACCCCCTGGTGCCCTTCACCCAGCATGTTCTGGCTCTGGATACCGCTGACGAGATCAAGATTGTCGGTACTCTCATATCCCGCCCATGGTCGGTGCCAGGCCGGCAACTGGATGTCGCCTGCGTCAATACCGCGATCGCCGCCCATGCGAACCGGTCGGAGATCGGCGGGCAACTCGCGGATGAGCTTGACCGACTGTCCATGAACTACGACCTGGTCGTTGCCGACAGTGCCCCGGTTGCCGCCCGCCGGAGCACCGGGGCGCTGGACGGGTGCGCGGTTGCAGCCCGGTTTCATCTGACCTTCGTGACCGCACTTTCGGGAATGACGAACGCAGGACAGCTGGAGACGGTGATCACGCGCCTTGCCAAGATGGGCGCACGGGTTGGCGGGATCGTCCTGAACGAACGCGACATGGAACGGCCGCTGGAAGGCCTGTTGCGGCGGGCGAAGCAGGTCGCGGCCCGCTGGCCCTGGATGCCGAGATTGCTGGGTATCAGGTCCCGAACCGCGTTCTGACATATTCCCGCAACTCGCTGACTGATGCCTCGGCGAGTTGCCGGATGCCTCTCGCCATGGCAAGAGCACTGTCATCATCACCGTTGGCGACGGCGGCTTCGATGGCCCGACAGGTCCGGAACAGGCGCATCGCCCCCAGTGAACCACAGCTGCTGCCGATCCGGTGGGCAACGGAGTCCAGCGCCACGACGTCCTTCTCGTCCAGTGCAGTCTCGAACTCGGGGATTGCGCCTTCCAGATGCTCGGAGAAGACACGGGCAATTTCGGGCACGACCGCCTCCGATGTCTCTTCGGCAAGGCGCTCGATCACATCGATGTCCAGCACAGGATCGCCAATGCCCGTGGCAGCAGGTGCCGCGACCGCTTCAGTGCCCTGATCCCTGAAGACCCAACGGTCGATCGTCCGGATGAGGTGCTGACGATCAATCGGCTTGGCGATGAAATCGTCCATGCCCGACGCGAGAATGTTCGACTTCTCGCTGTCCAAGACGTGCGCCGTCATGGCAACGATCGGAACATCAGCACGTTCACCCGGCAGCGCCCGAATGGCCGCCGTTGCGCTCAGGCCGTCCATTACCGGCATGCCGACATCCATCAGCACAGCCTCGTAGGACCGGCGCTGGACGGCACGCACGGCTTCCTCACCGTTGCCGGCGATATCGAGCCGGAACCCTGCCTTCTCCAGCATGACGCGTATGACCAGCTGATTGGCCGGATTGTCTTCGGCGACCAGCAGGCGCACGTTGCGTCGGCGATCCATGTCGGCGGCCACATCCTGCGGGCTCGCTTCAACGGGTCGAACCGGCGTCGCCGTCTTCTCGAGTTCGACCTCGAACCAGAAGTCGCTTCCCGTGCCGGTCTCGGTCGAGAAACCGATCTCTCCGCCGATGGTCTCCACGATCCGCTGGCATATGGCGAGGCCGAGACCGGTACCACCCATGGCATCCCCTGCCCCGGTCGAACTGGAGAACTCGGAGAACATATGGTCGCGAAGGTCTTCCGGCACGCCGGAGCCGGTATCTCGCACGGAGAACCGGAGCCTGGGGCGGCTTTCCGTACCGCCGACGGTCCCGATCCGGAAGGTGACACTGCCCTGCTCCGTGAACCGGATCGCGTTGGAGCCGAAGTTCAGAAGCACCTGTCGCAGCCGTCCCGGGTCTCCCAGCAGGGGCGTCGGAAGATCCGACGGCGCCTCGAGGCGGAGGTCGATACCCCTGTCCACGGCGCGTGGCGACAGCACCTCCACCACCACCCGCGCAAGGTCCGCAGGATCGAAGGGCGAAATTTCCAGTTCCAGCTTGCCGGCTTCCATCTTCGAGAAGTCGAGGATGTCATTGATGACCGTGAGCAGGGCCTCTGCAGACGTGCGCCCTGTAACGACATAACGGCTCTGTTCGCTTGACAGTTCGGTATCGGAGAGCAGGCCCAGAACACCCAGAACCGCGTTCAGCGGTGTCCGGATCTCGTGGCTCATCATGGCCAGGAAACGGCTCTTCGCGCGGTTCGCCTCCTCGGCACGGTCGCGCTGCAGCATCAGTTCCGCCTCGGCCCGCTTCAGGCTCGACACGTCGAACCCGTACAGGTTGACTTCCTGCTTCTCGGGGATGGGACTCAACAGCACGCTGTACTGGATGTCGCCCACACCGATTTCCATGTTGGCTGGCACACTGGAGGCAAGTGTCTCGTAGATCTTCTGTTGCCAGGCAGTGGTCGGGCGTGAACCCACCGAGACATTGAGGTGGTTGGCCAGCGGCCCGCTGGCCTCGTTGGCATAGAGCAGTTCACCGCGTCCGTCGAAACGCATCACCGGTGCCGGGTTTTCGTTCGGCAGGCGGGCCATGTCCTGCACGCGTTGCTCGGCGCTTCTGCGCTCCGAGATGTCCCTGATGTAGCTGACGAATTCCGGCCCGTCGCCGCTGTCGACCACGTTGATCGCAAGTTCGATCGGGAAGATGCGGTCGGAGGCATCCATCGCATCGATCTCGATACGGTTGCCGATCACGGGTCCTTCACCGGTGACGAGATAGCGGGCGAGTCCGTTCCGGTGCGCTTCCCGCATGTCGCGGGGAATGATCAGATCAGCCATCTCCCTGCCGACCACATCCGCCGCACGGTAACCGAACAGCGTTTCGGCCGCCGGGTTGAAGGTCACCACCTTGCCTTCGGCATCCATCACGATCACGCAGTCAAGCGCCACATCGATGGTCGCCCGAAGGCGTTTCTCGCTTTCCTGAAGCTCGAACTCCCGGCGTTTCAGCTCGGAAATATCGATCCGGAAACCCACGGTGCCGCCATCCGGGGTGCGCCGTTCGATGATCCGCAGCCAGCGACCGTCGCCCAGCTGCTGCTCCAGCGGTTCCTCCGGTGGGTTCCTGTGCAGCGCCAGGCGCGCGGCCACCCATTCCTCGATACGCCATTCGGACCCGGCGTACTGTCCGCGTTCGGCGCCGGTACGGATGATGTGTTCAAAGGTGTTGCCGGACAACATGACGTCCGCGCTGTTTGCGTAGAAATCGCGATATTTCTGGTTGCAGATCACCAACCGGTCGTCCGCGTCATACAGGACGAAAGCGTCGGGCACGGCCTCGATTGCCGATACCAGGCGCGTTTGCGCGATCTGCAGTTCCAGTTCCCGCTGCTTGATCTCCGTGATGTCGGTTCGGAAACCGACA
The DNA here is from genome assembly GCA_016865035.1 of Kordiimonadales bacterium IMCC3096. Taxonomy (GTDB): domain Bacteria; phylum Pseudomonadota; class Alphaproteobacteria; order Minwuiales; family Minwuiaceae; genus Minwuia. The sequence continues at coordinate 662,421 of CP018227.1, forward strand.
ATGCCGCCTTCCGGTGTTCGACGTTCGGTGATGCGTATCCATCGCCCTGAGGCCAGCTGCTTCTCGATCGGGTCTTCCGGCGGGTTCCGGTGTGCATGCATCCGGTCGGCAATCCATTCTTCCTCCCGTCCGACCGCTGCCAGATATTCGCCACGCTCGACACCGGCGCGAAGCCCGTCCTCGAACCGCGTGCCCGGCTCCATCATTTCCGGCGCATTTCCGTAGATCTCACGGTACTTCTGGTTGCAGATGACCAGGCGATCCTCCGCATCAAAGAGAACAAAGCCGTCAGGCACGGTCTCGATTGCCGCGAGCAGCCGCTCCTGCAGCATTCGCGCTGTCTCCTGTGCCTCCCGTTCCTTGGTCCGGTCGGTGAGAACGCCTGTGAACAGCCGCTCGCCATCCAGCCGGGTCTCGCTGAAGGAAATATCGCCCATCAGACGTCGGCCGGACTTGTGCACCGCAGTCAGGGTGGTCTGCCTGCCCGGCAGATCGACCGCTCCGGCCAGGTAGGCCTGGAACACCTTCTCGTAGATCGCGTACTGATCGGCCGGCATCAGGTCGCGCACGTGCAGCCGCAGGAATTCTTCCTCGGTGTAGCCGAACTGCTCGCAGACCGCCTTGTTGCAGCCAACGATCCTGAGGTTCAGATCGTGGGTCAGCAGCCCCTCGGAAAGAGCGTCGAAGATCGAAGACATGAGCCGGTCACGCTCGGAACGCTGATCTTCGAGCCGCGCTGCCTGCTCCCGTTCGGCTGCCACTCTCTCGGCTTCGATCCGGTCCAGAAAGGCGCTGGAAATCTGGCCGATCTCGTCCGGCTTGGCGGCAATCCTTCTGAGCCGTGTCAGATCCGGATTGGTCCCCCCTGTTACATCCAGTACCGATCGCAGACGCCGCTGCACGATGACATAGTTGGCCAGCAACGCGCTGAGCAGTGCACCTGCCAGGGACACACCAAGTGCCGCAAGCACGAACAGCCGCTCCTCCCGCAATGTCTCGGTAATCCAGCTGCCGCCGTAATCGATCCTCAGGACGCCGTCCGGCTTCAGCGTGAAATCGACGTTCTTCCTGCTCTGGCGTTCGACACAGCCGCGGTTCGGCCAGCCGACCAGCACCCCCCCGTCGGTATCCAGCACGGTCACGCACCGGATGGACCGGTATCCCTGCGCGAGACGCAGCAGGTGAACGACGTCGGCATTCGCCTCGTGTCGTCTGGCTTCGGAAAGCGCCGTTGACAGATGGTGACCGAGGGAAGCGACCTGGGCCGCCACTTCAGATTCCATCGCGTCGCGGCGGAACTGGTCGTACCAGATCAGGAACCCCCCGGCGAATGCCAGAAACATCACCGCAAAGACAACAGTCACCCGTACGGCAAGGGAGGACAGGAGTTTCTTCAAAGGACGCTATTTGCCCATTGTCTTGCGAATTGAATCGCGTGAATCGAACAGGGTCTGCGTGATCGCGAAGCCATCCCTGACAGGCATCACGAGGAAATCGACCTCATATGTCGTTCCGCCATCCGCCACGAAATCAGCGCACAGGAAATAGCCGTTGCGAAACGGGACGATCTTGGGATGCAGGCTGGCGGGAGACAGTTTCAGAAGTTCGCCGGAGTCCGTATTGAAGATGACGTAGCGCCCATCCGACTCCCGCTCGCCCAGAAACGAAAGCAGCGTGGACTGCAACGCGATCATGCGGCTCTGGTCCAGTTCCGCGTGTGCCGTGTTGATGCTGCAGAACAGGACGATGGCAGCGGCAAGAGATGCGATCTGACGCATTGAAGGGATTCCCCGTGATGGTTGAACTCGATCCTACAGCCAATGCAATTCGACTGCCAGAACGCGGTACGCCCCGTCTCGACGACATCCGTCAGCTTCGAGAGTGTTCCTCACTCAGGCAAGTTGGCCTTCCGCCCCCCCCTGTCCGTTGTCGTCATCCCGAGCATCAGACACTATGGGAGCGGAACGGGACCCGTTGCTGATCGTGTGGGAGGTGTCCCCGGGAATCTCGACCGGATCACATTGCCGCCTGACCGCACGCCGGTCGCATCCATCGCCTGGCCACAAAGCCATGCTACCGAGCCAATCAGACGCACAACGCAGGATCAGGAGTGGTACTGGCGCATATTGCGCCGCGAATGAACCAGTAAACTCATCAAGATATAGAGGTAATGGCGGTCCGTGTAGTCAGTTGCGAACCCGTCTCTGGGTGCCGTTTGCCTGTTTACAGGGAAGAACAGGGAATTTTCGGCATTTTCGGCCGTGGAGAAGCGCTTTCCGCTGCCGTAACCCCCTGAGAAACAGCCTCTTTCCGCCCGAATTCCCTGTGACCAATAACAGGGAATTCAGATGCCGGAACAGGGTGCTGGAATCCGCGAGCAGGGAATCTGGATAGGCTTGCAGGGAACCCCGCTTCGAAGAGCAGCGAACCCCCACGGAACAGGCGTCAGTCTGCGGCTCCAAGGGCGCCTCGGGTCGCTGTTCCTGACAACGCCATGCACGCCTGGCCCGCAGCAACACCGGCTTCCACGGACCTTGCAACTGCGCACTCGGCAGGCCGGGTTCCGGCGCACCTCGCATGGGGACAACAGACGCTGTGCACCGGAATGGACAGCCACCAGCCATGGTCGGACATACGCCGAGGCACTTCGGGATGCGGGATGGGACGCGCCTGAAGCGGGACGGGGTTGCGCGTTAGTGGGACGATAGTGGGATGACACGAGGGTAAACCGGGACAGGTTCGCACCTTACCGGGACGATGGTGGGACAGGGTGGCGCCAAGCTGGGATGGAAATCAAATGACGCGGGACGGAATGGCCGCATTGTGGGACAGACCCGGGACGGCCTGCAGGAGCGGTACGCAAGGTCTACCGCAACCGTCGTACGGCGGTTCTGTGCTGCGAGCCTCCCGCCAGAATCCCTGCGGGCACTCGACCATCCGTGATGCTCCATGTGCCCTTGCTGCAATCGGCGGAAGCGTCGGATGCTCGCTCTGCCGCGAGGGATGTTGAATGTCTCTCGGTCAAATGCGGCATCCACCACCATGCAACGCGATCTGGTGCGGATACGGCACCCGGTCGGTCACTTCTGCCCCGTCTGCATGGTCTCGAGACAGACTGATTCGCACGATGATTCGCCGGTTCCGCACCTGATGTCAGCCCTTCGTTGGCGGTATTGGCCCCGATTCCGACCCCGATCCTCCCCACCGCCCAAAAAATCGGTGGAGGGTTTCTGAACGCTCCTAAAACGCTTGAACGCTCTAAAACGCCTTTTGAACGCCTGTTTTGAGCCATTAAAACGCTCGCGGCTTCGAGCGTTCTGAAATCGAGGCATGCGAGACGGGTTCTTCCACAGGTTTTGCAGCAGAACGCTTTGACATTCCCGCAAGGATCGCGAATGCGTGGATGAAGGGCGCGATGAGAACAGAACGTGATCATTCGTGTCCCCGTACAAGCCAACGCCATGTCGGAGAACCCGAGAATGAGTTCCAGAACCCAGCGCCGCGCAGGCGGTGCGAAGCAGTCCGACCGGACCCGGAGCAGAAGCCCGGAACGGGTCGTATCCACGATCACCGAGCGCCGCATCGATGCGCTGCGCCCCTACGAGGGCAATGCCCGGACCCACTCACGACGGCAGATCCGCCAGATCGCCGACAGCATCGATCGCTTCGGCTTCACCAACCCGGTGCTGATTGCCGATGATGACACCATCATCGCAGGCCATGGCCGCGTGCTGGCGGCACGGTCGCTCGGCATGACGGAGGTGCCGACGGTGCGTCTTTCGCACATGAGCGAAGCCGAACGCAGGGCCTACATCCTGGCCGACAACAAGCTCGCCCTGAATGCGGGCTGGGACCAGGACCTGCTGGCGATCGAACTGCAGGGACTGATCGATCTCGACTTCGACGTGGAACTGACCGGCTTCTCGCTGGCGGAGATCGATTTTACCCTCGATGCGGCGAGCGAACGGGAGACACCGGGACCGGCGGCACCGGAGGACGATATCCCGCCACTGCCGCAGACAGCGATCAGCCGACCGGGCGATCTCTGGCGCTGCGGGCGCCATCGCCTGCTCTGCGGTGATGCCCGCTCATCTGCCGACTACGATCTGCTGCTGGAACAGGAGCAGGTCGATCTCGTCTTCACCGACCCGCCCTACAATGTAGCAATCGATGGTCATGTCTCCGGGCTCGGCAAGGTACGCCACCGGGAGTTTGCCTTCGCCTCGGGCGAGATGTCGGAGGACGCCTTCACCGCCTTCCTGACCGGGACGCTGGGAGCGGCGGCGGATCGCTGTCGCGACGGCGCCATCGCCTTCGTCTGCATGGACTGGCGGCACATGGGGGAGTTGCTCGCGGCGGGCCGCACGGTCTTCTCGGAACTGAAGAACCTCTGCGTCTGGAACAAGACCAATGGTGGCATGGGGAGCTTCTATCGCTCCAAGCATGAGTTGGTCTTCGTCTTCAAGGTGGGGACGGGTCCGCATGTGAACAGCTTCGGTCTCGGCGAGACGGGTCGCTACCGGACCAATGTCTGGGACTATGCCGGCATCAACAGCTTTGGTGCCAGCCGTGACACGGATCTGGCCATGCACCCGACGGTCAAGCCGGTCGCCCTGGTGGCGGATGCGATCAGGGACTGTTCGAAGCGGGGCGATATCGTGCTCGACGGCTTTGGCGGTTCGGGCACGACCCTGATCGCCGCAGAGCAGGTTGGTCGGAAGGCACGGCTGCTGGAGTTCGATCCGGCCTATTGCGACACCATCGTGCGGCGTTGGGAACGCCTTACCGGCAAGCACGCCACCCTGGAGGCGACGGGTGAGCGTTTCGAGGACGTGGAGGAATATCGCCTGGCGGAGACGGGTACGGCAGACCCCAACCCTGATGGCGACACGCTCCCACCGGACGAAGCCGACGAAGCGGTCACACTGGCAGTCAATATCGAGACGGAGACACGCAGATGAGCGGTAACCGGGACCACAAGCAGGGGCACCCGGTGCGCAATCGTCGTTCGCAGAAGCGCGATGCGCCGTTAGGGGAAGATGACCGCACCGATAACGGGCATGACCAGCGCGGCATGAGCAGCGACGGCTACGAAGTCGGCTTCCGCAAGCCACCACGGTCAACACGGTTCAAAAAGGGCAAGTCCGGCAATCCACGAGGACGACCGAAGAAGCCCAAGCCGGAACCCATTCATCTGGCGGATGCCCCTGCCGACACCTTCCTCGAACAGGAAGCCTATCGTCTGCTGACGTTCCGGGAGAACGGCCAGGAGGTCCAGCTTCCGGCCACACAGGCGGTGGTTCGCTCATCGATCATGTCCGCGCTCAAGGGCAACCGCCTGTCTCAGCGCTTTGTCATCGAGCTCATGGACCGGAAGGAGGAGCAGTATCTTGAGTTGCGCCTGAAACGGTTCTTGCGTCTGGAGAAGCTGAAGGCCGAGGGCGAGGCGAAGATAGCCGAACATCAGAAGCGGGGCCTGCCACCGCCTGACCTGCTGCCGCATCCGGAAGATATCGTGCTCAACTACCGAACCGGGGAGGCGGAGATCCATGGACCCGAGACCCGCGAGGATCTCCGCGACTGCGCGTACACGGCCGATCTGCGCGATCTCTGCATGATGCAGGCCGCGCTCAGCGAGAAACAACGCCCGAGAACCGAAGCAGGAGACAAGAGCAATGTCCCCACGGCGATGGTGTTTGCCCAACTCATGGACCACCTCCTACCCCGCCGCTTCCAGTGGAGCGAGGTCGAGGAAGTCTCGGTGTTCATGGGCTTCATGGCCGAGGACCGCAAAAAGTTGAAGGCACGGATCGAAAGGGAGATGGCGCGGCTCGAACGCGAACGTCCGCCATCAACGCTGAGTGAAGCCCAACGGGCCCTGGTCGATCGGACTTCGCAACGGCTTGGTGAACAACTCTGGCCAAAGGAGAAAGAGGGCTGACGGCACCCGGTCTGGAGGAAGGTCGGGTAGATTGACAGGCCGAAATGCCGAGAGATCCGAACCCGGCTGGACTTCCGTGGGCGACCAAGCCATTCCCGGTGTTGTAGTTGGCATTTATCCACGAGAAGAGACAAGGAACTTTCCGATGGCACAGCTGCGCCACCTGGGCCCGGGCTTCGACCCGGCTGTCGTTGCCGGAATCGACGCAAAGCTGCACGAGGTCGAGGCGAACCATGGTGTCCGCATTCTGCTGGCCATCGAGAGTGGCAGCCGGGGATGGGGTTTTCCATCGCCGGACAGCGACTATGACTGCCGCTTCATCCATGTCCGCCCGCAATCCGATTATCTGAGCCTCTATCCGCCGCGCGATGTCATCGAGTATCCGCCGGACGCGATCTACGACGTGAACGGCTGGGATCTGGCGAAGACCCTGAAGCTGCTGCTGAAGGGCAATGCCGTGGTGCTGGAATGGCTGATGTCGCCCTTTGTCTATCGCGGCGATGCAGACTTCCGGGCTGAGGCGCTGGCCCTGGCCGACCAGGTGGTACAACCAGCTGCCATCGCGATGCATTACCTGCATCTGGGGGAACGGCAACGGGAGACCGCCTTTGCCGACGGATCAGAGGTCCGGCTGAAGAAGCTGTTCTATGTCCTGCGCCCGGCCCTTGCCTTGCGTTGGATGCGGCTGCATTCGGGCGCGGCGATCGTGCCCATGGCGTTCCGGACCCTGGTGGCGGAGAGCGATGTCTCTGCGGACAGCACCGCGATCATCGACGATCTGCTCGCCCGCAAGGCACAGACGCGCGAGATGGGGCACGGCAGGATGCCACGGGAGATCGGTGCCCTGATCGACGCGGAGTTCGGGTTGGCACGGCAGCGCTGGCCGGAACCGGCAACGCGGCCAGGAGACGAGGCGGTCAGACTGGCGGATGCGTTCTTCCAGAGGTGGGTGAATAGCGGGGACAGCTAAGCAGCGTCTTGGGTCACGGTCCACCAAGGCTCAGGACTCATTGATCATATCCGGTATATGGCGGCTTCTGCGATTGCGATGGCTGACATGAAATGGACCTGTCGCGGTTTTGATGCCGGCGAACTTCGACAGGAAAACGCAGTCTGATCCGGATCAACCACTGCCGATTTCGATATTCGCGAATAGCTTGTCGATGATTGGACAATCAGGGACTTCGCCACCCTCACACTGAGTCGACATGTCCGCGAGTGTCTGCTCCAGTCGCATCAGATCACCGATCTTGGCACGAATGTTACCCAGGTGTTCGACCGTCATTGCGTGAACCTGACCGCAGCTGTAATCGCCGCCGTCGACGAGGCTCAGCAACCCCTTCAGCTCTTCAATGGTAAATCCCAGCTCACGACCTCGCAGGATGAACTTGAGCCTTCTGTGTGCGTCCTGGCCGTACAGACGATATCCATTTTCGGCACGCCTCGGTTCCGGCATCAGGCCGATCTTCTCATAATAGCGAATGGTTTCGATATTTGTCCCGGCGGCCTGTGCCAGGCCGTTCCGGGTCACATGATCGAGAGGGTCGTCGGGTTTGTTCAACATTTCTCTTGAGCCTGTAGGGACTACAGACCCTACCATCCGGCTATGAATTCTACAACGAGAGAGCAAGAAATGCCCGCCACACCGCACGATACCCCGTCTGACGGGGCCGACGGAACAGTCTCTGATATAGAGAGTCGCCGCAGCGGCCTGCTGGCCGGTGCGGGGTTGCTCGGCGCCCTTCTCGCTTCGTCGTGCTGCATCGTGCCCTTGGCATTTGTGACGCTCGGGATCAGCGGCGCGTGGATGAGCAATCTCACCGCGCTTGAACCCTACAAGCCGTACTTCGTGGCCGTAACCCTCCTGATGCTCGGGGCCGGGTTCTGGCACGTCTACATCCGACCAAGGCGGGCGTGCGCGGCGGGGTCCTATTGCGCAAGCCCGGCTTCGGGACGGATTTCCAGGACGCTCCTGTGGCTGGCAACAGCCATCGTGCTGCTGGCCGCGACGATCAATTACTGGGCCCCCCTGTTTTATTAGGAGCAATGATGATGAAACGAACTGCCGCTGTTCTTGTTGCATTGGCATCGATAGGTGCCGTCGGATTGGGGGGAGCCCATGTCCTGTCCAACGCGATGACGGCGAACGCTGCTGAAAGCGCCTCTGTTGCGCAGCAGACGCGGACCTTTGCGGTCCAGAACATGACCTGTGCGCTCTGCCCGATCACGGTTCGGACGGCGATGGAAGCTGTCGAAGGGGTGGAGTCAGTGCAGATCGATCTCGACACAAAGACCGCAGCGGTGGTCTTCGATCCGGCGATCACGACACCGGATCAGATTGCCCGGGCTTCGACCAATGCGGGGTATCCGGCAAATGCGGTTGCCGAAGGCGGCTGACATGAATGATCGCACGATACTGAGGACCGGGATTGGCGGGACAGTGGTTACCGCACTCTGCTGCTTCACGCCAGTGCTGGTCATCCTGCTTGGTGTGACCGGATTGTCGGCCTGGCTGGGCTGGCTGGACTATGTGCTGCTCCCAGCCCTCGCGATCTTTATGGCCATTACGGTCTATGCCCTCTGGCGCAGAAGCAAGCGACAGAATGATGAGTGCTGCGAGACAGACAATGCGCAGGAAAGACGACAGGAACGCTGATGAACAATATCGTCAATATGGACCCGTCACGCGCCGCGGGCGCAGGCTATGATCTGGTTGTTGTCGGGGCGGGGTCGGCCGGATTTTCGGCCGCAATCACTGCGGCGGATGCCGGTGCGCGCGTTGCCCTCGTTGGGCACGGAACCCTTGGCGGTACATGCGTGAATGTCGGCTGTGTTCCCTCAAAGACCCTGATCCGCGCCATGGAAGGCTTGTACGGCGCAAACCTCGGCCGCTTTGCCGGGATCGAAGGCAAGGCGGTGATCAAGGACTGGTCGGCGGTTATCCGACAGAAAGACGATCTGGTGGAGGAGTTGCGGCAGGCCAAATACGCGGACCTGCTTCCGGCCTATGAAGGCGTCAACTATCTCGAAGGCCCGGCCCGCATTGTCGAAGGCGGGGTAGAGGTCAGCGGCAGGTTCATTCGGGCTGCCCGGACCATCATTGCGACGGGATCGCAACCATTGATCCCGGAGATTTCTGGTCTTGGCGACGTTCCCTACCTCACCAGCACAACGGCCTTTGAACTGCAGGATCTCCCGGTGTCCTTGCTGGTCATTGGTGGCGGCTACATCGGCGTGGAGATCGCACAAATGTTCGCTCGTGCGGGCGTGCGCGTCACGATTGTCTGCCGCAGCCGCCTGTTGCCCGAAGCCGAGCCAGAGATCGGCGCAGCCTTGTCGGGGTATTTCCGGGATGAAGGAATCATCGTGCAGCAAGGCGGGAGCTACAGGAACATCGCGGTATCAAGGGATGGCGTGACCTTGCGCGTGGACAGCGACGGCGACCTTGTCGAACTGAACGCTGAGCGGGTGCTTGTCGCAACCGGCCGTCGACCCAATACCGACGGGCTTGGACTGAAGGAACGCGGGATAAGGCAGGAGAGCAATGGCGGCATAGCCGTGGATGATCAGATGCAGAGTTCAGTTGCGGGCATCTATGCGGCGGGCGATGTGACGGGGCGCGACCAGTTTGTCTACATGGCCGCTTATGGTGCAAAGCTGGCCGCAGAGAATGCAGTGAACGGCGTGGCGCGGCGCTACGATGCGACAACGATGCCTTCGGTCGTGTTCACCGATCCGCAAGTAGCGAGCGTCGGTCTCACGGAACAAGCCGCCATGTCAAAGGGGCTAAAGGTTCGCACGTCACTGCTGCCTCTTGAATACTTGCCCAGGGCGCTGGCTGCACGGGACACACGCGGCCTGATCAAGCTCGTTGCCGATGCCGGAACGAACCGGATTCTGGGTGCGCACATCCTGGCTCCCGAGGGAAGCGACAGCATCCAGACGGCAATGCTGGCCATCCGCTTTGGCATGACGGTAGCTGATCTCGCTGACATGATATTCCCGTACCTGACGACTGTAGAAGGGCTGAAGCTGGCCGCACAGACCTTCGACAAGGATATTGCAAGGCTGTCCTGCTGTGCTGGTTAAGCAGAACGCTCTCGCTGTTCCTCGGGTTGTGAATGGACACCTGCCAATGTTGCAGGTAAAGATCGACGCATGAAAATGACGGCGCATATTCTGGTTCTTGCCCTGCTTGCCGCCTTCGGCACAGCTGCCTTTGCCAATGTATCGGCTGCAGCCAGCATGAAAATGCAGATGCTGGCGACCGCCGATGTTCACGCAGGCATGGTCGAGTGCGGTGATTGTGATGTTGACGGTCCGTCAACGATGTCGTGCGGTGAAATGTGCTTCACTTCCCACATGATAGCGTTTGCCGCGACTGAATCAGACATTCCCTCGATGCACCGCGTCGCATTTCTTGATGTCCCTGATTTTTCAATCGGTCGACAGGCATCACCCGACCCGTTCCCTCCGAAGGCAATCATCCTGAACTGACACCAGTCGGATTTCGATCCGGCCAGGCTGTCTTTCACGCACCGTTGGCCTAGGGGCGATGGTGTTCGGATGAATGTCGGCAATCTGCCCCATTTCGCGCAGGTGCCGCGCTTCGGGAACTCTTCTGAAAATGTCTCAATTTCGCGATGCGGTGCTGTCGCGCCGCAGCATGTTGTCGCTGCTCATGGCCAACATGGGGGTGGCGGTCATGCCTCCATCCCTCAGGGCCACTACCCGGCAGGCTGCGGTGAAGGAATTTGATCTGCGCGCTGCGCCGGGGCATAGCCGATTGACCGCCGCTGCGTCTGACCAGACAGCTGTCTGGGCCTACAACAACAGCGTGCCAGGTCAGGAACTCCGCGTTCGCCAGGGTGACCGCGTTCGCGTGTCGGTGACCAATGACCTTGACGAGCCGACCACTGTCCATTGGCACGGAGTTCGGGTGCCCAATGCAATGGATGGGGTGCCCTATCTGACTCAGGCCCCCATCCAACCCGGTGGCAAGTTCATGTATGAATTCGATGCCGTGGATGCGGGGACCTATTGGTACCACCCACATCAGCGCAGCTTCGAGCAGGTCGGGCGCGGCTTGTACGGCCCGTTGATCATCGAAGAGCACGATCCTGTTCGGGTCGATCGCGATCTGACCTGGATGCTGGACGACTGGCGGCTGGGGCCGGATGGGTCGATCCGTGGTGACTTCGGCAACCGACACGACATGAGCCACAATGGCAGGGTCGGAAACACCGTGACTATCAACGGTCGCGCTCCCGGTGATCTTGTGGTGCGCTCAGGCGAGCGAATTCGCCTGCGCCTGGTCAATGCGGCCAATGCCCGGATATTTGCCCTCGATTTCGAAGGGCATGCGCCAATGGTCATCGCGCTTGATGGCCAGCCGGTCAGCCCGCATTCTCCGGCGAACGGGCAGGTCGTCATTGGCCCGGCCATGCGTGTCGATCTCATTCTCGACATGACGGACCGGCCCGGCAGCCGCAATGCCGTCATCGACCGCTTCTACAAAGGGCTCGAGTATCAACTGACGGAACTGACCTATGCGGCTGCGCCGCTCAGATCGAGCCCACCAGACTGGCCAATCGAGTTGCCGTCCAACGGGCTTCCGGAGCCTTCAGTCGAAACCGCCATCAGGCATGAGGTCGTATTCAACGGCGGCATGATGGGCCGGATGGTCATGTCGGATATGGGCGGCAGCATGGGTGAAGGCCGGACTGGCGGCATGATGAACATGATGCGCGGTTCAGGCGTCTGGTTCGTCAACGGCGTTGCTGCTGAAGGTCATGTGCTGGAGCCGTTCCTGACCCTCGAGCAGGACCGAAGCCACATCATCTCCATGACGAACGCCACGGCCTGGCATCATCCGATTCATCTGCACGGGCACTCGTTCCGGGTGATCGCACGGAGCGGCGAACCTACCCGCCATCGTGAATGGCAGGACACCGTGATGATGGCCCCGCGGGAGCGGGTCGACATAGCCCTGGTTGCCGACAATCCGGGCGACTGGATGTTCCATTGCCACATTCTCGAGCATCAGGCTGCCGGAATGATGGGCGTCATACGCGTTAGCTGATCTGCATCAAAGGAGAAATCAATCATGCGCAAACACCTTTCACTTGCTCTGCTCGGGCTGCTGATCTGGACAACTGCACCGGCATATGCCGAAGAATCATCGCGCGATGTAACGCTCTACAAGAACCCGCAATGCGGCTGCTGTGAGAGTTATGCCAGCTATCTGCGCGAGAACGGATTTACCGTCACCGTCAAGCCTACCCACGAACTGGCACAGCTCAGCCGAATGGCCGGAATTCCCGAGAATTTCGAAGGCTGTCACCTCTCGATGATTGACGGCTATGTCGTCAGCGGCCATGTGCCGGTTGCAAGCGTCGAAAGATTGCTCAGCGAGCAGCCGAAGATCGTCGGGATCACGCTGCCGGGCATGCCACAGGGTTCACCCGGGATGTCGGGCCGGAAGACGGAGCCTTTCACAACCTACGAAATCGGCTCTCAATCCCCGCGAATCTATGCTGTCGAATGATGCCGATGCCACCGTCCATGATCGGGACTGGCCATATGCGTGTCACCCTTGTCGCTACGCTGGCCGGCGTCTCGATGATGGCCGCCTGGCCGGGCCATGCTGGTCAGGCTGATCATGAAAACCCTCAACAGGTCGCACGTGGTGCCGAGGTATATGTCGCCTATTGCGCGTCCTGTCACGGCACGAATCTGGAGGGACAACCGAACTGGCGGTCTCGCAAGCCGGATGGGCGACTGCCGGCCCCGCCTCACGATGAAACCGGGCACACCTGGCATCATCCGGACGCGATCCTGTTCTCGATCACGCGGGACGGAACGGCAGCACATGCCCCTGCGGGATATCTCACGGACATGCCGGGTTTTGGAGACGTCCTATCGGACGACGAGATCTGGTCTGTCCTTGCATACATCAAGTCCCGCTGGCCGAAACACATTACGGCCCGCAGGCAGGCCGCAATCAGGGAGAAGGTGAAATGATGGAACATATGGGCGGAATGATGTGGGGCATGGGTCTGGTCTGGATTCTAGTCATCCTGGTGCTGGGCCTCAGTGTAGCCGCTCTGATCAAGTACCTTCGATCCGGATCAGAAAGCCGGAGCGACAGTGATGACTGAATCCACCCTCCAGGAACCACAAGAAGACAGCGCCCCTGCAGGAAAATACCTGAGGTTCGCCGTTCCGCTACTCATCTTCAGCGTCATTGGCACTGCATTGGGCGTCGGACTGACCCTGGATCCGAAAAATATCCCATCAGCATTGATCGGCAAGCCTGTGCCTGTCTTTGATCTGCCTCCGGTTCTCGGACGCACACAGGGTCTTCAAAGTAGTGACCTTCAGGGGGACGTTGCCCTGCTCAATGTGTTTGCATCCTGGTGCACCGCATGCCGTGCGGAGCATCCCCTGTTCATGCGGCTGGCACGAGAGCAGATCGTTCCGATCCATGGACTGAATTACAAGGACCAGCCTCAGGACGCCGCAGCATGGTTGGAGCAGCTCGGCGACCCCTACACACGTACAGGCGCAGATATCAACGGGCGAGTGGGGATCGAATTCGGCGTGTACGGCGTCCCCGAAACATTCGTGATCGGTCGGGACGGTCGCATTGCCTACAAGCATATCGGACCTGTCACGCCTGACGCACTGACGAACACAATCCTGCCACTCGTCGAACGACTGAGAGAAAGCTCGGAGGGAATGGCTCAATGAGAATATCCGTTCTTGCATCATTTTTTCTTCTGTTCACCGCCGTTTCAGCGGGAGCTGAACCCACAACCATGCCGCTTCACGACGCAAAGCGGCCCGTTCCCGCCATCGTCTTTGCAGACGAAACGGGCAATCGCCTGACACTTGAGGACTGGCGCGACAAGGTCATCCTGCTCAACATCTGGGCGACATGGTGTCCGCCGTGCCGCCACGAAATGCCTACGCTGGACAGACTCCAGGGCAAACTTGGAGGAGAGAATTTTGAGGTTCTCGCCCTCTCAATAGACCGGGCAGGCCCGAAGGTGGTGCGGGCATTTTTCGACAAGATCGGAGTGAAGCACCTTCGGCTTCTCATCGATGAAACGGGCGCATCGGCCCGGAATCTAGGGGCCTACGGGCTACCGGTAACCTTGTTGATAGACCCTGACGGCGCGGAACTCTCACGAATAATCGGACCAGCCGAGTGGGACACACCCGAAATGATCGCATTCTTCGAAAAAACCATCGCGGCAGAGCGAGCAGGAAGGAAATAGTGATGGAACTCAATCAATCCAGTGATCGGCTCAGAAGAAATTTCCTGAAAGGGTGGTCACGGCTTCAAATGTCGCCTCGACGGCTTTCGTTGCTTGGTGTCGCGGGTACTGTCCTGATCTCCCTTCTATACCAGAATTCGCTGATCGCGTTTGGCATTGCGCCAATTCTTATCAGCTTGTTGCCCTGCGTTCTGATGTGCGCGATGGGCCTTTGTATGCGCGGTTGTTCAGACAGGAAGTGCTCTGATCAACCCGTAGCCGACAATCAGCCGTCGGCGAAAGGCAGCATTCACTCGTGAACTGCCAACCCACCACCAACCCTTCGAAAGGAAAATATGATGTTCAAGATCGTTAAAGTACTCGCATTGACTGTGGCCATGGCAGGAATGGCCTCAGTCTCCGCCATTGCCGGTGCCGAAAAATCACCCGGTGGCACGATGGAGCATGGGTCCATGATGCAGAATGACATGCAGGAAGGCGAAATGGCCGGGATGATGAAAATGATGCAGCAGATGGCACCAATGATGGAAAAATGTAACAAAATGATGTCGGCCATGAGCGATCACATGAAGGCAGACAATCCTTCATCTGATGACAAGGGCTGATTAGCCAACCAGCGTCTGCCGCCTTCCGGGGCGGCAGACGCGCTCGCTTCATGGGAGCATCCGTATGCCATCAAAATTTTTCCCAATTCTCTTAGTCGCTGTTTTCCTGGTATTTGCCGGCCAAGCGACAGCAAATCATCCCGGTGAGTCTCTTGATGCTGAATTGACAGCAAAATCGAATTATTTCCAGATCATCGACAGACCAGCGCCGGACTTCCAACTCGCTGACCTGAGAGGTAATCCCGTGACGCTACGGGATCTCGCAGACAAGATCCTGATCCTGCATTTTGTATATGCCCGATGTCCCGATATCTGTCCGCTTCACGCGGAGAAAATCGCCGACGTGCAGAAAATGATCAACCAGACACCTATGAAAAATATGGTTCAGTTTATAACTATTACCACTGATCCAGAAAGGGATATTGCTGAAAATGTTATGAATTTTGGTGAATTACATGGATTGAATGAGGTCAATTGGTCCTTTCTAACCAAATTGCCAGATCAGGATGAGGCGGAAACGCGATCCCTCGTCCAGCAATATGGGCACAAATTCAAGGTCATGGATGATGGAATGCAAGTGCACGGCGTTGTTACTCATGTGATCGATCGTGGCGGTCGATGGGCTGCGAATTTTCATGGGCTGAATTTCGAGCCCGTGAACCTCCTACTCTACGTCAACGGTCTCTCCCATCGGGTTTGGCCGCCGAAATTGCAATCCAAACCAGGATTCTGGGAGAGAATGAGGAACATGTTTTGAAGAGCGATACACGTGCCGAAGAGAATGCGCCGATATCCGGACGAAATTGGCTGGTAAGCCTGCGGCGTTATTTCATCGTCAGTGCAATCGGCAATCTTGCGTGGGAATTCCTGCACCTTCCACTATACACAATCTGGACTGATTCCCCCTTCCGCGAGAATGCGTTTGCAGCCGTTCATTGCACCGCCGGTGACCTGTTGATCGCGTCGAGCACGCTCATATTGTCGCTACTGGCTTTGGGCCGGCACGATTGGCCGCAACAAGGTGTCAGACCGGTGATCGCCGCCACATTGACGATGGGGATCGCCTACACCATCTTCAGCGAATGGCTGAATATCGATGTTCGGTCAGCCTGGGCCTACCGGGAGATCATGCCCGTGATGCCATGGTTCGGAACAGGCCTCAGCCCACTGCTACAATGGCTTGTGGTACCCGGCGTGGCCTTCTGGTGGGCACTCAGGCCTGTGGCCAGCCTGAATGACGAAACCAGATGACGGCAGAGCTGACATTGCTGGGTATCGGGGCCGCCTTTCTGGCGGGTTCCATTTCCTTTTTGTCACCCTGCGTGTTGCCACTCATACCAGGATACGTCTCCTATATCGCCGGTCAATCCTCTGGCCCGGCTTCCACGCGAGGAAGAAATAGAGAGACGATTGCTGCGATTGGCCTCAGTTTGTGCTTCGTCCTTGGATTTTCCACAGTATTCATCATACTCGGAGCCAGTGCGACCGCGCTCGGTCGCACATTGCTTGTTTATCAGTATGAGCTGAACATTGTCAGCGGAGCGGTCGTTGTTCTCTTTGGCCTGTTCATGCTGGGTGTCGCATCCGGTAGCTTCCTGCAACGGGACTTTCGCCTGCACCTTCAGATACCCGGTGGACGCCCGTTCTCTGCTTACGTGCTCGGTCTGGCTTTCGCGTTTGGCTGGACACCATGCATTGGGCCGATACTCGGGACGATCCTGATGACCAGCGCGGCCTCTGCAACGGTCGTGGAGGGGATCATCTTGCTTGCTATCTACTCCGCCGGACTTGGTGTCCCGTTTCTGGTCGCCGCAGTGTTCACGGAAAAACTGGCCGGGCGGTTGCGTGCCGTTGGTCGTGTGGGCCGTCGCCTCCATCAGGGAGCGGGCCTAGTCGTAGTGATTGTGGGTGTGGCGATGATGAGCGGATACCTCTCGGCGTTTGCGTTCTGGCTACTGGGCACGTTTCCGGTTCTTGGGCAGATCGGTTAAACAGCCTGCCATCCCCGTCTATCTGGCTTCCCTAGTCGCGATTCTGAACAGAAAGAAAAGCTGAAGAATCGCGGCCACCAAGGAGATCATGAGAGGTGGCCCGACAAATCTGGACAGTTGAGTTAGGTGGATTTTCTGCTCCCAATCCGGCAGCGTTGCCGGGACGAAGGAGCGAAGATGACAAGACGACCCAGGCGGAACCACAGCCCTGCCTTCAAAGCGAAAGTCGCATTGGCGGCGCTGAAGGGCGACAGGACGATGAGCGAGCTGGCGACGCAGTTCGACCTGCATCCCAATCAGATCAAGCAGTGGAAGGATCAGCTGCTTGAGGGCGTAACGGGTGTCTTCGATGACACGCCAAAGGCCGCGAAAGAGCCGCAGATCGACGTAAAGTCCCTGCACGCGAAGATTGGCCAGCTGGCGCTGGAAAACGATTTTTTAGAGGGCGCGCTCGACAAGGCCGGTCTGTTGCCGAGCGCAAGGAAATGACGGGCCCGGACCACAGGCTGAGCCTGACACGGCAAGCCCGGCTTCTCGGGATCAGCCGGGGCAGCCTGTATTACGCGCCGCGCCCGACCAGTGCGGCGGACCTCAAGCTTATGCGCAGAATTGACGAGTTGCACATGGACTACCCGTTCGCGGGCAGCCGTATGATGAAAGGGTTGCTGCGGCAGGAAGGCTTCACGGCCGGGCGGCTGCACGTGGCAACCTGCATGAAAACGATGGGCATTGAGGCGCTCTATCGCAGACCGAACACCAGCAAGCCTGCGCCCGGTCACAGGATCTATCCCTACCTGCTGCGCAAGCTGGCCGTGACGCAGCCCAATCAGGTCTGGGCCATGGATATTACCTACATTCCCATGGCCCGAGGGTTCGTCTATCTGGTCGCCGTTCTGGACTGGTTCAGCCGCAAGGTTCTGGCCTGGCGGCTGTCGGTGACGCTGGAAACAGCGCCGTGTCTGGAGGCCTTGAATGATGCCCTGCGCAGATATGGCAAGCCGGAGATCATGAACTCGGACCAAGGATCACAGTTCACGTCCATTGACTTCATCAAGGCGCTGAAGGACGCCGACATCCAGATCAGCATGGATGGCAAGGGCGCTTGGCGCGATAACGTGTTTGTCGAACGGCTCTGGCGCAGCGTCAAATACGAGGAGGTCTATCTGCACGCCTATGAAAGCGTGTCAGCCGCCCGACAGGGCATCGACCGATACCTGGCCTTCTACAACACAAGGAGACCGCATTCATCGCTGGAAGGGCAAACGCCCGATCAGGCATATCACATCAAGTTGCAACCAATCCCGGTGGCGGCATAACCAAGCGGAAAATCCACCTAAGAAACGGCTCGAAACTGTTCAAACGAACCGAACCACCTCTATACAACATGTAAGAGAGGGTGGAGCCACACTGGGGATCCATCACCAAGCTGAAGCCCGATGAATGTCATCGCCCAATGCAGAACATCGTCAAGATTGTTCATGCAACAGATTCAATAATTCTGATGTGAAAGATGTGAAAGACGTAGGCATTCACGAGCTGTGCAGCCCGGCAGCAGATGGGCGCTACCGGGCTGAACAAATCAGAAGAGAAACCGTGCACCAATCACGAAGAACACCGCACCAGCGTCCTCACCTCCGGCCCTGGCCAGATCCGCTGTCGCGCCAAACTTCCGTTCGTAATGAACGCCGACATAGGGCGAGACCAGACGGTCAACGAGGTCGTAACTCAGTCGTCCGCCCACTTCGAGCGTCGGGGCGAAAGCACCATTGCCAACCGCCGGATCATCCGTGAACGGGATATCCAGTTCGATGCTGGGCACGAAGATGATCCGGTTCGTGATCAGCCCTTCATACTCAACTTCGAACCGCGCAGACGGATTGTCGGAGATGAACAGATCAGCATCGACTTCGAACCACTGCTTCGTCAGCCCATGCAGACCGATCACACCATGGATCCGGTCGGGACCTTCCGGTGTATCCAATCGCACACCAACCACGGCGTCAAAGAAGTCCGAGATTGGAGTCTGCAGTCGAAGCTGGTTCTCCAGCGTCTCGAAACTGTCTTCGGCAATGGCATATTCGGCCTCGCTTCGAAAGACGAACTTCAATTCGTCCCTACCCACCATTGCGTCGAAGTCCCAGGCAAAGATATCCGACCCTTCATTGATACGATATTCGGCCTGTTCGGCCTGGATACCCCAGACAATTGGCTCTGCGAATGCAGAGGCCGGAATGAACAGTGCTGGAGCAACGAGCGCGCCAGTTACCAGTTTCAGAAGTTTCCGCATCAATCAGCCCTTCCCATCGGCAGACAGAGAGGCTGCCTTGTCAGATGGTCCGCCTTCGACAATCACCTTGCGGAACATGCCGGTATCAGCGTGATAGGAAAGATGGCAATGGAAGGCCCACTCACCCGGCGCATCGACCTCTGTCTCCATGTAAACCGTAGTGCCTGGCGCGACACTGACGACATGCTTGATCGGATTCCATTTGCCGGCGCCGACGTCGAGAATCGACCACATGCCATGCAGATGCATCGGATGCGTCATCATTGTTCCATTGATGAACTTGAAGCGCACACGCTCTCCGTACTGCAATACAATCGGGTCTGCGTCTTTGTACTTCACACCATTAATGGACCAGATATAGCGCTCCATGTTGCCCGTCAGTTCCATTTTGATCTCCCTAGTAGGCGGGCGATCCACGTAGAGAGGGTTCTGGGCCTTGAGATCTGCGTAGGACAGGAACTTGCCGCCATTCGCAGCTTCCGGCGTCAGACCGCTGCCAGGTGCATAGAATGGGTCCGCGCCCTTGGCCATTGCGCCATGGCCCATCTTCGAATGGTCCATCCCGCCGTCCTTCATCGGCATGTCATGGCCCATCTTCGAATGGTCCATCCCGCCGTCCTTCTTCGGCATGTCATGGCCCATCTTGGAGTGGTCCATCCCGCCGTCCTTCTTCGGCATGTCATGGCCCATCTTGGAGTGGTCCATCCCGCCGTCCTTCTTCGGCATGTCATGACCCATCTTGGAGTGGTCCATCCCGCCGTCCTTCTTCGGCATGTCATGGCCCATCTTGGAGTGGTCCATCCCGCCGTCCTTCATCGGCATGTCATGGCCCATCTTGGAGTGGTCCATCCCGCCGTCCTTCTTCGGCATGTCATGGCCCATCTTGGAGTGGTCCATCCCGCCGTCCTTCTTCGGCATGTCATTACCCATCTTGGAATGGTCCATGCTTTCGCCGGTAATGGCAGCCAGGGTGTCGTGACCGCCAGAGCCATGGCCGCCGTGTCCGCCCCCATCAGACATGTCCATGCCCGACATATTCATTCCGGACATCCCCATGTCCGCCATGGTCAGCAACGGATCCTTGCGCATCTCCGGCACTTCTGCTGTCTGGCCCTCTTGGGAGGCCAGCGTTCCGCGGGCATACGCGGTGCGCCCCATCGATTCACCGAATATGGTGTAAGCCCTGTCCTCGGTCGGCTGGACAATCACATCGTATGTCTCAGCGACAGCGATGCGAAGTTCATCGACAACCACGGGCTGAACATTCTGACCATCCGCTTGCACCACCGTCATCTTCAGCCCTGGAATGCGGAGATCGAAGTAGGTCATTGCCGAGGAATTGATGAAGCGAAGGCGTACACGCTCGCCAGACTTGAACATACCGGTCCAATTCTGATCCGGTCCCTTGCCGTTGATCAGTGGCGTGTAGCCGTGAACATCCTCGATGTCAGTCGGCATCATGCGCATCTCGCCCCAGTCGCCCCGATCCGAGAGTGCCTTGTCGAGGCCCTTTTCTCCGGCGTCATCGAAGAAATCGAGCAACGTGCGTTGCTTTCGATTGTAGTAGTCCGGCATCATCTTGAGGTTGCGCAAGATGCGGTCGCCCGAATGCGGATGCGCATCCGTCAACTGGACCACGTACTCGCGGTCATAGCTGTAGGGTTCGCGCTCCTTTGGTTCGATGACAAGAGCGCCATAGGCTCCGTCCGGCTCCTGAAAGCCTGAATGGCTGTGGAACCAGTAGGTGCCGTTCTGCACGATCGGAAACCTGTAGGTAAAAGTTTCACCAGGCTTGATGCCGTCATAGCTGATCCCCGGGACACCGTCCTGCTGATAAGGCAGGATCAGGCCGTGCCAGTGGACAGACGTGTCCTCGGACAGGTTGTTTGTCACGTTGATGGTGACATCTTCACCTTCCTTGAACCGCAGAACCGGACCAGGCGTTGCGCCGTTGTAGCCGATGCCCGTCTTGGTGAAGTTCCCGGTGTCGATCTCCACACGATCAACTGTGAGATTGTACTCGCCAGCGAGCGCCGGGGCTGAAAGCCCCAGCGCCACAATGGCGGCAGTCAGATTGCGAATACGCATGTTGATGCCTCCATTCGACCTGTCAGTCGTTGAGCTTGATCGGTCCGACCATGCCGGACTGATAATGGCCTGGGACGTTGCAGGCGAACTCGAGCTTCGCCTCTGTGTCGAATGTCCAGACAATCTCCGCTGACTGCCCGGGCTCCAGCAACGCGCTGTTGGCGTGATCGTGGCTCATGCCGCCCTCTCCGTGCTGCATCTTGTCATGACGGATCCTGTCAATCTCCAGCACCCCCTTCTCCATCATCTCCATCATCTGCGGCTGGTGTTCCGCATGAGATTTCGGAGTTCCGATATTGAACTCGTGAACAAGTTCTCCCTTATTCACGACAACGAAACGGACTGTCTCACCTTCCTTGATCTCAAGCTTCTCAGGCTTGTAGTAGGTGTCATACATTTCCACGGTTATCGAGCGGGTCGTGGCAGACGCCTTTCCCGGGTAACCGATTTCTGATTTTTCGGATTTCTTGTCGCCATGTCCGCCGTCATGCGAGCCAGCGGCAAAGGTTGTCTGAGTCATGCCCGAAACGAGCATCGTGGAGAGGGCAAGGGCCACAAGGCCTCTGCGCTTACGGGAAAATTTCATGATCTTTGGTTCTTTCGCGTTGTTTCAAGCTTATACCGCCCGAAAGAGCGTGCGCTCTTCAGGCAATCCAGTGCGTGGGAATAAGCTTCAAACTCGCGGTGGTGGCGGATCAAATGATGGAGATTGACCGTCGAGAACAAGGTCTTCGGGAAGGTGATTTCCGGAGCTGCCGTCCGCCAAGTTCGCGAATGTCATAGATCCGGGAACGCTCATCGCGGTCGTACAGTGGCCCACGATCATGTCACAGCAGAGTACGATATCCGCCTGACCACAATCCGTATCCATTTCTGCACATGTATGGCTATCGGATTGTGGCGTCTCGGAACCTGCGGCACCGACCATCGCATCATGATGGTCCTTCGCTGTGACAAACTGAGGTGCCATCAGCAAAGCAATCAGTGCAAACGTGAGCAGAGAGCGTATCATGTAGCCCAAATATACCTTCCACTTACAGGAAGGTCAATTGGTGGCATCACACAATTGACCCCTTTTGCAGCTTGTATCGCCCGATCGTCTGCGTCGATTGCACCAAGGGCATCGTCACTTGGTATATGCAGGTCCAATGGCGTCAAATGCAGCTGGATGTCGATCCTGAACCAACCGTGTGATAGATTGACGGCATGGATATCTAATTGGTGTTTGATACTTATCGATCAGATATGCAGCCCATGATTGCACAACAATGATCATGGTTTGGCGTACTTTGAACAAGGTGCAGGATGTCCATTACTGAATTTTCGATTGGACGACTTGCTGCATTAACCGGATGCAAGCCCGCTACCATCCGATATTATGAGAAAATTGGACTGCTCCCGGAACCAAGGCGGTCGCCAGGTAACACACGGATCTATGACCAGATCCATCTCGGCTTGCTTCGATTTATCAAGAATAGCCGCGAGATGGGGTTCTCTCAAAAAGATGTGCGTGTGTTGCTCGATATTACGGGACAAATTCATCATCCCTGCGCGGATGTGACCAGAATCGCCAAGGCACATCTGGCGAAGGTTGATCTCAGGATAGCGCGCATGTCAGCCCTAAGATCTGAACTTGAAGTAGCAATCCAGGCCTGTGATGGCGAATTGGTCGCAAGCTGCCGCATCGTTGAAGCTCTGGCCAACTCACCCCAAAAGATCTGATCTGTAATGGCGACAAGCCGAGCGAACGTCTGATTTTTCGCTTGAATCTCTAGTTACTTGAACCTGCATAGTCAGGCCTCGGATCATCCCGACTCGTCTTGGGCAACGGTGTGCGGGGGACAGGGAGATGCAGCATGTCAGGATCAAAGGGCTTGGCGCACCGCGTTGTTGCGTTGGCGGGGAACATCGCAGCATTTGTCTTTCTTCCGGGGCTGGCGCTCACTTCAATATTCGATATTGCGACGCGACGATTCCTTCAACTCGGCTCGACACCTTTGCAGGAACTGACCTGGCATTTCTTCTTTGCCTGCGTGATGTTCGGAATAGGATTCACCTATTTGACCGACAAGCATGTGCGCGTCGATGTCATTCGGCAACGTCTTACGCCAATCTGGCGTGAGAGGACCGAACGCACCCTACTTATCGTCCTTCTGATTCCACTTGCGCTCACCATTCTCTGGTTCGGCTCGCGCATGGCCTGGATATCATTCGTGCAGGATGAAGGCTCAAGGGCGGCATTGGGCTTGTCCTCCCGCTGGATCATAAAGGCCGCGCTGCCGGCCGGGGCGCTGTTTCTCTTACTCGCCGCGTGCGTTCGTCTTGCGGGAACTGACAGGCGAGACGGGGGCGATCCGGGATGATTTTGGTCGATTATCTTCCCATACTGATGCTGGTTTCGCTTGCTATGCTGTTGTTCAGCGGTTTTCCGGTGGGTGGCGTTCTCGCCGGGGTTGGAATCGGTTTCGCAGTCCTGGGACTGGCAATCGATGAATTTCCGATCCAATCGTTCTTTCTGATCCCGTATCGCATCTACAGCGCGATCGGAGAGAACCTTGTTTATCCAGCTGTGCCGCTGCTGTTGTTCATGGGGGTGGCGCTGGAGATGAGCGGGGCGGCGCGCGAGCTTCTGCTTTGTTTGCAGAAGCTGATCTCCAAGATTCCCGGCAACATGTGCGTTTCGGCTATTGTCATCGGCCTTCTGCTGGCGCCGATGGCAGGTGTTGTCGGAGCATCGGTGGCGACGATTACGTTGGCTGCGTTGCCGACAATGCTGGAGCAGCGTTACCGGCCAGAGATTGCGACGGGAGCTATCGCGGCAGCCGGGACGCTCGGTGTGATCGCGCCCCCGGCCATCATGCTCTTTTTCCTTTCTGACGCGCTTGAAGCAACGATCGCATCAGTGTTCCTCGCGCCTATTGTTCCGGTGCTCATCCTCGCTCTGGTATTTGCGACGTACTTTGTCGTCATGGACATTCTGAGGCCGCGAGCGGCCTCTGTGACCGGTGACGAAAAGTCGGAAATTTCCATCGCTAGATACGTTCTGCGTGGCTTCGTGTTGCCGGTGGGTTTGATCCTGCTTGTTCTCGCCGCGATCATTTCCGGCATCGTTGCGCCCTCTGAGGCGGCGGCGGTTGGCGCCATCGGCGCTGCCGGGCTGATTTTCGTCTATCGCGGCCCGGATTTCTCACTTCTGAAGCAGGCGCTTCATCGCACAATGATTCTGACGGCAATGGTGTTTTTTGTCGTGCTGGGGGCCAGTATATTCTCCCTGGTATTTCGTTTTTATGGTGGCGACGATATTGCGGAGGGGTTGTTTGACGGGCTGGCAATATCGGATTTTCAGATCCTGCTGATCATCTTGTTGATCCTGTTCGTCCTCGGATTCTTTATCGATTGGATCGAGATCATTCTGGTGTCTCTGCCAATCCTGTATCCCGTTATCAGAGACCTGGATTTCGCTGCCTATGTGGGGTCAGCACCGTTGGCGAAAGTATGGATCGCAGCGCTGATCGCGCTTGTGCTGCAGACCTCCTTCCTGACGCCACCCTTCGGGTTCTCGCTGTTTTTTCTGAAAGGTGCGGCGCCGCCGGAAATCAATATCATGCAGATTTACAGGGGTGTTGTGCCCTTGGTGGCCATGCAGCTAATGGTCATTGGGTTCGTGCTTTTCATGCCCCAGATCGTGATCTGGCTGCCCACCGCCTTGCTCAATTAGAGATCGGGACATGATGGTTGAAACGAGTCGAAAGTCGAGAATTGCAATCATCGTCATGATGATCGTGTCGGTCATCGTCGTTGATCAAGCTTCGAAGTACGCGGCTATTGTCCTCATTGCCAGCCGTGCTGTGGAAATTCAGGTCACCTCGTTCTTTTCGTTTGTCTTGAGTTTCAACAGCGGTGTCAGCTTTGGTCTTTTGACAGACACGTTGGGCAATCAGCAAATTGTCCTCGCCTTGGTGTTACTCGCTGTAACGCTGGGGATTGCGGCGTTTGCATTCCGGCGAAACTCATTCTTTCCCCCTCACGGTGCTGCGCTGATTGTCGGCGGGTCTTTGGGCAACATCATCGATCGGCTTCGCCAGGGCGCGGTTACAGATTTCATTCTTCTTCACTATCAAAGCTGGGCGTGGCCTGTTTTCAATCTGGCGGACAGCGCAATCTTTCTGGGCTGCGTTCTGATCATTTTCTCCAGATCAGAAGCCGTGAAAGCACCCGGAAGTAGCGGGAGTGCTTAAGACGAAGTCTGGCGACCGCCATTATCCCACAGCCGTCATGCGGTTGTGGGAGTATGAGCATTTTCCTCGCGGCGTTCTTCAAGCGCCTGGCGAATGATCTGTACGGAAGATGACAGGAACAATCCGGCCATGATCGAGGCGACAATCAGGTCAGGCCACCCTGTGGTCGTTCCCCAAACGCCCAGCGCGGCAATCATGACGGCAATATTGCCAATCGCATCATTTCTGGAGCACAGCCAGACTGATCGGATATTGGAGTCACCGTCCTTGTAAGCCATCAGGATGAACACGCTGGCGAGGTTGGCCATGAGGGCCATCAAGCCGATTACACCCATGATCCCGGCTTCTGGTACGCCGGTGTAGAAAACACGATACATGGTCGAACCGAACACCCATGCGCCCATCAGCATCAGGCTGATGCCCTTGGCCAAAGCGGCGTTTGTACGAATGCGCACAGACGCGCCAATGACCGCAAGTGAGATCCCGTAGGTCAGCGTATCGCCCAGGAAGTCGAGCGCATCGGCCTGCAACGCCTGTGACTCCGCGTATTGCCCGGCAATCATTTCGATTGTGAACATCATAGCGTTGATCGCGATGACGATCCAAAGCCTGCGTTTATAATCATCCGAGACGCCATCAAACTTGGCGTCATTTCCACAACAATTAGCCATTTCGTTTCTCCAGCATCAAAGCCAACGTCGCACGCGCTGCGTGTACCGCAAGTAGTCGTCGCCAAAATTGTCCTGCAACGCGCTTTCTTCGGCCTTGATTTGCAAGTGATTCATGGACACCACGAACAAGGCAATTGCTAGAAACGCAATTACGTCTCCAAGATAGAGACACCATCCCAACAACAGGAATGCCATTCCGACATACATCGGATTCCGGGTTATGCGGTAAAGACCTGACACAACCAGTTTCTGAGCCTTGGACGGGTTCAGGGGATCAAAGGTCGTCTTGTGAATACGGAAGATGTTCAGTGCGATAGCCAGAAATCCGGCACCCGCAATACTGGCGATCCAGACCGCAACAGTCACCAGAGCGCCGTCGAACTGCCAGACTGGCAGGCCTTCACTCAGGCCCCAAGCAAAGGCTCCTGCAACAAGAACTTGAACTAACGGTGGAACCTTCATCGAACCGCTCCTCTCTTGACGATGGCGGTAATGTAATTGCTCTAGTGACTATAGGTTCAAGAGAAAAATGAAGCCTCCGCGTTTCATCGATCATCCGCGAGTTCGAATGCACACGGAACAGCTCGACAGCCCCCGTGTTCAGTCGTTCAAATCCTGATGATCAGTGAGGCATTCCGAGTGATCACGAAGCACTTCGAGGACCCTGCAATCACTTGTATGACCGCCGCTGCATTCCCGAACCATGCGTTTCAGCTCCGTACGCAAGGCATCGAGGCGCGACAGTCGCTGTTCGACCTGTTTGAGCTGTCGGCGTGCGATGGCATCGGCCTCGTTGCAAGGCCGGTCAGGATTGTCGCTGAGATCCAGAAGCTCCCGAATGGCGTCCAGCGAAAACCCTAGTTGCCTTGAGTGACGAATGAACGAGAGGCGGTCAAGCTCGGCGTCCCCATAGCGTCGTTGACCGCCTTCTGTCCTTCCCGGTTCCGGCATCAGTTCAATCTGCTCGTAGTAGCGAATGGTTTGAACCTTGGTTCCTGTCTTCTTCGCAAGTTTGCCGATGGTGAGCATTGGTAGCCTCCTGATATCTATAGCTACTATAGAAATGTGCGCTGGAGAAGCCGTAGTGTTTTTCGTCTTGACCCTCTAGCTGCTAGAGCATTTATCCAAGTATCCAATTGCGGATTGGGTTTGGGCAAACGGGTATGCGACTTTCAATAGTTCGAAGGGCTCTGTGGGTTCTGGCGGGTGTCGCCCTCCTGGCTTTCATTGCTCTTCAATGGGAAACGATAAGGCAGATTGAGAAACGCGAAGAAGCTGCTGAACCGGCTTTTCGCGCAGCATTTCAACTGACCGACCATCAAGGTGTCGTTCGAACGGAGAAGGATTATCAGGGACGCTGGATGCTGGTGTTTTTCGGCTTCGCCAATTGCCCCGATATCTGCCCGACAACCTTGGCCGAAGTTGCTGCGGTCATGGAAAGTCTGGGAGATCAGTCTTCCGATGTGCAGCCAATCTTCATATCGATCGATCCTGAGCGGGACACCCCGGAAGCCCTGGCTGAGTTTATGCCCTTGTTTGGGGCCGGCATCGTTGGGCTCACAGGTACGCCGGACCAGATTGCCAGCACCGCCGAAACTTTCCCGATCTTCTACGAGAAGATTGAAGAAGCTTCTGCGCCGGGCGGCTACACAATGAGCCATACATCGCATCTCCTGTTGTTTGATCCTCAGGCGGGGTTTGCAGATTCGTGGCCTTATGGCACGGCGGCGGAGGAAATTCTTGCCGATCTGAAAGCGAGGCTTTGACACTCATGCGCCGAATTTCGGGAGAAACCGCACTCATTCTGGCCTGGATCGTGGCGCTGGCCGCTTCGCTATCAGTGCTATTCATCGGAGAAGTCCTGGGCCAGACACCGTGCAATCTGTGCTGGTTCCAGCGGGCCTTCATGTTCCCTCTGGTGATTGTTCTCGGACTGGGACTCTGGTGGCGAGATCCGCGGGTCGGGCGTTACGGGATTGTCCTGGCAATCGGTGGCGGCGTGGTGGCCCTCTGGCATCTGGGCTTGTACGTCGGTGTTATCCCGGAAAGCATCAAGCCCTGCACTGCTTCCGGCCCATCATGTACTGATGACAATCAAGTCGTCCTCGGTATTCCGATTCCCCTCTTGGCGGCGGCTGCTTTTGCACTGATAGCGCTGCTGTCCACTTTCTCGCTCAAGGAGAGAACCGAATGAACCGCCGTGCACTGATCTTATCTGTTCTTGCCGTGGGCGCAGCCGGTTTCGGTAGCGCAGCGTGGTACGCCACTAGGCCCGCATCAACAGCTGAGGTATCGACAGTCGATTCAACATTCGCGCAGGCACTCATCCGACCGCATTCGCCGATTCTAGGTCCGAAGGATGCGCCAGTTACAATTGTAGAATTTTTCGACCCGGCTTGTGAAGCGTGCCGCGCCTTTCATCCCATAGTCAAAGATATCATGAAGGAGCACGCCGATACCGTTCGAGTCGTCATCAGGTACACGCCGCTTCATGGTGAAACATCCGAGGTGGCCGTCCGTATCCTTGAAGCGGCACGCGCTCAGGGCAAGTTCGAGGAAGTTCTGAATTTTATCCTCTGGAGCCAGCCGCAATGGGCTTCTCATGGCAAGATGAACTCGGATGTCCTTTACAGAATGGCCATTTCGGCAGGTTTGGACCAAGAGACGGCACGGACACAGATGCAGGCCCCACAGACGACACGGGTCCTTCAACAGGATCTGGCTGATGTGAAGACAGTTGGCGTCCGGAAGACACCTACTTTCTTTGTCAATGGGAAGCCGCTTGAACGCTTCGGGGAAGCAGAGTTGAGGGCGCTGGTCGCAACGGAAGTCGCCGCAGTGAAGGGATGATTGGAGACCATGGCTTGCTGTCTTGGATCATTGAAGGAGATTAGGTGGATTTACCTGATGCTCCTTTTCGTGATCGCGAGCGCTCCGGCATTTGCCGGACCGGATGATGTTGCCGTCGAGAACGCGTGGTCGCGCGCTTCCATAGTCACCAAGAGACCTGGCGTCGCCTATATGACGATCCGCAACAATGAACCGCCCCGGGATTGTCGGAGGCCCCAACTCCTGAGAAGAAGGGGCCATCATGAGCAGTACGACGAACAAGTTTTCACCTGAGGTGCGCGAGCGAGCCGTTCGGATGGTGAGGGAGCACCTTGACGAGTATCCGTCTCGGTGGGCGGCGATCACCTCCATTGCGGGCAAGATCGGCTGTGCGCCCTGGACGCTGTCGGGATGGGTCAAGAAGGCCGAGATCGATAACGGGGTTGTCGCCGGCGTCCCGAGTGATATCACCGAGAAGCTGAAGGCTCTGGAACGGGAGAACCGTGAACTCAGGCAGGCCAACGAGATCCTGCGGAAGGCGTCAGCATATTTCGCCCAGGCGGAGCTCGACCGCCCACTCAAGCGATGATCGCCTTCATCGACGATCATCGGGCGGAGTTCGGGGTCGAGCCGATTTGCAGGATGCTGCCGATTGCCCCTTCCACCTACTACGATCACCTGGCCCGGCGACGCGATCCGTCGCTGCTGTCTGAGCGTGCGAGGCGTGATCTCGCGTTGAAGGTCGAGGTCCGCCGGGTCTTCGAAGAGAGCTTCGGCGTTTACGGCGTGCGGAAGGTATGGCGGCAACTCCAGCGCGAGGGCCATGACGTCGCCCGCTGCACCGTCTCTCGTTTGATGCGGGAACTCGGGCTTCAGGGTGTCATTCGCGGCAAGACGATCCGGACGACGGTCGGCGACAAGGGGGCGCCGTGCCCGCTCGATCAGGTCAATCGACAGTTCCAGGCTCCGGCTCCCAACCGGCTATGGGTCTCCGACTTCACCTACGTCGCCACCTGGGCGGGCTTCGTCTATGTGGCGTTCGTGATCGACGTCTTCGCCCGGTACATCGTCGGCTGGCGCGTCAGTCGCACGGCGCACGCCAACTTCGTGCTCGACGCCCTGGAACAGGCGCTTCACGACAGACGGCCTACACATCGCAGTGGCCTGGTCCATCATAGCGACCGGGGAAGCCAGTATATCTCGATCAAATACACGGAGCGGCTGGCCGAGGCTGGGATCGAGCCGTCGGTAGGGAGCGTCGGCGACAGCTATGACAACGCCCTCGCCGAGACCATCAACGGCCTCTACAAAGCCGAGGTGATTCACCGCCGCGGACCATGGCGATCGTTCGAGGCCGTAGAGTTCGCCACTCTGGAATGGGTGGATTGGTTCAACAACCGGCGACTGCTGGAGCCGATCGGCAACATCCCGCCTGCTGAAGCCGAACAACGATACTACGCCATGCTGGACGAACAGAGCGTGGCGGCGTAACTCAAACCAAACGGCCTCCGGCAATCCCGGGGCGGTTCACGTGCCGATTGCCGAGTGACCTCAAATCATTGTTGGCAAATCAGCATCCCTGCCTGTCTCACCGAACTGAATTTCGGTCTGGACTGTCACACTCAGGCAAGCATTGCTTGGCCTGCGGAGTTGACCATCCCCTGAGCCCTCGTTCGACCTCCCCTGTGCAGGCCCTGACCGACCGATCGGCAGGGCCCTGGGTCGTGGGAGGCGTATCGGCTGACCACTGAGGTCCCGCCGATCGAAACGCCTCCCTGACCCAGGGAGGCTCTCATGTTCCACCTCACCGACACCCAGCTCGTCATCCTGTCTAACGCCGCACAGGCAGAGGGTGGCTTCGTCCTGCCACTGCCCAACTGCCTGACCATCAACGGAGGCGCCATCGCGTCGGTGCTCTCGAGCCTGCTTCGCAAGGGTCTGGTCGAAGAGCGCCCACTGCAAGGGAAGGGAATAGCAAGCGCCGGATTGCATGCTACCGGTTCTGTTCAAATTGGTGCCTGTCATGGCCAAGACCGGGTCTGGCGCAGTGATAAGGACGGCAACAGGTTTGCCCTCGCCATCACCCGCGCTGGCCTGGACGCCATCGGTGTCGATGCCGACGATGACGAGGGTACCAGCACTGGAGAGGTGGGAGCCGGCTCCCCCAGTGGCTCCGTGCCTGACGCCTCTGGCGCAGAACCTCCGCAAGATGCTGATACCAAGCACGCTTGCGTTGGTGTCGCGGAGACCAGTGAGCGGGCAGCATCGGGTCGAGCTGGTGGTAAGAACACCATCCGCCCAGGCACCCGCCAGTCCCTGCTGGTCGACCTGCTCCGACGCGACGGTGGTGCCAGCCTCGACGAACTGGTGCAGGCCACCGGCTGGCAACAGCACTCCGTGCGTGGCGCCATCAGCAGCATCGTCCGCAAGAAGCTCGGGCTCAAAGTGATGTCGGAGAAGGTGGAAGGCCGTGGCCGTGTCTACCGGATCATCCCGTGAGCAGGCGGTCGGCAAAGCGGCAGGGCAAGGTCTCGCACAAGGATCTCGATGCCCTGTCCGGTCTCGACAAGTCCGAGCTTCACATACGCTGGGAAGAGGCCTTCAGCCATCCACCGCCGAAGTACATGCGCAGGAATATCCTCGTGCGTGCCGTGGCACACGAGACGCAGCTGGAAGCAGCGGGCGGAGTGCCTGCTGTCCTTGTCCGTCAGCTGGAACGGGCGGCAAGGTCCATGCGTGATGGCAAGACGTCTACGTCTGCCAGCGATCACCATCGTTCCGCATCCGCCGTGACCATCAAGCCCGGCACCCGCCTGCTGCGTGACTGGCAGGACGTCACCCACGAGGTGATCATCCTCGAGAAGGGCGTCCAGTACCGAGGCCGGGAATGGTCCTCCCTCTCTGCCGTCGCTCGCGAGATCACCGGCACCCGCTGGTCCGGCCCCCGGTTCTTCGGCCTGAAGGGTCAGAAGACATGACTGTCACTGGTGACAAGGGAAGCAAACGCAGAAGGACCGAGAACTCGGTCCGGCGCTGTGCGGTCTATACCCGCAAGTCCACCGAGGACGGACTGGACCAGGACTTCAACTCCCTGCATGCCCAGCGCGAAGCCTGCGAGGCCTATGTCCGCAGCCAGGTCGGCGAAGGCTGGAAGCTGCTGCCCGACCTCTATGATGATGGCGGCTTCTCCGGCGGCACCATGGATCGCCCGGCCCTGGCCCGCCTGCTGGCGGATATCGAGGCACAGAAGATCGACACCATCATCGTCTACAAGGTCGATCGCCTGACGCGCTCGCTGGCCGACTTCTCGCGCATCGTCGATGTGCTGGATGCGCATGATGTCTCCTTCGTCTCCATCACCCAGCAGTTCAACACCACCACCTCCATGGGAAGGCTGACCCTCAACATGCTGCTGTCCTTCGCCCAGTTCGAGCGCGAGGTCACGGGAGAGCGCATCCGCGACAAGATCGCCGCCTCCAAGCGCAAGGGCATGTGGATGGGCGGCTTCGTACCGCTCGGCTACGAGCCCGATGGCAGGACCCTCACCATCAACGAGGAGGAAGCAGGAACAGTCAGAAAGGTCTTCGAGCTTTATCTCGAACTGGGGAATGTCCGGCATGTGAAGCAAGCTGCCGATGACCTTGGGCTCACCACCAAGGTCAGGCGCAGGGGAGTTGGTGAAAGCGAGGACAAGGCGGAAGGGCCGATAGAGAACGATGCACCCGCATCGAAGCGGTCAGGTGGCGGGCGTCCGCTGTCGCGGGGTTACATCTACAAGCTGCTGGGCAATCCGCTCTACATTGGCTGCATCGCTCACAAGGGCGAGATACACGAGGGGCTGCATCCAGCCATCATCGACCTGACCACATGGGACGCCGTACAGCAGAAGCTGATCTCCAACCGGGGGCGGAAGCGCAGCATGCCCTCCCGCAGGACGGAACCCAGCCCGCTGATGGGCAAGCTGTTCGATTCCGATGGCCGTCCCCTGACACCCAGTCATGCGGTGAAGTCCGGCAGGCGCTATCGCTATTACGTCTCACGGCACCTGGTGAATGGCACCGTGGGGGAGAGCACCACCGATAGCGGCTGGAGACTCCCGGCACGGGAGATCGAGCGGATCACCGCTGATGCCATCACGGCACTGATCAGCAACCCGGCACGGCTGGCAGAGGCTGCACGGGACAGCGGCATCCCCGCAGACCGGATCGGCGCGCTACTGGGCAAGGTCTCCGAAAGCACCAACCCGGGCACGGGGAACGCCACCAGCCATCCAAGCTCTATCGGAATCAGGAATCATCCTCACGTTCTCGTGGACCGTGTCGTGCTCGGCAGCGACCGGATCGAGATCACGCTCGACCTGTCATCGATGACCGAACTGCCCGACACCACAATCACCCACCACATCCCGACCTGCATCCGAAAGCGCGGCGTCGAGATGCGGCTGGTGCTTGATGGACCCAACAAGGGAGAGGCACCGGCAAATCCGGACCAACGCCTCATCCGCTGCGTCGTGCAGGCCCATGCCTGGTTCGACGACCTCAAGCAGGGCCGGGTGGCTACCCTCTCGGACATCGCCCGATTAGAAAGTGTCAGTGACCGCTACATCAGCCAGGTCCTGCCGCTGGCATTCCTTGCACCCGACATCACCGAGGCGATCCTTGACGGGCGACAGCCGCCGGAGCTCACCGCCGAGACGCTGATCAAGCGCATCGACCTGCCGCTGCACTGGGATGATCAGAGGGCATTGCTGGGCTTCAGCTGAGCCGCATACAATCAAACACCAAAGCGAACCGCTGAAACGCCGGTAGAGAAAAGCGACCCGGGCGCGTGGAGAATCGACACGCCAAAGCGTTCTCGGGTTCGCAGTTGGGGGTATCAAGGCGCGGAGCCCCGCAGAAGCCGGGGGTTCCGGGAGGCGGCCCATGATAACATAAATATATCAACAAAAACAAGGACTTGATGGCGGAGAGGATGGGATTCTGTGAGCCCGATCTCCCTCAGTCGTTTTCCCTTGTGCTCCCTTGAGCCTGTCAGCTTCTCCGTCGGTCGTTACCGAGCGGTTGTGTAGCAATCTATGTAGCAATATCGGGAGCACTTTTGAATCCTCTTGTCGCATAGATCCAGGTCGTTCCTTTGGGTGGATGAACGACAGAATCTGGGTGCCTTCTGTATAGACTCTGGAGGTGTCTTCAGAGTCCAGTTCACAGGATCGGCTGTCATGTACCGGTTACGACAGAGAGGACTCCTGAGAGGCCTCTGGAGGCTTCCTGAGGGGTGCTGCCATCAGGGAGGGGATCGGTAGAAGTGGGGAGCTTAAGGGGTACATGGAATCTAAAGAGGGTAATTGCTCCTAAGTATCTAATTATAATGAGTTATATGTGATCATGAGAGGTCAGGAAGACCTAAGATAGGGTAGATGAAAGGTATATCTTATGATGCACCCTTCTCATTAGAGGAACAAGAATAAGATATTGATAACATTAAATGTTTCTACATAATAGGAAGCCCTCAACCCTACCCCTTCCCTCTGTGTCGTCATGCTCTCGGAGCAATCAGAAGTGAGCTTCCTCCGACGCAACCCTTTAGGAGGGGGGAGAGGGGGAGAGGGGGACAGGGGGCCAGGTTCATATATGTGAAAGGGGCTTGAGATTTTCCCAGGGAAATTAATGGGATAGGGGGGGCAATCAAGAAATATTTTTGAAATACTCCTCAAAACGGCGAGTCGGCTCGAACAATCCTGTGCTTGCTATGCTGATTTGGTAGAAAGCATCTTCTCTTCCAATTTGATAAGATTCCTGATGGGTATTTATTGAATGGTATAGGCGTTGTGAAAATGCTTCATCGACAGGTTTTTCAGTGGACATGTTAATCACATCACCTCCAGCGTAGAAAGATTGCCAGAAAATTAAGGCTGAAGTATCTGAACGATGGCTCAATCGAGTTGCGGCATGCATCGCGTCATCAAACATCTTCGCAGAACGCCCCTTGAGTTTGATCTGTTTTCTTCCGTAGTAGCTAATATGACCCCTAGCCTTGAGCACGCCGAGTGTAAAACCCTCAATAAGACCGAGAAAATACGCCTCAACTGCCGCGTTTTTATGAGGTTTTTCAATCAGAGAAATAGCCGGAAAGCCAAATCTTTCCGTTTCCATTTGAAGTGTCGTATTCGCCGATTGAATCACAGCCATGATAGCGTCTTCGGGTAATCGATTCCATGGTAAGGGCAATTTACATTCCTCTAAATTGATCCGGTATCATTCGGGCGATCCCTATTTCACATCCACCCTCACCGGGAATCTAACAATCTCGAGTGCGGATCTTTCCATCACCTCTCGAAGCACCTCCTCGTGCCACTTCTCCACTATGAACGAATCATGGATGGGAAGCACCGGGATACCCCTGCCAATCAAATCATCTATGACCTTCATGCATATGTCGCTATCGGTTCGCTGGAGCCTGATTCCCATGTCGCTACAGAAGAAGTGAGCTATAGGCTCATTGAGCTTCTTTAGGCTTTCCAATGCCTCTCGAAGCTCCTCGTTGGTCTTCGATGAAAGGCTCGTAAACGCTGCATGACCTTCGCTGAAGTTCGTTAGCATTGCCTCCAGATGCTCAAGGTCCGAGGTGTCCAACCAATCTGGATCATACAGATCCTGCCCCTCTGCCAAACGATCAGCCAACGTCTGGGCCTTGGATGAAGCCTGCCTTCTGAAGGCTTGGAACAGGGCCTTTTCGTCTTTCGCATTGATGGCCGTGAGCAAGAGCAACTTGGATGCCGGTCTTTCGAAGGAGTTGAGTTGGTAGGGATCGTGCTCTAGCGCCCTTCCGACCATGGCATACAGGAGCCTTGGATGCAGTGCGTTGTAGTCAAGTTCGACGACCGGATTACCGTTGATGGTCAACCTGTCTCTCCAGGCACCTCCTTCTTGCTGCCACCATCCTCCATAGATCCTTCCACCCAGAGCGAACGGATCGTCACTGCCTGGCTCAACTGAGAAGCTCCGGTAGCACCGGTTGGACTTGCCACCAGGCTCGCTCCCACCAAGCTTGATCCGAGTGTTGCCGATGAGGCGATTGAAACTGCGAAGTGTGTCTCGTGAGTGCTTCGTCAGATCGTTGTCCTGATAATCGATCAGGTCTCTAGTCTTTCTCTCCCTGACCCTGATCACCTCAGCATTCGGGTGAATAGCTATCGCTTCGGCAGGCAATGCAGAGGCCCTGAAGAGTTCGGTGAGAGGTTCGAGAGGCCAGATAATCGACTGATACCCTTTGCCTGATTTGTAGTCCTTCCACCCCTTCTTGAGCCCAATGACGCTCTGTTCGTCGAGGTGATGTATCAGGCTGGGCGTATGCTTGGAGATATGAAGGGCATTGTAGCGGCCTTGCCTATAGTCTTTGTGCCTCATGGATACAGCGACTGAAAGTGAGGGTCTTTGTTTCCAGACGACGTAGAGGTGAAGCAGCAGCACCTTGAGATAGTGCTTAGCATCCTTCGGGGTGGATTTCTGGTCCTTCGGTATCCATTGCCCCTCAACATGGTCAGCAAATACCCTGTCAACGAAGGTGTTCGATTCTGGGTGATCTGACCATGTGTGGACATCAAAAGGGACAGAGTGCGTGTATGAACGCTCATGTGGTGCTGGATTACAATGCAAATTTTCCCCCTCTAAAACCGATAATCGATTGTTTATAATATGTAATTGTGGCCAAATTTGTATGGATGAGGGACATAATTTTGCCAAACACCGGGCCGGAAAGATTTTTGAAAGTGCGTGGGCCTGCGAATACTCAAGCCCCTCATTTGCATGTGTTGCCCCACCCTCTATCCAGGTGGAAATGATCATGGTGTGCGGCGTTATAAGCTGGGCTTAGCGCAGACCTGAAATATCGACAGGTGCCATCAGCAATCGAATGAAGGAATCTTGCCCTGTCATCCTTCCCCTTCCAATGTCTGCGTACGCTCAGGTTTGAACCATCGCTTGTTGCAAAGGCTGCAACATCGATGGCCGCAGCTTTGGCGTGAACGCTTCTCCATGGCGTTCCGGCTATGTTGCGGCACGCATAGGTTCCGAAGTGAGTGATCTTGCGTACAGTCGTCGAAAGCGTCTCCCTAGCAGCGGGCGCAACTACCTTGGTCAACCAAAGGGCCATAGCGGCAGCGGTCCCACAATCAATCGGTGAGGCGTTCACCTCAATGTTGTCCACTGCATTCAGACGGATAGCATTTGCCCAACCGCACCCCTCTCGTTCCGGCATCGCATTCACCCTTTCCGCCGATATCAAGGGTGAAGAGAGCACCACTTGCTCGCATAGAGCTGGATCCTGGCTGATTGCAGCTATCTGCCAATCAACGAACAGACCATCAGGCTCCAAAAGGTTCAGCGATGGGATCAGGGCATATGGTGGTGGTACAAGTGCAAAATGAATGAGCAGGCCCCATACAGAAACAACGCTTACTGTTAGCGCAAAGCCATACACCGGCCAAAGCCATAGGGGCTTGGTCAATGGTCCCGAGCCTTGCCCACCAAGTTCCGGGTTATCTCCGTCATGCACGGTCGCATCTGATCTGTGCCCGCATTGATTCCCATCCGTCATATGCCCCAGATCCTCCACGTTGTGTGCGTCGAAGATCCTTCGCAAATTGGGCGGGAATAGGACGACTCATGACTTGATGCTGCCATAAAGGGTGCGGCCACTTGGCTCACAAGCCTTGCCGATGCCCGCCAAAAATTGAAGGATTGGCGCAGAGACTGCAACGAGGTCAGGCGCCATAGCGCAATCGATTGCAACGTGCCGATCACGCTGCATAATCATGGTTGCGATGCCAGCACGCCATGGTGAACAGAGCCGGAAAACTCCAGTATCCGGCGTTCCAGACTTGGGGAGCTAAGCACAAAACCAACTGACTTTAACTCCAACTGGGGAAAGCTGGGGATCACGCCATCATCGGTGGACTTCTGGAAAAAAAATTGAAACTCAAATGCGGGAAAGGTATTGGAAGTGTTTGGACGTAGTAAGCGTAGAAGCGCACTAATTAAAGAACTGTGTGAGCATCGTATGAAGGCGAATGGCCTCGATGATCGTTCGATCCGATTAGAAATAAAGGGAATGGGATCTCTCAAGGTAATGGGTTTGCCAGAAGCGACGATTGTAACAATAGTCGAGATTGCAGCCAAGAACCAGAAAAGGGGAGAATTGCTTCAAAATACCCTGACCTCCCTAGAGCGAACTAGAAAAATTCGCGGTCAAGACGCAGAATATTTTTCGCTGATATTGAAAGAAGCAAGGGGTCACAACCCCGTATCTGCCTTGTCATCTTACTGTTTGTATAGATTAGGAATCGAAAATGGAGCCCACTTGTTTCAATTTGACGCAGATTTGACATCTGACCTTGTCGCGATGGCATTAGAAGAAATTGTTAATTGGTAGGATAGGTGGTTTGAATATTTTTTGTTCATAAAATGTTACCGGAAACGAGGTCATGGCAGATATGTTGCTCTGATCTATATTGCGATTTTGACTGCCAAGGCTCGTCACGCGATGCGTAAAATTCAGTTTTATTAAATATCACGCAAACCCAGATGGCTAGACTACCAAAGCCCTAACCAGACTCCTGCGCCATGCACAATTGCTACAGGAAAGAAAATTGCACCGGCAATCAGAAATCCCCACGCCTCTTCTGTAAAACATGTGTACAAATGCTGAAACCATGCTGCTGCACAAGTTACAAACAGCATTACCGCCAAAAATCCTGAAGGATTATCCACGTCTCTTTTCCTTCTCTTTTGC
This sequence comes from Kordiimonadales bacterium IMCC3096, assembly GCA_016865035.1. Lineage (GTDB taxonomy): Bacteria > Pseudomonadota > Alphaproteobacteria > Minwuiales > Minwuiaceae > Minwuia. Next base: position 701,142 of record CP018227.1, read on the forward strand.
CTTATTGTTGGACATTAATAAATTTGCCGCAACAACCACAATCGCAATCGGTGGAAAAAGCCATAAAAATATCGGAACCCCAAGAAATGTCTTATTTTTCATGCCGTAAATCTACCTATAAAGACAATCAAATTTTGCCAAGATGATGTTTTTGTGTTAACAAGACGGTGCAATCAGTAATGCGCGTTTCTAATAGAAAGTAAACAATTTCCCTGGGAAAATCTCAAGCCCCTTTCACATATATGAACCTGGCCCCCTGTCCCCCTCTCCCCCTCTCCCCCCTCCTAAAGGGTTGCGTCGGAGGAAGCTCACTTCTGATTGCTCCGAGAGCATGACGACACAGAGGGAAGGGGTAGGGTTGAGGGCTTCCTATTATGTAGAAACATTTAATGTTATCAATATCTTATTCTTGTTCCTCTAATGAGAAGGGTGCATCATAAGATATACCTTTCATCTACCCTATCTTAGGTCTTCCTGACCTCTCATGATCACATATAACTCATTATAATTAGATACTTAGGAGCAATTACCCTCTTTAGATTCCATGTACCCCTTAAGCTCCCCACTTCTACCGATCCCCTCCCTGATGGCAGCACCCCTCAGGAAGCCTCCAGAGGCCTCTCAGGAGTCCTCTCTGTCGTAACCGGTACATGACAGCCGATCCTGTGAACTGGACTCTGAAGACACCTCCAGAGTCTATACAGAAGGCACCCAGATTCTGTCGTTCATCCACCCAAAGGAACGACCTGGATCTATGCGACAAGAGGATTCAAAAGTGCTCCCGATATTGCTACATAGATTGCTACACAACCGCTCGGTAACGACCGACGGAGAAGCTGACAGGCTCAAGGGAGCACAAGGGAAAACGACTGAGGGAGATCGGGCTCACAGAATCCCATCCTCTCCGCCACTTTCCCCTAAAGTTCTATCCTTAGAGCAACTTAGCCTCTCTTGAGGTTTCCACCGAGCGTCCTGCTACACACGACGCTACACAGGGAATCACATGAAGCTGCACCAAAGGGGAAGCACTCACCACATCAGGGTCAGGGTGTAACAATCTCCAGGTCGTAGTCGATGGTGCCAAGGCTGGCGTGTAGCTTGTCGACGTCATAGTCCTTGCCATAACGACCGAGGGTGATCGACGCCTCCTGATGCCCAACAATCTGTCGGATGATCGGTTCCGCTACCCCATCCTGCTTCAGATGGTTGATGAAAGTGTGCCGGAAAGAGTGGAAGCAATATTTCCGGTCCTCAAACCCCCGGTCGCGTTTGTATCGACCAAACCATTTGCCGACAGAGTTCGAATAGCGTCCCAATCGATTGGGCTGGAGATTGCTCCAGAGACGCTGCTTGGGCCGTTCAGTCAATTTCTCCACGATATCCAGGAAGCCCAGTCTGATGAGCTCGGGGTGGAGAGGGACAAGTCGCTGAGCTGCTGCTGTCTTCAACAGCCCCGCTTCGTCGTTAACACTGAAACACCAGAACCCATCGTGCTCGACGACATCACAACATCTGAGTTGGCAGATCTCCTCCAGACGCATACCCGAGTAGGCAGCTATCAATGGAACCCACCGTCTTTCCGGTCGTTCCTCATGGAGCCAAAGGTCGTTTAGAAGCCTCTTCATCTGCTCGTTGTCGTACGCGAAACGCTGGTCCCAGTCCCTGCCCCGCTTCCTGATACTCAATCCCTCTGCCGGGTTACCACCTATCAATTCCTCACGAACTCCCCAACGGAGGAGCCCCGACAGAAATTGAAGGTGCTTGTTGACGGACTTGTCCGACAAGAGCCTGTCAGCATTCTTCGAGGCATTGTCCTCCCTCAGAAGGTACTGGGGAGTCGCAAGCAACGCCTCCTTGTAGGCCCTGCATCGGGATCGGTTCAGGTCCGTCAGCTTGATGTTGCCGATATGGTGGACTGCAATGCGAAAGCTGTAATCCATTGTCATCAGTGTCCTTGGATCGACAGCCTTCTCTTTCTCCGTCAGGTACGCCTTGGCCAGATCGTCCAGACGAGTGATTGATGGTGTCGTCAGCTTGTCAGCATGAGAACGACGGGTGCTGCCCAGACTCTCCAGGAAGGCAGAAGCCAGGGTCGCCACATCGCTCTCACAGGCTGAGGCCAACCTTGCGACACGCAATCTTTCAAAGCCGGTCACAATAGCGACCTTCAACGAACTGGCCCGAGCCTGTGCAGTTCGACTGTCAGATGTTCGCAGAGACTGATGGATTTCACGTCGTTCAAGGACTTCAACCAGGTCCGACGGGACCCTGACCCTGATGTGGTGAGTGCTTCCCCTTTGGTGCAGCTTCATGTGATTCCCTGTGTAGCGTCGTGTGTAGCAGGACGCTCGGTGGAAACCTCAAGAGAGGCTAAGTTGCTCTAAGGATAGAACTTTAGGGGAAAGTGGCGGAGAGGATGGGATTCGAACCCACGAGGGAGGATTAGTCCCCACTCCCTTAGCAGGGGAGCGCCTTAAGCCACTCGGCCACCTCTCCACCGCCGGGTATAGACGGGGCGTGGCGACCTGTACAAGGGGTTTTTCCCGGTGTGGCGGATGCGGGCCTGATTGCTGTCGGATTGCCGCAGGGACGGCGGCCTTTCGCGCAGCCCGTGGTCCTGATCGCATCCTCTCCCCGGTTGCCCCGGCAGAGACAGGGACGTCAGGTCAGCCGCCCAGGAACCGCGTCAGATAGGTGCGGGGCTCCTCGCCGGCGTGGCTTTCCTCGAAAGCATCGATGGCGGCGTTGATGGCGGCGTCGATGGGCATGTCCTGCCAGCTGCGGATCAGACGCTTCTGCATCCGCACCGCGTCGGGGGCCGACTGCATGATCGACTGCACCCAGGCCTCCACCTGCACATCAAGCTGCTCCGCCGGCACGACCTTCTGCACCAGACCGCAGACCATGGCCTCGGCGGCATCGATCATGTCCCCGGTCAGCAGGATCTCCGTCGCCTTGCCCCAGCCCATGAGGCGCGGCAGGAGGACAGCCTCGATGACGCTGGGCATGCCGACCCGGACTTCAGGCATGCCGAACTTCGCGCCCTCCGCCGCGACGCGGAAGTCGCAGACGGCGGCCAGTTCCAGCCCGGCGCCGAGGCAGAAGCCGTTGATGCGCCCGATCACCGGCACCGGAATGCGACGGATCTCGTCGATCGCCAGATGCAGGTTGGTGATGAAGGTGCGCGCGGTGTGCCGGTCGAGCTGTGCCATCTCGCGGATATCCGCACCGCCGACGAAGGCCTTGCCGGCCGCGGTCAGCACGACGGCCCGCAGGCTGTCATCGCGGGCAAGATCATAGGCCGCCGCCTGCAGTTCGCCGTTCATGGCCGTGGACATGGCGTTCAGCTTGGTCGGCCTGTCGAGCGTGATCGTGGCGATCGTGCCCCCGTCCCGTTCATCGCGGGTGACGGTGATGAATTCGAAACTGTCCATGCTTTCTCTATTCTCCGTAACCACAGCCGCCAAGGATCACAGCCGCGCGCCCTGTCCTGGCCCGAAACACCTGTCCTAGCCCGAAACGATATCCGCCCAGAAATTCTCCACCCCGCGGTCCACCGCACGGGTGCCGAGCCTGCGTGCCCAGAACCGGGCCCCGCCGAACTCGGAGCGCCACGACCAGAGCCTGCGGGTCGCGAAATGCAGGCTGTGCTCATAGGTGAAGCCGATGGCGCCATGGGTCTGGTGACCGACGGTCGCCCCGACACCCGCAGCTTCGGATGTACGGGCCTTGGCGGCGGCGATCTGCCATTCCGGGTTCTGCCCTGCGTCCAGCGCGGCAAAGGGAGCCTCCGCGATCACACCGGACGATGCGGCCTCGCCGGCCATGCGCGACAGCTCCTGCTGGATCGCCTGGAACTTGCCCAGCGGCTTGCCGAACTGCGTCCGCTCGTTGGCGTACTGCACCGTCTGGGTCAGCACCTTGTCCATCGCCCCGGCGATCTGGGCGGCGCGAACCATCGCGCCATACTGCAGGATGACATCCCGTGGCAGGTCGTTGGGCAGATGCGCCACGCGCACCGGCGCGCCGTCGAAGCTGACATCGTCGCGCGGCTCCCGCGCCATGTTCTGGCTGGCGGAGATGTCACGGGCGTCCGACAGGCGGACCGCACCGACCATCACACCGCCATCCTGCGCGGCAACGACCAGGGCCGTTTCCGCCTTCGAGGCCCAGGGCACGCGGGCCACGGTTCCCGAAAGCTTCGCCGAGCCGCCGTCGCCCGCGATGGTGAGGCTGCCGTCGCTGCCATCGATGATGGTCGCCATGCCTTCAGGCACCGGCAGTCCGGCCCGTTCCGCCAGCCAACTCGCCAGGATGGTCTCGGCCAGCGGGACCGGCGCGGAATGGAACCCGGCGGCGGACAGCAGCACATGCGCATCGCGCCATTCGCCGCCGACACCGCCGTTCTCCTCCGACACCAGCGGCCGGGTCAGGCCCTGGGCCTCGACCTCCGCCCAGATGCCGCCATCGTCACCGGTCTCGTCGAACCGGGTGAGCAGTTCGCGGGTCACGCGATCACCGAACAGGCCATTGACGCTGTCGGTCAGGATATTGCGAAGTTCACTCATCTGAGGCCAAGCCCCCGTGCAATGATGCCGCGCAGGATCTCTCGGGTACCGCCGCGCAGGCTGAAGGATGGGGCTTCCATGGTCAGGAACGCGAGCACCTGCTGGAAGTTGTCGCCGCCCATCAGGGTCGGTTCCTCCTCCACCAGACGCGCGGCGATCTCCGGAATCGACTGTTCGAACACACCGCCGACATCCTTCACCACGCTGGCCTCCAGCGAGGGATTCTCGCCACGCTGCAGCTTGCCCGCGACCGACAGGGACATGCGGCGGAGCGTCATGGCATGGGCCGACAGGCGCCCCACTTCCTCCACCATCGCCGGATCACGGCTCTGCGCCGCGACACCCAGCAATTCCAGGATCAGCTGGATGCAGCTCAGGTAGCGCTCCGGCCCGCTGCGCTCGAACGCCAGTTCCGCCACCACCTGGTTCCAGCCGCCGCCCGGCTTGCCCACCAGACGGTCATCCGGCACGAACACGTCGTCGAAGACACACTGGTTGAAATGGTGGTTGCCGGCCAGGTTGATGATCGGGCTGACGGTCAGCCCCGGCGACTTCATGTCGACGATGAACTGGGTCAGGCCCCCATGCTTGTCCTCCGCGTCCGTGCGGAGCAGGGCAATCATGTAGTGGGCGAGATGGGCGCTGGAGGTCCAGACCTTGGTGCCATTGACCTTCCAGCCGCCGTCGACCTTCTCCGCCTTCGTGCGCGTGGCGGCGAGATCGGAGCCGGAGTCCGGTTCGGACATGCCGATGCAGAAGCAGGCATTGCCGCTGATGATCTGCGGCAGGAAGAACTTCCGCTGCTCCTCGGTACCGAAACGCAGCAGCAGGGGACCGCTCTGGCGGTCGGCAACCCAGTGGGCCTGCACCGGCGCGCCTGCGGCCAGCATCTCCTCCATGACCACATAGCGTTCGAAGAAGGTGCGGCCACCGCCACCATACTCCGTTGGCCAGGTCATGCCGAGCCAGCCCTTCTCCCCCACCTTGCGGCTGAAGTCCTGATCGTGGCCCATCCAGTTCCAGGCCCGGTCCACGGGGCGCTTGTCCTTCAGCGCCTCGGCCAGAAAGGCCCGCACCTCGGGCCGCAAGGCCTCGGCTTCCGGCGGTAATGTGGCCGGTTCGAAATTGAAGAAACCCATCGTCACGCTCCCCGTTGTCTGGGCTGAACCTAGCAGTCACCCGCATACGGTCAATTGCCTCCGGTGGATGACAGGCATGACCCGCCCTGGCCGTCGCATGTTGCACCGACAGGCCGAAAACCATAGCGTCCGACAAACAGCCTGTCCGGGACGGGCAGCAGCCTTTGGGGGGAGCGCATCACATGGCCACGAATCACAGGACGGGCGGGCAACTGCTGGTCGACAGCCTGGCGAAGCACGGGGCGGATCTGGCGTTCTGCGTCCCCGGCGAAAGCTATCTCGCCGCGCTTGATGCCCTCTACGACCAGCCTTCCATCCGGCTGATCACCTGTCGCCAGGAAGGTGGCGCGGCGATGATGGCGGAGGCCTATGGCAAGCTGACGGGCCGCCCCGGCATCTGTTTCGTCACCCGCGGCCCGGGTGCCACCAATGCCTCCCCCGGTCTGCACATCGCGTTTCAGGACTCGTCACCGATGATCCTGTTCATCGGCCAGGTAGCGCGGGAGCAGGTGGATCGGGAAGCGTTTCAGGAAATCGACTACCGGCGGCTGTTCGAACAGCTGACCAAATGGACCGGCCAGATCGAGGATGCGGTCCGGGTGCCGGAATATGTCAGCCGCGCGTTTCACAATGCCACAGCCGGCCGCCCCGGCCCGGTGGCCCTTGCCCTGCCGGAAGACATGCTGCGGGACGCGGTGGAGGCGGCGGTCGGCACCCCGTGGCGCACCCCGGAGATCGCACCGACGCCAGAGGACATGAAACGGTTCGAGGAAATGCTGGCGGGGTCGGAGCGGCCCGTGATGATCGTCGGCGGGTCGCGCTGGTCACAGGACACGGCGGACCGGCTGGCCGCCTTCTGCGCCGCCAACGACATGCCGGTCTGCACGTCGTTCCGCTGTCAGGACTTCATCGACAATACGGCACCGGCCTACATGGGCGTCTCCGGCATCGGGCCTGACCCGGAACTGGTGCGCCGCATCACCACCGCCGACCTGGTTATCTGTGTCGGCGCGCGGCTGGGGGAAATGACCACCGGACGCTACAGCCACTTCGACATTCCGCGCCCGAAGCAGACACTGATTCACGTCTATCCGGATCCGGAGGAGATCGGCCGGGTCTACCAGGCCGATCTGGGGCTGGTCGCCACCCCCGCCGCCTTCGCCCGCGCCGTGGAGGGCATGGCTGTCCGCGCGGACAGGGGCGTGATCGCGGAGGCGCATCAGCGGTTCCTCGAATGGTCCACGCCGATCCCCATGGCCGGTGACGTGCAACTGGCGGAGATCATTCACCACATCTCCGAGAACCTGCCCCCGGACACGATCGTCACCAACGGCGGCGGCAACTGCATCACCTGGGTGCACCGTTTCATGCGCCACAAGCGCTGGCGCACCCAGCTGGCCCCCACCTCCGGCTCCATGGGCTATGGCGTGCCCTCCGCCGTGGCGGCGAAGCTGACCCACCCCGACCGCCATGTCATCAGCTTCTCCGGCGACGGCTGCTTCATGATGAACGGGCAGGAGTTCGCGACAGCCGTGCAGTACGATCTGCCCATCGTCTTCATCGTCGTGAACAACGGCATGTACGGCACCATCCGCATGCACCAGGAACGGGACTACACCGGCCGCGAGATCGCGACGGAACTGAAGAACCCGAACTTCGCCGCCATCGCCCACGCCTATGGCATGGACGGGACCGTGGTGGAGAAGACGGAAGACTTCTTCCCCGCGCTGGAGAAAGGGCTGGCCGCAAGCGGACCGAGCCTGATCGAGATCCGCATCGACCCGGACGTGCTGTCCCCCACGGCCACCATCTCCGGCCTGCGGGCGAAGGCGGGAATGGACAAGGGCTGATGGCGCGCGCCACCGTCCCCTCCCCCTGCATCTCCGTCTGCATTCTCGATCCCGGTCGGGACATGTGCATCGGTTGCTACCGCAACCGCGCCGAGATCGGTGAATGGTCCCGTGCCGACGACGACCGCCGCTGGGAGATTGCACAACAGGCGGAGGCCCGTCGTATCGCGCTGACTGCGGAAAAGGAGAAACGCGCATGATCCCTATCACCGCACCCTTCGAGATCCATACCGACCATGTCCGGCCCGAGTGGATCGACCACAATGGCCACATGAACATGGGCTATTACATGGTCGTGTTCGACCATGCGACCGACGCCTTTCTCGACGCCTGCGGCCTGACCCCGGCCCACCGGGAGGCGGAGCAGGTCAGCACCTTCTCGCTGGAGGCCCACATCAACTACCTGCAGGAAGTGCGGGAGGGTGATCCGCTGACGTTCCGCACCACCCTGCTGGGCCACGATGCGAAGCGCATCCATTACATCCACGAGATGATCCACGGCAGGGAAGGCTTTCGCGCCGCCACCAACGAACTGATGTCGCTGCATGTCAGCCGCGCCACCCGCCGCACCGCGCCCATGGCCGATGTGGTCCAGCAGCGTCTGGCGGAAATTGCGGAAGTCCACGGCAAGCTGACACCCCCGCCGGAAGCCGGACGCCACATCGGTCTCAACCAGCGCCGGAAGGGATAGGGTACCGCCGATCGGGCCGCCGCCACACCACCTCACGCCGCACCCGGGCTCGACCCAGGTATCCGGTCTCTGACACCTGAGCGGCAATGCTGGGCCGCCGGATCAAGTCCGGCGGCGACGTCAGTGTGGGTGGCGGGCATGGCTGGCCTGACGTGTATCTCCACACCATCCCACGCCTCACCCGGGCTTGACCCGGGTGTCCAGTCTCCCACCTGTGCGCAGCACCGCTGGGCCGCCGGATCGAGTCCGGCGGCGACGTCGTTGTGGGTGGCAGCTCTCGTTTGAGGAAAGTGGCCTCAGACCAGCGCGGCGCAGGCTTTCTGGATGCGGGAACAGGCTTCCGTCAGGGCTTCCGTCGAGGTCGCGTAGGAGATGCGGAAATGCGGGGCGAGGCCGAAGGCTTCACCCTGCACGCAGGCCACACCGACGCTTTCCAGCAGGTAGGTAACGAAATCGGTATCGGTCTCGATCACCTTGCCCTCCGGCGTCTTCTTGCCGATGCAACCGGCGCAGGACGGATAGACGTAGAAGGCCCCTTCCGGCGTCGGGCAGTGCAGCCCCTCCGCCGCGTTCAGCATTTCCACGACCAGATTGCGGCGCTGCTCGAAGACCTTGCGGCGTTCGCTGATGAAGTCCTGCGGCCCGTTCAGGGCCTCCACCGCCGCGGCCTGGCTGACCGATGAGGGATTGGAGGTCGACTGCGACTGGATCTTGCCCATGGCCTTGATCAGTTCCACGGGACCGGCGGCATAGCCGATGCGCCAGCCGGTCATGGCATAGGCCTTGGAGACACCGTTCACCGTCAGGGTGCGATCCTTAAGTTCCGGCACCACCTGGGCGATGGTCGTGAACTCGAAGTCGTCATAGACGAGGTGTTCGTACATGTCGTCGGTCATGACCCAGACATGCGGATGCCGCTTCAGCACCTCCCCCAGGGCCGCCAGTTCGTCACGGGTGTAACCGGCACCGGAGGGGTTGGAGGGGCTGTTCATGATCAGCCACTTGGTCTTCGGCGTGATCGCTTCCTCCAGCACCTCGGGGCGCAGCTTGAAGCCCTCGTTGGCGCCGGCAGAGGCAAAGGTAGGGGTTCCGCCGGCCAGCAGCACCATGTCCGGGTAGGACACCCAGTAGGGGGCCGGGATCAGGACCTCGTCACCCTCGTTCATGGTCGCCATCAGCGCGTTGTAGAGAATCTGCTTGCCGCCAGTGCCGACGGTGATCTGGCTGGTTTCGTAGTCCAGCCCGTTCTCCCGCTTGAACTTGGCAACGATGGCCTGCTTCAGCGCGGGCGTGCCGTCCACGTCCGTGTACTTCGTCTGGCCTTCACGGATGGCGGCGATCGCCGCCTCCTTGATATTGTCCGGCGTATCGAAATCCGGTTCCCCGGCACCAAGCCCGATCACGTCCTTGCCCGCCGCTTTCAGCTCACGGGCCTTGGCAGTGACCGCGATGGTCGGCGATGGCTTGATGCGGCTGAGGGAAGAGGCGAGGATGGACATGTTCTTGCTCCATGGTCCGTGGACCGCACCCGCGCAGACCTTGCACCGGGCGCGACGCGGCATCACCGCGCGGCGGGACCGTACGCCTGTGCAGTGCAGCATTCAAGCTTGCAGCCTGCAGGAAATGCAGTCGCTGAGCCGCGACAGAACGGCAATCGGCCGGGGAGGGCCAGGTACATGTCACTGAAACTGGGACTGATGACCGGATACTGGGGTGCGGAACCGCCCGCCAACATCATCGGCACGGCGCAACAGGCGGAGAAGCTGGGCTACTGGGGATTCTTCACGGCGGAAGCCTATGGCTCCGACGCCCTGACGCCCCTCGCCTGGGTCGGCGCGCATACCAGCACCATCAAGCTCGGCACGGCCATCGTGCAGATTTCAGCCCGTACACCGACCGCCACGGCGATGCATGCCCTGACGCTGGATCACCTGAGCCAGGGTCGCATGATCCTCGGCCTCGGGGTCTCGGGTCCGCAGGTGGTGGAGGGGTGGTACGGCCAGCCTTTCGCCAAGCCCCTGTCCCGCACCCGCGAATATATCTCGATCATCCGCCAGGTGCTGGAGCGCCAGCAGCCGGTGGTCGGCCCCGGCCCCCATTACACGCTGCCCTACCCGGCGGACGCACCCGGCAGTTGGGGTCTGGGCAAGCCGCTGAAACCGATCACCCATCCGCTGCGCGCCAATCTGCCGATCTTTCTGGGTGCCGAGGGGCCGAAGAACGTCACCATGGCGGCAGAGACCTGTGATGGCTGGTATCCGCTCTATTACTCACCCTGGCGGCAGGAGGTCTATGCGGAGAACATCGCCAGCCGGCCGGAAGGGTTCGAGATCCTCTATCCGATGAAGCTGCATATCACGGACGATCTGGAGGCCGGACGGCTGGAGGTGAAGAAGAACCTCGCCCTCTACATCGGCGGCATGGGGGCGAAGGACCGCAACTTCCACAACGAACTGATCGTCCGCATGGGCTACGCCGACGCCGCCCGCAAGATCCAGGACCTCTTTCTGGACGGCAAGAAGCGGGAGGCGGTGGCCGCAGTCCCTGACGAACTGGTGGACGAGATTGCGCTGGTCGGACCGAAGGATCGGATTCGCCAGCAACTCGCCGCCTGGGACGACAGCCCCGTCACCGGCCTGATGGTCTGGCCAAAGGCGGAGGGCGATCTGGAGACCTTCGCCGAACTGCTGCTGGACCGGTAGCGGCCCTTCGCGGTCCGCAACTCGGGTCCTCGGGAGTCGTTAGAGGTGGAGAGGATGACCCGACGGTCCCACTTTCCACCTCGCAGTGCCCGGGCTTGACCCGGGTACCCAGCAGCGCCGCGCAAGCGTGGGAGACTGGGCTCGCGGATCAAGTCCGCGAGCGTCGCGAAGGGGCGAAGTCGGGAACCACATCTCCATCCCACCGACGCCGTGCCCGGACTTGATCCGGGCACCCATGGTGCCGCGCAAACGTGGGCGTCCGGGCTCGCGGATCAGGTCCGCGAGCGTCAGAGCAGGAGTGGGAGCGTCGGGTCAGACCGAGAAGTACTTCGCCTGCGGATGCAGAACCACAATCGCTGAAGTCGACTGCTCCGGATGCAGCTGGCCTTCCTCCGCCACCTCCACGCCGATGGCTGATGCGCCGACGAGGTCCAGGATAGCGGCCTGATCCTCCAGATTCGGGCAGGCCGGGTAGCCGAAGGAATAGCGGGAGCCGCGATAGCCCTGCTTGAGCAGGGCGTGCGGGTCCGTCGCGTCCTCCGACCCGAAACCAAGTTCGGACCGGATGCGCGCATGGACCATCTCGGCCATCGCCTCTGCCATTTCGACCGACAGGCCGTGCAGGTAGAGGTAGTCCTGATACTTGTCCTGCGCGAACCATTCCCGTGCCACGTCGGAGGCGCGGGTGCCCATGGTGACGAGCTGCAGCCCGATCACGTCCCGGCGCCCCGTCTCCGCCTCCGGATAGAAATCGGCGATGCAGAGTCCCCCTTCCCGGTTCTGCCGGGGCAGGGAGAAACGGGCGACTTCCTTCTCCGATTCCGGGTCGAACAGCACCAGATCATCGCGTTCGCTGGCGGCGGGCCAGTATCCATAGGCCGCCTTCGGCGTCAGGATCTTCTCTTCCCGGCAGCGCGCCAGCATCTGATGCATGATCGGTCGGACTTCACGCTCCGCCCATTTCCGATAGTCCTCCCGGTCGCGCCCGGCCTTCCGGAAGCCCCACTGGAACTGGTACAGCATGGTCTCGTTCAGATAGGGCAGCAGCGCACGGGGATCGACGTGATCGATCCGGCGTCCGCCCCAGAACGGCGGCTTCGGCGGTACGTGATCCTGGTGCAGTTCTGCCCGCCGCAGGCTGATCTCCTCGAAGTCCACCGGCCGGGTGACACCTTCGGAGGGGCGACCGACGGCCTTGCGGGTGGAGGGTCGCGCCGCACGGGTCTCCGACGCGGATGCGACATGGTCGTCGAACGTGCCGGTGCCGATCAGGTCCATCATCTTCAGCCCGTCGAAGGCATCGCGGGCATAGGCAACCCTCTGGCCGCCATAGGCCTCCAGACAATCCTGCTCGACATATTTCCGGGTCAGCGCCGCACCGCCGAGGATGACCGGGATATCCAGCCCCTCTGCTGCCATCTGCTGCAGGTTCTCGCGCATGATGACGGTGGATTTCACCAGCAGGCCCGACATGCCGATGGCATCGGCCTTCTCCGCCTTCGCCGCATCGACGATGTTGTTCAGCGGCTGCTTGATCCCCAGGTTGACGACCCGGTAGCCGTTGTTGGTCAGGATGATATCGACGAGGTTCTTGCCGATGTCATGCACGTCACCCTTCACGGTGGCGAGGACGATGGTGCCCTTCTCCTGCCCCTTGATCTTCTCCATGTGCGGTTCCAGATGCGCCACCGCGGCCTTCATGACCTCGGCGGAGCGCAGCACGAACGGCAGCTGCATCTTCCCCGCACCGAACAGTTCACCCACCACCTTCATGCCACCCAGCAGGATGTTGTTGATGATGTCGAGCGGCGGATGGGTCTTCATGGCGGTGTCGAGATCTTCCGCAAGGCCCTGCCCGTCACCGTCGATGATCCGGTCCTTGAGCTGCTCTTCCACCGTCTCCGCCCGCTGTTTCACGGTCTTGGCGACCTTGCGGTCCTGAAACAGTTCCATGAAGGCTTCCAGAGGATCATAGCCTTCGGCACGGCGGTCGAAGATCAGGTCCTCCGCGGCCTTCACCTCGGCCTCCGGGATCTGGTGCAGCGGCACGATCTTCGACGCATGCAGGATCGCGGCGTTCAGCCCCCGCTTCATCGCGTGGTCCAGGAAGACCGAGTTCAGCACATGCCGCGCCGCCGCATTCAGGCCGAAGGAGATGTTGGAGAGGCCCAGCAGGATCTGGCAGTCGGGCAGTTCCTTCGATATCTGCTCGATGGCGTCCAGGGTCCAGAGGCCCAGCTTACGGTCATCCTCGTTGCCCGTGCAGATGGTGAAGGTCAGCGGGTCGATGATCAGGTCACTGGCCGGCAGCCCATGGCGGTTCACGGCGACATCGTGCAGCCGCTTCGCCACGCGCAGCTTGTCCTCGGCCCGCTTGGCCATGCCGTCCTCGTCGATGGTCAGGGCGATCATGGCCGCCCCGAAACGGCGCGCGAGGGTCAGCCGGGCGTCGGCCGGTTCCTCCCCGTCCTCGAAGTTGAAGGAATTGATGACCGCCTTGCCGCCATAGAGTTTCAGGGCGTGTTCCAGCACCGGCAGTTCGGTGGAATCGATCACCAGCGGTGCCGTCAGGCTGCCCCGCATGCGCGAGAGCAATGCCGTCATGTCGGCGATCTCGTCGCGCCCGACATAGGCGGCGCAGAGGTCGATGGCATGACTGCCCTCGCCTTCCTGATCACGGCCCATGGCGACACAGGCGTCGTAGTTCTCCGCCGCCTGCAGTTCCCGGAACTTGCGCGACCCGTTGGCGTTGCAGCGTTCCCCGATGGCCAGCACAGCATTTTCCTGGCGCAGCGGCGTCTGGGTGAAGAGTGATGCAATGGACGGCGTCCATTCGGGCGTGCGCGGGGCCGGTTCCGGACGACGGCGGTTGCGACCGAGATCGCTCAGCATCCGGTCCAGCGCCTGGATATGTTCCGGCGTGGTGCCGCAACAGCCACCAATCAGATTGACGCCAAAGTCCGAGACGAAGCGGCGCAGCCATTCGGCCAGTTCGTCCGGGCGCAGGGGATAGACCGTCTCCCCGTCGATCAGCTCCGGCAGTCCGGCGTTCGGCTGCACCGTGATCGGCACATCGACGCTTTCCGAGAGGAAGCGGACGTGCTCCATCATCTCCTTCGGGCCGGTGGCGCAGTTCAGACCGATGGCATCGACGCTCATCGCCTTCAGGATGGTCGCGGCGGCGGCAATGTCGGCGCCGACCAGCATCGTCCCCGTGGTCTCCACGGTGACCTGGACAATCACCGGCACATCGACACCGGCAGCCTTGCGCGCGTCCTTCGCGCCATTCACCGCCGCCTTGATCTGCAGCGGATCCTGGCAGGTCTCGATCAGAATGCCATCGACCCCGCCGGAGATCAGCCCATCGGCCTGCAGGCGATAGGCCGCCTCGAGATCGTCATAGGCGATATGGCCCAGGCTCGGCAGCTTGGTGCCGGGACCGATGGAGCCGAGCACGTAGAGGCGGACGCCATCCGCCTGCCGCGCCTCGTCCACCACCTCCCGCGCCAGCCGGGCAGCGCGCTGGTTCAGATCGAATGCCTCATCCGTCAGGTCGAACTCGCCCAGCGTGATGGGCGACGCGCCAAAGGTATTGGTCTGGATGATGTCGGAACCAGATTCGACGTAGCCACGGTGGATTTCCCGCACGATGTCGGGCCGGGTCCGGTTCAGGATCTCGGTGCAGTTTTCCTGCCCGCCGTAGTCGACTTCAATGTCCAGCCCCATGGCCTGCACACGGCTGCCCATGGCGCCGTCACAAAGCAGGACGTCGCTCTTCAGAGCCTCGATCAGATCACTCATGCCCGCGCCGATGCCTCCGTCCCGGAAAGTGCGATCCGGTCGCCGGTCTGCGCCACGTCAATCCGGCGGCAGACCTCCGTCACCATGTCGGACTGGTTCAGGGTATAGAAATGGAAGCCGGGAACACCGTGCCGGGCCAGCCGCTGACACAGTTCGGCGGCCAGATCGACGGCGACCCGCTGGCGATCCCTGCGGCTGTCGCCCGCCGCCTCGATCCGGCGCACGACGAAGTCCGGAATCACCGCGCCACAGCCGGCTGCAAAGCGCCGCAACTGCTCCAGATCACGGATCGGCAGGATGCCGGGCAGGATCGGCTGCCAGATGCCCCGCGCGGTCGCCGCATCGCGGAACCGCAGATAGGCATCCGCATCGAAGAAGAACTGCGTGATGGCACGGTTGGCTCCGGCGTCGAACTTGGACTTGAGGTTGTCCAGATCAGCGGCGCTGTCGCGGGAGTCGGGGTGAACCTCCGGGTAGGCCGCGACCGAGATGTCGAAGTCATGGATCCGCCGCAGGCCGGCCACCAGATCGGCGGCGTTGGCGTACCCTTCCGGGTGCGGGCGGTAGGTCGTGTCACCGTTCTGCGGATCGCCGCGCAGGGCGACGATGCGGCTGACACCGGCAGCCAGATAGTCACGCGCCACCGCGTCCACCGTTGCCTTCGACTGGGCCACGGCGGTCAGATGCGCGGCACCCTGGAGGCCGGTTGCGCCGCTGATGGCCTGGATGGTCTCCAGTGTGCCGGTCTGGGTCGTTCCCCCCGCACCATAGGTGACCGAGAAGAAGGCCGGTGCCGTGGTCGCAAGCTCCCGCGCGATGCGGGGCAGCTTTGCCGCCCCCTGTTCGGTCTTCGCCGGAAAGAACTCCAGCGAGATTTCCAGCGCGGGTCCGCTGGCGACATTCTTCATCAACATGCTCATGCCTCTTGATCCCCGGCAGCGCGGGTGGCGGACCAGAGTCCGACCGTCAGCGTCCTGCCCGGCAGGTGAAGGGTGTGTTCGGGTGTCAGGCCGGCCTCGGTGAACCAGGCCCGGATCTCGTCGTCGCCAAAGCCGAGGCGACGGTGTGCGTGTTCAGTGCGCAGGTCCTCCTGCGTGTGCGGCAGGAAATCGACGACGACCAGCCGTCCGCCGGACCGCAGCATCGACGCCGCGATGGCGACAAGCTGGCGCGGTTCGTCCATGAAATGCAGGACCTGATGCGCGGTGACCAGATCGAAGCTGCCTGGTGCGAAGGGCAGACGCAGGATGTCGCCCTGCCGCACCTGCACATGCTGATGTTCCGGCGTGTCCAGTGCTGCCCTGGCGATGGACAGCATCTCAGGGTTCAGATCAACGCCGACGGCACGTTCCACCCGCCCGGAAAGGACGGAGAGCAGCCGACCGGTGCCCGTGCCAAGGTCCAGCATGTCGTCGATGTCGTCGGTGCCCAGCACCGCATGCAGCGCGGTCTCCACCTCACGTTCGCTGACATGCAGCTTTCGCACTTCGTCCCAGCGGGCGGCGTTACGGCTGAAATAGTCCTGGGCACGGCTGGCGCGCTGCTGGCGGACATTGTCCAGGCGCACCAGCTCGGTGGCGAGATCCGGGTCGCCCTGTTCGATCAGGTCATCCAGCGCGCTGGCCAGAACAGCGTGCGCCCCGTCGAGGGAGAGCCGGTAGTAGACCCAGGCCCCTTCCCGCGCGCGTTCCAGCAGGCCGGCGTCGCAGAGAAGCTTCAGATGGCGTGAAACCCGCGGCTGGCTCTGGCCGAGGATCCAGACCAGTTCCGACACGGTCAGTTCCGACCGGCGGCAGAGCGCCAGCAGTTTCAGCCGGGTCTCGTCACTCGCCGCCTTCAGCGCCAGCACCAGATCCGCCATGGGCATGCTGCCACCCGTCCTGGGTGCCAGCGGCGCGGGCGACGGCGTGACGTTTCCGGAGTCGAGCCTGATATGTTTCTGTTCAGCCATGAAATCAGGATATGCACATTTCTTTATATTCACAAGAGCAATCCTGTGGCTCCAGCGCGACAGATCGGGTGTACCGGGCTTTTCAAGTGATCTCAGGTACGCCTCCGGGCCTCGCGGACCTTGACCTGACAGACCTGTTCGACGTTTCATCCGGCCCAGAACGGATCAGGGAATCATCGGACCATGACTCGAAATGCTCTCATTCGACCGCTGGCAATGGTGTTCATGACTTTCGCGCTGTTTGCCACCGCACCGGTCATGTCTGCGGAATCGCCGAAACAGATGGTCGAGCGGCTGGGCGGGACTGCGGTCATGATCCTGGCAGACCCGGATACAGACCCGAGCGCGCGGACGCAGAAATTCGCGGAACTGTTCACCAGGGGCTTCGATCTGCCACTGGTCGCCCGCATCGTGCTTGGCCGCTACTGGCGGGTGGCAACGCCGGAACAGAAGACCGAGTACGTCAGCCTGTTCGAGGACTATGTGATCAATACCTATGCGAACCGTCTGAATTCCTATGCCGGCCAGACCCTGCGCATCACCGGCGCCAACCCGATCAGCGACAATGAGACAATGGTGAGTTCGGTGATCGAACAGCCCCAGGGCGAGCCTGTGAAGGTCGACTGGCGGGTGCTGGATCGCGGCGGTGAACTGAAGATCGTCGATGTGCTGGTGGAAGGTGTCAGCATGGCGATCAGCCAGCGCTCGGAATTCGGCGCCGTCATTGCCAACAATGGCGGCAATGTCGAGGCCCTGCTGGTCAGGCTGCGCGCCCAGAACAGCAAGTAGTCCCGGAGAATTCCGGGAAGGGGGAGGCATGGCCATGGAAGGTTTCGCCAGTGCGGACGATGTTGCCGCGCTCCAGACCCTGATCAGGGATGCCAACCGGATCGTGTTCTTCACCGGGGCCGGAATCTCCACCGAGTCCGGCATTCCCGATTTCCGCAGTCCCGGCGGTCTCTGGACCAAGAACCAGCCCATCGACTTCGGCGACTTCATAGCGCGGGAGGACATGCGCCGCGAGTCATGGCGGCGCAAGTTCGCCATGGAGGAAACCTTCGCCAGTGCAACACCCAACCGGGGCCACCGGGCCGTGGAGAAACTGATCCGCGACGGCAAGGCCAGCGCCATCATCACCCAGAACGTCGATGGCCTGCATCAGGCCAGCGGCGTGCCGGACGAGAAGGTGATCGAGCTGCATGGCAACTCCACCTATGCCACCTGCCTGGACTGCGGGCTGCGTCACGAACTGGACCTGATCCGCAAACACTTCGAGGCAGACGGCACCCTGCCCCACTGCAGGAACTGCGGCGGCATCGTGAAGACGGCCACGATCTCCTTCGGACAGAGCATGCCGATCGCGGAGATGGAGCGGGCGGAGCGCGAAACGCTTGCCGCCGACCTCTGCATCGTTCTGGGATCGTCCCTCGTGGTCTATCCCGCTGCCGGATTCCCGCGACTGGCGAAGGAGAATGGCGCCGGGCTGGTCATCCTGAACCGCGACCCCACCGACCTGGACCGCTTTGCCGATCTGGTGCTGAACGCGGAGATCGGGCCTACCCTCGGCACCGCGGTCAATGTCAACTGAGCCAACGGACAGCGGTGCCATCCGCCCCTATCGGACCGACGACCGCGATCAGGTCATCGACCTCTGGACCGCCTGCGGTCTGACCCGGCCCTGGAACGATCCGGCAGCGGACATTCTGCGTTCGCTGGATACGGCGACATCGGAACTGTTCATCCACAGGGACGCGGATCGCATCACCGGGACCCTGATGGTCGGCTACGACGGCCATCGTGGCTGGATGTACTATCTGGCCGCTGACCCCGCGCAGCGCGGCAAGGGCATCGCAAGGGCGCTGGTCGCGGTGGCGGAGGACTTCCTGCGCGGCCAGGGCTGCCCCAAGGTCGAACTGATGGTGCGCACCGACAATACTGCGGCGCTGGGGTTCTACGACCGTCTCGGGTACGAGGCGCAGGACGTCACGGTTCGGGCGAAGTGGCTGAACGGCAACGCGCAGTAGCCGGTACCGCCAGGCAGGCGCTCGCCTACCCCCGCACCCGCTCCACCCGTGACATGCCGGGTTCGCCCGCCAGCGCGCTGATGATGTCCGTCAGGTGCTGCACGTCGCGCACTTCGATGTCGATCACCATGCGGAAGAAGTCGTCGGTGCGGCGGCTGGTGCTGATGTTGGCAATGTTGCCGTCCTGCTCCGCGATCAGGCTGGTGGTACGACTGAGCATGCCGCGGCGGTTGGCGATCTCCGCCTCGATCCGCGCCACGTAATTCTGCGACGCCGCCGCATCGCCGGTCCAGGCAGCGTCGAGCCAGCGTTCCGGCACGTCCTGATAGAGTTCCAGCGTGGCGCAATCGATGGCATGGACATGAATGCCCTTGCCCGCGTCATTGATACCGACGATCCGGTCGCCGGGGATCGGGTGGCAGCAGGTGGAGAAGGTGACACCGACGCCCGGCGTCAGCCCCCTGACGGGAACGGCATCATTCGCAACCGTCTTCTTCGGGCGGGCCAGGGAGCGCCGCCGCGAGCGTTCGCTCGGGTACAGCATACCCAGGACATCGCGGGAGGAAATCGTGCCGGTCCCGACGCCCTCGTAGAGCTCACCGAGGGAATCAAGCCGCAGGGATTGCAGCACGGTCTTCAGGTTCTTCGCCGTGGGCCTGCGGCGCGCCGCCTGGAACGTGGTGTCCAGCAGCCGACGCCCCACCTCCTGATGTTCCGCCCTCACCCTCTGGCGCGTGGCGCGGCGGATGGCGCTGCGGGCCTTGCCAGTGACGACGAATTCCTCCCAGAGCGGCTGCGGCGACTGCTCGGTGGAGGTCAGCACCTCGATCTGGTCGCCGTTGCGAAGCTGGGCATGCAGCGGCGCAACGCGACCGTTGACCTTCGCCCCGACACAGGTGTCGCCCAGATCGGTATGCACCGCATAGGCAAAGTCGACCGGCGTCGCACCGGCCGGCAACTGGATCAGCCGTCCCTTGGGGGAGAAGCAGAAGACCTGGTCGGCGTACATGTTCAGCTTCGAGTTCTCCAGGAACTCGTCGAAATCCGATGCCTCGTTCAGGATCTCCAGCAGTTCGCGCAACCAGCGTTCCTGCTCCGCGCTCGGCTGCGATCCCTTGCCGCCACCGGACTTGTAGTGCCAGTGCGCCGCAACACCGAACTCGGCGCGTTCATGCATCTCCCGGCTGCGGATCTGGATCTCCGTCCGGACCCCCTCCGGCCCCAGCACGACCGTATGCAGCGACTGGTAGCCATTGCGCTTCGGGATCGAGATGTAGTCATCGAACTGGTCCGGCACCATCGGATAGCGCTGATGGATCGCGCCCAGCATGCGATAGCAGGCATCCGCGTCGTCGACGATGATGCGGAAGGCATAGACATCGGCAAGCTGCTCGAACGTGATCCGCTTTTCCTGCAGCTTGCGCCAGATCGAGAAGTGGCGTTTCTCCCGCCCCTTGATCTCCGCGATCAGGCCGGTCGTCTTGACCGTCTCCTGCAAGGCGAGCTGCATGCGCAGGATCAGGTTGCCTGCCTGGCGCCGCAGTTGCTTCAGCCGCTCGTCGATCGAGTCCCAGGCCTTCTTGTCCAGAACCTGGAAGGACAGGTCCAGCAGCTCTTCCTTGATGTCGTTCATGCCGACGCGCTCGGCCAGCGGGGCGTAGATCTCCCGGGTTTCCAGGGCGATCCGTTGCGCCTTCTCCGGCTTCAGGTAACCGATCGTGCGCATGTTGTGCAGCCGGTCGGCCAGCTTCACCACCAGGACGCGGATGTCATCGGACATGGCCAGCAGCAGCTTGCGGAAATTCTCCGCCTGCTGGGTCTGATCCGACTTCAGTTCCATCTTGGAAAGCTTGGTGACGCCATCGACCAGTTGCGCCACATGCGGACCGAACTCACGCTCGATTTCCTCCGGCGTTGCCAGCGTATCCTCGATGGTGTCGTGCAACAGCGCGGTGACGATGGTCTCGGTATCCAGCCGGTAGTTGGTCAGGATTCCGGCGACCTCGACCGGGTGACTGAAATAGGGATCACCGGACGCGCGCTTCTGGCTGCCGTGCGCACGCACGGCAAAGACATAGGCCTTGTTGATCAGGTCTTCGCGGGCTTTCGGGTCATAGCTCAGGACCCGTTCCACCAGCTGCATCTGGCGCATCATGGGGCGAAGCCTATCGCATCACCCGATGCGGCGTCATCAGCCGCCGCTCTGGTCGCCTGCGGCCAGGGCAGCAAGTTCACGACGCATGCGTGTGGCAAGGTCGTCCTCTTCCGGCTCGTCGCGCTCCACATGGCGCTGGTAGCTGGCGATCAGGGCATCACCGAGTTCCTTGGTGCTGACCTTCTCCTCCGCGATCTCACGCAAGGCGACCACCGGGTTCTTGTCGTTGTCGCGCTCGACCAGAATTTCCGAGCCGCTCGAGATCGCGCGGGCACGCTGGGCGGCCAGCAGCACGAGATCGAAACGGTTCGAAACCTTGTCGATACAGTCTTCAACGGTAACGCGGGCCATGAAGGCACCTCCGGCACAGGTTGCGCAATTCTGGAAAGTTCAGGGTCTCTAACGGCTCGCCGCCGCGCCTGCAACTTCTTTTTCGGCTTCCAGCAGGCTCACACCACTGGCGTCGGCCATCTGAAGCATGTCGGCTGCGGTCTGGCCAGAGACCGGATGCCGCCAGTGCGGTGCGACCTCCCGCAAGGGCAGCAGCACGAACGCCCGATCAGCCATCCGCGGATGTGGCAGCTGCGGCACGCCATGGATACCGGTGGCGCTGAGAACACTGGTGCCATGGGCCAGCAGATCCAGGTCGATCCAGCGCGGTGCCCAGCGTTCCTGCCGCACGCGCCCGAACGACCATTCGATCTCGTGCAGGATCTGCAGCAGCCGCCCCGGCTCTTCCGCCGTCTCCAGCCGGGCCACGCCATTGACGTACCAGGGCTGCGGCGAGATGGACGGCGGGAACGGCGGCGTGACGTACCAGCGCGATCGCGCCGCGACATGAACCCCACGATCCGACAGGCGTTCCAGCGCTGCCTCCAGCGTGTTCTCCGGCGGTCCGTAGTCGGGGTGGGGCAGGTTGCCACCCAGTCCTATCAAGATCATCCCGTCCTCCCGGCGCGCAGCCCGTTCACCCTGTCCGTCAGGCGTGGTTTTCACTGGCATTTCCAAGCCTTCCAGCCTATGCAGGGATAGCTCCGACAAAGGTCCTGAACCGGCTCGATTGCGCCATCAGGTGTCGCGATCCGGTGGAACGCGGAGCGCCATGGATAATTCATTGAAACGGTTTTGCAAATGTCTGATCTCGACCTCGGATTTTACCCTTCCGAGAAGGTGGCCCTTTTTATTGACGGTGCCAATCTCTATGCCGCAGCCCGCACCCTGAACTTCGACATCGACTATCGGAAGCTGCGCACGGTATTCGCCAGGCACACCAATCTGGTCCGCGCCTTCTACTACACGGCGCTGCTGGAGGATCAGGAATATTCTCCCCTGCGCCCGCTGGTCGACTGGCTGGACTACAACGGTTTCACGATGGTGACGAAGCCCGCGAAGGAGTTCGTCGGCCATGACGGACGACGCAAGGTCAAGGGCAACATGGACATCGAACTGGCCATCGACATGATGGAAATGGCCGGTTTCATCGATCACGCGGTCCTGTTCTCCGGCGACGGCGATTTTCGCAGCCTGGTGGAGGCCGTGCAGCGCCGTGGCCTGCGCTGCACCGTTGTCAGCACGATCAAGACCCAGCCGCCGATGATCGCCGATGAGCTGCGCAGGCAGGCTGACCGCTTCATCGAACTGCAGACGCTGCAGCCGCTGATCGGGCGGGAAGGCTTCGTGCGCCCGCAGAATCCGCGCCGTGACGATGCCCCGCGCGGCACCGTCCGCGATGATGAGGACGACGACGACTACGATGATGAACTGGTCAGCTGACATCCGGCCATGACCGCGCATGAACCGGCCCCGGACTGCACCCTGTGCCCGCGTCTGGTCGCGTTCCGGCAGGACAACCAGGCTGCCTATCCCGACTTTCACAATGGTCCGGTCCCGGCCTTTGGCGATATCGGGGCACGCTTGCTTGTGGTCGGACTCGCCCCCGGGCTGAAGGGAGCGAACCGGACCGCTCGGCCTTTCACCGGCGACTATGCGGGTGACCTGCTCTACCCGTCGCTGATCGATGCCGGTTTCGCACGCGGGACCTATGGCGCGCATCCCGGCGACGGGCTGGAACTTGCGGATTGCCGCATCACCAACGCGGTGCGCTGCGTTCCCCCGGCCAACAAGCCGACCGGGGACGAAGCCAAGACCTGTCGCCCGTACCTGGTGGCCGAGATCGCGGCAATGGCGAACCTTCAGGCGCTGCTGGCGCTGGGCCGGTTCGCCCATGAGGCCGTGATCCGCACCTTCGGACTGCGGCAGAAGGATCATGCCTTCGGCCATGGTGCGATGCATCTGTTGCCGAACGGATTGCTGCTGGCCGACAGCTACCACTGCTCCCGCTACAACGTGAACACCAACCGGCTGACAGCGGAAATGTTCGCCGACGTGCTGGCGGCGCTCAGCGCGCGGATGGACGACTGAAGCTCCCGGCCCCCGACCGCTGGCCCTATCGGGCGTCGTGGAAGATCACGCCCAGGGTCTGGCGGTGTCCTGCAGTCACGGTGGAAACACCATGGCGCATGGTCACGCGAAAATCCCCGCGCTTGCCCGGCACGGGCCGCTGATTGACCGCAAACAGCAGGCCTTCGCCTTCGTCCAGCATGATTGCCTCCGCGCGGGACTGCATGCGCGGGCGCGCTTCAGTCAGGACAAATGCCCCGCCCCTGTAGGCGTCCGGCGCGCTGAGCATGACGACAAGCTGGATGGGAAAATGCATCTCCCCGTACAGGTCCTGGTGCAGGCGATTGTAGTCTCCGGGTCCGTAGTCAAGCAGCAGCGGTGTCGGTCGCACCTGACCCGCCTGGTGGCAGGCCGCCAGATAGTCCTCGTGCCTGTCGGGGAACCGTTCGGCCTTTCCCATGCGGTCCATCCACTGGTTGGCCAATGGCGCCAGTTCGGCATAGGCGTGGCGTCGGAGGTCGGCCACACCCTTCGGCAGCGGATAGGCAAAGTACTTGTAACTGCCCTGTCCGTAGCCATGCCGCTGCATGATCACATGGTTGCGGAATGGCTTGTCTTCGGCAAACAGGGGACGCAGGGCAGCAGTTTCCCCGGTATCGAGCAGGCCCGGCAACCGCGCAAACCCGCGTTGGTCCAGCTCCGATCGGATCCTGTTCCAGTCCTGCACGTTCATGCCCGGATGAACCTGTCGAAGACCCGGCCATCGACACAGAGCAGACCCGCGAAGATCAGCAGGAACCCGACGGCGGTGGACGGCGTGACCTGTTCATCCAGGAAGATGACACCCAGGGCCATGGCGCTCGGCGGAATCATGATGGTCACCAGCATGAGATTGGTCGCCCCGGCGGTGGCCAGGATGCGGAAGTAGAGGATATAGGCCAGCGCCGTGCAGAACGTCCCGAGCGTCACCCAGGCCAGCAGGACGCCGACGCCCGGCACCGCCGTCGGCACCCCCTCCACGAACAGGGCGACCGGCAGCATGATCAGGGTGGACGACGTCAGCATGCCGGCCCCGGAAACCGTCGGGGCAAAGCGTTTCAGACGGCGGCCATACACACCGGCGAAGCTGTAGCAGAGCGCGGCACAGAGCACCGCGATCTGGCCAATCAGGCTGCCGTCAAGCCCGTGAAAGGCATCCGGACCCACCAGCACCGCGACGCCCCCCATGCCCAGGACGACCCCGGCAGTCCGCGTGACGGTTGCCTTTTCATCCTGTGTCAGCAGGTGCGCAACGATCACGACGAAGAGCGGTGTGGTGGCATTCAGGACAGAGGCCAGACCACCGGTGATCCAGGTCTGGCCCCAGAAGATCAGCGTGAAGGGTATGGCATTGTTCAGCAGGCCCATCACCAGCAGGTCCCGGAAGTCGGCCAGTGTGCGCGGCAAGGCAACACCGGAGACCAGCACGACAATCCAGAGGACCGTGGCACCGCAGGCCACCCGCCCCAGCACCAGGGTGAAGGGCCCGACCTCGGTCAGCGCAATCTCGACGAAGAAGAAGGTCGCCCCCCAGAGCAGCGAGAGCGCCAGCATCATCGTCCACTCCAACGCACCCATGCGCATCCGGTCTCACTCCCCTTCAAGGTCTCGCCTGCACGACCCTGCCCGTTTCCGCCTGCATCGGCTTCCCGCCCCTTGTTGTCAAAGCCTCTTTGCACAATCCGCTTGCCTTGGCGGCGGTGGCCCGGCATGGCTGCATCGACATGGAACGGGAGACGACAATGCGCAGGATCGGTCAGTTCATCGACGGTCAGGCAGTGCCTGACAGCGGCGGAACCACATTCGAGAGCATTGATCCGGCGACCGGTGAGACGCTGGCGACGGTTTCCACCGCAACGGCGGATGACATCGACAGCGCTGTTGCCGCCGCCGCCGCGGCCCAACGGGAGTGGCAGGCCACGGATGGCGCCCACAAGGCCGCGATCCTGAACCGTATCGCCGACGCCCTGACCGACCGTCGGCAGGAACTGGCGGAACTGGAAGTCGCCGATACGGGCAAGCCGATCTCGGAAGCGCCGGAGGCCGACATCGACAGTGCGGCGGACTGCTTCCGCTTCTTCGCCGGGGTGGCACGCAGCATTCGCGGGGAGAGCATCGACCTGCCGGATACGCTGATCTACACCCGTCGCGAGCCATGGGGAGTCTGTGCCGGCATCGGCGCCTGGAACTACCCGATCCAGATCGCGAGCTGGAAGGCGGCGCCCGCCCTCGCCTGCGGCAACGCCATGGTCTTCAAGCCCAGCGAGATGACTCCACTGACCGCGATGGAACTGGCCGGCATCATTCATGAGGCCGGTGTCCCCCGGGGCCTCTACAATGTCGTCAATGGCGCGGGGACCGTCGGGGCGGCCCTGGCTACCCATCCCGGCATCGCCAAGGTTTCCGTCACCGGTTCGGTCGGCACGGGCAAGCGGGTCATGACCGGGGCCGCCGACAGCCTGAAGGCCGTCACCATGGAGCTTGGCGGCAAGTCGCCGCTGATCGTCTTTGCCGATGCCAATCTGGACGACGCTGTCTCGGCTGCCATGCTGGCCAACTTCTATACCCAGGGGGAAATCTGCACCAACGGCACCCGCGTCTTCGTGCACGCAAGCATCCGCGACGCTTTCCTGGAACAGCTTGTGCGCCGGACGGAAGCCATGATCGTCGGCGACCCGAAGGATCCGGCAACCCATGTCGGGGCGATGATCTCCGCCGCGCATCTGGAGAAGGTGCTGGCCTATGTCGAACAGGGCAAGGCGGCGGGCGCGCAGGTCCTGACCGGCGGGGAACGGCTGACGGGCGGCATCTATGACCGTGGTGCCTTCATGCGGCCGACGGTCTTCGCCGGAGTCCGCGACGACATGGTGATCGCGCAGGAGGAGATCTTCGGCCCCGTCATGTCGGTGCTGGATTTCGAGGACGAGGACGAGGTGATCGCCCGCGCCAATGCCACCGAATTCGGCCTGGCGGCGGGACTGATGACGAATGACCTGAGCCGCGCGCACCGGGTCGCGGCGCAGCTTCAGGCCGGGACGGTCTGGGTCAATACCTACAATCTGACCCCCATCGAGATGCCCTTCGGCGGCGTCAAGCAGTCAGGTCTGGGGCGCGAGAACGGTCATGCGGCCATCGAGTACTACACGCGGACCAAGAGCGTGCATGTCGGCCTGGGCCCGGTCGAAGCGCCCTACTGATTTCCATCGGCGGATGCCCCGCAGAAAGAAGGGGTGCCGGTGATCGCCACCGGCACCCCTGATCGGCTGGTCCATGGAACGGATCAGAGGCCGAGCTTTCGCTCCGCGCTCAATCCCCTGTAGATGCAGTAACACATCACCACCATGATGATCGCAAAGGGGAAGCCCGTTGCGATCGCCGCTGCCTGCAGTGATCCCAGGCCACCGCCGAGCAACAGGGTGATGGCAACCAGCCCCTCGAAGACGCACCAGAACACCCGCTGGGCCACCGGCGCATCAATCTTGCCACCTGCCGTGATCGTGTCGATGACCAGCGAACCGGAATCGGACGAGGTCACGAAGAAGACGATCACCAGCACGATGCCGATGAAGGACACGACATTGGTCAGCGGCAGTGCCTCCGCCATCTTGAACAGCGAAAGTTCCGGCTGCCAGTTGGTCACCGTGTCCACGACGCCGCCGTAGCCATTCTCCACATGTTGCCAGATCGCCGTGCCACCGAAGACATTCATCCACAGCACGCAGGCAATGGTCGGCACGATCAGGACGCAGATGATGAATTCACGCACCGTCCGCCCCTTGGAAACGCGGGCGATGAACATGCCGACGAACGGCGACCAGGAAATCCACCAGGCCCAGTAGAACGTGGTCCAGCCATGCATGAACCCTGTGTCGTCGCGCCCGACCCAGTTGCTCAGTTCTGGCAGCGCCACCGCATAGTCGACGAGGCCGTTGAAGAAGCCGGAGATGATGAACAGCGTCGGCCCGACAACGATGACGAAGAGCATCAGGATCAGCGCCAGCACCATGTTCAGTTCCGACAGCCGCTTCACGCCACCATCCAGTCCCGCCAGGACCGAAAGCAGGGCCACTGCGGTGATACCGGCGATCAGGATGATCTTGGTCAGATCCGTCGCGGGAATGCCGAACAGGTAATCCAGACCGGCGCTTGCCTGCTCCGCCCCGAAGCCGAGCGAGGTCGCAAGACCGAACAGGGTGGCAAAGACCGCCAGCGTATCGATGACATGGCCCGGCCAGCCCCAGACACGCTCCCCCAGGATCGGATAGAAGGCGGAGCGGATGGTCAGGGGGAGTCCCCGGCTGTAGGTGAAGAAGGCCAGTGCCAGCGCGATCACGGCATAGATCGCCCAGGGGTGCAGACCCCAGTGGAATATCGTCGCCGCCATGCCCATGGACATGGCTGCCTCCGTATCCGCCGGATCGACCCCCAGCGGCGGACTGAGGAAGTGGTTCACGGGCTCCAGCACGCCGAAGAACATCAGGCCGATGCCCATGCCCGCAGCAAAAAGCATGGCGAACCAGCCGGTGTAGGAATACTCCGGCCTGGCATCCTTGCCCCCCAGTCGGATCCTGCCCAGCGGCGAGACCACAAGAAACAGGCAGAACAACACGAAGATATTCGCCGCACCCATGAAGACCCAGTCGAAGGTCGATGTCAGCCAGGGCCGCAGATCACCGAAGAACTCGGCCGATCCGGCCGGAAACATCAGCACCAGTATGACAAACCCGACAATCAGAACCGCAGACACGAAGAAGACCGGATTGTGAACATCCAGTCCCATGATCTGCACGTTGTGTTGTCCGGGTTCGAAGTCGGAATCAGGTACAATGTCAGACATTGAAGACCTCCCTCTCGATTATCCCATCGCCTCGCCCTCAAACGGGCCAGGCACTGAGCCTCCTGACCGTCCCGGGTGCGGAAATCTCGGGCCCCGCTTGCCGGAACATGCCCAACAGGCTGGCACCGAGCCTAGGCGGACTCTGTCCTGATTGCGACAGCCGCGGCCCGAAATGCCTGATTTTTCGGCAAATCAGCCGGCTGCCGCACGTTTCACGGCGTCGATGGCGTCAGGGTTGCTGAGGGCGGAGAGGTCGCCCGGCGGCTCATCCAGGACCAGCGCGCGGATCACCCGGCGCATGATCTTCAGCGACCGGGTCTTGGGCAGATCATCGACAAACAGGATCCGGGCCGGCTTGAACGCCTTGCCAAGACCGTCGGTGACGGCGACCGACAGGCGGCTCGCCAAAGCATCGTCCACGGTCACGCCCGCAGCGGGAATGGCGGCGACCAGAACGGCCTCCCCCTTCACCGGGTCGGGCAGGGCCACCGCAGCAGCCTCCGCGATCAGGCCGGTCGCCATGACCAGCCCCTCGATCTCCGCCGGTCCGGCCCGCTTGCCCGCAACCTGGATCGTATCGTCAGAACGGCCGTGCACGTACCACAGGCCATCCGCATCCCGGCTGGCCCAGTCCCCATGGCGCCACATGTCGGGATACATGGACCAGTAGGTCTCGATGAAGCGGTCCGGGTCGCGCCAGATGCCGCGACTGAGGCCTATGGACACGTCGCGCAGGACCAGCTCACCCACCTCCCCCGGTCCGACGCTGTTGCCGGACGCATCCACGATATCCGCCGCCATGCCCGGCAGGGGTCCGGCGAAGGAGCAGGGGCGCTGTGGCGTCAGCACGTTTCCGGCGATGAAACCGCCACTGATCTCGGTACCGCCGCAGACATTGATGATGGGACAGCGCCCGCCACCGGCATGCTCGGAGAACCAGACCCAGGCTTCCTCCGTCCATGGCTCACCGGTGGATGCCAGGATGCGGATGGCTGAAAGGTCATGCGCGGCGACATGTTCGGGGCCATGGCGCATCAGGCTCCGTATCGCGGTCGGCGCGATCCCGAAGAAGGTCGCCTTGTGCGCGGCGGCCAGCCGCCAGATACGGCCCGCGTCGGGCCAGTCCGGCACGCCTTCGGCAATGATGAAGGTCGCACCGCGGGCAAAGGTTCCCGCCATCGAATAGGGACCGGTCACCCAGCCGAAATCCGCGAACCAGAACAGCCTGTCCTCGGTCTTCAGATCAAAGGACACACCGAAATCCAGCGCCCCCTTCACCGTGAACCCGCAGTGGGTCAGTACCGTCCCCTTCGGACGGCCGGTGGTGCCGGAGGTATAGGCGATCATCAGGGGCTGGTCGGCATCGACCATCTGCATCGGCGTGCTGTCAGCCGACGTGACATCCAGGTCATGCCACCAGACATCCCGGCCGCTGTTCATGACGACATCCCCGTCGCCGGTGCGCAGCACGATGGTATGGCGCAGCGTCGGCACATCCCTGGCGGCGCTGTCGATTACCGGTTTCATCGGGATGGTGCTGCCGCGCCGAATGGCCTGGTCGGCGGTGATCACGGCCACCGCCTCCGCATCGTTCAGCCGCTTCACGATCGCTTCGGCGCCGAATCCCGAGAACAGGGGAGAGATGATGGCACCGATCCGCGCCACGGCCAGGAACGCGACCGGCGTCTCGGGCAGCACGGGCATGTAGATCCCGACCGCATCCCCCGGGCCGATCCCCAGGGCGTTCAGTCCGGCAGCCAGTTCGCGCACCTGCCGATCCATCTCCGCATAGGTCAGGGTGCGCTGGCTGTCGTCTTCCCCGTGCCAGATGATTGCCGGCTTTTCCCAGATGTCCGTGCCACGGTGACGGTCCAGGACATTGTCGCAGAAGTTCATCGTTCCACCGACGCACCACCGTGCGTTGGGCAATCCGTCCGAGACATCGCGGACCTGCGTGTAGGGCTGGTCGAATCGGATATCCAGTGCGCGAATCGCGCTGTCCCAGAACCAGTCCGGTTCCGCCGCGGCACGCTCCAGCAAGTCACTCTCGCTGCGACAGCCAAGCCTTTCGACGAAGCGGGTCAGTTCCGCATTGTCGATGTACTCCTGCGTGGGCTCCCACGTGAAACCGTTCTGCATGCGCCGATCCTCCCCTGCACCACCTTGCGGAGTATGGCCGGATGCCCGTCACACAGGCAATTCCCGATCATTGAATAACGATCCATCCCGATAGGAGTTTGACAAAACAGCATTGTTCAGCCGGAATAGTTGGGTCGTAAAAAAAACAAGTCTGGGAGGGTTCAATAATGAAATCCGGAATCATGAAATCTGCTGGTGTGATGGCACTGGCTGCGGTGGCGGCGCTGTCGTTCTCCGCTGGGGACGCGGAGGCCAAGAAGGTCCGCTGGAAGATGCACTCGGCATTCGGCAAGAATCTGGCCGTTATCGGCCCGGTCGGTTATCGCATCGCCGACTGGGTCAACAAGGCCAGCGACGGCGACTTCGATATCAAGGTGTTCGAGCCGGGCGCGCTTGCCGGTGGTTATGCCTACTACGATCCGGTCAGCCAGGGCGCGTTCGAGGCGGGCTACGGCACGCCGGGCGCGAACCAGGGCAAGAATTCCGCATTCGCATTCCTTTCGACCTGGCCGTTCGGTCCGGGTGCGCTGGAGTTCAATGCATGGCTGCAGTATGGCGGCGGCGTCGAGATCGGTGAGGAGCTCTACGGTCGCGACGGCATCAAGTACAATTACTGCGGCATGATCCCGCCGGAGACGTCGGGCTGGTTCCGGACCGAGATCAAGAGCCTGGAAGAGCTCAAGGGTCTGAAGATGCGCTTCTTCGGCATGGGCGCGAAGGTCATGCAGAAGTTCGGTGTGTCGACGCAGCAGCTTGCCGCAGGCGACATCTATCCGGCGCTTGAACTGGGCACGATCGATGCCACCGAGTTCTCGATGCCTGCCATCGACCGGACCCTTGGCTTCTACCAGATCGCCAAGTTCAACTACTATCCGGGCTGGCATCAGCAGTCGACCACGAACGAAGTCCTGATCAACCAGGGCAAGTGGGATGAACTGGACGACCAGAAGAAAGCAATCTTCGACCTGGCCTGCAAGGCAAACATCGCGGTCGAAATGGCCGAGGGTGAGGCCCTGCAGCCTGCGGCCATGCTGGCCAACGAAGCTGATGGCGTGAAGAACGTCACCTGGCCCGACGCGGTGCTGGACCAGCTTCGTGAAGCCTGGACCACCGTCCTTGCCGAAGAGCAGGCGGCCAACCCGGACGTGAAGCGTCTCTATGCCAGCTACAGCGAGTTCCACGAGAGCTACAAGGCCTGGGGCGAGCGCGGCTACCTGAAGTAAGATGTTTCGTGCCCTGCGACCCGGTCTCGTGATCGGGTCGCAGCGACACGTGACTTGTCGCGACCGGCGCGCGCCCCGCGCCGGTCGTTTCTTCTGCCAATGAAACCGGCGACTTGTCCCTGCTGCGCAACCCTTGCGCCTCGGGGGGAAGATATGACCGGAATAGAACAGGGACGGGGCGCTTAACATGCTCAATTTTGCAGACGCCGTTGACAGGCTTGCGCGGTCCACCGGACGCGCCGTCAGCTGGCTGATCGTGCCGCTTATCTTCATCATCATGTTCGATGTGATCACGCGAAAGATCGACATCATCCGTCACTGGTCCGCGGACATCACGATCCAGACCGGCTATTCGGTCTCCTTCATCCTTCAGGACATGCAGTGGCACATCCACGGCATCCTGCTGATGTTTGCCTTTGGCGTCGGCTACCTGACAAACGCCCATGTGCGCGTTGACATCTTTCGCGAGATGGCGAGCCACCGATCCCAGGCAAAGATCGAACTCTTCGGGCTGCTGTTCATGGCTGTGCCGTTCCTCTGCCTCATGATCTGGAAATCGGTCGACATGGTGACCCTGTCCTACCATCAGGGTGAGGGGTCCGAATCCCTTGTCGGTATCCCCTGGCGCTATGTCATCAAGAGCTGCATGCCGATCGGCTTTGTCCTGGTGCTCGCCGCAGCCGTTGCGACGCTGATCCGAACCATCGTCTTTCTCTATGGTTCGGAGGAGAACAGCACGCGCGCCGAGGAGGAGATCCAGTACTTCACGGACAAGACCGTATTGCCGAAGGTTTCACTGGAGGATGACATCCTCGCCAAGCCGGCCGGGGAGCGCTGATCCATGGAATTCATCGAATGGTTCCTTGACGACCACCTGTACGACTATCTCGGCGCCTACATGTTCCTGGCACTGGCCCTGACCCTGTTCACGGGCCTGCCTGTCGCCTTCGCCCTCGGCGGCATTTCCCTGCTGTTCGGTCTGGTCGGCATCTATCTGGAGATCATCGACTTCGCGGTCTTCTTCCAGGTCATCAACCGGGTCTGGGGCGGCGATGGCGCGTCCGGGGCGATCCAGAACCCCATACTTGTCGCCATTCCCTGCTTCGTCTTCATGGGGACGATGCTGGAACGGTCGCAGGTGGCGGCCGATCTGCTGCACATCCTGCAGGTGATGCTGAAACGCGTCCCCGGCGGTCTGGCGCTCTCGATCACCGCAATGGGCACGATCATGGCCGCAACCACAGGCATCATCGGTGCCTCGGTCGTGATGATGACGCTGCTGGCATTGCCGACGATGATCAACCGCGGCTACGAGCATGCGCTGGCGACAGGCACGATCGCCGCCAGCGCCACACTCGGCATCCTGATCCCGCCGTCGATCATGCTGGTGCTGATGGCCAATCTGCTGGCGGTATCCGTGGGCAACCTGTTCATCGGTGCCGTCTTGCCGGGTCTCCTGCTGTCAGGCCTCTATTTCGCCTACATCATGACGCGGGCCACCCTGAACCCGAAATGCGCACCGCCGCTGCCTGACGAACTCATCCAGGTGGATCCGACGAAGCGGGCCAATGTCATCCGTTTCTTCGCCTACGTCGGCGCGATACTGGTTGCCATGTACCTGCTGGAACAGCTCGGACTGGACCAGATCAACTGGAGCCTGCTGGCATTCCTGGCGATCTTCGTGGTCGCCATGTGGGTAGGCCGAAAGGAAGGCAACACCATTTTCGGTGGCATCCTGAAGGGCTTCGTGCCGCCGATCTTCCTGATCATGATGGTGCTGGGTTCGATCTTTGCCGGCTGGGCGACGCCCACGGAGGCCGCCGGCATCGGTGCCTTCGGCAGCATGGTTCTGGCCTGGTTCAACCGCACGCTGAGCTGGAGTGTGATGCGCGAGGTCTGTCACCGGACCGGCCTGACGACCGCGATGATCTTCTTCATCTTCGTTGGTGCCACGGCCTTCTCGACCGTGTTCCGCAACGTCTATGGCGAGGACCTGATCATCGAGTTCATCGAGTGGCTGGAGCTCGGTCCCTGGCCGCTGCTGTTCCTGCTGATGTTCACCGTGTTCATCATGGGCTTCTTCTTCGATTTCCTTGAGATCACACTGATCATCCTTCCGGTGTTCTCCCCCGTAATCCGGGCGTTCGCACCGGAGTTCGCCGGACATCTGGGACTGGAGGGGCTGCCCTTCCAGCAGGTGCAGGATCAGGTGATCTACTGGTTTGCCATACTTGTGGCGGTGAACCTGCAGACATCGTTCCTGACACCTCCATTCGGATTTGCGCTCTTCTACATGAAGGGCGTGGCGCCGAAGGAAGTGAAGATGCAGGACATCTACAAGGGCATCATCCCCTTCGTGATGCTGCAGCTCGTCGGCCTCGGCTTCGTCGTGCTGTTCCCGCAGATCACGCTCTGGCTGCCAAATCTGATGTTGCAATGACGCTGCTTCAGTACTGAAACGGCCCCGGCCCGCGCTTCATCGGAAGCGCGGGCCGGTTTCGTCTGGTGTGACTGCCGTGGAGCCGGGACGCCAGCTGAAACGGGGTCCTGGCGTGTTGCCCTACTTCTCCGGTGGCGGATGGTCGCCGCGCACCGCGTCACCCCATTCGTCGAGCAGCCGCTTGCGTTGCGAAACCGCCCTGGAGCGCAGGCGGGCGCTGGCAATATCGACCCAGGCCCGGGCAATGAAGGGCGCGGCGAACAGCAGGGCGAAACCGATGGCGCATGCGGCCAGGTTGATCAGCATGTACTCAGGATCGACCATCAGGCGGAATGCACCGTCGAAGGTCCCGTCACCGCTCCAGTGCGCCACGATCCCGGGCAATGCACCGGAAAGGTTCATGCCGAAGACCGTCGCCATGGCCCCTGGCACACGCAGCATGCGGGTCATGGCGAGCAGCAGGGTCGGCAGCATGTAGATCATCATCAGGGCAAAGGTTGCCGGCGCGACGGGCAGCAGCAGAAGGGAGCCGAACATCAGCAGCA
Organism: Kordiimonadales bacterium IMCC3096; assembly: GCA_016865035.1. GTDB lineage: Bacteria > Pseudomonadota > Alphaproteobacteria > Minwuiales > Minwuiaceae > Minwuia. The sequence goes on from CP018227.1 coordinate 735,646, forward strand.
GCGTGGTCCTGCCGCCACTCTCCCGTTTGGCCTTCTTCGCCTTCGGATTGGCATCTGCTGTCGCGGCACTCACAGGATCGCCTCCATCGAGAAGTAGAAGACTGTCAGGAAGCAGACCGAAAGGCTGAACATCTGCGCGTAGCGATAGCCGCGATGCATCGCCAGTGCGCGCTGTCCGGGACCGAATTCAGAAAGCTGGGCGATGACATGCTCCAGATGATTGTACTGGGCCACCGCCTGCTCGAACTCGGCCTTGTCCTGGTCCAGGGTCCGGAGAAGGTCCAGTTCCGCCAGCAGGGCCGACAGGTCGCCGCGCTTGACCAGGCTCTCGATCTTCTTCTCGACCACCATGCGCCGCACCCTGCTCTGCAGCGTCTTTGTCACCGGCCCGAGAGCGCTGGCGAAAGCCCGCGTGATTCCCGGCACCGGGACCCGGTGATGCATCTCCTGCAGTTCAGCCATGAACCGGGCCGCCCGGATCAGCCCGTCGATACCCTTGTCACCGTTGGGTATCGTCCGCAGGCTGCGTTCCAGCCGCCGGTCATGCGCTGCCAGGAAAGCGGCCGAGTGCTGGGCCAGCGCAAAGTCCGCATCGGCATCGTCCGAGAGCTTGCGATCCAGGGCCGACATCAGTTCGCCCGGCGTGCGCGGCATCTCCGACATGACTTCCGGGCCGAGACAGGGCTGGCGCTGCAGCAATTCGTAGAGCACCCGCTCAACCCCGAAGCCGACACGACCTGATTCCTTGGCGACGGCACGGATCCGCGTCAGGATATTGGCCGGCAGCCCGGCACGCACCGCCCGTCCGCCAACCCGAAGCCATTCATCCAGCAGCGAAGAGTTCACCAGACGCGCAAAGTCATCGCGCCAGTCCGCATCGTTGCTCGTGAAGGCATGCCAGAGACCGCCAGCCAGACCGGAGCTGGTGCAGTTGACCGAGCGATACCGGATCGGTCCCCCCGGATCGAGCGCCAGAATGGATCGGCAGACCAGATCCGCCTTCTCCTCCTTCGTGACCGACTTCGTCTGGGAAACCAGTTCCAGGCCACGCCGAACGATGTCAGCCCCCGCCTCATCCACCAGAATATTGCGCAGCCATTTCTCGACACGCCCGTTCAGGATCAGGGCAACGGCATCCTCCGGGTTCTTCTGGATCGCCTGGGCGAGAAGCTGCGGCGAGAAGAACTCGGCATCGCGGAAGATGAAGGGACGCGTGGCGCGTCGACCGCCGCCCGACGGGCGCGGCATGTCGAAGATGCCGTTCATCCAGCGGTTCAGGTCATCATGGGTCCAGCGCCGGTCATCCTCGTCGCGCAGGCTGCCCGCGAACATCACCTGGATGGCGGTGGCGAACTTGCGCCGCTTCAGCAGCACATCGTACGACCCGCGCAGGACACGTTGGGCATAGAGCTCGTCCGGCTTCATCCCCCTGGCGGGCTGTTCGCCCGTCAGCATCTGGAAAACGGAGACGGCGAAGGCAAAGACGTCGTCACAAGACAGGCCGTCACCGCGTCCCGTCTGCTGGGCCAGCTGGATGCCGATGGGTTCGAACACGGGTGGCTGATACATCCCCGGCAGGCCAACCAGGCACTGGTCCAGCAGGATGTCCCCGCCACGGGTCAGCAGGATGGTCTCGGGCCGGATGCTGCGATGGACCAGGCCGCGTTGCTGCAGTTCCTGCATCGCGGGTATCAGCCCGGGAATGATCGTGCCCATCAGGTCCGCTTCGCGCACTTTCGGCATGCCCTGCATGACGGGAATTGCGGACCGGTGATTGAACACGATGGCCCCGACATGCTTGCCATTGCCCTGGCGCAGGATGCCGGACGCCTGTGGTCCGCGCATGCGTTTCAGGGGCTTCTCCTGCAACACCGCGACCATGTCGTGGCGCACGAAGGTGTCCGGCGGAGTCAGCAGGGCAAACAGGTCCGCATCCGGATCCTGCTTGTCCTTCACCATGCAGGCCTGGGCGTCGGGCCGGGACAGCTGGGACAGGGGCTGGTCCGTCCGGATGAGGTAACGTCCCTCCAGAATCAGCCCATGCCCGTCGTCAGTGATCGGTCCCTCGCTGATCTTTGCCATCATGCCCTGCGAACGCGGTTGTCGGATCAATGGAGAACGGGGTCTCCCGGTTGCGTCGCAGTCTCTTCGATCAAGCTGAATGAAGGGTTAAGGCTGGCTTCCGGAACTGTTGACCGGCAGTCATTTGATGGTCAGCATGACGGCAATCAAGAAACTTGCAAATCTGGGAGACAATCATGGCGACAAGGCATCTCTACACCCTTCCGGTGGAGCAGACCCAGTGGCATTTCGACGGTGCCACGGAGATCAATTTCACCTGGGAATATGATGACGAGCGGGAAACGCTGCTGCAGCTCTACGACAAGGGCAAGAAGCAGCAGTGGGATGCGGCGGAGCGCATTGACTGGTCGGAGGAAGTGGACTGGGACAACCCCATGTCGCTGCCCGACGAAAGCATTGCCATCTTCGGGTCCGACGCCTGGAACAAGATGAACGACAAGAACAAGGCGGAAGTGCGCCGTCACCTGCAGTCGGGCACCATCAGCCAGTTCCTGCACGGTGAGCAGGGTGCCCTGATCGCCACGGCGAAGATCGTCGCCACGGTGCCGGATGCGGATTCCAAGTTCTACGCTGCGACGCAGGTGATGGACGAGGCGCGGCATGTGGAGGCCTTTTCCCGCCTGCTGCACGAGAAGGTGCAGCTTGCCTATCCGATCACGCCCGGCCTGAAGACCCTGCTGGAACAGGGCCTGACCGACCGTCGCTGGGACATGACCTATCTGACCATGCAGATCCTGATCGAGGGGCTGGCGCTGGCCGCGTTCCAGCGGCTGCGCGATCAGGCCGGCAACACGCTGGCCCAGGCCGTCAACGCCTATGTCATGCAGGACGAGGCCCGGCACGTGGCCTTCGGGCGGCTGGCACTGCGCGACTACTATCCGCAACTGAGCGACGCCGAGCGCAAGGAGCGCGAGGAATTCGTGGTCGAAGCCTGCTACCACATGCGTGACCGTTTCCTGCAGACCGAGGTCTGGGAGAATATCGGCTTCTCACAGGCCGAGATCGCCAAGGTCGTCGACAAGAGCGAGGTCATGGGCCAGTTCCGCCAGCGCCTGTTCACCCGCATCGTGCCGACCGTGAAGGACATCGGCCTCTGGGGCGAGGGTGTCCGCAAGGCCTACAACGACATGGGCGTGATCCAGTATTCGGAGATCGATGCCGAAGCCCTGCTGGAACATGACAACAAGGTTGCCGAGGACTTCGACGCGAAGAAGTTCGTCGAGCGCGAGGTCGGGGTGGCGGCGGCCGAATAGACCGCCCGCACCGCATCGCGAAACCTTTTCCGGGGGCGTCCGCAGACTTGTGCTGTGGGCGCCTTTCCGTTGTTATCGACTGAACCTGCCTGCCGGAGTCCTGCCATGACCTACACCAGCCTTGTCCTTTCCGTGACCGATCACGTCGCCTTGGTCGAACTCGACCGGCCGGAAAAGATGAACGCCATGAACCGGGCCTTCTGGCAGGAGATGGTGGATGTGTTCGCGGAGATCGGGGAGCGGACGGATGTGCGCTGCGTGGTGATCTCGGGCCGTGGCCGGCATTTCACCTCCGGCCTCGACCTGCAGGATTTCGCCACGCTGTTCCAGTCGAACAGCAAGGCCGAACCGGCGCGGGAGCGGCATCGCCTGCGCCGCACGGTGCTGGAGATGCAGGAGACATTCAACGTCATCGAACGCTGCCAGGTCCCGGTGCTGGCCGCGATCCACGGAGCCTGCATCGGTGGCGGCGTTGACCTGATCACCGCCTGTGACTGCCGCTACGCCAGCGCCGATGCCTTCATCGCGATTCAGGAAATCAATATCGGCATGGCCGCCGATGTCGGCACGCTGCAGCGCCTGCCGCATCTGATCCCGCAGGGGGTGGCGCGGGAACTGGCCTTCACCGGCCGGCGCATGCCCGCATCGGAGGCGATGCGCCATGGCCTGCTGAACGAGGTCTTTGACGATCAGGCAGCCATGATGGCGCATGTCATGGATGTCGCGAAACAGATCGCCGCCCGCTCCCCGCTCGCCATGGCAGGCGTGAAGGAGATGCTGAACTATGCCCGCGATCACTCGGTATCGGATGCGCTGAACTATGTCGCCACCTGGAACGCGGCGATGCTGATCGGCGACGATGTCCCGACCGCCATCCAGGCCCAGATGGCAAAGCAGGAAGCCGGCTTCGCCGACCTTGAGGCCCCTGCCAATATCGTGCAGCGCAAGGGCCATCGGTCCGGCACGCTGTGAGCCCGGCACCGGACATGTCCCCGATCCTGTCCATTGCCGGGGTCAGCCACCACTACGGCGCGAAGCAGGCATTGAACGACGTCAGCTTCGAGGTCCGGAAGGGGTCTTTTGCCCTGCTGCTTGGTCCCAACGGGGCGGGGAAGTCGACCCTCTATACCCTGCTTACGCAGTTGCTGCCCCTGCAGGCCGGGCGCATCGCCATCGCCGGACACGACATTTCGACCGCCCCCCGCGCCGCGCTGGCCGGGCTTGGCATCGTGTTCCAGGCCCAGACGCTGGATCTCGACCTGTCCGTCGAACAGAACCTGCGCTACTTCGCCCGCCTGCGGGGCATGAGCGGCAAGGACGCCAGCCGCCGCATCGACGCGCAGCTGGAACGCCTGTCCCTGAGTGACCGGCGAAGAGACCGGGTGCGGGCGCTGAATGGCGGTCACCGGCGGCGGCTGGAGATCGCGCGCGCCCTGCTGCACCAGCCGCAGGTGCTGCTGCTGGACGAGCCCACCGTCGGTCTGGACATTCCGACCCGCCAGCGCATTGTCGATGATGTGCATGACCTTGCCAGCGACGGACAGGCGACCGTTCTCTGGGCCACGCATCTGATCGACGAGGCCCGGGCCGGCGACCGCATCGTGCTGCTGCATCAGGGGGCGGTGCGGACGCAGGGGGAGGCGCGTGCCCTGCTGGACGAACATGACTGCGACGACCTGGCCACGCTGTTCAACCAGCTGACCGAACGCAAGCCACAGGCCCCGCTGAAGGGCCTGACCCGGCAGGATGCGGGAGGGGCGGCATGACCAATCACTGGCTGCGCTGCATGCATGGAATCCTGATCCGGGAGACCCTGCGCTTCTTCCAGCAGCGGGAGCGGTTTCTGGCGGCACTGGTGCGCCCGCTGGTCTGGCTGATCGTCTTCGCCGCCGGATTCCGTACCGCGCTGGGCCTGTCGATCATCGATCCCTACACGACATACATCCCCTACGAGGTCTACATCGTGCCCGGGCTGGCGGCGATGGTGATCCTGTTCAACGGCATGCAGAGTTCGCTGTCGCTGGTCTATGACCGGGAAATGGGGTCGATGCGGATGCTGCTGACGACGCCGCTGCCGCGCTGGTACCTGATCTTCTGCCGCCTGCTGGCCGGATCCTTCGTCTCCATCCTGCAGGTCTACGCCTTCCTGCTGATCGCGCTGGCCTTTGGCGTCGATCTGCCCGTCAGCGGCCTGATCGCGGTGCTGCCGTCGCTGCTGCTGGGCGGGCTGATGCTGGGCAGCCTCGGTCTGGTGCTGGCTGCCGCCATCAAGCAACTGGAGAACTTCGCCGGGATCATGAACTTCGTCATCTTCCCGATGTTCTTCCTGTCTTCCGCGCTCTATCCGCTGTGGAAGATGCAGGAAACCAGCGAGACGCTCTACTGGATCTGCCAGATCAATCCCTTCACCCATGTGGTGGAATTCATCCGCTTCTCGCTCTATTGGCAGGCGGCGCCCGCACACCTGGGCTGGTCCCTGCTGGCCTTCGTGCTGTTCGCCGGTGCGGCGCTGTGGATCTATTCCCCCGCACGTGGTCTGCGGGGCGGGGGCGGCGGTCCGCCGGGGCGTTGATGCCAGCCCGGTCAAACGGCTGAACCAGCCAGTCCTGCGTCAGATCCTTCCCTGCATATCGGCTCTTGCGCCGGCAGACCCTGGCCGATTCCCTGACGCGCCGACGGAACAGCGAATGTGACAGGACAAACCGCTGGCCCCCTTCCCCTGCCCGGCCCGGCCTGTCATCATTCCTTCACACTGTTGCAAGGGGGTTGCTGATGGGAGAGGTGGTCAATCTCGACGACTACAGTACCGAAGCCCGGCGGGGACGTGCATCCGTGCCGGGCGCAACAAGACAGTCAGGAAACAGCGCCGGCACCATGGATGTCTGTTTCGACCGGCGGGAACTCGGTCGCATCCTGAATGTCTATGGCAACATGGTGGCGAACGGCCACTGGCGCGACTACGCCATCGCCCACGGGCCGGAGCAGGCGACATTCGCCGTCTTCCAGCGCGCAGCCGAATCGCCGCTGTTCCGCATCACCAAGACCCCGAAACTGGACCGCAAGCAGGGTGCCTTTCAGGTACTCTCCCGCGACGGCCGCGTGCTGAAACGGGGCCATGACCTCGATGCAGTGCTGCGTGTCTTCGACAGCCGTCGTTTCAGCGTGGTGGACGACTGAACAACGTGGCAGGGTGCATTGCCTGATACGGACCATCCAAGGTCCGGCGGCAAGGCTGTGCGAAAACGGCACTCACGATCGGGGAGGATGGATCGGCATGACGGGAGAGATCATCAGCGGCAACCGGGTTCTGACCATGGAACAGCGGACGCTGAACACGGCCAGGGCGGCGCGGGCGCTGCATGAATCAGGCATCGGCCTGGACGACTGCGTCGCACTTTACCTGCGCAATGACTTTCCCTTCTTCGAGGCCTCGGGCGCCTGCGCCCAGATTGGTGCCTATGCCACCCCGATCAACTGGCATTACACGGCGGAGGAAGCCACCTACATCCTGCGTGACTGCGACGCGAAGGTGGTGGTGATCCATTCCGACCTGCTGCCGCCGATCCAGGACTCGATCCCCGATGGCGTGCTGGTCGTCGTGGTGCCGACACCGGACGAGATCGCGGCAGCCTATGGCGTCAATGCAGCGGTGGACCTGCCGGAGGGCGCGGTGCTCTGGTCGGACTTCATTGCCGACCGGGAACCCTGGACCGAACTGCCGCCTGCCAGCCGTGGCACCATGATCTATACCTCCGGCACCACCGGTAACCCGAAGGGCGTGCGGCGTGATCCGATGGACGAGGACGCGCAGGCCCAGACCACGCAGATGGTCTTCGAAGGCTTCGGCGTTCCCGCCGATTCCTCCGGCATCCGCTGTGCCATGACCGGGCCGATGTACCACAGTGCCCCCAATGCCTATGGCCTGGCGGCGGCCCGCGGTGGCGGCACGATCTACCTGCAGGCGCGCTTCGATGCCGAGGACCTGCTGCGGATGATCGACGAACTGAAGCTGACCCACATGCATGTGGTGCCGACCATGTTCGTCCGCCTGCTACGCCTGCCGCCGGAGGTTCGCGCGAAATACGATGTCTCCAGCCTGGTGCACGTCATCCATGGCGCGGCCCCCTGCCCGCCGGATGCGAAGAAGCAGATGATCGACTGGTGGGGACCGGTGATCTACGAATATTACGGCTCGACGGAGAACGGCATCGTCACCGTGGTCACCAGCGAGATGGCGCTGTCCAAGCACGGCACGGTGGGCAAGCCGATCGCGGGCAATGTCATCCGAATCCTGGACGATGACGGCAAGGATGTACCGACGGGCGAGATCGGCGAGGTCTACATCTGGCGCCCGAACCGCACCGACTTCACCTACAACAAGCGTGATGCCGCGCGGAAGGAAATGGAAATCGACGGTTTCCTGACCAACGGCGACATGGGCTGGCTGGACGAGGACGGCTGCCTGTTCCTGGCCGACCGCAAGAACGACATGGTGATATCCGGTGGCGTGAACATCTACCCCGCCGAGATCGAGAAGGTGCTGATCGGTTGCCCCGGTGTGCGGGACTGCGCCGTCTTCGGCATTCCGGACGCGGAGTTCGGCGAGTCCCTGGCCGCCCATATCGAGGTCACGGACCCAAGCCTGGCACCGGAGGACGTGCAGTCCTTCCTGCGCCAGCACCTGGCCAAGTTCAAGGTACCCCGCAAGGTGGTGATCGACGAAGCCCTGCCGCGCGAGGATTCGGGCAAGATCTTCAAGCGCAAGATCCGAGAACCCTATTGGGCCGGGATGCCCCGCCGCATCTGAACGGCGGCGCGGTCGCCGGACAGCAGGACGTGTCGCCCCCTCACGCCGCGACGGGGGTTGCGCGATCAATCATCGGCTGCAGCTCCAGACCCGGTTCCAGGGTGCCGAAGGCGTGGCCCCAGTTGCCGTCGAGGCGGCTGGCGAGGAAGGCGTTGGCGACGGCTGTCGGCGCGTGGGCGGTCAGCAGCGTGGCCTGCAGTGTCAGCGCCATCCGCTCCACCACCGCACGGGCACGGAACTCGATATCCTCCAGCCGTCCCAGTTCCGCCATCAGACCGTCGATGGCCCGGTCGAGGCGGGTATCGCGTCCGCGCGCGGCACTGATCTCGGCCACGAAGGCCTCCACCGATTCCGGCTCCCGCTGCATGGCGCGCAGCACGTCCAGGCAGATGACATTGCCCGACCCCTCCCAGATGCCGTTCAGCGGTGACTCACGATAGAGGCGCGGCAGGATGGTCTCCTCCACATAGCCCGCACCCCCCAGACACTCCATGGCTTCGCCCACCACCACGCCGACGCGCTTGCAGGTCCAGTACTTGCCGACCGCGACGCCCAGGCGGGCAAAGGCTGCGGCCTGCTCATCGCTCGCGCCCTCGTCGAAGGCGCGGGCAAGGCGCATGGACAGCATGGTCGCGGCCTCCTGCTCCAGCGACAGGTCGGCGACGACATTGCGCATCAGCGGCTGCTGCGACAGCTTCCGCTGGAACGCCATTCGGTGCTCCACATGGTGTCCGGCCTGAATCACGGCCTGCCGCATCAGGGCCGTCGGGCCGATGGTGCAGTCCAGCCGCGTGTGGGTGACCATGGAGATGATGGTGCGGACGCCGCGCCCTTCCTCCCCCACCATCATCGCCTCGGCCCCGTGATACTCGATCTCGCTGGAGGCATTCGACTTGTTGCCCAGCTTGTCCTTCAGGCGCTGAAGCTGGATGGCGTTGCGACTGCCGTCCTGACGCCAGCGCGGCACCAGAAAGCAGGAAACACCGGCATCCTCCTCCGTATAGGCCAGGGTCAGGAAGGCATCGCACATGGGGGCGGAACAGAACCACTTGTGGCCGGTCAGCTCATAGATCTCCCCCGGCCCCTGACGGCCGCGCGCCACCGCACGCGTGGTATTGGCGCGGATGTCGGACCCGCCCTGCTTCTCCGTCATCGCCATGCCCATGGTCAGTCCCGACTTCTGCGCGGCGGGGATGGAGCGGCTGTCGTAGGACCGGCTCATCACACCTTCCTGCCAGAAGGCCGTCGCCTCCGGCTGGTGCTGCAGGGCGGGTTTCACGGCGTAGGTCATGGTCAGCGGGCAGCAGACCCCCGCCTCCACCTGATACATCATGTACAGCATGGCCGCGTGAGCCACGTGACCGCCGGGCTTGCCCTCCCAGGCAATGGAGTGCTGTCCATGCTTCATGCCCAGCGCCATCAGGGCGTGGTAGCCGGGATGGAACTCCGCCTCGTCCACCCGCTGGCCGTAGCGGTCATGGGTCTTCAGCACCGGCGGAAAGACATTGGCAAGTCGGCCGTGCTCCAGGGTCTCCGACAGTCCCAGTTCGGCACCATAGGCATCGACTGCCCCGGCGTGCGCCGCCGCACCTTCCCGCGTCAGGGCTTCCACCAGCGCCGGGTCTGAGCGGCAGAGATTGTAGTCCTCCAGCGGCGGCGGCTGGTTGAAGACGTCATGCGTCGCCAGATCGGTGCGCGGATTGTGGGCAGCCATGGCGATTCCTCCCTTGTCGCGACATGTCTCTGGCGGTGAGTATGGGCACAGCCGACAGACAATGGCAATCGACGCGGAGGAGGCGTGCAATGGTCGACCAGGAACTGGCGAAACGTATCGTGGCGGAGGTGGATCGCGGCTTCGACGCGCAGATCGCCTTCACGCAGGACCTTGTCCGCTTCCCCTCCCAGCGGGGTCAGGAGCATACCGCCCAGGACTTCCTGCATGACGCCTTTGCCGACCGTGGCCTGAAGATGGACCGATGGACCATCGACGTGGGCGACATCGAGCATCATCCGGGCTTCTCCCCAGTCAATGTTTCCTACGACAATGCGGTCAATGTGGTCGGCACCCATCGCCCGCGTCAGAAGACCGGCCGGTCCCTGATCCTGAACGGTCATGTCGATGTGGTCCCTGTCGGCCCCCTCGACATGTGGACCGCCCCACCCTATGAGCCGCGCATCGATGGCGACTGGCTGTATGGTCGTGGTTCCGGCGACATGAAGGCCGGGATCGCCGCCAACCTGTTCGCGCTGGATGCGCTGAAACGGGCCGGGGTGCAGCCTGCCGCGACGGTCTACATGCAGTCGGTCACCGAAGAGGAATGCACCGGAAACGGCGCTCTCGCCTGTCTGACACGCGGCTATCACGCCGACGCGGTGCTGATCACGGAACCGACACACGACTGCCTGGTGCGCGCCAATGTGGGCGTGCTCTGGTTCCAGGTGGAGGTGCGGGGCCGCCCGGCGCATGTCTATGAATCCACCGTCGGCTCCAGCGCCATCATCGCCGCCTACAGCCTGATCAACGCCCTGCAGGGCCTGGAAACCGAGATGAATGCGGAGAAGGGCGAGCACCGCTATTTCGAGGACATGGCCAAGCCGATCACCATCAACATCGGCAAGATCGCGGGCGGAGACTGGGCTTCCTCCGTCCCGGCGTGGTGCCGCTTCGACGTGCGGGCCGGCATCTATCCCGGCACCTCGGTGGAGGAGGCGAAGCAGCGCGTCGAGCAGGCCCTGCGGTCGGCCTGCATCGACGATCCGTTCCTGTCCAACCATCCGCCCAGCGTCACCTACAATGGCTTCACGGCGGAGGGCTATACGCTGGAACCTGGCTCGGATGCGGAGGCCTGCCTGGCCGCGGCGCACCAGCGCGTGCGGGACGTGGCCCTGACCGATGCGACCATTCCCGCCTACCTGGATGCGCGCGTGGCGGTGCTCTATGACGACACGCCCGCCCTTGTCTACGGGCCGGTGTCGGAACATATCCATGGCTTCGACGAACGCGTCAGCATCAGCTCGACGCGGGAGGTCACGCGCACGGTAGCGCTGTTCATGGCCGACTGGTGCGGCGTGGAAACGGTTTGAGTCACTTGCGCGCTGACTGAGTCGTTTGCGGTCCATGGACAAACACCACAACGGGGAGACAACAACATGAAGGCTGCACTGCTGACGACGCCCGGCATTGCCAATCTGACAATCACCGACGTGGCGGAGCCGGAGCCGGGACCCGGCGAGGTCAAGGTCCGCATCCGCGCCAGCTCGCTGAACTACCGCGACCTGATCACGGTGGAGGGTGGCTACGGCTCGAAGCAGAAGCAGGACGGGCTGATCCCCCTGTCCGATGGCGCGGGCGAAGTGGCCTCTGTCGGGGCAGGCGTGACCGCCTTCAAGCCCGGTGACCGGGTGACGCCGATCTTCTTCCCCGACTGGCTGGGCGGGGAGCCGACGGCACAGGGCATGGCCCGCGCGCTGGGGGGATCGGCGCAGGGCTGTGCAGCGGAATTCCAGTGCTTTCCCGAACATGGACTGGTGCGGACACCGACCTTCCTTTCAGATGCCGAGGCTGCGAGCACTGTCTGCGCCGGGCTGACCGCCTGGCAGGCCGTGGTGGAACAGGGTCGCATCCGGCCCGGCGACTGGGTCCTGACCCAGGGCACCGGCGGCGTCTCCATCTTCGCGCTGCAGTTCGCCAAGGCGATGAGCGCGCGGGTGATCGCCACGACCTCCTCCGATGCCAAGGCCGCGAAGCTGCGTGAGCTTGGCGCGGATCAGGTGCTGAACTATCGCGACATCACCGACTGGGGCAAGGCAGCAAAGAGCCTGACCGGCGGTGCCGGTGTCGATCTGGTGGTGGAAGTCGGCGGCGCTGGCACGCTCGGCCAGTCACTCCGCGCTGTGCGGATCGGCGGCACCATTGCCATGATCGGTGTGCTCGCCGGGCAGAAGAGCGAGGTCAACATGGGTTTCGTGCTGATGACCAACAGCCGCATCCAGGGCATCACCGTCGGCAGCCGGGAAATGCATGTGGCGATGTACAAGGCGATGGAGGCGCATGACATCCATCCCGTCATCTCCGACAGTTTCCCCCTGTCCGGGATCCGGGAAGCCATGGCGCACCAGCAGGCCGGTCGGCACTTCGGCAAGATCGCGCTGGAAATCTGAGCCAGGCCTGTACCGCCCGACCCATTGCGGACAGCGGCGCTCGCGGATCAGGTCCGCGAGCGCCGTGTCGGGGCCTCAGCCGCCGGAGATGGTCACGCCACCATCGACGCTGATGGTCTGACCGGTGAGGAAGCTGCCTTCCTTCGACGCCATGTAGACGGCGAGGCCGGCGATCTCCTCAGGCTCACCAATGCGGTTCAGCGGCGCCTGCGCCTCCGAGCGGGCGCGGAACTTCGGGTCTTCCCAGAGCGCGCGGGCGAAGTCGGTCTTGATCAGGCCCGGCGCGATGGCGTTTGCACGGATGTTGTGGTGGCCGAACTCGCAGGCCAGGTTCCGCACCAGCTGCATGTCGGCGGCCTTGGAGATGCAGTAGCCGCCGATCACCTTCGATCCGCGATGCCCGCCGATGGAGGACACGATGATGATCGCGCCGTCCTTCCGCTCGATCATTTCCGGGATCACCATCGAGCACAGCCAATGGTTCGACTTGATGTTCACGTTCATGATCTTGTCGAAGGCATCGTCAGGGATGTCGAGCGAGGAACCGTAGTAGGGGTTCACCGCCGCATTGCCGACCAGGATGTCGATGGGACCGAATTCCTTGCGGGTTTCCGCAACCAGCTGCTCCAGCTGTTCCTTGTAGGAAATGTTGCACGGAATGCCGATGGCCCTGCCGCCATTTGCGGCGTGGTTGGCATTGATGTCCTTGGTGACGGCCTCCACCGCGTCCGCCTTGCGGCTGGAGACGACGACATTGGCACCCTGCTTCGCGAAGGCCTCCGCGATGGCCTTGCCGATGCCCTTCGTGGAACCGGTAACGATGGCGGTCTTGCCGCGCAGATCAAACATCATGGTCTTGCTCTCCCCCTCAGGTTTCCGGCCCGGATGCCGGTGGCTGCCGGGCACATTAGATGGTTCTCGCACGGGATGGAATCGGTGCTGCGGCGATAGTGGCCATTCCGCTATCGCCGGACGGCCAGCGCCTCCACCGGCAGCCCGTTGCCGCGCCAGGCGGCATAGAGCTCCAGCGCCAGATAATCGTCGGAGCCGAGTGCGCCAGGTTCCGCCAGACGCTGGTCGTCGCAGAACCGGAAGCGGCGATGCACCGACCCGACCTCTCCCCAGCGCAGCAGGTACCCGGGCAGCCCATTGGTCTGACCCTGCGTCAGTTGCTCCCCCCGCAACCACAGGCCGACGCGTTCGTCGTGGCACTGGAAGCAGGCCAGGTTCATCTGGCCCCGCCGTTCGGTATAGAGGGCCCGACCGCGATCGAGGTAGGGACGGGCAGCGCCATCCACGCGCACGGCCATCGGCATCCCGTCGGAGCGTTCCCGCACGGCGAGCATCAGCGACAGCATGGCCTCCGACCCCAGCGCCAGCGCAGGTGCGGACATGCGCACCGTCCGGCAGCGGTTGATCTGTCCCTCCAGCGCGGTCAGCGCCCCATCCACCACCTTCGGAAACGTCGTGGCGGCACCGCGCAGATCAGCAGCGCCGTGACAGTCCGCGCAGGCCTTCTTCGCCGCACCCTCGACCCGGCTGAAGGCACTCTGCCCCCGCTCCAGCCAGAACAGTGCCGGATTGGCAAAGCTGTCGCGCTGCATCTCCTGCACAGCGGGGGTCGCAAGCGCATGGCCCGATACGGGCGGCGCGGGCCGGTCAGGCATGTCTTCCGCCATTGCCGGACGGGCGGGCGTGAACCAGATAGAAGCTGCAACCAGCAGCGAGAAGAGGAACCCGTTCATGTCACTGAGTATCGCAAGGATCGATCATGTTGTCCTTCACGTCAGCGAGATGGACCGCGCCCTCGACTTCTACACCAATGTCCTGGGCTGCGAAGTCGCCCGCACGGTCGAGAGCCTGGGGCTGGTCCAGATGCGTGCCGGGGCCAGCATGATCGACCTGGTACCTGGCCGTGATCCGGAAGCCTCCACCCCGGCGGCGCGGAACATGGATCACTTCTGTGTCCGCGTGGATCCATGGGACGAGACGGCCATCCGCGACCACCTTGCGGCGCACGGTGTGGCGGTGGGCGAGACCAGGACACGTGTCGGCGCGGAGGGCGCCGGTCCGTCGATCTACCTCACCGACCCGGACGGCAATGTCGTCGAACTGAAAGGTCCGGCCACCTGACCGCTATCACCATTCACTGGTAAACGCTTTGTTCAGCATGATTGGTTAGCGCTACACTGGTCTGCACCTTTCAGGCTGGACCTGTCATGACCGAAACAAGCGTTTCCGCGATTTCCGATGCCATAGGCGGTGACCGGCGCCAGATGCGTCGGCGCGCCGCGCGGGCCCTTGTGGCGCTGCTGCTCGTGGCGATCGTGGCGGTGCTGGGCATTGTCTGGTTCGCGGACAGTGAACGTGACCGCCTGACTGCCGAATGGGAGATCCGCCTGGGCCTGGTGGCCGACAGTCGCAAGGCGGCCGTGGAGGACTGGCTCAACGAACGTCGCGGCGAAGTGCTCCGACTGGCGGCAAACCGCACCGTGCAGTTCCATCTGGTCGACCTTGCCGACCCGGAACTGGCGCGGGAGGAAACCGACAGCAGCCGCCTCTATATCGAAGGGCTGATGACGTCAGAGGCAGAACGTGGCGGCTACCTGTCGCCGCGCGGTCAGGTGGCGACGGCTGGCCACGATACGTCTGCCCAGGGTGGTCTGATCCTGCTGGATGCCAGCAACAACATTGTCGCCCAGACCCCCGGCGCACCTGATCCGACATCCCTGTTGCCGGACAGTCTGCGACCCGGCCAGGTCCGGGTTTCGCCCCCGTTCGCGGCGGGTGACGGCACGGCCATGATCGCGCTGTTCAGTGCCATCAGCGCCCCCGAAGGCAGCACCGATGGCGGGATCGGCCTGCTTGTGGCCATCCGACCGCTCGGTGATGACTTCTTTCATCGGCTGGAACAACCCGGCGACACGACAAGCGGTGCCGAGACCTTCCTGACAGATTTCAACGACAGCCATATCCGCTATCTGAGTCCTCTCGACGACGGGGCCGCGCCGCTCACGCGCCAGATCCCGGCCTCCATGGCCGAGCGGGCGGCGGTCGCCCTGCAGGGCATGCCGGCCGGCAGTGGCAGCTTCGTCGGCTATGCCGGTGATGAGGTACTGGCGGTCAGCCGACAGATCATCGGTACCGGCTGGACACTGATCCGGCAGATCCCGAGCGACCAGGCCCTGTCCGGTGGCATTCGCCGCATCTGGCTGATCTCGGGCACCCTGTTGCTGGCGCTGCTGCTGGCAGCCGCCACTGTAGTCGCCGTCTGGCGTCACGCCATCAGCGACCGGCTGGCGGATGCGGCGAGCAACCTGTCGGTCGCACTGAAGGAATCCGACCGCCTGAGCCGTCTGCTGCGCAACGTGGCAGACGCTGTCCCCAACGGCATCACAGCGGTCGACCGGGAGGAGAAGGTACTGTTCGGCAACCGCGCCGCCTTCGACCACATCGGTATCCCGGCGAATGAGGCGGAGGGCATGCCGCTGATCAACCTGCTCGGCCCCGGCGGCAGCGCCCCCCTGCATGCGGCCAACGCCATGGTGCGGGAAGGCCATCAGACCATGCGGTACGTGGACGACCACGGGGCCGGGGCGAATCGTTCCGTGATCCAGCGCATTCATGTGCCGCTGGATGACGATGGCGTGCTGATTGTCGCCGAGAACTTGACCGAGATCGTCGTGGAGCGGGAAGCGCGGGCGGCACAGCTTGATGCGCTGGTCAACGTCCTGGTCGATCTGATTGACGCCCGTGACCAGTTTGCCGCGTACCATTCGCATCGGGTTGCACGGCTTTCGCGGCGGATGGCCGAAGCCATGAAGCTGCCCAGACCGCAGATCGTGGCAGCGGAAACCGCCGCACGCCTGATGAACCTGGGCAAGCTGCGCATCGATCCGGCGATCCTGACCAAGACGGAGGGGCTGACCCCCGATGAACTGGCCGAGGTCCGCGACAGCATCCTGCATTCCGCAGATCTAGTGGAGGGTATTCCCTTCGATGGACCGGTGGTCGAGACCCTGCGTCAGATGCAGGAGCGTCTGGACGGCAGTGGTCGACCGAACGGGGTCAGTGGCGACAACCTGCTGGTTCCGGCCCAGATCGTCTCCCTGGCGAACGCCTATGTTGCCCTGATCAGCGAACGTGCCCATCGGGCCGCGCGCACGCCGGAGCAGGCACTGGAACAGCTCTGGCCGGAAGCCGAGAAGACCTGGCGGCGCACGGTCATTGCGGCGCTGGTGCAAGCCAATGACGCGGCCGCAGAGGCGGAGTCCGGCGGAGACAACTGATGCGGAGCCTGTTACGGCATCTGGTTGTCGGTACGGCTCTGACCGCCGGTCTCTCTGCGGGTCTCCCTGCCCCGGCTGTCGCGGACGGCTGGTACGACCCGCACCAGAATCCACCGACCCTGCCGCGCAGCCTGCAGGACTGGATCACCCCGCAGGGTGGCAAGGAAATGCGGGAGATGCCGGAGGACAATCTGGTCGCGCTGGAGAACCCACCGGCCTTCGGCTGGCGTTCGGGGCAGGACCGCTACAGTTTCGAGGTCCGGATCGCGCGCGACGGCCAGCGCTACATGCAGTTCGTGACGCAGGCAACCGCGTTCCGGCCCGACCGTCCGATGGAACCGGGCAGATATACCTGGCAGGTGCGACGGCTGGATTCCTACGGTCGCCCCCTGCCCGACAGGAGCAGCCGGGTCGCCGATCCCGAAGGCTGGTCCACACCGAGGATCTTCGAAGTCCGACAGGATGGAATAAACCTCTCCGTCCCGCCCGTCTGGGACGCCTTCGACCGCGCCAAGGCACGCAAGCGCCCGCGGTCACTGCCTGCGGACCCTGCGAGCGGTCGGTTCGACCCCGCGCTTCTGACCCCGGCACAATGGCAGGTGTTCGAGACCGTCGCCCGCCGCTTTCTGAAGGAGGCCCCGGAAGCCGAGGCCTTCGCCCGGCAGCGCAGCGACGGCAGCCGTTCCGCCCTTCGCCAGATCATGCGCAGGATCGACGATGCCCTGGCGGTCGCGAAGGTGCATCGGCAGCAGGCGGTTCGCCGGCAGGCGACGCAGGTGGCGCTGCTCTATCTCGACAACCTGATCGGGGAGAACCCGCTGGGCCGCACCGGCCACGACGGCAATGACCTGCTGAACATCCGGCTGGCGAAGACCGTGGCCCGTGCCTACGACATCCTGAAGAGCGACATGGACCGTCAGACCCAGCTTCGGGTCCAGCGTCATATCGAGGACAGGACGCAACCGGCCTTCGACTATTTCATGCTGAACGACCACGGAAATCTGGAGCAGTTCGCACTCAGTTCGCACGGGTTCCAGATCATGACCCATGTGCTGGCCATCGCGTCACTGTTGAGCGGTGATTCCGACCGCGCCCGGCTCTGGTTCCGCGACAGCTACCCCCTCATCTCCATGATCGTGACACCTTGGGGTGGCGGTGACGGTGGCTATTCCAACGGCGTGAACTACGGCGTCTGGGAATTCGTCAATCACGTCGACAGCTGGGACGTGATCCACAACAGCACCGGCTTTCCCTATTTCGATACCGCATGGGTACGGAACTTTGCGGAGTTCCTGACCTATTTCGCCCCGCCGGGTGTCGCCTATACAGGGTTCGGCGACGGCGGCGAGTATCTGCGTCCCGAACTCTGGTCGGAGATCGCCCGACTCTATTCCGAACGCGGTCGCGGTGCCTTTGCGGACCCGCTGCTGGACGGCTGGCAATCCCATCTGGTGGCCCGGACAGGCAAGGCTGCGCCACTGACCAATGCCCTGCTGTGGCCCCGGCTGTTCAGCGATCAGAGCGACAACCCCGACCCCGCGCTGCAACTGGATGCCATCCCCGATGCAGCGATCTTCCCCGACATCGGCTGGGGTGTGATCCACACCGACATCAGCGACCCCGAACGCTATTCGGTCCTGTTCAAGTCGAGCCAGTTCGGCTCCTTCAGTCACAGCCACGCCGACCAGAACGCCTTCACCATCATGGGACGGGGGCAACCGCTGCTGCTCGACAGCGGCTACTACGACGACTACCGCTCGAAGCATCATGATGGCTGGACGCGCCAGACGCGGGCACACAACGCCATCACCTTCGACGGTGGGATGGGGCAACCCATCGACGATCCAGGCGCCAGGGGCCGCCTGCTGGGATACTGGCGCTGTGGCGGGGTCGTGGTCATGCGCGGTGATGCGTCCGGCGCCTATGGCCAGGGCATCAGCCGCGCGCTGCGGACCCTCATTTCCCTGCCCGGCGGTCGGGTGCTCGTCGCTGACCGGATGGTTGCCGACAGGGAACGAAAGTGGGAATGGAACTTCCATGCCGCCGAGCCGCTGACCGACACCGACAGGAATTTCGCCGTCGTGCGCAATGGCGCTGCCCGCGCCGCCATTCAGGTGCTCGCAGGACCGGACCTGGAACTGGCACAGTCGAAGGGTTTCCCGTTTCCGGCCAGGACGAAGAACGGCATCGCCCCCGTCGACCAGTTTCACGCCGCCTTCACCAGCCGTCGCGCCACACCGTCACTCGACATGCTGACCCTGATCGACCTGGACCGCGACAGTCGGGCGACGGACGCCACGGCGCGGATGACAGGCAGCGGTCGGGTCAGTTTCAAAGTCGGGCGCTACGCCGGTACCATCGACGATGGCAAGGTCAGCCTGAACATCGACGGTGCGGCAGTCGATCGGGCAACCTGCGCCGTTCCACCCCCCGAACCGATAGAGGCACAGAGCGTGAAACTGCGCCTCGGTGGACGGAACTAGCCAGCATCGCCCCGCCGTTCCACCCGCCCCCGATCAGAACACCTGCTCAACGCTCCAGCGCGTCTGGCCGGGCGGCGGGAAACGTCCGGCATACTGCAGTTCGATCCGCACGGTGCCGTCCGTCCGGCGCGGCAAGCCGAGGCGCAGCGTGCCCTCCGGCGTGCGCCATTCGCTGATGCGGATCAGTTCGTTGCTGTTGATCTGCTGCACGAAATCGGCACCGAACTCACCACGCTCGAACACCTCCGGGGTGCCATAGCGCTGGATCAGGATGCGCTGGATATCCTGGAACACCTGCTGCACGCCGACAGGATCTCCGGTTGCCACCAGATCGAAGATGGCAGCGGATTTCACCAGTCGGGCCCCGTCATGCAGCAGGGCAATCCGTTGCGGATTGGCGACCTGCGGCAGATAGGCCGCCTGATAGACAACCGCGCCGGGCTGTTCGACGCCTCCGCTGATCCCGGCAGCCTGCAAGCGCCCGCGTGCCTCGGCCAGCGACATGCTGGGTGTCAGGTCGATCAGGTCCAGCTCCGCCGGAAACTCACCCTCTGCAATCGGAATCAGCGACGGGGAGACGGCGGCCTGCGCAGCCTGCCGGTCTTCCGCCGTGGCCTTCTGGAACGCCAGCGTATAGAAGACGCCCACCCGATAGGCAGACGTGAACCCGCCTGGTTCCGGCTGGCGATGGAACAGATCCACCGAGGTACCGAAACTGTGGGGGCCTGTGCGGTAGGCATAGTTGGCGGACAGGGTATGCGCTGCCGACTCCAGCACGTTGTTGCCTGCCTGATCCTGGAACAGGAAACGGTAGTTGGCGTTCAGAGAATGGTTGCCGCGAAACATGTTGGCCGCCAGCGTGGCGCCGAAGTCTGCCTCGTCATTGCCCGCACCCTTGATCAGCCGCCAGAGCAGGCCCGGAGTCACGCTGCCGCGAAACCCGCCCAGTTCCAGACCATGTGTCGCGTTCAGCGCCACCTCCCGCGTCGTCGCCAGCGTGTTGGCCGCCTGATCGTCCACGTGCTGGTAGAACAGGTTGGCCCGCCCGGTCCAGCCGCTGGCAATCGGTGCCGAGAGGCCGAGACGGGATGAGGCCGTCAGGGATTCAGTGGTGCTGTTGTCGTTCTCGACATCCTGCAGGAAGCTGTCCCAGGTCATGGAGACGGTACGGCTGTCGCTCAGCCGAAGAGGGCCACTGACCGTCACGCCCGCAACCTGGGTGTCGGTGCTGTTGGCACGCGTGAAGGCGTCCGTGAACTGTTGCAGGCGACCGCGCAGTGCCAGCCCGTTCTCCAGCCTGTATCCGGCCCGCAGGTCGAACGTGCGGCGGTCGGAGGAGACGACACCACCGTTCGGCTGGAACTCCGCCCCGGTCTGGTCGAAGCGGAAACTGTAGGTAAGCGGAGAGCTTTCGGAGCGGCCACTGACCTGCGCCAGCACCGAATAGTCCAGTGCGTCGGTCTGGCCGGCACCGCCGTTGCCGATGTCCCCGTTCAGCAGCGCCATCTCGCCCTCGAAACTGAGGATCTGGCTGCCGACCCGCCGATCATGGACTCCGGCGAAGCTGCCGGTCACCTGATTGCGGTCAGGGGTGGCACCATCCGCCTGCCGGAAGCCATGCACGAGGCTGAAGGAGTAGGTGCTGCCCCCGTTCTCCGTCAGCCACGACGCCCCATTGAAATAGTCGTCGAACCAGTTCTCGAAGGCACTGCCGACATAGGTCTGCTGATTGGAACCGGAACTGAACTGCAGGGAATGGGTACCGTCGAGCCATCCGACCTGGGGCTGCAACTCAAGCTGCCCACCCTTCAGCGCACGCTGCAGGGTCCGAAAGCTGTAGAAACCGAAGAAATCGCCAGCCTCCGCGCGCAGTGGCACCGATCCGTCACCCTTGGTCCAGGTCAGGTTCGCGCGCTCCGGCACGATGCCGCGATTGGCGGAGCGAAACTCCGAACTGTTCACGACACCGTCGAAACTGCCGCGCAGGAAATTCCAGGGGGAGTAGCGCCGTTCCAGGTTCAGGTGCACCTCGTCGAAGAAATCGAAGGCATTGTCCGGATTGGGGTTGGCGCTGGCGTCACCGGCCACCCCCGACTGTTCCGCCCGGAACGTGTTGGTCCCGTCGATGCGCCATTCCGGCAGGGGATCGCCATACTGGCCGATCTCCAGTGCCTCCTGCGCACTTGCGCCTTCCAGAGCAACCGCAGCGGCTCCCGCCACGACGAGCGGGCGCAACCTCACCCCCATACGTCCCGCCCCTTCCCTCATCCGTCGATTTCCTGGAACTCCATCACGAAGTCATTGGTTCCGGTCAGCACGACGAAGCCCAGCGTCTGGTCCGTGAACTCGATCCGGGTCCGCACGGTGGCCGAGACCGTGCTGACGATACGACGCTCACCGTCATCGGTGGTCAGCCGGGCCTGCTGCACGGTCTGCACCCCCTGCACCGCCTGGATCCTCAGTACCGCATCGCGCGGGACCTTGATGTCCTGGTTCTCTACCAGCCGGGCGCGATCGACGAAGTCGTCGGCGACATAGCTGCCCTGGTTGCCGGAATTCCAGTCGCGGGCGAAATCGGCAAGGAACCGCTCCACCTCTGCCCGTGGCACCGGGTTCACACGGGCCACCCGCACAGCGCCCGTTGGCAGCAACGCCGCGGACTGGTCCGGTGTCTGGATCCGATTGAGCCGCCGCAGTTCCCGTGCCTCCAGCAGGGTCGTCGTGAACAGGATGCTCAGGATCAGAAGAATGCCGGTCTTTCCCATCATGCCACCTGCTGGATTGCATTGACGGTAAAGCTGAACTCACCACCGCCCAGCGCGGAGACCGTCACCGTGATCTGGACAGTAAATCCGTTCGTCGCCTTGATCGTGACCGTGGTCGGCGTGTCGAGCGGGACATCAACATCGATTGCACCCGGTGGATCGAACTCGAACAGGCCGACGAGCCTGTCGGGAAACACCTCCGCCGCCGTGAAGTCTACCCCACCATTCGCCGGGATCTGTGCGATCAGGGCCGAACCCGTGCTGCCGTCAGCCACGACCGTGCAGTCGCCGGTGTTGGGGTCGATATCCAGCGATGCAAAGCGGAAATCGGGCGGTGCCGTGCCGCTGGCCTGCATCTGCACCGTGACGCCCTGGCAATTGGCAAGTCCGCCGCCACCGCCGCCATTGTTGTTACCCTGGTTCGCGTTAACGGCATCTTCCAGAGACGCGAACACCTGTCCATTGTTGTTGCGCACCGGGTCGATCTGGTTCAGCGGGTTGTTGCCGTTGATGATCGTGACCTGCTTCAGCACCCGGCTGACGAACTGCCTGTTCGTCTGCAGCCGAGTCACGTTGTTGCCGCCGGTTCCGGGTGCGACGATACGGATCGAGGTCTTGCCGGTACCGACACTGACCTCACCGCCCTGCGCCAGGACGGGTCCGGCCGCGAACAGGAGTGCGCCGACGCAGCCGGCCCTGATTGCGGCCCGGAAGAGAGAACTGACCATCACTGCGCCCCCTCTTCCCGGGAGACATCACCGACGATGCGGATCAGTTCCACCTCGATGGGGGCTTCGCGGCCAATCAGCTGCGGGTCATCGGCTATGGTCAGCGTGTTGACGCAAAGTCCTGCATTGCCGCTGACCGGTGCCAGGGTGACGAAGGACCTGTCGAAAGTCCCGAAGGCCGGATCGGCCTGCCAACGGCAGTCGAAGTCCCCCGCGTCGTCGAAGGGCACATTCAGCACATTGGCGAAGATCACCACCGACTGTCCCGGCGCTGCCGTGTTGGGAATGCGGAAGGTGAATTGCGGCGGCCCGAGCACGGGACCGTCGTCGCCGAGCCGGAACTCGCCCAGCACCCGCCCGCCCTGTGCGATCACCTGGGCGGCGCGCACGGCATCGGGCGCGACCTCGGCAACAGCCTCCGCCGCCGCATCACCCTTCTCGAAGGTGCCGTCGATCGTGCCGCCGTCACGCAGCACGAAACGGGCGCGGTAGGACGCCATGTCGGCAGGGCCGAAGACCTCCAGCACGGTCTGAATGCCATTGCCGCCCTCGCGCTGCTTCACGTTCAGCTTGTTCACGGTGACGAAGGCCGAATCGCTGTTGGACCGGCGTGGCGGCAGTATGAAGCGCGGGCTGCTGCCGGGCGAAACCTCCTGCGGCGCCACCCGCGCCACGAAGTTTCCCGTGTCACGGGTGGAAGTGTCGGCACCGCCGCCCAGTGCATCGAAGCTTGCGCGCAGGGTGTCGCCGTCGAAGCGCAGGAAGCCGTTGCCGATCACCCGCGCATCGAAGAAGCGCAGCGGTGCCTCGATCCTGGGGCCACCGGTCAGCACCTGAACGCCGAACTGGCCGAAATCATTGCGCCGGGCAGGAATGAAGATGTCCTTCGCCGCAATGCCGACATTGGTGTCCTTCGCCACCAGGCGCAGGTCATTGCCGACGATGCTGGCAACCACTTCCTTGCTGCCGCGGGCCAGGATGACGCCGTCCGGTGACAGCAGTTCGGCGGTCACATTGTATCGCTTGCCCGTCGCCTCCGCGAGGTCCGTCGCGGTGAGTGAGGTCGAGGCCACGGAAACGCCGCCCTGGCTGCGGAACCGGGCCAACGGCGTGGTCACCTGCACGCCGTTGTCCGCACTCCACCTGACGCGATAGCCGGACATGCGGGCGGGGCCATCAACGATGATACGCACCGCGTTCTGGGTGACCAGGTCGATGACCGGGTCGAAGAACTCGGCGGCGGCGGTCAGCGGCTCCACCTCCATCCCGATGCCGTTCGCCGTCAGGTCAAGGGTCTTCTCGAAATACCTGTCGCCCAGATCGTCTTCGATGAAGACCGTGTAGGTACCGGAGCCCGGGCGCAGCGCCGTGAAGGCGACACCCGTCCCGTCCTGGGCCGCGTTGAAGTCACCCACGCCGGAAAAGGACAGCGGGGTTCCACGCCCGATGCGGCTGACGCCGTCCGGTGCGGTCAGCTCCACCGAGATCAGGTCCATGCGGAAACCGGTACGGAGGGCGGAAACATCGTCGTCCAGGCTGATGAAGGCATCCAGGTCACGGTCCTGATCCAGCATGTTGCCATCGGCCCTGATCGAGGACTCCAGCACCATCTCGACATCGGTGATCTTGACGACGTCGATCCTGACCTCGTCCGTGATGTCATCCATTCTCGGCAGGAAATCACGGCAGGTGGTGGCCGAATCGCCCGTGACGGTCGGGCGCTGGGTGAAGTCGACCAGCGCCCTGGCGGTCGCCACGACCCGATCGGTCCCGATCTCGCGCCCCTGGATCATGCTCACGATCCCGTCGTGTACCTTGGTGAAACGGGTACCGGAAAGCTGCGGCCGGATACCGAAGCTGGGACCGGAATCAAAGAACCGCTGGGACCGGATACGCTCCACCAGTTCATCACGCACCTGAACCTGGAAACGACAGTCGCGGCGGCTGTCGATCTGGTGCCGTCCCATCACCACGAAGGGCACCGCATGGGGAACACCGGTCATCCGCTGGGTCAGCGGGTCCGCGGCCAGACGCTGCGTCCTGCCCATGTCGATGGCCATGTTCACCAGCACGACGTTGCCACCGGCCTGCTGCGCGCGTCGGGTCTGGCGCTGCGCAATCGCATTCGGCAGTTCATCGATCAGCGCCTGCAACGCGTCCAGGGCCTTCACCAGTTCGCCACGGTTCGTGTAGGCGGGTCCCTTCAGGAAATTGACCTGCCCCTTTGATATTTCCGGACGTTCCAGGCCGGTTCGGCGGATTTCGTCGAACAGGGCGCTGACCCGCTGCTGCGCGGCATCGATCTGGTCCCGGAGGTCGCGATCCTCCCGCGAGATGATGGCGAGCGCGGCCAGCGCCTCCTGCCCCAGGGCATTGTCGCGCTGGCGCAGCGCATTCAGTTCCCGGGTCGCCTCGCTGACGGCTTCATGGGCGCGGCGGGCAACCGGGATCAGACTGGCCTTGACCGAAACGATCGGCCGCATCAGGCCACCAACACTGATCGCCTTGTCGAAACCACGCTCGAAGCTGTCCAGTTCAGCCCCAAGGGCGGCAACGCGCTTCGGGTCGCGCACGGCGGCGTCCTGCAACTGGACACCCCAGAGATCGAGCCGACGCGGCCCCTCCACAGTCAGGCCGGTACGGATCTCCCGCAGGTTCTCCACCAGTCGCTCGGTCAGTTCCAGGTCGCGCAGTTCCGCGCGCCGCACCTCTTCCCTGAACTCTGCCAGAACCTCCTGGCGGCGAGGAACGTCGAAGATGGTGATGACACCCAGTTCCGACAGCTTCCGCACCGAGCGGGCGTTGGCGATGAAGGGATTCTTGCTCGTCGTGGCGAGGATGTTCAGGCTTGCACCGAGCACGGCAGTTCCCGTGCCCTGCTTGTTGGTGTCGTCCACGATGTCCTTCACAAGGGTATAGACCTTGTGGCTGTTCTTGATCCGGTCCGCCGAACCCTTGATCTTCTGCAGCCGTTCGAACTGTTCCGCCCGCAGCTTGATGAACAGCGTCTCAAGCTGCTTGTTGATGATGGCGTTCGACAGGTTGAGGCCGGAATCGATGGCCTGGTTCAACTGCTCCGACAACAGTTCCTCATGCTCGCGCATGCTGTTGATCAGACCCCGATTGGTCTCGATGGTGTCCTGGATTCCCGCAGCAAGCTCGCCCATCTGCTCGATCTGGGTAGGCGCACTCTGGGCCTGCGCGCCGTTCGGCACAAGCGCCAGGATCACGAGTCCCGCCGTCAGCAAGGCCCCACGAAAGAAATCTACAACGGTCCCGTTGTCCATCCGCACAATCCCCTGAATACCGACCTGCATGTCATGAGATGGATAACCCGGAGTTTTACTGTTGCAACGCACAACTGCAAGACTCACCAACCCACACGTGCACATTTTTTCAGGCGGGCAACAGGCAGGGGGCGAAGGCTATTCGTCAGGAAAATCGCGAACGAGAGCGCTGTCACACTTCATTGCCCGCTCGCAAGAAAGTGAACGTGGCTCACCAGTAGCCGAAGCGGTAACCGCGCTGGAACGCCATGCCGGTCGAGTCGCGGATCCAGTCATCGCCGATGCCGACGCGGGTCCGGCGCTGGTACAGCCAGTCGAACAGCCGCGCCTGCAATCCGTCACGAATGTCGCCATGCCCCGGGTCTGTCCCCAGATCCTGCTGCTCCAGAGGATCGTTCTGCAGGTCGTAGAGTTCCGGACGGAAGCGGACGTGGTGGATGTATTTCCACCGCCCCGTCCGGATCATGCAGGCCCGGGCGTCCATGGGCGCAAGGTCCAGGGTCTTGCGGGCATGGCGCAGGGAATAGTCGCACTCCGCAAAGACCGCATCGCGCCAGTCTTCGGTACGGGCCTCCCCGAGCAGAAACGGTGCCAGCGAGCGCCCTTCCAGCCGCTGCCCCGGAACCGCGCCGCCCAGCCTCTCGATGAAGGTGGGAATCAGGTCGATGGCCTCCACCATCTCCTCGACGACCGTGCCGCGCGTCGCATCGGCAGCGGGCGACGGGTCGGCAATGATCAGCGGGATGCGCAGTGCATCCTCGTAGAACAGCTCCTTCTCCCCCAGCCCATGGTCGCCCAGATAGTCGCCATGATCGCTGGTGAAGACGATCAGCGTGTCCTTCAGCAGACCCTTCCGCTCCATGAAGTCGAACAGGCGGCCCAGATGGTCGTCGATCTGTTCGATCAGCCCCATGTAGGCCGGGATCACGGTGTTGCGGCATTCATCCTCCCGGAAGGCTATCGACTCCGGGTGCTGGCGAAAGGCGTCCAGCACCGGATGCGGCGCCTCTTCCCCCAGCCCCCGGTTTCCGGGCAGGACATCAGCCGCGCCGTAGCGGGCGTGATAGGGCGCGGGCGCGATATAGGGCCAGTGCGGCTTGATATAGGACAGATGCAGGCACCAGGGTGCCTCACCGGCCTGGGTCATGAAATCCATTGCGCGGCGGGTCATGTAGGGGGTCTCGCTGTCCTCCTCCCGCACCACGGCGGCGAACCGGGCGTTGCGCATCAGCCAGCCGGACGGATCCTCCCCGTCATCGCGCTGCACGGAATTCGCGACCTCGTGCCAGAGGTTGGTGCCCTGATAGCCCTGTGCCCGAAGATAATGCTCGTAGGCCACCTCCGGCACGTAGGGGGCCAGGCGGTGCAGGCCGTCATCCCGGTCGAAGGGCTCGAAGCCGCATTCGGCCAGGAACTGTCCCCTGCCCGTCGCGGGATCCAGCCCCAGCCGCCTGATCCCGGCCTCATCCGCCTTCATGTGGGTCTTGCCGGCGAGCGCCGTCCTCAGACCCAGCGGTGCCAGATAGTCGCCCAGCGTCCATTCGTCGGTCCGCAGCGGATAGTTGTTGTAGGTCGCGCCATGGCTGACCGCGTAGCGCCCGGTATAGAACGACATGCGCGACGGACCGCAGACCGCCGCCTGGACAAAGCTGTTCGCGAAACGGACACCACGTGCCGCCAGCGCGTCGATCACCGGGGTGCGCAGGGTCGGATGCCCGGTGCAGCCGAGATAATCGTGCCGCAACTGATCCGCCATGATGAACAGGATGTTTTTCGGCCGCGTCATCGGTCGCTGTCTCCGTCCCTGGTGCTGGTACGTGTCGCCGGGGCCAGCGCCGGGGCGGAGCGGATGCGCCTGCGCCGCTTTTCCCGCAATGGCGTGACCGCAAAGACCTGCTTTGACACCTCGACCATCACAAGCCCTGCAAAACCCGGCCAGACCCGTGTTCCCACACGCTCGAACAGCCTGTTGGCGCGCAGCAGCGGTCGCCAGCCAAGCGGTGGGAAATGCAGTGCCATGTTGGTCTGCTCCGGCAGGAACATGTTGGCGCGCAGCAGGCGTGAAAGCTGTCCGGTGGTATAGGGATGGCCGTGTCCGAACGGCGTATGCTCCGCCCGTGACCAGAGTCCGCGACGGTTCGGCACGATGAACAGGGCACGTCCGCCACTGTCCATCACCCGCCAGATCTCGCGCAGCAGGGGCCTGGCCGCTTCCGTCGTCTCCAGCGCGTGGACGACGATGATCCTGTCCATGCTCTGGTCCGGCAGCGGCAGCTCCAGCTCGTCACCCAGAAAGACACGGTTCGGACCTTCGCGGGGCCAGTGCTGGATACCCTGGTTGGCGGGCATCGCCGCAATCACCCGGTCAGCCTGCTCCAGGAACGGCCGGATGAAGGGGGTGGCATAGCCGATTCCCAGTATCTTCTGTCCGCGCACATCGGGCCAGAGCTGGGCCAGCGACTGCCGCACGTGGCGACGGACCAGGTGCCCGAGAGGTGCCGAATAGAACTGGCTGAGGTCGATGATGTCCGGACGCCACATGTGTCGCCTGCAGTCCCCGTATCAGGTTCCCATCCCGTGCCAGGATCCAGCGGCTTCCGGGTCAGATGGGATCATGCGGCGCGCGACGCAGCATGTCGAGGCTGGCCAGTACCGCCCCGCCCGTGATCAGCAGACACGCCAGCCCGACCTGCCAGGTCGCCACCGCCTGCCCCGCAGCCACCAGCACCAGCGTGGACAGAAGCGGGGCAAGGTAGGCAGCGGCACCCAGCACGCGCAGGTCGCCACGCTTCGTGGCATGGTCCCAGAGGAAGAACGCGCCCCCCACCGGCCCCAGACCAAGACCCAGGATCGCCAGCCACTCGATACCGACCGGCATGACCGTGGTCTCGAACGACAGATGCAGCACAAGCGCGCCGATGGCGGTAACGCCGCAGAAGCCCCCGACGGCATCCGTCGGCACCTCGGCAAAGCGGCGGTTGAGCACGGAATAGCTCGACCAGATCAGCGCGCAGGCCATTGCCGCCAGATAGCCTGACAGGAATGCCGGATCGAAGCGCAGTCCCTTGCGTGCAACGATCAGCACCGCGCCGGTGAACCCCAGCAGCGCCCCGACGACATGAATGGCCTTCAGGCGCTGCCCCGGCAGCAGGGCCGAGAAGAGCACGATCAGCAGCGGCCAGAGATAGGCGATCAGGCTCGCCTCCACCACCGGTGCATTGCGCAACGCCACGAAATACATGGCGTGATATCCGAACAGCCCGGCAACCCCCAGCAGCCATACCGCCGGTGGGTGCCGCAGCCGTCGCAGCGGGTTCTGTCCGCGTCGGCCCCAGACCATCAGCGCGATCAGAAAGGCTATCGCGAAACTCATCGCCGTCAGTTGCAGCGGCGGCACCGATCCACTGGCAGCCGTCATCAGGGCGAGCAGGGCCCAGGAGAGAACCGCCGCAATTCCGATAAGGGTTGCACGCGTAGTCGCTTGTGGCATCAGTGCACTCTGTGGTTCACAGGAGACGGTGCGGCGACGGTGCCACAGTCGGGAGGATCATGTCTTGGGCGAACTGGTATTCTTCCATACGGCGGACAGCAACGTCGATCTGTTCGAGACTGCCGCGCGGACAGCCGGGCTGCCCGGTGCCCGCCGTCATGTGGTCCGGCCGGCCCTGCTGGAGTCCGCCCGCATCGCCGGCGGTCTGAACGAGACGATTCGCAGCAATGCCGCGAGTCAGATGGTCGAGTCCCTGGAAGGTGCAGACCGCCTGATCTGCACCTGTTCGACCCTCGGTCCGGTGGCGGACACCCTGGCCGGGATGGGGCGTCCCGTCATACGGGTCGACCGGGCGCTGGCGGAGGCGGCGGTTACCCGGGGCCCGCGAATCGCGGCGCTGGTCACGCTGAACTCCACCATCGAACCGACCCGGGATCTGTTTCAGTCGGTCGCCGGAAAGCTGGACCGCCATATCCGCCTGGATCTTATCATCGTCGAGGGTGCGGCCCAGCTTCTGGCGGATGGGGACATCACCGGCTATGCCCGCGCCATTGCCAATGCCGTCGATGCCACCCCCGACGAATATGATGCGATCGCCCTGGCCCAGGCCTCCATGGCACCGGCGGCGCAACTGGCGCAGCGGCCCGTGATGACCAGCCCCGCGACCGCGATGCGTGCCCTGGCTGCGGAACTGGATGCCTGAGCATGACTGTCGTGCTCCGCAGATGCTCGACAGCCCTGTCGCGGCCCAATATTGTCGCGCGCAGATGATCAATTCCTGGGGAGGAGCATGAAGGATGGATCTGGCGTTCTCGCCCGACGAACAGGCCTTTCGCGCTGAAGTCCGCACCTTTCTGGAGGCGGAGCTGCCTGACGATCTGCGCCACAAGGTGCGCCAGCGCCAGGAGCTGGAGCGCGAGGACTATCTGCGTTGGCAGCGGATACTGCATGCCCGCGGATGGATCGCCGGTTCATGGCCGAAGGAGTATGGCGGCTGCGACTGGACCCCGGCACAGCGCCACATCTTCGACGAGGAATGCCATGCCGCCGATGCGCCGCCGCTGCTGCCGTTCGGGCTGCAGATGGTTGGTCCGGTGATCTTCACCTTCGGTCGACCGGACCAGAAGGAATTCTTCCTGCCGCGCCTGCTGTCCGGCGAACACTGGTGGTGCCAGGGCTATTCGGAGCCGGGATCGGGTTCGGACCTCGCCAGCCTGCAGACCGCCGCGGTGCGCGACGGTGATGACTACATCATCAACGGCCAGAAGATCTGGACCTCGCTGGCGCACCATGCCGACTGGATCTTCTGCCTGGTCCGCACCAGGAAGGAAGGCAAGCACCAGGAAGGCATCAGTTTCCTGCTGATCGACATGAAGACACCGGGCATCACGGTGCGCCCGCTGATCCTGATGGATCAGGGCCATCACGTGAACGAGGTCTTCTTCGAGAACGTCCGCGTACCGGTTGCCAACCGCATCGGGGAAGAGAACAGGGGCTGGACCTACGCCAAGTTCCTGCTCGGCAACGAACGCGCCGGCATCGCGGAAGTGGCCTGGAACAAGAAGCTGCTGCAGCGGCTGAAGGAAATGGCCGCAGATACACCCGCCAGTGGCGACAGGCTGCTCGACGATGCGGTATTTTCCCGCAAGGTGGCCGAAACGGAGGTAAAGCTTACCGCGCTGGAGTATTGCAATCTCCGTATCCTCGCCGCTATGCAGGAGGGATCGCCCCCGGGCGGTGAGGCCAGTATGCTGAAGCTGTTGGGTTCGGAGGTGACGCAGGCCATTACCGAATTGACGGTGGAGGCCTTGGGTTACTATGCCGCGCCCTATGAATTGGCAGACCGGACTCCAGGCAGCAACTGGTCTCCGGTGGGGCCGGAGGCGGCTGAGGGTGTCATGGGGCAACACCTGTTCATGCGGGCAATCACCATTGCCGGCGGGTCGAGTGAGGTTCAGAAGAACATCATCGCGAAGATGGTGTTAGGATTGTAGACGGGTGCCGCGCTGGCGGTATTCCGGGATCATGTGGCGGGGAGGATACAGGGCCCGATGGATTTCAACCTTTCGGAAGAGCAGCAACTGCTGAAAGACAGTGTCGACCGGTTCGTTCTGGACGACTACGACTTCGAGAAGCGGCGCAAGACGTCCAACAGTGACGACGGTTTCAGCCGCGACAACTGGAAGACCTTTGCCGAGCTTGGCTGGCTGGCCGTTGGTCTGCCGGAGGAATATGGCGGCTTCGGCGGTCCCGTCGAGACCATGATCGTCATGGAAGCCATCGGACGCGGTCTGGTGACCGAACCCTATCTGCCGACCGTCGTCCTGGGCGCGGGCCTGGTCGCGGAAGCCGGAACCGACGCGCAGAAGGAAGCAATCCTGGGCGCGGTGGCCGAAGGCTCCTGCATGCTGGCTTTCGGCTATGCCGAGCCGACGTCGCGCTTCAATCTCGCCGACGTCTCGACGACGGCCGAGAAGAAGGGGGACGGCTATGTCCTCAACGGCCACAAGTCGGTCGTCTATGGTGCCGCTGCCGCAGACAAGATCATCGTTTCCGCCCGCACCTCCGGTGGCGTGCGTGACAAGGACGGCATCTCGCTGTTCATCATCGACAACAACTGCAAGGGCCTGACCCGTCGTGACTATCCGACAGCGGATGGCCTGCGCGCCTCCGAGGTCGAGATGGAGAATGTCGAGGTCGGTGCCGACGCCCTGCTGGGCACGGAAGGTGCCGCGCTGCCGGTGATCGAGAAGGTCGTCGACCAGGGCATCGCCGCACTCTGTGCCGAGGCTGTCGGCTGCATGGAGATGCTGAAGGACGAGACCAACGAGTACCTGAAGACGCGCAAGCAGTTCGGCGTGCCCATCGGCAAGTTCCAGGTGCTGCAGCACCGCATGGTCGACTGCTTCATCGAGCTGGAGCAGTCCCGTTCCATGACCTACATGGTGACGCTGAAACTGGACGAGGACGAGAAGGAGCGCCGCAAGGCCGCTTCCTCCGCCAAGGCCCAGATCGGCAAGGGCGGCGTCTTCATCGGCGCCCAGTCGGTGCAGATGCACGGCGGCATGGGCATGACGGACGAACTGAAGATCAGCCACTACTACAAGCGGCTGATGCAGATCGACACCATGTTCGGTAACCGCGACTGGCACCTGAAGCAGTTTGCCGCGCTGACGCAGTAAGCCCGGCTTCAGACGTCGAGACAGATCATCCCGGCCAGGCCCCGCCTGCGCCGGGATTTTCTTTGGCGATTGCGCGACCGGGGCGGAGCGCAAAGAATGCGGTCATTCAAGGCCAACGGAATCACGCTCATGAAACGTCCGCTTCTCGCCCTGCTTCTCCTTCTTCCGCTTCTCGCATCCGGGGCGCAGGCCGCATCCCTGCCTGAGGGCGATGCACGTGAACTGGGTTTCAGCCCCGAAGGTCTCGCGGCACTGGACAGTGAATTGCTTGACCGGATCGGGAACGGGGCGTTCCCCGGGGCGGTCGTGCTGATCGCGCGCCACGGCAGGATCGCGCATCTGGGACTGCTGGGCAGCCGCACGCCCGATGGCTCGCCGATGACCGCCGACACGCTGTTCCGCATCTATTCCATGACCAAGCCGGTCGTCTCCGTCGCGGCGCTGGCACTGGTGGAGCGCGGCCTGATCGATCTCGACCAGCCGCTGAGCGACTTCATTCCCGCCTTCGCCGCCACCCGCGTCGCAACAGGTCGCCTGGACGGTGACGGCGAGATCGAGACCGTGCCGGCGGAACGTCCGATCACCATCCGCGACCTGATGCGCCACACCTCCGGCCTGACCTACGGCTTCTTCGGGCAGGGCGTGGTGCGGCAGGCCTATCGGAACGCGGCAGCAGGCGGCGCGGGCCTGTCGAACGTGCAGGCCGCAGCCTATCTCGCCACCCTGCCGCTGGAGCACCCGCCCGGCACGACATGGGAATACAGCCGCGCCACCGACGTGCTCGGCGCGGTGGTGGAGATTGCCTATGGCAAGCCCCTGAGCCAGGCACTCGCGGAACTCGTCCTGCAGCCGTTGCGGATGCAGGACACCGGCTTCGTCGTGACTGATCCGGCCGATCATCCGCGCATTGCCGAACCGAAGCCCCGCGACGGCATCGTCGGCAGCATCAGCCTGTACGATCCGCGCGTGCCCCGTCCGTCCGAGTCAGGCGGTGGCGGGCTGATCTCCACGGTCGGAGACTATGCGCGCTTCGCCCAGATGCTACTGAACGGCGGGGAACTGGACGGTGTCCGTGTCCTGAAGCCCGAGACCGTCGCCCTGATGACCCGCGACCACACCATCTCGGAAGGGCTGAAGCCCGGAAAGTACTACATCCCCGGCCGGGGCTATGGCTTCGGGCTCGGCGTTGCGGTGCGCATCTCCGACCAGGACGCAATCCTGCCCGGAACACTCGGCGACTATTACTGGGGCGGCGCGGGCGGCACCTACTTCTTCGTGGACCCGCAGCAGGACATGTTCGCTGTCTACATGATGCAGTCGCCGCAGAACCGCCGGACCCTGCGCAACGTCATTCGCAAGGGCGTCTATGGTGCCATGAACGCTCGCTAAGTTCCGGTTGCCCGGCGACCGCATCCGCGCGGCCCTGGGGGGCGAGGCCCCGGGTCGCAGGGCGATCCAGGGCTCAGTCCTTGCGGACCATCCGGCCCAGCGGGCGACCGCCGAAGATGTGGACGTGGAAGTGGAACACCACTTGGCCGGCACTGGCGCCATTGTTGGTGGTCAGGCGGAAGCCTTCGCCCGCGACGCCAGCGACCTCTGCAGTTTCACTGACGGAGCGCCAGAAGCCGGTGATTTCCTCCGCCGGGGCCTTCGCCATGAAATCCTCGAAATCGACATAGGCACCCTTCGGGATCACGAGCACATGTACCGGCGTCTGCGGCTGGATATCCTCGAACGCCAGCGCGAACTCGGTCTCGTGCACCTTCTTGCAGGGCAGTTCGCCGCGCAGGATCTTCGCGAAGACGTTGTCGTTGTCATAGCTCATCGGTCTCAGTCCTCCTTGCGGGATGCCTTTTCGGCGATACCGGAAATGCCTTCGCGCCGTGCCAGTTCGGCCATGACCTCACCCGGTTCGATGCCAAGGTGGGACCAGAGCACGGTCAGGTGAAACAGCAGGTCCGCGCTCTCGGAGACGACCTTGTCCCGCCCCTCGCTGACGGCGGCAAGCGCGGTCTCCACCGCTTCCTCACCGACCTTCTGCGCGATCTTCGAAGTGCCCTTCGCGTGCAACCGCGCGACGTAGGATGTCTCCGGGTCGGCTGACTTGCGCTGCTCCGCCAGCGCGTACAGGCGCTGCAGCATGTCCGGACTGTCACTCATGCCGTGGCCTCCTCCGCCAGCAGGCGCACCGGCACACCGGCGGCGGCCATGTGCGCCTTGGTCTCAGGGATCGAAAAGGTGCCGAAATGAAAGATCGAGGCGGCGAGGACGGCCGAGGCATGGCCGTCGCGCACCCCCTCCACCATGTGATCCAGGGTTCCGACACCACCCGAGGCAATGACCGGAATACCGACCGCATCTGCCACCGTGCGAGTCAGGGCAATGTCGAAACCGATCTTGGCGCCGTCACGGTCCATGGAGGTCAGCAGGATCTCGCCCGCACCCAGCCCCTCCATGCGGCGCGCCCATTCGACGGCATCGATGCCTGTCGGCTCCCGCCCGCCATGGGTGAAGATCTCCCAGCGGTCGGGGCCGACCGACTTCGCGTCGATGGCGACTGTGATGCACTGGCTGCCGAACTTGGTCGCCGCCTCCCCCACGAACTCCGGGCGGTGAACGGCGGCGGTATTGATGGAGACCTTGTCGGCACCGGCCAGCAGCAACTGCCGCACGTCGTCGTTGGTGCGCACACCACCGCCGACCGTCAGCGGCATGAAGCAGCGTTCCGCCGTACGCGCCACCACATCGAACAGGATACCGCGCTTCTCGTGGCTGGCGGTGATGTCCAGGAAGCAGAGTTCGTCGGCCCCGGCGGCATCATAGACCGTCGCCTGCTCCACCGGATCGCCTGCATCGCGCAGATCGACGAAGTTGATGCCCTTCACCACGCGCCCGTCCTTCACGTCGAGGCAGGGAATGATGCGTGCCTTCAGCATGGGTCAGGCCCCCGCCACGGACAGCGCTTCCGCAGGGTCGATGCGACCGTCATAGAGTGCGCGGCCAATGATGACCCCTTCGATACCGGCATCGGCCACCGCCTTCAGCCGGTGAATGTCGTCGATGCCCGCAACGCCGCCGGAGGCGATGACCGGCAGACCGGAGACACGCGCCAGCTCCGCCGTTGCCTCGACATTCACACCCTGCAGGGCACCGTCGCGGTCGATGTCGGTATAGACGATGGCGGCCACCCCGGCGTCGGCAAAGGCCAGCGCCAGATCGGTCGCCTTCATCTCCGACTGCTCGGCCCAGCCCTCCACCGCGACCTGCCCGCCACGCGCATCGATGCCCACCACGATCCGCTCCGGGTAGTCCCGGCAGGCAGCGCGGACCGTCTCCGGATCCCGCAGGGCCATGGTGCCGAGAATGACCCGCGCCACCCCGGCAGCCAGCCAGGCGTCGATCGCGGCCCGGTCCCTGATGCCACCACCAAGCTGCACCGGGCGATCCGTGGCGGCCAGCACGGCGCGCACGGCATCGGCATTGCTCGAACGGCCGTCGAAGGCCCCGTTCAGATCCACAAGATGCAGCCGCGTGAAACCGGCATCGCGAAACCGCCGCGCCTGGTCCGCCGGATCGGGATTGAACTCCGTCGAGTCTTCCATGCGCCCCTGCAGCAGCCGCACGCAGCGTCCGTCCTTCAGGTCGATTGCGGGGTAGATATTCATTTCTTCGCTCCCGGCTTGCGCCTGTGCGCCAGTTCCTTGGTGTAGAAATATCCGGTCACATAGTCCTCGCCCACCAGCGCGTAGTTCTCCCGCACGCCCCAGCGGGTGAACCCGCCCTGTTCGTAGATCTGGATCGCCGCGGTCTGTGTCTCGCGCACATCCAGGTCGATCTGCTCGAACCCATCCTTGCGCGCCACATCTTCCGCCATCTGCAGCAGGCCGCGCGCCAGACCCAACCCCCGCGCATGGGGGGCGATGAAGAAGGTCGTGAGGCGCGCGATGTGACCCTGGGCATGATTGTGGCGCGAGGGCCGCAGCAACTGGATCGAGCCGACGATATGCCCGTCCAGCCAGGCCACAAAGACCTCCCGTTCCGGCATCAGCACGACACCCTTCCAGTAGGACTCCATCACCGCGCGGCGCGGCACGGTCAGCCAGCCGAAGCCGTTGCCATCGACGATGGCCGCCTCCGTGGCGTCGCAGAGGTCCTGCAGGTCCACCTCCTCGATGGACTTGAGCTGCTGGATATCCGTTGACGGTTTCCGATCCACGGCCATCACGGGGCCCATTCAAGGAAGTTGCGGATCAGGCGCAGGCCCACTGCCTGGCTCTTTTCCGGGTGAAACTGGGTGCCGATCATGGTGTCCCGCCCGACGGCAGCCACAACAGGACCGCCATAATCGACCTCTGCCAGCCGGTGCGCGGGCTCCACATCCCTGAAGGCATAGGAATGCACGAAATAGGCGTGCGCACCCTCACCCAGTCCGGCAAAGACCGGATGCGGCGTCCGCAGCACCAGTTCGTTCCAGCCCATGTGCGGGATCTTCAGCGCCGGATCGGCCGGCGTGATCCGGTCAACCGTTCCCTCGATCCAGCCAAACCCTTCGTGATGGCCATGCTCCAGTCCCGCGTCCGCCATCAACTGCATGCCGACACAGATACCGAAGAAGGGGCGCGCGCGGGTGATCGCCGCCTCCTCGACCGCTTCCCGCAGGCCGGGGATGGCGCTCAGGCCCGCGCGGCAATCGGCAAAGGCCCCGACCCCCGGCAGCACCACCCGATCCGCCGCCGCGACCCGTTCCGGCGCGCCGGAGACTTCGATGCGGATGTCCGAGCCGAGTTCGCGCGCTGCCCGCTCGAACGACTTCGCAGCCGAATGCAAGTTGCCGGATCCGTAATCGACGATGACCGTCAGCATGGCCGTCGCCGCGCCGCACGCGCCCGCTTCGCCATGCTCACAGGCTGCCGCCCAGCACGCCCTTGGTGGAGGGCACGGCGTCCGACTTGCGCGGATCGATGTCCAGCGCATCGCGCAGCGCCCGCGCCAACCCCTTGAAGCAGCTCTCCGCTATGTGGTGGTTGTTCTCTCCGTACAGGTTCTCTACATGCAGCGTGATGCCACCTGCCTGCGCGAAGGCCTGGAACCATTCCTTGAACAGTTCGGTATCGAAATCCCCCAGCTTCGGTCGCGAGAACCCGACCCGCCAGATCAGGTAGGGCCGGTTCGAGACATCCAGCGCCACACGGGTCAGCGTCTCGTCCATCGGGATCAGTGCCGAGCCATAGCGGGTGATGCCGGCGCGGTCGCCCAGCGCCTCCGCCAGGGCCGTGCCGATGGCGATACCGGTATCCTCCACCGTGTGGTGGAAATCGATGTGGGTGTCGCCCTTTGCCCGGACCGTGAGGTCGATCAGACTGTGCCGGGAAAGCTGTTCCAGCATGTGATCCAGAAAGCCGATACCGGTGTCGATGGTGTAGATGCCGGTGCCGTCGACATTCAGTTCGACGGAAATCTCGGTTTCCTTGGTACGGCGGTCATAGCTGGCCTGGCGCATGGCGCGGTTCCTTGATCAGTCACGGCGGAGACGCGCTCTATAGCAAGTGCGGCGTCACGGTCAAAGCCACAGAGGGCCTCAGAAGCCCACACCACCACTGGGCGTGCGCCGCATCAGCACGCCCTCATCGGCGTTTCGGCTGCGGCATCGGTGATATTCCGGGTCGGATGGCCCGGCATCCGACCAGCCGCAGGACACGCCGCCGATGCGGGTCGGTCCCGTATCGACGATCTCACAGCCACACAACACGCCCACGGTCAGCAGGACGGCGAGCGGACGCAACCAGACACGGATGGCGAGAATCTGTTCCATGGGCGATATGTAGTATGTTTGGCGTTACAGGGGAATCGGTGGTTGCACATGGCACTGTCGATTTCCAGTTCTGTCCGCATCGGTCCAATCAGGCGGTGAGCATCTCCATGACCCTTCCCTTCCAGCATTTCGTCCAGCCGTCCCTGCAGCCGACCGTGGGCGAAAGCGGCCTCGATACCGGCACATACGCACAGTTGCTGGTGGACGCTGCCCCGGCAGTGGCGAGGATTCGGGCCGATCTGGCAGCGGGCGAACTCCCCTGCTTCGGACTGGCGAGTCGGCGCGACGATCTGGAAGCCCTGGTGCCGGTCGCGGACCGGATCCGCGGCAGATACCGCCATTGTGTCGTGCTGGGCACAGGTGGCTCCAGCCTTGGAGCGCAGACCCTGCTGGCGCTGGCCGCGCCGGAGGATCGGGCACGGCTGATCCTGCCCGACAACCTGGACGGACGCGGCTTCGCAGAGTTGCTGGCCGGGCTGGACCCGGAGACGACCTTCTTCCTCTCCGTGTCCAAGTCGGGCGGCACCACCGAGACGCTGGCTCAGACCCTCGTGGTGCTGGACTGGTTGCGCAAACGGCTCAGTCCCGGCGCCATTCCCGGTCACCTGATGGCCATCGCCGAACCCGGCGACAATGCCCTGCGGCGCCTGTGCGAGATCCACGGCGTCGAGGTTCTGGATCATGACCCGAAGGTCGGTGGCCGGTTTTCCGTCCTGTCGCTGGTTGGCCTGCTGCCCGCGATGATCGCCGGGCTGGACGCACATGCCGTCCGCAGCGGCGCGGCGCAACTGTTCGAATCCCTGCTGACGGACGAGGCCGCGCCGCCTGTGGCCGGTGCTGCGGTCGCCGTGGGTCTGGCGCAGCACAGGGGCCGCAGCCAGCAGGTCATCATGCCCTATGCCGGCTCGCTGGAGCGGCTGTCCATGTGGCACCGCCAGCTCTGGGCGGAGAGCCTCGGCAAGGACGGCACAGGCCTGACCCCGGTCGCGGCACTGGGGCCGGTCGACCAGCACAGCCAGTTGCAGCTCTGGCTTGATGGCCCGGCTGACAAGAGTTTCACGGTGCTGACAGTGGCCGAACCCGATCCCGGCCCGACCATCGCGCCCGATCTGGTGACCGATCCGGCCCTGGCCTATCTGTCCGGCCAGAGCCTGGGGGCCATCGTCCAGACACAGGCGCGGGCAACGATGGAGACGCTGGTTGCCACCGGGCATCCCGTGCGCATGATCCGCCTGCCCCGGCTGGACGAGAAGTCGGTGGGCGGCCTGCTGATGCATTTCATGCTGGAGACCGTGATTGCCGCGCACCTGCTGGGTGTCGATCCGTTCGGACAGCCTGCTGTCGAGACCAGCAAGCGGCTGACGCGGGAGTATCTCTCGGTCGCGGCCAGTTGATGTCCACGCTTCGCCGACTGCCGGAGACCACCGTCAACCGCATCGCCGCCGGTGAAGTGATCGAGCGGCCGGCGAGCGCGGTCAAGGAACTGGTGGAGAACAGCCTGGACGCCGGTGCCGGCCGGATCGAGATCGTGCTGCGGGAGGGCGGGCGATCCCTGATCTCCGTCGATGACGACGGCCACGGCATGAGCGCCGATGACCTGAGCCTTGCCATCGAGCGTCATGCGACCTCCAAGCTGCCCGATGACGACCTGATGGACATCCGCCATCTCGGCTTCCGTGGGGAGGCGCTGCCCTCCATCGGGGCCGTGGCGCGCCTGCGCATCGACAGTCGCCGGCAGGATGCCGACACCGGCTGGGCCATTCAGGTGGATGGCGGGCGGCTTTCGGCCCCCGAGCCGTCTTCGCGCGCGCGGGGAACGCGGGTGGAAGTGCGGGACCTGTTCTTTGCCACCCCGGCGCGGCTGAAGTTCCTGAAGACCGACCGGGCCGAATTCGGTGCCACGCTGGACATGATCAAGCGGCTGGCCATGGCGCACCCGGAAGTGGGCTTCACCCTGAAGGACGACCAGCGCACCGCGTTCCAGGCCGGGGCGGAACAGGGCGAACTGCTGGATGCCCGCGCCGCGCGCCTGGCCCGTGTCATGGGCCGGGAGTTCGTCGAGAATGCGCTGCCGGTGGAGGCGGACCGCGACGGTATCCGCCTGACCGGGCTGGCGGGCGTGCCGACCTACAACCGGGGCAACGCCACGCAGCAGTACATGTTCGTCAATGGCCGTCCGGTGCGGGACAAGCTGTTCACCGGCGCGGTGCGCGGTGCCTATCAGGATTTCCTGTCCGGCGGGCGGCACGCCGTGCTGGTGCTGTTCCTGGAGGTCGATCCGGCCTTCGTGGACGTCAATGTCCACCCGGCGAAGGCTGAGGTGCGGCTTCGCGAACCGGGTGTGGTGCGCGGCCTGATCGTCGGCGGCCTGCGCAGCGTGCTGGCGGCGGCGGGGCATCGTGCCTCCACAACTGTCGCCGGG
Source organism: Kordiimonadales bacterium IMCC3096 (assembly GCA_016865035.1). Lineage (GTDB taxonomy): Bacteria > Pseudomonadota > Alphaproteobacteria > Minwuiales > Minwuiaceae > Minwuia. Next base: position 776,407 of record CP018227.1, read on the forward strand.
CAGGCCCTCGGCGCCTTCCGCGCCGGCACCCAGCCGGAAACGCCCCGGTTCAGCATGCCGCTGCGCGGCGGTGGTGGCGGCAGCTACATGCCCCGTCAGGACAGCGCTGCCGCGCGCGAAGCCTTCGCGGCCTGGCAAAGCCCGGAGGGCGGATTGTCAGGCGTGGCTGAATCGGCAGTACGCGAATTCATCGACCCCTCGGGCCGCGTCGAGACGCAGGCAGCGGATGCCCCGGCCCCGTCAGCGGATTTCCCGCTGGGGGTTGCACGTGGGCAGGTCCACGGTACCTACATCGTCGCCCAGACCATGGATGGCATCGTGCTGGTGGACCAGCATGCGGCGCATGAGCGCCTGGTCTATGAACGGATGAAACGGCAACTGGACGAGAACGGTGTCGCCCGGCAGGGCCTGCTGCTGCCCGAAGTGGTCGAGATGGAAGAGACGGATGCCGACCGCATCGCCGCCCGGGCGGATGAACTGGCGTCCCTCGGCCTCATTCTGGAACGGTTCGGACCCGGCGCCATTGTCGTGCGCGAGACGCCAGCCCTGCTGGGTCAGTGCGACATTCGCGGCCTGCTGAACGATCTGGCCGACGAGCTGGCAGAGTTCGATCAGGCTACGGGCCTGAAGGACCGGCTGCAGGATGTCTGCTCCACCATGGCCTGCCACGGCTCCGTCCGCGCGGGACGCCGCCTGAACGCCGAGGAAATGAACGCCCTGCTGCGCGAGATGGAACGCACCCCGCACTCCGGCCAGTGCAACCACGGCCGCCCGACCTACGTCGAACTGCACCTGAACGACATCGAACGGCTGTTCGGACGGCGGTAGGGAAGCAGCGCCGAAGTCACCGCTGGCTCGTCTCCCTCGCCGGGTTGAGCCAGGGCGTGCGGTCGTCCGGGGTCAGCATGGAACCGCCGAGGATATCGTCGGCCATCTTCTCGCCCACCATGATCGACGGGCCGTTGAGGTTGCCGTTGGTGATCTGGGGGAAGATGGAGCTGTCGACCACGCGCAGGGCATCGACGCCGATCACGCGTCCCTGTGGGTCCACCACGCTGCGGCTGTCCTCCGGGTCGCCCATGCGACAGGTGCCGCAGGGATGGTAGGCACTCTCCACCGCCTCCCGAATGAAATCGTCCAGCGCGGCATCATCCTGAACATCCGCCCCCGGCGCGATCTCCGGCCCGGCGAAAGGTTCGAAGGCGGGCTGGGCGAAGATCTCCCGCGTCAGGCGGATGCAGGTGCGGAAATCGGCCCAGTCCTTGTCCGTGGACATGTAGTTGAACAGGATCGACGGATCGGCCTTCGCATCCGCCGAGGTCAGTTGCACCCGCCCGCGCGACGGCGACCGCATCGGCCCGACATGCGCCTGAAACCCGTGCGCCTTGGCCGGGGCCTTGCCGTCATAGCGGATGGCGACCGGCAGGAAATGGTACTGGATATCCGGGTAAGGCACCCCGGCGGCGGAGCGGATGAAGGCTGCGGCCTCGAAGTGGTTGGTCGCCCCATGCCCGGTCTTCGTGAACAGCCATTGCGCCCCGATCATCGCCTTCGAGAACAGGTTGAGGTGGCTGTAGAGGCTGATCGGCTGCAGGCAGGTCATCTGCAGATAGAGTTCCAGGTGATCCTGCAGGTTCTGCCCGACACCGGGGCGGTCGGCACGCACGTCGATTCCGTGTTCGCGCAGGTGCTCCGCCGGGCCGATGCCGGACAGCATCAGCAGCTTCGGGGAGTTGATGGAGGACGCGGACAGGATCACTTCCCGCGTCGCGGAGAGCACCTTCTGCTGCCCGCCCTGTTCGAACACCACACCGGTCGCCTTCGCCCCGTCGAAGGCCACCCGCAGCGCCAGCCCGCGCACCAGCCGTACGTTGGGCCGCTTCAGCGCCGGGCGCAGGTAGGCATTGGCCGCCGACCAGCGTCGCCCGCGCCAGACCGTCATCTCCATGGGGCCGAAGCCTTCCTGCTGCTCCCCGTTGTAGTCGGCGGTGACCGGATAGCCGGCCTGACGCCCGGCCTCCCGGAAGGCGGTGAACAGCGGGTTCTTCTGTGGCCCGCGCGTCACATGCAGCGGGCCATCGGTGCCGCGCCAATCCGCCTGACCGCCGTGATTGCTCTCCATGCGCATGAAGTACGGCAGCACGTCGCGGTAGGCCCAGCCGCGCGCGCCGGACTGTGCCCAGCCCTCGTAGTCCAGCGCATGTCCCCGGACATAGACCATGCCGTTGATCGAAGAGGAGCCGCCGATCACCTTGCCGCGCGGGCAGGCCAGTTGCCGCCCGCCCAGATGCGGCTCCGGCTCCGACTGATAGCCCCAGTCATAGCGGGACATGTTCATCGGGTAGGACAGCGCCGCCGGCATCTGGATCAGTGGCCCGGCATCGGTGCCGCCATGTTCCAGCACGATGACGGAGTGGCGCCCGTTCTCGCTCAGCCGATATGCCAGTGCCGCGCCTGCGCTGCCCGCGCCGACGATGACATAGTCTGCCCTGGCGAATTCCGGAATGTCGGTCACGGCGGGGTTCTCCTGCTGCTGCACCGCTGCTCGGGGATTTCTGCACCTGTGCCATCCATCCGGCAACCCCGGACAGTGAACCATGCGGATTGTGATCATGGTCAGTTTCGGCGCATGTCACCCTTTAGTTCAGCTTTGCCATGCCAGCGCCCTTGGCCCACACTGCTGTCCGGGGTGTGTCAAAGTCGCAAGGGGGTCCGTCCATGGCCGAGTTTCGCAAGATCAGGAAATTGCTGGTTGCCAACCGTTCCGAGATCGCGATCCGCGTCATGCGGGCCGCGAACGAACTTGGTATCCGTACCGTCGCGGTCTACACGGAAGAGGACAAGCTGGCGCTGCACCGCTTCAAGGCGGACGAGAGCTACCTGATCGGTGAGGGCCTCGGCCCCGTGAAGGCCTATCTGGCGATCGAGGAGATGATCCGCATCGCGAAGAAGGCCGGTTGCGACGCCGTGCATCCCGGATATGGCTTCCTGTCGGAGAACCCGGACTTCGCGGAGGCCTGTGCCGCCAACGACATCACCTTCATCGGCCCCTCCCCCGCCGTGATGCGCGGTCTGGGCAACAAGGTCGCCGCCCGGGACGCCGCAATTGCCGCGGGAACACCCGTCGTGCCCGCCACCGGTCCGCTGCCGGAGGATGCCGCCGAGATCACCCGCATGGCGGCCGAAGTGGGCTACCCGCTGATGCTGAAGGCCAGTTGGGGCGGCGGCGGACGCGGCATGCGTGCCATCGAGACGGAGGCGGACCTGATCGGGGAGGTCACATCCGGTCGCCGCGAGGCGGAAGCCGCCTTCGGCAATGGGGAAGTCTATCTGGAGAAGCTGGTGCGCCGCGCCCGCCATGTGGAGGTCCAGTTGCTGGGCGACCATCATGGCACCGTAGTGCATCTGTTCGAACGGGACTGCTCCGTACAGCGGCGCAACCAGAAGGTCGTTGAACGCGCCCCCGCGCCCTATCTGGACGACGCCCAGCGCAACGAGCTCTGCGAAGCAGCGCTGCGTCTGGCCCGCGCCGAAGGCTATGTCAACGCAGGCACCGCCGAGTTCCTGATGGATCGCGACACCGGCGAGTTCTATTTCATCGAGGTCAATCCCCGCATCCAGGTCGAGCATACGGTGACGGAGGAAGTCACCGGCATCGACATCGTGCAGGCCCAGATCCGCATCGCCGAAGGCGGCCGCATCGGCCATCCGGAGGAGACCGGCGTCCCGGCCCAGGAAGACATCAGGCTACGGGGCCATGCCCTGCAGTGCCGTGTCACGACGGAGGATCCGGAGGCCAACTTCATTCCCGACTATGGCCGCATCACTGCCTATCGCGGCGCCACCGGCTTCGGCATCCGGCTGGACGGCGGCACGGCCTATTCCGGCGCAGTGATCACCCGTTACTATGACTCGCTGCTGGAGAAGGTCACCGCCTGGGCGGCGACGCCGGAGGCGGCGATCCGCCGTCTCGACCGCGCACTGAGGGAGTTCCGCATCCGGGGCGTGGCGACCAACCTCGCCTTCGTCGAGAACCTGATCAACCACCCGAAATTCATCGCCAACGACTACACCACCAAGTTCATCGACGAGACGCCGGAACTGTTCGAGTTCGCCGCCCGCAAGGACCGCGCGACCAAGTTGCTGGGCTTCATCGCCGACGTCACCGTCAATGGCAATCCGGAGGTCAAGGGCCGCGCCCTGCCCCCCGTGGCACCCAAGCCGAAGGTGCCGGAATGGCAGGTGGAAACGCCGCCGAAGGGTACCCGCGACCTGCTGAACGAACTGGGGCCGGAGAAGTTCGCCGACTGGATGCTGGCGGAGAAGCGCCTGCTGGTCACCGACACGACCATGCGCGACGCGCACCAGTCGCTGCTGGCCACCCGGATGCGCAGTTTCGACATGGTGCAGGTGGCGGACGCCTATGCCCGCAACCTGTCCGATCTGTTCTCCATCGAGTGCTGGGGCGGCGCGACCTTCGACGTGTCGATGCGGTTCCTGCGCGAATGCCCCTGGACGCGGCTGTCGGACCTGCGGGCGCGCATCCCGAACGTGCTGTTCCAGATGCTGCTGCGCGGCGCCAACGGGGTCGGCTACACGGTCTATCCGGACAATGTGGTGCAGGGTTTCGTGCGCCAGGCGGCGGAAAGCGGTGTCGATGTCTTCCGCGTCTTCGACAGCCTGAACTGGGTCGAGAACATGCGCGTCGCCATTGACGCGGTGAATGAGTCCGGCCGGCTCTGCGAGGCCGTGGTCTGCTACACGGGCGATATCTTCGACCCCGACCGCGCCCGCTATGACCTGGACTATTACGTCAGGATGGCGCGGGAACTGAAGGCTGCCGGCACCCATATCCTGGGCATCAAGGACATGGCCGGGCTGCTGAAACCGGCGCAGGCACGGGTTCTGGTGAAGGCCCTGAAGGAAGAGACTGGCCTGCCGATCCACTTCCACACCCATGACACTTCCGGCATCGCCTCCTCCAGCATCCTGGCGGCGGCGGAGGCCGGGGTGGATGCCGCCGACATGGCCATGGACTCCTTCTCCGGTCTGACCAGCCAGCCCAACCTCGGCTCCATCGTCGAGGCGCTGCGCCATACGGAGCGGGAGACGGGGCTGCAGAATGCCACCATCCGCGCCTTCTCCGACTACTGGGAGGCGGTGCGGCGCGAGTACCGGGCCTTCGAGAGTGATCTGCGCTTCGGTGCATCGGAGGTCTATCTGCACGAGATGCCCGGCGGCCAGTTCACCAACCTGAAGGAACAGGCCCGGTCGCTGGGGCTGGAGGAACGCTGGCATGAGGTGGCACGCACCTATGCCGACGTGAACCTGATGTTCGGCGACATCGTGAAGGTGACGCCGTCGTCAAAGGTGGTGGGCGACATGGCCCTGTCCATGGTCTCCGCCGGGCACACCCGCGCCGATGTGGAGAACCCGGACAAGCCGATCTCCTTCCCCGACTCGGTCGTCTCCTTCTTCCATGGCGACCTGGGCCAGCCGCCGAACGGCTTTCCCGCCGCGTTGCAGGCCAAGGTCCTGGGCGGCGAGAAGCCGCTGACCGACCGCCCCGGCAAGTCGGTTCCGCCCGCCGATTTCGCCGCCCTGCACCAGCAGGCGGAGACTGATGCGGGACGCGAGATCACGGCGGAAGAATTCCAGTCCTGGCTGATGTATCCGAAGGTCTTTGCCGACTTCGCTGCCTTCCAGGCCGAGTTCGGCCCCGTTGATCGCCTGCCCACCCCGGTCTTCTTCTACGGCCTGGAACCCGGCGAGGAAGTCTCGGTGGAGATCGAGGCCGGCAAGACACTGGTGATCCGCTGCCTGGCCGTCGGGGAAGCCGATGAGGAAGGCATTGCCCGCGTCTTCTTCGAACTGAACGGCCAGCCCCGCCGCATCAAGGTCCGCGACCGTCACGCCGCCGCCACCGCCGTCTCTCACCCGAAGGCGGAACCCGGGAATGCCAATCACGTCGCGGCCCCCATGCCCGGCATGGTCGCCACCGTTGCCGTGGAGACCGGGCAGAAGGTGCAGGCCGGTGACCTGTTGCTCACCATCGAGGCCATGAAGATGGAGACCGCCATCCGCGCCGAACGCGACGGCGAGATCAAGACCGTCACCGCAGGCGCAGGCACGCAGGTGGACGCCAAGGACCTGCTGGTCGAGTTTGCGTGATCAGTTGAGATCCACTCTGGTTCACCCGACGTAAACAGGAGACGATTGGTTAACATCGCAATCAGAAGGGGGACTGAGATCAGCGATTTCCTGATGCGCGTGGCCGCGGTTGCCACGGTCGCGGTCGGCGCGCTCGCTGCGTCGGCGGTGCAGGCGGCGGATGTGTCCGTACAGTGGTTCGGACAGGCCGCGTTCAAGATCGTGTCTCCGGGCGGCAAGGTGATCATGATCGATCCCTTCATTACCCGGAACCCGAAGACACCGGACGACATGAAGGACCTGGCAGCCATTGGCCCGGTTGACCTGATCCTCGTCACCCACGGCCATGGCGACCACGTGGGAGACACCTTCAAGCTGGCGGAGATGACCGGCGCGCTGGTGGCGATGAACGCCGACATGGGATCGACCTACAACAGCATCGGCGCGATGGATCCGAAGAAGCTGATCCGCTTCAACAAGTCCGGCCCGATCCGCCCCATCGGCGATGGCATCACCATCACCATGACCCATGCCGAACATTCCTCGTCCGTCAGCTGGAAGGACCCGATTTCCGGCAAGACGCAGGTTCTGCCGGGCGGCGAGCCGTCGGGCTACATCGTGCGGCTGGAAAACGGCTACAGGATCTATCACGCGGGTGACACCGGCGTGTTCGGCGACATGGCCTTCATCGGCAAGTACTACAAGCCGGACCTGGCCCTGCTGCCCATCGGCGGTCACTTCACCATGGGCCCGCAGCATGCCGCCTACGCCATCAAGGAACTGCTGCGCACGCCGAACGTGGTGCCGATGCATTATGGCACCTTCCCGCCACTGAAGGGCACGCCGGAGAAGCTCATTGAGGTGCTGGGCAATGCGCCCACCAACGTGATCGTCATGCAACCGGGCGAAACCCGCAAGTTCTGACCACATCAAGGCAGGGCTGAACTACGAAGGGCGGCACCCGAACGGTGCCGCCCTCTTCATTCAATGCGAAATCAGTCGAGCACTTTTTGTTTCAGGGCAACACGCCGTGGCGCTGGGTCGGGGACGGCGCTTCCGTGCGCCGGTTGAGCGCCCGTTCCAGGGCCGCGATCAGCCTCGGGCGGGTTTCCAGGGGATCGATGACATCGTCGATCTTCATCTGGCCCGCCGCCGGGACCGCACCGCAGAGGTCGGTATATTCCGCCACAAGCTCCGCGTGCCGTGCCGCCGGGTCCGCCGCGGCCTCCAGATCGGCGCGATAGGCCGCCGTGATGCCGCTTTCCAGCGGAATGGCGTTGAAGTCCGCCGTCGGCCAGGCCAGCACCACCGACTGCCCCCCGCCATAGCCGCCCATCGCCGCACCGCCGTAGCCGAAGCCCTTGTGCGTCACCAGGGTCAGGATCGGCGTATTGGCGAAGGCGAAGCTGTGGGCCACCTGCATGCCGACGCGCAGCGCCCCCTCCTGCTCCGACTTCGGGCCGGTCATGACGCCGGGCGTGTCGGTCAGAAACACCAGCGGCAGGTGATAGGCACTGCAGAGGTCCATGAAATGCCGCAGCTTCTCCCCCGCCGCCGCGGTGATCGCGCCTGACATGACCTTCGGCTGGTTGGCGCAGATGCCGACCGGGTGACCGTTCAGCCGCGCCAGACCGGTGATCATCATCTTTGCGAAGGCCGGCTTGATCTCCAGGAAGCTGTCCCGATCCACGACAGCATCGATCACCCGCTTCATGTCATAGGGCCGCCGACGGTTCTCCGGGATCACGGTGCGCAGCGACGGCTCGGCCCGGTTCGGATCATCGGTCACCGGTGCGTCCGGCGGCCAGCTCCAGGCGTTGGTGGGCATGTAGGAGAGATAGCGGCGCAGCATGCTGATCGCCTCCTCCTCCGTATCCACCGCATTGTCGCCGACGCCGGAGATGGCACAGTGCAGGTCGGCACCCCCAAGATCCTCCTTCGACACGCTCTCGCCGGTGCCGGAGGCGACCAGCGGCGGCCCGCCGGCTGCCAGCATCGACGTGCCGCGCACCATGACGATGAATTCCATCATCGCCGCCAGCAGCGATGAATCTCCGGCGCTCGGTCCCATCACTGCCGCGACCTGGGGCGACTGCCCCGACAGCCGCGCCACCTGCATGAAGTGATGCATCGGGGCCAGCCCCTGGCCGACATATTCATCGGTGCGCGCGCCTGCGCCGTCAAACAGCCAGACCAGCGGCACCCGGTCCCGCTCCACCAGTTCGATCATGCGGCACTTCTTCTCGAAGTTGATCAGCCCCAGCGAGCCGCCCAGCACCGTGAAATCCTCCGACACCACGCCGACGGTGCGCCCGTCGACCTGCCCGAAGCCGGTGACGACGCCATCCGCCGGGGTGATCTTGTTCTTGGTCGGGGTCACGATGGTCGCCGCATGGGTTGCAAGCTGGCCGATCTCCTCGAACACGCTGCCGCGATCGAACAGCATCGCCACCCGCTCCCGCGCCGTCTGCTTGCCCGCCTTGCGCTGCCGCGCCACCTTGTCCGCACCGCCCAGCTCCAGACTCTCCCGCCTGCGCCGCTCCAGATCGTCGATCAGGTCCTGCATACCCGGCACCTCCCCGCGCCATTCCACCATCGTGGCGCGCAGTATCCCCGAAAGGCGTCACGGGCCGCAATGGCACCATCCGGGGTGCCGCCATGCACGACGAAACCTTTCGCGCATTTCTGTCAGTCAGCCTATGGACAGCCCCGAACCGATCCGCTAAACAGCGGCTTCCCTGACAGGGAGAGCCCTGTTCTGGTGACCCGTGGGCGCGTAGCTCAGTTGGTAGAGCAGCTGACTCTTAATCAGCGGGTCCACGGTTCGAGTCCGTGCGCGCCCACCATTCTTCCCAACGGGTCAAGAGCGCCTCGCGCGCACCTTCGTTCCTGAAGTCTCTCAGGTGATTGCGGTCTGCAAACCGTGGATGTGGGCTGTCAGTATGCCCGCATGATCGCTGGTTGCCATGACGACCAGTCCAGCCCCGCCGGGCAGGAGGTCCGCACCAAGCAGCACCCCGTCCGGTGTCGGTTGCGCGTCCACGAAGGACAGGGCCCCGGAGATCCTGTCCGGATCATCGCAGACAAGGATCAGGGTCGCGAACCAGTCGGGCAGTTCGGGGGACAGGATCACGTCGGCCGCATTTTCGGCAATGATGCCCACCCCTTCGCGCCTGATCATCAGATGCGCATGGAAGTGGGCCGGATGGGCGTCTCCGGCGTCGGGCACGTGATAGCCGAAGATGTCGGAACAGAGCACCCGGGCATTCCCGGAGACCACGATCTCAGTCTGCAGGTCGATGTCCGCCCCCGGCAACAGGACAGACGGCTGACCGTACCAGTCCAGATGACCGCCCTGTTCGCAATGCAGGACCCGCAGCAGTCTGGCCGGACCGCGTCCCCGGTGCGCATGACAGGTCCGGGCCCCCTGATCGTGAATGCTGGCCATGGCGCCGGGGCCGACGTGAGCGCGCTCGACCAGATCTTCACCGCCGAACAGGCCGCCGGATACCGACTGGGGCATCACCGTCAGGCCTCTTCGGTCGGGCGGGTAGATGCCGGTGAGCGCATAGGGGTAGCTGGCCCGCCGGCGTTTCAGCCAGGTCCCGTCCGGCCCGGCATGGAAGGCGAGATCCAGATCGGCAGGGTGCGTCACAGACTGCGGAACAGGACGGCCTGGCTCAAACACCCGGCAACCTCCCTCACGCCCTGGCCCGACCGGCAATCGGTGACGATCACGGGCTGGCCCTGCCGTGTCGCTTCGGCCTCGGTCAGCATGCGGTCCAGGTCGACGCCGACGTGCGGCGCCAGCGTGGACTTGTTGATCACCAGCAGGTCTGACTGGATCGTGCCCGGCCCGCGTTTCCGGGGGATGTCGTCGCCGCCCGCGACGTCGATGACGAAGATCCACCAGTCGACCAGATCCAGCGAGAAGGTGGAAGCCAGATTGTCGCCGCCGGATTCCAGCAGGATCAGGTCAAGATCGGGAAACCGGTCTTCCAGCGCATCCGCCGCCGCCATGTTCAGGGTGGGATCTTCCCGGATCACCGTATGCGGGCAGGCCCCGGCCTCGACCGCAACCACGCGGCCCTCGCCCAGCAGGTTCTGACGGATCAGCCGGTCCGCATCCTCGCGCGTGACCAGATCATTGGTGATCACCGCGGTCTCGATTCCCGCCGACGTCAGCAAGGGCAGCAGCGCCTCGATCAACGCTGTCTTGCCGGATCCGACCGGCCCGCCGATGCCGACCCGCGCGGCTGTCCCGTTGCCGCTCATCTGAGCATGTGCAGTCGGTTGAGCGGCACTTCGGCAAATGGTTCGTGCCACAGTTTCCGGCCATCGGCGAAGACGTCGAAGGTCTGTGAATCCACCGTGATCTCCGGCGTCCGGTCATTCAGCACCATGTCCGACTTGCCCAGCGACCGCACGGACCTGATCGGAACGAAGCGCTTCTCGACACCCAGCCTGCGTTCGGTATCGGCTTCCATGGCCAGTTTGCTGACGAAGGTCACGCCCAGGTGCCGCCGAGAACTGCCGAGCGCGCCCCACATGGGGCGCTGGATGATCGGTTCCGTTCCGATATGGCTGCCATTGCCATCGCCCATGGCGGACCAGACGATCTCTCCCGACTTGACCACCATCGACGGTTTGGCGCCGAACGACTGCCGTGGCCAGAACACCAGATCGGCCATCTTCCCGGGTTCGATGGACCCGACATGCTCATCGATACCCGCCGCGATGGCCGGGTTGATGGTCAGCTTGGCGAGATAGCGCAGGATCCTGAGATTGTCCGCATTGTCGAACGGTTCATCCGCCAATGGCCCGTAGGTGTCCCGCATGACACTGGCGAGCTGAAAGCACTTTGCCGAGTTCTCGGCCAGCCGTCCCATGCCCTGCGTGTCGGTCGCGAAGATGGAGATTGCGCCCATGTCGTGCAGACAGTCCTCCGCGGCCATGGATTGCGGGCGGATGCGGCACTCCGCGAACGCCACATCCTCGGGGATCGCGAAGCTGAGAATATGGCACAGCATCGTCATCGGGATGCCTTCCTCCAGCGCGCCTCTGGTGAACGGATTTGTCGGGTTCGTCGATGACGGCAGCACATTGGCCGCACCGTTCACCCGGATCAGGTCCGGCGCATGGCCTCCGCCCGCGCCCTCCGTGTGGTACATGTGAATGGTCCGTCCGGCGATGGCGGCCAGGGTATCCTCGCAGAAGCCGAATTCGTTGATGGTATCGGTGTGCAGATGCACCGAATAGTCGTGCGCATCGGCGGCTCTCAGCGCACCGTCGATGACAGCGGGCGAGGCACCGAAATCCTCGTGAATCTTCACGCCAAGCGCGCCACCGGCGACGGATTCGACCGACGCATCGAAATCCATGCAGCCACGCCCCAGGAAACCGAAGTTCAGCGGAAACTCGTCCGCTGCACGGATCAGCGCGCCCAGGATGTTCGGCCCCGATGAACTCACATCGAAATGCGGGCCGGGCGACATGCCGATCATGGTGGTGAAGCCGCCTGCCAGCGCATGCCAGGCCTGTTGCGGCGACAGGAAGTGCGCGTGCGCCTCGATTCCGCCGGGCGTCACGATCTGACCGTCGCCGTGCATGACGGTCGTGTTGGGGCCGGTCGCCAGGCCCTCCGACACGCCATCCATCAGGTCGGGATTGCCGGCCTTGCCGACGCCGACGATGCGGCCGTCCCGGATACCGATGTCGCCCTTCACCACACCCAGTACAGGATCCATGATGATGGCATTGTGGATCACCACATCCAGTGCGCCGCTTTCGTAGGTGCCGCCGGGCTGGAAGCCTTCGCCGTCGCGCATGGCCTTGCCTGCGCCGGTGGTCAGCTCATCGCCGTAACTGGTGTGATCCTTTTCGATGCGTGCGATCAGGGATGTATCCCCAAGGCGAAACCGGTCATCGACGGTTGGACCATAGAGTGTGGTGTAGGTTTCCCTGCTGAGCTTGGCCATCAGGCATCACCTCCGGTTTCGGGCAGCCCCAGATAGCCGAGTTCCGCCGCCTTCCGCATCGCGCGGTCGCGCACGGCGGGATCATCCAGCGCCCCGTCTGTCAGCCCCCCGCCGCCGCGCATCGTGCGCGTGCCGCCGAAAGCAACCAGCGTGACAGTTCTGGCGATCCCCGGTTCGAACTTCGCGCCCGCGCCGGAGGGGCTGTCGAGGCGCATCCCGAATGCCGCCGCGCGGTCGAAGTCCAGTTGCCTGTTCACCTCGAAGAAATGCGCGTGGCTGCGTACCTGAATGGTCCGGTCGCCCCGATTGATGACGCTGATCTCCACACTGTCCCGCCCGGCATTGATCTCGATGTCTCCGTCCGCCGGCAGGATCTCACCGGGCGCAGGCACGGTGCTCGCGGCGCTGCCCGGCTGGATCGGATCGAACACAGTGATCAGTTTGGTACCCTCAGCCATGCTCACCTCAACCGAGACATAGGGGATCATGGCCGCCACACCCGGCAGCACGTCGTCGGCCGTCAGCAGGTTCCCGCCGAATTCGACCAGCGACGCATGATCCAGATCGCGGCGGGCCGCCGTGATGATCTCGTCGGCGATCAGCGCAATGGCCTCCGGCTGGCTCAACCGTATCCCCTGCGTGCGATAGCGCCGGGCGAGCTCGGCGGCAGTGAAGAGCGTGAGACGCTCCTGCTCCGTGGGTGTCAGGTTCATCGGAAACCTCCGTTCATGTGGCGAACAGCCGGGTATCGGACCGGCGGTGGCGCATCATTGCGATGTCCGCGAATGGGCTGAAGCTTGTGGGCAGCGCATCACCGGGCACGGTCTTGCCAGCCCAGCAGGCCAGATCGTCCCTGTGCCGCGTAACAGCCTGTTGCGCACCTATTGCACCGGTCAGACCCAGACGGATCGCCGCGTTGGCAAGGCCGGCCAGAAAGCGGTGCCCGGCGACAAGCTGTGCGGTCTGTTCGGAGATACCAGCCATCGCCAGAACAGCGCCGAGGGCCACAGGCTGATGCGGCCGCAGACGGCCCGCGCGAACGCGTGCCATCGTTTCGGCAGCGCCGGGCAGGCCGAGTTTGACCGCTGCGGTGAGAATTCCGCGCCCCGCCTGTGCTGAAGCCTCACGCTGTGCCGATGCCCAGGTCATGCGCTCGACGCGGGCATCAAGCTGAATCAGGGACGTCGGATCGGCGACGGCGCGATGCGCAAGCACAGCAATGACACGCTCGAAAGGGCCGAAACGCCCTTCGATCTCACGCGCGAAGAATGTGTCGAGCTGCGACGCCGGGATACGCCGCCCGCCCGACAGTTGCTCCAGCCCGTTGGAGGTAGCGAAACCGCCAGCCGGGAACAGGCCGTCTGCGAACTGCATTGCGCCCAGCAGTTCCGAAGCGTCCGTCATGACACCACCCTGAAACGCCCGTCCAGCGGTGCAAGCCGGGCGAGATAGCTTTCGGCATCGCCGCTGTCGAGCGCCACCTGTACCCGTCCATCGGAGAATTTCACCCGCCAGTGCAGGTTGCCGGCAGCATAGCCGAGTTCCAGGGCCGCAGCACTGTCGAGTGGTTCCAGATCCAGCCAGTCCGGTGCACCGACACGAACCACCAGCGCCAGTTGTGCGTCCAGATGCAGGACCGCGCCATCGGCCAGCCGCTGGGATCTGGGAAGGGCGACCTGAACCGGCCTGCCGTTCTCGGTGGTCGCCTGAAACCGCCTGCGCCCGAGATCGGTCTCGGCAACGATCAGGATTTCCAGACCGCCGTCGTGATCCAGCCGATGCAGCCGGCTGGCGGTATCCGGATCGTCGCGCCATGCAACGATCCGGTCCACCATCAGGGCCTCAGGCGACGGCAAGGTGTTCCGCCCTACAGCGTCTTCCAGTCCTCCGCCTGTTCGAAAGCATAGGCGGCCTTGTAGATCGTGGCCTCGTCATAGCGCTTGCCCACCAGCATCATGGAGATCGGCAGACCGTCGCCCATGCCGCAAGGCACTGCCATTGCCGGATGATGCGTGATGTCGAACGGTGAGGTGTTGGAGATCATCTCGAACGCGCACTGGATATATTCCTCACGGGTTGCATCGGGTGCGGGCAACTTGGTCGCCTTCAGCGGCACCGTCGGCATCAGCAGCAGGTCATACTCGGCCAGTACCTTATCATAGGCTGCCTTCAGTTGCCGCGACAGGTTCATGGCCTTGCCGTAGTAGCGGCTGCCATAGTTCTTGCGGATGTGCGTGCCCAGCAGTGTGAGCAGCTTGGTCGTTTCGGACATCTCGTCCGCGCGCTGGCGCCAGTTGCGATGGAAATCCATCAGGCTGGTGACATACAAGTCCTGACGGCTGACGCCATAGCCGTCGCCATACATCATGGTCTGCGTCAGGCCCTCGACCCCGATGGGCATCCAGATTGCCGGGCCGAGCAGATGCCAGGGGATGGAGACCTCTTCCACCGTCGCACCCATCTTCCGGTAGATCTCGGCGGCATGCATGTTGGCGGCATTCACGTCGGCTTCAGCGTTCTCCTGGGCGAAGCCTTCCTTCACGATTGCGATCTTCATGCCCGCGACGCCACCTTCCAGCATCTCGGAATAGGGGTGGGTCTCGACGTCGAACTGGCGCGGATCAATGCCGTCGCTGCCCGCCATGACTTCCAGCATCAGGGCGTTGTCCTTGACACTGGCGGTTATGGGGCCTGTGTGATCGACATAGATCTCGATGGGCATGATGCCGGTATAGGGCACCAGTCCGTGGGTCGGTTTCATGCCGTAGACGCCGGAATAGGCGGCGGGCATGCGGATCGAGCCGCCCTGGTCGCCACCGACGGCCATGTCGACTTCGCCCAGACCGACCAGCGTCGCGCTGCCCGACGAGGAGCCGCCCGCCGAATAGCCCATCTTCACCGGGTTGTGGACCGGACCGGTCGCGTTGGTGTGGCTGCCGCCGGAGAGACAGAAGTTCTCGCAGTGTGACTTGCCCAGAATGATCGCGCCTTCGTCCAGCATACGGGTGACGATCTCCGCATCGACGTTGGGGATATAGCCCTCCATCGTCGCCGCCCCGTTCATCATGGGCACACCGGCCAGCATGACATTGTCCTTCAGCACGACAGTCTTGCCCTTCAGCTTGCCGTCCGGGGCGCCCTCGACCGTCGATTTGACGTACCAGGCATTGTACGGATTGTCCTCCGGCGCGGGGCGGTAGCCGGGCGTGCGGGGGTATTTCACTTCCGGCAGATAGTCCGGCAGCGAATCGACCACGTTGTAGGCGTCGATGTTGGACTGCAGCAGGCCAATGTAGGACTCGACGTCCGCATCGGTCAGCGAAAGTCCCATTTCGTCCGCTGCGTCGCGGACCTGCTGGGGGGTGAGTGTGCTTACAGCCATGACAATGTGTCTCCTCGGAGGTTTCCTGTGATCAGGGGGCGAGATAACGGAGCAGCGCGGGATCGTTGCGGATGGCCTCCGCTTCCCCTTCCAGCGGGATCTGGCCGCGCTCCATCACGTACACGTAGTCGGCGACCCGAAGGGCCAGTTCCAGGTGCTGTTCCACGATGATGACACTGATCTCGCGCGACAGCGCGGCCAGCCGCTCCGCGATTTCCTCGATCACGCCGATCCAGACGCCTTCGGTCGGCTCGTCCAGCATCAGCATGGTGGGCTTGCTCAGCAGCGCGCGCCCGATGGCAAGCATCTTCCGCTCGCCCCCGGACAGGGTGCCGGCAGGCTGGGACAGGCGCTGGGACAGCTTGGGGAAGAAATCCAGCACCTTGTCGATGCCCGACTTGTCCTTCTGCGTGACCGCGCCGAGATTCAGATTGTCCTGCACCGACAGTTTGGCGAAGACCGCGTGTTCCTGCGGCACGTAACCCATGCCGTGGCGCACACGCTTCTCGGTACCGACTCCTGCCGCAGCCATGCCGTCAAAATCGATGTCGCCGGACATTGCCTTCAACTCGCCTGCCAGTGTCTTCAGCAGGGTCGTCTTTCCGGCACCGTTCCTTCCCAGGATCGCGACGCAGCCGGTACGTGGCGCGGACATGGACAGGTCGAAGATCACCTGGCTGTGGCCATAGCCGCTGTTCAGGTTCTTCACGTCGAGAATCTTGTCAGACACGGGTTGTGTAGACCTCCTGAACCTTGGTCGATCCCTCGATCTCGGCAACCGTGCCGTCATCCAGCACCTGTCCCTGGTCCAGCACGGTCAGGTTGTCACAGATATCCTTGATGAAATCGAGATCGTGCTCGACGATCACCAGCGCGCAGTAATCCCGGATCGGTTCCAGCAGTTCGCCGGTCACGCGACGTTCCTCCGGGCTCATCCCGCCGGTCGGTTCGTCGAGCAGAAGCAGTTTCGGCTTCAGCGCCAGCGCCATCGCGATCTCCAGCCATTGCTGCTCTCCGTGACTCATCTCGCCAGCCAGTGAATGCGCCTTTCCGGTGAGCCGGAACTGCGCCAGCATGTCCATGACCTCCGCGTCCAGGCGTTGGCGCGACCTGGACAGCAACAGCCCCCACAGGGACTGATGCGCCTGCAGGGCCAGCAGCAGATTGTCGTAGACGGTCAGTTCAGGAAGGATCGCGGTGATCTGGAACTTCAGGCTGAGGCCGCGTCGGGACCGTTCGGCGGGTGACATGGTGGTCACGTCTTCGCCGGCGAAACTGACCTCACCTTCGTCCGCGAAATGGTCACCCGCGATGGCCTTCAGCAGGGTGCTCTTGCCGGACCCATTGGGGCCGATCAGGCCATGGAAGGTATTGGCGTGGACGGCGACATCGACACCGTTCAGCGCGCGCAGCGTCCCGAAGACCTTGCCGAGTCCGCTGACTTTCAGTAGCGGCTCAGTCATTGCCGGTTGCCTTTCCGGTGTCATCGGTCCCGGATGATTTCCCGCCCTGCCGGACGCCGAAGGATCCGAAGCGTTCGCGCTGGCTGACCAGCAGTCCCACCAGTCCGGTCGGCTGATAGGCCACGACGACCAGCATCACGGCGCCGAGCGCGATGGGCCAATAGGCTTTCAGCGTCTCATTGTCCGAGAGAATAACGGTCAGGCCCTCGATGACGCCTGCCCCGATCACCGGACCGATCAGGGTACCGACACCACCGAACAGGCCGTAGAGCACGGCATAGGTCGATGTCGTCACACCGACGGTGGACGGACCGACGAAGCCCTCATGAAAGGCATAGATCGCACCGGCCCAGCCCGCGATCAGACCGGCGAAGGAAAACACGATCAGCTTGAAGGCCTGCAGCCGGTACCCCAGGAACGCCAGGCGGTGCTCGTTCTGGCGGATGCCGGCCAGAGCCAGACCGAACTGCGAACGCACCAGATAGCGGCTCGCCAGATAGGCGATCAGCAGGAAGGCGACGGCCAGATAATAGAAGCCGATACCCGGCTCCAGCTCTGTCCCGAAGATTGTCGCGAAATCCCAGATCGACATGCCGTTCCCGGCGCCGACCCATTGCCAGCCCGCGACCAGCCGCTCGGCGGCGAACGAGGCGGTCAGCGTGCCCAGGGCGACGAAGATGATGGTTGGCGTCCTCTTGCTGATCAGCAGGAACCAGCCGACGAACAGCGCCGAGAGCAGGCCGACCAGCATGCCGGCGGGGACAATGACCAGCAGTGAGGTCGTTCCGGTTTCCTCGGACAGCTTGGCCACGAAATAGCCGCCGATGCCGAAGAACAGGGCCTGCCCGAAACTCATGATCCCGGAATAGCCCCAGCACAGGTCGAAACTGACTGCCAGCATGGCCAGCAGGATGATCGAGGTCACACGGACCACGAAGTAGTTGTTGAAGTCGAGCGTCTCGCCCTCGGCAGTCAGATAGGTGATGAGGATCGGATAGAGCAGCAGAAGCGCCAGCATCGCGAGTTCGATGATGGGCAGCACCGAAAGGGGCAGGCGTCGCTTGCCGCCTGCCTTGTCGTCCGCGAGGTTGGCGGTCGTTTCCGTCATCTTGGTCTCATCTCCAGGCGAATGCCGTGTTGCGGGAAGGCGCGTCGGATCGTGAAGGCCCCGGCCTGCGCCGTGCAGACCGGGGCACCACGCTCAGGTCAGCCGCATTCCTGCGGCGCAACCATGTTGGCTGAACTCAGGATCTCGTATGAGCCGCCCTTGGCCTGCGCGACGTACATGTTCAGCGCACAGTGACCGGTACCCGGAACCATGCGGGAATCGCCGCCAGGCACATCGGTGATGGCAACATCATCGATCGCCGCAGACACCGCTTCCCGGCTCAGGTCGCCGCCTGTCTTCTTCACCGCTGCCTCATAGAACTTGACGGCACGGTAGGCGCCGGTGGCCGCCGATCCTGCGGTGAACAGGTACTTCGTGCCCGGGAACATCTCGGCGTATTCCTTCTGCAGTTGCGCGCCGACCGGATCGTCCACCGTGTGGAAATAGTCGAGGCAGGTGAAGACACCCTCAAGCTCGCGCTCAGGCACGTAGTTCACGCTGTTCTCGTCGAAATAGACGCAGGTATGTGCGCCCCCGTCCTTCTGGAAGCCGGACTCGTAGAGCTGCTTGGTGAATGCCTGCAGACCCGGCGGGATAACCGTGTTGAACACGCAGTCCACGCCCTCGCTCTTGATCTTGGCGACGGTCGCCGAGTACTCGAGCTGATCCAGCGGGTAATATTCCTCGAACACGACCTCGCCGCCGTTCTTCTCGATCAGGGCACGGGCATACTTGTTGAGCAGCTGCGGCCACCGGTAGTTCGCCGAAGGCATGGCGAATCGCTTCTTGCCGAGGGTGTTCATCAGGTAGGGGATCAGTTCGTCACACTGCTGTGCCGGGGTCGGGCCCGTGCAGTAAAGATGCTCGGTGCATTCCTGACCTTCGTAGAGCTGCGGATAGAGGTACAGCGTCTTGCCGCGGCGCACGATCGGGTTCTTGATCGCTTCCCGCATGGCGGAGGTGATGCCGCCCACGACGACATCGACCTTGTGCTGCTGGATCAGCTTCAGGACGTTGCCCACAGCAACCTTGGGGTCCGATGCGGTATCTTCCAGATAGAGTTCGATCGGACGGCCACCGATGCCGCCTGCATCGTTGATCTTCTTCGCCGCCAGCTGGATGACCTGCCAGTTGGAATTGCCCGACGGAGCAATTGCGCCGGTAATGTCCGTCGCGACGCCGAACTTGATCGGTGCCGCCCCGAACGCCCGGCTCGGGCGCAGGATCCAGCCACCGGAAAAGCCGGCCACCCAGCCTGCCGCAGTCAGCGCCCCCGCGCCGCGCAGCAGGGACCGGCGACTGATGCCGCCCCCGCCATTTGAATGCTTGTTCGCCATTCTAGATTCTCCCTTTTGTGATGAAGCCATCCGGCCGGAACTTGACGATGACCAGGGCGACGATGAAGACGAGCACCTCAGCCACGATGGGCTGGATCAGGTCGCCGACCATGATCCCGAACAGGGGGATTTCACGCAGCCACTGGAAGCCGGGGACCATGGCGCCGATCACGGCACTGCCCAGGATCGGCCCCTCGAAGGTGCCGACACCGCCCAGCATGACCGACAGGAACGCCTGCACCAGAAAGCGCACACCCAGATCGGCCGACAGTGAGAAGAGCGGCACCATCAGGGCACCGGCCAGTCCGGCCAGCGCGGCCCCGAACGCGAAGGTGAAGGCGTAGAGGCGGGTCGTGGAGACGCCTGACGCGCGCGCCAGACCGGGGTTCTCCAGCGCACCGCGGATCTGCAGCCCGAACGACGTCCGTGTGAGGAAAAGGAAACAGGCCACCATCAGCGCACCGGTCAGGAAGATGATGATCGCGCGCCAGGCCGAAACATCGACCCCCAGCAGCGAGACCGATCCCGGAACCGGCTCGTCGATGGCGTAGTACTGGCCGCCGATCAGCACACGGATCAGTTCACGGATGATCAAACCAATGGCAAAGGTCGCCAGCATGGCGATCACAGGGGAGGCGTAGAGCCTTCTGATGAAGGCGATCTCGATGACCAGGCCGGCGATCGCCACCAGGAAAGGCGCGGCGAGCATGCCGGTCCATTCGGGGAGGCCCATCTCGCGAAAGATGTAGACCGTATAGGCACCCAGCAGGACGAACTCGCCGTGACCAAGATTGAAGATGCCCATCATGCTGGCAATCACGGCCAGTCCCAGCACCACAAGCACCATGATGGACGAGAAAGCCAGAACATCGAAGATCAGCTTGACGGCTACGTCCAAGTGAATGTTCCCCCCTGGCAAAATGATGACCCAACTGAACCCCTGGAAACGGGCCACGTCGGGGGGATAGGCAACATGTATGCCACAAGCAAATCACCACCCTGAAACGTGGATTTCCCGAGATACCTCCTGTTGTTGGCCGTCTTCGCTGCGCATTTTCTGACGACATCTTAATCAGAAAAAATCAACACCTGCGGAATAATTGAGCAATCCAAAGAATTGGCAATCATTTGTACGCATCTGGACAACTTCGCCAGACACCCGAAGCAGCATTGAGTGCGCCGAAGAGCTGCGCCTCACAGCGCCTGTTCGGTCAAACAGGTTTCCTTTGGGGTGTCGGGATCACTGCCTGTATCGCCACGCAGACGAAGGCGCGGTGACCGAACAGGGCGGTGAACTTCCGGCATGGCATGAGACAAGCGTCACCGCTCGCCTGCGGAAATCCGGGCTGACGTACAGACCTCAGAAACTGGTGCCCGGCTTGTAGTAGCGGTCCGCCCAGATGCCCATCTGCGGTTCGTCCTCCAGCGGCAGGCGCCAGCTCTTCACCTTCGCGCCCGCCAGCACCACGCGGAACAGGCCGCGTGGCTGGTCGATGGTATTGTCGACATATTCGTTGGCACCGCGCCGCCCGACATAGCGCGCCGCCATGTCGCGATAGAGATCCCGCCAGAGATCGTCGGCGCCCAGATCATGCACCAGCTCCGCATCGCCCTCCACCAGCACCTTGCGATAGGGCAGGTTCTGGTCGTCGATGCAGAGCGCGACGCGGGGATCGCGGCGCAGGCAGGCGAACCACTCGGATTTCTCGCGCGGCGTGAACCAGATCGCCCCGTCGCGATGGATGAACCACAGCGGCGTCACCAGCGGGCTGCCGTCTTCACGCACCACCGCGATCTTCATCACGATGCCCTTCGCATCGAGGAACTCCCGGAACTCGTCGTCAGTCAGCTTCGGCATGGTCTCTTCTCCCCTTCAGAATTGCGCCGGAAGCCCGGCATGCCACCCCTGGTGACAGACTGCGGCTCACCCCCAGCCATAGCCCCGCGCCTCGAATCCCAGCAAGGGTTCGGCGAAGGTGCGGGTGGCGGCGGGCAGGCCTGCGGCCTGAGCGGCGCCGAAACAGACGTGGAGCGGCAGCAGGTGCTCCTCCCGGGGCTGGCAGAAGCGGGCACCGGGGGCATCTGCCCAGGCAGTGAGCCGGTGGGTCCGTTCGGCAGCATCGGCGGCGGGATCGCAGATCACGCTGTCCAGCCAGTCATGGAACTCGCTGGCCAGCTGCTGCCCCCCTGCCCTCTGCTGTGGCGACAGCCGACCGACCAGCGCCTGCATGTTGTGGAAGCTGAAACCGGAACCCAGCAGCACCACCCCATCGTCGAGCAGGGGACCGAGCGCCTGGCCCATCGCGATGTGCCGGGCCGGATCAAGTGACGAAAGCAACGACATCTGCAGCACCGGAATGTCGGCCTCCGGCCGCATCAGCATCAGCGGCACGAAGGTGCCATGGTCGAAACCGCGTTCCGGGTCGAGAGCGGGCGTGAATCCCGCCACGCGCAGTGCAGCCGCTGCGGCCTCCGCAAGGTCCGGCGCGCCGGGCGCGGGATAGTTCAGGCGATAGGTCTCCTCCGGGAAGCCGAAATAGTCGTAGAGCATCCCGGGGGCCGCTGAACTGCTGAAGGACGGGGTCTCCGCCTCCCAGTGCGCGGTGACGACAATGATCGCCTTCGCCCCCTGCAGGCCGGGCCGAAGGGCCGTCAGCGCCTCGACCAGCGGCACATGGGCCGGATCGCCCATCAGCGGCAGCGGACCGCCGCCATGGGGAATGAAATGGATCCTGTGCATCGCTTCAGGTGCCTGCCTGGATGAGGCTGGTCAGGTTCGTCATCGTCTGCGTGTCCACGGCAATGGTCTGTGTCGGAGTAGATATAGGACAGCAGACGCGCGATGGGCAGAACCGGCCCGTTCATTTTCCTGCCATGGCGGCCGTCATGTCACCAGCGTCCTGCGCTGAAGCAGTCGCAGCGTGATCAGGCTGCAGAGGGCCAGCAGCAGCAGCGCCGTCGCGAACAGGATCGGGGCGGCCGGGTCCCCGGTCACGTCACCCAGATAGCCCGCAACAGACGGAAGAATGCCGATTCCCAGATAATAGTAACTGAAGAAGATGCCCATCCCCATGGCCCGGTTCGCAGGAGAGAGTATCTGCACGGGAACCGCAATGATCGCCCCCGCCGGAGACCAGGCAAGCAGCCCGATGGCAATGAATGCGATGAGCCGGTCGTCCAGAAAGATGAGCGACATCGTGGCAGCGGCCCCCCCGAGGAACATCGCCACCATGAACAGATCGCCATTGATCCATTTCTGCACGATCAGGCCACCCAGCGGCACGGCGACCACGCCAATCCAGATGCCGGTACTCGCGAGTTGCCCGGCGGCAATGGCTTCATAGCCCTGGGAAACGAGGTAGGCCGGTGCAAAGCTGACAACAACGATCAGGTTGGCGTTGAACAGCATCCAGATCATTGCCGCTGTCGAGACGAGGAGAAACTCCCTCCCGCCCAGTCCGAACTTCAGCGATGCCGAGCCGCCGGGAGCAGGCACCTGCCGGTTGCTGGCCCCGAAGAGAAGCAGAAGCACACCGGCGCCGCAGAAAAGGGCTGACATCATCAGCATGCCACTCAGGGAGTAGGCCTCCGCGAATGCCGCCTGCGTCGCCAGACCAAGCGCGATGCCAAAGGGCCAGCTGTTGACATGGATCGACATGGCGACCGTCAGTTCCCGTTCAGCAAACCAGTCGGCAATCATCTTTGACGAGAGAACGTTGAACGCCACTGCACCGACGCCGCTGAGAATCCGGCCGACATACATCACGTCGACGGAGCCCGAGCGCGCCGACATGACACCACCGACGGCCATCAGCAGCATGCCGAGGACCAGCAGGGACTTTTCGCCAAACCTCTGGCCCAGCATGCCGCTGGGTATCGCGAGGAACAGTCCCGGCAACTTGTAGGCCCCGATCAGCGACCCCAGAACCGCCAGATCGATCGCCAGCTCGGAGATCAGGAACGGCCCGACGCTGCCAATCGACTGGAACTGGTATCCCATCGACGTCCGGGCGAGGAAAACCGCCGCCAGCACAATCCACCGCCTGTCCATCTCCGTTCCTCCTCCGCGCCCTGAACCCAGCATCCGACGCTATGGCATCGCGGGCAGGACAGAAATCGACCGACTGCAGTAACCTGACTGCACCATCTGCTGTATCTGCCGTGGTTCATCTGCTGTATGGCCTTACATTCCGATGGTTGTCCCCGTTCCATCCGGGACAGGGACCAGACTGCGGAGAGATGGGAACTGCATGTGCCGGAAGAACGCCTGAGTCCACGCGAAGCGGAGATTGCAAAGGCCTACGCCAGCGGCGATACCTATCACCGGATCGCGGAACGGCTGAGCATCTCGCCGTTGACCGTTCGCACACATCTGGCGGCGATCTATCGCAAGCTCGGCGTATCGTCGAAACTGGAACTGCACAAGGTCCTCAACGGCGCGCCGTCAGTCCGGGCCGACCGGGATGAACAGGCCGCATTGATTTCGGAGCTTGCCCTCAGTCTGGAGGAGTCGATCCGCCGGGAACGCGCGCTTCATGAAGTGCTGAGAATCATCAGCAGTTCCAATGGTGAGCCGGAGAAGGTCATCGCCGCCGTCCTGCACCATACGCTTGAACTTTGTGACGCCGAGTTCGGCGTGCTGTTCGAATATTTCCCCGGTCAGGGGTTCCGGTCGAAATACATGCTGGGCATCCCCCCGGCATTCGAAGAGTGGCTTACCGGTCAGGGAACGTTCCAGGTCGCGGCGGAGACGGGGCTGGGCCGCCTGGTGGCCAGTCGCGACATCGTCAATATCGCCGATGTGCGCGGGGAGGAAATCTACCGCCGGGGTGATCCATTGCGCGAAGCCACGGCCGATCTGGGTGGCGCGAGGTCATTCACGGCCATTCCCATGCTTGCGCGGGACCGGCTGATCGGTGCGTTCACGATCTACCGCCAGCGGGTGCACCCCTTCGACCCGAGAAGTCTGGAGATCGCCGGCGCCTTCGCCGACCAGAGCGTCATCGCGATCGAGAATGCCCGGATGCTCGCCAGCCGGGGATGATCCGTGCTCCGGTCAGGCTGCAGCGGCTTCGCCCTTGTCTCAAGCAGGCTCAGCCTGTGGCAGTGCCATGTCGCCGCGCGGCTCGAAGCAGATGCGGACGGGCATGCCGATGGTGACATCCTCCGGCGCGCAGTTGATCACGTTCATCATCAGCCGTGGCCCCTCCGCCAGATCGATCAGGGCGATGACATAGGGCGCGCGCTCCGCGAAGGCCGGACCGGGTGCGCGGTGGTTGATGGTGAAGGTGAAGACCGTTCCCTGCCCCGAAGCCTCCGAAGCTTCGCCGGTCTCGCCACCGCAGGCGGTACAGCTCTTCTGCGGCGGAAACTGGACGGCATCGCAGGCGGTGCAGCGCGCGAAGGTCAGTCGGCCATCGGTACAGGCATCCCAGAAGGCCTGGCTCTCGGCGTTGGGGGTCGGCAATGGCAGGACGTTTGCGGGATCGGTCATGACTGCCGCTCCAGAATCAGGGAAACATGGGCGGACAGGACTCCGCCGTCACCGTGGACGAAGGCACGGGCCGCATCCGGCACCTGACGTTCGTCCGCCTCACCGCGCAACTGGCGCACGGCCTCCACCACATGGAACGCGCCGCCCGCCGCGCCGGAGTGGCCGAAGCTCAGCAGCCCGCCGTGGGTGTTGCAGGGCAGGCTGCCGCCCAGGTCCAGTGCACCGTCGGAAACCGCCTCCCCCACCGCCCCCTTGGGGAAGAAGCCGATGGACTCCAGTTCGATCGCCAGCGTGATGGTGAAACTGTCGTAGATCTCCGCCACGTCGATGTCGGCGGTGGTCATTCCGGCCTCGGCAAAGGCATCGCGGGCGCTGAACTTGCAGCCGAAGGACTGCATATCCCGGGGGGCGGAGATCAGATGCTCATGCGTGTTCTTCTGCCCCGCACCGACAATGCGCACCTCCGCGCCGTGCCCGGTGGGCGCGGCAGAGACCAGGATACCGGCAGCACCATCGGAAATCAGGGCGCAATCGAACAGGCGCAGCGGGTCGGCGATGACCCGGCTGCCCATCACGTCGTCATGGCTCAGCGGCTTGCGCATCTGGGCGTCCGGGTGACGGCGGGCATGGTTGCGGGTAGTCACGGCAATGTGCGCCAGGTCCGATGCGGTAAGCCCGGTGTCATGCATGTAGCGCCGCGCCACCATGGCATAGGCGGCGGGAATGGTGATGCCATAGGGCACCTCGAACTGTCCGTGGCCGAACTGGGCCAGCGCCGCAACGGCGGCACCCGGTGCCATGCCGCTCAACCGGTTGTCCCCGGTCAGGCAGAGCACATGGCGGCACATGCCGCTTTCCACCAGCGCCTTTGCGGTCATGACCTGCAGGCCGCCGGTGGCCCCGCCCGCGCTGACACAAGCGGAATAGGCGGGCTGGATGCCCAGGTACTCCGCCACGACGGAGGCCAGCATCGGATGCGGTTCGGTGAAGGAGTAGGCGCAGAGCAACCCGTCCACATCGCCGAGATCCAGGCCCGCGTCGGCAACCGCGCCGCGCGCGACCTGCGCATGCAGGCCAAGGCAGGTGGATCCCTCCAGCTTGCCGCAGGCCGTATTGGCCACGCCCGTGATTACAGCCTTTGAAGTACCCATCTGCTCCCCCCGACATCAGGTTTCTCAGCCTACATGGTGGGACACTTGGCTTGAAACCCTTGAACCGCATGGCAGGGCCGACTAGATCATGGCGCGGCCAGAGGCGAGAAACGATCCGGCCTCCTCCGGCCACAATAGTCAGATGCGCAAGCACCATGTCCAGGGTCCATGATCCGGGCGCGGGAGCACAGAACGCATGATCAGGGGAGCAGTGCCGACGTGACAGCCATGCTGGAAGTTCGGAATCTGGTGAAGCAGTTCGGTCACTTCACCGCCGTGGACGGGATAAGTTTCGAGGTGCAGCGCGGCGAAGTGCTGGGCTTCCTCGGCCCCAATGGTGCGGGCAAGTCCACCACCATGAAGATGATCACGGGCTTTCTGGGTCCCACCGCCGGAACGGTCACGGTCAACCAGGTCGATGCGCTGGCCAATCCGATCATGGCCAAGACCCGCATCGGTTACCTACCGGAGGGCGCACCGGCCTATCCCGACATGACCCCTGCGGCATTCCTGAACTTCATCGCCAGCATCCGGGGCCTGGGCGCGAAACAGCGCCGTGAGCGGATTGCGGCGATCACGGAGCGGATCGAGCTCCGCCGGGTGATGGAACAGCCGATCGAGACCCTGTCGAAGGGCTTCAAGCGACGCGTCGGCCTGGCGCAGGCGCTGCTGCATGACCCCGATATCCTGATCCTTGACGAACCGACGGATGGTCTGGACCCGAACCAGAAGTTCCAGGTGCGCGATCTGATCCGCGAACTGGCACCGGAGAAGGCCATCATCATCTCGACCCATATCCTGGAGGAAGTCTCCGCCGTCTGCAGCCGGGCCATGATCATCGCCCACGGCAGGGTCGTCGCCGATGGCACGCCGGGAGAACTGATGGGCCGGTCGCGGTTCCACAACGCGGTCGTGCTGGAACTGAAGGGCGATGGTCAGCCGGATTTCGAGACCATTCGCGCCGACCTGATCCGGGTGCCGGGCGTTGCCAGTGTCGAACCGGACGGCGACCGCCGTGTCGTGGTCTTTCCGAAGGACAGCGCCACCGTCACGGATGGCGTCTCGCAACTGGCCAGTGCACGTGGCTGGCAGATCGGAGCCTTCTATGTCGATCCGGGCCGGATGGACGAAGTCTTCCGCACCATCACGCAGGGGAACTGAGCCATGGGAGCCATGACAACCGTTTTCCGCCGCGAGCTGGCCGGATATTTCGCCACCCCCGTCGCGTGGGTGTTCATCGTCATCTTCCTGCTGACCACGGCGGCCTTTGCCTTCTATCTCGGCAACTTCTTCGAGCGTGGGCAGGCCGACCTGCTCAGCTTCTTCACCTATCTGCCGTGGCTGTACCTGTTCCTGATCCCCGCAATCGGCATGCGGCTGTGGTCGGAGGAACGCAAGACCGGCACCATCGAACTGCTGCTGACCCTGCCGATCTCGGTGCCCGCTGCGGTACTGGGCAAGTTCCTGGCGGCCTGGGCCTTCGTCGGCATCGCACTGTCGCTGACTTTCCCGTTCTGGCTGACCGTCAGCTATCTCGGCGATCCCGACCATGGCGTCATCATCGCCAGCTATATCGGTGCGCTGCTGATGGCCGGCGGATACCTGGCCATCACGTCGTGCCTGTCGGCCCTGACCCAGAACCAGGTGATCGCCTTCGTCGTCTCCACGGTCGTCTGCTTCCTGTTCACGGTCTCCGGCACCCCCATCGTGCTGGACTTCGTCAGTGGCTGGGCACCGGAAATGCTGGTGGACCAGATCGCGGGCTTCAGCTTCATCACCCATTTCCAGTCGATCATCGGCGGCGTCATCGACCTGCGTGACCTGGTGTTCTTCGCCAGCCTGATCGGGGTCTGGCTGTTCGCCAACATGATCATCATCGAATACAAGAAATTCGCGGGCTGAGGACGGAACCATGAATCAGCTCAACAGATACAAGTTCATCGCCTTCAGTGGTATCGGTCTGCTGGCCATCCTGTTCTTCGCCGTCAACATCGTGGCGGATGACAGCCTGGAGAACAGCCGCCTCGACCTGACCGAGAACGGCCTCTACACCCTCTCCGACGGCACCCGCAACGTGCTCTCGGGGCTGGAGGAAGACGTTACCCTGCAGCTCTACTATTCGGCGTCCCTTGCCGGGTCGGTACCGGAGATCCGCAACCACGCGGACCGGGTCATGAGCATGCTGGAGGAATTCCGCTCCATCTCGGGCGGGCGCATCCGCCTGGAGCTGATCGACCCGGAACCCTTCTCGGAAGACGAGGACGCGGCTGTCGATGCAGGCCTGAGTGGGGTGCCGCTGGGTGCAGGTGGCGACACCTTCTATTTCGGCCTGGTCGGGCAGAACACGACCGACGATCAGGAAACCATCCCCTTCTTCCAGCCGGAGCGGGGCCGTTTCCTGGAATATGACCTGACCCGGATGGTCTATGGCCTGTCCAACCCTGATCTGCCGAAGCTGATGGTCATCACGACCTTCCCGCTGGATTTCGGACCGGGCGGGGTGCAGGCGGCAATGCGGGGCGAGAGCCGCCCCTACGCGATCACGGAGCCGCTGCGCGGATTCTTCGACGTCGATATTCCGCTGCGCCAGTGGGAGGAGATTCCCCCTGACACCGACGTCATCATGCTGGCCCACGCCCGTAACCTGACGGAACGCCAGCGCTATGCCATCGACCAGTTCATCCTGGGCGGCGGCAAGGCCCTGATCCTTGCCGACCCGTTTTCCGAGGTCGGTGTCCGCCTGCCCTCCCCCGGCGGTGCGCCGGACCCGATGGACCCGCATTCCAGCCTGTTGCCCGAACTGCTCGGCCCCTGGGGCGTGCAGGTGGAGCCGGAGACACTGGTTCTGGACCGCACGCTGGCGACGCGTGTGAACATCGGTCGCGGACGGCGGCAACTGATCGACTATGTGGCCTGGATCCAGGCGGCCGGGCCTGCGCTGAATGCCGACGACCCGGTGACCGCCGACCTCAGCCTGCCGCTGCTGCTGCCCTCCGTCGGGCACATCGAGATCGCGGAGGACAGCCCGCTGAAGGCCGTGCCCCTGATCACCACCACCCGCGAGGCCATGCGCATCCCGGCGTCGAAGCTGCGCTTCCGCCCCGATCCGCAGGGGCTGCTGGCGGACTTCCAGTCGGAGGACCGCCAGTTCGTCATCGCTGCCCGCCTGAGCGGCATCGTGAACTCGACCTTCGATGCAGCGCCTGAAGGTGTCGATGCACCGCATATCGAACGTTCCGCCGAACCGGTCAGCATGATCCTGGTGACGGACGCGGACTTCATCGAGGATACCTACTGGGCCAGTCGCCAGGCGGTCTTCGGGCAGGAGGTGACGCAGCAGACCTCGGGCAATGCCAACTTCCTGATCAACGCCATCGACAATCTCGCCGGTTCCAGCGACCTGATCGGGCTGCGCAGCCGGGGCGAAGGGGATCGTCCCTTCACCGTGATCACCGAACTGCGTCGCGCTGCGGAGCAGCAGTACCTGCAGCAGGAACAGGAACTGGAAGCCCGTCTGAAGGAAACCGAGAAGAAGCTTGCCGAACTGCAGAACCGCGCCGGTGAAGGCGGTGGCCAGTTGCTCTCCACCGAGGAGGCCAAGGCCATTGAATCGTTCCAGAAGGACGTGCTGGACACCCGCCGCGAGCTGCGCGCCGTGCAGCTCAACCTGCGGCGGGATATCGAGGAACTGCAGGACCGCATCAAGGTGATCACCATTGGCGCCATGCCTGCACTGGTGTTCGTCATCGCCATGATACTGGCGCTCTGGCGACGCGGTCGGCGGCGTCGCAGCCAGATGCTGAAGGAGGGCTGAGCCATGCGCCGCACCACCTGGATCGTCCTTCTGTTGCTGACCATTGCCAGCGTCGTCGCCGCAGCCTTCGTGCTGGACCGCAAGGCCGACCGGCTCGCGGCCCGCGAATACGGCCAGGCGCTGTTCCCGGAGCTTGCCGAGCAGATCAACGCCGTCGCCAGGCTGGCGTTCGTGACACCAAAGGGCGCCTGGAGCCTGAGCCGTGACGCAGACGGTCACTGGCATCACGATGCGCGCAACGGCTATCCGGCCGACGCGGACGAGGTGAAGCGGCTGGTGGTTGCCCTGTCGCGCGCCACCATCATCGCGCCGAAGACCAGCGACCCCGAACTGTTTGACCGGCTGGGCCTGGAAGAACCGCAGCCGCTGCCGGAGGGGGAAGTCGACAGCAGCGCCAGGACCATCAAGGTCGTTGCCAGCGATGCCGGCGGCAGCCAACTGGCCGGGGTCATCCTCGGCAAGACCAAGCAGCTTGGCGATGCCACCGAGCCGGCGAAAGTCTATGTCCGCCGCGCCGACGAGAACGAGACCTGGCTGGCGGAGAGCTTCTTCAACCTGAAACCTGCCCCCACCGACTGGCTGGACCGGGAACTGTTCAAGGTCACCAAGGATGTCGTGACCGACATCCGCGTCGCCCGGCCCGACATGCCGGTGCTGGAACTGAACCGCAGCGAGTACGGCTACTTCCACGTGACCGACCTGCCGGAAGGCCTGCAGGAACAGGAAATCCGCCTGACGGCAACAGGCCGGGCGCTGGAGTTCCTGAAACCGCGCGACGTGGCCCCAGAGGCCGAGGTGGACTTCACCGGCGCGACACGGGCGACCTTCACCACGCAGAGCGGCTGGATCGTCACGGTGGACATCCTCGATGCCGGGCGGAAGGTGGACAATACGGATGCCTTCTGGCTGCGTTTCGACGTTCAGTTCGATGCCAGCCTGATCGAGCAGCTTCCGGTCGGTATCGATGGCAAGGAACCGGATCCGATCGTTGCGGAGGATGAGGAAGTCCGCGCACGTGCGGCGGCGGCGAAGGTTGACGGCTGGGCCTACCTGTTCCCGTCCTTCACCGCCGAGAACTTCACGCCGACGCTGGAAACCCTGACCAAACCCAAGGAGGACTCCTGACCCATGACTGCCCAGAGCTATCAGTTCCAGGCAGAGGTTGCGAAGCTTCTGCACATCGTCACCCACTCGCTCTATTCGGAGAAGGAGATCTTCCTCAGGGAACTGATCTCCAATGCCTCCGATGCCTGTGAGCGGCTGCGCTATCTGGCCATTGCCGAACCGGCGCTGACCGAAGGGGACACCGACTTCCGCATCGGCGTGCATGTCGTCAAGGACAAGGGCACGCTGTCGATCACCGACAATGGCGTCGGCATGGATCGCGACGACATGATCGAGAACCTGGGCACCATCGCGCGCTCCGGCTCGACCGCTTTCATGGACCAGCTTGCCGAAGGTCAGGGCAAGGATGGCAAGGGACCGGACCTGTCGGTCATCGGACAGTTCGGCGTCGGCTTCTATTCCGCCTTCATGGTGGCGGAGGAAGTCTCGGTCACCAGTCGCCGGGCCGGTGCGGATACCGCCTTCACCTGGGTTTCCGGCGGGACGGGCGAATACACGATCGAGGAATCGGCGCGTGACGGTCGCGGCACCACCGTGGAACTGAAGGTCCGCGACGAGCAGAAGGAATTCCTGGAGACCTGGCGGCTGCGCCAGATCATCGAGACCTATTCCGATCACATCACCTGGCCGATCACCATCACCGCCAGCGACGATGAGGCGGACGCGGAGAACGAGCCCGTCAACAAGGCATCCGCCCTCTGGACCCGCCCCAGGTCGGAGATCACCGAACAGCAGTACACCGAATTCTATCGCCATGTCGGCGGTGCCTTCGACGAGCCCTGGACCGTTCTGCACAGCCGGATCGAGGGCAAGGTCGAGTACACGCTGTTGCTGTTCGTGCCGACCGAGAAGCCTTTCGACCTGTTCCATCCGGACCGCAAGCACCGGGTGAAGCTGTACGTGAAGCGGGTCTTCATCACCGATGAGGCGGAGGGGCTGGCCCCCAGCTATCTGCGGTTCCTGCGCGGTATCGTGGATTCCGAAGACCTGCCCCTGAACGTCAGCCGCGAGATGCTGCAGAACGAGCCGATGCTGCGTCACATGCGCGGCCAGATCGTCAAGCGCGTGCTGGGCGAACTGGAGAAGAAGGCGGAGAAGGACCCGGAGGGCTTCACCACCTTCTGGCGCAACTTCGGCGCGGTGCTGAAGGAAGGCATCTACGAGGATCACGAGGTCGGCCCCCGTATCCTGAAACTGGCACGCTTCGACAGCACCGCGGGCGACGAGCTGACCAGTCTCAGCGGCTATGTCGAGCGCATGAAGCCGGGACAGGAAGCGATCTATTACATCACCGCCGACGATCTGGCCGCCGCACGCCGCAGCCCGCATCTGGAGGGTTTCCGGAAGAAGGGTATCGAGGTGTTGCTGCTGACCGATGCGGTCGATGATTTCTGGCTGCAGGCGCATGGCGAGTTCGATGGCAAGCAGCTGAAGTCCGTCACCCGTGGCGGTGCCGACCTGTCAAAGATCGAGGACGCGGAATCAACGGACGACGATCAGGACAAGCCGGAAGCCCCGAAGGAGGGGGACATGGCCACCCTGATCGCGGCGTTCAGGGAAACGCTGGGCGACGCGGTGAAGGATGTCCGCACCTCCGACCGGCTGGCCGAAAGCCCGGTCTGCCTGGTGGCCGACGACAACGACATGGACATGCGGCTGGAGCGGATGCTGAAGGCACACAAGCAGGTGGACGCCGCATCGAAAAGGGTGCTGGAGATCAATCCGCGCCACGCGCTGGTGATCCGCCTGGTTGATCGCATGCGCGAGGACGGCCTGAATGCGGACATCGAGGAGGCGGCGCGGCTGCTGTTCGACCAGGCCCGCATCATCGAGGGCGAACCGCTGGACGATCCGGCGGCCTTCAGCAGGCGCATGGCGAACTTCATGTCCCGGGCGATCTGATCCGCGGACGGTCCCGGAAACAGTTCGGCCCTCCCCCTGGCCAGGGGGAGGGCCGCGCAGTTTCAGGCGCTGATCGGCGCGAAGTCCGGATCAGGCAACCTTGGCGACCGAACCGATGATCTTCTGCTGGCCGGACAGGCGGTAGGGTTCGAAACGCGGCTCCGCCGCATCCAGGGACGCGCGCATCCGGCTGACCAGTGCATCGATCTCTTCCTTCGAGTGATGCGCCATGACCTGCAGGCGGAACCGGGCACCGTTGCGGGCAACAGCCGGATATTCCACCAGGTTGACGATCGCGCCGCGGGCCTGCAGCTCCTGCGCCGCGATGCGCGCCAGTCCTTCGGCACCGATATGCACCGGCACGATGGCGGACGGGTCACCCGTCGCATCGAACTTGGCCCGTTTCAGTTGCTCCCGCAGATACAGCGTATTGTCCATCAGGGACTTGCGCAGCCTGCGGCCTTCCTCGGAGCGCACGATCTCGAAGGCCTTCAGCACCACGGCCGACTGCATCGGCGACAGGGCGTTGGAGAAGGTCTGCGGCGCGCTGTAGTACTTCAGGTATTCCTTCACCGACCTGGAACCGGCAACGACGAAGCCACCGTTGGAGGCGAAGGTCTTGGAGAAGCTGCCGACGATGATGTCCACATCATCCAGCATGTTCTGCAGACCAAGCTGACCGCGACCATCCTCGCCCAGGCAACCCAGGTCATGGGCGGCATCGACCAGCAGCGTGGCGTTGTATTCGCGGCAAAGCTCCTGCAGTTCCCGGAGCTTCGGCGTGTCGGAGTCCATGGAGAACAGGCTTTCCGTCACCACCAGGATGCCGTTCACCGTATCACGGTCACGAATGCGCTTCAGCTTCCGCTTCACGCCGTCCAGGTTCAGATGGCCGTGCAGGTGAATGTTGCGGGTTGCCGCGGCGGCACCCTGCTGCATGCAGGAATGGGCCAGAACGTCCATGACGACATGGTCATCGGGGCGGACCAGCCCCTGGATCGCACCGAAACCGGCGGACCAGCCGGTCGGGAACAGGACCGTGTGATCGCGGCCCGTGAAATCGGAGATCTCCTGCTCCAGACGCAGGGACCCGGTAGTGTTGCCAAGCAGCGCGGCGGAACCGGCGCTGTGCGCGCCATAGCGCTCCACGGCCTCGATGGCGGCGGCCTTCACTTCCGGGTGGGACGCCAGGCTGAGATAGTCCTGGGACGCGAAGTTGACACCTTCCAGCGCATGGCCGGTATCGTCCAGCGCGCTGCATGACGACGTCGGCGCGGTGGCGGTGGAACGGGAATAGGGCCAGAGCGCGTTGCGGCGACGCAGGTTCTGCCATTCGAAGAACGGATCAACCCGGCCAAGCAGGTTTGCGCCCTTGATCTCGCGGTAGTCACGCAGGCTGCCCGTCAGGGCTTCGGGTGGGATTGCATTCTCGCGGTCCATTGTCTGGCTCCTCGGCTCCAACAACCATCCCCTTCTGGGACGGCGGCAATTCTTGCTGGGCAAAGAATGCCGGTGCCGGATTTAAGATGCCGTGAATCAAGATGGTTAAGACGCGTTAACCGGGAAATTCTGCGCGTGCCGCGATGATGGGCAGGGAGGGAGAGACGTCGACCTCCCTGCCAACAGACCGCGACGGCGGCCCGGTGATCGGTCGCCGCCCCGTCGCAGCGGACGGGCGATGCGCGTTGAGCGTGAGACAGGAATTGATGGTGGCCGCTGTGGGACTTGAACCCACACGGGCATACGCCCAACGGATTTTAAGTCCGGTCTGTCTACCAATTCCAGCAAGCGGCCCCATGTGGCAAGCGGATGCGCGGTATGCGCTGGTCACAATCCGGTTCTGACGGAACCGCCGGGAACTGTCCAGAGCTTGTTCTGGCTGCGGGTCCATGGCAGAAACCGCGCGTCGGGGTGGTTGTATCGAATCAGGCGACGGGACCGGAGTGATCATGGCAAAGCGGGTACGCAAGGCAGTATTTCCAGTTGGAGGCATGGGCACCCGCTTTCTGCCGGCAACCAAGTCGCTGCCGAAGGAGATGCTGCCCGTCGTCGACAAGCCGCTGATCCAGTATGCGGTGGAGGAAGCGCAGGCGGCGGGGATCGAGGAATTCATCTTCGTCACCGGTCGCGGCAAGTCAGCCATCGAGGATCATTTCGACCATTCCTGGGAACTGCAGACCAATCTGAAGGACCGCGGCAAGGAGGAGATCCTTGACCTCGTCACCTCCGTCCTGCCGCGCGCAGGCACCATCGCCTATACCCGCCAGCAGGAGCCGCTGGGCCTGGGTCACGCAGTCTGGTGCGCGCGCAACCTGGTGGGCAACGAACCCTTCGCCGTGCTGCTGGCCGATGACCTGATCCTGTCCGACGTCCCCTGCCTGCAGCAGATGGTGACGGCACATGACCGGCGCGGCGGCAACATGATCGCCGTCATGGATGTCCCGCCGGAGCATACCAACCGCTACGGCATCGTCTCCCCCGGCAAGGTTACGGGCGATCTGGCCGAAGTACTGGGCCTGGTCGAGAAACCGGCGCCGGATGTCGCCCCCTCCACCATGGCCGTCATCGGGCGCTATATCCTGCAGCCGGAGATCTTCGGCCTGCTCGAAAGCCAGGACCCCGGCGCGGGCAACGAGATCCAGCTGACCGACTCCCTGGCGCGGCTGATCGGCAAGCAGCCGTTCCACGGCCATCGCTTCGAAGGCGTCCGCTACGACTGCGGCGACAAGGTCGGTTTCATTCAGGCGACCATCGCCTATGCACTGGCGCGGGAGGATATGGGTCCGGACGTTGCCGCCCACATCCGTGCCCTCGCAAAAACGCTCTGACCGCCAGGTACGCCGAAAGGTAGATCCACATGAAAGTTGCAATGATCGGCACGGGCTATGTTGGCCTGGTCTCCGGTGCCTGCTTTTCCGAGTTCGGCCACGACGTGATCTGCGTCGACAAGGACGCCGACAAGATCGCGCGCCTGCTGGACGGCGTGATGCCGATCTTCGAACCTGGCCTCGACAACCTTGTCGCCCGCAATGTGGAGGCGGGACGGCTGCGGTTCACCACCGACCTGGACTCAGCGTTGGCGGATATTGACGCGGTGTTCATCGCGGTGGGCACACCCAGCCGCCGCGGCGCGGGTGATGCCGACCTCAGCTATGTCTACGGCGCGGCGGAAGAGGTCGCCAGGGCGGTCTCCGGCTATACGGTCGTGGTCACCAAGTCCACGGTCCCGGTCGGCACCGGCGCGGAAGTGAAACGGATCCTGGCCAAGGCCAACCCGACGGCCAGGTTCGACGTCGTCTCCAACCCGGAATTCCTGCGCGAAGGCGCGGCGATCGAGGATTTCATGCGCCCCAACCGGATCGTCTGCGGCGTCGAGTCGGAGAAGGCGGAGCAGGTCATGCGCGATCTCTATCGGCCGCTGTTCCTGAACGAGACCCCGATGGTCTTCACCACGCTGGAGACATCGGAACTGATCAAGTACGCGGCCAACTGCTTCCTGGCGACCAAGATCACCTTCATCAACGAAATCGCGAGCCTGTGCGAGCAGGTCGGCGGTGACGTGCAGGCGGTGGCGCGCGGCATCGGCCTGGACAAGCGCATCGGCAACCTGTTCCTGCATGCCGGGCCAGGCTATGGCGGATCCTGCTTCCCCAAGGACATTCGCGCCCTGATCGCGACGGCGGAGCAGAACGGCAGTCCCCTGCGCATCATCGAGGCTGTCGATCAGGTCAACGAGGACCGCAAGCGGGCCATGGCGCAGAAGATCATCGATGCCTTTGGCGGCGACGTCGCAGGCAAGACGATTGCCGTGCTGGGCGTGACCTTCAAGCCGAACACGGACGACATGCGCGAAAGCCCCAGCCTGGACATCCTGCCCGCGCTGCAGAAGGCCGGGGCCAGCCTGCGTGCCCATGACCCGGAGGGCATGGAAGAAGCCGCGAAGATGATGCCTGGCATCACCTGGTGCGACGATGCCTACGATGCGATGAAAGGTGCGGACGGTGCGACGATCCTGACGGAATGGAACGCCTATCGCGCGTTGGACCTTGATCGGGTCAAGGGACTGCTGTCGGAACCGCTGCTGGTCGATCTGCGCAACATCTATGCGCTGGACGAGATGCGGAATGCCGGCCTGCGCTATGTCAGCGTCGGTCGCAGGACCGTCGATTGAGGGAGACCCGGACGATGAAGGCCCATGTGTTCCATCCGACCGTGCTGCGCGAATACGACGTGCGCGGCACCTATGGCGAGACCCTGACCGAAGACGATGCGCGTGCCCTCGGCGCGGCCTTCGGCACCCGCGTGGTGCGTGAAGGGGGACGCCATGTGGCCATCGGACGGGACGGACGCATGAGCTCACCGTCACTTTCGGCGGCACTGAGCGAGGGGCTGCGGAGCGCGGGCTGCGATGTGACCGACATCGGTCTCGGCCCGACCCCGATGCTCTATTTCGCCACCTACCACCTGCCGGCCGATGCGGGGATCATGGTCACCGGCTCGCACAATCCGCCGGACATGAACGGCCTGAAGATGATGCTGTCGGGCAAGGCGTTCTTCGGTGATGACATCCTGGAACTGGGCAAGATCGCCGCCGCCGGTGACTTCGCCACCGGCGCAGGCGCGGAAACCCGGCGCGACATCAAGGATGCCTACACGGAAGCAGTCGCGGCCGCCTATGGCTCCAGCCGTGAATTCTCCGTTGTCTGGGACTGCGGCAATGGTGCTGCCGGTGCAGTGATCAATGAACTGGTGCGTCGCCTGCCCGGTCGGCACATGCTGATCTGCGAGGAAGTGGACGGCACCTTCCCCAACCATCATCCCGATCCGACAGTGCCCGCCAACATGGAGCAACTGGCCAGCGCGGTGCGCGGCATTGGTGCCGACTTCGGTATCGGCTTCGACGGGGACGGGGACCGGATCGGCGTCGTCGACGGCGATGGCGTGATGCTCTATGGCGACCAGATCATGCTGCTGCTGGCGCGGGCCGTGCTGGCGGACCATCCCGGGGCAACCATCATCGCCGACGTGAAGTCGAGCCAGATCCTGTTCGACGGGATTCAGGAAGCCGGTGGCGAGCCCCTGATGTTCCGCAGCGGCCATTCCCTGATCAAGGCCAAGATGGCGGAGCTGAAATGCCCGCTGGCCGGGGAAATGTCCGGCCACATCTTCTATGCCGACAAGTGGTACGGCTTCGACGATGCGCTCTATGTGGGCGTGCGCTTCCTGGACATGCTGGCCAATGCCGACCAGTCGGTGGCGGAGATGCGCAAGGCCATGCCGGCCCTGCTCAATACGCCGGAGCTGCGCTTCGACTGTGCCGATGAACGCAAGTTCACGGTGATCGAGGAAGTGGTGGGCCGTCTGCGGGCAGCCGGCACCACATTCTCCGACATCGACGGCGCCCGCGTGATGAACGACGACGGCTGGTGGCTGCTGCGCGCCTCCAACACCCAACCCGTTCTGGTTGCCCGCTGCGAGGCGACAACGGCAGAGGGGCTGGAGCGTCTGAAGGTCTCCCTGGTCGAACAGCTGACAGCCTCCGGCCTGGAAGCTCCCGCGGACCTGTAACCGCGCCCCGCCGTATCAGATCATCGACGGCAGCCAGGTCGCGATGATGGGGAAGGCGATCATCAGCGCCGCATAGACCAGACCGACCATGACGAATGCCGGAACCGCGCGGAAGGCACTGTCCGGTGCCTCGTCGATCACGGCCGCCGCCGTGTAGACCCCGACGCAGACCGGTGGCGTCAGCAGTCCCAGCCCGACGAAGGCACCGAACAC
This sequence comes from Kordiimonadales bacterium IMCC3096, assembly GCA_016865035.1. Lineage (GTDB taxonomy): Bacteria > Pseudomonadota > Alphaproteobacteria > Minwuiales > Minwuiaceae > Minwuia. The sequence continues at coordinate 815,092 of CP018227.1, forward strand.
GACGTAGAAGTGCAGGATATCGATGCCCAGGTGGTCGATGATGGCGATGAACACCGGGATCGTCAGGTAGATCACCGGCACCACCTCCAGGAAGGTACCGAGCAGCAGACAGATCACACCCACCATGATCAGGAAGGTCAGAGGTGTGGCACCGAACTCGATGAAGAAGGTGACGAGGTCCTGCGGCGCCCGCGTGAAGGTCAGGATCACCGAGAGGAACGTCGCCATGGCGATGATGGAGAAAATGACGGTTGTCATGATCGCCGTCGCCTTCAGCGCCTCCAGTATCCCGCGCACCGTCAGTTCACGGTGCACCAGGAAGCCGACGATGATCGCCCAGAAGGCTGCGACCGAAGCCGACTCGGACGGGGTCAGCAGCCCGGAATAGATGCCGCCCAGAATGATCAGCGGCGTCATCAGTCCCGGAATGGCGGCAACAAAGGCCTGGCCGCGCGCGCGCCAGCCGGAGCGCTCATCGCGTTGCATCTTCCGACAGGCCCACATGACGTAGACGATCAGCAGCCCCATGAAGACGAAGCCCGGCAGGATTCCGGCGGCAAAGGTCTTCGACACCGGCACGTTGGTCAGTGCACTGAAGATGATGGCCCCGTTCGACGGTGGTATCAGCGCCTCCAGCAGGCCAGCGGTCGCAGCCAGCACGACGACGAAGCGTTTGGTATATCCACGCTCCACCATGATCGGCATCAGGATCGAACCGACCGCGGTGATTGCAGCCAGAATGGAACCGCAGAAGGCGGCAAAGAACCCCATGGCAAGCACCATGGCGATGCCGAGGCCGCCCGGCAGATGACCGACCAGCGTCACCGAGAGATGGACCAGCCGCCGCGCCACACCGGCCTGCAACATGACAAGTCCGGCAAAGATGAACAGCGGGATCGAAAGCAGCACATGCTTGGTCACCGCGCCGAATGAAACCTGCAGCAGGGTCGTGAACGGCTGGTGCAGTTCCAGGGTGGCGACAAGGCTGGAGCCAATGCCGAAGACCAGGAAGATCGGCACCGAAAGGATCAGCAGGACCAGAGCCAGAAAGGCGGCAGGTGCGATCATGTCGGTTTCGCCTCTTCACCGGGCAGCATGCCCGCCAGCAACAGGATCTCGCGCAGCACCAACTCAAGCGCAAACAGCGACAGGATGCCGAAACCGGTCGGAAAGGCGGCGTACAGGAACCAGAACGGGAACTGGATCTCAGTCTCGGTGACCTCACCCAGCATGTGGAAGAAACCCGTCGCCTCGATCCCTGCATTGCAGAAATAGATGCCGGACACGAGCGCAACCAGTCCCACGATGAGACGCAGGATCTGGGCAGGTCCGGCAGGCAGCAGGGTAGGCGCGACATCCACCGAGATATGGCGCCCGCTGCGCAGCAGGACCCCCATCAGCGGGAAGACGCACCATGGCAGCAGGAACGGCGGCAGGTCATTCATCCAGGCATAGCCCCGCCCGGTGACATGCCGCTCCACCGCCGCCGCGAACAGCGCCAGCACGGCGAAGGCGACGATGGCCATGCCCAGCCCGAGCGCAACCCGCTGGATCAGTGAATTGGTGCCGTAGAGCAGCCGATAAGCGCTGAGCAGCAGCCTCACGCCCCCGCACTCCGCGGGGACGTGATGGCGGCTACCAGCCTATTTGCCGGCTGCATAGGCCTTCAGGGCGGCAAAGACATCCGCATCGACCTCTTCGGCCAGCAGCGGCTCGACCTTGGATGCTTCCAGGGCACGCAGCTTGGCGAGTTCTGCCCCCTCAAGCACGGAGACAGTGCCGCCATGTTCGGCCACGAACTCCTCATGCACGGCAGCGGAGGCCTTCATGATGTCGGCCGTCGATTCCTCGCCCAGCCGTGCCCCCTCTTCGGCCAGCACCTGCCGCACATCTTCGGGAAGGCGGTCCAGCCAGGCCTGGTTGGCCATGATGTAGGCATCCGCGAAGGAGATCCACGGCAGCTGCACCGCGGTCAGATGCTCCCACCAGCTATAGGCCTTGATGGCCCCCGGAACGGTCGAGACCGTATCGATGGTGCCATTCTGCAGGCCGGTATAGACCTCACGCGTGGGCAGGGAGACCATCTTGCCCACATCCAGCGCCGTCCAGCGCGCACGATCCGCATTGCTCAGCACACGGGCCTTCAGGCCAGCCATCGACGCAACCGTCTCCAGCTTGCTTGCCGAGGAATAGATCGCGGCCGGGCCGACCGGGTTGTAGGCAACCACCGCAGTACGGGTGCGGGTCAGGATGTTTTCCCAGACTTCCTTGCCCTTGGGATCGTTCTCGAAGAAATTGCGCTGGTCCTCGAAGCTGGAGAAATAGCCCGGGAACGCAGTGACATTGTAGTTCCGGTTGATCGGCGGAAAGCTGACGATGCCGACCACGGCACCCATCTCCACGGAACCGGAGGCCAGCGCGCCCATGATCTCGCGGATGCCGAAGAGCTGGCCCGCCGGGAACACGTCGATGCGCAGCTTGCCCTTCAGGCGCTCGTTCACCCGGTCGATGAACTTGATGGCCTGAACGGAGGCCGGATGCTGCGGTCCCCAATGGGTGGAGAACTTCGCCACCATCTCCTCGGCGCTTGCCGTCCCGGCTGCCAGAGCCATCGTCGTGGCGAGCACCGCCCCCCTGATCAATCCCTTCATTCGTTCTCTCCCCTTGCATGTCCTGCATCCTGCCTGTTGCGGATGCCTGTTTCCGTGTTTGTGTCGTGCGGTCTCAGTGCTGCCGTGTCAGGGCTTGAAGAAAGGCCTGTCACCCTTGATCGTGACGCGGTGGCCCTTGCGCTCCTCCGGCCAGTAGTCCCAGAGCGCGCGGTGCTGGACACAGCGGTTGTCCCACAGCGCCACGTCATTCTCCGACCAGTGGAACCGCGTCACCATCAACTGCTCCTCCATGTGGCGGAACAGGAAATCGAGCAGGTTGCGGCTCTCTGCCTTGGAAAGCTCGTTGATCCGCGTCGTGAAGCCGCCGTTGACATAGAGCGCCTTGCGACCGGTCGCCGGATGGGTCCTGACCACGGGATGCACCGCCGAGGGATAGACCTTGTCCGAGTCGTCCACGCCCCGGTCGGAATATCGCCCGCGATAGATGTGCTCCGACTCGTGGGTCGCGGTCAGCCCCTCCAGGAAGGACTGCATCGCCGGCGACAGCGTGTCATAGGCGCCGTACATGCTGGCGAACATGGTGTCGCCGCCGGCGCTTGGCAGGATGTGCATCTGCAGCATGGTACCCAGCGGCGGCTCGGTATCGCAGGAGACATCGGTGTGCCAGCCTTCCCCGTTGGCGATCTTCGAATCCTTGTGGGCGTGGATGACGAAGACCGGCGGATAGCCCTCCAGATGCGGTGCCGCCGGATGGAAATGCAACGGCCCGAACATCTTCCCGATCTCGACCTGCACACCGGGGTCAATGCGTGACTGGTCCTTGAAGAACAGCACCTGATATTCGTGGAATGCACGCTCCACCTCGGCGAATTCCTCTGCCGTCAGCCCGTTGGCCAGATCGACACCCCGAACCTCCGCCCCGATGTTGGGCGACGTACGACGCACATCCAGGATGGCGTAGCCTGTGCTCATGTCATTCATGCTGGTGCTCCTTCTGGAACGCCGGACCGGCACGGTGCCGGCACGGTGATTGTGCCCCTCAGACGGGCCGGTCGCCCTTGACCGTGACCCGGAAACCGGACCGGACATTGGGGAAATAGTCCCACATCGCGTGGTGCAGGGTGCAGCGGTTGTCCCACATGGCGACCGAGTTCGGCTGCCAGCGGAACCGGCACTGGAACTGCGCCTTCTCGATGTGGTTGAACAGGAAGCCGAGGATGGCGTTGCTCTCGTCCTTAGGCACACCGTCCACATGGGTGGTGAAGGCACGATTGACGTAGAGCGCCTTGCGGCCCGTCTCCGGATGGGTCCGCACGATCGGGTGCGAAGAAGCCGGATAGGCCTTGGCCGAGGTATCGACACCCTGGCGCCCGGCACGGTCGCGATAGTTGGGACCGCCGTCATGGGTCGCGGTCAGCCCGTCGAGCAACCGCTTCATCGGGTCCGACAGCGCGTCATAGGCGGCGTACATGCTGGCGAAAAGCGTGTCGCCCCCCAGCGGCGGCAGCGTGTGCAGACGCAGGATGCTCATCATCGGCGGCTCGGCATCGCAGGAAACATCCGAATGCCAGCTGTCGCCCGCCGTCCGTGTGGTCTTCTCGTCCGCATGGATGACCAGGATTTCGGGATGATCCTTCACCCCGTCGTTGTAGTCGTTCGCGGCCGGATGAATGTGCAGGTCACCGAACCGGAGGCCAAGCGCCTTGTGGGCATCGATGCTGATATCCTGGTCCCGGAAGAACAGCACGCTGTGATCCAGGAATGCCTTCCGGAGAGCAGAGAACCCGTCATCGTCGATGTTTGCCAGATCCACCCCGCTGACTTCCGCACCGATGATCGGAGTCACCGGTGAGACCGTCATGCCTGCTGCCATGATGCCCTCCTCCCCAGGAAAGCAGGCATCGTGTCCCGATGCCTGTTACTGATTAATGTAACTGCATCACATCACTTTGGCAAAGCGTGATATGGAACAAACGCGGGTATGTCAGTCGTGCGGTAGGGCTGAGCGATGCCCGCCGGATGCCCAGTGGTTCAGCAACCGGTCCGCCATCCAGGCATGAAAGTCGCGCGTCGTGGTCTCAAGGACCGGCGTCAGGACACCCCCATCGAACGCCGGTGAATGGCGTCCCGCCTGCATCCGTTCCACGGGAGAGATGTCCTCCCCGAACACGACCTGCCAGAGGCGGGTGTTGGCTTCACGCAGCGCCGCATAGTCCACCCCGGTTGCGGCATCCTCAGAGAAATAGCCGATACGGATGCGCTCCTGGGTACGCTCCGGGCCGTCCGGCAGCAACAGGATGGAGAACCAGTGGTCGGAATGCACCCCGAGCAGCAGGTTGGGATACAGCGCGACATACTCCCCGCGGGTCTGCCAGTATTCGCCGAGTCCCCCCACCTTGGGGAAGCCCAGCCCGTCCGCGTCCAGCACCGGTCGATAGACCAGACTGATCTGCCCGGCAAAGCCATCATCGCCCACCAGCAACTCATGATCCTCGATCCGGGAATAGCTGTTCAGGGCAGGGTGCACGGACGGCAGGTGATAGCTCTCCAGATAATTCTCCACCGCCAGCTTCCAGTTGGCGTTCAGCACCATATCGAAGGTACTGTCCGCGCCACCGCTGCGGAAATCCGCGTCGGCGAACGCGGACCAGCGCGCCTGCAGGCCGGACCTGGCTGCATCGAAGGCGGGGGCAGTGCCGGACAGATCGACGAAGACCGTGCCGAACCAGACCGCCGACCGCACCTCGATCAGGCCCAGTCTCGTCGGGTCCAGGTCGGCATGGGTATCCTGGCCCACGCCACCCACATGCGGTGTCCGGTCAAGACTGCCATCCAGCCTGTAGCACCAGGAGTGATAGGGGCAGCGGATCACGCGGCCGGTGCGGCCCGGCTCCACCACCAGCTTCATGCCGCGATGACGGCAGACATTGTGAAACACGCGCACCACGCCGTCCCTGTCGCGCACCAGCAGCAGTGGCGTGTCGGTCAGATCGACGGGAAAGACCGTACCGGGCCGGGGAACGTCCGCCTCGAACGCGATGCCGATCCAGGCTTGACGCAGAACCGCGTCCGCTTCCGCCGCCAGCGTCCGCGCGTCGGTATAGGCTTCGTTGGGCAGGGCCGCGGTCGTATTGGCGCGGTCCGCCACGTGACGCAGGGCGGCGACCAGGCTGTCATCGACAAGATTGCGTCCACGCGGGCTGTCCATCGTAACCTCCTGATCCCTGATCAGGCGATGATCAGCCCATTGCGGTCAGCGCGGAATGCTCCGACGCGAACACTGGCTGTTTCGTTCGCGACGCCCCCTGCCATTCAGCCGTCGGCGACAGTGACCTCGGCACGGATCTCGTAGGCCCCCATGGCTTCCCTCACCTTCGCTGCGGCGGCCTCCCTGTCGCCCTCGCCGGAAATAGTCGCGGTTGCCAGCGTGCCATGAAGCTTGTCGGTGCGGACGTCGATGGCGATCTCGACCTGCATCTCCTTCGCCAGCGGCGCGAACTCCCGTTCATAGACCCGTCGCGCCGCGTCCAGCCGCAGTTGCGGCTTGAAGATCTTGCCGACGCCGGTCAGCGGCATCTCGGTCATCGCGATGATCTCGACCGGGTTCGCGGCACGCTCCGGAATGCGTTCGGCAACAAAGGCTTTCAGATTGTCCACGGTCTCGGTCTTGCCGGCACCGAACTGGACATAGGCCACGGGAATCTCACCAACGCGCTTGTCCGGGCGTCCGACCGCAGCCGCCAGTTCCACCGCCGGATGCTGGTACAGCACGTCCTCGATGGTTGCCGGATCGATATTGTGGCCGCCGCGAATGATCAGATCCTTGGCCCGTCCGGTCAGCCAGACGTAGCCATCCGCGTCCATCCGGCCCAGGTCCCCGGTATCGAACCAGCCGCTGTGGCGGTCCCCGCCCAGCCAGGCCTTCGAGTCATGGACTTCATCCAGATAACCGCCGAAGACCTGCGGACCACGCACCACCACCAGACCGATCTCGTCCGTGCCACAATCCCGCGCGATACCGCCCTTGCCGTCCGGTTCGACGATGCGCAACTGCATGTAGGGCTGCCGCAGCCCCACGGAGCCGACGCGAATGTCCCCCAGATAGGGATTGATCGTCGCAAAGCCGTGGGTCTCCGTCATGCCCCAGCCCTCGACCAGCGGAATGCCCAGCTTCTTCATCGCCGCATTGGCAACCTCGACGGAGAGTGTCGAACCGCCGACGCCGCCGAACTGCACCCGACTGAGATCATGATCTCCGACCGGCATCTGCAGCAGCATCGACCAGACCGTCGGCACGATGGGGATCTTGGTCCAGCCGAGGCGCGCGCAGTTGGCGTAGAAATCGCGCAGGGAGTTCGGGTTGCGATACCCCTCCGCCCCCAGCATGGTCACCGTCCGGCCCCAGACAAACGGCATCAGGCTGTAGCAGGTGCCGCCACCGACATGAAACAGCGGAATGCCCAGGGGATAATGCTGCGGCCCGTGACTGCTGTCGGTCGGGTCCGGCATGCAGTTGCCGAAGGTCCAGCTGTGCAGCATCAGGCCCTTCTGCGTGTGGCGCGCCAGCTTCGGCACCCCGGTGGTGCCCCCAGTGTGGAAGTAGGCGGCGACGTCGTCCAGATGGAAGTCGCGATCGAACGTCAGCCGGTCGTCCGCGACACCCTTGATCGCCTCCTCGTAGGAAACGACATCGGGTGTGCTTGCAGCCGGGCCACCGACCCGGATCAGCGTGATATGCGGCAGGGCCGCCTTCACCGCTTCCGCCTTGGGCCAGGGATCGGGGCTGATGGACGGATCGCAGGCGACCAGAACCTTCGTCCCCGCCGCCTTGCAGATGCCGACGATATGATCGACTTCCAGGAAGGGGTTCACCGGGTTCGCGATGCCCGCTGTTTCCGAACCCCAGAGGAAATACTGCGTCTCCGGGATGATCGGCATCAGCAGGGTCACGACATCCGTATCGCCGATCCCGAGATCACGCAGCAGGTTGGCGGTGGCCGTGATGCGGGCCAGCAGGTCGCGATACAGGATCGTCTGGGGTTCGTCATCCAGCTGCCCGTGCGCCAGAAAATGGATGGCAGGCCGGTCGGGCCAGGCGTTCGCCGACTTCGCGATTGCCGCGTAGACGTTCTCCGCCATCAGCCTGTCCTGCCAGGGGGTCTGCTCGACCTCCTCGACTTCCGCCAGCGTCGTCGGGATCTGTCGCACGATGTTCATCCTCCCCAGGGTGAAGTTTCTCTCTGCTGCAACGATAGCCATCCCCGATCCGCCGTCCAGCGTTCAGGCTGACCCGGGTCGGTATCGGTGACATGATGCGTGCATGGACATGCCCGATCAGCCAGCAGGCGACGAGACCTGCCCGCCCCTGCCCGCCGACCTGCGACCGTTTCTGGTCCGATGGGCCGGGTTCGCCGACATGGCTGCACCACCTTTCACCCACTGGATGCCGGCCACCACCTTCCTGCCGCTGATCATCAACTTCGCTGACCCTTATCTGATCCATGCCGGGCACAGGCCAGGCGCGGAAGCCGCCCACCACACGTTCACCGCCGGTCTGATCGACCGGTTCACCGTCGTGCGCTCCGTCGGCCCGGTGCATTGCGTGCAGGTGGACTTCACGCCTGCGGGTGCACGCGCATTCTTCCGCATCCCGCTGACGGAGATCACGGGGCAGGTGGTCAGTCTGGCGGATCTGCTGGGGCAGGATGGCCGCGACATCGTGGAAAGGCTCGCGCTCTGCGGCAACTGGCCGGAACGGTTCCGCATCCTGGAGCAGTTCCTGCGCGAGCGTATCCTGCCGGGAGCGCGGCAGAGTGCGGCTGTCATGCAGGCATTGCGGGCGATCGAGGCCAGCGCCGGTACGGCCCGGATCAGCCGACTGGCGCAAGAACTGGATATCAGCAGGGAGCATCTGACCCGGCGTTTCTCCGCCGAGGTCGGCATTGCTCCGAAGGCCTATGCCCGCATTGTCAGATTCGAGAATGCACTGCAGCAGCTTCAGGACGGATCGGACAATGTGGCCGCCATTGCGCACGGGACCGGGTACGCCGATCAGGCCCATCTGACGCGGGAGTTCGCGCGCATGGCGGGGACGACACCGGGGCAGGTCTGAGCAGGTCACATTTGTTCAATCCGCCTGCCCGGGCACTTGTCATCATGCCGGTCCGAACCATTGGACAGGAGGACCGCAAATGGCCGACGCCCCCATCGAACCACCACGCATCTACCTCACCCGCCGCTATCGCAACTGCCCGGCCATGATCGACTGGCTGGTGGACGTGATCGGCTTCCGGCGCCATTTCGTCGTGGAAGACGGCCAGGGCGGCATTGCCCATGCCCAGCTTGCCCTGGGTTCGGCGCTGATCATGGTTGGCAGCGCCCGTGATGACGAATTCGGCCAGGCCGTTGGGCAGCCCGGACCTGCCGCAGGCGACGGGACGTCCGTCTACATCGCCATCGATGATGCAGACGCACTCTGCGCCAGGGTCATCGCATCAGGTGTGGAGGTTCCAAGGCCGGTCGAGGACACGGACTATGGCAGCAGGGAATTCTCCTGCCGCGATCTGGAGGGGCTGTACTGGAATTTCGGAACCTACTGGCCGCAGGCCAGCGAGACGGAAAGCACGTCCTGAAGTCAGGCATCAGACCTGACGGTCAGCAGCCTTTCAGTCGGCGGCGTCCGCAATGCGGACGTCGTCCCAGTCCGTGGAGACCGCATTCTCGATGACATAGGCGGTCGGGTCCGCGAACAATGCATGCAGCAGCTTGTTGTTCAGCGCATGACCGGCCCGCTCACCATGGTAGTGGCCGATGATCTGGTAGCCTGCGGTACGCAGGTCGCCGATGGCGTCCAGCAGCTTGTGCCGCACGCTCTCGTCACCGAAACGCAGGCCTTCCGGATTCAGGACCTTGTCGCCCTGGACAACGACCGCATTGTCGAGGGAGCCGCCACGGGCAAGGCCCATGGACCGCATCTTCTCGATCTCCTCGAACAGGCAGAACGTCCGTGCGGGCGCAATGTCCTCTTCGAAATCGCCGAAGTCGGGATGGAACTGCGTCGACTGGCTGGCCAGCAGCGGATTGTCGAAGGCGATGTTGAAGCTGAGACGGAACTCCTCCGACGGCGTCAGGCGGGCCCAGTAGTCGCCTTCACCGACGCGCACTTCCTTCAGCACCCGCAGCACGCGGCGCGGCGCATTCTGTTCGACGATACCGGCTTCACGGATCATCTCCACGAAAGGACCGGCACTGCCGTCCATGACAGGTGTCTCGGCGCCTGAAACATCAACGATGACATTGTCCACGCCCTTGCCGGACAGGGCCGCCATGACGTGTTCGATGGTCGCCACACTGGCACCATGGGCGTTGGCGATGACCGTGCAGAGCCGCGTATCGGCAACATGGTCATGGCGTGCGGGGATCAGCGCGGCGTTTCCGTCCATGTCGGAGCGGCGGAAGACAATACCAGTCCCCGGCTCGGCAGGCGAAAAGGCAATCGTCACGTCCAGCCCCGAGTGCAGCGCTGTTCCGTGGCGTTCGACGCGTCGTGCGATGGTCCGTTGCAGGCTCACGCGATGTCCCCTCTGGACAGTCGGCTCCCCGCCGACAAATGAGTTCGATGCCACTCCCCACACCGGCCCTGTGCCGGTCAGCATCCACCCGCCCTTCCCCGACCCGTTAAACAGACAAACGAATCAATGAAAGATAAGGCGCTGTCAGGGGTTATATGAATCGCCCTGACAGCGCTCAAGTCACTCTTTGTTACCCACTGTTACCCTTTCCGTCAGGCACGGCGAACGCTCAGTTCGCCTGCCTGCGCAGGAAGGCCGGAATGTCCAGGTCATCCTCGGAACCCGCGGATTTCCGCGGCTCCGCCTCAGGCAGGGACAGTCCTGAAAGCATGGGCTCCGCCCGCTCGGCCTCGGATGCCTGTTCACTGCCCCGGTTCGGGAACAGCGGACGCTTCGGCTGGGCATTGGTCTGGGTCTCGTCGGCGGACCGGGACTTGCCCCGCAGCCGGTTCAGGAACCGGCGTGCACCCGTCGGCTTTTCCTCCGCCGGGGCCTGCGTCACAGGTGCGGGCGGTGCGGTGTCGATGGTCCGCGCCGTCTGTGCGGACGGTGCCAGGAAGCCATCATCCAGCCCGCTCTCGGAGGCCGGAATGTGCCGCGGTTCCGGGGCCGAACGCGCCGGATAGGACGGAATCTCGTAGGTCCGCTCCGTCACACCCTTTGCCTCGACCTTCTCCTCGACCGGTGCCTGGAAGATGTCGTGATCAGCGACGTCGTCGACAACCGGCTGGGTTTCAGCGGTGCCGACGGCTTCCTCGGCGTCGAGATCGGTTTCCATCTCCATTTCCGGCTCGAGCTTGCGCGCCGTGGCGAAATTGCCGCCGGACGGGATCGTCCCACCCGACATCGGGCGGCTCGCCGTCAGTTCAGCCGGTGCGGTGACGGAACGATCCGCCGTGGCAACGACACGCGGGGTGAAGCCCTGGGGTACCGCCTTCTCTGCCTGCATCACGTCGATGCCGGTGGCGACGATGGAGACGCGCATCTTGCCGTCCAGCGACGGGTCGAGGATGGAGCCGATGATGATGTTGGCGTCCTCGTCAACTTCCTCGCGGATCAGGTTCGCGGCCTCGTCGACCTCGTGCAGGGTCAGATCCATGCCACCGGTCACATTGACCAGAACACCCTGTGCGGTGCTCAGCGACATGTCCTCCAGCAGCGGGTTGGCGATTGCGGCAGAGGCCGCGGCCTGCGCACGATCCTCGCCCTCGGCCTCGCCCGTACCCATCATCGCCTTGCCCATCTCGTTCATGACGGTGCGGACATCGGCGAAGTCGAGGTTGATCAGGCCCGGTTCCACCATCAGATCGGTGATGGAGCGGACACCGGAGTGCAGCACCTCGTCAGCGATCTTGAAGGCATCCGCGAAGGTCGTCTTGTCGGTCGCGACCTTGAACAGGTTCTGGTTCGGGATGACGATCAGCGTGTCGACGCTCGACTGCAGCTCACGCACACCCGCGTCGGCAATGGCCAGACGGCGCTTGCCCTCGAACTGGAACGGCTTGGTGACGACACCGACGGTCAGCACGCCATGCTCCCGCGCGACGCGGGCGATCACCGGTGCCGCGCCCGTGCCCGTACCACCACCCATTCCGGCGGTGATGAAGCACATGTGCGCGCCTTCCAGATACTCCAGGATCAGCGGCATGGCCTCCTCGGCGGCCTGACGGCCGACGTCCGGCTGCGCGCCCGCGCCCAGTCCCTGCGTCAGACCGGCACCAAGCTGGATGCGGTTGGTCGTCTTGGACTTGGCGAGTGCCTGGGCGTCGGTGTTCGCGGCGACGAACTCCACACCCTGCAGCTCCGATTCGATCATGTTGTTGACGGCATTGCCGCCGGCGCCACCGACGCCAAATACCACGATGCGTGGCAGCATCTCGGTGAGTTCAGGATTGGTCAGGTTAATGGCCATGTCGATGCCTCCTTATGTATGCCCGACAGACGGTTTCAGTGGGGAATGCCTGGTATGTGCGGTGCTCCGGGCTTGGGTGTTGTTGACGGACTCACCCTTTCCGGCGTTCCGACGCGAGGGGGCCTCATGGAACGCAAACATCAGAAGTTCTCCCTGAGCCAACGACCCAGGCGGACAATCCGCCCGACACGGCCAGGAAGGGTGGCTGGCACGTCAACCGCATGACGTGCTTCGAGACGACGCTCGGCGAAGGCGATGGTGCCTGCCAGCGTTGTGAAATCAGGTCCGGACATGTCCTTCTTCAGACCGGCCAGACCAATCGGACGACCCAGGCTGACGGGCCGGTCGAGAATGTCGCGCGCGACGGCGTCGATGCCGGTCAGCAGGCTGCCGCCGCCCGTCAGGACGACGTTGCGCCCGGCGATTGCCGCATGACCCGAGGAATCGATGATGTCCCGCACGGTTTCGAAGATCTCCTCCACCCGCGGGCGGATCACACCGGTCAGCAGCGACAGGGCCATCTGCCCTGTGCCGTCCGTCCAGCCCTCCACGAAGGATGGCAGCGCGACGGTCACATCGTCGTCGTTGGGACCGACGAACAGGCTGCCATGGCGGGTCTTCAGCCGTTCGGCGAAGGCCAGCGTCAGCCCGGGAATGGAGGCGATGTCGTTGGTGATATGCGCACTGCCGATGGGGATCGCGTCGGCGAAGATCAGCGTGCCGTTGCGGAAGATGCCGATCTTGGTCACGCCCGCGCCCAGATCGATGACGACGGAGCCGAGATCACGGGCATCCCAGCTCAGACAGCCAAGTCCGGCGGCATAGGGGGCCGCGACCAGATCGACCGGGCGCAGCAGGCACCGCTCGATGCACATCTTCAGGTTCCGCTGCGCGCCTTGTGCGGCGGAAAGCAGGTGCACCCGCGCACTCAGCCGCCGCCCCACCATGCCGCGCGGGTCCTGGATACCTGTCTCTCCGTCCAGCGCGAAGCCGACCGGAATTGCGTGCAGGACGGAGCGCTCTCCCTGCTCCTCCCGCGTGCCCGCAAGCTGCAGCAGCCGCCGCACGTCCTGATCCGTGATCGGCCGGTCGGGGGCGGCGATCTCCACCTCCGCCACATGACTGGACGGCATGCCGCCGGAGAGGGAGACGAAGACATCATCCACCGCCACGCCTGCGCGCTGCTCCGCCTGATCCACCACATCGCGGATCGCGGCCTCCGCCGCATCCATGTCGGTGATCACGCCACGGCGCAAACCCTCCGCACGGCGCGACGCCGCACCAAGCACGCGATAGCCGTCATCCAGCGGCTGTGCCACGGCACAGCTGATCTTGCTGGACCCGACATCCAGCGCCGCAATGAACTGGGATCGTCCGTTCGCCATTACCCTGCAGCCCCTGTTCGACCCTGATCCGCCCTCTGCATGATCAGGTCTCCTGTTCCTGCGGCTTCTGATCGCCGCCACTGTCCCTGCCCCGCACGATCACGCGCCCCGGTATGCGCATGTCCACGAAGCCAACGTCGTCCGCCAGCAGTCGCTTGCGGTGTTTCGGTTCATCCAGATGCTGCCAGGCGGCGTCCGCGCCCTGCTCCGGCAGGCTGATGGTGATGCCGCTCTCCAGGGTCACGTCCCAGCGCCGTTCCCGGATCAGGCTGGCCGACTGCACCTGCCGCGCGAGGCGGGGGGAGCCATCCAGCAGGTCCAGCAGTTCCGCCGCCCGGACATTTGCGCCGTCGCCGACAATCCGGGGCAGATAGGCAAAGCGGTGACCGACGTCGGACAGGATGATCTCCCCATCCCGGTCGATCAGGCTGGTCCGGCCATCGCGCTGCCAGCGGGCAAAGGCCACACGTTCGGTGATGTCGATATGCAGACGGTCCGGCAGGTGACGCTGCACCTCGGCCGATGCGATCCAGCCAACGCTTTCCAGACGGGCCTGAAGCTCATCCAGGTCGAGGCGCAGGATCGGGGTCCCGACTTCCACATCCAGGGCGCGACGCAGGGCATTCATGCCCGCCTTGTCACGCCCCGTCAGGGTAACCTCTTCCACCGTCAGACCCACGACGCGATAACCGTCGTCGACCATCTCCCCCAGAGCGATGAAGGCCTGTGCGTGCCAGCCTTGCCGCACCGCATGGAAGGTCGCGCCAATGACGCCGATCATCAGGGCGACGGCGATCCAGCTCCAGACCCGGCGGCGGCGCTCCCGCCGCGGCATGGTGCGCTGCTGCTTCCCGGACCTGCGGTTTGCCTTCGCGGTCTTGGTCTCCTGCAGGGGACGCTCGGCGGCCTTCGCGGTCAGCGATCGCATGATGCATCCTCCACCAGTCGGGTACACAGCGTCTCGAAGTCGATGCCCTGGTGCAGTGCGATCTCGGGCGCCAGTGATGTGGGTGTCATGCCAGGCTGGGTGTTCACTTCCAGCAGGAACAGTTTTGCCGGCCCCTCCCCGGTATCGTCATAGCGCAGGTCGGAACGGGTGATGCCGCGGCAGCCCAGCAACCGGTGCGCCAGCAATGAGATCTCGCAGGCGGCGCTATAGTCGGCCTCCGGAAGCGGTGCGGGCATCACGTGACGCGACCCGCCGGGCGCATACTTGGCCTCGTAGTCATAGAAGCGCCCCGGCGACAGGATCTCGATGGCACCCAGCACCTCGTCAAAGGCCACGGCCACCTGGACCTCGCGCCCCGGGATGTAGCGTTCCACCAGCACCGGCGCCTCCGGGTCGCCGGTTTCCAGCGGCGGGATGTTGTCGCCCTCCAGAATGATGTCGACACCGACCGAGGAGCCTTCATTGATCGGCTTGATGACCAGCGGGGCCTGCCAGTCCGAGCGCGCGGCCAGGGCACGACGGGTCAGCACCTCGCCATCCGGCGTCGGGATTCCGGCCTCACGGAACAGCGCCTTGGCAGCGGGCTTGTTGATGGCAATGGCCGACGCCAGAACACCGGAGTGGGTATAGGGAATACCCATCATCTCCAGCATGCCCTGCACCGTTCCGTCCTCTCCGAAGCGGCCATGCAGCGCATTGAAGACCACGTCCGGGCGAACTTCGGTCAGCCGTGTCGCCAAGTTCCGGTCCACGTCGATGCGCGTGACCCTGAACCCGCAGGCTTCGAGCGCATCCGCACAGGCCGCACCTGTGACCAGCGAGACCTCGCGTTCGACCGACCAGCCACCCATCAGGACTGCAACATGTTTCATGCGCTGCCCCCCGGACCGACACCGATGCGTCGGATCTCCCAGTGCAGTTCCACACCGGATGTTTCAGCCACCCGGCGGCGCACGGTCTCGCCCAGAGTCTCGAGGTCCGCAGCAGTTGCATTGCCCCGGTTGATCAGGAAGTTGCAGTGCTGCTCCGAAACCTGTGCATCGCCCACCACCAGGCCCCGGCAACCGGCCGCATCGATCAGTTCCCAGGCCTTGGCACCCGGCGGGTTGGCGAAGGTGGAACCGCCCGTGCTGGACTTCACCGGCTGGCTGAGATTGCGGGCGGCACTGATTTCCTTCATGCGCGCATCGATGTTTTCACGCTTTCCGGGAACGGTCCGGAACAGCGCATCCACGAAGATCGCGTCCGAGGGCGCCGCACAATGCCGGTAGCCGAAGCCAAGCTCCGTCACCGACGATTCCTGCATTTCCCCGGCAGCGTCGATCCAGCGCGCGGAGACCAGAACATCCTTCACTTCCGCCCCGTAGGCCCCGGCATTCATGCGCAGCGCGCCACCCACCGTGCCCGGCACGCCACGCAGGAACTCGAGGCCAGAGAGACCGGCATCGCGGGCCTTCATCGACAGGTTCACGTCGCTTAGGCCGGCGCCCGCACGGATCGCGACTGTTCCTTCCGAGCGGATCACCTCGAAATCGCTGAAACCACGTCCGAGGCGGATCACCACGCCCGGCACACCGCCGTCGCGCACCAGCAGGTTGGAACCGACACCAATCACCGTCACCGGCACATCAGTCGGTTTCGCCGCCAGGAATGCCATCAGATCGGCCTGATCGGCGGGGCGGAACAGCACCTCCGCCGGGCCGCCGACACGGAACCAGGTGAGCGCACTCAGGGGCGCATCGGCGGTGTAGCTGCCCCGGACGTCGGGCAGTCGGCTGATCAGGTCGTTGCGGGGGATCGGGGTCATGTCGTTCATTGCCCTCCCCCCTGCAGCGCACGCAGGGCTTCCGGCAGGGCGTTGGCCCAGAGCGAGATGCTGCCGGCACCCAGGCAGACAACCAGATCGCCGGGACGGGCCACATCGGCGACGGTGCGGGCCAGATCCTCCGGCGCGCCGAGGGCATGGACATCGCGATGGCCGCGCTGGCGCAGTCCGGCGACCAGCCCCGCCTTGTCCGCGCCCTCGATCGGCTGCTCGCCCGCCGGGAAGACGTCGGTGACGATCACCGTGTCCGCATCATTGAAACAGGTGCAGAAATCCTCGAACAGGGCGGCGAGGCGGGTGTAGCGGTGCGGCTGGGCGACCGCGATGACACGACCGCTGGTCGCGTTGCGCGCCGCCTTCAGCACCGCATCGATTTCCACCGGATGGTGGCCATAGTCGTCGATCACGGTGATGCCGCCGGCTTCGCCCGTGCGGGTGAAGCGCCGCTTGACCCCGGCGAAACCCGCCAGCCCGTCCCGGATCAGGGTATCGCTGGCACCAAGTTCGCGCGCCACGGCAATGGCCGCCAGGCTGTTGAGCACGTTGTGACGGCCCGGCATCGGCAGGACCAGGCCCGTGATCTCGCTCTCGCTGCCGCTGCGCCGGTCGCGCAGGGCCACGTCGAAATGTGCGGAACCGCCATCGAAGCTCAGGTTACGGGCCTGAACGTCGGCCTGCGGACTGAACCCGTAGGAGATCACCCGCCGGTCGGTGATCCTCCCCATCAGCGCCTGGACCTCCGGGTGGTCGATGCACATGACCGCCGCGCCGTAGAAAGGGATGTTCTCCAGGAAGGACAGGAAGGCGTCGCGGATCTCGTCGAAGTCGCTGTAGTAGTCCAGATGTTCCGGATCCATGTTGGTGACGACCGCGATGGTCGCGGGCAGCTTCACGAAGCTGCCGTCGGACTCATCGGCCTCCACCACCATCCATTCGCCATCACCCAGCCGCGCGTTGGTGCCATAGGCGTTGATGATGCCGCCGTTGATCACCGTCGGGTCCAGCCCGGCATGATCCAGCAGCGCCGCAACCATGGATGTCGTCGTGGTCTTGCCGTGCGTGCCACCCACTGCGACGGACCATTTCAGGCGCATCAGCTCGGCCAGCATCTCCGCGCGGCGCACTACCGGGATCAGCCGTGCGCGCGCTGCCACGACTTCCGGGTTGTCCGGCTTCACCGCCGAGGACACCACAAGCGCCCCCGCATCGCCCAGGTTCGCACCATCATGACCGATGGCGACACTGATCCCGAGGCCGCGCAGTCGCTCCACATTGGCGTTGGCCGAGATGTCGCTGCCCTGCACCGCGTAGCCGAGATTGTGCATCACCTCGGCGATGCCGCTCATGCCGATGCCGCCGATGCCGACAAAGTGGATCGCGCCGATGTTCATGGGGCTGCGGGTCATGACTGCGCCCCGCTGCCAATGTGCTCCGCCAGGTCAGCGAGCTTGCCTGCCGCGTCCAGCCGGGCGCTGTTTCGGGCGGCCCCGGCCATGCGGGCCAATGCTGCCGGGTCCTCCAGCAGCGCCATGACGGAACGGGCGCAACTGCCCCGGTCGAACCGGTCGTTCGGCACCATCCATGCGGCACCCGCCGCGCGGACAGCCTCCGCATTTGCCGTCTGATGGTCGTCGGCGGCGTGCGGGTAGGGCACCAGGATCGCCGGACGTCCGGCAGCCGCCAGCTCGGTCACCGTCGATGCACCGGCGCGCGCGATGACCAGATCCGCCTCCGCCAGCAGGCGCGGCATGTCATCGAAGAAGGTTTCCACCGTCGCCGGGATACCGGCGGCCTGGTAGGCTTCGCGGACGCGCATCAGATCCTCCGACCGGGCCTGCTGCACGACATGCAGGCGCGTGCGCATGCCCGCCGGGATGTCGGCCAGCGCATCGGGCACGACGTCAGAGAAGATGCGCGCGCCCTGGCTGCCACCGAAGACAAGGATGCGGACCGGGGCCGTGCCGCGCGGATCGGGCGCGACATAGGCAAGCTCCCCGACGCGGGCCACTGCAGCCCGCACGGGATTGCCGACAACGATGGTCTCACCGGTTGCGGCGCGGGTTTCGGGGAACGTCAGCGCGATGGCGCTGGCGCGGCGGGCCAGCTTGCGGTTGGCCCGGCCCAGATGGGCGTTCTGTTCATGCAGGATGCTCGGGATACCCATTGCCTGTGCCATCCAGACCGTGGGCAGGGAGGCATAGCCGCCAAAGCCCACGACGGCGGCAGGCCGCAGCGCGCGAAGGATCGCGCGGGCATCCATGGCGCCGAGAGCCAGCAACATCGCCGCGCGAAAACGGCCAAGCAGGCTGCCCACCGGTGCGGCGGCACGGATCACGCGAACCGCGATACCGGGGAAGCGTTCCGCCAGCCCGCTGGCCCGAAGATCAGTGACCAGGACCAGATCGCGGCCACGCCGCAGCAGCTCCTCCGCCAGCGCCTGCGCCGGGAACAGGTGCCCGCCCGTGCCGCCAGCGGTCAGGACGAAGGGTGCCATGCGTGCGGAAGACGTCATCGCCGTGCCTCCCCGCGTGCCTGGCCTGGTGTCTGGCGGCGCATCAGGGCGAGCAGACAGCCCGCCGAAACCGACAGCGCAAGCAGGGATGATCCGCCGTAGGAGATGAACGGCAGTGTCATGCCCTTCGTCGGCAGAAGATTCAGGTTCACCCCGATGTTCACCGCTGCCTGAAGTCCGAACAGCGTCAGGAAACCGGTGCAGGAAAGGACAATGAACAGGTCGCCCTCCCCCCGCATGCGGAACAGGCCCCGCACCACGATCAGCGCGAACAGCAGGATGCCGAGGATGCAGGCGATGGCACCGAATTCCTCTGCCGCGACGGCAAAGATGAAATCCGTATGGCCGTCGGGCAGCAGGTACTTGACCTCCCCCTGCCCCGGCCCGCGCCCGGTCAGCCCCCCGGCCTCGAAAGCCTCCATGGCGCGGCGGACCTGATAGTTCTCCGCCGCGGGATCCAGGAACCGGTCAAAGCGCGACTGCACATGGTCGAACATGTGATAGGCGCCGAACATCGCCCCGGCGCCCAGCGCCAGCAAGGCGCCGACCATCAGCATCGGCATGCCGGCAACGAAGTACTGCGCCGCCCAGACACAGGCGATCACCAGCGACATGCCGATGTCCGGCTGCAGGGCGAGGATGGCGATGATCGTGACACACAGACCTGCCGAGACCCCGACACCGGGCAGCGTCGGGTCACGCCGTCCCGCCGCCATCAGCCAGGCCGAGACGATGATGAAGGTCGGCTTCAGGAACTCGGAAGGCTGCACCGACAGGGGGCCGAGACGCAGCCAGCGGGAAGCGCCATTGACCTCATGCCCGATGACATGGGTCGACAGCGTGGCCAGCAGGACAAGCCCGAACAGGGCGATGGCGTAACGTCGGATGGTCTCCACGCTCAGGATCGACAGTCCGATCAGGCAGATCAGGGCCGGGCCGACATAGGTGAGCTGGCGCTTCACGAAGTGGAAGTGTTCCAGGTTGTTGCGCAGCGCCGTAGCCGGTCCCGCGGCGAGCGTCAGGGTGATGCCCAGCGCGATCAGCAGCAGGAAAGCCACGAGGGTGAAGCGGTCCACCGTCCACCACCAGCGGCCCAGGGTCGATGTATCCGTGCGCCCGAAGCCGATCATGACACGACCTCCGCGCTCAGCAGGTCGGCCACCAGGGCGCGGAATGCATCACCGCGCGCCTCGAAGTCCGTGAACTGGTCGAAGCTGGCGCAGGCGGGGGACAGCAGCACGACACCGCCACCGGCCGCCTCGGCATCGCTGGTCGCCTGAGCCACAGCGCGCGCCAGCGTGCCGCTCGGCACGCAGTCGGTGCGACCGGAAAGCTCGACCGCAAACCGCGCTTCCGCCGCGCCGATCAGATAGGTTCTGGCCACGCGATCAAGGAACGGCAGCACGGGCGCGAGCGGGCCATCCTTCGGCACGCCACCCGCGATCCAGTAGATCCGCTCGAAGGAAGCGAGCGCCCGCGCCGCAGCCTCGGGGTTGGTCGCCTTGGAGTCATTGTAGAAGCTGACGCCACCGCGTTCGCCCAGCCGCTCGATGCGATGCGGCAGGCCCGGGAAACTGCCGATACCCGCCGCGATCTTCGCGGCACCAAGGCCGAGCGCCTGACAGGCGGCAATGGCCGCCGCCACATTCTGGTGATTGTGCTTTCCGGGCAGGGTGGGATGGCCGTTCAGGTCGATGATGCTAAGGCCGTCGGCAAAGGCACGACCCTCAAGCACATAGACGGAGCCGGGACGGGGGCGTCCGACGGCAATCGGACATATCTTCAGGCCCTGGACCTGTGAGAGGGTATCGACCAGATCACGGCCATAGCGGTCATCGATGCCGATCACGGCAGTACAGCCGCTGTCCATGCGGGCAAACAGCTTGCGCTTCGCATTCACGTATCCGGCCATGCCGCCATGTCGGTCCAGATGGTCCGGGGTGATGTTCAGCAGGATACCGACCTCGGGCCGGATCGAGGGGGTCAGGTCGATCTGGTAGGACGACAGTTCCAGCACGTGCACGCGGTCCGGCGTTCCCGGCGCCAGTTCCAGCACGGGCACGCCGATGTTTCCCGCGATGGCCGCGTCGAGGCCCGCTGACTGCAGCACATGTCCGATCATTGCGGTGGTCGTGGACTTGCCGTTGGTCCCGGTCACGGCAACGATCCGCGCATCCGGCATCTGCCGCACGAACAGCTCCACATCGCCGATGACTTCCACCCCGGCATCCGTCGCGGCGACGACCGCGGGATGCGGCTTCGGATGGGTCAACGGGATGCCCGGCGCCAGCACGAGCATGTCGATTGCCGACCAGCCGGCCTTGTCCGGGGCGACCATCTCCACGCTGCTGACCCTTGCGCGGGCGTCCGCAGTGTCATCCCAGGCCAGGACACGGGCACCGCCGGCCAGAGCGGCGGCAACCACTGCCCGCCCGCTGCGCGCGAGCCCCAGCACGAACAGGGTCTTGTCCTTGCAAATGGTGAGCGGGATCATCGGCCTACCTCAGCTTCAGCGTGGCGAGGCCGACCAGCGCCAGAATGAAGGCGATGATCCAGAACCGGATGACGATGGTGGGCTCCTGCCAGCCCTTCTGCTCGAAGTGGTGATGCAGCGGGGCCATGCGGAACACCCGCTTGCCCGTGGTCTTGAAGCTGGCGACCTGCACGATCACCGAGACCGCCTCCAGCACGAACAGGCCGCCGACGATGGCCAGCACCAGTTCATGCTTCACCACCACGGCGATGGAACCGAGCGCGCCACCCAGTGCCAGCGAACCGGTATCGCCCATGAAGACCATGGCCGGCGGGGCGTTGAACCACAGGAACCCGAGCGCGGCACCGACCAGCGCACCGCAAAGGACGGCGAGTTCGCCGGCACCGGCGATGTACTGGATCTGCAGGTAGCCCGCGAAGATCGAGTTGCCGGTGACATAGGTGATCAGCGCAAAGGTTCCGGCGGCGATCATGACCGGCACGATGGCCAGACCGTCGAGGCCGTCTGTCAGGTTGACGGCGTTCGATGACCCCACGATCACGAACATGGCGAAGGGTACGAAGAACCAGCCGAGGTCCAGCAGCACATCCTTCAGGAACGGCAGCGCCAGCCGGTTCTCCAGGGAATCAGGCGAGATCGCGCCGAGCCAGAGCACGGCAACGAGGCAGATGGCGAACTCCACGGCCAGCTTGGTCTTGCCGCGCAGGCCCCGGCTGGAGGCTCCGGTCACCTTGGCGAAGTCGTCCATGAAGCCGATGGCGCCGAAACTCAGCGTCACGAACATGACGATCCACACGTAGCCGTTCGTCAGGTCGGCCCAGAGCAGGGTCGCGATGGTCACCGCAAGCAGGATCAGGAATCCGCCCATGGTCGGCGTGCCCTGCTTCGTGATCAGGTGGCTGGCCGGCCCGTCATCGCGGATCGGCTGATTGTAGCGCGGTCGGGACTTCAGCCAGGCAATGAAGCGCGGCCCGACGATGAAACTCACCAGCAGCGCGGTGATCACCGCTCCGCCGGTCCTGAAGGTCAGGTAGCGGAACAGGTTGAAGACCTGGAAATCGTCGGCCAGCGGGAAAAGCAGATTGTAGAGCATGTGGCGCGTCCCCCCTTCAGCCGCAGGCCGCGCGCGGAAGTTCCGCTGCGGCCTCCAGGTTCGTCAGGGCGGCAACCACGGGTGCCATCCGGCTGCCCAGCGATCCCTTCACCAGCACCACATCGCCCGCATGGACCTGCGTCAGCGCCGGGTCGATCAGTTCGGCGGAGGTCGCGGCATGCAGTACGGTATCGATCCGGCCGGTCAGCGCATCCGCCAGTGCGCCCATGTCCTTGCCGCAGAGCAGGGCGACATCGACAGCCGCAGCCAGAACGTCAGCCGACAGCTCGCGATGCAGCGACGCGGAGGTCTCGCCGAGCTCCAGCATGTCACCAAGGATGGCAATGCGCCGCCCGCCTGCACCGGGTGCGGTGGTGCCCAGCACACCAAGGGCGGCACGCACACTGGCCGGATTGGCGTTGTAGCTGTCGTCGATCAGCCTGAAGCTGCGACCGTCATGCAGGACAACCGTCTGCTGCGCGCCCCGACCGGCCACGGCCTCCAGGGTTCGCAGGGCTGGTGCAGCCCGACCCATGTTGCCGCCCGCCTGATCGATTGCCGCCATCACGGCCATGGCATTGCTGACCCAGTGCTGGCCGGGAATGCCGATGCACAGCGCCGCCTCGTGCCCGTTCAGCCGCGCCTCGACACAGGAAGCCTCCGGCTTCAGGGAGATACGGACAGCGCGATATTCCGCCGTCTCGGCCAGGCCGAAGTTCACGATCCGGGCGACCCCGGCCCGCTGTGCGGCAGCAACCAGTTGCGCGTGGCAGTCATTGTCCGCGGGCAGCACGGCAACGCCGTCGTCCGTCAGCCCCTCGAAGATCTCCGCCTTGGCATCCGCGATCTCGCTGATCGAACCGAAAGCCGCCAGGTGTGCGGCCTCGACCGTCGTGATCACCGCAACATCGGGGCGCACCATTGCGGTCAGCGCCCGAATCTCGCCCGGGTGGTTCATGCCCATCTCAAGCACCGCCACCCCGGTCTCGCGGGGCATCCGGGCGAGTGTCAGTGGCACACCCCAGTGATTGTTGTAGCTCTTCTCCGACGCATGCACGGCAACACCGGATGCGGTCAGACAATGCGCCAGCGCCGCCTTCGTGCTGGTCTTGCCGCAGGAACCGGTAACACCGATGATGCGGGCATCCGTCCGTGCCCGGGCGGCAACGCCCAGCGCCTCCAGCCCCGCCATGGTATCCGTGACCAGCAGCAGGCACGCCGGATCCACACCTTCGGGCCGGGCATGAACCATCGCCGCAACCGCGCCGGCATCCAGTGCGGCGGCAACATGGTCATGACCGTCGGCATTGGGTCCGGCAAGGGCAATGAACAGGTCGCCCTTCGCCAAGGTCCGGCTGTCGATCGAAACACCCGTCGCCGACCATGATCCGGCGACTGCGCCGCCGGTGGCATCCGCGGCTTCACGGGCTGTCCAGAGCACGCTCATGCCTGGCCCTCCAGTGCCGCGCGGGTCTCGGTCATGTCATCGAAGGGAAGCACCCGGTCACCGATCTTCTGTCCGGTCTCATGCCCCTTGCCCGCGACCAGCAGCACATCACCGTCCTGCATCAGGCCGACACCGTGGCGGATTGCGGCTGCCCGGTCCCCGATCTCGATACCCCCGGGACAGGCGGCCATGATGGCCTGACGAATGGCTGACGGATCCTCGGTGCGCGGATTGTCATCGGAGACGATGGCGATGTCGGCCAGGGTCGCGGCAATCTCACCCATCATCGGGCGCTTCTGCGTGTCCCGGTCCCCGCCGCAGCCGAACACCACGATCAACCGACCGGCCGTCAGGGGGCGCAGCGTGCGCAGCACGGCGGCAAGCGCGTCCGGCTTGTGCGCATAATCGACAAAAGCGGCGGCGCTGCCCCTGGACCCGGCCAGGTGCAGACGGCCAGGTGCCCCCTCAAGCTCGGGCAGCGCCGCCAGGCTCCCTCGGAACGCGGAGCCGAGGGAAACGGAAAGGGCGACCGCAGCAGTGACATTCTCCGCCTGGAACGCCCCGATCAGGGGAAGCCGGATGGTCAGCGTCTCGCCCGCGTGGCTGATCGTGACGGTCTGGCCATCCAGCCGCGCGTCATCGATCGAGAAACGGAAATCGGCCTTGCCGGTGCCATAGCTGACGACCCGCAGGCCCGCGGCCCGTGCCGCCTCCGTCACATCAGCCGAGACCGCATCATCGGCATTGATGACCGCAGGCGCACCCGTCGGCAGCAGATCCCGAAACAGCCGCAGCTTTGCATTCAGGTAGTCGGCACGGTCCCGGTGATAGTCGAGATGGTCGTGCCCCAGGTTGGTGAAGATCGCACCCGACAGCTTCAGCCCGTCGAGACGTCGCTGTACAAGTCCATGGCTGGAGGCTTCCAGCGCCAGATGGGTGACGCCGCTGTCCGCCAGCGCCGCCACGTCGCGATGCAGTGCCACGGGATCAGGTGTCGTCAGCGATCCGGCGGAAAATCCGTCCGGCCCCTGGATGCCCAGCGTGCCGAGGCTCGCCGCCCGCAGGCCCTGCGCGGCCCATATCTGGCGCAGGAACCAGACGACCGACGACTTGCCGCTGGTGCCGGTCACCGCCGCCACCGTCTCCGGCTGCGTGCCATAGAACCGGGCCGCCATCCGCGCCAGGCAGCTCCGGGCGTCCTGCCCGACGACCACGGGAACATCCGCCGACAACGGACGTTCCGCCAGCACCGCAACGGCGCCGCGGGCGACCGCATCGGCCACGAAGCGGCTGCCATCCGTCTGCGTGCCGCCAAGGGCCGCGAACAGGAAGCCGGGTTTCACATCCCGGCTGTCCGCCGTGATGCCGGTGATCTCCAGTGCGGCGTTGCTGCCTGCCTTGCTGCCCATCAGGTCAGAGAGTCGCATCGCGTCCTCCCCTGGCCTTCTTCGCGAGCGGGTCAGCGGAAGGCGGCAGCGCCAGCGCGCGCAGGATCTCCGGATCCAGCTCATCGACCGGGGCAACACCCAGCAGCGGCGCCACGCGCCTGATGATGCGTCCGACGGTGGGCGCCGCGTTCCAGCCCGCCGTCATGTAGTTATAGGTCTGCTTGGTCCCCTGCGGCTCGTCCAGCATGGCGAGCACGACGTAGCGCGGGGCCTGCATCGGGAAGACGCCAACGAAGGAGGTGATCAGCCGCTTGCGCGCATAGCCCTTCTCGATGGCCTTCTCGGCCGTGCCGGTCTTGCCGCCGACGACATAGCCCTGCGCCGCCGCACTGCGTCCTGTCCCGTCCGCCACGACAAGGCGCAGCAGCTTGCGGATGCTGTCGGATGTCTTCTCGGAAATCACCCGACGCAGGGTTGCCGGATTGTCCAGAGACCGCTTCAGCAACGTCGGCTCGATCAGGTTGCCGCCATTGACCATGGCACCGATGGCGGTGGCCAGATGCAGCGGCGATACCGAGAGCCCGTGCCCGAAGCCGATGGTCATGGTTTCCAGCTCACCCCAGCGATAGGGCAGTTGCGGCGCCACCAGTTCGGGGATCTCGATCGCCGCCCGCTCCAGCAGACCGAGCGAGCCGAGAAACTTGCGCTGGTTCTCGGTTCCGACATCCACGGCCATCTTCGCGGCACCGATGTTGGAGGAGAACTTGAAGATCTCCGCCACCGTCATCTCACGCTTCTTGGCGTGATGGTCGCGAATGCGGAAACGGCCGAAACGGATCGGGTCGGTGGCGTCATAGCTGTCGCTCAGCCGCTTGCCCGCCTCCAGCGCCATGGCCGCCGTGAAGGTCTTGAAGGTCGACCCCATTTCGTAGCGGCCATAGGTGGCGCGATTGAAGAACGCATCCTCGCGCAGCGACTCCCGCAGGTTGGCATCGAAATCCGGCAGGGAGACCATGGAGAGGATCTCGCCATTGGTCACATCCATGACCAGCGCCGCGCCACCAATTGCGGAGAAGGTCTCGACCGCCCGCGCCAGTTCGGCCCGCACCGCATGCTGCACACCGAGATTGATGGAGCTCGCGACCGGCGGGTTGGAGGGATCCAGAAGCCGGTCCTCGACACCACGCTCCAGCCCCGCACGCCCCTGACGTTCGGAGTCCATGAAGCCGACCACATGGGCAGTCAGACGTCCGTTGGGATAGCTGCGGGTGACCGTCGGCACCAGACTGATGGACGGATCACCGACGCGCATCACCGCCGCCACCTGATCCGGCGTCAGGCGCCAGCGCAGCCAGAGCGCGCCCTTCGCCTTCTCCAGCCGCTCCAGCACCCGCGCGGGCGTGGTGTCCCCCAGCGCCTCAGCCAGACGCCAGGCCAGCCGGTCCGGCCTCCGCACCTTGCGGGTCTCGATGGACAATGCATGTGTCGGCAGATCCACCGCCAGCAACTGCCCATCCCGATCAGTGATCGCGGAGCGGGTCCGCCATTTCGCAGGCAGCTCCGGCGCCACGGCAACCGTTGCCGCCTCCGCCGCCATGCCGGACCCCAGATCCGGCTTGGACAGATGGATCACGCGGGCAGAGAGCGCCGTGAAACCGATCGCGAAGGCGAGTCCCAGCATGGTCAGGCGTCGGCGCACGCGGGTGATGTCGCTGCCCGGCAACTGACACTGCAGGTCGCTCTGCGCCAGTTCGGTGCCGGGCGGCCTGTCGAACAGGGTCCGGTTCATGGCCGCACCTTCCCGCTCGACGGATCAACGACGCCCTTCGCGACCGTCAGGCCGTTCAGTTCGTCCATCAATGGCTGCAGGTCCGCATCGGAGGCGATCATGCGACCCACATCCGGTGGCGCCAGCGGCAGATGCAGTGCTGCCAGCTCCTCCAGCCGTTCGGGCCGGGTCAGATAGCTCCACTCCACATCCAGCACATGGATGTCGCGGCGGGTTTCGGCGATCTCGTGCTCCACCCGCACCGCCTCGTCTTCCGCGGCGTCATAGCGACGTTCGCTCTCGTAGACCGCACCGATGGCGAGGGCAGCGATGAACAGGGCGAGCATGAGGAACAGGCGGCTCATGCGGCCAACTCCTCGAAACCTTCGGATTCGGGCCAGGCCGGGGCATCAAGGCGCTCGGCCAGACGCAGACGGGCAGAGCGGGACCGCGGGTTCGCGGCAACCTCCGCCTCGTCCGCCTTTTCCGCGCCACGACTGACCAACCTGAAGGAGGGCGCCGGAGCCTCCACGATCACCGGACGATGCCGGGAAGCACCCGGCGCGTTGCCCGTGCGAGGCGTCAGGAACCGTTTCACCATCCGGTCCTCGAGGCTGTGGAAGCTGACAACGGCCAGCCGTCCGCCGGGACGCAGCAACTGCTCCGACGCGATCAGGCCACGGCGCAGTTCCCCCAGTTCGTCGTTCACGACAATGCGGATCGCCTGAAACACTCGCGTGGCCGGATGAATGCGGCCTGGCTTCGTCGGCGCGGCGCGCGCGACGATGGCGGCAAGCTCCGCCGTGCTGCGGATCGGCCGGTCAACCCGCACCTTGTCGATGGCGCGGGCGATGGGTCGGGATTTCCGCTCCTCGCCAAAGCGGTAGAAGATGTCGGCCAGACGCTCCACCGGCCAGTCGTTGACGATCTCCGCCGCCGTCAGCGGACCATCACCCATGCGCATGTCCAGCGGGCCATCATGCTGGAAGGAGAATCCCCGCTCCGCCTGATCCAGTTGCGGTGAGGACACGCCGAGATCCATCGCGATACCGTCCAGGCTGTCGATGCCGATGCCCGCCAGCAGCGCGGCCATGTCGCCAAAGCACCCTTCCAGCACGGTCAGCCGACCGTCGAACCGTTCCGCGTCCTGCCTTGCCGCCGCGATCGCGCGCGGGTCACGGTCAATCGCGATCACCTGGCAGTCACAGGCATTCAGCCACTGACGGGTGTAGCCGCCCAATCCATAGGTGCAGTCCAGGTAGCGCCGTCCGGCGGACAGGGCCAGCCCCCGCGCCACCGCCGTGCCCATGACCGGAACATGACCCTCGCGCGGCTCGACAGATGCGCGTTCCATCATGCGTCCTCGTCTGGCAGCGAGGTGACCTGAACCTGTGGCGCCCGACGGCTCCGCGCCAGCGCCCCGCGATGTTTCTCGCGGGAGCGGATGCGCGCGGCCTCCAGCACTTCCCTGGAGCGTTCCGGGCTGAGCAGATAGAACCGGTCGGCGCGCCCCATGAAGACGACCTGATCGGTGACGCCAATCGCTTCCTGCAGCTCCGGCGACAGCACGACGCGGCCATCCTTGTCGAAGGACAGGGTATTCGCCCCGCCGAACAGGTAGGTGGCAAGATCCTCCACCTCCTCCGACTGCGGATCCTTTTCCTCCAGCCGTTCGAAGATGCCTTCCAGCACCCGGCGCGGAAACGCCTCCATGACCCCATCCTTGTAGGACGGGATCACCATCATTTCGGAATCTCCCTGTTCTTCCAGAAGCGCACGAAAGCGGGCCGGGATCGATACACGGCCCTTGCCGTCGATCCGGTGCGTGAAACTGCCGGAGAAGTAATTCGCTCCCGGCACATTCGGCTCCACTTGTTCGTGTTTCGGCCCTATCGCCCTCCGCCCTGGATGCCAATGGGATGGTGATGGGTCGGCACACCTGCCTCATGGCACTTCACGGGATCACACGGGAATACGTGGTCTCTCATGGTAAGTCAATGGGTGAGAGACGGGTTCGACAGTTCTCCAGCCAAAAATCCGACACAAATCTGTTAATGTGACCAATGACTTGTGTTAACAATTGCCTGGCCCATGAATGAAACAGGAACATGGCTTTCACACGGCAATCCGGGGGAGGAACAGGGGCATGACCGAGACGCGATATGCGATTTCAGCGTTCAACACGGCGTTCGAGAGCGAGAACCGCATCCACGATGACGGCGTGGCGCAGAGGTTCGGCTTCGAGGGCGGGCTGGTGCCCGGTGTCGATGACTATGCCTACATGACGCGGGCGGCGCTGATCCTGCTTGGCCCGGATTTCCTGGCGCGCGGGCACATGACCTGCCGTTTCGACAGACCGGTCTATGACGGTGAAACGGTCGATGTGATCGGCGAGACCACGTCCGACAATGGCGTCGATATCCGGATCGAGGCACGCGGTGCGATCGCCGCGACCGGCACGGCACGGCTGACCGAAGACTCGGCGCTGCCCACCCCTGATGTGGCCGGATTCCCGACCGGACCCATGCCGTCCCATGACGAACGACCAAAGGCCGGACCCGAGAGCCTGCCGGAGGGCAGGGTGATGGGCACAATGCACGAGACCATCGACGCGGCGACACACGCGCAGTACCTGAAGGACGTGCGGGAGGAACATCCGCACTACGCCGAGTCCGGGCTGGTGCATCCCGGCTTCCTGCTGCGCCGTGCGAACACCATCCTGCGGGACACCGTCCGGCTCGGCCCCTGGATCCACGTCGGCAGCGCGATCCAGCATCTGGGCACCCTGAACGTCGGCAGCACGCTGGAAACCCGTGCCGTGGTTTCCCGCCTGTACGACCACAAGGGCCATGGTTTCGTAAAACTGGATGTGCTGCTGATCGGTGACGGCAGCAAGCCTGTTGCCAGCATCCACCATACGGCCATATACGAACCACGTCAGATCCGGGCAGCCTGACCCTCGGCCGTTCCGCCTGCCCCGCCCAACGGATGCTTACCATGCCGTCAACGCGTTGCCTGTTCTCCGCCCTGTTACTCGTCACGGCAATGTGGGCCGTGCAGTCGCAGGCTCAGGACCTTCCGAAGACCGGGAACGGGGCGGGGACCGGGGAAAAGAAGGAGGTCGAGTATGGCACCCTGTCCATCGTGGTGGAGAATGATTACTTCGCCGGGACGGATCAGGAGTACACCAACGGCTTCCGCGTCGCCTATCTGCGCCCCAAGGGCAGTGTCAGTGACCTGACCGCCCTGCTCGGCCGGACGCTGCTGGGCGTGCAGGACCGGCGCAAGCTCTATGGCGGAGTGGCTTTCGGACAGAACCTCTACACACCGTCGGATATCACCCAGTCGGCCCCACAGCCGGGTGACCACCCCTATGCGGGCTGGCTCTACGGCGAGGTTGCAGCCATCGCAGATGACGACACCCATGTGGAGACCGTGACCGCCAACATCGGCATCGTCGGACCGCTGGCCCTGGGCGAGTTCGTGCAGAACACCTTTCACCAGTTGATCGACAGCGATATTGCCCAGGGCTGGGACAACCAGCTGTCCAATGAACCCGGGCTGATCATCAGCTACGACAGGACATGGCGCCCGTTCAAGGAACAGACCCGTCCCTGGGGTTTCGATCTGCTGCCCAGCGCCGGACTCAGTCTCGGCAATGTGCTGACCCAGGGCATGGCGGGCCTGACGCTGCGCCTCGGTCCCGATCTGGAGAACGATCTGGGCCCGCCACGCATCCGGCCCAGCCTTGCCGGTGGCGGCTTCATCGACCCCGACGCGCGCAGGCTGAACTGGTACTTCTTCGGCGGCGTGCAGAGCAGGCTCGTCCTGCGCAACATCTTTCTGGACGGCAACAGCTTCCGCAACAGCGCGCGGGTGAACAAGCGCAATCTGGTGCACGACTTCCAGATCGGGGCTGCCGTGCGATGGGAAGGCCTGCGGTTGAGCTGGACGATGGTGCGTCGGACGGAGGAGTTCGCGGGCCAGGCCGATCCCCATACATTCGCGGCGATCACGCTGACGGCACGATACTGAACCGAGATTGAGCATTGGCGATGAAATCCATCCATTATTGATGGAATTCGGGCACCCTTTCGCGTATTTTTACGCCCTGCAACGCTCTATTTCAGGATTTCAGGGAAAACCATGTCGGTTTCAACAAAATCAATCATCAATTTTCTGAATTTTTCCGACTCATGAACAAGAATGAGATGCGAGAGATCGAAATAAAGCTGGAAGGACGAAGTCAATCCCTTGATTCTGCCTTCAAGTCACTTGGCAGTGCACTGGCGAGAACGACAGGCGTCACCAGCATCTATTTCGATACAGCGGACAGGCGTCTCTGGTCCCGAGGTCTTACCTTGCGGCTTCGGGCCAAGGATGGCCGCCACGAACTCACCATGAAGCGCGAGACCGGTGGACTGGAGCGTGGTGAATGGTCTGCCGTGATCGACGGGCCTGTCCCGGATCCGGGAGCATTGCCGAGCGGCGCGCCACGGGAGGAGTTCGGCCTGATCCTGCCGGAGGAACTGACCGAATGGCACCGGACCGAGGTGCGTCGGCAGAAGAAGATTGCCAATATCGGGGATGCCACGGTGGAGGTCTCGCTGGACCGGGGCCGGATCCTGGCCGCCGGACGGGAGATGCCGGTCGAGGAACTGGAGATCGAACTGCTGGGCGGACCGGAGAATTCGGTCGCACGGATCGCGCGGGCACAGGTGATGCAGCGCAGCGTCCATGTCGCCGTGGAATCCAAGGCAGCGCGCGGCGTGGCGCTGGCGGAGGGCGGTTCGCCCGCCTGGCGCAAATTCAAGCGCCCTGTCCTGACCCGGTCTGACACCGTGGCCTCCGCCTTCGCGACCATTGTTTCCGCCACGGCCCGGCAGGTCGCCGGCAACCTGGCCGCGAGCCGTGACGGATCGGACCCGGAGGGTGTGCACCAGTTGCGGGTGGGACTGCGCAGGCTCCGGTCGGCCCTGTCCCTGTTTCGCGATCACCTCGGTCCGTCGGCGGAGGGGCTGAAGACCGATGCGCGCTCGGCACTGCAGGCCATGGGCCCTGCCCGGGATCTGGACGTCTTTCTGACCCAGATGCTGCCGCCGGTGGAGGCTGCGAATCCCGCTTCGCAACCACTCCAGCGCCTTCGTGAGGCCGCGGAGCTGGCACGCGGGACCGCCTATGCGGACCTGCGGACCACGCTGGATGCTCGCCCCTTCAACCGCATGCTCATGGATCTGCTGGGCGCCCAGGACGTGACCCTGCTGCTGAGCGGCACGCCCGACGCGCCGCTGACGCCCGTCGCGACCGGGCTGCTGCGCAAGCGCCACAGGAAACTGATGCGGACCGCCGAAGGCTTCGCCACCATGCCCCTGGAGCAGCGCCACGAGGTGCGGATCGCGGCAAAGAAGCTCCGCTATGCCATCGATTTTCTGGGTGGTCTGTTCCCGGGTGATGCCGCCCGGACATACCGCAAGGGCATGTCACGATTGCAGGATGACCTGGGGCACCTGAACGATGCCGCGGTGACGTCGGATCTGGTCGATCACCTGGCCACCGGGGATGCGGAGGCCCAGATCGGGGCGGCCATGGTGAAGGGCTGGTATGCCCATCGGCTGGCGGCGATCGAGCCGGAAATGGTCGACGCCTGGCTGGCCTTCAGCAACACTCCGGTCTTCTGGAAACAGCCTGGGCCACGCAAGAGCGGCAAGAAGGAGAAACGGCAGTGATCTCGGTACTGGTCGTGAATGCGAAGGGCGGCTGCGGCAAGACCACTGTCGCGACAAATCTGGCCACGGCCTTCGCGAATGCCGGTCAGCGCACCGGACTGGCGGAGTGTGACCGCCAGGGCTCAAGCCTGAAATGGCTGAAGAGCCGCCCCGCCACCGCGGCCCCCATCGAGGCGCTGGACTGGCGCAAGGGCCAGGGCGAGGTGCCGAAGAAGCTGGCACGGCTGGTGATTGACGCAGGTGCCGGCGTCGACTCGGAAAAGGTCCGCACCCTGCTGAAGGACGCGGACATGATCGTCATGGCTGTCCTGCCATCCGTCTTTGACGAGGCCGCGACGAAACGCTTCCTGAAGCGGGTTGATGAACTGAAACCCGTTCAGAAGGGTCGGAAACCGGTGATGGTGATCGGCAACCGGGTCCGCGCCAACACCCGGGCAGCGCGGGAACTGGACGAGTTCCTGGCTTCACTCGGTCATGACGTGGTGACCCGCCTGACGGACCGCGCGCTGTATCAGGATGTCGCGCGCCAGGGTCTCGGCATCTTCGATCTGCCCCCGTCCCGCCGTGCCAGCGTCATCGATGACTGGCTGCCCATGGTTCGGCGGATCGAGGAAATCTGAAACCGGACCGGTTCAGACCGCGCCCTCGTCCGGCACATATGGTCCCGCCTGACGGAAGGGGGAGAAGCGGTCGAGATAGTCGATCTCCCGCTGCACTTCCTCACGCTCATGCTGCAGGTAGTCGGCAACGGCCCTGCGAAATCCGGGGTCCGCGATCCAGTGGACGGAGCGTGTTGTGGTCGGCAGATAGCCGCGTGCCAGCTTGTGCGGCCCCTGCGCCCCTGCCTCCACCCGCGACAGGCCATGGTCGATGGCCCATTCGATGGCGCGGTAGTAGCAGAGCTCGAAATGCAGGAAGCGGTGGTCCTCCACACAGCCCCAGTAGCGACCATAGAGGGTGTCGGTGCCCACCAGGTTCAGCGCCCCGGCGATATAGCGTCCGTCGCGCCGGGCCAGCATCAGCACGACGCTATCGCCGCAGCGCTCCCCCAGCAGTGACCAGAAGGTGCGGTTGAGGTAGGGCTGGCCCCACTTGCGGCTGCCCGTATCGATGTAGAACTGGTGAAACGCGTCCCAGTGATCCTCGGTCAGCGCATCCCCGGTCACCGTCTCGACCTCAATGTCGTTCGACAGCGCCTCCCGCCGCTCCTTGCGTATGGCCTTGCGCTTGCGCGACGACAGGTTCTCCAGAAAGGCGTCGAAGTCGGCGTATTCCTGGTTCACCCAGTGGAACTGTTCCCCGGTGCGCAGCAGCAGGCCCATGTCGGTGGCAACGGTTGCCTCCCGCTCCGTCAGGAAGTTGATGTTCAGGCCGGAGACCTTGAACTGTGTAGCGACCTGGATACCGCCCTGCAGCAGCAGCCGCGCGGTCTGATCGAAGTCCTGTCCATTGCGGACAAGCAGTCGCGGTCCCGTGGCCGGCGTGAAGGGCACGGCAGCGAGCAGCTTCGGATAATAGCGGCCGCCCGCACGCTCGAAGGCATTGGCCCAGCCATGGTCGAAGATGTACTCCCCCTGACTGTGGGACTTCAGGTACATCGGCATGGCCCCGACCAGGGTACCGGCCGGATCTTCCAGCAGCAGATGCTGCGGCATCCAGCCCTCGTCCGCCGAAGCACAGCCCGCATCCTCCAGCGCCTTCAGGAAGGCGTGGCGGGTGAACGGATTTTCCGGCCCCGCGCAGGCGTCCCAGTCCGCTGCGGGCACCGCCGCAATCTCCGACGCCACGCGCAGGGTATAGGCGTCCGCATCATCATCGGGTGTCGTGGATGTCATCGCGGACCAGCCAACAGGGCCAAAGCGCCGGGGTCAACCGACAAGACGGCCCTTGCCCTCCCAGAACCGGGCACGGATGGCCTTCTTGTCCGGCTTGCCGATCGGGGTAACGGGAATCTCATCGACAAACTCCACCGACTTCGGCGCATGCACGGCGCCCTTGCTGTCCCGCACCATGCGCATCAGGACCTCCGGATCCGGCTGCGTGCCGGGCCGGGCCACGATGATGGCCTTCACCGCCTCACCCCACTTCTCGTCCGGCACCCCGATCACGGCGGCCATGGCGACGTCGCCGTGGGAGGTCAGCACATCCTCGATCTCACGGGGGAATACGTTGAAACCACCGGAAACGATCATGTCCTTCTTGCGGTCGACGATATAGAGGAAGCCGCGATCGTCCAGCCGTGCCACGTCACCTGTGTGCAGCCAGCCGCCGCGCAGGGTTTCCTCCGTCTGCTCCGGGCGCTTCCAGTAGCCGTCCATGATCTGGCGCGAGCGCACGCAGATCTCGCCGGGCTCACCCTCCGGCACCTCGTTCAGGTCATCGTCCAGCAGCCTGACCTGAACGCTGGCATTGGGGTGGCCGCAGGACGCGAACAGTTCCGGCTGACTGGCATCATGATCGGCCTTCGACAGCACGGAGATCGGATAGCCCTCCGTCTGCCCGTAGAGCTGTCCGAAGACAGGGCCGATCCGTTCGATTCCCTCCACCAGCCGTGTCGGCGACATGGGTGACGCGCCGTACAGCAGGTACTCCAGGCTGGAAAGGTCGCGTTTCTCCAGTTCCGGGCTGTCCAGCAGCATGTAGATCATGGTCGGCACCAGCAGCGTCATGCTGATCCGCTCCTGCTCGATGGTGGTGAGCACCTTGCCCGGATCGAAGCCGTTCATGAAGGTCACCGTGCCGCCCAGGTGCAGCACCGCAGGCAGTTTCGTGCCGCCGACATGGCTGATGGGCGCGACGGCCAGGTAGTTGGTGAAATCGGG
The DNA here is from genome assembly GCA_016865035.1 of Kordiimonadales bacterium IMCC3096. Lineage (GTDB taxonomy): Bacteria > Pseudomonadota > Alphaproteobacteria > Minwuiales > Minwuiaceae > Minwuia. Next base: position 850,596 of record CP018227.1, read on the forward strand.
AAACTCGAAGTCAGCCAGGATCGCATTGGCCATGGCCACGAAAGCCGGATGGGTACGGACCGCGCCCTTCGGCTGCCCTGTCGTGCCGCCGGTATAGCTCAGCCAGACCCGGTCGCTGGTCTCCGCCTCCACCACCGCAGTCACCGCACCGATATCTTCTGCCGCCGCGCGAAGGTCAGTACCGTAGTCGGCGGGTCCGAGCGTCAGGACACCGGTCAGGCGATCTACCTTCTCCGCCAGTTCACGGCCACGCACGGCATAGTTCTCCACGTCGACCAGCAGCCAGTCGGTCTCCGAGTCCTCCAGGATGAACTGATGGTCCGCCAGGCTGCCAAGCGTGTGCAGTGGCGTCATGCACAGTCCCAGCGCCTGCGCCGCGACACCCGCCAGATAGGCCTCCGCCCGGTTGGCGTTCAGCATGGCAATGTGCTGGCCGCGCCGGATTCCGAGCCGCTTGTAGACCGCCTGGTAGCGCCCGATCAGGTCCAGCGCGGCGCGATAGGTATAGCGTCCGCCGTAGCCGTCGAAGGCAACCTTGTCGCCGTGACGGCGGAAGGCACGAAACAGCAGGTCACCCACTGTCAGCCCGTCATACGGAACACCCATGATCCAACCCTCCCCCGGAACTATCTGAAGCGAAGTCTAGAGAGTTACGCCGCACGATGGAATCGGTACCCGCCTCAGACCGGCGGATCCGGCAGGGGTTGCCAGTGGCTCGGCTTCACCTGTGTCGCGCCGCTGTCGTACCAGCCGGAGCCGAACAGGCGGCGCTTCATCCAGACAGCCGTGATGATGGCGCCGCGCCCGCCCTGATATTCCGGGACATAGACGAGGATAGGCATGCCGTCCTGCGGTGCCGTGCGTATGGGAAGCCAGCCAGCCATGACCCTATCGCAGCAGGGATCGGGCGGTCAGGCAACCGCCTCGATCACACTGTGCGGAATGGTCAGGTGCTGTGCCAGCGATTGGTCGGCGTGAAGCCCGTGATCACCGGCTCACGCGGATCGTTCACCCAGACTTCCCGGTCCGGGTGCATGCCGCCCCCCTGCAGCGCCGAAACGCCGGAACGGCGCATCCGGTTCAGCAGGCGCGTATCGGCAACACCGCAGTTCGGATGAATACCGCCGTTTGCATCGACAGTTGCCTGCCATGCAGCCATGCGGGCATCGAACACCGCCTTGTCCATCAGTTCGGTGCAGTTGAGTTCGTTGCTGTTCAGGTCGGCCGTGATCTCGTCACCATTCTCGATCAGGGCAATGGGGCCACCCAGCGCGGCCTCCGGTCCGACATGGCCGATCACCAGCCCCACCGAACCGCCGGAGAAGCGCGCATCGGTCATCAGGCCGACGACGATCCCCTTCTCCCGACACAGGGTCGTGATGCGGGAGGTCGAATCCAGCATTTCCGGCATGCCGGGCGCACCGCTCGGCCCCTCGTAGCGGACGATGATCATGTCGCCGTCGCTGAAGATCTCCGGCTGGGTATCCAGTGCTTCCAGCAGACCGGCCTCGCCCTCGAACACCCTGGCCTTGCCGCGGAAGATGTTGTTCTCCAGACCGCCCTCGACACCGGCCAGTTTCAGGATCGCGCTGTAGCCGGGGGAGAGATTGCCGCCGAGCAGGCGCAGGCCGCCCGTCGGCTTGTAGGGCTTGGCCACCGGATGAATCACGTCGCCGTCCGCCGCGGGCGGATCCAGACGGGCCACCTGCTCGGCCAGTGTCTCGCCGGTGCAGGTTGGCACGTCGCCGTTCAGCAGTCCGGCATCCATCAGTTCCCGGACGATGACCTGAACGCCGCCGACCCGGTCGATGTCCACCATCGAATAGCGACCATAGGGACGTGCATCCGTCAGGACCGGCACGACGTTCTTCGACAGGTGATTGAATTCCTCCGGCGTCATGATGTCCTGCCAGAAGTTGGCAAACCCGGCGGCGCGGGCGATCTCCGGCGTGTGCAGCACGACATTGGTCGAACCGCCGATCGCCATGGCCACGATGACCGCATTGCGGATGGAATCGCGCCCGACGATGTCACGCGGGCGGGTATTGCTGTCGATCAGCCCCTTCAGATAGTCGACCAGTTCATTCGGGAACTGCTCCATCCGGCGCGGGTCGTCGGACGGCGGCGCCACCATGTGCAGCGGCTGCATGCCGACCACGCCGATGAAGGTCTGCATGGTATTGTAGGTGAACATGCCACCGCAGCTGCCATAGCCCGGGCAGGCGACGCAGGCGATGTGCTTGCGGAACTCCTCGTCCTCACTGCCCGCGACCTGATAGGCGGAGACCAGATCGATGGTCTCGTTCGATTTCGGATCGACGGCCGGGTGGATCGAGCCGTCCGACATCATGATGGCAGGCTGATTGTGTTCCAGCAGGGCGGCCAGGGTGCCGACCGGCGGCTTGTCACAGGCAACGACAGCCACGGTGCCGGCCAGGCCGCTGGCGCTCAGATGCTCGCAGACGCTGTCGTGGGTGACTTCGCGACCGATCAGGGAATAGCGCATCTCCCGCGTGCCGTTGCGGATACCGTCGGAGGTCGCGACCGTGAACTCCGGCTGCACCAGCCGCATGGAAAGCTGACCCGGCTCCCGGCCCAGCCGCTGGCGCAGGCTCTCGTGGATCGCCTCCACCTTGCGCTGCACGCCGATGTAGCACTGGCTGTCGCCCTTGTTGCCGATCACGCCGACGGACGGTTCATGGATCAGGTCCATGTCCGCGCCGAGTTCCCGGGCAATGCCATAGGCCTGGGCGTTGCGGCCCGGATGATTGTCAATCAGGACAGGCTTTTCATTCGACACGGCGTCAGTCTCCCCAAGTTTGGTCAGCGCGCCACGACCACCCGTTCGACAGGCAATGCGGCACCACGGCTGCTTTGGCCGTCATATGAATGAGATTGCCCCCCCTGATCAAGTCCGGGGGACGCAGATCGCACCGGGATCGATCCACACAATGGGACCTTATCCGCAAAATGCAGTCCGTAATGCACAAGGCCCGCGCCTTCATGGGAAGGAACGGGCCCTGAAAAATGGCTCCCCGGGTAGGATTCGAACCTACGACCAATCGGTTAACAGCCGATTGCTCTACCGCTGAGCTACCGAGGATCACGGAAGCGGATGAGGGCATAGCAAAGCGGGGGCGGATTGACCAGAGGAAATTGTCGACCGTCTGGCCCGGCTCTTGCGCAGGACAGGTGCAGTCAGTGCATTCGAGGGGAATCGACAAAATGCGACGTTTCGCTTGGGCCATCGTGGCCTCATTCATCAGCTTCGGCGCCATGGCGCAGGAGGCAGAGACAGACAAGGCCGCCGTCGCGGTCGAACCACCTGCGGCAGATGCCACCATCGAGGAGATCACCTGCGCCTGCGAAACCGACGTCAATGGCCTGTTCGTGGCCGCACTCGACTTCATCCGCAAGGCTGACAAACCCGGCGTGCTGCCGCTGGAGCGCTATCGCCTCTATGGCCTTGCCTGGAAGCGGTTCGAGCGGATCATCGACATCTATCCTGATTCATGGGTGGCCGTGCGCCTGCTGGCCAACCAGCCGATTGGCGGCTTCCAGTACTGGAACTTCAAGCGCAAGTACCGCCTCGCCTCCGTTGAGGCCTGCGGGCTGGAGGAAGGGGCACCCGGTGACTGCCCGGCGATCCTGGCCGAGCATGTCGCGGCCCTGGTGCTGGAGCTGCAGAACACGGAGAACCGCGTGATCGAGGTACAGACCATCATCACCCGGATGGAATCCACCTTCTCGACGCAGATCAGCCAGCTGACCCAGATCAGCCAGGAAGTCGGCAAGCTGCGCGCGGAGGCCGCCGCGTTCGACAAGGAGAAACGCGACCTGCTGGCCCAGTTGGCCGAGATCCAGTCGCTCGCCGACCGCTACCAGAAGAACCTGCGCAATGCGGCGCAGAAACGTCGCGAGGCGGAGACCGAGCGTGACCAGACCCTGGCCCTCCTGCAAGCCGCCAATGCACGCTTCGATGAGGCAACGGCGGAACTGGTCAGTGCCCGCGCCCAGCTTCAGGGATCGGAAACAGGCATCGACAAGATCGAGTTCGGCAAGGTTCAGGGCCGCCTGACCGCCGCCACCAACCGCGTCGACCAGCTGGAGAAGGAACTGGCGCAGGCAAACGCCCGCTTCGAGAACCTGGAAGCCCGCGATGACGTGCAGATCATCGGGTACCGGACCTCCTTCCTTGAGCGGGTGAACGAACTCGGTGGTGTCGCGAATGCCGAGGAGATCGACGGCGAGCGCATCGTCTTCAGTTCCGAAGTCCTGTTCGACGTCGCCAAGGCCAGCCTGCGCCCCATCGGCAAGTCACGCCTTGATGCCTTCGCCAAGGCTGTCCTCGCCGCCGCGCCCGACATCCCGGCGGAGATCGACTGGGCACTTCAGATCGACGGCCATACGGACAATCGGCCGATCTCGACACCGCAGTTTCCCTCCAACTGGGAACTGTCGATTGCCCGTTCGCTCTCCGTCGTGCGCTACCTGATCGAACAGGGCATCCCGAAGAACCGCCTGGTGGCAGCCGGCCATGCCGAGTTCCATCCGCGCGACACAGGGACAAGCGAGGAAGCCTTCCAGCGCAACCGCCGCGTGGAGGTCCGCTTCCTGGAGAACTGACCGGTCCGTTCCGGAGCCGGAATCAGAAAGGGGGTGCTGCGGGACCAATGCCGCAGCACCCCCTTCTTTCTTGCGGCAGCGTCCTACCGCCAGGTGGCGGTCATTCCACGTCGCGCACGTCACCGCCCTGCCCTGTCGTGCCGCGGTTGACGCCTGCCTTCGACTTGAACATGGCATCCTGGCCATGGCCCCAGATGTCCGGCGCAGCCCCCAGTACGCCGCCATCCACCACAAGCGTGTGGCCGGTAACGAACTCACTGTCGTCGGAGGCGAGGAACAGCGCGGCACCCGCAATGTCCGCCCCCTCGCCCAGCCGTGGCCAGGGCGTCTTCGCCTGCGCCATCTTTTCCATCATCTCCGCCCGGCCCGAATGCAGCAGCGGTGTCCGGATGGCCCCCGGCGCGATGGCATTGACGCGGATACGATCCTCCGCAAGGTCCCCTGCGAGGGCGCGCGTCAGGTTCACCACTGCGGCCTTCGCGGCGGAATAGGCGATCGGACCCGCCCCGCCGGAAAGCCCTGCGATGGACGCGGTCGAGATGATGGAACCGCCTGAACCCTGCTTCTGCATCTGCCGGGTCGCATACTTGCAGCCCAGGAAAACGCCCCGCACCAGAACGGCAAACGTGTAGTCCCATTCATCGACCGTGGTGTCGGTGACCGGCCCGAAGGCACCGCCGACACCCGCATTGTTGAACATGCAGTCCAGCCGGTCGAAACGGTCGACAGCGGTGCCGACCAGTGTGGCCACGTCCGCTTCTTCCGAAACATCGCAACGCACGAAGGCAATGCGATCGCCATACCCGGCTGCGGTTGCCTCCCCGATCAGGGCATCGCCATTGACCTGATTGAGATCACCGATGACGACGGCGGCACCTTCTGCCAGAAACCGTTCCGCAGTTGCCTTGCCCATCCCCGACGCACCGCCGGTGATCACTGCAACACGCCCTGACAGGCGACCTGAATTCTCTCCGGACATACGAACCTCCCCGTTCTCCAACTGGCCAGAACGGGAAGTCTAGAGCGTTCGTTCAGCGGATGGTATGGGCAGACAATGCAATGCTGCTGTCAGGCAGCCGCGGCATCACCACAGCGCTGCGGCCGGACGAACTTCGACACTTCGCGCAGCAGATCGTCGGGCGGCAGGGCCGGATCGATACGCGGTTCCGGTCCGCTGCCGCCATCTTCCGATGGCGATGCGAGCAGCACGACCTTCATCTCCATCCAGTTCGACTGTGACTTGAGTCTCTCCAGGACCTCCGGTCTGCCAAACCTGCTCGAGATGTCGATCATCAGGATATCCGGCCCGAATGTCTGCAGGTCCGGCAGATTGTCGGGGCTCTCGAAGAACAGGCACGAGATCCCCAGGTCATCCAGCGTGTCGCCGACCGGTTCGATCACGTCGATCTGGTCGCTGAAGACCAGAACCCGTGGCTCGGCGTGGACGCGGGAGATGCGTGCCGCGGCGCTGGTCAGGGCCTCTGCCGATACCGGCTTCGTCAGCCAGTCGACCGCGCCAAGTGCCAGTCCCTGCGCCGCTTCATCCGTGACGGAGACAATGACAACCGGAATGTTCGCCAGCCTCGAATCTTCCTTCAGCGCCCCGAGGACCTGCCAACCGTCCATCTCCGGCATGGCAATATCCAGCAGAATCAGGTCGGGCACCGTTGTCCGGACCTCGGCAAGGCCGCTTTCACCATCCTGCGCGACCCTCGTGCGGAAGCCGCTGCGTTCAAGCACCCGGCGATAGATGTCCAGCGCATCCAGATCATCATCGATGATCAGGGCCAGCGGTCCGACGGCGTCCATTGCCTCGGGCAGAACAGGCGACGCCATGCCCGACAACAGCGTCGCGGACCGGCCATCATCATGCATCTCCTCCAGCGAGACCGGCACGACAAGGGTGAAGGTCGAACCGATGCCAGGCTTGCTGGTCACCGTGATATCGCCTCCCATCATCTGCACCAGCCGACGGGTGATTGTCAGGCCGAGGCCGGTACCTTCGCGTTCCCGCGTCAGGGTGCCGTCGGCCTGCTCGAAAGGCTCGAATACCTTGTCGAGCTGCTCCTCCGACATCCCGATCCCCGAATCACGCACGACGAACGAGACGGCGTCCCGATCCTTGATCTCGGTCCGGCCGACGATCAGTTCGACGTCACCATTCTCGGTGAATTTCGACGCGTTGGAGAGCAGGTTCAGCAGACACTGGAACAGGCGCTTGCGGTCCGATTCGATATGCAGTCCCGGCACCTGCAGATCCAGGAGAAGGTTGTTCCCGAACCGTTCGGCAATGGGGCGAACCGTGCTCATCGCCTCATCGACCAGCGCCGCGACATCCACCGCTTCCAGATCCAGACTGACGCGACCGGCCTCGACCTTGGCCAGATCCAGCACCTCGTTGATCAGGGTCAGCAGATGGCGCCCGGATTTCTCGATCCGGTGCAGGTCATCGACCGTGCCTGCATCGCCCTGATCCTCGAAATCCTCGATCAGCATCTCGGTGTACCCGATGATCGCGTTCAGCGGGGTCCGCAGTTCATGGCTCATGTTGGCCAGGAACGAACTCTTGGCCGAATTCGCGGCCTCGGCCACCTCCATCGCTTCCTTCAGTTCCTGGGTCCGTTCCGCAACCTTTGCCTCCAGACCGTCGTAGGCGGCGCGCAGGGCCTTCTCGGCCTGCCGACGTTCGGTCACGTCGTGCGTCACGCTGGCAAAGCCCGACAGTTCACCCGCACCGTCATAGACCGGGTGGAACGTGACACTGGCCCAATAGGTGCTTCCGTCCTTGCGCCGCCGCTTCATCTCCGCCTCGAACCGGCCCCGGAGGCTGGCCTCCGACAAGGCCCGCGCCAGAATGCGCGGGGCGTTCTCGGCATCCGCATCAAACAGGGCGCAGGACCGGCCCAGTACCTCCTCCGCGCTGAAACCATCCAGACGCGCGGCGCCGTCGTTCCAGGATGATACCCGGCCCGCCGGGTCCAGCATGATGATGGCATAGTCCTGCAGGCCGTTGACCATCAGGCGAAAGCGTTCCTCGCTGCGTCTGATCCTCTCCGTGCCGGCACGCAGGTTCTCGGTAACCCGCCTGTCGATCAGGGCTGTCGCCAGCCCGACGCCGAAGAGCAGCACGGCCCCCAGCGCGACGGCTGCAGCCAGGACGCCGGAATTCACGACCGAGTCGGTATGGACCAGGGCATCGGCGCGCAGCCTGAATGTTGCCGCCGCCATGCCGCAGTAATGCATGCCGACAGCCGCAAAGGTCATCAGGCAGGCGCTGCCCAGTCGCCAGGTGAGGGATTCAAGATTGAAGCAGAGCCACAGCGCCGCCATCGATGCCAGGATCGCGATGGCGAAAGAGGCGACGAAGAGGACCGGATCGTAGACGATCTCGACCGGCATGCGCATTGCCGCCATGCCCATGTAGTGCATGCCCGCGATACCAAGCCCCATGCACAGGCCGCCTGCCAGCAGCATGATGAAGCTGGACCCCAGGGACCTGACGATCGCCAGACCGGCCCAGGTGAAGACCACGGCCAAACCCATCGAACCGATGGTCTTGGGCGTGTCAAACAGCACCGTCACGACGGGCAGTTCCATCCCGAGCATGGCGATGAAATGCATCGACCAGATGCCACCGCCCAGGGCAAATGCGGCAAACAATGTCCAGCCAGCCGCCGCGCCCACACTCGCATCCCGGGCGCGGGATGCGAGTGTGGGCGCGGAAAAGGCCGAGAACGCACATATGCCCACCGCGAGCAGCACCAGCGTCATATCGTGATGTTGTGACAGTTCCATTCGCGAACCTCCGTGCACGAAGGATCATGGCGCGAAGGGGTTAAGTACGCATTAAGTCATGGCGCCGGCCTTGATCGCGACATTCTGCGGCTTAACCAAATGTTCAGCCGCCAGTGTCTAGATGGAGATATGCCCATTCCGCTAGGAGCCGGAGCAAGATGGACAACGAAGAGAAGCCGCGCGTCCTGGTCGTTGACGACCTCGAGGCCAATCGCGCCATGCTGGCGCGTCGTCTGACGCGCCGCGGATACGACACGGTCATGGCGGAAGATGGCCCGAATGCCCTGCGCCTGATCGACGAGAGCGAGTTCGACATCATCCTTCTCGACATCATGATGCCGGGCATGAGCGGGCTTGAGGTCCTGCGCCTGATCCGGGCGAACCGCAGCCCCGCGATCCTGCCGGTGATCATGGTGACGGCCATCCACGAGAAGGATGGAATCGCCGAGGCGATCAAGCTGGGGGCCAACGACTACATCACCAAGCCTGTCGACCTGGACATCACCCTGGCGCGGATGCAGACCCAGATTGACCGCCGCCGTGCGGAGCTGTCGCTGCACGCCGCGAACGAGAGCCTGAAGCGACGCGTCGAGGAACGCACCCGTGACCTGGAGAAGATGAACTTCGACCTGCGCAACGAGATCAAGCAGCGGCAATCGCTGGAGGAAGGCCTGCGTCAGGAAAAGAAGCGCGCAGAGGCGGCGAACCGTGCGAAATCCGAGTTTCTGGCCACCATGAGCCATGAGCTGCGGACCCCGCTGAATTCGATCATCGGATTCTCGGATCTGATCCGACAGCAGCTTGAATCCGACGCCACGGCCGACACGGCGAAGTTCGGTGAATACGCCTGCTACATCAACGAAAGCGGTCAGCATCTGCTGCGCATCGTCAACGACATTCTGGATCTGACCAAGGTCGATGCCGGCAAGACGATCCTGAACGAATCGCACACATCGGTCGCCGACCTGGTCGACCGCTCGATCCGCCTCGTCGAGTCGCTGGCGCAGAAGCACGGGATCAGGATCGACTTCGGCGGCGAACTGGAGAATGTGGAGCTGTTCTGCGACGAGATCCTGATGCGGCGGGCCCTGCTGAACATGATCAGCAATGCCGTGAAGTTCTCGAATACCGGCGGCCATGTCGAAATCCGGGCGGAGATCGATACCAACGGCGATCTGCACCTGATCGTTGCGGACACCGGCATCGGCATCAAGCCGGAAGACATCCCCCGCGTCATGGAAGCCTTTGGTCAGGCAGACGCCACCCATTCCCGGAAACATGAGGGAACCGGGCTCGGGGTCCCGCTGACGAAATCGCTGGTGGAACTGCATGGCGGACGGTTCGAGATGGACAGCGAGCCTGGCGTCGGCACCACGGTCAGCCTGGTACTGCCTGGCAAGCGGCTGGAGATCATCAGCGATGAACCGGTTTCGGCCAATTCCGCCGCCTGATCCGGCTGTTCCGGTGTCTCAGTCCGGCACCTTGACATCGGTCAGTGCGAGAATCTCGCACGCGTCCTGTGCCGACATGCCGACCCGCAGTCCCAGGAAACGCGCAACATCATTCACTGCGGAAAGCACACCGGTTTCATAGGTGGAGCGGCCATCCCCGATCCGCGCGCTGCTGCATCCGACCGTCGCGCCGGCGATCCGGCGCGCATCCAGCGCGCCCAGCCGACTGAAGCCCCAGCCCTGCGGCCCGCCGCCCGCGTCATTGAACAGGGCCGCGAACGCCTCACGGCGAATGGCGTAGGCCGGATTGCCCCCCACCAGCGCACCATGTGAAGCGGTCACGACAATCTGGCCATCATCCTCAGGGCGCACCTGCGAGGCGGAGTCCAGCAGCACGATACGGCGCAGGGCCCCGGGCAACGCGACGACCTCCCGGCGCTCGTCCATCTCCGCGACCGGCATGTCCGAAACCGGTGCCAGAAGCAGCGCCTCCGCCGCGTCTTCCACCGACATGCCGGGCCGGACGCCGACAGTCAGCGCCAGAGGATTGACATGACTGATGACGCCACGCTGCAACGTGTCGACCGCATCGCCGATCCGACAACTCATGCTGTCGACCACGGCGGCAGCCACGCCGTGCGCATGGCAATGATCCAGACAGGCAAGTCCGGCGGCTGCCATGCCATTGCCCGCGTCGTTCAGGATGACCGCGCGTACACCGGCCCGCAGGGCGCAGGCTGCAGGAAACAGCCCGCCGTGGCTGCCACTGACGACAACGGCCCCCGAAGCCTCTGGCGGCAGGCTGGTGATCGTGTCCGCCAGGACAATGCCATAGGGTCTCTCGGTCATCTGCGCGCCATTCCTGAAATCATTGGTCTGCCGGTCGGATTGACCGGATTTGCCAGGCTCCCCTATCGTGAACCCAACAGGCGCAATTGCCAATGCGGAGGGGGGGATCATGAGCAACAGGGGAAACCTGGACCGGAACCGGTTTCTTGCCTACCACCGCGAGATGCTGCGCATCCGTGCCCTTGAGGAAACCGCGCTGGAAGGCCTGAAGCAGGGCCTCGTCCTGGGGGCCATCCATCCCTCCATCGGGCAGGAAGCGATTGCCGCCGGTGTCGCCGGACAACTGCGTCGCGACGACATCCTGCTCTCCACCCACCGGGGTCATGGGCATACGCTGGCCAAGGGCGCCGATCCGGAAGCCATGATGCGCGAACTGTTCGGTCGCCAGGGCGGCAATTGCGGTGGCAAGGGCGGTTCCATGCACATTGCCGATTTCTCCGTCGGCATGCTGGGGGCGAATGGCGTGGTGGGCGCGAACATCGTCATTGCCACGGGCGCGGCGCACGCGATCCGGCTGCATGGCGACGACCGCATCGTCGCCTGCTTCTTTGGCGACGGCGCCATCAACCGCGGCCCGTTTCTGGAGGGGTTGAACTGGGCAGCGGCCTTCGACCTGCCGGTGCTGTTCATCTGCGAGGACAACGGCTTCGCGGCAACCACACGCAGCGCCGACCTGACCGCCGGGCCCGGCCCGGCCGCCCGCGCCGCATCCTTCGGCATGGACGCGGAATCGATTGACGGCAACGACATCACCATCGTGGCGGAAACTGCCGAATCCCTGATCGACCGGGTCCGGCGGAATCGCAAGCCCGCATTCCTGCACGCAAGGACCTACCGGCTGACGGGCCACACGGGGGCCGACCCGGCCACCTATCGCCCGGCGACGGAGGTCGAGCAGGCGTGGCAGAACGACCCCATCGCCCGTTCCCGCGCCCTGCTGGTCGCTGCGGGCGTGGAAACAGAGGTGTTCGACACGATGGAACGGGCCGTCGCGGCGGAGATGAAACAGGTCTTCGAGGCCGCCCGGAACGCCCCATGGCCGGACCCCGCAGAAGGGCTGACCGACGTTCTGGACGCCCGCGCGCCGGAGGTGGCGTGATGGCGGAGATGACCTATGCCGCTGCCGGGGCAGCTGCGCTGTCCGAGACCATGGAGGCGGATCGGACCGTCTGGGCGCTGGGGGAGGATCTGGGACGCGGCGGCGTCTTCGGTCAATACGCGGGGCTGGAGGCACGGTTCGGCGCGGAGCGCATTGTCTCCACCCCGATCTCCGAAGCCGCGATCATGGGAGTCGGGGTCGGGGCCGCCATGACCGGGACCCGTCCGGTCGTGGAGATGCGGTTCGCGGACTTCGCGCTCTGTGCCACGGATGAACTGATCAACCAGGCCGCCAAGGCCCGCTTCATGTTCGGCGGCCAGACCCGAGTCCCCCTGACGGTGCGGATGCCGGTCGGCATGTGGCGGTCATCCGCCGCGCAGCACAGCCAGTCGCTGGAGGCGCTGTACACGCACATTCCCGGGCTGGTGGTGATGATGCCGGCCACACCTGCCGACAACCACGCCATGCTGAAGGCCGCGATCCTGAGCGACGATCCGGTCGTCTACCTGGAGCACAAGAACCTCTGGCCCCTCTCAGGCGAGGTGCCGGACGATGCCGCGCCCTATCGCATCGGAACGGCGGGGGTGGCGCGGCAGGGCAGTGATCTCACCATCGTCACCTGGTCCGCGACGCTGCATGACATTCTGGCGGCCGCCGGGCGGGCCGCACAGGCCGGGGTGGCGGATATCGAGGTGCTGGACCTGCGCACGCTCTGGCCCTGGGACAAGGCCTGCGTGTTGCAGAGCGTGCGCCGCACCGGGCGGCTGCTGATCGCCCATGAGGCGGTGGTCGTCGGCGGATTCGGCGCGGAGGTCGCGGCAACGGTTGCGGAGGAACTGCATTCGGACCTGAAGGCCCCCGTCCGCCGGATCGGGGCACCGAAGCTGCCTATCGGTTACGCGCCAACCCTGGAGAACGAGATCAGGCTGGGGCCTGACCGTCTGGACGCCGCCATCGCGCGCATGATGTCCTGAGGAGCCTGACACGCCCGCCAGCGCTCTTGTCACGGGCTTCCGACCGCAGGAGTTGATTTGCAATTCCCGCTGACAGATCCAACATTCGGGTAGAGGTTTGGCCCTGAAACCCGGAGTGAAGTGATGTTCGGAATGTCTCGTCTGAGTGCTGGCCAGTACCGGTCTGTTGCCCTGCTGGTCTTCTCCGTTTTCCTGTTCCAGTTGCAGCCTGCAGCGGCCCAGCTTCGCGTCGATGATGCGCTGGACCCTGAAGAGGTTCTGGAGGAGGAACTCCGGTCACCATACTACGCGATCACCGATGGTGGGCCGACCCGTGCCCAGCGACCGCTGGTGGACCGGATCCCGATGCGCGGCGTGATGGACCGGGGTGGCAGCGGCCTGGTCGATGTCGTCTATACCAAGCGCACCGGACAGATCCTCACCGACCTGAGTGGCCATGCGCTCTATGCGACGGAAAAGGACACGGCCTACGGCAAGTCCTCCCTGTCGGGTGCGGCCCTGGAGAACTGGCGCCCCCTTACGGTCAGCAAGGACCTGCGCACCTATGGACTGTGGGGCAAGGCATGGAACGAGGCCCTGCAGGTCTGGGTCCTGACCATGGCCGACAAGCCGCTCTATACCTACACCGGTGATACGGAGGCAGGTGTCGCCAATGGTGTCGGCAACGGCTGGTACACGATGGAAGTGATCAGCTGACCGACATTTCCACGGCTGGAGGCAGACGGCGATCGGGGATGATCGGTCGCCCTGCCCCTCAGTCGAGGTGCGCCGCCATGAAGGTTGCCGCATCGACCGGCTTGCCGAACAGGTAGCCCTGTCCCAGGTCGCACCCGGCGTCGTGCAGGTGATCGCGTTGGGCGACAGTCTCGATCCCCTCTGCCACCGTGCCCATCGACATGCCATGCGCCAGCGCCAGACTGCTGGCCACGATGGCCTTGCAGGCTGTGTCGTCAGGCAGACCTGCGGTGAAGGCCCGGTCGATCTTGAGGCTGTCGCAAGGCAGGTTCTGCACCCGCAACAGAGATGAATAACCGGTTCCGAAGTCGTCTATGGCAATGTGAAAGCCATGATCGTGCAAGGCCTGCAGTGCCCGCGCCGCACCCGGCCCAGGCGGCGGCGCGGTCTCGGTCAGTTCCAGATGCAGGTCTTCAGGCGCCATGCCGCAGTCGTCGATGGCCTGTTTCAGATCGCCGACCCACCCCGGTGAATCGAGCTGGGTCGGCGAAACATTGACCGAAACGAACATTCCCTGCGCGGCACGCCTGGTTTCCCGCCAGCACGCCAGGTCATCGAGTGCCGTCTGCAGTGCAAATGCACCCGGACCGGACAGCAGCCCCTCCGGCTCCGCGAAACCCATGAACGTGTTCGGCGACACCGTGCCGCGCGTGGCGTGGGTCCAGCGCAACAGCGCCTCCGCCCCCACGACACGGGACGTGGCCAGTTCGACAATGGGTTGGTAGGCGATGGAGAGTTCGCCGCGTCCCTCCGCTGCAACGAACTCTCCGCTCAGCCAGACCGCGTGATGCGCGTCGGATAGGTCGGGCATCTTACACCCTCCGGGCTGAACGGTTGGAAACAGACAGGGTCGATGCTGTCACCCGTCCAGCATACCCTGTCCCTGCAACAGTGCCAGCACGACGACGATGACCATCGCCAGCGCCATCAGGATATTGATCCGGCGCTGGGTGGCGGGTGCCAGTGCCATGCGTTTCAGGGAGACCCCGAGGTAGAGCCAGGCGAAGTGGACCGGCACCCAGATGATGTTGATCAGCACGAACTTGACGATGATCTCGGTGGTCGTGCTCTCGAACCCGAGCGGAAAGCTGACGAACAGGGTGCCGTGGATCACATAGGCCTTCGGATTGACGAACTGCAGGAAGATGCCATCGACCGCGCCGGGCACCTTCACGGCCCGCGCGAAGGCTATCGTCGAACCGGCCAGTGCGATCCGGGCCGCCAGATAGAACAGGAAGGCGACGGAGACCACCAGGAAGACCAGTTGCAGCTCCGGCACCGTTTCCAGCACCACGGCGAGACCGCTGACCACCGCGATGGCCACGAGGTTGGTTCCGAGCCAGAGCCCGGCGATGTAGCGCACTCCGGTGCGATAGCCGAAACCCGACCCGACCCCGGCAACCGAGAGCACGCCCGGTCCGGGGGTGATGATCAGCAGGAAGAACGCCCCCGTGAAATAGATCAGCGCCTCGATCAAGCGCCCACGGTCCCGTCACGCGCAGCCTCGGTCTTGCGGTAGCCGAAGGATTCGTTGATCCGCGACAGGATATGAGCGCCCGCCGTGGTCACCTCCGCCCCGTCTGCTGCCGCCACCCCCACCAGATCGGCGGGGTTCACTGGCGCATTGAAGTCCGGGTCATGGAAGGTGGCGATGGACAGGCGTTCCGCCACGTGCCGGTTGGTGGCGCGATGCAGGGTCGAGCGATAGCGTCCCGCCGTCCAGCGTGCCATCAGATCCCCGGCATTGATCACCAGCGACCCAGGCACGGGCGGCGCGGCGATCCAGGTGCCATCCGGCAGACAGACCTCCAGCCCGCCATTGTCATCCTGCCAGAGCAGCGTGATCAGGCCGAAGTCGGTATGCGGCGCGACGCCGAACTGGTCGTCCCCCAGCGCGCGGGGCTGCTGCGGATACCAGACGGCCTGCGTCCGTTGCAGCGGTTTGGTATAGAACGGCGCGAAGAAGTCACGCTCCACCCCGAGGCTCAGCGCCACGCCCTGCAACAGCCGCTGGCCACAGTCCGCGATCGCCGCGTAGTAGGCTTCGAAGACGCTGCGGAACGCTGCGGGCGCGTCGGGCCAGATGTTCGGCCCGCGCAGCGGCTGACCGGCCATCACGTCCGGATCATCCAGCGGCAGGTCGAGGCCGATCTGGAAGAACTCCTTGTGGTCCGGGCGCTTCGCCCCGTACATGCGCGCATCACCCAGTGCGTTGAAACCGCGATGGTGCCGGGTCACGGCCACCTTGCGCTTCTGCTCCACCGGCAGGCGAAAGAAACCTCTCGCTGCCTCCACGGCAGCGGCAATGACCTGGTCCGGCACACCATGACCGGTGATGTAGAAGAACCCGCTGCGCTGCATGGCAGTGGCGATCTGCGCCGGCACGCCGCCGCCTTCGGGGCGTGACGGGTGCGACAGGTCGATGATCGGAATATCGCTCACGAAAACTTCTCAGCTGACATTGCGCCCGGCCTTCTCCCAGTAGGGCTTGCGCAGTTCGCGCTTCAGGATCTTGCCCGTGGGGTTGCGCGGCAGTTCATCGATGAAGTCCACCGACTTGGGGCACTTGTAATGGGCGATACGTTCGCGGGCATAGGCGATCAGTTCGCCCTCCGTCACCTCGGCACCGGCCTTCTTCACGATCACGGCCTTGACGGCCTCCCCCCAGCGTTCGTCCGGGACACCGATGATCGCGACATCGGCAATCGCCGGATGGCCGAACAGGGCGCTCTCCACCTCCGCCGGATAGATGTTCTCACCGCCCGAGATCACCATGTCCTTCACCCGGTCGTAGATGTAGAGGAACTGCTCGTCATCGAAGTATCCGGCGTCGCCGGTATGCAGCCAGCCATCCTTCAGCGTGCTCGCGGTGGCATCGGGCAGATTCCAGTAACCCGACATCAGGGTGGTGGAGCGCAGGATGATCTCCCCCACCTCACCGGTCGGTACGTCCTTGCCGGTTTCATCGACCACGCGGATCTCGTAGCCCGGCGCGGCCCGGCCACAGGCCCGCAGGCGCTCAGGCTTCGACAGGTCATGTTCGTCGGGGCTCATGTAGACGCCGCCGCCATTGCTCTCCGTCATCCCGTAGGCCTGGCCGAACTTGTTGCCGATGACCTCGATGGCCTGACGCAGCAGTTCCGCCGGAATGGGGGCCGCGCCGTACCAGATCTCGTCGATGGAGGAGAAATCCGTCTCCGCGCAGCCCGGCGACTGCAGCAGGAAATTGATCAGCGCAGGCACCATGAAGGACTTGGTCACCCGGTACTGCGGAATCAGCTTCAGGATCTCGCCTGGCACCGCCTCCGCCATGATCACCGTCATGGCCCCGACGTACAGGCCGGCCAGGGCATTGTTCAGGCCACCGACATGGTACAGCGGCATGCAGATCAGGTTCACGTCCGACGCGGTCCAGCGGCCATAGGCCTTGGTCTCGTTGGAACTCAGGATCGGCCAGAGCTCGAAGCAGCTGAAGTGGCTGAGCTGGACTCCCTTCGGGTGCCCCGTGGTGCCGCTGGAATAGAGCTGCGCCGCAATATCCGTCGCCAGCACCGGCACCATCGGATCGACATCGGCCTGCCGTCCGTACCATTCGCGCAGGTCATCCGGTTCGGCGACGCCCTCGGTCCGGCCATCGATCGCCAGGATGGTCTCCACGGCCGGCATCTCGCCCCGATGGTCCGTGCCCAGATGGTGATAGCCGGGGCCAAGCACCAGCACACGCGCACCACTGTCGTTGATGATGTAGGCCATCTCCGGCACCGCGAGGCGCCAGTTCACCGGCACCAGCACCGCACCGGCCTTGGCACAGCCATAGTAGAGGGCGATGAAATCATCGGAATTCTTCGCGATCAGGCCGACCCGCTCACCGGGACGAATGCCCGCGGCAATCAGACCGTTGGCGATGCAACTGGCCTGGCGGTCCAGGGTCGCATAGTCCGTTCGCCGTTCGCCGAAGACCAGCGCAATACTGTCACCGCTGTCGCGGGCATGCCTCCGCAGCACGTCAGCCACATTGCGGCGATCCTCGCCATCCGTTGCAGTATTGCCAGTCATTCTCATCCTCCCCGAAGCAGCCGCGAGTGTTCCCGCAAGGTCCCGCCGCGTCAACCGCATCGCGCGGCTATCGGTCACAATGCCAAGGCAGCGGGCCTGACGCAGTTTGCGCCGCATGCAGACCGCCTCGCAGAAACAGACAACCATCGCCGCCTTCGTGCTGCGCCAGCTCTTGCTGCTCGCCCTCGGCGGGGCGGCACTCTGGTGGGGCTGGAGCCTTGACCGGTGCGCGGCGGACCCGCCGATCCTCTGGCCGCTCGCGCTTGTGGTCTGGGTGACGCAGAGCATGTTCTGGCTCGGCTGGCGGCACCACGACGTGAAGCTGCTGTTCCTGCTTTCCGGCGGCTGGGTCGGCGTCGCCTCCAGCGCGGCCGTGCTGATCATCTTCGTTGGCGCGGCTGTCGCCTCCGCCGGGGATCAGACCACCATCCGCATCGGTGCCCTGATTGCCATGCTGCTGCCGCTGATCATCCTGCCGCGCATTGCACCGCTCTGGCCCAGCCAGCGAAAACCTGTCGGCCTGCTGCACCATCTCGTGCGCAGCATCTTCGTGATCATCCAGTATGGCGGCATCGGCCTGCTGATCGCTGCGATCATGCGGTTCTGCCCGACCTGAAGCTGGTCATGGCCGGCCCGCGTGACGCGGAATTGTCGCATCCGTCACACTCGCCGCAAGCGGGTTTTGACGGCACAATGCGCGCCCGATATGTCTACCCTCTCCAGTACCGAAAGGGCCGGAGACGGAATCCAGAACCAGTCGAAAGGTTCCACCAATGGATTATGCGAAAGTCTTCTCCAGCGCCGTGCAGTCGCTGCATGAAGAGAAGCGGTATCGCGTCTTCACCGAACTGGAACGCCACGCCGGACATTACCCGCGCGCCACCAACCATTCCGGAGGCAACAAGCCCGATGTGGTCGTCTGGTGTTCCAACGACTACCTGTGCATGAGCCAGAGCCCCATCGTGACCACCGCGATGAAGGACGCCATCGACCGGATGGGCGCCGGCGCAGGCGGCACCCGCAACATCTCCGGCACCAACCATCCGCTGGTGGAACTGGAACGGGAACTGATCGATCTGCATGGCAAGGAGGCCGCGCTGGTCATGACCTCCGGCTTTGTCGCCAACGAGGCCGCGATCTCCACCATCGCCCAGTTCCTGCCCGACTGTGTCATCTTCTCCGATGAACTGAACCATGCCTCCATGATCGCCGGCATCCGTCATTCCGGGGCCGAGAAGAAGATCTTCCGCCACAATGACGTCGATCACCTGCGGCAGTTGCTGGAGGAGACCGATCCGGACCGGCCGAAACTGCTGATCTTCGAATCCGTCTACTCCATGGACGGCGACATTGCCCCGCTGGAGAAGTTCTGCGACCTGGCCGACGAGTTCGGGGCGCTGACCTACCTGGACGAGGTGCATGCGGTGGGCATGTACGGCCCGCGCGGCGGCGGCGTGGCGGAGCGTGAGAAGGTCATGGACCGCATCGACGTGATCCAGGGCACGCTGGCCAAGGGCTTCGGCGTCATCGGCGGCTATATCGCCGCCTCCGCCGATCTGGTGGACACCGTGCGCTCCTACGCCCCCGGCTTCATCTTCACCACGGCACTGCCCCCCGGCGTCGCGGCTGGCGCGGTTGCCAGCATCCGCCACCTGAAGACCAGCAATCTGGAGCGGGAGCAGCAGCAGGAGCGCGCCGCCACCCTGAAACGCCGTCTGGCCGAGGTCGGGCTGCCGGTGATGCGGTCCAACACCCACATCGTCCCGGTGCTGGTCGGTGACCCGGCCCTGTGCAAGCAGGCAACCGACATGCTGCTGGACGTGCATGGCATCTACATCCAGCCGATCAACTATCCCACGGTGCCCCGCGGCACCGAACGGCTGCGCATCACCCCCGGCCCGCGCCACAGCGATGAGCTGATGGATGAACTGGTCGAGGCGCTGCTGGCCGTTTGGGAAACGCTCGGCCTGCCCCTGAACGGCGCGGCGGCGGCGGCGGAGTAGGCCGTCAGGCTCCTTTCGGTTTGCGCTGCAGCACCCGTCCCGTCGCGGTGGCCGTGACGACGATCTCGCCATCGGCGTCGAACAGGCGGCCGGACAGGAAGGCCACCGACTTGCCCAGCTTCTCGACCTGACCCTCGGCGAAGAGTTCCCCGGGCTTGCCACCGTTCAGGAAGCTGACCTTCAGTTCCAGGGTCGGGATGATGATGCCGAAGTTACCCCTGATGATGCAGGCGACAGCCATGGCCTCGTCGACCATGGCGGTCAGGATGCCGCCCTGGACGACACCGATGCCGTTCATGAATTCCGGCCGGGCCGTGTAGCGCACCCGCGCCCAGCCCCGGTCCGGGTCGCAGTCCATCAGATACTGCCCCAGCAGTTCGCTGGCCGGGGCCAGCGGGCGGCTGCGCAGGATGCGGAGCGCACGCTCGCGCTTCGTCTCTTCAATGCTTTCAGACATTGCGGGTCCGTCCGTTCGTTCAGATGCGTTTGTGGATGTGATAGCGCCCGGGACGCACGCCCTGCGGCAGGTCCTGTGGCGCGAAAGCCGGATCCGGCAGCGGCTGGTCGCTGACCAGGATCGTTCCCGCCTGCGACAGGGGCAACAGCAGCGGTGCGATCATCGCGGCCATGGCGACACTGGCGGCCTTGTCCCCGGTTCCGGTGTCGGCATGGATCAGTGCCACCGAGCGGCCGATCATCCGCGCGGCCCGCGGCAGGGTTTCGAGGAAATCGCCCAGCAGCAGGTCCTCATCGGCGGGAATGCAGTCCGGATGGGCGTTCACCTGACGCTCGAACACCAGAATCCGGCGGTCAGGCAGCAGGCTGCGCAGATGGTCGAAGGTGCGTCCGTTGCCCAGGCCAAGCTCCAGCACATCGCCGGAAAGACCGTCGATGGCGGATGCGGCCCAGTCGAGACACGCGCGCTGCGCGCAAAGGCGTTCGATGACGGAATCGAGGCGACTCATCTTCGCTGAACCGGGCCGGTCCCGTCCGGCCCTAGTCGACCCCCTGCAGCTTGTTCAGGTCATTGCGGGCCTGCTGCAGGTCCTGCGTCGTCCGGTCGAGGCGGAAGGCGATCTCCCGCATGATCTCGATGGTCATCTGCGGGAACTCCGAAACCAGGCGATAGAACAGGTCCTTGGTGATCCGCAGGGTGACAAGCTCGGTCTTGGCCTTGATCGTGGCCGTTCGGGGGATGTCGCACAGGATCGCGATCTCGCCGAAGAAGCTGTTCTTGTGCAACTGCGCGACGGTCAGCGGCCCGTTCGGCAGATTCACGATCACGTCCGCATCGCCCTGCACGATGACATACATGGAATCGCCGGGCTCCCCCTGTTCGCAGACCATCTCCCCGGCAGGGAACGTCAGCCGCTCCGAGGTAAAGGCCAGCAGCTTCAGCTTCGACTGTTCCACCTTCTGGAACATCGGGATCTGACGCAGCAGTTCGACTTCTTCATTCAGGCTCAAGGTCGTATCTCCCCTAGGCGGCTTCGGCTGCGATAAGCTGGGAAAGCGCGGTGCCTTCCTTGCTGAGTTCCTCGAAGCTGCCACTCTCCACAATGCGTCCGCCCTTCATGACCAGCACATGATCGAAGCGTTCCGCCATCGCCGGGCGATGCACACCCCAGATGATGGAACGACCCTCGAAGTCGGTCAGAAGGCCATCGAGAATCCGTGCCTGGCTGCTGGTATCCAGCGATGCCGTGGCCTCGGTCAGGATCAGGACATCCGGACGTTTCACCACTGCACGGGCAAGGGCCAGTTTCTGGCGCTGGGCACCGGTCAGGCGCGAACCGCCGATACCGACCTCGAACTCCAGACCAACCTCCGACACCGTCTCGATGATGCCCAGTTCCGCCATGACCTCCCGCATCAGGGAACCGACACGGTCCTGCGCCTGCGCCTGACCGTAGGCGATCTTGCCGAACAGGATGTTGTCCTGAATGTTGGCCGCGGCGTTGTAGCGGTCCGGATCGAAGAAGGCGACCGAGCCGGACAGGTCGTCAGGCAGGTTCTCGGCAAAGGCCTTGCGCGCCTCCAGCACCTTCATCTTCACCGCGTCGTCGATGATACCGAGACGGTGCCTTGCCTGTACCAGCTTGAACGGCAGCGACATCAGCTTCGCGCGCTCATGCGGCTTCAGCCCATCCAGCTGGTCCTTGGTATATTGCGCCAGCAGACCCTGCAGCTCCGGCAGGTCGTCCGACGAGACAAAGCTGAACTGCTGGAACAGTTCGTGGTCCGGAGGCAGGTCGGAGAACAGTTCGACCATGGTAGCGGCGGCCTGATAGCCCATGCTGACCATCTGATCCGTCATGCCGACCTTCTCCAGCACCTCCAGGATGTAGGGGTGGTCCGCCAGATGGTCGAGATCGAAGGTATCGCCGACCGGCGTGCCGAACAGCAGGTTCTCGGCCAGGGACGCATTGGAATTGTACGCCGCCGGGTCGAACCGTTCGATCAGGACGGCCAGGGACGGGTCCGTCAGCCGCTCGTCGAGCGCCTTGCGCACCTTCAGCACACCCTCGGCGATATCGCTCCGCTTCTCCGGATCGATCCGCCCGCGCAGGCCGAACTGATAGACATCCTCGTCCAGTCCGACGACCTTCAGCGCCTCGATACCCGCGCGGCGCAGGCCGACATTGTCCTCGACCCCGGCGGCACCATAGTCCACCCAGTCTGCGGCGAGGTCGTAATCCAGATTGCCTGAAGCCTGCGCCTCGGTGACGTAGCTGTCGCGCTCCTTCTTCCTGTCGCCCTCGTAGGTCGCTTCCTTCAGCGGCCGATGCTTCAGGCCGTAGAAAAGGTTGTCCCCGAGCGTCAGGTTGAAGATGAACGGCGCATTGTCGACGAAGGAAATCCGCCGTCCCGTGACCGCTTCCGGCAGGCCCTGCAGCAGGTGCTCGCCATAGTTGACCGTGCCACGGTCCGGGTCGATCAGCCGGGCCATCACCTCGGCCAGCTCATCACGCCCGGATCCGCCGCCGCCCACCAGGGCGACCCGCTTGTCCAGGCCAAGCGTGAAACTGACCGAGTCGAGAATGCTGTTGTTCTGGTCGTCGGTCAGGGTGACGCCGCTGGCCTTGATCTCGCCTTCGAAGCGGACCGGGCTTTCCGGCTCGCTCATCAGACGCTCTTCCTCGAACAGTCCGGCCGGGGCGAACTGCTCCACCACCTGCTCGTACTTGATGCGGGCGTCGGCCTGACGCTGGTAGTAGCCCAGCAGTTCCTTCCAGGGCGCGCCGATTTCCTTGTGCGCACTGATGGCGGCGAACAGGGTACCCAGGTCAAGCTCGCCCTTGATCACCAGATAGCCGCCGATGGAATAGAACATCACCGGACCGAGCTGCTGGATGAAGTTGTTCACGAACTTGATGATGAACTTCCAGATGTAGATCTGCAGGCGGATGTAATAGATGCCGTTCAGCCGCTCGGAGAATGTCGCCAGCTCCAGGTTGGAGGCGTCATGGGCATGGATTTCGCCGATGCCCGTGACCGTCTCACCGATCTTCTCCGACAGTTTCCGGACGCGCTTGACGCGTTCCTTGCCCAGCAGGTTCACACGCTTCTGCAGTTTCGGGATGATGTAGAACTGCAGCGGGTAGAGCGCGACGGCGGCCAGCGCCAGCTTCCAGTCCGCGATCAGCATGTAGCCGAGCGACATCAGCATGATGCCGCCCTGCATCACCGGCAGGGAGAAACATTCGCCGACGAAACCGCCCAGCGGCTCCACCTCGCCGGTGATCATGGAGATCACCTCACCCTGGCTGGTCTTCTTGAACGTCGGCTTGGGGAACCGCAGGATGCGCTGGAACAGGGCATAGCGCAGGCGCCGCAGCATGCGTTCCGCCGTGACACCGCGATAGACGTTCAGCGCGTACTTGATGCCCTGCAGCAGCAGGATGTTCAGCAGGAACAGACCCACGAGGACAAAGAGGAAAATGACCTGATCGAACTCGGGCCCGATGTTGAAGACGGCCTCAGGAAAGTCGATCGTTGTCTTGACCGATTTCTCGATGGTCGAGCCATCAGCCTGGGTCACCATTTCGGGAACCTTGCGGAAGCCCTGAATACCCTCGTTCACGATCTTCTCGACCAGCGTGTAGCCGAGCATCGTGAACGGCATGTTCACCACCGCAAGCAGCACCAGGACGATCTGCTGGCGATAGCTGTATTTCAGGATGAAACTGAATACGTTCCGTTCCAAGCCGCTTCCCCCTCACGCATGGCGCATGCTGGTTGCCACCCCCGGCCCAGCACCGCGCAGACGTTCTCTGTCACGAACCTTAGTGGACCGCGCCCCCTGCGACAATCGCGATGCTTGGCCACCGACAAGCCGTTTGCCGCCACGTGACGATTCTGCCATAGTCCCGCGCAACACCAGCCGGAACAATCGGCGCAATGGGGAATAGAATGGCGAACGGAAAAGGTTCGCGTGTCCTGATCTACAGCCACGATACTTTCGGGTTGGGACACCTGCGGCGTTGCCGGGCAATTGCCCATTCGCTGGTCGAGAACAACAAGAACCTGTCGGTGCTGATACTGTCGGGTTCGCCGATCATCGGCAGCTTCGACTTTCGCGCCCGCGTGGATTTCGTGCGCGTCCCCGGTGTCATCAAGCTGCGCAACGGCGAATATACCTCGCTGAACCTGCATCTGGATATCGAGGACATGCTGGCGCTGCGCGCGTCGATCATCCAGCACACGGCGGAAAGCTTCGATCCCGACATCTTCATCGTCGACAAGGAACCGCTGGGCCTGCGGGGCGAGGTCATGCCGACGCTGGAGATGCTGAAGAAGCGCGGCACCCGGCTGGTACTCGGCCTGCGCGACGTCATGGACGAACCGAAGCTGCTGGTACCCGAATGGCAGCGCAAGAACGTGCTGCCGGCGCTGGAAGACCTGTACGACGACATCTGGGTCTATGGCCTGCCGCAGATCTGCAACCCGCTGGAAGGACTGGAAATTCCGGAGAGCGTGTCGCGCAAGATGGTCTACACCGGTTATCTGCCCCGGCGGCCGAGCACCGCGCCTTCCGTTTCCCTGCCGGAGATCACCAACCGCCCGTTCCTGCTCGTCACGACCGGTGGTGGCGGTGACGGCGATGCGCTGATCGACTGGGTCCTGCGCGCCTATGAGACCGATCCGCTGCTGCCCTATCCGGCGCTGCTGGCGCTTGGTCCCTTCATGGCCCCGGAACTGCAGGCCGGGTTCCATGAACGTGCCGCGAAGCTGGACAGGGTGGAGGCCATTACCTTCGACCCGCATTTCGAGAACCTGATGGCCAGCGCGGCAGGGGTGGTCGCCATGGGCGGCTACAACACCTTCTGCGAGGTGCTCTCGCTGGACAAGCGCGCCATCATCGTGCCGCGCAGCGTGCCCCGGATGGAACAGACGATCCGCGCGGAACGCGCTGCGGCGCTCGGCCTGGTGCAGATGACACCGCTGGACGATGACCGCGACCCGGAGGTCATGGCCGCCGCGATCCGTGCCCTGCCGCGCCAGAAGAAGCCTTCCGACATCGTCGTCCCCGGCCTGCTGGAGGGCCTGACCAACGTCAACCGCCTGGCCGCGCCATGGCTGGACCGGAAGGGGAAGGTCAGGACCAGTGCCGTGCGGAAGATGTTCTGAACGGTTCCGCCGCCCGTGTGACCCTGCCCCTGCGACGATCCGACCGTGGTCCACCGGACTTTGCGTTTCATCCATCAGGGACTAAATACGCCTCATGGCGATCAATGATTTCATCGAAGCACAGCAGTTCGTGCCCGCCGAAGCAGGCGATCTGCTGACGGTAGAGCAGGCGGAGCAGTACAACAGGGACGGCTACGTCATCCTGAAGGACTGGATCCCGCAGGCTCAACTCGCGCGGATACGCCCGGATGTGGAACGGCTGGTGGCGGAGAACCATCGTCGGCAGAAGGACATCAACACGAAGTCCGCTGCGGTCGATGAGATGATGCGTTCCGACCGGATCCAGGGCCTGATCGAGGCGGCAAACGGGCCGTCCACGCTGCTGCAGAGCTTCGCATTCACCAAGCTGCCGCAGGAAGTGCGGACCAAGCACTGGCACCAGGATGGTGTCTACTGGGGTCTGAGCGATTCCCGCGTGTGCTGTGTCTTCGTGCCCATGACGGCGACGAACGAGGACAATGGCTGCATCTGGATGGTTCCCGGCACCCACAAGCTGGGACGCATCTTTCACGATGTGGCCACTGACGAGTTCGGGCTGGAGAACCTGCGCTGCGAGATGAGCGCGTTCCGCGAACCGGTGCCGATGGTGCTGGAGGCCGGTGACGCCGTCCTGGCGCACACCTACACGGTCCATGCCTCGTTCCACAATCGTACCGATGAACCGCGGATCAGCCTCGGCTTCCACTTCCGCAACGTGGCGACGGAACTGCAATTGCCCGCACCCTACCGTCGGGAGCAGGAACGTCGCCTTGGTCGTGATCCGGCCCGCGCGGCCTGAACGACAGGCGGTCCAGACAATGGTCAACATGAAACTGAAGAAGCTGGCCCTGCGCTACGGCTACGACTTCACGTTCCGCAAGCTGCCGCAGCACGGGTTGCGCAACCGGCAGATGAAGCTGCCGCGGGACATGGAGCCGATCTTCAGCGAGATCTTCGGCAAGGTGGGCGACCACACCCTGACCACACCGGACTGCGTTCACGCGCTCTATGCCGCCACGAAACATGTGGTGGAGCAGGACATTCCCGGCGATTTCGTCGAATGCGGCGTCTGGCAGGGCGGAAGTGCCATGACCATGGCGCTGACCCTGCTGCACATGGGCGTCACCGACCGCAACATCTACCTCTATGACACCTACACCGGCATGGTGAAACCGGAGGAGATCGACATCCGCCAGCGCGATGGATCGGACACGATCAGCCGCTGGGAGATGCAGCAGCGCGATGACCACAACGAATGGTGCTACGCGCCCATCGATCAGGTGAAGGCCAATCTGGCCAGCACCGGCTATCCGGAGGACCGGCTGATCTACGTGAAGGGCGTGGTGGAGGAAACCATTCCGGAGGTTGCGCCGGACCGGATCGCCCTGCTGCGGCTGGACACCGACTGGTACCGGTCCACCCGCCACGAACTCGATCATCTCTATCCGCGGCTCACCACCGGCGGCTTCCTGATCATCGACGACTATGGGGCCTATGCCGGCGCGCGTCAGGCCACGGACGAATATTTCGCCGAGAAGGGCAATCGCCCCTACCTGAACCGCATCGACACGGCCGCACGGATTGCGGTCAAGCCGGCTTGAGCACTGCCCCTCCCGCGACCGGGCGGGTGGCCTTCGTCCTGAAGGGCTATCCCCGGCTTTCGGAGACCTTCATCGCCCAGGAGATCCTGGCGCTGGAACAGCGCGGCCTGGCCATCGACATCTGGTCCCTGCGCCATCCGACCGATACGACAAGCCATCCCGTGCATCAGGACATCGCGGCCCCGGTCAGCTATCTGCCCGAATATCTGCGCGATGAGCCTGCACGGGTCCGCCAGGCGTGGCGCACATGTTCCGCCTGGCCGACCTGGCAGGCTGCCACTGCCCTGTTCGGGCGGGACTACCGGCGCGATCCGACCGTGAACCGTGTGCGCCGCTTCGGGCAGGCCGTGGTGCTGGCCGCCGAACTGCCGCCGTCGGTCACCCGCCTGCACGCCCATTTCCTGCACACTCCGGCCTCCACCACCCGCTATGCCGCGCTGCTGAAGGGGCTGCCGTGGAGTGTCTCCGCGCATGCCAAGGACATCTGGACCAGCCCGGCGTGGGAGAAGCGGGAGAAACTTGCCGACTGCGCCTTCGCCGTGACCTGCACCGCAGCGAATGCCGATCATCTGGCCGAACTGGCACCGGAAGGGCGGGTCAGTCTGGTCTATCACGGGCTTGACCTGACGCGTTTTCCCCCTGCCCCCGCTACGCGTCCCGCGAACCCTGTGCCGGTCATCCTGTCCGTCGGGCGGGCGGTCACGAAGAAGGGCTATCCGGTGCTGCTGAAGGCGCTGGCGGAGATCGGTCTGCCTTGGCGGTTCATCCATATCGGGGGCGGGGAGCAACTCGCCGAACTGAAACAGCAGGCGGAAGCGCTTGGCATTGCCGACCGGATCGACTGGCGCGGCCCGCAACCGCAGCAGGCGGTGCTGGAGGCCTGCCGACAGGCGGACCTGTTCGTGCTGGCCAGCCGGATCGCCGATGATGGTGACCGGGACGGCCTGCCCAATGTGCTGATGGAGGCGCAGAGCCAGGGGCTGCCGGTGGTCGCCACCGCTGTCTCGGCCATCCCGGAGCTGGTGCGGGACGGGGAGACCGGTCTGCTGGTCCCCCCTGACGATCCGCAGGCGCTGGCCGCTGCGCTGTCACGGATGCTGCGTGATCCGGCGGCACGAAAGGCCATGGGTCAGGCAGGTGAGGCCAGGGTCCGGTCAGCCTTTGATCTGGACCGATGCATTGACCGGCTGGCCGCGAAATTCGGATTGGAGGCACGGGAATGAGGCTGTTCTGTTTCGGATATGGCTTCTCCACCAAGACCCTGGCACCACAGCTGCGCCAGCGCGGCTTCTCGATCGCGGCAACCGAGCGGACGGCCGGGTCCCTGCCCGCTGATGTGGCAGGGGTGGCCTTCGACGGGCGTGCCCCACTGCCCGACGGGGCGCTGGATGGCGTCACCCACATTGTTGCGTCGATCCCCCCGGACGATGACGGCGATCCGGTACTGCGCCACGCACGCGGGCAGATCCTCGCCTGTGCGACGTTGGAGTGGGTGGCCTATCTCTCCACCACCGGGGTCTATGGCGACCGGCAGGGTGGCTGGGTGGACGAAACCGGGGAACTGAAGCCCGCCGGGCGGCGCGGGGAACGGCGGGTGCTGGCGGAACGGCAATGGCTGGACCTGCAGGACGAAACCGACGCCGCCGTTCAGATCTTCCGCCTCGCCGGAATCTACGGCCCCGGACGCAATGGTTTCAGGGCCCTGCGGGAGGGTACCGCACGGCGGGTGATCCGGGACGGTCAGGTATTCTCCCGCATCCATGTCGCGGATATCGCCCGGACCCTGCTGGCCTCCATCGACCGCCCCCGGCGCGCGGGCATCTACAACGTCTGCGATGACGAACCGGCACCGCCGCAGGATGTGGTGGAATTCGCGGCCAATCTGCTGGGCATGCCTGTCCCGCCCGACACCCCGTTCGAGGAGGCCAACCTGAGCCCGATGGGCCGCAGCTTCTATGGGGAGAGCAAACGGGTCAGCAATGATCTGATCAAGTCGGAACTGGGTGTGAAGCTGCAGTACCCGGACTATCGCAGCGGTCTGCGGGCCGTCCTGGCGCAGGAACAGGACGACGCCAAACAGCCAGGCTGATCTATTCCCTGACGGGTGCCGCCGCCGCGATGCTCAGGAAATCGGCCGCCTTCAGGCTGGCACCGCCCACCAGGGCGCCATCGACCCCCTCGAGCGCGAGCAGTTCAGCGGCGTTGCCCGGCTTTACCGAGCCGCCATAGAGGATCCGCAGGGTATCGACGTCGCCGATCCGGGCCGCCGCCGTGGCACGGATCGCCGCATGGGCCTCCACGATGTCATCGGTGGACGGGGTCAGGCCGGTGCCGATGGCCCAGACAGGCTCGTAGGCAACGACCGTGTTCACCATCGTGGCACCTTCCGGCAGCGAGCCGCTGACCTGCCGCTGCAGCACCGCCAGGGTCTCGCCCGCGCGCCGCTCCGCCTCCGTCTCGCCGACACAGACGATGGCGATCAGACCGGCGCGCAGCGCAGCCTCCGCCTTGGCCTTGACGATAGCGTCGGTTTCACCGTGATCCGTGCGCCGTTCCGAATGGCCGACGATGACGTGGCTGCCGCCCAGATCGGCGATCATCTCCGCCGACACATCGCCGGTGTGTGCGCCACTGACCTCCGCGTGGCAGTCCTGTCCCGCGACGGCCACGCGGTCGGCAATGCCTCGTTCGAACAGCGTGATGCGCAGGGGCGAGATCAGGGTCGCGGGCGGCGCGATCAGCAGATGCACATGTGCGGCGACCGAGAGCCCTTCGGCGAGTGCCGTGGCTTCGCGCGCAGCATCACCGGCAAGGCCGTTCATCTTCCAGTTTCCCGCGATCAGCATCTTGCGCATGTCCTGCCCCCGTCAATTCAGCCCGTTCACCAACCCCAAGCATCCGCTGTCGGGGCCGCCAAGCCAACCGATTCGCGCCCCGCAGCCCAAATCCGCCTGATCCCGCCGAGAACGCGCCTTCCGCAGGTTGCGGATGCACCGCCTGATGCGTAATGTCCGCCATCCTCAATATCACGGACATCAGCGGCGGATCATGATCAGCAATCTCGGCAAGGGCGCAGGCAAGTGGGTCGTACGAATCCTGCTGGTCCTGCTCATTCTCAGTTTCGCCTTCTGGGGGATCAACGACTACATCACCGGCCCGACCAATCCGCCGGTGGCGGACGTCGGCGGGGAAGTGATCGACGCCAGCACGTTCGCGAACGAGGCGAGCCGCCGCCTGCGCCTGCTCCAGCAACAGCAGAACATGGTGCTGCAGCCGCGCGAGGCACTGGCATTCGGCATCTATGACCAGGTGCTGTCGTCGCTGATCGACCGCCGGACGCTGAACCTGCGGGCGACGGAACTCGGCCTTGCCGTGCCGGACTCCGCCGTCAGTGCGGCGGCCCACGCCAACCCGAACTTCCAGAACCAGCTCGGCCAGTACGATCCTGTCCGGTTCGAGCAGGTGATCCGCCAGCTTGGCTACCGCTCCCCCAATGCCTTCGCCGAGGATCTGCGCGGTGACCTGATCCGTCGTCAGATCCAGGCATCCGTGACTGCCGGGCTGGAGGTGGGCGTCAATGCCTACGCCAGGGCCCTGTTCGCGTTCCAGAACGAGGCGCGGAACATCCGTTTCATCTCCGTGCCGAATGACCGTCTGGCCGACACGGCACCGCCGAGCGAGAACGATCTGACGACCTATCACGAAGCCCACCCGGAGCTGTTCTCCACCCCGGAACGCCGTCGCATCCTGCTGATCGACCTGTCCCCCGAGATCATCGCCCAGGATATCGTCGTGGATGACGCGGAGATCGAGCAGGCCTATCAGGATCAGATCGCCAGCTTCAGCGTTGCGGGTTCCCGCACGGTGGATCAGGCGATCTTCCCGGACGAGGATGCGGCCAACGCCGTGCTGGCCAGCGTGAACGAGGGCCTGTCCTTCGCTGCCGCCGTGGAGAAGCAGAACGGCAACGCACCGACCAGCCTGGGCACCGTGCGCCCCGGCGACGTACCGGGTGATCTCGGCGACGCCGTGTTCAACGCGTCGGTCGGTGAGGTTGCCGGACCGGTGCAGACCGCCTTTGGCTGGCATCTGGTGCAGGTCACCGAGGTGACGGAGGCGACCACGCGACCGCTTGCGGAGGTGCGCGAGGAATTGCTGAACGCCATCCGGATCGAGCACGCGCTGGAACGCGTCATTGATCTCGGTAACCAGGTCGAGGACGAACTGGCTGGTGGCAACCGGTTGCGCGCTGTCGGCGATGCCGTCGGTGTCGCGGTGCGGGAGATTGGTCCCATTGACCGCAATGGTGTCGACATGAACGGCGCGGAACTGGATACGCCGCTGCCGCCGCAGGCTCTCGAGATAGCCTTCGCGCAGACCCAGGACGAGGACCTGGAGCGGCATGAAACCAGCGATGGCGGCTACTTCGTTGTCGAGGTCGTGGAGGTCATGGAACCGGAACTGCGCCCCTTCGCCGAGGTGGAAACGGAAGTGACAGCGGCATGGCGGGCAGAGAACCTGGCCAAAGCTGCCGCCGACGTGCGCAACAAGTTGCTGGAGCGCCTGCAGGCAGGCACCACGCTTGACGGACTGGCCAGCGAGTTCGATGTGACGGTGCAGACCGCAGACAGCGTGACCCGCCAGGGCGGCGCACCGGAGCTGGCGGGCAACCTGCGCTCGGTCGTCTTCTCGGCCCAGGCCGGAGACCATGCGGCCGGTGCGCACGCCAGCGAACCCGCCCAGGTCCTGGCCGAGGTTGTGGAGATCGTCGAGGCCAATCCGCTCGAGAGTGCTGGCCAGATTGCGGCACTGGAGGCCGCCATCGGTGAATCCATGGCCGAGGATGCCTTCGCCACCTATCAGCAGCAGTTGCGGGACGAGTTCGGCGTCGGGGTCAATCGCCAGGCGATGATCCAGGCCATCGATCCGGCCCTGCTGCGCGACATCGAATAGCGGTCGCGGCCGACCGGCCCGACCCGATCAGGAGAGCCTGAGCCATGGCCTTCACACCAAGCGCGGATGACTTTGCCACCCGGTATGACGCGGGTGAGGGCCAGGTGGTCTGGACCGAGATCGTCGCCGACCTGGAAACCCCGGTTTCCGCCTTCATGAAGCTGGCGGACGGCCGCCCGAACGTCTTCCTGCTGGAATCGGTGGAAGGTGGCGCCGTGCGCGGTCGCTATTCCTTCATCGGCATGAAGCCGGACCTGATCTGGCGCGCGCATGGCAACAGCGCCGAGATCAACCGCTCCGCCCGGTTCGACCCGGACGCGTTCGAGCCCTGTGCCGAACCGACGCTGGAGAGCTTCCGCAAGCTTGTGGCGGAGATGCATATCGACATGCCGCACCAGTTGCCGCCCATGTCGGCGGGGCTGTTCGGCTACATGGCCTACGACACCGTGAAGCTGATGGAACGGCTGCCCGCCGCCAACAGGGACGTGCTGGGTGTGCCCGACGCGCTGTATGTGCGCCCGACCGTCATCGCCATCTTCGATTCCGTGCGCGACATGGTCAGCATCGTGACACCGGTCTGGCCGCAGCCCGGCGTCGGCGCACGCCAGGCCTACAACCGGGCCTGCGAGCGGCTGGCGGATACGGTGGCCGATTTCGAACGCGCCCTGCCCTACAGCCGCAGCGGCGTGGACAATCTGGCAAGCCTGCCGGAGCCGAAGTCCAACATGACCCGGCCCGAGTACTACGCCATGGTGGAGAAGGCGAAGGAGTACATCCGCGCCGGCGACATCTTCCAGGTGGTGCCGTCGCAGCGCTTCGAGGTGCCATTCGAACTGCCGCCGTTCGCGCTCTACCGCGCCCTGCGCCGGACCAATCCCTCGCCGTTCCTGTACTACCTGAATTTCGGCGATTTCTCCGTCGTCGGTTCCAGCCCGGAGATCCTGGTGCGCGTGCGCGATGGCCTGGTCACGGTCCGCCCGCTTGCCGGAACCCGACCGCGCGGAGCGACCCCGGCGGAGGATCTGGCGCTGGAGAAGGAGCTGCTTGCCGATCCGAAGGAACTGGCGGAACACCTGATGCTGCTCGACCTGGGCCGCAACGACGTGGGCCGTGTGGCGAAGATCGGCACCGTGAAGGTGACCGAGGAGTTCGCCATCGAACGCTACAGCCAGGTCATGCACATTGTCTCCAACGTGGAAGGGGAGATGGACCCGGCGCATGATGCGCTGGACGCCCTGATCGGCGGCTTCCCGGCCGGCACCGTCAGCGGTGCGCCGAAGATCCGCGCCATGGAGATCATCGACGAGCTGGAGAGTGACAAGCGCCACCTCTACGCGGGGGGCATCGGCTATTTCTCGGCCAGCGGTGCCATGGACACGGCAATCGTGCTGCGCACCGCCATCGTCAAGGACGGGGTCATGCATGTGCAGGCCGGCGGCGGCGTGGTCGCCGACAGTGACCCGGAAGCCGAGTATCAGGAGACGGTGAACAAGGCCAAGGCCCTGATGCGCGCGGCGGAGGAAGCCGTCCGCTTCGCCCAGAGCGGTGGCGTCAACGCGCCGCGCTGACCTGCACCAGATCGGAGAGCCGAACCAGGCGGAACCGTGTCCGGTCGAGGTTCGCGACGAATGCGTCCAGCGCATCCAGTGTCCGCCGGTGCGGGTGCCCTATGGCGATGGCCTGCCCGGTCGCTGACGCAATCTCCAGCGTACGCCGCAACTGCGCCGCCGCCATCGCGCCTGTACCATCAGCGTCCAGAAACACGTCGCGCGACAGCGTCGGCAGTCCGGCCTGTTCCGCCGCCCCTGCGGCGACAGTGTCCGCCGTGGTCCGGGAATCCAGGAAGAACAGGCCCCGCCCCGCCAGCCGCGCCATGATCCGGTCCATGGCCTCCCGGTCCGCCGTCAGCCGGCTGCCCATGTGGTTGTTCATGCCATCCAGCCGGTCGAATTTCGCCAGTGCCGCGTCCAGACGGGCGATTTGCTCCGCCGGTGGCTGATCCGCCAGCAGTGCTCCGGGACCGGGATTTGCCGGGCCGATCGGCTCCATCGGCATGTGCAGCAGGACAGTGCGCCCCGCCCCGCGTGCGCCGTTCGCCAGTTCGCGCACATTGTCGGCATAGGGCAGGAAGGCGAAGGTCACGGCGACCGGCAGGCCGGAGGCGCGTTTCAGGGCGGCCCGGTCCGGCCCCATGTCGTCCAGCACGATGGCAATGCGCGCGCGACCGTCGGTTTCACGCGACGGGACGGTCGCGGTCAGTCGCGGGAAGATCGCCACCAGCCGGTCCAGTGCCGGACTGCCGTCGGGCGCTCTGGCATCCATCCGCTGACCCGGGTGAAGCACCGTCGGCTCCACCACCCGGTCCGGCCAGAACAGCGCCAGCGCCAGCACGCCGAGGGCCAGCAGCAGAACGCCAAGCCCCAATCGACGCACCTGTCGCGTCCTTCCACCCCTGCCCTGATGCTGCGACATGCTTGACGCCCCGCGTTCGCACTGTTTTCTTGACGCCGCCCTGACGGTGCGGCGGAATTCGGCGCGCCCTCCGGCGCTGTTCGCCTGGGACCGACACCATGATTCTGCTGATCGATAACTATGACAGTTTCACCTATAACCTCGTTCACTATCTGGGCGAACTGGGTGCCAGGGTCACAGTCTGGCGAAACGACATGATCAGCGTGGAGGATGCACTCGCCCTGAAGCCGGAGGCAGTGGTGCTTTCCCCCGGCCCCGGTCGGCCGGAGAGTGCCGGCATCTCCCTTGATCTGGTGCGCAATGCGCCTGCGGATCTGCCGATCTTCGGCGTCTGCCTGGGCCACCAGACCATCGGGCAGGCCTTCGGTGCCGAGGTCGTGCGCGCCGAAGAACTGATGCATGGCAAGATGTCCAGGGTCCACCACGCGGGCACGGGCGTCTTCGAGGGGCTGCCCGACGGCTTCTCCGCCACGCGCTACCATTCGCTCACCGTCGCGCCGGCCAGTGTGCCGGACGTGCTGGAGGTCACCGCCCGCACCGAGGATGGGGTGATCATGGGCCTGCAGCATCGGGACCGCCCGGTGCACGGGGTCCAGTTCCACCCGGAGAGCATTGCCTCGGAGCATGGCCATGCATTGCTCGGCAACTTCCTGAATTCTGCCGGACTGAAGAGGGCAGCCTGATGACCAACGAGATCGAGACCTTCAAGGGGCTGATCGGCCGCGTGGCCGAGCGCCAGGAACTTTCCGTGGAGGATGCCCGCACCGCCTTCGACATCATGATGTCCGGCGATGCCACGCCGTCGCAGATGGGCGCATTCCTGATGGCGCTGCGGGTGCGTGGTGAAACGGTCGATGAACTGACCGGCGGCGCCATGGCCATGCGGGCCAAGGCCCAGGGCATCACCGCCCCGGCCAACGCCATCGACACCTGCGGCACCGGCGGCGATGCCAAGGGCACATGGAACGTCTCCACCGCGGTCAGCTTCGTGCTGGCGGCCCATGACATTCCGGTGGCCAAGCACGGCAATCGCGCCCTGTCCTCCAAGACCGGTGCGGCGGACGTGCTGACCGCGCTGGGCGTCAACATCGAATGCCCGTTCCCGCTGGTGGAGAAGTCTCTCAGGGATGCCTGCATCGGGTTCCTGATGGCCCCGCGCCATCACGGTGCGATGCGCCACGTCGGCCCGACACGGGTGGAACTGGGGACACGCACGATCTTCAACCTGCTTGGACCGCTGTCCAACCCGGCAGGTGCAAAGCGTCAGATCATGGGCGTGTTCGCGAAGCAGTGGGTCGAGCCTCTGGCCCATGTGCAGAACCAGCTTGGCGCAGACCGTGTCTGGGTCATGCATGGCGCGGACGGCATGGATGAACTGACCACCACCGGTGTTACCCACGTGGCCGAACTGGCGAACGGCCAGGTCCGCACCTTCGACGTCACCCCGGAAGACGCCGGTCTGGCCGTCGCATCACCGGATGACCTGAAAGGCGGGGAACCGGCTGAGAACGCGGCAGCCCTGCGCGGGGTGCTGCAGGGGCAGAAGAATGCCTTCCGCGACATCGTGCTGCTGAACGCCGCCGCCGGTCTGATCGTTGCCGAGAAGACGGAGACCCTGCGTGAGGGCGCGGCAATGGCGGCAGAGGTGCTGGACAACGGCAGGGCGCTGGCACGGCTGGAGCAGCTTGTCGCCATCTCCAATGAAACCGGAGGGGCCTGAGGCATGACGACGGACACCGGCACGGTTCTCGACCGCATCTGCGCCGACAAGCGTGAGCATATCGCCGCCTGCAAGGCAGAACGTCCGCTGGCCGCCGTCGAGGCTGCCGCCCGGGCGGCGGATGCGCCCCGGGGCTTCATCGCTGCGCTGGAGCGGGACCAGGCGGCCGGGCGCTACGGGCTGATCACGGAGATCAAGAAGGCATCCCCGTCGAAGGGACTGATCCGCGCCGACTTCGATCCGCCGTCGCTGGCCCGCGCCTATGAGGCAGGCGGCGCATCGTGCCTGTCGGTACTGACCGACATTCCCTACTTCCAGGGCGCGGACGGCTATCTGGTCGCGGCACGGACCGCCGTGTCGCTGCCTGCGCTGCGCAAGGACTTCATGCTCGACACCTACCAGGTGGCGGAGGCACGGGCACTCGGGGCCGACTGCATCCTGCTGATCATGGCGGCGCTGTCGGACGGTCAGGCGAAGGAACTGGAGGACGCGGCCCTCGGCTGGGGCATGGATGTCCTGGTGGAGGTGCATGACATCGGCGAACTCGAACGGGCCCGCACCCATCTGAAGAGCCGCCTGATCGGCATCAACAACCGCAATCTCAAGACCCTCGACGTCAGCCTGGAGACCACCATCGCCTGCGCCCGCGCCCTGCCGGACGATTGTGTCGCCGTCAGCGAGAGTGGCCTGAACAGCCGCGCCGATCTGGACCGCATGGCCGAAGCGGGCTGCCGCAGCTTCCTGATCGGGGAGAGCCTGATGCGTCAGGATGATGTTTCCGCCGCCGTTCAGGCGCTGCTGCGGGATCCGGCCGCCGCCCTGCAGGCAGCGTCCTGACCATGTCCGGTTTCACCCATTTCGACGACAAGGGTGCCGCCCGCATGGTCGATGTCGGGGACAAGGACGAGACCGAGCGCACGGCCACCGCGGAGGCGCGGATCGTCATGCAGCCGGAGACGCTGGCGCTGATCCGGGAAGGCCGGGCAAAGAAGGGCGATGTGCTGGGTGTCGCGCGACTGGCCGGGATCATGGGGGCGAAGAAGACGCCGGACCTGATCCCGCTCTGCCACCCGCTCGCCCTGACCAATGTCGAACTGGAACTGACCACGGAAGACACGCCCGACCCCGCCGTCGTCATCCGCGCCACCTGTCGGCTGCGGGGCAAGACCGGCGTGGAGATGGAGGCGCTGACCGCCGCCTCCGTCGCCGCCCTGACCGTCTATGACATGTGCAAGGCCGTGGACCGGGGCATGGAGATCCGGAACGTGCGGCTGCTGTTCAAGGACGGCGGCAAGTCCGGGCGCTACGTGGCGCCATGATCCCCGTCGCGGAAGCACGCACGCGGATCCTGGCGCAGATGCCGCAGATGCCTGCCGAGTGGATCTCGATCGCCGAGGCTGATGGCCGCGTGCTGGCCGAACCGGCCATTGCCCAGCGCACCCAGCCGCCCGCCGACCTCTCGGCCATGGATGGGTATGCGGTCCTGGGATCGGATGTCGTATCTGCCGGGGCCAGCCTGACATGCATCGGTGAGTCGGCGGCGGGCCACGCCTTCGACGGCGAGGTGAAACCGGGCGAGTGCGTCCGCATCTTCACAGGTGCCCCCCTGCCCCCGGGCACCGACACGATCCTGATCCAGGAAGATGCCGAGGTTTCAGGCACCACGGTCGTGACCACGGAGGCCCTGAAGACTGGCACCTACGTGCGTCGCGCCGGGCTGGACTTCCGTGCCGGTGAAACAGGTCTTCAGCCGGGCCGGGACATTGGTCCCCGCGACCTCGGCCTGCTTGCCGCGATGAATGTGCCCTGGGTCGGCGTGCGCAGGCGTCCGCGTATCGCGCTGCTCTCGACCGGTGACGAGCTCGTGCGGCCGGGCGAGTCGCTGGGTCCGAACCAGATCGTCTCCTCCAACGCCATTTCGCTGGCGGCGCTGGTCCGCCGCGCCGGGGCGGAACCGGTCGATATCGGCATCGCGGAGGACCGGCCCGACGCGCTGGCGGAGGCAGCCGCCCGAGCAGTCGGCTGCGACATGCTGGTGACGCTCGGCGGGGCCTCCGTCGGTGACCACGACCTGGTGCAGGACGTGCTGGGGGACAAGGGGCTGGCGCTGGACTTCTGGCGCATTGCCATGCGTCCCGGCAAGCCGCTGATGTTCGGGCAGTTCGGTGACGTGCGCCTGCTGGGCCTGCCCGGCAACCCGGTCTCCGCCGTGGTCTGCGGCCTGCTGTTCCTGCGCCCCGCCATCCGCCGGATGCTGGGGGCGGAGGATGTGGAACCGGAGGTCCGCACGGCGACGCTGGGCCGCGATCTCGGCACCAACGACCGGCGGGAGGACTATCTGCGCAGCGAACTGCATCTCGACGCGGAGGGGCATGCGACCGTCACCCCCTTTGCGCGCCAGGACTCATCGATGCTGCATGTCCTCTCCCGCGCCGGAGCACTCGCCATACGTGCACCCCACGCGGAGGCGCTGAAGGCCGGAAGCCCGATTCCCTATATCCCCCTGACCGGGATGATCTGAGACCCGGCGGCGGAACCACATGGGGACCAACGCCGGGTTGAAACAGGAACATTGACGGAATTCCGGAACTTTCATAGAACATAGGCGGTCTAACCAAGTGATTCGTTTCGGGTTTCACGACCCGGACCGGCCGTGCGGAAGGACGAACCAGCAACGCACACACAGATGTGCCCTCAGCGGGGGATCGCCATGCTGACCCGGAAACAGCACGAACTGCTTCTGTTCGTGGACAGTCACCTGAACGAGAATGGTGTCTCACCGTCATTCGACGAGATGAAGGACGCCCTGAACCTGAAGTCCAAGTCGGGCATTCACCGCCTGATCTCGGCGCTGGAGGAACGGGGCTTCATCCGTCGCCTGCCTCATCGCGCCCGCGCACTGGAAGTCCTGCGCTTGCCGGACGCCGCCACTCCCGCGGGCCGCCGCGCCTCCGGGGAGCCGGTGCTGAGCTCCAGCGGTTTCCGGCCGACGGTGGTCAACAACCCGGATCTGCCGCTGTCCTCCGCGCCGCCGCCCACTTCCCGCGCCGCCAGCGATACGGTCAGCCTGCCACTCTATGGCCGGATTGCCGCCGGCACACCGATCGAGGCCCTGCGCGACCATTCGAACTATGTCGATGTACCGTCCCACATGGTCGGACGCGGCGAACATTACGCACTGGAAGTCGCCGGTGACTCCATGATCAACGCTGGCATTCTCGACGGCGACACGGTGATCGTGGAACGCGGCGACGTAGCAGAAAATGGCAGCATCGTCGTGGCCCTGGTGGAGGGGGAGGAAGTCACCCTGAAACGCCTGCGCCGTCGCAGCAACGCCATCGCGCTGGAGCCGGAGAACCCGGCCTACGAGACGCGGATCTATCGCCCCGACCAGGTACGGGTCCAGGGACGTCTCGTGGCCCTGTTCCGGCAATATTGAGCCTGGCAGTCCGGAACAGACCGCGCGGCGGCATCATTGTCGCCAGTAGTGTTCGCTGCGCGGTATCGGTCGCCACACCCAGGGGCGGTCGCCCCGATGGGCGTTGACCGACTGGACCGAGGGGCCTGAACGGGCGCTGAGGTGCAGCGTGTGCGGCCCATCGCGCCAGAGGTCGAAGAAGTCCACGACCACCCGCGCCGATGGGCAGCGCCCACGCACCGGGACCGTGGCAATCACCACATCCGCGCGACCGCAGTCGTCGCGCACCGCGCGCTCGTCCACCGGCAGCGCGATCATCCAGCCGTCGCGGCGCAGGATGCAGCCCAGCAGGTCGCAGCGCAGACTGCCGTCGGCGCTGGCGCCGTCCAGTGGCCAGCGACCGCCCGGTTCCGAAGTACCGGAGCGCGCCAGCCATTGCTGCGCCACGAACTTCTCCCGCCGCAGCGTCGACAGCAGCAGCCCGCCGTCCTGCGCGGTGACGGCAGCAAGGCGACCGTCGCCAGTGACCCGGACCAGCGGGGCATCCGCCACATAGGGACTCGCCATCCCGAGCAGGATCGCCAGCCAGCCGAGGTTCCGCCAGCCCCCTGACCAGAGGCACAGCCAGAGTCCGCCGAGGGTCACCGTGACCAGTCCGGCGGCAGGCATGGCGGGCACCAGCCGTACCGCCCCCTCCAGCGCCGCCACGCCATGCGCGATCCGAAGGATCAGGTCGATCCCCTGGCCCATCAGCCAGAGCGGCGCGGCCTCCAGCCCCAGCGGCATGGCGATCAGGGCAAGCGTCCCGGCAGGCATGACCCAGAAGCCCGTGACCGGCACGGCGGCCAGGTTGGCAATGACGCCATAATCCGCAACCCGTCCGAAGTGGTAGATCGCGAAAGGTGCGGTCGCCAGACCGGCGATGACCGTGGTGACACCGACCCCGGCAAGATAGATCAGCATCCGGCCTGCGGGCCCCGTCTCCCGCGTCCGGTGCAGCATGCGGTCGCCAAACCGCTCGTAGGCCGCGACGAGGGCGGTCACGGCGGCGAAGGACATCTGGAAACCCGGCTCCGTCAGGGCCTCCGGCGTCATCAGCAGCACCGCGAGCGCCGCGATGGCCACGGTCCGCAGGGAGATCGCGCGTCTGTCGGTCAGAACCGCCAGCATCACCAGCGCCACCATGATGAAGGCGCGGATGGTCGGCACCGATGCACCGGTCAGCACCAGATAGAACAGGCCGCCGAACAGCGCGGCGACGGCAGCGATCTTCTTGATCGGCCAGTTCAGGGCAATGGACGGTCGCAGGGCCAGGCCGAAGCGGATCAGCCAGAACAGGAAACCGCTGACCAGCCCCATGTGCAGCCCGGAGATGGCGAGCAGGTGCGCCAGCCCGGCGTCCCGCAGCGCCTGGGTGTCGTCCCCCGGAATGCCGCCCCTGTCTCCGATCAGCAGCGCCACCGCCACGCCACCAGCCGCACCCCCCAGAACGGTCCTGATCCGCGCCGCCATGTGATCGCGCAGCCGAGGCAAGGCCTGGTCCGCGGCTGATCCGGGTTCAACGACCCGAACCGGTCCAAGGGCGTAGCCACTGCCGCCGATGCCCCGGAAGAACGCATGACGCTGGAAATCGAACGCCCCCGGTTCCACCGGTGGCGATGGGGGCAGCAGATTGGCCAGAACTTCGACAAGGTCGCCTGGCCGCGCCGTATCGCCGTGGGTGCGGATCGTCACCCGTACCCGATGCGGCAGATCGTCGGCGTGCAGCTTCCCGAACGCAGAAGGCCGGATCGTCAGGCGCGTGTCCCCCTCCCGCAGCTCGACCCGCTCCACCACGCCGGAAAGCTGCGACGGGCCGATCTCGGCTGGCAGGACCGGGGCGGCAACCAGCAGTGTCCGCAGGACAGCCGCCGCCAGCCCCAGGGCAACGAGACCGAACACAAGCGCGACCGGGGCCAGGGCGGTACCGCGGAGCTGCCACATGGCGAACAGGGCCAGCAGAGCGATGACGGCGGCAAGGGGCCAGTCCGGCTCGACGGGGAGCGCGAAGTAGACGCCGATCCCGCTGGCGAACACCACGGGCAGCCAGAAGAACAGGCGTCCACGCTCCTGCGCCAGCAGGGCACCGAGGGTATCCACGGGACGCGCGAGGGCGGCCCCGCTGATTGCCACCATCGTTCCCAGTCGTCTCGTCACCTGCCGGGCGATGTGATACATGACCGCCTCCCGCCCGGGACTTTATGTCTTTCTGCCAAATGGAGAAACATTGATGGCGCGTTCGGAAGTGGTGACGCGGTTCGCCCCCTCCCCCACCGGGTTCCTGCATATCGGCGGAGCACGGACGGCCCTGTTCAACTGGCTGTTCGCCCGGCACCATGGCGGGCGGTTCCTGCTGCGGATCGAGGATACGGACCGCCAGCGCTCCACGACGGAAGCCATCGACGCGATCTTCGATGGCCTGAACTGGCTGGGCCTGCAGGGCGACGAGGAACCCGTGTTCCAGTTCGCACGCGCCGCGCGTCACGCCGAGGTGGCGCAGATGCTGCTGGACAGCGGCAATGCCTATCGCTGCTACACCAGCCCGGAGGAACTCACCGCGATGCGGGAGGCCCAGCGCGCCGCCGGTCAGCCCGTTCGCTATGACGGACGCTGGCGCGACCGCGACCCGGGGGAGGCACCGGCAGGTGTCGATCCCGTCATCCGGCTGCGCGCGCCACAGACCGGCAGCACGGTGATCGCCGATGCGGTGCAGGGTGATGTGACCTTCCAGAACGACCAGCTCGACGATCTGATCCTGCTGCGCGCGGACGGCACGCCGACCTACATGCTGTCCGTCGTCGTCGATGATCACGACATGAACGTCAGCCACGTCATCCGGGGGGACGACCATCTGGTCAATGCCGCGCGGCAGAGCCTGATCTATCAGGCACTCGGCTGGGACGTGCCCGTATTCGCGCATATTCCGCTGATCCATGGTGCGGACGGTGCGAAACTTTCGAAGCGGCACGGCGCGCTGGGCGTGGATGCCTATCGGGAGATGGGATACCTGCCAGAGGCGGTATTGAATTACCTCGTTCGACTGGGCTGGTCACATGGTGACGACGAGATCTTCTCCATGGAGCAGGCCATCGAGTGGTTCGGGCTCGACGCCATCGGGCGCGGTGCCTCGCGGTTCGACTTCGCCAAGCTGGAAAACCTGAACGGCCACTACCTGCGTGAAGGCGACAATGACCGCCTGACCGGGCTGGTTGCCGAACGCCTGGGAATCGCGGGCGATGCCGTGGCCGTTGCCAGGATCAACGGCCTGATGGACGGCCTGAAGGAACGGGCGAAGACCATCATCGAACTGGCCGACAGCGCCGCCTTCCTGGTGGCATCACGGCCACTGAGCATGAATGCCAAGGCGGCGAAGCTGATCGACGGCGATGCGAAGGGCGTTCTGGCCGGTGTCCGGGCCGCACTTGCAGCATTGCAGGGCTGGGATGCAGAAAGCACAGACGCGGCTGTGCGGGCCTATGCGGAATCGAACGAACTGAAGCTCGGCAAGGTCGCTCAGCCATTGCGCGCGGCGCTGACAGGCTCCAACATGTCGCCCGGCATCTTTGACGTTCTGGTGGCCCTGGGCCGCGAGGAATCCCTGGCGCGGATCGACGATTGCCTCTGACGCGCTATCTTGGGGTCCACGCGAAGGGGACGCGGGACGTGTGCAATGGTCCGGCTTTGGGTATAATGTTTCGCACGTGCGGTATCGATTTTCGAATGCCGACGAAGTAGCGTGCGGATGCAACAGATGAGGGGTCAGATAATGGATGAAGCGAAGAAAACCGGCAGTGCCAGCCTTGCGACCGGCGGGGGATCAAGCATCGAATTCGATGTCCTTTCCGGTACGGTTGGTCCTGACGTTGTTGATATCCGCAAGCTCTATGCCCAGACAGGGCAGTTTACCTACGATCCTGGCTTCACCTCGACAGCCAGTTGCCAGTCGGAGATTTCCTATATCGACGGCGACGCCGGGGTGCTGCTGCATCGCGGCTACAGCATCGACGAACTGGCGGAACATTCCGATTATCTGGAAGTCTGCTACCTGCTGCTGAATGGCGAGCTGCCGTCGGCGGAGGAGAAGGCGGACTACGTGAATACCGTCACGCGCCACACGATGCTGCATGACCAGATGAACTACTTCTTCCGTGGCTTCCGCCGTGACGCGCATCCGATGGCGATCATGGTCGGCGTCGTTGGCGCGATGAGCGCCTTCTACCACGACTCCACGGACATCAA
The DNA here is from genome assembly GCA_016865035.1 of Kordiimonadales bacterium IMCC3096. Lineage (GTDB taxonomy): Bacteria > Pseudomonadota > Alphaproteobacteria > Minwuiales > Minwuiaceae > Minwuia. The sequence continues at coordinate 894,296 of CP018227.1, forward strand.
TGACCCGAAGCAGCGCGAGATCGCGTCCTACCGCCTCGTCGCGAAGATGCCGACCATCGCAGCCTGGGCCTACAAGTATTCCATCGGCCAGCCCTTCATCTATCCGAAGAACGACCTGACCTATTCGGAGCGTTTCCTGGACATGATGTTCGCCGTCCCGGCGGAGGAATACCGGATCGATCCGATCCTGGCCAAGGCGATGGACAAGATCTTCATCCTGCATGCGGATCATGAGCAGAACGCATCGACCTCGACCGTCCGCCTTGCGGGTTCGTCGGGTGCCAACCCGTTTGCCTGCATCGCAGCCGGCATCGCCAGTCTCTGGGGTCCGGCACATGGCGGCGCCAACGAGGCGGTGCTGAAGATGCTGAACGAGATCGGCACGCCGGATCGCGTCGGCGAGTTCGTGAAGAAGGCCAAGGACAAGGACGATCCGTTCCGCCTGATGGGCTTCGGTCACCGCGTCTACAAGAACTACGATCCGCGCGCGACCGTGATGCAGGCCACCTGCCACGAGGTTCTGGACCGGCTGGGCGTGCAGGACGATCCGCTGCTGCAGATCGCCATGGCGCTGGAGAAGGTCGCCCTGGAAGATCCGTACTTCGTCGAGAAGAAGCTGTATCCGAACGTCGATTTCTACTCGGGCATCATCCTGAAGGCGATGGGCTTCCCCGTGGACATGTTCACGGTGCTGTTCGCCCTGGCACGGACCGTCGGCTGGGTCGCCCAGTGGAACGAGATGATCCAGGATCCGCACCAGAAGATCGGTCGCCCGCGCCAGCTCTACACGGGTCCGGCGCAGCGTTCGTTCGTACCGCTCCACAAGAGGTAAGGACCAGTGGCCCGAAACCGGGCTGTCGGCACGACCCGGGGCGCCGGACGCGCGCCCCGGGTCGGCATTGCCGCAGGCGGAAGGCGTTTCGACACCCCCGCCCGCGTTGCATTCCTGCATGCCGCGAACGACAACCGGCCAACTGGGCGGCGGCGCCTCGTGCTGCGCATCGCGGCGGCATGTGCGGTTGGAGTCCTGCTGGCAGGCACGCTTCTGGCCGGATAGACGCTCAGAGGTCCAGTTCGAAGTAGATCAGCGCCGGAGTGTCTGATTGTCCGGTATCTGATTTTCCGGTGTCCGTGGCCCCGGTTCCTGCATCCGGTCCCGTGAGCCTGCGAAACCCCATCGATTCATAGAGACCGATTGCCGCCGTCATGCTGGTCGCCGTGTCCAGCCGCAGGCTGCGATAGCCGAGCGAGCGGGCCGAGACAACGACCTGTTCGGCCAGCTTGCGCCCTGCCCCCAGCCCCCGGGCGGCCTCGCCCAGATACAGCCGTTTCATCTCCGCGACGCCCTCGCCGAAGCGGCGCAGCGCAACGACGCCCACGGCTTCCCCACCGTTCCGGGCCAGCAGCAGATCTCCGCCCGGTGGCACATACTCGCCCGGAAAGCGCGCCATCTCCGCGTCGAAGTCCTGGAAGCACAGATCGAAGTCGAGGCTTTCCGAATAGGCGAGGAACAGCTTCCGCGCGGCCTCGATGTCCGCAGCCGTACGTGCCGGACTGATCGACAGGGCCATCGTTTCAGATCCGCCCGGTTCAGGTGCGCCGGAGCAGGAACTCCCGCCCCAGCTTCACGCGTGGTTCACCGTCATATTCGATGATGTCCGCAGTGGCATAGGTTTCCGTCCAGCGGTCAGGCAGGTAGGACCCCGTGCCGACCACATTGATCGGTGCCTTGACCGACCCCATGACCCGGCACTTCTCCGGCCCGAAGCCCGATGAAGCCACGATCTTGACGTTCTGGAAGCCTTCCAGGTCCAGCCGCTCCCGCAGATGGAAGATGGCGGCGGCCGAAACCCCGGTGCCGATCAGATAGCGCAGCTCCGTCTCGTTGCGGTACTGCCGTGTCGCGTTCGGCACATGCCGTTCCAGCACCGCATAGGATGAACTCGGATCCAGCCCCTCCACATAGCGGCTGCCGTGGGTGTCGAGGCGGATGGACATGTTGCCCTCGCTCGCCACGTCCGGAAAACGCCGGCAGACGGTCAGGGCGTCCGTCACCTCGCGCCCGAAATAGTCCACCAGCACGGTGATCGGATCGTCCGGATAGACCTCCCGGAACATCTCCGCCGCGCGCAGGGTAGATCCGGCATATCCGATCAGGGCATGCGGCATGGTGCCGAGGCCGCTGTCCTGGCCAAAGAAGTGCGCCGTTGCGTCGGTCGCATTGCCGATGAAACCGACGACGTCCGGATTGTCCCGCTTGGCTGCCACCGAGCCGACCGAGGCGGCATAGGCCATCAGTTCGGCCATGTCGGGACCGGTGCAATGGCGGGCATCCATCGCCAGGAACCCGGCATAGGGCAGGTCGCTGCACATGGCGAATGCATTGTAGGCCGCGACACAGGCGGCCCCCAGCTTCTGCAGGTACAGCGTTTCCAGGTCCACCAGATGCTTCAGGCTGCCGCTGATGTAGAACAGCGGATCACCGGCACCGACCCAGTCGCCCTCCGTGTGGCAGAGCTCGATCTTGAAGGTGACCCCCCGCTCGTCCGCCGCCTTCTCCAGCAGCGCCACAGCCAGCCGCGGCGAGAAGATGACCGGGCGGCGCATGAACACGGCATAGGTGACCGGCATGTCACCCAGTTGCGAGACGATCGCCTTGGTCCGGCGGAAATAGTGATCCGTCCGGTCGGCAATGTCATGTTCCAGCGCCGGATCCGGCACCCGGTCGTTGGCGGCACCGGGCGCGTCGGAGCGCCCGACTACACGAAGTTCAGGAAGCTTCCCGGAGGGCGACATCACGCTCTCCCCTTTGCTTTCTCAGCATCTCCGCAATCAGGAACGCCAGTTCCAGGGCCTGGCTGGCATTCAGCCGCGGATCGCAATGGGTGTGGTAGCGGTCGGACAGGGTCTCGTCGGAGATTGCCTGCGCGCCGCCGAGGCACTCGGTCACATCCTGACCGGTCATCTCGAAATGCACGCCACCGAGATATGAACCTTCGGCGATATGCACCTCGAAGACTTCCTTGACCTCCTGCAGGATCCGGTCGACGGGCCGGGTCTTGTAACCGGAGGCCGACTTGATGGTGTTGCCGTGCATCGGGTCACAGGACCAGACCACCGTCCGGCCCTCCTGCTGTACCCGGCGCACCAGGCTGACCAGATGGTCACCCGCATTGCCCGCGCCATAGCGGGAGATCAGCGTGATCCGCCCGGCCTCGTTATCCGGGCTGAGGGCGTCGAGCAGACGCATCAGGCCGTCCGCGTCCAGACTCGGGCCACACTTGATGCCGATGGGATTGGTGATCCCGCGCATGAACTCGACATGCGCCTCGTCCGGGTCGCGGGTGCGGTCACCGATCCACAGCATGTGGGCGGAGGTATCGATCCAGGTGCCGGTGGTCGAATCCATGCGCGTCAGCGCTTCCTCGTAGCGCAGCAGCAGCGCCTCGTGACTGGTGTAGAAATCCACCTGCCCCACGGAGGGTGAGCTGTCGGCACTGATGCCGCAGGCTTCCATGAACGCCAGCGCATCGGCGATGCGGTCGGCCATCTCCTGATAGCGTTCACCGGCCGGGCTGTCGGCGACGAAGCCCATGTTCCACTGGTGCACCCGGTTCAGGTCCGCGAAACCGCCCTGGGCGAAGGCCCGCACCAGGTTCAGCGTGCTGGCCGACTGGGCATAGGCCCGCAGCATGCGGTCCGGGTTCGGCTGCCGCGCGATGGGGTCTTCCTCGATCGCATTGATGATGTCACCGCGATAGATCGGCAGCTCGACACCATTCACCACCTCGGTGGGCGATGACCGCGGCTTGGCGAACTGGCCGGCCAGACGCCCGACCTTCACAACCGGCAACTGGGCGCCGTAGGTCAGGACAACGGCCATCTGCAGCAGCACCTTGAAGGTGTCGCGGATATTGTCGGCATGGAACTCGGCAAAGCTCTCGGCGCAGTCGCCACCCTGCAGCAGGAAGGCCCGGCCCGCGGCCACCTCGGCCAGACGGGACTTCAGGTTCCGGGCCTCACCCGCAAAGACCAGCGGCGGGTTCCGCCGCAGCCGCGCCTCGACGTCGTCCAGCGCCGCCTTGTCCGCATAATCCGGCATCTGCCTCGCGGGCTTCTTCTGCCAGGATTGCGGGGTCCAGTTCGTCGCAGCCATCGTACCAACTCCAGAAACACATCGGTGATGCCCTGAATACGCAGGGCAGCGCACCTTATAAGTGCTGGGCGGTTGAATGAAAACGGCGGATTTTCAGGACTCCCGCCCCGAGATGCCGTCACGTCAGCATTGCGGCCTGCCGGTTCAGCCCGCGGCGTGCGTGTTGATGAACGCGCCGGCCCGCCCGATGGCTTCCCGCGCCTCGGTCAGCATCGGGCCGAACAGGTGCCAGACATGGATCATTCCGCCCGCTTCCTCCAGCGAGGAATTGACTCCGGCAGCCAGGGCATTGCGGTGCAGCCGACGCGCGTCATCCAGCAGGGTTTCCCGCGTGCCCACCTGGATCAGCAGGGGCGGCAGACCGGTCAGATCGGCATGCATCGGCGCGGCCAGCGGTGATTTCGGATCGGCACCGCCGAGATACATGTCCGCCATCCGGCCCAGTCCCGGCTGCTTCACCATCGGATCGGCATCGTGCAGCGCCACCATGGACTCGCCCGTCCCCTCCAGATCCACCCAGGGGGAGATCGGCACGGCGCAGGCGGGCGTGGCCAGCCCCTTGTCGCGGATCGCGACCAGCGCGGCCACCGTCAGGCCGCCACCGGCGGAATCACCCGAAACCGCGATGTTTCCGGCCGGAATACCCTGGTCGAGCAGCCAGCCGTAGGCCGCGACCGCGTCATCGACGGCTGCCGGGAACGGGTGCTCCGGTGCCAGCCGGTAGTCGATGACCAGTACCTTCGCATCCGCCGCCTTCGACATGTTCGATGCCAGCGTCCGGTGCGTGTTCAGTGATCCGATGACATAACCACCGCCATGCAGATACAGAATGACGCGGTTCCCCGACACGCCCTTTGCCGTGACCCATTCGGAAGGAACACCGCCTGCGTCGACTGTCTCCACCGTGGTGCCTTCGGGCACGGGCAGGAAGCCCGCAAGCTTCTCGAACCGTTCCCGCATTTCCGCTGGCGGCAGGTTCTCCGCTGCCGGACGGCTGGTCAGCAGTTCAATCAGTGTGTCGAGTTCCTGAACGGTCATCGGTCCCTCCCCGGATGTTGGCCGTGTTGCTGCGCAAAGTCTGGCGCAGAACGGACGGAACCACAATGCAGGCAAACGCAGGGCACGATCACGCCCAGTTGGTTCGCCACGGGATCGCCGGTGCACTATGTGGGTGGCAGACCCACCTGTTCAGGCGGCTACCCGATGGCGGACAACGATCAGAAAACCGGCGAAGACGTACCCGAGGCCGCATCGACCTCGGGGAAGTCGGTTGTCCGGCGTTTCCTGCCGCTGGCCATCATCGTGCTGGCGACAGGCCTGTTCCTGGCCCTGGACCTGCACCGGTTCATAAGTTTCGACACGCTGCGTGACAATCGCGATACGCTGCAGGCCTTCGTCGACGAGAACGCCGTTGTCGCCGTCCTGATCTACATGGCGATCTACATGGTCGCCGTTGCCCTGTCGTTGCCGGGCGGGCTGGTGCTGACGGTCACCGGCGGCTTCCTGTTCGGCAATGTCTTCGGCACGCTCTGGGCGGTCATCGGGGCCACGGTCGGCGCCACCGGCATCTTTCTGGCCGCCCGCACGGCACTGGGTGACAGCCTGCGCAAGAAGGCCGGACCGGCACTGAAGCGCATGGAGGACGGTTTCCGCAAGGATGCCTTCAACTATCTGCTGTTCCTGAGGCTCGTCCCCCTGTTCCCGTTCTTCGTCGTCAATCTGGTGCCCGCATTCCTCGGCGTGCCCACCCATACCTTCGTCATCGCCACGCTGATCGGGATCATTCCCGGCACGTTCGTCTTCGCGCAGGTCGGCCGGGGGCTGGACAGCGTTCTGGCCACCGGTGGCGAGCCCGATTTCACAACTGTCCTGACGACAGATGTCGTTATTGCGCTGGTTGCGCTGGCTGTTCTCTCGATCCTGCCGGTAGTCGTCAAGCGACTGAGGCGAAAGCCTGACTGAGCCCGACGTTACCGCAAAGGATTGCGGACAACTTGTGCGGTTCCGTTATACTACGCCGTTGATGGGAAGACAGGGTCGGCAGATGCCGCACCTGCGACGGGGTAAGTCAGAGGGTCGAATGTCCGCACAGCAACAGGTACCGGGCAATCTGAGTGGTGTTGAACTGCTTGAAGGACTGCCGGAAGAAGAAATCCTCGCACTTGAACGACGCTGCACATGGCGCAGATTCAAGAACGGTGAGCAGATACTGGATCGCAACAACGACTCACGTGACGTGTTCTTCGTCACCGAAGGCCAGGTACAGATCGTCAACTACTCGGCGTCGGGGCGGGAAATCGCCTACGCCACGGTCCGGCAGGGCGGATACTTCGGTGAGCTGGCAGCCATCGACGGCCAGTCGCGTTCCGCCTCCGCCGTCGCGGTGGGCAGTTGCGTGCTGGCACTCGTCGCCCCCAACGCCTTCATGGAATATGTCGCCAACCACCCAGGCGCGGCGCACCAGGTGATGCAGCGGCTGGCCAAGATCATCCGCACCTGTGACGAGCGGATCATGGACCTGTCGACGCTGGGTGCCGTGCAGCGTGTCTATCTCGAATTGCTGCGCCTGGCCGAAGAGGATCCGGTCACACCCGGGTCCTGGGTGATCTATCCGATGCCGACCCAGAGCAACATCGCCGCCCGCGCCTCCACGACGCGCGAGACCGTGGCGCGCGTCATCGGCCAGTTGGCGCAGGAAGAGATCGTGAAGAAGAAGGGCAAGAGCCTCTATATCTGGGACAGGGATTCCCTCGCCTTCCGCGCCGAGCGCATGGCGGGCCCGGAGACGCTGGCGCGATGAACCCTGCCCGGGTGCCGGAACTCAGACGATCCTGCGCCTGACAAGGCCCACCCGTCGGATGATCAGCGGACGCACGAAACTGATCGCCCATCTCGGTCTGCCGATCGGGAGCTTCATGGCGCCCATGATCTACAATCCCTATTTCGAGAAACACGACATCGATGCGGTCGTGATGCCGATGGGCTGTCAGGAAGCCGACTACGCGACGTTCCTGCCGCAGGTGGCGCGGCTGTCCAACTTCCTCGGCGCGCTTGTCACCATGCCCTACAAGACCGCGACCGTGGCCCTGCTGGATGAGGTCACCACGACGGTCTCCGTTGCCGGAGCCTGCAACGCCGTCAGGCGCGGCACGGATGGTCGGCTGATCGGCGACATGTTCGACGGCGAGGGCTTCGTTCGCGGCGTCAGGCGAAAGGGGCGTGGGATTCGGGGATCGCGCGTTCTGGTGATCGGCAGCGGCGGCGTCGGGTCGGCGATCTCCGCCTCCCTGGCCGGGTCCGGCGCGGCCTGCATCGGCCTGCGCGACACCAACCACCGGATCATGGACGGGCTGGCCAGTCGGCTGACGGCGTTCTTTCCGGACCTGACCGTGCAGACCGACGCCCCTGCCGACGGCGGCTGGGACGTGATCGTCAATGCCACGCCTCTGGGCATGAACGCCAGTGACCCGATGCCGATGGATGTTTCCGCCGTCGCCCCCTCCACGCTGATCGGCGAGGTCGTGATGGCGCGCGAGATCACGCCCTTTCTGGCAGCGGCTCAGGCGCGTGGCTGTGAAATCCAGGTTGGTGTCGATATGCTTTTCGAGCAGATACCGGCCTATCTCGAATTCTTCGGTCTGCGTTCGACCACCCCGGAAGAACTGCGCGCCGTTGCCCGGATCGGCTACAGGTTCGACAGCGCAGGATCATCGACAGGAGGCACGACATGACTTCGACCCCGTTCCGGCCGCGCGACTGGTCGTCTCACCCGTCGTTCGTCGATCCCCGCGCCGACGGGTACAGGTCTTCCGCGCTCAGGGGACCGACGAAGCCGCTGATTCCGATCCGCCAGTCCCTGTCGGAGCTGACCGGTCCCGTCTATGGCCACGACAGCGTCGGCGAACTGGACGGGGACCTGACCCGGAACGGCCGCCGCAATGGCGAGCCGCTGGGGGAGCGGATCGTGGTCACCGGTCGGGTGCTGGACGAGAATGGCCGACCGCAGCCGAATACGCTGATCGAGATCTGGCAGGCCAATGCGGCGGGCCGCTACCTCCACAAGGTCGATCAGCACGATGCGCCCATCGATCCGAACTTCTTCGGCGGCGGCCGCTGCATCACCGACAGTGAAGGCCGCTACCGGTTCTACAGCATCAAGCCCGGCGCCTACCCCTGGGGCAATCACCCCAACGCCTGGCGCCCCAACCACATCCATTTCTCGCTGTTCGGACCGGCCTTCGCGACCCGGCTGGTGACCCAGATGTATTTTCCGGGTGATCCGCTGCTGGCACTCGATCCGATCTTCACAGGAATTCCGGAGGCAGCGCGGGATCGTCTGGTCGCCGACTTCTCGATTGATGTCACGGAGCAGGATTTCGCCCTTGGCTATGTCTTCGACATTGTCCTGCGTGGACGCGGCACCACCCCGATGGAGGATTGAGCCATGGCGCTGAAGCAGACCCCTTCACAGACCGTCGGCCCCTTCTTTGCCTACGGGCTGACGCCGGAGCAGTACGGCTATGACCTGACCAGTGTCGCCGATGGCGCCGTCCGCGATGACGATACGGCGGGAACGCATATCCGTATCGAAGGCCGCGTCCTGGACGGTCGAGGCGATGTGGTGAGTGATGCCATGATCGAGATCTGGCAGGCGGACGCCCAGGGCCGCTATGCCCACCCCGATGATCCGCGCGGCTCCAACGCCGGTTTCACCGGTTTCGGGCGCCAGGGAACGGGCACCGATCTGCAGAGCCGCTTTCGCTTCGACACCGTCAAGCCGGGCGTCACCGAAGACGGCAGCGCGCCGCATGTCAGCCTGATCGTCTTCGCACGCGGGCTGCCCAGCCACGCCTATACCCGCATCTATTTCGCCGACGAGGCCGCCGCCAACGCCACCGACCCCGTGCTGTCACAGGTCCCGGCGGAGCGCAGGGAAACGCTGATCGCGCAGAGAACGGACACATCGGGCGTTCCGACGTACCGGTTCGACATTCACCTGCAGGGCGACAATGAAACGGTGTTCTTCGACGTGTAGGCGCGATCCGGCCGGGGCCGCAGCGCCGCAGCAATCATCAGGGATGGTATCGCCAGGAAATGGTGCCCAGGAGAGGACTCGAACCTCCACTCCGTTGCCAGAACTAGCCCCTCAAGCTAGCGCGTCTACCATTTCGCCACCTGGGCACGGGTCGTCTTGTCGGGCGTCGTGAGGATTGACGCGTGGGGAGGCAGTCAGGTCACTCCCCGATACGTTGGCTGTGTGAAGGTCGGCGGTGGTGCCCAGGAGAGGACTCGAACCTCCACTCCGTTTCCAGAACTAGCACCTGAAGCTAGCGCGTCTACCAATTCCGCCACCTGGGCTTCGACCTTACAGCCGCCGAGGGCGCGTTCTAGCGATTGCCCCGGTTCTGTGCAAGCGCGATTTTCCGTTTCCTGCAACATGACGCGCTTTGCCAAGCGGAGGGGGGCGCGGCTAGACTGCCCGGGCATTCCGGCAGAGCCGGAGAAACTGGCGTAAGGACCGAGCTCATGACCATGGAAGTCGACCTGTTCTGGTCGTTTCGCAGCCCCTACTCCTACCTCGGCACGCCGCGCTATCGGGAGATGGAGCGGGAACACGATCTGAAGATCAATGTGCGTCCGGTCTACCCCATCGCGATTCGCACACCGGAATTCTTCAGCGACGTGAATCCGCTCTGGCCGCGATACCTGATGCGCGACGTCTTCCGTGTCGCCGACTATCTGGAACTGCCGTTTTCCTGGCCCGAACCCGACCCCGTGGTCATGGACATGCCGACGCGGACGATCCCGAAGGAACAGCCCTATATCCATCGCCTGACGCGGCTGGGGATCGAGGCCGTGAATCGCGATGCCGGGCTGGCCTTCATCTCGGAGGTTTCGGACCTGATCTGGGGCCGCGCCGTTAAGCAGTGGCACGAAGGCGATCACCTGGCGGAGGCGACGGCGCGCGCCGGGCTGGACCTCGCCGACATGGAAGCCACCATCGCCGGGCGGGAGAGTGAATATGGCGACGCCATCGCCGCCAATGAGGCCGCGCTGGAAAAGGCCGGACACTGGGGCGTGCCGACGCTGGCGTTCAAGGGGGAGGCCTTCTTCGGTCAGGACCGGATCGACATGTGCATCTGGCGCATGCAGAAGGCGGGCCTGCAGCCCCGCAAGGCGTGATCGCGAATGGCTGACGACGGACACGAAGAAGGCCCGCGCACCAATGGCCACAAGGTCAACGGCCACAAGCATCCGGCGCTGTCGCCCACCGGCAGGGTCAGTCCGCCAGCGGCGGCAAGCAGCGAGGACCTGCCGTTCGATTTCGAGGCGGCGCGACGCGCCCTGACCCCGATCCAGAGCGAGGTTCCCGAGGACGCCTTCACCGCCGGCATCCTGGGCACCGAACGTCAGGGCGGCGGGATCGTCATCGGGGCCGACAGTCTGGTGCTGACCATCGGCTATGTGGTGGTGGAGGCGGAGAGCGTTGCCGTGCTCAATGCGGGTGGTGAGCCCATCGAGGCCGATGTCGTGGCCTATGATTTCGAAAGCGGGCTGGGTCTGGTGCGTGCCATCGAACCACTGGGACGACCGGTACTGGAGTTCGGCACCGCGCGTGACCTGAGCGAAGGCTCCACCGTCGTGGCCAGTTGCGGCGGCGCGGAGACCGTGATGCAGAAGATCGTCAGCAAGCGGCGTTTCTGCGGCTACTGGGAATATCGGCTGGATGAGGCACTGTTCACCATGCCGGTGCATCCCAACTGGGGCGGCGCGGCGCTGCTGGGCCTGGATGGCCTGCTCTATGGTGTCGGGTCGCTTTATGTCGAGGACGCGCGGGAGGGCGAGGAAGAGGCCGTCGGCAACATGTTCGTCCCCATCGACCTGCTGGAGCCGGTCCTGGACGAACTGCTGCTGGACGGTCGCCGGTCCGGCCCGCCACGGCCATGGATCGGGGTCTATGCGGCGGAGCAGAACGGTCACCTCATCATCATGGGCGTGGCACCCTCCGGCCCCGCGGCGGCCATCAAGCTGGCGCAGGGCGACGTCGTCCTGCGCGTCAACGAGGTGGCGATCGGCGGCCTGAACGATTTCTATGACCAGCTCTGGGGTGCCGGTCCGGCAGGTGTCGAACTGGGACTGACCCTGATGCGGGACGGGCGGGTCTTCGAGAGCCGCATCCGTACCGCTGCCAGAGACAGTTTCCTGAAGATTCCCCGCTGGGAGCGTTGAACATGGCAAAGCTCAGCACCGCAGGCGGGCCGCCCGCCAGTCACGCCATCGAACATCTGGCCGACGTCGTGAACGCCGACCAGCCCCTGGTGCATCGCGGGCGTTTCATCGACCTGCAATGGCTCTGGCAGATCGGCGAGGTGCCCTATTTCATCAGCATCCGGCGCGGCATGATCCTGGAACTGGTACGCGGGCCGGTGCTGATGCGGTCGCATGAATTTGCCATCCGGGGGGCGCAGGAAAACTGGGAACGGTTCTGGGCGCCGATGCCGCGCCCCGGTTTTCATGACCTGTTCGCCATGACCAAGTCCGGCCGCGCCAGCATTGACGGCAACCTGCAGCCCCTGATGGCCAACCTGCGCTATTTCAAGGAGGTGCTGGCCGCCCCGCGCAAGCTGGCGGAGGATGGACACCATGGTTGAGCTGGAGCCCATTGTCGGACGCTACATGACCCTTCAGATCGGGGGACGGTCCTGCCGCATCTACTTCGAGGAGGCCGGATCCGGCATTCCGCTGCTCTGCCTGCACACGGCCGGGGCGGACGGGCGGCAGTTCCGCCGCCTGATGCTCGACCCCGCGATCACCGACCGCTACCGCGTCATCGCCTTCGACCTGCCCTGGCATGGCAAGTCACTGCCGTGGGAAGGGTACGAGGTCGAGGACTATGCCCTGACCACGGATTTCTACACGGCGGCGATCATGGGCGTGGCGAACGCGCTGGAGCTTGACCGCCCGGTGGTCATGGGATGCAGCATGGGCGGCCGCATCGTGCTGCATCTGGCCCATGCCCATGCGGACGACCTGCGTGCCGTGATCGGGCTGGAGGCCGCGGACCATCAGCAGCCCTGGTACGACACCGAATGGCTCAACCGTCCGGACGTGCACGGGGGCGAGGTCTGCGCCGCCATGATCTCCGGCCTGGTCGCACCGCAGAGCCCTGACCGCTACCGCTGGGAGACCCTCTGGGGCTACCTCAGCAGCGGGCCGGGCGTGTTCCGGGGCGACCTGCACTTCTATCGCGCTGATTCCGACTTCCGCGACCGCGTGCACCTGATCGACACCACCCGCTGTCCGGTGTTCCTGCTCACGGGGGAGTATGATTTCTCCTGCACCCCGAAGGACACCCTGCGGACCGCCAAGGACATTCCCGGCGTCGAGGCGGAGATCATGGAGGAACTGGGCCACTTCCCCATGTCGGAGAACCCGGAGAAGTTCCGGGAATACATCCTGCCCGTACTCGACCGGGTGGCCCGCCTGAAATGAGCCGTCCCCCCTCATGCTGATCCCCAACCGGATGGAGATCGCGATCGCGCTGCTGGCAACCTGGCGCGTCGCCTTGCGTGACAGGGCCGCGGCCTGGATGCTGGACGACTCGGTCGCCGGTGTCTGGAAGTCGTTCTTCGTCGCCGTGCTGATCGCTCCGCTCTATCTGCTGATCTCCGTCATCCGGAGCTATCTGGACCAGCCACCTCAGGACGCCGTTGCGGTCGCGGCCATCGAAGCCGCCTCCTACATGGCCGGCTGGCTGGTCTGGCCGGTGATTTCGCACGAGGTCGCCCGCTTCTTCAGCGTGCGAAACGCCTGGCGTCGATACGTGGTGGCCTACAACTGGTCACACGTCTGGATCATGCTGCTGCAACTGCCCTTGCTGGCCCTGAGCCAGAGCGGTCTGGTAAGCCCGGAGGGCGGCGGCTTCGTCATGGTCCTGACCGTCCTTGTGGTCCTCGCCTATCGCTTCCTGCTGGCGCATGACGTGCTCGGCATCGACAGGTTCGCCGCGATGGGTGTCGCCATCCTCGATTTCGTGCTCAGCATCGCCTGGTCGCTGATGGTGCTGCGGCTTGTTGCGCCCTACATGACGCTGCCGGACGTCTCCGGCGGGTAGTCCGCCCGCAGGAAGTAGAGTCCGCAGGCAGGGGCGGTCGGCCCCGCCGCCTGACGGTCACGCGCCTCCAGCGCACGGGTCACGTCATCCGGGGTCCAGCGCCGCTTGCCGACATCGACCAGCGTGCCGGTCAGGATCCGCACCTGATTGTGCAGGAACGATCGGGCGGAGGCATGCACATGCACCTCCTCCCCCTCCCGCGTGATCTCCAGCCGTTCCAGGGTCTTCTCGGCGGTCTTCGACTGGCAATGGGCGGAACGGAAGCTCTCGAAATTCCGGTGCCCCACCAGCCGTGCCGCGCCTTCACGCATCAGGTCGAGATCCAGTGGTTTCACCACGTGCCAGACCCGTCCCGCATCCAGCGCAGGCGGCGGATGACGGTTGAGGATGCGATAGACGTAGTGCCGCCGGATACAGCTGCGCCGGGCATCGAACTCCGGCGGCACCGGCGCGATCTCCCGCACCACGACCGGATGGGGCCGCATGTGGAAGTTCAGCGCCTCGAACAGCCGGTCCACCGGCATGTCCCGGTCGATGTCGGCATGGGCCACCATGCCCAGCGCGTGGACACCGGAATCAGTGCGGCCCGCCGACATGATGCGCGGAACCGTGGCGCAGAACCGGCCGATCGCCGTTTCCACCACTTCCTGCACGGTCAGGCCGTTGGTCTGGTACTGCCAGCCGACGAAGGCGCTGCCGTCGAATTCCAGGGTCAGTCGATAACGCTGCATGTCAGTGCGCAGCACCGTCCTGCGCCGCGCCGATGTCCCAGTAGAGACCGGTCATGATCCGGGCCGCACTGGTCATGCAGGGCATCAGCACATGCTCGTCCGGCGCATGCTGGGAACAGGCGGCATAGGAGTGCGGAATCCAGATCGCGGGCAGACCGAGCAGGTCGGTGAACAGCTCGTTGCAGATCGACCCGCCAAGGCTCGGGATCACCGCCGGGGCGGCCTCGATGGTGCGTTCCATGGAGGCATGGATGCGTTGCACCCAGGGGTCATCGGGGCGGGTGCGCGTGGCGATGAAGGCGCCTGCGTTCTTCTCGTCCGGCGGCAGCACCTGCACCTGACCGAAGCCGCCACGGGCCAGATGCCGCTGCAGCGCCGGCACGATGTCGTCCGGATCGATGCCGGTGACGAAGCGCAACTGGCAGTGTGCCCAGGCACGCGGCGGGATGGCATTGACGGGCCGGTCGGGGTTGCCGGTCCTGAAGGCCAGCACCTCGAAACTGTTCCAGGCATAGACCCGCTCCGGCGGCGTCAGGCCCGGCTCCCCCCAGTCACGGTCGATGCTCGGTCCACCGGCACCGGCATCGATCTCGATGTCCGTCAGCGCGGCGCGCGTCACCGCATCGATGGCGGGCGGGCGCCACTCCGGCACGCGGATCGAGCCTTCCGGACCTGTGATGGAGGCCAGGGCATGGGAAAGGATGATCGCCGGATTGGCGATCAGTCCGCCCCAGTTGCCCGAATGATGGCCCCCGTCGCGCAGGTCCACCAGCAGATCGAAGTTCACCGCCCCGCGTGCCCCCAGCGTCAGCGTCGGCCGGTCGGGCTTCACCCGCGGCCCGTCGGAGGCGATGAAGACGTCTGCGGCAAAGTCATCGCGGTTGGCGGCAATCACCTCATGCAGTCCGCGCGAGCCGGTTTCCTCCCCCGTCTCGATGATGAACTTGGCGTTGAAGCCCAGGGCGCCGCGCGTGGCGATGACCTGGCGCAGGGCGGCCATGTTGATGGTGTGCTGTGCCTTGTTGTCCGCCGTGCCGCGCCCGTAGAGCCGCTCCCCGTCGCGACTGAGGATCCAGGGTCCCTCCCCCTTGCTCCACTGGTCTTCCAGCCCCCGGATCACGTCGCCATGGCCGTAGCCGAGCACGGTCGGCAGGGCATCACCCTCATGCCGCGTGGCCAGCAGCACAGGGCCGAAACCAAGCGGGTTCTCATACTTGGTGCAGGTGAAGCCCATCGCCTCGAACGCCGGCTGCATCTCGGTGTCGAGATAGCGATGCAGTTCGGGCAGGCTCTCGGGTTTCTGGCTTTCCGTCCGGACGGCCACGCGCCGTGCGAGTTCATCGAAGAATCCACCGTCGCTGATCCAGCTTTCTGCCGCCGCTACCGCTGCTTCCCTGCTCATCTCAATGCTCCTGCCTTCGGACAGGCCGGAGGCTGACACCGGGCGGCGTCCGTGGCAAGCTTCGCCCGTTCCGCCTTGGACACGGGGGTTTGCAATGGCACACGATCATCATGGTGACGAAATGACGGAGCCGCCGTCGGAGATGGCGCTGCGCGTGCAGGCGCTGGAATCCCTGCTGGTGGAGAAGGGGCTGGTCGATCCGAAGGCCCTGGATGTCATCGTCGACCGCTACGAGAATCGCGTAGGACCACGCAATGGCGCCCATGTGGTCGCCCGCGCCTGGACCGACCCGGACTATCTGGAACGCCTGCGCGCCGACGCCACAGCCGCCATTGCGGAGCTGGACTATACCGGCCGCCAGGGGGAGCACATGGTGGTGGTGGAGAACGGGCCGAAGCTGCACAATCTCGTCGTCTGCACGCTCTGCTCCTGCTACCCGTGGCCGGTGCTGGGCCTGCCACCGGCCTGGTACAAGTCCTCCCCCTACCGCAGCCGCGCGGTGATCGATCCGCGCGGGGTGCTGGCGGAGTTCGGCACGATGCTGGATGAGGATGTGGAGGTGAAGGTCTGGGACTCGACCTCCGAGGTGCGGTTCCTGGTCCTGCCCGAACGGCCGGAGGGAACGGAAGGCTGGACGATTGAGCAGCTCATCCCGCTTGTCAGCCGCAATTCCATGATCGGTGTGGAGAAGGCCCGCCCCGCCACCGGAGCCGCGGCATGAACGGCCCGCACGACATGGGCGGGATGCACGCCTTTGGTGCCATCAACCCGGAACCGGAGGAGTCAGAGCCGCTGTTCCATGAACCATGGGAGCGGAAGGCACTGGCGCTGACCCTGGCCTGTGGTGCGCTGGGACAATGGTCGATCGACGAGGCGCGCTCGGTTCGCGAATCGCTCGACCCCGCGCTCTATACCTCCTCCAGCTACTACCAGAAATGGGTCGAGGCCCTGACTCGGCAGGTTGTCGAGAAGGGCTTGCTGACCTCTGAAGAGCTTGAGACCGCAACCGTCCGCCAGATGCCGGAACCGGGCCGCTATCGTGTTCTGAATGCCGAAGCCGTGGACAAGGTCTATTCCGCTGGTGGCCCGACCAGCATGGACATCGACAATGCCCCCCTGTTCAAGGTCGGCGATCTGGTCCTGGCCCGCAACATGAACCCCATCGGTCACACCCGCATTCCCCGCTATGTCCGGGGCCACGTGGGCGAGATCGTGCTGTGGCATGGTGGGCATGTCTTTGCCGACGACAGTGCGCGGGGCATCCGGCGCGGCGAACATCTCTATACCGTGCAGTTCATGGCCCGCGACCTCTGGGGACCGGAGGCGGCGGCGCAGGACTCGGTGATGGTGGATCTCTGGGAACCCTATCTGGAAGCGCCATGACCCCTGCCACCACGCCAGACCAACTGCCCGCGCTGGAGGCCCTGCCGGACCTGCCCCGGGACGACGACGGACCTGTCTTCCGCGAACCCTGGGAAGCCAGCGCCTTTGCCATCACGCTGGAACTGCATGCGGCCGGCCACTTCACCTGGGACGAATGGGCGACCACGCTGAGCCAGCAGATCAGCGCGGCGCAGGCGGCGGGCGATCCCGACCTCGGCAATACCTATTACCGGCACTGGCTCGCGGCGCTGGAGTCCCTGGTGACGACAAAGGCACTTGCCACGCCGGAGGCGCTGGACCTGCGCGCGCAGGACTGGGTCCGCGCCTATCGCAGCACGCCCCATGGACACCCGGTCAAACTGAAGACCGGCTGAGGCGAA
Source organism: Kordiimonadales bacterium IMCC3096 (assembly GCA_016865035.1). Classification (GTDB taxonomy): domain Bacteria; phylum Pseudomonadota; class Alphaproteobacteria; order Minwuiales; family Minwuiaceae; genus Minwuia. Next base: position 911,463 of record CP018227.1, read on the forward strand.
AGCGCCGCGTCAGGCCTGCAGGCTGTAGCCGCCGTCCGCGATCAGCGTCTGACCGGTCATGAAACCGGAAAGTTGCGATGAGGCGAGGAACAGGGCCGGACCGACCATGTCCTCTGGCTCACCCCAACGGCCCGCCGGGGTCTTCTGCACGATGGCATCGGATATCTGGTCGTTGTCCTGACTGACCTGGGTGATGTTGGTCTTCACGAAGCCCGGTGCGATGCCGTTGACCCGGATTCCGTCGCGCGCCCAGGCCACGGCGAGGGTCTTGGTCAGGGCGACCAGCCCGGCCTTCGAGGCGCCATAGGCCGGATTGCCCCGCACGGCGCTGAAGGCCGCCAGCGACGAGACGTTGATGATGCAGCCCTTGCGCAGCGCCAGTTTGGGCCGGAAGCCGGTGCAGAGCCCCATGACGCCGGTCAGGTTGACGTCCAGCACGCGCTGAAAGCCCTCCGCCTCGAACTCCTTGCCGCGATAGAGCACCATGCCGCCATTGTTGATCAGCACGTCCAGCTTCTCGATCGATGCCACCAGCCGCGCCACCTGCTCCGGATCACCGGCATCGAACTGGCGCACGTCCAGACCGTGCAGATCGGTATCGTAGGATTCAGCCGGTTTCGTGCCTGTCACCGTGACGGCAGCGCCCCGCGCGCGGAAGGCATGGGCCATGGCGTTGCCCATGCCGTTGGTGCCCCCCGTGATCAGCACACGGCGGTCCTTGAAGTCCAGTTCGTTCATCGGTTCCTCCCCTCGTTCTCGCGCTTTCAATAGACAAACCTGATCAGCCTGTCACGGGATGCGGCGACCGCTGCATGTGCCATCCAACGGTTCTTCTGGATGCCAGACCTGCGCTGCGTCGGCTTGCACGGTTGCGGTGCAACTCCCATGCTTGGTGCAGGAGGATACGCCAATGGAAAAGATCGTTACCGGCTATGGCCTGATCGAGGGTCCCCTGTGGATCGAAGGACGGGGACTGCTGTTCAGCGATGTGCTGAATGGTGGCGTCTATGCGCTGGACGCCAACAGTCTGGTCACTGATGTCATCGAACACCGCAAGGGCATCGGCGGCATGGTCGAACACGCCGACGGCGGTATTGTCGTCGGCGGGCGCAACATATGTTTCAAGGGCCTGGGCGACGGTCGGTCGGTCGTGCTGCTCGACCAGGACGTGACGGAATCGGCCATCGGCTTCAACGACTTCACCACCGACGCCGCAGGACGGCTCTATGTCGGCTCCCTCGGGTATGTGGTCTTTTCCGATCAGCCGGAGAAACCCGGACACCTGCATGTCATTGATCTCGACGGCAAGGTCAGGACGGTTTCGGACGGTATCCTGCTGACCAACGGCATGGGTTTCAGCCCCGACGGCCGCAGGCTCTACCACTCGGACGCGCGTGCCAACATCGTGCGCGTCTATGACGTGGACGACGGGCAGGTCGGTGACTGGCAGACCTTTGCCAGCTACGACGATGGTCACCCGGACGGGCTGTGCGTGGCGGAGGACGGGGCGGTGGTCGTTGCGGTCGCCCACGGCGGGCGCGTCGACGTCTATGAACCGGACGGCACCCTGCGCGAAAGCCTGCCCTGCCCCTTGCCCATGGTGACAAGCGTCGCCTTCGGCGGTGAGGGTCTGAAGGATCTGTATGTCGTCACCGGCTCCGTCGGCGGCCCCGATGACAGGAGCGGCACCATCTTCCGCACGGAAATCGGCGTCGCGGGCCTGCCGGTCCCGCCGTGCCGGGTGAAGTTCTGATCCCGCGTCAGGTGGTCAGCGCGGCAATCTGATCGCGGAAGAGCGCCAGTATCTCTGCCTTCTCGCTCTGCGCGTCGATGGAACGGTAGAAACCCTTGCCGCCGTCGTTGACCATGCGCACGCCCCAGTAGATCGCCGCCACGTCGCGGGCAATGGCATCCGCCGCGACGGCTGCCATCAGGGCACGGGCGACGCCTGCGCGCCGGAAATCCGGCACCACGTAGAGGCTCTCCAGCCAGATCGCCGGCTCGGCTGACTCGAAGCGATAGGATGGCAGGTGATTGGTGAACCCGGCCAGCCGGTCACCGGCCACCGCCACATTGGTGGTCAGGGTCGCGCCCGGCCCGATCATGTCGCGGGTCACATTGGCCACGGTGAACGGGCGCAGCGTCTCCGCGCCCATGTCCTCCGCATCGAAATCGTTGGCCATGATCACCAGCGCCTCGGCATCTGCGGGAGTCGCACGCCGGATGCTGAACGCCGCCACGTCTCAGTACCCCCGGGCCGGATCGACGGGGTTGGTGACCTCCGCGCCACGCTCCACACGGCGAATGTCCTCCACCACCTGCCGCACCAGAGCGCGCGGGTCGGTGAAGGCGGCAATGTGCGGGGTCACGGTAACCCGTGGATGGGTCCAGAGCGGATCGGTGACCGGCAGCGGCTCCGTCTGGCACACGTCCAGCGTCGCCTCCGAAATCTGGCCGCTGTCCAGCGCAGCAAGCAGGTCCGCCTCCACCACCTGCTGTCCGCGCCCCGCATTGATGAAGGATGCACCACGCGGCAGACGCGACAGGAAGTCGGCATTGATCATGTTGGTGGTCTCCGGCGTCAGCGGCAGCACGGAAACCAGGATGTCGGTTTCAGCCAGAAAGGCCTTCAGCCCGTCGCGACCATGGAACGTGCGCACGCCCGGCACGTCGCGCGGGCTGCGTGACCAGCCGATCACGTCGAAGCCGATGGCAGCCAGGTGCCGCGCGGAATCGCCGCCGAGTTCGCCCAGACCCATCACCCCGACAGAGCGTTCGCCGGCGTGCGGCTGTTCCAGATCGCGCCAGACCCGCGCGCGCTGAAGCTGGTTGTATTCACGCTGGCGGCGGTGGTGCGACAGCACGTGCAGCAGCACCCACTCCCGCATCCGCAGCGCCATGTTCTCGTTCACCACCCGGCTGATCGGCACGCCCTGCGGCAGTTCGGGATCCGCGAAGATGTGGTCCACACCGGCCCCCAGCGACAGGATCGCCTTCAGGTTCGGCAGGCTGGCCAGCAGACCCGGCTCCGGCTTCCAGACCAGCGCGTAGTCGATCTCCGCCAGGTCACCGGCATCCGGCCAGACCCGGAATTCCAGTTCCGGCATGTGCTCCGCCACCGTGTCGCGCCACCAGTCCTCGCGCGATCCGATGTCATCGGAATCGGAATAGAACAGCAGTGTCGTCATCGCTCGGTCCTCCAAGGGTGCGGTCCCTTTTGGCCACCCCCGCCCGACGGGTCAAGACGTTGCACCCGCAGGGCAAGACTGAAAGGATGTAGGGAAGAATTTTCATAAACCCTGAATTGCATGTCAGATTGGCCCGGGAGGCAACATTCATGGCGGAAGCGGGGACAGACGAACGCATCGAGAATGCCAAGGCGTTCATCGTGCACATCAACGACTGCCTGCAGGGCGCGGCACAGCCGGACCCGGAGGATACACAGACGCCAGGCGACTGCTTTCACGTCCTGCAGGATGTGCTGCCAGTTGACGTCGATCTGGCGGGAATGCTGTGCATGGCTGCCCTGGAGATGAGCCGACAGGTACCGGAGCAGCCCATGTGGCGCACCGTGGCGGCACTGTGCGCCATGGCGATGGTGCGGGAGGTCGGCGACTACTCACCTGAAACCGCTGCACAACTGGATGACGAACTCGGCAAGCTGCACGGGCAGTTCCCGGACGATGGGGAACTGGAGGATCACTGGTACAATCTGATCGTGTTCCGTATCGAAGCCGAGACGAAAACGGATGACCCGACGCAGGCCGTGGCCACGTTCGAACGGCTCAAGAGCCTGGTCGGGGATGCGGAAAGCGTTTCGGAGAAGCACGCGTCCACGCTGGCCATGGCGCTGCAGATGCTGGGTCTCTCCGTTCTCACCTACGGCGAGAACCTTGCGCGGACCTGGCTCCGTGATCTCGGTGTGCTGCGCGAGAGGTTTCCCGAGAACGAGACCGTCAGGGAAGCCCGGTTCAACACCCGGACCATCGTCGAGACGACCTTCGAGACCATGGAACGGCTCGACAGGCGACAGGACTCCCTGTTCGGTCGGCTGAAGCGGATGCTGTTCGGGCGATAGGACCGCTACCCGTCCCCGATCATCCGGTGTTCGAAGGCGGCGGCGAGCAGGGCCTTCGTGTAGTCCTGCTCCGGACTGTCGAAGATGCGCTGCGCCGGGCCGCGTTCGACGACCTTGCCGTCCTTCATCACCACTACCTCGTCCGAGAGCGCACGCACGACCTTCAGGTCATGGGAGATGAACAGGTAGGCCAGGTTGTAGCGGTCCTGCAGGTCACGCAGCAGATCGACGATCTGCGCCTGTACCGACATGTCCAGCGCCGAGGTCGGCTCATCCAGCACGATGAAGCGCGGTTTCAGGGCGATGGCGCGGGCGATGGCGATCCGCTGCCGCTGGCCGCCGGAGAACTCGTGCGGATAGCGGTCCTGCATCGCCCCCTCCAGCCCGACTTCCTCCAGCGCGGCGGCGATCACGTCGCGGCGTGATGCTTCCTTTCCCACCAGTCCATGGACCAGCAGCCCTTCCTCGATGATGTCACCGACGGAAAGGCGCGGACTGAGGGAACCATAGGGGTCCTGAAACACGACCTGCATCTGGCGGCGCAGCGGGCGCATGGCCTTGTAGCCTCGCTGGTCGATACGCTCCCCGTCGAAGCTGATGGCGCCGTCGGAGCGGATCAGACGCAGGATGGCCTGCCCCAGCGTGGTCTTGCCGGAACCGGACTCGCCGACCACACCGACCGTGCGGCCCTCTGCCAGGTCTATGTCGATGCCGTCCACCGCCTTCACGTGGCCGACGGTGCGGCGGAAGACGCCACGCCGGATCGGGAACCAGACCTTCAGGTTCTCGGTCCGGAGCAGCGGGGGCGGCACTTCCCCGGAGCGTTCGGGCCGTCCCTTCGGCTCCGCCGCCAGCAACATCTTCGTGTAGTCATGCTGCGGATCGTCCATGACCTGCGCGGTCGGACCGGCCTCCACGATCTCGCCCCGTGTCATGACGGCAACCCTGTCGGCCATGCGCCGGACGATGCCGAGATCATGGGTGATGAACAGGATGGCCATCCCCAGACGCAGCTGCAGGTCCTTCAGCAGCTCCAGGATCTGCGCCTGGATGGTGACATCAAGCGCCGTCGTCGGCTCATCGGCGATCAGCAGGTCAGGTTCGTTGGCCAGTGCCATCGCGATCATCACACGCTGCCGCTGCCCGCCCGAAAGCTGGTGCGGGTAGTCGTCCAGCCGGCTTTCGGGGTCGGGAATGCCCACGAGATCGAGCAGTTCAAGCACCCGCGCCCGCGCGGCCGTCTTCGTCATGCCCTGATGCTGGATCAGCACCTCCGCCACCTGCTTCTCGACATTGTGCAGCGGGTTCAGGGCCGAAAGCGGCTCCTGGAAGATCATCGAGATGCGTCGCCCGCGCATGGAGCGCATGAAGACGTCCGGCGCCCCCACCAGTTCGTCCGATCCCAGCCGGATTGATCCGGTGGGGTGGGAGGCCCGGGGATAGGGCAGCAACTGCATCACCGAAAGCGCGGTCACCGACTTGCCGGAGCCGCTCTCCCCCACCACGGCCAGGGTCTCGCCCCGGTCCAGGGTGAAGGAGACGCCGCGCACGGCGTCCACATCCCCGCCCTCCGCATGGAAGCGGACGGCCAGACTCTCGACCGTCAGCAGCGGTCCTGCGGTGTCTGATCTGTCCTGCGTCGCCATCAGTTGAACGTCTTTCGCGGATCGAAGGCGTCGCGCACCGCTTCCGCCATGAACATCGCCATGGTCAGCATCAGCGACAGCACCAGGAAGGCGGTGATGCCCAGCCAGGGGGCCTGCAGGTTGGCCTTGCCCTGTGCCAGCAGTTCACCCAGCGATGGCGACCCGGGCGGCAGGCCGAGCCCCAGGGTATCGAGACCGGTCAGCGCCGTGATACCGCCGGTCAGCACGAAGGGCAGGAAGGTGATGGTGGCAACCATCGCATTGGGCAGCAGATGCTTGAAGATGATCACACCGTTGGAGACACCCAGCGCCCTGGCCGCCTGCACATAGTCGAAATTCCGCGCCCGCAGGAACTCGGCGCGCACCACCGCCACCAGCGCGGTCCAGCTGAAGATCAGCAATATGCTCAGCAGGGTCCAGAATCCCGGCACGAACAGGGCCGAGAAGATCAGGATGATGAAGAAGAACGGCATGCTCTCCCAGATCTCGATGAAACGCTGCGCCACCAGATCAAGCCAGCCGCCGTAGTAGCCCTGCACGGCCCCGGCGGCGACGCCGATGATGCTGGAAAGGACCGTCAGCATCAGCCCGAACAGTACCGACAGGCGATAGCCGTAGATCACGCGCGCCAGCACGTCGCGGCCCTGGTCATCCGTACCCAGCCAGTTCTCCGCCGATGGTGGCGCAGGGGCCGGGACCGGCAGATCATAGTTGATGGTGTCGTAGGAATAGCGGATCGGCGCCCAGAGCATCCAGCCGTCCTTCTCCGCGATCAGTTCCTCCAGGAACGGGTCGCGGTAGTCGGCCTCCGTCTCGAAATCGCCGCCGAACCGGGTCTCCGGATAGGCAACGAGGAAGGGTACATAGAGCTCGCCGTCATGCGACAGCAGCAGCGGCTTGTCGTTGGCGATCAGTTCCGCGAACAGCGTGACCGTGAAGATCATGAAGAACAGGACCGTCGCCACATAGCCACGCCGGTTGCGCCGGAAGTTCTGGAACCGTCGCTTGTTGAGGGGAGAAATCTTCATGACGCCCTCCCCGAGGTCGGGTCGGGCAGTCGCACGCGGGAACCGATTCGTCGGGACAGTCCGAACTCCCCTTCCCCCTTGATGGGGGAAGGCCGGGATGGGGGTGAGTCGGCATGGCCGAACCGCAACGATCCATCCACCGTGCCGCAGCCTGCGGCTTCACCCCCCATCGACCGCTGCGCGGCCACTTCCCCCGCAAGGGGGGAAGAAAGCGGGCGACCGTGTCCGAAGAGAGGCTCCACCGGCTGAATACGGACGGACTCAGACATCATGGCCCTCGAAATCAATGCGTGGATCGACGAAGGCGTAGGTGATGTCGCGCAGCAGGGTCATCACCAGCCCCATCAGCGTGAAGGCGTAGAGCGTGCCGAAGACGACCGGATAGTCCCGGTTGACGATGCTCTCGAAGCCCAGCCTGCCGATCCCGTCGAGACTGAAGAAGACCTCGATGAAGAAGGTGCCGGTGAACAGCATGCCGATGAAGGCGGACGGGAAACCGGCGATGACGATCAGCATCGCATTGCGGAACACATGGCCGTAGAGCACCCGATTCTCCGTCAGGCCCTTGGCCCGCGCGGTCTGCACGTATTGCAGGTTGATCTGGTCCAGGAACGAGTTCTTGGTCAGCATCGTCAGGTTGGCGAAGGCACCCACGGTCAGCGCCGTCACCGGCAGCGCGATGTGCCAGAAATAGTCGATCACCTGTTCGTACCAGGCCAGGTCGGCGAAATTCTCAGACACCAGACCGCGCAGCGGGAAGATCTGCCAGTACGATCCGCCCGCGAAGAGCACGATCAGCAGCACCGCGAACAGGAAGGCCGGAATCGCATAGCCGATGATGACGACGGTCGAGGTCCAGATGTCGAAGCGCGAGCCGTCGGACACTGCCTTGCGGATGCCCAGCGGGATCGAGATCAGATAGGCGATCAGGAACGTCCAGACGCCGAGCGAGATCGACACCGGCATCTTGTCGAGCACCAGACTTACCACGGTCTCGTCACGGAAATAGCTCTCGCCGAAATCGAAGACCAGATAGTTGCCGACCATCTGCAGGAAGCGTTCGTGCAGCGGCTTGTCGAAGCCGAACTGGGCCTCCAGTTCCTTGATGAATTCCGGGTCCAGCCCCTGGGCGCCGCGATAGCTGCTGTCCTGAACGCCGGAACCTGGCTGGCCGCCGCCCGAAACCTCGCCACCTCCCGAGCCCGTCAGCCTTGCGCCCGCACCGACCGCCGTTCCCTGAATCTCCGCGATCACCTGCTCCACGGGTCCGCCGGGGGCGAACTGGATGATGGCGAAATTGATCAGCAGGATCACGAACAGGGTCGGGATCATCAACAGCAGGCGGCGGACGATATAGGCGATCATGGACGGGCGGCTCCTGCCGGGCGGTTCAGGTCCAGACGCGCAGTGTCAGACATGGCTCTCGCGGATAGCAGGTCAGCCGCCATTCCTGCCCCCGGTCCGGCGGGCCCTGTCGGCGTCGAACCACCAGCTGTTCACCACGCCGCGATGGTAATCGGGTTTCGGCGCGGCGGGGCGACCGAAGCGGTCCCAATAGGCCAGATTGTGCTCCCCCTTGTACCACTGGGGAATGATGTAGCTGTTCCACATGATCACCCGGTCCAGCGCCCGTGTCGCGGCCAGCAGGGCCGGGCGGTCAGGCGCGGACAGCACATCCTCGATCAGGGCATCCACCGCCGGGTCCCTGACTCCGGCGTAGTTGTTGGAGCCCGGCACATCGGTCTGAGCACTGCCCCAGAAGCTGTAGAGTTCCGCCCCCGGCGTCTCCGGTGGTGAAAAGCGTGCCGTGACCAGATCGAAATCGAAGGCCTTCACCCGTTCCACATACTGCGCCGCATCGACGAAGCGCATGGTCGCGCGGATGCCCAGCCGCTCCAGATTCTTCACGTAGGGACCGATCACCCGCTCGAAGGAAGGCTGGTACATCAGGAATTCGAGTGCGAAGGGTTCCCCCTTCGCGTCCACCAGCACCCCGTCCCGTATTTCCCAGCCGGCCTGTTTCAGCAGACGACCGGCCTGGCGCAACTGTCCGCGGATACCGCCCTTCGCCTCGGTCGATGCACTCGCATAGGCATCTCCGAAAACGCCGTCCGGCACCTGCCCGCGCAGGGGTTCCAGCAGGGCCAGTTCCGCCGCCGACGGCGGACCGTCCTGCGCCAGTTCCGAATTCTCGAACACCGACCCGGTCCGCTTGTAGAGGCCGTAGAAGATGTTCCTGTTGGTCCATTCGAAATCGAACGCCAGGTCCAGCGCCTTGCGCACCCTCGGGTCGGCGAAGCGGTCGCGGCGCAGGTTCAGGAACCAGCCCTGCGCGCCCGACGGGCGACCGTCGGACAGGGTCAGCCGTTCGATCCGACCGTCCTGCACCGGCTGCTTGTCGTCATATTCGGTGGCCCAGCTCTTGGACGTGAACTCCTCCCGGAAGTCATATTCATCGGCAAAGAAGGCAAGCAGGGCGGAGGTGCGGTCCTGGTAGTAGTCGACGCGGATGGTGTCGAAGTTCCACAGGCCCCGATTGACCGGCAGATCGGCAGCCCAGTAGTCCGCGACACGCTCCACCTCGATGCTGCTGCCGGAACGCACCTTGCTGATCCGATAGGGACCGGAGCCGAGCGGCGGATCCAGCGTGGTCTCGGTGAAGTCGTGAGTCGCGTAGTAGTTCGCCGAAAGGATCGGCAGGTCACCTGCAACGCGGACCGCCAGGTCGCGGGGCGCCCCCGGTGCGAAACTGAAACGGACCCTGTCTGGTGCAAGCACTTCCGCCGTCGCCTTGGCGAAGACGCTGCGCAGTACCGGATGGCCCTTGTCGCGGATCGTGTTCAGGCTCCAGACAACATCCTCGGCGCGGATCGGGCTGCCATCGTGGAACCGGGCCCGCGCGTCGAGCTGAAACGTCGCTGTCCGCCCGTCTTCCGCCACATCCACGGTCTTGGCCACCAGTGCATAATGCGCATCCGGCTCGTCATAGGACCGCACCATCAGCCGCTCGTGCAGCCGGATCTCGTGCAGCTGGATGGCACTCGGGCGCCGCCCCTTCAGGATGTAGAGGTTGACCGTGTCGAAGGTACCGAGGTCGCGGATGCGCAGGAGTCCGCCCTTCGGTGCCGCCGGATCGGCCCAGTCGAAGTGCCGGAAATCCGGTCCGTACTTCAGCTTGCCGAAGACGGAGATCCCGTGACGCGGTTCGGAAACCGCCTGCCCCCACGGCAGCAGGACCAGCAGTGCCAGCGCGCATGCCGCCAGTACGGGCACGGTGCGCCTCACGGTGCACCTCACTGTGCCTTGCCCCCGATCCTTGCTGCCTTCTCCGGGTCCACCCACCAGGAGAAGATATCGACACCGTAGGACGGGTTGGTGTCCGGCCTGCCGAACTTGTCCCAATAGGCGATCCGGCTGGCGGAGATATGCCATTGCGGGATCACCAGATGCGAATGCAGCAGCACACGGTCGAGGGCGCGGGTGGCGGTGATCAGGGATTCGCGGCTATCGGCGAAGATCACATGCTCGATCAGCTTGTCCACCGCCTCCGACTTCAGCCCCATCAGGTTGCGGCTGCCTTCCCGCTCCGCCGCGGCAGAGCCGAAGAAATCCCGCTGTTCATTTCCCGGACTGGCCGATTGCGGCAAGGTGCCGACAACCATGTCGAACTCGAAGGCGCGCAGCCGGTTCTGGTACTGCGCCGAATCGATGACACGCACCGTTGCATCGACACCCAGTCGGGCAAGGTTCTGCGTGAAGGGCAGCACGATCCGCTCGAAACCCGGATCGATCAGCAGGATCTCGAAGGTCACCGGCGCGTCGGTTGCCGGGTCGATCAGCTTGCCGTCGCGAATGAGGTAGCCGGCCTGTTTCAGGGTCCGGTTGGCCTCCCGCAGGTTGCTGCGCAATCCGCCCCGCCCCTCGGTCGACGGGGCCTCGTAGGTTTCCGTGAAGACCGCATCCGGGATCTGGCCCCGCAGCGGCTCCAGCAGCTTCAGTTCCTCCGGCGATGGCAGGCCGGTCGAGGCAAGCTCCGTGTTCGAATAGAAGCTCTGGGTGCGGGTATACTGTCCGAAGAACAGGTTCTGGTTGGCCCATTCGAAATCGAAGGCATAGGCCAGCGCCTGCCGCAGCGCCGGGTCCTGAAACAACGGGCGGCGCAGGTTGTAGATGAAGCCCTGCATGCCGGTGGGGCGATTGTGGGGCACCAGTTCCAGCTTCACGCGCCCGTCCTTGCGGGCCGGGAAGTCGTAGCCCGTGGCCCAGTCCTTCGAGCTGTTCTCCGAGCGGAAGTCGTAGACATTGGCCTTGAACGCCTCCAGCAGCGCGGTGCGGTCAGCGAAATATTCGTACTGGATACGGTCGAAGTTGTAGCGCCCCTTCGCCAAGCCCAGGTCGCGGCCCCAGTAGTCGGGGACCCGCTCCAGAACGACGCGGCGGTTCGGTTCCACTTCGGAGACGCGGTAGGGGCCGGACCCCATGGGGGCCTCCAGCGTCGTGGCCCCGAATTCGCGGGTCGACCACCAGGCCTTCGACATCACCGGCAACTGCCCCATGATCTGCGGCAGCTCCCGGTTTCCGGCACTGGAGAAGGTGAACTTCACCCGACGGGGACCAAGGATCTCGTGGCTGACGACGTTGCGGTAATAGTAGCGGTAGAAGGGCTCGCCTTCCTCCTGCAGCCGCTCGAAACTGAAGACCACGTCCTCGGCGGTAATCGGCGACCCGTCGTGGAAGCGCGCTTCCTCCCGCAGGTTGAAGATGACCCAGGAGTCATCCTCCGGCACTTCAACCGTTTCGGCGATCAGCCCGTACTCCGCGGAGGGCTCACCCAGATGCGTGTCCATCAGGGTCTCGATGGCCTGCGCGGCGGCACTGGCCGCATTGCCCTTCGGAATGTAGGGATTGAGGGAATCGAAGCCGCCGAAGGCACTGAGACGCAGCGTGCCGCCCTTCGGCGCGTCAGGGTTCACGAAGCTCAGATGATCGAAGCCCGGCGGATACTGCGGTTCGCCCAGCAGCGACAGTGCATGGGTCTTCTCGACATTCTCCGCCAGCGCAGACCCGGCATTGATGCCGATCGCGGCCAGCAGCAGCACGGCACCCAGAATGGTCTTCGAACCCGAAAGCTTCACCGGCATCATCCTCCATCTGTTCACGCCAGTCACAGCGGCTTGCCGTTTCATTATGACCAGAGTTGGGCACGGGGCGAAAGACGCGCAACCGTGATCGCGTCAACCTTTCAGGCGGGCGATCACTTCCGCATGCAGCGCGGGGTCACCGACGGCCACCGTCTCGGCACCGGTTCCGAACCGAATCGGGTTGCCTTCCCAGTCGGTGATGCGGCCACCGGCACCATTCACGACGGGGGCAAGGGCCAGATAGTCATGCGGCTTCAGGTCGTTCTCCGCCACGATGTCGACGAAGCCCAGCGCCAGCAGACCATAGGCATAGGCATCGGCGCTGTAGCGTCGCAGCGCAGTCCCCTCCGCCAGCCGCCAGAGCGCGGCACCGCGGTCGCCTTCGAAACATTCCGCGCCCCAGGAGAAGAAGGTCGCCTGGTCTATCCCGGCGCATTCGCGGGTCTGCACGGGCTTGCCGTTGAACAGGGTCGGCTTGCCCGTCACCCCCACCCAGCGTTCCCGCTGGATCGGCTGGTCGATGATGCCGATCACCGGCTCCCCGCGCCAGGCCAGCGCGATCAGGGTCGCGAACTGGGCAGAGCCGCAGATGAAGGACTTGGTGCCGTCGATCGGGTCCAGATGCCAGACCCAGTCGGCGTCCGCGCGTTCCGCACCGAACTCCTCCCCCAGGATGCCATGCTCCGGGTAGCGGTCGTTGATCAGTTCCCGGATCGCCGCCTCGGCCCCGCGATCGGCAATCGTCACCGGGCTGGCATCGGACTTGGTGTCGACGTCCAGTGGCTGACGAAACAGCGGCCGGATGACCGCGCCCGCACGATCCGCAAGATCGTGCGCGAACGCGATCAGTTCAGGGTCAGCTACCGGTATCGGAGAAGATGTCGTGATCACTCGGCCGGCAGCGGCGTGTCGGCGTCACCCTGCGCACGCATGTAGAGGATCAGGTCGGCGCGATCGATATCCTTCTTGATGCCCGCGAAGGCCATCTTGGTGCCGGACGCGAAATCCTTCGGCTTGGTCAGGAACGCATTCAGCGACTCATAGGTCCAGTTGCCTTCCAGCTCCGCCAGATCCGCCGAATAGGCAAAGCCGCCGATGGAACCGATGTCACGGTCCAGGATGCCATGCAGGTTCGGGCCGACCTTGTTGGGACCGCCATCGTCGATGGTGTGGCAGGCGGCGCACTTCTTGAAGACCTTCTCGCCCTTGGCGGCGTCGGCGCTGGCCAGCAGCGTGCCGATGGATACCGCAGGCTCGTCAGCGGCTTCCGCAGCGACCGCGCCACTCTCCGGGATATCGGGGACCGGATAGGCGACAGTGTCGCTGTGACCGGCAGGGTGGATCAGGATGCCGGAAAGCTCCGACACACCAAAGCCGATCAGGACGGTGAACAGGACTGCGCCCGCAATCTTGTTGAACTCAAACATGTCGAATTTCACGGCTCGATCCTTCCGGTTTTCTGGATGCCAATCAGGCGGCGCCAGTGATCGTGCGTCCCCTCGCAGGGCCACAACGATACGTGTCTGGTGATACCCTTTCGCCCCCCCTCGGAATGATGCGGTCAAACGCCGCATAGACCCTAGGCCCCACCCGGAAGATGACAATGCCATGCGCCCGATCCTGATCATACCCGCCCGCATGGCCTCCACCCGTCTGCCCGGCAAACCGCTGGCGGAGATCGAAGGCGTGCCCATGATCGTGCAGGTTCTCCGCCGGGGGCAGGAGGCGGATCTGGGCCCCGTGGTGGTGGCCGCGGCGGAAAGGGAAGTCTGCGACGTCGTGCAGGACGCAGGCGGTACGGCGGTGCTGACCGACCCGGCACACCCGTCCGGCTCCGACCGCATCTTCGAGGCCCTGAACCGTGCCGACCCGGACGGGTCACACGACGCGATCATCAACCTGCAGGGCGATCTGCCGGCCCTGGACGCCGAAACCATCCGCGCCGTGCTCGCGCCCCTGCAGGCGGACAGCGCAGTCGATATCGGCACCCTGGTGGCGGAGATCGATGACCCGGCTGAGGTGGACGACCCCAATGCCGTGAAGGTCGTGACAGCCTTCGATGCCGGGCAGGACATTGCCCGCGCGCTCTGGTTCACGCGCCTGCGCGCGCCCGGTGGCGACGGTCCCTACTGGCACCACATCGGCCTCTATGCCTACCGCAGGGCAGCACTCCAGCGTTTCGTCGCCCTGCCGCCCAGCCCGCTGGAACAGCGCGAGAAGCTGGAACAGCTGCGGGCGCTTGAGAACGGCATGCGCATTGATGCCGCAAGGGTGCAGACAATTCCGTTCGGGGTCGATACACCAGAGGATCTGGCGCGGATGCGGGCCCTGTTTGCCAGCCGCCGCGCCTGAAACCGGCCGCGCGGGCCGGACCGCGAGCCGAGTTTCACCCCCCTCACCCCGACCAGCCGAATCACTTCCCGACCCGACAGGAAACACAGTCCCATGAACATGCAGGTTTCGCCCAAGACGGTCGCCTTCCAGGGCGTCCCCGGTGCCTATTCCAACCTGGCCTGCCGGGAAGTGTTTCCGAATGCGGAGGCCGTGGCCTGCAAGACATTCGACGCCGCCTTCGACGCGGTGAAGTCCGGGACGGTCGATGTCGGGATGATCCCGATCGAGAACAGCCTGGGCGGGCGCGTGGCCGACATTCATCACCTGCTGCCCAACTCCGGCCTCTACATCATCGGCGAACACTTCCAGAGCGTGCAGCACATGCTGCTGGCCCCGGAAGGCGCGACGCTGGAGAGCGTCAAGCGCGTCTACAGCCACGAACAGGCGCTGGCCCAGTGCCGGGACATCATCCGTGAACTGGGAATCGAAGCCGTGGTGGCCGCCGACACAGCCGGTTCCGCGCAGGAAGTGGCGGAACGCAACAACCCCGAGGAAGCTGCCATCGCCTCCTCCCTGGCAGCCGAGATCTACGGCCTGAAGCCGCTGCGCAGCCGCATCGAGGACCGGATAGGCAATACCACCCGTTTCGTCATCATGTCCCGCCAGCGCATGGATTCACCGCCGGACGAGCCCGCGATCACCAGCCTGGTGTTCCAGGTGCGCAGCGTGCCCGCCGCGCTCTACAAGGGACTGGGCGGCTTTGCGACCAATGGCATCAATGTGGTGAAGCTGGAGAGCTACATCACCGACATGAGCTTCACGGTGGCGCAGTTCTACGCGGAGATCGAGGGACATGTCTCGGACGTTGCCGTCGCCCGGGCCCTGGACGAACTGCGCTACTACTCGACCACCGTGCGCGAACTCGGCGTCTACCGCGCCCACCCGTTCCGACGGATCGGGTGACGCGCGCTTACCGGCTGGACGGGCGCAGCACGGTGACCCGGTCGAAATCGGCCTCCACCGCCGGACGGGTCAACGGGATCCGGATGTACTCGCCCCGCTGCCAGAGCGGCAACTGGTCGGCGAAGGCTTCCGCATTCATCCAGCCATCCTGACCCCCCAGAAGCACGAACCAGTTCGCGTCCGGATCCGCCATGTCGTTGATCTGTCGCGCCTGGCTGCCATAGCTCGCCGGATGGCGTTCGGTCGTCGGACTGTGCGCCGACTTCATGACTGTCTCGTTCGATCCGCCGGAGGGCACGTCGGCAAAGACATAGCGACCGCCAAGCACCGGTGCATTGGCCAGCGGATGACGCAGTTGCAGGCGATGCATCTGTCCCCACTCACCGAATTCCGTATCCGCCTTCGCGGCGGCGTCCAGTGCCGCGGGCATGATGGCCCGAACCTGTTCCGCTGAAAGGCGGCGAATGTCCGCCGCCAGCTTGTAGCGGAACCAGGACCAGCGGCTGACCACATCGAAGACGTCCGCTTCATCCAGCGTGTCATAGACGTTCGGGGCCAGGGTCGCCTGCATCGCCTCCAACAGCAGCGCGCCCTCGGAATCCACCGTGTACTGACCATCCCAGGCAACCATCCGCGCCGGCAGTTGCTCGGCCATGCCAGCCGCCAGGGCGGCCTCCACGATGGCATCGCGCAGGAATACCGCCGACATGGAATAGGTATCGCGCTGCAGTTCCGCCATGAAGTCGCGATCGACGGCTGTCGCGGCGGCCAGACGCGCGTTCAGCCGGGTGATCCGGTCAGGCGGCGTATCGAACATGGTCAGGGGAATGGAGGCAATCGCGGTCGGATTGTTGGCGGAGGCAACATAGCCCCGGGCCGGATTGACGATCCACGGCAGGTCGGCGGCCCCGAGCACGCGGTCCCAGGGGTCCGCCCCTTCGACCGGAACGGGCAGCACCAGGTCGCGCGGTATGTCCAGCGGGCGGACCGGCAGTCTGGCCGCGGTACCTATCGCAATGTCGCCATCGGCCGAGGCCACCACGAAGGCCAGGCCAGGTACCGCATAGTCGGCAAAGGCCGCACGGAACTCCGCGATGCTGGTCGCCTGTGCGCCAGCGATGTAGGCCGTCAGTTCATCGGACGGCAGATGCCCGATCCAGCGCAGGGCAATACGGCGCCCCTTCGGATCGTTCACCAGCGGGCTGTCGGTGATCAGGGGACCATAGGGCGAGACCCTGCGCTCCACATCACGGTCGAAGCCGAAGCGGATCCTGACCGTTTCCTGCTCGATCCCGTAGGCACTATCCGGCAGGTCGGTCACATCAACCAGATCACTGGATCGGGCACGCAGGTTGGTCGCGCCCCACGCAAGATGCTGGCTGCGTCCCAGCCCGAATACCGGCAGGCCGGCGGGCATCATGCCCACGACCTCATGACCCGGCGACTTGAGCCCGGCCAGAATCCAGACGTTCGGGGCAAGGATACCCAGATGGGGATCGGTGGCCAGCACAGGCTTGCCACTTGCCGATCTCTCACCGCTGACGGCCCAGGCATTGGAGCCGCTGCGGGCATGGGCACCGATCATGTCCAGCATCGTTGCCAGACGCGCCGCATTCTGCCGTTCCTCCGCCGCGCCACCGACCGCCACGCTTGGCACCGCACCACCGTTGAACGCCATCGCCTGCGCCCAGATATCGGGCCAGTCGGGCCGGTCGCTGAGAGCCAGCATGCCGATCCCCGTGAGCCAGTTCACGTCTGACCCCGCGAGCCGACCAAATGCCATCACGTCATAGACAGTCCAGGGTTCCGGCTCGAAGGCGAACAGCTTGTATTCGTGCGGCAGATCGGTCAGTTGAGCCAGATAGGCGTTGATACCGTCCGTGAAGCGCTGCAGCCAGCGTCGGGTCGGTTCCGGCAACTGCGCGAAGGCTTCCCGGGTTCCCCGGTAGTAGCCAATGATGCGGATGGTCTCGTCGATGTCGGCGGCCAGGACGCCGCCGATCTCCGACAGGCGACCGGCGGCCAGCCTGCGCGCGATCTCCATCTGGCCGAGCCTGAGATGGGCGTGTACCAGACCCAGCGCATAGGCGGCGTCATCATCGGTCTCCGCCGTGATCCACGGCACCATGTGGCTGTTCCAGCGCACCTCCACCGGCCGCTGCAGATCCAGGCCCGCAGTAGGCAAACCGGCAATCCGCTCCGCCGTGCTGGTCTTCTCGGGCAGGGAGGTGAACAGGCTGCATCCCGTGAGCAGCAGCATGACGGCAACCAGGGGCGCTCCGATCAGGAAACCGCGACGACGCATGAGGATCAACTCCAGCAGTTCAGACGGAATTTCTACAGTGCCCGAGACCGGTTGGACCACTCCCGGGGCAAGCAATCCGTTAACACGGTCATGTGACGGTTTGGAATCAGGCGTCCGGCCAGATGATGTCCGCGGCAATGTCGTTCACGTCGAACCCCAGCAGATCCATGGCATTCAGCATGTGCCGTGACGGATCGGCGGTGACGTCCAGCATGCGCCCGTCGGGGCGTCGCAGTTCCAGTCGGCGGGCATGCAGATGAAGCTGGCCATCGAAGCCGCCTGGGTGCGCATCGGCACCGCCGTACTTGCCGTCGCCGATGATCGGGTGCCCGATCTCCGTTGCGTGGACCCGAAGCTGATGCGTCCGCCCGGTCACGGGGCGCATGGCCAGCCAGGCGGCACGTTTCGCGGCATGTGCGACAGTCATGTACTGGGTGATGGCACGCTGCCCGCCCTCCGGCACCGCCTCCACCCGTTCGCCGAAATTGCCCCCTTCCTTCAGCAGGGGCAGATCGATGGTTCCCTCCGCAGGTCGTGGCGCGCCGATGCAGATGGCCCAGTAGGTCTTGACGGTGGCCCGGTCGCGAAAGGCGCGGGTCAGCCATTGCGCCGCCTGACGGGTACGGGCCAGCACCAGCACGCCGGAGGTATCCCGGTCCAGCCGGTGCACCAGACGCGGCGTCTCGTCGGCGTCGAAGGTCAGCGCGGGCAGCATGCCATCCAGATGACGGCTGATGCCACTGCCCCCCTGCACGGCCAGTCCGGCTGGCTTGTTGATCACCAGCACCTCCCGGTCGCGATAGATGACCAGGTTCTGCAGATCCCGTGCTTCCGACTCGGTCCATGTGACGGGCCGGGTCTGTGGCTTGCGGTCGGCACGCGGCATGGGCGCCAGTGGCGGCACGCGCACCTGCTGTCCCGCGGCAACCCGCGTGTCGGCCTTGACCCGTCCGCCGTCGAGACGGATCTCGCCCTTGCGCAGCATCTTCTGCACCCGTCCCTGGGTCACATCGGGGAAGCGGCTGCGGAACCAGCGATCGATGCGCATGCCGTCCTCGTCACGGCCCACACGTTCATGGCGAACACCACTCATGCAAACATCCCCCGCCCAAGCCACAATCCAAGAAACAGCGCGCCCACGGACAGGCACACCGACAGCATCACATACAGCGCCGCCAGCGCCATCTCACCCCGCCCATGCAACAGGGCCACATCCAGCGAGAAGGTGGAGAAGGTGGTCAGGGCGCCCAGCAGGCCAACGGTCAGAAATCCACGCCAGGCATCGGACATGCCGCGTGCGGTCAGCCATTCCACGGCCAGTCCCATCGCCAGACTGCCGACGATATTGACCACCAGCGTGCCCACCGGGAAACCCGTACCCCAGAGCCGCAACGTGGTCTGCACCACACCGTAGCGCACCACGGCCCCCACCGCGCCACCCAGCGCAATCGCGACGATCAGGCCTGGTGACATCATTCACTCTCCCCCGCGCGGCGGTCACGGATCCTGTTCCAGTAGGCCAGGCGCTTGCCCACCTCGCGCTCGAAGCCGCGTTCCACAGGCTGGTAGAACTGTTGTCGCGGCATGTCATCGGGGAAATAGTTCTGACCCGAGAAGCCGTCTTCCTGATCATGGTCATAGGCATAGCCCTTGCCATACCCCAGATCCTTCATCATGCCCGTCGGCGCGTTCAGGATATGCATCGGCGGCGACAGGGAGCCGGTGGCGCGCGCGGCCTTCTGCGCCTGTTTCATGGCGACATAGGCGGCGTTCGATTTCGGCGCCGTACCGAGGTAGAGCACCGCCTGCGCCAGTGCCAGTTCCCCCTCCGGCGAGCCGACGAAATCATAGGCCGCCTTGGCGGCGAGCGCCTGGTGCAGCGCCTCCGGATCCGCCAGCCCGATGTCCTCCGAGGCGAAGCGGACCAGACGCCGGGCGATGAACAGCGGGTCCTCGCCCCCCGCCAGCATCCGCGCCAGCCAGTAGAGCGCCGCGTCGCAGTCCGACCCGCGCAGCGACTTGTGCAGGGCACTGATCAGATTGTAGTGGCTCTCCTGCCCCTTGTCGTAGATCGGCGCGCGGCGTTGCAGCGCCTCCGCCAGTTCCGACGGTTCAAGCGGTGACGGGGGCGCCAGACGGTAGAGTTCCTCCGCCAGGTTGAGCAGATAGCGGCCATCTCCGTCCGCCATGGCCTTCAGTGTCAGCCGCCCGTCCGCGGTGAGTGGCAATGGCGCTTCCATCAGGGCTTCCGCCCGGGTCAGCAAAGCCTCCAGCGCCGCATCATCATGCCGCCGCAATACCAGCACCTGACAGCGCGACAGCAGCGCGGGATTGAGCTCGAACGACGGATTCTCGGTCGTCGCGCCGATCAGCACGATGGTCCCGTCCTCCACCACCGGCAGGAATCCGTCCTGCTGCGCGCGGTTGAACCGATGGATCTCGTCAACGAACAACAGGGTGCCGCGTCCGTCGCTGCGCCGGGCCCGCGCCTGATCAAAGGCCTTCCGCAGGTCGGCGACGCCAGAGAACACGGCGGACAGTTGCACGAACTCCATATCGACCGAACCGGCCAGCAGCCGTGCGATGGTGGTCTTGCCGGTTCCCGGCGGGCCCCAGAGAATCACCGCCCCCGGACGGCGCTGCGCGGCCATGCGGGCGATGGGTCCCTCCCCCGTCAGCAGATGATCCTGCCCTACGACCTGTTCCAGCGACTGCGGCCGCAGACGGTCTGCCAGGGGTCGGGGAATGCCGTCATCAACGCCCGCCGCCTCGAACAGGGAACCGGTCATGAATTCCGCCTGGCACGGACCTGATGGGCGCGACCGGCGCGCAGGACATCGATGACCCATTGCTCCGGCTCGTCGGCCAGCCGACGGTCCAGTCCACGGGTGCGCTCGACCGGCCGTCCGTTGACACTGCGGATGATATCGCCGGGCCGGAAGTCGAAGCGCGAGACGGGCGCACCCCGGCGCACGCCAAGGATGATCACCCCGCGCTGCATCGGGTCCAGATCCAGTTCCAGCGCAAAGGCCGGCGACATGTTGCCTACCTTCGCCCCCTGCAGCGGATGGCTGCCCGACAGATCCACGACGTCCCGTGGCGGGTCCTCCGGCGCGGCCTCCAGCGGCAGGGCAAGCGACAGTGTCTCACCACGCCGCCAGACCGTCAGATCGACCTCCCCCCCGATTGGCAGGGTCGCGATGCGAAACTGCATCTCTGCCGGATCACGGACCGCGCGCCCGTCGACCCGCAGCACCACGTCGCCCTGACGCAGTCCGGCACGCTCTGCCGCGCCGCCCGGATAGAGATCCGCGACCAGCACGCCGCCTGGCCTCGCCCGCCCGATGCCCTGGGCCAGGTCAGCCGTCAGATCCTGCCCTTCCATACCGACCCACGCCCGCACCAGTCCCGTGCCATTGCGTGCGGCCTGAACGACCGCCGCCACCAGGTCGGCCGGAATGGCAAAGCCGACACCATGGCTGCCCCCCGACCGGGAAAAGATCGCGGTATTGACCCCGACCAGCAGCCCGTCGATGCCGACCAGCGCCCCGCCCGAATTGCCCGGATTGACCGCCGCATCGGTCTGGATGAATGACTGCGGCCCACCGGAATCGGTCACGTGACTGCGGGCCAGACCGGAAATGATGCCGCTGGTCACGGTCTGGCCGACACCGAACGGATTGCCGATGGCCAGCACGATATCGCCCACCCGAATGGTGTCGGACGACCGCACCCGCAGGAACGGCAGATCTCCGCCCTCCGGTTCGATCGAGAGCACGGCGAGATCCGTATCCTCGTCCGACAGCACCAGCCGTGCCTCGAACTCCCGCCGGTCGTTGAGGACAACCGTGATGTCCTCCGCATCCGCCACGACATGATGGTTGGTCACCACCAGCCCCGCCCCATCCATGATCACGCCGGACCCGAGGGAGCGTTCCTCCTTCGGGCGGTTGCGCCGGAACACGTCACCGAAGAAACGACCAAAGAAGGGATCATCGAACAGGGGATTGGCGCGCTGCCGTACCATGCGCTTGGCGTAGATGTTCACCACCGCCGGTGCCACCTGCTCCACCAGCGGCGCGAAGCTCTGGGTCAGCGCAGCACGGTCCTGCGGAACCGTCTGGGCGGAGGCCGAGGCGACCGCCACGGTCACCGCGAAAGCCAGCAGGGGCATGAACAGGATCTTGCGCATGGATCGACTCCAGCGTGCTGGTGGAAACGAAAATGGGGCGATCCGTCAACCGGACCGCCCCATTCTGACATCTCAGTGGCACCGCGTCTGCGGAACCGGACTGGCCTGATCAGGCGGCGTCCTCGAAATCATCCTCGTCGTCACCCTGGACCGGACCACTGTCCGTGCCCTTGGCGTCCGTGTCACGGTCAACGAATTCGATGATCGCCATCGGCGCGGCGTCGCCATAACGGAAACCGGCCTTGATGATGCGGGTGTAACCGCCCGAACGATCCGCGTAGCGACCGGCCAGCTCGTCGAACAGCTTCGCCACCACCTTCTCTTCCGGCAGTTGGGCATAGGCCTGACGGCGGGCGTGCAGACCACCCCGCTTGGCCAGGGTCACCAGCTTCTCGACAACCGGACGCAGGTCCTTCGCCTTCGGCAGTGTGGTCTTTATCTGCTCGTGCTTGATCAGCGCGTTGCAGAGGTTCGACAGCATCGCTTTCCGATGCGAGCTGGAGCGGTTGAACCGACGCCCCTTGTTGCGATGACGCATGATTTGGAAACCTTCTTCAAAGGAAGCCGACCGGAGGTCCGCCTCAGTAGTGGTCTTCGAGCCGCTTGGCCATTTCCTCGATATTGTCCGGCGGCCAGCCCGGCACTTCCATGCCGAGGCGCAGGCCCATCTGACCGAGCACTTCCTTGATCTCGTTCAGCGACTTCCGACCGAAGTTCGGGGTACGGAGCATCTCCGCTTCCGTCTTCTGGATCAGATCGCCGATATAGACGATGTTGTCGTTCTTCAGGCAATTGGCCGAACGCACCGAGAGCTCCAGCTCGTCGACCTTCCGCAGCAGGTTGCGGTTGATCTCCGGCTCGCCCGAGCGCTCCTCGACCTGCTCCCGCTTCGGCTCCTCGAAATTGATGAAGAGCTGCAGCTGGTCCTGCAGGATCCGCGCGGCATAGGCCACGGCATCCTCGGGGCTGATGGCACCGTTGGTCAGGATATCCATGCTGAGCTTGTCGTAATCCAGCACCTGGCCCTCACGCGTGTTCTCGACGCGATAGGCGACCTTGCGGATCGGCGAATAGAGCGCATCCACCGGAATCAGACCGATCGGCGCATCTTCCGGACGGTTGGCGCTGGCCGGAACGTAGCCCTTGCCGTTGTTCACCGTCATCTCGATGTTGATGCTGGCACCATCGTCCAGATGCATCAGCACCAGATCGGGGTTCAGCACATCGATGTCATGCCCGGTCTCGATCTGACCGGCGGTAACGGCACCCGGCCCGGTCGCGCGCAGCGTGATCCGCTTCGGCCCCTCGCCATGCATGGCGATGGCGAGCTGCTTCACGTTCAGCACGATGTCGGTGACATCCTCGCGCACGCCCTCGATGGAGGAGAATTCGTGCAGCACATTGTCGATGTGGATCGCCGTGACGGCAGCGCCCTGGAGACTGGACAGCAGCACACGACGCAGCGCATTGCCGAGCGTCATGCCGAAACCGCGCTCCAGCGGTTCCGCCACGACAGTCGCCTTGCGCTTGGGATCTTCTGCGTTGATCTCGAGCTTTTCGGGCTTGATCAACTCTTTCCAGTTGCGCTGGATCACTTCGCGGACCTCATTGTTCGTTCAGCATGGCAGCACCCGGGCACCACAGGGTGTCCCGGGCCTCACATGCGCCCACGCTGTCAGGATGACAGCCTGGACAGGTACTCAGACGCGACGACGCTTCTTCGGACGGCAGCCATTGTGCGGGATGGACGTCACGTCACGGATCGACGTCACGTTGAACCCGGTGGCCTGAAGCGCGCGCAGGGCCGACTCACGACCCGATCCCGGACCCCGAACCTTGACTTCCAGCGTCTTCACGCCGTGTTCCTGCGCCTTCTTGCCCGCATCCTCGGCCGCCATCTGGGCAGCGTAAGGCGTGGACTTGCGTGACCCCTTGAATCCCATCATGCCGGCGGAGGACCACGAAATCGCGTTCCCCTGCACGTCGGTGATGGTGATCATGGTGTTGTTGAACGTCGCCTGGACGTGCGCGACGCCATTGGTGATGTTCTTCCGCTCGCGACGGCGGACCCGTGTCTCTTTCTTCGCCATCGTTCCCTACTTTTTCTTGCCGGCAATGGCCTTTGCGGGGCCCTTGCGGGTACGTGCATTGGTGTGAGTCCGCTGACCACGAACCGGGAGACCCCGGCGATGGCGCAGACCGCGATAACACTTCAGATCCATCAGGCGCTTGATGTTCATGGCGACTTCGCGCCGCAGATCACCTTCCACCAGATGACCGCTCTCGATCACTTCGCGGATCTGGATGACCTCCGCCTCGGTCAGCTCGTTCACGCGGCGCTCCCGCGCGATGCCGACCGCCTCGCAGATCTCGCGCGCCTTGGTGCGCCCGATTCCGTGAATGTAGGTCAGTCCGATTTCCGCCCTTTTCGAGGTCGGGATATTCACACCAGCAATACGCGCCACGCGCAATCTCCTCATAACGCAAGCCGAAAGGACCGCGGAAAAACCGTCAAGGGACGATGATCTGTTGAAGGCGCGCGATTATACGTATCGAACCGTGCCCGTCAACCACCCCAAACCAGCGGTCTCTCAGCCTCTCGTACTAAGTTCTCAACCCTCCAGGATCGACATGATCTCGGCGGTCACCGCCTCGATCGCCTGCAGGCCGTCCACCGTCTTGAGCATGCCCTTGTCCTGGTAGTAGGGCAGCACCGGTGCGGTCTGTGAATGATAGACTTCCAGACGCTTCTTCAGCGTCTCCGCATTGTCGTCGGCCCGGGCACCGCCCGTCTCCGCCGCACGTTTCTCGATCCGGGAGAACAGCTCCTCATCCGGCACACGGACTTCGATCACCGCATCCAGCTTCAGGCCTTTCTCGGCCAGCATGCTGTCCAGCCCTTCGGCCTGCGGCAGCGTGCGCGGAAAGCCGTCGAGGATGAAGCCCTTGGCACAGTCGGGTTCCGCGATCCGGTCACCGATGATGCCCAGGATGATCGCGTCATCGACCAGATCGCCGGCATCCATGACAGCCTTGGCCATCTTGCCGAGTTCCGTTCCCTGGCTCACCGCCGCGCGCAGCATGTCGCCCGTCGAAAGCTGGACCACCTGAAAGCGGTTCACGATGAACTCCGCCTGGGTGCCCTTGCCCGCGCCCGGCGGACCGAAAAGAATGATGTTCATCGGCGCCCTCCCCGCAGGCGAGACTTCTTGATCAGCCCTTCATACTGGTGCGCCAGCAGATGGCTCTGCACCTGTCCGACCGTATCCATGGTCACCGACACAACGATCAGCAGCGACGTGCCGCCGAAATAGAAGGGCACGCCCCACTGGCTGATCAGCAGTTCGGGCAGCAGACAGACCGCCGTCAGATAGGCCGCACCGATCACCGTGATACGGGTCAGGATGTAGTCGAGATGTTCCGCGGTACGCTGCCCCGGCCGGATGCCGGGCACGAAGCCGCCATTCTTCTTCAGGTTGTCCGCTGTGTCGGTCGGGTTGAAGACAACCGACGTATAGAAGAAGCAGAAGAAGATGATGCCGCCGATATAGAGCGCCAGATAGAGCGGCTGACCGCGACCGAGCATGGCCACGATGGTCTGCATCCATTCCGGTCCCTGACCCTGGCTGAACTGCGCCACGGTAACGGGCATCAGCAGCAGGGACGACGCGAAGATCGGCGGAATGACACCGGCAGTGTTCAGCTTCAGCGGCAGATGCGAGGTCTCGCCACCGACCATGCGGTTGCCCATCTGCCGCTTCGGGTACTGCACCAGCACCTTCCGCTGCGCCCGCTCCATGTAGACGATGAAGGCAATGACGCCGACGATCAGGATCATCAGGAACAGGATGATACCGGTCGACAGCGTGCCCAGACGGCCAAGTTCCAGGGTACCGGCGAGCGCACTCGGCAGCTCGGCGACGATACCGGCGAAGATGATCAGGGAAATACCGTTGCCGACACCGCGCGAGGTGATCTGCTCACCCAGCCACATCAGGAACATGGTGCCGCCGGTCAGCGTCACCACTGTGGTGAAACGGAAGAAGGCGCCTGGCGAATGCACCGCATTGCCGCCCGATCCCTCCAGCCCCTCGAGACCGATCGAGATACCATAGGCCTGGAAGGCCGCCAGGATCACGGTGCCGTAGCGGGTATACTGGTTGATCTTCTTGCGGCCCTGCTCCCCCTCCTTCTTCCACTGTTCGACAGTGGGAGAGATCGTGGTCATCAGCTGCATGATGATCGAGGCGGAGATGTAGGGCATGACGTTCAGCGCGAAGATCGTCATGCGCTCGAGCGCGCCACCGGCAAAGACATTGAACATGCCGAACACGCCATTGGCGTTCTGTTCGAACACGTCACGCATGATCGCCGGATCGACACCCGGCACCGGGATATAGGTGCCAAGGCGGAAGACAATCAGCGCACCGAGGGTAAACCACAGACGCTTCTGGAGTTCCGTCGCTTTCGCGAAGGCACTCCAGTTAACATTGGCCGCGAGTTGTTCGGCGGCTGACGCCATTGCTTCACCTCGATAGATGGGCGGTCCCGGTCAGGCGCCGCCCGTTCAGACTTGCCGGATCATCTCCAGATCGGGCGGCAGTCGCATGAATGCCACCCCGGCGTCGATCACTTTTTCTTTGCGGACCGTGCCTTGCGGCGTTCGGTCTTGGCAGCCCGCGCGGCCTCATCGGCCTCGGTGCGTGCCTTGGTCTGGGTCACGGAACCGCCAGCCTTCTCGACCGCGGCAACCGCACCGGCTGAGGCACCGGCCACCGTCAGGTTCAGCGCAACGGTCAGTTCGCCGTTGCCCAGCAGACGCACACCATCGCCTTCGCGACGGATGACACCGGCGGCAATCAGCGCGGCGGCATCGACGCTCGCGCCGGCCTCCAGCTTGCCCGCGTCGACCGCCTGCTGCAGGCGACCGAGATTGACCTCGGCGAAGTCGGAGGACTTCAGGCTGTTGAAGCCGCGCTTCGGCAGACGCCGATGCAGCGGCATCTGACCGCCTTCGAAGCCCTTGATCGCCACGCCGGAGCGCGACTTCTGACCCTTCATGCCCTTGCCGGCGGTCTTGCCGGTGCCGGACGCCATGCCGCGGCCCACGCGCTTGCGCGGACGGGCCGAACCTTCGTTGTCCGTAATGTCATTGAGGCGCATGCGATGCCTGTCCTTCTATCCTGCTTGTGCCGGTCGGTCCGCCTGATCAGGCGTCGACCTGCTCCACCTTCACCAGGTGATGTACCTTGTTCACCATGCCGCGAATGGACGGCGTATCGTCCAGAACGCGCGAACGGTGCATCTTGTTCAGCCCCAGGCCGACCAGCGTTGCGCGCTGGTCCTTCGGCCGCCCGATCGGGCTGCCGGTCTGGGTGACCTTGATCTTCGCGTTGCTCATGGCTGTCACTCCTGCGCGGCGGCGGCAGCGGCGGCATCGTCACGACGACCGACAATGTCACCGACCTTGCGGCCACGCTTCGCGGCAATCCGCTTCGGCGAGTTGATGTGCGCCAGCGCATCGAACGTCGCGCGGATCATGTTGTAGGGGTTGGAGGTGCCGATCGACTTGGTGACGACGTCATGCACACCCAGGCTCTCGAACACCGCACGCATCGGACCACCCGCGATGATACCGGTACCGGCAGGGGCGGCACGCAGCACGACACGACCGGCGCCGTGGCGACCCGTCACATCATGATGCAGCGTCCGGCCCTCACGCAGGGGCACACGGATCATGGTGCGCTTGGCACTTTCCGTGGCCTTGCGAATCGCCTCCGGCACTTCACGGGCCTTGCCCTTGCCAAAGCCGACGCGGCCTTTCTGGTCGCCCACAACCACCAGCGCGGCAAAGCCGAACCGGCGACCGCCCTTCACCACCTTGGCGACGCGGTTGATGTGAACCAGCTTGTCCGTGAATTCATTGTCACGGTCACGATCGTTGAAATCGGGACGGGCCATGCGTTCCGTACTCCCTAGAATTCCAGACCGCCCTCACGGGCGGCTTCAGCCAGCGCCTTGACGCGGCCATGATAGCGAAGCCCACCACGGTCGAAGACAACAGCCTTCGCCCCGGCGGCAACCGCACGTTCGGCGACCACACGACCGACTTCGGCGGCGGCGTCGACGTTGCAGGTGTTGCCCACCTTCTCCCTCAGGTCCTTCTCGACGGTACCGGCAGCGGCCAGCGTGACCCCCGCCTTGTCGTCGATGACCTGGGCATAGATGTGCTTCGAAGTCCGATGGATGGAGAGCCGCGGGCGGCCATTGGCCACCGACAGGATCTTCCCCCGGACGCGTTCGCGGCGCTTCTCCGCGGATGTCTTGCGCTTGTAGAAACCCATGATACGGCGTCCTTACTTCTTCTTGCCTTCCTTGCGGACGACATACTCGTCCGAGTAACGCACACCCTTGCCCTTGTAGGGCTCCGGCGGGCGCCAGGCGCGAATTTCGGCGGCAACCTGGCCCACACGCTGCTTGTCGATACCTGACACGCGGATGGACGTCGGCTTCTCGCACTTGATCTCGATGCCTTCCGGGATGTCGTACAGCACATCGTGGCTGTAGCCCAGAGACAGGTTCAGCACCTTGCCCTGCACCTGCGCACGATAACCGACACCGGTGATCTCCAGGTCCCTGACGAAGCCTTCGGAAACGCCCTGGACGAGGTTGGCCGCCAGCGTACGCTGCATGCCCCACATCATCCGGGCCTTCTTGCTGTTGCCGACAGGCTTCACGGTAATCTGGCCATCGGCCATCTCGACATCGACATCGTCAACGAAACGCATGGAAAGCTGACCCAGCTTTCCCTTCACGTTCATGTCGCGGCCTTCCAGCTTGACGTCAACGCCAGCCGGAACCGGAACAGGGTTCTTGCCAATACGTGACATGATCAGAATACCTCGCAGAGGATTTCACCGCCCACGTTCTCCGACCGTGCTTCCGCGTCGGAAAGCACGCCACGGGGCGTGGACAGCACCGAAATACCGAGACCGTTGGCAACCTTCGTCAGGTCACCGACACCGGAATAGACACGGCGGCCGGGGCGCGATACGCGGCGGATCTTGCTGATCACCGGATCACCCTCATAGTACTTCAGCTCGATGACCAGCTCGCCGTGACCGGACTCACCGTCCTCACGCCGCCAGTCACGGATGTAGCCTTCGCGCTTCAGGACCTCGAGAACGTTGGCCCGGAACTTGGAGGCGGGGGAGCGGACGACACCCTTGCGCGCCATCTGCCCGTTGCGGATACGGGTGAGCATGTCCCCGATCGGATCCGAAAATGACATATCTCGCTACCCTTACCAGCTCGACTTCACGAGACCGGGGATCTGACCAGCAGACCCCAGCTCACGAAGCGCGATACGCGACATGTTGAGCTTCCGATAATAGCCTTTCGGACGCCCGGTGACGCCGCAGCGGTTGTGCACGCGGGTTGCGGCACTGTTGCGCGGCAGTTCGGCCAGCTTCAGGCGGGCGGCGAACCGCTCCTCCTGCGACAGGGACTCATCCTTCGCCATCTGGCGCAGGGTTTCCCGCTTGGCCGCATACTTCGCCACCAGCTTGCGGCGGCTCTTTTCCTTCTCGACTGAACTCTTCTTGGCCATGGATTCAGTCCTTCTTCTGGAACGGCATGTTGAACGCGGCGAGAAGCTCCCGGGCTTCTTCGTCGGTCCGGGCCGTGGTGCAGATGATGATGTCCATCCCGCGAATTTCATCAACCTCGTCGTAGCTGATCTCGGGGAACACGATCTGCTCCTTCAGGCCCATCGCATAGTTGCCATTGCCGTCAAAGCTGTTCGGGTTGACACCGCGGAAGTCACGGACCCGGGGCAGGGCGATGGTGATCAGGCGATCCAGGAATTCGTACATCCTGTCCGCGCGCAGCGTGACCTTGCAGCCGATCGGCATGCCTTCGCGCAGCTTGAAGCCGGCGATGGAATTCCGCGCCTTGGTCACGACGGCCTTCTGACCGGAGATCTTCTCCAGTTCGCTGACCGCTGCATTGATCTTCTTCGAGTCGCTGACCGCCTCGCCCACGCCGATATTGATGACGATCTTGTCGAGTTTCGGGGTCTGCATCTCGTTGGTGTATTCAAAGCGCGACCGCAGTGCCGGCCGGATATCGCTCTGATACTGTTCCTTAAGCCTCGGCTGAGCCATTGTACTGCCCCTCCTCAGACGTCGATGACTTCGCCGGACCGCCGGGCGAAGCGCACCTTGCGACCGTCATCGAGAACCCGGTATCCGACGCGCGTCGGTGCGCCGTCCTTGGGATCCTCGAGGGCGAGATTGGAAATGTGAACCGCGGCCTCACGCTCGATGATGCCGCCGGTGTTGCCCTGACCAGGCTTCTGATGCCGCTTGATCATGTTGACACCGGAAACAACGGCCCGACGGTCCTCGCGGAGGACCCGCAGGACTTCGCCGCGACGGCCCTTGTCCCGGCCGGCCAGAACGACGACCTTGTCGCCCTTCTTGATCTTGAACTTCTCGGCCATCAGATCACCTCCGGCGCCAGGGAAACGATCTTCATGTAACCCTTGCCGCGCAGTTCGCGCGTCACCGGGCCAAAGATACGTGTCCCGATCGGCTCGTTCTGCTTGTTGATCAGAACGGCCGCATTGCGGTCAAAGCGGATGGCGGTTCCATCCGGGCGACGGACTTCCTTCGCGGTACGCACGATCACCGCACGCATCACGTCACCCTTTTTCACACGGCCGCGCGGAATCGCATCCTTCACCGAGACGACGATGATATCGCCAACCCCGGCAACCTTGCGGGCCGCGCCACCCAGTACCTTGATGCACTGCACCCGGCGGGCGCCGGAATTGTCGGCGACATCCAGGTTGGTTTGCATCTGAATCATGGACTACTCCTGTCCTTGGCTAACTGAACCCCAGTGACCGGCTGGTCACTCGGCTTCGTGCAAGACTTCCCAACGCTTGAGCTTCGAAAACGGCCGGCACTCACGTACCCGCACCGTCTCACCCGCCTTGCAACGGTTATCGGCGTCATGCGCATGCAGCTTCTTGCTCATGCGGATGATCTTCTTGTAGAGCGGATGGGTCACGCGACGCTCGACCCGGACGACGACCGTCTTGTCGTTTGCGTCGCTTACCACCACACCCTGCATGATGCGCTTTGGCATGTTCTCAGGCTCCCTTCGCCCGTTCGGTCAGGACCGTCTTCACGCGCGCAATGTCGCGACGGATGGTCCGGATGCGGCTGGTGTCCTCGACCTGCCCGGTGGCCCGGCGAAAGCGCAGGTTGAACTGCTCCTTCTTCAGGTCGACCAGGCTGTCCTTCAGCTGGTCGTCGGACTTGGCGCGAAATTCCTCGACACTCATGATCAGTTACCCTCCGGATAACGGCTGACCATCTTGGTCGCGATGGGCAGCTTGGCAGACGCCAGCTCGAAGGCCTCGACGGCCAGCTCGGGCGGGACACCGTCCAGCTCGAACATGATCCGGCCCGGCTTGACACGGGCAACCCAGAATTCCGGTGTGCCCTTGCCCTTACCCATGCGGACTTCGGTCGGCTTCTTCGACACCGGCACGTCCGGGAAGATACGGATCCAGACACGGCCCGCACGCTTGATGTGACGGGTGATGGCACGACGTGCCGCCTCGATCTGGCGTGCCGTGATACGTCCCGGCTCCTGGGCCTTCATGCCATAGGCGCCGAAGTTCAGCGTCGTTCCACCCTTGGCGTTGCCATGGATGCGGCCCTTGTGGGCCTTGCGGAACTTGGTGCGTTTCGGTTGCAGCATTTTCTAACTCGCTCCCGATTCCTCAACCACGTCCGCCGGAGCTCTGCTGCTCCTGCGCACGCTTGTCCTGGGCCATCGGATCGTGGGCCATGATTTCGCCCTTGAAGATCCAGACCTTGATACCGATCGCGCCATAGGCGGTCTTCGCCGTCGCCACGCCGTAGTCGATGTCGGCACGCAGCGTATGCAGCGGCACGCGGCCTTCGCGATACCACTCCGTACGCGCGATTTCCGCGCCACCCAGACGACCGCCACAATTGATGCGGATGCCCTGGGCGCCGAGACGGATCGAATTCTGCACCGACCGCTTCATCGCCCGGCGGAACGCCACGCGGCGCTCCAGCTGCTGGGCAATGTTCTCGGCCACCAGACGCGCGTCCAGTTCCGGCTTGCGGATCTCGACGATGTTCACCGACACCTCGGAGCTGCTCAGCTCGCTAAGTTCGCGGCGCAGCTTCTCGATGTCCTGGCCCTTCTTGCCGATGACCACACCCGGACGCGCCGAGTGGATGGTCACGCGGGCCTTCTTGGCCGGACGTTCGATGACGATCCGCGACACACCGGCACCCGACAGCTTGTCGAACAGGTGCTCCCGCATCCGCATGTCCTCATGCAGCAGCGTGGCGTATTCGCCGCGATCCGCGAACCAGCGCGAATCCCACGTACGGTTGATGCCGAGCCGGAGCCCGACCGGGGATACCTTTTGCCCCATCAGTTCGCCTCCTCGACTTCGGCCACCACGATCGTGAGATGGCTGAAAGGTTTCACGATACGACCGGCGCGGCCACGGGCGCGCGCCTGGAACCGCTTCATGACCAGTCCCTTGCCCACCCAGGCTTCCTTCACGACAAGCGCGTCGGGGTCCAGCTGGTGGTTGTTCTCCGCATTGGCGATCGCGCTCTGCAGCGCGGTCTTCACCGGTCCGGAGATGCGCTTGTTGGAGAATGTCAGACGCAGCAATGCGTCCTCCACCCGCCGACCGCGGATCATCCCGGCGACCAGGTTCAGCTTCTGCGGGCTGACACGCAGGTTACGGGCGACGGCCTTGGCCTCGTTGTCCGCCTGCTTGCGCTCTTTGGCTTCCTTGCCCACCCGATTACCTCCTCTTCGCCTTCTTGTCGGCGGCGTGGCCGAAGTAATTGCGGGACGGCGCGAACTCGCCGAACTTGTGTCCGACCATCTCTTCCGACACCAGCACCGGCAGGTGCTTCTGGCCGTTGTAGACGCCGAACGTGAGACCGACGAACTGCGGCAGGATCGTGGAGCGGCGCGACCAGATCTTGATCACATCCTTCCGCCCTGACGCGTGCGCCGCCTCGGCCTTCCTCAGGAGGTATCCGTCGACAAACGGACCTTTCCAAACTGAACGTGCCACGGTTCGCTTCTTCCTTCTTTTCGGAATGACGGCTCCTGGCCCTCACCCCATTTCGTCCACCCAGCCACCGGTGCCAGACACGGCACCGGGCATCGTCAAACGATGCCTACTTCTTCGTCTTGTGGCGGCTGCGCATGATGTACTTGTCGGTGCCCTTGTTCGAACGCGTCCGGGCACCCTTCGTCGACTTGCCCCACGGCGTCACCGGATGGCGACCACCGGAGGTCCGGCCTTCACCACCGCCGTGCGGATGATCGACCGGGTTCATGGCGACACCGCGAACTGCGGGGCGCTTGCCGAGCCAGCGCTTGCGACCGGCCTTGCCGAGCTTCGCATTCTGCTGGTCCGGGTTGCTGACCGCGCCGACAGTGGCCATGCACTCGCCACGCACCATCCGCTGTTCACCGGAGGACAGGCGAAGCTGGGCATAACCGGAGTCCTTGCCGATCAGCTGTGCGTACGTACCAGCCGAACGGGCGATCTGACCACCCTTTTCCGGCTTCAGCTCCACATTGTGGATGACCGTACCCACCGGCATGTTCCGCAGGGGCATCGCATTGCCCGGCTTGATGTCGCAACGCTCACCGGAAACGACCTTGTCGCCCGGGGACAGACGCTGCGGCGCCAGGATGTAGGCCTGCTCACCGTCTTCGTAGTTGATCAGCGCAATGAACGCGGTCCGGTTCGGATCGTATTCCAGACGCTCGACCGTGCCGACCACGTCGAACTTGCGACGCTTGAAATCGACCAGGCGATAGCGACGCTTGTGGCCGCCACCGATACGGCGTGCGGTGATACGGCCGGTATTGTTGCGACCGCCCTTCTTCGTCAACCCCTCGGTCAGGCTCTTGACCGGATCACCCTTGTGCAGGTGTGAACGGTCAACCAGGACCAGGTTACGCCGCGACGGTGTCGTCGGATTGAATTTCCTGAGTGCCATGCTGTCAGAGCCCCGTCGTCACATCGATGGAATGGCCATCAACAAGCGTCACCACGGCCTTCTTGACGTCCGGGCGACGTCCGCGACGGCCCCGGAACACCTTGGTCTTGCCCTTGGTGATGAGCGTGTTGACACCCTTGACCTCAACCTTGAACAGCGTCTCGATCGCTGCCTTGATCTCCGGCTTGGTGGCGTCCTTGGCAACCCGGAACACAACCTGATTGTGCTCGGATACATTCGTCGCCTTCTCGGTGATCACCGGGCTGAGAATGATGTCGTAATAGCGTTCCAGGCTCATGACAGGCGGGCCTCCAGTGCCTCGACCGCGGAACGGGTCAGCACCAGGTGCTCCCGCCGCAGGATGTCGTACACATTGGCGCCCTGCTGAGGCAGCACGTCGATCAGCGGGATGTTGCGCGCGGCGCGAACGAAGTTCTCGTTCACGTCGGTGCCATCGATGATCAGCGCGGAGTTCAGCCCCATCGCCTTCAGCTTGGCCGCCAGGATCTTCGTCTTGCCCTCGTCCATGACCGCCTGGTCAAGAACGATCAGCTTCTCACCCGCTGCCTTCGACGACAGCGCGTGCAGCATGGCCAGACGACGCACCTTCTTCGGCAGGTCGTGGGCATGGCTGCGCACCTGCGGGCCGTGGGCAACGCCACCGCCACGATGCTGCGGAGCCTTCCACGAACCCTGACGCGCGCGGCCCGTACCCTTCTGCTTGAAGGGCTTCGCGCCGGTGCGGGCAATCTCGTGACGCCCCTTCACCTTGTGCGTACCGGCACGCCGCTTTGCCAGCTGATACCGCACCATCCGGTGCAGCAGGTCCTGGCGCGGTTCCAGCCCGAAGATCGAATCATTCAGATCGATCTCACCGGCTTCGGCGTTGTCCAGGTTGATGACCTTGGTCTGCATGGTCACGCGCCCTCCGTTTCCGTCGCGGGTGCATCGGCCGGGGCCGCATCCTCGGCGGTGGTGTCGTCCGCAGCCGTCTCAGCGGCAACGACAGAACCGGGATAGGGGGCCGCGTCAGGCCGTGCCTTCTTCACCGCATCGCGGATCAGCACCCAGGAACCCTTCGCGCCGGGGACACCGCCCTCGACCATCACCAGGCCGCGCGCCACGTCGGTGCGCACAACCTTCAGGTTCTGCAGCGTCACACGGGCAT
Source organism: Kordiimonadales bacterium IMCC3096 (assembly GCA_016865035.1). Taxonomy (GTDB): domain Bacteria; phylum Pseudomonadota; class Alphaproteobacteria; order Minwuiales; family Minwuiaceae; genus Minwuia. The sequence continues at coordinate 946,407 of CP018227.1, forward strand.
CACCCATGTGGCCGGCCATCTTCTTGCCCTTGAAGACCTTGCCCGGATCCTGGCACTGGCCCGTCGAACCATGGCTGCGATGCGAGATGGACACACCATGACTGGCCCGCAGACCAGAGAAGTTGTGTCGCTTCATCGCACCGGCAAAGCCCTTGCCGATGGAAGTGCCGACCACGTCGACCTTCTGGCCGTCCACGAAATGATCCGCCGACAGTTCCGCGCCGACATCGATGAAAGCATCGTCGGCAACGCGGAATTCCGCCAGTTTCTGTTTCGGCTCAACCTGCGCCTTCGCAAAGTGACCGCGCATCGGCTTGATGGTGTTCTTCACCTTCGCCGTGCCGGCACCAAGCTGCAGCGCCTGATAGCCATCACGCTCCGCCGTGCGGTGAGCCACCACCTGGCAGGAGTCAATCTGGAGCACCGTCACTGGCAGATGGCCACCGTCTTCACCGAAGACGCGGGTCATGCCCAGCTTGCGTGCAATAAGACCGGTACGCATCGTGTCCAATCCCATCCTTACAGCTTGATCTCGACGTCGACACCGGCAGCGAGGTCGAGCTTCATAAGCGCGTCCACCGTCTGCGGAGTCGGCTCGACAATGTCGAGCAGCCGCTTGTGCGTCCGAATCTCGAACTGCTCACGCGACTTCTTGTCAATGTGCGGCGAACGCAGCACCGTGAATTTCTCGATACGTGTCGGCAGCGGGACGGGTCCACGAACCTGCGCGCCTGTGCGCTTGGCCGTGTTGACGATCTCGCTCGTCGACTGGTCGAGTACCCGGTGATCGAAGGCCTTCAGCCTGATCCGGATATTCTGACTGTCCATGTCACCCTTCCCTCAAAACAAGCAGCAACGGTGCCGGGCACAGCGCCCGGCACCGAGGTGTGGTCAATAGTTACTCGACGATCTTCGCGACGACGCCGGCACCGACGGTGCGGCCGCCTTCACGGATGGCGAAGCGCAGTCCCTCGTCCATCGCGATCGGGTTGATCAGCTCCACCACCATCGCGATGTTGTCGCCCGGCATCACCATCTCCGTGCCTTCCGGCAGCTCGATGACGCCCGTCACATCCGTCGTGCGGAAGTAGAACTGCGGGCGGTAGTTGCCGAAGAACGGCGTGTGACGGCCACCCTCTTCCTTCGTCAGGATATAGGCCTCCGCCTGGAACTTCGTGTGCGGCGTGATCGAACCCGGCTTGGCCAGAACCTGGCCACGCTCCACATCCTCACGACCGACACCGCGCAGCAGCGCACCGATGTTGTCACCGGCCTCGCCCTGGTCCAGCAGCTTCCGGAACATCTCGACGCCCGTGCAGGTCGACTTCTTCGTCGCCCGGATGCCGACAATCTCGACTTCCTCACCGACCTTCACGACGCCGCGCTCGACGCGACCCGTAACAACCGTGCCACGACCCGAGATCGAGAACACGTCCTCGATCGGCATCAGGAAGGCCTGATCCTTCGGACGCTCCGGCTGCGGGATGTATTCGTCAACCGCCGCCATCAGTTCCAGGATCGAATTCTTGCCGATCTCCTCGTCACGACCCTCGACCGCCGCCAGGGCAGAACCCTTCACGATCGGAATGTCGTCGCCCGGGAAGTCATACGACGACAGCAGCTCGCGAATCTCGAGCTCGACGAGCTCAAGCAGCTCCTCGTCGTCGACCTGATCGACCTTGTTCATGTAGACGACAAGCGCCGGAACACCCACCTGGCGCGCCAGCAGGATGTGCTCGCGCGTCTGCGGCATCGGGCCGTCAGCAGCCGAAACAACCAGGATGCCGCCGTCCATCTGCGCCGCACCCGTGATCATGTTCTTCACGTAGTCGGCATGACCCGGGCAATCGACGTGGGCGTAGTGGCGGTTCGCCGTCTCGTACTCGACATGCGCCGTCGAGATCGTGATGCCGCGCGCCTTCTCCTCAGGCGCGGCGTCAATGTCCGCATACGCCTTCGCCGTCGCGCCGCCAGTCTCCGCAAGCACCATCGTGATCGCTGCAGTCAGCGTCGTCTTGCCATGGTCAACGTGACCAATCGTGCCCACATTGCAGTGCGGCTTCGTACGCTCAAACTTCTCTTTGGCCATCTCTCTATTCTCCGGCTCTCAAGAGGTGTCAGATAATTGCTCAAGTCTCGTTCCGGCCCCGAGAGACCGGCTATCGGTATCGCCCCGATCAGGCCAGCTTCGCGATCACCTCGTCGGAGACGCTCTGCGGAACCTGCTCGTAGTGGTCGAACTGCATGGTGAACTGTGCCCGACCCTGGGTCATCGACCGCAGCGTGTTCACGTAACCAAACATGTTGGCCAGCGGCACCATGGCACCGATCACCGTTGCGTTGCCGCGCGGCTCGGAACCCGTGACCTGACCACGTCGGCTGTTCAGGTCACCCATGACGTCACCAACAAAATCTTCCGGCGTCACCACTTCGACCTTCATCATCGGCTCAAGCAGCTTCGCACCGGCCTTCGGCGCAACCTCACGGAAAGCGGCACGGGCCGCGATCTCGAACGCGAGAACCGAGGAGTCAACATCATGGCTGGCGCCATCGACCAGGGTTGCCTGCACGTCGATGATCGGGAACCCGGCAAGCACACCGGATTCGACCACGGAGCGCAGCCCCTTCTCGACGCCCGGAATGTATTCCTTGGGCACCGAACCGCCGACGACCTTGCTCTCGAACTGGAAGCCCGAACCCGGCTCACCCGGCTCCAGCACCAACTTGATACGGGCGAACTGGCCCGAACCGCCGGTCTGCTTCTTGTGGGTATAGTCGATCTCCGCCTGGCGGGTCAGCGTCTCGCGATAGGCCACCTGCGGCGCACCGATGTTCGCCTCAACCTTGAACTCACGCTTCATGCGGTCGATCAGGATGTCGAGGTGCAGCTCGCCCATGCCCTTCAGCACGGTCTGGCCGGTCTCGTGGTCGGTCGTGACACGGAAGGACGGATCCTCCTGCGCCAGACGGCCCAGGGCCTGGCCCATCTTCTCGTGGTCGGCCTTCGTCTTGGGCTCGACCGCGATCTCGATGACCGGATCGGGGAATTCCATGGCTTCCAGAACCACGGGGCGCAGCGGATCACACAGGGTGTCGCCGGTCGTGGTGTCCTTCAGGCCCGCGATCGCGATGATGTCGCCGGCCATTGCCTCTTTCACGTCCTCGCGGTCGTTGGCATGCATCATCAGCATGCGCCCGATACGCTCGCGCTTGTCCTTGACGGAGTTCAGCACGGAACCGCCGCTCTCGACGCGACCGGAATAGACCCGGCAGAAGGTCAGCGAACCGACGAACGGGTCGGCCATGATCTTGAAAGCCAGCGCCGAGAAGGGCTCGTCGTCCGAGCTGTGACGCACGACTTCCGTGTCAGGGTCACCAACCTTGGAGCCGCGAATGTCGGCAACGTCGGTGGGCGCAGGCATGTAATCGACAACGGCATCCAGCAGCGGCTGCACACCCTTGTTCTTGAAGGCGGTACCACACAGCACTGGGATCAGCTTGCTGGCCATCACGCCCTTGCGGATCAGGCGACGAAGCTCGTCGGCTTCCGGCTCGACACCTTCCAGATAGGCAGTCATGGCATCGTCGTCGAACTCGACCGCGGCCTCGATCATCGCTTCGCGGTATTCCGCGGCCTTGTCGGCCAGATCGTCGGGAATGGCGGTGAATTCGAACTCGGCCCCGAGGGTCTCTTCCTTCCAGATGATCGCCTGGTTGTTGATCAGGTCAACAACACCGACGAAATCGGATTCGGACCCGATCGGCAGCTGCAGCGGCACCGGGGTGCAGCCGAGGCGATCGACCATCATCTCGACGCAGCGATAGAAGTCGGCACCCATGCGGTCCATCTTGTTGACGAAGCACATGCGCGGCACACGGTACTTGTCCGCCTGGCGCCAGACCGTCTCGGTCTGCGGCTCGACACCGGCGACGGCGTCGAATACGGCAACCGCGCCGTCGAGCACACGGAGGCTACGCTCCACCTCGATGGTGAAGTCCACATGGCCCGGCGTATCGATGATGTTGATACGGTGATCGCGCCAGAAACAGGTCGTGGCAGCGGACGTGATCGTGATTCCGCGCTCCTGCTCCTGCTCCATCCAGTCCATGGTGGCTGCGCCATCATGCACCTCACCGATCTTGTGTGACCGGCCGGTGTAATAAAGGATTCGTTCCGTCGTCGTGGTCTTGCCGGCATCAATGTGGGCCATGATGCCGATGTTGCGATAACGGTCGAGGGGCGTCACTCGAGACATGGGGAGGACTCTTTCCTGCTCTGAATTACCAGCGGTAGTGCGAGAAGGCCTTGTTGGCCTCCGCCATCCGATGGGTGTCTTCACGTTTCTTCACCGCGCCGCCGCGGCTGCTGGACGCATCCATCAGCTCACCTGCCAGACGCTCCATCATCGTGGTCTCGGACCGCTTCCGCGCCGAGTCGATGACCCAGCGGATCGCCAGGGCCTGCGCACGCTCGGTGCGCACATCGACCGGCACCTGATAGGTGGCACCACCGACACGGCGGGACCGCACTTCAAGCTGCGGGCGGGAATTGGCCAGCGCCTCGTGGAACACATCGATCGGGCTGCGACCCAGCTTCTGCTCCACCCGCTCGAACGCCTTGTAGACGATCTGTTCGGCGGCGGACTTCTTGCCGTGCATCATCAGGTTGTTCACGAACTTCGTGACGACCAGATCTCCATAAATGGGATCGGGAAGGATTTCGCGCTTTTCGGCAGCGTGGCGACGGGACATGCTTCAGAACTCTCCAATCACTTCGGACGCTTGACGCCGTATTTCGAACGGCGCTGGCGGCGATCCTTGACGCCCTGGGTATCCAGAACGCCACGCAGAATGTGGTAACGCACACCGGGAAGATCCTTCACGCGGCCACCACGGATCAGAACGACCGAGTGCTCCTGAAGGTTATGGCCCTCACCGGGGATGTAGCTCGTGACCTCGAAGCCATTCGTCAGGCGCACACGCGCAACCTTGCGGAGCGCGGAGTTCGGCTTCTTCGGGGTCGTTGTATAGACACGGGTGCAGACGCCACGCTTTTGCGGGCACGCCTCCATCGCGGGAACCTTGTTGCGCGCCAGGGGCTGCTGACGCGGCTTGCGGATCAATTGGTTGATCGTCGGCATACGGTCCGAACCTTCTTCGATAGAACACCCCGATACCCGAACGGCATCGATGGCCAAATCTGTTTGCGATCGTGGAACAAGCGTCCTTCCAAACGAACAGAAGCAAACCAACGACCCCTTGTTGTCGGGATCGTTGCCGCTTTCCGCCTTTCAGTGGCCCGTCCAAAAGAGGCCCTGAGTGCTTGGACGAACGGTCGCCGTGTCTTGGTCAAAACACGCCAACTACCAGCGCCGCATTGGGCGCGGACTATATGAACGCCCCCCTGATCGGTCAACAGCTAATATCCGCTAATTCCGCCGTCGTCTCAGAAGGGCCCGGAAGGCCCGCAAACGCAAGATTCGGGCGTCCTTCGCCGCCACATCGCAATGATCTGTCGCGGCTTCCCGGCCCGGACAGGCGCGGGCAAGGAAAGGCCCCGCATCCACCTCGGGATACGGGGCCAATTCGACTCCGGATCGTGACTCGCCGCCCCCGGTCTTCCCGCCGTCACCGGCAGGAGAAACCGGAGCCGTCAGGCCATCACTCCGCGGCGGGAATCGCCGCCGGTGCGCTGCCCTGGTCGTTGTCGGCGTTCTGGGCCGCGAGCTTGCGGTCGCGTTCCGCCGCGACACGCTTCACCTCGTTCATCTGGCCACCGGTACCAGCCGGGATCAGACGACCAACGATCACGTTTTCCTTCAGGCCGTTCAGCACGTCCAGCTTGCCCTGCACCGAGGCCTCCGTCAGGACACGCGTGGTCTCCTGGAAGGATGCGGCAGAGATGAAGGAACGCGTCTGCAGGCTGGCCTTGGTGATGCCCAGCAGGACCGGTTCGCCGGTTGCCGGCTCGCCGCCTTCCTTGACCGCCTTGGCGTTGATCTCGTCGAACTCGTGACGATCGATCTGCTCACCGATCAGCATGGTCGTGTCACCGGAGGAGGTGATTTCCACCTTCTGCAGCATCTGACGCACGATGACCTCGATGTGCTTGTCGTTGATCTTCACGCCCTGCAGCCGATAGACCTCCTGGATCTCGTTGACCAGGAACTCGGCCAGTGCCGCGACACCCAGAACCTTCAGGATGTCGTGCGGTGCAGGGTTGCCATCGACGATGTAGTCACCACGCCGCACCTGATCGCCTTCGTGGACACCGATGTGGCGCCCCTTCGGGATCAGGTAATCGACCGGATCCTTGCCCTCCTCTTCCGGCGTGATCGTCAGGCGACGCTTTGCCTTGTAGTCCTTGCCGTAGCTGATGCGGCCGTCGATCTCGGCCAGGATCGCATGATCCTTCGGACGCCGTGCCTCGAACAGTTCCGCCACACGCGGCAGACCGCCGGTGATGTCACGGGTCTTGGAACCTTCGCGCGGGATACGTGCCAGCACGTCACCGGCGTGAACCGCCTGTCCGTCCTGCACCGAGAGGATCGAGTCCACCGACAGGAAGTAACGTGCTTCCTGCCCGGTATCCAGGCTGATGATCTCCCCGGCGTCATCACGCAGCGTGATGCGCGGGCGGATGTCATTCGACCCCGGATGCCCCTTCCAGTCGACGACGACCTTCGAGGAAATGCCGGTATTCTCGTCCACCACGTCCCGGACGCTGACGCCGTCCAGCAGGTCACGATAGGTAACGAAACCACTGCGCTCCGTGATGATCGGAACAGTGAACGGATCCCATTCGGCCAACTTCTCGCCCTTGATCACGGTCTGGCCGTGATCCTTGGCGAGACGGGAACCGTAAGGCACCCGGTGGCGCGCGCGCTCCCGGTTGTTCTGGTCAAGCAGGACGAGCTCGGTGGTCCGGTTCATGACAACCAGACGGCCCTCCGAATCCTCGACAACCGCGCGGTTCTCGATGTTCAGCGTGGCATCATGTGCCGCCTCGATGGACGAGTTCTCACCGGCCTGCGCCGCGCCACCGATGTGGAACGTGCGCATGGTCAGCTGCGTACCCGGCTCACCGATCGACTGCGCCGCGATGACACCAACGGCCTCACCCATGTTGACCTTCGTGCCACGAGCCAGATCACGGCCATAGCACTTGCCGCAGACGCCATGACGGCTCTCGCAGGTCAGGGTGGAGCGCACGATGACGGCCTCAACAGCCGCCTTCTCGATGATGTCGACCTCGTTCTCCTCGATCAGGGCCCCCGCCTTGACCAGAATGTCGCCGCTCGCCGGGTCCGTGATGTCCTCGGCCGCCGTGCGGCCCAGGATACGCTCGCCCAGCGCCTCGATGACGTCACTGCCGTCGACCACGTCACGCACGACCAGACCGTGGGTGGTGCCGCAGTCTTCCTCGTGGATCACCGCGTCCTGTGCCACATCGACCAGACGACGGGTCAGGTAACCGGAGTTGGCCGTCTTCAGCGCCGTGTCCGCGAGACCCTTTCGGGCACCATGGGTGGAGATGAAGTATTCCGAAACCGTCAGACCTTCCTTGAAGTTGGAAATGATCGGGGTCTCGATGATCTCGCCCGACGGCTTGGCCATCAGGCCACGCATGCCGGCAAGCTGCTTCATCTGGGCCTGACTGCCGCGCGCACCGGAATGCGCCATCATGTAGATGGAGTTCGGCTGGCCATGATTGGCGGCACCGGCGCTCTCCATCCCCTTCATCATTTCCTCGGCGACCTTGTCGGAGCACTGCATCCAGGCATCGACAACCTTGTTGTACTTCTCGCCGGAGGTGATCAGGCCGTCCAGGTACTGCTGCTCGTACTGCTTCACCAGCGCGTTGGTCTCATCGACCAGACCCTTCTTCGAGTCCGGGATGATCATGTCATCCTTGCCGATGGAGATGCCGGCGCGGCAGGCATGGGCAAAACCCAGACCCATGATCCGGTCACAGAACAGCACCGTCTCCTTCTGGCCGGTGTGGCGATAGACGATGTCGATCAGATTGCCGATTTCCTTCTTCGTCAGAAGGCGGTTGATCAGCGAGATCGGCACGCGCGGGTTCAGCGGCAGCTTCTCCGCGATCAGCATGCGGCCCGGGGTGGTTTCCAGACGCATCATGGACAGTTCGCCCGCGTCGTCATAACCCCATTGCCGGGTGGTGATCTTCGCGTGCAGATCGACCAGGCCCTGGTCCAGCGCATAGGACAGCTCGTCCATGCCGCTGAAGGTCAGGCCCTCGCCCTTCACGTTCTCCCGCACCATCGACAGATAGTAGATGCCGAGCACGATGTCCTGGCTGGGCACGATGATCGGCTTGCCGTTGGCGGGCGAGAGGATGTTGTTGGTGGACATCATCAGCACGCGGGCTTCCAGCTGCGCCTCCAGTGCCAGCGGCACGTGAACGGCCATCTGGTCACCGTCGAAGTCGGCATTGAAGGCCGTGCAGACCAGCGGATGCAGCTGGATCGCCTTGCCCTCGATCAGCACCGGCTCGAACGCCTGGATACCGAGACGATGCAGGGTCGGTGCGCGGTTCAGCATCACGGGATGTTCCCGGATGACCTCCTCCAGCACGTCCCAGACTTCCGGCCGCTCCTTCTCCACCAGCTTCTTGGCGGATTTCACGGTCGGGGCCAGCCCCTGCAGCTCCAGCTTGGCGTAGATGAACGGCTTGAACAGTTCCAGCGCCATCTTCTTCGGCAGACCGCACTGGTGCAGTTTCAGCTCCGGTCCCACGACGATCACGGAACGGCCCGAATAGTCGACGCGCTTGCCCAGCAGGTTCTGGCGGAACCGGCCCTGCTTGCCCTTCAGCATGTCGGCGAGGGACTTCAGCGGGCGCTTGTTGGCGCCCGTGATGATCCGGCCGCGGCGACCATTGTCGAACAGCGCATCGACGGCTTCCTGCAGCATCCGCTTCTCATTGCGGACGATGATGTCCGGCGCGCGCAGTTCGATCAGACGCTTCAGGCGGTTGTTGCGGTTGATGACGCGGCGATAGAGGTCATTCAGGTCGGAGGTCGCGAACCGGCCCCCGTCCAGCGGCACCAGCGGGCGCAGCTCAGGCGGCAGCACCGGAATCACTTCCAGGATCATCCACTCCGGACGATTGGTGGATTCCAGGAAGGCGTCGATCAGCTTCATCCGCTTCACGATCTTCTTCGGCTTCAGCTCGGACTTGGTCTCGGCCAGTTCCTGCTTCAGCTCCGCCTTGATCTCTTCCAGGTCCAGACCTTCGAGAATGTCGCGAACCGCTTCCGCGCCGATACCGGCGGTGAAGGCGTCCTCACCATACTCGTCCTGATAATCGAAGAACTCGTCCTCGGTCAGCAGCTGGAACCGCTTCAGCGGGGTCAGGCCCGGCTCGATGACGATGTACTGCTCGAAATAGAGCACCCGCTCCAGATCCTTCAGCGCCATGTCCAGGATCAGGCCGATCCGGCTGGGCAGGGACTTCAGGAACCAGATGTGCGCCACCGGGGCCGCCAGCTCGATGTGGCCCATGCGTTCGCGCCGCACCTTCTGCGTCGTGACCTCGACACCGCACTTCTCGCAGATCACGCCGCGATACTTCATGCGCTTGTACTTGCCGCACAGGCACTCGTAGTCCTTGATCGGGCCGAAGATGCGGGCACAGAACAGACCGTCCCGTTCCGGCTTGAAGGTCCGGTAGTTGATGGTCTCCGGCTTCTTCACCTCACCAAACGACCAGGACCTGATCTGGTCCGGGCTGGAGAGCGAGATCCGGATGTGGTCGAAACTCTGGGCACTCTGCTGTTGGCCGAAAAGCTGCAGGGCGTCTTGCATGATATTTGTCCTCCGATTTCAGGGCTGATTGCGTGACCGTTTCCGGTCAATCAGCTCTCGGAATTCCTGAGTTCGACGTTCAGTCCGAGGGAGCGCATTTCCTTGATGAGAACATTGAAGCTCTCGGGAATACCAGCCTCGAACGTGTCATCACCACGAACAATCGCTTCGTAGACCTTGTTACGACCGGCAACGTCGTCCGACTTCACTGTCAGCATCTCCTGCAGCGTATAGGCCGCACCGTAGGCTTCCAGTGCCCAGACCTCCATCTCGCCGAAGCGCTGGCCACCGAACTGCGCCTTGCCACCCAGCGGCTGCTGGGTCACCAGGCTGTACGGGCCGATGGACCGGGCATGGATCTTGTCATCAACAAGATGGTGCAGTTTCAGCATATAGATATAGCCCACCGTCACGGGACGGTCGAACTGCTCACCCGAACGGCCATCGAACAGCGTGACCTGACCGGTACGGTCCAGCCCCGCGCTCTCCAGCATCGTCACGATCTCCGGCTCGGTTGCGCCGTCGAACACCGGCGTTGCCATCGGCACGCCGCGGGACAGGTTCCCTGCCAGTTCGAACAGTTCCGGATCCGAAAGCGCATCAATGTCGGCCATCTCGCCTTCATTGTAGACCTTCGACATCTCGGCCCGCAGCGCCTTGGTGCTCTTGCCGCTGCCCTGCACCTTCTCCAGCGCATCGCCGATCTTCAGGCCGATGCCGCGCGCGGCCCAGCCCAGATGGGTCTCCAGGATCTGCCCGACGTTCATGCGCGACGGCACGCCCAGCGGGTTCAGCACGACGTCAACCGGCGTACCGTCATCCAGGAACGGCATGTCCTCTTCCGGCATGATCCGGCTGATGACACCCTTGTTGCCATGACGGCCGGCCATCTTGTCGCCCGGCTGCAGCTTGCGCTTGATGGCGACGAAGACCTTGACCATCTTCATCACGCCCGGCGGCAGCTCGTCACCGCGCTGCAGCTTCTCCACCTTCGAATCGAAGCGGGCCTGCAACGCGCCGGTCGCCTCGTCGAACTGGCGGCGCAGCGCCTCGATATCGGCCATTGCCTTGTCATCGGACAGCACGACCTGCCACCACTGACCGTGGCTCAGGTCGCTCAGGGCCTCCTCGGTGATCGCGATACCGGTCTTGAAGCCACGCGGGCCGCTGTCCGCCGTCTTGCCGACCAGCAGCTTGCGCAGGGTCGAGAAGATGCTGCGTTCGTAGATGGCGCGCTCGTCGGCCATGTCCTTGCGCAGACGCTCGATCTCGTCGCGTTCGATCTGCAGCGCACGCTCGTCCTTGTCGACACCGTGACGGTTGAAGACCCGGACCTCGACCACCGTGCCGGAGGTGCCCGGAGGCATCTTCAGCGAGGTGTCGCGAACGTCCGCAGCCTTCTCACCGAAGATGGCGCGGAGCAGCTTCTCTTCCGGCGTCATCGGGCTTTCGCCCTTCGGCGTGATCTTGCCGACCAGGATGTCGCTCGCCTCGACCTCGGCACCGATGTAGACGATGCCGGCCTCGTCGAGGTTCTTCAGCGATTCCTCGGCCACATTCGGGATGTCGCGGGTGATCTCCTCCGGACCCAGCTTCGTGTCGCGGGCCATGATCTCGAATTCCTCGATATGGATCGAGGTGAAGACATCGTCCTTGACGATGCGTTCGGAGATCAGGATCGAGTCCTCGAAGTTGTAGCCCATCCACGGCATGAAGGCGACGAGCACGTTCCGGCCCAGGGCGAGCTCGCCCAGTTCCGTTGACGGTCCGTCCGCCATGATGTCGCCCGGCTGCACCTTGTCACCAACCTTCACCAGCGGCCGCTGCGTGATGCAGGTCGACTGGTTGGAGCGCTGGAACTTCAGCAGCTTGTAGATATCAACGCCGGAGCGGGACAGGTCGCTGACTTCCGTGGCGCGCACCACGATGCGTTCCGCATCGATCTGCTCCACCACGCCCTCGCGACGGGCGACAACGGTGACGCCGGAGTCACGGGCCACGACCGATTCCATGCCGGTGCCGACATAGGGCGCTTCCGGCTGCAGCAGCGGCACGGCCTGACGCTGCATGTTGGAGCCCATCAGCGCGCGGTTCGCGTCATCGTTCTCCAGGAACGGGATCAGCGCGGCGGCGACAGAGACCAGCTGCTTCGGCGACACGTCGATGAAGTCGATGTCCTGCGGACGGGCCAGCAGGAACTCACCCGCATGACGCGTCGCGACCAGGTCTTCCTGGAACACACCGGTCGTCTGATCGAAGATCGCGTTGGCCTGGGCAATCGTGTAGCGGCCCTCTTCCATCGCCGACAGATAGATCGCCTCATCGGTCACGATACCATCGACCACCTTCCGGTACGGGCTCTCGATGAAACCGTACTGGTTGATGCGGGCAAAGCTGGCCAGCGAGTTGATCAGACCGATGTTCGGGCCTTCCGGCGTCTCGATCGGGCAGATACGGCCATAATGCGTCGGATGCACGTCGCGCACCTCGAAGCCGGCACGCTCACGTGTCAGGCCACCCGGGCCAAGCGCCGAGAGACGACGCTTGTGCGTCACTTCCGACAACGGGTTCGTCTGATCCATGAACTGGCTGAGCTGGGAAGAACCGAAGAACTCCCGCACCGCAGCCGCAGCGGGCTTGGCGTTGATCAGATCCTGCGGCATCACCGTGTCGATCTCGACGGAGCTCATCCGCTCCCGGATCGCACGTTCCATGCGCAGCAGGCCGATACGGTACTGGTTCTCCATCAGCTCACCGACGGAGCGGACGCGGCGGTTGCCGAGATGATCGATATCGTCGATCTCGCCCTTGCCGTCCTTCAGGCCGACCAGGTACTGCACCACGGCCAGAATGTCCTCGCGCCGCAGGACACGCATGGTGTCCTCGCACTCCAGATCCAGGCGGCTGTTCAGCTTCACGCGACCGACCGCTGACAGGTCATAGCGCTCCGAATCGAAGAACAGGCCCTTGAACAGGGTCTCCGCAGTCTCCTCGGTCGGCGGCTCACCCGGGCGCATGACCCGATAGATGTCCACCAGCGCCGTGTCGCGGTTGATGTTCTTGTCGACCATCAGGGTATCGCGGATGTGCGAACCGACCGTGACATTGTCGATGTCCAGCGTCGGCACTTCCTCGATCCCGGCTTCCTCGAGGGCTTCCAGGGCCTTCTCGTCCAGGGCATCACCGGCCTCGACCAGAACCTCGCCGGTCTTGATATTGATGATGTCCTCGGCGACGAAGCGACCCTCGACCTGCTCCGGCGAGATCAGCATCTCGGTCATGCCGTCCTCGACCAGCTTGCGCCCGGCACGCGGGGCCAGCTTGTCACCGGCCTTGGCCACGACCTCACCGGTATCGGCGTTGACGATGTCGGCCAGCAGACGGACGCCGCGATAGCGATCGGGATCGAACGGGGCACGCCAGCCATTCTTGTCACGGCGATACATCACCGTGCCGTAGAAGCTGGAAAGAATCTCCTCGGCCGTATAGCCCAGCGCATAGAGCAGCGTGGTGGCCGGCAGCTTGCGGCGGCGGTCGATGCGGACATGCACGATGTCCTTGGCGTCAAACTCAAGGTCCAGCCAGCTGCCACGGTAAGGGATGATGCGCGCGGCATGCAGCAGCTTGCCCGACGAATGGGTCTTGCCGCGGTCATGGTCGAAGAACACGCCAGGGCTGCGATGCATCTGGCTGACGATCACGCGCTCGGTGCCATTGACGATGAAGGTGCCCTTGTCCGTCATGAAGGGCATGTCGCCCATGTAGACGTCCTGCTCCTTGATATCCAGGACCGACTTGGCGCCGGTATCCTCATCAACCTCGAACACGATCAGACGCAGCGTGACCTTCAGCGGCGCGGCATAGGTCAGCCCGCGCTGTACACACTCGTCGACGTCGTATTTCGGTTCCTCGAACTCGTAGGAAACGAATTCCAGGCTGGCCGTCTCGGAGAAATCCGAGATCGGGAAGACGGACCTGAAGACACTCTCCAGTCCGGTATCATCGCGCTGATCGGCGGGAATGTCCGCCATCAGGAACTTCTCGTAGGACGCGCGCTGGACCTCGATAAGGTTGGGCATCGCGATAACCTCGCCGATGCGACCGAAACTGTGGCGAACGCGCTTGCGCGCAGTGAATGACAGCGGCATCCCAAATCCTCGTCCGATCGGGGCCCGGTCCGGACGGGCCCACATTGTCCGACAGTCTTCGTTCCGACACGAATGTGTCAAAACCGGGGCGACTGCACGTCCCCGAAACGCCTTTGACCGCCCGAAGCAGCACGCTCCGGCCGGTCATCCGTCACCCGAACAGGGCGACGGCCGTCCGATGTGGCACCGACGGTACCGGGCAACGGCCCGGCACCGTCGGTGCCATCGGCATCACTTCAGCTCGACTTTCGCTCCCACGTCCTCGAGCTGCTTCTTGATCTTCTCGGCCTCGTCCTTGTCGACGCCTTCCTTGACCGCCTTCGGCGCGCCCTCGACCAGGTCCTTGGCTTCCTTCAGGCCAAGACCGGTGACGGCACGGACTTCCTTGATGACGTTGATCTTCTTGTCGCCAACTTCGGCAAGAATGACGTCAAATTCGGTCTTCTCCTCGGCGGCAGCGGCATCGCCACCACCAGCGACGGCACCCGGCATCGCCACGGCAGCAGCGGCGGCGGAAACGCCCCACTTCTCTTCCAGCAGCTTGGTCAGTTCAGCCGCCTCAAGGACGGTCAGGTTCGAGAGATCTTCTGCAATCTTTTCAAGATCGGCCATTTTTTCAGTTCCTCAAGTCTTCGGGATCGTTTGTCGGAATTCGGTCACTAGACCACTCGATCAGGCATCTTCCTTGGTGGCATAGGCCTGCAGGACGCGTGCGAGCTGGCTCGGCGGTTCCTTGATCGTCCGGACCAGCTGTGTAGCCGGCGCGGCGATGAGGCCCAGGAGTTTCGCACGCAGTTCGTCCAGAGACGGCAGGCTGGCAAGGGCCTTGACCCCATCAGCGTCCAGCAGCTGCTCACCCAGAGCACCACAAAGAATCACGAGCTTCTCGTTCTTCTTCGCGTACTCGACCGTTGCCTTCGCGGCTGCGACCGGATCGTCCGAATAGGCGATCGCGGTCGGACCCTTGAAGCTTTCGGCCAGTCCACCGTAGTCGGTGCCATCAAGAGCGATTCTGGTGAGCCGGTTCTTCGTAACCTTGAAGCTGGCACCCTCTGCGCGGACCTTGGTACGGAGATCAGTCATCTCCGCAACCGAAAGACCCGTGTAGTGGGTCAGCACCACCAGCGAGGTGTTCGAGAACACCCCGTGCAATGATGCAACCAGCTCCGATTTCTGTTCTCGGTTCACGGTTTCGCTCCTCATCTGAAGCCCGGTTCCGGCAAGCCGTTGCCGGGCTTCTACCCTGGAACAGTTCCGGCACGCCGGTTCTGCTCCGCTCTCAAAGCCTGCCCCAGGGTGGCGAACCAGGTGACCGATTGGTCAGATCCCGATGCACCTTCCCCCGTCTATTACCGGCTGCCTGCTCCCCTGAGGGAACCGTCTGGCACTTAGGTCACGCTGGTGAAACACCTGCGCGACACCCGCAGTCTCGGACAGGTCCGGCCCTCACCCCCGAAAGGGCATCAGGCCGGGTGCCGCCGGCGGACAGGTCCGCCGACGAAACTCTGCTCGTGACGATCAGCCGGCGTTGCTGCCTGCCGATGCCACATCAACCTTCACGCCCGGCCCCATGGTGGAGGTCACGGCGATCCGCTTCAGGTACTGGCCCTTGGCACCCGACGGCTTTGCCTTCAGCAAGGCATCCATCAGGGCACGGGCGTTCTCGATCAGCTGCTCCTCACCGAAGCTCGCCTTGCCGATACCGGCATGAATGATCCCGGCCTTCTCCACACGGAAGGCAACCTGACCACCCTTGGCCGCCGTCACCGCGTCGGCGACATTCGGCGTCACCGTACCCAGCTTCGGGTTCGGCATCATGCCGCGGGGACCCAGGATCTTGCCCAGGCGACCAACGATCGGCATCATGTCGGGCGTGGCGATGACGCGGTCGAACGGCATGTCACCGCTCTGCACCCGCTCCATCAGATCCTCCGCACCGACGACATCGGCACCGGCGCTGGTGGCCTCGTCGGCCTTGTCGCCACGTGCGAACACGGCGACACGCACCGTCTTGCCCGTGCCGTTCGGCAACTGGACCACACCACGGACCATCTGGTCGGCATGACGCGGATCGACACCCAGGCCGACAGTCATCTCGACGGTCTCGTCGAACTTCGCCGTTGCATTGGCCTTCACGAGCCGGATCGCAGCTTCGAGTCCGATCTCGGAATTGCGGTCGACAGTCGCCACGGCGGCCGAATAGCGCTTACCCTTCTTGGCCATATCCTCAGCCCTCCACCGCGATGCCCATGGAACGGGCGGAACCGGCAATGATCTTCATCGCCTGGTCGATGTCATTGGCATTCAGGTCTTCCATCTTCGCTTCCGCGATCTCGCGGACCTGCGCGGAGGTGACCTTGCCGACAGTGCCCTTGCCCGGGGTCTTGGCGCCGCTCTGCAGCTTCGCGGCCTTCTTCAGGAAGTAGGACGCCGGCGGCGTCTTCGTGATGAAGGTGAACGAGCGATCGGAGAAGGCGGTAATCACCACCGGGATCGGCATGTTCTTTTCCATCTGCTGCGTGGCCGCATTGAAGGCCTTGCAGAACTCCATGATGTTCAGACCGCGCTGACCCAGGGCCGGGCCGATCGGCGGTGACGGATTGGCAGAGCCCGCAGGCACCTGCAGCTTGATGTAGCCAGCAATTTTCTTGGCCATTTCAGTCCCTTCTCAACTTCAAGAGCGGGTGCGTGGTCCGGCGATGGCTCGCCTCCCACACAAACGACCGCAAGCCAGCGCTGCGTCGTGGTTCATGGATCACGAACCGCTTTCGCAGTTGACATTGCGGATTTCATTTCCGGTAGCTCGGAACGAGCGAACGGCTTGTAACGACCTGCCAGCCGGATCGCAAGTGCAAAATCGGATGATTGTCAAGGATCAGAGTTTCTCGACCTGGGTATATTCCAGTTCGACCGGCGTCGCCCGGCCGAAGATCGAGACGGAAACCTTCAGACGCGTGCGCTCCTCGTCGATATCCTCGACGATGCCGTTGAAGGATGCGAACGGCCCGTCGGACACACGCACCTGCTCCCCGATCTCGAACATGATCGATGGCTTCGGACGCTCGATGCCATCCTGCATCTGCTGCAGGATCCGCTCGGCTTCCCGGTCCGGGATAGGCTGCGGCTTGTTCGCGGTTCCCAGAAAGCCGGTCACCTTGCCGACGTTCTTGACCAGGTGATAGCTCTCGTTGGTCATGTCCATCTTCACCAGCACATAGCCGGGGAAGAACTTGCGCTCCGAATTGACCTTCTGGCCCCGGCGCATCTCGACCACTTCCTCGGTCGGCACCAGGACCTGCTCGATCAGGTCGGACATGTCCTTCTGCTCGATCTGCTCGCGGATGGCCTCGGCGACCTTCTTCTCGAAGCCGGAATAGGCGTGCACGATGTACCAGCGCATTGGCATGTCAGGTCAGCTCCCCAGTTCCAGAACGAAACCAACGCCGGTCTGAATGATAATGTCGACAAGCAGGAAGAACACGGATGCAAGCGCCACCATGATGAAGACCATCAGGGTGGTGATGCCGGTTTCCTTTCGCGTCGGATAGGTCACCTTGGCACCTTCCGCACGCACCTGCTGAAGGAACCGCAGCGGACCGGTACGCTTCTTCGCGGACGGGCGGTCGGCGGTCTTCACGGGCGCGGCGACCTCAGCGGACGTACCGCTGCGGTTCGGACCACCCCTGGTGGCCTTGCCCTGTCCGCCCTTGCCCTGTCCTGATCTGGACTTTGCCATCGTGATCCCGTTCCGTTGCGTGTCTTGACCGTTGCGTCCGATCAGGTGACGCCTGTGTTGCCCTTGCCGGATGCCAGACCCTTGTCTGGTCTCAGGCGCTGGCAGGAGTGGAGGGACTCGAACCCCCAGCCCCCGGTTTTGGAGACCGGTGCTCTACCAATTGAGCTACACTCCTATGCCCACCGCATCTTCGCGGGCTGCGCCGCCAGTGGCGATGCAGCCCTGAAGATACCGCGTCTCAGACCTTACTCGACGATCTTCGCGACGACGCCGGCACCGACGGTGCGGCCGCCTTCACGGATGGCGAAGCGCAGTCCCTCGTCCATCGCGATCGGGTTGATCAGCTCCACCACCATCGCGATGTTGTCGCCCGGCATCACCATCTCCGTGCCTTCCGGCAGCTCGATGACGCCCGTCACATCCGTCGTGCGGAAGTAGAACTGCGGGCGGTAGTTGCCGAAGAACGGCGTGTGACGGCCACCCTCTTCCTTCGTCAGGATATAGGCCTCCGCCTGGAACTTCGTGTGCGGCGTGATCGAACCCGGCTTGGCCAGAACCTGGCCACGCTCCACATCCTCACGACCGACACCGCGCAGCAGCGCACCGATGTTGTCACCGGCCTCGCCCTGGTCCAGCAGCTTCCGGAACATCTCGACGCCCGTGCAGGTCGACTTCTTCGTCGCCCGGATGCCGACAATCTCGACTTCCTCACCGACCTTCACGACGCCGCGCTCGACGCGACCCGTAACAACCGTGCCACGACCCGAGATCGAGAACACGTCCTCGATCGGCATCAGGAAGGCCTGATCCTTCGGACGCTCCGGCTGCGGGATGTATTCGTCAACCGCCGCCATCAGTTCCAGGATCGAATTCTTGCCGATCTCCTCGTCACGACCCTCCACCGCGGCCAGGGCAGAACCCTTCACGATCGGAATGTCGTCGCCCGGGAAGTCATACGACGACAGCAGCTCGCGAATCTCGAGCTCGACGAGCTCAAGCAGCTCCTCGTCGTCGACCTGATCGACTTTGTTCATGTAGACGACAAGCGCCGGAACACCCACCTGGCGCGCCAGCAGGATGTGCTCGCGCGTCTGCGGCATCGGGCCGTCAGCAGCCGAAACAACCAGGATGCCGCCGTCCATCTGCGCCGCACCCGTGATCATGTTCTTCACGTAGTCGGCATGACCCGGGCAATCAACGTGGGCGTAGTGGCGGTTCGCCGTCTCGTATTCGACATGCGCCGTCGAGATCGTGATGCCGCGCGCCTTCTCCTCAGGCGCGGCGTCAATGTCCGCATACGCCTTCGCCGTCGCGCCGCCACTCTCCGCAAGCACCATCGTGATCGCTGCAGTCAGCGTCGTCTTGCCATGGTCAACGTGACCAATCGTGCCCACATTGCAGTGCGGCTTCGTACGCTCAAACTTCTCTTTGGCCATCTCTCTACGCCCGCCTTCATATTCTGTTTCGTACGGAGCCACACGGCTTCCGTCTCGTCGTGCCTCTCAACGGAATGGAGCGGGTGATGGGAATCGAACCCACGTAACCAGCTTGGAAGGCTGGGGCTCTACCATTGAGCTACACCCGCATCCGATCCGGCCCGTACCATCCTGCCGTCGTGCGTTGACCCGACCGCCCGGCCATCGGTTGGTGGAGGGAGTTGGATTCGAACCAACGTAGGCGTACGCCAACGGGTTTACAGCCCGTCCCCTTTAGCCACTCGGGCACCCCTCCAGACCAGACGATGTCGGATGGCCGATCAAACGCGGCTGCACTATCCCCAATCCCCTCGTCATGTCAACAACCTCGCGGACTGAATTTCCTCCACCGCCGCCCCGCGGTTTGGTTGTCCTGCCGGCCAGGGAGGCATGATCCGGAGGGCAGACTTCCGGGATTGTCGCCCCGGATTGCCTTAATACCGTTTGCGACCGGGGCAACACGATCCTATAAGCCGCCCGATGAGCGAGAATGAAGAACGAAAAGGCGGCCCGGGCCGCAATGGTGGCGCTGGCCGGGGTCAGGGCGGTCGTGGATCCGCGGACTCGGGACGTGGTGACAGTCGCCCGCCGCGCAGGGACGGCGACAGCCGCCCGCCACGCAGGGACGGCGACAGCCGCCCGCCGCGCAGGGACGGCGACAGCCGCCCGCCGCGCAGGGATGGTGACAGCCGCCCGCCGCGCAGGGACGGCGACAGCCGCCCGCCGCGCAGGGACGGTGACAGCCGCCCGCCACGCAGGGACGGTGACAGCCGTCCGCCGCGCAGGGATGGCGACAGCCGCCCGCCGCGCAGGGATGGCGACAGCCGCCCGCCGCGCAGGGAGGGTTCCGACACCAGTGTTCCGCGCCGGGATCGGGACGGCGAGGACCGGCGCGGCCGCAATCACTTCAATCCGGACGGGGACCGGCGTCCGCGCCGCGACGACCGCAAGAATGACAAGCCGAAGTCCAGTCGCCGTCACCCGGAAGTCTCCGTGCGTTCCGGTGGACGCCAGTCCACCGGCGTCAAGGACACGATGCACTGGATATATGGCCGGCACGCCGTCCTCGCCGCCATGGCCAACCCCCGTCGCGAGATCCAGCGCCTGATCGCGACACCGCAGGTGCTGGAGAATACGGCATTTGGCAATCACGGCCTGCTGGAGACCATGTCGCGTTCCGACATGGACGCCGTGCTGTCCCGCTATGACCGGGATGGCGCGACCCATGGCGGCGTCGCCGCCTATGCGGCCCCCCTGGCCGTACCCTCCGCCGAAAGTCTGCTGAAACCGGAAGGCAAGTCGGTGGTGATCGTGCTGGATCAGGTCAGCGATCCGCACAATGTCGGTGCCATCATGCGCTCCGCCGCAGCCTTCGGTGCCCGCGCGGTCATGGCACCGGAACGCAATGCCGCGCCAATCACCGGTGCCCTGGCCAAGTCCGCGTCCGGTGCGCTGGAGAGCGTGCCGTACCTGCGCCCGACCAATCTCTCACGCGCGCTGGCGATGCTGAAGGAATGGGGCTACTGGCGCATCGGCCTGGATGGTGACGCGGAGGCCGGACTGGCAGAGGCATCGAAGTTCGAGCGTATCGCCCTGGTCATGGGTGCCGAGGGCAAGGGCCTGCGCCGTCTGACGGCGGAGAACTGCGACCTGCTGGTCAGCATTCCCATGAGCGGTGCCATCGAGAGCCTGAATGTCTCCAACGCGGCGGCGATCGCCCTTTACGAACTGAGTCGTTCGTAAGCCAGGCGTGCGGCGGCGAGGTCTTCCAGCGCCGCGCCGACCGACTTGAACACCGTGATCTCCCCGGCGTCACGACGCCCCGGATGGTCACCGCGCGTCAGGTCGTGGAGGTCGGCGGCAATCGAGTCCGGCGTGATGGCCCCGCTTGCCATCGCCTGGACGATGTCGCCCCCCTCCTTCGTCGCCCCGGCCCGCGTATCGACGAAGACGGTTCCGACCTGCATTGCCTGGTCGTCACTTTCCCGCATCTCCGGCGTGAAGGCCCCGACAAGATCCAGATGCGCGCCGGGTTTCAGCCAGTCACCATGGACCAGCGGCTCCCTTGAAAGCGTGGCGCAGGAGATCAGGTCGGCCTGCCGCACAGCCGCTTCCAGATCCGGCGCGGCCTCCGTCGGCAGCCCCATCCCCTTGAGGTCCGCCGCAAGTGCCGCGGCCTTGTCCGGATTGCGGTTCCAGATCTGCACACGCTGCAGTGACGGTCGCGCCGCCAGATGGGCACGGATCAGGCAGGGTGCCAGGGCGCCCGATCCCACCATCACCATCCCGGCGGCATCCTGCCGCGCCAGATACCGTGCCGCGAGCGCAGAAGCGGCGGCGGTACGCAGCACCGTCAGCCGCGAACCATCGAGCAACGCCAGAGGCGCACCTGTCCGGGGATCCAGCAGCAGGTAGTTCGCCTGGACGGCAGGCAGTCCGCGCGTGTTCGCGCCGGGAAAGACCGTCGCGACCTTGATGCCGACCGACTCGCCCGGCTGCCAGGCCGGCATCAGCAGCAGGGTCGCATCCGGCTCCGAAGGTACTTCGATGGTATGGTGATGGCGCACAGGCTGTTCGCAGCCGTCGCGAAACATCGCGCCAAGGCTGTCGGCCAGTGCCGTCTCGTCGAGGACGCGATCGATCGCGGCCGCATCAATGTTCAGCATCGGTATTCGACCCGCATCGGTCAGGCAGCTTCCGGCCCGCGCAGGGCCTTCCGGTCGTTGGCGGCGCGGGCCAGGTCCCGCGCATGGTCCAGCTCGACCTTCAGCTTCGCGATCTCGCGCTCCAGCTCGTCGGCATGGCGATGTTCACGCCGGGCACGCTGCCGCACCGCGCCATCCCGCCACCACATGCTGAAACCACCCAGAAGCACACCGGCAAACATGGCACCGAAGATGACCGCAAACATCGGAACATTCAGGACAAAGGGCAGAGGCTCCAGCCCCACCGCGACGGAGCCGCGATTGGAAATGGCCAGCGAGGCACATATCACCAGCGCCACGAGAAGGATGAGCACACGAATCAGCTTCACCAGTCAGACCCCGCTACTGCGCCCGGGCTCGGCCGCCAGGCAAATCAACTGTCGTTCAGACGTTCGCGCAGTTCCTTGCCGGTCTTGAAGAACGGCACGAACTTCTCGTCAACCTGCACGGATTCACCCGTTCGCGGGTTGCGCCCCACCCGCGCCGGACGGCGCTTGACGGAGAAGGCGCCGAAACCACGCAGTTCCACACGTTCGCCCTTGGCAAGCGCGCCCGTGATCTCGTCGAAGATGGTCGACACGATGCGTTCGACATCACGCTGATGAAGGTGGGGATTTTCTTCCGCGAGTTTCGCGATGAGCTCGGATTTTATCATTGAACCAACACCGCTTGTCGCGGTCTTCCCTGCCGTGATTGCCAACAATGCCAAAGCTTGCCCGCCACGGTCAAGCGCCGCCACGGATTCAGCGCGGGGCGAAATGTTCCACCGTCCGCTGGCCGGTATCGCTTCCATCCATCAATGCAGCACTCCGGATCGGTCCGCCGACGATGCCAACGCACAGCGGAACGCCCTAACGCTGTTGTGAAGGGCGGTGAAGAAGGGTGTTTTGCGCCGGGGAGTTCCGGCACCCAAACTCCGCCACAGGAACCGGGATCAATCCGGCTCCGGAGTCATTCGGGAGAGATCGATCATGCTGAAGAAAACCCTCACTGTCGCCGCAATGGCCACCGTCGCGATGGCCGCCGCCGTTCCGGCATCCTATGCCGGTGCACACAAGTCGGCATGCGGCGCGGCGAAGGCCTGCAGCCCTTGTGCCGGCAAGTGCAACCCCTGCGCGGCCAGGTGCAATCCCTGCGCCGCGAAGTGCAACCCGTGTGCTGCCAAGAACCCCTGCAGTGCCGCCAAGGCCTGCAATCCCTGCGCAGCGAAGAAGAACTGATCTTTCGCAGACAGCTGTCTGCTGCCGGAATGCCGCGCCTCCCGACGGGGGCGCGGTTTTTCCTTTTCCGGCCACAGGCCGTCGGCGGGTGCGGGCAGGTGCGATTCCATCACCTGATGGAATGATCTAGTCTGCGCGCCATGAGCGAGCATCCAACAGCCAGCGTCCCCCCGCCAATCCGGCGCAGCCTTTCGGCGCGACTGCTGATCCTTACCATTGTCTTCGTCATGCTGGCGGAAGTGATGATCTTCCTGCCGTCCGTCGCCCGCTACCGTGTCAGCTATCTGCAACAGCGCCTGGATGAGGCGAATCTGGCTGCCCTTTCCCTGCTGGCAGCACCCGACCAGATGGTGTCCGAGGAACTGAAGGCCACCCTGCTCTCCAGTGTCGGCGCATCGGGTGTGGTGCTGAAGTTCAGCGACCGCAGGATGCTGCTGATGTCCGATGACATGCCGCCGGACGTCGATGCGACAGTCGATCTGCGCGATGCGGATGCGGTTACACTGGTCATGGACGCGCTTGCTTCCCTGCTGCATACGGACCCCAGAATGCTGCGCGTGATCGGCAACGCCCGCAGCCAGTCGGATGCGACGGTCGAACTGCTGATGCACGAGGACCAGCTGCAGGCGGCCCTGCGCGCCTATGGCTGGAACATCCTGACACTCAGCATGGTGATCTCCATCATCAGCGCGAGCATGCTGTTCCTGACACTGCGCTGGCTGATGGTGCGTCCGCTGCACCGGCTGGCCGAGAACATGGTCGCCTTCCGGACCGATCCGGAATCGCCCGACCTGCCCCCCCTGCCACGGAACCGGACCGACGAGATCGGCATAGCGGCGGCCGAACTGGCCGCAATGGAGGAGGACCTGCGCCGCGCACTGGCTCAGAAGAGCCACCTGGCCGCGCTCGGCACCGCCGTCAGCAAGATCAGTCACGACCTGCGCAACATCCTTTCCACCGCACAACTGGTCTCCGAGTTCCTGGCCAGCAGCGACGACCCCATCGTCAAGAAGATGGCGCCGCGCCTGCTGAAGACCCTGGACCGGGCCATCACCCTGTGCGACCGGTCACTGCGCAGCGGCAGCGCGGACGAACCGCCTCCGTCGCCGACACGCTTCGACCTCGCCGTGCTGGTGGAGGAATGCCGGGGCGTCGTCGAACCGCGGGACGAGGAAGACACGCTGTGGCGCAATGATGTCCCGGACGGGTTCAGCATTCACGCGGACCGGGAGCAGATGTTCCGCGTGCTGATGAATCTGGGCCGCAACGCGGCTCAGGCCGTTGGCGAGGATGGCCTGGTACGCGTCACTGCGGAACGCCTGCAGGGGAATGTCCGCATCCGTGTCTGCGACAATGGCGGCGGCCTGCCGCAACAGGCGAAGGAGAACCTGTTCCGGCCCTTCGTCGGCTCGGTCCGTGCCGGCGGGACCGGGCTGGGACTGGCGATCGCGCGCGATCTCGTTACCGCACATGGCGGTGAGATCGAACTGGAACGAACCGGCCCTGACGGTACCGTGTTCAGCATCACGCTTCCCGACGCCTGATCCACGCGGGCTTTACGATTCCTTCAGCATGTCGGGCGATAAGAACGCATGCATCGTAGCGTCGCCATAACACTGTTCCTCTTGCTTGCCGCCTGCGGCAAGGATCCGTTCGGCCTGCGCGATACCCCGCGCACGGCAACGGAGGTGGCCTATGCGCGGGAAGTCTGCGATGCCGCGGGCCGCCAGTCCCGTGCCTGCATCGATGCGCGCCACCAGATGGACCTGCAATGCTACCGTACGCTCGGCACGGTCGATTGCTACCGGACCAGCAATCCCTTCGGCAATGCCACAAGTGATCGTGCAGTGCTGGCTCCCATCGACAGGAGAACCGCCCCGCAACCGCTCGCAGGATCAGAGGCGGATGAGCAGGAGTCGGATGAGCAGGAGGCCGAGGACACTGCGACCGAAGAGGTCGCGAAGAGCGAACCGGAGCCGGACGCGCAGGCCGAGGCCACCCCCACAGAATAGCCTGCGCCGGAACATGGGAGGCCTGCTGCGCGACAATGGCACTCGGGTGCGGCCCAACGTATGATTGACCAACTGATTCCTTCAGAGGGCGCATCGCGTGGGCACGACAATCATCATCGCACAGCAGAAGGGTGGCGCAGGCAAGACGACGCTCGCTGTTCATCTTGCCGTGGTCCTGGCCCAGCGGGGCAATGCCGTGGCGATCATGGATATCGACCCGCAGCAGAGCCTTTCCGCCTGGCATGCGGCACGGGTCAGGAATCTCGGCAACGACGGCGGGATCGCGCTGCGCCAGGTCTCCGGCTGGCGATCGGGCGCGGAAGTCCAGCGGCTCGGTCGCGACTTCGACTTTGTCCTGATCGACAGCCCGCCACACGGCGAAACCGATTCGAAAGTCGCCATGCGCGCCGCCGACAAGGTGCTGATGCCGATCCAGCCAAGTCCCATGGACTATTGGGCCGCCCGTCAGACCATCGACATGGCCCGGCGCGAGACCAAGGATTTCACGCTTGTGCTCAATCGCCTGCCGTCACGCGGACGCCTGGCTGACCAGATCCGGGAGATGATCGCACGCGATGGACTGACAGTGGCGCACCAGAGCCTTGGCAACCGCCAGGCCTTCGCCGCCAGTCTGCTGGAAGGGCTTGGCGTCACGGAGGCACAGCCAAGAGGGCTGGCAGCACAGGAAATCACGGCACTGGCCGGGGAAATGCTGCCGGGCTGAAGCAGCCGCATGCAACAGGGGGAGGACCACAATGATCGATGCCGCACATGGCAGCGGGCCGAGGCCGCTGGATGGCATTCGCGTGATCGACTTCACAGCCTTCGTCGCCGGCCCCTACGCCACGCGACTGATGGCCGACATGGGGGCGGAGGTCATCAAGATCGAACCCGCCGACGGCGACACGATGCGCAATGCCGCCCCCGTCGTGAACGGGCAGAGCGGGTTCTTCACCCAGCTGAACCTGGGCAAGAAGAGCGTGGTCCTGGACCTGAAACAGGAAGAAGGCCTGGCCATCGCCCGCGACCTGATCGCCAGTGCCGATGTCTTTGTCGAGAACTTCAGGCCCGGCGTCATGACCCGCCTCGGACTGGGCTACCCGGAGCTGCAGCAGCGCAATCCGGGCCTGATCTACTGTTCGATCTCGGGCTATGGACAGACCGGCCCGGATACCGCGCGGCCTGCCTTCGCGCCGATCATCAATGCGGCCAGCGGTTTCACCATGGGCGAATTCCGGTATCAGCGCGGGCGGGAGAAGCCGGAGAGGTCACGGAACCTTTCGGCGGACGCGCTGGGCGCCACCCACGCCCTGATTGCCATTCTGGCAGCGCTGCGCCAGCGATCCATCACCGGCAAGGGCGACCATCTGGACGTCGAACTGCTGGCCGGGCTGATGAACATGATGCCGTTCGAGTTGCAGGAGGCTCAGTTCCCGGACCCGGAACTGAAGGTGCCGGTCTTCGACCCTGTTGCCTGTGCCGATGGCTATATCGTTGTCGCGCCGGTCACGGCGAAGAACTTCGAGGCCATGGCCCGTGCCTGTGAACGGCTGGACTGGATGCAGGACCCCCGATTCGCCACACCTCTGGCCCGGATGCAGAACTGGCCGAAGCTGATCGCCGAAGTCGAGGCCTGGGCGGCGCCACTGACCGCAGCCGAGGCCGCGCAACGGATCGACGCCGCCGGATGCCCCTGCAACAAGTACCTCACGCCCGCTGAAGCTCTTGAAAATCCGCAACTTGCCGCACGCCGGTCCGTTGTGGAGATCGAGGATGCGATGGGCCGGCACAAGGTGGTCAACACGCCGTTCCGGTTCACCAATGCGACAGTTGGCATTTCGGGTCTTGCGCCCCATCTCGGTGCTGATACGGATAGCGTGCTCTCCGAGGTGCTTGCGTTTGACGATACGCAACTGAGAGATCTGCATGCGCGCAAGATCACCAGGTCCGACAAGAACTGAACCGGACACTCACTTTCCCAAATACATTTTGGAACAGGCTTCATCTCATGGACATCATCCGCATCATTCTGTCGGTCATCCTGCCGCCGCTGGGGGTATTCCTGCAGGTCGGCATCGGACTGCATTTCTGGCTCAACATCCTGCTGACACTCTGTGGCTACATCCCCGGCATCGTGCATGCGATCTGGATCATTGCCCGGCGCTGAGCGGGATATCCACGGGATGAGTGCGAGAGACCGCGACAGGGATTTCGAGCGACTGGATCGACTGGCAACCCTGCTCGACAACAGCATCCGAATACCCGGCACCCGGATTCACATCGGGCTGGATGGCCTGATCGGCCTCGTGCCCGGGATCGGCGACAGCCTGATGCTGCTTGCCAGCCTCTATGTGGTGCTGCGCGCCAGGATGCTCGGCGCGCCGATGTCGATCATCCTGCAGATGCTGGTCAATGTGGCACTGGATTTCGTGGTCGGGTCGGTGCCGGTTCTCGGTGACATCTTCGACATCGCCTTCAAGGCCAACATCCGAAATATCGACCTGCTGCGGAACTGGCTGAGCCGCTGAGTCCCGCGGCCCTTCAGACCAGAAGACCCGGCCGCCGGTCCAGCGGTCCTGTCCGGGGCTCCGACTTCTGCCGCAGGACATAGTCCAGACGCGCCAGCGCGTTCCGGCGCAGTTCCGCTTCGCCAGCCGATGCCGGACCAACGATGCAGATTTCCGTGCCTGTTGCGACATCAATGGCGCAGGCACGGACACTGCCGTTCATCTCCACATATTCCAGCAGAACCTCGCGGGCATCGTGAGAACGCACCGGTCCAACCTTCCCGTCACTGAATGACCCTGGCGGATAGTGCCACACCCCTCCTTAACCGATCGTCAATGCGTTTCGTCACCCATATTGCGGTGGGGACGACTTCCGGTCATCCTGACCGGCCCGACTGACCAACGAACCGAGCATCCCTTGCACGCACGCAGACCCAAGCACCGGAACAAGTCCTGATGCCCGCGGACCAGTCCCAGGTCGAGGACACGGCCCATCCGTCCATCGAGCAGCGTCTGGCGATGAACCTGAAGCCGGAGGCCCTGAAATCGGAGCTGTTGAGGCGTGCCCATGCTGACTGGTACCGGCTCAGGACCGGTCCCGGCGTCCCGGACTATCGCAGTTTCGATATCTGCGATTTCAGCTACATGGTCGGCTCACTGAACATGATGGAGGTCGAACGCAATCCCTGGCGCTTCCGTTACCGTGTCCACTCGACACTGGCTGCGCGCAATTGCGGCAAGGATCTCACAGGCCTGTACCTGGATGACTATCCGTCGGAAATGCACCGGAAGAACATCGAGAAATTCTGCATTCATGCGGCGCAACGCAATGAGCCCACGATCGACATTGCCGAGAACATCCTGCTGTTCCGTCGCCTGATGCACTACGAGACCGTCGGCATGCCCTTCGGCAACCCGGCAGGCGAGATCACGCACCTCGCCCTGGCCCTCCACTCCAGGCCCATCGTCGCCCACTGACCGGAACGTCCGTCCGGCGCGGGGACCAGGGACCGGCCGAGCGCGTCACGCCTTTGCGGCGACAGCCTCCACCTCGACCTTCAGGTCCGGATGGATCAGGGCATCGACGACGACCAGGGTCGATGCCGGCATCGCATCGCCCATGACCGCATCCCGCCCCGCCCGGAACCTCGGCACATCCGCCGCATCCGTCAGGTAGCTGTTCAGACGGACGATGTCTTCTGCACCCATTCCGGCCTCCGCCAGCACCGCCAGCACATTCTGGAAGGCCCGGCGCGTCTGCGCCTCGATACCCTCCTCGATGCGGCCGTCAGGACTCCAGCCGACCTGGCCGGAGACATAGACCCAGCGGGCATTCGGTGCGACTTCGATGCCGTGGCTGTAGCGACTGCCCGGCTTGGCAATGGTGTCGGGGACAATGGACTTGTTGGGCATGCTTGGATCTCCCTGTGTGCTGACCTGTCACTCCCGCAGGCCATGATAGGCGTAGAACTTGTCGATGCGTGGGAAATCGGGCCATTCCTCCACCACCTCTCCGGCACGGGCGAGCTTGTCGAACGGCCCCTCCGCCTCCAGCACCTTCGGATGATAAAGCAGGCCCAGCGCCGCCATGTCATAGCCTGTCGGCCAGGGGTCGCCCCGCAGCACGCTGGCACCCCGGCGCGGGCGCTGCTGCAGGCCCAGCGCCTCCACCAGTCCGGAGAACACCAGCGCCCGGATCGACTGCAGCACCCGTTCGTCACCGACGCAGCCATCCTTCAGGCTGACGCACTGGCTGTCATGCCCCTCCGCCACCCGTGCGATGTCGATGGTCACGGCAGCGCCGCTGGTCAATCCGTCGGCGATCCGCCGGGTCGTGCGTCGCTCGGGGCCCTTGCCATCAAACTCGAAGTCAAAGGTGATCGCGGCCTCGGCGCGGTTCTCTGTCCGGAAGAAATCCAGCCCCGTGACCGCGGCGAAGTACTTCAGCGAACGGTCGACCTCCATCACCACCGGATAGGTCGCGACCTCTCCCCCGTCTGTCTCCACCCGTTCCGGCAACCACAGCACCACGGGCCCGGTGAAGGGCACGGCCTCCACCAGATCGCCGGCCGGTCCCGTCAGCACGGTCGCCTCGAAGAAGCTCATCAGCCGCTCGTCATTGGGAAAGCGGGTACGCCGGTTCCAGTCGTAGAGCGTCATGATGATGGAAAGGATGATCACGACGATCAGCCCCACCATGAAGCGCTGGCGGCGCGGCCAGTATTTCGGATTGAGTCCCATGTGTCCCCCGGATGTGGCGGCAGCGACAATCGCAAGACCACCGCTTGACGGCAAGCCATTCAAAGCGATAGAAGACGCCACCTGAGCTTGGTCACGCCCCGTTCGTCTAGTGGCCCAGGACGCTGGCCTCTCACGCCGGAAACAGGGGTTCGATTCCCCTACGGGGTACCAATCTGCCGCCCGCGACTTCCAGTCGCCGGATCAGGACGACATTTCTCCCAGTACGATCAACGACTTCAGCGCCCCGTGCGCAGGACGTGTGCGTGTTCTGCATCATAGAGCGCCGAGTCGCGGAAGCTGCTGGCGCCCAGGGCTGGACCCACCAGGATCAGGGCGGTGCGGGTGATCTTGGCGTCGCGGGCCTTCTGGCGGATGGTGCTGAGGGTGCCGTGGATGAACTGCTCGTCCGGCCAGCCGACGCGATAGGCGATGATCGTCGGGCAATCCGCGCCATATAGCGGGATCAGGCGGTTCTCGATCTCCCGGATGTTGCGGACCGACAGATGGATGGCCAGGGTCGCGCCGGTCCTGCCGATGGTCTCCAGGTCCTCCCCCGGCGGCATGGCGGAGGCCTTCATGCTGGTGCGTGTCAGCACCACTGTCTGCGCCACCTCCGGCACCGTCAGTTCCATCTTCAGCGCGGCGGCGGCGGCGGCGAAGGCCGGAACCCCCGGCACCACGTCATAGGGAATGCCCAGCGCATCGAGACGGCGCATCTGCTCGGCGGTCGCGCCATAGAGCGAGGGGTCGCCCGAATGCACCCGGGCGACGTCCTGCCCCTTCTCGTGCGCTGCCGCGATCTCCGCGATGATCTGATCCAGATGCAGCGGTGCGGTATCGACCACTCGCGCGCCCTCCGGTGCGGCGGCGACAATCGCCTCCGGCACCAGTGACCCGGCATAGAGGCAGACAGGACATTCCTGAATCAGCCGCAGCCCGCGGACCGTGATGAGTTCGGGATCACCGGGACCGGCACCAATGAAATGAACCGTCATGTGCTCTGCCCCTCCAGCGGGCGTTTGGCGGCATAGCCGCGTGGGGTGAAGACCCTTGTGCGGCCCTGCGCGGTGCGGGTCCGGGTGCTGCTGGCGCCCACCAGCACCAGGGTCAGCATGTCGACATCATCGACCCGCAGGTCAGCCAGCGTGGTGACTCGCACCTGTTCCTCCACCCGGCCGAGATTGCTGGCCAGCACCACCGGCGTGTCGGCGGGGCGGTGCTGCAGCAGGATGGCGCGGGCGTCCGCAAGCTGGGTGCGCCGACGGCGGGAGACCGGATTGTAGAAGGCAATGACGAAGTCCCCCTCCGCCGCCGCGCGCACCCGGCCCTCGATGGCGCTCCAGGGCGTCAGCAGGTCCGAGAGCGAGATGGTGCAGAAATCATGTCCCAGCGGCGCGCCGATCCGTGCCGCCGCGGCCTGCAGGGCGGAAATGCCAGGTGCGACCGTCACCGGCACCCGCGACGCCGCATCGGAGACCTGACCATCGGCCACCAGTTCCTCCACCAGCGCCGCCATGGCGTAGATCCCCGCGTCACCGGAGGAGATCAGGGCAACCCTGCGCCCCTTCCCCGCCTGTTCCAGCGCATAGGCACAGCGCTCCGTCTCCTGCCCCAGCGGGAAGGTCGTGCGTTTGGCGGCAGACACCAGTCCGGCCACCAGATCGAGGTAGAGATCATAGCCCACAACCTCATCCGCCGCCGCGATCAGACGTCCGGCCTCCGGTGTGCGCCAGTCACTCATCCCCGGGCCGATGCCGATGACATGCAGGTGCCCCAGCGCCCGGCCAGCGGAAACCGGGTCGATGAAATCATCGGTCCGCGCGATGGCAACGGTGGCGTTGGCGCTCTTGCGCTTCGGCACGATCAGGCTGGCCGTTTCGCCGGCCATTGCCAGCGCCGCGGCCTCTGCCACGCCATGGCACCCGACCTCCTGAAACACGACGTCCGACGGGTTGGCGAGGCGCGGCGTCTCCCGCTCCAGCGTCGTGGCATCGAACAGCCGGACTGGCAGGCCGAGTCGCTCCGCCACCTCCAGAATGGCGCGTTCATCCGCCTTCAGATCCAGTGTCGCGATGCAGGCCAGGGCGCCCGGTGCCAGATCCGCCTCCTGCAGGGTTTCCGCCAGCAGGGTTTCAAGCTCGTCGGTCGGGCAATTGCGCGCCGCGCCGATACCCAGCACGAATCGCTGCGGGTGATAGACCAGCATGGTCGCGCCCCCCTCCGCCGCGCGCTCCGTCGCCATCAGCACGACATCCTCGCCCTCCGGCGGTCGGGGTACGGGATCGAAGGGCCATTCGCCGATGATGTGCGCGCCACCACCGGCGATCAGCCGCGCCATGACCCCCTTCGCATCCTCGGGGTTGGCGAGGGACCAGCCCGACGGCGGCGCATCCAGCGCCAGCCCCAGACGTGTTTCGCCCGCCGTCGTGATTGCCGCTTCACCGCCTGTTGCCGCACCGACATCCTGCGCCAACGCGTTGGCCCCGTGATGGCCACCAAGCAGCGGCACCACATGGTGCCCGTCGGCGGAGACCGCGATCACCGGCGGTTCCTGACGCTTGTCCGACAGGCAGGCCGCGACGCCCCGGATCAGGATGCCCGCCGCGCAGATCCCGATGATGGGAACCCCCGCCCGGAACAGGCTGTCGAGGCGTTCCATGACACTGGTGAAGGTACTGTCCGCCCCGGCACGCCCGGCCGGGCCATGGACCTCTCCCCCGGTCGCCGCCGCGATGCGCCGCGCCAGCGGCAGCGCAGCCGGATCAAGAATGACAATGGCCGGTTTCATGCCGCGTCCCCTGCAGGAATGATGATGGTCGCGAAATAGGGCAGGACATCCTGATCCGCCGTGAAGGGTCGGATCGTCTGCCGGTCGGTGGAGACTTCCTCCACCACCAAGGCCCGGTCGAGCAGTCCCAGGTCCGACAGCACCCGCCCGATGCGCCCGGCATGACGCCCGGCCTTGATGATTGCCACGGAATCGAGGGCCGAGAGCCGGTGCCGCAGTTCCGCGTCGGGAAGGGTTCCGGGCACGATGCCGAAGCTCTCGCTGCGCCGCGCCAGCGGCTGCCGGAGCTCTGCCGCACAGGCGACGAAGGACGGCAGGCCCGGCACCACCTCGACCGGAAAGTCCGCCTGCAACCGCGCCATCAGGTAGATGAAGGAGCCATAGAGCAAAGGGTCGCCTTCACACAGGAACGCGATGTTCCGACCGGCACTCAGGCGGGCCGCGATCTGCGCCGCAGCGCCGTCATAGGCCGCCTGCCCGGCCTGCGGGTCCGCGCGCATGGGCATGTCGATGGCCAGCAGCTCGGACGCGGCACGGATCGCCGCCTGCGCGGTCGCCCGTGCGCGGGAGGCGCGCCCGTCGGCGCCAATGAAGGCGACGACATCGGCGGCGGCAATGATCCGCCAGGCCCGGAAGGTCATCAGTTCCGGATCGCCCGGACCGACACCGACACCGTAAAGGGTTCCGCTCATGCCCGGATCACCGCCCACTGCATCACGGGCATGGCAGGACGCCAGCCATGCATCTCGCCCACCGGCCCGGCACGCTCCACCAGCAGGCGCACGAGGTCGCCGCCTCGTTCCTGCCAGAGCGCCGTCAGTACGGCCTGCCCCTCCACCGTCACCGCGTTCGCCACCAGCCGTCCGCCAGGCGAAAGCGCCTGCCAGGCGGCGTCGAGCACGGCGCGGTCGGATACCCCGCCGCCGACAAAGACCGCGTCGGGCGCATCCAGATCCGACAGGCCATCGGGCGCAGGGTCGGCACGCAGGTCCAGCCCAGGCACCCCCAGTGTCACCGCGTTGCGGGCGGCCATGGCCCGGCGTTCAGCATGTGGCTCCAGCCCGGTGGCCCGCATCCATGCGGCAGACCGCAGCCATTCGATGGCGACCGAGCCACAGCCAGCACCAATGTCCCAGAGATGCTGACCCGGTTGCGGGGCAAGCCGCGCCAGCGTCACCGCCCTGACTTCCCGCTTCGTCATCTTGCCGTCATGCTCGAAGGCATCGTCGGGCAGGCCCGCCGTGCGGGACAGCGGCACCCTGCCCGGCGCCAGCCGGCAGTCGATGGCCAGTACGTTGAGGGCGGGCAGGCTGCCTGCATCGGGCAGGGATTGCGCAGTCATCTCATGTCGGGACTCATCCGGACCACCCAGATGGCCAAGCACTGTCATCCGGCTTTCGCCATAGCCGTTCCCCCGCAGGACACCGGCGGCGTCATGGATCGTCTGCGCATCGCTGGTCAGACACAGCAGGCGCGCGCCGGGGGCCAGATGCAGTGCCAGCGCGGCGACCGGGCGGCCATGCATGCTGATGCAGGCGGTATCCTGAAGCGGCCAGCCCATGCGGGCGGCGGCAAGGCTGTACGACGACGGCACGGGCAGGAAAGTCACCTCCGATGCCGGAAAATGCTGCATCAGCCGGGCACCGACACCGAACCAGAGCGGATCACCGCTGGCCATGACGACGGTGGGGCGGCCCCTGTGCCCGATCAGTTCCGCCACTCCGGCCCGGAATGGCCGTGGCCAGGCCCGCGTTTCGCGGCCCTCAGCCAGGGGCCCCAGCAATTCCAGATGCCGCGCGCCGCCGAAGACGGTTTCAGCATCGTTGATCAGCGACCGGGCGGCGGCGGAAAGGCCATCCACGCCGTCCTCGCCAATGCCGATGACGTGGAGCCAGACACTCATCGCCCGGCCTCTACGGCCAGCGCATTGACCGCGGCGGCGGCAATGGCGCTGCCCCCTTGTCGGCCAAGCAAGGTCATGTAAGGAACACCGCGCGGGTTCGCGGCCAGTTCCGCCTTCGATTCGGCGGCACCGACAAATCCGACCGGAAAACCGAGGATCAGCGCGGGCTTCGGCCAGCCGACGTCCAGCAGTTCCAGCAGGTGAAACAGCGCCGTTGGCGCATTGCCGATGACGACGATGGCACCGTCGAGATGGGGGCGCCACAGTTCCACCGCAGCGGCGGAACGGGTGTTGCCGATCTCCCGGGCGCGACCTGGAACCGTCGGGTCGTTGAGGGTGGTGACGATGGGCGATGCAGACGGCAGGAGTCGCTGAATGATCCCCATTTCCACCATCCGCGCATCGCAGAGGATCGGCGCACCGCCGCGCAGTGCGGCAAGCCCGGCCGCGACCGCATCATCGGAACAGACGATATGCGGGGCGATGCCGACCATGCCGCAGGCGTGGATCAGACGGGTCGCGATCGGATGCATGGCAGGGGCGAGGTGGCTCAGGTCGCTTTCGGCAGCGACAGTCGCAAAGGACTGACGGTAGATCGCATCCGGGTCACGCTCGTAATCGAGCGGCGTCACCTCATCCCCCGGATTTCATGCTGCGCGGTCCGTGCGGATGATCGGCGTGCGGGTAGGGGTGATGATGATGTCCATGATCATGCCCATGCCCGTGACTATGGTCGTGGTCATGCGAATGGTCATGGTCATGGTCATGGCCGTGAGCGTGATCAATATCGTGCGCCTGACCATGGGCCGTATCCGCTTCCCCGGATCCGATCCCCTCCACGTGATGGTGGTGGCTCTCCTGCGCCAGTCCGACCTCGGCCTCGAAACCCAGCACCTGCGCGCGGTACTTGCACATGCCGCAGTTCATCAGGTTCCGGCCGTCCACGATCTCGTGCACCCGGTCCACGAAGGTGTCGATCACCCGCTCATGGTCGTTCAGGTACCCGGCCTTCACGAAGCAGATGTCCGGATGCTTCGCGGCCACTTCGTCGGTGTAGCTGTAGATCCGCTCCACCAGGATTCCGGTGAAGAGGAAATAGGGAAAGACGATGATGCGGCGATAGCCGAGGCGGGCTGCATGCTCCAGCGCGGGTGCGACCAGCGGGAAGGTGACTCCGGAATAGGCTGTCTCGCACCAGCCGAAGCCCATCCCCTCCCACAGCATCCGCGCGACCTTGGAGACATTGCTGTTGGCATCGGGGTCGGAGGAACCGCGCCCGACGACGACCAGCATGGTCTCATGCATCGGCAGTTCACCATGTTCCGCATTGGCTGCTGCCACGGCCTGCGACACCCGCTCGCCCGCGGCCTGCAGCATCTTCAGATCGACCGCCAGTTCACGGCCATAGTCGATCTGGCAGTCGTTCTGCGCGGCGTAGGTGTTCAGGACAGACGGAATGTCGTTCTTCGCGTGCCCGGCAGCGAAGAGCATGCCCGGCACGGCCAGGATACGTTTCACGCCCTGCGCCAGCAGATTGTCGAGACCGTCGCGAATGATCGGGCGGGCAAATTCCAGATAGCCGTAGTCCACCGGCAGGCCGGGAAAGCGGTCACGCAGCCGGGCCGACACCTGCGCGAACTCGGCAACGGCACGTTCATCACGACTGCCATGGCCACAGACCATGATGCCGGTTCCTTCGGGCAGGCGCGCAGCGTCATCGATGGACATCAGGCAGCTTCCTCAGCCGTCTGTTCGCCGCCTTCGGCCTCGGATTCGGCCTCCTGACCGTC
This sequence comes from Kordiimonadales bacterium IMCC3096, assembly GCA_016865035.1. Taxonomy (GTDB): domain Bacteria; phylum Pseudomonadota; class Alphaproteobacteria; order Minwuiales; family Minwuiaceae; genus Minwuia. Next base: position 982,763 of record CP018227.1, read on the forward strand.
GCGTTCGCCCCGCTTGCGCAGCTTTGCGGCAATGGCCGCGACCGCTGCGGCACCGACCACGGCGGCAACGCCGACCCAATGGCTGTGACCGGCCAGTTCGCCGACATGACCGACATGGGCCATTGCGCCGAAGGGCATGAAAAGGACGGAAATGGGTCCAAGGACAAGGCGCATCGGACTGCTCCTCCTTCGTTGCATTGCGACCGGATGGCAACGACGGGGGACATGCACCCAAGGGGTGCAATCCCTGACACTCCACCGGACAGTTCGGGCCTGGTCCCCGGTTTGGGTCGACCGCCACCGAAATCGTTTCAGCCCCTTCGCGGATTCGACTCCGGGGCGCTATCCATGGCCAGAACCTACGGCTCCGCGTGCTGCACTGCAATGCGAAAGGCGACATCCGATGTTTCAATCCTGCCCCGCGACAGACGCGTTTCGCATTGACCGGACGCGGTGCGCGTGGTGAACAGCGCCATGGCTCAAGCTGCTGAAACACGTGCCCACGGGGGCGATCTGGACCGGGCGGCGGCACGCTACGGCGGATCCCGCGCGCAATGGATCGACCTCTCGACCGGCATCAATCCCCATGCGTGGCCGCTGCAGCAGGCGTTGCAATCGATGCCCGGGTCAGTCTGGCAGACCCTGCCCGACCACCAGGCGCAGGACCGGCTGCTGGATGCAGCGCGTCGGGTCTATGGCCTGCATCCGTCGAACGGCATCGTCGCGGCACCCGGCACACAGGCGCTGATTCAACTGATGCCGCGGCTGGCCAGCGGCGATCGGGTTGCAGTGCGGCACCCCAGCTACAACGAGCATCGCGGCGTCTTTGCCGATGCAGGCTGGCAGGTCACGACAGCGCCCGACGTTGGGACCGTGGTCTGCGTGAACCCGAACAATCCGGACGGTCACCGGACCGCCAGCAGTGACCTGATTGACCTGGCAGTGCGCGTCGGCACCCTGATCGTGGACGAAGCCTTCATGGACATGACGGAGGACGACAGTCTCTGTCGCCTTCCCCTGCCCGCGAATGTCGTGGTGCTGCGGTCCTTCGGCAAGTTCTTCGGTCTGGCGGGACTGCGTCTTGGCTTCGCGGTTGGTGCGCCTGAAACAATGGAACGGATCAGCCGCCTGCTGGGACCATGGGCGGTGGCGGGGCCCACCCTGCACCTGGGGGCTGCTGCGCTGAACGATCACCGCTGGATCGCCGAGATGAAACAGACCCTGTCGCGCGAGACGTTGCGGCTGCGGGAAATGCTTGCCTCGGCGGGGCTGGACAGACTTTCCGGCACCGACCTGTTCCAGACAGCCGAAGCGCCTGACGCCGCTGCCCTGCATGAGACCCTCGCCCGGGCGCGGATCTGGACCCGGATATTCGATGACTGGCCGGGCCATATCCGTTTCGGCCTTCCGGCTTCCGACGCCGCATTCGGGCGACTGGAACAGGCCCTGTCACAGGGGGTGACATGATGGAATCGGAAGGGCTGCTGTTCCTGCTGGCCGGGGCGATGGTGCTCGACGCGCTGTTCGGGGAACCGGACTGGCTCTGGAAGCGGATGCCGCATCCTGTCGTGATCGCCGGCCGCACAATCGGCTGGCTGGACCGGCGCATGAACCTGATGGACGACAGCCAGGCGGAGCGGCGGCGGGCAGGCATCCTGGCCATGGTCATACTGGTGCTCGGCGCTGGCCTGCTCGGCACGCTGATCGAGAACCTGCCCTTCGGCGGGCTGCTGGCCATGCTCGGGGCCGCGATCCTGCTGGCGCAGCGGAGCCTGACGAACCACGTCATCGACGTCGCCGACGCCATGGAAGCGTCCTTGCCCGAAGCACGCGCCGCGGTCGCGCGTATCGTCGGTCGCGACCCGGAAAGCCTGGACGAGGCCGGTGTGGCGCGCGCCGCAATCGAATCGGCGGCGGAGAACTTCTCCGACGGTGTCGTCGCCCCCGCATTCTGGTTCGCCGTCGCGGGCCTGCCCGGGATCATGGTCTACAAGCTGGTGAACACGGCGGACTCGATGATCGGTCACCGCACCCCCCGGCATCAGGCCTTTGGCTGGGCCGCCGCGCGGCTCGACGACCTGATGAACCTGATCCCGGCTCGCCTGACGGCGCTGCTGTTTCTGGCCGTTGCCATGATGCCGGAGAAGGCCGGGACCGTCTGGCGCGACGCCCCGCGTCACCGCTCCCCCAACGCAGGCTGGCCGGAGGCGGCACTGGCCGCCGCACTGGGTCTCGCGCTCGCCGGCCCGCGCCGATATGGCAGCACGACCGTCGATGACCCATGGATGAACCCGGAAGGACGCAGGACCGCTGGCGCGGGTGACATCCGCCGCGCCGTCGGACATGTCTGGCGCGCCTTCTTCCTCGGCCTCGGGCTGGTGCTTGTCCTCGGCCTGCTGCTCTGAGCAGAATGCCGGTCAATCGGACAAGGGGAGACAGCAATGACCGAAGCGACCGTGCTCTGGGCCATGGATGGCGATGTCGCCACCATCACGCTCAACCGGCCAAAGGCGAAGAACAGCCTGCGCCCGGAGGATCTGGCGGAACTGGTGAACTGTCTGGAGGCCGTGGAGAACGCGGGCGCACGATGCATGATCATGCGCGGGGCGGGCGGCGCATTCAGCGCGGGGCGTGACATTGCGGGAGCCGATCCGGCCAGCGATGACAATGAGGCGCTGCTGCGCGACGTGATCCACCCGGTACTGCTGGCCGTGCGCGCGCTGGACATCCCGACCATCGCCCTGATCGAAGGGCCGTGCCTGGGTGTCGGCTTCGGCCTGGCCTTCGCCTGCGATATCCAGATGGCTGCGGACAATGCCGTGCTGGGCAGTCCGTTCCGCAACATCGGCTGCATCCTCGACTCCGGCGGCCACTACCACATGCAGCAGCGCATAGGCACCCACCGCACCTTCGAACTGATCTACACGGGCCGCCTGATTTCCGGGCAGGAAGCGGCTGACATGGGCCTGATCAACCACGCCTTCGCGCCCGACGCGCTGGAGGAAGAAGTCCTGAAGATGGCCCGCCACATCGCCACCGGACCGACAAAGGCCTTCGCCATCTCCAAGCGCATCCTGCGTGACGATCTCGACCTGGATGCGTCCCTGACCGAGGAAGCGCGCGGACAGGACGAAGCCTGCAAGGCCGCCGACGGGGTCGAAGGCTTCAAGGCATTTCAGGAGAAGCGGCGACCGGTCTTCAAGGGTGCCTGAGCAGCCTACTTCGTCTCATGGGCGGCCCGGTTGTAGGGGTCGTCCAGACGGACGATATCATCCTCGCCCAGGTAGCTGCCGGACTGGATCTCGATGACCTCCAGCGGCACCTTGCCGGGGTTGGCGAGCCGGTGCGCCATGCCGACGGCGATATAGGTCGACTGGTTCTCCGACAGCAGCAGGTTTTCCTCCCCGCGCGTCACCCGCGCGGTGCCGGACACGACCACCCAGTGCTCGGCGCGATGATGATGCAGTTGCAGTGAAAGCTCTGCCCCCGGATTGACCATCAGGCGCTTCACCTGGAACCGCGGCCCTTCGTCCAGGGTCTCGTAGAACCCCCATGGCCGGTAATGGCGCACGTGGGTCTCGTGCTCGGCCCGGCCTTCCTGCTGCAGCCGGTCGACCACGATCTTGACGTCCTGCGCCCGGTCGCGGTGCGCCACCAGCACGGCATCCGCCGTCTGCACGATGGCCAGGTTCTCCACGCCAATGGCGGCGACCATGGCGTTCTCGGTACGGACGTAGCTGTTGTGGACATCATGCAGGATGGTGTCGCCCAAGGTGACATTGCCGTTGGCGTCCGTCTGCCCCACGTCCCAGAGTGCCGACCACGACCCGATGTCCGACCAGCCGAAGTCGCAGGCGATGACCGCGGCGCGATCCGTCTTCTCCATCACCGCGATGTCGATGGATTCGGCCGGACAGGCGGCGAAGGCATCCGCGTCGATGCGCAGGAAATCAAGATCCGGCTCCGCCTTGTCGACCGCCGTCTTCACGGCCCCGAGTATGTCGGGGCGCAGGTTCTCCAGTTCTCCCAGCAGGATGTCGGCGCGCGCCACGAACATGCCGCTGTTCCATAGATACTCGCCGCTGGCGACATACTCCTTCGCCGTTGCCAGATCCGGCTTTTCCGCGAACCGCGCCACCTTGTGGGCGTCGCCGGAGAGATGTTCCCCCGCGCGGATGTAGCCATAGCCGGTATTGGGACCGTCGGGGCGCATGCCGAAGGTAACGATGTGGCCCTGATCGGCCAGCGCGATCGCCTCCGCCAGACGGGCGCGGAAGGTCTCGCGGTCCAGGATCACGTGATCGGCAGGCAGCAGCACGATGATCGCGTCCCTGTCCAGCCCGCCGCAGTAGTGCGCGGCGGCGGCGGCGGCGGGGGCCGTGTTGCGGCCCACGGGCTCCAGCATCACCGTCAGCGGCGCGCGGTCGATGGCGTGAAGCTGCTCGGCCACGATGAAGCGGTGGTCATTGTTGCAGATCACCATGGGGGCACGCAGGCTGCCGTCCTCCGGCAGGCGCAGCGCCGTTTCCTGCAGCATGGTCGCTTCACCGCCCAGTGCCAGAAGCTGCTTCGGATAGAGCTTGCGCGACAGGGGCCACAGCCGCGTGCCGGAACCGCCGGACAGCAGGACGGGAAAGATGCGCTGGTCTTCAGGGGCGGACATGATGGAGCCTCTTGCTGCTCTGGGTCAGGCGAAGGAAGGTCAGGGCGACACGCCGATCATTGGCGAACCGGCGACAGATTGACAAGCGCGACACCCATGACAACCAGTACCATCCCGACAATCGCGACAATGCCGAAAGTCTCGCCGAACAGGGGCCAGGCGATCAGGGCGGCGGAGGGCGGCACCAGGAAGAACAGGCTGGCGACCCGGGAGGCGGCACCCTGACGGATCAGCACCATCAGCAGCGTGATCGCCCCGAATGACAGGACGATGACCAGCCAGGCCAGCGCGATCATGAACTCCGGCGTCCAGTCCACCTCACGGGTCTCGAAGATGAAGGCCATGGTCGTGGTCATCAGGAAAGCCGCCCCGAACTGGATGGCATTGCCGGTCCTGAGGTCCATCGCGGTGCAGAACCGCTTCTGGTACAGCGTTCCCAGGGTGATGCCGAACAGGGCGACGATACAGAGGCCCATGCCGAACGGGGTGCCGAGACCCAGCCCCAGCTTCTGCTCCACCACCAGCCCCACGCCGGTGAGTCCCAGCAGGAACCCGGCCCACTGGCGGCGGGTAACCCGCTCCCCCAGCACAGGCCCGGCGAGAATGGCGGTCAGGATCGGCTGGATGCCGACGATCAGGGCCGAGGTTCCGGCCTCCACCCCGTCATGGATCGCCGCGAAGACGCCGCCGAGATAGAATCCGTGCAGCAGGATGCCCACCACCGCCAGATGCGCGATCTGCCGCCAGTCCCGGGGCCAGGCGGCACGAAACACCAGCGCGACCAGCGTCAGTCCGGCCGCAACAATGGCAAAGCGGATGGCGAGGAATGTCATCGGCTCCGCGTGCGGCAGGCCAAGCTTGCCGCCGATGAAACCGGTCGACCACAGGAACACGAACAGTGCCGGCATCAGCACGGTCGTGGCCAGTGTCGCGGTCGGTGTGTTGGGCGCGGAACTCATGCGTGCTGCATAGAGCAAGCCGCACCGTTTGGGAACGGGCTGGCAGGTATGACAGGGTGCTTCGGAACAGTGCCGACCCTTGGCAACCTACCGCAGCGGTTGCATCACCAGCGTACCGATCGCGCCGGGTTCGATATCCTCTGCCCGCAGTGACATGGGGATGTAGTCCACCTGCCGCCAGCGTTCGGCAAAGTCGTCGTAATGCGGCGACAGCAGATGCCCCGACTGCCCCGTGGAATGCATGTAGAGCGACGCATCCAGATTATCGAGATTGTAAAGCGCGCGCAGCGATGCCGCATGCCCCGTGGTCATCGGACCTTCCGGGCTGGTGGGCCGCCCATGCGCCACATTGACGGTGAAGGACCCGCCGCCGACGGGAACCGAGACATCAAACACCTGTTTCAGCGGATCGACGCGCCCGAACGGATTGTGCGGGCTGATCGCCCGGTGAATGTCGCCCCAGCGCCAGTCTGCCCGGTCGCTGCCGTGCCGCATCTCCAGCCCGGCCATGGCCAGGTCCAGCGCGCGCATGGTGATCAGGGTACAGCTCTCCACCCCCTCCGTCGCCACGTCATCACACCAGCGGCTGGCCCCGTTGCGGTCGGTCAGCACGTTGTGAACGAAGGTCGGGCGGAAACCGAAGACCTGGTCGATCTGCTCCCCGGTCTCATCGACGATCAGCTGGCGCACCAGTTCCAGATACCAGGCGACGAAGATCGTCGGCTCCGTCCTGTCGGCATCCATGTCGCCGTCCCAGAGCTTCAGGTCCGCCACGACGGTCCGCAGATCCTCCCGCTCCGGCGCGATCGCCGTCATCAGGGGTTTCATCTGGCGCACGAACAGTGACACCTGGTCAGCCTGGATCGACTTGAAGCTCTCGATCGAATGGATCGACCGTGCTTCCAGAAGGTCGGTGATCCGCTGCGCCCGATAGGGGGCCGCCCACTCGTTGGTGATGAACCAGGGATAATCGTCACCGACGATGCGGTTGTTGGCCGTGATGACATAACCCTTCGCCGGATTGAAGGTCTGCGGCAGGGCGTCATAGGGGATGTAGCCGACACGCACCGCTTCCGGCTCCCACCCCTTCACCGGCAGCATGCCCTGCCAGTCGGACTGGTCCACGCGTACCGGCACCTTGCCCGCCGCGATGAAGCCGATGTTTCCGGCCACATCGGCATAGACCATGTTCTGCTGGGCACCGGTGAAGTCGCGCATGGCCTCCCGGAAATCGCGCCAGTTGCGGGCCGTGTGGGTGTTCAGACCCGCCCGGACCGAGAATTCATCGTCATCCAGGACATGCCAGCGGAACGCCACGACATGACCGTCCGGTGCGATGCCCGAAAGCCGCTCCGTCACGTCAGACATCACCGGGCCGTGCCGTGTCTTGCGCACGGTGATGGGCACATCGTCTCCGCCGCTGACACGGATGACTTCCTGCACCGTCTCGAACGTGGCCCAGCCGTCTTCCGTCCGGTACTGCGTCGGGTCGTCGGGGTTGACCTGCTCTATGTAGAGGTCCTGCGTATCCGGGAAGGTATTGGTGAACCCCCACGCGATATGGCGGTTGCGTCCCAGCACCACGAAGGGAACGCCGGGCAGGGTGGCGCCGATGGTGGCGTCAGTGCCGTCATCCATGGCCGCGAAGTACCAGATGGCGGGTGTCTGCAGGCCCAGATGCGGGTCATTGGCCAGCAGCGGCTTGCCGGTGGCACTGCGGCTGCCACTGACCACCCAGTTGTTCGACCCCGTGCCCGGACCTTGCGGGAACGGGTCCAGCTTCGCCAGGTCCGACCAGAAGTCGGCGGGCATGGCACTGGCCAGACTGCGGATGGCGGTCGGACCATCGGACGGATAGTCGGGCCAGAGGTCACGGATCTGTTCCGGGCTCAGACGGGTGGCGAGCGCCGCGCGCCGTGCCTCGTTGGCCCAGTTGCCACTCAGGTTCCAGGCCATCATCTTCAGCCAGACCAGCGTGTCGGCAGGCCGCCATGGTTCCGGTTCGATGCCGGTGATCAGGAACTCCGGGGGCAGCAGCCCGTCCCGGTTCTGCAGGAACGCGTTGATGCCCGCGACATAGGCGTCAAGCAGGGCGCGGGTTTCGGTGTCCAGCCGTTCCACCGTCCGCTCCGCCACCCGGTAGACGCCAAGCGTCCGCAGGAACACATCGGTGGAAACCGTGGATTCCCCGGCGATCTCGGAAAGCCGCCCCTGCCCGATGCGCCGCTGCATCTCCATCTGCCAGAGCCGGTCCTGCGCATGCACGTAACCCAGCGCGAACAGGCTGTCGGCGCGGTTCTGGGAACGGATATGCGGCACGGCAAAACGGTCGCGCACGATGCGTACCGTGTTCTCCAGTCCGCGCAGGGCGACGGTGCCCTGATACTCGGGCAGCGACATGCGACCGGCTATGAAGACACCCACCACGGCGATGGCCAGCGTCAGCACGATGGTGAACAGCAGTCGCCAGAGCCACTTCATTTGAATTACCGCCGCAGGATTCCCGAATCGCTCATAGTCCCGAGCATGGCCCCTTTGCCGTGCACGTCAACCGCACAGCCTGCGATTCGCAGGCCTTCCGGTCCCCCGCCGCGCAGTGTAGGAATGGGGCAAAGGGAACATCGGGCAGGGGTATCGCACCATGGCACAGAAAGCAGCATTCATCGGTCTCGGCGTCATGGGCTTTCCCATGGCCGGATACCTGCAGCAGAAGGGGTATGAGACAACCGTCTACAACCGCACCGCGGCGAAGGCGGACGAGTGGGTGGGCAAGTATGGCGGCAACAGTGCCCGGACGCCGAGACAGGCGGCCGAAGGCGCGGATTTCGTCATGGTCTGTGTCGGCAATGACGACGACCTGCGCAGTGTGGTGCTGGGTGACGATGGCGCCCTGGCGGGCATGAAGGCCGGTGCCGTTCTGGTTGACCACACCACCGCCTCCGCCGACGTGGCGCGGGAGATCGCGGCACATGCGGCGGACAAGGGTGTCGGCTTCGTCGATGGCCCGGTCTCCGGCGGCCAGGCCGGGGCGGAGAATGGTGTGCTGACCGTCATGTGCGGCGGCTCGCAGAAGGATTTCGACACCGCGAAGCCCGCGATCATGTCCTATGCCCGCGCCTGTGAACTGCTGGGAGAGGCCGGCAGCGGCCAGATCGCCAAGATGGTCAACCAGATCTGCATCGCCGGTCTGGTCCAGGGCCTGTCGGAGGCCCTGCATTTCGCCCAGTCCGCCGGACTGGACGGGCGCAAGGTGGTGGACACCATCTCCAAGGGTGCGGCGCAGTCCTGGCAGATGGAAAACCGCTACGAGACCATGCTGGACGACCAGTTCGAGTTCGGTTTCGCCGTCGACTGGATGCGCAAGGACCTGGGCATCTGCCTCGAACAGGCGAAGCGCATGGGTATCAGCCTGCCGGTCACGGCTGTCGTCGATCAGTTCTACGGCGATGTGCAGGCCATGGGCGGTGGCCGCTGGGACACCTCCAGCCTGATCCGGCGCCTGCGCCAACTGAAGAAGAGCTATGACTGAAGAGGCCCCATGTCTGACGAAGTAGATCAGGACAACATCACGGCCCGGTCGATGCGCGCGGCGGAGGATGCGGCGCGCAACCGGCGAAAGTCAGGGCGCATGAGTCCCCTGCTCTGGGCCGTGATCCTTGTCGCCGCCGTCACGCTGTATACCTTGTTGCTTGCCTGACCTCGCCACGCGGAAGAACCCGAAGACCACAATGCCTGCCGGAGATCCTGTTTCATGAGTGATGCGCCCCGCGCCCTGCCCCGTGCCCTGCCGAGTTCCATCGACGAGACCGCGACCCTGCTGTCGGAGGCGGATTACGTCGCAGACCGCAGTCTCGCCACCGTTTCCTTCCTCTCCATGCGCATGGGACGGCCCATCTTCCTGGAGGGAGAGGCCGGTGTCGGCAAGACCGAGCTGGCGAAGGTGCTGTCGACCACGCTGGGCCGACCGCTGGTCCGGCTGCAGTGCTACGAGGGGCTGGACGTTGCCTCCGCCGTCTACGAATGGAACTACGCCCGCCAGATGCTGGAGATCAGGCTTGCGGAAGCGGCGGGCGAGACGGATCGCGAACGCCTCTCGAAGGGCATCTTCACGGAGGAATTCCTGATCCGGCGGCCGCTGCTGCAGGCCCTGGACGGGAAGCCGGGTGCGGCACCGGTGTTGCTGATCGACGAACTGGACCGCACGGACGAACCGTTCGAGGCCTATCTGCTGGAAGTCCTGTCCGACTTCCAGATCTCGATCCCGGAGATCGGCACCATCAAGGCGCCCGAGCCGCCGCTGGTGGTCATCACATCGAACCGGACCCGCGAGATCCATGACGCGCTGAAGCGCCGCTGTCTCTATCACTGGGTGGATTACCCGGATGCGGCGCGGGAACTGGAGATCCTGCGGCGCAAGGCCCCCGAAGCGCCGGAGCAGCTGACCCAGCAGATCGTCGGTTTCATCCAGGAACTGCGCAAGCAGGACCTGTTCAAGCAGCCGGGCGTGGCGGAGACCATCGACTGGACCCGGGCGCTGACCGAACTGGACGTCATTGTCCTGGACCCGGACACCATCAACAACACGCTGGGCGTGATCCTGAAATATCAGGACGACATCGTGAAGATGCAGGGCAGCGAGGCGTCGCGCATCCTGCAGCAGGTGCGGGCGGAGGCGGTGGCAGGCTGATGTTCGGCTCGGCACCGGTTCCCCCGGCGGACGGCGAGGCTGCGGCCGACGGGCCGAAGGGCGGCCGGCTGCCGGAGAACATCATGCATTTTGCCCGCGCGCTGCGGGTTGCCGGGCTGCCGGTCGGCCCCGGCAAGACACTGGACGCGATCCGCGCGGTGGAGACCGCCGGGCTGCGTCATCGCAAGGACTTCTACTGGACCCTGCATTCGGTCTTCGTGAACCGCCGCGACCAGAAGGAACTGTTCGACCAGGCGTTTCACATCTTCTGGCGCGATCCGCAGCTGCTCGAGAAGATGATGTCGCTGCTGCTGCCGGAGGTCCGCCCCGACATCGACGGATCGGAGGAGGCGGAGCGCAAGAAGACCATGCGCCGGATCGCCGAGGCACTGGCACCGCAGTCGCGCCAGGAACCACCCGACAGCGGCGAGCAGGAAATCGAGATCGACGCGACCCTGACCGTCTCCGACGAGGAACGGCTGCAGACCCGCGATTTCGAGGACATGACCAATACGGAAATGGAGGAGGCGCGGCGTGCCATGGCACGGATGCGCCTGCCCCTGATGAACGTGAAGACGCGACGGTTCCAGCCGAAGCCGAACGGTCGCCGGGTCGACATGCGCCGCAGCTTCCGCGCCATCATGAAGTCCGGCGGGGATGCCATGCCGCTGGAGCATCGGGCGCGGGTCGAACGTCATCCGCCGCTGGTGGTGCTGTGCGACATTTCCGGGTCCATGGAACGCTACAGCCGCATGATGCTGCATTTCATGCACGCCATGACCAGCGACCGCGACCGGGTGCACAGCTTCCTGTTCGGCACCCGGCTTTCCAACATCACCCGCCACCTGCGCCACCGCGACATCGACGTGGCGCTGGAGCGGATCGGCGCACAGGTACAGGACTGGTCCGGCGGCACCCGCATCGGCGCGACGCTGGAGGAGTTCAACCGATTCTGGTCGCGGCGGGTGCTGGGCCAGGGGGCGGTGGTGCTGATGATCACCGACGGGCTGGACCGGGACGCCGGGGACGGGCTGGAACTGGAGATGGAACGGCTGCACAAGTCGTGTCGGCGGCTGATCTGGCTGAACCCGCTGTTGCGGTTCGAGGGGTTCGAGCCGAAGGCACGCGGCATCCGCGCGATCCTGCCGCATGTTGACGATTTCCGCCCGGTCCACAATCTGGAGAGTCTGTCACAACTTGCCGAAGCACTGGGCGACATGGGACCGCGTCGTCTGGAAGCTGCCCGCACCTGGTCTGGAGAACTGGCATGAGCACCGAAACACGCGACATCCTGCAGAGCGCCGCTGACTGGCAGGCAGCCGGTCGCAAGGTCGCGCTGGCGACCGTGGTCTCCACCTGGGGCTCCGCCCCGCGACCGGCGGGCAGCCAGCTTGCGATCGCGGAGAACGGCGACTTCGTCGGCTCCGTCTCCGGCGGCTGCGTCGAGGGCGCGGTCGTGGCCGAAGCGCTGGAGATCATGCGCAGCGGCACCCCGAAACAGCTCGACTTCGGCGTCAGCAATGACGAGGCCTGGGAAGTCGGACTGGCCTGTGGCGGCAAGATCTCCGTCTTCGTCGAACGGCTGGAATAGACCATGAAACGTAAACTTCTCGACCAGTTGCTGGCTGACCGCGCGGCACAGCGCACCGTTGTCGTTGCCACCCATCTGGCCAGCGGCGACCAGCGCCTGATCCATCCCGGTGACAATGACCCGCTGGCCGCAGAGGCGGCACTGGCGATCCAGTCCGACAAGCCCCGCACGGTCGAGACTGCGGACGGCGACGTGTTCCTGAACGTCTTCAATCCGCCGCTTCGGATGATCATCGTCGGTGCGGTGCATATCGCGCAGGCACTGGCCCCCATGGCGGCGATGACCGGCTATGACGTGACCATCGTCGATCCGCGCCAGGCCTGGGCCACGCCGGAACGGTTCCCCGATATCCGCATCATGGACGCCTGGCCCGACGAGGCGCTGGCGGAGCTGAAACCCGACCACCGCACCGCCATCGTCACCCTGACACATGACCCGAAACTGGACGACCCTGCCCTGCAGGCCGCCCTGGCGTCGGATGCGTTCTACATTGGCTCCCTCGGGTCGCGAGGCACCCACGCGAAGCGGATCCAGCGGCTCGAAACAGCCGGTTTCGACGAGAGCAACCACAGCCGCATCCATGGACCGGTGGGCCTGAACATCGGCGCGAAGTCGCCCGCGGAGATCGCCGTCTCCATCATGGGACAGGTCACCGCCGCACTGCGTGGAGCCGCGGCGTGATCTTCGGCCGCCTGCCGCTGGATGAGGCACTGGGTGCCTGGCTTGCCCATGGCCTGACCATCGACGGGCGGCGCCACAAGAAGGGCCACGCGCTGACTGCCGCTGACATCGCGTGGTTGCGCGACAAGGGGACAACCAGCGTGCTCGCCGCCCATGCCGGGCCGGATGACATTGCCGAGGATCTGGCGGCGGAGCAGGTGGCGACCGCCAGTGCAGGGGACGGCACCCGCACCAATGCCCCCTTCACGGGCCGCTGCAACATCTATGCGGAGGCGGCGGGGGTCGTGCTGATCGACCGCGAGGTGATCAACGCGATGAATGCGGTGCACGAGAGCATCACCATTGCCACGGTCGAACCCTGGGCAACCGTGGAGGCCGGGCAGATGCTGGCCACCATCAAGATCATTCCCTTCGCGGTTCCGGCTGAAACCGTTGCGGCGGTCGTCGGACGGGCACAGGGGGCCGTCGCCCTCGCCGCCTTCACGCCGCACAGGGTCGGCGTCATCGCCACCCGCCTGCCTGAAACCAAGCCGTCCGTGATCGCCAAGGCCGCCGAGGTGATGGACCTGCGCCTGCGCCGCGTGGGCAGTTCGGTGGGCGACGTCGAGACCGTCGACCATCACGAGGATGCGCTGGCCGACACCATCCGGCGTCAGCATGCGCGCGGCAACAACCCCATCGTGATCTTCGCCGCCTCCGCCATTACCGACCGCCGGGATGTGATTCCCGCCGGGATCGTCGCGGCAGGCGGCATGATCCGTCACTACGGCATGCCCGTCGATCCGGGCAATCTGATGCTGATCGGCGACCTGCAGGGGGTGCCGGTGATCGGCGCGCCCGGCTGCGCCCGCAGCCCGAAACCGAATGGTTTCGACTGGGTACTCAACCGCCTGCTCGCCGGACAGGACGTGGATGCCGCGGCGATCATGGGGATGGGTGTCGGCGGCCTGCTGATGGACACGGTGCAACGCGGTGCGCCCAGGGACGGAAAGACCGACATGAACTCAGGCGCACAGAGAATGCCACGCGTGGCCGGCATCGTGCTCGCGGCAGGGCAGTCACGCCGCATGGGCGCGGACAACAAGCTGCTGGCCGACGTGGGCGGCAAGCCCATGCTGCTGCATGCCATCGAGGCGGTGGAGGCCAGTGCCGCGACACCGCTGATCGTCGTCACCGGGCATGAGCCGGATCAGGTCACGGCAGCTCTCGGCGACCAGCGGCCGGTGACCGTCACGCACAATCCGCGCTTTGCGGAGGGACTGAGCACATCGCTGGCGACAGGGATCGCCGCTGTACCGGAAGGCTGTGACGGGGCGCTGGTCTGCCTCGGCGACATGCCCCGCGTCACCTCCGCCCTGCTGGACCGCATGATCGCCGCCTTCAACCCGGTGGAGGGCCGCGCCATCGTCATCCCGACCCGGCACGGCAAGCGCGGCAACCCGGTGCTGTTCGACCGGCGCTTCTTCGCCGCGATCCGCGATGTTGCAGGCGACACCGGCGCGCGCCACCTCATCGGCCAGCACGAGGATCTGGTAGCGGAGATAGCGGTGGACGATGACTCCATCTTCATGGATGTCGACACGCCCGAGGCGTTGGCGAGGATAAGGGACTGATGGCTTTCGATGTTTCAGCCGTCCGGGCGCAGTTTCCGATCCTGAACCATGCGGCTGACGGGATGCCGTCACTGCACTACCTCGACAATGGCGCGACGGCGCAGATGCCTGACGCGGTGCTGGCCGCGATACAGGCCCATGAAACAACGGCACGATCCAATGTGCACCGGTCGGTTCACCGGCTGGCGGAGGCCGCGACCCGTGCCTACGAGGGTGCGCGCCAGACCATGGCGCGCTTTGTCGGTGCGGCGGCGGAGGAAATCATCTTCACATCCGGCACCACGGCAGCCATCAACCTCGTCGCCCATTGTTTCGGCGCACGGCTGCAGGCGGGGGACGAAGTGCTGGTCTCCGTCCTGGAGCACCATTCCAACATCGTGCCCTGGCAGATGCTGCGGGACCGCAGCGGCATCGTGCTGAAAGCCCTGCCCGCGACGGAGGATGGCCGCATCGACCTGGACCGGCTGGAGGATCTGGTCACACCGCGCACACGCCTGATCGCGCTGACCCACGTCGCAAACGTCACCGGTGCGGTGACCGACGTCGCCCGCGTGGTGGAGGCTGCTGGGTCGGTCGGTGCGGAGGTATTGCTGGATGGCGCCCAGATGGTGCCGCACGGGCCGCTCGACGTCACCGCGCTCGGGGTCGGCTTCTATTGCTTCTCTGGCCACAAGATGTTCGGACCGAACGGCGTCGGCGTGCTCTGGGGCCGGACTGACCTGCTGGCGGACATGCCCCCGTTCATGGGCGGCGGCGAGATGATCGCCCATGTATCGCTGGACCGGACCCGCTATGCGGAGCCACCCATGCGGTTCGAGGCCGGTACACCGCCCATCACCCCTGCCATCGGCATGGCAGCGGCAGCGGACTGGCTGACGGGCCAGGACCTTGCGGGGGCGGAGGCGCATCTGGCGACCCTGACCGGACAGGCCATCGACGGACTTTCGGCCATGAAGGGGGTCAGCGTCATCGGCCCCACCGGGTCACAGGCGCGCCTGCCCGTGATCTCCTTCACCATGGACCCGCTGCATCCGCATGACGTGGCCCAGATTCTGGACAGTCACGGGGTCGCCGTACGCGGCGGCCACCACTGCGCCCAACCCTTCATGGACAGCCGCGACATTGCGGGCACCGTCCGCGCCTCCCTCGCGCTCTACAATGATGCCGATGACATTCGCGCCCTGCTGCACGGGCTGGAACAGGTGAGGGCATTGCTGTGAGCGAGATCTATCAGACGGCGTTCCTGAAACTCGCCGGGCGGGCCAGCGGGGCCGGACGGCTCGACGCCCCGGACGCGACGGCGACCACACACAACCCCATGTGCGGTGACCGCATCACGATGGACCTGAAACTGGACGGGGACCGGATCGTTGCGCTCGGCTACGAGATCCGGGCCTGTCTGGTGTGTCAGGCCTCCGCCTCGATCGTTGGTGAAACCGCTGTCGGACGCACGTTGGACGATCTGTCCGACCAGCGCGAAGCGATCCGCGCATTCCTGAAGAGCGAGTCGGATGCGCCTGACGATTACAGTGAATTTGAAGCCGTAAGGGCCCACATCAGCCGTCATCACTGCGTATTGCTGCCCTATCAGGCCATTCAGGACGCCGTTTCAGCCACGATCAGCGATTGAGCCATACAGGTCCCCGGGCCGTCATGAGACGGCTTCAGCGCTTGCGGAAGAACTGTGCCGCACCCCATCCTGCCAGACAGGCGACTATGACGGCGCAGATGCCGTAGAGCGCCGGCTGGCGACGGGAAAAGATGAAGACCGCCCGTTCGATGCCCGACTTGTCGATGATGATCGGCTTGGTTTCACCGACCACCACCTGGCCGTCCTGAAACAGGTAGATCTGGGCGTTGTAGTTGCCGACAGGCACATTGGCCGGAAACGGGATCGTGGCGCGGAACAACCGGTCATAGATGACGGAGACCGCCCCTTCATCGGAACGGTAGAGACCGTTCGCCAGCCTGCGGCGGCGAATCGCTTCGGCGAACAGGTCGCTCGTTTCCGGCGTCGATGTCTCGCCGGTGAACTTCAGGCTGCTGATGCCGATCCCGTTGCGTCGCAGGATGCGCTCGCTGGCGATCTCCGACAGGGGTCGGTTGGAGGCAATGGCGTAGAAGCCCGGCACACCGCTGTAGCTGACGGCATCCGTATTGAGCCAGACGCCACCCACACTTTCCTTGCGCCGGACGGTCAGATCCTGATCCGGTCCACGCACGACAATCACGACATCGCCGCCGCC
Organism: Kordiimonadales bacterium IMCC3096; assembly: GCA_016865035.1. Classification (GTDB taxonomy): domain Bacteria; phylum Pseudomonadota; class Alphaproteobacteria; order Minwuiales; family Minwuiaceae; genus Minwuia. The sequence continues at coordinate 999,203 of CP018227.1, forward strand.
GCCGCCCAGCGCTCCGAACAGCAGCAGTTCGGTACCGGTGTAACTGGAGGTGATGCCGATCCGGTGGGAGGAGATGTCGCTGACCAGTGTCGCATCCGCATGCGCCGGTGCGCTGCTGGCCAGAAACACGGAAATGGCAATCAGCAGTTGCCGCATCACCCGGACCTGCTGATCGACAGGCTGTAGAGATCATCCGGGGTCAGGAACAGGTCGATGCCCAGCTTGATGCAGACACCCAGCACCATCGTGGCCAGCAGGGCGCGCAACTGTTCCGCCTTCAGATTGACGCCGACACGCGAACCGATCTGTGCCCCGATGACCGATCCGGGCAGCAGCAGCAGCGCCAGCAGCACATCCACCGTCTGGGTATTGATCGAGTGCATGATGGTCACGGCGGCGGTGACGAACGTGATCTGGAACAGGGAAGTGCCAACCACGACCGCCGTGGGCATGCCCAGCAGGTAGATCATGGCGGGCACCATGACGAAGCCGCCCCCCACGCCCATGATCGCGGCCAGCAGTCCGACGACGAAGCCGACACCGAGTGGCGGCAGCGCGCTGATATAGAGCTTGGAGCGGCGGAAACGCATCTTGAACGGCAGGCCATGCACCCAGTAGTGCTGTCGCATGCGCCGCCGCGGCGCGCCACGCCGCTGGCGCAGCAGCGCCCGTGTGCTCTCGACGAACATCAGCGAACCGATGATGCCCAGGAAGACCACGTAGGAAAGACGGATCATCAGATCGATCTGACCCAGACTCTTCATCCAGGCAAAGATCAGACTGCCGAAGAAGGATCCGACAAGGCCCCCGGCCAGCAGCACCAGCCCCATCTGGATATCGACGTTCTTGCGTCGCCAGTGACCGATGGCCCCGGAGACACTGGCGGCGACGATCTGGTTGGCCTGGGTGGCTACGGCGACGGCGGCCGGGATGCCCATGAAGATCAGCAGTGGCGTCATCAGGAAGCCGCCGCCAACGCCGAAGATGCCTGACAGGAACCCGATTCCCGCACCCATGCCGATCAGCAGCAGGATGTTCACGGGCATCTCGGCGATGGGGAGATAGATCTGCACCGGGCGCGCCTAGCCTGTCACAAGCCGCATACCGACAAACTGCCGATACCACGCCTCAGTTGCCGAACAGTTTTCCCAGCCCACCACCACGGCGCTCATGCGCTTGGCCCGCCTCTTCCGTCCTGTATTCACCGCTCATTCGCATCACGGCACGTTCCAGCGGCAGTACCGAGGCCGCCGCCTTCTCCGCCGCATCGGCAGCGCGGCGCACATCCTGCGACAGGCTGCCGATATCCTGCAATTGCCTTGAAAGTTCCTGCACCGGCTCCGCCACCGGCAACAGCAGCCCGAGGTAGTCATGGATGAGCAACTTGATCTCGTCCAGTTCTCCCTGCAGCCGCGTGCTCAGCTCCGTCGGTGCCTCTTGCACTTCGCGTAGATGTGTCGTCTCGACATTCTCGCTGGCAGGCCGCGCCTGCTGGAACGTGGCTTCAAGTGCCGCGCGCTGCGCGTCGAGCTGTTCCTGAATTGCCGAAAGCAGCACTTCGTTGGCCAGGGCGGGCAACTGTCCAGTGTCGGCAGCGGCTTCCCGCGTCCCAAGCTGCTCGGCAACCGCATTCCGGATCGTCCGGTTGAGCCACTGGCCGAGCGTCAGTCCGGCCCGTCGTGCGGCAACCTTGGCAGCCTCACGCGTCTCGGGCTCGACTCCACGAACGCTCCAGGGGGTTTCTGATGACATTTTGCGCTTCAGGGCTCATCGGACATGATTTGGTCAGTCTGCCCACAGTCGGACTGAATCGGCAAGGAATCCACGGGACTCAGGACATTATCCGCCGGATTGAAGCGCCTGAAGGACTCTCTCCGTGATCTTGCCGGTGACCTGCATCGCATTGTCGGTCTCGAACTGGCGAATGGCTTCCCTGGTCTGTTCGCCCGGCAGCCCGTCCGGCTCTCCCGGATCATAGCCACGGGCGATCAGCAACCGCTGAATCAGACGGATCTGGTCGCGGCGGCGGATTTCGCCCGAAGCGGGCGCCGGCGGTGCGGCGGTTGATCCTGCCTGGTCCGCGGCGGGCCTGAACTGCTTCACCGGCCTGAAGGCCGAGATCCGCTGGTCCTGTTCGGCCCGTTCAGCCGGGGAAATCAGGGCGGCGACATTCTCCTGATTGCCGGCCGCATCCTTGTCCCCCTGCCCCGCAGCAACGCCAAACCAGAAGTAGGCCTGCGCGTCGTCTCGCGGAACGCCCAGTCCGCCCATGTAGAGCGAGGCCAGATTGTACTGCGCGTCCAGTACTCCCTGCTCGGCCGCTTCGCGGAACCAGCGGGCTGCCTGGAAGTAGTCAGGACGATCCTGCTCCTCGCCGACATAGACCTGGCCAAGGAAGTTCTGTGCCTCCGGATGACCGGCGCGGGCAGCCGCGTGGAACCAGACTTTCGCCAAATCCACATCCTTCGCGACGCCCACCCCCTGGCGGTAGAAGATGCCGAGATCGACCTGTGCCGGGACATTTCCCTGTTCCGCCGCCCGCTGGAACCACTGGGCCGCTTCCGCATAGCTGACACCGACGCCGTTGCCATCCCTGTAGCGCACGCCAAGCTCGAACTGCGCCGCGGCATCTCCGGCGTCCGCGCGGGCCTGCAGGGCCGCGAGATCATCCCCCGTCGATGCCGGTGCTGCAGGGGCGGGCGGGGCAGAAACCGCCGCAGGCGCCGCAGCAACCTGCTCAGGCGCCGGGGACGCCTCCGGCTCCGACGGTGCGCTCGGCGCAGGTGACGGCGCTGCTTCCACAGCCTCGGACGCCAGAGGTGCGGAGCGTTCCGGTGCCGGTTCGGTCGGGGGTGTGATCGCCGCCGGTGCGCTCGATACCGCAGGCGGTTCGGCTGCATCAGACTCCGATGCCCCTTCCGACACGACCGATGGCTCCTCATCACCAACAGGCACCATGTCGGTCAGTGTTGCAATGGCCTGACGTCCCTGCGTCACCCAGTCATTGAAACGCGGGTCACCGATGACGAAGAAGCCACCCACGAGAATTGCCAGAAAGATCAGGGCAATTACCAGATAGCCGGCACCACGGCGGCTGCGGCGGGGCTGATCTGGCATGACATGACCCGCCGCCATGGGTCCGGACGCGGCCATGCCTGCGGCTGGCCGCTCCAACGGGGAAGCCGCCGCCGTCGCGGATTCGGGGTGCCCGGTCTCGATCTCTGGGCCTGAATCCCGGGGCGCGACCTGCGGGTCTGCGCCGTCGCCGCCCGCAAGCAGGCTTTCCACGGGCACGATACGCCTTGGCCGATCCGGTGGCGCGGCAGCGGCGGGAATATCGGCATCGGAATCATCCGCATCCGCGCCGGAAACCTCTGACGCGCGCGGCTCCGGTGCCATCACGGTGGCATCATCCGGCGGGCCGGGCTCGGTGTCCTCATTGAAGGCGGCGAAGGCCCCCGTCTCGTCCTGCGTCACGGGCGCCGCCGCTGGCGCCTCGGATTCCGGGGAAGCTTCTTCCCCGCGCAGTTCCTCTTCCGACGCGCCGCGTGCCATGCTGAAGTCAGGCCTGTCGTCATCGTCAAGGTCACCGGTATTCTCGGTCGGCAGGTCTCGCAGGATCGGCTCGACACGGCGACTGACAGACTGACGGTTCGCCGTCAGATCGTGCAGTGCCTGAATGGCGCCCGGCGCAGGGCGCTGCATCGGCGCATCGTCATCGTCGAGGTCTCCTCCATCCCCGGTCTCCGGTTCATCCCGAACATCGGCGGATTCCGCGTCCGAAGGTCCCGCTGGTGCAGCAATCCCTTCAGCAGGCTGTTCACTCTGTTCGGGCTCCGGTTCCGGCTCGGGCTCCGGTTCCGGCTCGGGTACCGGAGCAGTGACGGAGACCGGTTCCGGCGCTGGCGGAACCGGTGTCTTCTGCGCCTGCTCGAACTGCCGTTCCAGATCCGACAGCTTGGCCAGTACGGGTGCCAGCGCTGCGGCGACCGCGCCGCCAATGTCCGGAGCGGCTTCCCGCGGCACGTCGGGCCGCGCCTCGACAGCCTGCCGAAGTTCCTGGATATCGTCGCGCAACAGGTCGAGCCTCGGGTCTTCCGGCGCCGGTTCCGCGGTCGGCGCGATATCCGTCGCGCGCGCCGCCAGTTCCTCCCGCAGGGGAACCAGCCTTTCCTCCGCCCGCTGATCAACCGCATCGATCTTCCGCGCCAGGTTGAGCATGCCGTTCATCATGCGCTGCATGTCAGCCTTCAGGGGGGCCAGACCCTCCGTGAGGTCAGGTGGCGGTGCCGACTGACCGCGCGCGGACTCCATGGCTTCGAGCCGCCCGTTCACAGCATCGATCTTCTCGACAATGCCTGACATGTCGGAGGTTGCAGCGAGCGAACGTTCCAGCCCGGCCAGCCGCCGGCCGATGCTGTCGATGGCCGCCTCGAGTTGCGAAGAGTCCGCAGGTGCCGACGGATTGTCTCGCACCTGATCGACCCTTCGCGCCACCTCCGAAATGGCGCGCATCAGCCGTGCGGTATCCAGCGAGGATCCCTGCGGCTGGGCTGGTGCAGGCGCGGCGGCCTGTGGCCTGTCCGCCTCCGCAATGGCACGATTGAGCCATTGGCCCAGCGTCATGTCCGCCGCCCTGGCCTTGGCCTTGGCCACCTCACGCGCGTCGCCGTCGACGCCCTTGATGCTCCACGGTGCTCCCGGCTTCATGGCAATCGCTTCCCGAACCTGTTCACAGGCAAGGACATTCCCGCATCACGGTGAAGCATGCTTGCCTGATTCGTACTACCTGACCGACAAGTAGGGCCGAATTTTCGCCAAAGTCAAAGGTCCCTGCAAGACGTATGACCAGGGACCGGTAGGGCCGAATTGAAATCGGGACAGCCTTGGTACGGCTGGTCTCGCAGGGTGTACCGGTCAACGGACCGGCTCCGGCCTGCCCGTTCCAGGGCTTGCGTCCGGGTTGGTGCAGGTCGGCGGCACATACGTCTCAGGTTGTCGCGTCGACCGTCCGTTTCGCCTGGCGCGCGACATATCGGTCATTCGTCGGGACTGTGACAGATCGTGCCTATGCAACGCTTGGCATTTTCGTAAAGATTGTGCTAATTCTGGTCGTTAAGAGCAAAAACAAGGAATGCTGCGGTCAGCAAGAAGTCGGACTTTGGAGGTCCTGAATGTCGCTTCTGGTTGAACTGCTCAAGGCTACGGCTGTCTCCAATGTGAGATTCGCCGAGATTGTCGGGACCAACAACCCCGACTCGCTTACCGGCACGACGACGGATGATACGATTGCAGGCCTGGACGGGGATGACACCCTGCTCGGTGGCCTTGGCAATGATTCACTGAACGGTGGCGACGGGGCAGACTCCCTTTTCGGCAACGAGGGGGACGACACGTTCCGTGGCGGACTCGGTGACGACACCTTTGCGGGTGGCGCAGGCCGCGACGAAGCCGACTATACCAATGCGACCGATGCCGTCCTGGCGGACCTCAACAGCGGCACGGTCACTTCCCAGTTCGGCACTGATTCCCTGATCGCGGTGCAGGAACTGCGGTCCGGCAGTGGCGATGACGTCATTACCGGCGATGCGACCAACAACCGCTTCGAGACGGACGGCGGCAACGACACGGTCGATGGCGGCGCGGGCGACGACACGATCTTCGCCGACACGGGTGATGACAGCGTCACCGGCGGAGATGGCGATGACTTCATCCACGCAGGCAGCGGCAACGACAATGTGGACGGCGGTGCCGGCAATGACACCGTCTTCGCCAAGGAAGGCAATGACACCGTCGTAGGCGGCGATGGCAATGATTCCCTGGCAGGTGAAGGCGGCGCGGATTCGCTGACCGGCGACCTGGGGAACGACACGCTGGCCGGTGGCAGCGGCACCGATACCCTGGAGGGTGGTGCCGGACAGGACAGCCTGATCGGTGGCGGTGACGGCGACCTGATCTCCGGTGGTGACGCGTTCGACAAGATTCTCGGCGATGCCGGTGACGACACCATCAGCGGTGACGCGGGCAGCGACGTGATCGTCGGCGGCGATGGTGCCGACCAGATTTCCGGCGGTGACGACAATGACACCGTGCGTGCCGACGCGGGCAATGACATCGTCTTTGGCGATGCGGGCAACGACCAGTTGTTCGGCGGCCAGGGCAGCGACCTGCTGGACGGCGGCGATGGCAATGACACGCTGCGCGGTGACCTGAACAGCGATGCAGTCGGCGGCGACGACACCCTGATTGCAGGTGCCGGCGATGACGAGGTTCAGGGCGGTCGCGGCAATGACGTCGTCACGGCCTCCAGCGGTGCGAACCGCCTGTTCGGTGACGATGGCGACGACACGATCGTCGGCGGCACCGACCAGGACACGGTCAATGGTGGCGACGGCAACGATCTGCTGGACGGCAACGCGGGCAACGACCGGATCGACGGTGGCGCGGGCGCGGACTTCGCGACCGGCGGCCTCGGCGATGACGAGATCAACGGACAGGCGGATGACGACACCCTGTTCGGCAACGACGGCGCGGATACCATTCGGGGTGGCAGCGGCGCCGACTCCATCGAAGGCGGCACCGGCGGTGACACCATCCAGGGCGGCGTCGGCAACGACACCATCCAGGGACAGGACGGCGACGACACCCTGCGTGGCGAGACCGGCGACGACATCATCAACGGCGGCCTGAACAATGACCTGATCGAAGGTGGCTCCGGCCTCGACACCATTACCGGTGGTGAGGGCGCGGACACGGTACGCGGCAACATCGGCGCGGACTCGATCGAGGGCAATGCCGGCAACGACGACCTGTCGGGCGAGGAAGGCAACGACCGCATCTTCGGCGGCGACGGCGCCGACACGATCACGGGCAACGAGGACTTCGATCAGCTGTTCGGTGGCCTGGGCGATGACTCGATCATCGGCGATTCCGGGGCCGAGACGGTCCCAGGCGGCGCGGCTGACACGCTGGAGGGCGGCTTCGGCAATGACACGCTGCGCGGCGGATCGGCCGACGACCTGATTTCGGGTGACGAGGACAATGACAGTCTGGAGGGCGGCTCCGGCGAGGACACGATCTTCGGCGGTACCGGCGATGACTCGGCCCATGGCGATGGCGGGCGCGACCGGATCTTCGGCGGCGACGGTGCGGATACCATCCGTGGCTTCGATGACTCCGACCTGATCCGCGGCGGTGCCGACGACGACCGGCTGTTCGGCAATGACGGCAAGGATACCGTCAAGGGCGATGGCGGCGACGACAGCATCGACGGTGGCGATGGCGGCGACACGCTGGTCGGCGGCACCGGCAACGACACGATCTTCGGCAACAATGGCGCCGACTTCATTGACGGCGAGGATGGCGCGGATTCCCTCTCCGGCGGCGTGGGCAGCGACATCCTGAAGGGCCGCGACGGCGACGACAGCATCTTCGGCGGCGCGGACTCCGACATCATCGAAGGCGGCCTTGGCAACGACAGTCTGGACGGCGGTGCAGCCTCCGACATCATTCGGGCCGGTGGCGGCGACGATCTGCTGCTCGGTCAGGGTGGCAATGACATCCTGAATGCCGATGCGGGCGCGGACTCCATCTTCGGTGGCTCCGGCAATGACGACATGCGCGGCGGCGACGACAATGACACCCTGGTGGGTGGCGCGGGCGCTGACCGCATGGCGGGTGGTGCAGGCATCGATACGGCGGACTACACCAGCTCTGCCGGTGGCGTGACCGTCAACCTGAACAACGGCAAGGGCAGCCGCTCCGATGCGGAAGGCGACCAGCTGCGCAAGGTCGAGAATGTCATCGGCACCAGCGGTATCGACATCATCCAGGGCAACCTGGACAACAACGTACTCGATGCCGGGGCAGGCGCGGACAGCCTGTCCGGTCTGGCCGGTGACGACACCCTGCTGGGCGGGGACGGTGCGGACACGGTGAAGGGCGGCGCGGGCGCTGACTCGCTGGACGGTGGCGCGGGTATCGACGTGGCCGACTATTCCGGCTCGCTCGGCCCCATCACCGTCGATATCGGACTGGGCACGGCGTCCGGTGGCGACGCGACCGGCGACACGCTGACCAACATCGAAGGTGCCATCGGCACCAGTGCCGGTGACACGCTGATCGGCGATGGCGGTGACAACAACTTCGATGGCGCGGCGGGCGACGATTCCATCGACGCCGGGGCGGGCAATGACACGCTGATCGGCGGCACGGGCAACGACACCCTGGTCGCGGGCGACGGCAACGACAGCATCACGGCAGGCAACGGGCTGGACCTGGTGTCGGATGGTGCGGGCGACGACACCCTGGCGCTGGGCGCCGGGGCCGACACGATCATCGGCGGCGCGGGCGCGGATTCCATCAATGGCGGCGCGGCGACCGACACCATCACCTTCGCGGCCTCCACGGCAGCAGTGGGTGTCGATCTCGGAACCGGAAACGGCACCGCCGGCGATGCTCTGGGTGACATCTACCTGAATATCGAGAACGTGATCGGGTCGAACTTCGACGACACGATCACCGGCTCCAATGCGGCCAATGACCTGTTCGGTCTGGCTGGCAACGACTTCATCTCCGGCAGCGGCGATCAGGATGACCTGTTCGGCGGCGCGGACAATGACACCCTGTCGGCCAGCGACGGCGACGACCTGGCAGACGGCGGTGACGGCAACGACCAGATCTTCGGCGGTGCAGGTACCGACCGCCTGTTCGGCCAGGCGGGCGATGACACGGTCAATGGCGATGCCGGGACCGACAATATCTTCGGTGGCGACGGCAATGACTCGGCCAACGGCGGCGCGGACGCGGACCGCATCTTCGGCGAAGGTGGCAACGACAGCCTAAACGGCGACAGCGGCAACGACGAGATCTTCGGCGGTGCCGGGGCGGACAATCTGCGCGGCGGGGCCGACAACGACCAGATTTCCGGCGGCGACGACAATGACTCGATCCGCGGCGATGAGGGCGATGACAGCCTGTTCGGCGAACTGGGTGACGACACGCTGCGTGGCGGCCTGGGCAATGACAGCCTGGTGGGTTCGGACGGCGCGGACGTGCTGGACGGTGCCGACGGCGCCAACGCACTGGACGGTGACGACACCCTCAGCGGCGGCGCAGGCGATGACTTCCTGCTGGGCCGGGCGGGCAACGACGCGCTGTTCGGCGGTGACGATGATGACACGCTTGCCGGTGATGACGGCGATGACACGCTGCGTGGCGGGGCCGGCTCCGACGTGGCCAACGGCGGCGCGGGCGCCGACCTGATCAAGACCGACGCGGGCGATGACAGCGGCATCGGTGGCGACGGCAACGACACCATTCTGGGTGGCCTGGGCAATGACTCCCTGACCGGTGATGCGGGCATCGACTCGCTGCTGGGTGAGGATGGCGCCGATACCCTGTCGGGTGGCGCGGGCGACGACGCCCTGGACGGCGGCGCGGACGCGGACCTGGTGTTCGGCGGCGATGGCCTCGACAATCTGTTCGGGCGCGCTGGCGCGGACACCCTGTTCGGCGAGTCGGGCGAGGATCTGGTCGACGGCGGCGCCGACGACGACCGTCTGTTCGGCGGTTCGGAGAACGACGTGGTCCGGGGCGGCGACGGGGCCGACACCCTGTCCGGCGATGCGGGCGACGACACGATTGCCGGTGGTGAAGGCGACGATCTGATCATCGGCGATGCCGGTGCGGATCAGCTGAACGGCAACAATGGCACCGACACGGTGGACTATTCCGCCGCAGGTGGTGCCCTGCGCATCAATCTGACCACGGGCGTCGGCGAGCTTTCCGATGCGGCAGGCGACACCTACGCCTTCATCGAGAATGCCATCGGCGGCTTCGACGATGACGAGATCACCGGTTCCGCGACCGAGAACCTGCTGCAGGGCGGCGGCGGCAACGACCTGATCTCCGCCGGTGCGGCTGCGGATACCCTGCTGGGCCAGGCTGGCGACGACAGCCTGGAAGGCGGCGCGGGCGCAGACGTGCTGGATGGCGGCGACGGCAATGACTCCGCCGACTATCGCGGTTCCGGCGCGGCCGTGAATGTCGATATCGGGCTTGGCGTTGCCACCGGCGGCGACGCCGACGGCGACGTGCTGATCTCCATCGAGAGCGCGGTCGGCACCAATGGCTTCGGCGATACCCTGCTGGGCAGCGCCGCCGACAACAAGCTGGAAGGCCTGGGCGGCGACGACGTGCTGGACGGCGGTGACGGCAATGACACGCTGGCCGGCGGCGCCGGGGCCGACTCCCTGGTCGGTGGCCTGGGTGCGGACAGCATCATCGGCGGTACGGGCGGCGACACGCTTGAAGGCGGCGACGGCGACGACACGCTGGGCGGCAGCGAAGACAACGACCTGATCATCGACGGGGCCGGTGCGGACAGCATCAACGGCGGCCTGGGCGACGACACGGTCATCGCGGGTGCCGGTGCGGATGACATCAACGCGCTGGGCGGCATCGACCTGATCGACTATTCGAACTCCGACGCCGGGGTGACGGTGGATCTGGCCGGGGGTGTCGGGTCCGGTGGTTTCGCCGCCGGCGACACGGTTGCCGGCTTCGAGAACCTGATCGCGACCAATTTCGACGACAACATCACCGGCAACAGCTCCGCCAACAACATCGACGCACTGGACGGCAACGACAATGTCAGCGCAGCGGATGGTGACGATACCGTCACCGGCGGTGCAGGCGATGACACGCTTTCCGGTTCGACCGGTGCCGACCTGCTGGATGGCGGCGATGACGCCGACCGTCTGTTCGGCGGCACCGAGAACGACACGCTGATCGGCGGTCTGGGCAACGACACCCTGCAGGGCGATGAAGGCGACGACACGCTGGATGCAGGCGACGGCGACGACCTTCTGGTCGGCGGCATCGGGGCGGACACCGCCTCCGGCGGCGCAGGCAACGATACCCTGGCCGGTGAGGATGGCGACGACACGCTGGACGGTGGCGCGGACGACGACAATCTGAACGGCGGCGCAGGCGTTGACCGGCTGTTCGGTGGCGACGGCAATGACTCGGTGCTTGGCGGCACGGAGAACGACCTGCTCGACGGTGGTCTGGGCAATGACACGCTGCGGGGCGAGGAAGGCGATGACACGCTGACGCTCGGCGACGGCGATGACCTGGGCGACGGCGGCATCGGGGCGGACAGCATCAGCGGCGGCGCAGGCATCGATACGCTGCGCGGCGACGCGGGCGACGACACCCTGCGTGGCGGTGACGATGCCGACGACCTGACCGGCGGCGACGGTCTTGATGCCCTGTTCGGCGATGCGGGCGACGACACGATCACCGGCAATGCGGGCGAGGACACGCTGATCGGCGGTCTCGGCAATGACAGCCTGGACGGTGGCGACGACAATGACACGCTGAGCGCGGGCGAAGGCAATGACACGCTGGCCGGTGGCCTGGGTGCCGACTCGCTCGTGGCCGGTATCGGCAACGACGTGCTTCAGGGTGACGAAGGCATCGACACGCTGCTGGGCGGCGACGGTGACGACTCCATCCTCGGCGGCGACGATGGCGACCTGCTGGACGGCGGGGACGGCAATGACACGCTGCTGGGTCAGGATGGCGATGACACCATCTCTGGCGGGCTTGGTGCCGACGACGTCAATGGCGGTCTGGGCAATGACTCGATCAGCACCGACCTCGGCAATGACACGATCAACGGCGGTGCGGGCGACGACACGATCAACGCCGGCAACGACGACGACAGCGTCATTGGTGGCGACGGTGCCGACTCGATTGACGGCAACTGTCACGACGACACGCTGGAAGGCAACAGCGGCAACGACACGCTGATCGGCGATGATGGCAATGACGTGCTGTTCGGCGGCAATGACAACGACCTGCTGAACGGTGGCGAGGGTGCCGACTCGATGGAGGGTGGCACGGGCGCCGATACGCTGTTCGGCGGCTCGGAGGATGACACGCTGCTCGGCCAGGGCGGCGACGACAGCCTGGCCGGTGGCCTGGGCAACGACCTGTTCGAAGGTGGCGCAGGTGCCGACACCCTGCGCGGCGGACTGGGCGATGACACCATCACCTATGCCAATTCCGCCTCCGGCGTGAATGTCGACATCGACCTGGGCACAGCCACGGGTGGCGATGCAACCGGCGACTTCTTCGACAAGATCGAGAACATCATCGGCTCCGACTTCGACGACACATTGCGCGGCGACGAATTCGGCAATGCCCTGTTCGGTCTGGGCGGCGACGATCTGCTGCAGGGCCGCGCCAGTGGCGATACGCTGGACGGCGGTGCCGGCAACGACACGGCGACCTACGAAGGCTCCTCGGCTGCCGTGAACGTCAATCTCGACCTCGGCACTGCCGCAGGTGGCGATGCGGCCGGCGACATCATCACGAATGTCGAGAACCTGATCGGTTCCAGCTTCAGCGACACGCTGATCGGCACGGCGGGCGCGAACAGCCTGCTGGGCGGACAGGGTGCCGATCTGGTGCTGGCCGGTGACGGCGACGATACGCTGGGCGGCAATGCAGGCAATGACACGCTGGACGCCGGTGACGGCAATGACCTGCTGTTCGTGGGCCAGGGTGCCGACTCGGTGGTTGGCGGTGCGGGTTCCGACACGGTCAGCTTCGCCGGGGAAGTCACGGGGGTCAGCTTCGACCTTTCCAACGGTGGCAATGACACGGTTTCGGGGATCGAGCAGGTCATCGGTTCCGACCTTGCCGACACGCTGATCGGCAGCGCCGCAGGCGATACGCTGTTCGGTGCCGGTGGTGCCGATACCATCGCGGCCGGTGACGGCGACGATACCGTCGATGCCGGACTGGGTGCCGATACCGTCAGTGGCGGTGCCGGGGCGAACAGCCTGGACGGCGGTGCGGGTCTCGATGTGCTCGACCTTTCCGGAGAGACCGGACCGGTCACCTTCGACACGTCAGACACGCTGTTCGGTGACGATACCATCAGCAACTTCGAGGGTGCCATCGGCACCTCCGCAGACGACACGCTCTCCGGCGGCGCCGAGGACAACCGCTTTGTCGGCGGTGCCGGGGCGGACTCCATCACCACCGGCGGCGGCAACGACATCGCCATCGGCGAGGATGGCGACGACATCCTGGATGGCGGCGACGGGGCCGACACGCTGCAGGGCGGTGCGGGCAACGACACCATCACCGGGGGCCTGGGCGACGACTTCATGAACGGCGGCGGCGACGACGACCTGTTCATCCTGGCCGACGGCTTCGGCAACGACACCATCCAGGGCTTCGTGGCCGGTGCCGGAACCGATGACGTCATCGACGTGCAGGCGGTCACGGCGCTGAACAACTTCGCCGACGTGCTGGCCAACGCCACGGACGACGGTACCGACACCACCATCAACCTGGGTGCAGCCGGTGTGCTGGTGCTGCAGGGCGTGCTGGTCGCCGAACTGGACGCGGACGATTTCGACTTTGGCGGCCCGACCGTCATCACCGGCACGCCGGGCGATGACATTCCGCTGAACGGAACCGGTGGCGCGGACACCATCCAGGGTCTGGACGGCAATGACTCCATCGTTGCCGGAGACGGTGACGACACGCTGGACGGCGGCGACGGCAACGACACGCTGCAGGGCGGCCTGGGTGCCGACAGCCTGAACGGCGGCGCGGGCGATGACTGCGCCGACTATTCCGACAGCGGTTCGGCAGTGTTCATCGACCTCGACCTGGGCACGGCGTCCGGCGGTTCGGCGGAGAATGACACGCTGACCAGCATGGAAGGTGTGCTCGGCTCCGATTTCGGCGACTTCCTGTCCGGAGACACGCTGGACAACCACTTCTTCGGTCAGGGTGGCAACGACACGATCCTGGCCGGTGACGGGGCCGATACGCTGAGCGGCGGGGACGGCGATGACGTCCTCAACGCAGGTGACGGGGCCGACACGGTCTCCGGCGGGATCGGCAATGACAACATCGATGCGGGTGCCGGAAATGACACGGTGCAGGCGGGTGCCGGGAACGACGTCGTCAGTGCCGGCGACGGCGATGACATCGCCAGTGGCGGCACCGGCAGCGACACGATCACCGGTGGCCTGGGTGCCGACTCCATCGACGGCGGCGACGACAATGACACGCTGATCGGCGATGCCGGGAACGACACGCTGGAAGGCGGCCTGGGCGACGACCTGATCGACGGCGGAACCGATGCTGACCTGATCTTCGGTGATGCCGGTGCCGACCTGCTGACCGGCAGCGACGGCGATGACACGATTTCCGGCGGTGATGACAATGACACCATCGACGGCGGGACCGGCGCGGATTCGCTGACAGGCAACAATGGCGCGGACATCATTTCCGGCCAGGCTGGTGCCGACGCCCTGTTCGGCGGCGCGGACAACGACCTGCTGACAGGCGGGACGGAGAACGACACCCTGAATGGCGGCTCCGGCGATGACACGCTGGACGGCGGTGACGGAGACGACTCCCTGGTTGGTGATGTCGGCGCCGACACGATCAATGGCGGAATCGGCAACGACACGATCAGCGCCGGTGACGGCGATGACACCATCTCCGCCGGTGACGGCATCGACAGGGTCTTCGGTGGCGCGGGCAATGACCTCATCGACGGTGGCGACGGCAACGACACGCTGCGCGGTCAGTTCGACAATGACACCATCAACGGTGGCCTTGGCGACGACTTCATCCTGGGTGGCGGCAACTTCGACAGCCTGTTCGGCAATGAAGGCAACGACACCATCAACGGCGATGATCCGTCCCTCGACACCCTGGTCGGCTTCGACACCATCTTCGGCGGTACCGGCGATGACCAGTTGAACGGTGCCGGCGGCCAGGACGTGCTGTTCGGCGGCGACGACAATGATTCGCTGCTGGGTGGTGACGACAACGACAGCCTCGACGGCGGCAATGGCATCGACACCCTGCGCGGCGAGGCCGGTGACGACACCCTGCTGGGCCAGGACGGCAATGACGTGCTGGATGGCGGTGAAGGTACCGATCTCCTGTTCGGCGGGCTGGGTGACGACAGCATCTTCGGTGATGCCGGTGCCGATACGCTGAACGGTGGCACGGGTGGCAATGACACGCTGGCCGGTGAGGATGGTAACGACCTCTTCGTCTTCGACAACGCGAGCTTCGGCAATGACGTGATCGAGGACTTCGTGGCTGGCGCGGGCACCGACGACGTCATCGACTTCTCTGCCCTGTCGATCAGCTTCGGCGATCTGAACTTCGTCGACTCCGGCGGCAATCTGGTCATCACCATCACGGGCGGCGGGACGGAATCCCTCACCCTGCAGGGTCTGGCCGGTGTGACACTGGATGAGACGGACGACTTCATCTTCTGATCCCGTGACCAGAGGACAAGGACACCAGCGGGCACCCCTCGTGCAAAGGGGTGCCCGTCTGCTTTGCGCCGCCACACTTGGTCTGGCCCTGCTGCCGCCACTGGCCATGGCCGAACCGGCCGTCACGCTGCGGGACGGTGTACGCCAGCACGTCGACACGCCGGGCAAGACCATGCATCAGGCAGGCTTCGGCCCCGATACATTCATCTTCGGTCCTGACAGCGGCCATGACCTGATCACCGGTTTCGACCCGGCGGAGGATCGGATCATCCTGCGCAACCTGGAGCGTTGGCCGACCTACGAGAAGGTTGCGCGCCGGGTCTGGTCAACACCGCACGGGCTGTTCATCGGCCTCTCCAACACCGACAGCATCCGCGTTGCCGGAACCCGGTCCGGCGACCTGACGGCCAGCAACCTGATTGTCATCACGGATTAGACCGTCCGTGTGACCGCCTGTGGCCAGCGCCACAGAATTCGCCTGCGCGGATACTGCATTTCCCGGCGATTTGTGTTCTGCTTGGCGTCTGCATGATTTTGGGGTGATCAAAGGGGGTCTTTGAGATGGCTAGCGACATTGGGTATGGGCCGCTGTTTCCGCTGGGCGAGGATGAAACCGAGTACCGGCAGCTGGACGTGGACGGCGTCAAGGTGGAGAAGCTGGGCAGCCGGGAGTTCGTCACGGTCCAGCCCAACGTGCTGAGCGACCTGGCGGAGACCGCGTTCGGCGATATCAGCCACCTGTTCCGGCCTGCGCACCTGCAGCAGTTGCGCAATATCCTCGACGATCCGGAGGCGTCGGACAACGACCGCTTCGTGGCGCTGGAACTGCTGAAGAACGCGAATATTTCCGCGGCCATGGAGTTCCCCTCCTGCCAGGATACGGGCACCGCGATCGTCGTGGGCAAGAAGGGTCAGCAGGTCATCGTCGATGGCGACGATGCGGAGGCGCTTTCCGTCGGCGTCCAGCGCACCTGGGCAACCCGCAACCTGCGCTACAGCCAGATGGCACCCCTGTCGATGTTCGAGGAGAAGAACACCGGCTCCAACCTGCCCGCACAGATCGATCTGGAGGCCGTGGGCGGCGACGCCTACAAGTTCCTGTTCATCGCCAAGGGCGGCGGATCGGCCAACAAGACCTTCCTGTTCCAGGAAACCCGCCGGGTACTGGATCCGGACCGCCTGCTGCAGTTCTTCGCGGAGAAGCTGCCGACCCTCGGCACTGCTGCCTGCCCGCCCTATCACCTGTCCATCGTCATCGGTGGCATGTCCGCCGAGCAGACGCTGAAGACCGTGAAGATGGGCAGCTGCAAGTTCTACGACGGGCTGCCGACCACCGGCGACATGACCGGTCGCGCCTTCCGGGACATCGAGCTGGAGGCGCAGATCCACAAGCTGTCGCAGAACCTGGGCATCGGCGCGCAATTCGGCGGCAAGTACTTCTGCCACGACGTGCGGGTCATCCGCCTGCCGCGCCACGGTGCGTCCCTGCCCATCGGCATCGGCGTCTCCTGCTCCGCCGACCGCCAGGCCAAGGCCAAGATCACCCGCGACGGCGTGTTCATGGAGGCGCTGGAGCGTGATCCGTCGAAGTACCTGCCGACGGCGGAGGCGGATGCCAGCAACGCGGTCCGCATCGACCTCAGCCAGCCGATGGATGAACTGCGCAACATCCTGACCAAGCTGCCGGTGGAAACGCCGATCCTGCTTTCAGGCACCATGATCGTCGCCCGCGACATCGTGCACGCCGAACTGTCGAAGCGCGTGGCCCAGGGTGGCGAGCTGCCGGCCTACTTCAAGGATCACCCGATCTACTACGCCGGTCCGGCGAAGACCCCGGAAGGCTATGCATCCGGCGCTTTCGGACCGACAACCGCCGCCCGCATGGATCCCTATGTGGCGGAGTTCCAGGAGCTTGGCGGCTCCATGATCTCCGTCGCCAAGGGCAACCGTTCCAAGCAGGTGGTCAACAGCTGCAAGAAGAACGGCGGCTTCTACCTCGGTTCCATCGGCGGTGCCGCCGCCCGTGTCGGTCGTGACGAGATCACCAGCGTCGAGGTGCTGGACTTCGCTGAACTGGGCATGGAAGCCGTCTGGAAGATCGAGGTGAAGGACTTCCCCGCCTTCGTCGTCATCGATGACAAGGGCAACGACTTCTTCGATCGCTCCAGCCGCCGTCACGAACCGGAAATGGACGCGTCCGTCACGGCGAAGTAAGACCCGCCGGACTGGCCGCACCGGACCTGGCCTGCCTTCCCCCCAACGCAGGGGGAAGGCAGGTGTCCAGGTTGAATTTGGTCAATGCGGCGACGTCGGCGGCCTCAGGCCTGCGGCAGCAGCACCACGCGGCCAACGGCTCGGCGTTCGGAAATCTCTGCCCAGAGCGCCTTGTAGTCGGCCAGCGGATAGGTGGCATGGATCTTCGGGCTGATGGCCCTGCGTGACCAGAGTTCGGTCAGTCCCGCCATCACACGGTTCCGTTCCGGGGTCAGCCGGACACGCTCGTCCACCGGGGTCCAGCCCCAGTAGGTGCCCCAGTTGAAGCCCATCACGGTGGCATTCTTCAGCAGTAGCAGATTGACGCCAAGCTGCGGAATTTCTCCTGCCGCGTAACCGATGGTGAGCAGTCGCCCGCCCAGGTCGAGGCATCTCAGCGACTGGTGAAACACGTCCCCGCCCAACGGGTCGTAGATGACGTCGACACCGCGTCCGTCCGTCAGTTCCTGAACAGCGGTACGAAAATCGGTTTCACGACTGTCGAGCACATGGTCGGCGCCGCGCTGGCGCAGCCAGTCGCGCTTCTCAGCCGTTCCTGCCCGGGCGATCACGGTGGCGCCGATATCGTGGGCGATCTCCACCGCCGCAAGGCCGACACCGCCCCCGGCCCCATGCACCAGCACGGTCTGGCCAGGCTTCAGTTCTGCCCGCTCCACAAGCGCCCCATAGGACGTGCCGTAGGACGACAGCAGCGGAATGGCTTCCGCATCCGACAGGCCGTCCGGCACGGGATAGGCCTGCCCGGCCCAGACCACGGCCTCCTCCGCCGCGCCGCCCCAGTCGATGAAGGCCATGACGCGATCACCGACCCGGAACCGGTCCACATCGTCGGCACATTCGGTGATGATGCCGACGATCTCCGTCCCCGGCGCGAATGGCCGGGGCGGCTTGCGCTGGTACTTGCCCTGCACCACCAGACCGGTGGCAAAGGAGATACCGCAGGCATCGATACGGATGCGCACCGCCCCCGCCCGCATCTCCGGCACGGGCAGGTCGCCAAGTTCCAGTTCGTCGAACGGTTTCCAGTCGTTGCAGATGAGTGCCCTCATCGGGCTTCGGTCACTCGACGCCCGGCAGACGCTCGACCGACGGCGGGCCATCCATGAATGCCCCCATGGCACGGCCCATGGTCTTGAAGTGATCCGAGGCGCGATGTGCCTCCGTCGCTTCCTTGTCCTTGTAGGCTTCCAGGAAGCGGTAGGTGTTCGGCGTATCGGTCTTGAACAGGCGATAGAACAGGCATCCGGGTTCGTTCGCGTTCACGGCCTCCACAAGCTGCTTCGCCGCAGCCTCGAAATCCTCAGCCGAACCGTCCTTGCACTTGATCGTCGCAACTACACCAATCATGGCCATCCTCCCCTGAATTGAGCCTGTCGGAAGGGTAGGTTGGGCAGACAGCAACGGCAAGCCGCTTTCCGGGCCGGAGCGCGCCCACAGCCATGCCGCTGACGCAGGTCCGGTCGATCGGAACTCAAAGTCGTGTCGCCACCATGATCACCGGGTCGATCTGCCCGGCCTCCAGTCCCCGCAGATAATTGGCGAACTTCTCCGGCGAGTTCTGACCGGTCAGCAGATGCAGCCCAAGGGGAGGCGGACTTCCGGCCCTTGCCGCATTTGCCAGCACCTCGCGAAAGAACGACACGGCAAAGGAATGCCGACTTTCCTCCCTGTCGAGGCTGAATCCGGCAGTCACCAGATGATTCCGTGTCTCGGACGGGGTCCTGAGAAAGCTCGTGGCCTCCGTTTCCGCCCAGGGCACCGGATAGACCATGCCGGGCGCCGCCCCCTTCATGACGTCGAACAGGCAGAGCGTCGCGCCGGGCCGCAACACACGGGCGAGTTCGCCATAGAGGCGTCCCCGGTCCGGAATGTTCATGGCCACATGGAATGTCACGGCGGCATCGAAGGCACCGTCGGGGAAGGGCATGGCGAGGACGTTGCCCGTCTGGAACTCGCATGCCGTGTCCAACTTCATGCGTGCGGTCAGCTTGCGTGCCACATCGACATACTGCGGAGTGAGATCGATGCCCGTCACGCGGCATCCAAAGTCACGGGCCAGCACCCGCGCCGTTCCTCCAATGCCGCAGCCGGCATCAAGCACGTGCATGCCCTCCCGGAGAGGTGCCATGCCGAGCGCCTCGAGCGTGGTGATCCGGCCTGCGGTGTGAAATTCATCGACCGCCGCGAGCTGTTCAGGTGCGGGGTCATCCGGGTTTCCGCCCAGCTTCTCAAGCCCTGCCAGAATGTCTTCCAGCAGCCCGTCCCTGCCATAGTGCGTCGCGACGGCATCCTCCAGTTTCTCTTGCATTTCTGTCTCCCGAAATCGTGCACTGCTTGTTCTGCGTGCGCATTCTCCACCTGCGAAACTTGGCTGGAAACTCCACAAACTGTAGTTTGGCGGACATCGGATTTCTGTCCCCGGAAACGTCGGAAGGCACAGTGATGAAGAGCTACGCTCAGTTCTGTCCGGTAGCCAAGGCAGCCGAACTGTTCTGCGAAAGGTGGACGCCCCTGATCATTCGCGATCTGGCCTGGGGCTCGACCCGTTTCTCCGAACTGCAGCGCGGCGTACCGCTCATGTCGCCAACACTTCTGTCCAGGCGACTGAAGCAGCTTGTGGCGGAAGGGGTGGTGGAACGGCGACCGCAGGAGAACCGGAAGGGCTGGACCTATCATCTGACAGAGGCGGGGCGTGAGTTCATCCCGCTCATCGACACGCTCGGCGTCTGGGGTCAACGCTGGACGCGGCGCGATCTTGCCGAAGGCGAGATCGACCTCGGCCTGCTTCTCTGGGCAATAGAACGGAGTGTCGAGGCTGATGCCTTTGGCAAGTCACCTGCCGTTGTTCGCCTCGCCTTCACCGACCTGCCCAACGGTCAGGACGTGTGGTGGTTCGTGAACCAGGACGGGCAGTGTGAACTCTGCCTCGACGATCCGGGGTTCGAGGTCGATCTCTATCTCAGTTGCACCCTGCCCGACATGATCCACATCGTCAGGGGTGATCTGCCGCTCGTTCCGGCCCTTGCAAGTGAACGGCTGGAGGCCATCGGCTCATCGGCGGCAAGAAAGTGTCTGGGCGCCTGGCTCAATCTCAGCCCGCTCGCAGATGTAAGACCTGCCTACGAGAGCTGAGCGCCCCCCCCGGGACCCGCGGACCGGCCTATGCCTCGTCGCGGCCCAGCATCATGGCGTTGATATCTGCGGACCCCGGTGTCTCTGCCGCGAAGCTGAAGGTGCCCTTCTCCTGCACCTCGGTCGCCGCCCGCATCAGGCCGCGAATGGCGGCGAGCGCGAAGGCGCCACCCAGGCTGATCCGCTTCGCCCCGGCGTCGGCGATCTGCGCCACGGTCAGACCGGCAGTCGCCAGCACATTGACCGGTCGGGAAACGCCCTGGCAGACCTCCCGCACCAGTTCGATCTTGCGCAGGCCCGGTGCATAGAGCACATCGGCACCGGCGTCGGCGAAGGCATTGAGGCGGCGCAGGGTTTCGTCCATGTCCCGCCGACCGTAGAGAAAGTTCTCCGCCCGCGCGGTCAGCACGAAGGGCTTGCCGGACTGGCGCACGACCTCCGCGGCGGCCGCAATGCGCTCGACAGCCAGATTGAAGTCGACAATCGGGGCGCTGAGATCCGCGGTCGTATCCTCGATGGAACATCCCGCAAGTCCGGCGGCCAGCGCCTGCCGGATCGTCTCCGCACAGGCTTCCGGGCTGGTGCCGAAACCGTTCTCCAGATCGCCGTTCACCGGCAGATGCGTTGCCTGCACGATTTCCGCCGCGTGCCTGATCGCCTCCTTGCGGGAAACGCCGCCCTCCGCATCGCGCCGTCCGATGGAGAAGGCAAACCCGGCACTGGTGGTGGCCAGGGCGCTGAAACCCATGCTCTGCAGGATCCGGGCGGACCCCCGGTCCCACGGATTCGGCATGACGAATGGCCTGTCACCCCGATGCAGGTCGGCGAAGGACTTGGCGGGGCCTGCGGTCATGGTTCAGCCCTGCTTCCGTTCGATCAGCTCGATCTTGTAGCCATCCGGATCCTCGATGAAGGCAATGACGGAGCCGCCGTGCTTCATCGGTCCCGGCGGGCGCGGAATGGGCACGCCTGCCTTCTCCAGCTCGCTGCAGGTGGCATAGATGTCCGGCACGCCGATGGCCAGATGCCCGAAGCCGGAACCCAGGTCATAGGGCTCTTCCTGACCCCAGTTGTGGGTCAGTTCGATCACCGTGCTGTTCTTCTCCTCCCCGTAGCCGACGAAGGCCAGGGTGAACTCGCCGGTGGGGAAATCCGTCTTGCGCAGTTCGTTCATGCCCAGCAGCCGGACATAGAAATCCAGCGACTTGTCGAGATCCTTCACCCGGATCATGGTGTGCAGCAGCCGTGCGCCTTCCATGACGTTCCCTCCTCAGTTCCTGTCTGTCAGTTTCAGTACCACGCGGGCGGCCTTTTCCGAAGGCCATTCCCCCGGGGGACGCAGCATGTCGGCAACCAGCCGCCCGGCCTCAGCCTGGGCATCACGATGGGTGCTGTCGCTCAAAAGGGCAACGACGTGCGGCGCGATCTGGTCCGCGCGACAGCGTTCCTGGATCAGTTCCGGCACCACCTCCCGGTCCAGCAGGATGTTGGTCAGGCTCGCCCAGCGGATCCTGATCAGGCGCTTGGCGATGGCGGCCGTCAGGCCGTTCAGCCGATAGGCGACGACCGACGGGGTACCGGCGAGCGAGAGTTCCAGCGCGACCGTGCCTGAAGCGGCCAGTGCCACGTCGGCGGCGTGGAACGCGTCCATCTTCAGATCCGGGCCGACGACGTGCACAGGGGCCTTCAGGTCCCCCAGCATCCGTTCCACCGCCGGTTTCAGATGCGGCAGCGTCGGCGCGACCACGACCAGGTTCGGAACCTGAACCATGGCCCGGCGCAGGCCATCGATGAAGATCGGCCCCATCCGGCGCAATTCACCCATCCGGCTGCCGAACAGCACCGCCGCGACCGGCGCGTGCGAAGGAATGCCCAGATTGCTGCGGAAAGCACGGGGGTCACCGGCATAATTGCGCTCCGCCTCGATCGCCGGATGCCCGACGAAGGAGGACGGCAGTCCCTCCCGCTCGAACAGGGGCGGCTCGAAGGGCAGAAGGGTCAGCAGATGGTCATAGAGCCGCGCCATGTGCACCGCCCGCTTCGGCTTGTAGGCCCAGACAGAGGGCGCGACGTAATGGATCTTCAGCAGGTCCATGTCCTGTACCGCCTGCACGAGCCGACGATTGAAGCCGGGCGAATCGATCGTGATCAGGCAATCGGGCTGCACCTGCCGCACCAGGGCCTCCGTCTGCTTCAGCCTGCGGCGGATGGCCAGCGCACGCGGCAGGACCTCGAACAGTCCCATGACGGAAAGGATGGTGATCGGGAACAGGCTCTGCAGCCCCTCCCGCGCCATCTCGTCCCCACCTACGCCGACGAAGCGCACCGTTCCGCCCGACTGGTCACGCAGCGCCCGCATCAGACGCGCGCCCAGCACGTCACCAGATGGTTCCCCCGCCACCAGCATGATCGTCCGGCCCGGCGACTGCTGCACGCTCATGGGGTCTCGCGGTTGATGCCGGTGATGAACAGGCCGGCCGCGTCGGCATCGGCGACGGTTCCGGCGCGGTCCACGATCATCGCCGCCCCCGCTTCCACGGCGATACCGCTCAGTCCGGCGGCGGCGGCCCGGCGCACCGTCTCCCGACCGATGGTCGGCATGTCCACCCGGTGATCCTGCCCCGGCTTGGTCAGCTTCACCAGCACACCACCCGTGCCCTTGACCAGATCGACACAGCGTTCGAGCATCCTGTCGGTACCCTCAGCGGCCTCCACGGCCAGGACCAGCCCGTCGCGCACCACGGCACCCTGACCGATGTCCAGGGCCCCCAGAGCCTCCACGACGACGACTGCACGGGCAATGTCCTGCCGCGCCGCATCATCCGGCAGCACCGACCCGAGCGGGCCTTCCTGCACCAGCACGTCGCCCTTGATCTCGTGGGCGCCGACAACGCGGAACCCCTTCTTCTGGAAATAGCCGACCAGCACCTGCAGCAGCGCGTCGTCGCCTTTCCGGGCTGCGGCGATCACCTTCGGCAGCAGACTGATGCCTGCCAGGTCGGGGCGCAGCTTGGAGAAGTCCGGTCGCGCGACCTTGCCCACCATGCAGACACTGTCGCAGCCACCGCGCTTCAGGGCGGCGAGGATGTCACCGACCCGGTCGAACTGGATGAAGTCATGGGGGTAGCGTGCCAGCAGATCAGGTTCGGTGAACCCGTCAAAGGCCAGCACATGCACGCCGACGCCCATGGTTTCCGCCGCCGCCGCAACATCCCCCGGCACGTCACCGGCACCGGCAATGATGCCCAGCCGTTTGGGCAGCTCGGTCATGGCTTACTGCGCCGCCGCCGCATCCTTGCGGGGCGTGCAGAGACCGCGGGAGGAATTGGCCTTCATGAAGCCGATGATGTCGTCGACACCGGCTTCCCCCTCGAAGAGCTTCTCCGCATCCGCGACCTTCTCTTCCATCGTGCCCTCCGGCCCGAACAGGAAGCGATAGGCACGGCGCAGCGTGCTGATCTCGTCGCGGCTGAAGTTGCGCCGCTTCAGACCAACCAGGTTCAGCCCGTCCAGCCGCGCCAGGTTGCCCCGTGCCAGACCGTAGGGAATCACGCTGGTGCCGAGCGCCGACGCGCCCCCCACCATGGCGTGCTTGCCGATCTTCACGAACTGGTGCACCGCCGTCATGCCGCCCACGATGGCCCAGTCATCGACTTCCACGTGTCCGCCCAGCAGCACGTTGTTCACGATGATGACGTGATTCCCCACCTGGCAGTCATGCGCGATATGGGCCCCGGTCATCAGCAGACAGCCATTGCCGACCGTGGTCAGCATGCCACCACCCTCGGTGCCGGGATTGACCGTCACATGTTCGCGGATCGTGCAGTCCTGCCCGATCTCCAGCCGTGATAGCTCGCCCTTGTACTTGGTGTCCTGCGGCGGGTGGCCGATGGAGGCGAAGGGGAACACCCGGGTCCGTGCGCCGATGCGGCTGCGCCCCGCGAGTGCCACATGGGAGACCAGTTCCACCCCGTCATCCAGGGTGATGTCGCCTTCAACCACGCAGAAGGGACCGATGCGGACACCTTCGCCCAGCGTCACGTCATCACTGACAACCGCAGTGGGGTGAATTTCGGCCATTCAGAGCTTTTCCTGGATCATGGCGGCAAAGTCGGCCTCGGCCACCACCTTGTCATCGACATAGCCCTTGCCATGCATCTTCCAGATCATGTCGCCGCGCCCGCGCAGCTTCTCGACATGCACCCGCAACTGGTCGCCCGGCTCCACCGGCCGGCGGAAGCGGCAATTGTCGATGGTCATGAAATAGACCACCTTGCCCTCCATCCCCTTGCCCAGCGTGCGCGCGAACAGCACGGCAGAAGTCTGCGCCATGCACTCGATGATCAGCACACCCGGCATCACCGGCTTGACCGGAAAATGGCCGACGAAGTGCGGTTCGTTGATGGTCACGTTCTTGATGCCGACCGCACTGTGGTTCGGCTGGATGTCCACGACACGATCAACCATCAGCATCGGGTAGCGGTGGGGGATCATCTGCATGATCCGGTTGATATCAACCGGGCCAGCCATGTCATCCACGATGGTCGCATCCGTGTCCGTCATGTATCCGTCCCCTTCTTCGTGCCCAGCCGCCGAATGGCGGCGAGCTGGCGCCAGAACTCCCTTACCGGCATCGCGGGCTGCCCCAGAACCGCGGCACCGTCAGGCTGGTCATTCATCACGCCGGAAAGCGCACCGATCTTCACGCCATTGCCGATCTTCACGTGGCCTGAAATACCTGCCTGACCACCTACCTGCACAAACTGGCCGAGCTTGCTTGAACCGGCAATCCCAACTTGCGCCACAATGATCGAACCGTCTCCGATTTCGACATTGTGCGCGATCTGCACCAGATTATCGATCCACACATTGCTGCCGATCTTCGTGTCATGGCCGGAACCGGAGGCGACACAGACGTTCGCGCCGATGTGGCAGTCATCGCCGATCAGCACCCGCCCCACCTGGGGCACCGCGACGTGACGCTGCGGATGCGGCGCGAACCCGAATCCCCCCGGTCCGATCCGCGCCCCGGACTGCACATGCACGCGCGCGCCCAGGATGCAGGTCTCCAGCGAGGCATTGGCGTCGATACGGCTGCCTGCACCGATAACGACGCCCGGACCAACCGTGACATTGGCGCCAAGGACGACCCCGTCACCGATCTCCGCACCTGCCCCCACAACGGCGTGGGGGGCGGCCGAGACGCCATCGCCCACGACTGCGGTGTCGTCGATGAAGGCGGTGGGGTGAATGACGCCATCCGGTTCAGGACCGGGATAGAGCGCCTGGGACACCATGGCAAAGGCCAGATAGGGATGCGGTGTCGGCAGGACGATCGTGCCTGCCGGCGCGCGGTCGGCGAGTTCCGGTGTGATCACGCAGAACTGCGCCCTTGTCTCGGTGAGGGCCGGCAGATACTTGCGGTTGTCGAGGAAGCTCAGATCACCGTCGCCCGCCTGCTCCAGCGGCAAGGCATCACGGATCTGCATCGACGGGTCCACACCCTCAGGTACTTTGAACAGGCCTGTCTTCTGCGCCAGATCGCCAAGCGTGAACGGCCCGAGCCGTCGATGGAACCGCGCGTCAGGCATCAGAAACCTTCAGGCCGCCCGACCTTGACCGACGGAAGCCGCTGGTTCAGCCGCGTGATGATTTCCTTGGTGATGTCCAGGGCGCCATTGGTCCAGCTGATGCTGTTGCGGTCCAGAACCAGATTGAAGCCCCGTTCCCGCTCCAGTTCCTCGATGATGCCCAGGATCTGCCCCTTCAGCACCTCGACCGCCTGCTGCTGGGTCTGGCCGATGGACTGGCGACGGTCCTGCACCATGCGCTGCGCGTCGGTATAGCTCTTCTGCAGTTCGTTCTTGCGCTGCTCGACGGCGTCGGGGGACAGAATGGCAGCCTGCTGGCGCAATTCGTCCTGCCGTGCCTTCAGCGCCTTGTCCTCTGCCTGGATAAGCTGCTGCAGGCTGTCCATGTAGCCCTTGATCTGGTTCGCGATGCTGATTGCGGCCTTGGATTCACGCAGGATCTGCTGCGAATCCATCGTCGCGATGATCGGCGGCGGCATCGACTGCGCCCGGGCGGCCTGATGACCGCCAAGCGTCATGAGCGAGATACAGATCGCGGCAAGCCAGATGGCACGCATGGATGTTTCCTCAATTCTACTCGTTCGCAGGGGAACCAATGATTCTCACGGCAGAAACCAGATATTGGTTACAGCACAGGTTACCAACCGGCGGCAACCGGAGAGCGTCAGAAGCGTGTACCGAAGCTGAAGCGGAAGGCTTCCGTTTCATCGAGATCGTTGCGCAGGATCGCGCGGGCCACGTCGAACAGCAACGGCCCGAACGGCGAGCGCCAGGTCACACCGACACCAACCGCCAGGCGGAGCGAAGGATCATCCTCGACACCGCCATTGGCAACGACACCGAACGCGGAGCCATAGTCGCTGAAGAACCGGCCCGACATGCCCAGTTCATCGGGCAGGCCAAGCGGGAAGGTCAGCTCCGTCGAGCCGGTGACGAAGAACTCACCGCCAAGCGCGTCACGCGTTGCCACGTCGCGGGGACCGATACCACTGGCCGCGAAACCGCGCAGCGTGTCCCCGCCAACGAAGAAGCGGCGATTGATGCGGACATCCTTCGCGATACCGAAGACCGCGCCACCGCGGACCGTCTGCGACAGTGTCCATTCTTCCGACACGGGGAAGAACTGCGTGTGCCGTGCCTGGGTCCGCAGGTCGCGCACCGTACCACCGAAGCCCGCGAGTTCCTGACCGAACGTCGACAGGGAGCCGTCGTGCGGCGTGATCGGATCATCCGTCAGATCCAGCTTCAGCTCGTACCCCAGCGAACTGGTGACGGAGACGCCCTGCTGCTGCTGAATGAACAGCGACGCGGTGTTGCCCACGTTCTTGATGTTGTCGCGGCGCAGCTGGTAATTCAGGCTCATCCGCAGCGCTTCGGACAGCGAGAAACCGGTCCTGAGGCGCCCGCCGGAGGTGCTCTGGTCGAAAGATGACTCGTCCTGGAAGTCGATGTTGGTGTTGAAGATGTCGATACCCGCGGCGATCGGCATGTCCAGGAAATAGGGTTCGGTGAAGCTCAGATCGACTTCACGCCGACGCAGGGACAGGGAGAAGGAAAGCCGCAGGTTCTGCCCCCGTCCCAGCAGGTTGCGTTCACTGATCGAGACATCACCGATCACGGCCTCCGTGGTGGAGAAGCCGGCACCGACAGACAGTTCACCGGTCGGCTGTTCCTCGACCTTCACCTTCAGGATCGCCTTGTCGGGGGCTGATCCCTGTTCCGGCGTGATGTCATTGGTCTTGAAGAAGCCCAGCGCCCGGATGCGGCGGTTGGAACGGCTGATCTTCGCGGTATCGAAGGCATCACCCTCGATCAGCTGCACCTCGCGGCGCACCACCTCGTCCAGCGTTCTGGTATTGCCCTCGATATCCACCCGTTCGACATAGACCCGCGGACCTTCACGAACCTCATAGGTGATGTCGACGGTCCGCTTCTCGCGGTCACGCTCGGTGCGGGGCCGTACATCGACAAATGCAAAGCCCTTGCGGCCAAGCTGGAACTGGATGTCCTTGATGGACTTCTCGACCTGCGTGCCATTGTAGACCTCGCCGGTCTCGTCGGTGATGGCCTTGCGCAGTTCCTTCGGATCCACGTCCTTCACATCGGCCTTCAGATCGACGTTGCCGAAACGGTACTGCTCCCCCTCCTCCACCGTGAAGGTGATGAAGAAGTCCTCCCGGTCACGGGTCAGTTCGGCCACCGCCGAGACGACACGGAAATCGACGTAGCCATGCTCCAGGTAATGCTGCCGCAGACGGTCGCGGTCCAGCGCGACGATGTCCGGGTCATAGACGTCTGTCGAACTCAGGAAATTCCACCAGGCGCTCTCGCTGGTGGCGATGACCGAGCGCAGGTCGTCGTCATCGAAGACCGTGTTGCCGAGGAACCGGATGGCACTGATTTCGGTCGGATCGCCCTCATTGATCTCGAAGACCAGGTTGATCCGGTTCTGCTGCAACTGGATGATCTTTGGCTCGATGGTCGCGGCGAAACGGCCGCTGGCGCGATAGATCTGCAGCAAGCGCTGCACGTCGCTCTGCACCCGCGCGCGGGTATAGACCACCCGTGACCGCAGCTGCACTTCCGAGGCGAGCAGGTCGTCCTTCAGCAGCTTGTTGCCTTCGAAAACAAGCTGGTTGATTACCGGGTTCTCGACGACGGTCACGATCAGGGCATTGCCCTGGCGCCGCAGGTTCACGTCGGCGAAAAGGCCGGTGCCGTAGAGTGTCTTCAGGGCGCGGTCCAGACGGGATGCCTCGAACGGGCTGCCCGGCTCCAGCTGCATGTAGGAGCGTACGGTCTCGGCCTCGATCCGCTGGTTACCCTCGACGACAATATCCTGGATAAGCTGCGCGTTCGCGACGAACGGCAACAGCCAGGCCAGCACAGTAATCAGGATCAGCCGTCGCGACACGCCGTGGAACCCTCTATCTCCGGTCTGACCCGTCACCGGGTATCAGGAAAACAGACCCTTCATGAAATCAACCACACCGAAACGGTCGATGTCGTTGAACGTCGCCACGAGCATCAGGCCGATAACCATGGCGAAGCCCAGACGGTAGCCGATTTCCTGAGTCGTTTCACCCAGCGGACGCCCCCGTACTGCCTCGACGGCATAGAACAATAGATGGCCGCCGTCCAGCATCGGGATCGGAAACAGGTTGATGAGACCGAGGCTTATCGAAAGGAAGGCCGCGATATTGATCAGGGAGGCGATGCCGAAGCTGGCCGCCTGTCCTGAAATCTCCGCAATACCGGCCGGTCCGCGCAGTTCCTCCACCGAGCGATGACCGGTGATCATGTCACCGACCGCGGACAGGGTACTGCTGGTGATCACCCAGGTCTGGCGCACCGCCTCGACCAGGGCACTGCCGACACCAAGCTCGCGCCAGCCACGCTCCATCGCCCGCACGCCCAGCATGCCGACCTTGCTGTCATTGCCGAACTGGTCCTGGATCACGACCACACGCGGCTGTGCATCCAGGTCGATCAGCGCGCCGTCGCGTTCCACGGTCAGGGGCAGCGGCCGGTCCAGGTTCAGCGACACGATGCGGCGCAGATCCTCGAACGAGACAACCTCCTCGCCACCTGCACTGACGATCAGGTCACCGGGCTGCAGTCCGGCCTCAGCCGCCGCACTGTCAGCCACGACATCGGATACCATCGCGGTCGTGAAGGGCTGGCCCCAGACCGTGAACATGCCCGCGAAGATGACGATCGCCAGCAGGAAGTTGGCCAGGGGGCCGGCAACGACGACCGCGGCACGCTTCGCCAGCGGCTTGTTGTGGAAATTCTCCGGATCATCGTCGTGCAGGTTGCCGGCATGGTCGGGGGTGCTTGCCGCGCCGCTGTCACCGCGGAACTTCACATAGCCGCCGAAGGGGATCATCGAGACCTTCCAGCGTGTGCCGCGACGGTCATACCAGCCGAACAGCTCCCGACCGAAACCGACCGAGAAGGCCTCGACCCCGACGCCACACCAGCGGGCAACGAGGTAGTGACCCATCTCGTGAACGAAAACCAGCACCGTCAGGACGGCGAGGAACGGCAGGATGTAGTCGATCAGAAACATGCAGGTTCCCTTGCAGGATCAGTTGTACAGCGCCATGCCGGCCACATCAGCCCAGCAGGGCAGCCGTCCGGACACGTGTCTCCGCATCCAGTGCCATGACGGCCTCAATCGTATCAGGCGCACCTGAATCAATCATTTCCAGAGCGGTTTCGACAAGCTCCGCAATGCGAAGAAACCCGATCCGGCCCGCCAGGAATGCGGCGACCGTCACCTCATTCGCCGCATTCAGCACCGTGGGTGCCCCCTTGCCCGCCTCCATGGCGGCCCGCGCCAGTCGCAGCGCCGGGAATCGGACGGGGTCCGGTGCCTGGAAAGTAAGCTGGCCGAGTGTGGCCAGATCAAGGCGCGGCGACGGCGCGGCGATCCGCTCCGGCCAGGCCAGGCAGGACGCGATCGGCGTGCGCATGTCGGGGCTGCCAAGCTGGGCCAGTGTCGAGCCATCGACATATTCGACCATCGAATGGATCACCGACTGCGGATGCACCAACACGTCGATCTGATGGTCGGCGACGGGGAACAGGTGCCAGGCCTCAATCATCTCCAGGCCCTTGTTCATCATCGTGGCGGAATCGACGGAGATCTTGGCACCCATCGACCAGTTGGGATGCGCCACGGCCTGCGCCGGTGTGACATCCGTCATCTGTTCCATCCCGAAATCAAGGAACGGTCCCCCCGAAGCGGTCAGCACGATGCGTCTGACGGCCTGGGCGCGGTCACGGTCAAAGACCTGGAAGATCGCATTGTGCTCGGAATCCACCGGCAGCAGCGTTCCGCCGAAGCGCCGGACATCGCGCATCACGATATCGCCTGCACAGACCAGACATTCCTTGTTTGCCAGTCCGACGTCGGCCCCCCGCCGGATCGCGGCCAGCGTGGGCGCAAGCCCTGCCGCACCGACAATCCCGGCCATGACGAAGTCGGACAGGCCCGCAGCCGCCTCCACCAGTGCCTCCGGCCCTGCCGCCGCCTCGATCCCGCTGCCTGCCAGGGCATCCCGGAGGTCGCCATACAGCGCCGGGTCCGCGATGACCGCCAGCCGGGCACCATGCTGTCGCGCCAGTGCGGCTAGGTCGCCAACATTGGTATTGGCGGTCAGGGCGTCGATACGGAACCTGTCCGGATGGCGTGAAACAAGGTCCAGCGTGTTCAGGCCGATGGACCCGGTGGCGCCCAGGATCGTCACCGACTTCTGCGGCCCGATGGCGGCGATGGCCGCGTCGCGGTTCGGATGCGGCAGGCTCGCGATACCGGCTGTGGCGCTCATGCAGCAAATCCCATCACATCCGGCATCAGCGCCAGCATGATTGCCGCCGCCACCAGACCATCGACCCGGTCGATGATTCCACCGTGTCCGGGAATGATAGTACCCGAATCCTTCACGCCGAAATGACGTTTCCATGCAGACTCTGCCAGATCGCCGCATTGTGCGACGACGGAGACCAGCACACCACCGGACAGAAGGGCCGTCACGGACAGGTCCTCCGTGTCCCCCCCCATGCCGGACCCGAGCCCGATCGCCACGGACGTCACGGCCGCAGCCACCACGCCCCCGGCAGCACCCGACCAGCGCTTGTTCGGACTGACGCGAACCCAGATGCGCGGCCCCTGAAAGGTCCGCCCCGCCGCCAGCGCGCCAATGTCGCTGGCCCAGACACAGGCTAGCAGCCAGATCAGCGGCCACGCCCCCCACTGGCGAAGCATCAGCAGCGCAAGCATGGCCCCGCAGATCACCGCGACGCCGAGCATTGTCCAGATCGCCCGCCCGCCTGCGAACCATGCCGCCAGTCCGGCCAGCACTGTCGAGACAACCACGGCAGAGAGCGCGATTCCAATGGTGGTTCCGAGGTCCAGCAGCGCGATCGCGGCAACGCCACCAAGCAGTCCGATGGCCATGGCGAGCGGGAACCGTCCGGCAGTGGCCCTGGCGTCGGCGGTCGCGGTCACCCGCGACCACTCGAAGGCCGCGACGCTGCCTGCGATGACCAGCACGACATTGAACCAGACACCCCCGGCGAGCGCCGCCAGGATGACAATCGTGCCAAGAACCAGTGCAGACCCGATCCGGGCACCTAGGCGCAGGTCACTGTCAGCCACTGCGTCCGCCAAAGCGCCGCTCACGCTGCCCGAAGATCTCGACGGCCTGCTGCAACTGCTCCAGCCCGAAATCGGGCCAGAGCGTGTCGTCGAAAACAAGTTCCGAATAGGCCGCCTGCCAGAGCAGGAAGTTCGAAAGCCGCTGTTCGCCGCTGGTGCGGATCAGCAGATCAGGGGCCGGGACATCGGGAAGGTCCAGATGCCGGGACACCGCAGCCTCGTCAATGTCGGACGGATCAAGCCTGCCCGCCGCGACCTCGGTCGCCAGCCGCCGCGCCGCGCGCACGATCTCCCCCTGACCGCCATAGTTCAACGCAATGATCAGCGTCAGCGCAGCGTTTGACCGCGTGGTTTCCTCCGCCTGCTCCATCAGCGCACAGATGTCGCCGGAAAGTCCGTTCCGGTCACCAATGAAACGGACGCGGATGCCGTTCCGGTGAAGGTCCGCAATCTCGCGCCGCAGATAGAGTTTCAGCAGGGACATCAGGTCGCGGACTTCATCCGCCGGACGACGCCAGTTCTCGGAGGAGAAGGCGAAGAGTGTCAGATAGGGCAGGCCGAGTTCCCGTGCCGCGCGCACCGTCGCCCGCACCGCGTCCGCCCCCTTCCGGTGGCCGGCCACATGCGGCAGGCCACGCGCCTTCGCCCAGCGTCCGTTGCCATCCATGATGATGGCCACATGACGCGGCAGGGTCGTGGAGGCTGTCAGGGGGTCGGGATTGGACACGTGATCAGACCTGCATGATTTCCTGCTGCTTGACCTCCAGCACCTCGTCGATCTCCTTGATCGTCCGGTCGGTTTCCGACTGTACCTCCTCGGAGTAGAGCCGCTGGTCGTCCTGGCTCATCTCGCCGGCCTTCTCCAGCCGCTTCAGTTCGTCCATCGCGTGACGACGGATATTGCGCACCGCAATACGGCCCTGCTCCGCGTACTGCCCGGCGACCTTGGTCAGGTCCCGGCGACGTTCTTCGGTCAGTTCCGGAATGGGCACGCGGATCGTGCTGCCTTCGGTGGCCGGGTTCAGTCCCAGGCCGGAGTTGCGAATCGCCTTCTCCGCCGCACCGACATTGTTGCGGTCCCAGATCTGGACCGAGATCAGCCGCGATTCCGGCACGTTGACGGTGCCGATCTGGTTCAGGGGCATGTCGCTGCCATAGACATTGACGACCACGCCATCCAGCAGTGAAGCCGATGCGCGCCCGGTGCGGAGACCGGTGAAGTCCTTCTTCAGGGCCTCCACCGCGCCATTCATGCGCCGCGTGAGGTCGTCGAGATCAATTTCCGAATCTGCCATTGCCCTGTACCTGCCCTGCTTTCGTCCGGCCTGTCGTGCGGCCTCTATCCGTTATCGACTATCGTGGAACGGCCACTCCCGGTCAGAGCCTCCGCGATACCGCCTTCGCCATCAAGCGCGAAAACCATGACTGGAATATGGTTCTCCCGCGCAAGTGCAAAGGCTGCAGTGTCCATGACCTGGAGATCCTTCGCCAGTGCCTCGTCGAAGGTCAGCCGGTCGTAGCGTGTCGCGGACGGGTCCTTCTTCGGGTCGGCGCTGTAGACGCCATCCACCTGGGTCGCCTTGGCGATCAGATCGCATTTCAGCTCCGCCGCCCGCAGCGCCGCTGCCGTATCCGTCGTGAAGAAGGGGTTGCCGGTGCCACCGACGCAGATCACCACTTCCCCGCGGTCAAGGGCGGCAAGCGCGTCATCGCGCACATAGGGGCGGCAGACCGTCGGCATCGGAATGGCCGACCAGGCATGTGCGACCAGCCCTGCCGCGCGCAACGCATCCGCCAGTGCCAGTCCGTTCATCACCGTTGCCAGCATGCCCATGTGATCGGCGCTGGCCCGGTCCATGCCCGCCGCAGCGGTCTTCACGCCACGGAACAGGTTGCCCCCACCGACAACGATGGCCATTCCGGTGCCGGCGCGGACCGTGTCGGCAATATCACCGGCAATGCGGTTGAGAGTAGGAAAGTCGATACCGAATGCGGTATCGCCCATCAGGGCCTCGCCAGAACATTTGAGCATCACCCTGCGGTGACCAGATGTATCCGGCATGGTTCAAGGCTCCCTGTTTTCCGGCGGGATCGGGGGCGGCATGACCCGCCCCCTCATCCAACCTGATATCCTGCCGTCGATCAGTTGCCGGTTGCGGCAGCGACCTCGGCAGCGAAGTCCGATTCGGCCTTCTCGATGCCCTCGCCCAGCGCAAAGCGCCGGATCGCGGTGATCGTGATCGTGCCGCCCGCATCCTTCGCCGCGTCGGCCAGGGCCTTCTTCACGGTCTGGTCCGGGTCGATCACGAAGGCCTGCTCCAGCAGCACCACTTCCTGATAGTACTTGCGCAGACGGCCCTCGATCATCTTGTCGACGATCTCGGCGGGCTTGCCGGAGGCCAGTGCCTGCTCCCGCAGGACCGAGCGCTCGCGCTCGACCAGGCTCTGGTCCAGATCGGCAACGTCGATGGACTGCGGGTTGGCGGCGGCGACATGCATCGCAACCTGGCGACCGAAGGCCTCCAGCTTCCCTGCATCACCGGAGCCTTCCAGGCCGACCAGGATACCGATCTTGCCCAGACCCGGCGCGGTGGCGTTGTGCACATAGCTGCAGACCACACCTTCGCTGACCGAGATGCAATCGGCCCGGCGCAGCGACATGTTCTCACCGATGGTGGCGATGGCGTTGGTCAGTTCCTCCGCAACGGTCCGCCCCGAACCGGGAAAGTCCGCTGCATTGACCGCATCCAGATCACCATTGTTCGCCAGCGCGATACCGGCAATCGTGCTCACCAGATTCTGGAACCTGTCGTTGCGGGCCACGAAATCGGTCTCGGAATTGAGTTCGATCATCGCGCCCTGCTTGCCGTCGGTAACAACGCCAACCAGACCTTCGGCCGCAGTACGGCCTGCCTTCTTGGCCGCCGCGGCAAGGCCCTTCTTGCGCAGCCAGTCCACTGCCGCCTCGATGTCGCCATCGTTTTCCGCCAGCGCCTTCTTGCAGTCCATCATGCCGCCGCCGGTCTTCTCGCGCAGTTCCTTGACCAGCGCTGCCGTGATCTGAGCCATTACTCGCCCTCTTCTCGTCAGATATTTCGCATCAATCCCGAACCCGGAAAGGCTCAGGCCTTCGGAGCCTCGCCAGCCTCTTCGGCACCAGCTTCGGCGGCCGGGGCCTCCTCGGCAGCCGCAGGTGCAGCTTCGGCAGCGGCTTCCGCTTCCTCGGCGGCAATCACCGGCTCCTCGATCGGCTGCTCCAGGGCACCGATGTCCTCATCCGCCGCACCCATTTCCGCCTGGATGCCATCAAGCACCGCCTGGCTGAACAGGTCGCAGTAGAGGTTGATGGCGCGCAGCGCATCGTCGTTGGCCGGGATCGGGTGGTCGATGACGGTCGGATCGGCGTTGGTGTCGCAGATGCCAATGACCGGAATGCCCAGCTTGCGGGCCTCGGCCACGGCGATCTTCTCCTTGCCGGTGTCGATGACGATCATGACGTCCGGCAGGCCGCCCATTTCCTTGATGCCGCCCAGGGCCATGTCCAGCTTGTCACGCTCCCGCGTCAGCTGCAGGGTTTCCTTCTTGGTCAGGCCCGTCTGTTCCTGAACCAGCAGTTCCTCCAGCTCCCGCAGGCGGCGGATGGAGTTGGAAACGGTCTTCCAGTTGGTCAGTGTGCCGCCGAGCCAGCGATGGTTCATGTAGAACTGGGCGCAGCGCTTCGCGGCTTCGGCCACCGGGCCGGATGCCTGGCGCTTGGTGCCGACGAACAGCACACGGCCACCGGACGCAACCGCGTCGCGCACGACCTTCAGGGCCTGGTGCAGCAGCGGGGCGGTCTGGGAAAGATCGACAATGTGGATACCGTTGCGGGCGCCGAAGATATACGGCTCCATGCGGGGGTTCCAGCGGTGGGTCTGATGACCGAAGTGGGCGCCTGCTTCCAGCAGATGGCGCATCGAAACGTCTGGCAGAGCCATGAACCGATTTCCTTTGTTTCCGGTTGTGCCTCCGCAGGACTGTGATCCGACCCGTCAGGGGCCGAACACCGGAAGGGCAGACGGGGCTTTCTCTCCGCTGTCCCAAATCCTGCGTGCGTGATGGGGCGGGTCATACAGCCCCTTGGCCCCACTTGCAACCCCGCAACGGGCGGATATCCGGGGCTTGCGCACGAAATCAGCAGCGGTGGCCGGAATGCGCGCCTCAGATCTCCGCCACATCGATGACGCCGCCAATCGACTTCAGCGATTGCCGCACCGAACGGTCGATGCGGAACGCGGCCGGCAGTTCCATCGCCACCTCGCTCATCGCCCCGGTGTCACGCAGGGTAAGCTGGACAAGACCACGTCCACCCTCGGCGCGCTGCAGGATGGATCGGATGGTGGGCAGGGCATCCGGCCGCGCCAGCGTGATCCGCGCACCCGCCGCGGCGTCGGCGACGAAGGCATCGATGTCCTCCGCGCCAAGCAGGGTCAGGGTCGGTTCCTCCCGGTCGCGCCTGATCTCGACCCGGAAGACACCGTTCCAGCCGACCTGCAGCTTCTCGCGATATTCGTTCAGCACATCGCCGAAGCACAGGATCTCACATTCCCCGGACGGGTCGGACAGGCCGATGAAGGCGAATGCCCGGCCCTTTGCGGAGCGCCGGACCTGCAGCGCGGAGATGCTGCCCGCCAGCATCAGTGAGGTCATGCCCTCGGCAAAGGCATCCGGCAGACGATCCAGCGCCCGGACCCCCTTCTGCCGCAAGCGCTGCTGATAGTCGTCGAGGGGGTGACCGGACAGGTAGAAGCCAATGGCCCCCCGCTCCTCGGCCAGGCGTTCCAGGTCATCGAACTGCGGGGAGTCAGGCAGGGGCGGACGGTCGCCCGCGGAACCGGCATCGGGACCGCCGCCGAACAGTCCCATCTGGCCGCTGGCCCTGTCCGCCGCCTGCCGCGACGCATAGCCCAGCAGCACGTCCAGTGACTTGATCACCTGGCGGCGGTTGGCGTTCAGACTGTCGAAGGCACCGGCACGGGCCAGGTTCTCCAGCTGGCGCTTGTTCAGGGCGGAGGTCTCGACGCGGGTGATGAAATCGAACAGGTCCCTGAACGGCCCGCCCTCGTCCCTCGCGTGAACAATCGCAGCCATGGCGTCGCGGCCGACGTTCTTGATTGCGGCCAGGGCATAGCGGATACCCTGTTCCTGCCCGTCGGCGTCGCGCTCCACCCCGAAGACGACGCCGGAGGCATTCACGTCCGGCGCCAGCATGGGAATCTTCAGCCGCTTCAGTTCCTGGCGGAAGACATCCAGCTTGTCCGTATTGCCCATGTCGAGGGTCATCGACGCAGCCATGAAGGCCGCCGGATGGTTGGCCTTCAGCCAGGCGGTCTGCCAGGCCACCAGCGCATAGGCCGCCGCGTGGGACTTGTTGAAGCCGTAGCCCGCGAACTTCTCGATCAGTTCGAAGACATAATTGGCGATGCGGTCGGTGACGTTGTTGCGCTGCGCGCCCTCGATGAAACGGGCCCGCTGCTGGTCCATTTCCGCCTTGATCTTCTTGCCCATGGCCCGTCGCAGCAGATCAGCCTCGCCCAGGCTGTAGCCCGACATGACCTGGGCGATCTGCATGACCTGTTCCTGGTAGACGGGAATGCCATAGGTCTCGGCCAGGATGGCCTCCAGCATCGGATGCGGGTAGTCCGGTTCCTCCCGCCCGTGCTTGGTGGCGATGTACTTCGGGATATTGTCCATCGGGCCGGGACGGTAGAGGGCAACGATGGCGATGATGTCCTCGAACTTGTCAGGCTTCATCTGGCGCAGCACGTCGCGCATGCCAGAACTTTCCAACTGGAACACGCCCACCGTCTCGCCCCGCCCCAGCATGGCGAAGGTGGCCTCGTCACCCTCCGGTATGTCTGCGACAGTCATGTCCAGCCCGCCATCGCGGACATGACCGATGGCGCGGTCCAGCACGGTCAGCGTCTTCAGGCCCAGGAAGTCGAACTTCACCAGCCCCGCCGATTCCACATACTTCATGGAGAACTGGGTGACCGGCATGTCGGACTTCGGATCGCGGTAGAGCGGCACCAGCTCGTCCAGCCGCCGGTCGCCGATCACCACACCCGCCGCATGGGTGGAGGCATGGCGATAGAGGCCCTCGAGCTGCAGGGCCTGATCGATCAGATGACGGACGGCGTCATCGTCCCTGTACTCGGCCTTCAGCGCCGGTTCCTGCTCCAGTGCCTCCTTCAGGGTGACCGGATTGGCCGGATTGTTCGGCACCATCTTGGAAATCCGGTCCACCTGGCCATAGGGCATCTGCAGCACCCGCCCGACATCGCGCAGCACCGCACGGGCCTGCAGCTTTCCGAAGGTGATGATCTGCGCCACCTGGTCATGGCCATACTTGTCCTGCACGTAGCGGATGACCGCGTCCCGCCGGTCCTGGCAGAAGTCGATGTCGAAGTCGGGCATGGACACGCGTTCGGGGTTCAGGAACCGCTCGAACAGCAGCCCGTAGCGCAGGGGATCGAGGTCGGTAATGGTCAGGACATAGGCCACCAGCGACCCGGCACCGGAACCGCGCCCCGGCCCCACCGGAATGCCCTGGCCCTTGGTCCACTGGATGAAGTCGGCGACGATCAGGAAGTAGCCGGGGAAATCCATGTCGATGATGATGCCGAGTTCCAGGTCCAGCCGTTCCCGGTAGACCTTCTCCTCGACCACGATCCCCTTCTCCGCCATGGCGGCGAGGCGCGCATCCAGTCCCGCATAGGCCATGGCACGCAGTTCATCCGCCTCGCTGCGCCCCTCCGTCGTGGGGAAACGGGGCAGGATCGGGTCGCGCCGGGGGGCCATGAAACCGCAACGGCGGGCGATCACCAGCGTGTTGCTGATCGCCTCCGGCACATCGGCGAACAGCGCCTTCATCTCGTCGGCACTCTTGAACCGATGCTCCGGCGTCAGGCGGCGGCGTTCCGTCTGGCTGACATAGGCGCCCTCCGCCACACAGATCAGGGCGTCATGGGCGTCATACATGCCCCGTTCGAGGAAGAAGCAGTCGTTGGTCGCGACCAGCGGCACATCCTCCGCCATCGCCATGTCGATCATCACCTGCTCGACCTGATCCTCCGCCGCCAGGCCATGACGCTGCAGCTCGACATAGGCGCGGCCCGGAAACAGTCCGGCGATCTGCCGCAGCCAGGTCCGCGCCGCTGCCTCCTCCCCGTCCGCCAGCAAGCGCCCCAGCGGTCCCGAGGCGCCGCCGGTCAGCAGGATCAGCCCGTCGGTCAGCTCCGCGAACTTCCCCTCCGCCAGATGGGTGTCGAAACCGGGATCGGTATCGAGGAAGGCGGAGGAAACCAGCTTCATGAGGTTGCCGTAGCCGGTCGCGTCCTGCACCAGCAGGACGACGGAACCCAGGTGCGGGCGCGGCAGGGCGGAACCCTGTCGCTGCTCCATGCCGAAGGCGACGGCAAGCTGGCAGCCGATGATCGGCTGCACCCCCGCCTCCGCCAGTGCGGGACCGTATTCCATGGCACCGAAGAGATTGTTGGTGTCCGTCACCGCGACAGCGGGCATGCCGAACTTCGCGGCCTTCACCGCCAGATCCTTTGACCGGATCGCCCCCTCGGACAGGGAGTAGGCACTGTGCAGCCTCAGATGTACGAAATCGGCATGACCCATGGTCCGGTCCCCAGCGACAAGTCGCGGGACCGGCCGGACACCGGAATCGGTGCCCGGAGCGAATCCCGCATCAGGGACCAATCATCGTTGCTTGATGCCCCACTGTCGCGGTTCACCCGCCGGGGAGGCCGAATTTCCTGTGGAAAAAACTGTTGACGGATTGACCGGCCGTCAGCCGCCGACGACCGTGCTGATGATCTCCCCCCAGGCCGCGAAAGCACCCCAGAGACCCACAAGCGTTGCCAGTCCAAACGCGTCCTTGACCCAATCCATCATCACCTCCTGCATCTCGTTGCCGGAGGTGATGTTCCATCAATGTTCTCTTTGAGTCAACATGTGTTCTCAAACAAAATGAGAACATGTGGATTGTGTGGCCTGTTCCGTCCCTCTCCCCCTCCCGGCCACCCATTCAGGATGATCCCGTGGGTGGCCGGAGAGGGAGAGGGATGGAACAGACAGCCGATGGACTACAGCGCCGCCTCCGTGATCCGTCCCTCCGCCAGGGTCACGGCCCGGTCCATGCTGGCCGCGAGAGCCAGATTGTGGGTCGCCAGCAGCACGCCGATGCGCGACTCCCGGGCGATCTCGATCAGATGCGCGAACACCCGGTCCGCCGTTTTCGGGTCCAGGTTGCCGGTGGGCTCGTCCGCCAGCAGCACGCGGGGCAGGTTGGCCACGGCGCGGGCGATGGCAACGCGCTGCTGCTCGCCGCCCGAGAGCCGTGCCGGACGATGGCTGGCGCGCTCCGCAATGCCCAGCGTCTCCAGCAGTTCCGCCGCGCGCTGGCGCGCCACCGGCTTCGACTTTCCGGCAATCATCTGTGCCAGCATGATGTTCTCCACCGCCGAGAATTCCGGCAGCAGGTGGTGATACTGGTAGACGAAGCCGAGTGAGCTGCGCCGGGTCACGGTCCGCTCCGCCTCCGACATGCGGGCGCTGCTCTGACCGGCGATCAGCACGTCGCCCTGATCGGGACGCTCCAGCAGTCCGGCGATCTGCAGCAGGGTCGACTTGCCCGCACCCGAAGGGCCGACCAGCGCCACGATCTCACCGGGCCGCACATCCAGCGAGGCCCCGTCGAGCACGCGCAGTTCGCGTTCCCCCTGACGGAAGGTACGCCCGACGCCATCCAGCCTGAGCGCGATCTCACTCATAGCGCAGCGCCTCTACCGGATCGAGGCGGGCCGCCCGCCAGGCCGGATAGATGGTGGCGACGAAGGACAGGCCGAGTGCCATCAGCAGCACGCCGACCACCTCTCCCGTCTCCATCCGCGCCGGGATCTGCGACAGCCAGCGGATCTCCGGCGACCAGAGCACGGTGCCGGTCAGGCTTTCCAGGAACACCCGTATGGCGTCGATGTTGAGGCAGAAGACCACGCCCAGCGCGAAACCGGCCAGCGTGCCGACGACCCCGATGCTGGCCCCGGCGATCAGGAACACGCGCATCACCGACCCCCGCGCCGCGCCCATGGTGCGCAGGATTGCGATGTCACGCCCCTTGTCCTTCACCAGCATGATCATGCTGGAGATGATGTTGAAGGCGGCCACCAGGATGATCAGGGTCAGGATCAGGAACATCACGTTCCGCTCCACCTGCAGGGCGGCAACGAAGGACGCGTTGGCCCGCTGCCAGTCCACCACGCGGATTCCCTGGCCCGCGAACATGCCGTAGATGTCCCCGGCCCGCGCCGCCGCGTCATCGGCGCTGTCCAGCACCACCTCGATGCCCGTCACGCCATCGCCGGTGCGGAAATAGCGCTGCGCCTGCGGCAGGCCCATGAAGATGTAGCTGGAGTCATATTCGTACATGCCGACTTCGAACAGCGCGACGACCTGGTAGGTGGCGAGGCGCGGCACGAACCCCATCACCGTCGTCGTGCCCTTGGGCGAGATCAGAGTGACCTTGTCGCCGACACTCAGGCCGAAGCGCTCCGCCATCCGGGTACCGATCATGATGGTCGCCGGTTCGGCCAGCGCAGCGGCGGACCCGGCGCGCAGGTTGGTGGAGAGCGCCTTGTGCACCTCCAGATCCGCGACCGACAGTCCCCGCACCAGCGCGCCCCGCGCCTCGTTCCGGGCGGTGATCATGACCTGCCCCTCGACATAGGGCGCGGCCTGGACCACGCCCGGCAGTTCACCGATGCGGGCCGACATCACCTCGAAGTCCGTGATCGGCTCCTCGTAGGTCAGGACCGAGATATGGCCGTTCAGCCCCAGGATGCGGTCCACCAGTTCGGTGCGGAAACCGTTCATCACCGCCATGACGATGATCAGGGTCGCCACACCGAGCGCGATGCCCACCAGCGAGAACCAGGCAATGACGGAGATGAACCCCTCCGCCCGTCGCGCCCGCAGATACCGTACGGCGATCATCCATTCGAAGGCGTTGAACATGGTCCGGTTTCCTGTCTGCGTCTGCGGGTCAGCCTGAACGGAGCCGGTCGGTCAGCCCGGAAAGAGGCCTGTCGTCGCCGGGTCCAGCATGGTGCCCGCAACGATGTGTTCCAGCGCCGCGTCGGGTGCCAGGGCCTGCCGCTCGCCCTCCGAACGCCGCTTCACCTCGACCTGACCGTCCTTCAGGCCACGGGGACCGACCACCACCTGCCAGGGCAGGCCGATCAGATCCATGGTCGCGAACTTGGCCCCGGCACGCTCCCCCGTGTCGTCCACCAGAACGTCCAGACCGGCGCTCTGGAACTTCCGTTCCAGGTCCGCGCACATGGCATCGCAATCGGCGTCGCCCGCTTTCAGGTTGACGATACCGACATGGAACGGTGCCACCGAGTCCGGCCAGATGATCCCGTCGTCATCATGGCTCGCCTCGATGATGCCACCGACCAGCCGGGACACGCCGATGCCGTAGGAGCCCATGATGACGTCCCTGTCCACGCCGTCTGGCCCGGTCACGCTCAACCCCATGGGTTTGGAGTACTTGCTGCCGAAGTGGAAGATGTGGCCGATCTCGATGCCGCGCTGGCTGACCAGATCAGCCTCCGCCACCGGGCAGGTGTCCGGGTCGTGCATGTCGTCGGCGGCGGCATAGACGGAGGTCCATTGATCGACGATCGGCTGCAGGTCGGCGCGATAGTCCACGTCCTGGGGCACCGCCATCCGGATCAGGTCGCGATGGCAGAACACCTCCGACTCGCCCGTGTCCGCCAGGATGATGAACTCGTGGCTCAGGTCACCGCCGATGGGGCCGGT
This sequence comes from Kordiimonadales bacterium IMCC3096, assembly GCA_016865035.1. Taxonomy (GTDB): domain Bacteria; phylum Pseudomonadota; class Alphaproteobacteria; order Minwuiales; family Minwuiaceae; genus Minwuia. The sequence goes on from CP018227.1 coordinate 1,042,570, forward strand.
ATCGGCGGCCATCGGAATGGCCTTCAGTCCCATCCGCTCGAAGGTCTTCAGGTAGGATACGAACATCCTGTTGTAGGCACGTTTCGAGCTCTCGAAGTCCAGATCGAAGGAATAGCCGTCCTTCATCAGGAACTCGCGCCCGCGCATGATGCCGAACCGGGGCCGCACCTCGTCGCGGAACTTCCACTGGATGTGGTAGAGCATCTGCGGCACATCGCGATAGGACTTGGCGGCGGCGCGGAAGATCTCCGTGATCTGCTCCTCGTTCGTCGGGCCGTAGAGCATCTCCCGCCCGTGGCGGTCCTTGATGCGCAGCATTTCCTTGCCGTAATCGTCATAGCGACCGGACTCGCGCCACAGTTCGGCGGGCTGGATCGTCGGCATCAGCACCTCGTGCGCGCCGGTACGGTTCTGCTCGTCGCGGACGATGGCCTCGATCTTCTTCAGCACCCGGTAGCCCAGCGGCAGCCAGGAATAGATCCCCGCGCTGGACTGGCGGATCATGCCGGCGCGCAGCATGAACCGGTGGGACGCGATCTGCGCCTCGTTCGGGGTTTCACGCAGGACGGGCAGAAAGAATTCGGAAAGCCGCATGGGCCATACTCCGTTGGTGGGAAACGGTCACAGGAACGAGGTTTGTAGGGTCTGGCGCGACATGATGCAATTCCGCAGGGTCGCGGGCGCTGGTATGGTGCGCCACTGATCTGGAATGGAGCCTTCGACGTGTCAGAAAATGCATGGTTCTCCGCCGACTATCGGCAGGCACGCGGGCGCTTCCTGGATGCCGCGGCAGACGTCGGCGCGCGGGTCGAGACCCACGAGAACCCGGTGCCGGGGCCGAACGGCGGGCCGCTGGCCACCGATGTCGCCTTCCTGGGTGACCCGCAGGCGGAAGCCGCGCTGCTCACCTTCTCCGGCACCCATGGTGCGGAAGGATTCTGCGGCTCCGGCGTGCAGGTCGGCTGGCTGGAAAGCGGTCTCTGGCGGGAAGTGCCGGATGGCATCGCCCAGATCCATGTGCATGGCATCAACCCCTTCGGCTTCGCCCACCTCTCCCGCACCACGGAAGATAATGTTGATCTGAACCGGAACTTTGTCGATTTCGCGGCGGGCGCACCGGTGAACGCGGGCTATGAGACAATCCACGACATCCTTTGCCCGAAGGTCTGGGATGACGAGGCGGAGACCCGGCTCGCGCAAGGCGTCGCGAAATATACCGAGGAGCATGGTTTCTGGGCGTTCCAGGAGGCGGCAACATCAGGCCAGCACACGCACCGGGATGGCATCTTCTTCGGCGGCACGGCCCCGAGCTGGTCACGGCTGACGGTCGCGCGTCTGCTCGCCACCCATTGCAGCACGCGCAGGCGACTGGCGGTGATCGACTATCACACCGGGCTTGGCCCGCGGGGATTCGGGGAGCGGATCGTGGATCACCTGCCCGACACGGCAGGCTATCAGCGCTGCCTCGACTGGTACGACAGCGACTGCGCCTCCCCCCACCTCGGCACCTCAGCCTCGGCAAAGCTGACCGGGCAGATGCTGGACGCCATCGAACACGGCCTGCCCCAGGTGGAGGTGACGGCCATCGCGCTGGAGTACGGCACCCAGCCGGAGAATCAGGTCATCAGCGCCCTGTGCGTCGACAACTGGCTGCGCTTCCACGGCGATGTGTCGTCACCGAAGGGCCGGGACATCAAGGCGCGGGTGCGCGAAGCCTTCTATCAGGACGCCCTGGACTGGAAGCAGGCCGTCTTCGAACGTGCCCTGGACACCCAGCGCCGCGCCATCCGGGGACTGCAGGGGTAGCCGAAACGCGCTTGCCGGCGCGACCCCGGGCACCCGGGAGTGCCGCACAAGCCTCGGAGACCGGGCTCGCGGATCACCTCCGCGAGCGTCGGAGTGAGGGTGGAGAGGACAACCGTACCTGGCCACCCCCATGACGCCGTGCCCGGGCTCGACCCGGGTACCCGGGAGTGCCTCACAAACGTCGGAGACTGGCGCTCGGGTTACCTCAGCGAGCGTCGGAAAAAGCGCGCAGCGGCACCTACATCCGACCGACACCGAAGCTGTTCGGCTGCAGCGGGCGACGGTCGCCTTCGCGGCAGATGTCGAGGCACATGCCGAGCAACCGGCGGCTGTCGCGGGGATCGATCAGGCCGTCATCGAACAGCCGCGCGGTGTTGTAGAGCGCCTGGCTTTCCTTGTCGAACTGGCTGACGATGCCGTCATACATCTTCTGGATCACGGCGTGATCGGGCTCAACGCCCTTCCGCTTCGCGCCCTGTTCGGCCACGATCTTCAGCACCGTCGCCGCCTGCTCACCGCCCATCACCGACATGCGGTAGTTGGGCCAGCCGAAGATGAAGCGCGGGCTGTAGGCCCGGCCGCACATGGCGTAGTTGCCGGCACCGAAGCTGGCCCCAACCATCAGCGTGATCTTCGGTACCCGCACGTTGGAGACGGCCTGGATCATCTTGGAGCCATGCTTGACCATGCCGCCGCGCTCCGACTCCGTGCCGACGATGAAGCCGGTGGTGTCGTGCAGGAAGACGATCGGCGTATCCGCCTGATCGCATAGCTGCATGAACTGCGCCGCCTTGGTGGCCCCGGCATTGTCGATGGGACCATTGTTGCCGACGATGCCGACGGCCATTCCCATGACCTCCGCGAAGCCGCAGACCGTGGCAGGGCCATAGTTGCTCTTGAAGTCCACGAAGTCCGATCCGTCCACCAGTCGCGCGATCAGTTCCCGCGCGTCGTAGGGGCGGCGATAGTCCGCAGGCACCAGTCCGCAGATCTCGTCCGGATCATACAGCGGCTCGCGCCAGGTCCGCGCAGGCTCCGGCGGCAGGCGGTCGTTCCAGCGCAGCTTGCCCATCACGTCGCGGGCCATGCGGATGCCATCGGCATCATCCTCCGCCATGAACTCGGACACGCCGGAGACCAGGCTGTGCATCTCCGCCCCGCCCAGATCCTCGTCCGTCGCAACCTCACCCGTCGCGGCATAGAGCAGTGGCGGACCGGCCAGGAAGACGCGGCTGCGCCCCTTCACCATGATCGTGTAGTCGGACATGCCGGGCACATAGGCCCCGCCCGCAGTGGAGGAGCCATGCACCACCGCGATCTGCGGAATGCCCATCGCCGACATCCGCGCCTGATTGTAGAAGCCGCGCCCGCCCTCCACGAAGATGTCGGACTGGTACTTCAGGTTGGCGCCACCTGATTCGATCAGGTTGATCTTGGGCAGCTTGTTCTCGTGACAGATCTCCTGCACTCGCAGGTTCTTCTTCAGACCCATGGGCGCGATGGTGCCGCCCTTGATGCCGCTGTCGGAGGCCGAGATCATGCAGCGGATGCCCTGCACATAGCCGATGCCGGCAATGGCACCGCCGCCCATGACGCTCTTGGAGCCGTCGTCGTCATGCATGCCGAGCCCGGCAAGCGTCGAAAGCTCCAGGAACGGCGAGCCCTTGTCGAGCAACTGGTCGATGCGCGCCCTGGGCGGCAACTGCCCGCGGGAGCGGAAGACATCGGCCTTCGCGTTCGATGTGTCGCGTACCTTCTGTTCCAGTGCGCGCACCGCCGCGATCATGCCCAGCATGTCGGCGCGATTGGCCTTGAAACTGTCACTGTTCGTCGAGATCTGAGATTGCAGAACGGCCAAGAGTCCCTCCCCGGATTGGCTGTCGGGGCAGGCTACAGGCTGTTGACGCAGGATTGAAGCATCCGTTCCGCCACCGGGGTCACGCCCGGCGCATGGCCGCCGTCAGCAGGCCCGCGCCGATCATTACCGAACCGCCGATCCGGTTGATCCAGCGCAGGGTCGAGACCTGCGTGATGTGGCGGCGCACCGACCCGGCGATCCAGGCATAGGCGGCGGCATTGATGACAGCCAGCGCCAGGAAGGTGCTGCCCAGGATCAGGAACTGCGGCAGCGCCGCCGCGGCCGGGTCCATGAACTGCGGCACGAAGGCAATGAAGAAGACGATGCCCTTCGGGTTCAGCGCCGTCACGATCCAGGCCTGACGGACAAGTTGCCTGCCGGTTGACGGCTGCACGTCGGTCAGGATCGACGGGTCCGCCTTCGCCCGCAGCAGACCGATACCAAGCCAGATCAGATAGGCCGCGCCAACGAACTTCAGCGCCGTGAACAGGGTCGCGGAGGCGGCAAGCACCGCGCCGAGACCGGCGAAGGAGACCACCATCGCGGTCACATCCCCAAGCCCGACACCGATCACCGACTTCATCGCCGCCGGTCGTCCCCGCGACAGGGCATTGGCCACCACCAGCATGACCGTCGGTCCCGGCAGCACGACCAGCAGGGCAGAGGCGAGAACATAGGCGAGATAGATGTCGAGGGACATGGGACCGGCTCCGTCGGGATCACTGGCGGGCAGTCATCCCTGCCCGGGCAGGAGCGTCAAGAGGCTAGTTGCTGCGGCCGGAAAGGCGACGGATCCTCAGTTCCCGGCCATCTGGCGCAGACCGATCTCGTCCATCTGGATCTGTTCGCGGCGATCGGCCGCGCGCCGGCGTTCGGCCTGCTTGCGCTCGATCAGGTTCTCGTAGCGCTTGGTCTCGCGGAAGGCTTCCGCCACCACATCGCGCAGGGCGTCGATCTGGGCGTCCACTTCCTGCATGGAGGCGGTGAGGGTTTCCTGCTGACGGCGGGCCGCGTTGACGAAGGCCCCGATGGTGGTTCCGGCCAGTGGATCGCTGACAGTCGCCGCCTTCTCCGCAGCGATACGCGCATCGATGCGGTCACAGCGCTCCTGCAGGTCCTCGCGCATGGCGTGCAGCTCGCCGATCTCGTGACGGCGGCGATCCAGTTCCAGCTTCGATACCTGCAGCAACTTGTCCAGCGTGCTCATGCCGCCAGGCCTCCCTGTTCAAGCAGTCCGGCGAGTTGTTCGAACCCGTCATGCAGATCGGCACGCTCCTCCTGCCGTTGCGACAGGAAGGCTTCGAGTGCCGGGTTATAGGTAATGGCCTGGTCGATGCGCGGGTCGGAGCCCCGACGATAGGCACCGATACGGATCATCTCGCCCATCTCCTCATAGGCGGCCAGCAGGTCACGGGCCTTCGACACCACTTCGCGCTGCTCCGGTGTCTGGCAGGCGGGCATGGTGCGGGAGATCGATTTCAGGATGTTGATGGCCGGATAGCGACCCCGTTCCGCGATCTGGCGTTCCAGCACGATGTGGCCGTCCAGGATGCCGCGCACCGCGTCGGCGATGGGTTCGTCATGATCCCCACCCTCCACCAGCACCGTGAACAGCGCCGTGATCGCTGCCCCGCCAATGCCGGGACCGGCCCGTTCCAGCAACTGCGGCAGTTCCGCAAAGACGGACGGCGTGTAGCCCTTGGAGGCAGGCGGTTCACCCGCCGACAGTCCGATCTCCCGCTGCGCCATGGCGAAACGGGTGATGCTGTCGATCATGCAGAGCACTTCCTGCCCCTGATCGCGGAAATATTCCGACAGGGTCAGCGTCAGATGCGCGGCCTGGCGGCGCATCAGCGCGGGTTCGTCGGAAGTGGAGACGACGACCACGGTCCGCGCCATGCCCTCCGGTCCCAGATTGTCCTCGATGAATTCCTTCACCTCGCGGCCCCTTTCCCCCACCAGACCGACCACGGCCACATCGCTTTCGGTGTAGCGTGCCAGCATCGACAGCATGACGGACTTGCCCACACCGGACCCGGCGAAGATGCCCATGCGCTGCCCGCGGCAGGTGGTCAGGAACGTGTTCATGGCACGGATGCCGAGGTCCATCGGCGCACCGACCCGGTCACGCAGGTGGGCCGAAGGCGGGCGGGCGCGCAGATAATAGCTCTGCCGGCCCTGCACCAGCGGCGGGCCGCCATCGATGGGGCGTCCCATGGCGTCAACGACACGGCCCAGCCAGGATGCATCGGGACGGATGCAGGGCTGTTCCGCACCGACGACCGCCTTGCAGCCGACACCCACGCCTTCCAGTTGGCCGAAGGGCATGGCAAGCGCGTGGTCGCCGCGGAATCCGACGATCTCTGCCTCCACCTGGCGACCGTCACGGGTCTCCAGCAGGACACGACCGCCGACGGAGAGCCGCCAGGCGATCCCGGCGACTTCGACCATCAGGCCCTGTACAGCGGCGACGCGGCCATATTCCTGCCGCGCGGGTATCTGTTCGAGTTCGGTCAGCAGTGTGCGCAAGGGAAATTCACCGGATGTGTCGTTGCTCGATCTCGACACCCAAGCTGACGCAACAGCCTTAATTTCCGGTGAACGGTACCCTCGGAATCAGAGAATGAATTTCGAAAGATCCGCGTTCTGGGCGAGATCGCCGATCCGGTCCCGCACGTAGGCATCATCGATCACGACAGTCTCACCGGCCTTGTCGCTGGCCGTGAAGCTGATTTCCTCCAGCACCTTCTCCAGGATCGTGTGCAGGCGGCGGGCACCGATGTTCTCGACACTTTCGTTCACCTTCACCGCCAGATCGGCCAGCGCGTCGATGGCGTCATCGCCGAAGGTCAGCGTCACCTCTTCCGTGCCCATCAGCGCCGTGTACTGGCGGATCAGGCTGGCCTCCGTCTCCGTCAGGATGCGCTTGAAGTCGGACTTGGTGAGCGGCAGCAACTCGACACGGATCGGCAGGCGCCCCTGCAGTTCAGGCAGCAGGTCCGACGGCTTCGCCACATGGAACGCGCCGGAGGCGATGAAAAGGATGTGGTCGGTCTTCACCGCGCCATGCTTGGTGGACACGGTCGTGCCCTCGATCAGCGGCAGCAGGTCGCGCTGCACCCCTTCCCGGCTCACGTCCGCGCCCTGACGGTCGGAGCGCGCGGTGATCTTGTCGATCTCGTCCAGGAAGACGATGCCATTGTCCTCCACGCGCCGGATCGCGTCCTGCACCACATCCTCGTCATCCAGCAGCTTGTCGGATTCCTCGGCGATGAGGACTTCATGGCTGTCGCCGACGGTCATGCGCCGGGGCTTGCCCTTGCCGCCGCCCATGGCCTTGCCGAGGATGTCGTTGAGATTCATCATGCCCATCTGCGCGCCCGGCTGGCCGGGAATGTCGAAGGTGGGCAGGCTGAAACCGCCGCCCGCATCACGCAGCTGCAGCTCGATCTCCTTGTCATCCAGATCGCCGTTGCGCAGCTTCTGGCGGAACTTCTCCCGCGTTTCGCGGCTGGCACCATCGCCGACCAGCGCGTCCAGCACACGTTCCTCCGCCGCCTGCTCGGCGCGGGCACGGACTTCCTTGCGCTTGCGTTCGCGGACCATGGTGATGGCGGTTTCCAGCAGGTCACGGACGATCTGCTCCACGTCACGTCCGACGTAGCCGACTTCGGTGAACTTCGTGGCCTCCACCTTCAGGAACGGCGCATGGGCCAGCTTGGCCAGCCGCCGCGAGATCTCCGTCTTGCCGACACCGGTCGGGCCGATCATCAGGATGTTCTTGGGCAGCACCTCGTCGCGCAGGTCGTCAGGCAACTGCTGGCGACGCCAGCGGTTGCGCAGCGCCACCGCAACGGCGCGCTTGGCGTCGTTCTGGCCAATGATGAAGCGGTCCAGTTCGTGGACGATCTCGCGCGGGCTGAAATCACTCATGGGGTTCAGGCACTCTCGATGATGACGTTTTCGTTGGTATAGACGCAGATGTCGGCCGCGACCTTCATGGCGCGGCGGGCAATCGCCTCCGCGTCCATGTCGTCGCGGTCGATCAGCGCCCGTGCGGCGGCCAGCGCGTAGTTGCCGCCGGAGCCGATGCCGATCAGCCCGTCCTCCGGCTCCAGCACATCGCCGGTACCGGTCAGGACCAGCGAAGTCTCCGCGTCCGCCACGGCCATCATGGCCTCCAGCCGCCGGAGATAGCGATCCGTGCGCCAGTCCTTGGCCAGTTCCACGGCGGCACGGGTGAGCTGGCCCGGATGCTGTTCCAGCTTCGCCTCCAGCCGTTCGAACAGGGTGAAGGCGTCGGCGGTGGCCCCGGCAAATCCGGCGACAATGTCGCCCTTGCCCAGCCTGCGGACCTTGCGCGCATTGGCCTTGATGACGGTCTGGCCGAGTGTGACCTGCCCGTCGCCGGCAATGACGACCTTGCCGCCCTTGCGCACGGAGAGAATGGTTGTGCCGTGCCAGGTGGCCGACTGCTCCTGATCCATGATCGCTCCCGAATTGAGGAAGAATGTGGCGACAGCCGTCAGGGCTGTCCGCCACCATGTATATTGTCTGCCGTACCGTTCAAGGCGGCGATGCCTGCCCGCGGCTCACCCGGGGGTGCTTGCGCCCGTCTCGCCCGGCGGGTTGGTGAAGGCGGCAAAGGACGGACTGTTCCAGACCTGACGGTACTGCTGCAGTGCCCAGGTGACACTCGGGAACGCCAGTTCATCCCACGGGATCTCGTCCCAGGCGAAGTAGCGAACCTCCAGTGATTCCGGTCCCGGTTTCACCTCCGGCGCATTCATCTCCGCGCAGTAGATCAGCTGCACCTGCGAAATCCGCGGGATGTTGTAGACCGCCAGCAGGTTGCCGATGCGTATGTCGGCATGGGCCTCCTCCATGGCCTCGCGCGCGGCCCCCTGTTCGGAACTCTCCCGCTCCTCCATGAAGCCGGCGGGGATGGTCCAGAAGCCGTGACGCGGCTCGATGGCGCGGCGGCACAGCAGGATCCGGTCATCCAGACGGCAGACAGCGCCGACGACGATCTTCGGATTCACATAGTGAACCCAGCCGCAATCGCCGCATACCATGCGTTCTCTGTTGTCGCCCTCCGGAACCCGGGTCGAGAACTGATCGGCGCCCGGCAGATGACTGGGAATGGTCAATGTAGATTTCTCCTGCTCCGCATCGTCCGACTTTGCGGTGAAGCGCCCCGGTATTTCAAGCATGATGGTCGCTCACCGGCACGCCCCATTTCGGGACAGTTCGCGGAAACTGAATCATTCTGAAACAGGTACCCTGTCCGAAAACAGGGCAACGGCACGCTGCGACCTGTTTGAGGCCGTTGAAATACAAAAGCAAATAACCCACACGTGTGTGGATCGTGAATTGCTTCGTCAGACCTGTTCGGTGCTTGTCACCACGTGATTTTGGCGCCGCAGCATTCCCTCATCGGCCGACCGCGACTGTCGGCGGCCGACACTCGACGGAGGTGTCCCCCTGGGACGCCTCCGTTTTTTCTTTCGGGATACCCGGGTCAGGTCAGCCTTCGTCCAGTCGCTGGATCTGGGCGCGGACATTGTCGTGCGCCTCCGATCCCGGCTGAAGCTGCCCCAGCAGACGCTGCCACTTCTCGCGTGCCGCATCATTGCGCCCGGCCTCCGCATCGGCACGGCCGAGGAACCAGAGTGCATCCGGGTTGTCGGCATCCAGCGCCAGCACCGCCTCGAACTGCTCGATCGCCGTGGCAGGCATCGGCCCCGGCCCGACCTGGGCCAGATAGGCGCCACCCAGCGACAGGCGTGCCTGCACGTCATTCGGATTCAGCCGAACGATATTGCCATAGGCTTCCGCCGCGCCTTCCTGATCCCCCAGCACGCCATAGGCGCGGGCCAGTCGGTTCCAGCCATCGGCGTCATCGGGATTGTCGGCCATGCGGTCGGCAAGGCGCTGCACCATGCCGCGAATCATGGCCTGACGGTCATCCGCCGACATTTCAGCCGCCGCACGCATCTGCTCGGCATCCGGTCCGCGGGTGCCCGCGATCGGGCCAGCGGCGGGCGGCGTCGACGGTGCTGCAGCAGATGGCGCGGGCGCGGAACCCGGCGCGGCAGCAACCGGCGCGGAGGGCGGTGCCCCCGCCGGTGCCGCAGGCAGGGTCGGCAGCGGATCAGGCAGGCTGATCTCCAGATCCCGGGCCACTTCCTCCAGCCGCGCGCGCAGCGCAGGCATCCAGGGCGCGTCGGCAGGGCTTTGGGCAGCCAGCGCCAGCCAGCCCTCGTAGGCGCCGCGCAGATTGCCCGCCTGCCCCATGGCCAGCGCCAGATAGAACTGCGCCCCGGGGTGACCGGGATCGATTTCGAGCGCCCGGCGGAATGCGCCCTGCGCCCGCTCCGTCACCACGCCCTGGCTGGCAAAGATGATGGTCTCCCCCAGTTGCATCTGGGCATTGGCATCGCCGAAACCTTCCGGCAGCGCAGCGGCGCGGGCATAGGCCTCCACCGCCTTGTCATAGGCCTCCATGACGCCATAGGAACGGCCCAGCAGCATCCAGCCATCGAAATCGGTCGGATCCTTCTCCAGCTTGTCGGACAGGCTTTCCACCATCTTCTCGATGGAGGCCAGCCCTTCCTGGCTGGCCGCAGCCTCAGCGCCACCGGCCTGCGCAACCTGCGTCCGGCCCGGTATCGCGCCCCGGTCGGCAAGCGGCTGGGAGGGCAGGTTGGGAGATCCCAGCACCATGTAGAGCGCGGCCGCAGCGGCCGGCAGGGCAATGGCCACGATCGCGCCGACAATGAAGCGGCTGTTGCCACCGTCCTGCGCCGCAGTCTCCGCATCGCGACCGGTCTGGATCATGCGCCGCTGGATCTCGACCCGCGCGGCCTCCGCCTCGGGTCCGGAAATCACCCCGCGTTCCGCATCGGCAGCCAGTTCATCCAGCTGCCGGCGATAGACCGAAAGATCGAAGTCACCGCGTCGCACGCCGGCATTGCCACCCCGTATCAGGGGCCGCAGCAGATAGACGGAAACGGCGAAAGTGATCAGGCCAACAGCAATCCAGAGGTTCATCTATGCTCAGCCCTGCTCTCGCATCAGTCGTTCAAGTTCGGCCTTCTCGGCCTCGGAAAGCGCCGTCTGTCCCAGCGCCCCGGACCGGGTCGAACGCCGCATCCGGATGAAGATCAGCCCGGCCCCGACCAGCAGGATCACGCCACCTCCCGCCCAGAGCAGGATCGTCTTGCGGTTCAGCGGCGGGTCCAGCAGCACCCAGTCGCCGTAACGGTCGATGAAGTACTGCCGCACCGCATCATTATCGTCCCCGGCGGCGATGCGTTCACGCACGATGGCCCGCATGTCCCCGGCCAGGTCCGCATGGCTCTCGGAAATCGCCTGGTTCTGGCAGACGAGGCAGCGGAATTCCCGCATCAGGTGCTGTGCCCGCGCCTCCTGCTCCGGGTCCGCAAGCGGCTTCTCCGTGAAGATGGCGAAGGCGGGCAGACTCAGGATCAGCAACGCCGCGCCGATCAGTGTCGCAAGGGCGGAGCGGCTCACTTCTGCATCTCCGCGATCAGGGGCAGCAGTTCCTTCTGCAGGATCTGCGGTGTGATCGGCCCGGTGATCTTGCGCACGATGATACCCTCGCCATTGACGATGAAGGTTTCCGGCACGCCGTAGACACCGAAATCAATGCCGACACGCCCGTTCAGGTCAGAGCCGATCCGATCGTAGGGGTCCCCGAAATTGCGCAGCCAGTTCAGCGCCGCCTGCGGCTGGTCCTTGTAGTTCAGACCATAGATCGGAACCGTTCCGTTGCGTTTCAGCTCCATCAGCAGCGGATGCTCCACCCGGCAGGCCACGCACCAGGATGCGAAGACATTCACCAGTTGCACGGGCTGGGTGAGGTCGCTGGTGGCGAGACCGTGTTCCTTGCCCGGCAGCGGCGCCAGATCGAAGGCAGGCGCGGGCTTGTCGATCAGGACCGAATAGATCTCCGACGGGTCCAGCGACAGGCCGCGGAAGAGGAACACACCGATCACGACGAAGGCGGCAACCGGTATCAGGGCAAACAGCAGCCCGGTGCGGGTCCGACGCCGCGACGGCGTCTCGCCACCCTGTTCAGCACTGTCGGTCATGTCCGGCTCCCCGCTCAATCGCCCGCACCGGCGGCGGCAAGCGCCCCGCTGTCGCGATCAGTGTCCGCCGCCTCCGCCGGTTTCCGGGCAGGTGCGCCGATCCGGTGGCGACGGTCGCTGAGAGAGATCATGCCGCCGATCATCATGGCCAGCGTGCCGAGCCAGATCCAGATCACCATCGGCTTGTAGTACAGCCGCACGGCATAGCCACCCTGACCATCCCCTTCACCCACGACGGTATAGAGGTCACCGGCCAGCGTGGTGCGGATCGCAGCCTCCGTCGTTTCCATTGGCGGATTGGTGAAGGTCCGGGCCTCCGGCTGCAGGATCGTCACCGGCTGGCCGTTGCGGGTGACCGCAAAGGTTCCGGCCAGCGACGAATAGTTCGGACCAGGCAGCCGCTCCGCGCCGACGAAGGTCAGTTCGAAATCGCTGACGGTCTGCACGTCGCCGGGGCGCATGAAGACCTGCTTCTCTTCCTGCCAGGCTTCCGACGCGGTGATGCCGAAGACGGTCAGGGCCACGCCCAGATGCGCCACCGACATGCCGTAGGATGCGCGCGGCAGCCCGGTGGCACGTCGCCAGCTGTCAGCGATGTCCCAGCGGAACAGCCTGACCCGCTCCGCCCATTCGCGGAACACGCCCAGCGACAGCCAGGCCACCAGTGCGAAGCCGAGCACCGCCAGCGGCATCACGTTCCAGGCGTACCAGGCCATGCCCAGTCCGACGAGAACGGCAATCGCCGCCACGAACTTCAGCCGCCCCATGACCCCGGCCAGATCACCCCGCTTCCATGCCAGCATCGGCCCGATCGCCAGCGCGGCGATCAGCGGCGTCATCAGCGGCACGAAGACCGCATTGAAATAGGGCGGGCCGACCGAGACCTTCTCCTCCGCAACCGCATCGAGGAACAGCGGGTAGAGCGTCCCCAGCAGCACGGTGAAACAGGCGGTGGAGAGCAGCAGGTTGTTGAGCACAAGCGTACCCTCCCGGCTGATCGGCCGGAACAGTCCGCCACCCTTCAGCGATGGCGCACGAATGGCATAGAGCGTCAGCGATCCGCCGACCACGAAGACCAGGAACGCCAGGATGAAGACGCCGCGCGCCGGATCGGAGGCGAAGGCATGGACGGAATTCAGCACGCCGGAGCGGACCAGGAAGGTCCCCAGCAGCGAGAGCGAGAAGGCCAGGATCGCCAGCAGCACGGTCCAGCTCTTCAGTGCATCACGCTTCTCCACCACGATGGAGGAATGCAGCAGCGCGGTTGCCGCCAGCCAGGGCATGAAGGACGCGTTCTCCACCGGATCCCAGAACCACCAGCCACCCCAGCCAAGCTCGTAATAGGCCCAGTAGCTGCCGAGCGCGATACCCGCGGTCAGGCAGCACCAGGCGGCAAGGGTCCAGGGCCGCACCCAGCGCGCCCAGGCGGGATCGACGCGCCCTTCGATCAGGGCGGCGACGGCGAAGGAGAAGGCCACCGACAACCCGACATAGCCAAGATAGAGGAACGGCGGATGGATCGCCAGCGCCGGATCCTGCAGCAGCGGATTGAGGCCCGCGCCCTCGAACGGCGCCGGATCAAGCCGGGCAAAGGGATTGGAGGTGAACAGGATGAAGGCCAGGAAGCCGACACCGATCATGGCCTGCACCGACAGCACCCGCGCCTGCAGGGTCGGCGGCAGGTTCTGGCCGAACTGCGCCACGGCGGCCCCGAACAGGGTCAGGATCAGGATCCAGAGCAGCAGGGAGCCCTCGTGATTCCCCCAGACGCCGCTGATCTTGTAGATCATGGGCTTCAGGGAATGGCTGTTCTCGAAGACATTCACCACCGAGAAATCGGAGGCGATGAAGCTGGTCATCAGGCAGCCGAAGGCAAAGAGCACCAGCAGGAACTGCGCCCGCGCCGCCACGGGCGCAACCCCCATCCAGGCGGCATCGCGGCGATAGGCGCCGATCTGGGGCACGATGGCCTGCACCACCGCGACCAGGATCGCGAGGACCAGTGCATACTGGCCGAGTTCGGGTGCCATCAGCTGTCTCCGCCTTCAGGTTTGAAATGTCCGGATTTCTTCAGCGCGTCAGCGACTTCCGGCGGCATGTAGTTCTCGTCATGCTTGGCCAGGACTTCCTGCGCCTCGAAGGTGCCGCCCGCGTTCAGGGTGCCGAGCGCGATCACCCCCTGCCCTTCGCGAAACAGGTCCGGCAGGATCTTGTCGTAGGAGATGGTGAGGGAATGCGCCCCGTCGGTCACGCGGAAGGTGGTGACGATCCCCTCGCTGCTGACCGATCCATCCTCGACCAGTCCACCGACACGGAACCGCTTGCCTTCAGGGAAGCCGCTCTCGGCCACCTGCGAGGGGCTGCGGAAGACGTCCAGTTCCTCGTTCAGCGCAAACAGCGCGAACCCGATTGCCGCCCCGATGAACACGAGGCCGGTGATGACGATCAGAAGTCGCTGGCGTTTTGGCCTCATTCGGCGTCTGCCTTTCTGCGGCGGCGGCGGGGGCTGAGTTGTTCGATGGCCTGGACTTCACGTGCGGCGGATCGCGCGGCGGCGATGCTCTGAATCAGCAGGCCGATCATCAGTACCGCACCGACGCCCCAGGATGTCCAGACGAAGAAGCCGTAGCCGCCCATGGAAAGAAATTCACTCATGCTGCCCCCCCAACTCATTCCGCGGCCTGCATCGCCGCGTGGCGGTCAGCCTGCGCGAGGCGCAGCATCCGGGTGCGGCGCATGTGGATCTCGGCGCGGACGCGATAGATCAGCACTGTCAGGTAATAGGCCCCGAACCCGACGATCATCAGCAACAGTGGCCAGAGCAGGGACGCATGGATCTTCGGCCCCGACATGGTGATCAGGCTGGCGGGCTGGTGCAGCGTGTTCCACCATTCGACGGAGAACTTGATGATCGGCAGGTTGATCGCACCGACCAGCGCCAGGATCGCGGCGGCGCGGGCGGCCTTGGTCTGGTCGTCGAAGGCCTGCCAGAGCGCCATGTAGCCCAGATAGATGAACAGCATGATCAGCATGGAGGTCAGGCGCGCGTCCCAGACCCACCAGGTCCCCCACATGGGCTTGCCCCAGAGCGAGCCGGTCAGCAGGCAGATGAAGCAGAAGGTGGCACCGATGGGAGCGCTGGCCTTGGCGATCAGGTCGGCGACCGCATGACGCCAGATCAGGGCAATGGCGCTGGCGATGGCCATACCTGCGTAGACGCCCATGGACATCATCGCGGCCGGCACATGAATGAACATGATCCGCACCGTGTCGCCCTGCTGGTAATCGGGCGGCGCGAAGAACAGGCCCCACACCAGGCCCGCGCCCAGGCACAACGCAGCGACGGCCGCGCTGAACGGCAGCACGGCGGCGGCAAGGCGCAAAAAGCGCGTGGGGTTGGCAAACCTGTGCATGTCGCTCCTCAAGCTGGGGCGAAAACCGCGAATTCCAAGGTGACGGTCGTCGCAGTACGGCTCTGATTTCTCACAGGAACCTAGTCCAAGGCAAGTTTCAGTGCCCACGCTGCGGCGATCGGCGCGATCACGATTGCGCCAGACAGGATGGCCGATAGAAAAAGCATATGAGCGGAATAGGAGAACCCTTGCGCCGCTGCCTCCGCGGCACTGACGCCAAAGATCAGCACCGGGATGTAGAGCGGTGTCACGATCAGGGTCAGCAGCACCCCGCCACGCCGGACACCGACCGTCAGTGCCGCCCCGATGGCCCCGATCAGACTGAGGATCGGTGTCCCGAGCAACATGGCCGCGATCAGGGCACCATAGGCATCCGGCGAGAGCTGCATCAGCAGGCCCAGCAGCGGCGCGGCCAGCGTCAGCGGCAGGCCCGTCGTCAGCCAGTGGGCGATGGTCTTGGCCAGCACCACGAGCGACAGCGGCAGCGGCAGCAGGGCGAGCTGGTCCAGGCTGCCATCTTCCAGATCCGCCTGGAACATGCGGTCCAGCGACAGCAGCACCGACAGCAGCGCCGCGACCCAGATGGTTCCGGCGGCGATTCGCTCCAGCGTCTCCGGTGCCGGACCGACCCCCAGCGGAAACAGGCTGACCACCAGCACGAAGAAGGTGATGGACAGCAGGCTGCCCCCGCCCTGCCGACGGGCCAGCAGAAGGTCACGGCGGATCAGCATCAGGAACGTGCGGCTCACCACGCGTCCTCCCTGTCACCGTCCATCTCGTCGTCCAGGTCCGTATCGAGGTCCGCATCCACGGGCGGCACGATCTCCAGCACGCTGCCCGGCTGCCCCGGCAGGTCCGCATGGGTGGCGGCGATGACCATGCCGCCTGCATCGCGATGCGCATCGACGACGACACCCAGTTGCGCGATGGCCCCCGTATCCAGCGCGGTCAGCGGTTCATCCAGCAGCCAGAGACTTGCAGGCGACATCAGCAGCCGTGCAAGGGACACCCGGCGACGCTGGCCTGCCGACATGTAACGCACCGGCAGGTCAGCCAGTTCCGCGATGCCGAAACTGCCCAGCGCCGCGACCGCATCCCGGTCGGACGCCCCCCGCAGGCGGGCGAACAGCTCGAGATTCTCGGTGGCCGTCAGCGCCGTCTTCAGCCCGTCCTGGTGCCCGGCATAGATCAGGTCGGCCAGGAAAGCCTCCCGGTCCCGGCCCACTTCCGCGCCCTTCCAGTGCAGGCTGCCGGCAAAGGGCGCGACGAGACCGGCGATCATGCGGATCAGGGTGGACTTGCCCGCGCCGTTGCGACCGGTGAGCTTCAGCAGCCCGCCATTGTCGAGTTCGAAGCCGACACCGGCAAAGATCAGCCGCTCCCCCCTGAGTGCGGCGAGATCCCGGCCCTGCAGCAGCGGCGCCTCAGCCATCGGCGGTCAGATCTCGCGACGGCGGGTCATTTCCGCGCCGACACTCTCCACATCGCCGAAGACGTCCAGCTTCTCGATCCGCAGGACGGCCTCGATCACGCGCGGGTCCTCCACCACCATCTCCAGCACCGCATCGCCCAGCGTCTCCACCAGGTCGATATGGCCGCGATCGACGATGTCCTTGATGTTGTTGATCAGGTCCTCGTAGGAGACCACGCCGTCGATGCCGGGGGTGTCCACGTCGCGCAGGGTCTCGACATCCAGGTTGAGCCGCACCCTCTGTTTCCGCCCGATCTCGTGATCATGGATCCCGATTTCCATGGCCAGAACCAGGTCGCGTACGAAGATCCTGTAACTGTCCGACACGGTTCATCCTCCGGCAGCGGGTTGCGCGGGTGAGGTAGCCACCCCGCCGCCTCAGCGTCAAGCGGCACTTGCCCCGGCGCGTGACCAACAGTACAGGTCACGCATGAACGATGAAACGCCCTGCCGCCTCTACCTGATCACCCCGCCGCAACTGGACCCGGATGCGTTCGCGGACACGTTGGCCACCGCCCTGGACGGGGGCGATGTCGCCTGCCTGCAGCTTCGGCTGAAGGATGTGGATGACGACACAATCCGCCGCGCCATCGAGAGGCTGATGCCGGTGGCGCAGGCCCGCGATGTCGCCTTCATCGTCAACGATCGCCCCGACCTCGCCGCCGAATTCGATGCCGACGGCGTGCATGTGGGCGGAGACGACGCGCCCTACGAGACCGCGCGGGCCACCGTCGGCAGCAACGCCATCGTCGGTGTCAGCTGCTACGATTCGCGCCAGCTCGCGATGGAGGCAGCGGATGCCGGGGCCGACTATGTCGCCTTCGGTGCCTTCTTCCCCACCACCACCAAGGTGCCGAAGTCACAGGCGACGGTGGACATGCTGGAGATCTGGTCCGCGATGACCACCGTGCCCTGCGTCGCCATCGGCGGCATCACCGTCGACAACTGCCCCCCGCTGGTCGCCGCCGGCGCCGACTTCCTGGCCGTCGTCAACGGCGTCTGGAACCACCCGGACGGCCCCGCTGAAGCGGTGGCGGCGTTCAACCGGGTGTTCGCGGGCGGCTGACCTACTCCACCGTCACCGACTTGGCGAGATTGCGGGGCTGGTCGACGTCCGTGCCTTTCAGTACCGCGACGTGGTAGGCGAGGAGCTGCACCGGGATCGAGTAGAGGATCGGGGCGACGAAGGGGTCGGCCATGGGGATCTCGACGGTGTGGGCGGCGTCGCTGCCGACTTCCGCCAGGCCCTTGGCGTCGGACAGGAAGACCACCCGCCCGCCGCGCGCCATGACTTCGCGCATGTTGGAGATGGTCTTGTCGAACCACTTGTCGGTGGGCGCGATCACGATCACCGGCACCAGTTCGTCGATCAGGGCGATGGGGCCGTGCTTCATCTCGCCGGAGGCATAGCCCTCCGCGTGGATGTAGGAGATTTCCTTCAGCTTCAGCGCGCCCTCCAGCGCGATGGGGTAGCCGGGACCACGCCCCAGATACAGCACGTCCCGCGCCTCGAAGATGCTCTGCGCCAGGTCGCGGATGGTGTCGTCGTGGTTCAGCACCTCCGACACCATGGCCGGCACATGGGCGATGGCCGCTGACAGGCGGTCTTCCTCCGCCTCGTCAATGGCGCCACGGGCACGGGCGGTGGCGATCACCAGGCAGGCGAGCGTCGCGAGCTGGCAGGTGAAGGCCTTGGTGGAGGCCACGCCGATCTCCGGCCCCGCCAGGGTCGGCAGCACCAGGTCAGCCTCCCGTGCGATGGAGCTTTCCGGCACATTGACGATTGCCGCGATGTGCTGGCCGTTGGCCTTGGCGTACTGCAGCGCCGCCAGGGTATCGGCGGTCTCGCCCGACTGGCTGATGAAGATGGCGAGGCCCCCCTCCGGCAGCGGGGCTTCCCGATAGCGGAACTCGGAGGCCACATCGACCTCCACCGACAGCCGCGCCACGCTCTCGAACCAGTATTTCGCCACCATGGCGGCATAGAAGGAGGTGCCGCAGGCAATGATCGTCACCTTGGTCACCGTCGCCATGTCGAACGGCATCGGCGGCATGTGGATCTCGCCCGTCGCCGGGTTCAGGTAGCTGTGCAGCGTGTCGCCGATCACGGCGGGCTGCTCGAAGATCTCCTTCATCATGAAGTGGCGGTGGTTGCCCTTGCCGATCATCGCGCCGGAAATGGCCGATTGCTTGATCTCCCGCTTCACCGGATTGTCGTCGGCGTCGAAGAAGCTGGCGCTCTCATTGTGCAGGACGACGTAGTCGCCTTCCTCAAGGTAGCTGATGCGGTTGGTCATGGGTGCCAGCGCCATGGCGTCGGAGCCCAGGAACATCTCGCCATCGCCATAGCCGACGGCCAGCGGGCTGCCGCGCCGGGCGCCGATCATCAGCCCCTCGTGACCGGCGAAGATGATGGCCAGCGCGAAGGCGCCTTCCAGCCGCTTCAGGGCGCGCGCGACCGCCTGCTGCGGGTCGTCGCCATCGTTCAGGTGGCGCGTGATCAGATGTGCCACGATCTCGGTGTCGGTCTCGGAGGCAAAGACGGAGCCTGCGGCCTTCAGTTCCGCCGCCAGTTCCCGGTAGTTCTCGATGATGCCGTTGTGGACCAGCGCGACCTTGTCCGTGGCGTGGGGATGGGCATTGGTCTCGTTCGGAATGCCGTGGGTGGCCCAGCGGGTGTGGCCGATGCCGATGACGCCATCCAGCGGATGGTCGCGCACCACATTCTCCAGATTGACCAGCTTGCCCTCGGCCCGGCGGCGGTCGATTCCGCCGTCCACCAGGGTCGCGATACCCGCCGAGTCATAGCCCCGGTATTCGAGACGGCGCAGACCCTCGACCAGACGACCCGCAACCTCGGCTCCACCGACAACACCAACAATTCCACACATGGCCTGATCCTCAGTTCTTCTTCTGCGCGGCCTTGGCGGCGGCTTGTCTGACACGGAAATCTGCGGCCCAGCCGCCCTTCACCACCGGCTTCGCACGGGTCACCACCAGGGCATCCGCCGGTACATCCTTCGCAATGGTCGATCCGGCACCGACGATGGCCCCGTCGCCGATCTTCACCGGCGCCACCAGCGCACTGTTGGAACCGATGAAGGCCCCCGCACCAATGTCGGTGTGATATTTCATGAAGCCGTCGTAGTTGCAGGTGATGGTCCCGGCCCCGATGTTGGCCCCGGCACCGACGCGGGCATCGCCGACATAGGTCAGGTGATTGACCTTGGCCCCATCCTCGATCACCGCCTTCTTGACCTCGACGAAATTGCCGATCTTCGCCCCCTGGCGCACGTCCGCACCGGGACGCAGGCGGGCATAGGGTCCGATATCGGCCTTGGTCGCCACGGTCGCGCCCTCCAGATGGCTGAACGCCTTGATGCGGACATTGTCGGCCACCGTGACGCCGGGACCGAAGACCACATGCGGTTCGATCACCACGTCGCGGCCCAGCACGGTATCGGTGGAGAACCAGATGGTTTCCGGCGCGATCAGGGTGGCGCCATCGGCCATCGCGGCCTCCCGCAGGCGGCGCTGAGCCACGGCCTCCGCCTCCGCCAGCTTCAGCCGGCTGTCGACGCCCATGACCTCTTCCTCATCACCCTCGACCACGACACAGGCGCGCCCGTCACCGCGGGCAATGGCGACCACGTCGGTCAGGTAGAACTCGTTCTGCGCATTGTTGCTGTCGATCCGCTCCAGCAGCGACAGGGCCACGCGACCGTCCAGCCCCATGATCCCGGCATTGCAGAGCGTGATCTGCTTCTGCGCCTCCGAGCAGTCCTTGAATTCGACGATTGCCTCAAGCTGCCCGTCGCCGGAGGTGACGAGACGCCCGTAGGCCGCCGGATCATCAGGACGGAAGCCCAGCACCGCGACCGCCGGGTCATCCGTGCCGGCCATGGCATCGACCATTGCCTGGATCGTGGCGGTGGTCAGCAGCGGCGTGTCCCCGAACAGCACCAGCACGGTGCCGTCGAAATCCTTCAGCGTCTCCCGCGCCGCCAGCACGGCATCGCCCGTGCCCCGCGCCGGACTCTGGATCGCTGTCTCGGCGGGCGCAACGGCGGCCGCCACATCATCATAGCCCGGGGCCACGACGGCGGTGGTCCGCGCAGGCTGCAGCGGGGCCAGCGCATCCAGGATGTGATTGATCATGGGCTTGCCCGCAACACGGTGCAGCACCTTCGGCAGATCGGACTTCATCCGCGTGCCCTTGCCCGCAGCCAGTACAATGGCCGCCAGAGATTTCGACCCCATTCCGCATTCCCTTCCCAAGTGCGCCCCGAACGTCTGGCGCACAGTGACAGTGCCACAGTCACACGACACACAACAATTCAAACGATGTTTCAGAGGTTTGCAGACACCATGCCATTCCTGCTGTAAACCGCGCCCTTGATGTGAACAGAGCGGCGGGGCGGAGTGAAATGACAGCAGACACGATTGTCTTCGATCTGGACGGCACCCTGATCGACAGCGCACCCGACCTCTATGGCACTGTCCGCTGGCTGCTGCGGCACGAGGGACGCGCGGATGTTTCCTTCGACCGGGTCAAGGACCTGATCGGCGATGGCGCGGGACCGATGATCCAGGGCAGCTTCCGCGATACGGGAACCCTGCCGGAAGGCGCCGGTTACGAGCGTCTGATGGGCCTGTTCCTCGACCATTATCAGGCACATCTGGCGGACCTGAGCGAGCCCTATCCCGGGGCCATCTCGGCGGTGCTGCGGGCCAGGGCCCGTGGCGCGAAAGTCGCCGTCTGCACCAACAAGCGCTTCGAATTCGCGGACCGGCTGCTCGACCTGCTGGGCCTGAACCACCATTTCGACGCGGTCACCGGATCCGATACCTTCGCCTTCCGCAAACCGGACGGGCGGCATCTGCTGGAAACCATCCGCCTGGCCGGGGGTGATGCGAAACGGGCCATCATGGTGGGTGATTCTGCAACGGATGTCGGTGCAGCCCGCAACGCCGGGGTGCCCGTCGTGGCCGTCACGTTCGGCTATGGCCGGGGGTCGGCGCACGACCTGGGCGCGGACGCGGTGATCGACCATTTCGACCAGCTGGATGCCGCCATCGCGCGGCTGAACGCAAACCGCGCCTGAGCCGATTCCATCTTCTGACGGAATGCTCTAACCTCCCGCGCAGGAATTTCTGCGATGCGGGAGGATGCGCGCAATGGACGTCGGTCTGATACTCGGCACGGGCGATGCCCACTACCGAATTGACATGGAGATGATCAAGGCGGCGGAGGCGATGGGCTATGACTCCGTCTGGACGTCGGAAGCCTGGGGCGCGGACGCCATCTCCTCCGCCTCATGGATTCTCAGCCAGACCTCGAAGATCAAGGTCGGCACCGGCATCTGCCAGATGCAGGCCCGCTCCCCCGCGCTGATGAGCACCACGTCCCTGACCCTGCAGGCCCTGTCCGGCGGTCGTTTCATCCTCGGTCTCGGCCCGTCCGGCCCGCAGGTGATCGAGGGCTGGCACGGCGTGCCCTACGGCAAGCCGCTGGAACTGATCCGCGAGTATGTCTCCATCATGCGCAAGGTGATCGCGCGGGAGGAGCCGGTGACGCATGAGGGCACGCATTACCAGTTGCCCTACAACGGTCCCGGCGCCACCGGCCTCGGCAAGCCGCTGAAGACCATCCTGCGCCCCGAACATCCGCTGAAGATCTATTCCGCCTCCATCTCGCCGGGCGGCATCCGCACCGCCGCCGAGGTCTGCGACGGGGTCATCCCGGTCTACATGGACCCGTCCAACTATGACGCCATCGGCACCTACATCGACCAGGGCTTCGGCAAGACCGAGGGCAAGAGCCTGCAGAACTTCGACATCTGCCCCTTCGTCACCGTGGTCGTGAATGACGACATCGAGGCGGCGCGGCGTCCGGTGAAGGAGAACATGGGCTTCTACATCGGCGGCATGGGCGCGAAGAAGAAAAACTACTACGCCGAATATGCCACCCGTCTGGGCTATGGCGAGGCCGCCTCCGCGATCCAGGACGCCTTCCTGTCCGGTCGCCGGGCCGAAGCCTTCTCGATGGTTCCCGATGAACTGGTGGACAGGGTCGCGCTGGTCGGCCCGGCCGGCCACATCCGCGAACAGCTCGCCGCCTGGAAACAGGCCGGCAAGGAGCGCAAGGTCAGCGCCATGCTCTGCCGCGCCACCTCGAAGGAAGCCCTGGAAATCCTGGCGAAGGAACTGTTCTAGGGAGATTGCGGCCCGCTGAAAGTGCGCCCCGGCACCTTCAGCGGGCCGCCCCCTCTCACTCGGTCCACATGATCTCGATGAACCAGAGTGCCCCTCCGATGCCGAGCAGGGTGACGATCTTGAGGACGGCGGAGACCAGGCCCAGGGTGCCGACGACGGTCTCGACCACGGATTTCTCCTCCGTGGAGATGCGCAGCGGCATCAGGGCACAGGTCACGGCCATGATGGCAACGATGCCGCCGATCGACGGCGGCGTGTGATCGATGTTGAGGCCCAGGTGCTTCTTCACGATCTGCTTGGCGTTCTGCAGCAGTTCGGTGGCCTCCGCCTGTCTGGCGCTGAGGTAGCCCTGCTGACCGACATCCTGCACCAGCGCGCGGAAACCGGGATCGGTGATCAGGGCCCGCGCCAGCCGCTCCAGCTGCTCCAGCGACAGTGCCTGCAGCAGGAAGACCGACTGCTCCGCCTCCACAACCACATTGATGCACTCCAGCAGCTTGAAGGCGCGCGGCTTGCTGCCTGTCTCCACCAGCATGGCGGACGTGTAGTCGAGGCAGTGATCATTGATGACATGAAACAACTGGCTGCGGCGCGGCGCGCCGCTGGTCTCGCCGGCACGGAAGCGTACGTCCCGGGTGCCGTCGGCACTGTCGAGATAGCCGCACCCGGCAAGGCAGGCGGCAATGGAGAAATGGCCCTCATCCTGGTCGATGACACGGAAGAGCTGGCTGCCATCACTGGTGTGCGGGCCCACCACCACCTCGCCTGACTGCCGCTCCACCCCCAGGAAGGGCCGGTCGGCGGCATCCTTTCGCAAGGTCAGTATCCGATGATATGATTCATCCACAGGTACGAAGACGAAGCGCTGGTCTGCACCGCCATTGCCCTGCCACATCGTCAGACTGAAGGTATCGTGGTTGTCGGGACGCAGGGACAGGAAGTCGGATTTTCCGGGTGAGGCAATCTCGCAGCTTCTGAGCAACATTCGGTTCACGGCCTTCTCTGTGACGGAGAACATTCATCCAAGGCTAGCCCGCGCGATATTGTCGCGCCCGATCATGTGTCCCGGATATTCGACAGGGAGTGGAGCCGATGCTGGGAGGAGACGCGACAGGTTCAGGCGCTGACCTTTCACCGTCGAACCGCAAGGGGTTCGCGCCGGAGGCGCTGTTCGACGTCGGCAATGTCGAAACACGTGACCAGTTCGGCATCTGGAAGGAGAGTATTGCCGTCATCTTCGATGTCGATGCCCCGCGCAGCGCCTTGCAGGACGGTTTCGAGGCGCGCATCCACGCGACCATGCTGGGGCCGATGATGCTCGCCCGCTGCCAGACGCGGGCGCAGATGTTCACCCGTGGTGCAGGGCGGATCAGCCAGGACGGCCTGGATCACTACATGATCCAGTTCTTCGAGACAGGCGCGCAAAGGATAGTCGCGGGATCCCTGGAGATCGATCATCCGGCCGCCACGATGCTGGTCTACGACCTTGCCCGTGAAATGCACGCGACCACGGATACCTTCAGCAACCTCTCCCTGATCATCCCACGGGAATTGCTTTCGGAGCGGCTGATCGCCCCCGACGACCAGCACATGCGCCACTTCACCCGCCAGCAACCGACGGTCGCCATCCTCTGGGACTTCCTCCGCGGTGCGATGAGTCACGCCGGAAAGATGTCCCTTTCCGAAGCCGAGAACCTGGGCGCGGCGGCGCTGACGCTGGTCGCGGCCTGCCTGAACGCGGCGCATGACGAGAACCTGCCACAGGAGCAGTTGCGCAACCTTGGCCGGATGACGGCGGTCCGGCGGCTGATCCAGACGCATCTCGCGGAACCCGACCTGACCCCCGAGTGGCTGGCCGCAGAGGCCGGCATGTCACGCACGGTGCTGTACCGGATGTTCGAGCCGATGGGCGGCATCGCGGGCTATATCCGGGAGGCGCGAATGCGCCGCGCGCTGCAGCAGTTGCTGAGCCCGCAGCACCAGCACAGGTCCCTGCTGGAGATCGCCCTGATGCATGGCTATGGCAGCGACACGGCGTTCGGCCGGGCCTTCAAGAAGCGGTTCGGCATCACCCCCAGCGAAGTCCGCGACGGCCAGATGCCCGGTCCCGGCCATGCGGGGCCGATCGACCACGACCGGCTGGACCGGCAGTACGAGGGGTGGCTGACCTACCTCGCCAGTTGATCAAGTATGCGCCGGGCGACGTGGCGACCACTCAGCAAGGCGCCATGTGTGGTGCCGCGATGCCGCCAGCTGGTATGTTCACCCGCCAGGTGCAGGGCGACTCCGATCGGCTTCGCCAGCATGTGCCAGTCATCCATGCTGCTGTCCCGGTGACTGAAGGAATAGGCCCCGAGCGCGTGCGGTTCCCGGGACCAGCGTGTCGCCATGATCTGCAGCGGTTCGGGCACAGCTGACCCGAAGGCACCACGCAGCACCTGCATCACATCAGCGGTCATTTCCTCATCCGTCATGGCCTCGGCGATTGCCGGATATGACCCTACGGAAATCGCGATCAGGATATTCCGGGATGAGAAGGTGCGGGCGTTCATGAACCAGCACCAACGACCCGGTGGATCCGTCACGATGCCGAAATACTGCGTCCCGACAGGCCAGAACGGCGCGGCAAACCTCAGCGCGATCCGGGTCACGTTTCCCATGCCCATCCGCGCAATCGCAGACCGGTGGCCATCTGGCAGAGGCGGCTCGAAACCTATCCGGCCCTGTTTCAGAATGCCCAGTGGAACGGTGCAAACGACCTGGCGCGCGCGCCATGTCCGGTCTCCCGCCCGGACCTCGACCCCGGCACCGCCGGGCAGCAGGCGTATCGCGTCCACCGGCGTCCGGAAGGCGATATCGAGGCCCCGGCGCAGGGGGTCGAGAAGGCGGTCGTAGCCCCCATTCACGATCACATCTGCCCCGTCGAACTCTGCGCCCTCATCGAAGTCACTGGCCGAAAGCAGATGCAGCGGGCCTCCCTGATCGAACTCGGTAAAGGCTGACCCCATCCAGCGAAGCAGGGGCTGATCCAATGCCCCGGGCGCGACATCATGGATCACGTCCGCCAGTCCCGCACCTGGCTCCGCGACTGCATCAACGGCGTCGATGATGTCCTGCAACCGGTCCTCCGTCGCCTCCACTTCCTGACCGGGAACAATGGAACCGTCCGCAGTGCGCACCTCCAGACTGTCGTCATCGGTGACGAATGTCTCGCTGCCGGTCGCCGTGACCAGCCTGCTCAGCGGATTGCCATCCGGGCCATGAATCCAGCCCGCACCAGCCTCCAGCGGAATACCCATGCTGCGGTCTGTCCGGATGCGCCCGCCGATTCGCCCGGATGCCTCCAGAACCACGACATCAATTCCGCTCCGGTGGAGCATTCGTGCTGCGGTCAGTCCGGCAATCCCGGCACCAATGACAATCACGGACCTGTCGGCACCCACAGCCATCGACGACCCCGAACCGGTACCGGCCATCGCCGCCGTGGCCGCCAAGCCACCCAATGCGCGCCGCCGTGAGATCATTGCGGGACCTTCTCCGGAAAGTTCATGCGTCCGGGGCAGGATCGCCGCCGGTGTTGCAGGCAGAGGATATCGCATTGCCCGCCACCAGGAACCGCTTGACGCGCGCCTCATTATCTATATATCTAGAAACATGGATAACGAGATAGCAGCAGAAGCCTTCGGGGCGATGGGTCATCCCAGCAGGATCCAGATCCTGCGCTATCTGGTGGAACGCGGACGCGACGGTGCCGATGCCTCCACCATGGTGCGGGAACTGGAGATCGCCTGGACGACGCTCAGCCATCACCTCGACCACCTGAAACGGGCAGCTCTGATCACGGCCACCCGCGACGGGCGCCGGATGGTGCATCGGGCGGAGTTCCCGAAGGTCGCGCTGCTCTCAAGCTTCCTGATGCAGAATTGCTGCGCCCGAGAGGAGAAGACGGATGAAACGCCTGCACGTGCATATCGCGGTTTCGGATCTTGAGCGGTCCAAGACCTTCTACTCGACCATGTTCGATGTCGCGCCGACAGTGGAGAAGCACGACTACGCCAAGTGGATGCTGGATGATCCGGCAGTGAACTTTGCGATCTCCACCCGCGCCGGACGCAGCGAAGGGCTGGATCATCTGGGCCTGCAGGTCGATACGGACGCCGAAGTCGAAGAGATCGAGGCGCGCATGGCTGCTGCGGAAGAGATGGTTGCCCCGCAGCGCGATGCTGCCTGCTGCTACGCCAAGGGCAACAAGTCCTGGTCACGCGATCCCGCCGGTGTCCCGTGGGAAACCTTCCACACCATGGCGGAGATCCAGTTCTACGGCTCCGACCACCAGCCGCTGGACGAGGTCGAGAAACCGGCCTCCGGCGGCGCCTGCTGCGGCTGATCCGACAGACCGGACTTGCCACTCCTCCCCTATCGCCTAGGCTGCGGCCCGGGAGAGACACAGGGGAGGAGACGGCAATGGCCGATACTGAGGAAAATCCGGTACGTGTGGAGATGGATGGCGCGGTCTGCCGCATCACCATCGACCGGCCGGAACGCCGCAACGCACTGAATGACCGGGTGACGGGCGGCATCGCCGCGGGACTGGCCAGCGCACAGGCTGACCCGGCGATTCGCGCGGTCGTGCTGACCGGTGCCGGGGACCGTGTATTCTGCGCCGGGGGCGACCTTTCCCCACAGCCGGACGGCAGCCCCTTCGCCACCGATCCGGCGCGTCCGCAACTGCAGCTGACGGAAATGTTCCGCGCCTTCGAGACCTGCACCCTGCCCGTGATCGCGCGGGTGAATGGTCATGCACTGGGCGGCGGCTTCGGCCTGGTCTGCGTCGCCGACCTGGCGGTGGGTGTCGAAGGCGCGCGCCTCGGCACGCCGGAAGTCGGCGTCGGTCTGTTTCCCATGACCATCCTGCCCTACATGCTGCGCGTCCTGCCCCGCCGCAAGGTGATGGAACTCTGCATGCGCGGCACCCCGTGGAGCGCGGAGCGCGCCGCAGCGGAGGGTGTCCTCAATGCCGTCGCGCCGCCAGGCGAACTGGACAAGGTGCTGGACGAGATGCTCGCCGACATCACCAGCCGCTCCCCCACCGCGATGCGGCTGGGCAAGCTGGCGCTGCACGCCGTGCAGGACATGCCGATCCACGAGGCGCAGCAGTACACGCAACTGATGCTACCGGTCATGGCCGGCACCGAAGACGCCAAGGAAGGTTTCCGCGCGTTTCAGGAGAAGCGCAAGCCCGACTGGCCGAACGGCTGAGGGGAATCATTTGCGGTCCCCGGCCTGCCCTCTCCGCCTCCCGGCCGCCCGTTCAGGATAATCCCGTGGGTGGTCGGCAGGGGGAGAGGGCAGGCCGGGGTCGGCGATAAAATACCGCTCACTCCCCGCCGAATACCTCAGCGTTGGCCTCGCCCAGCGCGGGCGCGCTGCTGCGCAGGCCGGGGCGATTGCCGTCGAACTGCAGCGGCAGGCCGATAAGGCCCAGCGGATAGCCGGTCAGATGCTGCACCATGCCCGAGGCAATCGTCTGCGGGTGGGCCAGAACCTCCTGGGTGGTCTGGGTCGGGGCGCTGGGCACCCCGGCGTCATCCAGAATCCCCTGCCAGTGGCTGCGGGGCTCACGCAGGAAGATGCCGGTCAGCATGGTCTTCAGTTCCACCCGGTGTGCGTCGCGCTGCGGATTGGTGGCGAAGCGCGGGTCGTTCTTCCACTCCGGGTGACCCAGCGCGTCCGCCAGCTTGAAGAACAGCCGGTCGTTGGAGGCGGCGACGATCTGGTAGCCGTCGGCGCACTCGAACGCCTCATAGGGGGCAATGCCGCGCACGCCGGAGCCATGCCGTGTCGGTGACTTGCCGGTGACCTGCGCATCGGCGGAATAGAAGGTCATCCACTGCACCGCGGTCTCGAACAGGGCCGCATCGACCACCCCGCCCTTGCCCGTCACGCCGCGCCGCAGCAGGGCGGAAAGGATACCGATGGCGCACCACATGCCGGTGCCCATGTCGATGACGGAGATGCCGCACCGCACCGGCGGACGCCCCTCCTCCCCCGTGACCGACATGATGCCGCCGAAGGCCTGCATCAGCGCGTCATAGCCAGGGCGGTCCTTCAGCGGACCGCTGGCACCAAAGGCGTGCAGGTTGCAGACGATCAGACGCGGGTTGAGGCCCAGCAGGGTCTCCGCATCCAGTCCCAGCCGCGCCATGGCACCGGGGCGCATGTTCTGCACCACGATGTCGCCATCGGCGGCAATGCGTGCCTTCAGCTCGTCCAGCGCCGCCTGGTCCTTCAGGTCAACGGTGATGGAGCGCTTGTTGCGGTTCAGGGCGTGGAAGATCGTCGCCGTGCCGTCATCGGCGAACGGCGGTCCCCAGACACGGGCGTCGTCGCCCTCCAGCCGCTCCACCTTGATCAGGGTCGCGCCCAGTTCCGCAAGGATCGACCCCGCGAAAGGCCCCGCGACATTGCTGCCGAATTCGTAAGCCGTCAGTCCTTCCAGAGGCAAGGTCACGACCGGTTCTCCCCAAATGTTCCGTCTGTCGCGAACCTATGCCCCCGCAGAGGCGATGGTCAAACCGCGATGTCGGTATTGTTGCCGTCCACGCCGTGCATGGACCGCCCCCACGCAAGTACATTGACGCTAGGGTAGGACGCGCGCGCTCAGGAGGCTGCACCCATGACCATCAGCGTCTTCGACATGTTCAAGGTCGGCATCGGCCCGTCCAGTTCCCACACCGTCGGCCCGATGTGGGCCGCGCGCCGCTTCCTTGACGCGCTGGACAGCCGTGCGCTGACGGAGGCCACCGCCCGGGTACGGGTCGACCTCTATGGCTCCCTCGCGCTGACCGGCCTTGGCCATGCCACCGACAAGGCACTGATCCTGGGCCTGGCGGGCCAGGTGCCGGACAGGGTGGATGCGGACGATGCCGACCGCATGGTGGCGCAGATTCGCGAGACCGGGCGGATGCTGCTCGACGGGCGGGTGGAGATCGGCTTCGAGCCGCGACGCGACCTCGATTTCCTGCTGACCGAAAGCCTGCCCGAGCATCCGAACGGCATGGTCTTCGTGGCTGAGGACGCCACCGGCGCGGAACTGCACCGGGAAGTCATCTTCTCCGTCGGCGGCGGCTTCATCCAGGACCAGGCGGAGATGCGGGGCGAGACACCGGCCTGGGCGGGACGCAACATCGCGGTACCCCATCCCTTTGCAGGGTCGGTCGAGCTGCTGGAACGGGGTCGGCAGACCGGGCTGAGCATCGCCGAGATGATGGCCGCGAACGAGGCGGCGATCAGCCCCGGCCTTGATGTTTCAGCGCACCTGATCGAGATCTGGCAGGTGATGGAAAGCTCCATCGAGCGTGGCTGTCGGGAGACAGGCCTGCTGCCCGGCGGGCTGAAGGTGAAACGCCGCGCCCGTGCCATTCACCAGTCCCTGCTGGCCAGGCCGGAAGCCAGCATGAAGGACCCGCTGACGGTGATGGACTACATCAACCTCTACGCCCTGGCGGTGAACGAGGAGAATGCGGCCGGGGGCCGGGTCGTCACCGCCCCCACCAATGGCGCGGCGGGCGTCATCCCCGCCGTGCTGGCCTATTACACCCGCTTCGTGAACAGCGCCTCCGACGCCGGTGTCGTGAAGTTCATGCTCACCGCCGCCGCCATCGGCAGCCTCTACAAGCTCAACGCCTCCATCTCGGCGGCGGAGGTCGGCTGTCAGGGCGAAGTCGGCGTCGCCTGCTCCATGGCCGCGGGCGGTCTCGCCGCGGTGCTGGGCGGCACGAACGAGCAGGTGGAGAACGCAGCGGAGATCGGCATGGAACACAATCTGGGCCTCACCTGCGACCCCATCGGCGGGCTGGTGCAGATCCCCTGCATCGAACGCAACACCATGGGCGCCATCAAGGCCATCAACGCCGCCCGGCTGGCCCTGAAGGGCGACGGCACCCATTTCGTCAGCCTGGACCAGGTCATCGAGACCATGCGCGACACCGGCCGCGACATGGCCGCCACCTACAAGGAAACCTCCCTCGGCGGCCTCGCCCTCCGCATCCCGGTCAGCATGGTGGAGTGTTGAGGGACGCAGACGACGGCGATCGAAATCAGAACGACGCCCTGTAGGTGGTCGGTTTCAAATTCACCGACTTTTCCAATGGCGGTCGGAGTTCGAAGCCACCGGGTTCATGGCCGAACTGGTAAAGCCGCACCAGGCAGAAGGCGTCGGGACGCTCCTCCGAGAAGCTGAGCTCATTCTCCGAGATGAAGAACGGCGTGGTGCGGGTGCCGGTGGTCGTCTTGACCTCCAGCAGGCGCTCCCTGCCGCGAAGGTCGAAGGAGTGGATGTCATACCCCGCGCCGTCGCCCCGTTCCTGCGAAGTCCATTCGACCTTTCGGGCGAGATCATCACGCCCACCAAGTTTCAGGCGCGCCCGTTCGTCATGGAACACCTTCTCCTCTCCCCGCTTGCCCAGCGCCCTGTTGCGGGCATCCCGTGCTGCGGGGTCGAACTTGCGTACCAATCTCTGCATTTCGGTGCCCAGGACGGTATCAGCTGCGACCAGCGGCGGTGCGGTTTCAAGAAAGATGATTCCGCTCTCCTGCAATCCCTGCGGCGGTCGCAACGCTTCTGCGGTCGCGACGGTTTCCGGCTGCTTCGTCAGATAGCGTTCGATGCCTGCGGGCAGGGCGGTCTTCTGGTAGTTCTTTGCGGGCTTGTAGCCCCAGATCCATGGCAGGCTGAGTTCTCGCAGAACGGCACTGATGTTCTGGTGCTTGAATTCGATGGAACCGTCAGAGCGCTTGACGAACTGCTGCAACGCCCGCCGACGCTCGGTCTTGTTGTAACGTTCGCCGGCAAGCTCCAGCCGCAGCATGGCGAAGTAGTCGGCAACGATCAGGTCGATCTCGCGATCGCTCCAGTCCTGACCCGCTGGCGACTCTCCGCTCATGACACCTGATCGTCCCTATCCCGCCTCCGCCTCGCCGCCGCCGACGCGCTGGGCGAGGGCGGCTTCCATGAAGGCGTCGAGGTCGCCGTTGAGGACGTCCTGGGTATTGCCGGTTTCCTCGCCCGTGCGCAGGTCCTTCACCATCTGGTAGGGGTGCAGGACGTAGGAGCGGATCTGGTGGCCCCAGCCGATGTCGCCCTTGGCGTCGTGCAGGGCCTGCTTCTCGGCTTCCCGGATCTGCAGCTCACGCTCGTAGAGGCGCGCCTTCAGCATCGACATGGCGGCGGCGCGGTTCTTGTGCTGGCTGCGGTCATTCTGGCACTGCACGACGATCCCGGTCGGCTCATGCGTGATACGCACCGCCGAATCGGTCCGGTTGACGTGCTGGCCACCCGCGCCCGACGCCCGGTAGGTGTCGACCCGCAGGTCCTTGTCCTCGATCTCGATGTCGATCTCGTCATCGATGGCCGGGAACGCCCCGACGGAGGCAAAGCTGGTGTGGCGGCGGCTCTGCGAATCATAGGGCGAAATCCGCACCAGGCGGTGCACGCCGCTCTCCGACTTCAGCCAGCCATAGGCGTTGTGGCCCTGGACCCGCACGGTGGCGGACTTGATGCCGGCCTCCTCACCGCCCGATTCCTCGATCCATTCGATCTTGTAGCCGCGCTTCTCCGCCCAGCGCACATACATGCGCAGCAGCATCTCCGCCCAGTCCTGGCTTTCGGTGCCACCGGCACCCGCATGGACTTCCAGATAGCTGTCGTTGCTGTCGGCTTCCCCCGAAAGCAGGGCCTCCAGCGACAGGCGGTCGACCTGTTCCTTCATGCGGCGCAGGGTGGCCTCGGCCTCCTCCACGGTGGCGGCGTCGTCCTCTTCCTCCCCCAGCAGAATCAACTCCGCGGAGTCATCCAGTTCCTGTTCGAGTTCGCGTTGCCGGGTGATCGACTGGTCGAGCGTCGTGCGCTCCTTCATCAGCGCCTGGGCCCGGTCCGCGTCGTTCCACAGGTCCGGATCCTCGGCGAGGGCATTCAGTTCATCGAGACGGCGAAGGGACTGATCCCAGTCAAAGACGCCTCCTCAGCAGTTCCAGTGACTGCTTGATGTCGGCGACCAATTGTTCGGTTTCGGCGCGCATGGCCAGTACAACCCCTTGGAAGGTATCGGAAAATCAGGTTCGGAGGCGGGAAGATACACGATGCGGCGCAACAGGGAAACCGGATGCGCCGCGCAGGGTGTCAGAAGTGGTCCAGCAGGCGGTACCAGAGACGCCCGAGCGTGACCAGCGGGCGCCGCAGCAGCGGCCCGCCCGGAAAGTCCCTGTGCGCCACATCCGCCATGACGCGGAAGCCGCTGTCGTCGCCCCGGATCGCCTCCGCAATCAGCTTTCCGGCGATGCCGGTGACCGCCACACCCTGGCCGGAGAAGCCCTGCGCATACCAGACCCGCCGCCCCACACGCCCCAGATCCGGCAGGCGGTTCATGGTGATGGAGACCTTGCCGCCCCAGACCTCCCCCACCGGCACGTCGGCCAGTTCAGGGTAGGTCATGGCGATACGACGGCGCAGCAGCCCGGCGGCCTGCGGCCCATCCTCCCGCCCCAGATAGCTGACGCCGCCACCGAACAGCAGCCGGTTGTCTGCCGTGAAACGGAAGTAGTCGAGGACATTGTTGTCGTCGCAGACGCATTCATTGCCAGGCAGCAGCCGCTCCCTGACCTCCATCGGCAGGGGCGCGGTGGTCATGACCCAGGTGCCGACCCCCAGCGCGCGTGGTTCAACCGCGGGCAGCAGCCCGTCCAGATAGGCATTGGCGGCAACAACGACATGCTCGGCGCGGATCGTGCCCCGATCTGTGGTGACGATGCCCTGTTCGGCGTCCACGGCGGTGGCCGCCACGTTCTCATGCAGTTTCGCACCCGCCGCTGTCGCCGCGCGCGCGAGGCCGAGACAGTATTTCAGGCTGTGCAGGTGACCGGCGGAAGGGTCGAGCAGACCCCCATGAAACCGGTCCGAGCCGGTCAGGTCGATGGCTTCGGCCCGGTCAAGCACATGCAGCCGGTCGAGACCGAAGACATCCCGCAGGGCATCGCGCTCCGCCACCATGTGTTTCATGCGCGATGGCTTTACCGCGCCGAAGAAGAACCCGCGCGCCAGGTCGCAGTCGATGCGGTACTGCGCCACCCGCGCATCGATCAGCCGGATCGCCTGCTCCGAAAGGTCGAACAGCGCCCGTGCCGTTTCCCGGTCGCAGAGGTCCAGCAGGCCGGTGGCGCCCGGTGCCAGCCCGGTATTGATCTGCCCGCCGTTTCGCCCGCTGGCACCGCCACCGATCCGCCCGGCATCGATCAGCCGGACATCCACACCCTGTTCCGCCAGCTCCAGCGCGACGCTGACGCCGGTCAGACCACCGCCGACAACGCAGACCTCTGCCTCGACATCGCCGTCAGGCAGGTCCGCGAACACTGGCCGGCGCACCGTGGCCTCGTAGTAGGACCATGCTTCGGGTGGGATGCTCATACGCGCCTCATACGCCTCCCCCGCGCAGCGGGCAAGCCACGGAGACAGGCATTGCAACATCCCTGCCCTACGCCATATTGGCTCGGTCCGGGAAGGTCGCGTGACCGCAGGCATCCGGAGGGGGAACAGGTCCATGGCGGCCATCGAGCCGACTTTGCAGATGTGGCTGGTCTTCGGCATCATCGCCGTGGCGGTGGTGGCCTATGCGACGGAGCGGTTCTCCATCGAGATGGTGTCCCTGTGCG
The DNA here is from genome assembly GCA_016865035.1 of Kordiimonadales bacterium IMCC3096. Classification (GTDB taxonomy): domain Bacteria; phylum Pseudomonadota; class Alphaproteobacteria; order Minwuiales; family Minwuiaceae; genus Minwuia. The sequence goes on from CP018227.1 coordinate 1,077,157, forward strand.
TCGTGGCCTTCCTGTCGGCACTGTTCTTCCACATGCCGCAGGCGGCGCAGCCGGGCCTGCCGGAGATCACCACCACGACGCTGCTGGCGGGGCTGGCTGATCCGGCCCTGATATCGGTACTCGCCCTGATGGTCGTCGGGCAGGGAATCGTGCGGACGGGCGCGCTGGACGGGTCCGCGCGCAGGATGGTGTCACTGCGGCGGAAACACCCCTTCCTGGCCGTTGCGGCGGCCCTGAGCGCTGTCATGGCACTCAGCGGTTTCCTCAACAACACGCCGGTCGTGGTCATCTTCATTCCGATCATGGTCGTCATCGCCGACCGGATGCGGCGCAGCGCCAGTGGCCTGATGATCCCGCTCAGCTATGCCGCGATCCTGGGCGGCATGACCACGGTCATCGGCTCGTCCACCAACCTGCTGGTCTCCGCCGCTGCCGTCCGCGCCGGTCAGCCGAAGATCGAGTTCTTCGACATCACCGCCATCGGCATCGTGCTGGCCGGGGTCGGCATGATCTACGTCATCTTCGTTGCCCCAAGACTGCTGCCGGACCGTGCAACCCTGGCCCAGTCCCTGACCCATGGTGTGGAGGGGCGGCAGTTCATCGCCCAGATCGATGTTCGCGACGGATCGTCCCTGGTGGGCGAGAAACCGCGCGCGGGACTGTTCCCCAGCATGCCCGGCATCACCGTGCGCCTGATCCAGCGGGGGGAGGAGCAGATGCTCCCCCCGTTCGACGAGATCGAGTTGCAGGTCGGCGACGAGCTGATCATCGCCGCCACGCGCAAGTCGATCACCGAGGCCATGGCAAGGACGCCGGATATGCTGCAGGCGATGCATGCCAGCGACGACCTGCCCCCGCCGGAAGGCGATGACGCGCCGATGGACCGCGACTTCCTGCTGGCGGAAGTCATCGTCGCTCCGGCCAGCCGGATGATCGGACGCAATCTGGCACAGATCGTCTTTCACACCCGCACCCGTTGTACGGTCCTGGGTATCCAGCGCCGCAGCCGCATGATCCGGCAGGGCCTGAACGATATCCGTCTGGAGGCGGGCGATGTGCTGCTGACGCTGGGGCACCGCAGCGACGTGCACAGGCTGCGGTTCAACCGGGATGTCATCCTGCAGGAATGGTCGGCCTATGACCTGCCGGCGCGGGAACTGGCGAAGCGGGCGGCGCTGATCTTCGGCGCTGTCGTGGCGACGGCGGCGACCGGCATCCTGCCCATCGTCGTGGCGGCCCTTGGCGGGGCGGTGCTGATGCTGGCCACCGGCTGCCTGAACATCCACCAGGCCTCCCGCGCACTGGACCGGCGAGTGGCCGTGCTGGTCTGGGCCGCACTTGCCATGGGCACCGCGCTGCATGGCACCGGCGGTGCCGACTATGTGGCGCAGCAATTGATGGCGGTGCTGGACGGTGCGCCGCCGGTGGTGATCCTCTCCAGCTTCTTCCTGCTGGTCGCCTGCTTCACCAACGTATTGTCGAACAACGCCACTGCGGTGCTGTTCACCCCCATCGGCATCGGCCTGGCGGACCAGCTGGGGGTGCCGCCGGTGGCTTTCGTCTACGCTACCCTGTTCGGGGCCAACTGTTCCTTCGCGACCCCGATGGGCTATCAGACCAACCTCCTGGTCATGGGCCCCGGCCATTACCGGTTCAGCGACTATGTGAAGGCGGGACTGCCCCTGCTGGTGCTGATCTGGCTCACGTTCACATGCGTTGCGGCCCTGACATTCGACCTTTGAGCCATTCGGTGCGATGATACGCGCACCAGTGGCGTATCCGCGTACCGTTCCGCCAGTTCTACGGCCCGAGGCGCGCGGTCAGGGCAGGGTTTCGCGCGCACTGCGGAATGGCGGCCTTGGTGCCCTGGTCCTGTGGCCCGTGGGGAGCCCGAGCAGATGAACGCGATCTGGCAACCGTTCGACCGTCAATACCAGTCCCTGGGTGTGGCGCCGGATTTCAACATTGATCTGACGCTGCAGTTCGACAACAAGCTGCCGGACTCACTGCTCGACCTCTGGACTTCCCGCTGCACTGCAGGCCAACTGCCGGCACGTCGGGACTTCGACATGGACAGCCTGCGCCCCTATCTCGGCTGGTTGTGCCTGCAGCGCGTCACCCCGGACCGGTCCGACATGGTCCTCTCCCTGGTCGGCACCAACATTGTCCGGAACGTGGGACGCGACTCGACCGGGAAGAAGCTGAGCGAGGTCCTGCCGGAGGGCGTGCGGAACATCTCCATGCAGCTCCTCAGGTATCCACGTCCCCTGCGCCTCTGGGGTCCGGCCGCCTGGCGAAAACGCGAGTTCCTGCGGCACGAGGCCCTGATGCTGCCCCTCGCCCACGATGGCGTCGAAGTGGATCAGGTGATGATACTGGCAATGTTCTACAGCCCTCCCGACACGCCACACCGCACCTGACGGATACGACATGATTCCCGACCGCCGGTCGGCATGGCGAGAACCGGACTGCGACACCGGGTCCGTGGGTTGTGCCGGTCCGGCTCTGGACAAAGCATGCCACCAGGGATAAGGCCGGTCGCGAAAACGGGATGTCCGTCGCGGCTCCTCCACCCAGAACGAGAAGTTGCTGGCCTCCGTCCGATTGAGCGGCGCAGGGCGCACCAGTGAAAAGGCAGACATGAATCGCACCTGGCCCGCCCAAGATTCCCGACTGGAAGCACTTTCCGCCCCACCAGAGTTCTATCTGGACCCCGCACTGGCATTTGATGACCCACTGGTCGCCTCCCTGCTGACCCTCTGGGAAAGCCGGTATGTCGGCGAAAGATTGCCCGCGCGGTCCGATTTCACAGTGACGGAGCTTCAGCCCTACTTCGGATGGCTCTGCCTGCTGCGCGTCAACCCGGACCGGCAGGACCTGGTCTATTCACTGGTCGGCACCCGCATCGTCGATCTGGTCGGTCGGGACAACACCGGCAAGGCCGTGGGCGCGTCCATGCCGTCCTGGGCGCTGGAGACCTACCTGTGCCTCATGGACACCCCCCGGCCAGTCCGGAGCTGGGGCACCGTCAACTGGCGTGGGCGTGACTTCCTGAAACAGGAATCCCTGATGCTGCCGCTGGCCACCGATGGCCGGACAGTTGACCAGTTCCTGACCATCATGACCGTCCGCTGAGACGTCGGACCCGTCCCGCAGCCACGCATTCTGTATCTGCGCGCCCGGTTCAGGCATCATGGTCCTGACCGTTCGCCGCAGGAGGGAGTGACCGATGAAGCCAGCCTTGAGGATCGGCGTCGCCTATGACTTCCGCAATCCACCGGATTCCGGCATCGCCAACCCGGATCTCTATGCCTCGATCATGGATCAGGTGGCCTGGCTGGATACGCTGGGGCTCGACCTCGCCTGGTTCACCGAGCATCACTTCCTCGACGACGGCTACCTGCCGTCGTGGATTCCGGTTGCGGCGGCCATGGCGGCACGCACGAAGCATGTGCGCCTGTCGTCGGACATCTGCCTGATGCCGTTCCAGAACCCGGTACGGCTGGCCGAGGATCTGGCCGTGATCGACAACATCAGCAACGGACGGGTGGAGATCGGCATCGGCATGGGCTACGCGCCGCACGAGTTCCGCGGCTTCGGCATTCCCGTGAAGCAGAGGGTGTCACGCACGGAGGAAGGGATCGCGGTCCTGCAGCACTGCTTCTCCGGCGAGACGTTCAGTTTCACCGGCAAGCGGTTCCAGTTCGAGGATGTGGTGATCAAGCCGGGTTTCGTGCAGCCGGGTGGCCCGCCGCTCTGGATCGCCGCCATGTCGGAGGCCGGCGCCCGTCGCGCTGCCCGTTTCGGCACCAACCTGCTGCCCCAGGGCACGCGGGCAGAGGTGCTGGACCCCTGGCGGGAAGACATGACGGCAAAGGGCATTGACCCGGACACCCGGCGCATCGGCATCATCCGCTCCTGCCTCGTCACCGACGACCCGGAACGCGACTGGCCCGCCGTGAAACGCGCGGAACGCTATCGCATGGAAGTCTACCTGCGCTTCAACCGCGAATCCGGGGACGGCCTGTCCAGCACGACCGATGTCGGCCGCATTCCCCAAAGCTGGGTAGTCGGCGACGTGGACCATTGCGTTCGCGAACTGACCGCCTTCGTGACCGAGTTCGGCATCACCGACCTGGTCACCTGGGCCGTCCCGCCCGGCATGACCACCGACCAGATGAACCCGCACCTGGAGAAGTTCGTGAAGGAAGTCGCGCCCCGGCTGAAGGCGGCGGTGGGCTGAATTACCCCCACAGATCCGCAGTCGCCGGACTGACGGTCGAACCGTCGAAGGTCAGGCCCGGTTCGCGGTCCTGTTTCAGCATCAGGGGGCCGTCGACATCGACGAAGTCCGCGCCCTGCGCCACCAGCAGGGCCGGGGCCATGGCGAGGCTGGTGGCGACCATGCAGCCGACCATGACCTGGAACCCCTGTGCCCGGGCGGCGTCGCGCAGGCGCAGCGCCTCGGTCAGGCCGCCGGTCTTGTCCAGCTTGATGTTGACGATGTCGTAGCGGCCCCGCAGCGCGTCCAGGCTGTCGGTGGCGTGGCAGCTCTCGTCGGCACAGATCGGCACCGCCCGGCTGACCGTGCCCAGCGCGGCGTCGTCACCGGCACGCAGGGGCTGTTCGATCATCCGCACGTCCAGTTGGGCAAAGGCGGCGAAGAGGTCATTCAGCTGGTCGGGCTTCCAGCCCTCATTGGCATCCACGACGAGGATCGAATCCGGGGCTGCCTCCCGAACGGCACGGGCGCGCACCACATCGCCGTCCGGATTGCCGAGCTTCAGTTTCAGCAGCGGGCGATGCGCCTCCCGCGCCGCGACTTCCGCCATCTTCTCCGGATCGTCCAGGGTGACGGTGAAAGCGGTGGTGACGGGTCCCGGTGCGGGCAGGCCTGCCAGTTCATGCACGGGCTTTCCGGCCAGCTTCGCCTCCAGATCCCACAGCGCGCAATCGACCGCATTGCGGGCCGCGCCCGCGATCATCAGCTCCAGCAGGGCGTGCCGGTCGGCGCCGCCTTCGATGGCCTTCTGCGCCTCCGAAATCTGCTTCTCCACCTTCTCGAAGGTCTCGCCATAGCGCCGATAGGGCACGCATTCACCCCGCCCCGTGACGCCGTCCTGGGTCACCTGGGCAACCAGCACCTCGGCGGTGGTCTTGGTCCCGCGGGAGATGCGGAAGGTGCCCCGGATCGGCCAGACCTCCCGCTGAAACGAAAGCTGCCTCACGCCAGCGCGTCCACCAGCACGGCAACGCCGGTCCGCACCGGATCGACGGTCGGCAGGCCATGCTGGTCGGCGATCATCTTCAGGCAGTCGGCGGCCTCGGCCTCCGGCAATGCGCTGGTGTTCACGGCGATGCCGATGCAGCGGGCGTCCGGGTTGGTCAGGTGCGCCGCCTCCACATGCGCCCGGATGCAGGCGTCGATGGCCGGAATCGGATGTTCCACGTTGCGCATCTTCCGCCGGGTCGGCTCATGGCAGAGCACCAGCGCATCGGGCTGGGAGCCGTGTATCAGCCCCATGGTCACCCCGGCGAAGGAGGGATGAAACAGCGATCCCTGCCCCTCCATGATGTCCCAGTGGTCCGGGTCGTTGGCCGGACCCAGCACCTCCGCCGCGCCGGAAATGAAGTCGGCGACCACCGCGTCAACCGAAATGCCGGAACCGGCGATGAAGATTCCGGTCTGGCCCGTGGCGCGAAAATCCGCCTTCCAGCCCCGCGCCTGCATCTCGGCAGCGATGGCGAGGGAGGTGTACATCTTGCCGACGGAGCAGTCGGTGCCCACGGTCAGCAGCCGCTTGCCCTGACGTTTCGTGCCCTTGCCGGTGGGCAGGCTGCCTGTCGGATGGCGCACATCGAACAGGGCGCGGCCCGTGCGTCGCGCCGCCGCCGCCACCTGCGGCTGCGCGGCGAGCCGCATGTGCAGGCCGGAGGCCACATCCATACCGCTCTCCAGCGCCTCGACGATGGCTGCCACCCAGTGATCGGGCAGGACGCCACCGGGATTGACCGCGCCGATCACCAGTGTGGCCGCCCCCGCCTGCCGCCCTTCGGCCACGGTCATGTCGGAGAGGCCCAGATCGGCCTTGCAGTCGGGAAAGCGCACCTGGCCGATGCAGTCGTCACGGCGCCAGTGGACCACCCCCGTGGCCGTCTTGGCGGCAAGCTGGTCATGCACGTCGCCCAGAAACATCAGGTAAGGGGCGCGGATCTCGATGTTGGCGGTGCTCATTGCTGCTGTGCCTCCTGTGACTGCATCGCGGCCAGTTCAGCCTTCAGCCGGTCCATTTCGTCGGCGGCAAGCTGCACGAATGACTCCTCGTTCCAACGCCGATAATTGCCCAGCGCATAGGCCAGCGCGTTCTCGTAATACATGAACGCATTCATGCGGTTGGCGAGATAGTTGTTGCGTGTCGCCTTCACCACGGCAGGCACGCCGACGACGATGGAATTGGGGGGCACCACCTGGTTCTCCCGCACGAAGGCATTCTGCCCGACGATGCAGTTGTCGCCCACCACCGCCCCGTCCATGACCGTCGCATTGATGCCGACCAGCACGTTGTCGCCCAGCTGGCAGCCATGGATGATCGCATGATGGGTGATCGAGCAGTCCTGCCCGATGATGGAGCTGGTATGGGACCCCACGTGCACCATGCAGAAATCCTGAATGTTGGTGCGCTTGCCGATGACGATGTCGCGTACTTCCGCGCGCATGGCGACATAGGCCCAGACGGACGCCTGTTCCTCGATCGTCACCTTGCCGAAGATGCGCGCGGACTCGTCGATGTAGGCCGGATTGTTGAGCGTGACATCAGGACCGAAGATCGGCATGTCCCAGTTTCCTCCCCAGAGGGCGGATCAATCCCGCCCCGTCAGTGATCGAATTCAGGCCGGTGGAATTCCGGCCGCGACAGGTCGGCGTCCAGCGCCGCCCCGTCTGTCTGTCGCGATGTGCGCCGCGACAGGGTAACGGCCCTGCGCTGATAGTACAGTGCGCGCTGGCGCTCGTAGTGGTTCTCGCCATTGCGTATGGCTTCCTCGGCGGGATAGGCGATCATGCGGTCCGACAGTTCCTCCACGGTACCGTGGACGATACGGCCCGGCACCCGGGTGACCAGCGCGAAGGGGTCCGCCGCCTCCGCCGCCGCATAGCCGAACGCGTCACGCAGGTTGGTCGGCCCCAGCACCGGCAGCACCAGATAGGGACCCGGCGGAACACCATAGCTGTGCAGCGTCTGCCCGAAGTCGGCGTTGTGCGGCTCCCACCCGAACCACATGTCGGCAACATCGAACAGGCCCCCCAGGCCCAGCGTCGTGTTCAGTGCGAAACGCCCCACCGACAGGCTGGCCTGCGTGAACTCGCCCTGCAGGATGTCGTTCACGAAGATGATCGGTTCGCTGTAGTTGTGGACCGCATTGGCGATGCTGGTCTGGACCGGGTCCGGTGCCTTGTCCAGCAACCAGGCCGCAGGACGCAGCACCACCAGGTCCACCGCCTGATTGAAGCTGTAGAAAAGCAGGTTCATGGGCTGCAGCGGATCCCAGGGCTGCTCCACAGCCACGAGCGGGGGCAGTTCGGCTGAACGCTTCGGCCCGGTCCCCGATGCTGGCCCGGCCCCGACCGATGGCAGCGGGGCATCCGAAACGGCAACCGCCGGGCCGGTGCGGAACCGGTCGAGGGCAGGCTGGTTGTACCAGAAGCCGACCGTATCCGCGCCCTGCGCGAACGCAGGCTGTGGCGGTGTCGGCGGCGTACCGGCGGCGGCGCGAATCTCCGTGCCGAAGCCCGGGAAACTGCCACCCACCGCGCGGCTGATCTGTCCCCGCGCCTCCGGCATCTGCTCCGAGAGATAGCCGACGATCGCAGCGGCGCGCGACGGGTTGCCTGCCGCGTTGATCACCGCGACGGAGGCGACATGTTCATTGCCGGGTCTGAGATCGCTGAAAGCCGGGTTTTCCCGCGCCTCCGCATTGCGTGCCCGGGCCTCCGCAACACCATGGTCGAGGCGCTGTCTCAGGTCGGGCGGCAGATCCGCCTGTGCATTGGCGGTTCCGAGCAGAAGCAGCAACCCGCACAGGACAAGCAGCCCACGACGAAGCAACTGCCACGCCACGGACGTCACTGGGTCACCGCCGTGGAAGGCGGGACAGGCACGAAGGTATCGGCGAACCGTACTGCGGCGGCAACATCCATGATCCCCAGCTTCTGTTTCAGGTCTTCGGCCATGGCGAGAGCATCAGGGTAATCCTGGCGGGCGGCAAGCAATGCGAAGCCCAGCGCCGTGACGGGATCTGCCGCGACCCCCTCCCCCATCACGAGGCGTCGGGCATAGTGATCCTGTCCCCCGGCGTGACCGTGACGCGCCGCGCGCCCGAACCAGTCCGCGGCGGCGACCGGATCAGCCGTCACACCCTGACCGTCGCGATAGATCTTGCCCATGTTGTATTCCGCCTGTGGCAGCCCGGCGTCCGCTGCCCGACGCAGCAGTTCAAGCGCCCTGGCCTCATCCTGCGGCACGCCGACACCCATCAGGTACATCTTGCCAAGGGTATAGGTCGCCCTGGGCAGACCGGATGCTGCGGCCTGCTCCAGCCGCGCGCGGGCGGCCTCCAGACGGGCGGGATCTCCCTCCGCCTGTTCGAGTTCCATCAAGGCGAGATTGTGGGCCGCGATCAGCAGGCCCTGATCCGCCGCAGCGGCCCAGAGCTCGGCCGCGCGCGCGGTATCCTGCGCAACACCCTCGCCGGAATCATAGAGTGTTCCCAGATTGAACTGCGCGGCGGCATTGCCGTCATCGGCCAGGTCCTGCCAGATCTGCCGTGCGCGCTCGAAATCACCGTCACGATAGGCATTCAGCCCGTCGGCAACCGTTTCCGCCATGGCAGATGGTGCCAAGGCGATGACCAGCAGCACCCAGCAAAGAACGCGGCGGACACTACTCCGCCAGGCCGCTCCGATCTGCATCCGAACCCTCCGTCAGTCGACGAGGGAAACTGTCACATACTGGAGGCCGGGCGCAACTCATGAACGTTCTCGGCTGCCTTGCCGGATACGCGGAGATGACGCGGTGAGGTGCTGGGCTTCGCCATGCCGCCTGCCATGGTGGTTTCCAGCCCCCAGGGGGACGTCATCAGCCATTCGGTCAGGTCATCGGCAGGAAGCGGACGTGCCATGTAGTAGCCCTGCGCGAAATCACAGCCGACCTCGCCCAGTGTGCGCAGGGTCTGCTCATCCTCGACCCCTTCGGCCACCACGGTCATGCCGAGGTTGTGGCCGAGTTCGATCAGGGACGAGACGATCACCCAGTCGTCCGGCGATGTGACCATGCCGATGACGAAGGACTTGTCGACCTTCAGTTCCTCGACCGGCAGGCGCCGGATGTAGGAAAGGCAGGTATAGCCCGTGCCGAAATCGTCGATGGAGATGCGAATGCCCAGATTGTCGAGCTGGTTCAGCGTTGCCGTCGCGCGGTCGACGTCCAGGATGATCGCGCTCTCCGTGATCTCCAGCACCAGCTTGGTCGGATCGGAGGACCACTTGCGCATCATGTCCTGCACCTGGGCCGGGAAACGGGCGTCCTGCAGGGTCTTGGCCGACAGGTTGACCGCGACGGTGAGGTCGATGCCCTCCGCCCGCCAGGCCGCCTGCTGGGCCAGCGTGTGGTTCAGCACATGCATGGTCAGCTTGTCGATCAGCCCGGCATCCTCGGCCAGCGGGATGAAGTCGTCGGGGAAGACCATGCCGCGGTCTGGATGACGCCAGCGAACCAGTGCCTCGACACCATGGATCTGCTGCTTGCGCATGTTGATCTTGGGCTGGAAGGTCATGAACAACTGGCGGTCGCCATCGTTCAGGGCGTGCTTGAATTCCTCGACCAGGGGACGGCCCTTGTCCTGATCATGGTGGCGGCCCGCGACATGGACCGCGAATCTCTGGTTGTCACGCCGACCGTCCCGCATGGCGTTCTCCGCGCGCACCAGCAGGGTCGATCCCTTGGTGCCGTGGGTCGGATACAGCGCGATGCCGATCCGCATGCCGATACTGAACGTGTGGTCATGCAGCTCGAACGGCATGTCGAGCGCGGCGATGATCTTGGCCGCCGCGCGCTCGGCCCCTTCCTGGGTGGCGCCGGTGGGCAGGATGACACCGAATTCGTCATCGCCCAGACGCGCCAGCGTGTCGGAGCGGCGCAGGGCGGAACTGATCCGCTCCGACACCGCACGCAGCAACTGGTCACCGACATGGTGACCCATCTCGCCATTGATGCGATTGAAGCCATTGATGTTGCAGGTCAGGATCGCCAGCGGTGTCCGCTGCCTGTCACCCAGGGACAGGGCCTGGTCGAGGCGGTCGAAGAACAGCGAGCGGTTCGGCAGATCGGTCAGATGATCGTGCAGCACGTTGTGGACGCGCTGTGCCTCCGCCAGGCTCAGTGCCCGCTCGGTGCGGGCGGACCGGGACGCGTTCCAGATCGCACGCACGACACGGTCGATGCTCAGGTCCCTGCCGGTGATGCAGTCAGCCACATTGGCACGCATCAGTTCCACCATCTCCGAGGACGAGAGACCGTCCGCGACCACGATGATCGGCAGGTTGATGGCCTTGTCGAGCAGGCGATTGCGCAACGCCTTCGGCGCGTCGGCGTCGGTTCCCATGTCCAGCAGGATGCAGTCGAACTGATCCGCCTCGGCGGCCTGAACCGCCTCTTCCAATGAGGCGACCCTGTGACCGACGACCGTGGTGCCGCCGACACTCAACCTGGGTGCTATCTCATCGAGGCGACCGTGGCCGGAAGACACGGTCAGAACCTGAAAACGACCATTGTGCATACTGCTGCCCCTGGGCATGAAAACTCCTGCACGGCCTTCTGCCATGTCCACGATCCGCAGCTTGCTCCCGTAACCGGAAAGCCTGGTTCTGCAAGGGACCGGCTCCCAGTAGTACCTATGACCTGTAAATATCCCCTTAATCAGGTAACCCTTCCGGCGTGCCTTGTCCGACCGGTCTCAGTAGGTACTTTCCCACTTAAGGTACTTGTACCGGTCGCCGGAGGTCACGGTGACCTTGTGAAATCCGCCCTGGCGTCCCAGGGTCAATGGCACCGCGACACCGGGATTGCCCATCGTCCAGACCTTTCGGTACATTTCCGCCATGGTCCGGACCCGTTCGCCGTCGACTTCCAGCACGATATCTCCAGGTCGCAGTCCTGCGGCCTCCGACGGGCCATCGACGGCGACGTATGTAACCACAACATACCCCCTCTGATCGTCGGTGAAGATGCCAAGCCACGGACGTTCCGAGGCCACGCCGCGCCCCGCGGTCAGCATGTCGCCCAGCACCGGCTTCAGGGAATCTATCGGAACGAACATGTTGCCCGGACGGCGCGAGGGCCTGCGTCGCGCATCAGGCACGAACAGCGAGCCGACACCCAGCAACTGCCCTTCAGGACCGAACAGTGCCGCCCCCTGCCAGGCCGGCACCGGAGGCATCGTGAACAGCGCATCCTCCAGCAGATACTCCCAGTAGGCGCTGAAATCCCGGATGTCAGCCACGGCGACGGGCCAGGCGGCTTCCTGTCCGCCATGACCGGCCACCAGGGCAGGCGCTTCCCGCGACAGTCCGGACGAATTTCCCAGCCGTGCGGCGGGTCGGCGCAGTGATTTCCGGGCGCGCAGAAGGCCGAGCCCGGTCGCGTGATCGTAGGCGACAACATCGGCGGCGACCGGGTTCCCGTCGATGTCGGTGACGGTCGCGGCCATCGCCTCGAGAATCAGATAGCCGATGGTCAGGACCAGCCCGGAATCATCGACAACGATTCCGGTACCTTCGCGCTCGGTGCCCAGTGCCTGCGCCGTCCGGCCATCGGGCGCGATTTCCGTGTTCACCCGAACAAGACTGTCCAGTGCCCGCAGTAACGGCGTATCGTCGGCCCTGGCACTCCCGGGACTGCTCAGGACCGTTGCAAGGATCAGAAGGACAAGGCAGTGAAACATTGCACGCATGATCGGATCTCCCTTGCGGTTCAGCCTACGCCTGGCGACGCCGTGCAGCCAGCCTCCCTGCATCACGAGAAAGCGACCGCACCATGACCCAGCCACCACCCGCGCGTCCGGGGGATGCGATCGCGGACGTCGATACCCCTGCCCTTCTGGTCGATCTGGACGCGTTCGAGCGCAATCTGCAGCGCATGCAGCAGCTCGCCGACTCGTCAGGGGTTGGCCTGCGCCCGCACGCCAAGACCCACAAGTCCGTGGATGTGGCGCTGGCACAGATCAGCCTCGGCGCTGTCGGGCAATGCTGTCAGAAGGTGTCGGAAGCCGAAGTGCTGGTGCACGGTGGCATCGGCAACGTGCTGGTCAGCAACCAGATCGTCGGCCCGCGCAAGCTGGAGCGTCTGGCACGGCTGGCCCGCACGGCGACAATGGGCGTCTGCGTGGATGATGCGGCGAACATCGACGACCTCTCCGCCGCCGCAACGCGGATCGGTGTCGGGCTGGACGTCTATCTGGAGATCGATGTGGGCATGGGGCGCTGCGGTGTTGCGCCGGATGCCGGGGCGGTCGCGCTCTGCCGCCGGATCGGTGAGGCGCCGGGACTGCGGTTCGCCGGGATCCAGGCCTATCACGGCAAGGCCCAGCACATCCGGGGCGCGGGGGAACGCGCCGGCGCAATTCGCCATGCAGCCGGGGCGGTGCAGACGATGCTCGATCTGCTGGCAGCGGCCGAGATTGCCTGCCCGACGGTCACCGGGGCGGGTACGGGCACGGCACCCTTCGAGGCCGAATCGGGCCTCTGGACCGAGTTGCAGGCCGGGTCCTATGCCTTCATGGATGCGGACTATGGCCGCAATCTCGACGCCGATGGCGCACCGGACCGGCGGTTCGAACACAGCCTCTTCCTGCTGACCACGATCATGAGCACCGCCCGCGCAGGCACCGCGATCTGCGACGTCGGTCTGAAGTCCACCAGCTTCGAATCCGGCCTGCCGCTGGTCGTGGACCAGCCCGGCGTGACCTATGCCGGTCCATCGGATGAGCATGGCACCCTGCGCCTGGACGGCGGGGCAAGGCTCGACCTGGGGCAGAAGATCCTGCTGATCCCGGGGCATTGCGACCCGACCATCAACCTGCACGACTGGTATGTCGGCCATCGCGGTGGCGTGGTGGAGCGGATCTGGCCCGTCTCCGCCCGTGGCGCATTCTTCTGAAGGAGCCGTTTCGATGAACGCACAGCCAGCCATCCTGACCGTCGCGCCGAACGGCGCGCGCCGCACCACAGGTGACCATGCGGCGCTGCCCGTGCTGCCAGCGACCCTTGCCGAGACCGCGCGTGCCTGCCGCGAGGCAGGCGCGGCGATGATCCACCTGCATGTACGGGATTCGGGCCAGCGCCACAGCCTCGACCCTGAACTGTACCGGCAGGCCACCGCCGCGATCCGGGCAGCCGTGGGCGATGACCTGGTCGTGCAGGCCACCAGCGAGGCGGCGGGAATCTACCAGGCACCGGCACAGCTCGCGGCCATGCGCGCGCTGGTGCCGGAGGCGGTTTCGCTGGGACTGCGGGAGTTCGTGCCGGATGAGACGGATGCGGACGCCGTCGATGCCTTCGCCCGGTTCCTGGCCTTCGCGGCTGAACAGCGGATCATGGTGCAGCACATCCTGTATGACGACGCCGACGTCCGGCGCTTCCAGCGCCTGCGGGCGCGACAGGTCGTGCCGCAGGGGCAGCCGAACGTGCTCTTCGTCCTCGGCCGCTACAGCAAGGATCAGCAGTCGGAACCCGCCGACATCGACCCGTTCCTCGCCGCCATGCGCGCCGCACCGGATCATGCCGGCTGGCTCTGGTCGGTCTGTGCCTTCGGGGCGCAGGAAAGCGCCTGTGCGGCGCGTGCGCTGGAACTCTCGGGCCATGCCCGGGTGGGATTCGAGAACAACATGCAACTGGCCGATGGCAGCATTGCACCCGACAATGCCGCCCTTGTCCGACAGGCCGCGAAAGCCGCGGAAAGCCTGGGTCGCCCGCTCGCCGACCCGGCGACGGCACGCAGGCTCATGACCGGACAGGGCTGAGACAGGACCTTCAAAGCTCATACCCGATGACCATATGGGGTGCTGTCAGACACGTTCAGTATCCATGGAGGTACATGACCATGAGCCGATTTCGCACCACGATGATTGCCGCCCTGGCGTCGGCCGGCGTTCTCGCCGCCAGTTCAGCCGCCTACGCCACCGAGACCGGCAAGGAGACCCGCGAGGAACTGCGCGAGGAACTGCGCGAGGCATGGGCATCTGTCCAGGAATATTCCGTCGAGAAGAAGGATCAGGCCATCGAGAAGGCCGAGGAACTGATCGACGCCCTCGACGAGCGGATCGAGACCCTGAGCGACGAGGCCTCGGATGCCTCCGGCGAAGCCCGTGAGGCACTGGACGAGCGCTTGGTGGAACTGAAGGAACTGCGCGAGGACGCTGCAGAGAAGCTGGAGGAAATGCGAGAGGGCTCGGCTGATCGCTGGGACCGTCTGAAGGCATCCTTCAGCGACGCCGTCGATGCGTTCCAGGAACGCTGGAACGAGGCGACGGAATAGACCTGCGGCGACTTCAGACCGCGTGATCGTGCAGGATCACGATCTGTCCGGACTGATCGTGTCTGGCGGTCTTGCCGTCGGCCAGATGCACGCTGACAATGATCTGGTCGATGGCGTCGCCAGACGTCGTGAAGGGCACGAACATGTTGTCCGATGCCCGCCAGGTATCGGCGAAAAGTACAGGTGATCTGGTCTGGACTGGCGCGCGCGCCTGAACGACAGCCTGGTAGGGGCTGATCATTCGGGAAAATTCCGCACCATAGAGTTCATCGTCGAGCATCAGGCCCGTCGCATTGCGACCGGCGATCTGCACGATGCGGCTGCCCACCAGCCGATAGCGGAACGCCGTGCCGCCCTGCAGCACCTGGACGACCGCCAGAGAAGGCAGCACCGAGACCAGGTCGGCCGGTCTGAATGCAGCGCGATGGGGCAGCCGTCCACCGGCTTCGCGGCGCAGTCTCTGCCACAGATGCAGCAGCGCCAGGCCGTCCGGGTCGAATTCCAGCGACGGGACTGTCCGCCAATAGGAGTCGATATCTGCCAGCGTCAGTGCTTCCGGCCAACGAGGAACTTCAGCCCCTTCGGCCCCACATCCTCGACATGTTCGCAGCCGGCATCCATGACCACGATGTCGCCGGGACCGTAGGAGCGTTCCTCCCCGTTGAAGGTCAGGGTAACGCCGCCCTCGAAGACCATGGCGCGGACGGCGAAGTCATGGGCATGGGCATCATTGTGACAGCCAGGCTCCAGTGACTTGATGCCGACGACCTCATAGCCGTCCCGTGTCAGCCCGGCCTCGAATTCCGCTGTATCCACCATTTGCCTTCATCTCCTGTCATGCGTAGGGAACTGCAACCTTGCCGATCTTCTCCCGAGAGATGATCATCTTCTGGATCTGGGCGGTTCCGTCCCCGATCTGCAGGCCCATGATATCACGAAGCCGCTGCTGGTGCGGCAAATCCATCGCATAGCCCATGTGGCCATGCAGCAGCAGGCACTGGTGCACGGTCTCGAACGCCACCTGCGGCGCGAACCACTTGCACATTGCCGCCTCGGACGTGTGGGGCAGTCCCTGATCCCGCAGCCAGAGCGTCTGGTAACAGATCAGTTCGGCGGCCCGCATCCTGGTCTCCGCCTCGGCCAGCGGCTGGGTCACGCCCTGGTACTTGGCGATCGGATTGCCGAAGGCCTGGCGCTGCTGCACCCATTCCCAGGTTTCCTCCAGCGAGGCACGGGCACAGCCCAGCACCTGCAGGCCGATCAGGGCGCGCGAATAGTCGAACCCGGCCATGACCTCCTTGAACCCCGAGCCCTCCGCCCCGAGGCGCATGTGATCGGGGATCCGCACATTGTCGAAGAAGACCGAGCCACGACCGACCACCCGCGCGCCGGCATCCTCGAACTTCGACGTGGAGACCCCGTCCGCATCCATCGGCACCAGAAAGGCGGTGACACCACGGGCACCGTCATCCGTGCCGCTGGTCCGCGCCGCAACGATGATCCAGTCCGCCTGGGTGGCGCAGGAGATGGAGGTCTTCTCGCCATTCAGGACATAGCCGTCATTGGTGCGATCGGCCTTGCAGATCAGATTGGCGGCGTCCGACCCGCCGCGCGGCTCCGTCAGCCCCAGCGCGATCATGCTTTCGCCACGACAGACAGGCGGCAGGACCTTGCGCCGGACGTCCGGATCAGCATGCCGCGCAACGATGTCGCCCAGCAGCGAGGCGAGCAGCTGCGCATAGGCGACATTCATGTCACCGACCGAGGTCTCCTGCATCAGCAGGCCCGCCGTCACGGCATCGACGCCGGAGCCACCGAACTCGACCGGCAGGTCGGCGCCCAGCAGCCCGACCTCTCCCATGGACGTCAGCAACCCGTCCTCGAATCCGTCCTGACTCTCGCGGGACTGGTAACGCGGTGCCAGATGATCCGCACTGTATCGCCGCGCCGTGTCCCGGAACGCTTCCTGTTCCTCGGTAAACCCAAATTGCATCCTGAAGACCCTCCCCGGTCATATGCTCACGTGCATTGAAGATAGACTGACGCTCCGCCATGCTGTCCGCAATACTGCGGAGAAAGATGCTTGCCCCAGATGCGCCTGACACGACCGAAGGAACTGACCGAGACCCTGGACCTGCTGGCCACCCGTCAATGGCATGTGCTGGCCGGGGGCACTGATCTCTACCCGGCGCATGTGGAACGACCTTTCAGACACCCGCTGCTGGACATTTCCGGCATTTCCGGACTGCGCGGCATCGAGCCTGCCGATACCGGCTGGCGGATCGGGGCCACCACCACATGGACCGAAATCGTGCGCGCCGACCTGCCGCCTGCCTTCGATGCGCTGAAGGCCGCGGCGCGCGAAGTCGGCTCGATCCAGATCCAGAACGCCGCCACGGTCGCGGGCAACCTGTGCAATGCCTCGCCTGCTGCCGACGGTGTGCCACCGCTGCTGATCCTCGACACGACGGTCGAACTGGCCTCCGCCGCGCGCGGGACGCGGCAGGTGCCACTGTGCGACTTCATCCAGGGCAATCGACAGACGGACCTGAAGCCGGACGAGATGATGGTGGCCCTGCATGTTCCGTCGGAAAGTGCGACGGGGCGCAGCAGTTTCGTGAAGCTGGGCAGCCGCCGCTATCTCGTCATTTCCATCGCCATGGTCGCCGCACGGCTGGCGGATGGCGAGGCCGCCGTCGCTGTCGGTTCGTGCTCCGTCGTGGCCCGCCGCATGGCCGGTCTGGAGCAGGCCCTTGCCGGGCGCGACCCAGCGGAACCATGGGAGAAATGCGTGAGCCCGGAGCATTTCGCCGATCTGACGCCCATTGATGACGTTAGGGCCAGCGCAGGATACCGCCGCGACGCCGCCCGGACCTGCACGATCCGCGCGCTGGAGGAGATCGCATCATGAGCATGGGCGCGGAACTGGCCGGACATGTCGAGGGCGTACGCTTCACGGTCAACGGACAACAGGTGGAGGCAATATCCGATCCGGCGACCCGGCTGACCGCCGTCCTGCGGGAAGAGTTCGCGTTGAAGGGCACCAAGGTCGGTTGCGATGCGGGCGACTGTGGCGCCTGCACGGTGCTGATCGACGGGGCACCCGTCTGTGCCTGCATGACCGCCGTGGCCCAGGTCGAGGGCCGGTCCGTCACGACCGTGGAGGGGCTGGCCGACAATGGCACCATGAGCCGCCTGCAACGCAGCTTCCTCGACCACGGCGCGGCCCAGTGCGGCATCTGCACGCCCGGCATGCTGATGGCGGCGACGGCGTTGCTCGACTCGGTGCCGGAACCGGACGAATTGCAGGTCCAGGATGCGCTCGGCGGCGTGCTCTGCCGCTGCACCGGCTACCGCCGCATCATCGACGCCGTGATGGACGCCGGAACCCGGATCGAGAGCCGTGGCAAGGGGGTCGGCGCAGCCATCCCCCGCCTCGACGGCGTGCCGAAGGTCATGGGGACCGACAGGTTCGGCGATGACGTGGCGGCGGCGGACACCCTGCTGGTGCGCGTCATCCGCAGCCCGTTCCACCGGGCGGGCTTCACGCTGGGCGACCTGAAGGGCTTCGTTGCGGAAACTCCCGGACTGGTCGCCGCGATCACTGCCGAGGACATTCCGGGCCGGAACCTGTTCGGCGTCATCCCGCCCTTCGCCGACCAGCCGGTCTTCGCGACCGGCGGTGAAACACGTTTCAAGGGGGAGGCCGTGGCGGCCCTGGTCGGGGACCGGGAGGTGCTGCTGGATCTCGATCTCGCGGCGGTTCCTGTTTCATGGAGCGAACGCGATCCCTCCATGACGACCGAGACAGCGAAGACGACAGCTCCCATGCACGACAGCCGGTCCGGCAATGTGCTGGTGGAGGGCTTCGTGGCGCGCGGCGACATCGACGGCGCGCTGGCCGGGGCCGCACATGTCGTCAGCGATCACTTCGCCACCGCCTTCGTCGAACATGCCTACATCGAGCCGGAGGCAGGCACCGCCTTCATCCGCGACGACGGGCGCATAGAGATCCAGGCCTGTACCCAGGCCCCGCACATGGACCGGGAAGCCGTCGCGGCGATCATGGGCGTGGCGGAAGACCAGATCGTCATCACGCCGACCGCCGTGGGCGGTGGCTTCGGCTCCAAGATCGATGTCTCGATCCAGCCGATCCTGGCACTGGCGACCCGAATCACGGGCAAGCCCTGCCGCATCTGCTACACGCGCCCGGAATCCATGCGTTCCACCACCAAGCGCCATCCGGCCCGCATGCAGGTGAGTATCGGCGCGGATGCGGAGGGGAAGCTGACGGGGCTGCGCTTCGACGGGGACTTCGATACCGGGGCCTATGCCTCCTGGGGACCGACAGTCGCCAACCGGGTGCCCGTGCATGCCTCCGGCCCCTACAGCACCCCCGCCTATCGCGCGCGCGCCGTCGCGCTGCATACCAATGGCCCGGTCTCCGGCGCGTTCCGGGGCTTTGGCGTGCCGCAGGCGGCAATCGCGCAGGAGACCCTGTTCGACAGGCTGGCGGATGCCTGCGGCATCGACAGACTCGAATTCCGGTTGAGAAACACCCTGCGGGACGGCCAGCCGACCGTCACCGGCCAGAGCTTCCGGACCGGTGTCGGCATCCATGCCTGCCTCTCCGCCCTGCAGGAACCATGGGCGCAGGCGCGCGCGGCGGCGGCGCAATGGAACGGGGACAATCCGGACTCTCCGGTCCGGCGCGGTGTCGGCCTTGGCACCTGCTGGTACGGCTGCGGCAATACCTCCCTGCCCAATCCCTCCACCATCAAGGCCGGGCTGATGGCGGACGGTCGGGTGCGGCTGCATCAGGGTGCCGTCGATATCGGCCAGGGCTCGAATACCGTCATCACCCAGATCTTCGCCGAGGCGCTGGGGGTGCCGACCTCGGCCGTGGACCTGTTCATCGGCAATTCCGATGTCACGCCGGACGCCGGCAAGACCTCCGCCTCCCGCCAGACCTTCGTTTCCGGCAAGGCGGCGATGCTGGCCGGTCTGGCCCTGCGGGAGGCACTGCTGCGCCAGGGCAATGTCAGCGACGCGGCAGAGATTTCCCTGGACCATGGCAAGGTCGTGCTGCGCGACGGTGGTGCCGAGCGACAGGTCGACCCGGCGGTCATGGCGGCGGATGCGGACGGGTTCGTGCTCCGGGTGGCGGAAACCTACGATCCGCCGACGGCGGCGCTGGACGGGAACGGTCAGGGGGAGCCCTATGCGCTCTACGGCTACGGCGCGCAGATGGTGGAACTGGAAGTGGACCGGGAGCTCGGCACCGTGAAGCTGCGCCACATCACGGCGGCCCACGATGTCGGGCGCGCCATCAATCCCCAGCTTGTCCAGGGTCAGATCGAGGGCGGGATCGCACAGGGAATCGGCATGGCGCTGATGGAGGACTATCAGCCCGGTCGGACGGAGAACCTGCACGACTATCTGATCCCGACCATCGGCGACGTGCCGGAGATCGAATCGATCATCATCGAGGTTCCGGATGCCGAAGGCCCCTATGGTGCCAAGGGACTGGGCGAACACGTGCTGATACCGACAGCCCCGGCCATCCTGAACGCCATCCGCGACGCCACCGGCGCCGTCGTGACCACCACCCCGGCCACCCCCGACCGCATCCTCACCGCCATCCGGGCCGCACAGGCATGAAGCGGATCGCGCATTCAACTCGGTCGGTGCATGACAATCTTCCTCCTCCCCCCTGGCGGGGGAGGACCGAGGAGGGGGGGAAGCCCAGGCGCCGCAGGAAAGGCACCCTGTCATGTCAATCCAGCGCGCCCGAAACCTGCGCAAGAACCCAACGCCTGCGGAACGGAAACTCTGGCAGGTCCTTCGCCGACGCCAGATCGCCAGCGTCAGGTTCCGCCGCCAGGTTCCCATTGGCCGCTACATCGCCGACTTCTGCTGTCTCGAGCTACGGATCATCATCGAGGTCGATGGGGGTCAGCATGCCCGGCAGGCGGATGCAGACGAACACCGAACCCGATGGCTCAAGGATCGGGGCTTTGTCGTCATTCGATTCTGGAACAACGACGTGTTGCAGAATCCCGACGGCGTGCTTGCCCGGATATCACACGCCTGTACGACCGCGATCAGCTTGGCAAGGCCCGACGCGGAGTGAGCGCCGGGTTGGTGCCTTGCGGCACCTTCACCCCCTTCCCGACCTTCCCCCATCAAGGGGGAAGGAGAAGAGCTGGGCGACCGGACCCGACCGGACCCTGCCGGCAAAGGCAACGGAGACATGCAATGACTGACGTGGTGCGCAAGGACGGGAAGATCCGCTGTGATGCCTGTCCGGTCATGTGTTTCATCGCGGAGGGACGCTCCGGGGCCTGTGACCGCTATGCGGTGGAGGATGGTGAGCTGATCCGGGTTGATCCGCTGACCGTGGTGCAGCGGGTCCGGGACGCGGAGGGGCGGCTGGTGCCGTTCCTGGAGGGCGCGGAGGACTGGGACGGCGAACTGGTCCGCCCCGGCGACAGCTTCATCACGGCGGTCGGCGCGGGCACGACCTACCCCGACTACAAGCCGGCCCCCTTCATCGTCAGCCAGGATGTCGAGGGCATCGACATGGTGACCATCGTGACGGAGGGCATCTTCAGCTATTGCGGTGCCAAGGTGAAGATCGACACCGACCGCCACCTCGGCCCGGAACGCAATCTGGTCCGCGTGGACGGGGAGCCTGTCGGCCATGTCACCACGGGCGAATATGGCTCCCAGATGCTGTCGCTGGGCGGGGTGCATCACCTGACCGGCGGCGGCAAGAAGGAAGGCCGTATCACCTGCGCCACCCTGATGGACCTGTGCAACGGCAAGGCCGTGGACATGACCGTGGATGACGGCGTGGAGATCACCGTGCAGGCGGGGCAGCCCCCGATCGTCAACGGCACGGCGGAGAACCGGATGCGGGTCGGCTGCGGGTCGGCGACCATCGGCATGTTCGCCACCCAGTGGCAGGGGCTGGTGGATGAGGTGGTGGTGGTGGATGACCACATCACCGGCGTCGTCTCCGAGCATCAGGCCGGCAAGGTGCTCGACTGGCCCGACACGGGGATTCGCATCAAGGGCCGCCGTTCCACACCGGGCCGCTATTTCCAGGTCGCGGAGCCGGGCACCGGCTGGGGCGGTACCAATGTCTCCGACCCGCTGACCATTCTGGGGGCCTGGGATCCGAAGAAGGCACGGCCCGGCCTGACCATGATGATGGTCTCCACGACCGGGGAGCAGTTCGGTTACTACGTCCTCGACGACGATCTGGTCCCGGTGGAGCACGACCTGCCGGACAGCCTGCGTCCCTCCGTCGACCTGATCGCGGAGAACTGTGAGCCCGCACTCTGTTCGGTGCTGTTCATGGGCGGAGCAGGGGGGTCGCTGCGGGCCGGTGTCACGCGCAACCCGGTGCGGCTGACCCGATCCGTCGCCGAGGCGGTCACCAATGTGACCTGCGGCGGTGCACCGGTCTATCGCTGGCCCGGCGGCGGCATCACCGTCATGGCGGATGTCAGCCGGATGCCCAGCAATTCCTTTGGCTATGTCCCGACGCCCGCCATCGTGGCACCGATCGAGTTCACCATGTCGCGGGCCGACTATCTGGCTCTCGGCGGTCACGGCGACCATGTGCAGAACCTCTCGGAGGTGCTGGGCAGGGACGGCCAGCGCCGGGTGGCGCACAGACAGGGCAATCCCTGGCCAGCCGGACAGCGCAAGCGGGACGACTGATGGCACCGGGTCCACAGGTTGCCCTGCTGCCCGATGGCAGGCGGCTGCACCTGCAGCACGGTCCCATTGACCTGCTGATCGACGCAGACGGCCCTGCCCCGGCGGTTCGCGCGACCTGGCGGGCGGCGGAGGAACGGTTTCGCGATGTGCTGGCGGTGCTGGTGGAGGAACTGCCCGCCATGCGCCGACCCTGCCCCGAGACCGGGATTGCGCTGGCCGGTCCCGTCGCCAGACGGATGGCCGTCGCCGTCACGCCGCATGCACGGACATTCGTCACCCCCATGGCAGCGGTGGCCGGATCGGTCGCGGACGAGATGCTGGCCGCGATCCTGGCCGCTGCGCCCAACCTCGACCGCCTGCACGTCAACAACGGTGGCGACATCGCGCTCTGGCTGGCGGCGGGCCAGTCCTGCGTCAGCGGCATTGCCGGACCGCCGCCACGGTTGCGCATCATCGACCGGGTGCTGATAGGCGCGGATGACGGGATTGGCGGCATCGCCAGCAGCAGCCGTCACGGGCGCTCCCTGTCACTGGGCGTCGCGGACAATGTGACGGTCTTCGCGCGCAACGCGGCCATGGCCGATGTGGCGGCGACGCTGATCGCCAATGCCGTCGATACCGGCCCCCATCCGAACGTGAAACGCCGCCCGGCAACCGATCTCGACCCGGACAGCGACCTCGGCGCGCGGCTGGTCACGGTCGATGTCGGCAGGCTGGCGGCAGACGACGTGAGACAGGCGCTGGAGCGGGGCATGGCGCAGGCAGAACAGATGCGTGCCGCTGGTCTGCTGGATGCGGCGCTGCTGATGCTGCAGGATGAGACACGACAGGTTGGCCACCTGAGACGGCCAGGAGGCGAGCATGGAATACATCCGGAACCACTGGTACGTGGCGGGCTTCGCGTCGGAGTTCGGTGAGGGTTTCACCACCGCGACGATCCTGGAGGAAGAGATCGTGCTCTATCGCGCCAGCGATGGCACGGTCGTGGCGCTGGAGGATCGCTGCCCGCATCGCGCCCTGCCGCTGTCCATGGGCAAGCGGATCGGCGATCAGGTGCAGTGCGGCTATCACGGTCTCACCTTCGGGACCGACGGGCACTGCGTCCGGGTGCCGGGACAGCGCAGCATTCCGCCACAGGCCTGGGTCAGGCGCTATCCTACCCACGAACGGCACGGCATCGTCTGGATCTGGATGGGCGCGGAGGATGCGGCGGACACGTCGCTGGTCTTCGACATGCCGGAGTTCACCGATCCCGGCTGGGCGGCGCACCAGGGGGAAGCACTGGCGTTCGAAAGCAACTACCTGAACGTCGCCGACAACCTCTGCGACCCGGCCCACGTCAGCTTCGTCCACCCCACGACCCTCGGCAATCCCGACAGTGAGGACGTGCCGGTGCGGGCGCGGCGCCATGGCCAGATGGTCGAGATCTCACGCTGGATCCGCGACAGCGCGCCCATCGGGTTCTTCCAGGCCTATGGCGGTTTCAGCGGCAATGTGGACCGCTGGCACTACTACTATCTGCATGCCCCCTGCATT
The DNA here is from genome assembly GCA_016865035.1 of Kordiimonadales bacterium IMCC3096. Taxonomy (GTDB): domain Bacteria; phylum Pseudomonadota; class Alphaproteobacteria; order Minwuiales; family Minwuiaceae; genus Minwuia. Next base: position 1,101,012 of record CP018227.1, read on the forward strand.
GCCGCCATCGACTTTGGCAGCGCCGATACGGCTCTGGCCCTGCCGGAGGAGCGGCGCGGCGAAGGCATCCAGATCCATGCGCTGCATTTCATGACTCCGGTCAATGCCACCCGGACCATCGACCGCTGGATGCACCTGCGCAACACGGCGGTAGATGACCCGACGGCGGGGGAACGGATCAGCGACCTGCTGCGCAAGGCCTTCGCGGAGGACAAGGCAATCCTGGAAGCCGTCCAGCGCAAGGAACTGCAGCCCCGCGACCGCCCGCCGGTCCGCGTCGCCATCGACGCCGGTGCCAATCACTACCGCCGCATCGTCGCAGAGATGCTGGCCGCCGAGCAGGAAGTCGCAACGGCGGCGGAGTAGCGGCGGCAGGCACGTGCTGTTGGGTGAAATGCCCGGTACTTCAGGGTGGTCCCAGGCCTTCGACCCGATCAGGCGCTCTCGCGCAGGGCGGCGGCTTCGGCGAGGTCGACGGAGACAAGCTGGCTGACACCGCGCTCCGCCATCGTGACGCCGAACAGCCGGTCCATCCGGGCCATGGTGATCGGGTTGTGGGTGATCACCAGGAACCGGGTGCCACCGCGACCGGCGAGATCCTCCAGCAACAGCATCAGCCGTTCCACATTGGCGTCGTCCAGCGGCGCATCGATCTCGTCCAGCACGCAGATCGGGGCAGGATTGGTCAGGAACACGGCGAACAGCAGCGCCGTGGCGGTCAGAGCCTGTTCGCCACCGGACAACAGGGTCAAGATCTGCATCCGCTTGCCCGGCGGGCTGGCCATGATCTCCAGACCGGCCTGCAGCGGGTCCTCCGCCTCCGTCAGTGCCAGCCGCGCCTCGCCGCCGCCGAAGACCCGTTTGAACAGCACGGTGAAGTGGCCGTTGACGGTCTCGAAGGCTTCCAGCAGGCGCGCCCGCGCCTCGCGGTTGATGGCACTGATCCCCTGACGCAGCCGCTGGATCGCGGCTTCCAGATCGGTGCGTTCGCTGGTCAGGGTCTCGATCTTCTCCTCGACCTCCTGCGCCTCGATCTCGGCCCGCAGGTTGACCGGCCCCATATTCTCCCGCTCGCGTTTCAGCCGCTCATGGCTGCGTTCCGCATCGGAAAGCTGCGGCAGTTCGGCATCCTCTTCCAGTCCGCCAGCCTCCAGCACCTTGCCCGGCGGGCACTCCATGGAGTCCCGGATCTCGCGGGTCAGCCGCTGCAGCTCCGCCTGTCCCATCTCGACCGCGCCTTCCTTGCGGACATGGTCTTCCCGCGCGGTCTGAAGCGCCGTCTGGATGGTACGCAGTTCCCGGTCGGCCTCGGACAGCAGCCCCTCCGCCTCCGACAGGCGTTTCACGGCTGCGGCGCGCGCGGCCTCCGCCTGCCCGATCCGTTCCACCAGATCGGCACGCTGCGTGGTGATCGTGTCGGGACGGCGGGCAATGTCCTCCAGCGCCTGCCGTGCAGCGGACTGGCGTTCGCCGAGTTCGGCAACCGCCGTGCCCGCCTCCGTGGCGCGGTTGGTCCAGTCGGCGGTTTCGCGAGTGATCTCTTCCCGCCGCCGCTGGCGGAAGCGCCGTTCGCGTTCCAGTCGCTCCTGCGCCTGTCGTGCGGTATCCAGCCCGGTGCGCGCCGTCTCCACGGCCTGCCGCGCCGTCGCCTGCGCCTGTTCCGCGCTGTCGGTCTGGGGCAGCGTCGCGAACTCGCGCGTCAGTCCCTCGACAGCCTCCGCCGCCGCTGCACCATCGCGGCGCAGACTCTCCAGTGCCGCCGCGAGCCGTTCCCGCTTCTGCCGCTCGCCATCTGCCTGGCGACGCATGGCGGACAGGGCCTGACCCGCCTTCGCGATCTGCTGTTCAGCCTCCGCGCGGCGTGCCCGGCTGGACCGTTCCGCCCCGATCACACGGGCCACGGACTCCCGCGCCTTCGCGACCGCCTGTTCCAGTTCCTGCATCTGCCTGCGGGCCGGTTCAACCTGGCCCTGCACGGTCTTCAGCCGGTTCTGCTGTTCCAGCCGGATCGCGCCCGCCGCATGCTTGCCCGCGCGACGGACGAAGCCGTCCCAGCGCCAGAAATCGCCCTTGCGCGACACCAGCCGCTGTCCGGGTTTCAGCGTGGCGGCGACCCGGTCCCCGGTGTCGCGATCCGCCACGACGCCCACGGCATTCAGCCGTCGCGCCAGCGCGGCGGGACCCGTGACATGGGCCGAAAGCGGCTCCACGCCATCGGGAAGGGCCCCGGCGAGGTCCGCCGGTTCGACGGTCAGCCAGTGTGCGGGTGCATCGGTTTCAAGCGCCGCCTGGGCACCATCCCCCAGCGCGGCAGCGAACGCGGTCTCGAACCCCGGCGTCACCTGCACCTGATCGAGCACCGGCCTGTGCGTCGTCCTTGCATCACGCGCCAGCAGCCGCGTCAGCGTGTTCAGCTCTGTCTCCAGGGCGGAGAGCGTCGACTTCGCGCCGCGTTCCGCCTCGATCGCGGCCGTCAGTTCCTCCTCCGCCGTCGCCCGCGCCTGTTCCGCCTTCGCGATCTCGTCGGCGATGCCTTCGATCACCTGTCGCGCCGCTGCCTCCTGCGCCTCGGCGGCGGCAATGCGGTCGGCCAGCCCCTGGTCGCCGGTCCGGGTCATGTCCTGTTCGGCAGCCCGCGTCCGGCGCTGCAACTCGTCCCGCCGGGTGGTTTCCTCCGAGACCCGGCGGCTGAGCGCCTGACGACGGGCGCGCAGGTCGGCCAACTGTTCGGTCGCGGCGGACAGCGCAGCCTCGGCCTCCGCCAGCACCGACTTGCGGGCGGCCACATCCTGCTCGGCAGCCTGTTTCAGATCATCCTGACCGGCAGACGCCTCGTCCAGCCTGGCGGTCTCGCCGGCCAGTGCCTGGACCCGTTCCGCGGCCTCCGCCTGGCGACGTGTTTCACGTTCCAGATCGCGGTCGAACTGGACCAGCCGTTCCTTCAGCTCCGTGATCGTCTGCCGGACCCGTGCCTCTTCCTGATCCAGCGATTCACGGGCCACCAGCAGCCGCTGCAGGGCTGCCGCCGCTTCCGCCTCCGCCTTGCGCAGCGGCTCGATGCGGGCCATGGCATCGGCCTGCAGGGTGCTTGCCGCCGCCGCCGCGCGGGTGGCTTCCGTCACCGCGGCCTCGGCCTCGTCCTTCACGTTGCGGGCGCGGTTCAGTGCCTCCAGCGCCGCCGAGTAGCGCAGATGGTGGATGATCGCCTCCGTGCGACGGATCTGGTCCGACAGGTTGCGGTAGCGGCTGGCCTGCCGCGCCTGCCGTTTCAGCGCCGCAAGCTGCGTGTCGAGCTGTCCGGTCACATCGTCCAGCCGTTCCAGGTTGGTTTCCGCCCCGCGCAGGCGCAATTCGGCCTCATGGCGGCGCGAATGCAGGCCGGTGATTCCAGCCGCTTCCTCCAGCAGCAGGCGACGCTCCGACGGTTTCGCGCCGATCAGGGCACCGACGCGCCCCTGGCTGACGATGGCGGTGGAGCGGGCACCGGTCGCCAGATCAGCGAACAGCAACTGCACGTCCCGTGCCCGCACATGGCCGCCGTTCAGCTTGTAGTCGGAGCCGGATTCACGGGTGATCTTGCGGCTGACCGTGATCTCCGGCGCCTCGCTGTAGGCGGCGGGAACCGGGCTTCCGGCCGGGTTCTCAAGCGTCAGCTGAACTTCGGCATGATTGCGGGCAGGCCGGGTGGCGGAACCGGCGAAGATGACGTCATCCATCTCCCCGCCGCGCATGTTCTTGGGCGAGGTCTCACCCATCACCCAGCGCAGCGCCTCGACCAGGTTCGACTTGCCGCAGCCGTTCGGTCCCACCACCCCGGTCATGCCGGGGGCGATGGTCAGTTCCGTCGGTTCGACGAAGGACTTGAAACCGGTCAGCCGAAGCTTGTTGAACTGCACTGGTGCCGCGCCACCCCTGTCCTGGCCCTAGAGGGCGCTCTCGATCCGGTCCGACAGCGCCTCGAAATCCAGGCCCCCTTCGAACTTCTCGCCATTGACATAGACACTGGGCGTGCCGCTCACCTTCATGCGCTGGTGACCGTCCAGCCGCGTGGCCAGCAGCATGTCCACCAGCGACTCATCAGCCATGCAGGCGTCGAACGCCTCCGACGAAACCCCACCGAGCAAGCCGATCTGGCGCAGGGCTGCGGCCGGGTCGCTGGCGCTGGTCCAGTTCGGCTGCTGCTGGAAGAGCTGATCGATGAAACCGAAGAACTTCTGCTCCCCGCCACAACGCGCCAGCATCGAGGCCTGCAGCGCATAGCGGTCCAGGGGAAATTCACGGAACACGAAGCGGACCTTGCCCGTTTCGATGAATTCCTTCTTCAGCTTCGGATAGATCTCCTCGTGAAACCGGCGGCAATGCGGGCAGGTCATGGAGGCATATTCGATCACCTCCACCGGTGCCTCGGGGTCGCCCAGAACCATGTCACCCTTGGCATAGTCCGCTGCCCGCGCGACGCCAGGGACCAGAAGGCCACTCATGGCCAGCCCGGTCGCGATGCCCCCGCTCACCAGCACGCTGCGGCGCGAAACATTCCGGTCACGGCCCGTGTCTTGAATCTTGTTTAGTGTCATTGCCTGTTCTTACCCACTACATGTTGTGAAATCATACTGCCGCCCGCACACAGCCTCAATCCGAAAAAGACGGAGACTGCCAACCCGACAGCTTGGTGCAGAATAGGGCCAGATCATGACGATTTGTGATCGGAGTCAGTCACTTCCCGGTGTCTTCACCCGCGCCGAAGATCGCCGCCCCCAGCCGGTGCAGGGCCTTGCGGGTTTCCGGGTCCGTGATTCCGGCGGTCACGCGATCCAGTTCCACACGCTCCGATTCGGTCAGGGGACGCAGGTTGCGCGCCGGTTTCTGCTGCCTTGGCTGGATCGCGACCTGGCGCAGGCGGATCCCGGTCACCGCCCGCCAGCCGAAGAAACGGTTCACCCGCTCGATCAGCAGCGGCTCCAGATGCTGGATCTCCGTGGCCCAGCCCGGCGCGACACTGAGGTGCAGCAACGCGCCGTCAGCGGCGGCGGCGCGTTCCTGCCCCTCCACCACGCGGGGCCAGTTCAGCCGCTCCGGCCGGCACTGGTCGGCCAGCGCGGCACCGACGATCTCCGGCCAGCGCAGCACGATGTCGGTCTGCGCGAAGCCACGTTTGCGGAAGGTCGGCGACAGGATAGCGGCCACATCCTCGCCCGCCCGGCGGAAGCCGCCCTTGCCTCGGCGTGGTCCACTGCCTAATGCTGCTGCCGTGCTGTCGGTGCCCGCCGCCGGTCGCTTCGCTGTCACCTGCCCCTCCCGGAGCCATGCCTGATACACGTCGCATCATAGCCGACCTGCTGGCCCACTACGACAGCCACCGTCGCCACCTGCCCTGGCGCGCCGATCCTGGCGTGCGACCGGACCCGTACCACGTCTGGCTGAGCGAGATCATGCTGCAGCAGACCACCGTGCAGACCGTGATCCGGTATTTCGAGCATTTCCTGAGCCGCTGGCCCACCGTCGCCGATCTGGCCAATGCCGATCAGGACGCGGTGATGCATGCCTGGCAGGGCCTGGGCTACTACAGCCGGGCGCGCAACCTGCTGAAATGCGCCCGGGCCGTGGTGCAGGATCATGCCGGGTGGTTCCCGGAGACGGAGGCCGGACTGCTCGGCCTGCCCGGTATCGGCCCCTATACCGCCGCCGCCATCGCCGCCATTGCCTTCGATCAGCCGACCATGCCGGTGGATGGCAATATCGAGCGGGTGAGCGCGCGCCTGTTCGCGGTGGAAGAGGCCATGCCGGGTGTGAAACCGGAACTGAAGCGTCTCGCCGCGAGACTGATCGCCCCGACACGCCCCGGCGACATGGCGCAGGCACTGATGGATCTCGGGGCCACGATCTGCACACCGCGCAGCCCGGCCTGCGGGCGCTGCCCCATCGCCGGCGAATGTGTCGCGCGGGAGCGCGGCATTGCCGCGGACCTGCCGCGCAAGGCACCGAAGAAGGCAAAGCCGACGCGGCACGCCGTCTTCTTCTGGCTGACGCGGGCCGACGACGGTGCCGTGCTGTTTCAGCGTCGCCCCGACAAGGGACTGCTGGGCGGCATGATGATGCCGCCATCGACCGAATGGCGCGACGGCGAGGCATGGGAAGCCCGTGCCGCACGGGAACAGGCCCCGGTGACCGCGGACTGGACACCGCTCAACGGCGGTGCGCGCCATACCTTCACGCATTTCCATTTCGAGATGCAGGTCTGGGTCGGATCCGTGCGCAACGGCCACGGCTTCGACAGTGCGGACGACATCTGGTGTCCGCCGGACCAGCTCGACCGGCTGGCCCTGCCCACGGTCGCCAAGAAGGTCTGCCACCATGCCCTGTCGGGAGGCACACTTGTCTGAGCGGTTTCACGACGATGACCTCTGGGTCTTCGGCTATGGCAGCCTGATGTGGCGGCCCGGCTTCGACCATCTGGACCGGCAGCGGGCGCTGCTGCGGGGACGGCACCGCCGTCTCTGTGTCTGGTCGTGGCACCATCGCGGCAGTCAGGCCAGTCCGGGCCTCGTGATGGGGCTGGACCGGGGCGGGGCCTGCGTTGGCATCGCCTATCGGGTCGCCGCCGCGCAGGCCCGGGAAGTCCGCGACTATCTGGATGCGCGGGAACGGGTGACACCGGTCTACCTCGCCACGGACGTGAAGCTGAGACTGGCCGACGGTCGTCCGGTGACCGCCCTGACCTACACGGTGGACCGTGCCAATCCGCAATACGCCGGGCGGCTGGATCTGGAGACGGCGGTAACGACGGTACGCGGCGCGGTCGGCCACAGCGGCCGCAATCCCGACTACGTGCGCGAGACGGCGGCGCATCTGAGGGAAATCGGTGTATACGACCCCTTCATGCAGGCGGTCGATGCGGCCCTGCACAGTTGAGGACCGGACATGCTCGCCCTGTGGATACCCGTCACCATTGCCGCCGCCTTCCTGCAGAACCTCCGCTCCGCGCTGCAGAAGGCGATCAAGGGCAGGCTGTCCACGGCGGGTGCCGCCTATTCGCGCTTCATCTACGCCCTGCCCCTGGCGCTCCTTTATGTATGGGGCCTGCATGACATCGGCGGTTTCGACCTGCCGCAGCCGAACGGGCTGTTCCTGCTCTATTGCGCGCTGGGCGGGCTGGCGCAGATCCTGTTCACGGTGACGCTGCTCTGGATGTTCTCCTTCCGCAGCTTTGCCGTCGGCACGACCTTCTCGAAGCTGGAGGTGGTGCTGATCGCCATTCTTGGCGCGATCCTGCTGGGGGACACGGTGGGGCCGCTGGCAGCCGTCGCGATCGGCGTCGGCGCGGCAGGCACGGTGCTGCTGTCGCTGACCGAGACCCGGCTGACTCTCGGTGGTCTCTGGCGCGGCATGGGGGAGAAGGCAACGCTGATCGGGCTGTTGAGCGCCATGCTGCTGGGCGCGTCCGTCGTCTTCTATCGCGGTGCCGCCCTGGCGCTGGACGGGCCGGAGTTCATCATGGCCGCCGCCTATGCCCTGGCCATCTCGCTGGCGATGCAGACGGTGATGATGGGCGCATGGTTCCTGGTCTTCGACCGTCCCGAACTGGGCCGGGTGCTGAAGGAATGGCGGCGCGCGGCCCCCGTCGGGCTGGTCGGCATGGCCTGTTCGGTCTGCTGGTTCACCGCCTTCACCCTGCAGAACGCCGCCTATGTGCGCGCGCTGGGCCAGGTGGAACTGGTCTTCACCTTCATCGCCGGGGCGTTCTGGTTCCGCGAGAAGGTGCAGAAGATCGAGGTCGCGGGCATCCTGCTCATCGTCTGCGCAATCCTGCTGATCCTGCTGGCAGAGAGCTGAGAGGTTTGGATGGAACAGGCAGCAAGAGACACCCCCTCATCCCGTGACAAGCTGCCTGCCGCCGCGTTATGTAGTCACCGCCATTCAACGATCCCGGAGCAAGGGTCATGATCCCGAACCAGTTCCCCAGCCTGAACTTCCACCTCGGCGAGACGGCGGACATGATCCGCGACACGGTTTCCGGCTTTTCCGCCGACCGGATCGCGCCGCGCGCCGCCGACATCGACCGTGACAACGAATTCCCCCGCGACCTCTGGCCGGAGATGGGCGAGCTTGGCCTGCTGGGCATGACGGTGGAGGAGGAATACGGCGGCAGTGGTCTGGGATACCTGGAACATGTGATCGCCATGGAGGAGATCAGTCGCGCCTCCGGCTCGGTCGGCCTGTCCTATGGCGCGCATTCCAATCTCTGCGTCAACCAGATCCGCCTGAACGGCACGGAGGCCCAGCGGCAGAAGTACCTGCCCAAGCTGGTCTCCGGCGAGCATCTGGGCGCGCTTGCCATGTCGGAGCCCGGTGCGGGATCGGATGTGGTCAGCCTGAAGCTCAGGGCGGAGAAGAAGGGCGACCGTTACGTCCTGAACGGCAACAAGTTCTGGATCACCAACGGCCCGACCGCCGACACGCTGGTGGTCTACGGCAAGACCGATCCGGATGCCGGTCCGCGCGGCATCACCGCCTTCATCATCGAGAAGGGGATGAAGGGATTCTCCACGGCGCAGAAGCTCGACAAGCTGGGCATGCGCGGTTCCGACACCGGGGAGCTGGTGTTCGAGGACTGCGAGGTGCCGGAGGAGAATATCCTCGGCGGGCTGGGTCAGGGCGCACGGGTGCTGATGTCCGGTCTGGACTATGAACGCGCCGTGCTGGCGGGCGGACCGCTGGGCATCATGCAGGCCTGCATGGATGTGGTGATGCCCTATGTGCACGACCGCAAGCAGTTCGGCACCCCCATCGGCGAGTTCCAGCTGATGCAGGGCAAGATCGCCGACATGTACACCACCATGAACGCCTGCCGCGCCTACGTCTATTCGGTGGCCGGGGCCTGCGACCGGGGGGAGGTCACGCGCTATGACGCCGCCGGCTGCATTCTCTACGCGGCGGAGAAGGCGACCTGGATGGCGCTGGAGGCGATCCAGGCGCTGGGTGGCAATGGCTACATCAACGAATATCCCACCGGGCGCTTCCTGCGCGACGCCAAGCTCTACGAGATCGGTGCCGGGACCTCGGAAATCCGGCGGATGCTGATTGGCCGCGAACTGTTCCAGAAGAGCGCCTGAGCCATGCGGATCGCGGTGATGGGGGCCGGTGCGCTGGGCTGCTACTACGGTGCCCGGCTGCAGCGCATGGGTGCCGATGTGACCTATATCGCGCGGGAGCGCACGGTCGGTGCGCTGCAACAGAACGGCCTGACCGTGGACATGATGGAGGAGACGCTGCATCTGCCCGATGTCAGCGCCACCACGGATCCGTCAGCGGTCGGTCCGGTGGATGTCATCATCTTCGCCACCAAGCTCTACGACGTCGACGACGCGGCCCGGGCCATGGCCCCGCTGATCGGGCCGGAAACACATGTGCTGTCGCTGCAGAACGGGGTCTATACGGAGGAACTGCTGGCCGAACTCTACGGCGCGGACCACGTCTGGGGCGCGCAGTCGCTGCTGCCGGCGCAGGTCGTGGCACCGGGCCATGTCCGCCAGATCGCCAGCATCGACCGGCTGGAGTTCGGGCGGCTGGACAATGTGCAGGATGCCGCCATCACCGGCTTCCGCGACCGGCTGGAAGAGGCGGGAGTCTGGGCGCTGCTGGCCGAGAACACGCTGGAGTGCCTGTGGCGCAAGTTCGTCATGGTCGGGTCCTACGCCGCCGTCAGCACCCTGGTGCGCGCCCGTCTGGGCAAGGTCAGGTCCTGCCCGGAAAGCTGGCAGCTCTATCGCGAACTGATGCAGGAAGCCTTCGCCGTCGGCCAGGCCAAGGGCGCCGGCATGTCGGAGGGGCTGGTGGACCAGCACTGGGCCGACGGCCTGAAACGCGACCCGGAGGTGGAGACCTCCATGCAGTTCGACCGCGAACGCGGCGCGCGCCTGGAACTCGACTGGTTCTCCGGCTACATCGTCCGCGAGGGCGAGCGGCTGGGCATCCCGACCCCCTGCCATCGCGTCGCCTGGATGGCCCTGAAACCCTGGGCCGAGGGTAGCTGAGGCCCGGCTATCTCAGCCGAACTTCGCGAGGAACTGCACGATCTTGCGAGTCCGGGCCGTGAACAGTTTCGGGGTGAAATACTGTCCGGCGGCCCGCTTGGAGACCTCACCCAGCGTCGGATAGGGCAGGATGGTGCCCGCGATGTCACCGATCTTCAGCCCCTTCGACACGGCGAGCGCCCAGAGACCGATCAGTTCGCCGGCATGGGCACCAACGATCCCGGCGCCGAGAATCCGGCCCTTCCTCGTCGTGATCACCTTGACGAAGCCTGATCCCTGCCGCTCGGCGGAGGCACGGTCGTTCTCCGCGAAGGGCCAGCGCAGGATATTGATCTCCCCGTTCGCCTCCCGCGCCTGATCCTCCTGCGCGCCGACCCAGGCCAGTTCGGGATCGGTATAGGTGACCCAGGGCACCGCATCCGTCTTCGCCTTCGCGGGCAGGCGGAACAGAATGTTGCGAATGACGATTCCGGCGTGATATCCCGCGACATGGGTGAACTGCAGCCCGCCCGCCACATCGCCGATGGCATAGACCCGGCGGTTGGTGCTGCGCAGCCGGGCATCGACCTGAATGCCCTTGCCCGAATGTTCGATCCCGGCCGCGTCCAGGTTCAGACGCTCCACATTCGCCTTCCGGCCCGCCGCGACCAGCAGATGACTGCCCGCGATCCTCTCGCCCCCCTCCAGCACGATGACGGGGCCAGGCTCCACGGCCTCGATCTTCACGCCTTCGCGAATGTCGACGCCATCGTCGCGAATGCGGCGCAGCGCGATGGCCGTCAGCTCCGGGTCATCCTTGCCGAAGGCGCGAAAGGCCTCCAGCACCGTGACCCGCGACCCGAGCCTGCGGTGCGCCTGCGCCATTTCCAGCCCGATGGGGCCACCGCCGATGATCAGCAGGTGCTCCGGCTGCTCCCGGTTGTCGAAGATGGTCTCATTGGTCAGATAGTGAACCGCATCCAGCCCCGGGATCGGCGGTGCGACGGCGGAGGAGCCGGTGGCGATCACGAAGCGGCGGGCGCGGATGCGCTGCCCCCCGGCCTCCACCGTGCGCTCGTCGATGAACCGGGCCCAGTCGCGGATGACGGTGACACCCAGCCCCTCGAACCGTTCCTGGCTGTCCACCGGCGCAATCCCGTCGATGACATGGCGCACGTGATCCGCGACCGCCGGGAAGTCTACTTTCGGCGCGGTGGCCGTGATGCCGAACGGTGCGGCCTGTGTCCAGGCGTGCGCGTGATGGCTGGCGGCCAGCAGCGCCTTGGACGGCACACAGCCATAGTTCAGGCAGTCGCCACCCATCTTCCCGCCCTCGATCAGGACGGTCGGTGCCCCCATCTGGGAGGCACCGGCGGCAACGCTCAGACCGCCCGAGCCGCCGCCGATGACACAGATGTCGGTTTCCAGAATGTCGGACATGGTGCGATGGTTCCTGTTCGTGGCCGGGGGGATGGCTGTCCGCTGGCCGTTCCCCCCCTCTCCCGCCGGATTGCCCATTCGGAAGGATTCCATGGGCGAAGGGGACGGGGAGAGGGATGGAACGGTCAACGATCAGCATCAAACCTAGGATGCCTGTGGCCGAATTGCAGCCCCGGCGCGGTTGACTTGACCGTGAGGCCCACATATACACCCCTTCTCTTGCCCCCGGCACGTGTCCGGGTCCCCATTCTGTTCGTACAGGAGAGCCTGTCGTGAAGCGTACATTCCAGCCGAGCAATCTCGTGCGCGCCCGCCGTCATGGCTTCCGCGCCCGCAAGGCCACCGTGGCCGGTCAGACCATTCTGCGCCGCCGTCGTTCCAAGGGCCGGAAGAAGCTGTCGGCCTGAGGCACGGCCACGTGGAAGTCGGTCGTTTGAAACGGCGGGCCGACTTCCTCAGGCTCGCACGCAAGGGGCGCCGCACCGCCGCCAAGGGTCTGGTGCTGCAGGCTGCCCCCATTCCGGTGGGTCCGGAGAGCACCGATGAGACGGGCAACGCCATGGCGATCCGTATCGGTTTCACAGCATCCAAGAAGGTTGGCAACGCGGTCCGGCGCAACCGGGCCAAGCGTCGTCTGCGCGCGCTTGCGACCGATCAGCTTGTCCGCCAGGCACAGCCCGGCAATGACTATGTGCTGATCGCCCGCGCGGCGACGGTGGAACGAGACTTCGCCGATCTGACCGACGATCTGCTGCACTCCCTAAAACGCCTGAAACTGCTGCGGGAGGGCACGGCATGATGCTGCGCCGGATCGCGACAGTTCCCATCCGCTTCTACCAGTACGTCATCTCGCCCTGGCTGGGACCCAACTGCCGGTTTCAGCCCACCTGCTCCGCCTATGCCATCGAGGCGCTGGAGCGTCACGGCGTCCTGCGCGGCAGCTGGCTGGCGCTCCGGCGGCTGTCACGTTGTCACCCCCTTGGCGGTCATGGCTATGATCCTGTGCCGGAAACGCGTAAAAGCGCGGCAACCACGGCACCTTCCAGCCATCTTTCCCGCCGCTCCTGATCCCTGAAGTCGAGGCCCCCGCATGTCCGAACAGCGCAATCTGATCCTGGCCATCGTGCTGTCAGTCGTGATCCTGCTGGGATTCCAGACCCTGTTCCCGGGTGATCCGCCCCCGCCGCCGCCCATCGAGTCGCCTGCGGTCGGCACGCCCGGCAGCACCGGCGCGGCCAGCACGGTACCCGGGGTGTCCGCACCCGGCGCCAGCCTGCCTGGCACGGTGCCGACGGCAGGCGTGAACCGCGAGACCGCGATCGGGGCGGAGCAGCGTATCCGCATCAACACGCCGCGCCTGCACGGCTCGATCCGCCTGCGCGGCGGCTGGATCGACGATCTGACCCTGCCGGACTACCGCCAGACCACCGATCCGACATCGCCGGAAATCGAGCTGCTGAACCCGCGCGACGCGGCCGATCCCTACTTCGTCGATTTCGGCTGGCTGAACGCCCTGGGCAGTTCCGCGGCCATGCCCACGTCGGAGACGCCGTGGGTGGCGGACGGGGACACCCTCGCCCCCGGACAGCCCGTCACGCTGACCTGGGACAATGGCCAGGGCCTGACCTTCGTCCGTCGTTTCGAGATCGACCCGAACTACATGTTCACGGTGCAGCAGACGGTACGCAACAATTCCGGCCAGCCGGTCACGATGCATTCCTATGGCCGCATCAGCCGCCATGGCACGCCGGAGACCAGCGGTTTCTACATCCTGCACGAGGGCATGCTGGGCGGCCTGCAGGACAAGGTGATGGAGGTCGACTACGACACCATCGCCGAAGACGGTGACATCAAGGAGCAGACCAAGGAAGGCTGGATCGGGTTCACCGACAAGTACTGGATGACGATGCTGATCCCCGACCGGGGAACCGCCTTCGAAGGGGCCTTCCGCCATACCTACGTGGGCGGCATCGACAAGTACCAGACCGACTTCCTGGCCGATCCGATCACGGTGGCTTCGGGCAGCGAGGTCACGCTGACCAACCGCCTGTTTGCCGGCGCCAAGGAAGTGGACCTGATCAACGGCTATGCCGAGACACTGAAGATTCCGCTGTTCGAGAATGCCATCGACTGGGGCTGGTTCCCGTTCCTGACCAAGCCGCTGTTCATCGCCATCGACTTCTTCAACAGCCTGCTGGGCAATCTGGGTCTGGCGATCATCGCCACCACGATCATCATCAAGACCCTGTTCCTGCCGCTGGCCTACAAGTCCTACGTCTCCATGAACGCCATGAAGGAACTGCAGCCGGAAATGGTGAAGATCCGCGAACGCTATGGCGAGGACCGCCAGCGGATGCAGCAGGAGATGATGGGGCTCTACAAGAAGAACAAGGTGAATCCGGTTTCGGGCTGCGTGCCGATCCTGTTGCAGATCCCCGTGTTCTTCGCGCTCTACAAGGTGCTGTTCGTGACCATCGAGATGCGTCATGCGCCCTTCTATGGCTGGATCCAGGATCTCTCCGCACCTGATCCCACCAATATCTTCGAACTGTTTGGTCTGATCCCCTGGGATACCCCGGACCTGCTGCATCTCGGTATCTGGCCGATCCTGATGGGTGGCTCCATGTTCCTGCTGCAGAAGATGAACCCGACACCGCCGGACCCGATGCAGGCCCGGATCATGATGATGCTGCCGCTGGTGTTCACCTTCTTCCTGGCGCGTTTCCCGGCGGGTCTGGTGATCTACTGGACCGCCAACAACCTGCTCTCGATCCTGCAGCAGTATGTGATCAAGCGGCGGATGGCGAACCGGAAGAACCAGCCGGCCAAGAGCACCTGACGCCCGGAAGGGACTCGCGGCATGATGGATCCGGAGCCGGATATCGAGGCGGGGCGCAAGCTCTTCGCGGGCGATTGCACCTTCCTGAAGGGCGTGGTCGCGCTGGAGCACCTGCCTCCGCCCGACATGCCGGAAGTGGCCTTCATCGGACGCTCCAACGTCGGCAAGTCCAGCCTGGTGAATGCGCTGACCGGACGGAAGGCGCTGGCGCGCACGTCGAACACGCCGGGCCGGACACAGGAACTGAACTTCTTCGATCTGGGTGGACGGCTGATGCTTGTCGACCTGCCCGGCTATGGCTTCGCCAAGGCGCCGAAACCGGCGGTCGAGGCCTGGACCCGGCTGATCCGGCGCTACCTTCAGGGCCGTCCGAACCTGACGCGGGTCAACCTGCTGATCGACTCCCGCCACGGCATCAAGCCGCCGGACGAGGATTTCATGAGCATGCTGGACAAGTCGGCGGTGGTGTTTCAGGTCATCCTGACCAAGGCCGACAAGCTGAAGACCACCCAGCAGGAACGGGTCTTCGAGGCAACGCGGAAGGGCCTGGAGAAGCACGTGGCCGCCTATCCGAAACAGTTCCTGACCAGCGCCGAGAAGGGCACCGGCATCGCCGAGCTGCGCGCCGAGCTTGAACGTCTGGCGACGCAACAGTCCGCCGGGCTATAACAGGGATCGATTCGAGGCGATTGGGAGGAAGTTCGTGGACGACGAACTGATGAAGAAGGCCGCGACGCTGCAGGAAGCCCTGCCGTATCTGAAACGCTTCGCCGGCGAGGTCTTTGTCGTCAAGTATGGCGGCCATGCCATGGGCGACGAAGCGCTTTCCAAGGCATTCGCCCGCAACATCGTGCTGCTGAAGCAGGTCGGCATCCATCCAGTCATCGTTCACGGCGGCGGCCCGCAGATCGGGGCCATGCTTGACCGGCTGAAGATCCAGAGTGAGTTCGTCGACGGCCTGCGGGTCACCGACCGCGCCACTGTCGATATCGTCGAGATGGTGCTCTCCGGCTCCATCAACAAGCAGATCGTCACCGCCATCCAGCAGGAAGGCGGCATGGCCATCGGCCTGTCGGGCAAGGACGGTGGTCTGATTCAGGCACGCAAGCTGAACCGGTCACGCCGCGATCCCGATTCCAACATCGAACGGATCCTCGACCTGGGTTTCGTGGGAGAGCCGCGCACCATCAACCCCGACATCTTCAACGCCATCGATCTGGACTCGGTGATCCCCGTGATCGCGCCGATCGGTGTCGGCAAGAAAGGCGAAACCTTCAACATCAATGCCGACTCGGCAGCAGGCGCCATCGCCTCCGCCCTTTCGGCCGCGAAGCTGATCATGCTGACGGATGTGGCCGGGGTGCTGGACAGGGACAAGAAGCTGGTGCAGGTGCTGACCCCGCGCGATGTGCTGGTGCTGCGCGGTCAGGGCGTCATCACGGGTGGCATGATCCCGAAGATCGAGACCTGCCTGGACGCCATCCGCAATGGCGTCGGATCAGCAACCATTCTGGATGGCCGCATCCCCAACGTGGTGTTGCTGGAAACCTTCACCGAGCATGGCGTCGGCACAATGATCCGCCGCGACGAGGCCGCGGAAGACGAGGACTAGACCGCAGGGCCTGCTGGCGGACGTCAACCCGGCACGCTGGGCACCCGGGTCGAGCCCGGGTACGGCGTCCGTGGGGTGGTGGCGCAGGTTTGCAATGCTTCCCCCCAGCCGCTCGCGGACCTGATCCGCGAGCCCGGTCTCCGGCCTGCATGCCGAAGACCGGGTCGTGTGGTCAGGCAAAGGCGTAGGTGCCGCCCTTTTCCAGCGCGGTCTGCCAGGCCGGACGCTTGTGCAGGCTGGCGATCCAGCGGTCGACATTGGGGAACGTGCCGCGCTTGCCGAAGGGGCCGAGGATCTCGCCGACGAAACTGAGGTTGATGTCCGCACCGGTCAGGCTGTCGCCGACCAGGAACTCGCGCCCCTCGAGGTGGCGATTGATATAGCCGACATGATTGGCGATCTCGCTCTCGATGCGCGGATGCAGCGGTGCGCCCGCCTCTCCGAGCCGACCGACGTACATGAACAGCATCAGCGGCAGCATGGCCGAGCCTTCCGCGTACTGCAGCCACTGCACATAGGTGTCGTAGTCGGCGGTCGACGGATCGGGTTGCAGCCTGCCGCCGCCATGGCGACGGATCACATAGTCGATGATCGCGCCGGATTCGATGATGGTCTGGTCACCATCGGTGAGCACCGGCGACTTGCCCAGCGGATGCACTGCGATCAGTTCCGGCGGGGCGAGGTTGGTTTCGGCGTTGCGCTGATACTTCTTCAGTTCGTAGTCGAGGCCCAGTTCCTCCATCAGCCACAGAATGCGCTGGGAACGGGAATTGTTCAGGTGATGCACGGTCAGCATAGGGGTGTCCTTGTTCCTGTCTTTCGGGGCACGGTAGTTCAGCAGGGTGGCAATGTCTGCAATACCTCGCCCACCAGGTACAACGATCCCGTGATCAGCACCTGGCGGCGCGGATCGCTCTGTTCCAGCGCCTGCTGCCAGTCCGGCGCGTGCCTTCCCGACAGACCGAGATCACGCGCGATCGCTGCAATCTTTTCGGGGGCGGTTGGCGTGCCGACGGCATATACGGGCTGGTGCTGGATCGGGACACCGATGACTGTGGGATCGAGGTGCGCGAAGGCACTGAGGAACGGGGCCACGGGTCGGTTGTCCAGGATGCCGACGATCAGGGTAAGCGGCTGTGAGGGCATGGCGGCCAGCGCCGCCGCAGCCGCCTCGGCCGCGTGAACATTGTGTCCCCCATCCACCCAGATCCGGCGGGACGCGTCGGGATGCCGGACCTGATGGAAACGCGCAGACAGCCGGACGTCGGCAATTGCCGCCACGGTCTCGCTGTCCGGCGCCCTGACGGCAGGCGCCCGCCTGGCCAGCACCTCCATCACCGCGACCGCCTGGGCCGCATTCTGCCACTGGTGCTGTCCGGTCAGTCCCGGACGTGGCAGGACCAGGTCCGACTCACCTGCGTAGGCACCGCTCTCCCCATCGATGGACCAGTCCCGGCCCGCCAGATGCAGGGGACAGCCGAGCGCCCTTGTGGCCGCATGGGCGACCGCGATGGCATCAACGTCCTGCGGGTTGGCAACCACAGGCACACCGGCCCGGAAGATACCCGCCTTCTCCCGCGCGATACTGGTCGTGTCGGGGCCGAGAAACGCCTGATGATCCAGGGCAACCGGGGTCATGACGCTGACGCAGACATCCGGCACGGTATTGGTGCAGTCCAGCCGCCCCCCCATGCCACATTCCAGCAGCAGCACGTCAGCCGGGGACTCCGCAAAGCAGAGGAAGGCCGCTGCGGTCATGGCCTCGAAGACGGGGAGCGGGGCGCCGTCATTCACGTCGGCGACCCGTGTCAGCGCCTGCGCATAGACCGCATCGGCAATCTCGCCGTCAGGCAGCAGCACCTGCTCCGTGGGGCGGGACAGATAGGGCGAGATATAGCGCTGAACCCGCAAGCCCTGCCGCGACAGCATGGCGTTCAGGCAGGCAACGACCGAACCCTTGCCGTTGGTGCCGGTGATATGGACAACAGGCGGCAAGCGCCGGTGCGGTGCGCCCAGCCGTTCCAGAAGTGTCGGCAGACGCTCCAGATCGAGTTCCATCCGACGCGCGCCCAGGCGGGTGATCCGGTCCAGTGCGGCGTCGGTCAGGGGCGTTCTCACGATGACTTCTCAGGTACCTCCCCGGCGTCATCTTCCGCGCTGTCCGGCTCCGTGTTCATCAGTTCGGAGTCAGCATCAGGCTCGGGAATCACCACAGGCTCCGGCGGCGGCAGGGACGCAGGTGGCGCCACCACCGGTTCCCGCATCAGCGAAAGGATGCGACCCAGCGTGTCCGCCAGTTCATGGCGATGCACCACCATGTCCACCATGCCGTGCTCCAGCAGATACTCCGCCCGCTGAAACCCGTCCGGCAACTGCTCCCGAATCGTCTGTTCGATCACCCGTGGCCCGGCGAACCCGATAAGCGCGCCCGGTTCGGCAATCGCCACGTCCCCGATCATCGCGAAGGACGCGGTCGTGCCCCCCGTGGTCGGATCCGTCAGCACGCTGATGTAGGGCAGGCCCTTTTCCTTCAGCCGCTGGATCGCGACCGTGGTGCGGGGCATCTGCATCAGGGACAATATCCCCTCCTGCATCCGCATGCCGCCCGATGCCGCACAGACGATCAGGGCCGCATCTTCCTGCACGGCCCGTTCCGCCGCCGCGACAATCGCCTCCCCTTCGCCCGGGGAAACGGAGCCGCCCATGAAGAAGAAGTTCTGCGCCGCAACCACGACCGACTGGCCACCGATGCGGCCCAGACCGGCCTCCACCGCGAAGTCGGCTTCCGCCGCGCTGCGGGCATCCTTGATCTGGTCCGGATAGCGCCGGGAATCCTTGAACTTCAGCGGATCCATCGGCGGTTGCGGCGTCTTCAGCCGCTCGAACACGCCATCATCGAACAGAAGCTCCAGCCGCTGGGACGCGGTGAGACGCATGTGGTGGTCGCAGTGCGGGCAGACCCTGAAGCTCTGCTCAAGGTCACGATGGAACACCATCTGCCCGCAGGCGCGGCATTTCTCCCAGAGATTGTCCGGGCCATCCTTGCGGCGGCCCAGACCAATCTTGGGCAGGACACGGTTGGTCAGCCAACTCATGCGGCAACGCCCTCCCGATAGGGACCATTGTTGCTCAAGGGGATACCTCCGTTAGATCCATGTCCAGGACAGACACCCGTCAGGCAGAACGTACACCATCGGCAAGGGCTGTCACCAGTTCCACCACATTGGCCACCGCCGCATCGCGGTCATCACCGGCCTTGCCCACCTGATCAACGATGGCCGTACCAACCACTGCAGCGTCCGCGACCCGGGCCACCGCCGCCGCCTGCTCCGGCGTCTTGATGCCGAAACCGACTGCGACCGGCAGATCGGTATGGCGCTTCAGCCGTTCCACCGCTGCGGCGACTGCAACCGTATCCATATGGCCCGCGCCGGTGATCCCGGCAACGGAGACATAATAGACAAAGCCGGATGTGTTCTGCAGCACGGTCGGCAGCCGCTTGTCATCCGTCGTGGGTGTTGCCAGCCGGATCAGCGAGATGTCCTGCGCCGCCGCGGCAGACAGCAGTTCGGCATCCTCCTCCGGCGGCAGATCGACGATGATCAGGCCATCCACCCCGGCGGCGGCGGCATCCACCGCGAAGGCGGCGATGCCATGGTTCAGCACCGGGTTGAAATAGCCCATCAGCACGATCGGCGTGTCCTGATCGGCCTTGCGGAACCGGGTCACCAGTTCCAGCGTCCGCTTCAGGGTCTGGCCATTGCCCAGTGCCCGCAGACCCGCGACCTGGATCGCGGGACCATCCGCCATCGGGTCGGTGAAGGGCATGCCGATCTCGATCACGTCGGCACCGGCACCCGGCAGGGCCTCGAGGATGCGCGCGGAGGTCTCGAAGTCAGGATCCCCACCCATGACGAAGGTGACAAGGCCGGACCGGCCCTGTTCCTTCAGCGCCGCGAAGCGCCGCGTGATACGCGCGCTCACAGCTTCACCCCCAGGGCGTCGGCAACGGTGAAGACGTCCTTGTCCCCGCGACCGCACATGTTCATCAGGATGATGTGATCCTTCGGCAGGGTCGGCGCGACACGGGCAACATGCGCCAGCGCATGTGCCGGTTCCAGCGCGGGGATGATCCCCTCCAGCCTGGAGCAGAGCTGAAACATCTCCAGCGCCTCCTGATCCGTGGCGGAGACATACTCGACCCGCCCGGCATCCTTCAGCCAGGCATGCTCCGGCCCGATGCCGGGATAGTCGAGCCCGGCGGAGATCGAATGCGCTTCCTCGATCTGCCCATCCTCGGTCTGCAGCAGATAGGTCTTGTTGCCATGCAGTACGCCGGGGCGCCCGCCCGTCAGGGAGGCGGCGTGCTTGTCCGTGTCGACACCATGGCCTGCGGCCTCGACACCGACGATCTGCACGTCCGGGTCGTCCAGGAACGGATGGAACAGGCCCATGGCGTTGGAGCCGCCGCCGATGCAGGCAACGATCTGGTCGGGCAGGCGCCCTTCCTTCTCCATCATCTGCTGCTTTGCCTCATTGCCGATGACCGACTGGAAGTCACGCACCATGGCCGGATAGGGGTGCGGTCCCGCCACCGTGCCGATGATGTAGAAGGTGTCGGAGACATTGGTCACCCAGTCCCGCAGCGCCTCGTTCATCGCGTCCTTCAGGGTGGAGGAACCGGAGGTGACGGGGACGACCTCCGCCCCCAGCAGCTTCATGCGGAACACGTTCGGCGACTGCCGCTCCACATCCACCGACCCCATGTAGACATGGCAGGGCAGGCCGAAGCGGGCGGCGACGGTCGCGGTTGCGACACCATGCTGGCCCGCGCCGGTCTCCGCGATGATGCGCGGCTTGCCCATCCGCCGGGCCAGCAGGATCTGGCCCATGCAGTTGTTGATCTTGTGCGCGCCGGTGTGGTTCAGCTCGTCCCGCTTGAAGTAGATCTTCGCGCCGCCGAAATGCTCGGTCAGCCGTTCAGCGTAGTACATCGGGCTGGGACGCCCGACGTAGTCACGCAGGTAGTAATCCAGTTCCTCCTGAAAGCTGGGGTCGGCCTTGGCCGCCTCATAGGCCTCGTCCAGTTCCAGGATCAGCGGCATCAGCGTTTCGGCGACATAGCGCCCGCCGTAGTCGCCGAAATGGCCGGTCCCGTCCGGGCCGTTGCGAAAGCTGTTGGGATTGTTGGTCACAGTCATGGAATTGCTTCTTTCTGAAACCCGGCAACCGCCGGGAGAAGGTCTGTCACACCGCGTGGACGGCCTGCAGGAAGGCCGTGATCCGCGCGGGGTCCTTGTGGCCGGGGGCGCGCTCGACACCGGATGAAACATCCACCCAGGGTGCGCCGCTGATGCGGATCGCCTCCGCCACGTTCGTCGCATCGAGCCCGCCGGAGAGCATCCATGGATGGCCCCAGTCGCGCCCCGCCAGCAGTCGCCAGTCGAACGTCATGCCATTGCCACCCGGCAGGGCATCTTTCGCATCGTCCGGCGCCTTGGCGTCGAACAGCAGCCATGACGCGGCGCTGTCGTAATCCCCGACAGCGCCGAAATCCTCCGCATGGCGAATCTTGAAGGCCTTCATGGCCGGCAGGCCGGTGCGGCGGCCGATCTCCGCCACCCGCTCCGGCGTTTCCGATCCGTGCAACTGCACCAGATCCAGCGGCACCCGGGCCAGCACGGCGTCCAGCAGGGCGTCATCGGGATCGACGAACAGCCCGACCTTCTGAACCCTGTCCGCAACCGAACCAACTTCCGCCAGCAGGGCGGCAGCCTGTTCCGGGCTGACCGCACGGGGTGACGGGGCATAGAAGACCAGGCCGATGGCATCCGCACCGCCGGCAAGCGCTGCCCTCAGCGACACGGCATCGTTCAGGCCACAGATCTTTGCGCGTACAGCCATCAGCCGATCTCTTCCAGAATGGCCATCGCGGCGGCAGCCGGATCATCGGCGCCGGTGATCGGGCGACCGATCACCATGCGGCTGGCCCCGGCCCGCATCGCCTCCGCCGGGGTCATCACACGCTTCTGATCGCCCAGCGCGGCACCGGCAGGTCGGATCCCCGGCGTCACCAGCAAGGGCTCCCCCCCCAGCGCGGCACGCAGCGGCGCGATCTCCTTCGGGCTGCAGACCAGTCCGTCCGCGCCATTGGCAATGGCCAGCCTGCCCAGCCGCACCACCTGTTCCTCCGCGCCACCGGTCACGCCCGTGTCGGCCAGATCGCTGTCGCTCATGCTGGTCAGTACCGTGACGGCCAGCAGTTTCGGGCGGGCCGCACCAAAGCCTTCCGCTGCCTCTCGCGCCGCAGCGACCATCGCCGCACCGCCGGAGGCGTGCAGGGTCAGGAAGGCGGGCGCCAGGCTGCGCGCCAGCGAGGTCACGGCACCGGCCACCGTATTGGGAATGTCATGCAGCTTCAGATCGATGAACAGGGGCAGACGTTCCCGGATCGCTTCAGGCAGCACGTCATGGACCCCCTGGGGGCCGTTCGCCATGAAGAACTGCTTGCCCAGCTTGATACCGCCCACTGCCCCGGCGAGCGTCAGGGCGAGGTCGCGCGCCGCCGCCACATCGTCGGTGTCGATCGCCACGAAGATCGGGTTGCTGGAGACTGGATCAGACATGGGGGCGTTATAGTCATCCTGAACGCCCGACAAAACAAAACTGTGCCGAGACGGAGAGATTTTCGCTTTTGGGCCCCAGGTGCGCGCGCCAGATAGGAAGCAGCAACGAAACCAGCGGAGGACATCATGGCCACGGCAACAGCATACGCACCACGCCCGACAGAGACGGAACAAGTGACACCGGTTCCGGCAGTGCGCGCGGACATCATCTATACGGTGACCGACGGACAGCGCCACAAGGCCTTCATCCCGCCGCAGGGCACGAATGCCGAGACCCGGCGCACCCACCCGGACCGGCCCGTGACCGTCAGCATCAGGGACGGACGACCGGAGGCCGAGCACTTCCACCTCGACCGCGCCGGCTTCGCGTTTCGCGCCGTGCCCGCGACCGACATCGACTTCCATGATCCGGTCCAGGTGGAACGCGACTACTACCCGCAGCTCGAGGCATTGCTGAAGGCGGAGACCGGTGCCAGCCGGGTCCGGATCTTCGACCATACCGTGCGCGTCACGGGCGGTGGCACGGACCAGACGAATCCGACCCGCCTGCCGGTGCATCGTGCCCACGTGGACTACACGGAGAAGTCCGGACCGACGCGGGTACGCGACCTGATGGGCGACGAGGCAGAAGGCCTGCTGTCGCGGCGTGTGGCGGAGATCAACGTCTGGCGGTCGATCACCGGCCCGGTGCTGGCCTCCCCCCTCGCCGTGGCCGAAGCCGACAGCCTGCGGCCCGAGCACCTGATCGCCACCGACCTGGTGTTCGAGGACCGGGTCGGCGAGATCTACGAGTTCGCCCATGATCCGGCCCACCGCTGGGTCTACTTCCCGGAGATGTCACGGGACGAGGTGCTGTTGCTGAAGAGCTATGATTCCGCCACGGACGGACGCGCACGCTTCACCCCGCATACCGCCTTCGCGCACCCGGACACGCCTGCCGACGCGCCGGCACGGCAGAGCATCGAGGTGCGGGCATTCGTGTTCTTCGACTGATGCAGGAAATTGACAGCAGGGTGCCGGGGCAGGCCCGGCACCGCTGGCGCAGGGTCAACGGTATCCCTGGCACCGGGTGGACGCGTTCAGACCACGTCCCCGGTCAGGTCGGTCGGAAACAGGGTGCTCCGAAATTCAGCGGTCGGTACGCGGAATCCCGATCGCGGCACGGGCTTCGGTGAGCAGCTTGCGCTCCCGCCCCGTGTCGATGGAGATGTGGGCGGTCATGCCGGCACGCAGCGGCGGGCGGTCCTGGTTCGGCAGCAAGCGCAGGCGCACCGGCACCCGCTGGACGACCTTGACCCAGTTACCCGTCGCATTCTGGGGCGGCAGGATGGAGAATTCGGCACCGGTTGCCGGGGCAATGCCCTGCACGGTCGCCTTCCAGGTCACGCCGGGATAGGCATCGACCTCGATCTCCGCCTTCAGCCCTTCATGCACATGGGTGAGCTGGGTTTCCTTCAGATTGGCCTCGACCCAGGTCTCCCGGTCGTCGACCAGGGCGAAGATCGGCTCGCCCTTCTCGACAAACTCGCCCGGCTCCAGATGGATCGCGGTCACGATCCCGTTCGCGGGCGCGATGATGCGGGTATAGTCGAGCCAGAGCAGCGCCTGATCACGTGCGGCAGCAGCGGCCAGATAGAGCGGGTGCTTCTCCACGGGGCGGTTGATGTCGCCGCCAATGGAGATCAGTGCTTCCTTCACCCGTTCCTGCTGCGTCGCGACCCGGCGCTTGGCGGCGGAAAGGTCAGCGGCGGCTTCCTCATACTGCGCCGAGGCGGCAATGCCGCGCTTCGACAGGCTGCGGTAGCGTTCGGTCTGGCTTTCCAGATGGCTGATCCGGGCGCGGGTCTCTTCCAGTTCCGCCAGCGAGGCACGGTAGTCGGACTTCAGACCGGCCACCTGACTGCGGGCACGGGCCAGATCGGCCTCCGTCTCCGCCAGCCTGATCTCGTGCGCGCGGCTGTCGAGTTCGACGAGCACGTCACCGGCACGGACGCGCTGGTTCTCGACCACATGGACCGCGGAAACCCGGCCATCCAGATCGCTTGAGACGGCGAACTTGGCGGATTTGACGTAGGCATTCTCCGTGGTGATGTAGCGCCCGCCCAGTGCGTAGCCGAAGCCCACACCGGCAATGACCAGCACCGGAATGACGAAAAGCAGCACGAAACGGCGCATCAACCGCTTTCGCGGGCGCGCCGGCTGGGACACTGCCAGACCGCCGTCAGCACTGGCGGCGCCAACTTCCTGACCCTGTGCGTCGGCGGTGGAGAGTTCCTTGCGTGTGTCGGACAAAACAAACCTCACAACATTTAAGGAGTCGTATCCTAACTTGTCGGCAGACTACCCACCAGTATCGTTCCTGCATGGCTCCTCTTCGCCAGTGCATGAGCCAATACTCAACATACCGCCCGAAACGCGCTGTTCTGACCCGCCGGGTCAGGCGTCTGGCGTGCCCCCCGCTGCGGCGTCGATCTCTGCAGCACCGGCACGAATGCGGGGTATGAGTTCACGACCGTAGGCCGTCACGTCGCCCAGCGGATCGAACCCGCGCAGCAGGAAACCGCCGATCCCCAGCCTGTAGTATTCCAGCATCGCATCCGCGACCTGTTCCGCCGTGCCGACCAGGCAGGTGGTATTGCCCTGTGCGCCATAGGCCTTTGCCAGCGCCGTCCAGAGTCGCGTGTCATGCACATCGCCGCGCGCGGCCGCCTCCAGGATGCGACGGCCCGACTCATCAGACGCGGCACGGCCTGCGTGCCTGCCCAGCTCCGCATTCACCTGGGCCAGGATCTCATCCGCCTTCTGCCAGGCTTCCGCTTCGGTCTCCCCCAGTATCGGGCGGATGGACATGTTGAACTGGGGGGTGCGCCCGAAGACGGCTGCCCGCTTTCGGAAGTCCGCAATGCGTTCTGCCGTCTCCGCCAGCGGCTCGCCGAAGATGGCGAAGACGTCGCAATGTTCCGCCCCCATCGCCAGCGCGCCCTCCGACGATCCGCCGAAGAACAGCGGCGGATAGGGCTGCTGCAACGGCTGGACGTCGCTCCGCACGCCCTCGAACGCGTAGAACTCGCCCTTGTGGTCGAACGGGCCGGGCTCGGTCCAGACTCGCCGCATGACCGAGAGGTACTCCGCGGCGCGGCGATAGCGGATGTCCTTCGGCTGAAAGTCGCCGTCCATGCGCTGCTCGGCATCACTGACGCCGGCAATGATGTGCACGGCGATCTGGCCCTGATGCAGATTGTCGAAGGTGGCGATCTTGCGCGCCGCCAGCGTCGGCTGGATGAAGCCGGGCCGGTGCGCGATCAGATAGCCCAGCCGTTCGGTGTGTGCCGCCGCGAAGGACGCGACCTGGAACCCTTCGGCAGACTGGGAGGTATAGCCCACCAGCACCAGGTCATAGCCCGCCGCCTCATGGGCCTGGGCGAAGGTCTTGAGGAACGCCGGCGAAATGCCGCCGGTGATGATGTGCACCGTCGCCTCCGTGGCCTGTGGTGCCACGCCGATCATGCCGACAATTCGTACCGGAATGGCTCGATCCTCCCCTTCCGGAGCAACCGTTAAGGCCTGGTCCGGGATTTCCCCAGGTGCATTCGCGGGAACGACAATGCGGCCAGTCATGCCGAAGGGCAAGCCGGTGCGGCACAGGGCAGACGCTCCGCCGGGTGCAGTTTTTTCTGTCTTCGGGATCAAACTGACGCTAAAGAAAATGGCATGAGCACGTTCATGGAACAGCGACGACGCGGCGGCTGACGTATCGGGTGGGCACCTGATGCGTGGTTCAGCAGCTTGCCCGCCTTATTGCAGCCACCAGATCGAAGTCGCCTCATAATGTTCCGGATTTCCCACATGGACGCAGAAAGTGCGTCCCGGTTTCCCGCCATCCTCGACATCTGTTTCGGTCCCGACCGGACGACCAAGATCGCCTATCGGTTTCGCGATGGCGTGCCCCCTTGCGACCGTTTCGGCCTGGCAGCCTACGCGGACGAGGGCATGATCGGCGGCATCCAGTACTGGCCCTGCCGGGTGGAGGGTGTCACCGCACGTCTGCTCGGTCCCGTTGCCGTGCTGCCGGCGTGGCGGGGACGGGGCGCGGCGCGGGCACTGGTCAGCCAGAGCATGGAGCTTGTGGCAGAGGCCGGTATCGACCTGGTGGTGCTGGTGGGAGACGCCGCGCTGTACCGGCAGTACGGATTCTATCCGGCTTCCGCCCAGAGCCTGTTCATCGCGGACGAGAACCCGGAGCGGGTACAGATCCGCCCCCTCACCCCCGCCGGTGCCGCAGCCTCCGGTGAAGTCTGCACGGCAGGCAAGGTGCTCGCCTGACCTCAGTCGTTGCCTGACCTCAGTCGCTGCCTGACGTGACCGGTTCTGCCGCAACAGGGGCGACACCCAGTTCATCCAGCCGCTCCCGAAAGCTCAGCAGGTCCTGCCAGGCCTGGCGTTTCAGTTGCGGCTGGCGCAGCAGATAGGCCGGATGGAACATGGGCAGCGCGGGGATCGGGCCGGTCGCCGCCGGATAGTCCCGCCAGCGTCCCCTCTCCCGCGTGATGCGGGCGTCGAAGTCGAACAGGGCGCTGAGGGCGGAGCCCCCGACCATCAGCAGGGCCTTCGGCGCCACCAGTTCGATGTGGCGCACCAGGAACGGCAGCATCGCGGTTACTTCCGCAGGGGTCGGCTTGCGGTTGCCGGGCGGACGCCAGAGCACTGTGTTGGTGATGTAGACCGATTGCCGGTCCAGGCCGATGGCCCCAAGCATCCGGTCCAGCAGCTTCCCCGATTCCCCGACGAAGGGGCGGCCCAACCGGTCCTCGTCACGGCCCGGTGCCTCACCGATCAGCATGATGTCAGCCTCGGGATTGCCGTCCGCGAAGACAAGCTGCGTTGCCGTTTCGCGGATCGCCAGCCCCTGGAACCCCTCCAGCGCGGCGCGCAGGGCATCCAGGTCGGCGCACTGGGCCGCCAGTTGCTGCGCGGTGATCGCGGCCTGACGTTCCGATATCACCTCCGGCGATTCCGGGCGGGCGGCAACCGGTCGGGACTGCGGCAGCGGCTCACGGGCAGCGGGGGCCGCTGCGGTCGTGCGCGCGCGCTCCGGTTCAGCAGGCGCGGCAACAGGCGCGGGTGGCGGTTTCAGCCGATCCGTCGGCTCGGCCCCGATCACGACGTCCAGCCCGGCGTCCACCAGAAAGGCGAGCGCCGCCAGATCGGCGTGGAACTGACTTGTGGTATCGGTCATTCATTGAATATACCCCGGATTGACCGTCGCTTGAATTTGTTGTGTTCAAGGCTAGGCTGATCCGTGTTGCGCGGGCTGGCGTATGGCGAACAGGGCCCGCGGTCACGGGTCGTTCGGGGTCGGCGGGGTCCGGCACAGGTGCAAGGGGAGTCTCTCAATGGAACGCGAGTATATGGAGTACGACGTTGTGGTCGTTGGCGGTGGTCCGTCCGGCCTGTCGTCGGCAATCCGGCTGAAGCAGCTCGCGGAGAAGGCTGGCACGGAGGTGAATGTCTGCGTGCTGGAGAAGGGGTCCGAGATCGGTGCCCATATCCTGTCCGGCGCGGTTATGGACCCGCGCGCCATGAACGAACTGTTCCCTGACTGGAAGGAACGCGGCGCACCGCTGAACGTCCCCGTGACGGGCGAGAAGTTCTGGATGCTGACGGAGCCGAGCCACATCTCCGTTCCCGCGAAGCTGCTGCCGCCGCCGATGCAGAACCACGGCAACTACATCGTCAGCCTGGGCAATGTCTGCCGCTGGCTGGGAGAGCAGGCGGAGGCGCTCGGCGTCGAGATCTACCCGGGCTTCGCCGCCGCCGAGGTGCTGTACCACGAGGATGGCTCCGTGAAGGGTGTCGCCACGGGTGACATGGGCATTTCCCGCACCGGGGAGCAGAAGGACAGCTATACGCCGGGCATCGAACTGCATGCCAAGTACACCTTCTTCGCCGAGGGCTGCCGCGGTTCCCTGACCAAGACACTGATGGAGCGGTTCAACCTGCAGGAAAGCTGCGAGCCGCAGACCTATGGCATCGGCATCAAGGAACTCTGGGAGATTCGCCCGGAAATGCATCAGGAAGGCCTGGTGGTCCATACGGCGGGCTGGCCACTGGACCGGGGCACCTATGGCGGCTCGTTCCTCTATCACCTGGAAGACAATCAGGTGGCCGTCGGCTACGTCATCGGACTGGACTACAAGAACCCCTACCTGTCGCCGTTCGACGAGTTCCAGCGCTACAAGAATCACCCCGACATCCGCCCGTTCTTCGAGGGCGGAAAGCGCATTTCCTACGGCGCGCGGGCGCTGAACGAAGGCGGGCTGCAGTGTGTGCCGGATCTGGCATTCCCGGGCGGCGCGCTGATCGGCTGTGCCGCAGGCTTCATGAACGTGCCGAAGATCAAGGGCAGCCACAATGCGATCAAGACCGGCATGATGGCCGCCGACGCTGCCTATGACGCGCTGATGGCCGCCGGTGAGGAGGGCGAGGCCGAGAAGGTGCTGAGCGCCTATCCCGAAGCCTACGAGAACAGCTGGGTCCACAAGGAACTGCATCAGGCCCGCAACGTGCGCCCGGCCTTCGCCAAGTGGGGCCTGATCGGTGGCACGCTGTATACGGGCATCGAGCAGATGCTGTTCCGGGGCAATGTCCCCTGGACGTTCAAGCATGGCCACAAGGACCATGAGGCCCTGGTCAAGAAGGATCAGGCCAGGCCCATCGACTATCCGAAACCGGATGGCGAGGTTTCCTTCGACAAGCTGTCTTCGGTGTTCCTGTCCAGCACGAACCACGAGGAAGACCAGCCGATCCACCTGACGCTGAAGGACGACACCGTTCCGGTGCAGCACAATCTCGCCTACTACGATGCGCCGGAGCAGCGGTTCTGCCCTGCTGGCGTCTACGAGATCATGCGTGACGACGACGGGTCGAACCCGCGGCTGCAGATCAACGCCCAGAACTGCGTCCACTGCAAGACGTGCGATATCAAGGACGTGACGCAGAACATCAACTGGGTCACACCGGAAGGCGGCGGCGGCCCGAATTACCCCAACATGTGATCAGGCAGCATCGGGAAAGCGCGCGGCAAAGCCCTCGGGCGACAGCCGCGCGACATTCGCGACCTGGCTGACGGTGTGATAGGCGCCGCAGAGCGCGATGACCTCCAGCTGCTGCGCGACCGTCCAGCCGTCCCGGAAGGACTGCAGCACCGGATCGGTCAGGTTGCCGGTCGCCGCGAGGCTGTCGGTCACGGTCAGCAAGGTGCGCTCCCGCCCGGTCCAGCACGCGGCCTGCGGATTTGCGTGCACCGTTGCCGCAATCTGCTCCGGCGTGAGACCGACGGCCTCCGCAAAGACGGCGACATGCACCCCCCATTCGTATTCGCAGCGCCAGTGCGCCGTGGTGCGCAGGATGACGATCTCCCTTTCCCGCAGGGGCAGCGGGCTTTCCCGGTCCAGCAGGTTCGGCACCCCCTTGCGCAGGAAACGCGCGCTGTTGGCGAAGGTCCGGAACAGGCTGAGCAGATGCCCCTGCACACGCGGATAGCCTTCCAGCAGCGCAGCGGTCTCGGCCTCGAAGGGCGGCTCCACAGGGGCAAGAATGTTGGTCATGGCATTGGCACTCCAGGCTTGCTACAGAATGTGTAGGAGCAATGTAGCTACAAATTATGTAGCGTCAAGGAGGGTGTCTTGAGCCTTGGACCCGTGCGGGGATCGACCACCGGTCGCCCGATCATGGTGCTGTTCGACATTCTGGGACAGCGGTGGAGCCTGCGGATCCTGTGGGAACTGCGACAGGGTCCATTGACGTTCCGGGCGCTGCGGGACGCCTGTGACGGGGCATCACCGACCGTTCTGAACACACGCCTGAAGGCGCTGCGCCAGCTTGGGCTGGTGGACCTGGGGCCTGATGGCTACCTGCGGACCGCTGACGGCGATGACCTGGGCAAGCAGCTCGCAGATCTCGACCGCTGGGCCAATGCCTGGGCCGAACGCAGCGCCCCGGAGCGCCCACAGCAGTCCTGAAGCCGCAGCCTGTTCAGCCCTGGCGATATCCATCGCCGAAATGGGCCTGCCGGGCGGAAGGGGGAAACATTCTTCCGGCGCTGGAAGACCCGAAACCTGCCATCCGATCAACGCTGATGCGGCGGGATCCCGTCAGTCCGCTGCCGTGCTGGCAAGCCGGCGACGGGGCAGCGCGGGCGGTGTCAGGCCGGAAACTTCCGTGATCAGTTTCGCCAGCATCGCCCGCGGAAAGTCGTTGAAATCCAGCGTCGGCAGGACGAAGGCTCCGTTGCCGCCTGCCACGTCGGTCTCGAAATAGCGCACCAGTTCCTCGCGGTCCTCGTGCTCCTTCCGGTCCTGCAGGATCGGAAGGCCATTGATCACGATACCGCGGAGCACCACGAGGTCCCGCGCCTCCGCCGACTTCACGCCCTGATTGGACGGGTCGTCGCCCGACAGGTCGATGATGCGCCTGCGCCCCTCGAAGCGATTGCTGTCGATCTCGTCAGCCCCCCGCAGCAGCGCCGTGCCGATGGCCGTGAAACTCAACCCTTCCCACGGCGGTTCCGTCTCCGCCGCGACGCTGTCGGCAAAGGCATGCGCGCTGGCCTCATCCGTGATCAGGGTCCAGGGCACGGCCATGATCTGGTTCTCCGGCCCGGCCCAGAACATGACCGCCACAGCGGCCCGCCCGGTCGGCAGGTTGCGGATGGCGGAGATCAGACGCGCATTCCGGAAGGCCGCCGCCAGCCCGTAGATCTGCGATTCATGCTCCTCCACCGTCACGCTGTGGGAGACATCCAGAGCCAGCAGCAGTTCCAGATCGACCTGCTGCCGCGCCTGCGCCGATGCGGGTCCGGCGAACGACAGCATCAGAAGACAGAAAATCATCGAAAGTCGCCAAGTCACGCATCAATCCTCCCCCCAACGTCACCGACATTGTTGCAAATGTTTCATCACTGTTGGAGACTTCATGCATTCAAAGAGCGGCATGCAACGCAAAAAGAATCGCCGCCTGGGAGGAGATGACCATGTTGAAACGCGTACTCTGTGCGGCGGTAATCGCTGGCATGCCGGTGATCGCCGGTGCGCAGACCATTGAAGATCTCAAGAATGATGCAGCGACGCCAGACGATGTGCTGACGCTCGGCATGGGCTGGGACCAGACCCGCTACAGCCCGCTGGAACAGATCAATGCGAAGAACGTCGGGCGCCTGGTTCCGGTCTGGAACTACAGCCTGGGTGACAACCGTGGTCAGGAGGCACAGCCGATCGTCCACAATGGTGTCATGTACGTCACCACCCACGATGCGACCCACGCCATCGATGTGAAGACCGGCAAGAACCTCTGGGTCAACAAGATCGAATATCCGCCGGAGACGCCGCGCATCGTCTGCTGCGGCATCGTCAATCGCGGTGCCGCCGTGCTGGAAGGCCGCCTGTTCCGCGTGACGCTGGACGGCAATGTCATCGCGATCAGCATGGAGACCGGTGAGGAACTGTGGCGCTCCGCTGCTGCCTCCATCGATGACGGCTACTCCATGACGCTGGCACCGCTGGTGACCCCGGCTGCCGTGATCACCGGCGTGTCCGGTGGCGAATACGGCACCCGTGGCTTCATTGACGGCTGGGATCCGGCAACCGGTCGCCACCTGTGGCGCAAGTACGTGATTCCCGGGCCGGGCGAGGAAGGCAACGAGACCTGGCCGGGTGACACCTGGAAGCACGGTGGCGCTCCGACCTGGATCACCGGTTCCTACGATCCGGAGTTGAACCTGGTCTACTGGGGCACGGGCAATGGCGGTCCCTGGAACGCCGAGTTCCGCAAGGGCGACAACCTCTACATCACCTCCACCCTGGCCATGCGCCCGGAGACCGGTGAGATCGTCTGGCATTACCAGTACTCGCCGAATGATCCGTACGACTACGACGAAGTGGGCGAGAACATCCTCACCGACATGATGATCGACGGCCAGAACCGGAAGGTCATGATCCACGTCGGGCGCAACGGCTTCATCTACGTTCTGGATCGCACCAATGGCGAACTGCTGCGGGCCAACCAGTACGTCAAGCATCTGAACTGGGCCGACGGGATCGACATGAAGACAGGTCGCCCGATCGACTCGGAGATCACCAAGAAGATGCGGGCGGGCGAGGAAATCGTCGTCTGGCCGGGCGCTTTCGGTGGCAAGAACTGGTTCCCGGCGTCCTACAGCCCGAAGACCGGTCTGGTCTATTCCAACACGCTGGAAATCGGCATGGGCTACAAGCCCGTCGAGCCGAAGCTGGTGAAGGCCACGTTCTATGTCGGCATCGACCTCTCCAAGGCACTGTTCTACGTCAAGGAGGGCGAGAAGCATTCCTACCTGCGGGGCATTGACCCGCTGACGGGCAAGGCCAAGTGGGAAGTCGGCTTCGACGTCGCCAACTGGAGCGGCACCATGGCAACCGGCGGTGACCTCGTATTCACGGGCGCGCAGACCGGCGAGTTCATGGCCTTCGACGCCAACACCGGTGACAAGCTCTGGCAGTTCCAGACCGGCTCCGGGATCATTGGTCAGCCGGTGACCTACACGATCGATGGCGTGCAGTACATCACGGTCGCGTCAGGTATCGGCGGTGCCTACCGGAACTACTTCCCGCTGCTGGGTGGTGTGAATGCTCCGGAAGTCGTGGAGAAACTGACCAAGGTACAGCCGGGCGGATCCTTCTGGACCTTCGCGCTGCTGAAGTAAGCGTCCCCTGTGGATGCCTGAAGGGGTCGCCTGCACACCGGGCGGCCCCTTCTGCTTCTCTGCCTTCCAAGAACGAACCTACTGGAGAAATCGGACAATGCGTGCTCGATGGATCAGACTGACCGGCATCGGCGCAACGATGCTCGCGACCACGGTATTCTCGCTGTCGGCACAGGCTGCCGGCTCGGCGGAGACCGGCAAGGAACTCTACAATACCTACTGCGTCATCTGCCACGGCCCCAACATGGTCAATTCCGGTGCCCGCGCCTTTGACCTGCGCAAGTTTCCGCTCGGTGACCGGGCGCGCTTCATCAAGTCGGTGAAGGATGGCAAGAAGGGACGCAACGAAATGCCGGCCTGGGGCGATGTCCTGTCGGCGGAGGAAATCGATCACCTCTGGGCCTACACCAAGACCAGGGGCAAGATGTGATGCGCCTGCCCGTTCGCGAGCTTCTTGCCGGACTGGCCGCGGTTGCCGCGACGGCCCTGCCGCTGGCCTCCGGCCTACAGGCCCAGCCTGCGCCCCTCAAGATCTGCCTGGAGGAGGACTCGCCACCGCTGTCATTCAGCTTCGGTCCCCGCAAGGGCGGCTTCGACCATGGTGTGGCGGAGGAGATCGCGAAGCGCATGGGTCGGCCCCTGAAGGTCCAGTGGTTCGAGTCGGAGAATGACGAGGAAGCGGTGCCGGTGTGGGAGGCCAATGCCCTGCTCAGCGACGGGTTCTGTGACCTGATCGCGGGCTACCCCCTGCTCGGCTCCACCCTCGGCAAGCCGGAGACCGACAAGGGTGCGGTCCCGGAATATGAAGGCATGAAACGCTCCGAACGCGGCCGGCTGGTGAAGCTCGGCGTGCTCAGCGCGACGCAGCCATACTACCGCGCGGGCTATGGCGTCATTGTCGGCCCGGCCGCAGAGGGCCGCCCTGTCCACCGCCTGGCCGACCTGAAGGGCCTGCGTCTGGGCGCGGAGGTCGGCACGATGGCCAGTGCCCTGCTGTTCCGCAACGCGGGCGGCCTGCTTGTGGATGACATTTCCAATATCTCGGAAACCAAGGAGCTGCTGACGCGCGCGGCGGCGGGCGAGTTCGACGCCGTGCTGATCGAGTTGCACAAGTTCGACAACTTCAGGCGGCGCAATCCGGACACGCCCCTGCACTGGAGCGGTTACGTACATCCGTTCGGCGTCAACATGGGGCTGGCGGTGCTGGAGCGCCATGCTGCCCTGCGCGAACAGGTGAATGTGATTCTGGACGCGATGAAGGCGGATGGTACGCTGGACGCGCTGGCGGAACGCTGGCAGATGACGCGCATTCCCCCGGCGCCGCCGTGGATATTGCAGCGTCTGACTCCCGGAATGCTCAACGCAGGATAATCCATGTCCCGGCCTTCGCCTCGGCCCCTGGTTCTGTTACCCGCCCTGATCGCCGGTCTGTCCGCCTTGGTGACTGCCTTCATGGCGGAGGCGCAGGAAGATCCGCTGAAATGGCTGCCGCCCGGATCGCGGATCGAGGCCACGCTTTCCGAATATCCGGCGCGGGCCGTCATTGCGGAGCAACGCGGCGGCACCGCCGGTCATCTGGCACGCCTGGGGGAGCTGGTGTTTCGCAGCCCGCTGACGCTGGGGCGCGACGCTGCCCGGCGTGGCCTGTCCTGCGATGCCTGCCACACCAATGGGGCCGCCAATACGGCCTTCATGATTCCCGGCGCATCGGACCGACCGGGCAACATCGACCTGACCCATCGGGAGTTCCACTTCCGGGAAGACGATGGTCTCGACAATCCGGTCAACATCCCCAGCCTGCGCGGTGTGCGCTGGACCGCGCCCTATGGTCATGACGGTCGGTTCCCGACCCTTCGCGCCTTCAGCCACAATGTCATCACCCGGGAGTTCGGTGGACCACCGCTGGAGGACTGGCTGATGGATGCGCTGGTGGCCTGGCAGATGGAGTTCGGTTTCACCGACCGGGACCCGGCACGAGCGACCAGCGCCGCCTATCGCGCGCACTGCCTGTCCTGCCACGGGGACAGCTCGGTTCTGCCCGGCACCCGGTTCCACGACATCGGGACCGGACGCCTGGTGCAGGCGCCGCCGCTGTTCGGCCTCGCCGAGAGCGCGCCCTATCTGCACGATGGCTCCGCCGCGACGGTCGGGGACGCGGTGCGCGCCCACGATGGTCTGAACCTGTCCGACGAGACACTGGCGGTGGTGATCAGCGACGCCGAACGCCTCGGGACCGTGACCCGGCGCTTCGATCCGGAGACGCTGAGCGGCGACCTTCGGCGGCTGGACGGGTTCCTTGATCTGGTGAACCAGCAGTTGCTGGACGAGGACGGCGTCAGGGCCGACCGGATCGGCGACATGGTGGCGATGGAGATCGGCCATATCTACCGGCGCTTCGATCCGGCGGCGGAGGATGCGCGCGCCCTTGTCCGCCAGTGGGCCAGGACACTGGCGCAGGTGATGCGGACCGGCCTGGACAGGAACTATCCCGGTGCACGCGATCTGCTGGCGGCGCTGCGGGACACGATCGCCGGTGACCTGCCGCGCCTGCAGGAACATGAGCCGACATCGCTCTACGCCAGCGCGGCGGCCAACATCGGGAAGGGGACAGGCCAGTGAAGTTCTATGACTATTTCCGTTCGTCCGCGGCCTATCGCGTGCGCATCGTCATGAACCTGAAGGGCGTGGAGGCGGAGCGGATCTTCGTCAACCTGTTCAAGGGGGAGCAACGCGCGGAGTCCTTTCGGGAGATCAGCCCCTCCGGTCTGGTTCCGGTGCTGGAGCATGACGGCAACCGCATCTTCCAGTCACTGGCGATCATCGATTATCTGGATGCGCTGTACCCGGAGCCACCGATGGTGCCATCGGACGCCGCCGGGCGCGCGCGGGTGCTGGGGATCGCCCTGGCGATCTCCGCCGACATTCATCCCCTCGGCAACCTGCGGGTCCTGAACCGCGTCGAGCACGAAGTCGGCGGCGGCAAGGCAGGCCGCGCCGCATGGATCGCCCACTGGGTCCACGATGGGCTTGCCGCGCTGGAGGCGCGGCTGTCGACGGAGAGGCAGACAGGCACCTTCTGTCACGGGGAAGCACCGGGCATCGCCGATGCCTGCCTGGTGCCGCAGATATTCTTCGCCAGACGCTTCGATCTCGACCTCGGTGCCTACCCGACCCTTGTCCGCATCGACGCCGCCTGCAACGAACTGCCCGCCTTCGCCGACGCCCACCCGATGAAGCAGCCCGACGCGGCGTAGGGGATCGCTTCCCTGCTGCCCCCCTTGCGGGGGAAGTGGCCGCGCAGCGGTCGAAGGGGGGAAACCGAAGGCTGCAGCACTGCGGTCTGATCGCTGTCCGGCTTCGCCGGTTCACCCCCTACCCGACCTTCCCCATCAAGGGGGAAGGGGAACCGTTCATGCTTCGATACGGCCGTGATCAGCCCTTGGCGTCGCGGGCCTTTGCGATCATCGACAGCATCTGTTCCGTGCTGATCGCGCCGGGGACGACCTGATCGCCAATGATGAAACCGGGCGTGCCGGTGATCTTGAGCGTGCGCGCCAGCGTGTAGTTCCGGCTGATGGCGGCATCGACGTCCGGGCTTTGCATGTCGGCCTTCAGGGCAGCAACATCCAGTCCGAGATCACGGGCGACGGCCATGATCCTGTCTTCGGTGTAGCTGCCGCGTTCCTGCATCAGGGCGACATGCATGTCGTAGTAGCGGTCCTGCTTCGCTGCGGCCAGCGCACCACGGGCGGCCAGCACTGAGTCCTCGCCCAGGATCGGAAACTCCTTGAACACCAGCCGGACATTGCCGTCCTTGTGAATGGCTTCCATCAGCGACGGGAAGGCACGCTTGCAGTAGCCGCAGCGGTAGTCGAAGAACTCCACCACCGTCACGTCACCGTCCGGGTTGCCCGCCACGAAGCGCCCGGTCGGATCGTCGAGCTGGGTCATGTGTGCGGCGACCATGGCGCTGGTACGCTCGCGCTCCGCCACTTCCGCGCGGCGCTGCATCTCCTCCAGCGCCTCGACGATCACTTCCGGATGCCGCAACAGATAGTCACGGACAATCTGTTCGATTTTCGCCTGTTCGTCCGGTTTCGCCTCCTCTGCCTGCACGGGCAGCGCAAACAGCAGCGCGAGGGCAAGGGCGAGCATGGTTCTGATCAAAGGACAGACTCCCGATTGGATGGGGCACTTCTCATGCAGACCCTTCTGCCTGCGCGATACCCGGACCGCAAGCCACAACCGTGTGAAAGTGCCTGCGGCCGCCATCAGCGCGCCCGCCGCCTGACGGTGGTGATGGCGTTCTGGATATCCAGTGCCCGGTAATAGTCGGGCGACCCCTTGGGCAGCATGCCGAGCGCACGCACGACCTGTTCCTCAGCGAAATCGAGCTGTCCGGTATGGAAGTACTGCTCGGCGCCCGCCAGCAGGGACATGCCCCGGTTGCCCAGCCTGCCATAGACGATGGCGAGCTGGCTCCAGGCCTGGGCGTTGTCATTCTCGAACCGGACAACCTCTTCCAGCAGGGCCTGTGCCTCCGCGTCCGTTGCGGGCGTGCCGGTCGCGATCAGGGCCTGCGCCAGCATCGTCGAGACGGCGGCATGCTGGATGCGTTCCGCCGCCTCGCGCAGCGGCTCCAGCGACTCCGCCACGCGCCCCCCCTCCAGCAGGATCTGTCCGCGCAGCTCCACGAAGTAGTCATTGCCGGGATAGGCCGCGATAAGTGCATCGATCTCGGCCAGGGCCTCGTCCGTCCGGGCAAGCCGCATGAATGCGACCGCGCGGGCGTAGCGGGCCACATCGGAGGTATCCTCCGGCGGATAGTCCCGCATGATGTCCCGTGGCTCCCGCACGAAACCGGCGAGCTTGGCCCGCATCAGCTGGTGCGCCCGCACCATGTCCGGCGGATCCTGCTGGTCCACCAGCGGTGATTTCTCGACCCGGCTCTCCAGTGCGTCGATACGCTCGAAGCTGATCGGATGGGTGCGCAGGTAGCTGTTGCCGCCCCGGTCGCCGAGCAGAAAGGACTGCTGGTCCAGCACTTTCAGGAACTCGACGATGCCTCTGGGCGACCAGCCTGCCCGCTCCATCAGTTCGACAGCGGCCTGGTCAGCGGCTGATTCCTGATTGCGGGAATAGGCGAGAAACAGGCCTGTTCCCGCGCTGGAGCCGCTCGCGATCAGCCCGCCCGCCGCGCGACCGTTGCCGGAGGCGGCAGCCGCGATTCCGCCCAGCAGTGCCGCGATGATCGACAGGGTCTGGGCATTGGCCAGCGCCTCCGCAGTGCGGGACAGGTGACCGCCGCGGATATGACCGGTCTCATGCGCCAGGACGCCGACAAGCTGGCGCGGCAGTTCGGTCTTCAGGATCAGTCCGGTGAAGACGAAGATCCGCTGTCCCCCGGCGACGAAGGCATTCAGCGAAGGGTCGTTGACCAGATAGGTGCGCGCCACCCGCGGGTCCAGATTTGCGGCCTGGAACAACGGCTTGGCGTAGAGCGCCAGGATATGCTCTATTTCCGCGTCCCGCACGAGATTAAGGGCGCGGTTCTGGGCATGGGTCGGCAGGGTGAACAGCAGCATCAGGGCCAGCGCCGAACAGAGGCTGGCGATCTGCCCGCGCAGGCTCCGGCCACGTGTCGGCGACGGCAGTCGGTTCAGGCGTCGCACCTTGGCGGTACTCCTCGGGACGGGTTTGTCGGGCTGCCGATGATATTGAAGGAAAAGATGGCATGAAAGTGTCGAAGCGCGGTGCCGTTCCACCATTCTACGTGATGGAAGTCATGAAAGCGGCGGCACTGCGGGAGGCCGAGGGCAAGCCCGTGCTGCATCTGGAGGTCGGGCAACCCTCCACCCCCGCGCCGTCCGGTGTGCTGAAGGCGGCCATTGCCGCCGCCGAGGGGCAGCGTCTCGGCTATACGGATGCGCTGGGGATGCCGGAACTGCGGGCCCGCATCGCGCGCCACTATCGCGACTACTACGGGGTCCGGATTCCGGCGGAGCGGATTGCGGTCACCACCGGATCATCGGGCGCGTTCCTGCTGTCCTTCCTGGCCTCCATGGATGCGGGCGACCGGATCGCGCTGGCGGAGCCGGGCTATCCCGCCTATCGCAACATCCTGACCTCGCTGGATATCGAGGCCGTGGGCGTGCCGACCGGACCGGCGACACGATTCCAGCCAACCCCCGAACTGCTGGACCAGGTGGAGGGTCCCCTGGATGCCCTGCTGGTGGCCACCCCGGCCAACCCGACCGGTACCATGCTGGATACCGAAGCGCTGCGCAGCCTGATCAGCTATTGCGACCAGCGCGACATGCGGCTGATCGTGGACGAGATATATCATGGCATCACCTATCACGGCCCTGCGGTCACGGCGGCGGCGCTGAGTGATCGGGTCATCATCATCAACAGCTTCTCGAAGTACTTCTCCATGACCGGCTGGCGGCTCGGCTGGATGGTGGTGCCGGAGGACCTGCACAGGTCCGTCGAATGCCTGGCGCAGAACCATTTCATCTCGCCCCCGGCCCTGTCGCAACATGCCGCCATCGCCGCCTTCGACTGCCAGGATGAGGTGGAGGCGAACATGGCAAGATACCGCCAGAACCGCGACC
This sequence comes from Kordiimonadales bacterium IMCC3096, assembly GCA_016865035.1. Taxonomy (GTDB): domain Bacteria; phylum Pseudomonadota; class Alphaproteobacteria; order Minwuiales; family Minwuiaceae; genus Minwuia. Next base: position 1,140,888 of record CP018227.1, read on the forward strand.
TGCTGCTGCGCGAACTGCCGAAGGCGGGACTGGATGAACTCGCCCCGGCGGACGGGGCCTTCTACATCTATGCCAACGTCAGCCGTCACACGAACGACTCGGTCACCTTCTGCAAGCGGATGCTGGCGGAAACCGGGATCGCGGCCACGCCGGGCATCGATTTCGATCCGGAGCGCGGGCACCAGTATGTCCGCTTCTCCTTCGCCGGAACCACCGAGGACATGGCGGAGGCGGCGGCGCGGCTGAAGGACTGGCTGAAATGACTGGCCACGCCTTCGATGGGCGGGTGCTGGACGCCACCATCGACCCGGAGCAGCTCCCGCTGTTCCCCGATATCTCCGGCAATACCATCAACGGGCTGGGTGAGACGCAGGTTCGCGCCCCCTCCCCGATCTACTGGCAGGACCCGCGCAGTCTGGCGCATGGGAAGCTGCAGAACTGGATGCTGGAGAAGACCCGCCGTGACGTGCCGGAGATCATGGAGATGCGCCATGGTCTCGGTGGCCGCGGTAACGAGGAACGTGCACCTGTCGCCGACCACAGGTCCGAAGGCTCGGCCGCCGGTTTCACCCAGGAAGTGAAGGCATATGCCCTGACGGCAGAGGCGGATGACGTCGGCATCGCCCGGATGCAGCCGGAATGGGTCTATGAGGGGCACAAGGCCGATCTGCCCAACGTCATCATGGTGGCGGTCCGGATGGACCACGCGGAACTGGCCACCGCGCCGGAGCCGCCGTCGGTCGTGGAGGTGATGCGCCAGTACAATCGTGGCACCCGCGCCGCCCGCGCGGTCGCGGACTGGATCAGGCAACGCGGTTTTCAGGCCGTGCCGCACGGTGGGCCGGTGGGTGGCCCGCTGGTCATGGTTCCGGCCGCCATCGCGGCGGGCCTGGGCGAACTGGGCAAGCACGGCTCGATCATCCACCGCCGTTTCGGCTCATCGTTCCGGCTGGCAGCCGTGCTGACCGACATGCCGCTGGACACGGACACACCCGACAGCTTCGGTGCCGACGGCTTCTGCGAGAACTGCCAGGTCTGCAGCCGCGCCTGCCCGCCCGATGCCATATCGGAGGCGAAGCAGACGGTGCGCGGCGTCGAGAAGTGGTACGTCGATTTCGACCGCTGCGTGCCCTACTTCAACCAGACCTATGGCTGCGGCATCTGCATCGCCGTCTGCCCATGGAGCCGCCCGGAAACCGGCCCGAAGCTGCTGCAGAAGATGCTGCGACGGCTGAAATAGGCCTCCCCGGTTGTTGGCCCGGCGTCAGAGCGACGCGCTCGGGCGCTCCTTCATCTTCGTGTACCAGGCATTCAGGGCAGGCTTCGTCTCATCGACGCGGACCTTGATGATCCGGGCGAAGTCTACAAAGACGAAGGTGGTGATGTCGGCATAGGAGAAGCTGTCGCCCACCATCCATTCACGCCCGGTCAGCCGTTCCTCCAGCATTTCCAGGAAGCGCCCGGCGCGCCTGACGCCGCGCTCGGCCAGTTCCGGGATCTGGTCGTAATTGTCGGGGCCGGGCAGGGCACGGCCCTTCATGTGCGGGTTGCCGTTGCGCAGCGCCTCGGCTACCGCCGCGCCACCCTGGCTTTCGGCGATGGCGGCCCATTGCAGGATCTCGGCCTTCTGCGCCGGTGTCGTACCCATCAGTTTCGGGCCGTCACCGACTTCCTCCAGATAGGTCGCAATCGCCAGGTTCTCGGTCAGGGTGACACCGTCATCGGTCTCCAGCGCCGGCACTGTCGCCCGCGGATTGACCTCCAGGAAATCCTCGCCCAGTTGCTCCCCCTTCGCGATGGAAATCTCGGTCGTCGGGATATCCAGCCCCTTCTCCGCGATGAAGATGCGCGCGCGGCGCGGGCTCGGTGCAGTACCACAATCATAGAAACGCATGGATCAGTCCTCCCCAGGATCAGAAGTCGGATGCGGCGCGCGACAGCGGAAGCATCCGCCGTCACGCGCCATCATCAGCAGCAGGAATATCGGTCAGCAGCAATCACAGGCCAAGGGCGCCCTTCACGGCGGCCATGCCATCGCCACCGTCCAGGGTGGTGACGCCGTCCAGCCACTTGCCCAGCACCTCAGGATGCGCCTTCAGCCAGGCCGTGGCGGCCTTCTTCGGTTCCTCGTCGTCGTTCAGGATCGCGCCCATGATCTCGTTTTCCATGGCCAGGCTGAACTTCAGGTTGCCCAGCAGCTTGCCCACATTCGGGCATTCTGCCGTGTAACCCGCACGGACGTTGGTATAGACCGTGGCACCACCATAGTTCGGCCCGAACCAGTCATCGCCGCCCGAGAGATAGGCCATCTTGTGGTTGGCGTTCATCGGATGCGGTTCCCAGCCCAGGAACACCACATCCTCGCCACGGCGGGCGGCACGGCTGACCTGCGCCAGCATCCCCTGCTCCGACGACTCGACAACCTCGAAGCCCTTCAGGCCGAAGGCATCCTTCTCGATCATGTCCAGGATCAGGCGGTTGCCGTCATTGCCCGGCTCGATGCCGTAGATCTTGCCGTCGAGGCGGTCCCTGAACTTCGCGATGTCGGCGAAGCTCTTCAGCCCGGCATCATAGGCCCCCTGGGTCACGGCAAGGGTATATTTGGCCCCCTCCAGATTGACGCCCACGGTCTCGACGCTGCCATCCTCCCGAAAGGGCGCGATGTCGGCTTCCATCGTCGGCATCCAGTTGCCCAGGAAGATGTCGATGTCACCGTTCTTCAGCGAGGTATAGGTAACCGGAACCGACAGTACCTTCACATCCGGCTCGTACCCCAACGCGGAGAGCACCACCGATGTTGCCGCTGTCGTCGCCGTGATGTCGGTCCAGCCGACATCGGAGAAGCGGACCGTCTCGCAGGCCGCCGGATCGGCCGCCTGCGCGTTTCCGGCCGCCAGGGTCGCCATGCCGGCTGCCAGCCCGATACCGGCAAGGCGCCTCAGATGTCGCCGAAGGCTGCTGTGGTGTCCCATTGTGCTCTCCCGTCCTGTTGTCCAGATGGTTTGTTCGGACACGCATGGAAGCATTGAACGAATGCCGCGACAACAGCCGCCTTCAGCGGCTAGATTTGGCACGAATAACAAGGGGAGAGAGCATCATGCGTGTCGAGGGGAAGATCTGCGTCATCACGGGCGGCGCATCCGGGATCGGCAAGGCGCTGGCGGAGCGTTTCCATGCGGAGGGCGCGAAGGGCATTGTCGTCGCCGACCTGCAGGAAGACGCACTGAAACAGGTCGCGGACTCAGTCGGCGGCCTGGCCGTCGTCACCAATGTCGCGAAGGAGGCGGATATCCAGGCCCTGGTCGCGGCGGCGGAGAAGGCCTATGGCCACATCGACGTCTTTGTCTCGAATGCCGGCATCGCGCGCATGGGCGGGCTGGATGCCTCCGATCAGGACTGGCAGCAGAACTGGGACATTCACGTCATGGCGCACGTCTATGCCGCACGCGCGGTGGCGGAGAAGATGGCTGTCCGTGGCGGTGGCTATCTGATCAACACGGCGTCAGCCGCCGGGCTGCTGACCCACGTCAATTCCTCCACCTATTCGGTCACCAAGCATGGCGCCGTCGCCTTCGCGGAATGGCTGTCGATCAATTATGGCGACCGGGGTGTCCGGGTGTCCGTGCTGGCCCCGCAGGCCGTGCGTACCGCCATGACCACGGGCCGCGACGTCACCATCGCGTCGGTGGACGGCATGATGGAGCCGGAACAGCTGGCCGACTGCGTCATTCGCACCATGGACAGCGAAGAGTTCCTGATCCTGCCGCACGAGGAAGTGCGGGAGTACATGAAGCGCAAGGTTCTCGACGTCGACCGCTGGCTGAAGGGCATGCGCCGCTTCAAGGCCAAGCGCGGCGGCAGCTCCACCTGAACCTGTCCTCAGCCGCCTCTCAGCACGTGCGGTTCCGCCAGATACTCGGCGGACTGCATCTCGTGCAGGCGGCTGGCGGTGCGGTGGAACTCGAAGGCACCATCGCCGGAGGGGTACAGGTCGTCGGGTGATGCATCGGCGGCGCAGATCAGCTTGGTGCGGTTCTCGTAGAGCGCGTCGATCAGCGTGACGAAGCGTTTCGCCTCGTTGCGCTTCTCCCGCGTCATCTTCGGCACCTCGGCCAGGATCAGGGTGTGGTAGCGCTCCGCCAGTGCCAGATAGTCGGCAGCGCCCAGCGGGCGTTCGCACAGGCTGGCGAACGTCATGAAGGCCACGCCCTTGGCAGCGCGGGGAATCTCCAGCGTCCGTCCCTGGGTGGTCAGGCTTTCGGCCTGCGCCTCCTCCCCCTCCGTCAGCGCCGCGAAATCCTTCTCCAGCGCCGCATCCGCTTCCGCCCCCAGAGGCGAGACATAAACCGGCATCTGGTTCAGCCGGTCCATGCGGTAGTCGGTCGGGCTGTCGAGGTGCAGCACGTCGAGCTTCTCCTGCAGCAGGTCGATGAACGGCAGGAAGAGCTGGCGGTTGAGGCCGTCCTTGTAGAGGTCGACGGGGGCACGGTTGGATGTCGCGACCACCACGACGCCGCGGGCAAACAGCTCCGTGAACAGCCGCCCCAGGATCATCGCGTCGGCCACATCCGTGACCTGGAATTCGTCAAAGCAGAGCAGCGTCGCCTCCGACGCCACCCGGTCGGCAATGGGCGGAATCGGATCGTCGCCATCGCGCGCTTCCCTGGCAGTCTGGCGGAACCTGTGGGCGTCCGCATGCACCTCCAGCATGAAACGATGGAAATGAATGCGGCGTTTCCGCTTCACCGGGGCCGTGTCGAAGAACAGATCCATGATCATCGACTTGCCGCGCCCGACACCACCGTAGATGTAGAGACCGGAGGGTACCTCACCCACCTTCTTGCGGGCACCGAACTGGAACAGGCGGCGGACACCCTTTTCCTTGCCGGGATCGTAGCCCTGCAGACGGTGATGCAGCGACTGCAGTTTTTCCGCCGAAAGCTCCTGAACCGGGTCGTGGTTCAGTTCGCCCGCCTTCACGAGCTTGCGGTAACTGTGGATCGGGCCGGCGCTGTCCAGTCCGACCTCACTCACAGGCTCAACCTCATGCCATCCTCCGCCACCGTCCAGCCACGGGCCTCGACCTCTGCACGTTCGGCGGCATCCCGGCGCAGTACAGGGTTGGTATTGTTCAGATGGATGAAGACCTTGCGTCCGACCTCCAGCCCGTCGAAGGCGGCCAGCGTTCCATCCGGTCCACTGATCGACATGTGGCCCATCCGCTGCCCGGTCTTGATGCCCACCGACTGCACCATCATCTCGTCGTCGGTCCAGAGGGTCCCGTCGAAGAACACCATGGCCGCGCCCTGCAGGCGTTCGGCCAGCTCATCGGTCATGCGGGCACAGCCGGGGATATAGAACAGCTTGCGCCCCTGCCCGTCCGTGATCTCCACGCCCACCGTATCCTCGTCGACCGTCCCGAAATTGTTGTCGGCCGAGCCGTCCTCCAGCCAGAGTGCCACCTTGCCGGGCACGGGAAAGACGGTCAGCGAAAGGCCGAGCGGCGTACCGTCCTGCTCCGTCAGGTCAACCGGCTGGTTCAGGGTGAAGGGGCGACGGTCGACGAACTTCGGGTTCAGCACGTTGAAGATGGTGTTGGCGGCCAGCACGTCCTGAATGCGTTGCGTGGCATAGAGCGCCAGGGGCTGGCTTTCCCGCAGGTTCAGCAGCCCCGCCGTATGATCCACATCGCCATTGGTCAGCACCGCGGCGCGAATTGGACTGTCACGCAGGCCGCTCTTCGGGTGCAGCGCGGGGTTGCGCTCGATCTGCTGGCGCAGGTCCGGAGAGGCGTTGAACAGCACGAACCGCGCACCGTCCGCCGACACGGCGATGGAGGACTGGGTCTGCGCCTGCAGCGCCGGATCACCGTCCCAGAAGGCACGGCAGTTGACGCAATTGCAGTTCCATTGGGGAAACCCGCCACCTGCGGCGGCACCCAGCACCAGCACTTCCATGTCGTTCCCCCGAATCCAGAAACGTCCTGCCGCAGACAATAACCCTATCTTTCCAGGGTTGGCATCTCGATCACCTTCACGGTGGCCGAAGCGGTCGCGACCGGCCCGTTCCCACCGTCGGTCAGTTCCGCCTCGACGAACTTGGTGCGGGCACCGCCACCGATGACCCGCGCGGTCACCCGCGCGTCCCCGGCGCGCGCGCTGCGCACGAAATTGACGTTCATCGTGATGGTGACCCCGTACATGCCGACGCCCCGGTTGCGGCTGGACGCACCACCGCCCGCGATCCCGCAGTCCAGAAAGGCGGCGATGATGCCCCCATGCACCGATCCGGCGGCATTGAGGTGATAGTCGGTGAAGGTCGTCTCGATGACGTAGAACCCGTCACCACGTTCGATCACCGAAACCGGCATGTGCTCGCTCAGCAGCGGTGCACCCTTGATCTCGTTCTGTCGCATGAATCCTCCCCGGAGCCGACCTTCCCGACACCATAGGGACCGCCACCGAAGACAAAAGCCCGTATGGCGCATGGACGGTCCAGCCGATAGAGGGTTCACCTGCACCGTTTCAGGCCCTATTTCTGGGCGACCGACCGTTCAGGAGTTGCCTAGATGAAAGTCGCCATCGTTCCCGTTACACCGTTCCGCCAGAACGCCTGCGTCATCTGGGACCCCGAGACCATGGTCGGGGCGCTCACCGATCCGGGAGGTGACAAGGCGCACCTGCTGGAAGTGGCGAAGGAAAATGGTGTGAAGCTGGAGAAGATCCTGGTCACCCATGGCCACATCGATCACGCCGGGGCGGTGGCGGAAATCGCCGAGGAACTCGGCCTGCCCATCGAGGGACCGCAGAAGGAAGAGACCTTCTGGATCGACAAGCTGGATGAACAGGGCAGCCGCTTCGGCTTCGACGGCGCGCGCGCCTTCACGCCGGACCGCTGGCTGGAAGACGGCGACAGCGTCACCGTCGGTGGCATGACGCTGGAGGTACGGCACTGCCCTGGGCATACGCCCGGCCACGTCATCTTCTACAATGCCGCGTCGAAGGTGGCGATTGTCGGTGACGTGCTGTTCCGGGGCTCCGTGGGCCGTACCGACTTCCCCAGGGGCAACCATCATCAGCTCATCACCTCGATCCGGGAGAAGCTCTGGCCGCTGGGTGACGACGTGACATTCGTGCCGGGCCATGGCGACACCTCCACCTTCGGGAACGAGCGCATGTCGAATCCCTATTGCGCCGATTTCGTGGAAATCTGAGCGCCTCAATCAGGCTGAACCGACATGGAATGGCTGAGCGATCCGAACATCTGGGCGTCCCTGGCGACCCTCACGGCGCTGGAGATCGTGCTCGGCATCGACAATCTGGTCTTTCTCTCCATCGTCACCGAAAAGCTGCCGCCGGAACGGCAGCCTGCCGCGCGACGGATCGGCCTGGGTCTGGCACTGGCGATGCGCATCGCGCTGCTCTCCGTGGTCGTCTGGATCGCGGGACTGGTCGCACCGGTCTTCAGCATCGGGGAGCACACGGTCAGCTGGCGCGACATGATCCTGCTCGGCGGCGGGCTGTTCCTGATCGGCAAGGGCACCTTTGAAATACATGCGGCTGTCGAGGGTGAGGAGGAGGAAGGGGCAGCGAAGGTATCCACCAGCTTCGCCTTCGCCATCGCGCAGATCGTGGCGCTGGACCTGGTCTTCTCGCTCGACTCGGTCATCACAGCCATCGGCATGACGCAGAACCTGCCTGTCATGGTGACGGCGGTGGCGCTGGCAATGGCTGTCATGCTGTTCGCTGCAGAGCCGGTCTCCCGGTTCATCCGCACCCATCCGACGACCAAGATGCTGGCGCTCAGTTTCCTGTTGCTGATCGGGACAGCCCTGATCGCCGACGGCCTGCACTTCCATATCGAACGTGGCTACATCTACGCGGCAATCGTCTTCTCGGTACTGGTCGAAGTGCTCAATCTGGCGGCACGGAGTGCCCGTCGGAAGAAGCCCTGAGCCAGCCCCCGCGCAGACTGATCAACTGAGCATCTGGCCACCGTCGGCGGCAATGGTCTGCCCGGTGACCCAGGACGCCGCATCCGAGCCCAGGAATGCCGCCAGCTTGCCGACCTCGTCCGCGCGCCCCATGCGACCGTGCGGAATGCTGGCCAGGATGCCCTTGTACAGCGTCGGATTGTTCTGTCGCGCCATGTCCCAGACACCACCGGGGAACTCGATGGATCCCGGCGCGATGCAGTTCACCCGGATGTTCTTCGGTGCCAGTTCCACCGCCTGCGTCTTGGTGTACTGGATCACCGCCGCCTTCACCGCCCCATAGGGGGGTGTGCGACCGGACGCCATCAGGCCGGAGATGGAGGAGATGTGGATCAGGCTGCCGCCGCCGGATTTCTCGATCAGCGGTACAGCGGTCCAGCCCGCCCGGACCAGAGCCATCAGGTCGATGTCCAGCCCGGCCTGCCAGCCTTCCTCGTCGTCGGTGCGACCGAAACCGGACGGATTGTTGACCATGACATGCAGACCACCCATGGCCTCCGCCGCGCCCTCGATGAAGGCCTTCAGCGCCGCCGGATCGCCCACGTCGCAGGGCAGCGCGATGATCTGGGTACCATGGGCACCGAGACTCTCCTGCGCCTGGTCGAGACTGGACGCGGTGCGGCCACAGATCGCTACGTTCGCCCCCTCGCGCGCGAAAGCCTCTGCCATGCCGAAGCCGATTCCCCGGCTGCCACCTGTCACGATGACGTTGCGTCCCTTGAGACCCAGATCCATCACATTCTCCCCAAACCGTTCGATTGCTGCCAGACTGACGACATATGTCCTGCATCACAACGGACAAGATCAGAGTGCCCCGATGGCCATCAGCCCTGAATATCGTGAATTCGCGCTTGAACTGTTCGATCCGGTCGGCGCCATAGCGTTCCGCCGCATGTTTGGTGGGGCAGGCCTGTTTCATCAGGGCCTGATGTTCGCCCTGATCATCCGCGAGACCATCTACATGAAGGTCGATGACGTGAACCGTCCGGACTATGAGGCCGCCGGGTCGGAACCCTTCACCTATGAAACGTCGAAGGGAACACGCGGCGTCCTGAGCTATTTTGCCCTGCCTGAGGACCTGTACGACGATCAGACGGAAGCGGTCGCCTGGGCACTTCGTGCGATCGAAGCTGCCGGTCGCGCCGATGCAGCCAAGCCACCCTCCAAGCGGAAGCGAAAGTCCTGACCCTCAATCCAATTCACACGGGCATCGTGTCGAGAATCGACCCGCGAAACCTGTAGACTGATGTCTTCGCGGGGATTTGCAGTGAATTGTTTGTTAAGCTGGTCACGTCAGAGTGGGTCATGCGTTGTCGGCCGGCCCGTTGCGATGCAAATGTGACAGCGGTGCAGGAAGGCCACAGGGCGCGGTGTTCGGGTTGGATCCACCCTATGCATCTGTGGATACGGACTTTTTTGCTACGCCCCAGTGTCAAATGGGCGTAGAATGCAGTCTAATCGCCGGAACATGTCCCGGGAGGTCGGGCAGGTTTCGGTTCTTTGTCGGATCGGCACAGCACAATGCTGTGCTGACAACCGGCAGGAAGCGGAGCGAGGGATGATCTCTACTCGTATCACGGGCAGGAGTGGGTAGTGACGCGCGACCTCCCACCAGCCGGCTCCCTTGGCGACAGCGGAGACCAGTCCGGCTTTCAGGCTGTCTTCGATGCGACCGGGCAGACCAGCCTGGTCATCGACCAGGGGCTGCTGCTGCTGACAGCACAGTTCGTACGCTCCGGTCCCGACCTGATCCTGGTCGGCAAGGACGGCAGCCGCGTCCTGGTGATCAATTTCTTCTCCTCCGAGAACCCGCCCGATCTCTACACCCTGAACGGTGCCCGCATCGACGGCAGCCTGGCCGAACTGCTGGCCGGTCCCCGCGCCACGGGTCTGGCGCAGCAGGGCGACGGCGCGCTGGGTGATCCCATTGGCGTCGTCGAGCAGGCGGACGGTGCCGTCTTCATCACCCGCGTGAATGGTACCCGCGAACAGGTCCAGGTCGGCGACCCGGTCTTCACCGATGATGTGGTGGAGACGTCGGAGGACGGCGCGGCGGGCATCCGCTTCAATGACGACACGACGTTCTCCATCGGCGGTGACGCCCGGATGGTGCTGGACGACTTCGTCTACGACCCGGCGGCGAACACAGGCAACGCGGTGGTCAACGTGCTGCAGGGCTCGTTCTCGTTTGTCTCCGGCGCGGTGGCGAAGACCGGCGACGATGCACTGACGGTAAAGACACCGGTTCTGACCATCGGTGTGCGCGGCACCTTCGTGGGTGGCAAGGGCGCGCAGGAGGGCGAGCAGTCCGAGGTCGTGAACCTGCCGCAGGAAGACGGCACGACGGGCAGCATCTTTGTCTCCAACGCGGCCGGTGGCGTGGAACTGAGCCAGGCGTTCGAGGGTACGCAGACGTCGAGCCAGTTCCAGGCTCCCGCAGCACCCAGGATATTCAGCCGGACGGAGATTGAATCGAAGTTCGGCAATGCACTGAGCAACCTGCCGGGCACGCCGCAGGTGGGTCAGAGCGGCAACGACAATGACTCCGGTGGTGACCGTCGCGGCGATGACGGCGGCGGCGCTGCGGGTGAGACGGAAGGTGAAGGCGAAGGCGAAGGTGACGCCGAGGGCGAGGGCGAGGGCGAGGGTGAAGGCGAAGGCGACGGCGAGGAAGAAGGCGAAGGCGAAGAGGAAGAAGAGGTCGAGGGCGACGGCGAGGAAGAGGATGCCGGAGCGGAAGGTGACAGCGGCGAGGGCGAGGCAGCACCGGAAGGTGGCCCTGCGGAAGGCGAAGGCGGAGGTGCAGCCGAGGGCGAAGGCGACGGCGGTGAAGGCGGCGACGGCGGTGAAGGTGAAGGCGAAGGAGACGCTGAAGGCGAGGGCGACGCTGCGGCTGAAGGCGACGGCGAGGAAGGCGCGGCACCGGAAGGTGATGGTGGCGCGGAGGAAGGCGGCGCGGCCGAAGGCGAAGCTGGCGCAGGGGATGGCGCGGCGGCAGATGGCGGAGATGGTGGCGCAGCAGAAGGTGGCGGCGCACAGGAAGGTGATGGTGGCGCGGAGGAAGGCGGCGCGGCCGAAGGCGAAGCTGGCGCAGGGGATGGCGCGGCGGCAGATGGCGGAGATGGTGGCGCAGCAGAAGGTGGCGGCGCACAGGAAGGTGATGGTGGCGCGGAGGAAGGCGGCGCGGCCGAAGGCGAAGCTGGCGCAGGGGATGGCGCGGCGGCAGATGGCGGAGATGGTGGCGCAGCAGACGGTGGCGGCGCACCGGAAGGTGATGGTGGCGCAGCGGACGGTGGTGGTGCCGATGGCGGTGCCGGAGATTCAGGTGGCCAGGCTGATTCGAGTGGCGATTCGGGCTCCGACGGACAGGCCGATGGCGGTGGTGGCGGTCAGCAGGATGGTGGCCCGGCGGACGGTGGTGGTGCCGATGGCGGTGCCGGAAATTCAGGTGGCCAGGCTGATTCGAGTGGCGATTCGGGCTCCGACGGACAGGCCGATGGCGGCGGTGGCGGTCAGCAGGATGGTGGCACGGCACCCGCGTCGGGCAGCCCGTCACCGGGAATCGGCACAGCAACCGGCAGTGGTGGCGGTCAGCAGGATGGTGGCCCGGCGGACGGTGGTGGTGCCGATGGCGGTGCCGGAGATTCAGGTGGCCAGGCTGATTCGAGTGGCGATTCGGGCTCCGACGGACAGGCCGATGGCGGCGGTGGTGGTCAGCAGGTTGGTGGCACGGCGCCCGCGTCGGGCAGCCCGTCACCGGGAATCGGCACAGCAACCGGCACTGGCACCAGCGGAGCCAACACAGGCGGGACGCAGGGTGGCGGGGACAATCAGGCCGCAGGTGGGACCGGAAGTCTTCTTGCCTCCACGGCTCCCCCGGCAACAACGACCGCACCTCAGACCAACACAACCGCGCCGACCCAGGATACAGGGTCACAGAATGACGAACCGCCGGCATTTCAGACCATCAACCGTGGTGGCGGCAACGATGCCATAGCCGGAACTGCCGGCGCGGACGCGATCAATGGCGGCGGCGGCGACGACACCATTCAGGCGCTGGGCGGCAACGACACGGTGCTGGGCGGAACCGGTGCTGACAATATCGATGGCGGCGCGGGCAATGACAATGTCCAGGGCGGCACCGGCGGTGACCTGCTGACCGGCGGAACGGGCAATGATGCTCTCGACGGCGGTGAAGGCAACGACACACTGCTGGCCGATGCAGGTTCGGACGTCCTGACCGGCGGTGCCGGGCAGGACGTCGTCAGCTTTGCGAATGCCACGACCGGTGTCGATGTCAGCCTTGCCAATACCACCGTCAGCGACGGTTTTGGCGGAACCGACACCCTGCAGGGCATCGAATCCGTCATCGGCTCCAGCCACGGCGACCGGCTGGCGGGCGACGATGGCGACAACAGCCTCTCGGGCGGCGCGGGCAATGACACGATTGTCGGCGGCAGCGGTGTCGGCAATGACACGCTGGACGGTGGCGCGGGTACCGACACGGCCACCTTCACCAGCACGTCCAACGGTATTGCCGTCAATCTCGCGGCGGGCACAGCGCAGTCGAACGGCGAGATCAACGAGATCGGCACCGACAGCATTTCCGGCATCGAGAACGTGATCGCCGGATCCGGCAATGACAGCCTGACCGGCAATGCCAATGCCAACAGCCTGTCCGGTCTGGCAGGCAACGACACCCTTTCCGGCGGTGCGGGCAACGACACGCTTGATGGCGGTGCGGGCAGCGATACCGCAAGCTTCGCCGCGACGACGGCTGGTGTCGCCGCAAGTCTGGCAACAGGTACGGCAACCTCGATCAATGCCCAGACGGACGAGATCGGTGCCGACACCCTGATCGGGATCGAGAACCTTGTCGGCGGCTCGGGCGCGGACATTCTGGTGGGTGACGGCTCCGCCAACATCATCGACGGCGGTGGCGGCACCGACCTGATCGACGCTGGTGCGGGCAACGACAGCATCATTGGCGGTGCCGGTGATGATTCCCTGTTCGACAATGCAGGCAACGACACCTTTGTCGGCGGCGACGGAACCGACCTGATCGAATTCGGTGCGGCCACTGGTCCGGTGGTGCTGGACCTTGCGGCGGGCACGGCCACCTCGACCAACGGAACGGAAAGCCTGAGCGGGATCGAGCAGGTCAATCTGACGGACGCGGCCGACACGGCTTCGGGCAGCGCGGCGGATGAACTGCTGAACGGTTTCGCGGGCGCGGACAGCCTGGATGGCGCCGGGGGTGCGGACACCCTGGTCGGCGGTGACGGCGCGGACCGGATTGCCGGTGGTACCGGCGACGACCAACTGTTCGGCGGCAATGACAGCGACTCGATCTCCGGCGGCGACGGGGCCGATGTGGTCTCCGGCAACGCAGGCGATGATGTTCTGGATGGCGGTGCGGGCAATGACACGCTGGCTGGCGGCGACGGCATCGACCGCGCCGATTTCTCCGGCGTGGCGGTCGATGTCACCGTCAATCTGACAACCGGCGTGGCGCTGGCCTCGGACGGGACGGACAGCCTCACCGGTATCGAGGACGTGACGACAGGCGTCGGCGACGACCGGGTGACCGGTGACGGCGCGGCCAACAGCATCGCGACCGGCGCGGGCGCGGATACGCTCACTGGCGGCGCGGGTGCCGACAACCTTTCCGCTGGGGAGGGCACGGATCTTCTCGACTATTCGGCAGACGGTGGTGCATCAGGCGTCAATGTCGACCTGCGGGCGGGCCTGGCAACCGACAGTCACGGGACCACGGACACACTGAGCGGCTTCGAGCAGGTCACGGGAACGGCAGACGCGGACACGCTGGCCGGCGACAGTGCCGACACGACCCTGACCGGCGGCGCAGGCGATGACCGCTTCATCGTTCGTGACGGGGACGGCAACATCACGGTCACCGACTTCACGCCGGGTTCAGGTGGTGGCGAACAGATCGACCTCACCGCCTACGGCTTTGGCGACATCACCGATATCCAGGCCGTAGCGACCGAGTTGAATGGCGATACGGTCATTCAGTTGAACGAAACGCAGACGCTGACACTGCAGAACGTCACAATCGCCCAACTGGTAGCGGATGATTTCACCGGTCTCGGCAATGCCCAGCCCAGCGCCGTCGATGATACTGCTGCGGTGGATGAGGACAGCGCCGTCACGATCGATCTGCTTGCCAATGACGTCGATCCGGATGTCGGCGACACCCTGTTAGTGATTGCCGTGGACGCCACAACGCAGGGCGGGGCGCTGATCACCGACAATGGCGACGGCACCGTCAGCTACGACACGAACGGCGCCTTCGAAACCCTCGCGGCCGGTGTCACTGTCCAGGACAGCTTCAGTTACACAATATCCGACGGCGCGGGCGGCACGGATACGGCGACTGTCTCGGTCACGATCACCGGCGTCAACGACGCACCGGTCGCCACCGCGGATACGGCGACGACCGACGAGGACACGGCCGTCTTCATCGACGTTCTGGCCAACGACAGCGATATCGACGGCGACGCCCTCGGCGTTACCGCCGTTTCCCAGGGCCAGAATGGCACCGTCACCATCGACGCCGAGACCGGCCAGGTGGTCTATACGCCGAACGCGAACTTCAACGGCACGGACACGTTCACCTACACCGTCAGCGACAATGGCACTGGCGGCAGCGGCAGCGGCGGTTTGGTCGTCAATGGTGACTTCGCGAACGGTGGCACCGACTGGACGACGTTTGGCAACGTGAACTTTGACGGCGAACTTGCGACCATGCTCTCCGCCGGCGGTACGGATACACAGATCGAGACGTTTCTCGGCATAGCCCCCGGCTCTCTCGATGCCGCACTGACTGCGGCGGTCGGGTCCGCGCAGAACGCCACCGACGGTTCGGCCATGCTGGCTGACACCCCGCTTGTCCTGGCACAGGCAGCGACACTCTCGTTCGATTTCTCGATCGCCGGCAGCGACCTCGGCAGCAGCTTCAACGACGCGGGCTTCCTGATCATCGACGATCAGGTGCACGTGATCGCGCAGAACCAGTCCGCTGTTACTGCCGGCACTTTCGAGATCGAGATCGCGGCGGGCACGCACACCATCGGCTTTGCTGCCATGAACGAGGGCGACACGATCGTCGACCTGACCCTCACGATCGACAATATCCTGATCGACGGGGGTGTCAGCGCCGATACCGAGACCGTCACCGTTACCGTCAACGCGGTGAACGATGCACCGGTCGCCGTTGCAGATACCATCACGACCGATGAAGACACACCGGTCACCATCGACGTGCTGGCGAATGACAGTGACCTGGATGGTGACGCTCTCACCGTCTCCGCTGTCACCCAGGGCGCCAATGGTGCCGTCGCCATCGATGCCGAGACCGGTGAGGTCACCTACACGCCGGATGCCGATTTCAACGGTGAGGACTCGTTTACCTACACCGTCTCCGACGGCAACGGCGGTGAAGCCACAGAGACCGTGACGGTCACCGTCAACGCCGTGAATGACGCGCCGGTCGCGGTCGCCGATACCATCGCCACCGACGAGGACACTGCGGTCTCCATCGACGTGCTCGCCAACGACAGCGATATCGACGGCGACGCGCTCACAGTCTCCGCCGTCACGCAGGGCGCCAACGGCGCGGTCGCCATCGATGCCGAAACCGGTGAAGTCACCTATACGCCCGACGCCGATTTCAACGGTGAGGACACGTTCACCTACACCGTCTCCGATGGCAACGGCGGCACCGACACCGAGACTGTGACTGTCACCGTCAACCCGGTGAACGATGCACCGGTCGCCGTCGCTGACACCATCGCGACTGACGAGGACACGCCGGTCTCCATCGACGTGCTGGCCAATGACAGCGATATTGACGGCAACTCCCTCACCGTCTCCGCCGTCACCCAGGGCGCCAATGGTGCGGTCGCCATCGACGCCGAGACCGGTGACGTCACCTACACCCCGGATGCCGACTTCAACGGTGAGGACACGTTCACCTACACCGTCTCCGACGGCAACGGCGGGACCGATACCGAGACCGTCACCGTTACCGTCAACGCGGTGAACGATGCACCGGTCGCGGTGGCAGACACGGCGACGACCGACGAGGACACGCCTGTCAGCATCGACGTGCTGGCCAATGACAGTGACGTGGATGGAGACGCTCTCACCGTCTCCGCCGTCACCCAGGGCGCCAACGGTACGGTCGCCATCGACGCGCAGACCGGTGAAGTCACCTATACGCCCGACGCCGACTTCAACGGTGAGGACTCGTTTACCTACACCGTCTCCGATGGCAACGGCGGCACCGACACCGAGACTGTGACTGTCACCGTCAACCCGGTGAACGATGCCCCGGTCGCGGTCGCCGATACCATCGCCACCGACGAGGACACTGCGGTCTCCATCGACGTGCTCGCCAACGACAGCGATATCGACGGCGACGCGCTCACAGTCTCCGCCGTCACGCAGGGCGCCAACGGCGCGGTCGCCATCGATGCCGAAACCGGTGAAGTCACCTATACGCCCGACGCCGATTTCAACGGTGAGGACACGTTCACCTACACCGTCTCCGATGGCAACGGCGGCACCGACACCGAGACTGTGACTGTCACCGTCAACCCGGTGAACGATGCCCCGGTCGCGGTCGCGGACACCATCGCGACCGACGAAGACACTGCGGTCTCCATCGACGTGCTGGCCAATGACAGCGATATTGACGGCGACGCGCTCACAGGCTCCGCCGTCACGCAGGGCGCCAACGGCGCGGTCGCCATCGATGCCGAGACCGGTGAAGTCACCTACACGCCAGATGCCGATTTCAACGGTGAGGACACGTTCACCTACACGATCTCCGATGGCAACGGCGGCACCGACACCGAGACTGTGACTGTCACCGTCAACCCGGTGAACGATGCGCCGGTCGCGGTCGCCGATACCATCGCCACCGACGAGGACACTGCGGTCTCCATCGACGTGCTGGCCAATGACAGCGATATTGACGGCGACTCCCTCACCGTCTCCGACGTCACGCAGGGTGCCAATGGTGCGGTTGCCATCGACGCGCAGACCGGCCAGGTCACCTATACGCCCGACGCCGACTTCAACGGCGAGGACACGTTCACCTACACCGTCTCCGACGGCAACGGCGGCACCGACACCGAGACCGTCACGGTCACCGTCAACTCGGTGAACGATGCACCGGTCGCCGTCGCGGATACCATCGCGACCGACGAAGACACGCCTGTCAGCATCGACGTGCTGGCCAATGACAGTGATGTGGATGGAGACGCTCTCACCGTATCCGCCGTCACACAAGGTGCCAACGGTGCGGTCGCCATCGACGCTCAGACCGGTCAGGTCATCTACACGCCCGACGCCGACTTCAACGGTGAGGACACGTTCACCTACACCGTCTCCGACGGAAACGGTGGAGAAGACACCGAGACCGTCACGGTCACCGTCAACTCGGTGAACGATGCACCGGTCGCCGTCGCGGATACCATCGCGACCGACGAAGACACGCCTGTCAGCATCGACGTGCTGGCCAATGACAGTGATGTGGATGGAGACACTCTCACCGTATCCGCCGTCACACAAGGTGCCAACGGTGCCGTCGCCATCGACGCCGAGACCGGTGAAGTCACCTATACGCCGGATGCCGATTTCAACGGCTCGGATTCCTTCACCTACACCATCTCGGACGGCAATGGCGGCACGGCCACGGAGACGGTGACCGTCACGGTCGATGCCGTGAACGATGCGCCCGTGCTGGGTTTTGTCCAGGCTTCAGGCGATCCCGTCGAGCTGTCGACAATCGAGGCAGGATCGGGCGGCTTCGTCATCAACGGTGCGGCGGCATATGACGCCGCCGGTTTCCGGGTCAGTGACGCGGGAGATATCAACGGCGACGGACTGGGTGATCTTCTCGTTGCCGCCAAGGATGCAGACCCGAATGGTGCGTCCTCAGGCTCGGTTTTCGTGGTCTTCGGCAAAGCCGATGCCACACCGGTCGAACTGTCAGCCATTGCCGCCGGGACCGGCGGATTTGTCGTCAATGGTGCGGCTGCCAACGACGCGACGGGTTTCTCCATCAGCGCCGCCGGTGACGTCAATGGCGATGGCCTTGATGACCTGATCGTCGGCTCGCCCCAGGTCGGCGCGAACCTTGGACAGGCTCATGTCATCTTCGGCAAGGCGGACGGGACAGCTGTCGAGCTTTCCGACGTCAGCCTCGGCACCGGCGGCTTCGCGATCGACGGCGTGGCCGACCAGGACAGGGCGGGCAGTGCTGTCGCCGGCATCGGCGATCTCAATGGCGATGGGCTCGACGATCTGCTGGTCAGCGCCAAGACCGATGACCCCAATAACACGTCCTCGGGCGCCAGTTTCGTTGTCTTCGGCAAGGCCGACGGGACCAGCGTCAGCCTGTCGAATGTCCAGGCCGGGACCGGTGGCTTCGTCATCAACGGCTTCGAGTTCAATGCCCAGTCGGGCGAGGCACTTGACGGCGGCGGTGACATCAATGGCGATGGCATCGAGGATCTGATCATCGGCTCCCGACTGGCCGACCCCGGTGGTGTCATCTCTGCCGGCCAGACCTTCGTCGTTTTCGGGAAGCTGGACACCACAGCGGTGGAACTCTCCGCCGTGGCTGGTGGCACCGGTGGCTTCGCCATCGTTGGCGAGGCGGAGAATGATTTCTCCGGCTACAGCCTCAGCAATGCTGGTGACGTGAACGGCGACGGCCTCGACGATATTCTCATCGGCGCGCTTGGCAGTGACTACAACGGGAACAATTCCGGCTCGTCCTACGTCGTCTTTGGCAAGGCAGACGGAACCGTCGTCGATCTCGCCTCCGTGCGTGCCGGAACCGGCGGCTTCGCCATCAACGGCGTGTCCGCCGACGATCAGGCCGGACGATTTGTCAGCGGTATCGGCGACCTGAACGGAGATGGCCTGGCGGATCTGCTGATCGGTGCGCCGTTCGATGATCCCAATGGCGCGGATTCCGGTGCGGCCTTCGTTGTCTTCGGCAAGGCGGATGGAGCCGCGGTCGAACTGGCTTCGGTCGAGAATGGTATCGGTGGCTTCGTCATCAATGGTGTCTCGACACTGGAACAGGCAGGTCGCGCCGTCAGCGGCGCGGGTGATGTCAATGGCGACGGTACGAACGACCTGCTGATCAGCGCGCCCTATGCCGATCCCAACGGTACCGATTCCGGTGCCGCCTTCGTGGTCTTCACGGCAAATCCGATTCAGACCGACTTCAGCGCCCTTCCGGCCCAGAGCCTGGACGAGGATACCAGCCTCGGCTTCACCGGTCTGACTGTCACCGATGTCGATGTGGCCGATGGCGATGGCAATATCGAGGTCGTGCTTTCTGTCAGCAACGGCACACTGGATGTCACTGATACCGCCGCCACCATCAGCGGCGACCTGACCGGCTCGGTCACCATCAGCGGCGCGCTGGCCGACGTCAACGCGGCCATTGCCGACTTCACCTATACCCCGGACGCTGATTTCAACGGCATCGACAACGGCGTCATCACCGTTTCGGATCTGGGCAATACCGGTGCTGGCGGCGCGCTGACCGACAGCGAGACAGGCGTGATCACCGTCAATGCCGTGAACGATGCGCCTGTGGCGGTCGCCGACGCGGTGACGACCGACGAGGACACGACTGTCTCCATCGACGTGCTGGCCAACGACACGGACGTGGATGGTGACACCCTCACCGTCTCCACGGTCACCCAGGGCGCCAACGGTGCGGTCGCCATCGATGCGCAGACCGGTCAGGTCATCTACACGCCGGATGCCGATTTCAACGGCGAGGACACGTTCACCTACACCGTTTCCGACGGGAATGGCGGGACCGACACCGAGACCGTCACCGTCACGGTCAATTCCGTCAACGATGCACCGGTCGCCGTCGCAGACACCATCGCGACCGACGAGGACACGCCGGTTTCCATCGACGTGCTGGCGAACGACAGCGACATCGACGGCGACAGTCTCACCGTCTCCGACGTCACCCAGGGCGCCAACGGCGCGGTGGCCATCGACGCGCAGACCGGCCAGGTCACCTACACGCCGGATGCCAACTTCAACGGCGCGGACTCCTTCACCTACACCGTCTCCGACGGCAACGGCGGCACCGACACCGAGACTGTGACAGTCACCGTCAACCCGGTGAACGATGCGCCGGTCGCGGTCGCCGATACCATCGCCACCGACGAGGACACTGCGGTCTCCATCGACGTGCTGGCCAATGACAGCGATATTGACGGCGACTCCCTCACCGTCTCCGACGTCACCCAGGGCGCCAACGGCGCGGTCGCCATCGATGCCGAGACCGGCCAGGTCATCTACACGCCGGATGCCGATTTCAACGGTGAGGACACGTTCACCTACACCGTCTCCGACGGCAACGGCGGCACCGACACCGAGACTGTGACTGTCACCGTCAACGCCGTGAACGATGCCCCGGTCGCGGTCGCAGACACCATCGCGACGGACGAGGACACACCGGTCTCCATCGACGTGCTGGCCAATGACAGCGACATCGACGGGGACAGCCTCACCGTCTCCGCCGTCACACAGGGTGCCAACGGCGCGGTCGCAATCGATGCGCAGACCGGTCAGGTCATCTACACGCCCGACGCCGACTTCAACGGCGAGGACACCTTCACCTACACCGTCTCAGACGGGAACGGTGGCACCGACACGGAGACCGTCACGGTCACCGTCAACGCGGTGAATGACGCGCCTGTCGCAGTGGCCGACACCATCGCGACGGACGAGGACACACCGGTCGCCATCGACGTGCTGGCCAATGACAGCGACATCGACGGGGACAGCCTCACCGTCTCCGCCGTCACACAGGGTGCCAACGGCGCGGTCGCAATCGATGCGCAGACCGGTCAGGTCATCTACACGCCCGACGCCGACTTCAACGGCGAGGACACCTTCACCTACACCGTCTCAGACGGGAACGGTGGCACCGACACGGAGACCGTCACGGTCACCGTCAACGCGGTGAATGACGCGCCTGTCGCAGTGGCCGACACCATCGCGACGGACGAGGACACACCGGTCGCCATCGACGTACTGGCCAATGACTCCGACGTTGATGGTGACAATCTCACTGTCTCCGCTGTCACCCAGGGTGCCAACGGTGCCGTCGCCATCGACGCGCAGACCGGACAGGTCATCTACACGCCGGATGCTGACTTCAACGGCGAGGACACCTTCACCTACACCGTCTCAGATGGCAACGGCGGCACCGACACGGAGACCGTGACGGTCACCGTCAATGCCGTGAATGATGTTCCTGTGGCCCTTGCCGACACCGGCACGACGAACGAGGACACGGCGGTGTCCATCGACGTGCTGGCGAACGACAGCGATATTGAAGGCGACACGCTGACCGTCTCCGCCGTCACCCAGGGTGCCAATGGTGCCGTCGCCATCGACGCCGAGACCGGTGAAGTCACCTATACGCCGGATGCCGATTTCAACGGTGAGGACTCGTTCACCTACACCGTCTCCGACGGAAACGGTGGAGAAGACACCGAGACCGTCACGGTCACCGTCAACTCGGTGAACGATGCACCGGTCGCCGTCGCGGATACCATCGCGACCGACGAAGACACGCCTGTCAGCATCGACGTGCTGGCCAATGACAGTGATGTGGATGGAGACGCTCTCACCGTATCCGCCGTCACACAAGGTGCCAACGGTGCGGTCGCCATCGACGCTCAGACCGGTCAGGTCATCTACACGCCCGACGCCGACTTCAACGGTGAGGACACGTTCACCTACACCGTCTCCGACGGAAACGGTGGAGAAGACACCGAGACCGTCACGGTCACCGTCAACTCGGTGAACGATGCACCGGTCGCCGTCGCGGATACCATCGCGACCGACGAAGACACGCCTGTCAGCATCGACGTGCTGGCCAATGACAGTGATGTGGATGGAGACACTCTCACCGTATCCGCCGTCACACAAGGTGCCAACGGTGCCGTCGCCATCGACGCCGAGACCGGTGATGTCACCTACACGCCGGATGCCGATTTCAACGGCGAGGACACGTTCACCTACACCGTTTCCGACGGGAATGGCGGGACCGACACCGAGACCGTCACCGTCACGGTCAATTCCGTCAACGATGCACCGGTCGCCGTCGCAGACACCATCGCGACCGACGAGGACACGCCGGTTTCCATCGACGTGCTGGCGAACGACAGCGACATCGACGGCGACAGTCTCACCGTCTCCGACGTCACCCAGGGCGCCAACGGCGCGGTGGCCATCGACGCGCAGACCGGCCAGGTCACCTACACGCCGGATGCCAACTTCAACGGCGCGGACTCCTTCACCTACACCGTCTCCGACGGCAACGGCGGCACCGACACCGAGACTGTGACAGTCACCGTCAACCCGGTGAACGATGCGCCGGTCGCGGTCGCCGATACCATCGCCACCGACGAGGACACTGCGGTCTCCATCGACGTGCTGGCCAATGACAGCGATATTGACGGCGACTCCCTCACCGTCTCCGACGTCACCCAGGGCGCCAACGGCGCGGTCGCCATCGATGCCGAGACCGGCCAGGTCATCTACACGCCGGATGCCGATTTCAACGGTGAGGACACGTTCACCTACACCGTCTCCGACGGCAACGGCGGCACCGACACCGAGACTGTGACTGTCACCGTCAACGCCGTGAACGATGCCCCGGTCGCGGTCGCAGACACCATCGCGACGGACGAGGACACACCGGTCTCCATCGACGTGCTGGCCAATGACAGCGACATCGACGGGGACAGCCTCACCGTCTCCGCCGTCACACAGGGTGCCAACGGCGCGGTCGCAATCGATGCGCAGACCGGTCAGGTCATCTACACGCCCGACGCCGACTTCAACGGCGAGGACACCTTCACCTACACCGTCTCAGACGGGAACGGTGGCACCGACACGGAGACCGTCACGGTCACCGTCAACGCGGTGAATGACGCGCCTGTCGCAGTGGCCGACACCATCGCGACGGACGAGGACACACCGGTCGCCATCGACGTGCTGGCCAATGACAGCGACATCGACGGGGACAGCCTCACCGTCTCCGCCGTCACACAGGGTGCCAACGGCGCGGTCGCAATCGATGCGCAGACCGGTCAGGTCATCTACACGCCCGACGCCGACTTCAACGGCGAGGACACCTTCACCTACACCGTCTCAGACGGGAACGGTGGCACCGACACGGAGACCGTCACGGTCACCGTCAACGCGGTGAATGACGCGCCTGTCGCAGTGGCCGACACCATCGCGACGGACGAGGACACACCGGTCGCCATCGACGTACTGGCCAATGACTCCGACGTTGATGGTGACAATCTCACTGTCTCCGCTGTCACCCAGGGTGCCAACGGTGCCGTCGCCATCGACGCGCAGACCGGACAGGTCATCTACACGCCGGATGCTGACTTCAACGGCGAGGACACCTTCACCTACACCGTCTCAGATGGCAACGGCGGCACCGACACGGAGACCGTGACGGTCACCGTCAATGCCGTGAATGATGTTCCTGTGGCCCTTGCCGACACCGGCACGACGAACGAGGACACGGCGGTGTCCATCGACGTGCTGGCGAACGACAGCGATATTGAAGGCGACACGCTGACCGTCTCCGCCGTCACCCAGGGTGCCAATGGTGCCGTCGCCATCGACGCCGAGACCGGTGAAGTCACCTATACGCCGGATGCCGATTTCAACGGTGAGGACTCGTTCACCTACACCGTCTCCGACGGAAACGGTGGAGAAGACACCGAGACCGTCACGGTCACCGTCAACTCGGTGAACGATGCACCGGTCGCCGTCGCGGATACCATCGCGACCGACGAAGACACGCCTGTCAGCATCGACGTGCTGGCCAATGACAGTGATGTGGATGGAGACGCTCTCACCGTATCCGCCGTCACACAAGGTGCCAACGGTGCGGTCGCCATCGACGCTCAGACCGGTCAGGTCATCTACACGCCCGACGCCGACTTCAACGGTGAGGACACGTTCACCTACACCGTCTCCGACGGAAACGGTGGAGAAGACACCGAGACCGTCACGGTCACCGTCAACTCGGTGAACGATGCACCGGTCGCCGTCGCGGATACCATCGCGACCGACGAAGACACGCCTGTCAGCATCGACGTGCTGGCCAATGACAGTGATGTGGATGGAGACACTCTCACCGTATCCGCCGTCACACAAGGTGCCAACGGTGCCGTCGCCATCGACGCCGAGACCGGTGATGTCACCTACACGCCGGATGCCGATTTCAACGGCGAGGACACGTTCACCTACACCGTTTCCGACGGGAATGGTGGCGAGGCTACAGAGACTGTCACCGTCACCGTCAATGCCGTGAATGACGCGCCGGTCGCCGTCGCAGACACCATCGCGACTGACGAGGACACGCCGGTCTCCATCGACGTGCTTGCCAACGACAGCGATATTGACGGCGACTCCCTCACAGTCTCCACCGTCACTCAGGGTGCCAACGGCGCGGTCGCAATCGATGCAGAGACCGGTGAGGTCACCTACACGCCGGATGCCGACTTCAACGGCGAGGACACGTTCACCTACACGATCTCCGATGGCAACGGCGGCACCGACACCGAGACCGTGACTGTCACCGTCAACCCGGTGAACGATGCGCCGGTCGCGGTCGCCGATACCATCGCCACCGACGAGGACACTGCGGTCTCCATCGACGTGCTGGCCAATGACAGCGATATTGACGGCGACTCCCTCACCGTCTCCGACGTCACCCAGGGCGCCAACGGCGCGGTCGCCATCGATGCGCAGACCGGCCAGGTCATCTACACGCCGGATGCCGATTTCAACGGTGAGGACACGTTCACCTACACGATCTCCGATGGCAACGGCGGCACCGACACCGAGACTGTGACTGTCACCGTCAACCCGGTGAACGATGCGCCGGTCGCGGTCGCCGATACCATCGCCACCGACGAGGACACTGCGGTCTCCATCGACGTGCTGGCCAATGACAGCGATATTGACGGCGACGCGCTCACAGTCTCCGCCGTCACTCAGGGAGCCAACGGCGCGGTGGCCATCGACGCCGAGACCGGTGAAGTCACCTATACGCCGGATGCCGACTTCAACGGTGAGGACACGTTCACCTACACCGTTTCCGACGGGAATGGTGGCGAGGCTACAGAGACTGTCACCGTCACCGTCAATGCCGTGAATGACGCGCCGGTCGCCGTCGCAGACACCATCGCGACTGACGAGGACACGCCGGTCTCCATCGACGTGCTTGCCAACGACAGCGATATTGACGGCGACTCCCTCACAGTCTCCACCGTCACTCAGGGTGCCAACGGCGCGGTCGCAATCGATGCAGAGACCGGTGAGGTCACCTACACGCCGGATGCCGACTTCAACGGCGAGGACACGTTCACCTACACGATCTCCGATGGCAACGGCGGCACCGACACCGAGACCGTGACTGTCACCGTCAACCCGGTGAACGATGCGCCGGTCGCGGTCGCCGATACCATCGCCACCGACGAGGACACTGCGGTCTCCATCGACGTGCTGGCCAATGACAGCGATATTGACGGCGACTCCCTCACCGTCTCCGACGTCACCCAGGGCGCCAACGGCGCGGTCGCCATCGATGCGCAGACCGGCCAGGTCATCTACACGCCGGATGCCGATTTCAACGGTGAGGACACGTTCACCTACACGATCTCCGATGGCAACGGCGGCACCGACACCGAGACTGTGACTGTCACCGTCAACCCGGTGAACGATGCGCCGGTCGCGGTCGCCGATACCATCGCCACCGACGAGGACACTGCGGTCTCCATCGACGTGCTGGCCAATGACAGCGATATTGACGGCGACGCGCTCACAGTCTCCGCCGTCACTCAGGGAGCCAACGGCGCGGTGGCCATCGACGCCGAGACCGGTGAAGTCACCTATACGCCGGATGCCGACTTCAACGGTGAGGACTCGTTTACCTACACCGTCTCCGACGGCAACGGCGGTGAAGCCACAGAGACCGTGACGGTCACCGTCAACGCCGTGAA
The DNA here is from genome assembly GCA_016865035.1 of Kordiimonadales bacterium IMCC3096. Taxonomy (GTDB): domain Bacteria; phylum Pseudomonadota; class Alphaproteobacteria; order Minwuiales; family Minwuiaceae; genus Minwuia. Next base: position 1,167,000 of record CP018227.1, read on the forward strand.
TGACGCGCCGGTCGCCGTCGCCGATACCATCGCCACCGACGAGGACACTGCGGTCTCCATCGACGTGCTGGCCAATGACAGCGACATCGACGGGGACAGCCTCACCGTCTCCGCCGTCACCCAGGGTGCCAATGGCGCGGTCGCCATCGACGCCGAGACCGGTGACGTCACCTACACGCCGGATGCCGATTTCAACGGTGAGGACACGTTCACCTACACGATCTCCGATGGCAACGGCGGCACCGACACCGAGACTGTGACTGTCACCGTCAACCCGGTGAACGATGCGCCGGTCGCGGTCGCCGATACCATCGCCACCGACGAGGACACTGCGGTCTCCATCGACGTGCTGGCCAATGACAGTGACGTGGATGGAGACGCCCTCACCGTCTCCGACGTCACCCAGGGCGCCAACGGTACGGTCGCCATCGACGCCGAGACCGGTGATGTCACCTATACGCCCGACGCCGATTTCAACGGCGAGGACACGTTCACCTACACCGTTTCCGACGGGAATGGTGGCGAGGCTACAGAGACTGTCACCGTCACCGTCAATGCCGTGAATGACGCGCCGGTCGCCGTCGCAGACACCATCGCGACTGACGAGGACACGCCGGTCTCCATCGACGTGCTTGCCAACGACAGCGATATTGACGGCGACTCCCTCACAGTCTCCACCGTCACTCAGGGTGCCAACGGCGCGGTCGCCATCGATGCAGAGACCGGTGAGGTCACCTACACGCCGGATGCCGACTTCAACGGCGAGGACACGTTCACCTACACGATCTCCGATGGCAACGGCGGCACCGACACCGAGACCGTGACTGTCACCGTCAACCCGGTGAACGATGCGCCGGTCGCGGTCGCCGATACCATCGCCACCGACGAGGACACTGCGGTCTCCATCGACGTGCTGGCCAATGACAGCGATATTGACGGCGACTCCCTCACCGTCTCCGACGTCACCCAGGGCGCCAACGGCGCGGTCGCCATCGATGCGCAGACCGGCCAGGTCATCTACACGCCGGATGCCGATTTCAACGGTGAGGACACGTTCACCTACACGATCTCCGATGGCAACGGCGGCACCGACACCGAGACTGTGACTGTCACCGTCAACCCGGTGAACGATGCGCCGGTCGCGGTCGCCGATACCATCGCCACCGACGAGGACACTGCGGTCTCCATCGACGTGCTGGCCAATGACAGCGATATTGACGGCGACGCGCTCACAGTCTCCGCCGTCACTCAGGGAGCCAACGGCGCGGTGGCCATCGACGCCGAGACCGGTCAGGTCATCTACACGCCCGACGCCGACTTCAACGGCGAGGACACCTTCACCTACACCGTCTCAGACGGGAACGGTGGCACCGACACGGAGACCGTCACGGTCACCGTCAACGCGGTGAATGACGCGCCTGTCGCAGTGGCCGACACCATCGCGACGGACGAGGACACTGCGGTCGCCATCGACGTACTGGCCAATGACTCCGACGTTGATGGTGACAATCTCACTGTCTCCGCTGTCACCCAGGGTGCCAACGGTGCCGTCGCCATCGACGCGCAGACCGGACAGGTCATCTACACGCCGGATGCTGACTTCAACGGCGAGGACACCTTCACCTACACCGTCTCAGATGGCAACGGCGGCACCGACACGGAGACCGTGACGGTCACCGTCAATGCCGTGAATGATGTTCCTGTGGCCCTTGCCGACACCGGCACGACGAACGAGGACACGGCGGTGTCCATCGACGTGCTGGCGAACGACAGCGATATTGAAGGCGACACGCTGACCGTCTCCGCCGTCACCCAGGGTGCCAACGGTGCGGTCGCCATCGATGCCGAGACCGGACTGGTCACCTATACGCCGGATGCGGACTTCAATGGCCAGGATTCCTTCACCTACACCGTCTCCGACGGCAACGGCGGCACCGACACCGAGACCGTGACCGTCACCGTCAACGCGGTGAATGACGCGCCTGTCGCAGTGGCCGACACCATCGCGACCGACGAGGACACCGCAGTCTCCATCGACGTGCTGGCCAATGACTCCGACGTTGATGGTGACTCTCTCACTGTCTCTGCCGTCACCCAGGGTGCGAACGGCGCGGTCGCCATCGACGCGCAGACCGGTCAGGTCATCTACACGCCGGATGCCGACTTCAACGGCGAGGACACCTTCACCTACACCGTCTCCGACGGCAACGGCGGCACCGACACCGAGACCGTGACCGTCACCGTCAACGCGGTGAATGACGCGCCTGTCGCAGTGGCTGATGTAGTCAACGGTGACTTCGCTGCCGGTGGCACCGACTGGACGGCGCTTGGCAGTGTTTCGTTCACCGGCGAACTCGCGACACTGGTGTCGAACCCTGAGACCGATTTCGCCATAGAGTCCTTTCTGGGTCTTGCCGCCGGTTCACTGGACGCCGCCCTGACGGCAGAGGTCGGCAGCGCACAGAACGCGACAAACGGATCTGCGCTGCTGGCCAACAACACGCTGGTGCTTGCGCAGGCTGCCACGCTCTCGTTCGATTTCGCGATCTCCGGGGGAGATCTCGGCAGCAGTTTCAATGATGCGGGATTCCTGATCATCGATGATCAGGTCCACGTGATCGCGCACAGCCAGTCCGCCGTGACCAGCGGCAACTTCGAGATCGCGATTGCCGCCGGAACCCACACGATCGGCTTCGCCGCCACGAACGAGGCTGATGGCGTGGTCGACCTGACGCTGACGATCGACAACATCCTGATCGACGGCGGTGGCCTCAGCGACACGCTGACCGGCGATGCGGAAGCCAACGTGATCACCGGCGGCCTTGGCGATGATCAGCTCACCGGCCTGGGCGGAAACGACACGCTGGACGGCGGCGATGGCGACGACACTGTCCAGGGTGGCGCGGGTGACGACGTCCTGACCGGCGGCGAGACGGTGGAGATCAACGGCGACGTCGTCAGCTATGCCGACGATCCGGCAGGCGTTGCGGTCGATCTGACCAACACCACGGCGACGGACGGTTTCGGCGGCACGGACACGGTCACCTTCTTCGAGAACATCATCGGCAGTGGCTTCAGCGACACGCTGACCGGCGATGCGGAAGCCAACGTGATCACCGGCGGCCTTGGCGATGATCAGCTCACCGGCCTGGGCGGAAACGACACGCTGGACGGCGGCGATGGCGACGACACTGTCCAGGGTGGCGCGGGTGACGACGTCCTGACCGGCGGCGAGACGGTGGAGATCAACGGCGACGTCGTCAGCTATGCCGACGATCCGGCAGGCGTTGCGGTCGATCTGACCAACACCACGGCGACGGACGGTTTCGGCGGCACGGACACGGTCACCTTCTTCGAGAACATCATCGGCAGTGGCTTCAGCGACACGCTGACCGGCGATGCGGAAGCCAACGTGATCGAGGGCGGCGCGGGCGCGGACAACATGGCCGGTGGTGACGGAGAGGACAGCTTCTTCGTCTCCGACGACAATGACACGGTGGACGGCAATGGCGGCACGGATCTGGTCAGCTTCGCCAACGTCTCCGCAGGCGTGGCGCTGGACCTGAACACGGCGGTCGCGACGTCCGGTGCCAACACCATGCTGATCCAGAGCGTTGCCGACGTGATCGGCAGTGACTTCGACGACACCATCGACGCCGACAATCAGAGCAACATTCTGGAAGGCGGCTTGGGTTCGGACCAGCTCGATGGCCGCGAAGGTGACGATACGCTGGACGGTGGCGACGGCAATGACGTGCTCATCGGCGGTGCCGGGGCCGACAACATCACGACAGGTGCCGGAAACGATCTGCTGGTGGTGGAAAGCACGACGGACCTGACAGATGTCGTCACGAACAGCACCGTCACGGCATCGGGCCTCACAGTGGATGTCGTTGCGGACTTCACCTCGAATGCCGATACGTTCTTCTTTGACGGATTGGACTTCGATCAGGCGAACCAGACGCTGGTGGAGATTGTCGACGACTATGACGGCACGAATTCGGGTCAGGCTTCGGGCGACCACTTCATCTTTGATGGTACGCACCTGATCTACGACGCCGACGTGACGGTCGCAGGCTACTCGGTCGTGGCCCGGGTCGAGGGCGACAGCGTTGTACAGGGTGATCTGCTGTTCGGTCTCGGCGGCCCGGCGTAATGCCACCTGACGGCACTGGCGACTCACGTCCCCCGCTGGTTCTCGACCACCTGGCCGTCACAGCGCGCACGCTCGACGAAGGCGTGGACTGGGTGCGGGAGATGCTGGGTATCGAGATGCCGCCTGGTGGGTCGCACCCGCGCATGGGAACGCACAACCGGCTGCTGGCACTCGGCCCCGCCGACTTCCTCGAGGTCATCGCGGTTGATCCGGATGCCCCGACGCCCGATGCCGGGCGCTGGTATGGCCTGGACAGCTTTGACGACAGGCCGTGCATCGGCACCTGGATTCTCGGCACGCCGGACATCGCTGCCAGCCTCGCCCACGCCCACCCGGACAGCGGCCCGGCGGTAGAGGCCATCCGCGGTGATCTGGAATGGCTGATCTCGGTCCCCGATGACGGGTCGATGCCGATGCAGGGTGCCTATCCGACACTGATCCAGTGGCCCGCCGGTCCCCTGCCCGTCACGCGGATGCAGGACCGCGGCTGTTCCCTGCAGGGCCTGACCGTCCGCCACCCCGACGCCGATACCATCGCCGCCCGCCTGAAGGGGCAGCTGCATGACCCGCGCGTCAGCTTCGAGACCGGTCCGGTCGGGCTGGCAGCGACATTCCAGACACCGTCCGGACTTCGGACACTCGGGTAGCACCGTCCGGCAGCACAAGGTTTCGCCCCGAAAAGCGAAGGGGCCGCCCGGATCAGACCGGACAGCCCCAGGCATCGTTCGGAAGTCTCAGTCCGGATCAGGCGGCGATCATGCCTGACAGGCGGGCACGGATCAGCTGGTCCGCCTCCGCCATGATGCGGTCGATCAGTTCCTTGCAGCTTGGCACATCGTGGATCAGGCCCGCGACCATGCCGCAGCTCCAGGCACCGATGTCCATGTCGCCTTCCATCATCACCTTCGGATATACGCCGGCGACCAGTTCGCGAATGTCGTCGATGGCGATGTCGGCGCCCTTCTCCCGCTCGATCTCCAGGATCTTCTCGACCGCCGGGTTGGTGAGCACGCGTTCGGTGTTGCGCAGGCCGCGCATGACCAGACGGGTGTCCAGTTCGGAGGCCGCGACGATGGCCTGCTTCACGTTCTCATGCACCGGCGCTTCCTTCGTGGCGATGAAGCGGGTGCCCATGTTCATGCCGTCGGCACCCATGGCCAGCGCCGCCACCAGGCTGCGCGCGTCGGCCATGCCGCCGGAGGCGACGAACGGGATCTTCAGTTCCTCGGCCGCGCGGGGCAGCAGGATCATGTTGGGGATGTCGTCCTCCCCGGGATGGCCACCACACTCGAAGCCATCGACGCTGACGGCATCGCAGCCGATCTTCTCCGCCTTCAGGCTGTGCCGGACGGAGGTGCACTTGTGGATCACCTTGATCCCGGCTTCCTTCATGGCGGGCATGTAGGCCTCCGGCGAGCGCCCGGCGGTCTCCACGATCTTCACGCCGCCCTCGATGATGGCGCGGATGTATTCCGGATAGGGCGGAGCCTCGAACGTCGGCAGGAACGTCAGGTTGACGCAGATCGGCTTGTCGGTCATCTCGCGGCACTTGGCGATCTCCTTCGCCAGCTTCTCCGGCGTGCCCTGGGTCAGGCCGGTTATGGTGCCCAGACCGCCGGCATTGGAAACGGCGGCCGCCAGTTCGGCAAAGCCGACATAGTGCATGCCACCCTGGATGATCGGATGCTCGATTCCGAAAAGTTCGGTGATACGTGTCTTCATGGTGCTGCAGCCTCCCCGGCCATTGCGCTGACTGTCGACGCGGGCAATGCGGGGCACGCTGCCCCTCTTGCCTGTCTGATCGGCACCATACCCCCACCACGGCGGGCCGCAAGCACACCGTTCCACCACGGCGCAACCATGACACAAGCCGGTGAAGGCCGGTCCGCCGGCAGGTGCTGCGGAGCGGCTGTCCTGCTAGGCTGATCCCGCCATGCCCGACCAGTTGAAAAGCATCGATGCCCTGCGCCACCCGGCCGGAACCGAACCGCGCCCGGCGACACCCGCGGATACGGAGGCCGGCACGCTCGACTGGCGGGAAGTCTCCAGACTCGCCTGGCGACCCGCCTGGTCGATCCGAAGCCGCCAGGGCAGTGTCGGCCCGTTTCTGGAATTGCTGCGGGAATGGTTCGGACGCTGATTCGAAAGAGATGGCCGCTGACAATGGTCCGGAGCGTTTCATCGCCGGTTGCAAGTGCGCCAACCCGGCCACCGGCTGCATGATCATGGGCGGGCAGTCGACCGGAAAAAAGGACTGGTGCTGCACTCGGACCGGAGAACGGTCTAGATCGTTCCACTGTTTGATTGCGGCACCGGCCCGCTCCCCCACCCGGCCACCCATTCAGCATGATCCCGTGGGTGGCCGGGTGGGGGAGCGGGCCGGTGCGATTCCATCATTCGATGGAACGATCTAGGCAGGCGTTCCGGCCAGTTCCAATCCCTTGAGCAGACGGGACACGTCGTCTGCTCGCACGAACATCGGGTTGCGTGCAGTGTTGGCCACGGTCAGGCGCGGGTTGAGTTCGCAGGCGGTCCTGACGCGATCACCTGCCTCCTCTATCCGTCCAAGCAACGCGAGCGCAGCGCCTGATATGTAATGGGCGCCGTAGAAGTTGGGGCGCATCTGGATCGCCTTGTCCGCAGCCTCGACGCAATGTTCGTACTCGGCGGAAGCAAAATATGCGTTCATGGTCCCGACGTACCACAGGTATCGGGCAGGATCACGCGGGCTGCCGCGCTGGGCTTTCTGGACCGCTTCAAGCGCTTCCACCGTCCGTCCCTGAAACGCAAGGGAATTTGCCAGATGGCCATAGGCTGCCGAGAAATTCGGATTGAATTCCAGCGTTCGGCCCAGTGACTTCGTGGACAGATCCGGCTGTGCGCTGAACATCTGCAGGGAACCCAGCGCCGCATGGCCAAGGGGATTCGACTGATCCAGCGACACGGCCATGAGACCGGATACCTTGGCTTGGGCAATGGCTTCGGCGGCACTGGCTTCCCATGCGTGGAATGCCGCCTGCACATAGCTGAGGGACAGGATGGCATGCGCACTGGAGAACCCCGGGTCGATCTCGATCGCCTTCGCCAGCAGACGCTTCACCTCCGCATGGCCGGCTCCATCGACCTGTTCGTAGAATGGCAGGGCCCTCAGGTAGAGGTCCCATGCAGCGACATCCGCTGTGCGTTCGCTGCGGGCCCGTTTCACCTCGGCTTGTGTGATCTCCGTGCCGACCGCGCTCAACACCTTTGCCGTGATATCGTCCTGCAGCGCAAAGATATCGTCCAGCGTGCCGTCGAACCGGTCCGCCCAAACATGACCACCCGTGGCGGCGTCGATCAACTGGCCGGTCACGCGCACCCGGTCACCACCGCGCCGCACGCTGCCCTCCAGCACGTACCGGACACCGAGTTCCTCGCCAACGCGACGCAGGTCGACCTGCTGCCCCTTGTAACTGAAGGACGAGTTCCGGGCGATTACCACCAGATCGCTGATCTGGGACAGGCCGGTGATGATGTCCTCCGCGATGCCGTCGGAGAAATATTCCTGCTCCGGGTCGCCGCTCATGTTCTGGAACGCGAGGACGGCGATCGATGGCTTCACCGTCGCTGCCGCACCGGAGGTCGAGGCGGCTACGGCCCCACGTGAGCCAGTCTCCGTCAGAATCCGGTATGCGCGGATCGGTCGCTCGAAGTTCTTGACCTTCTGGCCGCCCAGATCCTCGAAGATCGTGTCGATCTTGCCCGCGACGCTCTGATGCACCACGTCCGAGATGCAGATACCGCCAGGCATGGCCAGACCTTCCAGCCGCGCCGCAACATTCACGCCATCGCCCAGGATGTCGTCGCCATCAATGACGATATCGCCAAGGTTGATACCGACCCGGTAGCAGATGCGTTCGCTGTCGGCCACACCCGCCTCCCGCTCCTGCATCCCCTTCTGCACCTCGATGGCACAGCGGACCGCATCGACGACGCTGGGAAATTCGACCAGCATGCCATCACCCATCAGCTTGACGATCCGTCCGTTGTACCGGGCGATGCTCGGGTCGATCAGGTCGACGCGATGCGCCTTCTGGCGCGCAATGACGCTCTCCTCGTCGATCTCCATCAACCGCGAATAACCGACCATGTCAGCGGCGAATATTGCGGCAAGCCGACGTTGTGTGTGGTCGTTGGGCAACGGCAAGTCGATCCTTCAGGAAATCAGAGAGCCGACACTAGAACGACGGACCGTTCGCGTCCATTAAATGAATTTCCCGAAACTGGCTTGCAGACGACCGTTCGACCGGACACGGCCAAGGGTCCGCCCGGGGCACGCACCTGGAGGTGCAGGACGGCCTAGTGCTGCGGAACACAGACCTTGCAGAAGGGGGTCTGCGGCAGCAGCGCCAGCCGTTCCGGGCTGATCCGCTCGCCACAGCCGACGCAGAGGCCGAAGCTGCCGTCCGCGAAGCGTTTCAGGGCCGCATCAATGGCCTCGATCTCCTTCAGCCCGGACAGCCCCAGGCTCTCCATCGCCTCGTCCCCTTCCCGCTGCACGGCGCGCTCCTCCGAATCCGGGTCCGCAACGGTGTCGAGTTCCTCCTCGAACCGGTGCAGCCGGTCCAGCAGTTCCGCCTTCCGAGCCAGCAGTTTCCGGCGAATGTCCTCGTGCTCGGTCATCTCTCCTGCCTCCGTCACCGCTCAGGCCAGCATCCCGGCAATCTGATCCTTCAGATGCAGCCGCTCCTTGCGCATCCGTTCCTCGTTGAACTGGTCCGTCGGCTCGATATTGGTCTCGGCGCGGTGAATGTCGCGGTTCACGGTGTGGTAGCGTTCCGCCAGCTTCCGGAAATGCGCGTCCGTCTCGTTCAGATCATGGATCTTCTGCACCTTGTCCGGAAACTCCTCGGCCAGTTCGTGCGGTGTATGGGACATGGGGTCTCCTCCATTGGACCGGTCGGGCAGCGATGGTGTGCCCGTGCGAAATCCTAGGTGGATCGGGGGCAGCGGCCTTGATCTCGGTCAAGTGACGCGGATCGACTTCCGTGACGCGGCGGAGACCGCGACCCTCGTCGCTCTGCCCCGGGAGAGCGCCTGACACGGCAAGGGGGGTCTCCCCGAACCCGACCGTCGGCACCTTGTGGTTGCCGGGCCGAATGCGCATATCAGCAGGAAGGAACGGACACCCCGGCGTACCGACCCGGCTCCTCCGCGCCCTTCCGCCGCTAATGCCTCCAGCCATCCGGCTGGCCCGGCCTCCGGCACACAGAAGAAGTCATTGAAATGTCCAAGGGCAACAAGACGCGTGGCAACAAGGAAACGAAGAAGCCGAAGCAGGAAAAGCCGAAGGTCTACGCCACCGCCAACTCCAACGCCGCCAAACCCCTGATCTCCCCCGGCAAGCAGGGGAAATAGCTGAAATGCCGGACCAGCGCGGTGATGAGCCGCGCTGGTGTGGGGACGGCCCACACCGTGACCAGCCTGGACGCCGCACACATCATCAAACGTCAGGAAGAAGTGGTAGCGGGAGAGGGACTTGAACCCCCGACACGCGGATTATGATTCCGCTGCTCTAACCAGCTGAGCTACCCCGCCACGACGGCGCGGATACTGGTCAGGGCGGGGCGGGTTGTCAAGCGGGGGATTGGGGGTTTTCGGGACTTTGTGGGGCCGTGTTGAAACAGGGCCCCGGGGCGCCGTTTCGGGGCCTCCTGAGACGCCGCTGTCGCGGGCTTGCCCGCCGTTGCTGCACGGTCGCTGGTGTCAGAGGCATTCCTGGAAGCGGACGGGCTGGCCGATCTTCGGGCCGGTCAGGGCGCCGTCGCGCATCACGATGTGGCCGCGCACCAGGGTCATGACGGGCCAGCCGGTGACGGACTTGCCGTCGAAGGGGGTCCAGCCGGAGATGTTGGCCATCTGCGCGTGGGTGATGGTCTCCGTCCGTTTCAGGTCCACCAGGGTGTAGTCGGCGTCATAGCCCTGGGCCAGCCGCCCCTTCCCCGCCATGCCGAAGACCCGTGACGGGCCGGCGCTGGTCAGGTCCATGAATCGGGTGAGGCTGAGTCGTCCGGCGTTGACGTGGTCCAGCATGATCGGCACCAGCGTCTGCACGCCCGGCATGCCGGAGGGGCTGGCGGGATAGGGCTTCGCCTTTTCCTCCCGCGTGTGGGGGGCATGGTCGGAGCCGATGACATCCACCACGCCCTGCGCCAGCCCGCGCCAGAGACCGGCACGGTGGGCGGCATCGCGGATCGGCGGGTTCATCTGCGCCAGGGTGCCGAGGGCGGGATAGGCTTCCTCCCCCGCCAGGGTCAGATGCTGCGGCGTCGCCTCCACCGTCGCGATGTCCTTGTGGGCCGCGAGCAGCACCATCTCCTCCGCCGTGGTGACATGCAGCACATGGATGCGCCGGCCGGCCTGCCGCGCCAGGGCGAGCAGGCGGGTGGTGGCGCGGATGGCACTTTCGGCATCGCGCCAGACCGGATGGCTGGAGGGATCGCCGGTGACGCGCAGCCCCTCGCGTTCGTTCATGCGCGGCTCATCCTCGCAATGTACCGCGACACGGCGGCGACCGCTCTTCAGGACGGCCAGCACGGAGGGATCATCGGGCACCAGCAGGTTGCCGGTGGAGGCGCCCATGAAGATCTTCACCCCGGCCACACCGGGCAGCAGCTCCAGGTCCGCCAGTTCCGGGGTGTTCTCCGCGGCGGCGCCGACATAGAACGCATGATCGACAGCGGCGCGGCCCTTCGCCCGGTCCAGCTTGTCCTGGATCGCCTCGGGGGTGGTGGTGGAGGGCTTGGTGTTCGGCATTTCGAAGATCGCCGTGACGCCCCCCAGCGCCGCACCGGCCATCCCGGCCTCCAGGTTTTCCTTGTGCTCCGCCCCAGGTTCCCGGAAATGCACCTGGCTGTCGATGACACCGGGCAGCACATGCAGCCCGGTGGCGTCGATCACCTCCCCCGCGTCCGCCTGACCCAGGTCACCGATGAAGGCCGTGCGCCCGTCCCGGACACCCACGTCCGTCCGGCCGATGCCGTCATGGTTGACGACAGTGCCGCCGCGGATGATCAGGTCATAGGTCTCGGGCATCGGGCTGTGGTCTCCGGTTCCGGTGTCAGGGTGAGGGATTCAGGGTGCGGGTCAGCGTGACATGAAGGGGGCGGCGACCAGCACCTGATTGCGCTGGGCGGTGATGTAACCGGCCTCCCGCGAGGCCTTCAGGAACGCGCCCCACTCCGGGTCGGCCTGCATGGCGGCACGCTTCGTTTCGCGGTCGGCGTGGCTGTCATAGGCCCAGACATGGACATAGGTGTTCAGTTCGCCCACTTCCGGCGCGCCGTACATCACCGGCTCCCCCAGATGCCTCTTCTGCACCGCCATGCCGTGCTCCATCCAGAGCTTCATCTGCAGCGGAACGGTGCCGGGCAGGCAGGTATAGGTGCGCATGTCGTAGATCATCAGGTCTCTCCCCCATTGTGGCAGGCTGGCCCCGGCTCCGGGCCGGGGCCTTTTTCGCACTATGGAGCCAATCGGCAGTCAGGGAAACCGTTCAGAACCCCGCATGGCTGCGCGTCGCCGCACCCGGTCCGATGTCGGCGGATTCGGCCGTGTCGGTTCCCACCGCCGGAGCCTGGAGCCGGAGCACGATGATGCCGAGGATCGCGGAACTGACGGAGCCGAGCAGCACACCCAGCCGGACCGCATCCATCTGCGCCGCATCGTCGAAGGCCAGCGACCCGATGAACAGGCTCATGGTGAAACCGATACCGGTCAGGCAGGCAACACCGTAGATGTGCAGCCAGTTCACCCCCTGCGGCAACCCGCCGACCCCGGTCTTCACCAGCACCCAGATGAAGCTGAAGACGCCCACCTGCTTGCCGATGAACAGACCCAGCGCGATGCCGAGCGGCAGGGGTGCCAGCAGATCGGAGAAGGAGATTCCCTGCAGCGAGACACCTGCGTTGGCAAAGGCGAACAGCGGCAGGACGAGGAAGGAAACCCAGGGTTTCAGTCCGTGCTCCATCTCCAGCAGCGGGCCGTGGCTGCCTTCCGGCGCGGAATTCGGCGCACGCATCGGAATGGTCAGGGCGATCATCACACCGGCCAGGGTCGCATGGACGCCGGACTTCAGCACCGCCACCCAGATCACCAGGCCGATCAGCAGATAGGGTGCCGTCCGCGTGACACCGATCCGGTTCAGCCCCAGAAGCAGCGCGAACCCGACAAGACCGATCAGCAGCGATACGATCGACAGGTCCGCCGTATAGAACAGGGCGATGATGACGATGGCGGCCAGGTCATCGATGATCGCGATGGCCAGCAACAGGATCTTCAGCGCCACCGGCACCCGCGACCCCAGCAGCGCCAGGATACCGAGCGCGAAGGCAATGTCGGTCGCCGCCGGGATGGCCCAGCCGTCCAGGTTCGCCGGCACACCCTGGTTGATCAGCACGAACACCATTGCCGGGATCGTGATGCCGCCAATCGCCGCCACCACGGGCAGTATCGCGCGGTCGAGGCGCGAGAGCTCGCCCTCCAGCACCTCGCGCTTGATCTCCAGCCCGACGAGGAAGAAGAAGATCGCCATCAGGCCGTCATTGACCCATAGCAGCAACGGCTTGGCGATCTGCAAAGCGCCGACCTGCACCTCGATCGGGACGGCCAGGAAGGCGGTATAGAGCGGCGACAGGGGCGAATTGTTGACGATCAGCGCCAGCAATGCCGCCAGCATCAACGTGATCCCGGGCGCGGCCTCCTGCCCCGCAAAACGTTCGATCCGTGCCCAGGCAGCCTGTGCCATGCCGCTTTCCCTCCTCAAACTGAAATCCTGCGTCCGTACGGCGCGATCCCTCCTCCAGATGCTTGATATTCATGATCTATCCAATTGATTGCCCCCTGCTATGTGATAGGTTTTCTCTATGAAGATGATCATCCTCGAAAGACTGCCTAACTAGAGGTGCGGAGACGCAGGTCACAGGGAAGGAAACCGACATGCCCAGCCTGAGGCAGCTCGAATATCTCGTCGCCCTGTCGGAAACACGTCACTTCCGCAAGGCTGCGGAGAAGACCGGTGTCAGCCAGCCGACGTTGAGCGCGCAGATCAGCACGCTTGAACAGCGGCTGGGTGTGTCGCTGGTGGAGCGTGGGCGCAACGCCATCCTGCTGACCGATGCAGGCCGCCGGATCGAGCAGATCGCGCGCCAGATGCTGCGCCAGGCACAGGAGATCCGAGATATCGCCACGACCTCGCAGGGACGGATGGGAGGAACGGTGCGACTGGGTCTGGCCCCCACCATCGGGCCCTATCTGCTGCCCCGGCTGCTGCCGGAACTCCATGCGGAACACCCCGCGTTCAAGATGCACGTGCGGGAGAACAAGCCTGAGGCACTGGCACCGGCACTGGTTGACGGTTCGCACGACGTCATCCTTGCCCCGCTGCCGTTGCGGGGTCACGAGATCGATACCCGGCCCCTGTTCCGTGAACCGCTTTTCGTGGTGGTGGCCGAAGATCACCCGCTGGCAGACAGACCGGTCCTGGACCGCAACGACCTGCAGGGCCAGGACGTGCTGGCGCTGGAAAGCGGGCATCAGCTGCATGAACAGGTCGAACAGCTCTGCGCCGAGTTCGGCGCACGATTGCGGTTCGACTTCGAGGGCACGAGCCTCGATACCCTGCGCCAGATGGTGGCCCTGGGCATGGGCATCTCCTTCCTGCCGGGTGTCTATGTCCAGACAGTACTGACCTCGGCCAGTGGCGTCGTCGCCCGCCCCCTGTCCGGCCGGGGCCTGTTTCGCACCATCGGCATGGGGTGGCGACGCACCTCCCCCCGGACCGCGGACTTCGGAATGCTTGGCGATCTGGTCCAGGCGACCGTGGCCCGCGACTTCCCGGGGTTCCCGCGTCTCTGAACGCGCACGGCCCTGCGGCGCGCACCTGTCATCGTCCGTGGTGCCTTGCTTCGCGCCGGGCGGAGGTGCCGGTCAACCGCCCGACCAGGCTCACCCGGATCAGCCCGCCATTTACTTGTCGGCAGGCATGTACGATGAATGACGCGAGATCAGGGGAGGTACTGAAATGATCGATTTCGCACTGACGGACGAGCAGCAGGAACTGCAGGATCGCGTGACCCGCTTCGTGGCGGAGAAGGTGATCCCGTTCGAGAAGGACAGCAGGCGTGGATCGCATGGACCGTCGGAGGACCTGCGTGACGAGCTGGTGGCTCTGGCAAAGGCGGAGGGGCTGCTGAGTTCACATGTCTCGACCGAGTGGGGCGGCATGGGGGCGGACCACCGCACAAAGGCGGTGATCTTCGAGGCGGCGGGCTATTCCATGCTCGGTCCCGTGGCGCTGAACATCGCCGCGCCGGATGAAGGCAACATGCACCTGCTGGATCACGTGGGGACGGAGGCGCAGAAGCAGCAGTACCTGAAGCCGCTGGCGGACGGTTCGGCACGCTCCATCTTCCTGATGACGGAGCCGTCACCCGGTGCCGGTTCCGACCCTTCGGCCATGCAGACGATCGCGCGGCCGGACGGCAACGGCTGGCGCATCTCCGGCCGCAAATGGCTGATCACGGGGGCGGAGGGCGCCTCGGTCGGCATCGTCATGGCCAATACGGTCGACGAGAAGGGCGAGAACATCGGTGCCTCGATGTTCATGACACCGCTGCCGAACCCGGCGGTGAAGATCGTGCGGGTGCTGGACACGATGGATTCCAGCTTCACCGGCGGCCATGCGGAGGTCGATATCGACGACCTGCGTGTCGATGGCGACGCGGTGCTGGGGGAGATCGGCAAGGGCTTCCGCTATGCGCAGGTCCGCCTGGCCCCGGCGCGTCTGACCCACTGCATGCGCTGGCTGGGTGCCGCGCGACGGGCGCACGATATCGCCACCGGCTATGCCCGTGAGCGCATGGCCTTCGGCAAGCCGCTGATCGATCACGAGGGCGTGGGCTTCCAGCTTGCCGACAACGAGATGGATATCCTGCAGTCGCGGCTGACCATCTGGCACACCGCCTGGGTGCTGGACCAGGGCGAACGCGGCGGACGCGAAAGCTCCATGGCCAAGGTCATCTGCTCGGAAGCCATCTATCGCACCGTCGACCGGTCATTGCAGGTTCTGGGCGGTCTCGGCCTGACGCGGGATACGGAAGTGGAGCGCATCTTCCGCGATGTCCGCGCCTTCCGCGTCTATGACGGCCCGTCGGAAGTGCATCGCTGGTCACTGGCCAAGCAGCTGAAACGCGGCTGATGATGCGCTAGTCGCTGACCCGGCCGCCGCACTTCCCCTCCCGATCACCCACGCAAGTATCCTGAAACGGGTGGTCGGGAGGAGGAGAGCGCGGCACGGTTGGCAGCAAGCCCCCTGCTAGTGCGTCTCGTCCTGGGCTTCCTTGAGGGCCCTGTTGTGGGCCTCCAGCAGGTCCCTGAAGTAGACGACACCGACAAGTTCCCTGTCGTCCGGGTTACGCACCACGGGCAGGAACCGGAATGACGTGCCCCGGAACGCCTTCAGGGCATCGTCGAGCGGCATGTCCTGATGCAGCACCACGGTCGTCGGGGTCGAGATATCGACCGCGCGACAGATGTCGTTCAGATGCGGATCCAGCAGCGCGTACTTGATGTCGTTGGGTTGCAGGCAGCCAAGCAGGAACCCCTTCTCATCGACCAGGAAGTGAGCCAGCGCCTCACTCTCCCGGTACATCTCCCTCAACTGGGAAAACGTGGTTTCAGGCGTGATCGCCAGGTAGTCACTGGCCGCGACGCGCCGCACGGTCTGCGCATGCATCAGCACCTCGTCCGCCTGCACCAGATCCACCGCCCGGCGGGCAAGCTGCCAGTGGAAGAAACTGATGTAGCGGTACTGCCGCGATACCACGGTGGCCAGCACGACGCCCACCATCAGTGCAATGGTGACCCGGTAGTCACCCGTCAGCTCGAACACGATCAGGGTGGTGGAAATCGGTGCGCCCAGGATCGCCGCGGCGACGGCCCCCATGCCGACCATCGCGTAAAGACCGTGTTCCGCCGCCAGCTCCGGAAAAATGCGGGCCGCGATCAGTCCGAACGCGCCACCGGTCATGGCACCGATGAACAGCGCAGGCGAGAAGACACCGCCACCGAACCCGCCCGCGATGGTGATCGACGTGGCCGCCATCTTGGCCGCAACCAGCAGGATCAGCAGCGACAGCGGGTAGAGCTGCTTCAGGGCATTGTCCGTCGCCTCGTACCCCACGCCCAGCACCTCCGGGTAGAGCAGGGCGATGGCACCGACGGCCAGACCGGCGATGGGCGGACGCCAGAACACCGGGATCTTCAGCACATCCTCGATCACGTCCCGCGTGAACCCGACCGACCAGAAGAAGATCAGGGCCATGATCCCGCAGACAATCCCCAGCAGCATGAAGGCCGGAAATTCCCAGAAACTGAGGATGTCGTATTGCGGGATCAGGAAGGCCGGGAAGTCACCGATGTGGATGCGGGTCACCACAGTGCCGATGACGGAGGCCACGACGACCGGGGCCAGCGCCCGCAGCGCATAGTGCCCCAGCACGACCTCATGCGCGAAGATGACACCGGCGATGGGCGCATTGAAGGACGCCGCCACGCCCGTTGCCACCCCGCAGGCCAGAAGGGTATGGCCGTCCAGCCGGTCCATCTTCAGCAACTTGCCGACGGAGCCCGATATGGCGCCGCCCAGATGCACCAGCGGTCCCTCCCGCCCCGTGGAGGCGCCGGCACCGAGGGAGATCACGCTGGCGAACGCGGCCCCGAGACCGGTGCGGAGTGACATACGTCCTTCGTTGTAGACCCCGGCCTCGATCACATCCGGCACGCCCTGCGGCCGTCCGCCAGGCATGAGGTAACGCAGGAACAGGGCCAGGATGACGCCGCCCACCGCCGGAGCCAGAACCACGTGCCACCATGGCAGGGCCTGCACAGTGGCGACCAGATATTCCGATGTTTCGCCGAAGAAGAGGAACTGCGTGCCGCTGAGCGCGAGACGGAACAGGATCGCGGCATACCCGACCGCCAGCCCGACGATCACGGCAATGCCGATCAGATAGAACTGATGCCGTGGAACGAAATCACGGAAGGGGCGAAAGTCGCGGAACGAGTTGCGGAAAAGGGGACCAAGCATCAGTCCCGGTCCGGCGCACAAGAGGTCATGTCGCCGGTCCCTGCATCAGGACTTGCGACGGATACGCATGCCCAGACCGGCCTGTTCCGGCCAGGCAAGATCCTTCTGCGTTTCGGCCAGACGGGCCACGGCCTGCTGAACTTCGGCGGGCATCTCTGCCGACCGGCGGGTGCCGAGGTCCACATGCAGGCACATCTGTTCGGAGGTGGCGGAAAGGAACCCCTCCGTCGCGTGATACATGCGGAAGAAGGCATGAATCCGCTTCGCGTCATGGTCCAGCAACTGCACGTCGTAGCGCAGCGGCGCCCCCTCCAGCACCTCGCCCATGTAGTGGACGTGGGTCTCCAGGGTGAAGAAGGACTTGTTGGTCTCGCGCACATAGTCGACGCCGATGCCCAGATGATCGAACAGGGCGTCGGTCGCCTTGTCGAAGGCAACATTGTAGTAGCCGACGTTCATGTGGCCGTTGTAGTCGATCCAGTCGCTCAGAACGGTGGCATCGAGGATATGCAAGGGTTCGGAATTGCTCATGTTTCGATCCTACCGCGAACGCGGCGGCAGGCAAGCGCCGTTGACGGCATGGCACATGATCTCCAACTATGAATGCGGCAGGGACATCACACTGACCCGCGATGCCCTGGACAGACACGCCGCATCACCTGGCGAGCGAAGGACGCATCGACATGAACGGCCTGCAACGTTCGGCTCTCCGCCTGCCCGACGGCAGTGAATGTACCGTCCTGAAGACCAATGACGGCTCCGGGCGTCCCCTGCTTTACATCCACGGGATCAGCGGGCTGGAGGCGGACCGGAGCCTGCTGTCGGAACTGTCGTCCGCATTTGCCGTTCTTGCCCCGGTCCTGGACGGATTCCGGGCAATCGGCGATGTCCCGCTGATCCAGCGCAAGGTGATCGAACTGCTTTCGGCGTCGGACCTCAGGTCGCCGATGCTGGCAGGTCATGCCGCAGGCGCGGCGGTGGCCGCCGAACTGGCCGCCACCATGCCCGGCACCTTCAGTCACCTCTTCCTGCTGTCCCCGATCGGGCTGGATGCGGAACAGCGTCCCGTCTCAGGTGAAGGTGTCGGCAACCGGCTGGGGCATATCGACTGCCGCACGACGCTTGTCTGGGGCAAGCAGGACGCGGAGGTCAGCATGGAATCGATCCTGGAACTCGCCCGGGTGATCCCGTCTGCCGGGGTTGCGACCGTGCCCCGGGGCACCGGCGACATGGTCACCACCCTGCCCGCAAAGGTCGCCCGCGCGATGCTGAACGGATTGCGCGTTCTCGCCTAGATCAGCCGCGGGACGGCATCACGTCCAGCCGCACCACCATGCCCTTCTGCCCCTGCGGCGAAGGATAGCGGTCGAACACCTTCGGGTCATGGCCGGGGACGATGCAGTCGGGGTCATCGGCCAGACGGCGCATGGTGCGGAAGGCATCCAGCATCTCCCCCTGATTCCAGACGATGACGAAGGGGCGGTCCGCCTCCATGTTCTCGTAGTAGTGGCTGGCGTCGGAGGCGAGGACGATCCAGCCGACCTGGGTCCAGACCCGGACCACCTGCAGGCCCTGTGTATGGCCGCCGACATGATGGACCGACAGGCCGGGTTCCAGTTCGGCCTCTCCGTCATGGAACTCGACCCGTCCCTGAAACACGTGGTGGACCAGATCGGCGATATGGTCGGCGGTATAGGCATGGCTGATGGCGGGGCGGGTCATCTGGCGTCCGGTGGCATAGGACATCTCGCTGTCCTGCAGATGAAACCGGGCCTTCGGGAAATGTGCATGCCCGCCGATGTGGTCGTAGTGCAGATGGGTGATGATGACGTCCTCGACGTCATGGCTCTCGATGCCGATCAGGGCCAGTCCCTCCCGCACCGTGCGGACCAGGCGCCGGTTGCGCCGCTCCGCATCCAGCACGTCGAAGCCGGTATCGACCACCCAGACCTTGCCATCGCGTACCAGCGCCCAGATGAAATAGTCCATGTCCATCGGCGCATCATGCGGGTCGCCCCCGATGAAGTGATCGCCGCGGCGTGCCTCCCGCTCGGCATACTTGATGGCATAGACCTCGAATGGCGCAGCATTGGTCATCGGATTCTCCCCCGGTCTTCAGTCCCCGTTCCTGCAACCCTCATCGTCACCAGACGTCCGGCCCTTGCAAGCCCTTTGACCTTCCCCTATCGCTGAGCCAACCTGAATTCCCCTGAGGAGGATGTGAAAACATGGGCGCTCTCGACGGTCTTCGGATCATTGACCTGACGCGGGTCCTGGGTGGGCCGTACTGCGCCCAGATCCTGGCGGATCACGGTGCCGATGTGGTCAAGCTGGAACCCCCGCAGGGGGACGAGGTCCGCGACTGGGGACCGCCGTTCCAGGACGGTCTTTCGGCCTATTTCTCCGGCGTCAACCGCAACAAGCGCAGCCTCGGTCTCGACCTGTCGCAGGCTGAAGGCCGCGAGGTGCTGATGACGCTGCTGGAAGGCGCGGACGTGCTGATGGAGAACTTCAAGCCCGGCACGCTGGAGAAATGGGGCATCGGCTACGAGGACGTGCTGTCGAAGCGCTTCCCGAAGCTGGTGCACTGCCGTATCTCCGGTTTCGGTGCCGATGGCCCGTTCGGTGGCCTGCCGGGCTATGACGCCGCGATCCAGGCCTGGACCGGCCTGATCTCGGTCAATGGCGCGCCCGAGAGCGGCGCGGTCCGCCTGGGCATTCCGCTCGTGGACCTCGGCACCGGTCTCTATTCCGCCATCGGTATCCTCGCGGCGCTGCAGGAACGCGCCCGCTCCGGCAAGGGCCAGTATGTCGATGTCAGCCTGTTCGACTGTGGTGTGGCGATGCAGCATCCGCACGCCCCGAACTTCTTCCAGTCCGGCAATGCGCCGAAGCTGACCGGCAACGCACATCCCAATATCTATCCCTATGACCTGTTCCGCACGAAGGGCGCGGACCTGTTCCTGGCGGTGGGCAATGACCGCCAGTTCCAGCGCCTGATGGAGATCCTTGGCAGACCCGAGGTCGCGAAGGATGCGCGGTTCCTGCACAATCCCGACCGCAGCGTGAACCGCGCGGAACTGGACGCGATCCTGGAACCGCTGTGCGCCGAATGGGACGGGCTGGAACTGGCAACGAAGCTGCTTTCCAGCGGTGTGCCCGCCGGTGCCGCCCTGACGGTGCCGGAGGTTGCTGCGCATCCGCATACGCTGGCGCGGGAGATGGTGGTGTCGAAGGGCAACTACCGGGGCACCGGCATCCCCGTGAAACTCTCTCGCACGCCAGGCTCGGTGCGCTCGACACCACCAGACTTCGGTGTCGACGGGCGCGCCATCCTGCGGGAGGCCGGCCTGGACGAGGATGCGATCGACAAGCTCTACGCCGCCGGCATCACGCTGGAAGAGCGGCGGACCTGAAACCCGACGGGGGAGACACGATGGACAAGGATCTGTTCGAAACCGGGCTCGATATCCGGAAGTCAGTGGTGGGTGCGGAATATGTCGACCGTGCCATGGCCGCCGCCGACGCCTTCAACCAGGACTTCCAGAACATGGTGACGGAATACTGCTGGGGCGGGGCCTGGGGCCGCGAGGGGCTGAGCCGCCGGGACCGCAGCCTGCTCAATCTCGCCATGCTGTCGGCCCTGAACCGGCCGCAGGAGTTCAAGCTGCATTTCAAGGGCGCGCTGAAGAATGGCGCAAGCCTGGTGGAGATCCGCGAGGTGCTGCTTCAGGTCGCGGTCTATTGCGGCATCCCGGCGGGCGTCGAGGCGTTTCGGCTGGCCCGGCAGGTAATGGAGGAAGAAGGCATCGACCCGAACGAGGAGATGAAATCCGAATGACCGACCAGAAGCCGATGACCGTGCCCGGAATCAAGGCCCGGAAAGGCGGCACACCGATTGTCTCGCTGACCGCCTATGACTATCCGACGGCCAGTGCCATCGACGACCTTGTCGATTTCATGCTTGTCGGCGACAGCCTCGGCATGGTGGTTCACGGGCTGCCGACCACGCAGGGCGTCACCATGGAGATGATGATCATGCATGGCCAGGCCGTGACGCGCGGTGCGAAGCGGGCGCTGGTGGTGGTGGACATGCCCTTCGGATCCTTCGAGGAAAGTCCGGAGATGGCCTGCCGCAACGCGGTGCGCATGATGAAGGAAACCGGTTGCTCCGCCGTGAAGCTGGAGGGCGGGCAGGAAATGGCCGAGACCATCCGGTTCCTTACCGAACGAGGGATCCCTGTGCTGGCCCACGTCGGCCTGATGCCGCAGAAGGTCGCGATGATGGGCGGCTTCCGCACACAGGGCCGCAAGTCGGAGATGGCGCTGAAGGTCATGGCGGACGCGCAGGCCGTCGATGATGCCGGTGCCTTCGCCATGGTGATCGAGGGAACGATCGAGCCACTGGCGCGGGAGATCACCGAAACCGTTGCCATTCCCACCATCGGCATCGGGGCCTCGCCCGCCTGCGACGGTCAGATTCTGGTGGTGAACGACCTGATCGGACTGGCCAGCGACTACATGCCGAAGTTCGTCAAGCGCTACGCCGAAGCCTCCGACACCATCCGCACGGCTGTCAGCGCCTACGCCGACGAAGTCCGCGCCCGCACCTTCCCCGGACCCGAACATTGTTTCGGCATGCCGAAGGACAAGTGACCCGTCAGCGCGAAACCGGCGCGTAGGGGGCCGGGTCGATGGCCGGGCGCTGGCCGTCGATCAGGTGGGCGAGCAGGTCGGCGGAACCGGCGGCCATGGTCCAGCCGAGCGAACCGTGGCCGGTGTTGAGATACAGGCCTTCCATGTCGCTCGCCCCGATCAGCGGAATGCCGCTGGGTGTCATGGGCCGCAGGCCGGACCAGACAGTGGCGCGGCTGCGGTCACCCGCCTCCGGGAACAGTCCGAACAGGTCATCAAGGACATTGCTGGCCCGATGCGGATCGATGGCCCGATCGTGCCCGATGATGTCCGCCTTGCCCGCGACCCGCAGGTTGTCGCCCAGCCGACTGACCACGAAGCGATTGCCCTGATCGGTGATGCTGACCCGTGGTGCACGATTGGAGCCCGCCACCGGCACGGTGGCTGAATAGCCTTTCACCGGATAGATCGGCAGGGCCACGCCGAGGCCGCGCATCAGATCCACCGACGCCAGACCCAGCGCCACCACCACCCGCTCGGCGCGGATCTCGTCCCGGTCCGTCTCGACCCCCGTGACATGATCGCAGAATGAGGTGATGGACCTGACACGCTCCCCATAGCGGAACCGGACGCCTGCCGCGGCGGCAACATGGGCCAGTTCGATGGCGAACTGATGCGCATCGCCGGTTTCATCAGTGGGTGCCAGAATGCCCGCCCCGACGCGTCCGCTCGCCACCGCATCGGCCAGCGCCGGTTCCAGTGCGGCGCACCCGTCCGGGTCGAGCACCTGCAGCGGCACATCATGGTCCTGCATCACATGGCCGATATGGGCCAGTTCCGCCCGCGCCTTCTCCGGTCTGTCGTAGACACGCAGGATGCCCCGCTTTTCGCGGTGGTAGGCCAGCTCATGGTTCTCGTTCAGCGCCTGCAGGCAGTGGCGGCTGTGCTCCGCCAGCCGGACCATGGCCGGCGCATTCGCCTGCCAGCGACCGTCGGTACAGTTCCGCACGAACTGGCCCAGCCAGGCCCATTGCCGCGGGTCGGCCCGCAGGTTCAGCCGGAACGGCGCATTGGCACTTGCCATCCAGCGCAGCGCCAGGCGCAGCGACCCCGGCGAAGCCCAGGGCACGGCCTCCGAGGGGCTGATCTGCGCACCATTGGCAAAGCTGGTCCCGTTCGCCGGTCCCGCCTCCGCATCGACCACGGTCACCTCGTGACCACGGGATGCCAGGGCATGGGCCGTCGTCACACCAATGATTCCTGCGCCGAGCACGACGATCCGCAAGGCTTCGTCTCCTGTCACCTGTGACCGGGTTCCGCGACGGCTTGCCGGGGCCCGCCGTCTGGTCCAACATCCGCCGCATGAAAGTCATATACAGTCCGAAACAGGAACTGCACGCGCCGGAGTCATTCATCTCCAGCGGACGTGTCCTCCCCAGTCCCGAATGTCCAGAACGGGCCGACCGGCTTTTTGCCGCAGTCCGCAGCGCGGGACACGAGATCACCGCACCCGATCCGGCACCGGATAGCGCCATTGCCGCCATTCACAGCATCGACTACCTGCGATTCCTGGCCACCGCGCACGAGCGCTGGCAGGCCCTGCCCAACCCCTCGCCGTCGGTCATTCCCAACATGCATCCGGGGCGGCACATGGATCACTATCCGGCGCATGTCATCGGACAGGCCGGCTGGCACATGGCCGACACGGCCTGCCCCATCGGTGCGGGAACCTGGGAGGCGGCGCGGGCCGCCGCGGACTGCGCGGTAACCGCAGCCGCTGACGTCCTCAGCAACGGATCGCCGGCCTATGCGCTCTGCCGCCCGCCGGGACACCATGCCTATCACGACCAGGCTGGCGGTTTCTGCTTCCTGAACAATGTCGCCATCGCCGCCGACTGGGTGCGGGCACAGGGCCATCGCGCGGCGATCCTGGACATCGATGTTCACCACGGCAACGGCACGCAGGGCATCTTCTATCACCGCAAGGACATCTATTTCGTCTCCATTCATGCGGATCCGAGCAACTTCTATCCCTTCTTCGCGGGCTACGCGGGGGAGCGTGGTGCGGGCGAAGGGCTGGGGTTCAACCTGAACCTGCCCCAGGCGCCGGGCACCGGCGATGAAGGCTGGCTGCAGGCCATCGACCATGCCCTGACCGAGCTGCAGCGCAACGGCACCGAGGTCCTGCTGCTGTCGCTTGGCCTGGACCCGCAGGAGAATGATCCGCTTGGCGTCCTGAAGATCACGACCGAAGGCTTCCGACGCGCAGGTGCCGCCATCTCTGCCTTCCCCGGTCCGGTGGCGATCATTCAGGAAGGTGGCTACCTCTGCGAGGAACTGGGCGCCAATCTTGCCGCCTTCCTGGACGGTTTCGAGAACGGCTGAGGGGCGGGGGCTGTCTGAATGGCCCCGGCCAGACCTACGGGGATTTGTCTGCTGACCCCGGCCAGCCCTCTCCCCCTCCCGACCACCCACGCGAGTATCCTGATGGGTGGTCGGGAGGGGGAGAGGGCTGGCCGGGGTGCACAAACAGGCACGACCGAGACCTACTCGAACGGAATGCGCCAGTCCTGCATCGGGCACTTTTCCTGCTCAGCGCGATAGGCGCTGCGGGTGTCCAGCTCACCATTCCGGCGCGTGGCTTCCTGGTCGACCCGCCTTCGGGCATCGCCGACCAGCACGTTGATGGCCTGCCGGAAGCGCTCAACGGCCACCTGAATGGTTTCTGCCGGGATGGACTGGCGCATGGACGGCACGCGCATGTCGTTCTCCAGTTCGGCGAGCAGGTTCTCCGCCGCCTCCCGAAAGACATCGACGTGCTTCTGCTCGTGCGCCAGGGTGACGCGATAGGGGCAACTGTCAGGGTCCAGTTCGCGGGCCACGAAGATCCTGACGGGGCCGGCCACGATATTGACCACCAGGCGTGACAGGGCATAGCAGCCCCGGTCTGCCGCGAGTTCCGACACCACCAGGTTTGTCCGCACGTGCAGTGACGACTCCGTGGAGCCGAGTTTCCGCCGGTTCGCGCCCGGAAAACTCTGGCCACGCCGCTGCGACGCAGGCAGCGCTGCGGACGCCTGATCCTGGATCAGCTCCGGCTCCAGCCATTCGATGCTGGCCTGGAAATCCGCAACCTCGGCAACCGGACAATTGGCGGCATGACCGACACCTGTCATCAGCAGCAGGGCCAGAAGGACTGAAGCAATTCTCGACATGGCCGCAGCATCCCAGCAGGTCAGCCGGCGCGCAACCGGTTCCCGTGCCGCTGTCGCGGATTGACCGCGTCGCAGTGACCGCTATCTCGTGACACGGACAACATGGAGCGGACGCATGGCGAAGGAAATCGAGTTCTGGTTCGATTTCTCATCCCCCTATGCCTATCTGGCGTCGGAGCGGATCGAGAATTTGGCCGCGAAGCACGGGCGCAGCGTCGCGTGGCGTCCCTTCCTGCTGGGCATCGCCTTCCGCGCGGAGGGTACCAAGCCCCTGACCCACTATGATGCCAAGGGGCGCTATTCCACGCATGATTTCGCGCGCTCGGCGCGGCTCTGGAACATCCCCTTCTCGCTGCCCGATCCCTTTCCGGCGGCGGCACAGGACGCTTCGCGGCTGTTCATCTGGCTGGACCGGCACCGGCCACAGCAGGCCGTGCCGTTCCTCCACGCCATCTATCGCGCCTATTTCGTCGAAAACCGGTTCATCGGTGACAGGGCGGTCGTGCTGCAGGTGGCAGGTGAAACCGGCATCGACACGGATCAGGCCGCGCGGGCAATCGCCGATCAGGGCATCAAGGACCGACTGCGGGAGCTGACCCGGGAAGCCGTCGGCGACAAGGGAGTCTTCGGCGCCCCGACCATGATCGTTGACGGTGAGCTGTTCTGGGGTGCGGACCGGATCGAGATGCTGGACCAGTGGATGACCCGCGACGGCTGGTGAAGCTCAGTCGCTGTCGGCCAGACCAAGGCGCGCATGCCAGTCAGCTATGGACTCATCGGGATAGCGCCCATGCTGGCGATCCGTCGGATCGGGGCGGAACATCACCCAGTCCGGCCGGAAGTCCGTCATCAGGTGCGTATGCTCCGGCGGGACAGGCAAGGGCGTGTCGATCGCACTGGCCAGCGGGTGAATCAGGTCCGGCCAGCGGCTGTCGAACAGCCAGAGGTGGCAGCCACAGGTTCCGCAGAATCTCCGTTCCGCATTGCTCTGCGACACGGTCCCGTCGTCGCCCTCCATGCGCGCATGGTAGCTGCGAAGCTGGTCCGCCCCCTGGAGGATCTCGAGACTCGCCGCCTCCGCACCAATGTTGATCGCCGAACCACCGGCGCCACCGGTCTTGCGGCAGATGCCGCAGTAACAGACGTTGAAGGGGTAGGGATGCGGGCAGAGCACCCGAAACCGAACCGCCTGGCAATGGCATGATCCCTCAAGCAACATTTTCCGGTTTCTCCTCCATAATGTCCGGAGGCAGACATGCAGCCCGACCATCGTCGACTGCGGACCGGTCCTGCCCCCCGCGGGACCGTATCCATCATGGCGGTTTCGTACAATTGCCGCGCGCAGCGGCACCGACCGGACTTCAGTCGTTCTGCTTCTTGCCGAGACCGCTCTTCCGGGCAAATTCGGAGCGCTGGCGCGAATAGGACTGAGCGACCATGGGGTAGTCGGGCGGAAGGAGCCATTTGGCCCTGTACTGTTCGGGCGTCAGTCCGTAAGCCGCTTGCAGATGCCGCTTGAGAGTCTTGAGCTTCCGTCCATCTTCCAGGCAGATCAGATACTGGTCCCTGACGGACTGTTCTATCGGCACAGCCGGCTCCTGATCCTGCGGATCCGGCGCAACGCCGCCGCTCTTGATCCCGGTAAGTGCAGCCTGCGTGTCGCCGATCAGGGAAACCAGTCCGTCGACACCGATTTCATTTCTTGCAACGTAGGCGGTCACGATCTGAACAGTCATGTTCAGGATCCGCGCAAGTGAACCGTCTTCATCTTCACTGCTCACCCGCATCCTCCCAAGATACCGTACTGATGCCCTGTCCGAATTTCAGACAATTGCATTAAGTCCTTGCTTTCAAACAATATGCTGATCGGACGAAGCCGGAATTGCAACCAAAAACAGCAATCGGTCCCCCGTCACCATCAAGGGTGGAAGAGTTGAATTCCGCAGGTGATCGGAGCGTATCCACGCCGCCAAGACAACAGGCCGATGCGCTGACGGTCACCGCCGGGGGGATAGATAACAGGTCGGCTAAGTGGGCGACAGTGCAGGTCTCGACGCCTCCGCGATGACTGAACGCACAGCGGCTGGCCGCGCCTCTGTTGCGACTGAACCGTCGCCCGGAGTCGCCCTTAACGGAAAGCCATGTCGAGACCGCGCCATACCCACGCATTCGATGCATGGCCAATGGGCGCACCGCAGCGGCAATTCTCCGGCACCCGGCGACCCGGTGACCGGGCGTAAATCACGCAGATGCGATTTGCCGAATCGGTCATGCATGCATGGAGCGCGACGCACCTGCCGCGCGACCGGCTGAAACCCATCAGAAGGCAACAGGCCCCGACCCCTTTCCGGCTGCTTCATCTTCGTTTCATGCACGCATTAGCTGCCTGTCGGGCACCAGGTGCCCGAAACCCGGCCGTACTGTCAGCCGGACACGGGTGCCAGGATGCTCCGGTCAGCCCCCGGTGATCAGTCGAAGCCGACGAATGTGGCAACCTCGGAGACCGGGCGCCGGACCGACTTCACCTTGTTGGCTGCAAAATCCTCATCCGGATAGCCCATCGCGACACAGGTCATGATCACCTGATCCTCCGGGATCCGCGCGTGTTCGCGAACCACCGCCGACTGCATGATGCCCTGCCCGTTGATGACGGCGCCCAGACCCCTGGTCCAGGCGGCCAGAACAAGACCGTAGGTCACGGCGCCCAGATCGAAATGCGCGATCGTCGCGCCAGGGTCGAGGTCCTTGTCATAGGTCACGACAATCGAGACCGGCGCATCGAACTGGCGGAAACCACGCATGACCCAGTCCTGGCGGCGTTCCTTGTCATAGCGTTCGATTCCCATCGCCTCGAAGAGCTGCACGGCGATGTCGATCTGCCGCTGGCGGTGCACGCCCTCGTACTCTCCATGGGTCGGGATCTCGCGCTGCGGCTTGATACCGGCCAGCATCCGTTCGCTGTTGCCCTGCCGGATCCTGTCCAGCGGTTCCCCCGTCACGACATGCAGGTGCCAGGGCTGGGTATTCATGGAGGACGGCGCCCCGGTCGCCAGCTCGATGATTTCCTCGATCAGCGCCTGCGGTACCGGATCAGGCTTGTAGCCACGGATACTGCGGCGCGCGCGCACCAGTTCGTCAAATTCCATCGTCTCTCCCCCATCGGTCTGCCGTGCGGACCAGAGCCGCATCCTGCACCCAGATACCATGGACCGCGTCGGCAGGGGGGCAGAAAACCGGGGCACCCGGACTGCGCTGCACGCAGGTTGGGACAATGCACTTCTCTCTCGGCAAACGAACAGGCAACCCGGTCGGGATCCGGGATCGCGCCGGCAAATGGATCGCGACAGCTTTCGCCGCGGTACGTACGAGTTCCATCTCCTCGGAAACCGCGACCACGTTCACCCTGGCAAGGAAAACCACAGACGGGCATCAAGGTGCGCGACGGGGGAGCCCCTCGGAGGTCATTTCAGCGAAGAAGGAGAAATGGTGGAGCCAGGCGGAATCGAACCGCCGACCTCTTGAATGCCATTCAAGCGCTCTCCCAACTGAGCTATGGCCCCACCGCTTTCGTGGCGAGCTCCGCAAAGCGGCCCGCGACGGAGGCGGAAACTAGGCAAAGCCGATGCGGATTGCAAGCGCTCAATACGGCCCGGGGCCAACAGGCGAACCGGCAGTCAGTCTGCGGCCGCCGATGCACTTTCCGCGCACCGCGAAAGACCCCGCAACGTCAGCCAGCCCAGCGCCAGTATGGGGGCGAAACCCGCGAACACCCAGAAGCCGACCACACCGGTATCCGCCGCATCGATGCCGTCCGCATAACCTGCCAGATTGGCGAACAGACCGGCAAGCGCGGCACCGAGACCGTAGCCGATCATCTGTGTCGTCGGCACGGCGGCAGAAGCCCGTTCGCGATCACCCTCCAGCGCCGAGGCGATGACGCGGCGCAGCACAAAGGCCCATGCAGCGCCAAAGCCTGCACCGAGGCAGAAGGTGAACGGCAGCACGCTCCAGATCGACCCCTGCGGCAGGGCCATCGCCAATCCCAGCACACCGATGGTCATCAGCGCCGCACCGGCCCGGATCACGATCATCCCGTGGCGCTGGGACAGTCCTGAAACCGCGAGCGCCGCAATCGTCCAGGCCACGGACTCGGAAGCCACCAGATAGCCACCGACCAGGGGCGAGACCCCGAACCGCATCTGCGCCAGCAGCGGACCGTAGAGCGTGAAGGAGATGGTGCCGGTGGAGAAGAACAGGACGAAGAGGATCCCGCCACCGACAGGCGACCCGATCGCCAGGGTGTTGCGCGGGAACAGGCGGACGACAGCCCCCCGGTCCAGCCGGAAGAAGGTCACGAGTATCATGACGCCGAGCAGGATCAGGCCGACCGAGGCCACGCCTGCTGCCAGCGTTCCCGCCGTGGCGATCGAGACGATGGCCAGCAGCAGCAGCAACAGGCGTGTCCAGGGTACCGCGGCCGCCGCGCCTGAAGATGCACGCCCCCTGGGAGGCCGGTCGCTGCGCAGCAGGAAAAGGGCGAGCAGGACCAGCAGGATGGCCTGAACCGCGAAGGCAACGAAGCCCATGCGCCAGAGACCGGCGTTGGCGAAGATGCCCCCGATCAGGGGTCCGCAGAAGGCGGATGCCCCCCATATCGCGGAGATCAGCGCCATGACCACGGGCAGCAGACGGTCCGGAAACAGCCGGTCCGTGGCAACGAAGACAATGGCGACCAGTGCGCCACCGCCCAGCCCCTGCCCCAGCCGACCGATCAGGATCACCGCCATGTCGGGTGCGACGGCACTCGCCAGGCACCCGAGCGCGAACAGGCTGGCGGAACCGCACATGGCCAGACGCAGGCCAATGCGAACCGCCAGCAGGCCGGTGGCTGCACCCGCGACAACGGAGCCGATCTCGTAGAGCGCCAGTGTCCAGCCCATCCAGGGTGCGCCACCAACCTCGATCACAGCGCTGGGCATCAGGGTCGCAACCATCAATGCGTCCGCCGCGTGCAGCCAGACACCGAGACAGAGCACGACGAAGCGCGGCAGGTGCCCGCCCTGCAGCAATTCCTGCCAGGGAGCATGGGGCGTCTGGCGCGGTTCTGGTGTCGGGACGGTCATGGCCTCGCCAATCTGGCGCAGCGGACGCATGGCGACAAGCTGGCGGGGCCGTGAAGCCCGTCTCGACGGCGCGGTATCGCGGTGCAGCACGAATTGGCAATCATTGGTGCGCCTCTGTCGAAGCATTGACGGCCAGCATGCCCTTAAGCTTTCGTGCACAAACTCATGAACGTATGGAGAGCACCTTGGCCTATCGCATTTCCGTGGATACCGGAGGAACTTTCACCGACGTGGTCGTGACCGACGCTCAGGGCCAGATGACCATCGGCAAGGCGCTGACGACCAGGGACCGGATATCCGTCGGCATGAAGGAGGCAATCTCCGCAGCCGCAGGCGAACTGGGGATCTCCTTTGGTGAACTGCTGGCCCAGGCCGATCTGCTGATCTATGGCACCACGCGGGCGACCAACGCCATTGTCACCAAGACGGTGGCCAAGACCGCCTTTGTCACCACGGAAGGGTTCCCCGACATCCTGCTGCTGAAGGAAGGCGGCAAGTTCAATCCGCATGACTTCACGGAGGAATTTCCCGACCCCTACATCCCGCGCCGCCACACGTTCGAGATTTCGGAGCGCATCGGCGCGCAGGGTCAGGTGACGATCCCGTTCAACGAGGCACAGGCCCGCGCCACGCTGGAAACCATCCGGGACCGGGGCTTCGAGGCGATTGCCGTCTGCCTGATCTGGTCCATCGCCAACCCGGAGCACGAGCTTGCCATCGGTGCGATGATCCAGGAGATCATGCCCGACGTGCCGTTCACGCTGTCACATGAACTGATCCCCATCGTCCGCGAGTATCGCCGCGCGTCCGCCACTGCCATCGATGCGTCCCTGAAGCCGCTGATGCAGTCGCACCTGCGCGGGCTGGAGCAGGACATGCGCGAGGCAGGTTATGCGGGCGAGATCCTGGTCAGCACCACGGCGGGCGGCTGCAACCATGTCGAGGCACTGGTGCAGAAGCCGATCTACACCATCGGCTCCGGCCCGGCGATGGCCCCGATCGCGGGCCTCACCTTCTCCCAGGCCGAGGCGATGGGCGACAATGTGATCATCTGCGACACGGGCGGCACCACCTTCGACGTCGGGCTGGTGCGCGACGGTCGCCTGACCTTCAGCCGCGATACCTGGCTGGGTGGTCTCTACACGGGCGACCTGCTGGGTATTTCCTCGGTCGACATGCGCTCCATCGGTGCGGGCGGCGGCTCCATCGCCTGGGTCGACGAAGGCGGGCTGATGCGGGTCGGCCCGCAGTCGGCAGGCGCCGACCCGGGCCCCGCCTGCTACGGCAACGGCGGCGAGGACCCGACGGTGTCCGATGCGGCCGTGGTGCTCGGATACTTCGATCCGGATTACTTCCTGGGTGGTCGCATGACGCTGGACGTGGAGGCCGCACGCCGCGCGGTGGCGCGGGTGGCGGAACAGGCCGGCTACACGGTCGAGGAAACGGCCTTCCGCATCATGGGCCTGGCCAGTGACCTGATGATGCGTGCCATCAGCGACATCACCATCAACGAAGGCTTCAACCCCCGTGAGAGCACCATCGTCGCGGGCGGCGGCGCGGCAGGGGTCAACATCATGACCATTGCCAGCGAACTTGGCTGCAACCGGGTGATCCTGCCGAAGGTCGCCTCGGCCCTGTCAGCGGCGGGCATGCAGTTCGCCGACATCGTGGCAGAGGAAGCGACGAGCCTTGTCACCCTGTCGAACCGCTTCGACATGGCAGCGGTCAACGCGACGCTGGAGGAACTGGAAGAACGGCTGGAGACGTTCCGGCACACCCTGCCCGGCGGCGGCGACCGCTACCGGCTGGAGTATGTGGCCGAAGCCCGCTATCTGGCACAGGTCTGGGAACTGGATACCCCGATCGGCGCGTCGCGGTTCCACTCCCAGCAGGATCTCGACAATTTCGTCGAGGCCTTCCACCAGGTACATGAGCGGGTCTTCGCCGTGCGTGACGAAGGCAGCCCTGTGGAAGTCGTGACCTGGAAGGTCCGGCTGGTCGTGCAGATCTCGGAACCGCCGGTCATCGCCGGGGCCATCGACAGCACCTCGGAGGCCGGCAAGCCCACCGTCAGCCGCCAGTGCTATTTCGGGGACGCCACCCCGGTGACCACCCCGATCTACAAGGCATCGGACATCGAACCCGGTAACCGCATCGACGGCCCGGCGATCATCGAGGAGCCGACGACCACACTTGTCGTCTATCCTGGCATGTCCGCAACCGTCAGCGCGGCTGGCAATTATCGTCTCGACGTGGCCTGAAAGGAGTCCCTCCCATGACTGAAGCCAAGAACGAGAAATTCGATTCCTACATGACCGCGATCATCGCCAACCGCGTTGACGGCATCATCCGGGAAATGACCAACACCCTGCTGCGTGCCGCGCGATCCGCCGTGATCAACAGCGCGCGGGACTTCAGCTGTTCCATCTGCACCGGTGACAACAAGTTGCTGGCTGCGGCGGAGGGCCTGCCGATCCACATCTTCGGCAGCCACATGCAGTCCAAGGCCATGACCGACTTCAACGACGACATCCGCGAAGGCGACTGCTACCTGCACAATGACCCCTATTCGGGCAACACCCACGCCGCCGACCATACCTTCCTGGTGCCGGTGTTCTTCGAGGGAGAGCACATGTTCACCGCGGTGGCCAAGGCGCACCAGGCGGACATCGGCAATTCCCTGCCGACCACCTACATGGCCAGTGCCAAGGACCAGTACGAGGAAGGTGCCCTGATCTTCCCGGCGGTGCGCATCCAGCGTGACTACAAGAACATCGATGATGTGGTGCGCATGTGCCGTTCCCGCATCCGGGTGCCAGGTCAGTGGTACGGCGATTATCTGGCCGGCATCGGTTCCGCCCGGATCGGCGAACGGCGCCTGAAGGAGCTTTGCGAGAAATACGGCAAGGACACCATCAAGGCCTTCATCCGCGACTGGTTCGACTATTCGGAGGAGCGCATGGCCCAGGCCATCGCCAAGCTGCCGAAATCGACCCTGAAGAATTCCGGCGCGCATGACCCCTATGGCGACCTGCTGCCGGAAGGCATTCCGCTGAATGTGGAGGTGCGGGTCGACCCGGATGAGCAGATGATCGATGTCGATCTGACCGACAATATCGACAATGTGGATTGCGGCCTGAACGAGAGTGAGGCCTGTGCCTCTGCCTCGACCATCGCCGGTGTGTTCAATTCGCTGGACCCGACAGTGCCGCGCAATTCGGGCTCCTTCCGCCGTATCCGCCTGCACCTGAAGGAAGGTGCCATCGCCGGTCGGCCGAAGTTCCCGCACAGCTGTTCGGTGTCCACCACCAATGTCGCCGACCGCCTGATCAATATCGTCCAGTCCGCCTTCGCGGAGATCGGCGATGGCTGGGGTCTGGCTGAAGGCGGCGTCGGCATGGGCGCGGGCTTCGCCGTGGTGTCGGGCAAGGACGACCGCTCCGACGCCGAGCCCTACGTGAACCAGCTGATCATCGCCAGTTCCGGTGGCCCCGCGGGCCCGAACGCGGACGGCTGGATCACCTATGGTCTTCCGGTCGTGGCCGGGCTGATGTATCGCGACTCGGTGGAGATCGACGAACTGAAGCATCCGCTGCAGTTCCAGTATCTGCGCATCGTCACCGGCAGTGGCGGCGCCGGGCGGCGGCGCGGCGCACCGGCCATGGAACTTTCCTACGGCCCGACGGAACTGCCGATGGATGTGCTCTGGCCCTGTGACGGCACCATCTACGCACCGAAGGGTGTCCGGGGCGGGGACGCCGGCTCGGCCTGCCAGCACTTCAAGGTCAGCGCCAACGGGCTGGAAGAGGAACTGCCCAGCATCGTCGAGGTCCAGTTGAAGAAGGGCGAGCGGGTGCGCGGCAATCACTCCGGCGGTGGCGGCTACGGCAGCCCGCTCGACCGCGATCCGCGCAAGGTCCTGAAGGATGTGCTGGAACGCTATGAAACCCCCGACCGGGCCCGCGACATCTATGGTGTCGTGCTGACCGGGTCAGGCGACGACGAGACCCTGGCACTCGACCTTGCCGCCACCGAGAAGCTGCGCGCGGAACGCGCCGCCGCGTGACCGGAACCCGGCCTGTCCGGGTCTGAAGAAAGCCCCTTCCTCCCCTTCAGGGGGGAAGGGGACACCCCACCTACCGACCACCGCCCGCGATGATGATCTCCCGAGGGTAGTCGGTCAGGTAGTCGCAACCGTCGGCCGTCACCACGATGGAATCGCCGATACGCCCGCCAAGGCTGCCGTCCAGACTGATCCCGCCGTCAACGGCGAAGGTCATGCCTGGTTGCAGGATGGTGGTGTCCCCGGCCTTGAGTTCGGGAGCCTCCAGATACGACATGCCGATGGAGCGACCGGTGCGATAGCCGGTGACATAGCCGCGTTCGCCATAGACGGCGTTGGCGGCCTCCGCCACGGATTCCGCCGTCACGCCCGGACGGATCGCGGCAATCGCCGCCTGTTGCGCGTCGATGGCGGCCTGCTGCACCCGGGCGGCATCATCGGTAACCTCGCCGACAAAGAACATGCGGTCGAACCCGAGCTTGTAGAGCTTGAACTGCGCCATGTTGCAGAAGCAAAAGTAGACCGGATCGCCCACCGCCAGCGGCTTCACGCTGGCACGGCGATGCACCATCGAGGTGTCGCGGCCCGACTGCATGACCTGCAGATTGTGGATCATGGGGGAAACAAAGGCCTCCCACCCCCGCGCTGTCAGAAACCCGGCGGCCTTGCGTGTCCCGGCATTGATCACCGCCAGCGCGGCCTCGTACTCCGGCACGCCTGCAGCCAGCGCGCCCTCCGCCGCCACCATCATTGCCCCGGCGATCTCCCCGGCCTGGCGCATGACGGTGATCTCTTCCGACGACTTGATCATGCGCATCGGCCCCAGCACCGGTGCAATGTCGGTCAGAAGCGTGTCCGGCAAGCTGCTGTCGAACCAGTTGCGCACGATGGCGGGCAAGGTCGCGGTCTCCACCGCGACGTGCCTGTGCCGGTCCCCCAGCACGCGCGCCAGAACGGTTTCCCAGCGGTTGGCGCCCGCATCCTCCCAGGTCTCGATCCGACTGACCCAGGTCATGGAACCCACCATCTCGCTTTCCATCAGTGGGGTGAGAACCGTTGGCTCCTCGTCCGGGCGGATGATCAGGAATGTCGGGCGACCAAACTCCACGGACAGATAGCCCCAGAATCCGGCCAGCCAGGCAATTGAGCTTTCGTCGGTCAGGACGGCGACCTCGATCCCCTCCTCCCGCATCCGCTGCTGAAACGCGATGGTCCGTTGGCGTGCCTGCTCCAGCATCAGTGCGTCTCCCTCAAGGTCTTCTGTCCGGTCAGCCTTCCGCCGACACCGGTGGTCGCATTCGGAACTGGTACGACGTTCAGGCACGTGGAATTCTTGCAACAGATTGGGAGCGCGATGCGGATGACGCAATATCCACCAGCGACACGGAATGTCCGGTTCGACGCCGGTCGTCATCACCGCGCCAAGATCGGTTTCGTGCTGCTGGCGACCGAGCAGACGATCGAGGATGACATGATGCGCCACGCGCCGGACGGCGTCGGCATGCATTTCACCCGCGCTGCCATCCCCGACTCCATCACCAATGCCACGCTTGCGGCGCAGGCCGACCGGCTGGCCGGGGCGGCCACAACCCTGCTGCCGGACGGATCACTGGATGTCGTCTGCTACGCCTGCACCTCCGGCAGTCTGGTGATCGGGGAGGACCGGGTCCTCGCTGAACTGAACCGGGGCGCACCGAAGGCGAGGGCCACATCGCTGATCACCGGCGTCATCCGCGCCCTGCGCGCTGTTCACGCCAGACGGATCGTCGTGGCAACGCCTTACCTCGACGAGATCAATCACCGCGAGACCGAGTATCTGGAGCGGGCGGGCTTCGAGGTGCTCGACATTCAGGGCCTGAACCTGGAGAAGGACAGCGACATGATCCGGGTAACCCCCGACTTTATCCGGGAATTCGCCATGTCCCTCGATCGGCCCGACGCGGATGCAATCTTCGTTTCCTGCGGTGCGCTGCGGACGCTGGACGTCGTGCAGCGGCTGGAGGAACAGTCGGACAAGCCGGTCATCGCCAGCAATCAGGCGATGCTCTGGGACACCCTGCGGCTGGCGGGCATCGATGACCGGCTGGACGGGCTCGGCCGCCTGCTGCATCTGCCATGAGGGTTGCGGTGTTCCAGTGTGATCTGGCTGGCGCGGATGCGGAGGCGCGTCTGGCGAGGCTGTATCAGGTGATGCAACAGGCACAGGCCGATCTGCTGCTCTGCCCGGAACTGTTCATGTCCGGCTATCACGTCGGTGACCGCATCCGGCAACTGGCCGAAGGGCAGGACGGCCCCTTCGCCCGTCGCGTTTCGGAGATCGCCAGAACGACGGGGACGGCGGTCGCCTATGGCTACCCGGAAGCGGCAGGGGGCCGGATCTACAACAGTGCGCTCTGCATCGGGCGTGATGGTGAGGCGCTGGCCAACCACAGGAAGCTCGTCATTCCGCCCGGACCGGAGGTCGGGCATTTCACGGCAGGCGAAGGCCTGACCCTGTTCGACCTCCACGGCATCCGGATCGCCCTGCTGATCTGCTACGACATCGAATTTCCCGAGGCTGCGCGTGCGGCTTCTGCAGCGGGCGCGGAAGTGATCCTCGCCCCCACCGCGCTTGCCGCGCAATGGGCAGTCGTTGCCGAAAGGGTGATTCCGGCACGCGCCTTCGAGAACGGCACCCACATAGTCTATGCCAATCACGCCGGAACGGAAAATGGACTCAATTACGCCGGATCAAGCGTGATTCTCGACCCGGTCGGGGGTGATCAGGCCCGTGCAGGCGCAACGGAAGCCGTAATCATGGCAGATATGGATCCTGACCAGGTCCGCAGCGCGCGCACCAGACTGCCCTATCTGCGGGATGTGGCAGCCCTGCGGGACCGGCTGGTCTGAGCCGGATCAGTTCTGGCGCAGCAACTGCTCCGCCCGGTCGAAGCGTTCCATCTCGATCAGCAAGGCAACATAATCGGCCAGCAGGGAACGGTCGGTGGGGCGTTCCGCGACAAGCCCTTCGTAGACCGCAACCGCCTCCTCATCCGCACCAATGGCACTGAGGCCGGTCGCCTTCCGGCGCCGGGTCTCGAAGTCATCCTCCCCCTTCGCGGCAATGCGTTTCAGCATCTCGCGATAGGCGGCACGGCCCTCCTGCGGGCGGTTCATGCCAGAAAGGGACAGCCCGTAGTAGTACCAGGGCCGATGGTCGGCGCGCTGCTCGGCGTCGGCAACGCGGAAGAACCGGTCCAGGACCTCGACCGCCTTCTCGGCGCGCCCGGCGAACGCAAAGGTGCGGCCTGCCTGCAGCAACCGGTCGGGATCATCGCCGATCCGGCCCAGCAACTTCTCCCAGGCCTGGACCGCCACGTCCGGCTTGGCAGCCTGTTCCGCCCAGTCCGCCATCTGCAGCAGGGGTCGAGTCTCGTCAGTCGGCGGGATCAGGCGGCTGAGCACCTGCCCCACCTCATCGAAGCCACGTTCCGCGATCAGCGCATTGATGTAGGGGGCGAGCACCGGATCCGTCCCCGACAATGGTGGTCCGGGCGCCACGAGCGCGATGGTCCGCGACGTGGCGCCGACGTCATTCAGCAGTTGCAGCCAGGCCGCACGCTCTGCAGCGGTTCCTGCGGACCGGGCACGGCGCGAGAGCCATTCCAGCCCGCGTTCCGGCGGGCGCGGCCCCCAGAGAAACACGAGCTGCTGCACATCGGGCGAATCCGGTCGCGCATCCTGTGCCAGCAGGCTGAAGGCCTGCTCAGCCGCCGGTTTGGCCCCCAGATCAAGCAGCCGGAACGCGGCATTGCGGCGATCCTGGTCACTCAGACGCTTGTCGATCGACCGCAGCGTCACCCAGGCGATCAGATCGTCCTGTCGGCCGGCGGTCGCCAGCGCCTCCTCATACACCGGGGGCCAGGGGCCGGTCGGCTCCGCCCGCGCGATCTTCTCCAGGAACGGCAGGGCGCGGACGGGTCCGGCAACCTCCAGCAATTCGTAGAGCAGCAGGTCGCGCCGGGCTGCGGGCGGGTTGGATTGCAGGCGCCGGACGATGACATCGCCGCGTTCCTTGTCCGCCTTGGCCAGACGCAGCGCCTGCACATAGGCCTCATCCCACTTCGCCGGGTCGGCCTTTGCCAGATCGCGCAGGGCCGGCAGCGCCACATCCCCCAGTCCCGCGTCCAGCAGGGCGAACAGCAATCCCTCCCGCGTGGCCGCATCCATGGTCGGATCGGCAAGTGCGGTTTCCGCAAAGCGGCGCAGGTCCGCCGGGTCACCGCCACGGCCAAGGGCCGCGACATAGGCACTGCGGACCTCCGCTGTCCCGGGCAGCAGGGCGCGCAGGATCGGCACCGCTTCCTCCGCCCGACCGGCCGCGGTCAGTGCCTGGCCCCAGACGAGCGATGCCTCGTTGCCCGGATAGAGCCGCTGCAGCTTCTCCGCTGCCGCGAACGCCAGATCGGGTTTCGCCCCCTGCGCGGCGAGATAATAGATGTCGGAGAGCACCTGACGGCCGGGCTGCGGTGTCGCCTTCAGCCAGGCAAGCACCGGTTCGGCCGTGCCCGACTGGGTCTCAAGTCGCGCCCAGCCCTCCTGCACCTGCGGCGCGGGCCGCTGTTCCCGCAGGCTCCGCAGCAGCGGCAGCCCCTCCCTCGCCTTGCCGAGTTCGAGGTAGAGGTTGGCGAGATTGGCAATGGCAAAGGGTGGTGTCGCGGGATCACGCACCACGGTCTCCAGCAACGCCAGCGCACGCGCATTCTCGCCCAGATCGGTCAGCGTCCGCGCGATGGACAGTCGCGTGGCAAGGGGCGGGTTCGGAACAGCCAGCGCCTTCTCGACCCATTCCCGCGCGGCCTTGTTGTCACCCCGTGCGACCGCGATACGCGCCGCCATGGCCGGCCGTCTGGCCAGGAAGTCCTGGCCGGTTTCCGCCAGCAGCCAGTCGATCAGGGCGAAGTCGCCTTCCTCCGCCGCATTCTCGGCCAGCGAGGCAATCGTGTCTTCCGGCAGCAGGCGCGGATTCTGCCGCCGCGCTTCGGCAAAGGCGAGTTGCGGCTGGTCCAGTTCGATGGCCAGCGCCATCAGGTCGTCGGCGAGCAGCAATGGCTGCGGCTCGCCTGCCGCGCGATCCTGCAGGAAGGCCAGCGCCTGCGGCTTCCGTCCCACTGCGGAAAGTGCGGCGACATAGGCTTCCGCATCCTCCGGTGTACCGGGCAGCAATTCCTTCAGGATCGGCAAGGCCTCCTCCGCCCGACCGCGCGCGATGAGGGCATTGGCATAGATCCGGCGCGTGCGCTCATCCTGCTGCAGCTGGTAGAGGCGCGTCGCGGCATCGAAGGCCAGGGGCTCCGCCCCGCTCTCCGCCGCCAGGAAGTAGATGTCCTCCAGCAACTGCCGGTTCGTTACGCGGGCACGGGTCAGCCACTCCTGCACCTTTCGCGGATCACCGGCACGGGTCTCCAGCCGTGCCCAGCCAGCCTGAACCTGGGTCTCGGAGCGTTGCTCGGCCAGGGACCGCATCAGCGGCAGGCCATCGCGGGCGCGATCCAGTTCCAGATAGAGGGCGGCGAGATTGCCGATTGCCCATGCCGGTGTGTCCGGATCGCGGGCCAGACCTTCCAGGCGCTTCAGGGCACCCGCCTGATCACCAAGCTCTGCCTGCACCCGCGCCAGATCGATGCGGTCATTCAGGCGCAGGTCCGGCAGGGCACTGGCCCTGGCCAGCCATTCCGCTGCAGCCTCGCGGTCATTGCGCGCGATGGCGATACGGGCGGCGGTGACGGGTCGCGCCTGCAGGAACGCCGGACCGAGCGTGGACAGCAGCTTGTCGATGAGTTCGAACCGGCCTTCCAGTGCCGCGGTCTCCGCCAGATAGGCGACAGTATCCCCCGGCAGACGGGTCGGGTCCTGGCGCTGCAACTCCGCGAATGCCAGTGCGGATTGCCCCTGATCGATGGCAAGGGTGATCAGGTCGTCCGCCAGTTGGGGCGGCAGGGCCGTATCTGCGCCGCGCTCCAGCAGGAAGGCCAGCGCATCCGCCCTGCGGTTGGCGGCATTCAGGGCCTCCACCCAGGTTTCCGCATCCTCCGCATCCCCCGGCAACAGGACTTCGAGTACCGCAAGAGCCTGGCCTGTACGCCCGTTGGCAGTAAGCGCCTGACCATAGAGGCGGCGGGATTCACGATCCGGATGGTCCCGGAACAGCCGCTCGGCCGCGAACAGGGCCGAGACGGGTGCAAGTCCTGGTGTGGC
Source organism: Kordiimonadales bacterium IMCC3096 (assembly GCA_016865035.1). Classification (GTDB taxonomy): domain Bacteria; phylum Pseudomonadota; class Alphaproteobacteria; order Minwuiales; family Minwuiaceae; genus Minwuia. The sequence continues at coordinate 1,207,555 of CP018227.1, forward strand.
GAGCGCGACGATGTCCGTCAGGACATCACGATCGACCAGTCCCTGTTGCTGCAGCCAGGCGAGCAGGGCCTTGTCCTTGCCCGCCTTCGCCGCGATCCGCGCCCAGCCTGCCTCTGCCGCAGGGGAGGGATTGGTGCGCCGCAGACTGTTGAAGGCGGCCAGCCCGGCCTGCAGCCGTTCCGTGTCGATATAGAGCTGCGTCAGTGCGCGGATCATCGCCGCGTTCAGGTCGGGACGTGCCGCGATCCTGTCCAGCAACTGCGCGGCCTTCTGGTCCTCGCCCAGCTTCAGCCAGGCGCGCGCCAGGCGAAACTGCTCATGTGCGGGCAGATCGGCCTCTGCCGCTGCCCGCTGCACCTCGACCACCGCATCGTCACGACGCCCGACACTCAACAGCAACTCCGCCATCAGTGCCGGGTGGGCGGTCCGGAACGGTGCTTCCAGTTCCCCCAGCAGCTTCTGCGCCAGCGCCTGCCGACGGTATGCCACGGCAACATCACCCAGGGCACGCAGACGGAAGTCGGTCAGCCCGGAGTGGTCGCGCCGCAGGGACACCTGCTCCAGCAGGTCGATCTCCTGCCCCTGCATTGCAAGGTCGATGAAGACCGGGAACGCCAGGTCCGGCAGCCTGTCCGCCTTGTCCAGCGCCACGAGACGTTCAAGCGCCACGGTCGCGCGATCGAGACCATCCTGCATCTGCGCCCAGAACACCAGCAGCGGCGGTGAGAGATACAGCTCGCCCTCGAACGCGCGCAGCAGGCGAATCCCCAGCGCGTTCTGATCGCGCTCGGCGGCCTCGCGGATGATCGGCAGGATGGCGGCCCGATTGCCCTTGGCCTCCGCGAAGCGGGCGACAACGTCGGCAGCCCGGTCATCCTCACCATAGGTTCCGGCGATCATGGCGTAGAGCTTCACGGAGCGGATCTCGAAAGCAGTCGGGTTGCTGCGCCACATGCGTTCCAGATACGCCAGGGCCTTCAGCGGTTTCTGATCAGCAGCAGCAAGTTCGGCGGCCTCGAGAAAGTCAGCGGGCCGGGCATTGCCGTCGTCGATCAGTTGCGCAAGGCCCGCCTCCAGCTTCGCGTAGTCACCACGGTAGCGATACAGATCGACGAGCTGTCGCTCCTCCTCCGGCTTGTGCTCCGCCGCAACAACCTCCGCCAGCGTCCGCACGAAATCATCCTGACGCTGGGCGAACCGATAGAATTCGGCCAGCTTCCGTTTCGCGCCGATGTCCTTGGGGCGGCGGGCAATATAGGCTTCCATCACCCGTATCGCCTTTCCGATGTCCCCGTCATGCAGGGCAATATCGGCCAGCGAAGCCACGACCACGACGGAGGTGTCGCCCGCATCCAGCCGTTCCTGCAGCGTGTCCCGCGCCAGGTCCACCTTGTCCGACCGCAACTGCAGCAGTGCCACGTCCTTCTTGCTCGGGATCAGCAACAGGCTGAGCCCGACGCCCAGGACAACGACAACAACCAGCAGGATCAGGTTCAGGCGCACGGTATCGTCAGCCTGCTTCCGCCGGGCGGATCACGATGGCCACCGGCGCGTAGGCATGGGTCGGCAGTTCCACGATCAGCACACCATCGGAGCCGACCGTCTGTTCGTCGCTGACAATGGAACCGTCCGGCAGGGTCGCTTCGGCCCGCCATTGGCCAGGCTTCATGCCACGCCACTGCATCTCGCCATGGCCGAACCCCTCCCCCGTCATGCGCAGCGCGTTGCCGTCCCGGGTCAGATCCCACAGATGCCAGCGCGCATCGACAAGTGATGGTTCCACGGGCAGCGTCCCGCGCGCGACCAGCCTGTATTCCGGCTCCGCGACCGCTTCATCCAGCGCGACATAGAGATTTCCCTGATAGTGGGTGTAGCCCAGAACCCCGACTGCCGACCCCATGTCGACAACGCGGTCATCGGCATTGTCGTGACGGATCGTCTGCATCCGACCGCGATCCAGTACCCGCCAGTGGTCGGGTCCCGGCCTTTCGAAACGGGTGGTATAGAACCCCTCTCCGATGCTGGCGTAATGGCTCGTCGTGATGGGGGTGATACGCTGGCTGCGGGCGAACTCCAGGTTCTTCAGCAGGGCCTGCAGCGCCGCCGGGCGCTCCCCGATATACATGTGGTAGTAGACGTTGATCCCCTTCAGGCGACGCGGGCTCTCGGTATTGCGCAGCGTCAGGATCAGATCCTGATAGCCGAAGTAGCGGCCGGTCCACAGATCGGTATAGGTATTCTCGTTACTGTTGACGGCGAAGATCTGCACCTGCCCGCCGAAGGTTCGGCCCACGGGCGGAACATAGCTTACGGACGGAAACTCCGGATCGAAACGGGAGTCACCGCCGTTGATGTTCAGCAGCCCGGCCTGCCGCGAAGCCGCGATCATGTCCGGTGTCGGGGATGTATTGCCCGACCAGAGGACGACCTCCACCTTCTTTCCCGGTGGCGCGAACTGCTCCACATAGCGCGATGCCTCGCCGAACTCCCGCTCCAGGACGAACGGCTTGCTGCCAAAGCCGCGCGGCACATCGTAAACAGCGGCCAGCAGACCCGACGGCTTGGCTGCATCACTCTCCAGCACCTCCTCGGTCCAGGCAGCGCGATCAAGATGCTTGTACAGCCCGGTGAAGGGCGCTTCCTTCAGGGCCGTGTAGTCCTCGTAGAAACCCCACTCGAACGGATGGCTGTAGGTGTGGTGCGCCACCTCGACCTGCGGCAGTGCGAAGATCTCCCGCGCGAGCTGCTGCGCTTCCGGATCACCCGACCATTCCGGGTCCAGGTCAGCCGCGATGGGGCCGACCGTGATCGGCAGGTCGGGATAGGGTGCGATGGCCTGCTCCAGTACAACCCGGGACGAATAGATCTGGTCCTTGCGGTATCCCTTCACCAGCGAGACGTTGCGCCAGCCGTCGCCGTCGATGTGGCTGAAGTAGATACGGCGGCCGCTCAGGGTCGTGGTATCGGGCTTGGGCAGCTTGTCCGTGTCGAACACGCGACGGATGAAGGCAAAGGGGTTGATGTACCACTGGGTCCTGAAGAAGACCGGATCACGATAATTGACCCAGCCGATCTCCCCGAAGCCACCATTGTCCGATGTGACGACGACATCGCTGGTCGACCCATCCTGTTTCCGGCGGACACGCAGGTGGGACGTACCGACCCCCTCCACGACCTCATAGCGCTCGTGCGGTGGCAGCTTTCCGGCCATCACCCGTTCGAAATCCACCATGTCGGGATCGCGCATCACAACTTCGGTATCGAAGGTGACATTCGTCCATTCACCCAGGATGCGTACGCCGATGCGCTCCAGAAAGCGGTTGGTCCTGGCGCGCGTCGGCACGGGGGAACCGTCGTTGGCGCCGAGAAAGCCCATGTCGCCGAACGAGACGTACTTCTTGCCGGCAATGACCATCTCTTCGAGCCAGTCCAGGAAAGCCGCCGGCCGCCGGATGGCACCATTGTCGAACCAGGTGATCACACCGGCGATGGACGGGTCGGTCACGGCATCGAGGGGCAACGGATCCTCGATATCGTGATACTCCAGCTTCAGGCCCAGGTGGTTGAACGGCATCTCGGCCAGCATGTGCAGCGGATTGGACCGCAGTTCGTCGCCATTCTGGTTGTAGAAGGCGAGCACCGTCCGTGGCGCCTCAGCCGCGTTGGCGGTGAGGGTCAGAAGGGTGAACAGCATTGTGAGGATGAAACGCAACCTACTCTCCCCCGTCACCAGGCAGTGACGGCATCGTTTGTCTGCCCGAAGGCGAATCAGGATAACACAGGTCAATCAAGCAATTGCCATGCCGCGCATGATCTGTTTGGCTGGCCCGATCCGATGCGGAAGGAACCAACCATGCTGCGCGCCCTTGCCCCTGTAGCAGCCCTGTTGCTCAGTGTCGCCTTCATGCTGATGGGCAACGGCCTGCAATCGACCCTTCTGCCCATGCGCGCGCAGCTGGAAGCCTACAGTTCCGTCGAGATCGGTGTCCTGGGTTCCGCCTATTTCGTTGGCTTTGCGCTGGGTTGCTGGCGCGGGGCCATCCTGATCCGCCGGGCCGGACACATCCGCACCTTCGCCGCTGTCGTCGCCATCTCCTCCACCTCCGCCCTTGTCCACGCCCTGGTGACCGAACCGATGGTCTGGTGGGCGGTCCGGCTGCTCTCCGGCGCCTGTGTCGCGATCCTGTTCATGGTCATCGAGAGCTGGCTGAACGAGAAATCCACGAACGAGACGCGTGGGCTGGTCTTCTCCGTCTATACCGCCATCAACCTGACAGTGATCTCGATTGGCCAGCTGATGATCGCCTTCGGCAACCCGGAAGGTTTCCCGCTGTTCCTGATGGCCTCGATCCTGATCTCCTGGGCCGCTGTTCCGGTGGCCATGACCAAATCGGAGAGTCCGGCACCGCCGGAACAGATCGGGGTCCGCATCCGCTACCTGCTGCGCCTGTCACCGGTGGGCTTCATCGGCAGTTTCGTCGTCGGTGTCACCAATGGCGCATTCTGGGCGCTGGCACCTGTCGTCGCACAGGGCGGCACCAGCAATACCGCACTGGCGGCCATCTTCATCGCCGTGGCCGTGATCGGCGGTGCCGCCGGTCAGTACCCGCTGGGCAAGATTTCCGACCGGATGGACCGGCGACGGCTGATCGTTGTCGTCGCCGGGCTCGCGGCCCTGTCGGGAATCGGGCTGGGGATATTCGGGGCGAGTGGCCAGACACTGCTGATGATCATCGGTTTCATCTTCGGCGTCTTCGCCTTCCCGCTGTATTCGCTGTGCGTCGCCCATGCCAACGACTTCGTCGAGGGCAAGAGCTTCGTGGAGGCGGCGAGCGGTCTGCTGCTGACCTACGCCGCCGGGGCGGTCGTCGGCCCGATCCTGGCCTCCATCGTGATTTCCCAGGCCGGGACAGGCGGGCTGTTCTTCTTTACCGCGGCGATCCATGTGATCTTTGCCGGGTTTGTCATCCTCCGTATCCGCCGCCGGGATCCGGTGCCCGAGGCCGAGCGGGGCGATTTCGTCGAGGCTGCCACCGCAGGCCTGACCATCCTGCCGATGGATACCGGCCTTTCGACCCAGGACGATTCGGAGGTGCCGGAGACCAGCGAGACCGGGGATGATGTCCCGGAAGGGTCAGGGGCTGATGCCGATGGGGCTGATGCCGATGGGGCTGATGCCGATGGGGCTGATGCCGATGGGGCTGATGCGGACGGGATCGGGGAGCCGGAATCCGCCACGACGGATGACGCGCAACCCGAAACCGGGGACGACGGCCGGAAACCCTGACCGCTCAGGCCGTCGCCGGTGCGGGCGCCGTCAGCGACCGTTTCCGTCCCCTGACCATGTGCCAGGCACCGAACAGTGCAATCAGGAAACTGAAGGCGCTGGCCTGGAACGAGACGTGGAACCCCTGCTGGCTGGCCTGCAACAGTACCGCACGGCTGAGATGCTCTGTCGCCACAGCGGCCTGCTGCACATCCGAGAGCCCGGCGGCAGCCGCTATCTCGGCGATCTGTGCCAGGTAGGCCTCCGTCACGTGATTGGACGGTTCCTGTGTCGCTGCCAGCAGGTCCTGGAAGAACCCGGTCTGCTGATCCAGCAGGATGGCGAGCAGGTTGACGCCGAACGCCCCGCCGAGCTGGCGGGTGAAGTTCATGGTGGATGAGCCCTGTGCCAGCAGGTGCATGGGCAGCAGCCGCAGCGACCCGGCGCTGAGCGAGGGGAAGATGAAGCCCATGCCCATGCGGCTGATCATGATAAGCCCGGCCAGGGTGAGGAAGTCGGTGTTCACGTCCGCCGACGAGAGCAGATAGAAGGACAGGGCAAACAGGGTCAGCCCGAAACCGGTGATGTAGCCCGGCTCGTAACGGTCGGCCAGGCGGCCGGTGATCGGGATCAGGCAGATCATCGAGAGACCGGCTGGCACCAGCAGAAGGCCCGACTGGGTCGGGGTCAGTCCCTGGATCGTCTGCACGAACAGCGGGATCAGGTAGGTGGAGCCGAACAGGCCCGCGCCCAGCACGAAACTGATGATCCCGGCCCCGATGAAGCCCGGTTGCAGGAAGATGCGGATCTGCAGCATCGGCAGCGGTGTTATCCGTTCCCACCACACGAAGATGACAAAGGCCGCACCGGCCAGGACGAAGCGGCCGATGACCCATGTGTCACGCCAGCCATCGATCTGGCCGTCCGTGAAGGCCGTCAGCAGGCTGATCAGGAATCCCACCAGCAGGCCGAATCCGATCCAGTCGAACTTCGGCCGCTCGTCCGCCGTGGCCCCCGACGGCAGGAAGATGGATGACAGCAGGATGCCGATCATGGCCATCGGCACCCCGGCAAAGAAGACGTAGCGCCAGCCGAAGCCATCCACCAGCAGGCCGCCGATGAAAGGTCCCACCGCCGGGGCCATCACGACGCCGACGCCATAGAGGCCCATGGCCGTGCCGCGCTTTTCCGGCGGGAACACCTGATAGACGGAGACCATGGCCATGGGCTGGATCACGCCGGCGGCCGCCCCCTGCAGGATACGGCTGAGAATCAGGGCGTCGGTGGATGTGCTGAGACCGCCCAGCAGGCCACCCAGCAGGAACAGTCCCAGACAGAAAAGCATCGTTGCCCGCTGTCCGAAGGACTTCATGCACCAGTCCACCAGCAGCATCGTTCCGGTCATCGAGGCCAGGAAGCCCGTGGAAAGCCACTGGGCCGTGATCTGGTCGATACCGAAAGCGCCCATGATGTCAGGAATGGCAACATTCACGATGGTGGCGGCCAGCACTGCCGAAATCGTCGTCGACATGGCCGTCAGCATGGCCAGCCAGCGATAGCCGGGGCCGAAACGCTGGAAAAGGACCTCAGTTGTTTCCGGCATCACCCGCACCGGGCTCACCGGTATCAATGACGACTTCAACCATCATGCCCGGACGCAACAGCGACCGTTGCCCCTGAATGTCGATGCGAACCGGCACCCGCTGCGTCACCTTGGTGAAGTTGCCCGACGGGTTCGGATTGGGCAGCAGGGCGAACTGGCTGGTGGCCGCCGGGCCGATCCAGGTGACACGGCCGGAAAGTTTCATGTCGGGATAGGCGTCAACGGTGATCGCAGCCGTCGAACCGACCGCGAAGCGGTTGATCTCGGTTTCCTTCACGTTCGCCGCAACCCAGACATTCTCCGGATCATGCAGCATCAGCAGGCGCGTGCCGGGCCGGACATATTCGCCTTCCTCGACGAAGGTCCGGTCCACGATGCCGTTGATTCCGCTGATGATATCCAGATCGGAGAGCTGCACCTCATGCTGCTCCAGGCGCGCCTGCAAGGCTGCGGCCTCGGCGGTCAGGGCGCTGAGTTCCTGTTCGATCACCGCGACCCGGATCTCCTCGGCCTCGACCTCGCCCAGTTCCGCCTCGGCCTCCCGCACGGCGGCGCGCGCCTGCAGCAACTGCCGGTCGGCATTGGTGAAGGTGGTACGCAGCCCGTCCAGGCGCTGCGCCGCGATCACCTTGCGCTGGAACAGCTTCTCACCGCGCTTGAGTTCGGTCTCGGCGCTGGCGCGCGTGGCGCTGGCCGCATTCTCGGCGGCAACGGCGACATCGATATGGGCCTTCGCCACCTTCAGGGCGGAACTGTTGCGCCGGATGATCAGACTGCGCTCCGCCTCCAGCCGGGCCCGCTGGGCCACGATCCGGTCGATCTCCGCCCGCGCCTCCAGGATCCGCAAGCGCACGGTGCGCTTGTCCATGCTGACCAGCACCTGACCGGGTTTCACCAGATCGCCTGTCCCGACCTGCAGATCGACCACGCGCCCGGCCTCCTGCGCGCTGATCGTCACCATGTCGGAGGCGATACGGGAATCAATGATGAAGACATGCACCTGACGGTCATGGAACCACTTGGCACCGAACCACAGGCCCGCCCCCAGCACCACGGCCAGAACGACAAGGCGGACGATGCGTCCGCGGCGGCCTTCGCGACGGCCACCCTGCTCCGACATGGTCAGTTCCGGGGTCGTGGGGGCGTTCATGCGGCCCTGCCCTGAGCCGGTTCTCCGGCACTTTCGCCGTCGAGGCGTGCCCGCATGATGTCGAAGATCTCGGTACAGCGGGCAAGTTCGGCCGGCGCGAATCCTTCCGTCACTTCCTGGCGCAATCCGTCGGCTATGGCCTCGATCTCCGCCAGCACGGGGATCGCACGCTCCGTCAGATGAACTGTCTTGGCCCGGCGGTCACGGGGATCTGCCCGGCGCTGGATCAGATCAGCCGCTTCGAGCGAATTCAGCAGGCGCACCAGAGTCGGTCCCTCGATCCCGATATGATCGGCAAGCTGGGTCTGCTGCATGCCGTCACCACCGCGCGCGATCTGCAGCAATGCCGTCCAGCGCGCCTGGGTCAGTCCGGTTGACCGCAGGCGCTGATCCAGCTTCCACCGCCAGCGACGCGACATGCGCACCATGGCCAGCGCGAAGCCGATCCTGATCTCGTCTTCCTGTGTGCTCATCGGAAATCATTAGCAAGCTAATCAATTTTCACCAATGCGTTTCACCGGCACCGGCCATGCGGACTTCCGACACCTGGGAGTCACCGTTGCAGGCCTTCACCCGGCATCGACGGACATCAGCAACGTGCGGGGTGCGACCTGCGCGCCTTCCTCGACCGTCACTTCCGTGACCTTGCCGGATGCGCCCGCGACGATCTCGTGCTCCATCTTCATCGCTTCCAGGATCGCGACCACCTGGCCCTTCTTCACCTGGTCACCCGTCTTCGCCAGCAGTTTCAGCACCCGCCCGTTCATGGGTGCCGCGATGGCACCATCGCTGTCCGCCGCCGCTGCCGCGCGGTCCCGCCACGTGGTCTCCTCCGCAATCAGATCCGCCCTTTCGGTCTGCAGGTGCAGCCGGTCATCCACGATGGCGAAGATGGCACGATGGCTGGCCCCGTCCTGACGCCAGACAATCTCGCCCTCACCGAAGCAGCAGCCGTCAAACGCCAGGGACGCCTCGCCGATACTCACCTGGCAATCATCTCCACCGTGCCAGATCACGGACAGTTCCGTGCTCTCCCCAGCCACCTCCAGCACCATCGGGCTGCGGGGGGTCTGGCCGGAACTGCGCCAGCCCTGCCAGGCGGGCGGCACATCGCCGAGATGGTGACGGAACAGGATCACCGCGGCGAGAGCCAGATCCGCATCCGTCGCTTCCGCATGGGCCAGACTGGCCTTGGGAAACTCGGTCTCGATGAAGGCCGTTGTCGCACCGCCCGCGGCGAAGGTGGCATTCTCCAGCGCATCGATCAGAAAGCGACGGTTGGTCTCCAGCCCCAGCAGCTCGGTCCGGCGCAAGGCGTTCGCCAGACGGATGCGCGCCGTATCCCGGTCCGGTCCATGCGCCATGATCTTGGCGATCATCGGATCATAGAACGGTGTGATCTCCTGCCCCTCCGACAGGCCGGCATCGACACGCACACCCTCTCCCTCCGGCACCCGCCAGCGGTGGGCAGTGCCGGTGCGCGGCAGGAATCCCTTGGCCGGACTCTCGGCATAGAGCCGGACCTCGATGGCATGCCCGCTCAGGCTCACCTGTTCCTGCGTCAGCGGCAGTTCGGCACCTTCCGCCACCCGGATCTGCCATTCGACAAGGTCGGTGCCGGTGATCATCTCCGTTACCGGATGCTCCACCTGCAGGCGGGTGTTCATCTCCAGGAAATAGAAGGCCCCACTCTCGTCCAGCAGGAACTCCACGGTGCCCGCTCCGCGATAGCCGATGGACTTCGCAGCCTGCACGGCCGCCTCCCCCATGGCCGCGCGGATCTCCGGCGTCACGGCAGGGCTCGGCGCTTCCTCGATCACCTTCTGGTGGCGGCGCTGGACGGAGCAGTCACGCTCCCCCAGGTGAATGACGTTGCCATGGGAATCCGCAAAGACCTGGATCTCCACATGCCGGGGCCGCACCACCGCACGCTCCAGGATCAGGCGATCATCGCCGAAGGCATTCTTCGCCTCCGACCGCGCGGTCTTCAGCGCCCGCTCCAGCTTCGCCGGATCGTCGACCAGACGCATGCCGCGCCCGCCGCCACCGGCACTGGCCTTCACCATCAGCGGGAAACCGATCCGTTCCGCCTCGGCCAGCAGGCGGGCGTCGTCCTGCTCCGCATCCTGATAGCCCGGCACACAGGGCACGCCCGCGTCGATCATGCGCAGCTTCGACCGCGCCTTGTCCCCCATCAGGTCAATCGCCTCGATGGGGGGGCCGACAAAGGTCAGCCCCGCATCGGCACAGGCGCTGGCAAACCCGGCGTTCTCGCTCAGGAAGCCATAGCCGGGATGCACGGCATCCGCCCCGCTTGCCGCCACTGCCGCCAGTATCCGTTCCACGGAAAGATAGCTCTCGCCCACGGGGGCCGGGCCGATCAGGACGGCCTGATCCGCCATAGCCACGTGCGGCGCGCCGGTATCGGCGGCCGAATGCACGGCCACGGTTCGAATTCCCAGCCGCTTCGCGGTGCGAATGACCCGACAGGCGATCTCGCCACGGTTGGCAACCAGCAAGGTCCGGATCGTCATCTGCGCCCTCCCCAAGGCCGTCGTGAGCTACCCCGGGGAAGCTAGAACAATGTTCTGCCGTCGGGAAGCCTCCGTAACGCATAGGCGACCTCACCACGCCAAAATGGATGACATCGAAAATGATGAGAAAAAATTCTCAAAAGACAGATTTCTAACGAAATCAATCAAATTTCATAACTATTGCCGCGCAAAGTCAACATTACATTATCAATAATATTACTGTTTCTGAAAGTTGTATTTCCCATCACTATTGTTCGAAGTTGGCGCAAGCCTGCCAACGGCGCCAGATCGACGGCCTCAAAATCACTGATTACCAGCTCCTGCAAACTCTTCAATGCGGCAAGAGCGCTGATATCCAACAGTCGATTGCCTGCGATAGAGAAACTCTTCAGATCAATCAAGTTGCCGAGAGCCGTCAGGTCACTCACCTGGTTTGCCTGCACCCTTAGGCTGGTGAGGCTGGTGAGGTTGCCGAGAGCCGTCAGGTCACTCACCTGATTTGCGTGCACCGTGAGGCTGGTGAGATGCCGCAATTCCTCAAGAGGTCGAATACTTGTTTGCTCAGGAAGCTTGAGACTTTCCAGATTGTCCAAACCAGCAAGGTGAGCTCCCCACCTAAGCATATCAAAATTTGTGGGGTCTATCCCCTCAGCATACGTAACGATTGACGCGGTTGCGTGACCGTGACAGCCTTCCCGGATAAGGGGAGGGAATGATGGTCTCAATTGTGCCGCCTTTGCAGGTTTCTTGCACGGGCCGTGATGCTGACCACCATCATATTGAGATTCGCCAGTTGGCGAAGTCACTTGACGGTGTCGGGCGTCTTTCTTCATCAATACTAGGATTTTACCTTCAAGGTGAGGTTAGAAAGGATTATAGGGCGCAAGATTTTCGCATTTACACTGGCCCACCCCAAGAGAATGGTGTATTATTTGAAATATTCGCGTTGATGAATTCGTCGCAGTTGCCGTTATATGCCCCTATGTTAGTTGAAGTGGGTGAGAGTTTTTTGCCGTGGATATGGTCGGCTGTGGTTGGTCGCGGAAGTGGAGACGCTAAATTGACCGAGAAGGCGCTTGATATGCTGGACAAGCAAGCTGAACGGCACGATGCATTCGCAAACGTGGTTCACGCGGGCCAGATGCGCGACAAGGCATGGATGCAGGAGCAAATAACCGCTCTGACGCACGTTAACCGGACGGCGCTTCGCGAACTTCCGGCTCCGGTAGGGCATTCGTGCAACGATCAGGTGATTTACAAGAATTCAGTGTCGCCGACGATCATTGATGAGCCGGTTGCTCAAGCGTTAAGGTCGAAGGGTGAAATGGAGGTTGCGGACGAGATGGAAACAACAATGACCATTCGGTCACTGAACCTCGATACTGGTACTGGTTCTGCGGATTGGGACGGGGAAGAAGGTGGCCGAATTTCGATCAAAGTTACTGATCCCGCACTGGCTCTGCCAAAGAACGTTTACAGTGGATCTTTGGATGGGCAAATCCCGATAGCCGTAACTGCGAAACCGGTCTTGAAAGACGGAGAGATTTCGCGGCTGTACGTCAGCGATGCTCGGGCCAAATGATCTCGCTTCGCAAGGCTCTGAAAGAAGGCAAGCTGGAAGAGTTCATCCGAGAGCATGAGAAGGACGCCCCCGGCGATCTGGAGAAGCTGGACAAGGCCATCAAGCGTCCTGCTTCGGATAAGTCGAAAGCAACTCCGAAAGCATCGTCTCGGGGCGCATCCGACGATTGAAGCGGTACTCGAATTCCTTGGCGTAGCGCTCAAGGTACTCCGGGGATACGCTGGTGTGCGTTCCCTTGATGGAGCATTTCAGGTGACGCCAGAAGTTCTCAATGGCGTTGACCGTGGTGCCGTCTTCGGCAACGTACTGCCCGGTCGAATGATTGACCGTCCCGTGGTCGTAACCGGCTTCTGACAGCCCATTGTAGGACTTGAGCTCGTCGGTATCGACCATCGTGCCTTTGGCAACGTTGGCCTCGATGATCGGCTGGAGAGTGGCGCGGCGGACATTGGGAACAACCTTGAGCATCAGGTTGCCTTCACGCTGGAGCATACCAAATACGACCGTCTTGCCAGCGGCACCACGACCGCGTTTGCCCTTGCGGACACCGCCAACCATGGTTTCGTCAATCTCGACCGTGTGACCGGCACCGCCCAAGGGGGCTTCGCCGTCGATCTCGGCCATGTGCTCACGGACCTTCTGGCCCATGCGCCATGCCGTCTTGTAGGTCACGCCAGTCTGACGCTGGATCTCCTTCGCGGAGACCCCGTGTCGTGTCGTGGTGAACAGGAAGATCACATAGAACCACGTCTGGAGCGACGTGCGGGACTTCTCGAAGATCGTGCCAACTGTAGGATGGATATGATGACCGCACCACTGGCAGGAGAAGGCGCGTTCGGCCTTGATCGGATACCAGCGGGCTTCACGCTCGCACTTGGGGCAGACGTGATCCTGGCCGAACCGAACGTCGAACAGGTGCGCCAAGCAGGCATCGTCATCATGGAACTGCTTGAAGAATTCACGGACTGTCGTCGGCTTGGGCATGGATCATTTCTCCTATGCCCTTTAGATGGTGACCGTCCTACCGTATGTCAAGGGGATAGACCCCAAATTTGTCCCGAAAAACACCAGGCTTTTGACATTCTTCAATAGGGCCAAATCTTCCGGACGTTGAATTTCCGCACTTGCGCCAGTAAAATCCAAAATCTCGACTTTCCGGGCAAAATTACTTTCAAGTTTTTTCCCGGACAACAACATTTCAAGCACAATTTTCTCGGCTTCGACCACATCCGGATCTCTCTGCCGCACGCCCACTTCTCCAGGCTTTCGCCGAGAAACCTTCAGACGCTCGCTTGTAGCCTCAAGTGCTGATGCGAGCCCACGAATCTGATCATAGGCAAGGTCCCGAACGCGCCCATTGAATGCGCTCCATTCCTTGTGCCAAATCTGAGCAACATCGGCGCCAATTCTTATGCCGTCAGCCGTCTTGACCAGTATGTCCGGAAGCATGGACATCGCCTTGCTCGCAGAATGGTACCAGCGCGCAACGACAGGTCTGATACGGATCTGGGATTGGATCGAGTGGCCGAGATTGGCACTATCCTGGAGTTGACGATGAAGCTTTTCGACCTCCCTGGAGCCTGGAATCGCCATCTGATCGAGATCTGCGCGTGCTGACAGCGATCCGGCAACAACATTTTCCGCACCTCTCGAGATGTTGGCAAATGCACCGTCATTTCCGAACCGGAGGGTTTCCTCTGCAACGACGGCGTCGTCATACTTCTCCTGCGCCTGAGATCTATATTCGTCGAGCGCAGTTCCAACCGCTCCGTAAAGTCGCATGATTGCGAGGTCCAAAGGGCAATCACGCGTGAAGTATACTTCGTCATCATCCTGCGAATCCGGTTCTGCACCCTCCAAATAGAAGTGATCACGACGAACCAGCGGGAGCATATGACGAGCGAAGTTCAGGGGCTCGAGACACCCCTCGGCAGTTCCATCCTTGAGGTGCCTGAGCGAACTGGAGATTTCCTGCAGCGCTTCAATGGGGAATTCGCGCGGAAGCAGGTTGACACCGCGCAGAGTGTCTGCTGCCGCTTCAGCTTCCCTAGCAACTTGCTCCAGTTCACGCATGAGCTGTGGGTTCGGAGCGACATGATCCAACGCCATGTCACAAAGCATATGAGACTATCGGGGATCTTGCCAGTGGGCTCAATGAAGCCGGAGCGAATTAACGCCATTGGGCGCTTCTTCTTCAGCCAACACGCCTAAAAATTGCAGATCCTCACCACCCAGACAGCTGGACTTCCGGGTGGACGGGGTCATCCACCGCAAGAACGCCAATGTTCTGGAAAACTGGAGCGGGCGATGAGATTCGAACTCACGACCCTAACCTTGGCAAGGTTATGCTCTACCCCTGAGCTACGCCCGCTCGCGAGGTCGGGGATTTAAGCCAGTTCGGCGGGACTGGCAACCCCCAATTTCAGCCATTCAACAACTGGATTGCCGGGTCGACCGGCGACGGCGTCAACCGGTGGGGCTTGTCGTGTCCTCGATCCCCGCTTCCGCCAGCATCTCCCGCACCTCCGCCACGACATCCTTCAGGTGGAACGGCTTGGAGAGCACTTTCGCGGGGGCGCGATGGCGGCGGTTGGACTGCATCGCGACGGCGGCGAAACCGGTGATGAACATGACCTTGATGTTGGGGTCCGCCCGCTCGGCCCGGCGCGCCAGCTCGATTCCGTCGATCTCCGGCATCACGACGTCGGCCAGCAGCAGGTCGAAACGATTCGGTCCCAGATGCACCAGGGCCTCGATCCCGTCCCGCGCGGCAATGACCTCATGACCATCGCGCCGCAGCGCACGTGCGAGATAGGGACGGAGGGAGTTGTCATCTTCCGCCAGCAGTATGCGCGCCATGCCTTGATCGCCCCGAGCCGTTGTACCGTGTCACGGTCGACAGGGTGGCAGAACCATCCAGTCCTGCACAACTGTCCACCGCGTCTGTTCAACTCACGTTAAGGCCAATTTGCGAAGAAAGCGTTGCATTGCTCACAGATTGCCGGATAGCTGAACATCATGCAGATCGACCCGCGCCTCGTCCTGATCGACCCGCCGCTGGCCATTCACCAGCCAGCGAGCCAGACATTGCCCGTGGTGCTGACCTCTCCGCATTCCGGTCGCGACTATCCGGCACAGTTTCAGGCGGCCTCCCGTCTCGACACGCTGGCCCTGCGAAAATCGGAGGACAGCTTTGTCGAGGAGATATTCCTGGCCGCCAGCCGTCTGGGCGCCCCGCTGCTGCGGGCCCGGTTTCCCAGGGCCTATTGCGACGTGAACAGGGAACCCTACGAACTGGACCCGACCATGTTCGACGACGACCTGCCCGCCCACGCGAACACCAGCTCGGTGCGCGTGGCCGGCGGTCTGGGCACGATTGCCCGGGTGGTGGCGGGGGGCGAGGACATCTATCGCGCCAAACTGCCCTACGCGGAGGCGGAGCGTCGCATCCGACACTACTACCGCCCCTACCATGCTGCGCTGGCGGAGCTTGTCGACACCACCCTGGCGCAGTTCGGGCAGTGCATCCTGATCGACTGCCACTCCATGCCCTCCATCGCGTTGCCGGTGGCCGGGCGCAGGGTTGGTGACAGGCCGGATATCGTGCTGGGTGACCGGTTCGGGACTTCCTGCCACCGCGATCTGACCGACAGGGTCGAGACCGAACTCAGCGCCCTCGGCTATCGCGTCGGTCGCAACGCGCCCTATGCCGGCGGTTTCACCACCGCACACTACGGACGTCCCGCCATGGGACTGCATGCGCTGCAGATCGAGATCAACCGCGCCCTCTACATGGATGAGGCCCGGTTCACCCGCCGCCCGGAACTGCATAGGATCAGTCAGGACATGGCGGAAATGGTGCGGCGCATCATGTCCAGCATCTCGTTCACCTGACATTCGGATACCGGCACCAGGCAAAAAAAATAGGCCGCCCCGTTGCCGGGACGGCCCAAGTCTAGGGAGGAAACGCCCAATCAGGGCCACGGCAGAGAGCAGACTCTCATGCCGCAGGAGCGAGCATATCTCGCAATTGCGAAAAGAAACAAGGGAAAAATTTCCGTCAGGGAATTCGCGCCCGTTTCCGTCTGCCCGAACTGGCCTGGTGCTTGCTTTTCAGAAACCCATGAAAATATTCAGCCACATCCCCGACCGCGCCCCCCTGGCCCTGTTCTGCGGCCTCATCATGCTCGCGCTTGCCGTGCCTGTTGCGGCGAAACCCGTGGAAACAGAGACCCGTGCGTCCATCTGCCGTGACGCGGCGCTGGCGGCGGAGCGTCGCCACAATATCCCCAGCGGACTGCTGGCTGCGGTCGCCGTGGTCGAATCAGGCCGGGCAATTCATGCCGGGGCGGACATTTCTGCCTGGCCCTGGACGATCCATGCCGAGGGTCGGGGCCGCTGGCACGACGCGAAGTCCGAAGCGGTTGCCGCTGTGCAGGCGCTGAAGGCGAAGGGCGTGAAGAACATTGATGTCGGCTGCATGCAGGTGAACCTGCGCTATCACCCGGAAGCCTTCGACGATCTGGAAGGCGCGTTCGACCCGGCGACGAACGTCGAGTATGCCGCGACCTTCGTGAAACAGCTCTTTGCGGAGACCCGGTCGTGGTCACGGGCGATCTCCTTCTACCACAACCGCGAGCCGCAGCGCGCCAATGCCTACCGCCGCAAGGTCATGGCCGCCTGGGCCGGGGAACGTCAGCACGCCGTGAACCAGATCCGGCTGGCCAGCAAGCCCGCCACCGGCATCAGGTTCCGCACCAGTTCGAGCCAGGTGCGCAACCTGCGCCTGCGCCCGTCACCCTATATCAGTGTGAAATCCGGCCAGCCGCGCATTCGCGGCTATTGAGTGTCCCACAGGCTGCCAGGTCAGGCTGTGATCCAACCGTCGCCACGGCATATCTGCCCCTGATTGCAGGAAGATGACACTGTCTTCGTTCTGAAATACTGCCGCGCCATAAGACACCCGTATGTTCCGCCAGCGGGAGGGTGCCATGGCTGATCCGAAACCCTACAACGTGCTGTTCCTGTGCACGGGCAATTCAGCGCGAAGCATCATCGCGGAAGCGATACTCGCCCGGGAAGGCATGGGGCGGTTCAATGCCTACTCGGCGGGCAGCAACCCTGCGGGCAAGGTCCATCCCTACGCAGAGGAACTGCTGCGCAATCTCAATCACGACGTGAGCGGGCTCCGGTCCAAGAACTGGGACGAATTCGGCGCACCGGACGCACCACAGCTCGATTTCGTCTTCACGGTCTGTGACAACGCGGCGCAGGAGGTGTGTCCGATCTGGCCCGGGCAGCCGATGACAGCCCATTGGGGTCTGCCGGACCCGGCAGGCGTCGAAGGGGTGGAGGCCGTCAAGCGACAGGCATTCACCGAGACCTACCGCATGCTGAACAACAGGATCTCGATCTTCGTCAACCTGCCGCTGAGCAGTCTGGACCGGACGCGGCTGCAGTCCAGGCTCACCGAAATCGGCAAGGACAAGACGAAGACCGCCTGAGGGACAGCGACTGACATGACAGCTACGACCGGCAAGCGCCTCGTGGCGGAGGCCCTGGGGACCGCGATCCTGCTGGCGACCGTCGTCGGGTCCGGAATCATGGGCCAGACCCTGGCCCAGGGAAACGACGCCATTGCCCTGCTTGGCAATACGATCGCCACGGGCGCAATTCTCGTGGTGCTGATCGTGATGTTCGGTCCGCTGTCCGGTGCGCATTTCAACCCTGCCGTCACCCTGGTGTTCCTGTTGCGGGGGGAAATCACGGCGCTCATCGCGGCGGTCTACGTCGTGTTCCAGGTGGCGGGCGGCATTGCCGGCGTGATGGCAGCGCACGTCATGTTCGAGATGGACATGATCAGCGCCTTTGCCCGCCCCCGTACCGGCATCGGACAGTGGTTCGCGGAGGGCGTGGCAACCTTCGGACTGGTGCTGACGATCCTTGGCACCGTGCGCCATCGGCCGGCCTGGGTGGGACCGGCAGTCGGCCTCTACATCACCGCCGGGTACTGGTTCACCGCCTCCACCAGCTTCGCCAATCCCGCCGTCACCATTGCCCGCAGCCTGACCGACAGCTTTGCCGGCATCGGTGCCGCCGATGTTCCGGGGTTCATCCTGTCACAGGTTGCCGGAGCGGCCATTGCCTGGGCCGTGGGCAGGTATCTCTTCGACGACGACTGAGACCAGCCGGACGGTGACGCGCGGTGCCGTCACGGGTCCGGACACTGCCGGAGCCGGATCAGGAGGCGTCCGACCGGCTGCGCTCCAGCTCTGCCTTGAACTCCGGCACCAGTTCCTTCAGCAGGGTCAGGGTGCGATCCGTCCGCCGGGCATGGGCATGGGACCTGAGTTCGTCCAGGGCACGACGCAGGATGGCGAGATCGACCGCGCGCGGGGAGGCAAGGAAGACACCCTCCACGGCGGTCGCATCATCGGTCTCGGAGTTGTGCAACAGCTCCTCGTAGAGCTTCTCGCCGGGACGCAGGCCGGTGAAGGCGATCTCCACATCCCGGTCCGGCCTGAGACCGGCGAGGCGGATCATCATCCGCGCCAGGTCCTGGATGCGTACCGGGTCCCCCATGTCGAGCACATGAATCCGCCCCGTCTCCGTGCTGCCGGTGCCCCGGTGCGCGGCCGCTGCCAGCACCAGTTCCACCGCCTCGCGGATGGTCATGAAATAGCGGGTGATCTCCGGATGGGTGACGGTCAGGGGCCCGCCCGCCGCAAGCTGGCGCTGAAACAGCGGCACCACGGAACCGGTGGACCCCAGGACATTGCCGAAGCGAACCGTGACGAAGCGCGGCGTACCGCCGGCGCCGGCGCATTCGATATCCAGAGCCTGCGCATAGGCCTCGGCCAGCCGTTTCGTCGCGCCCATCACATTTGCCGGATTCACCGCCTTGTCGGACGAAATCAGCACCACCACGCCAACGCCATGCGCGCGACAGGCATCGGCCACATTCCGCGTGCCGATGACGTTTGTCAGCACACCTTCCTCGACATTGGCTTCCACCAGCGGCACATGCTTCAGCGCGGCGGCGTGAAACACGATATCCGGCCTGAAACCGGCGATGACGCCGTTCATCCGCTCGGAATCGCGCACATCGGCAAGCGTCATGTGGCGGCGCAGCTCCGGCCAGCGCTCGGACACCTCCATGTCGATGGTATAGAGCGCGAACTCCGACAGATCGACCAGCGACAGTTCTGACGGGCCGAGTTCCGCAACCTGTCGCACCAGTTCGCTGCCGATCGAGCCCCCCGCGCCGGTCACCAGCACGCGCTTGCCCGTGATCAGCCCCTGCATCGCCGCGCGATCCAGCCGCTTCTGCGGTCGGCCCAGCAGATCCTCCACCTGGACCTGGCGGACTTCGATCCGGTTGACGCCGACCCCGGTCTCCAGCGCGCCCATGTCCGGCACCCGGCTGAGCGGCAGACCGATCTTCTCCGTCCGTTCCAGCAGATCGTGCAGCAGGTCCGGGTTCAGTTCGCGCTTGGTGACGATGGCGCGCTGCGGACGGCGGTGCCTGGCCTCCAGCGTGGAGACGACGGAGGCCATGTCGTCCAGCCCGCCCATCACCGGCACCCCGCGAATGGCCCGCCCGACCCGCTTTCCCGACTCGTCCAGGATGGCGACGGGGCGATAGCTGGTCGTGCCGCGATCCACCTCCCGCAGGAAAAGCTCCGTCCCTGATCCGGCGCCGATCAGCAGCACGGGGACGGCCTCCCCACGCGCCTTGCGCGCCAGGCCGAGGGAGCCGAGTCCCCCCTCCACCCGCAGGCGCAGCAGCAGCCGCGGTCCGACAAGCAGCGCCACCAGCAGGATATAGTTGATGAACGGCACCGTGCGCGGCAGCGTGTCGAGCCGGTTGTAGGCGAACAGCGCGAGATAGGAGAAGAGCACCACGATGGCGGTCGCCTGCAGGATCCTCACCAGATCCCGCATCGAGACATAGCGCCAGACCCCGCGGTGCAGCCCGAACAGGGCGAAGACAACCAGCGACAGGGGCACGAGGACCAGCGTCGCCTCCAGCCACATGTGCGACGTGATCTCGTACCCGCCCAGACCGTAGCGCAGGATCATCGCCCCGATGAAGGCCATCGGCGCGGCGGCCACATCCCAGGCCAGACTCATGTAGGGTTTGAAACGCAGACGCATCAGCGCGGATATCCCGGAAAAGGGGCGATTCACGCTTCTTATCACGCGAAATGTGATTGGTGAAACATCAGCCACATGGTGCAGCGCGTCGACGGAGGCCAAACGCCGCATCGCTTGCCGCCTTTCTGTCCCGATGATAGGTACACCGCGCGTCGGCACTGTTCCGGCGCAGGCCTGATTTCATGACCGGGAAGAGAATGCCATGTCGCTAGACAAGGACACCGTGCGGCGCGTCGCCAGACTGGCGCGGATCGAGGTGGCGGAGGATCGGCTGGAGGCCCTGGGCCAGGAGCTGAACCAGATCATCGGCTTTGTCGAGCAACTGGACGAAGTCGACACGTCCGCGGTCGCGCCCATGACGTCGGTCGCGAAGCAGAAACTGCGCTGGCGGGCCGATGAGGTCACCAGCGGCGGACAGGCGGAAAAGGTGACGGCGAATGCACCGTCATCCGACATGAATTTCTTCGTTGTGCCGAAGGTGGTCGAGTAATGGCAGCGAACAGTGAACTGACCGGCCTGACACTGGCCCAGGCGCGCGATGCGCTGGCGAAGGGCGAGACGACCAGTGTCGAACTGACCGAGGCCTATATCGACGCCGTCGCCGCTGCGCGGTCGCTGAATGCCTTCGTCACCGAGACACCGGAGAAGGCGATGGAGATGGCGAAGGCCTCCGACGCGCGGCGTGCGTCGGGCACGGTCGGCGCCATGGAGGGCCTGCCGCTGGGCATCAAGGACCTGTTCTGCACGAAGGACGTGCTGAGCACCGCCAGCAGCCACATCCTCGACGGGTTTCAGCCGCCCTATGAGTCCACCGTGACCACGAACCTGTGGAACGCAGGCGCGGTGATGCTGGGCAAGCTGAACATGGATGAATTCGCCATGGGCTCGTCCAACGAGACCAGCTACTACGGCCCCGTCGCCAATCCCTGGCGGCCGGAGGGCGACAACCGCACCTTCGTGCCCGGTGGCTCGTCCGGCGGATCGGCCAGTTCGGTCGCGGCGGAGATCGTGGTGGCGGCAACCGGTACGGACACCGGCGGTTCCATCCGCCAGCCCGCGTCCTTCACCGGCATCGTTGGTGCGAAACCGACCTATGGCCGCTGTTCACGCTTCGGCGTCGTGGCCTTTGCCTCTTCGCTGGATCAGGCCGGACCGATGACACGCACCGTGCGGGATGCGGCGATCATGATGGGATCCATGGTCGGGTTCGACCCGATGGATTCCACCTCCGTCGACATGCCCGTCCCGGATTTCGAGAGCGCCCTGACCGGGGACATCCGCGGCCTGAAGATCGGCGTTCCGGCGGAATACCGCATCGACGGCATGCCCCCGGAGATCGAGAAACTGTGGCAGCAGGGTGAAGCCTGGCTGCGGGACGCGGGCGCGGAGATCGTGCCGATCAGCCTGCCGCACACGAAGTATGCCCTGCCGGCCTATTACATCGTCGCCCCGGCGGAAGCCTCCTCGAACCTGGCGCGATACGACGGGATGCGGTTCGGCCTGCGCGTCGATGGCCAGGACCTGACGGAGACCTACGAGAAGACGCGGGCGGAGGGCTTCGGGGCGGAGGTCCAGCGCCGCATCATGATCGGCACCTATGTGCTGTCGGCGGGATACTACGACGCCTATTACCTGAAGGCGCAGAAGGTCCGGACCCTGATCGGACAGGATTTCGAGCAGGCCTTCGGGCAGGTGGATGCGATCCTGACCCCAACCGCACCCTCCGCCGCCTTCGCGGCAGGGGAGAAATCAGGTGACCCGATCGCCATGTACCTGAACGACGTGTTCACGGTCCCTGCCTCCATGGCCGGGCTGCCGGGCATGTCGGTACCGGCGGGCCTGTCGGACAACGGCATGCCGCTGGGGCTGCAGGTGCTGGCCCCGGCATTCGACGAGATGACCATGTTCCGTGTGGGGGGTGTGCTGGAAAGTGCCGCCGCCTTCTCCGCACGGCCCAACAAGTGGTGGCTGGCATGAGAGACATCCCGACCAATCCCGACAACCTGATTGCGGGCGAGACCGGTGACTGGGAAATCGTCATGGGTCTGGAGATCCATGCCCAGGTATCCTCGAACGCCAAGCTGTTCTCCGGCGCCTCGACCGAGTTCGGTGCCGATCCCAACAGCCAGGTCAGCTTCGTCGACGCGGGCCTGCCCGGCATGCTGCCGACCATCAACGAACGCTGCGTCGAGCAGGCCGTGCGCACCGGCATGGGCCTGAATGCGGAGATCAATCTCTATTCCGTGTTCGACCGGAAGAACTATTTCTATCCCGACCTGCCGCAGGGCTATCAGATCAGCCAGTTCAAGCAGCCCATCGTCGGGCGTGGTTCCGTCACGATCGAGCTGTCGGACGGCACCACCAAGGAAATCGGCGTGGAGCGGCTGCATCTGGAGCAGGATGCGGGCAAGAGCCTGCACGACCAGCATCCTTCGCAGACCTATGTCGACCTGAACCGCTGCGGCGTGGCGCTGATGGAGATCGTCTCCGACCCCGACATGCGCTCGGCGGAGGAAGCCTCCGCCTATGTGGAGAAGGTGCAGCGCATCGTGCGCTATGTCGGTTCCTGCGATGGCGTCATGGCGGAAGGGTCCCTGCGCGCGGACGTCAATGTCTCCGTGCGCCGTCCGGGCGGCCCGCTGGGCACGCGCTGCGAGATCAAGAACGTCAATTCCATGCGTTTCATCCGCCAGGCCATCGAACATGAGGCCCGCCGCCAGATCGAGATCCTGGAGGATGGTGGCACCATCGACCAGGAAACCCGGCTCTACGACCCGAACAAGGGTGTCACCCGCTCCATGCGGTCGAAGGAGGAAGCGCACGACTATCGCTACTTCCCCGATCCCGACCTGCTGCCGCTGGAAATGGAACAGGAATGGGTGGACGCGATCCGCGCCAGCCTGCCGGAACTGCCGGACGCAAAGAAGGCCCGCTTCATGGCCGACTTCGGCCTGTCCGAATATGACGCCCGGACGCTGGTCTCGGACCGGGAATCCGCCGACTACTACGAAGCCGTGGCCAGCGGGCGTGACCCGAAGCTGTCGGCCAACTGGGTGACGACGGACCTGTTCGGATATCTGAACCGTACCGGCATCAACATCGCCGAAAGCCCCATCAAGGCAACGCAGCTCGGCCAGTTGATCGACCGCATCGTCGACAAGACCATTTCCGGCCGCATCGCCAAGGAAGTGTTCGAGGTGATGTGCGAAACCCATCAGGACCCGGACGCGATCATCGAGGAAAAGGGGCTGAAGCAGGTCACCGACGAAGGCGCGATCACGGCGGTCGTCGATCAGGTGATCGCGGAGAACCCGGACAAGGTGGCGGACGTGCAGGGCGGCAAGGAGAAGCTGCTCGGCTGGTTCACCGGTCAGGTCATGAAGCTGTCAGGCGGCAAGGCCAACCCGCAGGCCGTCAACAAGATCCTGCGCGAGAAGATCCTGGGCGACTGACCCGTACCTCTGTCGATGCCGTGCCCGGGCTTGCCCCGGGTACCCAGCGGTGCCGCACGCCGGGCTCGCAGATCAGGTCTGCGAGTAGCGTGAACAGGCAGATCGCGGTCCGTTGCGCGACCGCTGTCACCTCATTCGCTGGTGGTCGGGGTGGCGGCGGCCTTCTCCTCGAACTTCACCTTCGGCTCGGGAAGGCTGCAGTCCTTCCTGGCCGCGACTTCGCGCAGCCAGAGATTGCGGCGGCGATAGGAGTCGATCTCGATCCGCTCCGCGTCCTTGAAGTCCATGAAGAAGAGCGGCACCAGGAGGAAGGCGCCCGCAATACCGAGAGCGACGTTCTTGCCGGTTGCATCCTCACCAGGCAGCCGACGGATGATCTCGGCCTCGTTCGCGGCGATCTCGTGGCGCAGTCCCTCGCAGGTCCGCCCCTCGTCACCCGGCTGGTACTGAACAACCGGATTCGGCGACGAACCACCACAGGCTGCCAGCAGGAGTGACGAAGCAACGACCGTCGAGACCGCAAAGGATGCGCGCATTTTTGATTCCAGTACCCGTAATGTTGAATATCAGGCACCGGAATACAGGAGAAAGTCAGGCAGAGAGCAAAAAACATCACCTGACGCGCGCATTCTTTCCGAACCAGCTACGTGTCGGGCACCTCGTGTGCGATACGGCTACCCCGCTGCCTTCGTCTTGTCGCGATAGAGCTGGTAGAGCTTCTGCACCTTGGGTGCTGCCAGATAGGCGATATAGGGCTGGGTCGGATTCCGGGCTGCGTAGTTCTGGTGGTAGTCCTCCCCGTCGAAGAAGGTGTCCAGCGGCTCCAGCACCGTGGCGATGGGCTTGTCGAAGACACCGGCTTCGTTGATCTGGGCGATATAGGCCTCCGCCACGCGCTTCTGCTCCTCGTCCAGCCAGAAGATGGCGGAGCGGTACTGACGGCCGATGTCGTTGCCCTGCCGGTCCTTCTGGGTCGGGTCGTGGGCCACGGCGAAGAAGATCTTCAGCAGTTCGCCATAGCTGATCAGGTTCGGGTCGTAGCGCACCTCGATCACTTCCGCATGGTCGGTGCGGCCGGTGCAGACGCTGCGGTAGTCGGCGGTTTCCGCCGTGCCGCCCGCATAGCCGGAGACCACCGAATGCACGCCCTTCAGTTCCAGATAGACCGCCTCCACGCACCAGAAGCAGCCACCGGCGAGGATCGCGATCTGCTCCTCCTCAGTCGGTGCGACATCGATCGCGGGATCCGGAAAGTCCTTCGACACCACACCAAAGGCACCGTCGTCGCGCTTGCTGCCGAATAGAGCCATGATCCGTTCCTCCGTTGGCGTTTCCGTGTCCCCTGCAGGTGGTCCCCGCCGGGTTGATTGTCAAACCGTTCCGTCGTCCAGCAGCTTCCTGAGTTCACCCTTCTGGATCTTGCCCGTGGCTGTCATGGCGAACTCGGTCACGAAGCGGACAAGGCGCGGGGTCTTGTAGCCGGCCATGTTGGCGCGGCAATGTTCCTGCACCGCTTCCACGGTCAGGGACGCGCCCGGCCTGCACAGGATGAAGGCGCCCACTTCCTCCCCGAACAGCCTGTCGGGCACACCGATGACGGCACAGAGTGACACCTCCGGCAGCATGTAGAGAACGTCCTCGACCTCGGTGGAGTATATGTTCTCCCCGCCGCGGATGATCATGTCCTTGGCCCTGTCCACCAGGAACAGGTAACCGTCCGGGTCGCGATAGCCCAGGTCGCCGGTATGCAGCCAGCCACCGCGCAGGGTCTCCTCCGTCGCTTCCGGTCGGTTGAGGTAGCCGACCATGTTCTGCGGCCCCCGGCTGACCAGTTCACCCACCGTACCATGCGGCACCTCGCGGTCCAGTTCATCGACCACACGCAGTTCGCTGCCCGGGATCGCGACACCGACGGACCCGATCTTCCTGAAGGCTTCCGCCGAGGAGAGCGCCACCAGCATCCCCGTACTCTCCGTCTGGCCCATGCAGTGGACCAGCCCGGCATTCGGATACATGTCCTGCACCGCCTGCAGCCGGTCCATGGCCATCGGCGCTGCACCGAATCCGATCATCCGCACATGACTGAAGTCCAGTTCCTGCTTCAGCGGGTGCTGTTCCATCATCAGTAACTGGCTCGGCACGGCGAAGAAGGCGTCGATCCGCTCTTCGGCGATCACCCGCATCGTCTGTTCTGTCTGATAGCTGTCGATGACCAGGGTCGCACCCAGGGTCAGGGTCACCAGAAAGAAGACGTGGCTGGCGATATGAAACATGGGTGTGCAGGCGAGGAACCGCATGTCGGTGCCCGGATACTCCCAGGCCTCCGGCATCATCAGCGCACCGGCGATCAGGCTGTGATGGGTATGAATGACGCCCTTGGGGGTGCCCGTGGTGCCGGAGGTGTAATAAATCGCGGCATGGTCATGCACATCGATGCCACTGCTCGGCTGCCAGTCACCGGCATCGGGCGGCGGCGGGTCACGGTCCACCACGAAGCGCGGCGGAGACCGCTCCGCCAGCACCAGCGCCGCATCGATCAGATCGTCGAAGCGGCTTTCCTGAACGAACAGCACCGGTGCCGAGTCCTGCACCATGAAGGCCAGTTCGCGCGGTACCAGTTTCGGGTTGATCGGCACCGCGACCGCCCCCGCGCCAAGGATCGCCAGGTACCAGACCGCATAGTGATCCGAATTGTCGACCAGCAGTTCCACCCGATCACCGGGCCGCACGCCGCATTGGTCGGTCAGCAGCGCGCGTGTGGCCTGGATCCGGCGCATCATCGCGCCATAGCTGGTCTTCCGCCCCTGGAACTCCATCGCGGTCCGGTCCGGGGCATGTGCCGCCGCGCGCGCGACCAGGTCGGTGAAGGTCAGGTCACCGTTGATGCCATAGCGATCCCGCATCTCGGCCACGAAATCATCCGGGGTGACGTCATAGCGACGCGACCGGGCTTGCAGCAGCGGGAAACGGGCCGCCCCGTCTCCACCCGTCATGCCGCGGGCCGCCAGGCGCCACCGGCCTGTTCCATGCCGCCCAGTGCCTGATAGACCGCGTCCACCAGCCCCTGACCGCGCTCGTTGAGCAACAGCCCCTCTCCCATCCGGTTCATGGTGTAGCCGAAACTGATGCCGGTCTCGGGATCGGCGAACCCGAGGGAGCCACCCGCGCCGACATGGCCGAAGGCGCGCCGCCCGATGATCGCGCCTTCGATCCCCAGCGCGCGATTGTCCATGGACTTCATGAAGCCCGGTGCAAAGCGGGTCGGGATCTGCAGGGTGGCATCACGACCGGTGGCCATGGAAATGGCCTCCATGTCCGCCAGCGTTGCCGCATCCACCAGATCCACGCCGTCCCATGAGCCGCCATTGGCGAAGGGTCGATACATACCCTCCAGCCCCCGGCCATTGGTGATGCCTCCCGCACCGCCGAGCTCCGCCACATGTCCCTCGCGGCTGTTGCAGCCCTTCGACAGGAACCCGCCGGAATTGAACAGGAACAGGTGCGGGATGGAACCGGGCTGGTTCAGCCCGACCTCCAGGAACGGCGGCTGGGCATCGCCCGGTTCGTGCCTGCGGAAGATCATCGGCGCCACGCGCGGTTCGATCTCCTCCGGCAGGCCGATCCAGAAGTCGAGGCCAAGGGGTTCGGCGATCACGTCCCGGAAATACTCGCCCAGCGACTTGCCCGACGCCCGACGCACCAGTTCGCCGACCGTCCAGCCGAAGGTCAGCCCGTGATAGCCGTTGCGGTCACCCGGTCGCCAGAACGGTTCCTCCGCCGCCAGGCGCTCGCACATGTAGTCCCAGTCATAGATGCCGTCGGTCTTCAGCTTCTCCCGCAGCACCGGCACCCCGACCGAATGGTCCAGCATCATGCGCACGGTGGCATCCTGCTTGTTGCCCGCCGCGAACTCCGGCCAGATATCGCCCACGGGCGTGGCCAGGTCGAAGGCCCCCTGGCTGATCAGCGTGTGGGCGCAGATCGCCGTGGCCCCCTTGGTGCAGGAAAAGACCACGGATACCGTGTCTTCCTGCCAGGGTGCCTGCGTCTTCTGATTGGCGATCCCGCCCCACAGGTCCGCCACGATCTCTCCGTGCAGGGCCACGCGCAGGCTGGCGCCGACCTCTCCGAACTCGGAGAAATTGCGCGCGAACGCTTCCCTGACAGGCGCGAACTGGTCCGCCACCTGCCCATGAACAGCCGTATCCGACATCCGGTTCCCTCCCCCGAAACGCATGAGCGAACAGTCTACAGCGCTCCGGTGCCAGATGAAATCACGCTGAGATCACTGCAGGAATCACTGCGGCTCCTGCGTCTGGCAGATCACCAATGCCACAGACGTGTCACAGGTGTACCACGCCACGACCATCGCCGGAGGTTCATCCTGTCCAGGTTTGCCATGCCGCACGGGCGTTTCCCGGGCGGTGGGCCAGATCGGGGGATCAAGAGATGCAAGACAATCGAATGACTGTTTCATCGGGCAGGCTGCCGACCATGGCTGCCGCCCTGTTCGCGGCCGTCTTCGTGGCTACGGGCCCGGGCCTTGCCGCATCCTGGGGCGGGGCACCGATACCGTCGCCCTATGCGAGTTATGACTCCGCGCTGACAACCCGTTATGCCGCGTTGTCTGATATGGAATCCGCCGACGGTGACAGCAGCGACGAATGGCACTTCTGGTACAAGTCCCGTGATGCCGACGGCGGCTATCTGGTGCTGCCGGAGGATCCGGCCCGCCGCGAACTGGCAGAGGGCGACCGGGACTATGCGCGCACGGCCTACCGTCGGCTGCTGCGGGCCTACAGCTCGGGCATGCCGCTCACCCGCACCACGACGCTGGCCGATGCCCAGGCCAACTTCGATTGCTGGCTGAACGATACCGAGGAAGGCAGGAACCCGGCACGCGCCGACGCCTGCCGCCAGCGTTTCGAGGATTCGATGGCCAAGATCGATCCGCAGATCTGGCCGGCACCGGCACCGAAACCGGTCCCGAAGCCGGTCAAGCAGGTCGCGGCGATCAACGCGACGACGACCACCGACACACCGGCGCGACAGCCGCAGCGTGTGGCTGCCGCTGCCCTGCCTTTACGTCACCTGCTCTTCTTCCGGCTGAACAGCGCCGAGCTGACGCCGGAAGCGCTGGAAGTCCTGGACTCCGCGGCCCGCGACGCTGCAGCCTTCCCGTCTGCGGACATCCGGGTTGCCGGATTCACGGACCGGACCGGCGACGACGAGTACAACCGGAAACTCTCCCTGCGCCGGACGGCTGCCGTCTCGCTTGCGCTGCGTGAGCGGGGGATCGACGTCCTTCGCGTCGATGAGGTGGCGATCGGCGAAACCGCACAGGCCTACCCGACGGCTGACAATGTCGCGGAACCCCGCAACCGGCGCGTCGAGATCGAGATCGGCCTCGGATACTGAACAGCGGTCACACGCCCGTCCTCACCCGACACGACTCGGTCACAGTGACATCACTGACGGGTCATTCGGGATGCCCCAGCTTGGGAGGACGGGCGCAGGAGCATGCGGCCCGACAGAGCAACCGCAAGGAGATCGATCATGACCACGACCCGGATCCGTACGCTTCTGATGAGTGGTGTCGCGACGGCCTGTGTGCTGGCAGTGACTGGTGGGGCAAGTGCAGCGGGCTATGGCGGTGCACCGATCAAGTCACCCTATGCCAACTATGACGCGGCGCTGCAGCTTCGCTATGAGGCGCTGTCCGATATGGAAGCCCGTGAGAACGACTCGACCGACGAATGGGCCTACTGGAACAAGGCGGTCGATGCCCGCGACGGCTACCTGGTGCTGCCTGATGATCCCGCAGGCCGCGACCTGAAGCCGGAAGACATGGCCTTTGCGCAGCGGGTCTACACCCGTCTGCTGAAGGCCTATCGGGCCGGTGTGCCTGGCAGTGCCGCGAGCGAACTGGCCGATGCGCAGGTCAACTTCGACTGCTGGATGAATGACGTGGAAGAGGGCACGAACCTGCGCCGTGCCGAGATCTGCAAGGCACGCGTGACAGAGACCCTGGCACGCATGTCCGGCCCTGAGACCGGCGTTGCGCCTGTCGCCAGTTCCGGTGACCGCCGCGTCGCGACCGCCTCCGATGCCGCGGCACCGGTTGCCAAGGCTGTTCCCGTGCTGCCCGTCAGCCATCGCCTGCTGTTCGGTTTCGACAGCGCCGAGCTGGACAATGACGCACATGCGAAGCTGGACGAGATCGCGCGCCAGGCGGCGGCCTATCCCCAGGCCGATATCCGGGTAACGGGCCACACGGACCGGGCAGGTGACGCCACCTACAACCGAATACTGGCGGAGAAGCGCGCCGCCAATGTTGCCGAGGCACTGCGCCTTCGCGGTCTCAACCTTGCCCGCATCGACGAGATTCCGGCTGGCGAGAGCGATCCGGCCATCGCGACCCCCGATGGTGTTGCCGAACCGCAGAACCGTCGGGTCGAGATCATGATCGACGATCGCTGATCCGCGACCGCCACGTAAATCCCGACGAACAGGCCCGCTCCGTGCATTCACGGGGCGGGCCTTCGCTTTTCCGGCGGGGCCGGAACCGGGTTCGTCAGTCTTCCGTATTGGGCAGGGCGTCGGACGTGGTCTCGGGCGTACCGCCTTCGCGCCGCTGTACCAGTCCCCGCTCCTCCAGCTGGGTCACCAGACGGTCCAGCGAGGAGTAGATCTGCAGGAAACCCTGCGGGCTGCTGACCAGGCGCTGGGAGAACTGACGTGCCGGCTTGCCCTCCGCGTCCCGCTGGGTCGGAGAATGGGTGAAGAAGTCGATGCGAACGGCACCGTCCTGGATCCCGACATTGAAGACGCCGTCGACGAAGACCTGATTCTGGTCAGCCATATGCTGTTTCCCCTTGGTTCCCGGGAGCCATGCCCCGACTGAAAGACCATTGAGGAATAGCGGAAATTCAGGATCCCAGGCAATCAATTCGGGTGCCGGGCGGCGGAATCAGCCGCCGCGGCCCGACGCATCTGCCTGCGGGTCTGCGCTTCGCGATGGGCGATATAGGTCGCCGAGCCGACAATGATCGCACCGCCGATCCAGGTGCCGAGTGCCGGATCCTCGCCGAACATGTAGATACCGATCAGGGAGGCCCAGACGAGTTGCAGGAACTCCACCGGCTGGGTCACCGACAGGTCCGCCGCGCGCCACGCCTTGGTCATGCAGATGTGGGCCAGGGTGGCCAGCCCGGCCACTGCCGCCAGGGAGAGCACCTCCTCCAGTGTCGGTGTCCGCCAGACCATCGCCGCCGGGATGGCGAGCACGATGGTCACCAGCATTGAAAGCCAGGCAACAATGGCCGTCGTTGTTTCCGTATCCGTCAGGCGTTTGGTGATGATCTTCGACGCCGCGAACAGTGGCGCCGCCAGCAGCATCGCCGCCTGCCCGTATCCTAGCGCACTGAAGTTCGATTGCAGCTCCGCCATTGACCCCGGCAGGCCGAACAGCACCACCAGCGCGCCGGTGAAACCCAGCACCACGGCCACGATGCGGCGCAGCTTCACCACCTCGCCCAGGATCAGGATCGCCCCGAGCGTGGCCCAGACAGGCGAGGTGAAGCCCAGCGCCGTGACCTCCGCCAGCGAGATCTTGGAGATGGCGTAGAACCACAGCATGACCCCGCAGCCGTGCACCAACCCACGGAACAGGTGCATGACCGGACGCTTGGTCCGCAACTCGCTGCGCCGCGCGCCGAGGAAGATCGGCAGGATGAACAGGAACCCGAAGAAATAGCGGATGAACGCCGTCTCCGCCGGGTGCAGGTCACTGGAGACATAACGAATGATACCCGTGAAGATCGCGAAGATGACGCCGGATGCCGCCAGCCAGGCCATGCCGATCAGCGCACCGTCACTGATGACCTTTCCCGACGGACCACCGGAAGGTTCCGGCCCGCCGGGCGCGATCTCGCTTTCTGCCACATTTGTCATGTGCGGACACTACGACTGCATTCGTGGATATTCCATGATGATCCTCAACAACCCGGCCATGCTGCAAGCCACGCTGCCGGGCTGGCCCCTTGACAGGGTGACGGCTGTTTCTGACTGTAGGTCAGCAGTTGCGTGTTCGCCGGGCGGATACGATCACGCCCGAAACAGGATACAGATGCCGGATACAGCGATACATTCTGGAACAGCGCCACGCCGCGCAAGGGGCGCCGCCGACAAGGCCGCGCGTCGACAGACCATCCTTGCCGCAGCGGGGGAACTGTTCGATGAGACCGGGGGTGAACTGCCGTCGGTCGATCAGGTCGCCCGCCGCGCCGGACTGGCCAAGGGCACCGTCTATCTCTACTTCCGCGCCAAGGAGGAGATGTTCCTGGCTCTGCTGACGCAGGAGCTCGGCGGCTGGTTTCAGGCCCTGACGGGCATCATGCAGGACGAGGCACTGGTGCGTTCCGGTGCCGCCGCCGTCTCGAAGTCACTTGTCCGGGACCTGGCACAACGGCGCAACATGCTGCGTCTGGCGGTGCAGTGCCACGGCACCCTGGAACGCAATGTGGCGGAGGACGCCGTACTGGCCTTCAAGCAGGTGACCGCAGGCGGGCTGGTCGAACTGGGCGGCATGGTGGAGGACCGGTTTCCCGGTGTGAAACCCGGCGACGGGCCGACCCTGCTGCTTCAGCTCTACGCCCTGATCGTCGGTCTCTGGCAACTGGCAGAACCGCCGAAGTCCGCGCGCGCCATTCTGGAGCGCCCGGAATTCAGCAATCTGAAGCCGGATTTCGAGCATGCGCTGACCGGCGGAATGACGGCGATTCTCAGCGGCGCCCTTGATAACTGACCACGGGTCATTTATATCCTGAAGCTTGTTCAGGGGGACTTCTGAACCCTGCGGATCGGGAGGCTGCGCATGATCGACTTCGTTCTCAACGGCGAGACGGTTTCCGTTGATGTGGAACCGGATACGCCCCTGCTCTGGGTCATTCGCGATACCCTCGGACAGACCGGCACGAAGTTCGGATGCGGCGTTGCCGCCTGTGGTGCCTGCACCGTGCATGTGGATGGGGTGGCAACGCGGACCTGCGTCCTGCCCGTGGAGGCCGTGGCGGGGGCAAGTGTCACGACAATCGAAGGCATCACGGACGGCGGAACCCGCCACCGTGTGCAGCAGGCCTGGATCGATGAACAGGTACCGCAGTGTGGGTACTGCCAGTCGGGCATGATCATGGCCGTCACCGCGCTGCTGGCCGAGAACCCGTCCCCCACCGACGCCGACATCGACGATGCCATCACCAACATCTGCCGCTGTGGCACCTACAGCCGCATTCGCAGCGCGATCCATCGCGCCGCACGCGCCTGAGGGAGGTCAGCATGGCACGCAACAGGAAGAGCACCGAAGGCAAGCCGAAGAGCCGCGCCCGCCGCCGTTTCCTGATCGGCAGCACCGTGGCCGCAGGCGGCCTGTTCGTCGGCTGGCAGCTGCTGGGCGGCGGCGCCCCCACCGATCCCGCCACGCTGCTGGACCCCGGCGCGGACGAGGCCGCGCTGAATGCCTGGGTGAAGATCGCCCGCGACGGAACGGTCACCATTGCCGTGCCCCGCAGCGAGATGGGCCAGGGCATCCACACCGCCCTGCCGATGATCCTGGCGGAGGAACTGGACGCCGACTTCGACCGGGTCGAGATCATCGACGCGAAGGTCGACAGGATCTACGTCAATGACGTCATGCTGCCGGAAGGCTTTCCCTTCGGCCCGCACGACGAGAGCTTCATTGCCCGTCAGGCCCGCGCCACCGGACGCTGGCTGTCCGGCGTGATCGCGGTCCAGGCCACCGGCGGTTCGACCAGTGTGCGTGCCGGGTGGCAGCCGATGCGGGAAGCCGGCGCCATGGCCCGGGAGATGCTGAAACAGGCGGCGGCAACGCGCCTCGGCACCCCTGTGGCCAGCCTGAAGACCGAACGCGGCGAAGTCGTGGACCCGGCGTCGGGCAGGCGTATCGGCTATGGCGAGCTTGCCGCCGACGCGGCCGGCGTGAAACTGGCCGAGGTCCCGCCCCTGCGCGCGCCCTCGCAGTTCCGCATCATCGGCCAACCGAAGCAGCGGCTGGACATTCCCGCCAAGGTCGATGGCACCGCGACCTTCGGCATCGACGTCCGCCTGCCGGACATGCTGTTCGCGGCGGTGAAACATCCACCTGTGGTGGGCGCAAGCGTGACACGCTTCGACCCGGCGCAGGTGCAGCGGATGCCCGGCGTCGTAAAGACCGTGGCTGTTCCCGGCGGCGTTGCCGTCATTGCCGACAGCACCTGGCGGGCGAAGCAGGCCATCGACGCACTGGATATCGAGTACGACCTGGGCGAGACGCCCGATTTCTCCACCGACGCGCTGTTCGACAGCTACGAGGCCGCGCTTTCCGAAGATGGCTTCGGCTATCAGGATGACGGCGAAGCGGTCGAGATGCTGGAGGCCGCGGGCAGCAACGTGCTGGAGATGACCTACCGCACGCCGTTCCTGGCCCACGCGCCGATGGAACCGATGAACTGTACCGCGCGCATGGACGGCGACAGGCTGGAAGTCTGGGCGCCGACCCAGGCACCGTCCGTCAGCCGCTGGATCGCGGCCGGCCAGGCCGACATGGACGAGGACAGGGTGACCATCAACGTGACCTATCTGGGTGGCGGTTTCGGGCGTCGTGGGGAGCCGGACTTCATCCGCCAGGCCGTCGCCTGCGCCATGGCCGTGCCCGGACGCGGCGTGCAGGTGGTCTGGTCGCGGGAGGAAGACATCCGTCAGGACACCTATCGCCCGGCGACCCTGGCGCATTTCCGTGTCACCACCGACGGCGAAGGCTATCCCGTTGCCTGGGCCAACAAGCTTGTCGGCCCCTCAACCTCCGGCCAGGCGACCATGCGCTACATTCCCTTCGGCTCCGATTCCGGACCCGACCGGACCACGGTCGATGGCGCCGCATGGCTGCCCTATGCCATTCCCAACATGCGGGTGGAACACATCCTGTCACGCGTGCCGGTGCGGATCGGCTTCTGGCGCTCCGTCGGCCATTCCCAGAATGCCTTCTATTCGGAGGCCGTGATCGACGAACTGGCCCATGCCGCAGGCAAGGACCCCTACGCCTATCGCATGCATCTGCTGGCAGACAGCCCCAGGTACGCCAGGGTGCTGCAGACCGTGGCACGGATGGCCGACTGGGAAGCCGGCGCACCGGCAGGCCGCGCGCGGGGCATCGCCCTGCACGAGAGCTTCGGCAGCATCGTTGCCCAGGTAGCGGAGGTCTCGCTGGACGACGGTCAGCCCCGGGTTCACCGGGTCTGGTGCGCGGTCGATGCGGGCATCGTCATCAACCCCGACACCATCGTCGCCCAGATGCAGGGCGGCATCGTCTACGGCCTGACCGCCGCGCTCTATGGCGAAATCACCTTCGCGGACGGCGCACCGCAGCAGTCCAACTTCCCGGACTACGAAATGATCCGCCTCTCCACCATGCCGACCATCGAGACGGAGATCATTGCCTCGACGGAGGCGCCGGGCGGTGCCGGCGAACCCGGCACACCGCCCATTGCACCCGCCGTCACCAATGCCCTGTTCGCCCTGACCGGCCAGCGCGCCCGCGAGCTGCCCCTGTCCCGCCATGACTGGACCACGACGGGAAGCTGAGGCGGCGCGTCAGTCGTTGCCGCCCTCGGGACCGAACCGGAACCGGAAGTCGCAGTGACTGGCCCCTGACAGGATGGTCTGGGTGCGGGTCAGTTCCGCATCCGGGTTGAAGCCTTCCATCAGCGCATAGTCGCGATTGCACGACAGGATCGCGCCAAGTTCCGGGATGCCGAGCGCGCGGTACATCTCCGCATAGCGGCAGCGGGTGACGTTGAAGTTCAGCGCCGTGTCGGACTGGTCCAGCACGTCGATTTCCAGCGCGCCGTCCTGCCGCCAGTACTTCATCGACTCCATGAAGGTGGCGGAATCGTTGCCGCCCATGGCCTCCGCAAGTTCGCCCCCCTGTTCCTGCGCGATCTTCACGATGGTGTCGCGCACGATGGACAGCACTTCCTCCCGCCCGAAGGCGTCGGCCAGCGCCTCGACCACCGGCGCGACGACCCGCGCCTCCGTCTCCCGCCGGGCCAGCACCCCGATGCGCTGTGTCAGCGTATCGGGCATTTCCGTCTTGCCATTCTCGTCACTCATCTCCGCCTCCCCTTGCCATGAGCCTGCATTGTCGGGGCGGCGGCGGCGTCAATCAACTGTCGGGGCATGCCGGTCGTCGATCAGACGCGTCGAGCGGCGGAAGGTCAGGTACGCCCAGGCCCATTCCAGCGCCACGGAGAGCTGATCGCGCTTCGAGGTCAGGAACATCACGTGGACCACGCCCCAGAACCACCAGGCAACAGGTCCGGAGATCCTCAGCCGTCCCAGGTCCGCCACTGCAGAGGCCCGGCCGATGGTGGCCAGATTCCCGGCATGGCGATAGCGGAAGGCGCCAGGGGCCTTCGCCCGCGTCAGGCGGGCGTTGATGACCCTGGCCACATGGGCGCCACCCTGCTTTGCGGCGGGGGCCAGGCCAGGCACCGGCTGACCGTCCCAGCCATCACTGGCAGCCGTATCGCCGACGACGAACAGTTCCGGATGTCCGGGCACGCACAGGTTCGCGTCCACCTTCACCCGCCCGGCACGGTCCGCTTCCGCCCCCAGCCAGCGCGCCGCAGGGGAGGCCATGACCCCCGCAGCCCAGAGCGCCGTGCGCGCGGCAATCCGCTCCTCCCCCACCGTCACACCCTCCGCATCGATCCCGGTGACCCGGCTGCCCAGACGCACCTCGACGCCGAGCCTTTCCAGCGATTCCCTGGTGCGGCGGGAAAGCTCCGGCGGGAACGGCGGCAGCAGGCGATCCGCACTCTGCACCAGGATGACGCGCGCGTTGGCGGGGTCGGCATTGCGGAACTCCCCGCGCATGCCGTGATGCGCCAGTTCGGCAATCGCCCCGGCCAACTCGACGCCGGTCGGGCCGCCGCCGACGACAACGAAGGTCATCCAGGCGGCGCGTTCGGTCGGGTCCATGCACTCCTCTGCCGCCTCGAAGGCACCCAGGATCCGGCCCCGGATCTCTGTCGCGTCCGGGATCTTCTTCAGACCCGGAGCGAACTGTTCCCACCCGTCCTTGCCGAAATAGGCATGGCGCGCCCCGGTGGCGATGACCAGATGGTCGTAGCCAATGGCCGTCCCGCCGATCAGGACCTGGCGCCCTGCCGTGTCCACATCGGTCACCCGCCCCATCAGGACCCGCACATTGGGCTGGTCGCGGAAGATCTCCCGGATCGGGCTGGCGATGTCGGCGGGGGACAGTCCGGCCGTTGCAACCTGATACAGCAGCGGCTGGAACAGGTGATAGTTGCGACGGTCGATCAGGGTGATCCGGCAGGGGCTGTGCTTCAGTCCCTGCACGGCGGCGACACCACCGAAGCCCGCGCCCACGACCACCACATGCGGCAGTTCACCATCATCCCAGCGGGCAGGCTTCAGCGCGGCGGGGTAGCGTGCCACCAGCAACCGCTGCAACAGGGTATCGAGCGCCAGTGGTCCCGGCCCGCGCAGCGCAATCAGGCCCAGGATCGCCAGCCACCAGAAGTGATCCGCATGATCAAGATAGGTGAACTGGATCACCAGGGTCATCGCGATCAGGGGCAGGGTCGCGAGGCGGCAGAAGAGACCCAGCAGGATCGCCACCGGGGCTGCCAGCTCGAAGAACGTCGCCAGCCAGGCCGCGAGCGCAGGCGGGATCAGCGGCACCGCATATTCGTACTGGAACAGCAGGATGGTGTTCCCGAAGTCATCGATCTTGGTCAGACCGGAGGCGAAGAATATCCAGGCGATCCAGGCCCTGAACAGCACGAGCCAGAGTGGTGCGAGGAACCTGTCCGACCACTGCCAGAACCGGTGGAAGGTTCCGACCAGCGGCAGCGGCAGGGTCGCAAAGCCGCGCCCCAGAAGGCGGTCGAGCGCGATCGGACCGGCCCCTGCCACCACGTACCAGCCCAGGAACAGCGCCCAGAAGATGTGGACGTTCAGTTCCAGATAGACGGACTGGATCACCAGACTGAGGATGGCCATCGGCAGCGCCACCAGCCGCGTTGCCAATCCCAGCATCAGCGCCCCGCCACCCACGATCTCGATGGCCGCCCCCAGCAGTGCCGCGAGCCAGGGTGCCAGCCAGGAGACCGGATATTCATGGGTTGCGAGGAAGACCGCGCTGTCCCAGTTCGCGAGTTTGACCAGGCCGGAAAGCAGGAACGTCTGGCCGATCCAGATGCGCAGCACCAGCTCGAGCACGGGCCAGCCGATGTTGCCCAGCACATCCTGGATCCGTGCGATCCGGCGATGGACCGGCGCCAGCCAGGCAGGCGCTCTTGCTACGGGCACGAAATCGAGTTCAGCCATGGCGCGGCCTCCTGCTGCGGGGGTTCTGTAACCTTTGTCTCCCTTCAGACGTCACAGAGACAGGTTCGGTTACACACCAGCCGTTGCAACAGGGTCACGAAAGTCCGCCAGAAGTGCCGTTTGACAGAATCCAGCCGTCGCAGGATGCTACGCCATGCTCCCCACCTGGGCCAGAACACCACATGCGCTGGACAAGTTCCCTATTGCTGCTCTGCCTCGCAAAGGCAGATGACCCCGTCGGCACGGCCCGGCGTGTCGGCAGCCTCGCGGCAGCACTTGGCGCCACTTGCGACATGGATGAGGAACAGGTCATCCGGGCGGCGCTGGCGCGCATGGCCGGTGTCGCGATGCGTTACGTCGAGAACCATGATGAGGCCATGGACTGCGCGCAGGATGCCCTGATCCGGGCCGTCAATGCATTCGACGGCTTCGAGGGGCGATCCAGCGTCAGTTCGTGGCTGCACCGCATTGCCGTCAACTGCGCCCTGGAGCAGTTGCGGCGGCGCGGGCGCAGGCAGGAAGTTTCCATCGACGACCTGATGCCGACCTTCGATGACAGTGGCATCCTGAATGACAGCCTGGTGGTGAGTGACGACAGCGCCGAGACCATCCTGCAACGGGCCGATGCCCGCGCGGCGGTTACCAGCGCCATTCAGGCGCTGCCGGAGAGCCACCGCACCGTGCTGCTGCTGCGCGATATCGAGGAGCTGAGCATCAGCGAAGTCGCGGAGAAGCTGGAGATCACGCAGGGCACGGCAAAGGTGCGCATCCACCGCGCCCGGTCGGCGCTGCGCAAGCACCTGGAACCCCTGATCGCGGGGGGACAGCTATGAACGACCCATTGCTCGCCATCCTGCTTCGGCTGGCGCGCGGCCACGCGCAGGAACGGCATGGCTGGCGTCACCGGATGGTCGGTCTGATGTTCCGGTACTATCCGGGACTGATCAACTGCCAGACCTTCGAGAGTTTCCTGATGGACTACCACGAAGGCACCCTGCCGGAACCATCCCGGAAGCGTTTCGAACGCCATCTGGCCATGTGCGGGCTCTGCCGTGCCAGCTACCAGGGCTATGTCCGCAGCATCGAACTGGGCCAGCGGCTGTTCGAGACCGAAACCGGTCCCCTGCCCGAGGAGGTTCCGTCGGAACTGGTTGGCGCCGTCCTCAGCGCCATGCGGGCGAAGGAACAGGGCGAAGGCTGAAGGCTGGCCGGACTGTTCGTGGGCCGTGCCGCCCCTCTCCCCCACCCGGCCCCCCATTCAGGATACTCCCCTGGGTGGCCGGGTGGGGGAGAGGGGCGGCACGGTCTACCGACAGAATCCTCTCCAGAGGGGCGGCACGGTCAGCACGCAGACGAAATCCTACCTGCCCGTATAGGCCGGTTTGCGCTTCTCGCTGAACGCGGTCAGCCCCTCCACCACATCGGCGGAACGGCCATAGCCTTCCCAGACTTCCATCTCGGTGCGCAGCGCGCGGTCGAGGGGCATGTCGAGGCCCTGATCCACCATCTGTTTCATCAGGCGCGTCGCCAGCGGGCTCTTCTCCGCAATGCGGGCCGCAACCCGTTCCACTGTCGGGATCAGTTCATCGTCCGGCACCACGTCATTCAGCAGGCCCCATTCGAGCAGCGTCCGGGCGGGCAGAAGTTCCCCGGTCAGCAGCAGGTACTTGGCGCGGGTCTCGCTGATCTTGCGCGGCAGGCGGATGGAACTGCCGCCACCGGGCAGCATGCCGAAATTGATGTGTCCGTCACCGATCTTCGCGCTTTCCACGGCAAAGGCCAGATCACAGGCCAGCAGCAGCTCGATCCCGCCCGCGGCGGTGATGCCGTTCACGGCGGCGATGGTCGGCTTCTCGCATTCGCCGACAACCGCAAAGGCCTCGTAGGCCTGGCGCATGAAGGTCCGGACCTTCTCCGGGTCGCCCTGCCCCATGAAGCTGAGGACATACTTCAGATCGGCACCGGCGGAGAACGCCCGCCCGGATCCGGTGAAGACCAGCACCTTGACCTCCGGATCCGCCTCCACCTTGCGCACCACCTGCGTGTAGCCGTCCAGAATGTTCTGGTTCATGGCGTTCAGGGCCTCGGGCCGGTTCAGGGTCACCCACGCAACCCCGTTCCTGACCTCATAGCGCATGTCTTCGTTCATCTGTCTGTCCTCCCCAGGATAGTTGTTCAGGCCGGATCACCGTCGCCGGGGCGCAATACCCCGCGCAGTTTCAGTGTCAGCAACAGTGTCAGTGCCATGATGCCGCCACCGATCAGATAAGGCCAGTCCGGCCCGAGCGTTTCAAAGATCGGCCCACCCCATGCCGGGCCAAGAACCCGTCCAAGCGACGATGCCCCGTGGCACAGGCCGAGGAACGCGCCGACGCGGGTCGCGGGCACCAGATTGCTGGCAATGGCAGACTGGGTGGGGGAAGAAAAGGCCATGCCGAGACACATGAAGGTCACAGAGATCAGAAGCGTCACCGCATCCACCGCCAGGATGATCGCCGTCAGCGCGACGGTCAGGCTGCACAGCGCCGCGACCAGCAGTCTGAAGTTTCCGACCATCGGTGCAATGCGCCCCACCAGAAACCCCTGACAGATGATGATCAGGATGCCGATGTAGGTGAAGGTATAACCGACCTGCAGCGGTCCCCAGCCCAGGTTGACAGCGGTCCACAGCGGAAAGGTCGCCTCCACCTGGCTGAAGGTGAAACTGATCGCGAAGAAGATGACGACCATCCCGAGCAGCTCCGGTCGCGACCGGACAATCTGCAGCCGCTGCCGGAATGGGACACGATCCTCGCTGTCCCGGCTCTCACGCGGCAGGCTCTCGGGTAGCGCGAACAGGCCCCAGACCAGCGCCAGCAGGCTCAGCCCGGCCGCAACGAACGCGGGCATGCCATACTCCGCCGGACTCGGATCCGCTCCCAGGATGAGGCCGCCCAGTGCAGGACCAAAGGCGAAGCCGAAGCCGAAGGCCGCACCCGTCAGCCCCATGGCCCCTGTCCGGCCCGACCCGGAACTGATGTCTGCCGCATAGGCCTGCGCCACCGCGATCTTGCCCGCCGCCATGCCACCGATGACACGGGCGACGAACAGGGTCAGTAGACTGTCGGCCAGTCCGAACCCGAGGTAGGCGATGACGTTGACACCCAGACAGGTAAGAATGATCGGACGTCGCCCGATCCTGTCGGAAAGCCGGCCCAGCAGCGGCGTGCCTACCAGCTGACCCAGCGAATATGTGGCGAACAGCAGCGCCACTAGCGCCGGACCTGCCCCGAAGTCCGTGGCGTAGAACGGCAGCAGCGGGATGATCAGGCCAAAGCCCAGCATGTCGATCGCGATGGTGACAAGCAGGACCGGCATCGGGCCGGTCTTGAGCATCAAGACGGCTTACTTCAGCTCGACTTCGATGAAGCGGAACGCAAAGTCGTTGTCGTTGATGACGTCGTGCTCCACCCCGGCCTCGCGGGTGTAGGACACGCCGGTCTGCAGCGGTGCCTTCGACAGGCCGTCCGAGGTCTCGATGGTTAGGTCACCGGTGGTCACGGGCACCACGACATAGTCCATCTCGTGGCGATGCCAGCCCGTATGGCCGCCGGGTGGAAAACTCCATTCCGTCACCACGACTCGATCCGTCTCAAGCTGCTTCGTGCCAGTCGCAAGGGGGCGTTCGGTATCACTCACGGGCATCAACTCCGGCTGTGGGGACAGGGACCGGCATGGCCGGTGCGCGCCGACAGTGTTGCACAACAGGTTGACGTTTGCCGAGCCCTCCGGGAGATTCAGACGACAGATCAGACATCAGCTGCATTGGCGGAGATTCCCGGTGGACGCTTTCCCGGCACGGCCCGAGCTCGACTATCCCTTTGGTGACCAGCGCCCCGAGGGGGCAGAGGTCATGGAAGTGGCGCCCGGGGTGCTGTGGGTCCGCATGGCGATCCCGATCCCCGGTCTGGACTACATCAACCTCTGGCTGATCCGTGACGGCGCCGGCTGGGCGATGGTCGATACCGGGCTGAAGAGCCGCAAGATCATGGCCTGGTGGGAGGAGATCTTC
Source organism: Kordiimonadales bacterium IMCC3096 (assembly GCA_016865035.1). GTDB lineage: Bacteria > Pseudomonadota > Alphaproteobacteria > Minwuiales > Minwuiaceae > Minwuia. The sequence goes on from CP018227.1 coordinate 1,249,762, forward strand.
GAGAAGCACCTGGAGGGGCAGCCCATCACCCGCATCCTCTGCACCCACTTCCATACCGACCACGTGGGGCAGGCGGGCTGGCTGACGGAACGCTGGGGCTGCCAGCTCTGGATGACGCTCGGCGAATGGGCCTTCGGGCGCACCATGGCGCTGGACGTGGCGGAGCGGGTGCCGGAGGACGTGATCGAGCACTATCGTCGCATCGGCTACAGCGAGGAGATGCTGGAGGCACTGCGGGAGCGCGGCTACAACCGCGTCGCCAAGATGATGACGCCGATCCCGCGCAGTTTCCGCAGGCTGTACCAGGATCAGAAGGTGCGTATCGGCGACCATGACTGGCAGGTGCTGATCGGACGCGGCCACTCACCGGAACATGCCTCGCTCTGGTGCGAGGATCTCAACGTGCTGATCTCCGGCGACCAGATCCTGCCGCGCATCACGCCGCACATCGGCGTCTATCCCGCGGAACCGGACGCCAACCCGCTGAAACTCTATCTCGAAACCCTCGACGTCTTCCGCCCGCTGCCCGATGACGTGCTGATCCTGCCCGCGCATGGCGATCCGTTCCGCAGCCTGCACGCCCGGATCAACTATCTGCAGGACCACCACCGCGCCCGCCTGAAATCGCTCTGGAAAGGTGCCGGCGAATGGTCATCGGTGCAGGAACTGCTGCCCACCATGTTCCTGCGCAAGCTCGGCCCGGACGACATGGGCCTGGCGATGTCGGAGGGGATCAGCCACATCCACATGCTGATCGGCCAGGGCCGCATGGAACGCAAGATCGGCGACGACGGCGTCTACCGCTACCGCTCCATCGGCCTGGAGGCGCAGGCGGCGTAACTCGGCGTCGAGCCACTGCAGGCGGCGCCGACAGGGTTGGATCTGTCGTCAGGATCGCATGGGCGGTCGCAGGAACGGACTGCGGGTCGGTTTCCCTGATCGGTCGATTGACCGACGCAATGGAGAACCAGCCTTTCACCCGGCCGGCGATCTGCTCCAGACACACAAAAACGCCCGGCGGCGGGGCCACCGGGTCGTCCTGTGCGATCGCGTTCCCGTCAGGGTGTGATCAGAGCCCGTCGCGCTGCGCGCGCTTGCGGGCCAGCTTGCGGGCACGACGCACCGCTTCGGCCTTCTCCCGCGCCCGGCGCTGGGACGGCTTCTCGTAATAGTTACGAAGCTTCATCTCACGGAAGATGCCTTCCCGCTGCATCTTCTTCTTCAGGACCTTCAGTGCCTGGTCCACATTGTTGTCGCGTACGCTGACTTCCAAGGCGTTCCTCTTTCGTCTTCAGCAATGGCCGACCCCCAACGGGCATGACCAGAGAAATAGATACCGGTCCGGCGAACCCGCGTTCGCCAGTCGCGGGGTCTATAACATGGTCATTCCGGCAGGCCAAGGTGTATGTGGCCGAGTCGTTCGTGGTCCCCGGCCTGGCCTCTCGCGGTTCATGTGCTGACCCCGGCCAGCCCTCTCCCCCTCCCGACCACCCACGCGAGTATCCTGATGGGTGGTCGGGAGGGGGAGAGGGCTGGCCGGGGGACCAAAGAGATCCCAGGCGCAGCGCCCCTACTTCAGTACTTCCTCGGCGATGATCATCTTGCGGACCTCGGTCGTGCCCGCGCCGATCTCGAGCAGCTTGGTGTGCCGGTAGAGCCGGTTGATCTCGCTTTCCCAGATGTAGCCGATGCCGCCATGGACCTGCACCGCCAGGTCGAGCACCCGGTTCATCATGTTGGCGGTGAACATCACGGAGGCGGCGCTGAGCTTGTGCACGTCGCCGCGCCCGCCCTCGCCCTCCACCAGGTTGTTCACGGCGGAGAGGCCGCGATAGGTGAACAGGCGAATGGCCTCCACATAGGTGTACATGTCGGCGACGTGCGACTGCACCATCTGGAAGCTGGCGATGGGCTTGCCGAACTGCTTGCGCTCCCGCGCATATTCGACGGAAAGCTCCAGCGCGCGCTCCGAGATGCCGAGGCAGATGGGGGAGATCATCGCCCGTTCCAGATCCAGCCCGGACATGACAACGACGTGGCCGCGATTCTCCTCCCCAACCATGTTGGCAGCGGGGACACGACAGTCGTCGAACACCAGTTCACCGGTCTGGCTGCCTCGGAAACCCATCTTGTTGAGCTTCTGCGCCACGCTGAAACCGGGAAAGTCCTTCTCCACCACGAAGGCGGAAATGCCCTTGGCGCCGCGGTCGCGGTCCGTCTTGGCGTAGACCAGCAGCACGTCGGCGATGGGGCCGTTGGTGATGTAGAGCTTGCGCCCGTTCAGCACATAGTCGTCGCCGTCGCGCCGGGCGGTGGTGGCCATGGATCCCAGCGCATCCGACCCTGCCCCCGGCTCCGTCAGGCCGAGCGCGCCGACCAGGCTGCCGTCCACCAGACCGGGGATGTAGCGCTTGCGGATGTCGTCATTGCCGTTGCGCAGGATGTTGTTCATGCAGAGATTGTCATGCGCCACCCAGGCCAGCCCCAGCGCCGGGTTCCAGCGGCTGAAGGCCTGCAGCACCAGACCGGAACCGAAGACGTCCAGTTCCGCCCCGCCGAATTCCGACGGTGCCGTGACCCCCAGATAGCCCATCTGGCCCAGTGCCCGGAATTCCTTGTCCGGCCACCATTCCTCGTCATCCATCCGCGACGCCAGCGGCGCGAGCTGTTCCCGGCCATAGCGATCCGCCGTGTCCAGGATCTCGACCTGTTCCGGACTGAGGTCGAAGGCCTGCGCCCCCGACAGATTGTCACCCATTTCCATCATCGCCCTCCCCAAGCGAATCTCCGACCGCGATGCGGCCATCTCCCGTAACCGACAGATAGATACCACAGTCGACATGGCCGAAGCCCGACTGCAGCACTTTCGGGATCTGCATGTCACGCTCCGCCGTTTCCGGGTTCACGTTCGTCGCGCCGCACCGGTCGATCCGTGCCAGGCCCTGAAGCCGCGCGCCGCCGGCACTCACGGCCTTGCCGACCAGATCGAACTCGGCCCAGGCGGGCATGTCGTCGACGTAGATGTTGCCGCGAAACCGCATCGGATCGACCGGCTTGCGGGCCACCCGCTCGATATCGCGCACGCTGTTCAGGTTGATCAGGGACAGCACCGGCAGGCCGACATCACTCAGTTCCGCGCCGGGCGCGGTGACGATGCGCGGCGCGCCACGCAGTTCCTCCTTCGCCCAGGCAGACAGGAACTGCTCGACCAGGCTGCGTCCGATAGGCAGGGACAGGTTGCCCCGCGCCACCTGCCTGCCGTCCCGCAGCAGGGTCAGTGTCTGTTCGGCATCATCGAACTGCGCATCCAGCGTCGCCAGCCGCTCATGCTGCATCAGTTGCAGATAGCTGGTCTTGGGCAGATGCTTCGGATCAGCAGGATCGAAGGTGGTCGAGCCATGCGCGATCGCCCACTTGCGGTCGAACGGAATGGGCTGGCCTGCGGTCAGGTCGATGGCGGTCAGGTCATCGGCGGCAAGGCCCTTGACCGGATAGCGGCAGAGTCTGGTGATGCGTGTCATGGCGGGAGAGTGTCCCGACCCACCCCACGGATCAAGTGGCTGGCACACGGACAAGCCAATTGAATGCGAAATCTGGCTTGCCGCTGTCTTGCGCAAGCGTTGCACAATAACAACATATGTGGTGTCGGGTTGCCCAGCCGGGGACCGGACATCCGAACCGCGCGGCGACGCGCATCATGACAGGCAAACTCTAGTGAGACGCCGATGACAGGCCCGGAACGGGGTGTCGGACGCGGGCTTTGGAAAGAGGGAAGCATGGACTTCGAGAACTACACGGAACGGGCGCGCGGCTTTCTGCAAAGCGCCCAGGGGCTGGCTGTCCGGTCCAATCATCAGCGTTTCACCACGGAGCACCTGCTGAAGGTGCTGCTGGATGACGAACAGGGCATGGCCGCATCGCTGATCGCCGCCGCTGGCGGTGACGCGAAGCAGGCGCTGCAGCAGACCGAAATGGCGCTGGGCAAGCTGCCCAGGGTCGAGGGTTCCGGTGCCGGGCAGGTCTATCTTGCCCCGGAACTGGCGCGGGTCTTCGAACAGGCTGGCCAGTTGGCGACCAAGGCCGGTGACAAGTTCGTCACGGCGGAAATGATGCTGCTGGCCCTGGCCATGGCGAATGATGCCGAAGCGGCGAAGATCCTGAAGGGCGCCGGTGTCGCCCCGCAGGCGCTGAACACGGCAATCAACGACATGCGCAAGGGACGCACGGCGGACAGTGCCTCCGCCGAGGATGGCTATGACGCGCTGAAACGCTATGCCCGCGACCTGACCGAGGCAGCGCGGGAAGGCAAGCTGGACCCTGTGATCGGCCGCGACGACGAGATTCGCCGCGCCATCCAGGTGCTGTCGCGCCGGACCAAGAACAATCCTGTCCTGATCGGTGAACCCGGTGTCGGCAAGACCGCCATTGCCGAGGGCCTGGCGCGCCGCATCATCGACGGTGACGTGCCGGAGGGTCTGAAGAACAAGCGCCTGCTGGTACTGGATCTCGGCGCGATGATCGCCGGTGCGAAATACCGTGGCGAGTTCGAGGAGCGGATGAAGGCCGTGCTGCAGGAAGTGCAGTCGGCGGCCGGCGAGATCGTGCTGTTCATCGACGAGCTGCATACCCTGGTCGGTGCAGGCAAGGCGGACGGGGCCATGGATGCCTCCAACCTGCTGAAGCCGGCCCTGGCGCGCGGTGAACTGCACTGCATGGGCGCGACCACGCTGGACGAATACCGCAAGCATATCGAGAAGGACGCGGCGCTGGCGCGGCGGTTCCAGCCGGTCTTCATCTCGGAGCCGACGGTGGAGGACACAGTCTCCATCCTGCGTGGCCTGAAGGAGAAGTACGAGGTGCATCACGGCGTCCGTATCGCCGACGCCGCGCTTGTCTCCGCCGCCACCCTGTCGAACCGCTACATCACCGACCGTTTCCTGCCCGACAAGGCCATCGACCTGGTGGACGAGGCGGCGAGCCGTGTGCGCATGCAGGTGGATTCGAAGCCGGAGGAGCTGGAACTGCTCGACCGCCGGGTGATCCAGCTGAAGATCGAGCGCGAGGCCCTGACCAAGGAAAGCGATCAGGCCTCGAAGGACCGGCTGCAGAAGCTGGAGACCGAGCTGGCGGATCTGGAGGAGCAGAGCCGGGCGCAGACCGCGCGCTGGCAGGCTGCGAAGGACAAGCTGGGCGAGGCGCAGCAGGTCAAGGAAGAGCTGGACCATGCCCGCAACGACGTCGAGGACGCCAAGCGGCGCGGCGATCTGGCCTGTGCCGGTGAACTGACCTATGGCCTGATCCCGGAACTGGAGCAGAAACTGGCAGAAGCGGAAGGCAAGTGTGCCCCGGCCGGTGTCCGCGAATCGGTGACGGAGGAAGACATTGCCATCATCGTCAGCCGCTGGACCGGGGTGCCGGTGGAGAAGATGCTGGCCGGCGAGCGCGAGAAGCTGCTGCAGATGGAAGCGCGGATCGGCGAGCGTGTGATCGGTCAGGAAGAGGCGATCAGGGCCGTGGCCCACGCGGTCCGTCGTTCCCGTGCCGGTCTGCAGGACCCCAACCGGCCGATCGGGTCGTTCCTGTTCCTGGGCCCCACCGGTGTCGGCAAGACCGAACTGACCAAGGCGCTGGCCGAGTTCATGTTCGACGACGACCAGGCCATGGTCCGCATCGACATGTCCGAGTACATGGAGAAACATGCTGTGGCCCGCATGATCGGTGCCCCGCCGGGCTATGTCGGCTATGACGAGGGCGGTGCCCTGACCGAGGCCGTCCGGCGCAGGCCCTATCAGGTGATCCTGTTCGACGAGGTCGAGAAGGCGCATCCGGATGTCTTCAACGTGCTGTTGCAGGTGCTGGACGATGGCCGCCTGACGGACGGTCAGGGTCGCACGGTCGATTTCCGCAACACCCTGATCATCATGACCTCGAACCTGGGCAGCGAGCATCTGGCGGCACTGGGCCCCGAAGATGACACTGTCCTGGCCGAGGCTCAGGTGATGAAGGCGGTGCGGGACCACTTCCGGCCCGAGTTCGTCAACCGGCTGGACGAGATCATCCTGTTCCACCGTCTGGCACGGGCGCACATGGGCGGTATCGTGGATATCCAGTTGCGCCACCTGCAGGACCTGCTGGCGGAGCGGAAGATCGAAGTGGAACTGGACGACGCCGCCCGCGACTGGCTGGCCGATGCCGGTTACGACCCGGTCTATGGTGCCCGCCCGCTGAAGCGCGTCATCCAGCGCGAACTTCAGAATGCGCTGGCGGAACGCATCCTGGCCGGTGAGATCGCCGACGGGACCACCGTGGAAGTCCATGTCGGACCGGACGGGCTGACGTTCGAGAAGACGAAAGCCGTCGAAGCCGCCTGAAACGACGGGTGATGACGAACAGTCCCGGCGTTCCCTCTGACAGGGGAATGTCGGGACATTCGTATTGGCGGTGAATCTGGTCGGCTGTCCGGTCGCTCAGCGGGGCCGCGCGTCAGCCTTCCGGCTTCGGTGCGGGTTCCTTCAGCCAGCTCTTGATGTCGCGGGCGAACAGGCGGCGGGCGTCCGGCGACAGGTGGCCCAGCCAGCGGCGCAGGCCGCGACGCAGGTCGTCCTCCTCCACATCACCGTGATGCGCCTGCAACAGCACGTCCCGGTAATCCTCGACCGTATCGAGGCCCCATTCATTGTCCTTCGGGTCGAAGGCGTCGATGCGCGCTTTCACGGACGGAATGCTCAGCACCGCTTCAGTCAGAATCTCCGACTCCAGATCAAAGCCACCCCATTCCTGCCACCAGGCCGTGCTGCCCTTCCGGTCGAGCAGGTAGTTGTAGACGATCTGACCCTGGACGCTGCGGGCGCGGGTACGCGCTTCCTGCTCCAGGCGGGCATTGTCGCGGGCTTCGGTCAGGCTGACCTCCGCGACCTTGAACTGGGTCAGGCCCCGCTCGACCCAGATCTTCAGGGCCTCTGCAGGGACCGTGATCTCGCCATGCCGACGGGCGGGGCCGCCAGACGCGGCAGGGCGGCGGCGACTGCTGTCACCACCGCCCGACCGGCGACCACCCTTGGGGCGTTCTGGGTTCACGCTGCTTCCTTGCTGTTCTTGCGCCGCACCACCGCATCATAGTCCGCGATCAGGGCTTCGCAGATCCCACCCGGTGTGAAGGCATAGGGTCCGATCTCCCGCACCGGCGTCACTTCCGCCGCCGTACCGGTGAGGAAGCATTCCTCGAAATCCGCCATCTCCTCCGGCATGATCCGCCGCTCGATGACCTCGTAGCCGCGTTCCTTAGCCAGTGCGATCACCGTCCGGCGGGTGATGCCGTCCAGGAAGCAATCAGGCGTCGGCGTGTAGATCTTGCCGTTGCGGGTGAAGAAGATGTTGGCCCCCGTTGCCTCGGCCACCTGACCGCGCCAGTCCAGCATCAGCGCATCGGCATAGCCTTCCTTCTCCGCGGCATGTTTCGACAGGGTGCAGATCATGTAGAGGCCCGCAGCCTTGGACTCGACGGGCGCGGTGGCCGGATCGGGCCGGCGCCACTTGGAGATCTGCAGGCGGATACCCTGCAGCCGCTCCTCCGGCGAGAAGTAGCTCGGCCACTCCCAGACCGCGATGGCCAGGTTGATCCGGTTGGCCTGCGCTGACACGCCCATCATCTCGCTGCCGCGCCACGCAACCGGGCGGACATAGCCGTCGACGATCTTGTTGTCGGTCACGACCTTGCGGCAGGCGGCATCAATTTCCGCGACGGAATAGGGAATTTCGAAGTCGAGCAGGGCGGCGGACCGAACCAGCCGCTCCGTGTGCTCGGTCAGCTTGAAGATCTCGCCGCCATAGACGCGCTCGCCTTCAAACACGGAACTGGCATAATGCAGCCCATGCGTCAGCACATGTACATCTGCATCTCGCCACTGGACCATCTCACCGTTGTACCAGATCAGACCATCCTGGTCCGCGAAGTTGCTCATTGCCTGCCTCGTTTATACAAATGTGTCGCCTAATGCGCGTTGTGAGTAACATTGTAAGGAAACTAAGTCAACATGGTTGACGTATCTTTTTCCAGTTCCCCAAAGCCCGATGATGATGACCCTGCGACCGCCAATTGGGAAGCATGGTTTGACGGACAGAATCATCCGCAGGGTCGTGACCTGCGTCAGGCCATCGAGATGCTTTTCTTTGCCTACCGGGACTTTACGTCAGATCCGGATCAGGTTCTGGCCACCGTCGGCTATGGGCGCGCGCATCACCGGGTGCTGCATTTCGTTGGCCGCAATCCCGACATCACGGTGCAGGACCTGCTGAAGATCCTGAACATCACCAAGCAATCGCTTGCCCGTGTGCTGGGGGCCATGGTGCGCGATGGCTATGTGGCCCAGACCCCGGGGGCACGGGATCGCCGGTTGCGGCACCTGTCCCTGACCGAAAGCGGCCAGGCGCTGGAGGCCGCCTGCTCCGAGCCGCAGCAGGAACGGGTTGCCCGCGCCTTTCGTCGCGCAGGGCCGGAGGCCGTGGAGGGCTATCGCCGGGTACTTTCGGAATTGATCGACCAGGAGAGCCGCGACACCATCCTCGCCCAGATCCGCAAGTGAGCACCGGATACATGAAAGCCCCGCATGACCGATGACAGCCCGCATATCCTGATCGTTGATGATGACAGCCGGTTGCGCGGCCTGCTGCGCCGTTTCCTCGGCGACAACGGCTTCCGGATCAGCGAGGCCGCGGACACGGCGGAGGCGGAAAGCCGTCTGGCAGGGATCGAGTTCGACCTGCTGATCCTCGACGTCATGCTGCCGGGGGAGGATGGCCGGCAGTTCGCCAGTCGCCTGCTCGGCACCGGTCGGCAGGTGCCGATCCTGATGCTCACCGCCCTCGGCGATGCGGATGACCGGATCGCGGGCCTGGAAACCGGTGTCGATGACTACCTGACCAAGCCGTTCGAGCCAAAGGAACTGCTGCTGCGCATCCGGGCCGTGCTGCGGCGCGGCACGCGACGTCCGGCCACGCAGGTCCTTGGTTTCGGCGATTTCCGTTTCGACCGGGCCACCAACCGACTGACCCGTGACGATGCCCCGGTGCGGCTGACCAGCGGTGAGGCGGCATTGCTGCAGACCCTGGCCGCCCGCCCCGGTGAAACCATCAGCCGGGAGATGCTGGCAGGCGAAGCCGGTGACCCGGCGGGCCGCGCCATCGATGTGCAGGTCACGCGCCTGCGGCGCAAGCTGGAGGATGATCCGCGCCAGCCGACACACCTGCAGACCGTCCGGGGTGAGGGCTATGTCCTCTGGGCCACTGCGGTGAACGCATGACCGGACAGGGCATCAAGGCCAGCAGGTCCCGCACATGCGCGTAACCCTGCCTCTGCTGGGCCGGATGCGGCAACTGATGCCCAAGCGGCTGTTTCCCCGCGCCCTGCTGATCATCATCCTGCCGCTGATCCTGGTGCAGGCAATGGTCGCCTGGTTCTTCTATGAGCGGCACTGGAAGTCGGTCTCCGCGCACATGGCGTCCGGCGTCGTGGGCGAGATCATGCTGGTGCTGGACAGCATGTCCACGGCGGAGAAGCGGGCGGAGCGGGCCTGGCTGGCCCAGGCGGCCCAGGACAAGCTGCGCCTGCGCGTCGAATTCGTCGGCGGCGCGCAACTCAGCAACCCGGTGCGCGGCGCCGATATCGATCCCGGTGACTACTCGCTGAAGGACCGGATGTTCGCCCAGTTCATCGCCCGCAGCGTCACCTACCCCTTCGTCATCGACACGGGGTCGGAGGCCCGGCGGCTGGGGGTCAGCATCCAGTTGCCCGACGGGGTGCTGCATGTCTCGACGCGTGACGAGCGGCTGTACTCGCTGACCATCAACATCCTGATCATCTCCATGATCGCCACATCAATCGTGGTTCTGTTCATCGCGGTACTGTTCCTGCGCAACCAGGTGCGACCGATCCGCTGGCTCGCCTCCGCCGCGGAACGCTATGGCAAGGGCCAGGAAGCCCCGGACTTCCGACCCAGCGGCGCGCTGGAAGTACGAAAGGCCGCCCGCAACCTGCTGGAGATGAAGAACCGCATGACGCGGCAGATCGAGCAGCGCAGCGAGATGCTGGCGGGTGTCAGCCACGACCTGCGCGCGCCACTGACCCGGATGAAGCTGCAGCTCGCCATGCTGGGCGAGGACCCGGAGATCGAGGATCTGCGCAGCGACGTGAACGACATGCAGCGCATGGTCGACGGCTATCTGGCCTATGCCCGCGGCCAGGACCAGGAACCGGCGGAGCCACTGGACCTTGCCAACGTGGTCAGGGCGGTTGCCGACGACACACGGCGTCAGGGTGCCACTGTCACGGACAGCATCGCAGGTGATCTGCATATGATCGGACGGCCCAACGGGCTGAAGCGCTGTCTGACCAATCTTATGGAGAACAGTCGCCGCCACGCGGACAGCATCAGTCTGCTGGCGGAGCGCCGCTCCAACCAGATCTACATCCAGATCGACGACGATGGACCCGGCATCCCCGCAGAGCGGCGCAGCGAGATGTTCCGCCCCTTCCGCCGCATGGATGACGCGCGCGGGCCGGACACGGGCGGCGCCGGGCTGGGTCTGACCATCGCCCGCGACGTGGTGCGCCGCCACGGCGGCGAGATCAGGCTGGGGGCCTCCGAGATGGGCGGGTTACGGGTGGAGCTTCGGTTGCCGGTATAGCGCGTTCTTTCACTGCCTGTTCCATCCCTCTCCTGAGTCGTTTGTAGACCGTGCCTCCCCTCTCCCCCTCCCGACCACCCATGGGATGATCCTTGTGGGTGGCCGGGAGGGGGAGAGGGGAGGCACGGTCCACACCCGGACTCACATCGGGACGATGGACACCACCAGCAGCATGCCGAGCATACCGTTCAGCAGGCGCCACTGCCTCTCCGTCTTCAGCAACCGCGCCAGCATCGCCCCGGCGCCGCACCAGAGGGTCAGCGCCGACGCGCCGCAGACCATGAACACCAGCGCCATGACCAGGGCCGCGAGTACCGGATTGCTCATCCCCCCGGCGAAGGCGGCACTGGCCCCGAAGGCCATGGCCCAGGCTTTCGGATTGACCGAGACAAGCATCAGTCCTGCCACATAGCTGTAGGGTCTGATCTCCACATCGCCCGCCGCGCCGGGCGCACCGTTGCGGGCCGTCCGCCATGCCAGCCAGAGCAGATAGGCCGATCCGGCGAGCCGCAGCGCAAGTTCCAGCGCCGGCGCCGCCGCGATCAGGCTGGCCAGCCCGAACCCGGCACAGAAGACCAGCGTCCCAAGTCCCGACACCATGCCCGCGATCAGCGGCAGGCTGCGGCGCACGCCGAAGTTCATCCCTGAAGCGGTGGAGAGCGTCGTTGCGCCGCCGGGCGTGATGGTCGTGACGACGGCAAAGAGAACAAGGGCCGAGAGGATTTCCATGGCAGACACGTCCCGAAATGAATGCTGCCGACCGGATCAGTCCGGCCGGCAGCTTCAAGGGAGTGCGGCAACAGCCGTGGGACAAACGAGTTTAACTCGACCGTCGCACAGGATTTCTAAGCCGGGCCCGGTCAGGCCGCCACGGCATCCGTGCAGCGGTTGCAGATGTCCTGGGTCTCCGTCACCTCGGGCAGCACCATCCAGCAGCGCTGGCACTTGCCGCCTTCGGCCAGGGCCGGGACCACGGCGACGCCTTCCACATCGTCCAGCGTGAAGGCGCCTTCCGGTGCCGGATCAGTGCTGATGTGGATGTCGGAGGTGATGCAAATCTCGGCCACGTCGAGGCCATCGAGCAGTGCCGCGTCCTCCGCCGAGACATGCACGACCGGCGCGGCCTGCAGGCTGGCACCTATCCGCTTCTCCCGCCGTTCCACCTCCAGCGCGCCGGTCACGACGCGGCGGATGCGGGCGATGCGGTCCCAGCGGGCCGCCAGATTGTCGTTCAGCCATTCCGCCGGGATCTCCGGGAACAGCTTCAGATGCACGCTGTCGGACGGGTCGTTGAAACGGCTCTGCCAGACCTCCTCCGCCGTGAAGCTGAGGATCGGCGCGAACCAGGTGACCAGCGCATGGAACAGCCGGTCAAGCACGGTACGGGCCGCGCGGCGGCGCACGGAACCCGCCGGATCACAGTAGAGCGCGTCCTTGCGCACATCGAAGTAGAACGAGGACAGCTCGACGGTGCAGAAGTTGAACAGCTCCACATGGATACGGTGGAAATCATAGACATCCAGGTTGCGTCGCAGGTCGCGGTCCATCACCGCCAGACGGTGCAGGATATAGCGCTCCAGCTCCGGCATCTCCGCGACCGGCAGTTCCTCCTCCGCCGACCAGCCATCCAGATTGCCGAGCAGGAACCGCATGGTGTTGCGCAGGCGACGATAGGAATCCGCCGTCGACTTGATGATGTTCGGCCCGAACCGCAGGTCCTCCGAGAAGTCCGCCGCCACGACCCAGAGCCGCAGGATATCGGCGCCATACTGTTTCATGACGTCCTGCGGGGAGATCGTGTTGCCGACCGACTTCGACATCTTCTCCTTCTTCTCGTCCAGCAGGAAACCGTGGGTCAGCACTCCCTTGTAGGGCGCGCGGCCACGGGTGCCGCAGCTCTCCAGCAGGGACGAATGGAACCAGCCGCGGTGCTGGTCGGAGCCTTCCAGATAGAGGTCCGCCGGGGACCGCAGGTCGTCGCGCTTCTCCAGGCAGAACGCATGCGTGGTGCCGGAATCGAACCAGACATCCAGGATGTCACGCGCCTGCTCGAAGTTGTCCGGATCATGGTCCGGACCGAGGAAGACGGACGGATCGGACTCGAACCAGGCGTCACAGCCGTCGCGGGCAATCGCCTCCACGATGCGGGCGTTCACCGCCGGGTCACGCAGCGGCTCGCCGGTGCGCTTGTCGACGAACACGGTGATCGGCACGCCCCAGACACGCTGCCGCGACAGCAGCCAGTCGGGCCGGCGCGCAATCATGTCCCGCAGGCGGCGCTGGCCCGAGGCCGGATAGAAGGCGGTCTCGTCGATGGCCTTCAGCGCGGTCTCCCGCAGGCCGTTCTTCTCCATGGAGATGAACCACTGCGGCGCATTGCGGAAGATCAGCGGTGCCTTGGAGCGCCAGCTGTGCGGATAGGAATGGACGATCTTGCCATGCGCCAGCAGGCCGCCGTGCTCGGTCAGGGTCTCGATCACCGGCCCATGCGCCTTGAACACATGGTGTCCGGCGAAATGCGGCACATGCGGGTAGTAGACACCGTCCGGCCCTACCGTGTCCGGCACCTCGACACCATATTCACGGCCAAGGTCGAAGTCCTCCGCGCCATGGCCGGGCGCGATATGGACGAAGCCCGTGCCCTGTTCCGTCGTCACGTAGTCGGCGGGCAGCAGCCGGTCCTCATAGGTATAGCCAAGCGCGCTCAGCGGATGGCGGCAGACCGTTCCGGCGGGATTGGTCACGGCGGCGACGCGGGTCCAGGCACTGATCCCGGCCTTTGCGCGCACTTCCTCGGCCAGGGCATCGGCCAGCGCCAGCTTCTCCCCCACCACGGCCAGGGAACCTTCCTCCACCGCGTCGACCTGATAGACGCCGTAGGCGATCTCCTCCCCATAGGCCAGTGCCCGGTTGCCGGGGATGGTCCAGGGAGTCGTGGTCCAGATCAGGATCGACGCGCCTTCCAGGGCCGGATCGTCGGTACGGACGACCGGGAACCGGACCCAGATGGTGAAGGACGTGTGGTCGTGATACTCGATCTCCGCCTCGGCAAGGCTGGTCTTCTCCACCACCGACCACATGACCGCCTTCGACCCCTTGTAGAGGGAGCCGTCCATCAGGAACTTCAGCAACTCGCTGACCGTTACCGACTCGGACTCATAGGCCATGGTCAGATAGGGGCGTTCCCAGTCGCCGAAGACACCGAGGCGCTTGAACCCGTCGCGCTGCACGTTGATCCAGTGATCGGCGAAGTCGCGGCATTCCTTGCGGAATTCCTTCAGCGGCACCTCGTCCTTGTTCTTGCCGGCCTTGCGGTACTTCTCCTCGATCTTCCATTCGATCGGCAGGCCATGGCAGTCCCAGCCCGGCACGTAGTTGGCGTCGAAGCCCAGCATCTGGCGGGAGCGGTTGATCACGTCCTTCAGGATCTTGTTCAGCGCGTGCCCGGCGTGGATGTCGCCATTCGCATAGGGGGGGCCGTCATGCAGGATGAACTTCTCCCGCCCCTTCGAGCTTTCGCGCAGCTTGCCCCAGATATCCATGTCGTACCAACGCTTCAGGATCTCCGGTTCCTTCTGCGGCAGGCCAGCGCGCATGGGAAAGTCGGTCTTCGGCAGGAAGACGGTGTCCTTGTAGTCCTGGGTCATGTCTGAAACTCGTTTGTGGTCTGCCACGGCAGGGATCGCTGGCGCGCGGCACATTCTTCATCGGGATGGCGGTCAGAAAGGCAGATTGGCCCGGCCCTGAGTATTACAGGACCGGGTTGATAATTCGCCGGACGGCTGAGACTGCATCCATGAAACGTCGCATGAGCGGGCTTTTACCAGCGCGTCGCGGGGATGTCGAGGCAACGGGCCCGCATCGCCGCATCCAGCGACGCGCGCTGGTCCAGCAGGCTGCGGTACCAGTCGAGACGCGCCGTCACGTGATCCTCCAGCCGCCGTTCCCGCGCCACGTGGGCATGGGCATTGCGCAACAGCCGGCGACGCAGGGAATGATCCCCGATCAGGGCGCGCAATTTCAGTCCGAACTGTCGCGGCGTGCGGAAGATCAGGCCGGTCTCATTGTGCCTGATCGTCTTCTCGTAGACGGTGGGCGCGGCCAGCACGGCGGTCCCCTCCGCCGCACACTCGATGAACTTCAGATCCGATTTCAGGCGATTCTTCGGTGTGTCGGAAAGCGGCAGCAGGGCGATGTCCGCCTGCCCCAGCAGTTCACGGTAGCGGTCATGCGGACAGGTCGGGTGAAACACCTTCCGCGCCGTCTCCAGCGCATCGAAGAATCCCCGGTCATGCACGACCGTGACCCGCACCCGGTCACCGAAGATACGCAGGACGTCGTTCAGTTCCGCCATGACGGGCTGCCAGTCCTCCTCCCGGTTCAGGGCGCCGAAGAAGAGGGTGACCGGCTGCCCAAGCGCCCTTTCTGGCACCTGCAACGGCGGGACATTGGCCAGCTGGTTGGGGAAGACACCCACCGTCGGATTGTGCTGGCGAATGAACGCGCCCAGTGCATCTGTGGAGGTCTGGACGGCGTGGCTGGCGCGCAGACAGAAGAAGTTCGTCCGCACCACCATCGGCCAGATGCGCGGGTCATCGTCCCATTCGGAAACCACCAGATGGCCCTGCCGCAGCAGTTTCAGATGATCATCCGCCCGCGCAGGCTCCAGGATCTGGCGCTGCCAGACGAAGACCGATTCCTCTCCCGGTTCCGGCTGCTTCATTGCCTGACCGCTGCCGAAGACATGACACCGGACGCCGGGCAGACGCGCCAGCGCCGCGGCGGGCTGATGCACGCGGATATCGTTGACCGCCGCAACCGGTCGCAGGGTGAAGAACTGGATCAGCATGGCTCAGTCAGTCTCTCTGACACCCGACCGCGACCGGAACGGCCCCGACGACCTGCTACTTGCTGGTCTCGGGGACCGTGCCCTTGGCGCTGCCGCCGGACTTGCTGCCGCCGGACTTGCCGCGGCCCGACTTGCCGCCGGACTTCTTCGCCTTCGGTGGTGTCCGCTCCGCCGCTGCTTCCAGATCGAAGACCAGCTTGCCCTGCTCCAGACGGATCTTCACGTGTCCGCCCCGTTTCAGGGTCCCGAACAGCAGTTCCTCCGCCAGCGGCTGCTTGATGCTTTCCTGGATCACCCGCGCCAGCGGCCGGGCACCGAATTCGGGCGTGTAGCCCTTGTCGGCGAGCCAGGTGCGTGCCGCATCGGTGAGCGAGATCGTCACGTCGCGGTCGGAGAGCTGGGCCTCGAGCTGCAGCACGAACTTGTCGACGACACGGCCCACCACCTCCGGCGCCAGCGGCGCGAAGGGAATGATGGCGTCGAGACGGTTGCGGAACTCCGGCGTGAACAGCTTCTTGATCGCTTCGGAATCCTCGTCGGAGCGCATGCCGCGGTTGAAGCCGATGGCATGTTTCTGCATCTCCGCCGCGCCGGCATTTGTCGTCATGATCAGCACGACATTGCGGAAGTCGATCTTCTTGCCGTTGTGATCGGTCAGCTTGCCGTGGTCCATGACCTGCAGCAGCAGGTTGAAGACATCCGGATGCGCCTTCTCGATCTCGTCCAGCAGCAGCACGGAATGCGGATGCTGGTCCACGCTGTCGGTAAGCAGCCCGCCCTGGTCGAAGCCGACATAGCCCGGCGGCGCACCGATCAGGCGGCTGACGGTATGGCGCTCCATGTACTCCGACATGTCGAAGCGGTGCAGCGTCAGGCCCATGGTATCGGCCAGCTGCTTCGCCGCCTCCGTCTTGCCGACACCGGTCGGGCCGGAGAACAGGTAGGAACCGATCGGCTTCTCCGGTTCGCGCAGACCGGCACGCGACAGCTTCACGGCGGACGCCAGAGCCTCGATGGCGACATCCTGGCCGAAGACAACGCGCTTCAGGTCGTCCTGCAGGTTGGCCAGGACATTCTCGTCCTTCTTGGTCACGGATTTCGGCGGAATGCGCGCGATCTTGGAAACCACGGCCTCCACATCGCGGACACCGATGACCTTCTTGCGGCGGCTCTGCGGCTTCAGCATTTCCGCCGCGCCCACCTCGTCGATCACGTCGATGGCCTTGTCGGGCAGCTTCCGGTCGTTGATGTAGCGGGCCGAGAGTTCCACCGCGGAACGGATCGCATCGCTGGTGTAGCGGACCCCGTGATGTTCCTCGTAGTACGGTTTCAGACCATTCATGATCTTTACCGCATCCTCGATCGTCGGCTCGTTCACGTCGATCTTCTGGAACCGGCGCAACAGGGCGCGGTCCTTCTCGAAGTAGCCGCGATATTCCTTGTAGGTGGTGGAGCCGACGCAACGGATCGTGCCGGAAGCCAGCGCGGGCTTCAGCAGGTTCGATGCATCCATGGCACCACCGGAGGTGGCCCCGGCCCCGATGACGGTATGGATCTCGTCGATGAACAGGACCGCGTTGTCGATCCCCTCGATCTCCCGCATCACCGCCTTCAGCCGTTCCTCGAAATCACCCCGATAGCGGGTTCCGGCCAGCAGTGCGCCCATGTCGAGGGTGTAGATCGTCGCCGAGGCGAGTACATCGGGGACATTGCCTTCGACAATGCGCCGCGCGAGCCCTTCCGCGATCGCGGTCTTGCCGACACCCGGCTCGCCCACATACAGCGGATTGTTCTTGGTGCGGCGGCAGAGGATCTGGATGGTGCGGTCGATCTCCAGCGCGCGTCCGATCAGCGGATCGATCTTGCCCGCCCGTGCCTTCTCGTTCAGATCGACACAATACTGGGCCAGCGCCTCGTTCTCCGGTGCCTCGGCCTCCGCCTCACCGGCTTCCTGCATGCCCTCGTCCTCGCCGTCCTCCTCCGGATCGTCGGAGCCGCGCACGGCGCGCTCCGCGTTCAGGCCGGGGGCCTTGGCGATGCCATGGCTGATGTAGCTGACGGCATCGAGACGGGTCATGTCCTGCTGCTGCAGGAAATAGGCGGCGTGGCTCTCCCGCTCCGCGAAGATCGCGACCAGGATATTGGCGCCGGTCACTTCCTCGCGTCCTGAGGACTGCACATGGATCAGCGCACGCTGCACCACGCGCTGGAAACTCAGCGTAGGCTTGGCGTCTTCCTCCAGCGTCTGCGCCAGATCCTTCAGATCCTCGTCAATGAAACGGGTCAGCTCCTGTGCCAGCTTGCCCAGATCGACGTTGCAGGCGCGCATGACCGCGACCGCATCCGGGTCGTCGATCAGACTGAGCAGTAGATGCTCCAGCGTCGCATATTCATGATTGCGTTCACCGGCCAGATTGAGGGCACGGCGCAGGGTTTCTTCGAGATGTCTGGAGAGCGATGGCACGCGTCTATTCCGCCTTCTCAAGTGTACATTGCAGGGGGTGCTGGTTCTCACGGGCGAGGTTCATCACTTGGGTGACCTTCGTTTCCGCAACCTCGTACGGAAAGATTCCACAGACGCCGACACCCTTCTGATGCACGTGCAGCATGATCTGCGTCGCCGCATCGGCGTCCTTGTTGAAATAGCGCTGCAGGACGTAGACGACGAACTCCATCGGCGTGTAGTCGTCGTTCAGCATCAATACGCGCCACAGCGACGGCTGCTTCGTCCGTGGCCGGGTCTTGGTGACGACCCCGATCTCGTTGTCACTGTCGTTATCGTTACGCTTGTCGGTCATGTCTCCGACGGCTCTCCCGAAATTCCTGATGAAAACAGTATGGTGGAACGGATCGATGTGAAAGGGGGATCGGCA
This sequence comes from Kordiimonadales bacterium IMCC3096, assembly GCA_016865035.1. Lineage (GTDB taxonomy): Bacteria > Pseudomonadota > Alphaproteobacteria > Minwuiales > Minwuiaceae > Minwuia. The sequence continues at coordinate 1,268,167 of CP018227.1, forward strand.
AGAATTGCGCACCGAACCTTGCCCGTCCAACCTCAGGGACATATAGGTCATGTTCCGTTTCAGGCTAGGCTCGAAGCCATTCAAAAGTGCTTCTTGCGCGCCGGACTTGCGAAATTAGGTTAACTCCACCATGGACCCTGAATCAGGGTTCCGCTAAATTCTTGACGAATCGACGCATTTCAAGGCTCGGGAGCCGCGCCAGTTCATGACGGTTGAACGACATTGGGGACATTGCACGCTGTTGGTCATGGCCGCGCTGGTCATGGTCTCCTTCGCCGCACCGGCAGCGGCCAAGCGTGTCTACACGGGCATCGTCGTCGACCAGGCGACGGGGCAGACCCTTTACGCGCACAAGGCCGACCGGACGGTTCATCCGGCATCCCTGACCAAGATGATGACGCTCTACATGCTCTTCGAGGCCGTGAAGCAGGGCAAGGTGAGCATGGACACGCCGCTGCGGGTGTCGCGCAATGCCGCGGGCAAGCCTGCATCGAAACTGGGTGTGCCGCGCGGTTCGACGATCCGCGTCAGGGATGCGATGCTGGCGCTGATCGTGAAGTCCGCCAACGACGTGGCAACCGTGGTGGCCGAAGCCCTGGCCCCGAGCGAGGTCGTCTTCGCCCGCCGCATGACGGCGCGGGCGCGCAATCTCGGGCTTGTCAGCACAAGCTTCCGAAACGCCAACGGCCTGCCGAACCGCCATCAGGTGACCACCGCGCGCGACATGGCCAATCTGGCCATCGCCCTGCAGCGCGATTTCCCGGACCTGTTCCCCCTGTTTGCCACCCGCACCTTCACCTGGAAGGGACGCACCTACGGTTCGACCAACAACCTGCTGGGCAGGATCGACGGTGTGGACGGGATCAAGACCGGCTACATCAATGCATCCGGCTTCAACCTGGTGACCACCGTCGCGCGCGACGGGCGGCGGCTGGTGGCCGTGGTCATCGGTGGCCGCACCGCGGCGCGGCGCGACCGGCAGATGCAGAAACTGATCAGCATGGGATTCCGCCGTGCCGCAGATCAGGAGAAGTCGGGCACCCTGACGGTCGCCGCCGATCTACCCCCTGCCCGCCCTGGCAGCCGGGGCGAGTCGTCCGTGCTGGCCAGCCTGCGCAGCATCAACCTGATCTCCGAAGCGAACGCCGCCGCGCCTGCGGCAACGCCGGTGGCCGTGCCTGAAGGCGACCATGGCATCCAGGTCGGCGCCTTCGGGTCGACCAAACGTGCCAACCGCGCCATCCGGCAGGCGGTTGCCGCCGCGCCGGAACAGTTGCGCAACCACCCGATCGACCTGAACCGGGTGAAGACCAGCAAGGGCAGCCTGTATCGTGCGCGGCTGCTCTCGTTCAACGCGACGGAGGCCCGCGACGCCTGTCGCGCGCTGAAGGCAAAGCGGATGGACTGCATGGTGCTGCGCAGCGACCGCTGACGACCATGTCCGTGACCCGCTGGCTCTGGGTCCGCCATGCACCGACTGATCCGGACGGACGGATCATCGGCCATACCGATATCCCCGCACTGGAACCCGACAGCGAAAGCCTGATCCGTACCGCAGCGATGCTGCAGGTCGCGGGTGTGGTCCTCTGCAGCCCGCTCTCCCGTTGCCGCACGACTGTCGAGACCTTGCGCGGGATCAGCCCGGCCCTGCCTGCCCCCCTGTTCGACGATGAATTGAAGGAGCAGCACTTCGGCACCTGGGAAGGCAAGCCCTACAGCGCGGTCAGCGCCTGGAACGGGCTGGACCTGAAAGCCATGGCCGCCCTGAGACCGCCCGAGGGGGAGAGCTTTCTTGACCTGATCGAGCGCACGAACCGGGTGATTTCCCGTGCCGGGGGGCGGTTCGGCGGACAGACCGTCGCCGTCATCGCCCACGCAGGCGTGATCCGCGCGGCGGTGACCCTGGCCCTCGGCATCCCGCCGCACCGTGGCCTCAGCCTCTGCATCGATCCGCTGTCGGTCACGTCCCTGACCGATCATGGGGACGGTGGCTGGGCGGTCGATCACGTCAACCGGACCTGAGCCGCCGCGCCGCAGGAATCAGGCTCATGGGTCCGGCAGGCTGCCCTCCAGCTTCAGAAGGAACCGCTTGGTCTCAATGCCGCCGCCGAAACCGGTCAGGGCCCCGTTCGCACCAATGACCCGGTGGCAGGGGATGATGACCGGCAGCGGGTTGGCACCGTTCGCGGCACCAACCGCGCGGCTCGACTTCGGTGCCCCGATCCCGCGCGCCAGCGCGCCATAGGTTGTGGTCTGGCCGAAGGGAATGGTGCGCAACCGGCGCCAGATCCGTTTCTGGAAATCGGTGCCATGCAGCGTCAGCGGCAGATCGAAGTCCCGCAGGCGGCCATCGAAATAGGCCAGCAACTGCCGTTTCACCTCATCGAAACCCTTGTCGGAACAGGTCCAGGCCGGATGCGGGCCGAAGGCCTTGTGGCCGCCGGGAAAGCTGAGGAAATGCAGCGACCCGGCATCGCCCGCCAGCAGCAGTCGCCCGATCGGCGTTTCGAGCCAGGTGTAGCTGAGCGGGATATTCTTCATGTCCGGGATGCCAGGAGGGAGGGTGGCGGGCGTCCGTGGAGTTCGCTGAATGCCGCAATGAACCGGCCGTCAAAGGCCGGATCGCGACGCAGGCGGGCGGTATTGCAGGTGTCGAAATCAAGCATGCCGCCAGTCTATCGCCGGGCCACGACCGGTGCGAGACCCCGTCGATGATCGGGTCCGAATCCGGCCAGCCGGGAGCTCGCCCCCCTCCCCTAACGCGTCATGCGGCAGGCGGTCTCGGGTGCGTCGATCCCCAGGGTGTCGAGATTGTTGGTCCGGTGCAGGAATCCCTCCACCGGGGCGCGGGCGACAACGTGGTTATGGGTGGCGAGCAGCATCGGCTGCCGCAACTGGTTGTCCCAGGGGCGGAAACTCAGGCGGTTGCCCTTGAAGCCGTCGAGCACGAGTTCCGCCGACAGCAGGTGATCGCGCAGGGTCACAAACACTTCGCTCTGCGTGCGCTGCACGGCAGTCGCCACCGCCTTTACAGCCAGCCAGGCGGCCCAGTCGGGATCACGCATCGGGCGGCCCTCCTGATCCTGAAACCGGTTTTCCAGTTGCGGTGCGCCATGGCGCGACCATGACCAGTGCCAGGCCAGTCCGGCCAGCCCTTCGGTCCCCACGAGCGGGCGCGGATCCACCATCCGGTAGTTCAGGTTGCGGGCAAACTCGCCATCGCTGTCGGCGACGAAGATCACGTCATGGTCCGACCCCTGCGTCAGCAGCAACGGATTGTTCAGTTCACGCTGCCGGGGATCATTGCTCAGCACGAAGGCACGCTCGTCTTCGATCTTCAGGCCGTAGCGCGCGGCACTGCGCCGGAAGGCGGCGGCCATGGCCCTGTCCGCCGCCAGCGGCCCCACCAGGACCAGCACCTCCCGCCAGCGACGCAGGGCCAGGAACTGCCCGACCGCGTCGGCCCGCATGGCGTCACTTGGTGCGATGTGCAGCAGGTTGGGCTGACAGTCGGCCCCCCGCAGGCTGTCCGCAGCCGCGCGTATGTTGAAGAGCAGCACGTCCCTGCCCGCCAGCGCCCCCGAAACAGACGCGATCTCCGGTGCAGGCAGATCGAGGATGATGAAATGGACACCGCGCGCCAGCATCGCCTCCGCCGTCGCAACGAGTTCGTCCTGACGGGCGCGCTGGCGGTCCAGGGCAAACTCCGTCCCGGTCGCCGCGCCATGCCATTTCACCTCCCCCAGGGCCACTTCCCCACCGGCATGGGGACGGCCGAGCGGCTGGTTCAGGAAGGCCGCGAAGGTGCGGGACCGGCGATAGTCACGATCCCCCTTCATCTCCAGGTGACCGATGACAAGCTCATCTGCCCAGGCGACCGTGACCGGCAGCGCGAGCCCCAGCACAGCCAGAAGACCGGCGGCGAGAAGTCGGGTCAGATCAGTCATCGATCAGGACGGTATGCGGGACACGCCCGACCGGCACCGACCGGACGGCACGACGGCGTTCCATGTCGATGACCGTCATGTCGTCACTCAGACCGTTGGCGACGTAGAGCAGGCTGCCGTCCCGGTTCAGGGTGGCGTTCCAGGCCCGGTTGCCCACCAGAACCAGGTCCGCGACCTGCCGCGCGGCAACATCGACGAATGCCACGTGATTGGCCCGTCCCATGGCGATCACGGCGGTCCGGCCGTCAGCCGTCATGGTGATCCCGACCGGTGTCACGTCCTCCACCCGCAAGCCCCTCGGCGGTTCAAGCCGAAGCGTGGCCGAGACCGTGTTGCTGGCGACATCGATGATCGAGACGGAGGCGGCGAGTTCGTTGGACACCCAGAGTTCACGCCCGTCCGGTGTCAGCGCAAAGCGGCGCGGCCGCTGCCCGACCAGAATGTTGGCCCGGATGCTGCCGCTGGCCAGATCGACCACATGCACCAGGTTGGCCACTTCCGACGAGACATAGACCGTCCGGCCATCCGGATTGGCCAGAATGCCCTCCGGCTCCGCGCCGACCTCGATCGTGGTCAGGCCGGCAACACCAGCCTCTTCGCCGCCCTCTTCCTCGTTCTCGTTCCCTTCTTCCTCATCTTCCTCTTCGGACAGCGGCTCATCGCTCGGTTCCGCAACGTCCAGGTCCGGCTTCGACTCGCGCTCCCGGAAATAGGTGGCGAGATCGAGGATGCCGAGCTTGGCGTCATCCTCCAGGGAGATGAAGAGCGTGCCGCCATCAGCCGAGAAATCGAACAGCTCCGGGTCATCGATACCCGTTATCCGGTCGGTCAGCTGAAGTGTCGCGATGTCGATGATGTCGATGGCATCCCCATCGCCACAGGCAACGAAGATCCGCGTCCGCGCTGGGTCGAACTGAAGATGCCGGGGGCGGGCAGCGGTGCCGATACGCTTGACGACTTCCAGCGTCTTGCCATCCAGCACATGGACGGCATTGTCCTTCTCGCTCGACACGAAGACCAGACCGGTCTCCTTCGCCGCCGCGGGAACGACCATGGCCAGCGCCAGAACTCCCCCCAGCATCAAGTTGCGCAACCAGTTCATTTTCCTGCCCTCCCAAGCATCGCGCTTGTTCTTCACACGGACAGGACTTCACCCGACCGCACCGCGCGTGATTGATCAATTGAACCACAGCACTCGCAAGAGTGTCATCACCAAGGAGCGGAGAAGGGCGCCGGGTACGCCGGCACTTGACCGCCCCCAACCGCTGGCACCGGTTCAGCAGACCGCCACTGGACAGGAGAGCGGCGCAGGCCATTACGGTTGCAGAAGGTCCTGCATTCTGTTGCTCTAGCAATTAATTACTGTTTCAGGCCAGGCTCTGGAGTATCCTGCTGGCCAACCAGCACGATCCGCAATGGGGCTGGAGTTGCAGACCATGGGAGGAAGCGATGGTGGCAGACACTTCGATTCAGTCAATTGATGCCGACGAGGGTGAGTTCCCGGATGTCAGCGATCCGGCCCTCTATCAGTCGGACTCATGGGAGGCCGCTTTTACGCGCCTGCGGCATGAGGACCCCGTGCATCATTTCAGCGACAGCATGCACGGCCCCTACTGGGCCGTCACCCGGTACGCCGATATCATGGAAGTGGAACTGAACGACGCGGTCTTCTCCTCATCATCCGAATGGGGCGGTATCCAGATCCAGGATTCGGGTGACATCAGCAGCCGGCGCAACTTCATCCGCATGGACCGTCCCGAGCACACGGCCCAGCGCAAGACCGTGGCCCCCATTGTCGCACCGACCAATCTGGCCAGGATGACCGACAGCATCCGGCAGCGCACGGGTGCGATTCTCGATGACCTGCCCACCGGCACGGATTTCGACTGGGTCGATCGTGTCTCGGTGCCTCTGACGACAATGATGCTGGCGATCCTGTTCGACTTCCCCTTCGAAGAGCGGGAAAAGCTGACCTTCTGGTCCGATGTGGGACTTGCCGATATCAATGCGCCGGATTCACCGGTCAGGACCGAAGCAGAACGTGCGGTCATCCTGCAGGAAATGGCGACCCGTTTCCGGGTGCTGTTCGACGAACGGGCCGCCATGGAACCCAAGTTCGATCTGATCTCCATGCTCGCCCATTCCGATGCGACCCGGAACTTGTCCGATGCCGAATTCATGGGAACCGTCATGCTGCTGATCATCGGCGGCAACGACACGACCCGGAACTCGATGACCGGCAGCGTCCTGGCGCTGCATCAGTTTCCCGAACAGGATCGTCTGCTGCGCCAGGACCCGGGCCTGGTCGACAAGCTGGTGTCGGAGACGATTCGCTGGCAGACCCCGCTGATCCACATGCGGCGTACCGCGAACCGTGACACGGAGCTGGCCGGCAAGCAGATCGCGCGGGGCGACAAGGTCGTCATGTGGTACGTGTCCGGCAACTTCGACGAGACCGTGTTCCCGAACCCCTCCGCATTCAGCCTGCAGCGACCGAACGCGCGGCGGCACCTGTCGTTCGGCGCCGGCATCCACCGCTGTGTCGGTGACCGGCTGGCGGAACTGCAGCTCCGGATTCTCTGGGAAGAGATCCTGCGCCGGGAGATGGCGCTTGATGTGACAGGCGCGCCGGAGCGGATCTATTCCAACAATGTCCGGGGCATCAGGCGAATGCCGGTCAGGGTCGTCAGCCGCGCCTGAGGCGCCTCAGGCCGGATCGACGAAGGCGGCGACGACCTTCTTCTGGCCCGCCTTCTCGAAGTCGATCAGCAGGTGGTTGCCATCGACGCGGGCGACCAGGCCATAGCCGAACTTCTGGTGGAACACGCGCTCGTCCTTCTGGAACTTGCGCTCGCTTTCCAGCGTCCGCACCTCACGCGCCTCGCCGTCGATCACCTTGCCACGAGCATAGCCCCCGGCACGGTAGCCGCGCTCCTTCAGCCGTTTTGTCGCCTGCAGCCAGGGCGCGTCGTAGGCGAAGCTGCCCGGTGCCTGCTGGTGCCCCCGGGCACCGCCGGGCTGGGCGGACGCGCCATAGAGGCCGGTCTCCGCCCGCACCTCAACGGCATCCGCCGGCAGTTCCTCGACAAATCGGCTGGGAATGCCGGAGCGCCATTCGTTGAACACCCGCCGGTTCGCGGCATGGCTGATGAAACAGCGCTGCCGGGCGCGGGTGATGCCGACATAGGCCAGGCGGCGTTCCTCCTCCAGCCCGGCATTGCCGGTTTCCTCCAGCGCGCGGCGGTGGGGAAAGACTTCCTCCTCCCACCCCGGCAGGAAGACCGTGTCGAACTCCAGCCCCTTGGCAGCATGCAGGGTCATGATCGACACCTTCTCGGTATCGTCCGAACTGTCGTTGGCCTGCACCAGCGCGATGTGCTCCAGATAGGCGCCAAGGGTCTCGTGGTCCTCCATCGCCAGAACCATTTCCTTCAGGTTCTCCAGCTTCGTCGGCGCGTTGGGGCTCCTGTCGCGCTGCCACATTTCCGTGTAGCCGCTCTCGTCCAGCACCATTCCCGCCAGTTCAGCCGGGTCCAGATCATCCTTCACCTGCCGCCAGCGGGCGAAATCATCCAGCAGCCGTTTCAGGGTATTGCGCGCCTTCGGCTTCAGTTCCTCCGTTTCCACCAGCGCCTCAGCGGCACGGTAGAGGGACTGGCGCGCGCCACGGGCGGCGCGATGCAGCATCTGCACGGTGGCGTCACCCAGGCCGCGCTTCGGCGTGTTCACGATCCGCTCGAACGCGATGTCATTGTCCGGCTGGGCGACGATCTGCAGGTAACAGGTAGCGTCCTTGATCTCCTGGCGCTGGTAGAATCGCACACCGCCGAGCACCTGATAGGGCACCCCGATCTCGATGAAGCGATCCTCGAAACTGCGCATCTGGAATGTCGCGCGTACCAGGATCGCCATCTCCGACAGGCGTTCCCCCTTGCGGTGCAGGCTCTCGATCTCGTCGCCAATGGTTCGGGCTTCCTCTTCCCCGTCCCAGACGCCGATGACCGTGACCTTCTCGCCGCCGGGAATGTCGGTCCAGAGCGTCTTGCCCAGCCGCCCCTCGTTGTTGGCGATCACCGCACTCGCCGCCTTCAGCACGGCGGCGGTGGAGCGGTAGTTCTGCTCCAGCCGGATCACCTTCGCGCCGGGGAAGTCACTCTCGAACTTCAGGATGTTGCCGACTTCCGCACCGCGCCAGCCATAGATCGACTGGTCGTCGTCCCCGACGCAGCAGATGTTCTTCGCCCCCTGCGCCAGCAGGCGCAGCCAGAGATACTGCGCCACATTCGTGTCCTGATATTCGTCCACCAGGATGTAGCGGAACCGGCGCTGGAACTCGGCCAGTACATCCGGCGCGGTCTGGAACAGGCGGATGCAGAGCAGCAGCAGGTCGCCGAAATCCACCGCGTTCAGGGTCTGCAGGCGTTCCTGATACATCCGGTACAGGTCGCGTCCGCGCCCGTCGGCGAAACCGCTGTCGCCTTCCGGCACCTTGTCGGGCATCAGGCCCTTGTTCTTCCAGCCGTCAATGACGCCGGCAAGCTGGCGCGGCGGCCAGCGCTTCGGGTCGATCCCCTCCGCCTCCAGCAGCTGTTTCAGCAACCGCTGCTGGTCGTCGTCGTCCAGAATCGTGAAGTCGCTGCGCAGGCCCAGCAGTTCGGCGTGACGGCGCAGGATGCGCGCACCGATGGCGTGGAACGTGCCCAGCCACATCCCCTCCACCCGGCTGCCGATCAACTGCCCGACCCGGTCCGACATCTCCCTGGCGGCCTTGTTGGTGAAGGTCACGGCCAGGATCTCCCAGGGCCGCGCCGTACCGGTGTTCAGCAGGTGCACCAGCCGCGTGGTCAGCACACGGGTCTTGCCGGTTCCGGCACCGGCCAGCACCAGAACGGCACCCTCCAGCGTCTCCACCGCCTGCCGCTGCGGCGGATTCAGGCTGTCGAGATAGGGAAAGCTGCGCGGCTGCGGGGCCGGAGCAGGTTCCTCCGCCCCGGCGAGATCAAACGGGTCATCCATGGGGAGAACATATAGAGCATGTCCGCGCCCAGCGGAATCCATTGCGGTGTCAATTTCAGCCCGAATTGGCTGACAGACTGACGCTGCACCGGCCCTCAGTCCGGGTCGCGCTGTTCCTTCACCCCGATCAGAAGAAACAATCCGACACCGATGAAGATCAGGATCATGGAGACCCCGACCCGATCACCGCCGATCCCCGTGGCACGGGCGATGACGAAGGGGGCCAGGAACGCCGTTGCCTTGCCGGACAGCGCGAACAGGCCGTAGTACTGGCCAAGCTGCCCCTCCGGCGCCAGTCGCGCCACCATGGAACGGCTGGCCGCCTGTGCCGGTCCCGCGACCAGTCCCAGCAGCACCGTGATGGCCAGCATCACCTTCTCCGCTTCCGACGCGAAGAGGCCGTCATCGGGAACCGGGAAGCCCATGGGGATGAAGAACAGCACGTGGCCGTCACCGATGGAAATGATCGCCGCCGCCGTCACGAACAGGCCACCAACGGAGATGTAGAGCGTGCGCTTCGACCCGATCCTGTCGTCCAGCCAGCCACCGAGGAAGGATCCCGGCACGCCGAACACCAGGGTCAGGATACCGAACAGCCCAAGCTCCAGCAGGCCCCAGCCGAACTGGCTGGCGACATAGACCCCGCCGAAGATGAAGATCGCGTTCAGACCGTCGTAATAGATCATCCGCGCGATCAGGAACCGGAACATGTTGGGGCGCTTGCGGCGCATGGTCAGCACCGTCTCGCGCAGTTCGCGCAGCCCGTTGCGGATCGCCGCCATCCGGTCGGCCACCAGCTTCGGCTGGTCCGGGGTCCAGAGGATGAAGGGCAGCATGAAGACCAGGTACCAGAGACCGGAGAAGGGCCCGGCGAGCCTTTCGGCCACATGCCCCTCCGTATCGAAGCCCGGTCCCGGAATACCGGGAAGCTGGCCCGTCAGCCACAGCATGATCGGCAGGGCAAACAGGGCGCCGACATAGCCCATGGCCCAGCCGTAACCGGACAGCTTTCCGACCCTGTCGCCGATGGCCAGATTGGGCAGCATGGCATTGTTGAAGACCACCGAGAACTCGGCGCCGATGATGCCGATCACCACCAGCGCAACGATCAGCGCGATCCGCCCGTCACTGGCGTCCGGCACCGCGAACCAGAGACCGAAACAGGCCGCGATGCACATCAGGCTGAAGCCGATGACCCAGGGCTTGCGCGGCCCCGTGGCGTCAGCGAGGGAGCCGAGGATCGGGGCGGAAAAGGCCATGATCAGGCCGGCGATGGTCTGGGTGTCGCCCCAGAGTTCCTGCCCGCTGGAACCATCGCTGACGACTGTGTTCACGAAATAGGGGCCGAAGATGAAGGTGATGATGATGGTGAAGAAGGGCTGCGCCGCCCAGTCATACATCGCCCAGCCGAAACGACCCCGTGCGCCTGCCTGCATCTGCTGCCCCTCCCGAGATGATGCAGCGTGGTCGCAGCACCCGGGCGGCAGACTACAGCAGTTCCCCGGGGGAAGGAATCGCCAGCTTGGTCCTCTGGCTCCGGCACGCCCTTTCTCTTGGCCATGTCCGGCAGCGCCCCTGTTTCATTTCCCGCAGATCACCGACCGGCCTAGGATTTCAGGAACGGACAGATTGCTGCGGGGAGACAGGCCATGACGTTGACGGACGACGCATTGCGGAATTCAGGGGTCGAGCGGCTGATGCTCGGTTTCTCCAACCTGCGTGAAACGCGTGAGCAGCGACCCATGGTGCTGACCGGCGGCGATGGCATCTACGTCATCGACGAGGACGGGCGGCGATTCCTGGATGCCAGCGCATCCTTCTATTGCGCCGCGCTGGGTTACAGCAACGAACGGCTGGTGGCGGCGGCACATCGCCAGATGCAGGCCATGCCGTTCTATGTCTCGGCGCAGCAGCGCACGGTTCCCGCCGTCATCGAACTGGCGGAGCGACTGGCAGCGATCGCGCCGGTCAACGACGCCCATGTCGCCTTCGGCGCGACAGGGTCTGAAGCGAACGAGTTCGCGCTGAAGTTCATGCTCTACCGCAATACCTGGCGCGGCCAGCCGAAGCGCCGGAAGATGATCAGCCGCCTCGGCAGCTATCACGGCGGCACCCTGACGACCGCCGGGCTGGGTGGTTCGAAGTCGGTGCATGACGCCTTCGCCCTGCCGATGCAGGACCACCTGCTGGTCAGCCAGCCGGACTTCTTCAACAATGGCCTGCCGGGCGAAACGGAGGCCGCCTTCTGCGACCGGCTGATCGCGGAACTGGAGCAGGTCATCGCCGATGCCGGACCTGAAACCATCGGTGCCTTCGTGGCCGAGCCGCTGAGCTTCTCCGCCGGTCTGGTGATCCCCCCGGAGGGGTATTTCGCGCGCGTCCAGGCGGTGCTGAAACAGCACGACATCCTGTTCATCGATGACGAGGTGATCACGGGCTATGGACGCACCGGGCAGATGTTCGGGGCCGAGACCCTGGGGATCGCACCGGATATCCTCAACAGCGCCAAGGCCATGAGCGGGGCCTATTTCCCGATCTCCGCCACCATCATCGACGGCGACATCTACCGGGACATGGAGGCACACAGCGACATGCAGGGCCTGTTCGCCCATGCCGGAACCTTTGCCGGCCACCCGGTGGGTGCGGCAGTGGCGGTGGAGATGCTGAACATCGTGGAGGAAACGGACCTGCCCGGCAGTGTCCGCGCCAAGGCCCCCCAGTTCGCCGCCCGCGTGAAGGCGCTGGCCGACCATCCACTGGTGGCGGATGTGCGCACCATCGGCATGGCCGGGGCAATCCAGCTCAGGTCAGAAGGCGATGGTGCCGTTGCCACCGGCGCACTGGCCGGGGCTGCGAAACAGCTTGCCGCCATCGCGCAGGATCACGGGCTGATCATCCGCGTCACCGGCCCCACCGCCATGCTGGCGCCGCCGCTGATCATCACCGAAGCCGAGATCGACCGGATGTTCGACCTGTTCACCGGCGCGCTCGATGCTGTGGCGGATCAGGTGATCGCCTGAATCCGCGCGATCAGGGCCTCGTCGACCGCGACACCGCCCGCCGCCAGGTTGCGCCGCCGGTTCTCCGCGCGACGCTGTCCGGGCAGGCGCGCGCCGGGCTGATCGGTGATCGCGGCGGCCAGGTCGGTCATGCGTGCCGCGAAACCGGCACCGGAGAATGAGGCGGGGTCGAGGGCGATGAAGAACTGGCCTGTCGCAGGCGGCCCACCGGCCGTGCCCGCGAAGGGGCTGGCATCCTTGCCCAGGGTCGCGCCTGCCAGCACGGCGGCGAACAGTTCCACCATCAGCCCGGTGCCGAAGCCCTTGTAGCCGCCCGCCGGGGCCATCGTGCCCTGCAGTGCCGCGTCGGCGTCCGTGGTCGGATTGCCGTCGCTGTCATAGGCCCAGCCCTCCGGGATCGGCTTGCCCTCGCGCGCGTGCAGGGTGATCTCGCTCTTGGCGACGACACTCGCCGACTGGTCGAGGACGAAGGCCGCGCCCCCATCCCCATCCGGCGCGGCCAGCGCGAACGGATTGGTGCCGATGACCTTCCGCGCGCCACCCACCGGCGCGATGGAGGCCGGAGCATTGGTGAAACCCATCCCCACCAGACCGGCCCCGGCCAGTCGTTCCACGTGATAGCCGAGCACGCCGCAATTGTAGGAATTGCGGATCGACAGTGCCGCGACGCCGTGTTCCCGGGCACGCGGCAACAGGGCCTCGAAACCCGCATCGATGGCCGGATGCGCGAAGCCATTGCCCGCATCCACGTTGACGGCAGTGGTGCCTGAAACATCAACTTCCGGCACTGCCGCGCCGTTCACCTTGCCGCACTGAACATGCTCGCAGTAGATCGGCACATAGATCAGGCCATGACTGCGAATGCCGTCCATCTCCGCGGCCGCCACGGCACGGGCCAGTGACTGCGCCGACGCCGGTCGGGTGCCTGCGCGTTGCAGCGCCGCCTCGGCCAGCGCCGTGATCTCCGTCGCGTTCATCATCGCCATTGCTCGCTCCTGCTTCCTGTCCGTCTCAATCCGTATCCACCAGCCCCGCGCCCGCCCCCGCAGACCGGGACGCATCGGTCGAAGGCACCAGGGAGAGGTGGAAGTGTCGTTGCACGATCGTCCAGGCGCTCTGGTCCACGGCGACAAGGCCCGCATGTGCCGTTTCACCGGACGATCCTGCCCCGCCGCCATCCGCAGACATCACCACGTCGCCCGGCCCGTCGTCAGCCTGAACACCCGTCGGACCGTCGCCGGTCCGTGACGCGATGCAGGCGATCACCCAACCCGGCACGTCTACATTCCGCACCACCAGCCGGGCGGCCGGATCCTGTTTCAGGACCTGCCACCAGTCCGCGGCAGAAGGGCCGGATACCAGCGCCGAAAGTGGCCTCTCCCCGTCCGCCATCAACACGGTCGCGGTCTCCGCCGGTTCCTGTTTCACGGCGGTTTCGGCGGCATCCCCGGTCAGGGAAGCCAGCGCCACCGCCAGCAGGGGTGCCGGATCCCGGCCCTGTTGCGCCAGCCAGACGGCCGTCACCGCCGCATCCTCGGCCAGTCCCCAGGGCAGCCCTGCGCCAAAGGCTGCCCGACAGCAGTAGAAGGAAAGTTCGCCAAACGAGAGATGCAGCGCGGCCACGGGATCAGTTCACCTGCACGGGCCGGATGGCGAAGGCCCAGCCGTCCGGGTCCGCATCCGCCAGACCGTCCGGCTGCGGCGCGCCCTGAAACAGGGTGATGCGGGTCCAGAGATCGGACTTGGGATCGAATTTCGAGGCCCCGAAGAAGGCCAGCTTGAACCGCAGCAGGTCAATGGGCCGGACCCCGTCCGCCACCAGATTGTCCCGCACCTCCGCATAGTCGAGACCGGCGATGGACTGCACCCGGCGCACCGTATGGCGATGCTGCGGGTGGCGGAGCAGGAATGCGGCAACGATGGTGTCGTCCACGGCTTCAGCCTGCGCCAGATCGGCCACAAGGCGTCGTATGTCACGGGCGAAGGCGAGCGGCATCTCCAGCATGCCACCGGGTTCGGCGTGACGGTGACCCAGGCGCGGCTCCAGCTTCTCCTCCGAATAGTACCAGAAACGCGCCTCCGCCTCCGGCCCGTCCAGCGCGAGCGCATCGACCCAGCCCTGTTGTGCCGCGATCAGGCGGCGCAGCTCCGAAAGCCGCATCGCCGGATCGAGGGCCAGGTGTTCGGACACATGCATCCGGTCCGCCAGATCATCGACCAGCGCGCCATGCGGCTCCAGCAGCAGCGCCAGCAGCAGTTCCTGCGCCTCCACCCCCAGCCGCGCCTGACCGAACTGCCAGATCCGGTCCCATGGCGTCGTCGCGTCGAGCAGTCCCGGTGCCGCCTCCGACAGGCGCGCCAGATCCTGGTGCAGCTCTTCGATCCGCGCCATCTGCTGCGGGTCATCGACCTGCCATTCACTCACATGCTGCCGCGCCCGGACCAGCAACCGCAGGAAGGCGGCACGTGTTTCATCCGCCCCCTCCGCCAGGGACCGCACCCGCGCCAGCGCCGTCTCCCGCGCGGTCACCCAGGCATGAACCAGTTGGGGGTGGCGCCCCAGAAAGGGTGCCATGCCCAGCCCGGTGGCATTGCCGACACCCAGAAAATCCCGAACCTCCGGAGCAAGCGGAACGGCGCTGTCGCCGCCACGCACCCGCGCCAGATGCTCGATCAGCATCACGGTGAACCAGCGGAACAGCCAGACAGCCAGCATCTCCACCTGGAACGCGCCCTGCAGTTCGGGGCGGTCGGCAATCAGCGCCCGGTCGCCGCAGCCGAACTTGCCGCTGCCGTAGACGGCGGTGGTGCGCATCAGATAGCCGACGCCGGACAGTGTCCCGATATCCGGCTGCTGCCCCGCCGAGAGTCGCGCCGTCACATGGCTGAACAGGCGCAGGCTGCGGTTGGCGCGGCCCAGCACCAGCTCCCGCGATGTGAAGCGCCCGGCCTCCTGCTTCGGGGTATTGGCCGCCAGCCGCGCAATGTCGGCATCGGAGGGGATGCCGTCATACAGGCTGAAGGTCGCGTCCCAGGCCTCCGCGATGACCCGGTCGGTGCGCTTCTCCGGCGGCAGGTCGTGCGAGAAGACCACCAGCGAATAGGCCTGCTCCGGTGTGTGGGCGGTCAGCACGACAGTGCCGAACCCCTGCGCATCCAGATCGAAGCGCCGCTGTTCGAATCGCCAGCCCTCCCCATGCATCCGCCGCAGCAGGCTGCGCATGAAACTCAGCCGTGTCGGGAACGAGGCCCCCATGCGGGACAGGCGCATCACCTCATCGGCGGGGCGCAAAGGCACGGCGGGCGGCGATGTCTGCACCGCTGCCGTCATGGGGCCGGACCGAAGGAACGTTCGAAGAAGTCGAGCCAGTTGCCACCCGCGATCCGCGCCACATCCTCGGCCGAGAAGCCGACTGCGCGCAGCCCGTCGACGATGTTCGCGAAACCGAGACTGTCGGCGAACCAGTCCGGCTGTGGCGGGAAGCCCGCGTCGCTGGCGGAGCCTTCGCCGAAGTCCTTCGCGCGGGTCCAGGTGCCGTTGCGCATCCATTCCACCACCGAATCCGGCTGGTCCTGGCAGAGGTCGCTGCCGAAGCCGATGTGCTCCACGCCCATCAGTTCCGCCGCCTGCGCCACCATGGTGCAGAAACCGTCCACGGTGCAGTCGGACTTGCCCGCCAGATGATGCGGATAGAGGGAAAAGCCGAGCATTCCGCCACTCTGCCCCAGGGCGCGCAGCACCGCGTCGGACTTGTTGCGCAGGGCCGGATGCCAGAACGACGGATTGGCGTGGGTGATGGCGATGGGGCGGCTGGAATGCTCGATGGCCTCCAGCGTCGAACGCTCCGCCGAATGGCTCATGTCCACCACCACCCCGACCCTGTTCATCTCCGCGATGACCTGTCGGCCCATGCGGGTGATGCCGGGGTCCTCCGCCTCGTAGCAGCCGGTCGCGAGCAGGCTCTGGTTGTTGTAGGAGAGCTGCATGAAGCGCGCGCCGAGCTGGTGCCAGACCTCGACCAGGCCGATGTCATCCTCGATCGGGGACGGGTTCTGGAAGCCGAAGATGATCGCCGTCCGCCCGCTGTCGCGCGCCGCCAGCACATCCGCCGCCGTGCGCCCCGGCACGATCAGGTCGGGGTAGGCCTCGAAGCGGCGGTTCCAGGCGATGACATTCTCCACCGTCTCCCGGAAGTCCTCGTGATAGCAGATGGTGACATGCACGCAGGCGAGGCCCACCGCGTTCATCTGCCGGAAGATCGCCTCCGACCAGTTGCTGTACTGCAACCCGTCGATCAGCAGCGGCACATCCGCCCGCCTCGCATCCACCATCCCGCAAACCTCCCGGCCCTCACTGACCCAACAGCCTTAATGGATCAGGGATGCGCCGTACAGGTTTGCGGACTGGTGCGAAGCGTCGTCTCCCCGATCAGTGGGAGAACAGGGTGGGTACGGTCATTTCGTGCAGCAGGCTGCGGGTGACGCCGCCGAACAGGCGCTCGCGGAGGCGCGGGGTGCCGTAGGCGCCGAGGACGAGCATGTCGATGTCCAGTTCCGCGGCGCGGGACAGGATCACCTGGTCGGGGCTGAGGTCGTGGGATGTCTCGTGCATCACCTCGACCTTGATGTCATGCCGGGCCAGGTGCAGGGCAATGTCGGCGCCGGCCACTTCACCGGTGCCACCGGTGCCACCGGTACTCGTCTTCGGGTTCACCGACATGACGGTCACCTTGTCCGCGGTGGCGAGGATCGGCAGGGCGTCGTTCATGGCCCGCGCCGCCTCCCGGCTGCCGTCCCAGCCGACCAGCACGTTGTGGCCGAAGTCATGGCCGATGCCGACATAGGGGATCACCAGCACGGGGCGACCGCCCTGCAGGATCACCTCTTCCGGCATCGCATTGCCCGCCGTGCGTTCCTTTGCCGGATCGGACTGGGTCAGCACCACCAGATCGGCGTGCCGGGCATGCATGGCAATGACCTCGTCGATCACCGAGGTGGCGGCGATCTGGCTGCGGAAGTCGTTGGACAGGGTGCTCTGCCCCAGGATCTTGCCGAAGGTCGCCTCCGCGCGCTGCACGGAAAGCTGTGCCTGCTCCCGGAGCGAGACCAGCACGTCCTGCGAGATGGGACCATCGAAGTAGAGCTGCATTATGGGGTCGGCTGCGACGTGCAGGCCGGTCAGATGAGCCTGATGCTGTTCCGCCAGCTTGATGGCGGCACCGATCGTCTGGTCCGGTTTTCCGACTTCATCGACGACCGTGAGAATGTTGCGATAGGACATGGCGCTTGCTCCCGTTTGATCATTTCCGACCCTCAGCATCGCGCCATGTCGCAACAATCACCTTGATCAGGATCAAGCGACCGAATTTTCTGCAAACGATCCGCTGCAGGTGCCGGTTGGATGCGAACCGGCCATTCCTGCCGTCAACCGCTGTCCGGGTCGCGATAGATCGGCCCCCGGTCGATCACCGGCTGCAACAGGTTGTCGCGCATGTAGTCGTGTTCCTCATCGACGGTCGCCGGGCGCTGTTCCTGACCGCGGTAGCCCATGATCTGCCGCACCTCCGGCATCATGTAGTAGGCGGAGGAAGCGACCAGCCCGATGGTGGCGAGTCCGTCCGGGTCTTCCCGGTTCAGGCGCTCCGCGGCCGCGGCAGCCGCCTCCCCTGCCCCGACCCGGTCCAGCGCCTGGTTCAGGCTCCCGGTCAGTTCGGGCCGCAGTGCCAGTACGTGATCGACCATTGCATCGACGTCGCCCGCGTCCGTGAAGCGGGGCATGCCCAGGGCCGCCGGGATCAGGACATCACCGATGGCATTCAGCGCCGCGCGCCGGGTGTCGGACAGGGCATTCATGATGCAACCCTCTGGTCGGCGCGGGTCTCGATCATGTGCATCACCGAGCGGAGCGCGATGGCACAGATCGTGGCGGTGGGGTTGAACCCTGACGAGGTGACGAAGGTGCTGCCGTCCAGCACATGCAGGTTGGGCACATCGTGGCTGGTGCCCCACTGGTCCAGCACGGAGGTCTCGGGGTCATTGCCCATGCGGCAGGTGCCCATCAGATGCCAGCCGCAATCCCGCATCAGGGTGGTGGTGGAGATGCTCTTGGCGCCCGCAGCCTCCATCGCCTCCCGCTGCCGGTCCAGGTGGAAGGCGATCAGCTTCTCCGTGTTGTCGGAGTTGCGGTAGATGATCTTCGGGCTGGGGATGCCGTCCGTGTCCGTCAGGCTGTCGTCCAGCACGACACGGTTCTCCGGGTCCGGCAGGTCTTCGGCGATGATCCCCCATTCGAAGGAATGGCCGAAGCGCTTCTGCGTCGCCCGGTGCAGGTTCTCGCCCCAGGCTTCCTCCAGCGGTGCGCCGCCATAGGCGGAGCGCATGCCCAGCGGCCCGCCGGTCGGCATGGCATTCCACTTCGCGCCCCTGACGAAGCCGCGTGACTTGTCGGTCTCGTAGAACTGCATCGAATGGATCGCCTGCCCCGCCGGGCCGAGCCAGCTGTCGAGAGGCTCGTCGAAATAGCCGACGGTGGCGGCATAGGGGTGCATCATCAGGTTGCGCCCCACCAGCCCCGACGAATTGGCCAGCCCGCCTGCGAACCGGTCACCGCCGGAGAGCAGCAGCAGGCGCGGCGTGCCGACCCCATTGGCACAGACAATCACCTTTTCCGCCCGCTGGTGATGCTCCACCCCGTCGCGGTCGATCCAGATCGCGCCGCTGGCCAGCCCCTGCGCATTCACCGTGATCTCCCGCACCCGTGCGCCGGTGATCAGTTGTGCGCCGTGGGCAATCGCATCCGGCCAGTGGGTCAGGTCGGTGGAGGCCTTGGCCTGTTCCGGGCAGCCCTGCATGCAGGTGCCACGGCGGGCGCACTGGCTGCGACCGCGGTAGGCGCGCGACGGGATGGCCTGCGGTGCGGGCCACCAGTGCCAGCCGAGTTCGTTCATGCCCTTCGCCGCCAGCCGCCCGATCCTGCCGATGGGCAGCGGCGGCAGCGGGGGCGGTGTCATTGGCGGATAGGCCGGGTCCCCGGCCAGGCCGGACACTCCCATCTCCACATCCATGTGATCGTAGAAGGGTTCCAGATCCTGATAGGTGAAGGGCCAGTCGTCAGCCACGCCGTCAAGGCTCCTCACGCGGAAGTCGGAGGGCATGAAGCGTTGCCAGTGGGCCGCATAGATCAGCGTGGAGCCGCCAACACCCGCGAACATCAGCGGGTTCACATCCGACTCGCTGGTGTCGATGGGATAATCCGTGGCCAGCCCCCGCACGTTGGGGTTCGGATGCCAAAGCCGCTGCGACATCAGCTCCCATTCCGGCTTGTCGCCGTAGAATTCGTCCGATGAGACCTCGCGGCCCTGTTCCAGACAGACAACCCCGACCCCGGCTTCCGCCAGATGCTTCGCCGCTACGGCGCCGGATGCACCGGCCCCGATGATCAGCACCTCGGCAATCTCACCCATCTGTCCACCCCCGCAAATCCACAGAACACCAGCGATTCTAGACGTTTCCGTGCGATGGCCACTTGGATGCAACTGCACCAACTTCCCGCGCGTCGCGACCCGGTCAGGAATTCACTCGCAACAGCGGGCGGAAGCGGCGTATAAGGCCCCATTCCGTAGAGCCCCCGCCAATTGAACGCGGGCGCGCCAGTGGAGGACACCCATGAACGATATCGGCAATTCCCCGGCAGCCCGGGACATCCGCAACCTGATCCATCCCTACACCAATCTCGACCTGCATCGCACCAAGGGTCCGCTGATCATCGAGAAGGGCAAGGGCGTCCGCGTCTGGGATGACGAGGGCAAGGAATATATCGAGGGCATGGCGGGCCTGTGGTGCGCGTCCTTCGGTTTCGGCGAGGAGGAGCTGATCGACGCTGCGGTCGAGCAGATGCGCAAGCTGCCGTTCTATCACCAGTTCGGCCACAAGAGCTCCATGCCCTCCATCGAACTGGCGGAGAAGCTGATCGAGATCGCGCCGAAGGCCATGTCGAAGGTGTTCTTCGCCAACTCCGGTTCCGAGGCCAATGACTGCCAGGTCAAGCTGCAGTGGTACGTCAACAATGCGCTCGGTCGCCCGGAGAAGAAGAAGATCCTGGCGCGGGAGAAGGGCTATCACGGTGTCACCGTCGCCGCCGCCTCGCTGACCGGCCTGCCCGCGAACCATGCCGAATTCGACCTGCCCATCGCCGGAATCGGTCATGTCTCCATGGCGTTCCCCTATCGCGGCATGCAGCCGGGCGAGACGGAAGAGGAATATTCCACCCGCCTGGCGCAGGAGCTGGAGGAGCGGATCATTCAGGAGGGGCCGGAAACGGTTGCCGCCTTCATCGCCGAGCCCGTCTGCGGTGCCGGTGGCGTGCTGGTTCCGCCCGCGGGCTACTTCCCGAAGATCCAGGCCGTGCTGCGCAAGTACGACGTGATGATGATTGCCGACGAGGTCATCTGCGGCTTCGGCCGGACCGGCAACATGTGGGGCTGCGAAACCTTTGACATCGAGCCGGATTCCATGTCCGTCGCCAAGCAGCTCTCCAGTGCCTACCAGCCGATCTCCGGCATCATGGTCAATGACCGCATCTTCGATGCCATGGTCGACCAGTCGAAGAAGATCGGCACCTTTGCCCACGGCTTCACCTACTCGGCGCATCCGGTCGCCGCTGCCGTCGCACTGCGCACCATGCAGCTGATGGAAGAGCGGAAGATCATGGACCACGTGCGGGAGATCGCTCCGGTGATGCAGAAGCGCCTGCATTCCTTCGCCGATCATCCGCTGGTCGGCAACACCCGCGGTGTCGGTCTGGTCGGTGCCATCGAGCTGGTGGCCGACAAGGCGACGGGCAAGCCGTTCAATCCGAAGCAGATGGTCGGTGCCTATTGCATGGGCCAGGCCCAGGAACACGGCCTGATCACCCGCGCCATGGGCGATGCGCTGGGCTTCTGCCCGCCGCTCGTCATCACCGCGGAAGAGATCAACTTGATGTTCGACAGCTTCGAGAAGGCCCTGGACGACACCACCCTGTGGGTCGAGAAGGAAGGCCTGCGCGCCGCCGCCTGATCGCGATCCGGTTCACGACTGACCCTTCCGCCCCTCGCCGGGGGCGGCATGGTTGGTCGTGTCTACGACTTGTCTGTGGACCGTTCCTCCCCTCTCCCCCTCCCGGCCCCCCACGCAAGTATCCTGAAACGGGTGGCCGGGAGGGGGAGAGGGGAGGAACGGTCAGCGACATAAATCTCCACCATCCCCGACTCATTTCATCCGCAGGGACAATCCTGAGTTTCATCTGAAACACGGGACCTGTGGAGGACATGACATGCAATCGGTTGACGCGATTGCCGCCGCCATCGTGGCGCGCGAGGGCGGTTATGTGGATCATCCGGACGATCCGGGCGGGGCCACGAAGCACGGGGTGACGATCCATACCCTGCGGCGGCTCGGTCTCGATCTGGACGGCGACGGGGATACGGATCGCGACGACGTCCGCCGCCTGACCCTCGACGACGCCATCGGCATCTTCAGGGAGCACTACTACCGCAAGCCCGGCATCTGGCGCCTGCCGGAGCCGCTTCAGCCCAGCCTCTTCGACATGCAGGTCAACGCCGGTGCCAATGCCGGGCGGATATTGCAGAGCCTGCTGAACCGGACCGGCTTCGGGCCGGTCACCGTGGATGGTGTCATCGGCCCGGCAACTGGAGACGCGGCCCATCGTGCGCATGATGCCATGGGCAGCCTGCTGGTCGATGCCTACGGCATCGAGCGGCGCGACTACTACTATCGCATCGCGGAGCGCAATCCGCGGCTGCGCGGCTTTGCCCGCCGTCGCGACGGCGGCAAGGGCGGCTGGATCACCCGCGCCGAGGCATTCATTTCCAACAGTTTCCACCTGACCGATTCCGCACATCACGAAAGGATCGCGTCATGGGCATGATCCGCGATCTGCTGTTCGGTGGCCTGTCCGGTGTGGGCGAAGCGGTCGCGAATGTGGGCCGGGTCTTCGTCGGGGACAAGGCCGCAGGTCAGGCGCAGCACCATGACGAGACCATGACCACACTCAACCAGTATGCAGCGGAATTTCGCCGTCTGGAGAACCGGACCTGGTGGGATGCGCTGGTGGACGGTCTGAACCGCCTGCCGCGCCCACTGCTCGCGCTCGGCACCGTCGGACTGTTTGCCTATGCCATGGGCGACCCCGTGGGCTTCGCGATCCGTATGGAGGGGCTGAACCTGGTGCCGGACGAACTCTGGTATCTGCTTGGCGCGATCGTCGGCTTCTTCTTCGGCGCACGGGAACTCTCCCATGGACGGAAGAACCGCACGGAGGCCGCCACGCAACACCGGAAGGTGAGCGCGGTCGTCGAGAACATCTCGAAGCTCCGCACCCTGCGATCCGCTGCCACGCCGGGTGTCGCGCGCATGGAGGACGAGGCCTTCCAGCGGGAGATGAGCCGAACGGATCGCCCCCTCAGCAATGCCGCGATCCTGGAATGGAACCGTCGACGCACCATGAACGGGGACCCCGGACACACGTGAGCGTGACCCTGTGCGTCAAGCCCGCAGGACCTGTTGCCGTCGTCGCTGACATCGGCCTGTCCGCAATGCGGCAGACCGTGGCGAGTTGCAGGAGTGTCCCCGGGACCACATGTGTGCATCAGCAAGGGCAACGGCTGGCAAGGACGGGATTGGGTGAAACAGGACGGCACGACCAACTGGCAGTACGGGACGTGTCCGCTCGACACGCCCCCTGCCGCGTTCGGGCCGTTTGCCGACCTGGTGACCCTTTGGCAGGGCAAGCGGACGGAAAATGTCGGTCTGCCGCTCCGCAGCGCCTTCGATTTTGCCGACTTCCGGGGCTGGCGGGGCCGCGTCGCCATCGCCCGGATCACGCATGACCCCTTCGACGTCCGCTTCGTGCTCTGGGGAACAAGGCTCACCGACTGGTGGGGCGTGGACTATACCAACCGCCAGCTCGGCTCCGCCGCCGCCAATCCGGACGCCTGGCGCAATACGGAGTTCCGCTACTTCGAGGCCATGGCGCAGCACCCCTTCATCGGTATCGCCAGCGGCAACCTGGCCCAGCACGACCGGTCCTACATCACCGTCCTCGGCCTGGACCTGCCCCTGTCGCAGGACGGCCGGACCCTTTCCCACGCGCTGACCGCGCATGTGGAGATGAAGCAGGGCAAGACGATGGAGACGTTCCTGCCGGATTGCCCGATCACACGGTTCGGACTGCTGGATCCTGACAGGTGAAGCTGCGGTTCACCCCGGCACAGGCCCGCCATCGCGATCAGACCCGGAAAGCGCTACAATCCGCTGGTCGGGAACCGGGGAACGAAGCAACCGGGCGACACTATGGGGGAGGAAAGAATGATCTATGATTTCACGGAATGCGGGCCTGACCGCGTCGTCAGCGGCATCGGTGCGCTGAAGGAACTGTCGGGCATCGTCGAGCATTTGGGCGTCAGGCGCGCGCTCGTGCTCACCGGCCGAACACTGGCGACGAAGACAGACCTCGTCGCACGGGTCGAGCGCGCGCTCGGCGCCGCACACGCCGGCACCTTTGCAGAATGCGGCCAGCATGTGCCCGCCGGCACCGTCGATGCCTGCGTCGCGCAGGCGAAGGATGCGCAGGCCGACGTCCTCGTCGTCTTCGGCGGCGGCAGCCCGATCGATACCGCCAAGATGGTCGTCATGCGACTGGTCGAAGCAGGCCACGCCGCACCGCACCAGATCGTCATACCGACGACACTCTCGGCAGGCGAGTTTACCTACGCCGCCGGCATCACGGACGAAACGACACGCGTCAAGCACGTCCATGTCGACCCGGCGACGCAACCCGGGGTGATCCTCTACGACCCGGAACTGACGCAGGCCACGCCGACCGAGCTCTGGCTCACCACGGGCCTCAAGGCCCTCGACCATGCGATCGAGGGACTCTGGTGGCCGGTCTGTCATCCGTTCCTGGAAACGCTCCGGCTTGGCGCCATTGCCGATCTTACGGCGCATCTGGCCCGTTCCAGTGACCCGAATGCGCTGGAGGACCGGCTGGCCTGCCAGCATGCGGCGTGGAAATCGATCTGGGGCCTGTTGAGCGCCAAGAACGTCGGCTTCCGGCTGAGCCATCCGCTGGGTCACCAGATCGGCGCCCGTTGGGACGTTCCGCACGGTGTCACCTCCTGCATCGCCCTTCCGGGCGCCGCGCGCTTCCTGCACCAGCGGACGCGCGACGCGCAGGCGAAGATCGCCCGCGCCATGGGCATGCCCGACGGCGACGCGGCCGCGCCTGCAATCGAGGCCTTTCTCGACACGCTCGATGTTCCGCGACGGCTCTCCCAGACCAGCGCCGTGCGAGAGGAGATCCCGCAGGTCGCCGAGGCCGTGGCGCACGAACTCAGCTATCTCGGCGCACCCGACGCCGATATCGCCACCAGGGATGCCCTGACCAAGCTGCTCGACGACATGTGGTAGGCGAACTGCTTTACCCTGCCAGGCGTCCAGCTTGGCAGAAAGCCATTGTCGATATGTCGGCGAGGTACGGGTTCAGACTTGTCGTGACAGGCGGCGGGAGAGCAAGGAGGGTGACCTGCGGGGATTCCCTGACGTTCTTCACGGTTCGACATCGCGTGCAGCACGACGCCTGAATTCCCGGAAGATCTGGTGCCGCCGGAGTGATTCGAACACTCGACCTCTCCCTTACCAAGGGAGTGCTCTACCCCTGAGCTACGGCGGCATGGCAGGCCGCGCGTCATAGCCCGCGACCGGGTCCGGGTCAACCGTTTGTGCGCGCTTTGGCGTCCGGAAATCAAAGCGATACAAAATTATTTATTGTTCCGCCATTTTGTGTATCATATCGGCAGAACAGGCTGGGCAAGGCCTGAACCAGAATGCGGAGGGTGCGTGACATGGCAGAGGTCGAGAAGCCGGAACTGGTGACGGCAGCGGACGAGGCGGCACTGGAGGCCAGGTTCCAGGCGCGTCTGGATGCGGAGACGCGGGTCGAGCCGCGTGACTGGATGCCGGAGAAGTACCGGAAGTTCATGATCCGCCAGATCTCCCAGCATGCCCATTCCGAATATGTCGGGATGCTGCCGGAGGGGAACTGGATCACGCGCGCGCCGACCCTGCGCCGCAAGGCCGCGCTGCTGGCCAAGATCCAGGATGAGGCCGGTCACGCCGCCTACCTCTACAGCGCCGCCGAGACCCTTGGCACCAGCCGCGACGAGATGCTGGCCGACCTGCATTCGGGGAAGGCCAAATATTCCTCCATCTTCAACTATCCGACGCTGACCTGGGCCGACATCGGCACGATCGGCTGGCTGGTGGACGGGGCGGCCATCGTCAATCAGGTGGCGCTCTGCCGCACGTCCTATGGGCCCTATGCCCGGGCCATGGTGCGCATCTGCAAGGAAGAGAGCTTTCACCAGCGCCAGGGCTTCGAGATCATCACCACGCTGGCGCATGGCGCGCCGGAGCAGAAGGCGATGGCGCAGGATGCGCTGAACCGCTGGTGGTGGCCGGCCCTGATGATGTTCGGCCCGCATGACGCGGACTCGCCGAACTCGGAGATCGCCTTCAAGTGGAAGGTGAAGCGCCAGTCCAACGACGATCTGCGCCAGCGCTTCGTCGATATGACCATTCCGCAGGCCGACTATCTGGGGCTGAAGGTCCCGGACCCGGACCTGAAGTGGAACGGGGAAACCGGCCACTATGACTTCGGTCCCATCGACTGGGACGAGTTCTGGCGCGTGGTGAAGGGCGATGGCCTGTGCAACCGCGACCGACTGGATGCCCGCCGCACCGCGCATGATGACGGTGCCTGGGTACGCGAAGCCGCGCTGGCCCACGCCGAGAAGAAACGTGCCGCCAGGTCGGCCGCCTGAGAGAAGAGAACCTGACGTCTGACTGTTCCATCCCTCTCCCCCTCCCGGCCACCCACGCAAGTATCCTGAAATGGGTGGCCGGGAGGGGGAGAGGGATGGAACAGGCCACCAGAGAGGACCCAACCAACATGACGACACGCAAGGAATGGCCACTGTGGGAAGTCTTCATCCGCAGCCGTGACGGCCTGCACCACAAGCACGCCGGAAGCCTGCATGCACCGGATGCGGAACTGGCGATCCAGAACGCGCGCGACCTCTATACCCGCCGCTCCGAAGGGGTGTCGATCTGGGTGGTGCCGTCTGCCCAGATCACGGCCTCCGAACCCGCCGACAAGGACAGCCTGTTCGACCCGGCGGCGAGCAAGGTCTATCGCCACCCGACCTTCTACACGATCCCCGAGGAAGTGACGAACATCTGAGGCTCCGGAGACGGTTCGATTGACCGGTCCTCCCCTCTCCCCCTCCCGACCACCCACGGGATTATCCTGAATGGGTGGCCGGGAGGGGGAGAGGGGAGGACCGGACCGCAAACAACAAGGCCATCCACATGACCGCATCTGCCGATCACAACGACGCCCTGTTCCGCTATCTGCTGCGGCTGGGGGATACCAGCCACATCCTCTGCCACCGGCTGGGGGAATGGTGCGGCCACGGGCCGATCATGGAAGAGGATATTGCGCTGACCAACGTCGCGCTGGACCTGATCGGACAGGCGCGCCTGTTCTACCAGTATGCGGGCGAGGTGGAGGGCAAGGGCCGGACTGAGGATGACCTGGCCTTCCTGCGCCCGGAGCGGGACTTCAACAACCTGCTGCTGGTGGAACAGCCGAACGGCGACTATGCGAAGACCATGGCGCGGCAGTTCCTGTTCGACGCCTGGAACCTGCTGCTGTTCCGTGCGCTGGAACGGTCGACGGACGCACGCATCGCGGAGATCGCGGCCAAGGCGGTGAAGGAGATCACCTACCACCGCCGCCATTCCTCCGGCTGGGTCATCCGCATGGGTGACGGGACGGAGGAGAGCCGCACCCGCATCGTCGCCGCCTTCGAGCAGCTGATGGGCTTCACCGCCGAGTTCTTCCACATGGATGATGTGGACCGGCAGATGGCGGAAGCCGGTATCGGCCCCGACCTGGAGAGCCTGCGCGACCCCTGGATGGCGGATGTGGAGGCGGTGCTGGCGGAGGCCACGCTGGACTGGCCGACGGCGACCTGGTCGGTGCTGGGCGGACGTCACGAGGGACGCCATACAGAGCATCTGGGCTATCTGCTGGCGGAGATGCAGTCCATGCAGCGCCAGTTCCCCGGCCTGAACTGGTAAGCCACGTCGATGTCGCCCCGCACACCTGTCCCGCGCCCGAAGCCCAGCGGTGCCGCCCTGCCCGACGAGATCTTCGCGGGCTTTGCCGGGGCGCCGATGCAGGCCCGCAATACGCCCGGCCCCCTGACGGAGGAATGCGCCCGCACCGTGCTGGCGACAGTCCCCGATCCGGAGATCCCCAGCGTCATGCTGCCCGACCTGGGGGTCATCCGCGGGGTCGCGGTGAGAGGCGATGCGGTGACGGTGCGCATGTCGCCGACCTATACCGGCTGCCCCGCCACCGACCTGATGCAGATGATGATCCGGGAACAGCTCACCGCCGCGGGCTTTGCCAGCGTGACGGTCGATCTTGTGCTCAGTCCGCCATGGTCGTCCGACGACATCACGGCGGAGGGGCGGCGGAAGATGGCGGCTGCGGGCATCGCCCCCCCGGCTCACCGCGCCACTGACAAGCGCCACCTGACCGGCACCGTGCCCGACGTTGACTGCCCCCATTGCGGATCGGCGGACACGGTCATGACCAGCGCCTTCGGCGCGACGGCCTGCAAGGCGCTCTGGCGCTGCAAGGCCTGTCAGGAACCCTTTGACTACTTCAAGTGCATCTGACGGAGACCCGGAATGGCACCGAAATTCCACACCCTGAATGTCGTCGAGGTCCGCCGCGAGACGGACGACGCCGTCTCCATCGCCTTTCAGGTTCCGGATGACCTGCGCGAGGACTATCGCTTCGTGCCCGGCCAGTATCTGACGCTGCGCGCGACCGTGGACGGGCGCGACATTCGCCGGTCCTATTCCATCTGCTCCGGCCCGGCGGACAACGACCTGCGGGTGGCGATACGGAAGGTGGAGGGCGGCCTGTTTTCCAGCTTCGCCAATGACGGCATCACGGCGGGCGACACGGTGCAGGTGATGACGCCGGACGGGCGCTTCACCTTTGATGCCGACCCCGACCGCGCGGGCAGCTATGCCGCCTTCGCCGCCGGATCGGGCATCACGCCGATCCTGTCCATCGTGAAGGCGGTGCTGACGGGGGAGCCGAAGTCGGAGATGACCCTGGTCTATGGCAACCGGACGACCCAGTCGGTGATCTTCCGGGAGGAACTGGAGGACCTGAAGAACCGGTTTCCGACCCGCCTGACCCTGGTGCATGTGCTGTCACGGGAGAGCATGGACGTGCCGCTGCTCTCCGGCAGGATCGACACGGAGAAGGCGGAGGCCCTGCTGGGCAAGCTGATCGATGTTTCGGCGATTGATGCCTGGTGGCTTTGCGGGCCGGAGGAGATGATCGGCAATGTCTCCACCGCGCTGAAGGCGCATGGCGTGCCCGCCGACCGCATCCGCTTCGAACTGTTCACCCCCGCCGTCGACGGCAACCCGAAGCCGAAACGGGTGGCGAAGCCGGGCGAGGAACTGCCCGTGCGCCACATCGGGGTGATCATCGACGGCCACCGGATCAACTTCGACATGGTGGACGATGGCACGGCGATCCTGGACGCGGCCCTGGAAAACCGCGCCGACCTGCCGTTTGCCTGCAAGGGCGGCATGTGCTGCACCTGCCGCTGCAAGCTGGTGGAGGGCGAGGTCATCATGGACAAGACCTACGCCCTGGACGATGACGAGATTGCCGCCGGGTTCGTGCTGTCCTGCCAGGCCACCCCGGTCACCGACACGGTCGTGCTGGATTTCGATCAGCGGTAGGCACCACGAACCGGAGGTCCGGGACCGCGGTCGCAACAGTTGGATTCCGTTGCGGACCAATATGATCTATGACCGCGCGATGGGTGACACGCCGAAATCGCCGACGCGGGGACAGGGTGGCTTGCTGAAGGCGGCCATGACCGTGGGCGGCTTTACCCTGATCAGCCGTCTGACCGGTTTCACCCGCGATATCCTGATCGCCGCGCTGCTGGGTGCGGGGCCCGTAGGGGATGCGTTCTTCGTCGCCTTCAAGCTGCCGAACTTCTTCCGCCGCCTGTTCGCGGAGGGGGCGTTCAACGCCGCCTTCGTGCCCCGCTTCTCCGCCCACCTGAAACAGGAAGGCCGGGACGCCGCACACGGCTTCGCGGAGGAAACGCTGGCGGTCCTGCTGGCCGTGCTGCTGCTGTTCGTGGCGCTGGCGCAGATCGCGATGCCGGTGCTGATGCTGGGGCTGGCCCCCGGGTTCCGGGACGATCCGGCGACATTCGACCTGGCTGTCGAACTGACGCGCATCACCTTCCCCTACCTGCTGTTCATCAGCCTGGTCTCCCTGATGGCCGGGGTGCTGAACGGCGTCGGGCGCTTTGCCGCCGCCGCCGCGACGCCGATCCTGCTCAATCTCTGCCTCATCGCGGCACTGTTGCTGCTGGTCGGCGAGGTCCCGACTGCCGGTCACGCGCTGGCCATCGGCGTCTTCGTGGCCGGTGTCGTGCAGTTCGCCTGGCTGCTGTTCGCGCTGCGCCGCGCGGGACTGCCGCTCTACCTGCCGCGCCCCCGCCTCACCCCGGCGGTGAAGCGGGTGCTGATGATCATGGGGCCCGCCGCCCTGGGTGCCGGTGTGGTGCAGGTCAATCTGGTCCTGGACATCATCCTCGCCTCCTTCCTGCAGGACGGCGCGATCTCCTACCTGTTCTATGCCGACCGGATCAGCCAGTTGCCCATCGGCGTCGTCGGCGTGGCGGTGGGGACGGCCCTGCTGCCGCTGCTGTCGCGCCAGGCCGCCGCCGGAGAGGACGATGCGGCACGACAGAGCCTCAACCGTGCGCTGGAGCTTGGGCTGCTGCTGTCGCTGCCCGCCATGGCCGCCTGTCTGGCCATTCCGGGGGAACTGGTGGCCGGCCTGTTCGAGCGTGGGGCCTTCACCGCCGCCGACTCGGACGCGACCGCCATGACACTGGCGGCCTATGCGGTGGGCCTGCCTGCCTATGTCATGGTCAAGGTACTCGGTCCCGCCTTCTTTGCCCGGTCCGACACATTGACGCCACTGAAGGTCGCCATTGTTGCGGTCATGGTGAACCTCGCCCTCAATCTCGCCCTCATGGGGCCGCTGCAGCAGGTGGGGCTGGCGCTGGCGACCGCGATCTCGTCGTGGCTGAACGCGGGCCTGTCGATCTGGCTGCTGCATCGCCGGGGCTGGCTGAAGTCCGACGCCCGGCTGCGTTCCGCGACCCTGAAGGCGGTGCTTGCCAGCGCCGTCATGGCCGGTGCGCTGATTGCCGCCGCGCTGGCGCTGGCGCCCCTCGCTGGTCAGGGCGAACTGATGCGTGCGACCGGACTGGCCATTCTGGTCGTCATGGGACTGCTCACCTACGCCATCCTGGCCCAGATCACCGGGCTGACGCGCCTGGCGGACCTGCGCGCCCTCATGCGCGGGCGGGGGACCGGCGCATGATGGACTGGCGACGGTTGCTGTCGGCGCGCAGGCTGGTGGACGTGGCACCGGAGCCCTATGACGTCGCCCGCAGTCCGTTCCAGAAGGATTTCGACCGGATCGTCTTCTGTTCCGCCTTTCGTCGCCTGCAGGACAAGACCCAGGTCCACCCCCTGTCCGACAATGACTACGTCCGCACCCGGTTGACCCATTCGCTGGAGGTCGCCTCGGTCGGTCGGTCGCTGGGGGCAGGTATCGGGCAGGTCATTGCCGGACGCAGGCGGCTGCCGGCCGAACTTGGTGCTGCGGAGTTCGGCCACATCGTCTCCGCCGCCTGTCTGGCGCATGACATCGGCAATCCGCCCTTCGGCCACCGGGGGGAGGAACTGATCCAGCGCTGGTTCCGCGATGCGCCACGCGGCAAGGCCATGCTGCATGGCCTCACCCGTGCCCAGCAGCAGGACCTGCTGCAGTTCGAGGGCAATGCGCAGGGATTCCGTATCCTGACCCGCCTGCAGAACTGGCGTGACAGGGGCGGCCTGCGGCTGACCGCGGCAACCCTTGCCACCTTCAGCAAGTATCCGCGGCTGGTTGGTGGCGCACCTGCCCGCGACCGCCATGACGCCGGCGCGCAGAAGTTCGGCGTCATGCAGGCGGAGGCCGACATCTTCAGCGACGTCGCGCGCGAGACCGGGCTGCAACCCGATGGCGACGGGCGCTGGCTGCGCCATCCGCTGGCGTTCCTGGTCGAGGCCGCCGATGACATCTGCTACACGATCATCGACCTGGAGGACGGCTTCAAGCTCGGCAAGATTCCGTTCGACGAGGCCGAAGCCCTGTTGCTGGCCGTGGGCGGCGTGCGCCGGCGCTATCAGGAAATCGGCGAACCGGCCCGCCGCATCGCCTATCTGCGGGCCAAGGCGATCGGGGAACTGATCGGCCAGGTGGTGGAGGCCTTCCTGCAGGTGGAGCCGCAGATGCTGGACGGCCGCTATCGCGCCCCACTGCTGGCGCAGGTGCCGGGAAGCGCCGCGCTGGCCCATATCACCGACGTCACCGCCCGCAAGGTATTCGTCTCCGATGGTGACTATGAGCGTGACCTTGGCGCGGATCGGGTGATACAGGCACTGATGGACCGCACGGCAATGGCGACGGATCAGGGTCTGACAGCCTATGATCGCGCATTGGCGGTGACGGACCGGGTCTCGGGCATGACCGACAGCTATGCGATGCAGCAGTTCACGGGTGACGGCATGGCCCGCACGAGGATCGGCGGCATCAGTGGATTTTCGAACGGGGGATACTGACTATGACGGCACCACGGATTGACTGCTTTGGCGCACTGGCCTCGCCCTGGACCTTCATGGGGCATGACCGCCTGCGTGCGATGGCAGGCCGGGCCGGCGCAGAGGTCCGGTTCTGCCCGGTCGATCTGCTGGCGGTCTTCGGGGAGACCGGCGGCCTGCCGCTCGGCAAGCGCCCGCCCGCACGCCGCGCCTACCGGATGCAGGAACTGAAACGCTGGCGCGCACGGCTGGACCTGCCGCTGGTGCTGGAGCCAGCGCATTTTCCCGTTGATGAAACCGAAGCCGCCCTGGTGACCATCGCCGCGCGTCTGGACGGAGCCGACTCGCTGGACCTTGCCGGGCGCTTCATGCGGGCGGTGTGGATCGAGGAGCGCAACATCAGCGACGCCGCGACCATTGACGCAATCGTGACCGAGGCAGGACTCGACCCGTCACGACTTCGTGACAAGATAGCGGACGGTGAGCCTCAGGCCATTCGCGCGCAGGAGACGGCAGAAGCCATCGAACGCGGCGTCTTCGGGGCACCGACCTACTTTTTCGACGACCAGATGCTGTGGGGCCAGGATCGGTTGGAATTTCTGGAACGCATGCTGGCTGGAAAATGACAACAGACAACTCGCTCCCGCTACTAGATGACGCCGCTTTGCAGGCATTGGCACAGGACACCGGCGACGAGATCGTCGGCGTGCTGGTTGATGAATTCCTGGCCGAGGCCGCGCGCCGGGTCCAGGAAGTCACGGACGCTGCCGCAACGGATGATTTCTCCCGCCTCGGGTTCGAAGGCCATGCACTGAAGAGCACATGCTCGACCTTCGGTGCCGCCCGTCTCGGGGCCCGGGCAGCGGTGATCGAGAGATCGGTGAAGAATGGTGACCACGCGGCTGCCGTGGGCCGCGCGAAGGGCATTCTGGTGGAGTTCGAGGCGACCGCCGAAGCCTTCAGGGCCCGCTTCCCGACGGGTGACAGGGCCTGATACCGGCTTGTCCGGGGCGCAGGCACCTGCGGATACACCGAAAATCAACGCCTGAGCGGCGATGATCACGCAAGTTTGGTCTTGCGGGAAGACGTGCCCATGCAAACAATCGGTGCCATGAGAAACACACACGCCTTTCTGTCCCGCACCCGTTCCGTGCTGCTCGCGCTCGGACTTCTTGCCGGTATCAATGTCTGGCATCCCGGAATCGCGGGGGCCACGGAACTGGCGTCGAAGGACGCCGATGCCGTCGTCTCACCGGTCACACCCGCCGCGCGGGTTTCCGGCAAGGGTTTCGGTGCTTTCCTGGCCGCGCGGCAGGCCCGCAAGGACGGCGACATCGCCGCCGCCGCGAAATATTTCAACGAAGCGCTGAAGGCGGACCCCGACAATCTCTGGCTGCTGCGGCGGGCGTTCCTGCTGACCGTATCCGAAGGGGATGTGGAGGCGGCGCTGCCGCTGGCTGAACGCATTCTGGAAGGCGACCAGGCGGCCCCGGTGGCCAATCTGACCGCCGCCGTTCATGAACTGAAGCTGGGCCAGTTCGGCAAGGGAGAATCCCGCATCTCCAAGGCCAACAAGCGCCGCGGCTCGATGCGCCTGGTCGGCCCCCTGCTGCGGGCATGGGCGTCGTTCGGCAAGGGCGACGGCGCGGATGCGGCCCAGCGGCTGAAACCGCTGGAACGGACGGAGGCCTTCGTTCCCTTCGCCAGCTACCACCGCGCCCTGATCCTGGCGACAGCCGGTGACCTCGATGGCGCACTCGAAGCCTTCGCCGCCTACGAGGAAAACAGTCGCCCCGACCTCCGGTCCATGCTGGCCAAGGCCGCCATCGTCGAACGGCGTGATGGTGCCGAGGCCGGGCGCAGGGAACTCGAGAGCCTGCTCGGCCGCTTCGGCGAGGATCACGTGCTGGTCGCCTATCTCAGCGGTGAGCGCGAACTGGCGAAAGCCTTCCCCATCCGCGATGCGAATGACGGGATTGCGGAGGCCCTCTACGGCGCAGCCTCGGCGCTGGTGCGCGACAATGTCAGCGACGTGGCGATGATCTACCTGCGCCTGTCCCTGCATGTCCGCGCTGACCTGGACGTGGCGCAGGCGTTGCTGGGGGATATTCGGGAGACCAATGACCGCTGGCTGGACGCCATCGCCGCCTATGAGGGTGTGGCGCAGGAATCCCCCTACAAGTGGGGGGCAAGGCTGCGTACCGCCTGGATGCTGGACAAGCTCGACCGCACCGACCAGGCGATCGAACTGCTGCAGCGCATGGCCTCGGAACGCTCCAAGGAAACGGTGGCCCTGATCACCCTGGCCGACCTGCTGCGCACCCACTCCCGGTTCGAGGAAGCCGCGACGGTCTACAGCCGGGCGCTGGAGCGGGTCGACGATCTGCAGCCGCGCCACTGGGCGGTGCTCTATGCCCGCGGCATCGCGCTGGAGCGTTCCGGACGCTGGAACGATGCGGAGCGTGACCTGCTGCAGGCGCTGGAGCTGCGCCCCCGTCATCCCTACATCATGAACTATCTGGCCTATTCCTGGGCGGACAAGGGGATGCGGCTGGATGAAGCCGTCGAGATGCTGCGCAGCGCGGTCGCGCTGAAGCCGCAGGATGGCTACATCGTGGACAGCCTCGGCTGGGTCCTGTTCCGCAAGGGCGACCACGAAGAAGCAGTGAAACAGCTGGAACGGGCGGTTGAACTGCGCCCCGAGGATCCGACGATCAACGAGCACCTGGGCGACGCCTACTGGCATGTCGGGCGACGGCTGGAGAGCTGTTTCCAGTGGCGCCGCGTGCTTGTGCTCGACCCGGACGAAGAACAGGCCGAGTCGGTAATCCGCAAGCTCAATGAGGGCCTGGACAAGACCTCCGGCCGGTTCGGCGGCTGCACCTGAGACCGGCCCGGCACCCTACCGCCCGGACGGGACAGTCATGACGGTTGCCCGCAATGCTCCGGCCAAGCTGAACCTGTTCCTGCATGTGGTGGGACGTCGCCCCGATGGCCTGCACCTGTTGCAGAGCCTTGTCGCCTTTGCCGACATCGCTGACCGGATCACGGCAGAGAACTTCGGCGGAACCGGCTTTCAGTTCCAGACCACCGGCCCCTTCGCGACCGCGCTGGAGGGGGAGGCGACCGACAATCTGGTCGTGCGCGCCGCCACGGGTCTGGCCGCACTGGCGGGCCGGTCGCTTGACGGCCTGCGCCTGACACTGGCGAAGAACCTGCCCGTGGCATCCGGCATCGGCGGTGGGTCGTCGGATGCCGCCGCCACCCTGCAGGCCCTGATGGACCTGTGGTCGTTCCGGCCCGATGATGAGGCCCTGTCCCGTCTGGCGCTGGATCTCGGGGCCGATGTTCCGGTCTGTCTGGCCGCGCGACCGAGCATGATGGAGGGTATCGGAGAGCAACTCACGCCCCTTGCCCTGCCGGCAGGGCTGGGGGTGTTGCTGGTCAATCCTGTCGTGGAAGTCCCGACGCCCTCCGTCTTCCGGCAGTTCGCGCGGGACGGTGCGTTCACAGAGCCTCTGGAAGGCTCGGCAATTCCCTCGGGAGACCGGGATGCCTGGTTCGCGGGCCTTGGCGCCTGTCGCAACGACCTGCAGCAACCGGCGATCAGCCTCTGCCCGGTGATCGGCGAGGTTCTGGCCATGATCGGGAACTGTGCCGGAGTCAGGCTGCACCGCATGTCAGGCTCGGGCGCGACCTGTATCGGCCTGTTCGACACCCGCGCGGCGGCCGAGGCCGCGCGGCAGGCCATCAGCCAAGCATGTCCCGGCTGGTGGTGCGCCGCAGGCGTGCTGCACCACCAGTGACCGGCCTGTCCCTGCTCCGCAAACCGGAGCAGCGGGCGGAAATCAGATGTTCTGGTCGATCCAGGACTGCAGCTGGGACTTGGGCAGCACACCAACCTTGGTCGCCACGACCTCACCGCCCTTGAACAGCATCAGGGTCGGGATACCACGCACGCCATAGCGGGTCGGGGTGTTCGGGTTCTCGTCGATGTTCAGCTTCGCGACCGTCAGCTTGCCATCCATCTCGGCCGAGATCTCGTCCAGCGACGGGGCGATCTGGCGGCACGGGCCACACCATTCGGCCCAGTAGTCGACCAGTACCGGCTTCTCGGAGGAAAGGACGTCGGTCTGGAAGTTGTCGTCAGTGATCTTGACGGTGCTCATCGGTCTTCTCCGCAATGTTGGGATGCCTGCGCGGCAATGCTTCAGCGTTGGACATGAAACTAGGTAGGGGTCGGGGGAGCGTCAAGCGGTCCGCTGCAAGGCGCGATCCATCAGGCTGTCGGGCAGGGCCATGGCACGCGCCTCATCGGTCCAGACGAGAATCGCGGTAACCGGACGGTCCGGATGCAATTGCCGCAGCACCGCGCGGTAGAGCCCCATCTGCCGCAGATAGGCGGGGGAGACATCCGCGACGTTCTGCGGCGGAGGCCGATTGGTCTTGTAGTCCGCGACGATGATCCGGTCGCCGCCGATCAGCAACCGGTCGACCTGGCCGGTCACGACGACACCATCGACGACACCGGTGATCGCGGCTTCCGCGCGGCTGCCGGGTCCGAACAGGGGTGCCAGTGCCGCCGCGCCCATGACGGATTGCGCCTCCGCCACCATCGCGGTCGCCGTGGCGGCATCCAGCTCCGGCGCGCGCCGCCGCAACAGCGCCAGCCCCCGCGCTTCACGCGCATCTTCCGGCAGGGTCGGCATGACCTGCAGCAGATAGTGGATCAGCACACCGCGACGCAGCGCACCGGACCCGGCCACCGGCCCCGCAAGGGGGCTGCGCACCGCAGGCTCGGCCCCGTCAGGCCGCGAGGGACTGAGCGGTCGGGGTGGTGTCGGTTCCTCCGGCATCGCGCGCAACGCCCAGTCCGGCAGGGACGTGTCCGTCTCCGGCCCCGTCAGAATTTCCGCCAGACTTTCCCCCGCCTGCCCTAGCAGCAGACCGTCTTCCGACTCGACGGCCCCTGCCTGCCGCAATCCCGCTTCCACCATACGGTACCAGCAGTCGTCCTTCGGCTCCTTCTCCCGCGCGGTCTTGCAGCCGCAGACGTAGAGCCGGTCCTCCGCCCGCGTCATCGCCACATAGAGCAGACGCCGGTACTCCCAGTTCTGTTCCAGCATGATCCGGTCACGATGGTCCTGCAGGGCAACGGGGTTCTCCGCAGCCGTTCCGGTAACCAGCGGCAGGCGCGGGTCGCTGCCGGACAGGAACGTGAGGCGATCACGCGGTGCCAGGGGCACGCTGACCGTATCGGGCAGGAAGACGACCGGAGCCTCCAGCCCCTTCGCACCATGCACGGTCATGATGCGCACCGCATCGTGGCGGTGGTCCATGTCGCGCTTGATCTCCACATCCTGCTGCCGCAGGCGATGCAGGAAGCCCTGCATGGAGGCCGGGCCATGCCGCTCATCGGCCAGCGCGGCCTCCAGGAATTCGTCGATCGGATCGATCTGGTCCGGGCCCAGCCGGGCGATCAGGCGCTGCCGGCCGCCCCGCGGTCCCAGCAGGCCGGAATAGAACTCGAACGGCGGCTGCACATCCACCAGGCGCAGCAGGTCCTGCAGCTCCGCCAGCGCGGCCTGCCAGTGGGGCTGCTCCCCCGCACGCGCCCGCAGGGCCTGCCACAGCGTCCCCTCCCGACCATGGGCCAGCGGAAACAGGTCCTCGTCATCATCGAAGCCGAACAGCGGTGACTTCAGGACCGTCGCCAGCGCCAGATCATCCTCCGGCAGCAGCAGGAAATCACCCAGCACCATCAGGTCCATGATCGCGACCTGTTCCGTCAGCCGCATGCGGTCAGACCCCGCGACCGGCACACCAAAGGCCTTCAGCGCGCGGGAGATCTCCACCACCAGCGCGTCACGCTTGCGCACCAGGATCATGACG
This sequence comes from Kordiimonadales bacterium IMCC3096, assembly GCA_016865035.1. Taxonomy (GTDB): domain Bacteria; phylum Pseudomonadota; class Alphaproteobacteria; order Minwuiales; family Minwuiaceae; genus Minwuia. The sequence continues at coordinate 1,305,878 of CP018227.1, forward strand.
TCACCGGCCCGGATCGCGCGCGCGGGATGGTTGCCCCCCGCCACATCGCCGATGGTCTCCCCGTCATTGATCATGGCGGCGATACGGGCAGCGATGGCCTGCGCCAGTCGGCGGCGCGGACTGTCCACCGTTTCCTGGTTCAGCGGTGCGTCCCAGCGGTTCTTCTCCGGGCGCTCCACCGGTTCCACCAGCGGCCAGAGTTCCACCAGTCCCGGCGTTCCGGCACGAAACGCATGATGGCTGGGGGCGCTGTTGTCTGCGGTCACGCCATGTGCGCGTTCGCCCGAAAGCACATGATCGACGGCGGACAGGATCGCGGTGGTGGAGCGGAAGGAGAGCTGCAGATCGATGGCTGCAAAGGTTTCGTTGACGCCCTCCACACGTCCGGCAAACCATTCCCTGTTGCGCTGGAAACCCGCCGGGTCTGCCCCCTGGAAGCTGTAGATCGACTGCTTCTCGTCGCCAACCGCGAATACCGTACGCACCCCGGCACGCGCGCCCTCTCCGTCGAAGAACTCCTCGCTCAGTTCCCGCGCGATGTCCCACTGCGCCGGGGACGTGTCCTGCGCCTCGTCGATCAGGATATGGTCGATGCCCTGGTCCAGCTTGTAATGCACCCAGCCCCGGTCCCGGCGCAGCAGTTCCCGCAGACGCAGGATCAGATCATCATGATCCAGCATGCCGCGCCTCTGCTTCGCCTGCGCATAGCCGTCCAGCAACCGGCCCGCCAGGATCAGGAAATCGGCAGTCCTGTCAGCCAGCCGGGCCGCACGAAGCCGGTCATGGGTGACACATATCCGGTCCTGCTCCTCCAGCATCACGTCGGTCACGCCCGGATCGGCCTCCTCCGTCGATTTGGTCACCAGCCGCTTTACCGGTTCCCCCGACCGGGTCAGGAACATGGCGCAATAGTCGTCGAACATTTCCACCCGACCCGCATCATCCGCCCCCAGCCAGGCGGAGAGCCTCTCGGCATTGCGTTTCGCGGTGGCGGTGCTGTCCTGCCGGAACGCGGCAAGCGAACGGCGCAGGCCAAGCTCGTTGAACGCCCCGAAACGACAGCCGGCCAGCAGCACATCGTCCACGGTCTCGCCGGCAGAAAGTCCAAGCTGGCGGCGCAGCGCGTCCGCGGTGCCCTGCGGTCCGCCCCGGGCCTGCAGCACAGTGGCCAGCGCATCGCGGCGCCAGAGCGCGCTGTTCAGCAGGGCCTCGAACTCCGTGTCCGGCAACCAGTCCACCAGCCGGTCGACGGCGCCCCGGACAGCGGCGTCTTCATGGCGCCCGGCCAGCAGATCCTCCTTCAGTCCCGCCTTGACCTCATTGGCCTGCACATCGTCCATCACCCTGAACTCGGGCGAGATCCCGGCTTCCAGCGGGAACCGCCCCAGCACGGAACTGGCGAAGGCGTGGATGGTCTGGATCTTCAGCCCGCCCGGCGTCTCCAGCGCCCGCGCGAACAGGCGACGGGCGATGCCGAGGTCGATGTCGTCGCCCGCAGGCCGGCCGACCAGCTCGCCAAGTTGCGCCCGCAACTCCGCATTGCCCAGCGTCGCCCATTCCCCCAGTCGGGTGAACAGCCGGTTCTCCATCTCCGCCGCCGCGGCCTTGGTGAAGGTCAGGCTCAGGATGCGGCTGGGTTCGGCGCCGGCGAGCATCAGCCGCACCACACGGTCGGTCAGCACCCGCGTCTTGCCGGACCCGGCATTGGCGCTGACCCAGGCGGAGGTCAGCGGATGCGCCGCCTGCCGCTGTCGCCTGATGGTGTCGGGCAGATCGACGGATCGACGGTTCACGGGCACCGGATCGGTCATGGCTCCCCCTCCCCGCCGTCACGGGTCGACCACTCGGGCACCCTGGCCAGATGGTCATAGTCCCCCGGGTAGCCCAGGAACTGCACCCTGGGGCGCGACAGGTAAGGCGTTTCGGGATCGCGGTACTCCGCGATCATCTGCGCCAGCCCGGTCTCCGTATCCGCCAGCAGTTCGTCCAGCGGTCCCTTGACCGGCGACCACTGCCCGCCCTCCCGCGCGCCATGGACGCGCACATGCACCAGATCGGTCAGTTCCGCCGCGCCGACATCCGCGAAGCCACCGTCACGCAGGATCAGCCCCTGCAAAGGCATCTGCACGGCGAAGCCTGCCTTGATCTGCGGCAGGGTCGGCGGTGTGCCGGTCTTGTAGTCGATGATGCGCGCACTGCCGTCGGACATGACATCGATGCGGTCGGCCTTCGCCGTCAACCTGAAGTCAGCCAGCCCCGGCAGGCCGGGATGCACGCCCTTGATCTCCGCGAACCGGCGGACGACAGGGGCCGGATCATTCGCCTCCTGATTCAGCAGCCAGCGCGCCGCCTTCTCGAAGCGCCGCCACCAGAGCGCATGGATTGCCGGGCGATGGGCAAGCCGGGCGAACTGTGCCTGACCGATGGTGCGCAGGCGCGGCCAGTCACTCGCCCGCCAGATGCCCGGAATATCCTTCGCCAACTGTTCGAACGCGGCATGGATCATGTCACCCTTCAGCCGCGGTCCCGGTTCCTCGTCCAGCGGATCGAGGGCGCGGAGCTTCAGGATGCGGCTGGCGTAGATGTCATAGGGATCGCGGATCAGCCGCTCGACCGCCGTCACCGGCAACTCGACAGGCCGCGCCGAAACCGGCGGACGCGGCGAAGGCGGTACGGCGGGCGGCTGGTCCGGTGCCCGGTCAATGGCCTGTGCCCAGATCTTCGGCAGGGGGTCGGGAGCCAGTTCCAGCCCCGCCCCGCGCACGACACTGCGCAGCCGCAGCAGCCAGCGTGACGGCACCGTCGGTGTCCCCTCCGCCTTCAGCGACCGGGTCAGGACCACGGTTGCGGACGCGGCCAGTTGCGCGAAGTCATGCGCCTGCAGCCCGATCCGCCGTTCCGGTGACGGCAGGCCGAAGTCCGCCCGCATGCCACGACTCATCCACGGGTCAGCATCGGCGGCGGTGGGCCAGGTGCCCTCGTTCAACCCCCCCAGGATGACCAGATCGGCGGTCTGCAACCGCGCCTCCAGCGGTCCCAGGATGCGGATGCGTGGATGGGTGCCGAAACGCGGACGCACGGTCGATCCGCCGATCAGGCGGTCCAGCAGGTCCGGCCAGTCGGACAGGCCCACCGGATCGGCGTCGCCGGAAACGTCGTGCAGCTCGGTGAAAAGGTCCGCCGCCCGCTCTCCGGCCTCCCCGTGCCAGAGCCGGTCCGCACCTGTCTCGGTATCCGTGGCGGCGGTGAACTCCGCCAGTTCGAGAAAGCCGCGCAGCAGGGCGTCCAGTGTGACAGGCCCCGCGGCCAGCATGTCCCGCAGCGGTCGCGAGACTTCCGCCAGGGTCAGCAGCCAGGCCGGCGCGTCGCCCATGCGATCATTCTCCGCCACGACCGCCAGAAAGCCCTCCAGATCCGCATGCAGGCGAATGCCCCGCATGGCGCGCCGTTCGAACGCGCGTACTGCGCGCCGGAGCTCTGCGGTCGGCAGTCCCATGCCCGCGAGCGGATGCTTCAGCAGGGCAAGCAATGTGACAGGACCAAAGCCATCCGCCAGCGCCGCCGCCAGCAGCCCGAGGAAGCGACCGGGCGGAGTCAGCCGCAACGGCGTGCCACCACTGTCGTCAACCGTGACCCCGAAGCGGGCGAGTTCCGCCGCGACGCGCCGCCCCAAGGCCCGGTCCGGCGTGACCAGTGCCGCCGTCCGCCCCGGCTGTTCCATCGCCTGGCGCAGCAGCAGGGCAATGGCCAGAGCCTCCTGCCCCGGATTCTCCGCCTCCACCAGCGACAGTCCCGACAGGGCTTCCGGCGTGATCCCGCTCAGGTCCTGCCACCGGTCAGTGGTGCTGGCCGGACGCAGCGCCTCGCGCAGCATATGTGCCCGTGCCGGGGACAGCGCGGTATCGGACGACCAGACGGCAACGTCGGAGGGATTGACGTGCAACTGGCGCAGCAGCAGCCGCATGCCGTGCTGCGGATGGGCCGGTTCCTCCAGAATCTCCGAATGCTCCCGCGCATCGACCTGATTGTCGAAGCCGGGCAACACGATCTGGCCATTCGGCAGGGCGGCCACGGCCTGCATCAGGTCGGCGGTTCCGGGCACGCTGCCGGTGGAGCCCGCGATGATGACCGGGTGGTCGGTACCGGACTGCCGCCAGCGCGCGGCCAGACGCTGCATCAGCAGGTCGCGCCGCGTCGAGGGATCGATCAGGTCCATGTCGGCGAGGATGTCCGGCCAGGCTTCCGTGATGATTTTCAGGAACCGCAGCGTCTCTTCCCAATGCGCCTGATAGGTGTCGGGCACCAGGTCCTTCAGGTTGGCGAAGTTCAGCCGCTCCGTCGCGCTCTCGTCCAGCAGCCGGGCAAGGGCATCGGCAAGTGCCAGCGCGCCCGCCGGTCCGGCGGTGGCGATCGGCCCGGCCGCGACCAGCCGGGCCAGGATCAGCCTGCGCCGGGTCTCCGGCACCGGGGCGGCCAGGTCTTCCTCATCCACCGGATCCAGCAGGCTGACCGGCGGTTCGTCTTCCGAAAGGTCACCCAGCGGTCGCATGACCGGCAGCAGCAGTGCCTGCCCGTCGCTGACCCTCAGAAAGGCCTCTGTCAGGCTCCGCACCGCGCGGCGGGTGGGCAACAGGACCAGCGCGTCGGGCAGACGTCCGTCGCCGTCGGGGCCATGGCGCTGCAGCAGGACCCGCGCCAGACAATCGACGAAGGGCAGACCCGCCGGAATGGTCGCGACACTGTGCCTGCCCGAACTGTCCCTGGCAGGCGCATCCATGCTCAGTCTCCCCGGTCGTCGGAACGGCGCAGTTCCCGTTCCGCCATCGCCAGCCCGGCAGGTGTCCCCACCTCCAGCCAGTCGCCGTCATGGCGGGTGCCGAACAGCCGCCCCGCCTCCTGCGCCAGATCGTAGATCCGGTTCAGCGAGAAGGGTTCGACCGTCATCCCGTCAAACACTTCCGGCCGCAGGATCTGCACGCCGGAGAAGAGGAACGGTGCCACCTTCGGCGCCTTGCGCCGGATCAGCCGCCCCGCGGGGTCCATGTGAAAATCACCCTGTCCGCGATAGCCGAGGGCGCGGATCGTCGGCTGCATCATCAGCAGCGCATCCATGCGATCCGGGTCGAAGTGCCGGCCCATCAGGGCCAGGGTATCCGTCAGCCCGTCGCGCCAGATCATGTCGGAATTTACCACCAGGAAAGGCTCGTTCCCCAGCAGCGGCAGGGCCTGCAGCACGCCGCCACCGGTCTCCAGCAGCACTTCCTCGTGCGACAGCACGATGTTGGGCGATCCGCGCCGGTTCAGGTGCGCCGCCAGCATGTCCGCGCGATAGTGCAGGTTGACCACGACATCGGTCACACCCACCGCTTCCAGCCGGTCCAGGGTGCGGTCGATCAGGCTGCGCCCCGCCACATTCACCAACGGTTTCGGGCGTGACAGGGTATGCGGGCGGAGCCGCTTCCCCAGTCCCGCCGCCAGAACCATGGCCGTGCGGGGCAGTCCCGGCCGCTCAGTCTCCGCCATCAGTCTCTCCGCTCCATCTCGTCCGCCTGCCGGTCCTGCGGTGCATGCTGCGCCACCCAGTCCCGAACCGGCGCCAGCGCGTCATGTTCCAGATCACGCCGCACCAGTCGCCAGGTGCGCGCCAGCCAGCCTGTATAGGACGGCTTGCCGTCACGCCGCCACAGTCGGGTGAAGACGCCGAGAATGCGCATGTTCCGCTGCGCACCCAGCACGGCAAGCCGGGCGCGAAAGGTTTCACCGTCCAGACCGGTCGTTTCCAGATAATGCGCCAGCAGGTCCGACGCCAGTCCCGGGTCGATGTCGCGGCGCACATCCGACAACAGCGAAGCCACATCGTAGGCCGGATCACCACCGACAGCATCCTGGAAATCCAGCAGACCGACCCGCGCGTTTCCGGTCCGCTCCGGCAGCCAGATCAGATTGTCCACGTGATAGTCGCGCAACACCAGCGTGTCGCAGGACACGCGGCAGCCCTGAAGCACCTGTCGCCAGGCATCAAGGAAGCTGTCGGTCTCCAGGCCGGAGGCCGGTCGGCCATGCATCTCCGGGAACCGCCATTCGAGGAACAGCGCCACTTCCGACAGCAGGACCCCGGCGTCATGGCGCGGCAGGTCCGATGGTACCTGCTGACCCTTCAGGGCGGCCAGCACATCGATGGCTGCCGTATAGAGTTTCGGCTCCAGCGACGGATCATCGCCGATCAGATGGCTGAACAGATCGTCACCCAGATCCTCCAGCAGAAGAAAACCGGCCTGTGCATCCTCTGCCACCACCTCGGGCGCGGACAGTCCCCACTGCCGAAGCTGCTTCGCGATGCGGACGAAGGGGCGGACATCCTCGTTCACCGGCGGAGCATCCATCAGCACCAGCACCCGTCCATCCCGGCCATGGACGCGGTGATAGCTGCGGAAGGACGCGTCGGCGGCCAGCGGACGCACCTCTGACCCGGCCAGACCCGCTCCCTGCAGCAGGGACTGCAAGGCGTTCTGTCGGTCAGGCTCCAAGGAACCGCTCCACGATTGCAGCAGGTCCGCTGACCCTGGCCTGGCGACGGTCCGATACTGCCGTGAGTTCGATCCGCAGCGCCTCCGATGGTGTCAGGTCGCCCAGCCGGTCCGGCCATTCCACGATCACTGATCCATCGTCCAGCGCATCCAGAAATCCGAGTTCCATCACATCGTCCGCCCCCTCCAGCCGGTAGAGGTCGAAATGGGTGATCAGCAGGTCACGGAACTCGTAGGGAATGACGAGATTGAATGTCGGACTGGGCACGTCGATCGGCTGACCTGCCCGCGCCCTGATGACAGCCCGCGCCAGCTCCGTCTTGCCGGCGCCCAGGTCACCGGACAGCAGCAGTGCATCGCCGACCTGCAGGGCCTCCGACAGGCGCTGGCCCAACGCCCCTGTCGCCTGCATGCTGTCCAGCGGAATGTCGCGTGTGATCATGCGGTCTCAGGCTTCGGGCTTGTCCGCAGGACCGGAGACCGGCACAACCATTCCGGATAGTGCGGGCGTCGGAACATCCTCGAAATCCTGATCGAACTCCGCATCAATGGCAATGAAGCGGCATGAAACCCGCGTGCCCACACCGCTCTCCGAGCGCAGCACCACCGAGCCACCCATCAGTTCCATCAGGCTGCGCACCAGCGCCAGTCCCAGCCCGGCGCCGCGGCGGGTGTGGCGGTCGCTGGTCCGGAAGGTCTCGAAGACCCTCTCCTGCTCTTCCTCCGGGATGCCGATGCCATTGTCCTCGACGGACAGTTCGACCGTGTCCTCGACCTTGCTTGCCGTGATCACGACCTCGCCACCCGGGGGCGTGAACTTCACCGCATTGCTGATCAGGTTGCCCAGGATCTGCTCCACGCGTCGCTGGTCGCTGACCATCTCGCTGAGTGCCTGGGCGATGTCCACCCGCAGGCGAATCTGGCGACGCTGCGCCCGGTCACGATATTTCTCCAGCACCGAATCGATGGCGTCCGCGATGCGGAACGGTTCCATGTCCACATGCAGATGACCCGCCTGGATCGAAGCAAGGTCGAGCATGTCGTTGATCATGGAGAGGAACTGGCCCGACGCCTCCAGAATGCCCGACGAGTATTCCCGCTGCCGCTCGTTCAGGGTGCCGAAATAGTCATTGTGCAGGATCTCGGCAAAACCGAGGATCGTGTTGAGCGGCGTCCGCAGCTCATAGGACATGTTCTCCAGGAACTCGCTCTTGATCAGGTCGGCGGCGACCAGCGCCTCGTTCCGCTCCCGCAGGGCGCGCTCGATCCGCAGCGAATCCGTGACATCGATGTAGGTGAACAGCGTCCTCGGATCCGGCAGGCCGGTGGCGGCATAATCGACGATGCGCCCGTCCGGCAGTTCCATGCGGCCATTGCCGGCCCGCATCTCCGTGGCGGATGCGATCAGGCTTTCCCGCATCTCGGTGTAGACGCCGGGTTCCTCCCAGAGATCAATGACCCGATCGAGCAACTCCCGGACATGCGGCTGCTTCTCCGTGACCTCTTCCGTGATCCCCAGCATCTGGCGGTAGCCGAAGTTGGTCAGGTTCAGACGACCGTCCGGCCCGAAGACGGCCACGGCCTCATGCAGGTTGTCCAGCGTCGCGCGCTGCACGGCGATCAGGGTATTCAGCGTCCGCTCCAGCACGATGCGGTCCGTCGCATCCTCCACCATGAACAGCAGGCCACCGAAACTGTGGCGGGTGATGGTTTCACGAACCATCCGCTCGTCAGGTAGCTGGTACAGATCCTCGAAGGGTTCCAGCAGCGTGCTGAAGAAGGCCTCGCGGTTGCGGCGGAACTGGCGATACTCCACCTGCTCCGGCAGCTTCCGGTTCTGGTGCAGCCGGTCCATGACCTCGCCCAGGGTCGGCTGGTGCCCGACGAATTCCTCCTCAAGCCCCCAGAACTGGGTGAAGGCCCGGTTGGCGAAGATCAGCCGCTTCTCCCGGTCGTAGATACCTACAGCCGTCGACATGTGCTGCAGCACTTCGTTGTTCGCGCGGATATGGCGGCGCAGTTCCCGGCGCAGTTCCTCCGCATCCGAGATGTCGATGGCGAAGCCGGCCGACTCATCCTCCGACAGCAGCGGGGTTTCCATGACCTGAAAGACCCGACGCTGTCCCTCGACGACGAAGCGCCGTTCCTCCCCCGCGATCGCTTCCTCGTCACGTGCCTTGGCCACCAGCGCCTGCGGCCGGTTCCTGTCGGCCTTCGACGCCAGCTCCTCATGGGTACCTTCGTCGCCCAGCATCTCGGCCAGTGTGGCATTGCGCCAGATGATGTCTCCGGCGAGGTCACGACGCCAGGTCGCGAAGGGCGCAGCATTCAGCAGATTGCGGTACTGGTCCCGCTCCCGCCCCAGCGATGCCAGCTTGTCCTTCGTCAGGCCGATCTCGGCGGTCTGGCGCTGCACATCATTGCGAAACGCCTCCCGCTCCGCCGACAGTGTCGCCATCTCCGCACGCATCCTGCGCAGGGTGCTGCTCTGCCGCCGGCGCATGAATGTGGCGACGGTACCGACAATGGCCGCACCTGCGATGATGCCGACAATCAGGACCAGCAAGGGCGGATCGGGCGAATCAGGATTGTGGCTGATGGCATGTGCACCGCCGCTCCAGCCAAGGCAAAGAGCCGCGCCTGTCCAGGCGCCGGACAGACGGCACCTCAAGGACGGCGCTACGAAGCTCATTTTCATTCGGTCTTGCCTGCGCGGTTTCTGCAAGATCTTCCCGGTGGACACATTATTAGGCCACCGGGAAGATTGAAGAAAAGTAACCGAAACGCGGCCCCGTGGTCAGTAGCGGTAATGTTCCGGCTTGAACGGGCCGACGGCAGGGATGCCAAGGTACTTCGACTGTTCATCAGAGAGCTGGGTCAGCTTCACGCCCAGACGCGCGAGATGCAATGCCGCGACCTTCTCGTCCAGATGCTTCGGCAGCACATAGACTTCACGGTCGTAGTTCTTGTGGTTCTCCCACAGTTCGATCTGCGCCAGGACCTGGTTGGTGAAGGACGCACTCATGACGAAGCTCGGATGACCCGTGGCACAGCCCAGGTTCACCAGCCGGCCCTCGGCCAGCAGGATCAGGCGCTTGCCGTCAGGGAACTCGACCTCGTCGACCTGCGGCTTCACGTTGTGCCAGGTGTAGTTGCGCAGACCCGCGACCTGGATCTCCGAATCGAAGTGGCCGATGTTGCAGACAATGGCGCGGTCCTTCATGTCCCGCATGTGATCGACGGTGATCACGTCCTTGTTGCCGGTGGCGGTGACGAAGATGTCCGCGGTGCCCGCAACATCTTCCATCGTCTTGACGTCGTAGCCTTCCATGGCGGCCTGCAGCGCGCAGATCGGATCGATCTCCGTGACGATCACCCGGGCACCCTGGCTGCGCAGGCTCTCGGCGGAACCCTTGCCCACGTCGCCGAAGCCGCAGACCACGGCGACCTTGCCGGCCAGCATCACGTCTGTGGCCCGCTTGATGCCGTCGACCAGGCTCTCGCGGCAGCCGTAGAGGTTGTCGAACTTCGACTTGGTCACGGAGTCGTTCACGTTGATGGCCGGAACCTTCAGGGTCTTGGCCTTCGCCATCTCGTAGAGGCGATGCACGCCTGTTGTGGTTTCCTCCGACAGGCCACGCACGTCGTCCAGCAGCTCCGGGAAGTTCTCGTGCATGCGCTGGGTCAGATCACCGCCATCATCCAGGATCATGTTGGGACGCCAGCCGTCCGGCCCCTCGATCGTCATGTCGATGGCCCACCAGAACTCATCGTCATCCATGCCCTTCCAGGCGAAGACGGGGATACCGGCGGCGGCAATGGCTGCAGCGGCCTGGTCCTGGGTGGAGAAGATGTTGCACGACGACCAGCGGATCTCCGCGCCCAGCGCGGTCAGGGTCTCGATCAGCACCGCGGTCTGGATGGTCATGTGCAGGCAGCCGGCGATGCGTGCGCCCTTCAGCGGCTTGGACGCGCCGAATTCCTCACGCAGCGACATCAGGCCGGGCATCTCGGTCTCGGCGATGGCGATCTCCTTGCGGCCCCAGTCCGCCAGGCCCATGTCGGCGACCTTGTAGTCGGTAAAAGTGCTCATCATCTGCTCCGGATCTTGAATGGCACCGTTCCGCGCTTCCGGCCCCTGCCGGAAGGTGAAAGCGGTGCAGAATTACTTGGCTGGCGCGGTGTCTACCAAGCTTGGGGACAAGGGGCAAGGAAGCGGCGTTGTCGCAGCCTGGGCGCCGCAACCGACCTTGCGCACGCGCACCTCATCCCATCAGCTTGCCGTAGCCGTCCAGCAGGGTCAGCACCTCGTCACGCCCCTTGTCGGGGACATCGAACAGGACACGGTCAATTCCGGCTTCCCGACAGGCTTCGATATGCGCCGGTTCGGGGATGGCACGGAAGACGGTGACCGACAGGGTGGACATCGACCGACCGGCTGCATCAGCGGCCTTGCGCAGGCGGGACATGCCCTCCGCCGGATCGAAGCTGTAGTTCGCGCGCGGGAACCAGCCGTCGGCGAATTCCACGACCCGGCGGATCGTGTGGTCGGTCTCGCCGCCGATCAGGATGGGCGGATGCGGTTGCGTGGCGGGCTTCGGATAGGACCAGACAGGGTCGAAATCCACGAAGTCCCCATGGAACTCCGCCTCCTCCTCCGTCCAGAGAGCCTTGATCGCCTTCAGCCGTTCTTCCAGCACCTTGAACCGGGTCTTCGGGTCCGTGCCGTGGTTGCGCATTTCTTCCAGGTTCCAGCCGCCGCCAGCTCCCAGCACGAAACGGCCCCCGGAAAGCAGGTCCAGACTGGCCGCCGCCTTCGCCGTCACGATCGGATCACGCTGGGTGATCAGGCTGATCCCGGTCCCCAGCGTCAGCGTCCGTGTCGCCGCCGCCGCAAAGGACAGGGCCACGAAGGGATCATGCGTGTGGGCATATTTCTCGGGCAGTTCACCGCCACCGGGAAACGCGGTCTCGCGGCTGACGGGAATATGCGTGTGCTCGCAGAGGAAAAGGGATTCGAAGCCGCGATCCTCCAGTTCCTTGGCCAGATCGACGACGTCGATGGCATAGGCTGTGGGAAAGAAGAACGTGCCAAACTTCATGCCTGAGGTTCCTTCTGTCGGATGTAATAGGATTCTGAAGGGGGATGGTAGCGTCTGAAACCACATTATCCAGTCCGTGTGCCGGAGGCAGCCTCGACAGGCACGGGCGCTGAATGTATCCCTTGTCGCTTGGACACCGGACAAGGGCTGCGAAACATGACCGTAGGCGCGATCGAACAGGTCGAACTGGAAGATGTCGGTGCCATCCGCGTGCAGACGCGTGCCTGTCCCCAGTGCGGAACCGACAATACCGCGCGCGCCGCACGCCATTCCCGCGACCCCTGGACCATCAAGGACTGCAGCGACTGCGGCTTCGTCTATCTGGAGAAGGCACCGGTCTATGACGAGCTGTTCCGAACCCTGGCCTGGCAGAAGAACTGGAAGCGGGAGGAGAAGCGGCGCAAGAAGGCACGGCCGCTGAGCTACCGCGCATCCAAGCTGACCCGGTTCCGGCTGCACATGTTTCCGCGCAAGCAGGTCGATGACCTGACCATCCGCTTTGCCCGTCCCGGCAACGTGATCGATATCGGCTGCGCTGGCGGCAAGCGGCTGGCGGCCCTGCCGGACCAGTTCGTGCCTTTCGGCATCGAGATCGAGGAAGAGATCGCGGCCCAGGCCGACACACTGTTCCGGACCAAGGGCGGCAGGGCGGTCAATGCGTCTTCGCTGGATGGTCTGAAACAGTTCGATGACGGCTTCTTCAGCGCCGCCACCCTGCGGTCCTATCTGGAGCATGAAGTGCAGCCGCGCGAGGTCATGACGGAGATCGCGCGCACCCTGGCCCCGGGCGGCATCGCCATCATCAAGGTGCCGAACTATTCGTCTGTCATGCGCCCGATCATGGGACTGGAGTGGTCCGGCTTCCGGTTCCCCGACCACGTGAACTATTTCACCCCCGCCAGCCTGCGCCAGATGATCGAAGGTGTCGGCCTGTCCGTCCGCCGCTTCAATTTCTTCGACCACATGCCCACATCCGACAACATGTGGATGATCGCGGAACGGCGCTGACCGACCCGACCAGCCGCTCCGGCTTGTGGTTTCGCGCCTGCTGCCCGACACTGGTGCCAGCGTAGTGTTTCATTGGGGAGATCGAGCATGGACGTCATCATTCTGGGCAGTGGTTCGCCGATGCCGCACCCGGATCGGGCGGGACCGTCGACGCTGGTGCAGGTGGGACAGCAACGCTTCCTGTTCGACTGCGGGCGCGGCGTTCTGATGCGCGCCGCCGCAGCGGGCTTCGGGGCACAGAACATCTCGGCCCTGTTCCTGACCCACCTGCACAGCGACCACACCACCGATTTCAACGACGTGATCACCACCCGCTGGGTCATGAGCCCCGGTCCGAACCCCTTGCGTGTCTTCGGTCCGGTCGGGTCCCGACAGTTCTCAGACCGGACATTGGCGACCCTGGAGACCGATATCGGCTATCGGATCGCGCACCATGAGGACCTGACGGAAGGCCCCCGGGTCGAGACCCGTGAACTGGAACCCGGCGCGGTGCTGGAGGAGGAGGGCGTACGCATCCTTGCCATGCCGACGGACCACAGTCCCGTCCACCCGACGCTCGGCTTCCGGATCGAGGCCGAGGGCAAGGTGGTGGCAATCGCAGGCGACACGGTTCCCTGCGACGGCCTCGACGCGATCTGTCAGGACGCGGACATATATGTCCAGACCGTGATCCGCAGCGACCTCATCAGCCAGGCCCCCGCCCCGCGGATGCGGGATGTCATCGACTACCATTCGGACGTGGCGCAGGCCGGACAGACCGCCACGCGCTGCAATGTCGGACATCTGGTGCTGAACCATTTCGTGCCGCCCCCGCCCCCGGGGCGCGAGGAGGAATGGGCGGCGGACGCCCGCGCCTGCTTCGACGGAACGATCTCGGTGTCACACGACCTGCTGAAGATCACCTGTTGAACCACGCCTCCGGCGCAGGAACCCGCTAGACTGCGGCCCATGACGGATCGACCGACAGGCAAGCTGCGAACAGGCTGGACCACTGGCGCATGTGCGACAGCGGCAACGAAGGCCGCCTATCAGGCCCTTCTCTCCGGCCGTTTTCCCGACCCCGTCGGCATCACCCTGCCGAAAGGCCAGACACCGGAGTTCGCGCTTGCCTATATGGGGCGCGGCGAAGGCTATGCCACCGCCGGGATCATCAAGGATGCGGGCGACGATCCGGATGTCACCCATCAGGCACTGATCATCGCCACGGTGCGACACGGTCCGCCGGGATCCGGCGTCCGCTTCCGGGCAGGTGACGGGGTCGGCACGGTGACACGCCCCGGTCTGCCGCTGCCCCCTGGCGAACCCGCGATCAACCCGGTCCCGCGGGACATGATGCGCACGGTGATCTTCGAGGTGGCGAGCGACCTCGGAGGTACCGGCGACGTCGAGATCGAGGTCTCTGTCCCCTGCGGTGCGGAACTGGCCAGACAGACCTGGAACGGTCGGCTGGGAATCGAGGGCGGGCTGTCGATCCTGGGCACAACGGGCATCGTCCGGCCCTTCTCCTGCTCCGCCTGGATCGCCTCCATCCATCGCGGCATCGATGTGGCGCGCGCCTGTGGCACGGCGCATGTGGCGGCAGCCACCGGTTCCACATCGGAGGCAGCGGTGATTCGCCACTACGGGCTGGAGACGTCGGCGATCCTCGACATGGGGGATTTCATCGGCGGCACACTGAAGTACCTGCGCGATCATCCTCTGCCGCGGCTGACCATCGCGGGCGGCTTCGGCAAGCTGGTCAAGTTCTCCCAGGGGGCCAATGACCTGCATTCGGGGCGCAGCCAGGTCGATCTCCCCGCGCTCGCCCGTACGGCAACGGAACTGGGCGCGTCGGCTGACATTGCCGGAAGGATCGCCCAGGCCAATACCGCGAAGCAGGCACTGGATCTGGCCATGGAGGCCGGCATCGAACTGGCCCCGGCCATCGCACGGAACTGCCGGGCCCGCGCGCTGAAACAGCTCGCAGGTGCCCCGATCCAGGTTGATCTGATGATCACCGACAGACAGGGGCAGATCGTTGCCCACGCCAGGTGAGAGGAACAGGCCGCTGAACGTCCTGCTGCTGGCGGGCACGGCGGAAGCAGGTGCGCTTGACCGTGCCCTGGCCGATGACCCGCGCTGGCGGGTCACGGTATCGCTCGCCGGCGTGACCCGGCAGGCGAAGGGATTTGCCGCAGCGGTGCGCAGTGGCGGCTTCGGCGGCGTGGAGGGTCTCGCGGCCTACCTGCGTGAGGAACGGATCGATGTGGTGGTCAACGCGACCCATCCCTTCGCCGCACGGATGTCGCGCACCGTCAGCCAAGTGACAGGGGACATGGCGCTGCCGATGGTGCGGCTGCTGCGCCCGCCCTGGAGCCCGCCGACAGGAGCCAGATGGATCCCCGCCGCGGACCTCCCCGATGCGGCCCGGTTGCTGCCGACTGATGCGACCGGCTTCCTTGCCCTGGGCCAGCGCCACCTGGCCGCGTTTCACGGTCACCCCGCGCGACTGGTGGTGCGCACGCTGCAGGCCCCGCCCGATGGGCTGCTGCCCGACGCGCGCTGGATCATTGCGCCACCCGGCACGTCCCCGGAGGAAGAGGGCCGCCTGCTGGCCGAAACCCGGACAACCCACCTGGTCGCCCGCAACAGCGGCGGCGATGCGGGCTGGGCCAAGATCGCCGCAGCAGCGCAGACGGGTCTGCCGGTCATCATGGTCGCGCGCCCCGCGAGCCCGACGCCGCAGGTGGCACAGACCATACCGGAGGTGCTGGCCTGGCTGGATGGACTGCAGACAGGGCGCGGTGACTGATCAGCCGAACGTATGGCCGTGGTTCAGCGGGCCGTGTCCGCCCCCCAGGCCCGGCGCGGTCAGGATCGCCTTGCGCACGTAATCGCGGGCGCGGTCCACGGCATCAGGCAGCGACATGGCCTGCGCGATACCGCAGGCGACGGCGGAGGCCGTGGTGCAGCCCGTCCCGTGGGTGTTGCGGGTATCGATGCGCTGGCCGCTGAACACGTGCCGTTCACCATCGCGGGTCAGCAGCAGATCGGTCAGTTCCGGTCCCTGCAGGTGTCCGCCCTTCAGCATCACCGCACGGGCACCGGCGGCGAGCAGCTTCTCCGCCGCCCGCTCCATGTCCGCAACCGTGGTGATGGTCATTCCGGTCAGCACCTCGGCCTCCGGCAGGTTCGGGGTCAGCAGCGTCGCGCGGGGCAACAGCAGCGTCATGAGGCTTTCGGTGGTGTCATCGTCGAGCAGCCGCGCACCGCCCTTGGCCACCATCACCGGATCGATCACCACCGGCACACCGGCCAGGTGCGCGTCCAGCGTCGCAGCCACTGTCTCGATGACCGAACACCGATGCAGCATCCCGGTCTTGACGCAGTCGGCACCGATGTCATCGGCCACCAGGGCGATCTGCTGCGCGATGAAGGCATCCGGGATTTCCTGGATCGCATGAACCGTTTGGGTGTCCTGCGCTGTCAGTGCCGTGATCGCGGTCGCCGCGTAGCCGCCAAGCGCGGTCACCGTCTTGATGTCGGCCTGGATACCCGCACCACCGCCGGAATCGGATCCGGCGATGATCAGGACCCGGCCCGGAGCCTTGCGGTCATGCACCGGCGGAAACCGCCTTGATCGCGTCGCAGATGTCGTCGACCACATTGCCGACCAGGCCTTCGTCCTCGCCCTCCGCCATGACGCGGATGACGGGTTCGGTGCCCGACTTGCGGATCAGCACACGACCCGTGCCTTCCAGCCGCGCCTCACCCTCCGCGATGGCCGCCTTCACCTGCTTCTCCTCCAGCGGCGCACCGGCACCGAAGCGGACATTCTTCAGCACCTGCGGCAGCGGATCGAACAGCGCCACCGCTTCGGAAACCGGCTTGCCCGTCTCCGCGATGGCCGCCAGCGCCTGCAGCGCGGCAAGGGTGCCGTCGCCGGTCGTCGCATAGTCGGTCAGGACGATATGGCCGGACTTCTCGCCACCGACATTGTAGCCCTTTGCCCGCATCTGCTCGACGACATAGCGGTCCCCGACCTGGGTCCGGACCAGATCAAGGCCAAGGCTGTTCATGTAATGCTCCAGCCCCAGGTTCGACATGACGGTGGCCACCAGTCCGCCGCCCTTCAGCCGTTCCTTCGCCGCCCAGTGGGAGGCGATGAGGCCCATCAGCCGGTCGCCATCGACCTCCTGCCCCTTCTCGTCGACCATGATCAGCCGGTCCGCGTCCCCGTCCAGCGCGATCCCGACGTCGGCCCCAAGCTTCAGCACCTTCTCGCGCAGCATCTCCGTCGCGGTGGAGCCGCAGCCGGCATTGATGTTCAGCCCGTTCGGCGCGACGCCGACCGAGACCACGTCGGCCTCCAGTTCCCACAGGGCCATCGGGGCGACCTTGTAGGCCGCACCATTGGCGCAATCGACCACGACCTTCAGGCCGTTCAGGGTGCGCCCGCGCGGAAAGGTGTTCTTCACGAACTCGATATAGCGCCCGCCCGCATCCTCCAGCCGCTTGGCGCGGCCCAGATCGTGGGAGTCGGCCAGGCCGATCTCCCCCGTCTTCTCCATCTCCGCCTCGATCTCCAGTTCGGTCTCGTCGGACAGCTTGAAGCCGTCGGGACCGAACAGCTTGATGCCATTGTCCTCGAACGCATTGTGGGAGGCGGAGATCATCACGCCCATGTCGGCGCGCAGGGACCGGGTGAGGATGGCGATGGCCGATGTCGGCAACGGCCCCACCATGACAACATCCATGCCGACGGAGGTGAAACCCGCCGCCAGTGCCGGTTCCAGCATGTAGCCGGAAAGACGGGTGTCCTTGCCGATCACCACACGATGCTTGTGGGCCCCACGGGTGAAGATGCGCCCCGCTGCCAGACCGACAGCCAGCGCCGTCTCAGCCGTCATCGGCGCCGTGTTGGCCCTGCCCCTGATGCCGTCCGTACCAAATAGTTTCCGCGTCATGTCCTGATTCCGGCAAATTGCTTCGTCATGTCGATTCCTGTCCCTTCCCGAGATTAGGCCGAACCGGCGGGGGCTTGTCCATGGGCGGCGGCACCGGTCACGGTCAGGGCCTCCACTGTCGCACGCACGTCGTGCACCCGCAGGATGTCCGCCCCCACCGACGCCGCGAACAGCGCCGCCCCCAGCGATCCGCCCAGACGGTCCCCGGCGGTCTTCACCCCGGTCAGCCAGCCAATGAAGCCCTTGCGGCTTGCCCCCACCAGCAGCGGCACGCCCAGCCCCTCGAACAGCGGCAGGTGCCGCAGCAGCGCCAGGTTCTGCGGGAAGGTCTTGCCGAAACCGATGCCCGGATCGGCGATCAGCCGCCCCTGCGGGATACCGGCGGCACTGCAGGCCCCGATCCGCAGCCGCAATTCGTCGAAGACATCCAGCACCACGTCATCATAGGTCGGGTTCTGCTGCATCACCGTCGGATCGCCCTGAGAATGCATCAGCACGATGTCCGCGCCGGTCGCCGCAGCGGCCCCGAGTGACGCAGGATCATGCCCCAGCGCGCTGACGTCATTGATGACCGGCACGCCCAGTCCGGCGGCCTGGGTCATGATCCGGGCCTTGCGGGTGTCGATGGAGACCGTCAGCCCGTCGGCGAGCAGCGTCCGCAGCACCGGCTCGACCCGTCGCCATTCCTCCGCCTCCGCCACCGGCTCGGCGCCGGGCCGGGTGGATTCGCCGCCGACGTCGATGATCGCCGCGCCCTCCGCCGCCAACTGCCGCCCGCGCGCGATGGCCGCATCATGTTCGGCGGCGAGGCCCCCGTCGGAGAAACTGTCCGGGGTGACATTGACGATGCCCATGACGCGGGGACGTGTCGCCCGACGCCGCACGGTCGCCGCCTCGATCCCCCGCAGGGCCACCATCAGTGCGGGTCCTGCGTCGCCCGGCAGTGCCGTGGCAAGGGCAACGGCGCCGTCGCGGCCCGTGCGCCAGCGGCGCACCGTCTCCGCCCGGCTGAGGATATCGACGGCCAGCAGTTCCCCGGCCGGATCGCGGTGCGGCAACGCGTAGAGCCGCGCGTCCGCCAGGGCCAGATCCTCCGCCCGGGCGACCGTCCGCCATTCGCCTATGCCGGTTTCGCGTGTCATCCCCTGCGCCTAGCCCAAGCCGGGAACATCGGCAAGCTTCCTTGGTGGTTGTCGGAGCGTCCGTTATCGGCTCTGTTGATGGCAACCACACTTTTCAGCCGGAGCAGACACCGTGAACACGTTCGACGACCCCGCGACCCCGCAGAAGCTGGCGGAAGCCGCCGAGATCATCACCCGCAACCTCGACAAGGCGCTGGAGGAATGCGCGGAACAGGGGCTGGACCGGGAGATCTTCTCCGCCGCCGTCATGGCCACCCTTGTGCAGTCGATGCAGACCACGCTGGGTTCCGCCGCCAAGGACGCGCTGCGCGACATGGTGGAGCTGCTGGGCGCGGACGGCACCGACGGCCCCGCCAACTGAGGTCACAGCCATGACGGACGGCATCCTGCTTGCCCGCGACGGCGCCATAGCCACCGTCACCATCGACCGCCCGCAGGCCCGCAACGCGCTGGACCCGAAGGCGGCGGCCGCGCTGGGCCGGGCCATTGCGGAGGTGGAGGCGGATGACGCCATCGCCGCCGTGCTGCTGACCGGCGCGGGCGGGCGGTTCTGCGCCGGGGCCGATCTGAAGCAACTCGCCAGCGAGGGCGCGACCTACCAGGCCTGGGCCGGGACCGATGGCCCGCTCAGCCGCCCCTGCACCAAGCCGGTGATCGCGGCGGTGGAAGGACATGCGGTTGCCGGTGGGCTGGGCGTGGCCCTCTGGGCTGACCTGCGCGTGGCCGGCGAGACGGCGGTCTTCGGCGTCTTCTGCCGCCGCTTCGGCGTGCCGATGAGCGACGGCACCCCGACCCGCCTGCCCCACGTGGTTGGCCGTTCCCGTGCACTGGACATGCTGCTGACCGGGCGGGAGGTCCGCATCGACGAGGCACTGGCCATCGGTCTGGCCGACCGGCGGGCGGCTGCGGGTGAAGCCCTGAACGACGCCCGCGCGCTGGCGGAGGAGATCGTGCGCCACCCGCCGCTGGCCATGCGCGCCGACCGCGCCTCCGCCTGGGCCGCCTTCGACAGCAGCGAGGCCGAGGCCCTGATGGCCGAGGCGGTCCGTGCCGAGGCCGCGAAGCACACGGAGGCACAGGCCGGTGCCAGCCGCTTCAGCGCCGGCGACGGACGCGGCGGCCGCTTTCACGAGGAGTGAGGCGGAGAGAAAACCCACCGCATCGCCGCCTTGTAGGAACAGACACCGCCGCGGGACTTGATCCGGCGGCCCAGCAGTGCCGCACGAACGTGGGAGACCGGACACCCGGGTCAGGCCTGGGTGAGGCGTGGAACGGGACTGGGCGACTTGCGCACCCCTACAGCGGGTTGAAAGTCGTCCGGGCCATGAACCGCTGATGCAGCCTGCGGTTGGCGGCGACCGGGTCGGCGAAGGTGAGGGCCAGAGCGTCCGCCGCATCGGGGCTGGCCAGGCCCCGCGCCTTCATCTTCTCCTTCTTCTCCAGCAGGATATGGCCGGTGCTGTCGAAGCCGTACTCCGGTCCCTTCAGGTCGCTGATCAGGTCAGCGTCGTCGGGCAGCGCGCCGGTGCGCAGCCACTTGCGCATCCGGTCCCACATCTCCGCCCGGCGGTTGGCATAGTCCCGGCGCTGGCGCGGGGCGCTGCCGCCATTGACGTCATGCACCTTGCGGCCCAGCTGCCGCAGCCGGTCCACCACGCCGCCGCCCACGCCTGCCCCGTCTACGAAGACGCCATTGGGTTTCCACAACTCGATCCGGTCGTTGACGATGGCGGCGAACTGCATCAGGTCGAGACCCTGGTGACGCTCGATCTCGCCGACGACCCGGTTGCCCTGGCGCAGCAGGATGACGGAGCAATCGTCGCCGAAGCGGGCCACATCCACCCCCATCACACGCGGCGCCTCCGGGTCCAGATCCACCTCCCCCTGTCGCGCCCGTGCCGCATCCACCAGCCGCGCGGGTATGAACTGGCGCACGCTGGTGGCGGGGAACTCCCCCTTCACCCGCACCTTCACGAAGTCCGAATCGGGACCATAGTCGGCAATCCAGCGGTCGATCTGGATGCTGTTGGTCAGGCGGGTCGAGCGCGAATCCACCGTCCAGCACTGCCAGCGGTGGCGCAGCCCGTGGAAGCAGTCGAAGAACCGCCCCGTGGTCTGGGTCGGATTGCCGAAGACCACCCAGACGATCTCCGTCCCCCGGTCGATCAGCGATCCCTCCGTCACCTCCCAGATCAGGTCGGGAATAGCGCTGGCCTCGTCGAAGACCAGCAGCAGCCGTTTCTCCAGATTGTGCAGCCCCGCAAAGGCTTCCGTCTGGGTCAGCGACCAGGGCACCATGTCGATGCGCCAGTTGCCGGAACTGCCCGCCGCCTTCGCCCGGATCGAGTTCGACATCTGGCTGAACCGGTGCCGCACCCGCGCCAGCCGATGCCACTTCGACAGCTCCGCCCAGGTCTTGGTGCGCAACTGGGTCTCGGTATTGGCGGTGACCGTACCACGCGTGTCCTCCATGGTGGCGATGGCCCAGAGCACCAGCCAGGACACCAGCGCCGACTTGCCCACGCCATGGCCGCTGGACACCGCGATCAGGGTCGGGTCGGTGGGCTGTTCCGTCCTCAGCCCAGCCCGAAGCCGCGCGCCGATGGCGTCCAGCACCTCGGCCTGCCAGCGGTCCGGCCCCATGTGCCGACTCAACGGCGTCCCCTTCCGCCCCCACGGAAAGGCCCAGCGCACGAAGCCCAGCGGATCATTGCGAAAGACGGAAAGCCGCTGGTCGAGGGCATGCTCTCTGGCGACGGCCTGCGGATCAGTCTCCGGCGCGGCGGTCTTGCGGCGTCGGCTCGGGGCGGGTCTGGCGGTCTCGGAATCTGGCGCTGTCACAAGGCGACCTCCGGTTCATGGCTGCGATGCCATGGACCCTAGGTGCCTGAATGGAAATGAGTTCCGGGGGATGTGGACAGTTGGAGCGGGTAGGGGGAATCGAACCCCCGCGTTCAGCTTGGGAAGCTGACAGGCTACCATTACATCATACCCGCCGGGTGGCCTCGCCAGCGCGTCAGCCACGGACAAGCGCATAACCGGAATCAGGGGCGCTGGCAAGCGGGGCTGCGCGGGTGCAGTGGTGCAATCGGCCTCACACGTCCCCATCACCCCCGCGTGAGCGGCGGGGGCAGCGCGTTGACAAGGGGGGCGGACCTGCCCACCTTCGCCGGATGCCGGGCGGAGGGTGAGGCGAATCAATGTCTTGTCCCGACCGTGCCGGAACAGACCGGGAGTGACCATGACCGATGCCGCGCTGAACCCCGTCCATCCGGGCATCGACCCGGCAAAGTTCCGCGATCCGGCGACCACTGCCGATGGCAGCACACGGGCCTCCGTGGCGCTGAAGCGGCTGGCGACGCTGTGGTTCAATACCGGCACCCTGTGCAATCTGGAATGCGCCAACTGCTACATCGAGTCCAGCCCGAGCAATGACCGCCTCGTCTATCTGACGGCGGCGGAGGTGCAGCGGTTCCTGGACGAGGCGGACGCGCGCGGCGGCACCGCGGAGATCGGTTTCACGGGCGGGGAGCCGTTCATGAATCCGGACTTCCTGCCGATGCTGCGCGACGCGCTCAGCCGGGGCTATCGCGTGCTGGTGCTGACCAACGCCATGCGGCCGATGATGAAGTGCGCCGATGGTCTGCTGGCGCTGCGGCAGGAGTTCGGGGAACAGCTTCGGGTGCGGGTCTCCATCGACCATTACGCGGCACGGCTGCACGAGCTGGAACGCGGGAGCCACGCCTGGGAACGCATGCTGCCCGGCCTCGACTGGCTGGCGGCGAACGGGTTTCATCTCTCGGTGGCCGGGCGCACCATGTGGCAGGAAACGGAGGCACTGTTGCGCGCCGGGTTCGCGCGGTTGTTCGCGGAGCGCAACATCGGCATCGACGCGCAGGACCCGGAGCGGCTGGTGCTGTTCCCGGAAATGGACGGCTCGGCGGACGTGCCGGAGATCACCACCGCCTGCTGGGGCATCCTGAACGTCAGCCCCGATGCGATGATGTGCGCCACCTCGCGCATGGTGGTGAAACGCAAGGGGGAGCCGGCGGCGACCGTGGTGCCCTGCACCCTGCTGCCCTACGACGAACGCTTCGACCTGGGTGAAACACTGGAACAGGCCGCCGCCGACGTGCCGCTGAACCACCCCCATTGCGCGCGGTTCTGCGTGCTGGGCGGGGGGTCGTGCAGTGTCGGCTGAAACAGGTGCCGGGACCGCGCGGGCGTGACTCGCCCGTCCAGTCCCCCACACTGATGCGGCACGCTGGATGCCCGGATCAAGTCCGGGCAAGACGTCTTGGGGAGGTGGTGGCCGTGCGGCGATTGCACTGTCCTGTTCCGTTCACACGGGCGATCCCTACCGTCTGTGGCCGCGTGCCCTCCCCACCACGACGCTCGCGGACTTGATCCGCGAGCCCAGTCTCCAACCCCGGTGCGGCACGCCGGTTCCGGCAAGACGCGTGCAAACTGCTGATCCGGCAATCCGCTCGCTGGACAATCAACGGGGTGCGCCGGATACTCCGCGGCATGTCCGCAGAACAGCAATTCGATACCGATGGCCGCTATGTCGCCCGCACCGGCGACCTGACGGTGCGTGTGAAGCCCGTGTATCTGGCGAAACAGTCGGAACCGGCAAAGAGCCGCTACGTCTGGGCCTATGAGGTGACGATCGAGAACGGGGGCCAGGACACGGTGCAGTTGCTGGACCGCTACTGGCACATCACCGACGGCAATGGCCGTGTTGAGGAAGTCGAAGGCCCCGGCGTGATCGGCAAGCAACCGATCCTGCAACCGGGGCAGAGCTTTTCCTACGCCAGCGGCTGCCCGCTGAGCACGCCCAGCGGCATCATGGTGGGGCACTACGGCATGCTGTCCGGCACCGGCGAGCGGTTCCGCATCGCCATCCCGCCCTTCTCCCTCGACCTGCCCCGCCGGGCCACCCAACTGAACTGAATTGGACCCGCATGGGTGATCCCCGGGGCATATTCCTGATCAACGGCATCTTCGCGGTGATGCTGGCGGCTGCCATGCTGATCCCGGCGGCGGTGGACCTGATGGCAGGGAACACGGACTACCAGGTCTTCCTGGCCGCGGCGTCCGCATCCGGTTTCGTGGGCGGCACGGTGGTGGCCTGCACATGGCGGCGGGGCATCCGGCTGACCCTGCGCGGGGCCTTCGTGCTGACCACCTCCGTCTGGCTGGTGCTGCCGACACTGGCCGCGCTGCCCTTCGCCATGGCGGGACTGGAGATGTCCTATACGGATGCCTTCTTCGAGGCCATGTCGGGCCTGACCACCACCGGTTCCACCGTCATCATCGGGCTGGACAATGCGCCGCCCGGCATCCTGATCTGGCGTTCCATCCTGCAATGGCTTGGCGGGGTCGGCATCATCGTCACCGCCATTGCCGTGCTGCCGCTGCTGCAGATCGGCGGCATGCAGCTCTTCCGCATGGAAAGCTCGGAAAGCTCCGACAAGGCCATGCCGCGCGCGGCGCAGATCGCCGGCGCGACCGCCGTGATCTATCTGGTGCTGACACTGGTCTGTGCCGCGTTGCTGTGGGGCACCGGGCTGGGGGCCTTCGACGCCATGGCCCATGCCATGACCACCGTCGCCACCGGCGGGTTCTCCACCCGCGACGCCTCGGTGGGCGGCTTCGCCAACCCGCACATGGAATGGATCATCATCGTCTTCATGGTGTTGGGGTCGCTGCCCTTCGTGCTCTACCTGCAGGCGGTACGCGGGCGACCGATGGCCCTGTGGCGCGATACCCAGGTGCGCTGGTTCTTCCTGACCGTCGGCGGGCTGCTGGCGCTGGTGGCGCTGCTGACCGACCTGTTCCTGCATGTGGAACCGCTGGAGGGTCTGCGGCTGATGCTGTTCAACGTCATCTCGGTCATGACCGGCACCGGCTATGCCTCCGCCGATTATGGCGAGTGGGGGCGCGCCGCGACGGTGGTGTTCTTCTTCGCCATGTTCATCGGCGGCTGCGCCGGGTCCACCAGTTGCGGCATCAAGATCTTCCGCTTCCGGGTGATGTTCGAGAATGCGCGGGTGCAGATCCGGGAACTGATCCGGCCCAACTCCGTGCTGGTGCCACGTTTCAACGGTCGCCCCATCGAAAGCCATGTGACCGACGCGGTGATGAGCTACTTCTTCCTGTTCGCGATGGTGTTCGCGATCCTTGCCTTCCTGCTGACGCTCACCGGTCTGGACATGACGACGGCATTGTCCGGCGCCGCGACCGCCGTGGCGAACGTCGGCCCCGGACTGGGCGACATCATCGGCCCCAGCGGCAATTTCCAGCCCCTGCCGGATACCGCCAAATGGCTGCTGTCGGCGGGCATGCTGCTGGGCCGGCTGGAACTGTTCACCGTTCTGGTGCTGTTCACCCGCCGGTTCTGGGTGGCCTGAACCGCAACCGGGGCGCGACCGGACGAGCGATTGCGGCAAAGCTTACCGTTGCGGCACAGGCGTCTTGCATGTCACGTTTCAGCCAACAAGAAACGCGCGCCCGGAGGACACCGCACCATGGCAAATACCTATCCCGTCAGCGACGATTGGGCGGCAAGCGCCCACGTGGACAACGACACCTACCTGGCCATGTACAAGCGCTCCGTTGAGGACAACGAGGGCTTCTGGGCGGAACACGGCAAGCGCATCACCTGGTCGAAGGACTACACCCAGGTGAAGGACGTCTCCTTCGACGCGGATGACCTGCACATCAAGTGGTATGCCGATGGCGAACTGAATGCCTCCGCCAACTGCCTCGACCGCCATCTGGCCGACAAGGGCGACCAGACGGCGATCATCTGGGAGGGGGATGAGCCCGACCAGGACGAGAGCATCACCTACCGCGACCTGCATGAACGCGTCTGTCGCCTGTCCAACGGGCTGAAGGCGCGCGGTGTGCAGAAGGGGGACCGTGTCACCATCTACATGCCGATGATTCCGGAAGCCGCGGTCGCCATGCTGGCCTGCGCCCGCATCGGCGCGGTGCATTCCGTCGTCTTCGGCGGCTTCTCCCCCGAGGCCCTGGCGGGACGGATCGAGGATTGCGAGTCCACCTGCGTGATCACGGCGGATGAGGGGGTGCGCGGCGGGCGCAAGATCCCGCTGAAGGCCAATACGGACGCCGCCATCGACGGGCACGGCCTTGACGTGAAGACCGTTGTCGTGGTCCGGCGCACCGGCGGAGACGTGGCCTGGAACGACAGCCGCGACGTCTGGTACGAGGAACTGACGGCGGCGCAGTCCGCCGACTGCCCGCCGGAGCCGATGAATGCTGAGGATCCGCTGTTCATCCTCTATACCTCCGGCTCGACGGGGAAGCCGAAGGGTGTGCTGCACACCACGGGCGGCTACATGGTCTATGCCTCCATGACCCATGAATATGTCTTCGACTACAGGCCGGGGGAGGTCTACTGGTGCACCGCCGATGTCGGCTGGGTCACCGGCCACAGCTATATCCTCTACGGACCGCTGGCCAATGGTGCCATCACGCTGATGTTCGAAGGCGTGCCGAACTATCCCGACAATGGCCGCTTCTGGCAGGTCTGCGACAAGCACAATGTCAGCCTGTTCTATACCGCGCCGACCGCCATCCGCGCGCTGATGGGTGCGGGCGACGGCCCGGTGAAGGCCGCCAGCCGCAAGTCGCTGCGCCTGCTCGGTTCCGTCGGGGAACCGATCAATCCGGAAGCCTGGCAGTGGTATTACGACGTGGTTGGTGACGCCCGCTGCCCCATCGTGGACACCTGGTGGCAGACGGAAACCGGCGGCATCCTGATCACGCCGCTGCCCGGAGCCACGGCCCTGAAGCCCGGCTCCGCCACCCGCCCCTTCTTCGGCATCAAGCCCATTCTGGTGGACGAGCAGGGCAAGGAACTGGAGGGTGCCGCCAGCGGCAACCTCTGCATCACCGACAGCTGGCCGGGGCAGATGCGCACGGTCTATGGCGACCATGAACGGTTCATCCAGACCTATTTCTCCACCTATCCGGGGCGCTATTTCACCGGCGACGGGGCGAACCGGGACGAGGACGGCTATTTCTGGATCACCGGTCGCGTCGATGACGTCATCAACGTCTCCGGCCATCGCATGGGCACCGCAGAGGTCGAGAGCGCCCTGGTCGCCCACGCCAATGTGGCCGAGGCCGCCGTTGTCGGCTATCCGCACGATGTGAAGGGTCAGGGCATCTATGCCTATGTCACGCTGAATTCCGGTGTCGAGAGCAGCGACGAGTTGAAGAAGGAACTGGTGCAGTGGGTGCGCAAGGAAATCGGCCCCATCGCCAGTCCCGACAAGCTGCAGTGGGCCCCCGGCCTGCCGAAGACCCGCTCCGGCAAGATCATGCGCCGCATCCTTCGCAAGATCGCCGAGGATGATTTCGGCAGTCTGGGCGACACCTCGACCCTGGCGGATCCGGCCGTGGTCGACGACCTGATCGAGAACCGCCAGAACCGGAGCTGACGGCAGCACCGGCAGGGTCAGATCGCGCTGCGGGGCACCACGCTCAGGATGCCCTGCCCGACGTCGTGAATGTCGGCGCGGACACGGTAGGTCCGGCGCAGCAGGCCCGCCTTCAGCACTTCTGCCGGTGTCCCGTCGCCGACCAGCCGCCCCCCTGAAAGGCACAGGATCCGGTCGGCGAAGCTGGCCGCCTGGGTCAGGTCGTGCATGGCCGCCACCGCGATGACGCCATCGGTCGCCACGCGCTGGCGGACCTGTTCCAGCACGACAAGCTGATGCCGCAGGTCCAGCGCCGACGTCGGCTCATCCAGCAACAGCACCTTCGGGCTGCGGAACATGGCCTGGGCCAGGAAGACAAGCTGCCGTTGCCCGCCGCTGACCTGATCCAGCGTGCGATGCTGGATCGCGTCCAGCCCGAAACGGGCCAGTGCCGACAGGGCGCCGTCAATCAGGTCGCGGGGAACGGACAGCGACAACGAGCGGATGCGGCCCAGCAGCACCACTTCCAGCAGGGTCAGCGACGATGTCGCGCCGGTGTCCTGCGGCATGTAGGCGATGTCCCGCCCCCGTGCGCGGCTGTCGAGCACCTGATCCCCCAGCGCGACAGATCCGCCATGGGCCTGCAACCCTGCCACGGCCCGCAGCAGGCTGGACTTGCCTGATCCGTTCGGGCCGATCAGGGCAGTGAAGGTGCCGGGGCGCAGGCTGGCGGATATGCCGTCCAGCACCCGTGTCCCACCATAGCGAACCGTCAGATTACCCAGACGAAGCATCACCAGAACCTCCTGCGGCCATGCATGATCAGAATGAACAGGAACGGCACACCGATGACGGCGGTGACGATCCCGATGGGGATGACCGAACCGGGGGAAATCACCTTCGACAGGATGGATGCCCCCATCATGACAAGCGCGCCCATCAGCGCCGAAACGGGTTGCAGGAACCGCTGGTCCTCCCCCACCAGCATGCGGGCGATGTGGGGGGCCACCAGCCCCACGAAACCGATGGTACCGACGAAGGCCACCGCCCCGGCAGTCAGCAGGGCGACAACGGCGAAGACACGGATACGCAGGCGACGGACATCCACCCCGATGGCCGCGGCACGGTCATCCCCCATGCGCAGGGCCGTAAGCCGCCACATGTCGGGGATCAGCAGGGCGGCACCGGCGGCAACCACCAGTGCGGCGATGGGTACATTGGTCCAGTTGGCCTTGGTCATCGATCCGAACAGCCAGAACACGATCTGCTGCAACACCTCCGGCGATGCCATGTACTGGGCCATGGACTGCAACGACTGGAACAGGAACATGGTGGCGATCCCGGCCAGCACCATGACTTCCGCGCTCAACCCCCGCATGCGGGAGAAACCGTAAACCAGCACCGCCGCGACCAGGCAGGCGAACAGGGCCGCGACCGGGATCGACAGGGCGGGGAACACGGGCAGCGAGAACCCGGTGAGGATCGCCGCCGCGGCCCCGAAGCCCGCCGCCGACGAGAAGCCGAGCGTAAAGGGGCTGGCCAGCGGGTTGCCCAGGATGGTCTGCATGTGCGACCCGGCCAGGCCCAGCGCCGCACCGACCAGCAACGCCATGCAGGTCATGGGCAGACGGATGGCGTGGATGATGGCAACGGAAACCCGGTCGGCATCGCCGGGCCGGAACAGCGCCGACACGACCTCGCCGACATCCAGCATGGCCGGTCCGGTCAGAATATC
Source organism: Kordiimonadales bacterium IMCC3096 (assembly GCA_016865035.1). Taxonomy (GTDB): domain Bacteria; phylum Pseudomonadota; class Alphaproteobacteria; order Minwuiales; family Minwuiaceae; genus Minwuia. Next base: position 1,334,788 of record CP018227.1, read on the forward strand.
GGCAATGATCGTCAGGCCCAGCACCAGCGTGGATGCGGCCAGCACGACCAGCCGCCGTGCGGTCAGGCCCTGATAGCTGGCGGGCGAAAAGGTATCGTTGGTCATGGTGTCACCCCTGCGGATCAGGCGAAAGGGTGCATGCGCGGTGGTCCTGACCACCGGCGCATGCGCCCGTTTCAGGTCAGGGCAGTTTCGTCATGTAACTGCCCCTGGCAGGGATCGGCAGATAGGTGTCGAAGAAGCTGTCCAGCGTTGCCTGCGGATCCAGATCGGCAAAGGCATCCGGATACAGCACCTTCCCGATGTACTGCAGGTAGGCATGGTCATACAGCGTCCGCGCACCACCATGGTAAAGCGCGTGAACCTGGCCATTCCTGACGGCCTTGAGGTCCTGCCAGCCCGGACGATCCAGATACGGCCGCAGCCGCGCATGGGTCGCGTGGGCGTCGATGCCCGGTCCCATGACCACGGCCTGATCCCGACCGATCCAGCCGGACCCGGCAACAAGGATCACGTCCGGGTCCTGTGCCAGCACGAATTCGGCGCTCAGCGGGCTCCACTTCGCGACCTGTCCGTCAGCAATGTTACGCCCCCCGGCTAGGTCGATCATGGCCCCCCACATGTGTCCGGCATAGGTATTGCCAAGCTCGTCCGGTCCCCGGTTGCCAAGCTCCACATAGACTTTCGGCGCGGATGTGGTGACCCCGGCGACACGGGCGCGCACATCCGCGACGGCGGCGGCATAGGCATCGGCCAGCGCCTTCGCACGATCATGCTGCCCCAGCACGGCACCCAGCAGCAGGGTGGACGCGACATGCCGCTCCACGGTCTGCGCGTTGTAGTCCGCAACGACAACGGGGATGCCTGCATCCTCCAGACGGTTCACCACGTCGCCGAGGGCATTGAACTGCCACTCCGCCAGGACAGCGACGTCAGGGCGGGCGGCCAGCGCCTTCTCGACGGAGAAGGTACCCGCATCGACCTCGCCGACATCGATCAGCTGTTCCAGCCGGGGATCGACGGCGGTATAGGCCTTCCATTGCAGGTTCCGCCAGCCTTCCCAGGCATCGCGGGAGATTGCAGCGACCCGGCCATAGGCATCCGGGCCGCCAACGGCATAGAAGTCCTCGAAATAGAACCCGAGCAGGATGCGCTCGGCCCTGACGGGGATCGTCACCTGGCGATCCAGCACATCGGTCACGGTCTTCGTTTCGGCATTGTCGGGACTGGCGGCGAGAATTGCGGGCGCAGCCACGGTGAAGGCAAGCGCCATGGCGGCGCCGGCGAACATACGTCGGTTCATCATCGGTTTTCTCTCTGTACATGCATGCAGAGGTGCCGTCAGGCACCGTCGGTTCAGCTTTGATGCAGGGCCAGAAGAGGGGGCGCGCGGGACGAAAATCCGATGCCGTGCGGGCGCGCAATGCATGCGGGCTGCCGGGCGGGCGCCATGATGATACCGGTGACGGTCAGAACGACGTCGGTCGCGACACGCTCCGGCGCAGGCAGAACAGACGCGCCGAAACCGTGGCACCATTCGCAGCCTGAACCACCGGACTCCGACTTTTCCCGCGCCGTGCCATCTGAAAGGTCGATCACCTTCAGACCTGACGGCGTACAGATCACCAGTTCCTGAACCCCGGCGGCGATCAGGCTGCGGAACTTCGCCTGGTCCAGACTGCCGCCCACGGTCACGGGTGCCGCGGCAACTGCCCACGTCATCAGGAACTGGACGATGATCCAGGCGACGAGCGGGGCCAGGGCTGGAATTTTCTTGCGCACTAGGTGATCTGGTCCGGGGCAAGGAGGGTGCAGGAATGGTCAGGCTGCACAGTCAAGTACCTGCAACGCAATCGCAATCAGCGCCGTGCGACGATCAGAACCAGAACGCGTGGTATCAGGGTCGTGCATGTGCGGGGCCACGCCGCCCTCAGCCGAACATGTCCCGCGTGATCGACGCGTACCAGCCTTCTGCAAACCGGGCTTCGTGCGCCCGAACAGCAGCTCCCCCATCCATGGGGCTGAGACCGCCGGAGCCGTCGATGCCGATGATGCCGTCCTGGGTCGAGCGGTAGACCTTGGCGACGGAGATGCCGTAATCCGGGGCCACGAGACTGTAACAGGTATTGGCAAAGGAGCCGGAGACCGGCGCCTCGCCGGCCAGCACCCTGACGATGTTCGCTGCCGCCACCTTGCCCTGACTGTTTGCGGAGAAACCTGACTTCGGCATCTGTCCGGCAATCGCGGCATCGCCGATGACATGAATGTCCGGTGCCATCTCCGACGCGAATGTCGTCGGATCGACCGGACACCAGCCGTCGGCATTGGCCAGTCCGGCATCGCGGGCAATGGCCCCCGCCCACTGGGGCGGGATGATGTTGATCACGCCGCCGGAATGTCGCGTGCCGAACGCCGTCTCCACCCATCGCCCGGACGCGCTCACGTTGACGATGCGCCCGTCGTCGCGGGCCGGGACATGTTCGATCATGCCGGGATAGAGACCAGACCAGGCCTGCATGAACAGGCCCTGTTTCGAGAATCCGTCCTTCGCGTCGAGGATCAGAACCTTCGACTTCGGCCGGTTCTGCTGCAGCCAGTGCGCAATCAGGCTCGCCCGTTCATAGGGCCCTGGCGGGCAACGGAAGGGATTGGCGGGCGGCGCAATGATCACGGTCTCGCCATCGACCATGGCTTCCAGTTGCCGGCGCAGCAGCACGGTCTGCGGTCCCGCCTTCCAGGCATGGGGCATCACCTCCGATGCGGCCTCATCGTAGCCTGACAGGGCGTTCCAGCGCATGTCGACACCGGGGGACAGCACCGCCTTCTCGAAACCGATCCCGCTGCCGTCGGCAAGCCGCACGGTCCGGGTCTCCACATCCAGCGCCAGGGCCCGCTGGTGCACGACCTCCACCCCGAACCTGTCCGACAGCCGGTCGTAGGTATGCGCAATATCGGAAATCTGCCGCAGACCGCCCAGAACGAGGTTGCTGAACGGACAGGTGTGGAAGGTGCGGTTCTGCTCCACAAGCACGACAGACAGCCCCGGCGCGAACTGTTTCAGATAACGGGCTGCAGTTGCCCCGCCGAACCCGCCGCCGACGACAACGACATCCACCTTGCGGGCCGCGCGTGCCGGGCCTGCACCGAGTACGGTGGCTGCGGCCACACCAACCGCAAGGCGACCGATATCACGACGGGAAAGAACCGGAGACATGCTATCTCCCCTTCCCGAACTGGCCGGACAGTTGTGCGATCTCCGCATCCGAATAGCCTTTGGCGATTCGGTCCATGACCGTCGCAGGGCGTGTTCCGGACCGGAACGCCCGAAGCGCCGCGACGATCTCGGACGGTGTGAGCCGGTCGATGGCAGGAATGCTGCCCGGACTCGCACCGCCGGGGCCATGGCAGGCAGCGCAGGAAAGCGCCAGAACGGCGGCCTCGGTCACATCCCCGGCGGCAGCCGGACCAGACACGAAAACCGTCAGGCAAACCGCCACCGCGATGTTCCGGATCATGCGTCCCCCTCCTGTTTTCTCTCAGCCTAGCACGCCAGCAGGCGGGATCCTGCCTTCAACTCCGCTTGAATTTTATGTCAGTATATATGACTATATCAGTAATATTGACTCATATTGGGGAGGAGATCATGGAATTTTCGTGCGCCCAGGACCGGGCAATGACCTGGATCGAGGCCTGGAACAGTCACGATCTGGAGGCCATTCTGGCGCTCTATGCCGAGGATGCGAGCATGGCCTCACCCTATATTCAGGATCTGGGTATCGATCCGACCGGCGTCCTCACCGGCAAGACGGCGCTGCGCGGCTACTGGGCCCGGGCGCTGCAGCGAAAGCCCAATCTGCACTTCCGTCGACAAGGGACCTTTGCCGGGGCTGACAGCCTTGTGGTGACCTACTTCAATGAGGCCGATCGGCTGGTGGCGGAGTTCCTCCGCTATGGAACCGACGGTTTGATCGTTCAGGGAGCTGCCCAGCACAGCCGCTGAATGGTGAACGGCGGGATACGTTCAGGGCCGGTGCTCAGCGCGCCTCCGGCAGGCGCAGGACGATGGACAATCCACCTTCGGGATTGCGCTCCGCCACCGCCGTTCCGCCAAGGGCCTCGACATTCCGGCGGGTCAGCCACAGGCCGAGACCGTCGTGCCCATCGTCGGCCCCGCCTGTATCGCGGATCGTGACATGGCGGAGGAAGATGAACTCCAGCCGGTCCTCCGGCACACCCGGCCCGTTGTCGGAGATCCGGGCTTCCACCATGCCTTCCCCGACGGGTCGGATCGTGATCGTGATCTCGCCGTCCTGACCCAGCAGGCCAAGGGCATTCTCCAACGGGTTCTCGATGGCGATGGTGAGCAGATCCCTGTTCCCCACGACCGTCGTGCGGCCTTCACTCCGGACACTGATCGTCGCCCCCGATTCCTCCGCGACCTCCGCGAAGCCATCGACAATGCGCCCGATCAGGTCGGCGAGGTCCAGACGTGTCTTGTCCGGCGAGATCAGTGCGGCAGTCGCCTCCTCACTGCGGCGAATGGCACCGATAAGGCTGTCGAGGCGCTCCACGGCACGGTCGATCCGTTCGATGGACTGGTGGGGTGCGGCCTTCACATCCGGCAGTGCCCGCCGGAGCGGCTCCAGGGCCTGTGCAATGACGCCGACAGGGGTCTTGAGGGCGTGTGCATTCTCTTCAGCCGAAGTCCGCAACTGATCGGCGGAACGACGCAGGCTGCCCACCATGTCATCGAAACTGCGGGCAACCCCATCCAGTTCCGGCAGTCGGTTGAGGTCACGGAAACTGGACTGGCGGCCACCTCCCCGCCGCATCACACCCGCCAGGTCGGCAAATCGCTGCAGGTTGCGCCGTACCGACAGGAACAGGCCAAAGACTGCAACGACCATCAACAGGTAGATCCCGGCGCTGACCAGCATTTCCGGGCTCTGCCAGTAGGGCACTTCCGCAGGCGATCCCAGACGCGCAACTTCCGCCTTCGTGGTCACCACAACCCAGCAACCGGCCGCATTGCTGACGGGTGTCACCGATGTGATGGCCCGGCGGCTGCCGGAGACCGTTTCGTATACGGAACCGGTGCGCCCCGCCCAGGCGCAGTTGTCCTGCAGAATGGAAAGCGCACCAGTCGCCAGCAAGCGCTGCTTCTCGCTGTCGAAGGCATTCTCGGAAATCGTCGGCCAGGCCCCGACAAAGAAGAATCCACCGCTGTCACCCGCGGGCCGGAACAGCACCCGGATGCCATTGCCGCTGCTGTCGAACCGGGCAAGCACTTCCTGCAGCTCCGGCAGGCGCGTGGGATCAAGTGATGAGAGAATGCCGCTGGCGATCAGCGCGCCCTGCTCCGCCACCGCCTGACGCAGCAGACTGCGTCGCTCACTGTCCGCCTGCTGCAGTTGCAGGTAGATGATCGCAGGCACGATGGCGAGAATCGCGGACAGAATGACGAGGCGCATCCAGAGGGAACGCAGGAAGCGGGACATCAGCCTACCTGATCCGATCAGGCATCGCGTGCCTTGCGCCAGCGGTAGCCGAATCCGGGATAGTTTTCGATCTCGGCAAACTCCGGATCGATAGTCTCGAACTTGCGACGGATACGCTTGATGATGCTGCGGACATTCGTGCGGAAACCGTCGTCGCCGGACCCCGCGTGAAAGCCCTCGCCACGTACCAGATCGTAGATCTCCCGATAACGCATGTTGCGGCCCGCATTCTCCGCCAGGTGACGCACCACGGCAAATTCGGAGATTGTCAGGTCGACCTCATGCTCCTTCCAGAGCGTGCGGGCGGAATCCGTGTCCAGCAGCAGGTCGCCAGCCCGATGTTCCGCCGATGCTGCGTCGCTGTTTCCAGCCGCCCCGCGCGTGCCGCCAAGAATCAGTTCGATCCGCCATTTCAGAATGGAAAAGCTGCGGGATTTCTCGATGAAATCGACCGCGCCACCGATCAGTGCCGCCTCCTCGTAGATCTGATCGCTCAGGACGGTCAGGAAAATGACAGGCAATTCGATCCCGTCCGCCCGAATCTGCTTCAGGACCTCGATGCCGTTCATCCGTGGCATCTTCCAGTCGAGCAGGATGAGGCCTGGCGCGCCGCCGGCCTCCAGCGCCGCGATCACATCAGGCCCATCCGGGAATTCCTGAACGCTGAAGCCAGCGTCCTCGAGGTTCTGAGCCACCGATTCCCGGAACAGGTCGTCGTCATCAACCAGGAAAATACGAGGCTGCGGCTGCTCACCCATCAGCAACTTTCTCCGCTATCGGATCGGGACACCGTTCATCCCTTCCGACCGTTGTATCGACCTCCAGTCCCGCCGTCTCGAACGTCAGGGCCTTCAGCAGCTGGTTGTTCACGTCACGGAACAGGAACAGCGCCAGTGTGCAGCCGGAGAACCGGTATTCCCAGATCGTGGCAGGTGATTGTATCCGCACTTCGGATGGGGAGCCCATCTGGCGCAGCAACTCGTCGGCATTCAGGCCCACGAGCTCGCCAAAAGGTGGTTTCTCCCTCAGTTCCCCGCCGACAGGCGCTTCGGCATCGCGACTCGCCCGGGTAGAAGGCCCCGGCTCGACCACACCGGCCCTGGCGACGGGACGCCGCGGGGGCAGAGGCGGCACCTGCTGCTCCCCCGGCGCCAGCACCGCAAGACCGGGCGACGGCTCGGTCTGCGGACTCGCTGCACCACCCGCCAGGGACCGCTGAGCGCCCCCGGCCTGTGGCGGCGGTAACTGCTCGCAGGCAGCCAGAATAACAACAAGCGTCAGAGCTGCTGCGGACCCGAGCCAATTCATCCGGGCCAATCCCCCTACCGATAGTGGAGCTTCATGGTACCCCGTTACGATCTGCAGGGGAATTCCGATGCTTATCACGTTATTCGCCGGATCGATAAGGTGTCCACTGTCAGAGGACGGCAGCGATCACCGCACCACGGTCGCGACAGAACTGACAGACTTCATTGGCGTGACAACGCGCCCGCCTCAAGGATTCTGCCAAAACGTAAGCCTGCCCGACCGAAATCGATCAGGCTGCCAATGGTCCGGGATCGTGCGCGCTGATCGGCAATCGAATCCTCCAGCGATGCGGCCCCACGGGCAAGACCGCTGCTGCGTCGGACCGCACGCCGTGCCGCCATCGCCTGGCGCATGAGCGAACCGCTGGATGCGGCAACTCCCCGAGCCCCACCCTGAACATTCTGACGTGCCAAGGTCCGGGCAAGTTGCTCCTGTCCCTCGCGATCGCTTCGGGCAAGGTCAAGGCGGGTGCGGGCACGGGATACCCGGCGCGTGGCCGATGCCGCCGATGCCTGCTGCGCGCTCGAAAGGGCAGAAAGCCCCAGGGTCGCTATTCCTGCGGAAACTGGATCAGCCATTACTGTGTCACCTCTGCTGTGATGGAGAGAATACTTGCTGGCTCGGTCGATTTTCCGGTCACGCAGACAGTTGCCCCGACATCGCCGCGACCGCCGTTCCACCCGAGCAGGCGAACAGTCGCCAGTCTGGCAGCCACCTGGTCGGCGCTGCCGAAGGAAGCGGAACCGAATGTTCGTGGCTCGACATCCCGGCCATTGACCGCGAACCGGCCTGCGCGACCCGTGCGGATCGTGGCGCGCACCAGGCGATGCCTGTTGCCGATGAAGGTGCCGTCCGTCAGTTCCGCCTCCAGCGGCATAGTCTCCACCGTCCAGCCGAACGGAAACCCGACTTCGAGACTGTCGACCGCTTCCGGGGTCGTGACGGCGCCATCGACCACGGTCGCGGCACCAAGATCCACGCCTTCGCTGAACAGGTGCACCTCGCTACCGTCCAGTACTTCCAGGCCATTCCATTCCGTCGCCGGCACGACGCCAACCGGCGTAGCGACAACCGAGGAATCCAGACAGGACCCAGGCTCCAGACATTCGACGAACCAGCGCGTGCTTCCCGACAGTTGCCGGGACACGACAGCATAGACCCGGGCGCCGACGGCACAGATGGCCTTGACGAGACCGCCACCCCCCAGACGAAGGCGGGTCCATCCGGCGATGTTCTGAGCGCGACGGGTGTTCAGAACAGCAATCGTACCGTCCGCGTTGGCGAGCATCAGGTGATTGGCACCGTCCAGCTCCGTACCCTGTCGCGCTGTCATATCGACCGGCGAATCGATCAGGCCACCGGCCAGCAACCCCAGATCCTGCGGCACCAGCACCTGCCGGGCATCGTCGAACACCAGCTCATTGCAGGTCGCGCGCACCGAGTCGCTGGAGGAACGGATGAACACGACCACGCCATCCAGCTCCACCGGGCGTATCGGCGCTGCGGGCAGCTCGCTCTGCCGCCTGAAGAAGAAGTTGGCTGGTGTGACCGGCGTCTCGGTACAGGCATAGACGCCGCCAGATGTCATGGCGAGAAAGTCGTTGGAGACGAAGAGCTGCTCCACAGCGGCGATCTGGTCATTGTCCAGCGTCAGCTCGACGGCTTCGTCATCCAGAACATCCGCTGTCGTTCCGAAGTCGAAGAAAGATCCGGCCCGGGACCCCCAGATGGTCTGCGGGCGGGACCTGTTCTGTCCGAAGTAGAGTCGGCCCTGGAACAGGTTGACTGACCGAGGCCAGCCGCGCAGGTCCGACCACGCATCCTCCTCGACCGTCCAGAGGCCCGGCTCTGCAGCCGTCGTTTCCTCCGGGGTCTGCACGACCGTACCTTCGACGACCGTAGCGCTGGTCCTTGCCGTCACCCGGACCAGACCGCCATGGATCCGGACCCAGAACGTCGGTGCCCCTTCCGACAGGTCGACGGACGCGAAGTCGATGTCATCCGTCGATGTCACTGTCGCCGTGTCCCCGGAAATGGAGATGGATGCCGTCCCGAGCGTCAGTCCGCGGAAGTTGAAGGTCGGCGTGTTCGTCAGCGGAAGTGCGCCCAGCACCCAGTCCTCACCCTCACCGTCATGCTGGCGCAGCAACCGTCGGGGCGGGTAATCCGGATGCACCAGGATCATGGTGTCGAGACTCTGCGTCCATGAGACATCAGCCAGTTCATCCGAGGTGAAGAACCTGTCCGCGTCATCCGGGACCTCGGGATCGGGGATCAAGGACTGGTTCAGGACACCATCCTCGAAGACGTCGATGCGCCGGTGCGAGAAGGCGATCAGATAGGACTTGCCGAGTGCGAAGGTGAAACTCGCCAGACGGATGGTCTCTTCGCCCTCGGGTGGTTCGATTTCGGCGACATGACGAAACCCGCCTCGCGTGGTCACACCGCCTTGGGCCATGCCCAGCACATTGGTCAGATCCCGGGCCCCGGCGAAATAGGCCCGGACGTCGGTACGTGCCTCGACGGCGGGATCCAGCATGCCACTGGTGAAGCTGAACTGCTGCAGGGCTGTACGTCTGGGCATCGGTTCATCCTCTCACGTCGACAAGCGGGAAACGTTCGATCGTCTGCGGTGTCTGCTGCTGACCGTCGATGGTGCGGGCGCGCGCAAACTCCCGTTCCGCTGCATTCGCCAGCATCTCGGTGCGGCTGGTGTTCTCGGTCAGCGGCAGACAGAGATCGGCCGCCAGCCGACAGATCAGCGCCTGATCGAAGAAGGCCGGAAAGGCGCTCTCGTCAGGGCGAAAGATGTAGGTGAGCATCAGGGTCTCGGCGTTGGCATGCAGCCGCCGTTCCTGAATGCGATAGGAAATGCCCCGACCGCGCCCGGACTGGCCATGACCGGCGGACAGGACCCGCAGGAAATCGCCGGGCAGGCTGAACGCATGATCAAAGTCGGCGCGCGGGGTCTCGTCCAGCCTGGCAAGCCGGACCTGAGCGGTGGCAAAGGACCAGGGATGGCCCGAAAGCAGGGAATCACGGCAGACCCCATACAGAAGCGAGGCAATCTCGGCCTCGGCGGTATTCTCCTCGAAACTGCTGATCGGCTGTGCACCGACCTTGAGCAGCGCCCGTGCGCAAAGCTGCACGCTGTTGAGGGCCATTGGCGGCCTCCCTTGAATGAAGGAAAGAAGGGGTGGGGAACGCGGCACCGCTCGGCACCACGTCCCCCGACCGGTCAGCTGCCGTCGCTGCCGCCCACGGCGGTCAGGTCGGTAACATCGACAGTCTCGCCGGCGTTCTGGTTAACGATGGCAATGCCATGCCCGTCCGTAGCGCGGACGAAGACCCAGTCATCGACCCGCAGCATGTCGCTGGCGCCGTTGAAATAGCCGGCGGCAACAACATCGGCCTTCGCGTCGTCGGTCGTGGCATAGCCCCAGATGGCGAAGCCTGCGCCACCCCCGGCCATGCGTTCGAGATTCTCGATCTTCAGTGCCATGAGGTCACTCCAATCAGGATTCGGCGCAGGGAATGGTGACGACACCGGCGGCGTCGATCAGGACAGTGCCCTGGCTCATGTAGTTGTTGACGAAATGGGAGGCGTGATCGCCGTGCCAGGTGATGTCGGACGTGACATCACTGCCGATGGCATGGCCCACGGCCGTCTTGTGGTACCAGTGGCAGAGCCGGTTGCCCGACTCGTCGGCCGACAGTCCGGTATGCGGGAACCAGAGCGTGCCGAGCCAGGTCTTGGCCTGCGTGTGCTTCCAGGGCAGCTGACCGTCGCCGACATAGTCCGCATTGGCGAACTCCGGAATATCCAGCAGTTCCGACCACTGCTTCCAGCCGACAACGGCATACCGTTCGCCGTCATCAGGCACATCGGCCTCGCCCAGGATCTCGAAGGCTTCAAGGATCTTCGCCTTGGTCAGTCCCCCGGCCGTGGTCGGCGTGAGGTTGGTGGACCTGGCCAGTTCCGTGACGATCAGGTCATCGGTCTTGCGACCCAGGGCATAGGCGCCCGCATTGACCTGCACCTTCATCTCGTCGGTGCCGGACTTGATCTGGTCCAGCCGGTCAACCCAGTCACCGGCATAGAAGTCCTTCAGGAAGCATTCCACCGCCTCATGCGAGACATTCATGGTCGGCACCAGACCGTGCCGTGCCTTGACGGATGCCACGCCCTTCCCGACCTTCTGGAAAACGGTCGAGGATCCCTTGACGTTGTTCTGCGTGCGCACGGTCTCACGCAGTTTCGTGCCCTGTCGCTGGTAGGCGATATGGACGTTCGTCGCATATTCGCGACGAAAGCTTTCGTCGACGCTGTTGCTCATCTTCAAACTCCGAGAATGTGTGAAATTCGCCGGGTCCGCGTCGGATAGGCCGGTCGATTCCGCTGCCTGCACGATGACGGGCAGCCTCTCGCTGTTCCGCTGCCGGGGGTTGGCGATGGCGCCAGTGGGCCGGGGCAGGTACAAGCAGCGATGAATGCGTATTTATACCGATATTTACCGAATTACAAGCCGCAAGATTCGCTGCCCGCTTGTCGCATGGCGGGACAGCCGCCAAGATGCCCGTCCTCTCTTCTCAGGAGCCCGCCAGATGACCAGACCGTTCCCGAAGCACCCGCAACTGTCCGGCAACTATGCCCCGATGCTGATGGAGGGGGAGGCCGGCGATCTGATCGTGCGTGGCGAGCTGCCGGACGCTCTCAACGGCACCCTGTTTCGCATCGGCCCCAATCCGCAGTACCCCCCGCGCGACCGGAATCATCACTGGTTCGCCGGCGACGGGATGGTGCACGGCTTCCGGTTCAGGGAGGGGCGTGCCAGCTATCTGAATCGCTGGGTCAGGACTACGAAGTTCCTGGCGGAACGCGCAGCAGGGGAGGCACTGTTCGGCACCTTCGGCAATCCCATGACGACCGATCCGTCCGTCGTCGGCCAGGACTCCGGCCTGGCAAACACCAATATCATCCACCATGCCGGAAAGCTGCTGGCGCTGGAGGAAGCCCATCCGCCTTTCGAGATGGCAGGCGAAGACCTGTCATCGCGCGGCTACCACACCTTCGCGGATCGCCTGACGGGTGGGAAGATGACCGCACATCCGAAGATCGATCCGGAAACCGGCGAAATGCTGTTCTTCGGCTATTCGACAGGTGGCCACTTCACGGACCGGATGACGTTCCACGTGGTGAGTGCGGAAGGCGAGATCACCCGGGCGGAGTCCTTCACGACCCCCTATTCGGCCATGGTGCATGACTTCATCGTCACCCGGTCGCACGTCGTGTTTCCGGTCCTGCCGCTGACCGGCAGCCTGGAACGGGCAATGAAGGGACAGTCGCCGTTCGCGTGGGAGCCGGAGAAGCCCGGCTGGCTCGGTGTCCTGCGCCGCGACGCTGGCATCGGGACGCTGAAGTGGATCGAGGTTCCGGCCTGCTATGTGTTCCACGTGCTGAATGCGTTCGACGATGGCGACGATATCGTCGCCGATGTCATGAAGTACGATGCCGCGCCCCTGTTCCCGCACGCGGACGGCACGCCGGGTGATCCGTCGGCTGCCACGTCCACACTCTGGCGCTGGACCCTGAATGGGCCGGCAGGAAGCTTTTCCGCACGTCAACTGGATGATCGGCCGGGTGAGTTCCCCCGGGTTGACGACCGGCGCGCCGGACTTGCCCACCGGCACGGATGGATCGCCGCGGTGGACCAGCGCCGACCGGGAGATCGCGGTGTCTGGACCGAATATGTTCACCTGGACCTGCAGGAGAAGCGCCGGACGATCTGGACAGACGGCGCCGACACGCAACTGTCAGAGCCTGTTTTCGTGCCCGCTTCCCCGGATGCCCCTGCCGACGATGGCTGGATTCTCGGCATTGCCTACAGGGCCACCGAGAATCGCAGCGATGTCCTCGTCTTTGCCGCGACTGACCTGTCGCAGGGGCCGGTTGCGACGGTCGAACTGCCGCATCGTGTGCCGCACGGGTTCCATGGCAACTGGGTCGATGCGGCGACCTGAGCCTGAGGTCGGCTGAGGCACAGGCTCAGGCCGGTCGCATCAACCGAGCGTCGTGCGCAATTCTCCGGGCTTGCCCAGATCATCGACGAAGGCAAGCAAAGCCCGCCGCCCGCTGTTGCGGGAACGGCGGTTGCGCAGGCGCGCCTTGTTCTGCTTTTCCAGCCGCCTGGACTCCTCTTCCTCCCGGCGCGCCGCATTGTCTGCGGCCGAGGTATCGGCTCCACCACCCAGCATGGCCATGTGAGACTCTCCACTTGCTTGATGCGCGCACACGATGTGCACACTTGCAGATCGGGAGCAGTCTAATGCTCGGCCTGAATTGCGTTCCCCTCCGCGTCCGCCAGCGCCAGAAGCCGCCGGACATCCGCTGTTGACCCCCGTGGCGCGTCCTTCAGGAATTCCGCTTCCTGCCTGAGATCACTCAGCCTTTGCAGCGCCATCCCGCGCGGCAGCATGGCCCGCACTTCGAACGCGCCATCCGGCCAGAGGCGATAGTCCAGATACCCCAGCATGGGCACCCCCGTGCCGACTCGCAGGCCGGAGCGGTAAGCTGTTGCCGGGGCCCAGACAAACCGCGTCTCTCCGATCCTGACATCCAGATACTTGTGCAGGTGACCACTGGCGACAAACCGTACCCGGTGACGCAACAGCAGGGAGAGCAGGCGCGCGCGGGTGCCGGAGGGAGCGATGATCTCCAGTGGCGTCCCGGCGTCGATCCGGCGCGCAAAGAACATGGGCTTGTGCAGGAACACACCGACCGGTCGCCCACGGCCGGACTGCAATGCCTCCTCCAGCCAGCGCAACTGGACCGCCTCTTCCGGCAGGCCTGTGCCGAGAAGCTGCGAGTTCAGACCGACAAGCCGCCAGCCCGCCACATCTCGAATCCAGCGATCCGGCCCGAACCGTTCACGATAGCGGGCAAGCCGCTCCTCGGTGACCGGCTGCGCCATCATCGCGAAACCGGGCTCCTCCCCCACATCATGATTGCCGGGCAGGGACAGGACCGGCGCACGGAAAAGCCGGTTGGCCGCCACCGCAAGATCCAGATCCAACGGTCGCTCGACGCCATTGATGGTGAGGTCGCCGGTATGGACGACCAGGTCAGGCGACAGACTGTTGATGCTCGCGACTGCAGCCAGATAGTTGGCAACGAAGAAACCCTGCCTGTCGCTCAGATGCGTGTCCGAGATCTGGACCAGCCGCAGGGCGGACAGGGGTCGCTGACGATCACGCGGGCTATTCGAACAGATCGAAGATCTCCGCCAGTGCGGTTGTCTGGCTGCCCTTGGTGGAGCTCGGAACCAGGATCGGTGTCTTGACCCCCGCATCGCGCCAGCGCTCCAGTCCCTCCAGTATGCGCGACCTGGGCCCGGCCATGGTCACGCTGTCCAGCCATTCGTTGCTCATCAGGCTCGGGATACGATCGGTTTCACCTGCGTTGATGGCAGCTTCGATGTCCGACATCTCCTGCTCGAAGCCGGCGGCGGACCAGTACTTGCGGTAGTTGGGAAGCAGAACGTAGCGGGAGAGCGTCTTGCGATGAACCGCGCGACCGGCATCGATATCGTCGTCGATCGCCGTTGGAATCATGGCCGCCGTGAAGAAGTCATCGCTCGCAGAAGCGGGGCGCGCCGCCAACTGAGCGGCAACCGTGTCACGCGGACCATTGGCCCAGACCGCGCCATTCCCGACCTCGACCGCCAGATCGAGCATCCGGTCCCGCAGCGTGGCAAGCACGAGGGGCGGCAACTCCCCGACTTCCTTCTCCGCCGCGCGCATCTCGGCAACATAGGCGCGCATGTCCGTCACGGGCTTGCGTGTCCTTGGCACACCGTGCCGGTCCAGCGAGACCTCGTGGCTGATGCCCAGCCCCATGCGAAAGCGCCCCCTGGAAATCTCATGCAGGAAGGCGGCATTGTCGGCCAGCTGACGCGCCGTCTGGAAGTAGATCGGCTGGATCGAACTGCCCACGACCAGACGCGTCGTCTCCTGCAGGATGGCCTGGCAGAATGGCAGGCAGGCCGAGACACTGGTGACGAAGACACCGGCGAAATCACGGGCTTCGGTTTCCTTGGCGAACTCGATCATCCGGTCACGGCGACCGGGCAAGGCGGCGATGGCAAGAGCTGGCTTCTGCATGATCGAACTGGTCCTCCCCAAGAACACGATCATTCCATCGTAGTTCAAGGACGGCACCGCAAACAATCACCGGTGTATCGGAGAAAACCGGAACTGCTTTCAGGATTACCGGTAACTGTACCGAAATCGGCTCGCCATGGAGGCAAAGCGGACAGGCCTCGTGTCAGGGGCGCGACGCGAACCGGGGCCGCAACCTGATCGGAGCAGTGCAAGCATGACCGAACACATCAAGATCAACAGCACCGTGCCGCGGGCAGAATATGCTGCAGACGGCATGACGACCGCATATCCGGCACCATTTGCCTTCCTGAAGGCGGCCGACCTGAAGGTCTGGATCGGGTCCGCGAAACAGCAACCCGACACGGACTACACGGTGACAGGTGAAGGCACGACCGCAGGCGGGACCGTCACCTTCACCAGCCCACCGGCGACCGGACAGAGCGTTGTCATCAGCCGGCAGGCCACCGTCGCGAGAATGTCGGATTTCCTGCCGGGCGGGAGCCTGCGTGCCGACACGCTGAATGACGAACTCGACAGGCTCACCCTTGCCCTGCAGGAGGCTGAAGCGGCGAGGGAGCGGTCATTGCGTATCGCCGATCATGACGCGGATGCTGCCCCCGGCGCACTGCCGACGCGGGCGCTGCGCGCGTCGCGCGTGCTTGCTTTCGACGACCAGGGAGACCCGGTCGCGGGTCCCGCCAGCAACATCCTGTCCGATATCGAAGGGGCTGTGAGCAGCGTGACCGAAGATGCCGCTGCCGCCGCCGCAAGCGCGCTTTCAGCGGCGGGTGACGCGGCCTCCGTTGCCAATGTCGCGGCCCTGGTCCAGAACATTCCAGCCACCCTGTCAGCCACCGGTGACGGGGAGACTGTCGCCTTCACCCTCTCCCGCGCGCCGGTCGATGACAGGGCGCTGCTGGTCAGCCTGGACGGCATCATTCAGCACGGGACCGCATTCGCCACCTCAGACAATGTCCTCACCTTCGCATCTGCTCCGCCAGACGGTGTCGCGATCGAGATCCGCGACCTTTCGGCCACGGCGATCATCGATGCCGCCGAAGTCTCAGCTCTTGCGGCCATCTCCGACGCCATTCCGACCGTTGCCGCAATCAGTTCGGACGTGTCATCCGTCGCGGCAGCCGAAACCGCGATCAGTGACGTGGCGACCGACCTGAACGGCGCGAACACCATCGGTGCCGCAGTCGCGGCAGCCAGCGCGGCCGCGGCGTCGGAAACCGGTGCCGCGGCGAGCGCCACAGCCGCCAGTGCAAGTGCCGTGTCAGCCGCCGCCTCCGAAGCAAATGCGGAAGCTTCCGAATCCGGCGCCGTCAGCGCACAGGCACTGGCGGAGATCGCGCAGACTGCCGCGGAAGCCGCGAGGGCCGGAGCGGAGGCTGCCGAAACCGGCGCCGGGACTGCGGAGACGAACGCGGCCGTATCAGCCAGTGCCGCCGCCGCCAGCGCATCAAGCGCTTCCGGCGCCGTGGCCGACGCGATCATCGCTGCCGCGCGCGGAACCTTCCGCAACCGCTTCGACATCCTGCCATCGGCGATCCTGGGTTTCGACCTGGGCGAGGTCAGCCAGATCGTGCTGACCCGCGCGACAGCGGGTTTCACCGATACCGACGGAGGCGGGATCGAGAGCAAAGGCATCGATACGCCCCGTCTGACCCATGATCCGGAGACCGGAGAGCCACTGGGGCTTCTGCTGGAACCCCAGCAGACCAACCACATGATCCACAGTGATCTGCAACCCGGCGGGATCGGTGTGACCAACACCGCCGGGAATGCGCTGGCTCCCGATGGAACAATGACGGCGCGGACGATCTTCCAGACCGCCGACAGTGGCGGCCATGCTGTCGGCAACGCTTTCAACACCACTGGTGTTGTCTCCGGCACCCGATACATCGTTGCCATGGACGTGAAGGAGGTCGGAACAGTCCCGACCCAACATGCATTCTACGCCTATGTGGGCCCCTTCGACGGTGCAGCGAGCGACTATTTCGGCTGGCGCTGGGACTTCGCGACGGAAACACTCACGCCTTACAAGACCAGTTCATCGACGGTAACGGTCGGGCACCGGAAGTTGGGCGCGGGCTGGTACAGGCTCTGGGCCTCGGTCGTTGCACCAGGCGCTTCCGGCACTTCCGGTTTCGTTCTGCAGTTCACGGATGGTATCGGCGGCGCCACCAGCTTTGCAGGCGACACGAATGCCGGGATCGCGGTCAAGGGATGCCGCTGCATTCCCGCCAGCCATGCGGATGCGCTGCCGCCGAGCCAGATCGAGACTGACGGATCACAGGTGACCCGCTCCGCCGATCTGGCAATTGTCGATCTGTCCGCCCAGACCGCATTCCGACCGGACGGATTCTCCATACTGGTGGAGGCGGAGATCCTTGACGATGACGGCACCCTGCTCGCCATCGGCAAGACCGCGACACAGGAAGTTGCGCTCGACCTGCAGGGTGGCGACCTGCACGTCACCAGCAGCAGCGGGCTGAACCTGACCGCCGCGAGCGGGCTTGCGCCCGGTGACCGGATCGTCGCCACGCTGCGCATGGCGGAGAATGACGTTGCCGTCTCGGTCAATGGGGCAACCGTCGTCACCGAAAGCAGTCACACACTCCACGGCGATGCCAACGAGATGCGGCTGGGTACCGATCTGTCCGGCACCAGCAACCTGCCGTGCGTGATCCGTCAGGTCGCCATCTTCGGCCCCCTTCCCGACGCAAGACTGGAGGCAATGAGCAATGGTTGAGTTCGTGAACCACTATCTGAAATTCCCGGATGAGGCGACCGCCGCATACGCGCTCGATGGGGCAGGAATTGCCCTGACGCCGACACCGGATCAGGACATCGACTTCGTGGGCACCGTCTGGAGCACGGCTGTGCTGGACGACAATGGTGACGTGGTCGTGCCGGCAACCGCCATGACGGGCTGGCACGTCAACCTACGCCTGCGCAACATGGATCTGCCGACCGCACTGCTGCCCTTCTCTCTGTTCCCGGCAACACCATTCCGGAGGTTTGCATGATGAGTATCACCCAACCAGGACGAAACATGCTCTCAGGCATTGGCGACGCTGCCGAACGTACTGTTGGAACGGGAGCGACCGAGCTTCCGGCATTCGCGGACCTGCCGGAACCCGTTCTGGCGAGTCAGGCGGAGGCGGAAGCGGGAACCGAGACTACGAAGATGATGTCGCCACAGCGTGTCGCGCAGGCGGTCGCTGCCCTGGGTGGCGGGATCCGGCGTGGCGGGTCCGGCGACACATCCAGCGGCACCAGCGTGACGATCACTGATCTGGCCGGCATCTCCGGGCCGGACATGATCGACATCTGGCTGGATGCCGTCAGCGTCTCGGGCAGCGACAGCCTCTTGATCCAGATCGGCGACAGCGGTGGTCTGGCTACCAGCGGCTATGTCTCCGGCAGCGGCACCGCCGCCACGTCAGGGCAGTTCACCACCAGTACGAGCGGGCTGGTCCTCTACCAGGGCGGCAGCGGCATATGGCGTGGTGTGATCCAGTTGCGCCGCACCACGGGCAACAGCTGGGTCGCGTCCCATGCCATGCAGGCGTCTGACGGAGGTCTCGTCATCTCCGGCGGAGGCAGCAGAACGCTCTCCGGCGCGATTGACCGTATCCGTGTCACACCAGCCGGGACAGACACCCTTTCCGGCGGCCTGGTCCAGTTGTTTGTCGGCAGGTCAGCATGATGAGCGACGTGGAACTGGCAAGGCTGGACGTTCGCCTCAACGCCCTCGAACGCAAGCTGGACCGCATCGAGGATGATATCCGCGAAACCCGGGCGATCTTCAACCGGGGCCGGGGTGCCGTCTGGGTCCTGGGTGTCCTGGGCGTGCTTGTCGGGCTGGGGCTGGGCTGGGCCGAAAAGATCCAGAAGCTGATGCAATGAGGATCCCGCCCGTCCGCCCCAACGCCGCGCCTGTGTCCGGTCTCGACGCTCCACGGCTCCACCAGGCGCCGGGGTGAGCAAGCAAACGGCGGTTGCCTGTCCCGCAACCGATGTCACACTGGCTACATCGGAAGAGTAGCTGGAGTGAGACCATGGCCGAGTACGACCTGATCATCCGCAATGCCCGGATCCACGATGGACTTGGAAGTGCCGAATGCGTTGGGGACATGGCTGTTGACGGGGGTCGGATCGCTGCAATCGGACAGGTATCCGGTACCGGTCGTACGGAAGTGGATGCGGCTGGCCAGGTGCTCATGCCCGGAATCATTGACATCCACACGCACTACGATGCGCAGCTGACCTGGGACCCGACCGCGTCCCCCTCGCCTGCGCTGGGCGTCACCACGGTCGTGATCGGCAACTGCGGTTTCGGGATTGCGCCGGCCACACCGGAATCACGCGACACACTGCTCGCCAACCTCTCGGTGGTGGAGGCCATGTCCCTCGACAGCCTTCATGCCGGGGTCGATTGGTCGTTCGAGAGCTTTGGCGAGTATCTCGACCTGATCGACCGCAAGCGGCCCTTTCCGAACGTGGCTGCACTGGCCTCCCATTCCGTCATGCGTACCGTCGTGATGGGTGCGGAAGGGTCGGAAAGGGCAGCGACACCGGACGAGCTGAAACAGATGCAGGATCTGCTTGCTGACGCCATGGCTTCGGGTGCCATCGGCATCGGCTCCTCGACCTTCGAGAACCATTTCGGTGCCGCAAACAAGCCCGTTCCTTCCCGATTGGCCGAGAACGCGGAATTCCGGGCCTTCGCCGAAACGATGGGGCAGGCCGGTGGCGGCATCATGATGGCGACCTGCGGCGACCGCACGGATATCCCCTTCCTCGGCGAACTTTCGGAGATTTCGGGCGGCACGACGATCTACGCGCCGATGCTGCATTTCTCCAACCAGCCGGACCGGGCCATCGGCATCGCCCGCGCCTGTGCGGCGGAGCGCGAGAAGGGACGCTCGGTCTATGCCCAGTGCTCCTGCCAGCCGCTGTCGATGGACTTCACGCTCGCCTCCGCCTATCCGATGCTGACGATCGACGGCTGGCCCGAAAGTGCCCCGGTCGCGGATCTGAAACATGCCTTTGCGGACCCCGCGCGCCGCCAGCGCATCCGGGACGCGCTGCAGGTGCCGTCGGGAACCCGCATCTTCAATGGCCACTGGGACCGGGTCGAGGTCACGATCACGCAGGATCCGGCCAATGCCGCGCTGGAAGGCCGCACGATTGCCGATATCGCGAAGGAACGCGGCGAGGATCCGGTGGACTTCTTCTTCGACCTCGCCCTCTCCGAGGGACTGGAGACCACCTTCACCGCCAAGCTGCTGAACGTCGAGGAGGACGCGGTGGGCGAACTGCTCGCCATGCCCGGCAATCTGGTCAGCCTGTCCGATGCCGGTGCGCACCACACGTTCTTCTGCGATGCGGGTTTTGGCATGCATTTCCTTGGCCACTGGGTGCGGGAACTGGGCGCATTCGATCTGGCGTCGGCCATCGTCAAGCTGACCTCGGAGCCCGCCGGGATCTACGGCCTTGACGGGCGCGGGGTGCTGAAGCCGGGCAATGCCGCCGACTTCATCCTGATCGACCCCGACACCGTCAGCATCAGCCGCACCCGGCGACTGAAGGACCTGCCTGCCGGCGGTGAACGGCTGGTGCGTGACGCCCCCGGTCTGCTGGGGACCTGGGTGAACGGAGTCCAGATCTTCGACGGCAGCGACTATTGCCCCGTCACGGGTCCGGGCGCGGTCCTGCGCCGCCGCTCCACTGATCGGCGGCAGGCCGCCGAATAGGGGCACCGCGCATGGACATTTCCTCCCTCATCGGTGAACTCGGCAGCCGGATCGAGCAGATTGTCGGGACCGATGGCCCCCTGCTGGACCGCCTGCTGGTCCCCTGGACATTCTATCAGGCCCTGATCCTGCTCGGACTGGTCCTGCTTGCGCATGTCATTTCCCGCATGATCACGCCCCTGGTCTCCGGCGTTGGCCAGGGAGCGCCTCACCCGCTGACCTCCGTCTTCAGGGCCATGGTCAATCGGCGACGGGCGATCCTGCTGGCGCTGCTGCTCTGGCTGACCGTCCTGACACTGAGGGAAGTGACCTGGCCCAGCCGGTCATTCTATCTCGCCATATGCGCCAATCTGGTCACCGCCTGGGTGATCATCTCCCTGCTGACCCGGCTGATCCGCAACCGGTTGCTGGGTCGGACCCTGGCCATCGGCATCTGGGGCGTGGCCGCGCTGAACATCACCGGCATCCTGCCCGTGGTGCTGGATGCACTCCAGTCGGCGACCTTCGGCATAGGGGACCGGCAGGTCTCCCTGCTGGCCATCGCCAACGGGATGATCATGGCCTTCGTGCTGATCTGGATCGCCATCCTTGTCAGCCGGCTGGTGGAGCGTCGCATCTTCTCCACGCCCGATCTTGCCCCGGCGACGCAGGTGCTGCTGTCAAAGCTGTTCCGGATCGCTGTTCTGACCGGGGCTGTAGTGGTTGCCCTCGATCTCACCGGCATCGATCTGACAGCCCTCGCCGTCTTCTCCGGCGCGGTGGGTCTCGGTCTGGGCTTTGGCCTGCAGAAGGTCGTGTCCAACCTGATCAGCGGTTTCATCCTTCTGACGGACAAGTCGATCAAGCCCGGTGACGTGATTTCCCTGGGTGAGACATTCGGCTGGATCAACAAGCTCAATGCCCGCTATGTCTCCGTCATCACCCGCGACGGCAGGGAATTCCTGATCCCGAACGAGGACCTGATCACCAACCAGGTGATCAACTGGTCCTACTCCGACAAGAACATCCGCCTGGAGATCAAGTTCGGCGTTTCCTATGACAGCGATCCGCATCTGGTACGGAAGATCGCCGTGGAGGCGACGACAGGCGTGGACCGGGTGCTGCCGTCACCCGCACCGGTCTGCCATCTGGTGGAGTTCGGGGATTCATCCATCGACTTCGTGCTGCGCTTCTGGATCATCGATCCGGCGGAAGGCGTCGTGAACATCAAGGGCAAGGTGTTCCTCGCCCTCTGGGACACGCTGAAGGAACATGAGGTCAGGATTCCCTATCCCCACCGCGAAGTCATCCTGCGTGAGCCTTTGAGGGCTGCCAGCCCGCCCGAGACGTGATAGATCGCTGCCGGACCGAGCGCACGCAAATCGCAGATGGAGAGGCCGTTCATGGCAACGAAGATCAACGCTGGCAATTTCTTCGAGGACTTCCGCGTCGGGCAGGAACTGCCGCACGCCACGCCACGCACCATCACCACGGGCGACGTCGCCCTCTATACCGCGCTGTTCGGCGGGCGCTACGCACTGCAGTCCGCCGACACGGTGGCCGAGGCGCTGGGCCTGCCGCGCAGCCCGGTGGACGACTGGCTGGTATTCCATGTCGTCTTCGGCAAGACGGTCCCCGACGTGTCCCTGAACGCGGTGGCCAATCTGGGCTATGCCCAGGGCCGCTTCCTGAAACCGGTCTATCCCGGCGATACGCTCTCCGCGCGCTCCACGGTCATCGGCCTGAAGGAGAATTCGAACGGCAAGACCGGCACGGTCTACGTCAATTCCGTCGGCACGAACCAGCATGGCGAGACCGTGCTCGACTATTGCCGCTGGGTGATGATCCGCAAGCGTGACGAGAACGCCCCGGCGCCCGACCCCGTGGTTCCGGAACTGCCGGACCGGGTCGATCCGGCGAGCCTGCAGGCCCCGGCCATCACCCTCTCCGGCCTGGATGACACGCTGGTCGGCGCGCCATGGCGGTTCGAGGACTATGCGGTGGGGGAGCGCATCGACCATGTGGACGGCGTGACGATCGAGGAAGCCGAGCACATGATGGCGACGCGCCTCTACCAGAACACCGCCAAGGTGCATTTCAACCAGCACACGGAAGGCCAGGGCCGTTTCGGGCGGCGGCTGATCTATGGCGGCCACATCATCAGCCTGGCGCGTTCGCTCGGCTTCAATGGTCTGGGATCCGCCATGTGGGTGGCGGCGATCAACGGCGGCGCGCACACGGCACCGACTTTCGCGGGCGACACGATCTACGCCTGGTCGGAAGTGCTGGAAACGGCTGAACTGCCGGGACGGAGCGACCTGGGTGCGCTGCGTCTCAGAACCGTCGCCACCAAGAACCGGTCCTCCGGTGACTTCGCCGACAAGGGTGCGGACGGCAAGCGCGACGCGGATGTGGTGCTGGATCTGGACACCTGGGTTCTGGTCCCCCGCAGGGGCTGATCACATGACCGATGATCCGGCCTCCATCGCACGCAACCTGATCCGCAGCCAGCCAACCGCGACGCTGTCGACCATCGCGGCGGACGGGGGCTGGCCCTATGGCAGTCTTGTGCTGGTCGCGACCGACATGGCTGGACAGCCGATCCTGCTGATCTCCACCCTGGCGCAGCATACGAAGAACCTCGCCGCCGACGGTCGCGCCTCGCTGCTGTTCGACGGCACGGTCGGGCTGGCCGAGCGCCTGACCGGCGCGCGGGTCACGGTCCTGGGCCGGGCGGTTCGCTGCGAAGAAGACGCTTCGCTCCGCGCCCGCTTCCTGTCGCGCCATCCGTCAGCCGCGGGCTACGTCGACTTCGGCGACTTCGCCTTCTGGCGACTGGAAGTGGAACGTGCCCATCAGGTTGCCGGGTTCGGACGGATCAACTGGGTCGAGAAGCCCGACCTGCTGCCCGATTTCGGGGATGTCTCGGAACTGCAGGCGGCGGAGGCCGACGTGATCGGCCACATGAACGCGGACCATTCGGACGCCGTTGCGCTCTACGCCAATGTCCTCTGCCAGCGCCCCGGCGTCGGCTGGCGGCTGACCGGCATCGATCCGGAAGGGGCCGATCTGGCCCGGCCCGGCGACCACTGCCGCATCAGCTTCGACAAGCGGATCTCCTCGGCGGAGACGGCGAGGGTCGAACTGGTGCGAAAGGTGAAACGGGCGCGCGCGATGCTCAGTCGCGGATAATGCGATAGCGCACGACGCGGTCGTTGCCCGAGTCCGATATCCAGACCAGATCGCCATGGACCTCCACGCCCTCCGGCGTGGTGAACTGGTTCGGTCCCTTGCCCGGGCGTCCGGTGCCCAGGGTCAGCAGCAGTTCACCCTCGGCCGAGATGACCTTGACCTGATGGTTGTTCTTGTCTGCGGCGATGACCGTCCCGTCCGGCAACACATCCTGATAACGCACACCATTGAAGGCATAGGCCGTGCCGGACCATTCCTTCAGGATCTCGAGATCCGGTGAGAGCAGCAGCATGCGGTCGTTGCCCGCATCGGCCAGCCAGATATTGCCGTCCGGCGTCCATTCCAGATCGTGCGGCGACCGCAGCCCCTTCAGTTCGCCGACCACCACACCCTCCCGATAGACCACCACATTGTGCGACCAGGCCCCCGCGACATAGATGCGGCCATCCGGGCCAGCCAGCACACCCTCCGGCCCACGCACCCGCTCCGACAGTTCGCCGACCAGGGTCCCCCTTGTGCCGTCGAGTTCGTAGATCGTCACCCGGTTGTTGTGCGTATCGGCAACATGCAGCCGCCCGTCGGCATCGAAGTCGACATCATGGGTGCCGGACTGATGATCGGCACCGAAACTGCCGACCACCGCCAGGCTGGCCGGATCGAGGAATGCCACACGATTGTTTCCCACGTCGGAGACCAGCAGGTACTTCTGTCCGGCATCCAGTTTCAGGTCATGGGGATTGTCGAGCACCGCCGCGCTCGCCGCCTCGAAACGCAACTCGAAGGCCTGCGCCAGGCCAGGTGCCAGCAGTAGCGTGAGAGAAAGCGCCGTTGCAGTGATGATGGAACGCATAGAGACCTCCCTACCCGGTCAGATGGAGCCGAGAACCTCGATTGTTCCATCCTTCGCGACGCGCATGAACAGCATTTCACCCGATCGGGTGCTCTGGCCTGTGAGCGCGCGGATGTTGACCTGATGGCTGACCAGGACCAGCGGACCGTCGCCCTCCCATTCCGTCAGCCAGGCACGGAGGTCATCTATCTGTGCCTCCTGCCTCTCCCATTCGCGAAAGAAGGAGTTCAGTGCCGGCAGGATCGTGACGTCCCCCAGGCCCAGCAGTTCGGCGGTTTCGCGACAGCGGCACCAGGCGCTCGAGTAGACCGTTGCCGATGATATTCCGGCGGCGCGGAAGCGCTCCCCGATCCCGCGCGACTGCGCACGGCCCGCCGCATCCAGATTGCGCTGCGTCGTGCAGTCGGTGACATCGAATTCGGCAGGGTCGCCAACACCCGGTGCCAGTGCGTGACGCATGATGATGATGGCCTCGCCCTCGCGCGCGGCCTGCCACAAGGCGGCCTCATCCGCGGCCCGTGCGCCGAGCGGCAGCGTCAGCCCGACCGCGAGCAGAAGCGCGGCCAGGCGATTGAACATGTTCATTTCCGGTTCTCCAGACCCTTGCGAGCGGCTTCGATTGCCTCTCTCAATACGGTCCGGTCGCCGATATGGTTTGCCAGCAGAAGGTTCAGCCGTGCGGAAAAGGCCAGCGCATCGTCGGGCGACAGCCGTTGCACCGCGTCGATCAGTTCCTGATAGAAGCCATCCGGATCGCTGATGCAGGGCTCATGTTTCAGACTGCTCATCAGCATTCTCCCCTGATCTTCGCCAGCGCCCCGAGGATGGTTGCCGGATCCGGCGTGCGCCAGCAGGCCATGACATGCTGGTCCGGGCGGACGAGCACGACGGCGTTGTCCCGAACACCGAAGGCCGCGGCGATGCTGCCGTCGCTGTCGCGGAAATCCTGACCGGCATGCAACAGCCGCAATCCCAGGGGGGAGTCCACATGGAGTTCCGCGTTCGCCGGACCGAAGCAGAGCAGCGTGAACCCATCCCCCAGAATGTCCGTCAGATGGCTGACCGCGGCGTTGTCGGGAACCGACAGCGGCAGCGCCGGAACCGGGCTGCCCGGTCGCACGCTGCCCCGCAGTTCGTCGGCACCGTTCAGGCTGCTCTCCGTCAGGTGGGCCGGAACGGAGAGACGACCGGAATTGACCAGTGTTCGGGCAAAGGGGAAATCGCGGGCGAGATCGAGGACGGCATTGCGATAGACCTCCGACACGGGGGTCTTCGGGGTAATGAAGTCGGTGGCGCGGGTCGAGTTCAGGATGTTCTCGGCAGCGGCAAAGCGGCGTTCATCGTCGTAGCTGTCGAGCAGCGCCTGCCCCGCGCGGCCCTGAACCACCAGCGCCAGCTTCCAGCCCAGATTGTCGGCATCCTGCACGCCGCCATTGCCGCCACGGGCCCCGAAGGGACTGACCTGATGCGCGGCATCGCCGATGAACAGCACCCGGTCGTGGCGATAGCGTTCGATGGAGCGGCACTGGAAGGTGTAGAGCGATTTCCATTCCAGCTCGAACGGCGTGTCCGGTCCGATCATGCGGCGGATGCGGGCGAAGACATTCTCGTCGCGCAGTTCCTCGTCGCGATCCACGTTCCAGCCAAGCTGGAAGTCCAGACGCCAGACATTGTCCGACTGGCGATGCATCAGTGCCGATGCCTCCGGCCCCCATGGCGGATCGAAGTAGAAGCGGCGGATCGCCGGTCCCTCCCGCTGCATGATGATGTCGGCGATCAGGAAATGGTCCTCGAACACCTGGCCGGAAAAACTCAGCCCCATCTGCCTGCGGATGGTGGAGCGTACTCCGTCCGCCGCGACCAGCCAGTCACAGGGTTGCGTGTAGATGCCATCCGGCGTTTCCACAGTCAGGCAAACACCCGCCGGAGCGGTCTCCAGACCGGTGACCCGGTGGCACCAGCGCAGCTCGATCAGCGGCTGTTGCATCGCCTGCTCGACCAGGAACTGTTCCACATAGTACTGCTGGATATTGATGAAGGCCGGGAACTTGGAGTGCGGATTCTCCTGCATGTTGAAGGCATAGAGCCGTTCGCCGCGATAGAAGACGTGCCCCTCGTTCCAGGTCACGCCCTTCGCCATCATCGGTGCCGCAACCCCCAGGCGGTCCCAGATCTCCAGCGTCCGCTTGGCCTGGCAGATGGCCCGGCTGCCATCCGATACGGTGTTGTCCTCGTCCAGCACAACGGACGCCACGCCCCGTTGCGCCAGGTCCAGCGCCATGGTCAGGCCCACCTGCCCGCCCCCGACGATGACCACCTGCGCCGTTGGCGCGAGACCGTCGGCGAAGGCGGGCGGATGGTAGGGATAGACAGGATACTGGTAGGTCGCCATGGGCCCTGTTCCCTTCCCTCAGCCCTTCGGTCGGTTGTCGACGATGCGCTGCGCCTTGCCCATGGACCGGGCAACCCCGCCCACGTCCTGCAGGTCGATATGTGCGGACAGGCCGCACATGGTCTTGATGCGGTGCGCCAGATGCTGCGCCGCCGCCTTGCAGGCTGCACCGTCACCGGCGACATCAGGTTTCGGCTCCACACGGACGGTCAGTTCGTCGAGGTTTCCGGGCCGGTCCACCTGCAACTGGTAGTGCGGGCTGAGCCGGTCATCCTGCAACAGCAGTTCCTCGATCTGGGTCGGGAACAGGTTCACGCCGCGGATGATGAGCATGTCGTCGGACCGGCCGGTGATCTTCTCGATACGGCGGTGGCTGCGGGCGGTTCCGGGCAGCAGGCGTGTCAGGTCACGCGTGCGATAGCGCACCATCGGCAGGGCCTGCTTCGTCATCGTGGTGATCACCAGTTCACCGAACTCCCCGTCCGGCAGCACCTCGCCCGTCTCCGGATTGATGATCTCCGGGTAGAAGTGGTCTTCCCAGATGTGCAGGCCGTCCTTGGTCTCGAGGCATTCGACCGCAACACCCGGCCCCATGATCTCCGACAGGCCGAAGATATCGACCGCCTGCATTCCGGCACGCCCCTCGATCTCCGTGCGCATCTGTTCCGTCCAGGGCTCCGCCCCGAAGATCCCGATCTCCAGCGGACTGGCCGCCGGGTCCAGACCCATGCGTTCCATCTCGTCGGCGATGGCCAGCATGTAGCTCGGCGTCACCATGATGACGCGCGCGCCGAAGTCATGGATCAGCTGGACCTGCTTCTCCGTCTGCCCGCCGGACATGGGCACTACGGAACATCCCAGCCGCTCCGCCCCGTAATGCGCGCCCAGCCCGCCCGTGAACAGGCCATAGCCATAGGCAACATGAACGATGTCGCCGGGTCGGCCGCCCGCGGCACGGATCGACCGCGCCATCAGGTCCGCCCAGTTGTCGATGTCGGTCTGGGTATAGCCGACGACCGTCGGCTTGCCCGTCGTGCCGGAGGACGCATGAATGCGCACCACCTGCTCACGCGGGACTGCGAACATGCCGAACGGATAATTGTCCCGCAGGTCG
Source organism: Kordiimonadales bacterium IMCC3096 (assembly GCA_016865035.1). Taxonomy (GTDB): domain Bacteria; phylum Pseudomonadota; class Alphaproteobacteria; order Minwuiales; family Minwuiaceae; genus Minwuia. Next base: position 1,363,049 of record CP018227.1, read on the forward strand.
GTCTTCACGGTGAAGGGGAATTTCGCCAGATCGGAAAGCTGTTTCATGTCGTCGGGATGCGCGCCCGCCGCATCGAAGGCGCTGCGGAAATGCGGCACGTTCTCCCAGGCATGGCGCAGGGACCACTGCAACTGCCGCAGCTGCAGGGCCGCCAGTTCGTCGCGGCTGGCGTTCTCGATCGGGTCCGGGTTGGCTCTCGGGTCGGTCATTGCTTCTCTTCTCTGCAGATCAGTGCGCTGCGGGCGCTTCGGGAACCAGCGTGCCGCCGATGGTTGCGGAGTTGCCCCGGAAGACGGCGACCTTCTCGTCACGCTGGTTCACGACTGTCACATCGTAGATGCCGCTGCGACGGCCCCGCGAGATCTCCTCCGCCGTTGCGGTCAGCACGTCACCGGCACGGGTCGGGCGCAGGAAAGTGACCTGCGCCGTCTGCGCGACCGCACTCTGGTTATGGGAGTTGCAGGCATAGGCAAATGCCGTGTCGGCAAGGGTGAAGGTCATGCCGCCGTGCCCCATGTCGTGGCCGTTCAGCATCTCGCGGCGCACGACCATGCGCAGCACCGACCGGCCCGGTGCTACCGAGACCACGTGAATGCCAAGGCGACGGGCGGCGCGGTCGGACTCCATCATGACCTCCGCCGCCGCCTCGGCCAGGCGCTGGGCGTCGGGCGGTGCCGTATCCGCCACGCTCAGCGCCCCTTGAAGTCGGCCGGGCGCTTCTCCAGGAAGGCACTGACGCCTTCCGCAAAGTCCGCCGTACTGCCTGCGTCACGCTGATATTCGCGCTCCCAGTCAAGCTGGGTATCCAGCGTGTGGGTGAAGGCGTTCTGCACCGCATTGCGGATCAGACCCAGACCACGGGTCGGCCCTTTCGCCAGCTTCTGCAGGACGGCCTCGCCCTCCGCTGCCAGCGCATCGTCATCCACGGCCTTCCAGACCAGACCCCAGTCGGCGGCCTCGTCGGCGGAGATCTTCTCCCCCAGCAGGGCCATGCCCAGTGCGCGGGCGCGCCCGACCATGCGCGGCAGATACCAGGTCGACCCCGCATCCGGCACCAGGCCGATGTTGCAGAAGGCCTGCAGGAAGCTGGCGGACCGGGCGGCGATGATGATGTCGCAGGCCATCGCGAGGCTCATGCCCGCACCGGCGCAGGGGCCGTTCACCAGCGCCACGATCGGCTTCTCCGATGATCGCATGGTCTGGATCATCGGGTTGTAGGCGATCTCCAGCGTCTTCCCGGCGTCGAACTCCGGATCGCCCGGCTTCGGCCCAGCGGAGGAAAGGTCCGCCCCGGCGCAGAAACCGCGCCCGGCACCGGTAATGGCAATGGCCCGGACGGCGTCGTCCGCGCAGGCGGCTTCCACCGCCGAAGCGATCTCCAGCGGCATCAGCCCGGTGAAGGCGTTCAGTCGCTCGGGACGGTTGAGCGTGATCCGCGCGACATTGTCCTTCACCTCGTAGAGGATGTGCTTGAATTCCATGCTGTGAACTCTCCTGTAGTCGCTGTCTCAGCGGCCCCTGAAGGCCGGCTGGCGTTTCTCCATGAAGGCGCTGACACCTTCTGCAAAGTCGTGGGTGGCGCCGGCGGTGCGCTGCATCTCCCGCTCCTCCGCCAGTTGCTCGTCCAGGGTCGCGGTCTCCGCGTGACGCAGGGCCTGCTTGATCAGGTGATAGGCGCGGGTCGGCCCCTTCGCCATTCGCGCCGCCAGCTCGCCCGCCCGCGCAAGCAGCCTGTCATCGTAGGTGCATTCCCAGATCAGCCCCTGGCTGGCCGCATCCGGCGCAGACAGCCGGTCGCCGGACAGGGCCATGCCCAGGCCCCTGGCGCGCCCGCCATGATGCGGAAACAGCCATGACCCGCCAAGGTCCGGCACGATGCCGAGGTTGGGACCGAACGTGAGCTGGAAATAGGCCGAACGGGCCGCAACGACGATGTCACAGGCCAGGGCCAGCGATGCGCCGCCACCTGCCGCCGGACCGTTCACCGCCGCTATGACCGGCTTCGACAGGCCGATGAGCGCGCGCATCATCGGATTGAACTCCGCTTCCATCACGCTCGCGACCGCGTCGCCCGGTCGGCCATCACTGCCGGCGATGCGTTTCAGCAGACTGAGGTCGGCACCGGAGCAGAAGCCCCGCCCCGCACCTGTCAGCACCACGGCGCGAACGTCCCGGTCCCGCTCGGCCTTCTCGAAGGCATGCCAGAGCGCCATGGTCAGACCACGGTCGAGGCCGTTCAGGACCTCCGGTCGGTTCATCGTCAGCCACGCGACTCCGTTCCGCGTTTCGAAAAGCAAGGGTTCCTGAGCCATCCAAATTCCTCCCTGCCCCGTATATGCCATGCGCGGGGGCCCTTCGAACAGGGTTCCTGCGTGCGCCTGAACATGTTGAAACCAGTCAACACCGGATCATATGAACCAAATGGCCCATTCAGCAGACTTCCTGGATCGCACTTTCGGTGCCCTCTCGGATCGTACACGGCGTGCCATGCTGCAGCGGCTGGCGCGGGGCGAAGCGACCGTGAGCGAACTGGCAGCGCCCTTTGACATGTCGATGCCAGCGATCACCAAGCATCTCAACGTCCTGGAACAGGCCGGGCTGATCCAGCGTCAGCGCGATGGCCGCATGAAACGGTGCAGTATCCGCGCCGAGGGACTGAAACCCGCAGAAGACTGGCTTACAGCCCAGGCGGGGCCCGGAAACGGCAGTCCCGACCGGGCCTGAAACACGTGCCGGGCGGGATGCGCTCACCGTGTCCTGAATTATAATGCATCGCATGCCGCATCCATCGACCGGCATGCTGCATGATATTGCACTAAGCCGATCTGACTGCTAGACAGGTCCGTCAATGAACAGAAGCGGACAGGAAAGCTGTCGTCGTCTCCGACGAAAGCCGCTAGGCTCCGCCACGACAGGACAGGCGAAAGCAGAAAAGGGAGGCTTCGCAAGATGCTGAAACGCACGATTACGCTTGCCGCAGGTGCGGCAATGCTGGCCACGACGGCCATGGCCGCGGATCCGGTGAAGATCGGTTTCGTGACCACCTTGTCCAAGGGTCCGGCGGTGCTGGGGCGCGACATGCGCGACGCAGCCGATCTGGCCATGGAGCACATCGGCGCCAGGATGGGCGGCCGCGATGTGGAGATCATCTACAAGGATGACGAGATCAATCCCGGTATCGGCAAGAAGGTCACCGACGAACTGGTGCAGAAGGACCGCGTCGATTTCGTGACCGGCTATATCTGGAGCCACGTGCTGCTGGCGTCCTACAAGTCGGTCATCGGCAATGGCCCGATGCTGATTTCCGCCAATGCCGGCCCGTCCCAGATCGCGGGCGAACTCTGCAACGAGGATTTCTTCTCGACCTCCTGGCAGAACGACCAGACGCCGGAAGCCATGGGCGAGGTCCTGAACCAGCTCGGCATCAAGTCGATCTATGTCATGGCCCCGAACTATGCCGCCGGCAAGAACATGGTCGCGGGCGTGGAGCGGACCTACAAGGGCGAGATCCTGGGCAAGGACTTCACCAAGTGGCCGGACCAGATCGACTTTTCCGCTGAACTTGCAAAGGCACGCGCGGCCAAGCCCGGCGCGGTCTTCGTGTTCTATCCCGGCGGTGCAGGCGTGCAGTTCCTGAAGCAGTACTCGCAGGCTGGCCTCAAGGAAACCATTCCGCTGTACACGGTGTTCACCGTTGACGCGATCAGCCTGCCGGTGGTCAAGGACCTGGCCGTGGGCAGCCTGGCCACGCAGATGTGGTCCCCCGACCTGGACAATGCCGCGAACAAGAAGTTCGTCGATGGCTTCAAGGCCAAGTATGGCCGCTATCCGTCGTTCTATGCCGCCCAGTCCTACGACGCGATCATGCTGATCAAGGCAGGCGTCGATGCGGTCAATGGCGATACGTCCGACAAGGCCGGCATGCGGGCCGCCATGAAGAAGGCCGACTTCGGCTCCGTCCGTGGCGCGTTCACCTATGGCAACAACAACTTCCCGATCCAGAACTTCTACCTGCGGGAAGCGATCAAGAATGATGCCGGTGAATACACCGTGAAGACGGTCAAGACCGTGTTCACCGCGTATCAGGACAGCTACCACAGCAAGTGCCCGATGAACTGAGGCACTTCACCGTATGCCGGGTTCCGGGGATCACATGGTCCCCGGAACCTCGCGTCCGGTAGCCTCTGACGAGACGACATGAACTGGATCCTTCTGATAGAGCAGACCCTGAACGGCCTGCAACTCGGGTTGCTGCTGTTCCTGCTTGCCGCCGGGCTGACCCTGGTCTTCGGCATCATGGATCTGGTCAATCTGGCGCACGGCTCGCTCTATATGGTCGGCGCCTATTTCGCAGCGACATTCACCGCCTGGACCGGCTCCTTCGTCCTTGCGGTGGTGCTCACCCTGCCCGCAACCCTGCTTGTCGGTGCCGTGGTGGAGATCGTCTGCCTTCGAACCCTCTACGATCGTGATCACCTGGATCAGGTGCTGGCCACCTTCGGCCTGATCCTGTTCTTCAACGAGCTTGTCCGGCTGGTCTGGGGACCGGCAGGACTGAGCGTGCCCCTGCCCGAGTTCCTCTCCAGTTCGCTGGAACTGGCGCCCGGTCTGATCTACCCGAGCTACCGGCTGGCAATCATCATCGCCTCGCTGCTGGCCGCCTTCTTCCTCTACTGGCTGGTGGCCCGCACCCGCATCGGCATGCTGATCCGCGCCGGGGCCTCCAACCGGGAAATGGTCGGTGCACTGGGGGTCAATATCCGGTTCCTCTTCACCATCGTCTTCGGTCTTGGCGCCGCCCTCGCCGGGCTGGCCGGCCTGATGGCCGCGCCGATTTCCACGGTGGAGATCGGCATGGGCGAGAATGTCCTGATCCTGGCCTTCGTGGTCATCGTCATCGGCGGTATCGGTTCCATCCGCGGTGCCTTCGTCTCCGCCCTGCTGATCGGTCTGATCGACACGGTGGGCCGCGCCTTCCTGCCCGATGTGATCGGTGGCTTCTTCGACGACGAGTTTGCGGACGCCGCTGCCCCGGCGCTGGCCTCCATGAGTATCTACCTGCTGATGGCAGTGATCCTGGCCTTCCGGCCCGAGGGTCTGTTCTCCGCCAGGAACGGCTGAGCCGATGCAGATGATCCGCGTCGGTTTCATTGGTCTGGTCATGCTGGCGCTGGCCGTGGTGCCGGTCGTCGCCAATGCCATCGACGAACCCTTCTACGTCTCCCTGTTCACCCGGATGCTGGTGCTGGCCATTGCCGCCAGTTCGCTGAACCTGGTGCTGGGCTATGGCGGGATGGTCAGCTTCGGCCATGCGGCCTATCTGGGACTCGGCAGCTACGTGGTGGGTATCGGGTTCTATCACGCGGCCAACGACGGCATGGACTGGGCGCTCAACGGCTGGCTGCATCTGGCCCTGGCCGTCGTCATTCCGGGAATGGCGGCACTGCTGATCGGCGCGATCTCCCTGCGTACGCGCGGCGTCTACTTCATCATGATCACGCTCGCCTTCTCGCAGATGCTCTACTATTTCTTCATCGGGCTGGAGCGCTACGGCGGCGATGACGGGCTCAGTCTCTGGTATCTGAGCGACTTCGGGGACGTCATGGACCTGAACGACGACTCACAGCTCTACTACCTCGCCTACGGGCTGCTGGTGCTGGTGCTGTTCACCCTCTACCGGCTGGTCAACTCCCGCTTCGGCATGGTCGTGCGCGGCGCGAAGTCCAATGAGCGACGGCTGATGGCCGTGGGCTTTCCCACCTACCGCTATCGCCTGGTCGCCTTCGGCATTTCCGGTGCGATCTGCGGCGTCGCCGGTTTCCTGATGGCCAACCAGTCGGAGTTCGTCAGCACGTCGGAGATGCACTGGGTGCATTCGGGCGACCTGATCGTCATGGTCGTGCTGGGCGGCATGGGCACCCTTTTCGGACCCGTGCTGGGCGCCGTCGGTTTCCTGATGCTGGAACAGTACCTGCCGGAACTGATGGAGGGCGTCTGCCACATCATCGGCGGCGAGAGCTGCGGTATTGCCGGGGAATACTGGAAGATGGTCTTTGGTCCCCTGCTGATCCTGATCGTGCTGTTCGCGCGCGGCGGCATCGACGGCCTGCTGCAGGGCAAGGTGGGCCGCAATGTCTGAGGCGCTGACCATCGAGGGGCTGGTGAAACAGTTCGGTGGCCTGACCGCGACCGACCACCTCTCCCTGTCGGTGACCCAGGGCGAAGTCCACGCTGTCATCGGCCCCAACGGGGCGGGCAAGACCACCCTGATCGGACAGTTGACCGGCGAGATCACGCCAGACGCCGGCACGATAAGGTTTGCCGGGCGGGACGTGACCGGCCTGGCCGTTCACCGCCGTTCCATGCTGGGGCTCGCCCGATCGTTCCAGATCACCAATGTGCTGGCCGACTTCACTGCACGGGCCAATGTGGCGCTGGCGGTGCAGGCGCATCAGGGCCATTCGTTCCGGTTCTGGCGCAAGGCCGCGACGGACCCGCGACTGATCGGCCCGGCCGAGGAGCATCTGGCGACCGTCGGCCTGGCCGACCGCGCCGATGTCACCGCCTCCAGCCTCAGCCACGGCGAACAGCGCCAGCTCGAACTCGCCATGGCCCTGGCGACGCGGCCGGCAATGCTGCTGCTGGACGAGCCGATGGCGGGCATGGGGCCGGAAGACAGCGCCCGCATGGTGGAGATCCTGAAACGCCTGAAGGGTGAACTGACGATCCTGCTGGTGGAGCATGACATGGACGCCGTCTTCGCCCTGGCCGACCGCATCACCGTGCTGGTCTATGGCCGCGCCATCGCCACCGGCGCACCGGAGCAGATCCGCAATGACCCGGATGTTCGCGCCGCCTATCTGGGCGAGGAGACCGGCGATGCTTGAAGTCGCGGACCTCGAGACCTCCTACGGCCAGAGCCAGGTGCTGTTCGGCATGAACCTGTCCATCGAAGCGGGCCAGGTGGTGACCCTGATGGGCCGCAACGGCATGGGCAAGACGACCACTGTCCGCTCCATCATGGGCCTGACGAAGGGACATGCCGGATCGATCCGGTTCGAGGGGACGGAGATCCGGGGCATGCCGTCCTATCGGGTGGCGAAGATGGGGCTGGGACTGGTGCCGGAGGGACGGCAGATCTTCCCCAACCTTTCCGTCCGGGAGAATCTGGTCGCCACCGCCGACAACCGCTCCCCCGGCGCGGCACGCTGGACGCTGGAAAGTGTTCTGGCCGCCTTCCCGCGCCTTTCGGAGCGTGCCGGCAACATGGGCAATCAGCTCTCGGGCGGGGAACAGCAGATGCTGGCGGTCGCCCGGGCACTGATGACCAATCCGCGCCTGCTGATCCTGGACGAGGCAACCGAGGGCCTGGCCCCCCTGATACGGCAGGAAATCTGGTCGATACTGGGCAGCCTGAAGGCGGAGGGCCAGGCCATCCTGGTCATCGACAAGAACGTCGCGGCCCTGAAACGGCTCGCCGACCGGCATTGCTTCATCGAAAAGGGCAGGGTCGCCTGGTCAGGCACGACAGCGGAGCTGAATGCCGCCGCTGACATCGAACAGCGCTATCTGGGCGTCTGATCCCGTCTGAACCCAGCGTTCATGATTTCTATACTGAATCCGGACAACACTGCCGCCAAGCAATCCACAAGAGCGTCGGCGGGGAAAGTCCAGCATGTATGATCTCGACAATGGTGCAGAAGCACGCCGCATCTCTGACGCCGCCATGCAGTTGCTCGAGGCCTACGAGATTCCGCCAAACCCCGACTACTTCCGCCTGATGTACGACTATGTCTCCGGTCGCGATCCGGTTGTCACCCGCCAGCTCGGCGATGCCGCAAGCGAGAGCAACGCACGGTTCCGCCGTGTCGCCACCGACCTGCTGCTGCATCATTATGGCGAAGGCCGCACCCTGAACCTGCTGTCGGAAACCGGTGGTGCGCTTGGCGAGATCGTCAACCGTTCCGTCGGCCAGCTCGCCGATGCCGGCTCGGAGGCCAAGGAATTCAGTTCCGAACTCGGTGGTTTCGCGGATGGCCTCGGTGAGGTCAATGCCGAGGTGAGCGTCAGCACCCTGGTCGAACAGATGGTCACATCCACACGTCGGATGCAGGCGAAATGCGCCAAGCTGGAGACGGATCTCACCCAGTCCAGCAACGAGATCAACAACCTGCGCAACAAGCTCGACGAGACCCGCGCGGAGGCACTGACAGACAAGCTGACGGGCATCTCCAACCGGGCAGGCTTCGACAAGGCACTGAATACCGCCATCGTCGAGACGCGTGACGAGAATGCGCCCATGACGCTGATCATGTGCGACATCGACAACTTCAAGAAGTTCAATGACAACTATGGTCATCAGGTCGGCGATCAGGTCCTGCGCCTGGTGGGCGGAATCCTGCGCAGCACGCTGAAGGGTCAGGACATTCCCTGCCGCTACGGCGGCGAGGAGTTCGCCATGATACTGCCGCGCACCGATGTTGTCGGCGCGAGCAAGGTTGCGGAAGCCATCCGCGTCATGATCGAACGCAAGCGCATCGTGCGCAAGAGCACGGGCGAAGCCATCTCGCGCGTCACCATGTCGTTCGGTATCGCCGAGTATCTGCCCGGCGAAGCGGGCACCGATCTGATCGAACGGGCCGACAATGCGCTCTACCGCGCCAAGAACGAAGGCCGCAATCGTGTCTGCATCGGGGCGCAGGCAACCGAGAAACCCAAGTCAGGGACCCCCTCCGTGATGGCCGCCGCCGGTTGAGCCGCTGAGACAGAAGGCTTTACACGCCAGGCGATAAGCGTCTATTCAGCCCGACGATCATCTCATCGGAGAACGCCACCCATGCCCAAACCCGAATGGGGTGCCAAGCACAGTTGCTCAAGCTGTGGCACCAAGTTCTACGACTTCAACAAGACGCCGCTGATCTGCCCCAAGTGCGGAACGGAGAACCAGCCGCTGGTGGTGTTCAAGCAGCGTCGCCCGACACCGGCTGACCCGCCGAAGAAGCCGACCCCCACGAAACCCGTCAAGGCCGTCAGCGATGACGATGATGATGACGACGATCTGGAGGTCGATGACGACGATACCCTGCTCGACGACGACGACGATGACGATGATGTCTCGCTGTCGGTGGACGATGACGAGGATGACGCGCCCGTGCCCGGCACCCCCGACGTCGACGAGGACGACGACGACGAGCCCGTTGACCTGGGTGACCCGGACATCGATGACGATGACGACGACATGTCCGACGACGACGAGGACGACGACGACACGAAGTAGCGTTCCGGTTCGCGACCACGGGAACCATCATGATACCGAAGCCGCTGCCCCGGACCCTGGTTCGGCGTGGCGGCTTCTTCGTTTCCGCCACCCGCGCATGGAAGCGCAACCGATTGACGCCATGGTTTAACTGACTAGAGTTCAGTTAGATCGGTTCCGCCTGCTGCGGAACATCAGGATGCGATCAGGGGAGCTGGCGGAATGACCGCAATCGAGCAGAGCAGTCCGGCGCGGGCCGGTGAGCACGATCTGGCCCACCTGCCGGGTCACAAGGGCATGCCGGTGCTCGGTGACACGCTGAAGTTCCTGAAGGACCCCATGGGGCTGCAGCGGCAGAACTACAGCGAGTACGGCACGGTCTACAAGGCCAGGACGTTCATGCAGTGGAACGTCACCATGCTGGGCCCGGACGCGCTCGAGTTGGTGCTGATGGATCGGGAGAAGAACTTCTCCTCCAAACTCGGCTGGTCGCACATGCTGCGCCGCCTCTTCTCGGACGGTCTGATGCTGCGCGACTTCGACGACCACCGGGCGCACCGCCGCATCATGCAGGTGGCGTTCAAGCCGGAGCCGATGAAGGATTACCTGCTGCGCATGAATGGCGGTATCGAGGCGCGGCTGGACGAGTGGTCGAAGATGTCGGAGTTCAAGTTCTACCCGGCAATCAAGGAACTGACGCTCGATCTCGGTGCCAGCGTGTTCCTGGGCCTGGACATGGGTCCCGAAGCCCGCCGCATCAATCAGGCCTTCGTCGATGAGGTTGCCGCCGCCGTCTCGGTCGTGCGCCGACCGGTGCCCGGGCTGGCGATGGCCCGGGGGGTCAAGGCACGCAAGTTCCTGAACGAATTCTTCCGCGACCTCATTCCGGTGCGGCGTGCGGGCAGTGGTGACGACATGTTCACCCAGCTCTGCCAGGCGGAGTCAGAGGACGGGCAGAAACTGTCGGATCAGGAAATCATCGATCACCTGAACTTCCTGCTGATGGCCGCACACGACACCACGACCAGTTCCCTGACCACCATGTTCTGGGCACTGGCTGCCTTCCCGGAATGGCAGGAACGGATCAGGGCCGAAGTCGCCGAGATCGGGGGTGCGCACCTGACCTATGACCGCATGGGCGACATGGATTATGCGGAACGGACCTTCAACGAGGCGCTGCGCTGCATGCCGCCCGTTCCCTTCATTCCGCGCCGGGTGATGCGCGATTTCGAGTTTCAGGGGAAGACCATACCGGCCGGCACCAATGTCAGCGTCAGCCCGGGTTTCGTGCACATGATGCCGGAGCTGTGGACGGAACCGGAGAAATTCGATCCCGACCGCTTCTCCGCCAATCGGGCCGAGCACCGCAATCACAAGTTCGCCTGGGCGCCGTTTGGCGGCGGCGCGCACAAGTGCCTGGGGATGCATTTCGCCTACATGCAGGTCAAGGCGTTCTCCTTCCAGTTCCTGCAGCGGTTCCGGGTCAGTGTCGAACCGGGGTACGAACCCGAGTGGGCGCGCATCCCGATCCCGAAGCCCCTGGACGGCCTGCCGGTGAAGCTGGAGCAGCTCTGAGACCGCACGGCTGTCCCTGCTTTCAAGGTTGCCGCCGGGTGGCGGGAGCCACTACGGTTCAGCCATGAACGACCATGTCATCGACCAGGGCTTCGATGCCTATACCGACAGCGATCACGCCGTCTGGCGCACCCTGTTCGAGCGTCAGTCGAAGCTGCTGCCCGGTCGCGCGGCACCGGAGTTCGTGGAGGGGCTGAAGGCCCTGGGCGTGGCGGCGGACGGCATCCCGGACTTCGAGGCGCTTTCCGACATCCTGGAGGCAGCCACCGGCTGGCGCATCGTCGCCGTCGCCGGACTGGTCCCCGATGACGTGTTCTTCCGCCACCTGGCCAATCGCCGTTTTCCGGTCACCAACTGGATCCGCAAGCCGGAACAGCTCGATTACCTGCAGGAACCGGACGTGTTTCACGACTGCTTCGGACATGTGCCGATGCTGTTCAATCCGGTCTTTGCCGACTACATGGCCGCCTATGGTCGGGGCGGCATCAAGGCGCTGAACCTCGGCGCGCTGAAACTGCTGGCGCGGCTGTACTGGTACACGGTGGAATTCGGCCTGATCCGCACCGATGCGGGCCTGCGCATCTATGGCGCGGGCATTGTCTCCTCCAGGGGGGAAACGACCTTCAGTCTGGAGGATGAAACACCGAACCGGCTCGCCTTCGACCTGTTGCGCATCATGCGCACCGACTACATCATCGACCACTATCAGCAGACCTATTTCGTCATCGACTCCTACGACCAGCTGTTCGATGCCACCCGCCCGGACTTCACGCCCTACTACGCGCAGTTGAAGCCCCTGCCGAGCCTGGACCCCGATCAGGTTCTGCCCACCGACGAGCGGATCTGACAGATGGGCCAGGTCACCGACCGGCGGTCGCGCCATGGAATGGACTGACGACGGCATCGTGCTGTCGTCACGCCGTCTGGGCGAAGGCGGCGCGATTGTCAGCCTGCTGACCGAGTCCCAGGGCCGTCACGCCGGTCTGGTGCGCGGTGCGGGATCGAAGCGGCAGCGCGGTGTGATCATGCTGGGCAATACCGTCCACGCCACCTGGCGGGCCCGGCTGGCCGACCATCTGGGCACCATGCGGCTCGAACCCGCGATCAGTCGCACCAACATGGTGCTGGACGATCCGGTGCGCCTTGCCGCGCTGGCCAGTGCCGCCATGCTGCTGGAGGGTGGCCTGCCGGAGCGCGAAGCCCACCCGGTACTGTTCCGCGCCACCACGATCCTGTTCGATGCCATCGCTGCCGGTACGGACGACTGGGTCGAAGCCTACTTCGGCTGGGAAGTCGGGCTGCTGTCGGAGATGGGTTTCGGGCTGGACCTTTCACGCTGTGCCGGGACCGGTGCCACGGCAGATCTGGGCTATGTCTCACCGAAATCCGCGCGGGCCGTCTCGTTGGTTGCAGGCCAGCCCTACGCGGAGAAGCTGCTGCCCCTGCCCCGCTTTCTGGTCGGGGGGCGCGGACGCCCGGTGGCGAATCACCCGGCGACTGACTGGGCCGACGCCGCCCAACTGACCGGCCACTTCCTCGAACGCCAGGTCTTCCCCCGCGAGGACGGCGGCTTGCCTGCCGCACGCGGGCGATTTGTTGAGTTGCTCTTGCGTCGGACCACTACATCTGGTGTGTTGAGCGACAGATTACCGGACTCGCCCGAAGACGCATGACCCCGCGCGTCAGGGCCGGTCCCCCGACAAGGAAACGCCCGCGCCATGAGTGAACTTTCCCCCCCCGACAAGGAAAACGTCACCCCGGTCCCGCTCAGCGATGCATTGAGCGAGCGTTATCTGGCCTATGCGCTCTCGACCATCGTTTCGCGATCCCTGCCGGACGTGCGCGACGGGCTGAAACCCGTTCACCGGCGGCTGCTCTACGCCATGCGCCTGCTGCGCCTCGACCCCGATGCCGGTTTCAAGAAATGCGCCCGCATCGTCGGCGACGTGATGGGCAAGTTTCACCCCCACGGCGACCAGGCGATCTATGACGCGCTGGTGCGGCTGGCGCAGGACTTCGCGGTGCGTTACCCGCTGGTGGAGGGACAGGGCAACTTCGGCAATGTGGACGGCGATAACGCCGCCGCCATGCGGTACACGGAGGCGCGGCTGACCCGCATTGCCGAGCGCCTGCTGGAAGGCATCGACGAGGATGCGGTCGATTTCCAGACCACCTATGACGGGGAGGAGAACGAGCCGCTGGTGCTGCCGGCGGCGTTCCCCAACCTGCTGGCCAATGGGGCGGCGGGGATCGCGGTGGGCATGGCCACCAACATTCCGCCGCACAACGCCACGGAGATCTGCGAGGCCCTGCTGTGGATGCTGGAGCGCCGCGCCGACATCCCCGCCGACGAGAGCGAGGAAGACCGCCAGAAGCGTGTAAACCGCTGGCACCGCAGCCTGATGTCGCGGATGCCCGGTCCCGACTTCCCCACCGGCGGCATCATCGTCACCGACCCGGCCACGATCTCCGACGCCTATCTGTCCGGGCGTGGCGGGATCCGCCTGCGGGCGCGCTGGGAGAAGGAGTCCGCCGGTCACGGCACCTATCAGATCAGGGTGTTCGAACTGCCCTACCAGGTGCAGAAGGGCAAGCTGGTGGAGAAGATCGCCCAGCTGATCAACGACAAGAAGCTGATGGCGCTGGCCGATGTGCGCGATGAATCCGCCGACGATATCCGCCTGATCCTGGAACCCCGGTCCCGCACCATCGACGCCGACGCCCTGATGGAGCAGCTGTTCCGCCAGACGGATCTGGAAGTGCGTTTCAACCTGAACATGAACGCCCTCGACGCCAGCCGCACCCCGCGCGTCATGCCGCTGCACGACATGCTGCAGGGCTGGCTGGACCACCGCCACGTGGTGCTGCAGCGCCGCACCCGGCACCGGCTGGCGAAGATCGCCGACCGGCTGGAGGTGCTGGGCGGCTATCTCGTCGCCTTCCTGAACCTGGATGAGGTCATCCGCATCATTCGGGAGAACGACCGCCCGAAGGAAATCCTGATGAAACGCTTTACCCTGACCGAGCGTCAGGCGCAGGCGATCCTGGACATGCGGCTGCGCCAGTTGCGCAAGCTGGAGGAGATGGAGATCCGCAGCGAGCATGACGCGCTGACGCTGGAGAAGGCGGAACTGGAAGACCTGCTGGGCGACGAGATGAAGCGCTGGGCGCAGATCGGCGATCAGGTAAGGACGCTGCGCGCCGAACTGAAGAAGCTGCCGGAGCTGGCACAGCGCCGCACAGGCTTCGGCGACGAGCCGTCGGAGGAACTGGCGCAGGCGGCGGCAGAAGTCCTGATCGAGCGGGAGCCGATCACCGTCATCTGCTCGGAGAAGGGCTGGATCCGCGCCGCCAAGGGCCACATCGACCTGACGACGGAGCTGAAATACAAGGACGGCGACCAGGGCCGCTTCAGCTTCCATGCCCAGACCACCGACAAGCTGCTGGTCTTTGCCACCGACGGGCGCATCTTCACACTGGGTTGCGACAAGCTGCCGGGCGGGCGCGGTCACGGGGAGCCTGTCCGCCTGATCATCGACCTGCCGAACGACCAGGAGATCGTGGATCTGCTGGTCCACACACCAGGCGCGAAGCGGCTCATCGCCTCCTCCGCCGGGCGCGGCTTCGTGGTGGCGGAGGATGACGTGCTGGCCTCCACCCGCAACGGCCGCCAGGTGCTGAACCTCGGCAAGGGCGAGACCGCACAGGCCTTCGTTCCGGTCACAGGCGACCATGTCGCGGTCATCGGCAGGAACCGGAAGCTGCTGGTCTTTCCCCTGACGGAAATGCCGGAGATGGGGCGCGGCAAGGGCGTCATGCTGCAGCGCTACAAGGACGGCGGCATGGCCGACGTGAAGACCTTCACCGCCGCGGACGGTCTCACCTGGACCGGCCCGTCAGGCCGCACAGGCCGGGAAGATGACTTCTCCGACTGGCTCGCCAAACGCGCCAGCGCCGGCCGCATGGCCCCGCGCGGTTTCAACAAGACGGGCTTGTTCGGGTAAACGGAGCGAGCTCTTGAACAAGGAGCACCAACGCACATTCTTTATGGCTGACTAAATTTTTTTGGAGAAGAGCAGCCACGGCGCACTTCTCAATGCACCGTGGCCGTATCGTGAATCATGATGGTTCGCTCTTACTGGTGGCGACTTGGCAACCCGGCCTGCCACCGAACCATATCCCCGATAATCGGGAATATGTCGTTGTGCTTCGCACCAAATCTGATGAATCCGTTTTGATACGATCCGATATCTCGGTTGGCACTCCCATCATCAATAGGCAGCCAATCTGACAACTCCTGGAGTTTGTATGTCTCGATCTCATGTTGATCCAAATCATAGAATCGCCAGACAGGATTCTGATGCGAAAAGTCGATTCTTTCGACAGAATTCATTAATCTGTCGAACAATTCCTCCGCGTTTTCAGGACGTCGATTACTAAAATTTAAATCATATGTCAATTTTGCAATAGATTTCAGCACAACTGGTTGCGCTGAAACTGTAATTTCTTTCGACATGCTGCTGCGCCAGATAGCGCGGCAAGGTCAGGGGTTCGCGCGTCAGCGGATGCCCCTGCCGTACCACCACCGAGAGCCATTCGCGCCCCAGCCGGGTCCGGTGAATGCTGTCCGTCAGCGGCAGCGGCACATCCATGCCGAGGTCGATGCGGCCGGAAGCCAGCTCGCGTTCGATGTCCCGCCGGTCAACGCGGACCACCAGCAGGTCGATACCGGGTGCGGAGGCCCCGAGCTCCACCATCAGCGGCGGCAGGATCGCGGCCTGCATCGCCTCCCGCATCGCGATGGTGAAACGTTTCGTGGCCGTTGCCGGGTCAAAGCCGTCCGCGCGGCCCAGCGTTTCCTCCAGCCCCTGCAGGGAGGACCGGACCTGTTCGATGATCCGCCGCGCCAGCGGGGTGGGGGCCATCGTACGGCCACTGCGTTGGAACAGCGGATCATCGAACATCTCCCGCAGCCTGCCCAGGGCATGGCTCACGGCAGGCTGGGACAGGTTCAGCCGACGGCTGGCAGCGGTGATGCCGCCCTCCGCATAGATCGCTTCCATGACCACGAAGAGGTTGAGATCGACTCGGGACAAATTCATCTGGTGCATCTTTCAGAATGCAAACAATGCATTTCACAGATGATACGAACAGGCGCACCCTCCGCGCAACTGGTGAGGCCATCAAGGGATGGCGCTGCCCCGACCCACTCCTCCGCCCGGCCACCCACGGGATCATTCTGAACGGGTGGCCGGTTGGGGGAGTGGGCCGGGGTAGCAACCGAAAAGCCGAAGAGGAGCGACAGTGATGAACTTCGAACATTCGCAGAAGGTGCAGGACCTGCAGGCCCGGCTGCTGGACTTCATGGCAACGCAGGTGGAGCCGAACGAGGCGCGCTACGCTGACGAGGTCGCGGAAGGGGAGCGCTGGAAGGTCATTCCGGTGATGGAGGAACTGAAGCAGGCCGCGCAGCAGGCGGGCCTGTGGAACCTGTTCCTGCCTGAATCCGGCCATGGCGCGGGCCTGACCAACCTGGAGTATGCGCCGCTCTGCGAGATCATGGGCCGCATCCACTGGGCACCGGAAGTCTTCAACTGCGCCGCCCCCGACACCGGCAACATGGAGACGCTGGAGCGTTATGGCACGGAGGCGCAGCAGCGCCGCTGGATGGACCCGCTGCTGGCGGGCGAGATCCGCTCCTGCTTCGCCATGACGGAGCCTGCGGTCGCATCCTCTGACGCCACCAACATCGAATGCCGGATCGAACGGCAGGGCGAGAAATACCTCATCAACGGGCGCAAGTGGTGGTCGACCGGCGCGCTGCATCCGAAGTGCGAGCTGTTCATCGTCATGGGCAAGACCGACCCGGACAACCCGCAGCGCCACCGCCAGCAGTCGATGATCCTGGTGCCCCGCGACACCCCCGGCATCCGTATCGTCCGCTGGCTGCCGACCTTCGGCTATGACGACGCGCCGCACGGCCATGCGGAGGTCGCATTCGACAATGTCGAGGTACCGGCGGAGAACATCCTGCTGGGCGAGGGCCGGGGCTTCGAGATCGCGCAGGGGCGGCTTGGCCCGGGCCGCATCCACCACGCCATGCGCGCCATCGGTCAGGCCGAGGTGGCACTGGAAAGCATGTGTCGCCGGGTGAAGCAGCGCACTGCCTTCGGCAAGCCTCTGGCGGAGCAGACCGTGACCCTGGAACGGATCGCGGAGGCCCGCATCGCCATCGATCAGGCCCGCCTGCTGGTGCTGAAGGCCGCCGACCGCATGGACAAGGTGGGCAACAAGGAAGCGGCGGCGGAGATCGCCATGATCAAGGTCGCGGCCCCCAACATGCTGCAACGCGTGATCGACTTCTCCATCCAGGCCCACGGCGGTGCCGGCATGACCGACGATTTCGGCCACGGCTTCGCCGCCGCCAACGCCCGCGCCATGCGCATCTTCGACGGCCCCGACGAGGTCCACCGCAACCAGATCGGCCGCATCGAGTTGAAGAAGTATGCGTGAAGGGTGAACTAGTCCCTGATCAGGGCGTCATAGTCGCGTCCACCACAGGCAACCGTCACAACCTCTACCGCGTCATCCGTGATGCGGTAGAGGATGACTGCGGTACGCTCGGACGAAATCATCCTGATCCCTAGAGAAAGATCGTCTCGCCCCTCACCCCATCTCCGCCACAGCCGCCGCCAGGGCGAGCTGCTTCTTGGCCTGTTCGACGTGCAGGTTCTCGATCATGCGGCCGTCGACTGTGACGACGCCCTTGCCTTCGCGCTGGGCTTCCTCGAAGCCGGCGACGATGCGGGCGGCCATTTCGAGCTGGGCTTCGGTGGGGGAGAAGACCTCATTGCAGGGGACAACCTGGCTGGGGTGGATCAGGGTCTTGCCGTCGAAGCCCATTTCCAGACCCTGCTGGCAGATGTCACGGAACCCGTCCTCGTCCTTGATGTCGTTGTAGACGCCGTCGAGGATCTGGATGCCGTAGGCGCGGGCGGCGAGCATGCAGATGCCCAGCGCGGTGACCATGGGCAGGCGCATCGGGGTGTGGTGCGCGCCGGTGTCCTTGGCGATGTCGTTGGTGCCCATGACCCAGACGGCGACACGGTCGGAGGCCGCGCCGATGGACTGGGCGTTGAGGATGCCGATGGGGGTTTCCATCATGCACCAGAGCGCCATGCTGGCCGGGGCACCGGCCTTGTCCATGGCGGCGACCAGACCCTGCACGGTCTCGGCGTCATTGATCTTCGGCACCAGGATGGCGTCGGCACCGGATTTCGCGATGGCCGCCATGTCGTCGGCGCCCCAGGGAGTGTCGAGGCCGTTGATGCGGACGATCATCTCCCGCTTGCCATAGCCGCCGGCGGCCAGCGCATCGACGATCTGCTGCCGTGCCGTCGCCTTGGCGTCCGGCGACACCGCATCCTCCAGATCCAGGATGATGGCATCGGCGGCGATGGTCTTGGCCTTCTCCATCGCGCGGGTGTTGGACCCCGGCATGTAAAGGACACTGCGGCGGGGGCGGACGGATGCGGCCATGTGGTATCTCTCCCTCTTGCCTGCTCGATTGGCAATTCAGTAACTGTCGCGGGACACTATAATTTCCCCCGGGGCCTGCGCAACGAAAGGTGGAGACATGGCGGTACTTTCCCTGTCCAGCCAGGTGGCGATGGGCCATGTGGGCAACTCGGCGACCGCCTTCGCGCTGCGCCGACTGGGGCATGTGGTCTGGGACGTGCCGACCACCGTGCTCAGCTTTCACCCCGGTCACGGCCGCCCGGAGGGCAAGGCGCTGGAGTGCGGATCGGTTTCCGCGATCATCCGCGCCGTCATCACCCGCGCCCGACCGGACCTGGTGTTCTCCGGCTATCTCGGCGATCCCACCAACGGCGAGATGCTGGCCCGGCATCTGGACCGCCTGCGGAACGACGGGGACTGCCGCTATGTGCTGGACCCGGTGATCGGTGACACCCACACGGGCCGCTATGTCTCGCGGGAAGTGGCGTCGACGATCCGGGACTCGCTGATGCCCCGCGCCGACATCGTGCTGCCGAACAGCTTCGAGCTTGGCGTGCTGGCGGGCATGCCGACCACGACGGAGACGGAGGTGACGGAGGCTGCGCGGCACCTGCTCTCCCTTGGTCCCGATGCGGTCGTCTGCACCTCGTCCCCCGGTGCGGCGGACCAGGTGCATGTCCTGATCGTGCAGCGGGACTCGCGCTACCGCATCTCCATGCCCGCGATCCCCGACGCACCGCACGGCACCGGCGACCTGTTCGCAGGCCTGTTCATGGCCCGGATGCTGGATGGCATGCCCCTGCAGAACGCCGCCGCGCTGGCCGCCGCCGCCGTGCACGCGGTGATCGGCTGGTCCCGCGCGCTGGGAGACAGCGATCTGGCGCTGGTCGCCGCACAGTCATCCCTGCTGGATCCGCCGCTGGAGGCGGAAATCACGGTACTGCAGGCAGAACCGGAGGCCGCGGCATGAATATCGGCGAAGCAGCGCGGGCGTCGGGCCTGCCCACCAAGACCGTGCGCTATTACGCGGAGATCGGGCTGGTCACCCCGTCGGGGCGGCGCAGCAACGGCTATCGCGACTATGGCCAGCAGGAGGTGCAGCAACTGCGCTTCGTGCAGCGCACCCGCAGCTTCGGCTTCAGCATCGACGCCTGCCGCGAGCTGCTGGCGCTCTATGCCGACCGGAATCGCGCCAGCGCGGACGTGAAGGCCATCGCCCTGGATCATCTGGCCGAGATCGAGCGCAAGATGACGGAACTGCAGTCCCTGCACGACGAACTGACCAATCTGGCCAGCAACTGCCACGGCGACCATCGGCCCGACTGCCCGATCCTGGAGGGGCTGGCGGTCAAGGGGTAGGTAGGCCGGAAGGCATCGGATAGTGTCTTCAGGGGGAGGAACCGGAAAATGACCAAGCGACCTGAACTGATCGTCGATCCGGCCTTTGTCGAGGCCGGCCTTGATGCGGGCACGATCCGGGTGATCGACTGCACCGTCACCTTCGAGACGAAGCCGGTTGGAGCCTCCACGATCCACAGCGGGCGGGAGGGCTGGCTGGCGGGGCACATTCCGGGCGCAGCCTTCCTGCACATGGTAGACGACCTCTCCGACCCGGAGGGGGCCTACCCCTTCACCATCGCGCCGCAGGCGCAGATCGACCGGGTGCTGTCGGAGATCGGGATCAGCCCTGACGACACGGTGGTGCTCTACGGTTCCGGCACGGCGGTGGCGGTGACCCGCGCCTGGTGGGTGCTGACCGTCTCCGGCCTCCGCGATGTGCGGATCATGGATGGCGGCTGGCAGCGCTGGGTCGCGGAAGGGCGGGCCGTCGCCACGGGGGAGGAACAGTTCACCCCCTCCACGTTCCGGGGCACGCGCACCCAGGCTGCCATCGCCGACCGGGAAACGATACGGCAGGCCATTGCCGACGGTGACACCCAGATCGTCAATGCGCTGTCGCTGGATCAGTTTCGGGGGACGGGCGGCACCCACTATGGCCGCCCCGGTCGGATCCCGAACAGCCTCAGCGTTCCGGCCACCGATCTGCTGCACCCGCTGACAGGCGATTTCGCGACGCCGGAACAGATGGCGCAACAGCTCGCAGCGGTCGATCCCTCGAAGCCGGTGATCACCTATTGCGGTGGCGGCATCGCGGCGGCGGCAACGCTGTTTGCCCTGCATGTCGCGGGGCACGACAATCTGCAGCTCTATGACAATTCGCTGCTGGAGTGGTCGGCACTCCCGGACCTGCCCATGGAAAGCGACAGAACCTGAGGGTGCAGCCGTGACCCCTTCCAACATCCCGGCTTCGGTACGCCGCGCGCTGCTGATCGCCCTGCTCTGGCTGTTGCTTCCCCTGGCGGCGCAGGCTGACGGGGCCCGGACCGAACTGGTGATGTTCGAACTGGGTACCTGCATCTATTGCGCTGTCTGGAACGATGCCGTCGGGCGCGGCTATGCCGAGACGACCCTGGGCCAGCGTGCGCCGTTGCGCCGGGTGGACCTGCGCCACCGGCGGCCCGACGACCTGCGGCATGTCACCGGGGTGCGCATGACACCGACCTTCGTGCTGCTGCACGGCGAGCAGGAGGTCGGGCGCATCCTCGGCTATGTCGACGGCCCGAATTTCTGGCGGCAGTTGCAGGCCCTGATGTGGCAGGTGCCGGGGCGCCTGGAGGACACATCCCTCAACGTGCCCGCCCGCGCCACGGAATGAACGCCGGCACGGCCGCGCGATAACGCCGATAGGCATCGCCATACAGGCTGATCAGCCGCCGCTCCTCGAACCACGTCCCGATCACCAGATACAGGCTGGCCCACAGGCAGGTGGCCAGCCCGAAGGGATCCGTGGCACCGCCGATCAGCAGCAGGAAAGCACCGCTGTAGAGCGGGTGCCGGACATAGCGGTGCAGCCCGTCCGTATGCAGCGGCTCCGGCACCGCACCTTCAGGGACCAGCGCCGTTCCGGCAAAGCGCCGAAGGTCGTAATGGCGCAGTGCCAGCAGGATGAGACCCGCGCCGGCCACCAGTGCCGCGCCCATGCCCGCCTGGATCAGCGGCGGCAGAACGAACGGTTCCGCCTCCGCCCCACCCAGCAGGTATCGTCCCGCCGCCACAGTGGCCACGAAGTGAAACACCGCGATCAGGTTGTAGGCCAGACGCTCCAGCCGCCCGAACAGGGCGCGGGTCAGCCGCTTGGCGGTCTCCGACGCCAGCACCGAATGGGCCGCGCCGAAGAGAAGCCAGAGCACCGCATAGATCAGCTGCTCGGAAAGTGTCATCGCCCGGCGCCCGTCCCCGCACGCTGCCCCGGACCGGACACATGGATCTGCCGGTCAGCGGCGGCATTCATGGCCTTCAGGGGCGTACGCCGATGGTTCATGGTGCAAGCCTGTTCGGGTTGTGAAACGGGCGGCGATTGTCACACCGGTTGGCTGTCAATGTCGACAGCGCCAGCGAATACCGTCATAAGTCGCACCAGAATGACAGGCGCGAACAGCGCTCTTCTGCACGGAATTGCCGAGGACCTCCACGAATGACTGCACCGACCTATCGCCGGCTTGAAGGATTTGTCTCGACCGACATGGACGGCGAAACCGTGCTGATGAGTATCGAGCATGGGTCCTATTTCGGCATCGGCGGAACAGGCTCGCTGATCTGGGAACGGCTGGAGCAACCGCAGACCGAGTATGCGCTCGTCGAGGCCGTTCGCGTCGCCTATGACGTGAGCGAAGAGGATTGTCGCCGCGATGTCGCCGCCTTCCTGGCGACACTGATCGAGAACGGACTGGCGGAAGCGAAGTAGGCCCATGTCGAGGTTGCTGGCGCGCAAATTCCGTTCGATGCGTGACCAGTCGGGCTTCACCCTGTTCTGGCTCTTTCCGACCTGGCTGCTGCTGGGACTCTATCGGGCACTGATCCTGACCCTGCCGCTGAAACGCATGGCGCCTTTCTATGGGGAGGATCTGGGGGTCGAGAACTGGATACCCCTGGCGAACCCGGACCAGATCAGACGCGCCCGCGATATTCGCAGCACCATCAGCATTGCCGCGAAATACTGCCCCTGGACCGCCAACTGCTATCCGAAAGCGCTTGCGGCACGTACTCTCCTGCGCCTCTATCGCATACCGCATGCGATCTACTTCGGCCTCGCGCCGTCGGAGGGACCGCAGGGCATGGACGCGCATGCCTGGGTGATGGCCGGGCCGGTTCCGGTGAGTGGTGGCACCGGCTTCGGGCGTTATCGTGTGGTGCGCATGTTCGTCGGGCGGATGCCGGCAGGGGACATCCACCAATGATTCACCTGCAACGGCTGCTGCGATTGCTGCAGCGCGCACCACGGGGACAGGTCATCGTGCTGGCGCTTCTGCTGCTGGCGGGAAGTCTCACGGAAGGCATTGGTTTCATACTGCTGGTGCCGCTGCTTTCGTCCCTGACCGGGGGAGAGGCAGAAAATGCCATCGTCCGGCACCTGCTGGATCTGCTCGCGGCATTCGGGATTCCCCCGACACCTGTCGGTTTCCTCTCTGTCTTCGTCGCGCTCATCGCCGTGCGCAGTGCGCTTCAGTTCGCCAAGGACCGCGCAGGGCTGATGTTGCAGCACCAGGTCGTCGATCACCTGCGGGAGGTCTGTATCAGCCGCTTGCTCCGGGCCGACTGGCGCTGGATCACCGAACAGACACGCACCGACCACATGACCCTGGTGCTGGGGGAAGTGAATCGGGTCGGAAACGGACTCAGCGCCGGCCTGACCTTGCTCACCACCCTTGCCACGGCCCTTGCCTACTTCGCCGCCGCCTTCGTCTTCTCCCCCGCGATGGCCGGACTGGTGCTGTTCGCGGCGGCCATCGGCTATGTCGCGATGCGACGCATCCGGGCGAGCGCGTTGCGGCTTGGATCGCAGCAGGTCGATGCGAACCGCGATCTGATGGCCAATGTCCAGCAGTCCTTCGGCGGCCTGAAGCTGACCAAGATCCTGGGCAGCGAGTCACGACACATCGATCTTCTGGTCCGGACGGTGGCCCGCGTCCGGCGCAACCAGCTCCGGTTCGGGATCGAGACCAGCCTGATGCGGAACCTGCAGCAGGTGATAGGGGCAGCCCTGCTTGCGCTCTATGTTCTTGTCGGCCTGACCTGGCTGGAACTGCCGCTGGCCGAGTTGCTGGCCCTGACATTCCTGTTTGCCCGCCTGATGCCCCTGCTGCTCTCCGCGCAGCAGTTCCTGCACCGCTGGCTGAACGCCGAGCCGGCGCTGGAGGCCATCGACCGTTTCGTTGCCGAGAGTGGCGAGCATGCGGAAGCGGTTGCCGATGACGCCCATGGAGAATGGCCTGTCGTCAACGCTATCGACCTGAAGGATGTGTCCCTGACCTACGCCCGGCGGGACCGTCCGGCCCTGCATGAAATCAACCTCAGACTGGCCGCGCGAACCACCACCGCGATCACCGGCCCTTCCGGCGCGGGGAAGAGTACTCTCGCGGACATACTGATGGGCCTGATCGTCCCCGACGAAGGCACCATGACGATCGATGATGTACCTCTGGACGGCACCAGTCGGGTGAATTGGCGGCGAAATGTTGCCTACGTGCCACAGGATACGTTCCTGTTTCACGACACGATCCGGGCAAACCTGCTGTTCGGAAATCCCGCGGCAACCGAATCGGAACTGCTGGCGGCACTTGCCCAGGCCGCGGCGGATTTCGTCATGAAATTGCATGACGGCCTGGACACCGTGGTCGGCGACAATGGTGTCAGGCTCTCAGGCGGTGAACGCCAGCGCATCGCGCTCGCACGCGCCTTGCTGCGGTGCCCCAGCCTGCTGATCCTGGACGAGGCAACGAGTGCGCTGGATGCGGAGAACGAGGCTGCGATCAGTGAAGCGCTGGAAACGCTGCACGGGCAGATGACAGTTCTGCTGATCGGGCACCGCACAGAAACCTTGCGGAATGCAGATCAGGTCATCGAATTGAGAGAAGGAAGAATCGCCAGCCCGTAGCGCGCGGCAGTCAGGCCGGGCCGCACGGAAACCAGACGCTTCAGGCTCTGGCAAAGCTTCTCAGGAACGGGACTTCACCGGCACCGAAAACGAGGGAAAGGCCATTGCAGCACTGCAATAGCCTGACCCGATCAATGCGTCAGAACCGAACAGGAAGCCGGGCGTCAGCTCGACGTGGTGGCACCGTCGTTGGAGGGGGCGATATCGTTCGCGGTGTCACCCGTGTCCAGAACCCGCAGTACTGGAGCCTCGTAGACCATCTTCTTCATGTGGTCTTCGCCAACGACGCCATCGGTTGAGATTTCATGCTTTGTCATCAGGTGTTTCCACTACGGTAAATCTGGATTCGAACTCTTGCAACGGGCCACGGAACACCAGCCAGTCGGAAAAACTGAAGCGTTCCTGTTCCTATGCTTATCACCGGCAGCCCCGAATGTGTCAAGCCCCCTCTGCAGCAACCCTTCGCTCGGATTCGAGCCTCTTCTGATCGGCTTCCCCACCCAGGAGCGGCTTTGCCGGAAGACCGGGAACATCCACTTACCCTGTATCGAATGGTGCCGCTGGCAGACCGCATACCATCATTCAGCGCTTCACGGCGCCGGGTCCTGTATGGTCTTGCCTTCTTCAACCGCTGGCCGGGACAGCGCTCTCCCGACTTCCCCCAGGCATTCGGGAGTGCTTGACCACGGTGCCGGGCCTTGGTTGAAGGTAGTCACGACTCCGGACTTCAATTCAGGCATGTTGCCGAGTCCCAACGCGAGATCAGGAAACCGGCATGACCGAACGGGTAGCATCACTGGAGGAACTGGCCCTCCGACTGATGTGTCGACCGGAATCGATCCCGAAGCATGTCATTGAGGCGATGTCGGGCGAGGATCTGTCACAGGTTCTCGAATGGGCGATGGAACATCGGTTCGCCCCTTGCCTGCACTACAACATGGGCAAGGCCGGACTGCTGCCGCGCCTGCCGGCGGAGATGAGGGATCGCCTCGCCATTGCCTATCAGCGGGCAACCCTTCGCGGTCTTTCAATGCAACGGGACATGATCCGGACAAGCCGGATCCTGGAGCAGGCAGGTATCGCGCACCTGTTCATGAAGGGAGCCTATGTGGCGCAGTTCGCCTATCCGGAACTCGGCCTGCGTCCGCTGCGCGACATCGATGTTCTGGTTCCGCATGCACAGGCGATTGCAGGGTTCGAGGCCCTGCAGGCGAACGGTCTGGGGCGAAAGCCGGGGCACCCCGGCGATCCTGCCGCGCACCTGGAGGACAGGAAGCATCTTCCGCCCCTGAGAATTCCGGGAGGCGCGACTGTGGAGGTGCACACCAGAACCATCTCGCCAAGCCAGTTGCTGAGGACCGACTCTGCGCACGGCAACCACGAGACAATGGCCTCGCGCCAGATACGACGCGATGTGGCCGGTTGCTCGATCCCGTTCGAAGGAACGGAGGACCTGTTGCTGCATCTCGCGGTCCACGCCGCCATCGATCACCAGTTCAACAACGGGCCTCTGATCGTGAGCGATATCGGCTGGCTGCTCGAAACCCACGCGATCAGCTGGCCCCGCCTCTGGCAGCTCGCGAGTGCCCAGGGAGCAACGCGTGGCCTGGCACTGGTACTGCGGCTGGTTGAGCGGGAGTGGCCAGATGCCAGCATCGAGTGGGACGCTGAGACCGCAAGCATCCTGGCACCTCAGGACCCGATCATCACCGTTGCTGCGCGCAGCCTGCTGCGGAGCTTCGAAGCGCGCGGCGACGTTGCCCTGCAGGCGGAGCTGGCCGGACAATTGTCCACTGCCGCGCGGCTCCGCATCCTTCTCCGACGGGCCTTTCCGCGCCGTGCCGACCTCGCGACCGAGGTGCCGGTATCAGCAGCCTCGCCCTGGATAATCTTCTGGTATCCGCTGAAATGGTGGCGGCTGCGGCTGCGGCTCGCCGATTTCATGCGCAGCCGTCGCGACCGGCGTGCACGACAGGACGCCGCCCGACTGGGCACACTCACCAGCTGGCTTCGAGGCTGAAGCGACGACCGGTCGATCGAATGTCCCGGGGGGACTGTACCGGCAGGGCCTGACAGGCTAGGACAGCTACCGGGCGCAGGCGACAACGGCAGTCAGGCATCTGACACGACCGGCCCACAGGGAACCAGAGCCGACGTCCGGCACCGAGCCGTGACGGTGCAGCACAGGAATGCAGTGGATGAGCCATGCATCATGACTACCGGGCCTACGGGCTGACCATTTCTTCGGAATTCCCGCTGCCGGAACTCCAGTCCGCAGCCGTCGGTGACGGCAATGCGGATGTCCATGTCTCCCATGCCCCGATACCGGACAGCGAGTTGAACAGCGGCAGGCAGATCTCGCCTTTCGTCTGGGTGAACGACGACTGTTTCTGGCTGATGGTTCCCGGCATCGCACGCTACTCGGTCCGGCTGGGGCGGGAGATCCGGATCGCGCCCGAGCCCGGTATCGACGAGGCCTCGGTGCGCGTCTTCCTGCTGGGCTCGGCGCTCGGCGCCCTGCTCTTCCAGCGCGGATATCTGCTGCTGCATGGCAATGCGATAGAGGTAGATGGCAAGTGCCTTGTCTGTGTCGGTCCTTCCGGTTCGGGCAAATCGACCCTTGCCACGGCGCTGATGCAACGTGGCCACCGGATCCTGGCGGATGACGTCGTACCGATCGATGCCAATTGTGCAGCCGTGCCGGGATTCCCCCGCCTGAAGATCTGGCAGGACACGACGCAGAAACTTGGCATTGATGTCACGGGAAAGGTCCGTGTGCGACCGGACCTGAACAAGTTCAGTCTTCCGATCACAGAGAGGTTCCAGGACACCCCTCTGCCAGTGCGCTGGATCTACATGCTCGGGAGTTCGAACAGAAGCGGGATCGAGATCGAGCCGATCACCGGAATGAACCGCTTCCGGCCCCTGCGGGACAACACGTACCGGCGCCGGTTCATGGAAGGCATGGCCCTGCGGCCGGAACATCTGCAACGCTGTGGAGAACTGGCCGGCAAGGTGCACATGGCAAAGATCATCCGGCCCAAGGCCGGTTTCGATATCGAGAGCCTGATGGACCATCTGCTTGCAGACGCCCGGGAACACGGCTGAGATGAGCGGGATTTTCTGGCTGGCATCCTATCCCAAGTCAGGAAACACCTGGCTGCGGACGTTCCTGATGAACTACAGGAGGGACGAAGGACAGCCGTGCGACATCAACGAACTGAATACCGGCATGATCGCTTCGAGCCGCATATGGGTCGATGATGTCTGCGGCTTCGATACGGCGGATCTGAGGCAGGATGAGATCGAGAACCTTCGGCCGGAGGTCTATCGCTGGACCAGCACCGAGGCCGAGACAGGCTTCCACAAGATTCATGATGCCTATCGCATCACGGTGTCCGGTCGCCCGCTTGTCGATGATGTGGCAACCCGCGGGGCGATCTACGTTATCCGCAACCCACTGGATGTCGCCCCCTCCTACGCCAATCACCGTGGTTGCAGCATCGACGATGCGATCAGCCATATGGCCAACCCTGACTATGCGCTGGCCCGGTCCGACCGGGCGCTGTCGGATCAGTTGCTGCAGTTCATGGGGACCTGGTCGCACCATGTGACCAGCTGGGTCGATGCACCGGACCTGAATCTCCTGACCCTGCGTTACGAGGACATGCATGCAGACCCCGTCGGGACCTTTGGCAAGGTCGTGAGGTTTCTGGATATGGAGCAGGATGAGGAGCGGCTTGGGCGGGCCATCGCCTTCAGCCAGTTCGAGGTTGTGGCGGCCCAGGAGGCCCAGTCAGGGTTTCGCGAACGTCCCGCGCGTGCCGAGCGGTTCTTCCGCAAGGGACAGGCCGGTGACTGGCGCACGAGCCTGAACGAAGGCCAGGTGTCACGCATCATCAGGGATCATGGCACGGTGATGCAGCGGTTCGGCTATCTCGATCAAACGGGAAAGCCGGTCTGAACACATTGCGGATCAGATATCGTTGCGTCCGTTGATGAACCGGACAAAGCGGGCGGTGGTCAGGCCCCGGCTGAGGGCAAGGTTGAGAGTCCTGTCGTCAGCTTCACTGATGTCGCGATCATCGGCCGGCATGTTTCGCACGGCTTCCTGGAGCCGGTCGAAATCCAGGTACCTGGAGACCAGTGGATCCGTGGAAAGCCACTCCAGCTCCGAGAGGATGGCGTCCCGCCGAGGACGCACCCGGCTTGCCCAGTCAGCGGCCTGACGGCCCTTCCGCCGTTCGTCGAGCACCATCGCGGGCACCTTGCCCCGCAGCATCCGACGGGCGAGCCAGCGGCTGCGACCCAGGTTCAGGTACTGCTCCGTGGGGATGGCGAAACAGTACTCCAGCAGCGCGCGGTAGCGTGTCGGATCACGACTGGGAATACCGTGCAGCCGATCAAGCGCATAGGACATGTCCCCGGTTTCGTTTGCCGCATTTCCCGAAGACCTCGTGCGGAAATCAAGTACCGAAGTCACGGGAGAAAAATCCGGATCGAACCCAAGCTGCCGCGCACGGCTTTCGACAGCCATGTCCCTCGCGAACTCTGCATTGAGCGGTGACCAGGTATCGAACGGCGATTCCTCCAGCTTGCCGAACCGGCGCCGAATTCGCCGCTGCAGGCCTGCCGGCAGGAATGGCAGGACCGATTCCCGTGCAACGCGCAGCGGCAGCTTGCCGACCGGGCCGCCGTGCCAGAGTTCCCTGGCCAGACGCACCAGCCGCGCCTGCCGGAGCAGGTCCTGCAGCATGCCGCGGCCATGATAGCTGAAGGTGAGGTTGCCCATGTTGCCGGTCAGGTGAACATCGGCACCGGCTTCCCTGGCCGCCGCCCGCACGTCGTGCACCCAGTGCAGGTTCGCGCCGTTGCGCGGCGCGGTCATTGCCGTTTCGAACAGCTCGCGCTGAAAATGGGAAAGGTCGCGGTCCCCGGAGGTGATCCAGGCCGGACGAAGTTCGGGGTACATCGCTGCCAGCGCCTCGACATGCGGGCGTTCGTTCACCATGGCGTCCGGGTTCGGCGGAACCCAACCTGGCTCTGGCACCGATGTGAATGACAACAGGGGCTGCCCCGGTCGCCCGAGCATCGTGTATGCCGCGACAGCCTGAGAATCCAGTCCCCCCGAGAGACTGACAGCCGGGCGCTCGAAACCCTCCAGCGCTGCTTCCGTCGCCTCCCGAAAGAGGGCATCGGCGGCTTCGACATAGTCACTGTCGCGTTTCAGGCGAACCGGCGGAATGTCCTCGATCCGAAAGAAGCAGGTCTCGGTGACGCCGTCCGGCGTGAACCACGCCCGGGTGCCGCGGGGCAACCTTGTCACCCCCCTGAACCAGGCCCGCCGTTCCTCCCTGTAGTTCAGATAGAGCGTGTCGGCGATCTTCTGCTCGTCCAGTTCCCGCGCGATCTCGCCGGTACTGAAGATTGCCTGCACGGCGGTTGTCGCGATCAGCCGATCCCTGTCCCGCCTGAAATAGAGGGCGGGCGACTTGATCGGACTGCGGGCGATCCGTACACGCTTGCCATGCGCCTCGACCAGGATGGTCGCGTATTCGCCGGTCAGACGCTGATCCACATCCTCCCCCCAGCGGGCATAGCCGGCGGCATAGATCGCGTCATCGCCGGGCGCCTCCACACCAAGTTCCGCGCGGCAACGGGCCCGGTTCTCGATGAAGCCGTAGAGCAGCACCACCGAACCATCGGGCGTCCTGGCCGGTTCCCGACCCGGCCCGGCGTAGCCGTCACAGACCAGTGCACCATTGTGCACCGTCGCACGCGGCAGAACCTCACCGACCCTGAAAGCGGGCGCGAACGCGGCGGCGCGGGATTGCACCGCATCCGGGTCGTGCCACAGCGCATAAAGGCCGATCATCAATGTCTCCGTCGCTACCTTTCGCCGGGACGGCAGCATCACGTCCCGCGGCCGACCGGGAACGCCAGAGACGCTCCCGGACGGCTCAGGCTCTTATGGCGCTTGCGGGTATGCTTCTCAAGCCCGGCGCACGCGCCAGGATCGCGGACTACTTCGCAAACAGCTTGCCGATATCGGCGAAAGCCTTCATCTCGACGGCGTTGCCGCTGGGATCCTTGAAGAACATGGTTGCCTGCTCGCCCGGTTCGCCCCTGAAGCGAATGTAGGGATCGATGACGAAGTCGACGCCCGCGCCCTGCAGCTTCTCCGCCACGGCCTTCCACTGGTCCATCGGCAGGACAACGCCGAAGTGCCGCACCGGCACGCCGTGCCCGTCAACGGCATTGGTCGCCGCTTCCCCGGTCTCGTCCGGCGCCAGATGCGCCACGATCTGGTGGCCGTAGAAGTTGAAGTCGATCCAGTCATCGGAACTGCGCCCCTCCGGACAGCCGAGCAGGTCACCGTAGAAGCTGCGGGCTGCCGCCAGGTCATGAACCGGGAAGGCGAGATGGAACGGGCTGAGGGGCGCTTCGGTCACGGACGGTCTCCATCTTTGCGGCGGTCCGGCAGGCTACAGCATGCGGGCGGTTCAGCGGAAGCCGTACTGCGTGATACCTACCTGGCGCAGAACATCTGGTAGACGATTCCGACAACCGCACGGGCCTCGTCACTGGACAGCGAATAATAGACCATCTTGCCGTCGCGCCGGGCCTTGACGAGACCTTCCGACCGCAGCCGGGCAAGTTGCTGGGAGACACCGGCCTGGCGCTGTTTCAGCAGCTTCTCCAACTCGCCGACGGACTTCTCGCCTTCGGCGAGTGTGCACAGAATCACCAGGCGGCTCTCGTGCCCGATGGCCTTCAGGAAGGCAGCGGCCCGGCGGGCATTCTCCATCAGAGCATCCGTGTCATCTTCCTGCTTCAGCAGGCTGACAATCGACATTGACAATCCCTTCAGCCTTGTGGCGGCAGTCTCTGCATCAACTGGTCCAGCAGTCCCCAGAAGAAATCCTCGCCCGGGTAGCCGCGAATGCGTCCGACCTCCTGCCCGTTGTGTATCAGCACGAAGGTAGGGGTGAATCGCGATCCTTCAATATGAGCCAAGTCATCGGGCATGGGATCGTGAATGTCCACGCGGCGGATCGGCGCGCGTTTGCCCTCTGCTGTCAGGGGGTAGATGGGCCCGATCTCACTGAACCAGGCCGCGCACCATTCGCAGTTCTGCTGCTCGAACATCACGAGCGCAGTCCGTGGTTCACCCGCGTGGGACAGGGGGGCGACCAGCAGACCGGCAAACAACACAATTGACGCAAGCAGTGCTTTCATGCGCCATACATAGGATAACTGGAATATTTGGGCAAATGGTGTGATGGAATTCGATATCACGATCAGCGGCGCGCTGCTGGCAGGGCTGCTTTCCTTCCTCTCACCCTGCGTTCTGCCGCTGGTACCACCATACCTCTGCTATCTTGCTGGAATAAGCTTCGAACAGCTCAGCAGCGGCACCGACACGGTCGACCGCCGCCAGATCATCGCCAAGGCAATCCTCTTCGTGCTCGGCTTTTCCACCGTGTTCGTCGCCCTGGGTGCGACAGCCAGCACCATCGGCAGCGCCGTATCCGAATATTTCGGCATTCTTGCGATCGTGGCTGGCGTCGTGCTGATCCTCATGGGGGCGCACTTCATGGGAATCTTCCGCATCGGCCTGTTGTTCCGGGAAGTCCGCTACCATGCCGGCGGCACCAGGGCAGGTTGGCTGGGCGCCTATTTCGTAGGCCTGGCGTTCGCCTTCGGGTGGACGCCCTGCGTCGGTCCGGTGCTGGCCGGAATCCTGTTCATGGCCGGGGCCGAGGACTCGATGTCACGCGGCGCGCTTCTGCTCGCCGCCTATGCGGCAGGTATCGGCATCCCCTTCCTGCTGGCGGCGATATTCTCCTCCGCGTTCCTCGGCTTCATGGCCCGGTTCCGAAAGAACCTCGGACTGGTGGAGAAGATGATGGGCGGTCTGCTGATCGTCACCGGATTCCTGATCATGACCGGATCGATGAACGAGCTTGGTTTCTGGATGCAGGAAATGTTTCCCGCACTCGGGGGCGCAGGCTGATCCGACGGTTACGGATTGCACATTCAAATATTGCAATATTTATTTTGATTTCATTCCGCCGTTCGCGTATTCCTGAAGACATAAGCAACAAGAAGCGGAGTGACCGATCCATACGGTTACCCGGGATCAGGGAGGGACAAGTGAAAGCATCCGTCTATGTCATTTCGGCGCTTGCAGCCGGCGCGTTCACGGTTTCGGCCGTGGCCGGTGAGGTCACGGCGCCATCGCAGGTGATGGTGAACGATGAGTTCGCGGTCGAGAAATCACTGACCGGCACACCCGGCGATGTTGCCGCGGGCCGTGACTGGTTTGCCAACCGCAAGCTGGGCAACTGCCTGGCCTGTCACCAGAACGCGGATCAGGCCTCGGAACCGTTTCACGGTGAAGTCGGCCCCACCCTGGATGGTGCCGGCGACCGCTGGGAACCGGCCCAGCTGCGCGCGATCATCTCCAACCCGAAGAAGATTTTCGGTGACCAGACGATCATGCCTGCCTTCTACAGCGACAGGACCGGCACCCGTACGGCCAAGAAGTTCGCGGGCACGACGATCCTGACTGCACAGCAGGTCGAGGACATCATCGCCTATGTCTCGACCCTCAAGGAATAGCCACAGCCCGAAGGAGGTTTCAGCCATGAAACTCAATCGCAGAGAAGCGCTGGCATTGGGCGCAGGTGCCCTGTTTGTCACCCTCACGCCCTTCAGGGGCGGCGCGCTCGCCAACACCACTGATGAGGAAATCAAGGCCTTCACCGGCGGTGCGACAGTCATGGAAGACGATGTCGTTTCACTGACGGCACCGGAGATCGCGGAGAACGGCAATACCGTGCCGATCGGCGTCAGCATCGACAGCCCGATGACTGCCGACAACTACGTCAAGCGGGTACGCATTCTGGCTGACGGCAATCCGCGTCCCGCCGTTGCCACCATGCACTTCAGCCCGTTGAGCGGCTCCGCCGAGGCCAACACCCGCATGCGCCTGGCAAAGACACAGAACATCATCGCAATCGCCGAGCTGTCCGACGGGACCTATCACATGGCCAAGGCTGCCGTGAAGGTCACCATCGGCGGCTGCGGCGGCTGATCAGGGGAGAACCAGGAAATGGCAAAGTCAAAACCCCGCGTGAAGGTTCCGAAGACCGCCACGGTGGGCGAGGTCATCACCATCAAGACCCTGATCTCGCACAAGATGGAATCCGGCCTGCGCAAGGGCAAGGACGGCAACCTGATCCCGCGGCAGATCATCAACAAGTTCACCGCCGAGTTCGAGGGCCAGCAGATCTTCGCTGTCGATATCGATCCGGCGATCTCCGCCAATCCGTTCCTGGAGTTCACCATGAAAGTGCCGGGTCCGGGGGAGTTCACCTTCACCTGGGTGGATGATGACGGCTCCGTCTACACCACGAAGTCCAAGCTCAAGATCGGCTGAAGACCGGTCCGGACTGTTCAGGGAGGAAACAACATGAAGAAGATCCTGACCGCAGGCGCGGTGATTCTGATGGCGACGCTGGCGATGCCGGCGCACGCCGAACTGGATACCGACAAGCTGAAAGGCGTGAAGCCCACGGCCGAAAACCATCCGCTCGAGAAGATCATCTCCGGCTATGAGTTCCGCAACAAGGAAACCCAGATGCTGCAGGACGATGATTTCGACAATCCGGCATACATCTGGGTCGATGCGGGTGAGGAACTCTGGTCGACCGCCGATGGCGCGGCGGGCAAGTCGTGTGCGGACTGCCATGGCGATGCGACCACGAGCATGAAGGGCGTCAAGGCTTCCTACCCGAAGTGGAACGAGGCCAAGGGCAAGCCGATGACGCTGCAGCAGCAGGTCAATGACTGCCGCACCGAGCGGATGCAGGCCGATGAATGGGGCTGGGAGTCGGACGAGATGCTTGGCATGGCCGCCTATGTTGCCAGCCAGTCCCGCGGCATGCCGGTTGCGGTGAAGACCGACGGTCAGATGACCCCCTGGTTCGAGAAGGGCAAGGACATCTATTACACCCGTGTCGGTCAGCTCGACATGTCCTGCGCCAACTGTCACGAGGACAATTACGGCAAGAACATCCGCGCCGACATGCTCAGCCAGGGCCAGATCAACGGCTTTCCGACCTATCGCCTGAAATGGCAGAAGCTCGGCTCCGTGCATCGCCGCTTCAAGGGCTGCATGAAGAACATCCGTGCCAAGCCCTTTGATGTCGGATCGGACGAGTTCGTGGCGCTGGAGCTCTATGTGGCGTGGCGCGGTCAGAACCTGCCGGTCGAGTCACCCGCGGTCCGTCAGTAGCCTTCTTCCCCGCGGTCGGCACAAAGCTGCGCCGACCACCTCTTGAGGGCTCCGGATCGAATGCGATTCGGAGCCCTTCCTGTCTCAGCCCTCTCGACATCCAGGTATTGCCATGATCTCACGTCGCGAATTCATCCAGATGGGCATCGCCGCCGGCACCCTGATCGGCGCGGGTTCAAGCTGGACACGCCTTGCCGCACAGCAGGCGCTGACCCAGGACGACCTGCTGCAGTTCGATCCGCTGGGCAACGTCACGCTGCTGCACATCACCGACTGCCACGCCCAGCTGATGCCCGTCTATTTCCGTGAGCCGACGGTCAACATCGGGGTCGGAGATTTCGCCGGACTGCCGCCGCACGTCACCGGCAAGGCCTTTCTGCAGAAGTACGGCATCGATCCGGGTACATCCGGTGCCTACGCGCTGACCGACCAGGATTTCTCCGCGCTTGCCCGCACCTATGGCCGTGTCGGCGGCATGGACCGGCTGGCTACCCTGATCAAGGCGATCCGCGCCGAGCGGCCCGGGAAGACCCTGTTCTTCGACGGCGGCGATACCTGGCAGGGCTCGCTGACCAGCTACCGCACCCGGGGCGAGGACATGGTGCGCGTCATGAATGCGCTGGGCACCGATGCGATGACCGCGCACTGGGAATTCACCTACGGCACAGACCGGGTCGAGGAACTGGTGTCCCAGCTCGACTTCGGTTTCATCGCCGGCAATGTGGTGGATACGGAGTGGGAGGAACCCGTCTTCGAGGCCACCACCACGTTCGAGCGCGGCGGCGCGAAGATCGCCGTCATTGGCCAGGCTTTCCCCTACACGCCGGTCGCCAACCCCCGCTACATGATCCCGGACTGGTCCTTCGGCATTCGCGAAGCGCTGGTGCAGGAACGTGTCGATGCGGCCCGCGCCGACGGTGCCGATCTGGTCGTGCTGCTGTCGCACAACGGCTTCGACGTTGATCGCAAACTGGCCAGCCGGGTCAATGGCATCGACATCGTGCTCACCGGCCATACCCATGACGCCCTGCCCGCAGCCGTGAAGGTGAACCGGACACTGCTGATCGCCAGCGGCAGTCACGGCAAGTTCCTTTCCCGCCTCGACCTCGACGTCCGGGACGGGGAAATGAAGGGCTATCGCTACAAGCTGATCCCCGTCTTCTCCGACGTCATCACGCCGGATCCCGAGATGACGGACCTGATCACGGAGATCCGCGCGCCCTACAAGGCGGAACTGGAAACCGTTCTCGGCCAGACCGGTTCCACCCTCTATCGGCGCGGCAACCTGAACGGCACCTTCGACGACGTGATCTGTGATGCGCTGATGGAGCAGCGGGATGCGGAGATCGCGCTCTCGCCGGGATTCCGCTGGGGCGCGTCGCTGCTGCCCGGCCAGGACATCACGGTCGAGGACGTGCACAACATGACCTCGATCACCTATCCGGCGACCTACCGCACACCGATGAGCGGTGAGTTGCTGAAGACGATCCTGGAAGACGTGGCCGACAACCTGTTCAACCCCGACCCCTACTATCAGCAGGGTGGCGACATGGTTCGCGTCGGTGGCATGGGCTTCACCATCGACCCGGCGCAGGAGATCGGCAGCCGCATCGGTGACATGACCCTGTTGCGGACCGGCGCGCCGATCGATCCGAAGCGTGAATATGCGGTCGCGGGCTGGGCCAGCGTCAATGAGGGCACGGAGGGACCACCGATCTGGGACATCGTGGGCGCCCACATCCAGGCTCATGGCACGGTCACTGCGGAGCCCCACGACAATGTGCGCCTGGTGGGCGGTTGATACTCGACATATTCAATAATACGAATATGATAAATCACGAGAATACGGGAAGTCACGAGGTCTGATGATGAGCCAGAATGACAGCAAATCCGTCGCGGTCCCGTCCCGACGCAGGTTCCTGACCGGAGCGGCTGCGCTGGGTGCAGGCGCGGTCGTCGGCGGCACCGCCGCCCGGGCATCAAATCCGGAGAATCTGCCACCCAATATCCCGGACTGGTCGCGCTATCTGGGGGACGGTGTCGATGCACGCCCCTATGGCATGCCGTCCGAGTACGAGGCGCATGTGGTGCGCCGCAGTGTGCCCTGGCTGACCGCCGATCCCGTCAGCTCCGTCAACTTCACGCCGCTGCATGAACTTGACGGCATCATCACGCCCAACGGCCTGGCGTTCGAACGGCACCATGGCGGCATCGCCGAGATCGACCCGGCGGATCACCGCCTGATCATCCACGGGCTGGTGGAAAAGGACCTGATCTTCACCGTCGACGAGATCAAGCGCTTCCCGCGCACCAACCGGGTCTACTTCCTGGAGTGCGCCGCCAATTCCGGCATGGAGTGGCGCGGCGCACAGCTGAACGGCTGCCAGTTCACCCACGGCATGATCCACAACGTCATGTACACCGGCGTCATGCTGAAGGATGTGCTGGCACACTGCGGCCTGAAGCCGAATGCGAAGTGGCTGCTGCCGGAGGGGGCGGATGCCTCTGCCATGACCCGCTCCATCCCCATGGAAAAGGCGCTGGACGACTGCATGATCGCCTGGAAGATGAATGGTGAGGCGCTGCGCCCCGAACAGGGCTATCCGATGCGTCTGGTCGTGCCGGGTTGGGAAGGCAATATGTGGATCAAGTGGCTGCGCCGGATCGAGGTCGGCGACATGCCCTGGCACCACCGGGAAGAGACCTCCAAGTACACGGACCTGCTGGCCAACGGCAAGGCGCGGCGCTTCACCTGGCAGATGGACTGCAAGTCGGTCATCACCAACCCCAGCCCGCAGGCCCCGCTGACCGCGAAGGGCCGCAATGTCATCACCGGCCTCGCCTGGTCGGGGCGCGGCACCATCCAGCGGGTGGACGTCTCCATGGATGGCGGCGCCAACTGGCAGACCGCGCGCCTGGACGGTCCAAGCTTCGACAAGTCGGCACACCGCTTCTACGTCGACTTCGACTGGGACGGGCGCGAGTTGCTGCTGCAGAGCCGCGCCATCGATTCCACCGGCTACGTGCAGCCCACCAAGAACCAGCTTCGGGCCGTGCGCGGCGAGAATTCGATCTACCACAACAATGGTATCCAGACCTGGCTGGTGCGCTCCAACGGGGAGGCAGAGAATGTCGAAGTTTCTTCTTAGGTCGGTGCTGACCGCAGGCCTGCTTGCCGCTTCTCCGGCGGTCGTACTGGCCGACGACCTCGGACGCCCGGCCACCGCAGAGGAAATTGCGGCCTGGGACATCGACGTGCGCCCCGACGGCATGGGCCTGCCCCCCGGACAGGGATCGGTGGAGGATGGGGAGACCATCTTTTCCGAACGCTGTGCGGCCTGCCATGGCGATTTCGCGGAGGGGGTGGATCGCTGGCCGGTGCTCTCAGGCGGGTTCGAGACCCTGCGCTCGGATCGCCCGGTGAAGACCATCGGCTCCTACTGGCCCTATCTGTCGACCGTCTGGGACTATGTGAACCGGGCCATGCCCTTCGGTGACGCGCAGTCCATGACGCCGGACGAGGTCTATGCCGTCACCGCGTTCCTGCTCTATGCCAACGACCTGGTGGACGACGAATTCGTGCTGTCGCAGGAGAACTTCACCGACGTGCGCCTGCCGAACGAGAACGGTTTCATCGAGGACTCGCGTCCCGACACGCCGTCGCTGGCCGACGGCGCGCCCTGCATGTCGAACTGCAAGACCGACGTGACCGTGACCATGCGCGCCCGCGTGCTCGACGTGACGCCCGACCATGAAGAGGATTGACCGCCGTGTCCTGACCGGCGCCGCGGCAGCACTGCTGCTCGGCTGGACCGCCCAGGCGGCGGAACCGGTCACCGTCGCGCAGAAGATCGGCCCCCTCACCGCGCTGGCCGACTGGGTCGAAGCGGACGAGGCAACGGCGGATGCCCCGGTCATCCTGCTGCTGCATGGCACCCTGGCCGACAAGGACCAGGAACTGATCGACACGCTGCAGGAACTGCTGGCGGAGCGCGGAATCTCCAGCCTCGCCCCCAGCCTGACCCTCGGCATCGATCGCCGCGAAGGTCCCTATGACTGCACCGTCCCCTTCCGCCATACCCACGAGGAAGCGGTGGATGAACTGGCCGCCTGGGCCCGGTGGCTCAGGGCAGAGGGGCATCAGCACATCATGGTCGCCGGTCACAGCCGGGGCGGCAACCAGGTCGCCCTGTTCGCCCGCGCCCACCCTGACATGGTCGGGAAACTGATCCCCATCGCCCCCGCCGTCGGCCATGACGACGCCGAACGCGACCGGCGCTATCGCGCACGCTATCGCGCCGACCGCGCCGCTGTCCTGGCTCTCGCTGACCGGGACGCAGACCTGATCGATGTGCCCGGTATCGTCTATTGCCGCGACACGAAGGCCACTCCGGCGGCAATCCGCTCCTACCTCGGTGGCAGTTTTGCCGACCACGACACCCCGTCCATCGTCGCTACCCTGCCGATGCCCGTCATGGTCATTGCCGGGTCGGTCGACACCACGGTCCCCGAAGTCCCGGAACGCATGACCGCCATCACCGACGGCGACCGGGTCCGCTTCGAACTGATCGAGGACGCCGACCACTTCTTCCTCGACTTCTATGCCGAGGACACCGCCGACCTGATCGCCGAGTTCATCGCGGAATAGCCCCTCACTCGAACTCCATCGCCTCGAACACCCGGCCCGCGTTGCGGGTGGCGAGCTGGTCGTAGGTGTGGAGGTGGGCGTAGGGGGACTGGTCGACGTAGTAGCTGTCCTCCAGCCCCTTGCCGGCGTCAATGACCTCACCGATCTTGCCGCGCAGGTAGACCAGATAGTCGTGGGTGTAGCGGCGCACCTGGGCGTAGTTGGTGGGATGACCGTGGCCGGGGATGACGTAGGTCGCGCCCAGCGCCTCGAACAGGGGCCAGGTCTCGACCCAGCCGGCCGTGTCAGTGTGGTCGAAGATCGGCAACAGGCGCTCGTGGAAGGCCATGTCGCCCGCGATCACCAGTTTCTGCTTCGGCAGCCAGACCTGGGTGTCGCCCGGTGAATGGGCCGGGCCAAGATACAGCACCTCGATGGTGAAATCCCCCATCTCGATGACCTTCCGGTCACTGAAGGTCTCGTCGGGGCCGCGCAGGCACGTGCCTTCAGCCCGTTCCTTCAGGCGGGTGCGGGCGCCTTCGATGATCTGCGCGCCAAATTCCTCGAACTCCGCCGCCGCGTCCTCATGCGCCAGGATCGGGACGCCCTGCTCCGACCAGTAGCAGTTGCCGAGCATGGCGTGGCCCTGACCGTTCTCGTCGATCACCAGTTTCACGGGCTGGTCGGTGATCCGGCGGATCTCGTCATGCAGGGCCTTCGCCAGCAGGTAGCTGCCACTGCCGTTCACGACGACGACACCGTCACCGGTCACGATGAAGGAGAGGTTGTTGTTGTGACCCGCGTTCTCGTATGTCGGCGGTGCTGTCGCCCCGATGGCCGACCAGACATGCGGAATGACCTCCACCGGCGGGCTGTAGAGCAGCGACTGGGGGTACTGGTCGGGAATATTCTCGTTCGCCAGTGCGGTGCCACCCAGCAGCGCCAGTCCGGCCGCCATTGCCAATAGTCTCATTCAGACCTCCTGATCTCCCCTGCCCAGCAGACTGCCGGTCATCAGATAGCGGATGCCAAGCACGGCACCCGCGAATATCGAGGCGAGCGCGAGCGGTGCGCTGACAGCCAGTGTCGACATGCCGGAAACGCCCTGTCCGACGGTGCAGCCCATCGCAGCCACACCCCCGAAGCCCATCAGGAACGCGCCGAGCAGGTGGCGCCGCATCTCTCTGGCGTCGTCATAGACCTCAAAGTGGAATCCCATGCGCGTGGCGGTCGTGATGACGGCCCCGAAGATGGTTCCGAGCGTCACGCCGATGCCGAAGTTGATCTCCGCGCCGGTGAAGGTCAGCAGGTACTGGATCGTCTCCCCCGGCGGCAGCACATAGGTCAGGGACTCGACGCGCTGCGGGTCGAAATCATCGTTTCCGAGGATGCCTGTCGCCGCGAAGCCGCCCGCAACCGCCAGGCCGACAGCCACGCCCGACAGGATGCTGTAGCCGGAGCCACGGAATGCCGCGTCCCTGAAACACCAGAACAGGACGACCGCAGCCAGGACCAGGGCGATAACGATTCCGGCACTGCCGGGCGCCGTGCCTGTTGCCGCCCCCAGCAGATGACCCAGCCCCTGCCCGCCGCTGGCTTCCATGTCCAGGCGCAGCGGCTCCAGCGCGTAGACACGCCCGAGCGCCGTCAGCCCGCGCGCGGCCATGTAGGCCGACAGGCCCAGGGTCAGGAACATCAGCACCGCCCGCATGTCGCCGCTGCCCAGCCGCACCAGAATGCCGAAGCCGCAGGTACCGACCATCGCCATGCCCCAGCCGAACAGCAGGCCACCCGCGATGGCACCGCCCCAGCCAAGCGAGGGCGCGAGATAGAAGCTGTCACCGATACGGGCCATGTCGGCGGCGAACAGTGCCTGCACCACGACCATCGCCACGACGATGGACAGCGCCCAGGTGCGCAGCCGCGTGTTGCTGCCGGTGACCCACCAGTCCTCGATGGCGCGATAGGTGCAGAAGTCGGCCCCGCGTGCGGCAAGTCCGGCAATGGTTCCGAGACCAAAGCCGCACAGTGCCATCAGGATATGGGGTTCGATCTCCATCGCACCTTTCACGCCTACCAGTTCTCGGGGTCCGTGCCGGCCTCACGCAGTTGCGCGAAGCGGTCACGCAGATAGCGCTGGAAGTCCTGTTCGGCGTAATGGCCTTCGGCGATGTATTCGAACATCGACAGGAATGGCAGCGGACGGAAATAGCCCGGCATGCGCGCGATCTCCGCTTCCCGCCCGTTCATCCCGGCGACTGCGGCAGGATCGGCCGGGAAGAAGACGATCGTCGGCGTGAAATTGACCCGCCAGCGCCGCGCCAGCTCCCGCTCCTCCATCTCCTCACCGTCGAAATCCGTGACGGCACGACTGCCCCGCAGGTCCAGTTGCAGGATGTCGAAGTGCTGTCTCAGGTAGCTGGTGACCCGCGCATCCTCCAGGTTCACCTCGTGCATCTGCCTGCAGTAGGGACAGCCGCGCTGTTCGAAGATCACGGCCAGATGGCGCCCTTCACCGGCGGCAGTGACGAGGTCTTCGTTCAGGTCCAGAAAGCTGTCCAGGAACCAGTCCTGAAGGTGCAGGCCATTGTCACCGATTTCCACGGCTGCCGGAGCCGCAGACGAGAGCAGCGGCAGGGTGCCGAGCGCCAGGGCACCGGTCGTGAAACTGCGTCGGCTGATCATGATGATACCCCTGTTGTCTATCTGACGATGGTGGCGGGTGACAGCGACCGTGGCTGCAGGATCCGCACCGCGATCATGCCAGCGATCATGCCGCCCAGGAATGCGAGCGTGGGCCATCCGCCCAGGGTCGCGGAGGTGACGGCAGGCCCGGGACAATAGCCGCCGATCCCCCAGCCGATGCCGAACAGCGCCGCGCCGGCGACCAGCGGCATGTCGAGGTCCGAACGGGTGGGCAGATGGAACTGCGTGTCCAGAACCGGTCCGGACATGCCGAGCACCAACCTGAATCCGATGAAGGTCACAACCAGCGCACCCCCCATGACGAAGATCAGGCTCGGGTCCCAGGTGCCTGTGATATCGAGGAAGTTGAGCACCTTCGCCGGGTTCGACATGCCGGAAATGACCAGACCAAGTCCGAAGACCAGTCCTGCGAGAAGTCCTGCCAGTGCCCGCATCATGACCCCCACCCCAACAGGTGGCGCACAACGAAGACCGTGATCACGCCTGTCGCCATGAAGGTCAGGGTGGCGACGATGGAGCGGCCCGAAAGGCGCGCCATGCCGCATACTCCGTGACCACTCGTGCAGCCGCCGCCGAGCGCAGTACCGACACCCACGACCACCCCCGCCACAGCCATCCAGAGTCCGTTGCCGGGAACTGCGGGAACCGCGATTTCACCCGTCACGGACCCGACCAGCCAGGGCGCGACGACCATGCCGACGACAAAGCAGATGCGCCACGCCGCGTCCGTCGCGCCCTCCGGCGGCAGCAGTCCCTTGACGATGCCGCTGATGCCCGCAATACGGCCATTCAGCGCCAGCAGCATGACGGCGGCGGCGCCGATCAGGGCACCGCCTGCCAATGCAGACAAAGGTGTGAACTCGGTCAGTTGAACCTCCTGTCAGCCAAACATGTCGGTGGTGATACCCTGGTACCAGCCAACCGACTCCTCATACGTCTTCTTGCGCAGGTCGGCGGACTCACCCGTCTGGGAGATGAAACCGCCCGTGCCGGCAATCTTCTCGTCCGTCGCCTCGTAGTTCGCGCCAACCTTGACACCATCATTGGTCTCGATGAGCGACCAGCAGGTGTTGCGGAACCGCGCCGGGAACATCTTCGAACCCGTCAGGGCATGGCGCACGGCCATGGCACAGACCTTGGCCTGGCTGTTGGCGGAGAAGCCGGACTTCGGCATGTCCCCGTTCACGGTCGCGTCGCCCAGCACATAGATGCTCGGGTCCATGCGCGACTGCATGGTTGCGGGGACGATCGGACACCAGCCACTGGCGTCGGTCAGACCTGCGACCTCGGCGATATGACCGGCCTTCTGCGCCGGGATCACGTTCACCACGTCACCCCTGAAGGTATCGAAGTCGGTCTCCACCGACATCTCCGCGGCGTTCACCGACCTGATGCCGCCATGGACGTCACCGCCGATCCACTCGACCATGCCGGGGTAATGTTTCTCCCAGCCCTCGGAGAACAGGCCACCCTTGGAGAACTTGGTCTTCGGGTCAATGATCAGGATCTTGGCCGTCGGGTTCGTCTGCTTCAGCACGTGGGCCACCATGGAGACCCGCTCGTAGGGTCCGGGGGGGCACCGGTAGGGGTTCGGCGGAGCCAC
The DNA here is from genome assembly GCA_016865035.1 of Kordiimonadales bacterium IMCC3096. GTDB lineage: Bacteria > Pseudomonadota > Alphaproteobacteria > Minwuiales > Minwuiaceae > Minwuia. Next base: position 1,406,632 of record CP018227.1, read on the forward strand.
CATCATGAAGGTGCCGCCTGCGGGCATGGCGTTGATCTGACTCTTCAGCAGGGCCGTCTGCGTGCCGGCCTTGTAGGCATGGGGCATGCGGCCGGCAGCCTCCACCGAATAGCCGGGCAGGGTCTCGTACTTGAAGTCGATGCCCGGGGAAACCACCAGCGCGTCGTAGGGAACGCTGACGCCGCTGGACAGGGACACCGTCTTGCCGGCGCGGTCCACGCCGGTTGCCCAGTCGTGCACGACGTTGATGCCATAGTCGCTGGCGAGTTTCCCGTAGGTGTGGCCGATGGAGGCCAGATCCCGGAAGCCGCCGATGTAGAGGTTGGAGAAGAAGCAGGTGTAGTACATCCGCGTCGGCTCGATCAGCGTGACGTCGACGGCTCCCTTCGAGTCCTTGGCGATGTAGCGCGCTGCCGTCGCGCCGCCGGCACCGCCACCGATCACGACGACCTTCGGCCGCGCCGCGCCATGAACGAAACCCAGCGGAGCGGCGGAAGCCAGCGCCACGGCGCCTGCCATCCTGGTAAACTGCCTGCGCGTCATGCCCATCTGTCTTCTCCCTGTCCGATTGCTTCACTCTTCCTGGTGTTCGATTGTCGCGAAATGGGCGGCCAGCGCTTCGATCTGCTCGAGGTCCAGTGACTGTGCGACATTCACCATCACCTCGCTGTCGCGCCCGCCCTGCTTGTAGGACAGCATGACAGCGACAAAACTGACCGCGTCCCAACCGACGATGGAGGGAATACCGTCATCGGCACCGGACTTCTGGTGGCAGGCAACGCATTCGCCTGACAGATATTCGCCATAGGCGGCATCACCCGCGACTGCGCCGGAAGCCATCAGACAAAGCGCGGAAACGCCTGCATTGGCGGTCCGCCGCAAGGCAAGCATGGACATCCTCCCATAAATTCATATTTTCGAATATTTGCGGTCGTATTTCACACCGTGTCAATGGAAAATCCGGATTCTCGACCGTCGCCTTTCGCTGGGTCAAGCGGGTCAGGCCCTTGGGGCGGGTGATGATGTGCGCCGAACCGGAAGACCGGCGCAGCAATGGCCGATAGCGGGATACCGGCTGAAAAAGGCCCGTCCATCCTGTACCATCGCGGCAAAGGCGAGGAAGGCTTGCCGGACCGTTGGCCGGATGACCGGCGCATGCGCAAACCTTCCCTGCCAATCAAATGACAGAGAGAGTTCACAACACAGCAGAAAATTCAGTAAATTGAATATCTAGGGCGCGCAGGCGACCCGCATCGCGTCCGCCACCCGACGGACCGATCTAGCTGAACATGTCCGGCCGGCTCTCGACCAACTGCTCGTATATCGGCTGGAAGTGCAGCCAGCCGATATATTCGCTGCCCACGTGCTCCCGGCTGTAGCGGGCGCTTTCCACCGGAACATGCACCGGCTTGTGGCCGGTCGCTTCCACCAGGAGCTGCTGCTGGCAGCACCGCTCCAGCGCAATGAACCAGAAGGCGGCGGAATCAATGCTGTGGCGGCTCGCCGTGATCAGGCCGTGATTCTGATGGATCGCCGCCTTCACGCCCTTGAAGGCCCGCGAGACCTTCGGACCCGCGTCTTCATCGACCGCAACATGACCGGCCTCGTCTTTGATCACCACATGGTCCTCGAAGAAGGCGCAGGCATCCTGGGTGATCGGGTCCAGCGGTCGCCCGAGTGCGGCAAAGGCCGTTCCATGGATCGTATGGGCATGGCACATGGCCAGGATGTCCGGATGTTCCTCATGCACCGCGCCGTGCAGGACGAAGCCCGCCCGGTTCACGGCGTAATCGCCTTCGATCACCTTGCCCGAGTGGTCCACCAGGATCAGGTTTGACAGCGAAACCCGGTCGAAGTGCACCGCCATCGGATTGGTCCAGTAGAGTTCGGGGTGCTCCGGGTCCCTGATCGTCAGGTGCCCGGCAAAGCCGAAGTTGTACTGCAGCTGGGAGAACGCGTGGCAGGCCGCAACCAGCCGCTTCTTGCGGTCGAGGCGCAGTTCCTCGTTCGAATTGAACTTGGGTTCCTCAGGGAACTTCAGCCCCGGCTGGCTGGGCTGATAGATGGAGGTGCGGTTCTGGAGATCGAGCATTTCGGATCCTTGACGACGTGATGATTGCGAACTCTAGCACGGGCTGAGCATCAGCCCAGATTGCGGCGCTTGCGCTCCGCATCGTCCCAGGCGAACAGGGGCTGATAGTCAGGCACGAAGCCCAGCCCCTTCTGGGCGTCCGACGAGACCGCCTCGCGGGAGGTCACGACATCGATGACGGCGGGCGCGTTGGCGATGCCCCGGCGGATCGCCTCCACCAGGTCGGCCGAGTCCTCGACACGTTCCCCGTGAGCCCCCAGCGCACGGGCCATGCCCGCATAGTCCGAGTGGCGCAGGATGGTGCCGGTGATGCGCCCGCCATAGTTCACGTGCTGGTCATGGCGCTCGATGTTCCAGGCGGCGTTGTTGGAGACGATGAAGACAGCCTTCGCTCCATGCCGGACCGCCGTATCGATCTCCATGGCGTTGATGCCGTAGGCACCGTCACCATTGACGGAGATGACCTGGCGGTCGGGACAGGCCAGGGCCGCCGCAATGGCGAAGGGCACGCCGACGCCGAGGCAGCCGAAGGTGCCGGCGTCCAGATAGGTGCGCGTCGTCAGCCCGACACGGGCGAAGCTGAGCAGGTCCCCCCCGTCCGCCACCCCGATGTAGTCCGGGTCCACCACCTGATCCAGTGCGTCGAAGATCGCCATGGGATGGACGGCACCATCCGCGCCGGTCTGCGGCACCGGACCGGATGCGCCCTTCTGCAGACGGTCGCGATGTTTCGCGCGCAACCCGTCCGCCCAGTCCGCGTCCCGCGCCCCGGCATCATTGCCCAGGGCGACGGCCAGCGCCTCGAGCGCCAGATCCACCCCGGCCAGGATCTCCGGCGTGCCCCGGCGGTTGTCGACCAGTTCGCCCGTGGTATCCGCGATGCGCAGGAACCGCGCATCAGGGAAAACGGCGGGCGAACCGAAGCCGAGCTGGTAGTCCAGCTTCCGCCCCACGGTGATGACCAGGTCCGCCTGCGCCATGGCAGCGGCGCGCACCGCCCCGACCACGGCCCGGTGGTCGGACGACACCAGCCCCCGACTCTCCTGGGTATCGAGGTAGAGCGCGTCGGTGGCATCGAGGAAGCGTTCCAGCGCCGCCCCCGCGCCCCGCGCACCGCGTCCGCTGACCACCAGCGGGCGGCGCGCGCCACGGATGGTCTCCACCGCCGCGTCGATCAGCGCAGGGTCCGGTGCCGGGCGTCGGGCCGGTTTCCGCGCGAGCCAGTCCGAAGTGACGAGATTCTCCGGCACATGGGTGCGCAGCACATCGGTCGGCACCTCCAGATATGACGGCCCCGGTTCCCCCATGTCGCCGGTGGCACGGGCAATGGCCTCGTCAAGCTCCCGTAGCACCTGGTCGGCGACCCGCGCGGTACGGGCATAGCGCGTCACGGGGCGCATGATATCCACATGCGGGATGTCCTGCAGCGGTCCCATGTTGGCCTGCCGCGTCGAGGTACAGCCGCCGATCAGCAGCACCGGCGCACGCGCCAGCGCGGCGTTGGCAATCCCGGTCACGCAGTTGGTCACGCCCGGACCGGCAGTGGCCATCGCCACGCCCAGACCACCGGTCAGTTCGGCATGCGCATGGGCCATGTGGACCGCCGCGCCCTCGTCTCGCACATCGATGATCTGGATACCCTGCCGGGCGATATGGTCCCAGATCGGCTGGATGTGCCCGCCCTGCAGGCCAAAGACCCGTTCCACGCCGCGCGCCACAAGGGCCCGGGCGATCCATGCAGCGACACTCAACGGGTCGTCATTCAGATCCTGACTCTCGGTCATGGGGTTTCCTCCTCGGTGTTCTGTCTTTCGGGATCGCGGGCGTCAGGATGCGCGGGCGATCAGCATGTCCTTGAGGACGCGATGCAGGATCTTGCCGGTGGCATTGCGCGGCATGGCGTCCGCATCCAGGAAGGTCACGGCACGGGGGCGCTTGTATCCGGCAAGGCTCTTCCGCGACCAGGCAATCAGGTCCTCGGCTGTGAGCGCCGCGCCATCCCGCAGGACGACCGCCGCCTCCACCCTTTCGCCCCACTTGGCATCCGGGCACCCGACCACCGCCACGTCCCGGACATCGGGATGCGCAGCGAGCGCCGTCTCGACCTCGGACGGGTAGACGTTCTCCCCGCCTGAAATGATCATGTTCTTCTTGCGATCGATCAGGCGAATGAAGCCGTCAGGATCCCGCAGGGCCATGTCACCGACCGACAGATAGTCGCCCCGGAATGCCTCTGCCGTCTTTTCCGGCAGGTTCCAGTAGCCGTCGAAGGCATAGGGACCGCAGGAATAGAGCTCCCCCGGCTGCCCGTCGGGAACCTCGTCGCCATCATCGTCGAGCAGGCGGATGGGCGCGGAGCCGACCACTTCGCGTCCGACGGTGCCCAGGTGATCGAACTGTTCATCCGGATGCAGCATGGTAACCCAACCGGCCTCCGTCGAACCGTAGAGTTCGAACAGGCCGGAGTTCGGGAACATCTCCATGACCGCGCGCTTGGTCTCCGCCCGTGCAGGGGCGGAGGAAACCATCAGCTTCTTCACCTGCGCGAAGTCCGCTGCGTCCCGCTGCTGCTCCGGCACCTCCAGCATCATGGTGAAGTGCGTCGGCACCAGCGACGAGAAGGTGATGCCCATGCTGCCGATGGTCTGCAGGCACAGGCGCGGATCGAAGTTGGCGCGGGAGAAGATCGTGACCGTCGCCCCGATGGACAGGAAGGCGGTGAAGAAATTGAGGGAGTTGGCGTGGCACATGGGCATGACCAGCAAGGCATCGTCGTTGCGGTCGAGACCAAGCTCCACCTGGGTCATGAGCGCCAGCATGAACATGCCACGATGGCTGCGGATCGCGCCCTTGGGGTTGCCCGTGGTACCGGAGGTATACATCAGGCACCAGGGATCATCCGGCGACACCTGCACCTCCGGATCAGCGGACCCGGCGCTTTCGATCAGTGCCTCGTAGTCCGACCATCCGGGAGCCTGGTGCTGATCTCCTATGAGGATGAAGCGATCATCACGGACGGGAAGCCCGGCGCGGATCCCGTCGATGACATGAGCCAGGCTGGCTTCGGCGATCACTGCCGAGACGCCGCAGTTCGCGCAGATGAATCGTACCTCGGGGCCGACGAGCCGGAAGTTCACGGGCACGGCGATCAGTCCCGCCTTGGCCACCGCCACATAGATCTCCGCCCATTCCACACGGTTGTAGGCCAGCACGGCGACGCGGTCTCCGGGCCGGAGACCAAGGCCGAGCAATCCGTTGGCCAGCCGGCAGGCACGCGCGTTCCACTGCCCGAACGTCAGTTCCCGTTCCAGGTCACGTGCGCCCAGGCGCTCGGGCTGCAGTCGCGCCTGGGTGGCCAGCAGTTCACCAATGGTCTGCATCTGAGAGGTCAAGGCAGTGCTCCCTGGTTTGAATGGGGGGGGCTCAGCCGCCGGCCGCTGCGGCGGCGTTGCGGTTGGCCAGGGCCGCGTCCAGCGTTTTCGCGGCGCGCAGGTCGTGTGCGACGGCCAGTTCTTCCGCGCGATCAGCGTCACCTGCCGCGACCGCATCGAGGATCTCGCCATGCTGACGCCAGATCTCGCGCGGCGGCTCGGCATGGCGCAGCACCTCGCCCATCGCCCGGCGCAGATAGCGCCAGTGCGGCTCTGCAGCCCGGGCCAGCAGGGGGTTGCCGGAATGCTCGTAGAGCATGGTGTGGAAGGCTTCGTCCTCGCGGACCTGCTCCCCCACCGCGCCCTTCGCCACCGCCGCCGCGCCGCGCTGCAGGATTTCCTGCCCCTGCGCCGCGATGGCCCGGCCAATCACCGGATCACCCGATGCACGGGTGGCGGACATGCGAACGGCCAGCCCATCAAGGACGGCGCGGATGTCGTAGTGGTGGCGCATCATATCCAGGTCCAGCGGCGTCACCTGCAAGCCGCGCCGGCCGATCTCCACCACCAGCCCGTCGGCCTTCAGCAGCGCCATGGCCTGCTGGATCGGCTGCCGTGAAACGCCAAGCCGCTCCGCCAGATCCTCCTGCACCAGATGGGCACCCGCCAGCAGGTGGCCGTCACAGATCTCGTCGACGATGGCCTCATAGACCTGCTGGGCCAGATTGGGTTGGGTGACAAGCGGCTTCATGTCTTCGCATCCTGAACTCTGAATTCAGAATACAATATCATGAACTGCCGCTTCGTCAAGCGCTCCGACAGGCGAGAGTCGTATTCGCCTCAAGCGGCCTTTCGGGGAGCAGATGCTGGCGCGTGCCTGCGGGAAGGTGCTGAAGGTGACCGCCTTCAGAACGACTGGCCCATCCGGTACCAGAACCGCAGGGCATCACCCGCCCCGCCGCGCTCAACCAGAACGGCACCTGAGCGGACCGCCCCGATCAGGGCGTCCGGCATGCCGGTAATACGGTCCGGGACGCCATCACCGTCCAGGTCGGCATCGACGATGGCCACGGTCGTGCCCCGGTCCGCCGGGCCATGCGATGCACGCATCTCGGCACGCACACCGCCCTCCGCCGGATGGAACAGGACGTTCGTCCGTATCCCGTTTGCGGCCACCACATGCAGCGGGCGGCGGGCATCTGCGGCAGGCTGCCCGAAGGATAGCCCCCCGCCCCAACCGCTCACCGCACCCGGCACCGGCAGCTCGGGGGCGATCCGGGCCAGCGGGCGGAACCCCTGGAACGGGTCACCGCGATAGATGTAGACCGCGCCCCTTCCGCCATCCTCCCCCGGTGCGCCAACGGCCAGATCATCAATGCCGTCGCCATCGACATCACCAAGGGCCAGTGCAGCACCAAAGCGGTCGCCGTCCTCGTCCTCATCCAGGATATTCTCAGGCGCCGACCCGTAGACCGACACCAGCCCGTAGATGTCGGCGGCACTCAGCAGGGGTACGCCGAGGGAGAGGTCGTGCAGGGCCGTTCCGGCGCAGCCAACCATGATCGAGTCGGGATCATAGGCGGTCAGCGGCATGTCCCCTTCGGTATATCGACCGGCGGGATTGCGGATCACCTGGCATTCCTCCGGCACCGCATCATCGGGGCGGGCGAACTCGTGCCCGAAGCCCAGGGCATGCCCGAACTCGTGGACCGGTGCCTTGACGTTGATCGACAGGGCGGCCAGCGTCCACAGTTCCGGCAGTACGACACCATTGGCCATACCGTTCACATGGCGTCCGCGCGCCTTGGCATGCGGATGCGCCCGGCCAATGAAGATGCGAATGCCCTGACTGTCCGACCGGCAGCGTCCCCAGCCGGTGAAGACCAGCGCGCTTTCCTTTTCCCAGGACGCGCGAATGGCCTTCATTGCCAGTCGGCGTTCCTGCATGTGCCGGTCGAGCGGTCGCTCCCAGCAGACCGGGATCGTGGTGTCGGGCCACACGGAATCTTCCGTGAGCGTCAGGGCGGTGGCGGCAGGGGCAACCAGCAGGAGCATCGCGACGGTCAGGAGTGATCCTGCCCTCACGACCAGACCCGATCAGTCGTCGTCATCCTTGACGTTCCGCACGACGAGTGCGATCCGATAGCCTTCATCGGTCTTGCCCACCAGGTGAAAGACGACAGGTTTCCTGTCGCTTCCCTTTACGTTCGGGGGTTCATCATAGACCACCCGGACACGATGGGTCGGCTCCAGATTGAAGGCGATCTGCGGTGTCTGCTTCAGCTTGTCGAACGTGGTGGGCGGCACCTTCTCGATCGTGATCGATTCGATCTTGCGGCCCATGGAACGCAGGACCTGATAGCGGACGATATTGAACTTGATCCGCCCCGCGCGTTCCCAGTGCACCAGTTTCTCGTACTTGTCGAAGTCCCGTTCGATAATGGCGGTCGCGACCTTCTCCAGCATCGCTTCCGGTGTCTGGGGATACTCCTGCGCCCGGGCATCGACGGCAACGAACAGCAGAAAAACGAAGAGACCGGGCGCCAGCAGCGCCCGGCCCCCGGGGACTCCGGCAAGAAACCGGAGCCCCGTCAGCACAGCCTTCAGGTCAGTCGACCGCGAAGACATGGATCGAACCGCCCTGCGGCACCGTCGGCACACGGCCTTCCGGCAGCAGACCAGCCAGCAGACCGCGCATGCGTTCCGCATCGACACCCCAGCCCGACTGGACCGCGATGTACTGCTTGCCGTTCACGGCGAAGGATGCCGGCGTGGCCGTCACACCCGAAGGCATCGGGTGCTCCCACAGGATCTCGCCATTCCTGGCATCCATGGCCCGGAACTTCCGGTCCACGGTACCGCCGGTGAAGATCAGGTCACCGCCCGTGGCCAGCAAGGGCGCCCAGAAAGGCGTGTCCTTGAAGTCCGTGGCCCAGACCATCTTGCCCGTGTTCATGTCCCAGGCCTGCAACTTGCCGATGGTGACAGGCTTCGACGTGTCCTGGCTTTCATGAATGCGCATGCTCGACAGGATCACGTCGATCGGGATGCCGATGTAGAGCTGACCGGGCTCGTAATCCTCGATCTCGCCGCTGCCGCCCATCTCCGTGCACAGGTTCTCATGGCTCGGGATGTAGAGCAGGCCGGTCCTCGGGCTGTAGGCCTCCATGGGCCAGTCCTTGCCACCCCAGAGACTCGGGCAGAAGGTCGCCGTGCGGTTGAGGCCAGGCGTCGCCGACTCGCTGTAGGACGGACGCCCCGTTTCCGGATCGATGGCCGTGAACGCGGTCTGGCGGACATACTTGTCCGCAGCCACGAAGTTGATCGGACCATCCGCAGTGCGCTCCATCGACCAGATGAAGCCGTTGCGGCCGGCATGGACCAGTCCCTTGACCTTGCGGCCATCACGCTCGATGTCCATCAGCACGGGTGCGGAGACCTCGTCCCAGTCCCAGGCATCGTTCCAGTGATACTGGTGATGCCCCTTGATCTCGCCGGAATTGATGTCTAACGCGATCACGGACGTCGTGTAGAGGTTGTCGCCCGGACGTGCCTCCGGCAGCCATGGGCCGCCGTTGCCCGTTCCGAAATAGGCAAGCTTGGTATCCGCGTCGTAGTTGCCCTGCATCCAGACGGAACCGCCACCGGTCTTCCAGCTGTCACCCTTCCAGGTGTCATGACCAGGCTCGCCCGGCCCGGGAACCGTGTAGGTCCGCCAGGCTTCCGCACCGGTCTCGCTGTCGAAGGCAACGACATAGCCGCGAATGCCGAACTCACCGCCCGACACGCCGACCACGATCTTGCCTTCGGCCACCAGCGGCGAAAGCGTGGAATAGTAGCCCGCCTTGTAGTCACCGATGGTCGAGTTCCAGACCACTTCGCCGGTCTTGGCGTTCAGCGCGACCATGCGCGCATCGACGGTGGCCATGTAGACCTTGTCGCCATAGAGACCGACGCCACGGTTTGTCGGATGCAGCTGGAACAGGTCCTCCGGGATCTCGTGCAGATAGCGCCACAGCTCGTTCCCGGTTGCCGCATCCAGTGCGAACACCTGGTTCTGCGGGGTCGAGACATACATCACCCCGTCATTGACCATCGGCGGTGCCTGATGGCCTTCCGTCACGCCGGTCGCGAAGCTCCATACGGGACGCAGGCCCTTCACGTTCTCGGTCGTGATCTCGTCGAGCGGGCTGTACCCCCAACCCTCGTAGTTGCCGCGCCACTGCAGCCAGTTCTGGGGTTCCGGATTCTGCAGTCTCGCATCCGTCACGGGATTCAGATTCTGGGCAACGACACTTCCCGCCCCCAGGATCATGAGCGCCGCCGCCGCGGCCAGTGTTCTTCGCATCGCATCCTCCTTTTTTGACCACCGGTTGATCCGGTTGTTTGGTTTGTTGATTCCTATTTCTTCGCGCCGCCGGGCGTGGCAGTCCAACCCGCCGCGGCCACGACATAGCCTTCCGCATCGACTTCGAGCGGCACCGCGGGAAGCTGCCGCCGCGCCGGGCCGCCCTTCACCGTACCGCCGGAGAGCGGATCAAAGATCGACAGGTGACAATGGCAACGAAGCTGCTGCTGCTTCGCCATCCAGGACTTGATGGTGCAGCCCTTGTGGGTGCAGACCGCCGAATAGACCAGGACGCCCCCGGCGCTGCGTGCGCGTGTCTCGGCATCCATCGCCGCTTCGTCCAGCTTCAGCATCAGCAACCGGTTGTTGCGGTAGACGTCACGCGGCTCGTGCTTGTCGGGCGTCACCGGAAACCCCTCGACCGGTCTGGCACCGGATTCCAGCAGGTCTGCGGTAAGCAGCGTCTGCTTCAGTTTTCCCTTGGTGATCATGAACCGGTCACCGGGCTGCACGGGCATGTTGAGCGGACCTTCCGCAGCATGTGCACCGCCCGCCAGCCCAAGGCCGCCAACTGCGGCAATCGCCGCGCCGTACCCCATGACTGCGCGCCTGCTCAGCCCCTCGTCATCGCATTCCGCGCAACAACACGGTTCATTCCCGTCGGAAATGTTCTCGGCCTCTGTGGCCTTTCCTCTGACATTACTCATGCGTCTCTCTCCCCCTGTTGAAATATTAGGATTCGGATGACCCTACGGAAACTTCTGTTGTGTATGTCTTGAAATACAGTGGTCTGCCGCAGCCCTCCCGCCGACACTCAGGAGTGACCGGATCGGCCCACAACTATTTGAACCATCGTTGCAATTTGCCTCCGCAGCCGCTGCAGCCGGACGTGCCTGGACCACCGCGAGAAGACCGCCGGTTCCAGCACCTGTTCAGCTTCCTGCCCGAAGGCCGCGGCCTCGATCTTCCCCAGCGCCCTGGTTACAGCCGGTGGTGCGGTGGCCGCAATGTCACCCAGCGTCAGGGCATCGGGCGCCACCGTGGACCGGGCCCATGTGACCAGCGCGCGGGCCGTGCCGAGCCCCGAAACGGTGCGCAACTGCCAACGCAGCCGCATGTCCGCCATCGACGGCACAGCAGCGCGCAGGAAGGCCCCGGCAAGGATCGCCATCGGGATGACGAGGATTGCGGCAAGCAGGATCAGGTAGAATGCGTCCTGATCCCGGCGGGCCGCGGCCTCAGCCATCAGTTCCGCCCGCAGCCTGTCGGCGTCGACGGCCAGCGGCTCTATGCGTGCGGCGGGAACACCGCTGCCGGCCGGCCGGGACTCGGAGGTGTTCCACCAGGTGACGGACACCGGCGGAATGTTCACCGCGCTTTCCGTCTCCACCGTTATGTCCCAGGACCGGGTGACTTCCGCCGTGGCACCGCCGGGTGTGAAACGGGTCCTGCGCTCCCCGGCCACGGCAACGATCCTGGCCCCCGGCGTGTCTCTCTGCACCAGCTCCGGCAGACGCTCCGCCGTCACCCCGTCGGCCAGCATCGTGACCGTGCGGCGGACCGTGTCGCCGATCCTCAGCGAGGCCACGTCCTTCGACCAGTCGTCCGTCAGTTCGATCCTGTCCGCCGCCACCCACCAGAACCCGTTGAGGTAACGGTGCGCGGGCTGCACCTGCAGAACCCGCGCCTCGGATTCGTCCCGGAACCCGACACTGGTGCCGTCGGCACGCTCCACCGCCCCTGCAGCCCGGATCGCCGGGATCTCGAGCACGCCGCTGCGCGTCGGGAACAGGGCGATGACGCGCTGGTGCCGCCAGCCCGACCCGCCATATGTGGAGAATTCGCTGGTGCGCGGACGGGAGGCGACATGCCGTTCCGCATCCGCGATCTCGGGCACGTCGATGCGCAGGGACCAGAACGGAAACCGGGAGACCAGCGTGATCCGCAGCAACACCTGCTGTTGTACGAATATGGCACCGCCCGGTTCCCCGGCCGTCACGATCTCGACCTGCAGTTCCGGAACGTCGGGCGCCCTTTCGTTCTGGGCCACGGCAAGCGGAGGGCAGAGCAGAATGCAGATCACGCCGAGGAGCCACTTCATTGCGCCCGCTCCCGCAGTTTCTGGGCGTTGCGCAATCGCGCCGCCAGCACCTGCTCCGGGTGATCGACGATGCGCCGCAACAGTTGTTCCGCATGCTGTACCGATTCCGCGCGCCGGATCTTTGCCGCCGATGCGCCGGTCAGTCCCTCCGGCGCCTCCCGAGGCCGCTCGCCTGCTTCCGCCGCGCCCGCACGGGCCTTGCCGTCCGGCGCGACATCGCCAGGCGTGCTGCGGCCACTGCCGGCAGCGGATTCAGTGCCGGGCTTCTTCGACGGGGTCGATTCCCCCCCACCCGCACTGTTGCCATCCTCCCGCACGGGGGCATCGCTGGCCGGATCGCCGCCGTCACGCTGCTTCAGCATGCCGTCCTGCCAGATGCCCATCCGCTTCTTGTTCCGGCTTTCCTCGATCAGACGTTCCTCTGCCGCCCGGGCACGCCGGACCAGTGCCAGATTGTGCCGCGCGTCGGCATGTTCCGGCTCAAGCCGCAGCACCGCCTCATAGGCGGCAACGGCCCCCGTCCACTGCCGCACCTGCGCATAGGCCGTGCCGAGGTTGTAGAGCGAGAGGGCACTCTTGGTCTGGACGAAGGATCCCGCCGCCCGATACATCCGCCCGGCGCGATACTCGGCCACGCCCTGCCATACCGGATCATCGAACAGATAGGCCGCCTCCCTGGCCCGTCCCCGCTGCATCAGGTCCTGGGCGACAAGGTGCGGCTCCAGCGGTCGGTCAAGCGCCGGGATCAGCCAGCCGGCCCCAACAGATGCGACCAGCAGGACGACGGTGACGATCAGGCTGCGCAGGGTCATGCCGGCCTCCGGAACAGCAACAGCCAGAGAAGACCGGCCAGGCCAACGAGCCACGGCCGCAGCGGCGTCTGACCGGAGAACTCCGGAGAACCATCGACCAGACTCGACACCGTCTGCGCCAGTTGCCGGTCCAGGGTCGCGGAGTCCGTCGCCATGACCAGGGTCGCGTTGGTCTCGTCCGCCAGGGCGCGGATTGCCGGTGGCGGCTGGCTGCCGGGGGTGACATGCACGATCGCCCGCAGCCAGCGGTCCCGCGCCAGCTTGCGCGAAGGCACCGCCGTCGCGGACGTGACCAGCACCACCTGCCCCGCGATCATCCCTGCCCGCACCAGCATGGCCTCCGCATGGGCAAAGGCGCGATGCGGTTCGTGCCCGCCGACAGGCATCAGGGCGGGTTCAAGCACGGCGAGATAGCGCTCGAAATGCTGCAGGTCGGTGGTGAAGGGCACCACATCGAAGGCATCGCCGGTCGCCGCGACCAGCGCCACGGGGATGCCGGTCTGCCCGGCGGCGACAGTGGTCGCCATGCTGCGCACCGCGGCGGCACCGTCAGCGTCGGAAAGATCGACGACAACCACACGCCCGGCCAGGTTGGACACCGCCGCCGAAGGTTCGGCCTGCAGCACCGGCCCGGCCAGCGCCAGTCCAAGCACCAGCCACAGTGCTGCTGTCGTCAGGGTCGCCAGACGGTCATGTGTGACCCGGACCTGACCGGCAACGATGGTCCGCATCTCCGGGCTGACCAGACGCTGCCAGGAACCGGGCAGATGCAGACGGGCACCTCCGGAACGGAGCCTGTCCGCCAGAACGGGCCAGGCGGCAAGCAGGCAGACCAGCAGAAACCAGGGGTGCAGCAGGGTCATCGCGCCCTCCGCAGCACCAGCAGATGCCCGGCCAGCAGGACAGCAGCGATCATCAGCAGTTCGGAAGACCAGTTGCGGCGCAGGGGCGAGGCCGCTTCATCGATTGTCCCGGCGGCGTCAGGCCCCGCCAGATCCGGCAGGTCGGACGTCCCGGCAAGCGTCGAGAAGCTGCCGCCCGTGATCTCCGCGACCGTGCGCAGGATGTCGCTGCCGCCACCGGCCTCGGCATCGGCCAGACCGACCGCGTGGATCCGCACGTTACGGTCGCTGGCCAGCAGCGCCGCGTCCGGCGCGGGCAGCGCGCCCGCGTTGTCCTCCCCGTCCGAGAGGATCAGCAGGGAGCGGCGCTGCTGCTCCTCCGTCTCGAATGTCTTCAGCGCCAGACCGATGGCCACGCCGACGGAGGTCTTGCGTCCGGGCATGCCCACGACAAGCTCGTCCAGATAGCCGTTCAGCGCGCCGAAATCATGGGTCAGCGGCGCGATCAGATAGGCCTGTTCGCCAAACGCGATCAGAGCCACGCGATCCCCCGCAGGCAACCGGTCGAGGAATGCCGCCACAGCGGTCCGGTAACGGTCGAAGGCCGTTGTTCGCTGTCCCGGTTCCTTTCGCCCCATGCTGGCGGAGAGATCGATGGCGATGACGACATCATGGCCGCTGGATCTGACGAGCGTCCCGATCGGGGTTACCGGCCCGCAGAGCGCCAGGACCAGCGCCAGCCAGCCGACCGCCGGGAGCAGGAGACGCCGGAACCGGTCCGCCCCCTCCGATCCGCCGGGCCGCATGGCACGCAGCAGAACCAGCGCCGATTCGGTGGCCAGCATGCGCGCGGCCGGGGCCGCATGCGGCAACAGCCACCAGGCGATCAGGGGCAGCGGCAGGGCAAGCAGGGCCCAGGGTTGCAACAGTTCGATCATGACGGCAGCAGCCGTCTGAGATCTTCCGCCGCGCCGCGCAGAACCGCCGCGTCGGCCCCCTCCGTGGGGCGGAAGCACTCCGCAGGCAGGTTCGGGACCGTAAGGCCGTGCGCGGCGAAGCGGCGGCGCAGGTCAATCAGTCCCTGGATGCCTGTCGGCTCCGGATGCGCGATGAAGGCCTCCAGATCCCGGCCCAGGGATCGTCGCCAGGCCCGCCTGTTGCGGAACCTGAGCAGGAAGATGCCGGACAGAATGGCCACCGTGACCACAAGCGGCCAGGGACTGAACCGGGATTCGGCAAACGCAGCGGCTTCCACAGCAGGCAACTGGATATCGCGCAGCCCCTGGAGAATCTCCTCAGGCGTCATCGGACCAATGGTGCCTGCTGCCGGCCATCGGGTCGGCGATGCGCCAGCCCTCGGCCTGAAGTCTCCGGTTCAGTTCGGTCGCTGCGGCGACGGCGGCATGACCCGTCGTGTCCCGCCCGATCCGGATATCCTCGTCCATCCGCGCCGTGGCCATGCTGCGCGCGGGATAATGTCCGGGCGGCGGCACGGACTGGTGCACGGCATCATCCACCTGCACGGCGAACCAGCGCCCGGAACGCCGGTGCCCGGCGGTCGGAAGCTGCCCCTCTGCCAGCCAGAAATGAAAATCGGAGAAGACCCGCAGGTCATCGGCTGAGCGAAGGTGCCCGGCGGCGCTCTCGACCGCGACCGAAAGCGGTGCCGGTGCCACCCGCCGGGCGAAGGTCGCCGCCAGCCGGTCCAGACCGTGCAGCAGCCGACGCCTGCCCCGCGCCGGGGCCATCAACACCCCGTGTGGAGAGGTCGCGATACCGACCGGCTCGTCCCGCCGCAGCGCGATCCAGGCTTCCCGCGCCAGCGCCAGCGCCGCCCGCAGCGCCAGCGTTCCGTCACGGGTGCCGAACCGCATGTGCGGCCCCAGGTCGGCCACCAGCATGACGGCGCTGTGCGCCTCCCGCTCCCGCTCCTTCTGCCGGAGCTGGCCGGTACGCGCGAAGCCGCGCCAGTCGATCATCCGGATATCGCCACCGGGCGCATAGGGGGCCAGCCCGTCCATGTCACCGGTCCTGAGCCCGCGCAGGCCCGGCCGAACGCCCATCGGGGTCCGGTTGCCCGGCTCCCCCGGACGACGGGCGCGGAAGGGGTCCATGGCAATCAGACGCGACAGCGTCAGCTGCTCCACGGTCTCCGGTCGCAGGGTCTCAGATGGGCGGAACATGGCGGATCAGACGCGCGACAATCACGTCTGCCTGAATGCCCTCGGCCTCCGCCACATGGGAAAGGCCGATCCTGTGGCGCAGCACGTTCGGCGCATGGGCCAGCACATCGTCGGGCAGGACATGCTCACGCCCTGCCAGCCAGGCCGCGGCCTTGGCGACCCGGGCCAGCGCGATGGAACCGCGCGGACTGAGCGGATGCGACATCAGCCCCTTCAGGTCATCGGGCAGATCATCGGCCCGTCGCGAGAAATCGACCAGACGGACGATGTAGTCCTGCACCGGCGCCGAAAGGAAGGTGCGCAGCACCGCATGGCGGGCCGCAGCCAGTTCGGCCGGTGCAATCCGGTCGACGGGCTGACCGGCATCCCGTCCGCTGATCTGGCCTTCCGCCTCCGCGAGAGCCATGTCCAGCAGCGCACTCTCGGTCTCGGCATCGGGATAACCGACACGCACATGCATCAGAAAGCGGTCGAGCTGTGCCTCCGGCAGATCCCAGGTCCCCTCATGCTCGATGGGGTTCTGCGTTGCGATGACAAAGAACGGCTGCGCGAGCGGATAGGTCGTGTCACCGCTCGTGACCTGGCGCTCCTCCATGGCCTCCAGCAGCGCGGACTGAACCTTTGCCGGCGCGCGGTTGATCTCGTCCGCCAGCAGGAAATTGGTGAAGATCGGTCCCTGGCGGAACTCGAACTGCAATGACTTGGGATCGAAGATGGCGCTGCCGGTCAGATCCTGCGGCATCAGATCCGGGGTGAACTGAACCCGGTTGAAACGGCCCTCGAACGAGTCTGCCAGCGCCCGTGCCACCCGGGTCTTGGCCAGCCCCGGCGCACCCTCCAGAAGCACATGACCGTCCGAAAGCAGGGCAAGGACCAGTCGGTCGATCATCAGCGGCTGGCCCACCACGGTGGACTGCAGCCGCTGCCTCAGATCCTGGAAGAGCTGCCGCAGGTCATCATCGTCTTCCTGCCGGTCCTTGCGGCTCTCAATGCTCAAGTTGTCTCTCAGAGGTATCGCCGTAGACCCGCTCCGCAATCGCCAGGAAATAGCGGATGTGAATGCGCGCCCAGCGGTTCGCCCGTCTGACGCGGCCATCGACGATGGCGTCCAGGATGTTCTTGTGCTGGTTCCAGAACTTGTCCGGGATGTCCTCGACCTCCCGCAGGGTGCAGCTCATGATCCGTTGCAGATAACGCCAGTGGACCGTGGCACTGTCCTTCAGTGCGGGGTTGCCGGTGGTGTCATAGACCAGGGCGTGAAACGCCACGTCGGCATTGAACAGCGCCTTCAGGTCATTCGCGTCCAGGGCGGCCATCGCCTGGTCGAGGATGCGCGCGCCTGCCTGACGGGTATTGCGCGCCAGTGCGGAGTCTTCCGCACACCGCTTGGCCGCCATCTCGGAGGCGAGGCAGTCCAGGATCAGTCTGACCTGATAGCGATGGCGCACCATGATCAGGTCCGGTGTTGCCACGGCAAGACCGCGCCCCGGTGCATCCTGCACGATGCCATCCGCCTTCAGCTGACTGAGTGCCTGCTGCACTGGCTGGCGGGAAACCCCCAGTTGCAGGGCCAGCGACTCCTGTTTCAGCCGGGCCTCCGCCGGAAAGGTTCCGGCGCAGATCTCGTCCAGAATTTCGTTGTAAACCTGCTCAGCCAGAGTCCCCGCTTCAGACATTCGCCCGTCCCCAGATGCACAATCTGTGTCCAGCTTGATCAACTTTGCGTCAGGTGACAATTGCAACGGACATGAGCCTCGATTGAATTCGATGGAAACATCGGCAACCACCCCTTTCAAAGGGGTGGTTGCCATACCCGATTTCGGGTGTTTCAGACCGTGTCGCCGAAGGGCAGATCCCGCAGTCGCTTGCCTGTTGCGGCGAACACCGCATTGGCAATGGCAGGCGGTACCGGCGGCACGCCGGGCTCACCCACGCCGGACGCATGCACCTCGAAGCCGTGCGGCACGACATGCGTATGCACCTTCTGCGGATAGTTGTCCGACCGGACCATCGGATAGTCGTGGAAGTTCGACTGGGTGACAGCGCCGTTCTCGTAGGTGATGCCGCTGTGCATTGCCGTCGTCATGCCCATGACGGCGGCCCCTTCCATCTGGGACCGGATCCGCTCCGGATTGGCGGCGAAGCCGCAATCCAGCGCCATGTGCATTTCCGGCACCGTGATCTTCCCGTCGACGATCTTCACCCGAGCCGCCGTCGCGACATAGGTCACGAACGACCGGTGCACCGCCAGCCCGATACCTTCCCCGGCAGGCAGATCAAGCCCCCAGCCCGCCTTGTCGGCGGCAATCGCCAGCACGTTCTTCAGGCGTGCCGTATCGATCGGATACTCGTCATAGACCTCACCATAGTCCCAGAAGTTCTCGGGGAAGCCCTGCTTCGGCGGATCAAGCAGCCGGTCGGGGCCAATCATCTCCATCAGCAGGTCCTTGTGGTCCCGCCCGATCTCGTTGGCCAGTTCGGCAACGAAGGACTGGACCGCCCAGGCACGCGGAATGTTGGAGACCGAACGGAACCAGCCGATCCTCGTATGGGCCATGGCGGCACCGTTCTCGACCGAGATGTTCGGAATGTCGAACGGCATGTCGATGTGTCCCATCCCGCTCTCGATGAAGAACTGGTGGCCGCTGTCCGGCGCGAAGGTCGACAGGATCGACGGTGCGACGGAATTGTGCCGCCAGCCGGTGACCTTGTTGTCCGCATCCAGCGCCACCTCGATCCGCTCCACGGATGTCGTGTGGTAGAAGCTGTGGCGGATGTCGTCCTCACGCGTCCACTGCACCTTCACCGGCGCACCGATCCGCTGGCTGAGTTGCGCCGCCTCGATCGCGAAGTCGCACTTGGACTTGCGGCCGAAACCACCACCGAGCAGCGTGACATTCACCGTCACATCCTCGATCGGCATGTTCAGCGCCCCGGCGAGATCGCCCCGGGTGCCAAAAGGCGATTGCACGGGGGCCCAGATCTCCGCCTTGCCGTTCGCGACATTGGCGACGGCAACCGGCGGCTCCATCATGGCGTGGGCCATGTGGGCCTGGCTGTAGTCGCGGGCGAAGACCTTCGCCGCACCTTCGAAGGCCGCCTTGGCATCGCCTTCCGCGCGCAGCACCGCACCGGGCTTCTTCGCCGTGGCCCGCATCTCCTCGGTGAAGGCCGCGGAGTTGTAGCCGCTGTGCGGCCCCTCCGCCCACTCGATCTCCAGCGCGTCGCGGCCCTTGATCGCCGCATCGGTGTTGGAGGCAATGACGGCAATACCGCCAAGCGGCGCGAACTTGGCCGGGAAGTTGGAGATCTGCAGCCCCAGAACCTTCTCGACCCCCGGCACCTTGAAGGTGGCGGTCGCGTCGTAGCGGATCGGCTTGCTGCCCACGGCGGGCGGGCGGGCGATGGCGGCGAACTTCATGCCCGGAAGGCTGACGTCCGCACCATAGATGGCCTTGCCGGTGGTGATGTCATGCAGATCCGTGATGGGGATGTTGCCCTTGCCGATATAGCGGAACTGATCCTCCGTCCTGAAGGTCAGGTCCTCGAACGCCGGAACGTCCAGCGCCATCGCATCGGCGGCCAGATCACCGAAGCCGGCCTTGCGACCGCCCGAGGTAACCTCGTGCACGCCGACGGTCACCGACTTGGCATCGACGCCCCACTTCTTCGCGGCGGCCTGTGCAAGCATGTGACGGACCGAAGCGCCCATCTGGCGCATGGACTGGATGTGGTGACGCATGGAGCGTGAGCCATCCGTGTCCTGGTTGCCGTACTTGGGCTCGTCACCCTCGGCCTGGACGATCTTTACCCGGCTCCAGTCCGCGCCCATCTCGTCGGCCAGCACCATCGGCAGGGAGGTACGGCTGCCCGTGCCCATCTCGGAGCGATGGGCGACAATCGTGACCGTGCCGTCCGCATCGATGGAGACGAAGATCTTCGGATCGTAGCGAATGCCGTGCGGCATGAAATCGCCGCCGGTCTTGTAGCGGGCGAAGGCACCGGCCTGGGTGGTGAAGGCGGCAACCGCGAATCCCGTGGCGGCAATCGTCAGGAAGCCGCGCCGCGAGACATTGGCGAACTCGAGTTCCGGCGCGCGCTGCTTCGGCGCATCGGACATGGCCTGTTCAAGGTAATGCAACATGGATCAGCTCCCCGTTGAGACGTGACGGACTGCAGCGACGATGCGCTCGTAGCAGCCACAACGGCAGATGTTCCCGGACATGCCTTCCAGGATTTCATCGTCGGTGAGATCCGGCTTCTGCTTCAGGATCGCGGCGGCCTGCATGATCTGGCCCGCCTGGCAGAATCCACACTGCGGAACATTGTATTCCCGCCAGGCCACCTGGACCGGATGGTTGCCATCCGGCGACAGCCCTTCGATGGTGGTCACATCCTTGCCCGCGACGTCGCCCACGGTCGACTGGCACGAACGCACCGCCTCGCCATCGACATGAACCGTGCAGGCACCGCACAGCCCCGCGCCACATCCGTACTTGGTTCCCGTCAGGCCCGCCATGTCCCGGATGGCCCACAACAGGGTCGTGTCATCCGGTCCATCGATGGTCCGTGACTGACCGTTAATCCGCACTGTCGCCATTTCAATCCTCCCATATTGCGGCCTTCCCCCGGGGTGGCCGTCAACCGAGCCGACAATCAGAACGCGCGAAGCCAGCTCATTGTGGAAGATTTTGAGGTCCCCGTTTACCCTGCGTCAACGAACGCTCTGACTCTCTGGACGTACAATGCGCCGGGTACGGCCTGCGCAGGCCACGGACCGGACCTGCCGATCCGGCGTCTGGAACATCATCGGAAATGGGCTATCCTGCGCCCCGGCCTGCCGCAGGCCGCAAGGAAACCGGGGGGCAGATCAGCACAATGAGCGAGAACCTGCGCGCCATCGAGGCTCAGGCGACCATTCACCACCAGTACCTGCTGGGGCTGCAATTGATGGTTGCCGTACGCGAGGGGCCGGAGGTCATCGGCGAGTGGATGTTTCGCCTGTTCCGGCGCCAGCACGAGGAGAAGTTCCTCTCCAGTTTCGCCAAGCTGGGTCTGGAGGGACTGCCCGATGCCGTTGCCTGCGCCCGCTATCACGTCCTGTCGAACAGCATGGGCGGCGTGCCTGTTGAATATATGGAGGAATCGGACCGCAAGGCCTGGGTCCGGTTCCGCTATCCGCGCTGGATGTACGACGGCCCGACGCTCTGCGGTGTGCCGGTGGAGGCAAGCCGCGGCTTCCTGAAGGGATGGTATGCGCAGAACGGCGTCTCGCTGAAGAACCCGCGGCTGGGCTTTGTCTGCGTCTCGGAGGACATGACCGGGCAGTTCGGTCTCTGCGGCTATTTCATGGAACATGATCACGACCTGAGTGCGGAGGAGCGGCTGCGCTTCGCGCCGGACGAACGCCCCCCGGCCTTCGACGCCGCCGCCCAGCCCGCCCCGCCCGATGACCAGTGGAACGACCTGCGACTGGCGAAGGCGAACCGGAACTACGCCGTCGAATATATCCGCAACGGCATCCGCGAACTGGTCGGCAGCATCGGTCGTGACCGCGCCCTGGAACTGGCGAAAGCCGCCGCGCGGCTGACCGGCTTGCAGAACGGACGCAGGATGGCGGAAGCCCTGGGAACCGAAGACGGCGGCCCGGGCGAGGTCGCCGGTCTGCTGTCCGCCCTGTTCGGCGGCATGGGCGATGGGACCCGGATCGATCGACCGGATCCTGCCGATGCCGTCACGGTCAGGCAGGACGGACTGCGGATCGTGCGCGGGCTGACGCCGGCGGAACGCGATGACCTGCTGGCCTGCTGGATCGAACTCTGGCGCGGCGTGGTGAATTCCCACCGCGCCTTCATGGCGGTGGAGACCGCCGTCAGTGCCGACAGCATCGCATGGACGATCACCCGGCAGCCGTGAGGGCCGCCGGGGCCGCCGGGATCAGCGTTTCACGTTGCCGCTGATCTCCGGCACGCCGAATTCCTCGTGACAGATGGTGGCCAGCTTCGCGACACCGGCACGGATGGTCTCCAGCGGCGGGTTGGCGAAGCAGATCCGGATCCAGGTGTCGGCATCCGCGCCCAGTGACCACTCCGGGCCGGGGTTCACGGCCACGCCCTGCGCGCCCGCGACGGCGGCGAGGCGGGCGGTGCCGACCCCTTCCGGCAGTCTCACCCACAGGAAGATGCCGCCCGGCGGCTTGCGGTAGTCGATGGTGGTGCCGAAGTGCTCGTCCAGCGCCTCGATCAGCGTGTCCAGCTTGCCCTCCAGCACGGCGTTGCACCTGCGCACATGGGCGTCGAAGTGGTCCGGGCAGTATTCGGCCAGCATCATCTGCTCCAGCGCGCCTGACCCCGCATCCGACTTCATCGCCACCAGACGGCCCAGCACCGGCCAGACGGCATTGATGTAGCCCACCCGCAGCGCCGGGCCGACGGTCTTGGAGAAGGTGCCGATGTGAATGACCATGCCGCTGTCATCCAGCGCCCGCAGCGCGGGCGGGCGTTCGTTCGACCAGACGATGTCGGAATAGCATTCATCCTCGAAGATCGGCACGCCGTGCTGCCTGGCCAGCTCCAGCATCCGGTGCCGCCGGTCCAGCGGCAGGATCGTTCCGGTCGGATTGTGCACCGTGATGATGGCGTAGATGTACTTTGGCCGGACGCCCCGGGCCGCCAGATCGTCCAGCGCCGCCGCCAGCGCGTCCATGCGCATGCCATGTTCGTCCAGCGGCACGGCCACCATGTTGACCCCCAGCGCCCGCAGCTTCGTGAAGGCACCGCCATAGTTCGATTCCTCGACAATGACCGTGTCGCCTTCCTGCAGCAGCAGCCGGTTGACCAGGTCCATGCCCTGCAGGGAGCCGGAGGTCAGCAGGATGTCATCGGCGCTCGTCTCGATCCCGCAGTAGGTCTTCAGCTTCCGCGCCACGAACTCCCGGCAGGGCCGGTATCCCTGCGGCCCGCTCTGCAACCCGTAGGTCGCCAGATCCGCCCCCTCCCGCGCCAGCGCCCGATCCACCGCCGCCCGGAGGTCATCCACCGGCACGGTCGCATCATCGATGTGCCCGCCAATGAAATTATACTCCGGAAACCCCGTCCAGCGGGGCGCCGGGTCCGGAACATGGGCCGGCAGCAAGGGGGTGAAGTCGAACGTCATCAGATGCCTCCTGTCATCACGCTGGCGTCAGCGACAGACAATCCTGCACGGCGACGGGCCGATCACAAGGTCCTCTCCAACCGGACCGGTCCGGGCGTCATCCGGCTTCAGCGCGCTGCCGGATGCAGATCGAAGTCGCCGCAGGGGCCGGCGCGTGCTACAGGTGGGGGTGCCGGTCGCATCGACGTGCGGCAGATTTCCGGGGCAGACCCCGAGGCGGCCATTGATCGCGACCGTTTGCCTTCGGTCGGGGCGTGGAACAGCGAAGCGGCGCTTCCTCCGTTGCAGGATCCCACATGAACATTCCCCAGGGGACGAAGGCCGCTGTCCGGGAGGACCCACCGATGCATGACCTGTCACGGGTCCATGCGACCACCGCTGAATCCGGTGCAGCCTGATGCGGGTCAGTCTCGGATGCCGCTTTCGCTACAGCCTGCCGCAGCCGACGCCGATGATCGCGTTGCTCAACGTGCATTTCTCGCGCTTTGGCGACCTGGAGCGTCCGGACCACCTGACGACGAACCCGGGCGTGCCGCTGGAAAGCTATCGCGATGGTTTCGGCAACTGGTGCACGCGGCTGCTGGCCCCGGCCGGGGACTTCGTCCTGTCCACGGATGGCGTCTGCCGCGACAGCGGCGCGCTGGACCCGGTCGCCCCCTGGGCCGCGCAGCACGCGGTGCAGGACCTGCCGTTCGAAACCCTCGTCTACCTGCTGGGCAGCCGCTATTGCGACACGGACCTGCTCTCCGAGGAGGCCTGGCGGCTGTTCGGGACAACCGGGCCCGGATGGGCGCGGGTACAGGCGATCTGCGATTACGTCCACCGGAACGTGACCTTCGGCTACGCCCATGCGCGCGCCACCCGCACAGCCTCCCAGACCCAGGCGGAGCGGCGCGGGGTCTGCCGCGACTTCACCCACCTGGCCATCGCCTTCTGCCGCTGCATGAACATCCCGGCGCGGTACTGCACCGGCTATCTGAGCGACATCGGCGAGCCCCTGCCGCATCCTTCAGGCGATTTCGCGGCCTGGATGGAGGTCTATCTGTCCGGCCAGTGGTGGGTCTTCGACCCGCGCAACAACACCCCCCGGATCGCCCGCATCCTCATGGCCCAGGGCCGCGACGCCGCCGACGTCCCCCTGATCCAGACCTTCGGCCCCAACACACTGACGGAGTTCATTGTCCGGACGGAGGAGGCTGGCTGAAGCCTCCCGACGCGTGCCTGTCGTACCCGTCAGGCAGCCAGTGCGGCAATCACCTTGAATATGACTGCCGAGAGCAAGGCCGCAGCCGGCACAGTGATGACCCAGGCAGCCGCAATGGTCATGACGTGAGACCGTCTGACCAGCTTTCTCCGGCGCCGTTCCTCCGGTGCGATCACGGCTGGTTCGGGCACTGTTCGAGGCGCCATTGCCAAACGCCGTTGTGAATACCATTCCCGGAAGAATCCAACCCCGAAAACACCGCCGACGGCGATGTGGGTGGAACTGACCGGAAGTCCGAGCCAACTCGCAAAGATGACCGTGATCGCCGCAGACAATGCCACGCAATAGGCGCGCATCGGATTCAACTTCGTGATCTCGTTTCCAACGATCCGGATCAGACGAGGACCGAAGATGAACAGCCCGAAGGATATTCCGAAAGCACCGATCAGCATTACCCAGAGCGGGATCGAGAAAGCATCAACGAATTGACCGCTCTGTGACGCCTGCACGATGGCTGCAAGCGGACCAACCGCGTTCGCGACGTCGTTTGCGCCGTGGGCAAAGCTGAGCAGTGCGGCTGAAACGATCAGTGGGATGCCGAACAGGACCTTGAGCGACTTGTTGCGGTTCTCCAGACCCTGGGATTGCCTCCGGATCACCGGAATCATGGCCCACCAGGTCAATACCCCGATGGCTGCGCCAATCGCCAGGGCCGTGGCCAGGTCGATCTTGATCAGGTTCTTCAGTCCCTTCATCGCGAGATAGGCGGCGAACGCGCCGGCCATGACACCTACCAGCACGGGGACCCATGTCCGGGCCGCTGCGATCTTGTCTTCGCGGTATATGATCCGTTCCTTGATGAACCACAGGAAACCAGCCGCGATCCCGCCTCCGACCAACGGCGAGATGACCCAGCTTGCGGCAATCATGCCCATCTGGTCCCAGCTGACAGCTGCGAAACCTGCGGCGGCAATACCTGCCCCCATCACGCCGCCAACAACGGAATGCGTCGTCGAAACCGGCGCGCCGACCCAGGTCGCGAGGTTCACCCACAATGCCGAAGACAGAAGTGCCGCCATCATCGCCCAGATGAACACATCGACCGATCCGAGACTTTCCGGAGCAATGATGCCCTTCGCAATGGTCGAGACAACGTCTCCACCGGCGATCAACGCGCCTGCAGTTTCACAGATGGCCGCAATCGCGATTGCACCGCCCAGTGTTACGGCATTCGCTCCGACTGCCGGGCCCATGTTATTGGCCACATCGTTGGCGCCAATATTGAGGGCCATGTAGGCACCGAACGTCGCCGCCAGAACAATCAGGGCTGGATTGTCTGCACCACCGAAGGCAATTGCAGCGAACAGTGCGGCTGCCAGAAGAAAGAGGAAAGCGATCCCCTTTCCGATCAGCGGGCGCCCGACGAAAGCGGTCGCCTGCTCGAGGGTCGTCAACCGACCGAGATCCCTGTCGAGGGTCTCGAGATGGCGCGCTTCAAAATCTCTGTCGTACATGCGTTACCCCATTTCGCGTTTGGGGTGTCTACCGTCATGACCAGACGCAATCAATCGGCGTCACAAACCAAACCGATGTCAGAACGTCGCCAGAAGCTCCTTCAGCTCGGGTTCGCCAACCAGTTCTGCAGCCTCAGTGGGAGAAACCCACTTTCGCGTCCGCTGCCCGACTTCAGGATACTGGTCTGAAAGCTCGAGTGTCCGAACCGGGTAGACGATCGTGTTTACCGGCACACTCCAACCTCTGCGCATCCCCTTCCTGTAATGATAGCTGCCCAGCGGCTTGAGCCACGCCTCTCCGCGAAGAACACCCGCTTCTTCCCATGCCTCCTGGAGCGCCACCTGATGAGAGTCCAATCCATCGATTGGCCAGCCTTTCGGCAGGATCCAGCGCCTCGTTCCACGACTCGTTATCAGAAGAATTTTCTTCTCCGGTCCCTCCACGTCGTAGCAGAGTGCGGCGAACTGAACATACTCCGGACGCCGCAGCATCGGCTGCACAAAGCCGTTCCAGAATGACTTGACCTGTTGCTTCAATTTGTTTGCAGCTCATTTTCTTGGGCTGCGCACCATATGCGTTGAGGATTCGGGAAGCAAATCAAGTAATTGCCGCTCAGCGCTCACTGCAGTGCTGCTCTACATCCGGTTCCCGCTGTCGCTGCGCCAGATCGAAGACCTGCGGCATGAAAGGGGCATCGACATCAGCCATGAGACCGCATGGTTCCGATGGAACCGCTTCGGACCCATTTTTGCCGGCAGAATGCACACCAGGCACCCGAAGCCCGCTCGGCGCCACGTTCAATGGCAAGAGACAACCAAGGGCTCATCCAGAGATCAGGGGTTGGATCAGCCTGCAACTAGCGCTTTCATGTTCGCATAGGGTCGACAGGGGGCGGTATCGTGGATTCGGGAGGCAAAGGGGTCGGTAACACCGCAGGTGATGGTCCCGCCATCGACCAGTCGGACGCCTTCGTCCAGGCCACAGCCGCCGACGGGATCAAGCGCCTCGTCGAGGGTCAGATCATGGAAGTGAGGACCAGTCCCGGTCGCCGCGCAGCCTCCCGCCCCGAACGCCCGGAGCGTGGCGGTCGGCAAGGCCATCTGGGTGCTTGTCCACTCCCCGATCCAAAAGCACATGTTCATCAGCGAGCTGGAATGGATACTGCTGCCACCCATGGCGCTGAAGCAGTACCGCGTCCGGGTCCACTCCGGCGTGTCCGTCGACGAAGCCTGCTGGGCGCACCTCTCCGACGATGCGGAAACCGCCCTGAAGGCAGGCGTCCGCCGCGTGCGCCCGCCGAAGCCTGGGCCAGCGGCCCCAACCTCTGGCTCATCGACGCCGTCGCTCCCTTCGGCGGCCGCGACGAGGGTCTGGCGACACTGAGGGACGAGATTTTTGGTGAGCGGACAGTGAAATCATTGCAGGCAGCTCCCGGGCGGAGTGGTGTGGGAGTGGTGGAATGGTGACAAGTTCTTTCGATACGCGCCGAAAAAAGTATGAATGCAGAGAACATTTTTTCTCCACCCCCTATTTTCGAACATTTTTTCGTGAGAATTATTTTCTATTTGCAATTCTGCTGATAGGATTAATTTTGCCACCTATTTATCCTTTTATTTTCTTCACTCTTTTTGTTATTATGGTCAATGTTGTATTTTTTGGATATGCGGATAGTAGGTGTTTGGATAAAATCGCTTCTATTGACGGAACACCTGTCGGAAATAGAGGGGATGCATACAAGAGAATGACCATGTATCCTGGTACATTTTGGCGTACTGGGTTAATTATTTACAAACCTCACATGCCCGTCATGCTAATTTCAACCATATTTGCTATATTCGTACCCGCATTATTTTAAGAAACACCTAGTTCTGTCTCAAATTTACGTTGTTAGTCAAATTTTCATGGATTTCGCCACATTATGTTACAAATTCTCTGCTCAACGCACGTTTAACCTAAAATACTTCTTACTTATTTGCGAAATTTTCACGCATAAGACACCTATTTTCCGGGTCTTATCTCCTATCTAACGCTGCAGACCAACAATTGTTTTCTGAAAATGTCTGCTGGATTCGGCGTGCATGGAAACATCATGCGCCACGTCGGGCACTTCCGGCCATAAAATGGAAGTCCAATGCAAAATGAAATGGCAATCTAGGCGAATGCCGGACCTCATTTATGAAAATAAAATCATTGATTTAATGGCGGAGAGGGAGGGATTCGAACCCTCGGTACTGTCACCAGTACAACGGTTTTCGAGACCGCCCCGTTCGACCACTCCGGCACCTCTCCGCGGATGCGCCGGCGGCTGTCACCCTGGGGGCGGCGGGCCGGTCGGCGCTGGTCTCGGACGGTCTGGTGCCGCCCGCGGACGGCGGAACCTAGCCGAAGGCCGGGCGCGGCGCAACTGCTCCGCGCGCCGGGGCTGATCGCGGCCCGAACAGCGCCGGATCAGTCTTCCCGCGTGCCCTGAAACACCACGTTCTGCAGCGGCTCGCCACGGGCCAGCCGGTCCAGGTTGGCAGCGACGAAGGTCCAGCGGCGGTCGATCTGTTCCTGGGTCCAGCCGGAGTTGTGCGGCGTCATGATCAGGTTGTCGAGATCCTGGACGGGGAAGCGCGTGGGCGACGGATCCTTCTCCTTCGCGTTCGGATACTGGTACCAGACGTCGATCACGGCGCCGCCGATCTGCTTCGTGGCCAGCGCGTTGTAGAGCGCCTCCTCCTCCAGCACCGGGCCGCGCGCCACATTGATGATCAGGCCGGTCGGCTTCATCTGGCCGAAGCGTTCGGCGTTCATCATGCCACGCGTGTCGTCATTCAGCGGGCAGCAGACAACCACGTAGTCGCTTTCCGCCAGCAGCCGTTCGAGGCCGCTGCCGACGGTCTCGTAGCGGTCGATCTCCGCCGGGGTTTCCATCTCCCGTCGCCCGACCCCGGTCACTTTCATGCCAAAGGCGCGGGCGCGGATCGCGACCTCCCGCCCGATGTGGCCATAGCCGATGATGCCGACGGTCTTGCCGCGCACTTCGCCATGCACCGGCCCCTGCGCCGCGCCCTTGCCGTCCCAGCCGACCTGCCGGAACTTGCGGTCGGTGTGGCGCAGGCCGATCTCCCACTCCAGCATGGACAGCAGGATATATTCGGCGATGGCGGTTTCATGCTCGTAGGTGTTGCAGCAATAGGTGCCCTTCGGCAGCTTCTCCGGTGACAGGAAATCGAAGCCGGTGAAGGGGATCTGGAACAGCTTCAGGTCCGGCGTCGCGGGCCAGGGCGTATTGATGTGCCCGCCGACGATGGCATCCGCCTTCGGTGCCAGTTCCCGGAACCGCTCCAGCTCCTCCGCCGGGTCACAGGCCTCGATGATCCAGTCGGTGGTCAGCGCGGCCTTCAGCGCCGGGCCCCTGCCCTTCGAGACCCAGCCGGCAAGCAGTACTGTCTTCGTCATGTGATGTGACTCCGTGGTGGGAGGAGGTTTTCCGTGGACCGTGCCACCCCTCTCGGGTCTCTTGCGTTGACCGGGCCTCCCCTCTCCCCCTCCCGGCCACCCATTTCAGGATACTTGCGTGGGTGGCCGGGAGGGGGAGAGGGGAGGCCCGGTCAGCAGACAAGTCAGGCAGCGGAACGGTCAGAGTATCAGGACGACTTCGCCATCAGTACCCCATGGCCATGCCGTCCTTGCGGGGATCGGAACCGGCGGCAAGGGTGCCGTTGGCATAGTCGATCATGATCGCCTGACCGCCGCCCCACGGCATCTCCGGCACGTTGGTTTCATGGCCGAGGGAGGCCAGGCCCTCCACCACGTCCCGCGGCAGGCTGCGTTCCACATCCAGCTTGCCGCCGACATGGAAGGCGCGGGGGCAGTCGATGGCTTCCTGCACGTCCATGCCATAGTCGAAGATATTGGTCAGCACGTGCGCATGGCCGACCGGTTGATAGCCGCCGCCCATGACGCCGAAGGAAAGCTCGCAGCGCCCGTCCTTCAATGCCATGCCGGGGATGATCGTGTGCATCGGGCGCTTGCGCGGGGCGACACAGTTGGGGTGGCCGGGTTTCACGACAAAGCCCGCGCCCCGGTTCTGCAGCAGCACGCCCGATTTCGGAGCGGTCTTGCAGGATCCGAAGGCGAAATAGATCGAGTTGATGAATGAGACGCAGTTCAGGTCCCGGTCCACCACCGTCAGATAGACCGTGTCGCGATACTGCGGCCCGGTCGCCTGGTCGTCGTCGGGCATGGCACGGCTGAGCGAGATCCGGTTCCTCAGTTCATCGGCGAACTCACCGGACAGCAGCATCTCCACCGGCACATCGGCCTGGCGCGGATCGGCCACGTGCTGGTCGCGGGCGGCAAAGGCCAGACGTGTCGCTTCCGCCTCGATATGCAGCCGCTC
Organism: Kordiimonadales bacterium IMCC3096; assembly: GCA_016865035.1. Classification (GTDB taxonomy): domain Bacteria; phylum Pseudomonadota; class Alphaproteobacteria; order Minwuiales; family Minwuiaceae; genus Minwuia. The sequence continues at coordinate 1,436,642 of CP018227.1, forward strand.
GACACTGACCGGGCCATAGGCCGACAGGTCATAGCCCTTCAGGATGTTGAGCATCAGCAGCGCCGTGATGCCCTGGCCGTTGGGCGGGATCTCGGTGATCTGGCGCCCGGCATATTCGCTGGAGATCGGATCGACGTATTCGCAGCGCTGGGCGATGAAATCATCCAGCGTGTGGGTGGCGTCGATGCTGTTGAGATAGCTGACGATATCGTCGGCGACGGGACCGGTATAGAACCCGTCACGCCCCTGCGCGGCGATGCGCTTCAGCGTCTCCGCCAGTTCCGGGGACTTCCAGGTCTCGCCGGCCTTCGGGCTTGCGCCGTTCCGCAGGTACTGGGCCGTGGAATTGGCGTCACCGCTGAGGCGTTTGACGTTGCGCGACCAGTCGACGGAGACGCGCGGGGTGATGGCGAAGCCCTCCGCGGCATAGTGGATGGCGCGCTGCAGCACCCGGTCGATGCCCATGCTGCCGTGATCGTCCAGCAGGCGGCACCAGGCATCAACGGCACCGGGGACGGTCACCGAATGCGGGCTCTCCAGCCCGATCTGGCTGATCCCCTGCCCCAGCAGATGGTCGGCGGTCAGTCCCTCCGGTGCATGGCCGGAACCGTTCAGGCCGATCACCGGCCCCTGCGCCCCCTTCTGCAGCAGCACGAAGCAATCGCCGCCGATACCCGTGGACATGGGCTCCACCACACATTGCACGGCGCAGGCCGCGACCGCCGCATCAATGGCATTGCCCCCCGCCTGCAGGATCTCCATCGCCGCCAGGGTGGAGAGTGGGTGTGACGTCGCCGCCGCACCGTTGGTGGCATGAACGACCGAACGGCCGGGCTGTTGCAGATCACGCATGGCTTGGGACTCCCTCGGGGCCGCGATTGTGGTTCCCGGAACTGTCTACACAATTTCCGCCGCCTTGCCAGCCATGGCCGCGATCACGCATGGCACTCACCCGGTCCGACGGTCACGGACCCGGGGGTCAGCGCCCCGTTTCGAGCGCGGTGTAGATCGCAAGGCGAAGCGAGGGATCATTGCTCACCTGGAACGCGTTGAATTCGTAGGTTACGGCGCCGGCCCCTGGATGGCTGAGCGTCTTGACGCCCCCGGCCTGGTCGTGAAGTTCATGGGACTCCCACCAGCCGGGGAACTCGGCACACCCCTCGCGCAGCCGGGAAAGCAGATCGACGAAGGCCGGATCCCATGACCAGAAATCATGTGTGACCCGGAAGCGGGCGATCATGCGCCGTGCCTCCCCCTCCCAACCCTCACCGAAGAGCGTGCGCGCCCCGGGCCGCGTCAGCATCATCAGCAGGATATTGCGATCCGCCTCCGGGATGGCGTCAAACGGACCGAGCAACGCGTCCGCAGCGTCATTCCAGGCCAGCAGGTCCCACCGGCGCCCGGTGACGTATGCGGGTAGGTTCATCCTGTCGATCATGCGCTGGATTTCCGCCGGAACCTGTTCGCGCTCGAACTGTCGCCGCTGGCCCTGCAGTGCAAGTTCCTGAAAGTGCGCGCATTCCATCGGATCCAGCTTCAGGGCCCGGGCGATCGCATTCACCGTCTGCAGCGACGGGGTGACACTGCGGCCCTGTTCCAGGCGCACGTACCAGTCAACGCTGATGCCGGCCAGTTCGGCCACTTCCTCCCGCCGCAGCCCCGGTGTCCGCCGTCGCGCCCCCACCGGCAGGCCGACCACCCGCGGCGACAGGCGCTCGCGGCGGGACCGCAGGAACGCGCCGATGGTCTTGCTGTCTCCCGGCATGTGGTTTCCCCGCGCTGCATGGCATTGTCTGTCCTATGATAATACCATCCCTGAACAATGCTGTCCGCACCTGAAATGATCGCTCCCGAAACCGCAACATGGAGAACGATCATGCGTGCAGCAGTCCTGGAAGCATTCGGCCAGCCCCTTGTCGTCAAACAGGTACCCACACCGGAACTCGGCACCGGCGAGGTCATCGTCGATGTGGTTGCAACACGGGTCCTGGCCTATGCGAAGGATGTGCTGAGCGGTGAGCGGGGGTATGTCCTGAAACTGCCGGTGATACCCGGCCCGGGCGCCATCGGTCGTGTGCGGAGGACGGGTCCTGACGCCACGCGTCTGGCAGTCGGGGACTGGGTCTACTGTGATCCGACCGTGCGGTCACGGGATGATGCGCTGAGCCCGGACATCACCCTGCAGGGGCTGAGTGCGAGAGACGAGGGCGGTTCGCGGCTGCAGGAATACTACGGCAACGGCGCCTGGGCCGAACAGGTCCGGGTCCCGACCGAGAACGCCGTGCCGATCGGTCCCATAGCCGAAGCCGAAGCCGCGGCCTGGTGCTGGCTCGGCACCTGTCTGGTTCCCTACGGCGGTCTGGCGCAGGGCGGGCTGAAAGCTGGCGAGACCGTGCTGGTGAGTGGCGCTACAGGTAATTTCGGGAGGGCCGCGGTGGCGGTCGCCCTGGCGATGGGGGCGGGCTGTGTCATCGCGACCGGCCGGAACCGGCAGGTCCTGCAGACCCTGGAGGAGCAGTTCGGATCGCGGGTGCGCTGCGTCGCGCTGAGCGGGACAGAGGAAGACGACCATGCCGCCATGTTGCGCGCAGCGCCGGGACCGATCGATCTCGTCTTCGACATCCTGCCGCCCATGGCGAGCAGCGAACAGGCACGCGCGGCCATCATGACCGTCAGGCCCTACGGCCGTGTCGTTCTGATGGGCGGGATCAACATGATGGGGGGTGCCCCCCTGCAACTGCGCTACAACTGGATCATGCGGAACTGCATCACGATCCATGGCGTCTGGATGTATCCGCGCGACGCGCCGCAGGCACTGGCCAGCATGATCCGGTCGGGTCAGTTGCAGATCGGCGGTCAGGAAATGGATGTCTTCGGACTGGACCAGGTCAACGAAGCCGTCGCCAACGCCGCCGAACGCCGCGAATCCGGGGCGTTCAGGACGACCATCCTCAAGCCCGGCGCAGGATGACCGGGCAACGGGCCCGACCTCATCCGCGCATGGCATCAAGCTGGGCATCATAGCCGCCGGGATCGATATGCACGTCGATCAGTCGCGGGCCGGAGATCCGGGAAGCGCTCTCCAGCACCCGCGCCAGTTCCTCCGACCTGCGCACGGTGGCCCCGTGGCAACCCAGCGCCTGTGCCATCATGGCGAAATCGACGGGGCGGGATGCGACACCGGCCTGCGGGCGCTGCTGCTTGCGCTGCTTGACGTCGATCAGGCTCAGCATGGCGTCATTCAGGACAATGACGGTGATATCCAGCCCGTGCTCCGCCGCCGTGGCCAGCTCCGGCAGGCACATCATCATGCCGCCGTCACCGGTGACCGCGACGACCGGCCGGTCGGGTTCGTGCAGGGCGCTGGCAATGGCCACGGGCAGCGCATAGCCCATGGTGGACAGGCCGTTCGATTTCAGTACGCCGCATGGTTCGTCCGCCATCCAGCGCGCCAGGGTCGGGAACATGTGCGCCCCGGCATCGACGGTCAGCCGGGTGCCCGCGGCAGCGGCGCGCTGTACGTCATCAATGACGAAATCGGGGGAGATTCCCTCGACATCCGGGTAGGCGATGCGGCTGCGATAGGCGGCGCGCAACCGGGCCAGTTCGTCATGGTCCCATCCGGGGCCGGGCGATGCCGGGGTCGTTTCGGCCAGCATCTGCCGCAGGTCGCCAACGGCGATCTGTTCGGGTTTCGGATAGCCCCCCGCCGCCGCCCAGTCCCAGGTCGACAGCGCGACGACAGGTGCCGCGTAACTCCAGACGCCGGGAATCATCTCGATCGGATCGTGTCCGACCATGATGATCAGGTCGGCGGCGGACAGGGCCGCGGCCTCCGCCGTGCCGCCGGTGAACTGCGCCACCAGCAGGGGATCATGATCGGAAATCACGCCCTTGGCCTTGTAGGTCGTCAGGCAGGCCGCCCGGAGCGCATGGGCAAGGGCACGTGTTTCATCGCCCAGGTGCCGGACCTGCAGGCCGACGATCATCACCGGCTTCCTGGCCCCGGCGATACGCTGTCTCAGGCTTTCAGGCACCGTGCCTGAAACAGGTACGGTCGCGGCAGGGGGAACAGCGGGGGCATCGATCCCGGCCTCCGCCGCGACCATGTCCAGATGCACCGGACCCTGCGGCTCCTGCGTCGGCAGGTCCAGCAACGCGGCGATTTCATCCGGGGCCGTGTCAGGCCGGATCCAGCGCGCGGCCTTGGACACCGGGGTGAACCCGGCAGGCTGGTCATAGATCTGATGCCAGGTCGGACGCGCGGCTGTCGGCTCGATCCTGTCGGTCAGCAGCACCAGCGGCGACCGCTCCAGCGAGGCATAGGCCATGCCGTTCATCGCCGCCGCCGCCCCCGGCCCGACACCGGTCAGGGCGGCACCGGGCGCACCGGAAAGCTCGCCCGAGGCCGCAGCCATCAGCACGGCGGAGGTCTCGCTTCGGGTCAGCACGAATTCGACACCCAGACGTCCGCAGGCCTCGATCAGGTCGAGGCTGGAGCCACCGCCGGGCACGCCGAAGATGTGGCGGGTGCCGCGCTGCCGCAGCGCCGCGACCAGCCGCTCCGCCAGTGCCGTCATGTGTCGAACCGGGGCGGCTTGATCCCGGCCATGCCGGAGACGAAATCCAGCAGCGCCGAGAAGTCCCGCTCCCCGAAGCCTGCGGTGCCCTTCGCCGCCGTCAGCGCCTGCGCCACGGCGGAACCGGCGATCATCGGAATTCCCGCCTCCTTCGCCGCGTCCAGTGCCAGCGCCACGTCCTTGTGGGCCAGCCGGATGCGGAAGCCGGGATGGGTGTCATCCACCAGCACCTTGTTCGGCCAGGCGCCCACCAGATGGCCATTGGTGGCAGTGGTGCCGTTGATTACATCCAGGGTCGAACGGATATCCAGCCCGAAGGCCTGCGCCAGCGTCACCGCCTCCGCATTCACCTGACAGACGGAGATGGCGATCAGGTTGTTGACCAGCTTGGTGCGGATGCCGCTGCCCGGGCCGCCGCAGTGGTGAATGGTGGTTCCCATCCCCTCCAGCACCGGCTTCACGCGCCCGAAGTCATTGCCGGAGGCGCCGACCATGAACAGCGATTCACCCCGGATCGCGTGTGCCACCAGCCGCCCCACCGGCGCGTCGGCAAAGCCGATCCCAGCCTCCGTCAGGGCGCTGAACAGCCGATCCGTGGTGGCGGGTGCGATGGTCGACATGTCGATCACGGCCATGTCCGGACGCCCGCTGTCCCGCACGCCGCCGGGGCCGAGCAGCACCGCCTCCACATCCGGTGAATCGGGCAGCATGGTGATCACCAGATCGACCGCCGCGGTCAGTTCCGCCACCGATCCTGCGACCGAGGCGCCGAGTTCGGCCAGTGGCACGGTCTTCGCGATATCCGTGTCATAGACGGTCATGTCGTGTCCCTTGCGGGCCAGATTGGCCGCCATGGGGCCACCCATGGCCCCCAGTCCGATGAAACCGATACGATCCGCCATGCGCGACACCCTCCCCCGAATCCAGATACGGAAAGGGAAGCACGCAGCGGCGCACCTGTCATCACCCACACGCATTTCTCCGGGCATGACACGAGGTCGCCGGGAAAGCAGTCCGTGACGCCAGGACAGACTTCCCTGCCGCGACCATCGTGCTAGAAGAATGCATGGACCGATCGAACGACATCACCCTGCCACCCGGTGGCGACTGGCCGGTGTTTCAGCCCGGCTGGGTCTGGCTGGCCGGTGCCGGGCCGGGCGACCCCGGCCTGCTGACCCTGCACGCCCTGTCGGCGCTGCAGCAGGCGGATGTGATCGTCTATGACGCGCTGGTCGATTCGCGCATCCTCGGCTGGGCGCGCACCGGCACCCTGATCGAGTTCGCGGGCAAGCGCGGCGGCAAGCCGTCCCCGAAGCAGCGTGACATCACGCTCCGCCTCATCGCGCTGGCGCAGGCCGGCAAGCGGGTGCTGCGGCTGAAGGGGGGTGACCCCTTCGTCTTCGGGCGCGGCGGTGAAGAGGCGCTGGCACTGGTGGAGGCGGGCATCCCGTTCCGCATCATTCCCGGCGTGACGGCAGGTGTCGGCGGGCTGGCCTATGCCGGCATTCCCGTCACCCACCGCGACGTGAACCAGTCGGTCACCTTTCTGACCGGGCACGACCAGAACGGGCTGACCCCGTCGAAGGTCGACTGGCATGCCATCGCGAAGGGCTCCCCCGTCATCGTCATGTACATGGCGGTGAAACATCTGGCGCAGATCGCCGACAGCCTGATCGCCGGGGGCCGGGATCACCGTGAACAGGTCGCCATCGTCACCGACGCGACACTGCCCGGACAGCGGGTCGTCGAGACCACGCTGGCAGAGGCGGCGGCGACGGTGGAGCGGGAGGGGCTGAAGCCCCCGGCGCTGGTCGTCGTCGGCGGGGTGGTCGGCATGCGATCCGCCCTGAACTGGATCGACGGACAGTTCGCCGACCCCTCCGTGATCACCGACAGGCTGGGTCGGCGCGACCGGCAGTCCGGGTGAGCCGGGACCTGGCGCGCGGGCTGATACTGGCGGCACCGCATTCCGGCGCGGGCAAGACCAGCCTCACCGCCGGACTGCTCGGCGCGCTGAAACAGGCAGGCGTGAAGGTTGCCGCAGCCAAGTGCGGCCCCGACTACATCGACCCGACATTGCATGCGGCGGTCCTGGGACAGGACTCCGTCAATCTCGATCCCTGGGCCATGGACGCCGCAACCCTGCGGGCGCTCGCGGCACGGCAGGCGGCGGGCCACGACCTGCTGCTGGTGGAGGGCGTGATGGGCCTGTTCGACGGCGGTGCGGATGGCACCGGCTCCACCGCCGACCTGGCGGCGGCGCTGGATCTGCCGGTGGTGCTGGTGGTCGATGTGGCGCGTCAGGCGCAGTCTGTGGCGGCACTGGTGGAGGGTTTCAGCCGCCATCGCAGCGACACCCGCATCGCCGGCCTGATCCTGAACCGCGTGGGCAGCGCGCGACACGCCGACATCCTGACGACGGCCCTGAAACATCTGGACATCCCGGTGCTGGGAACGGTGCCGCGCCAGAATGGTATCGAACTGCCGTCACGCCATCTGGGACTGGTGCCGGCGGCGGAACTGCCGGACCTCGAAACACGACTGTCATTGCTGGCCGGGACCGTGTACGCGGCGGTGCCGTCGGCGGACCTGCTGGCGCTGGCGACACCCCTGCCGCCCCCCGATGCACCGGCGCAGATGCTGCCGCCGCCGGGCCAGCGGATCGCACTGGCGCAGGATACGGCCTTCTGTTTCATGTATCCGCATCTGCTGCAGCACTGGCGCGACGCGGGGGCGGAGATCCTGCCCTTCTCCCCCCTCGCCGATCAGTCCCCTGACACGGGGGCCGATTTCATCCTGCTGCCCGGCGGGTACCCGGAACTGCATGCGGGCCGTCTGGCCGCGAGCACCCGTTTCATGGACGGGCTACGCCGCGCCGCCAGGGCGGGGAAAGCCATTTATGGCGAATGCGGTGGCTACATGGTCCTGGGGGAGAGCCTGACCGACAGCGACGGGCACGCCCACTGCATGGCCGGACTGCTGCCCGTTTCGACCAGCTTCGCCGCGCGCCGCCTGCACCTGGGCTATCGCCGCCTGACCCAGGCGGGGCACCTGCCCTGGCCGCAGGATCTGGTCGGGCATGAATTCCACTATGCCACGGTCCTGCAGCAGGGCGCGGGCGCACCCTTGTTTCAGGCCCGCGACGCCCTGGGGCAACGGCTCGACGACATGGGTCGGACGTCCGGTTCGGTGAGCGGCAGCTTCGCCCACCTCATCGGACCGGCAGGGGCAGGCTGAAGACCGTCCGGCCTCAGCCCATCTGCCACATGACGCTGCGCAGGATCAGCCAGACGGAGCCGATGATCAGCAGCAGGAAGGTGACCAGCGCACCGCCGAACCGTCCGGGCGTGGTGCCGGAGGCCTTCGACAGGCCGCTGGCATGCGCGATTCGCGACAGGAACAGCAGCGCCCCGAAGACATGCAGGGCAATCGGGTTCTCCCCCGCCAGTTCCAGCAGCAGCAGGATCAGCAGGCCGAACGGAACATATTCGGTGAAGTTGCCATGCGCCCGGATCAGGCGCGCACCGGTCTCGCTGTCTCCGTCACCGATGCCGACGCCGGTCTTGCGCCGAAACCCGATGACGCGGAACGACAGCACGATGAGCAACAGGCCCAGCAGGCCCGCATAGAGCATGGTAATTGTCGGGATCATGGCATCTCTCCTTGGGCGAATACCGCTACAGCCTGCGCAACCGTCCCCGATAAGGCGGCGGCGCGCAACAGGCTTGCGTTTCACCGGCGCGAGCCGACCCGCGCGGGCGTCTGGAGAAATCCGGTGAACCGACCTACCTTTGCCGCCAGCAATCTGATCCAGGGAACAGGTAACAGAACATGACTGCACGTATCCTCGCCTTCGCCGGAAGCATCCGCCGTGATTCCATCAACCGCAGGCTGGCACAGGCCGCCGCACGTGGTGCGGAGGCCGCCGGCGCGGAGGTCACCTGGCTGGAACTGGCCGACTGGCCACTGCCGATCTACGACGGCGATCTGGAGGCGGACAGCGGCTTCCCCGAGAATGTCATCGCGCTGAAGGACATGTTCGACGCGCACGACGGCCTGCTGATCGGCTGCCCGGAATACAACAGTTCCATCACGCCGCTGCTGAAGAACACCATCGACTGGATTTCCCGCCCGATCGAGGGTCGGCCGCCGCTGCATGCCTTCCAGGGCAAGGTCGCCGGTCTGGTGGCCGGGTCCGGCGGCGCGCTGGGCGGCCTGCGCGGGCTGGTGCATGTGCGCGCGATCCTGGGCAACATCGGTGTGCTGGTGGTGCCGCAGCAGCGGGCGCTGAGCTGCAGCGCGGAGACCTTCGACGCCGACGGCGCCGTGCTGGACGAAGCCGCGCGGAAGTCCATCGAACTGGTCGGCAGTCGCGTCGCGACCGTCGCGGCGGCGCTGAAGCAGGCCTGAGTCAGACCGGTAATCCGGCGTGCGCCTGCCATCCCGCGCGCGGGGAGTCTTTCCCGCCTGACGCAAATCGGACTACCATCCCGGGAAACACGTCCTGGGGAGGAACGACCATGCGGATGGGTGCATACAAGGGTTTCGAACTTTCGCTCAGCGATCCGGGCATCCTCTGGGTGACCCTGAACCGGCCGGAGCGGAAGAACGGCATGACGTCGGCCATGAAGCGGGACCTGATCGAGGCGCTGACCCATGCGCAGATGGACGATTCAGTGCGCGTCATCGTCTTCATCGGCAGCGGCGATTCCTTCTCCGCCGGGGACGACCTGAAGGGCTATGCCACCGGCATGCGGGAGGAAGCGGGGGAGGTGCCGCTGATCCCGCCGGGCCACGACACCGGCATCGGCACCTATGACGGGCTGCGCTGGATCTCGCAGCAGCTGAACACCACCATTCGCCAGATCGACAAGATCACCATCGCCGCGATCAACGGGGTCGCGATCCAGACCGGGTTCTCGCTGGCCCTGTCCTGCGACTTCCGCATTGCCGCCACGACCGCGCGCATGGGCAGCGCCACCCTGCGCTTTGCCCTGTTGCCGGACGAGGGCGGGCAGGCCCTGCTGGTGCAGCATCTGGGCCTCAGCCGCACGATGGACTTCCTGATGCGCAAGCGCATCGTCACCGGGGCGGAGGCGGCGGAGATGGGGCTGGTCAGCAGCGCCGTCGCGCCGGAGGACCTGAAGGCGGAGGCCGAGGCGCTGGCGCGGGAGATGGCGGAGGGACCGCAGGTCGCCATGCGGCTGCTGAAACGCTCCGTCTACAATGCCGCCGAGATGACCTGGCCGCAGGCGCTGGACGACATCGCGGGCAAGACAGCGGTGGTGGATCACCACCCCGACGCGCAGGAAGGTGTCGCCTCCTTCAAGGAACGCCGCAGCCCCGCCTTCAATGCCTGGCTGGATGACAAGGCGCGGGACGCCGGATGACCGGCACGGCCCCCGGCGAAGACAGGCTGATCCTGTCCGGCATTCGCGTGATCGACGCCGCGACCTGGATTGCAGGGCCGACCGCGGCCACCGTCATGGCCGATTTCGGCGCGGATGTGATCAAGGTGGAGCCGCCCGCCGGTGACGGCTATCGCCGCCTGAACGACACGCCCGGCTTCCCCGTTGCCGATACCGACTATGCCTGGCAGCTCGACAACCGCAGCAAGCGCGGCATCACCATGGACCTGGGTCAGGACCGGGATCAGCAGCGGTTGCACGCGCTGGTGGCCAGTGCCGACGTCTTCGTCACCAATCACCCGCTGCCGGTGCGGCGCAAGTTCCGCCTGACCTATGATGACCTGTCGGCCCTGAACCCGCGCCTGATCTATGCCTCCCTGACCGCCAAGGGGGAGGTGGGACCGGAAGCGGACGGATCGGGCTTTGACCTGACGACCTACTGGGCGCGGTCCGGGCTGATGCATCTTGTGCGCCCCGACATGGCGGGGCCGCCCGCCACCTCGGTTGCCGGGCAGGGCGACCACCCGACCGGCATCTCCCTGTTCGCGGCGGTCATGCTGGCCCTGTACGAACGAACGATGACCGGCAGGGGCCGGGAGGTCCATACCTCCCTGATCGCCAACGGGCTCTGGTCCAATGCCGTGCTGACCACCGCCTCCCTCGCCGGGGCAGAGATGAAGAACAAGCGCCCGCGCCACGACCCCTGGACCGCGATGGTGAACTACTACGAGACCCGCGACGGGCGCTGGTTCATCATGTCCGCGCTGGATCCGGACCGGGACTTCCGGCGTCTGACCGAAGTCATCGAACAGCCCGGCCTGCTGACCGACCCGCGCTTCGCCACCGTCGAGGCGCGGTCCGAGAATGCGGTGGCCCTGACGGCGGTCTTCGACGTCGCCTTCCGCCAGCGTGACTGGGCCGAATGGCAGGTCCGTCTGGGCGAGACCCGGCTGGCCGTCGGTCCCGTGCTGACGCCGGACGAGTCAGCCGCAGACCCGCAGGCGCGGGCCGTCGGCGCGATCCGCGACACGGATGAAGGCGCGCTGCTGCCCCACCTCATCGATACCCCGATCTGGGTCTCCGGCCAGAACAAGGTCGCCCCCCGCCGCGCCCCCACCCCGGACGAGCACGGCGACGCCATCCGCGAAGCCCTGGATGCGGGACGCTCCCCCTGGGTGGGATAGGGTGAATCAGGTGGCCGCTCAGGCCGCCGTCTTCGTGTCCACGATCTCGACGATGTCGGCCATGATGGCGGCGAGGTCGAAGTCCTTCGGGGTGTAGATACCGGCGATACCGGCGGCCTTCAGGGTGGTGGCGTCGGCTTCGGGGATGATGCCGCCGACGACGACAGGGATGTCGCCCAGGCCTTCGGCGCGCAGCCCCTCCAGCACGTCGCGGGCGAGGGCGGCGTGGCTGCCGGACAGGATCGACAGGCCGACCAGGTGCACTGCCTCCTCCAGCGCCGCATCGATGATCTGCTGCGGGGTCAGGCGGATGCCTTCATAGACCACTTCCATGCCGGCATCGCGGGCGGCGACGGCGATCTGTTCGGCCCCGTTCGAATGGCCGTCCAGCCCGGGCTTGCCCACCAGGATCTTGATCCGGCGCCCCAGCCGTGCCGAGACTTCATCCACCCGCTTGCGCACGTCCACCAGGCTGGCGGCGGCAACGCCGATGGCCCCGCCGACACCGGTCGGTGCGCGGTATTCACCATAGATCTTGCGCAGCGTATCGGCCCATTCGCCGGTGGTGGCGCCCGCCTTCGCGGCGGCAATCGACGCCTCCATGATGTTGCGGTCTTCCCGCGCGGCCCGGTCCAGCTCCGCCAGCGCGGCCTCCACCGCCTTGCTGTCGCGGCCTTCGCGCCAGGCCTGCAGGGCAGCCACCTGATCGGTCTCCGCCGCATCATCGACGGTCATGATGGCATCCGCCGAATCGGCCAGCGGCGAGGGCGCGCTCTCCGTGAAGCGGTTGACGCCGATGACCGGAATGTCGCCGCGCATGATCGCCTGCACCCGCCGGGCATTGCTCTCCACCAGGGCTTCCTTCATGTAGCCGCTCTCGACCGCCGCCAGGGCACCGCCGAGCCTGTCGATGGTGGCCAGTTCCTCCCGCGCCGTGGCCTTCAGGGCCTCCACCTTGGCGTCGATCACGGGGGAGCCGTCGAAGATATCGCCATATTCCAGCAGGTCGGTCTCATAGGCCACGATCTGCTGCAGGCGCAGGCTCCACTGCTGGTCCCAGGGGCGCGGCAGGCCCAGCGCCTCGTTCCAGGCGGGCAACTGCACTGCGCGGGCGCGGGCGTTCTTCGACAGCACCACGGCCAGCATCTCGATCAGGATGCGGTAGACGTTGTTCTCCGGCTGCGGCTCCGTCAGGCCCAGGCTGTTGACCTGCACGCCATAGCGGAAACGACGGAACTTCTCCTCCTCCACCCGGTAGCGGTCGGCCAGCAGTTCGTCCCACAGGTCGACGAACGCGCGCATCTTGCACATTTCCTCGATGAAGCGGATGCCGGCATTGACGAAGAAGCTGATGCGCCCGGCAACGGCACCGAACATCTCCGCCGGGACCTCGCCGCGATCCCGCACCGTATCCAGCACGGCAATGGCGGTGGCCAGCGCGAAGGCCAGTTCCTGCTGCGGCGTCGCGCCCGCTTCCTGCAGGTGGTAGGAGCAGATGTTGGTCGGGTTCCACTTCGGCATCTCCGTCACCGTGAAGCCGATGACGTCGGAGATCAGTTTCAGGCTCGGCGCCGGCGGGAAGATGTAGGTCCCGCGCGAGAGATATTCCTTCACGATGTCGTTCTGCACCGTGCCCATCAGCTTCGTGCGGTCGGCCCCCTGCTCCTCGGCGGTGGCGACATAGAGCGCGAGCAGCCAGGGCGCGGTGGCGTTGATGGTCATGGAGGTGTTCATCTGCTCCAGCGGGATCTGGTCGAACAGCGCCCGCATGTCACCGATGTGCGAGATCGGCACGCCCACCTTGCCCACTTCCCCCTTGGCCAGCGCATGATCGCTGTCGTGGCCGGTCTGGGTCGGCAGATCGAAGGCGACGGAGAGGCCGGTCTGACCGCGCGAGAGGTTGGTGCGGTAGAGTTCGTTGGAGGCCCGGGCGGAGCTGTGACCGGAATAGGTGCGGATCAGCCAGGGCCGGTCCCGTTTGACTCCAGCAGTTTCCGCAGGGTTGGCGCCAGTTTCAGCATTCATCAGATTATTCCGTCACATTGATCATCTACGCACGAAAATTACGTCTTGCGTGCAGCAATGGAAATATCATATCACTTGCCGCGCTGCAAAACGCGTTTTGCGGCTGTGCAACATAAACCCGTTGCCCCGGAACGGTCCAGCGTATTGACTGGATGCGCGGCAACGGGCGCGTTAGAGCATGGTCGCGCAGAATTGGAGTAATGAGCATGGCCGAGATGCAGGCAGTCGAGAACACCCCCATCGACCCCAACAACGGCGATCGCCGTGACCTCTATGAAGTGGGCGAGATTCCGCCGCTGGGTCATGTGCCGCCGAAGATGTACGCCTGGGCGATCCGCAAGGAGCGCCATGGCAATCCCGACACCGCCATGCAGTGCGAGGTCGTGGACACGCCGGAACTGGACAGCCACGACGTGCTGATCCTGGTGATGGCCGCCGGCGTCAACTACAACGGCGTCTGGGCCTCCCTCGGCACGCCGCTGTCCCCCTTCGACATCCACAAGCAGCCCTATCACATCGCCGGTTCCGATGCCTCCGGCGTGGTCTATGCCGTCGGCTCGCGCGTGAAGCGCTGGAAGGTGGGTGACGAGGTCGTGGTCCATTGCAATCAGGACGACGGCGACGACGAGGAATGCAATGGCGGCGACCCGATGTTCTCCACGTCGCAGCGCATCTGGGGCTACGAGACACCGGACGGGTCCTTCGCCCAGTTCGCCCGCGTGCAGGACCGGCAGCTGATGCCGCGCCCGCGCCACCTGACGTGGGAGGAGAGCGCCTGCTACACGCTGACGCTCGCCACGTCCTACCGCATGCTGTTCGGCCATCGCCCGCACATCCTGCGTCCCGGTGACAACGTGCTGATCTGGGGTGCCTCCGGCGGTATCGGCTCCATGGCGGTGCAGCTCTGCGCCGCCGCCGGTGCCAACGCCATCGGCGTCATCTCCGACGAGACCAAGCGCGAGTTCGTCATGTCGCTGGGGGCCAAGGCGGTGCTGAACCGCAAGGACTTCAACTGCTGGGGACAGATGCCGACCGTGAACTCCGATGAATATCACGCCTGGACCAAGGAGATGCGGAAGTTCGGCAAGGCGATCTGGGACATCACCGGCAAGGGCAATGACGTGGACTTCGTCTTCGAGCATCCGGGCGAGAGCACCTTCCCCGTGTCCTGCATCGTGGTGAAGCGGGGCGGCATGGTGGTGTTCTGCGCCGGGACCACCGGCTACAACCTGACCATGGATGCGCGCTTCGTCTGGATGCGGCAGAAGCGGATCCAGGGCAGCCACTTCGCCAATCTGAAGCAGGCCACCCAGGCCAACCAGATGGTGATCGAACGCCGCGTCGATCCCTGCATGTCGGAAGTCTTCTCCTGGGACGACATTCCGCGTGCCCACATGAAGATGCTGGCGAACGAGCACAAGCCCGGCAACATGGCCGTGCTGGTCTCGTCGAAGCTGCCCGGCCTGCGCACCATCGAGGACGCGATCGAGGCCGGCAACGGCTGAGACCCCGCGTCCGCCACGTGCTGACAGGCATTGCCGACCGGCAATGCGACCGGCACGCGGCTGAACCTGTCCGGCCTGGCAGGCATCCCCGCAGGGGCATGTCCGTCAGGCCGGTCGCGTTGCGCGGCATTGCAGCCTGTATCTTCAGCGCAGGCTCTGGCCTATAACGCCGCCATCACTTCATTCCGCATATATTACGGGAGGCCACCATGCCCGATTCCGCACCTGTCCTGAGTGCCACTGACGAATCCCCCGTCCTGTCCGATCTGCTGCGCCTGTGCCGTGGCGCACTGGACGCCGCCGACCGCTACAAGCAGGTCGCGATCAACTCGGTTGCCGGGCTGGTCCGCAACGAGGAGGGCCGGATCGATGCGAAGCTGCTGGAGGTCAACCAGTACGCCAGCCACGGCCTCGCCTGGGTCGCAACCTATGTCGAGAGCCTGCGCGAGCTGCTGAACTGGGCCGAGCGGCTGGACCAGGAAGGCAAGCTGAACGAGCTGGAACGCCTGATCCTGCAGGCCGGTTACGGCGAATATCTGGCACAGCTCGGCAACGGCATCCCGATGAACCAGGGCGAGGTCGTGCGTCCGCAGGACCTGAACATCGACATGACCCAGGTGCAGCGCCTGGGCACGCCGGAAGTGCGCCGCCTGATCTTCAACGGCAATACCGCCGCCGTCCGCGCGCGCATCGCCGCGCTGCTGGACAACGCACTGGAGACCGGCAATTTCGGTGATCCGGGGCTGGACGAGACCTATGGCATGGTCCGCGACCAGTTCCGCAAGTTCGCCGACGACAAGGTGGCCCCGCACGCCCACAAGTGGCACCTGGACAACGAACTGATCCCCATCGAGGTCGTGAAGGAGATGGGCGAGCTGGGCGTCTTCGGCCTGACGGTGCCGGAGGAATATGGCGGACATGCCATGGGCAAGATGGCCATGTGCGTGGTCTCGGAAGAGCTGTCGCGCGGCTATATCGGGGTCGGCTCCCTCGGCACCCGCTCCGAGATCGCGGCCGAGCTGCTGCTGACCGGCGGTACCGAAGAGCAGAAGCAGCGCTGGCTGCCCGGCATCTGCTCCGGCGAGATCCTGCCGACCGCAGTGTTCACGGAACCCAACATCGGCTCCGACCTCGCCTCCCTGCGCACCCGCGCGGTGAAGGACGGCGATACCTACCGTATCACCGGCAACAAGACCTGGATCACCCATGCGGCCCGCGCCGACGTGATGACGGTGCTGGCCCGCACCAACCCGGATGAGCCCGGCTATCGCGGCCTCTCCATGTTCTTCGCGCCGAAGCCGCGCGGCGAGGACGGCAACCTGTTCCCCGCCGAGGGCATGAGCGGTGGCGAGATCGAGGTGTTGGGCTATCGCGGCATGCGCGAGTACGAACTGGGCTTCGATGGTTTCGAGGTCGGAGCCGAGAACCTGCTGGGTGGAGAGGAAGGCAATGGCTTCAAGCAGTTAATGGCCACCTTCGAATCCGCCCGGATCCAGACCGCGGCCCGCGCCATCGGCGTGGCCCAGAATGCGCTGGAGACCGGCATGCGCTATGCCAAGGACCGGGTGCAGTTCAATCGCCCGATCTATGAGTTCCCGCGTGTCCACGGCAAGGTCGCCTGGGCGGCTGTCGAGACCATGATCGCGCGGCAGCTGACCTATTTCTCCGCCCGCACCAAGGACGAGGGCCGCCGTTGCGACCTGGAGGCCGGGATGGCCAAGCTGCTGGGCGCCCGCGTCGCCTGGGCCAATGCCGACAATGCGTTGCAGAGCCATGGCGGCAACGGCTTCGCGCTGGAGTATGACATCAGCCGCATCCTCTGCGACGCCCGCATCCTGAACATCTTCGAAGGGGCCGGCGAGATCCAGGCCCAGGTCATCGCCCGCCGACTGCTCGAAGGCGCGAACTGACAACCGGCCGGCGTGGCAGTCCAACCAGACCGCCACGCCGAGCGGCTTCCGATCGCTTGACCTTCCAGTGACAGGAACCCCGACACTGCACGCCTGTGCAGGTCAAGGAGGATTCCCATGTCACCGATACGTCTGATAATCGTGATGGTGCTGGCCGGTCTGACTGGCGGTGCCGTCATCTGGCTGCTGGTTCGCGGCGGTACGTCTTAACAATCGCTGACGCATCTGGTTGACGTGTCCGTGCCCCAGCTTTCCGGTGCGGCGGCATCCGGGAAGGTCGTCTTTGACAGGAACTGCGTTGCCTGCCACGGCGCCAACGCCGGGGGCGGACTGGGTGGCCCGCCACTGGTCCACAAGATCTACGAACCCGGTCACCATGCCGACACCAGCTTCGTGCTGGCCGTGAAGAACGGCGTGCGGCAGCATCACTGGTCGTTTGGCAGCATGCCCCCGATACCCGGCGTTTCCGAAGCCGAGGTGAGTCAGATCATCGCCTATGTCCGGACCCTGCAGCGCGCCAACGGCATCCGCTGAACGACAATGTTTCGCTTGAACCGATCCGGTGACGGCAGCAGGCTTGTCGCTTCAGCGCGGACCGCGGCCCGATCCGGCACGGTCTTGCGCCAACCTGGGAGGGAACCATGTCAGCCGTTGTAACACTGGAACTGAGGATCAAGGACGAAGCCTGGGAGACGTTCCGCACCGAGTTTCCGAAGATCCTGCCCGACACGAAGGCGTTCGAAGGCTGCGAGGCGCTGAAGGGCGCCATCGATGAGGAAAACAAGACCATCTTCCTCTACGAGCAATGGCGTGACGCCGCCGATCACAAGAAGTACATGGCCTGGCGGCAGGAACGGGGTGACCTGGACCAGATGGGCAAGGCCCTGCGGGAACCGCCGATCCTGCGCACCATGGGCATGATGGACATCTGATCGGGCCCGCGTCAGCCGGACGTCCATCGTCCGGCTGACAGGCCGCTGTCGAACCCGCCATGTCGCGCGCGCGTCAGTGCGGGTCGGTGGCGGCGTAGCGCCAGTGACGGTGAAGGAGCATGAACGTGCCATGACTTCTTCTGGCGGAGGACGGGTGCAATGAAGACCCATGCACGGGCGGTGGTGATCGGTGGCGGTGTCGTCGGTGTTTCGACGCTGTATCACCTGGCGAAGAAGGGCTGGTCCGATGTCGTGTTGCTGGAGCGCAACGAGCTGACATCCGGGTCAACCTGGCACGCGGCCGGGCTGCTGCCGCTGTTCAACCTGTCCTACTCCGTCGGCCAGATCCACAAGTACTCGGTGCGCCAGTACGGCGAACTGGAGGCAGAGACCGGCCAGGACGTCGGCCTGCGCCGCGTCTCCAACATCCGCCTCGCCTCCTCGAAGGAGCGGATGGACGAATACCTGCAGTATGCCGGCGTGGCGGAGACTATCGGCGTCGATGTGCGCCAGCTGACCCCGAAGCAGGTGAAGGAGATCTGGCCGCTTTGCAACACCGACGATCTGATCGGCGCGATCCAGCATCCGGATGACGGGTACGTCCAGCCTGCCGACCTGACCCAGGCCTTTGCCACGGGCGCACGCCAGCGTGGTGCCACGATCTATCGCCAGACCCGCGTCACCGCCATCGACCGCACTGCGTCCGGGGAGTGGAAGGTCACCACCGACAAGGGCGAGATCACCTGCGAGCACCTGATCTCCGCCACCGGCAACTTCGTGCAGCAGACCGGGCAGATGCTGGGCCTGAAGATCCCCGTGATCCCCGTGGAGCACCAGTACATCGTCACGGAGGCGCATCCCGACATCCTGGCCCGCAAGGAACAGGGCCTGCCGGAGATGGGCGTGCTGCGCGATTCCAACGCGTCCTGGTACATGCGCGAGGAACGCGGTGGCCTGCTGCTCGGCCCCTACGAGAAGGGTGCCCCCGCCTGCTACATCAACGGCCCGAAGCCGGACGCCGAGTTCGAACTGTTCCAGGAGGATCTGGAGCGGCTGGAACCCCATATCGAGAGCGCCATCTACCGCGTCCCCGCCTTTGGCGAGGTCGGCGTGAAGCAGGTCTACAACGGTGCGATCTGCTACACTCCGGACGGCAGCCCGATCATCGGCCCGGCGTGGGACATGCCCAACCTCTGGCTGAACGAGGGCCACAGCTTCGGCATCACCGCGGCAGGCGGCGCAGGCTGGCAGCTCGCCGAATGGATCGTCGACGGGGAGCCGACCATCGACATGCTGGGCGTCGACCCCCGGCGCTATGGCGATTACGCCACGAAGTCGTATCTGAAGGTGAAGAACGAGGAAGCCTACGCCAACGTCTTCGTCACCCACTTCCCGGATGAGGAGCGGGAGGCCGGTCGCCCGCTGCGCACTGCCCCCTGCTACGACCGCCTGAAGGATCTGGGCGCCGTGTTCGGCCAGAAGTTCGGCTGGGAGCGCGCCAACTGGTTCGCACCGGAAGGTGTCCCGCAGGAAGACGACTGGTCCTTCCGACGCTCCAAATGGTTCGAGCATGTGAAGAACGAGGCGCTGAATGTCGCGGAGAATGTCGGCATTCTCGACATGACCGCCTTCGCCAAGTGCCGCATCTCCGGCCCCGGCGCACTGGATTTCCTGCGCAACCTGCTGGCCAACCGCCTGCCGCGTGTCGGGCGCATCGGCCTCTGCCATGCCCTGAACACCCGTGGCGGCGTGCACTCCGAGTTCACGGTGGTCCGCGAGGCATCCGACAGCTTCTACCTGGTCTCCGCCGGTGCCTACCAGCGCCTGGATCACGACTGGCTGAAGCAGCACATGCCGGCCGACGGTTCCGTCCGTTACGACCAGATGACCAACCAGAACGGTGTGCTGGTGATCGCCGGGCCGAAGGCGCGCGATCTGATGCAGCGGGTCTCCGATGCCGATTTCTCCAACGAGGCCTTCCCCTGGCTGACCGCCCAGCAGATCGACGTCGGGCTGGCCCCGGCGCTGGCCTGCCGCGTCAACTTCGTCGGCGAGCTGGGCTGGGAACTGCATCACCCGATCGAGTACCAGAACCACATCTTCGACGCGCTGTGGAACGCCGGGCAGGACCTGGGGCTGAAGCCCTTCGGCATCCGCGCCATGGACATGCTGCGGATCGAGAAGTCCTACCGCATGGTCGGCACGGAACTGTCCATCGAGTATGCGGCCTACGAATCCGGTCTCGACCGTTTCGTGCATCCCAACAAGGGCGAGTTCATCGGACGTGACGCCCTGGTGGAGTGGCAGCAGCGCGGTTTCAGCAACGCCTTTGCAACAGTCGAGGTCCATGATGTGACCGATGCCGACGCACTCGGCAACAATCCGGTCTATCTGGACGGGGCACTGGTGGGGCGGGCAACATCGGGTAACTATGGACCACGCACCGGAAAATCACTCGCCATGGTCATGGTGCGCCCCGACCTGGCAAAAACTGGTACGGAACTTGAAATGAGAATTCTGGATCGGATGCACCGAATTACAGTTCTCGATGAAAGCCCGTTTGATCCGGAGAATACGCACCTTCGCGCCTGACCGCTCTCTCCTCCCCAGAATGACGTCGGCGCGAACAGCCCCGTCGCCCCACCTCCCCGGGGCGGCGGGGTTTTCCTTTGCGGCCGACCTCCCCTCCGACGGACGGCATCAGGGTCCGAAATGAACAATAAACAGGCAGTTGACCGGTTTCGCGTCAGGCTGGCTGCGATCTGGCGGCCCGTACCTCGATCCGGCGGTAGTACGCCCCCAGGGTCACCGTCCGCGCGACATTGAAGATGCTCAGGCTAGCCCAGAGGCCATGGTTCCCGAACATGTCCGGCAGGGTCAGGATCGCCACGACGAAGACCCCGAGCGACAGGATCATCGCATTGCGCATCTCCGCTGTCTGGGTCGCACCGATGAAGATGCCGTCCAGCTGGTAGCACCAGATCGCGAGCAGCGGATAGAGCACGATCCAGAACAGGTACGCCTCTGCGGTCGCCTGGACATCCGGCTGGTCCGTCATGACGGCGATCAGCAGGGGGCCGCCAACCAGATAGATGATCGCGACGCCGACAGCGACGATCAGGGCCCAGATCGTGCTGGCAACCACAGCCTCCCGCAATGCGCCAAGGCTGCGCGCGCCCAGCGCCCCGCCGACCAGCGCCTCCGCCGCGAAGGCGAAGCCGTCCAGACCGTAGGCCAGCAGGTGCACCATCTGCATCAGGATCGCATTGGCGGCCAGCGCCAGATCCCCCAGCCGGGCGCCCACACGGGTGGCCCAGGAGAAGGCGATGATCAGGCAGGCCGTGCGCACGAAGATGTCGAAGTTGGCGCTGAGCAGCCGCCTGCCCTGCACGGGATCGAGAATGGCAGGCCAGTTGAACCGCCCCCCGTGCGGGCGCAGCACCCGCAGGGCGACAACGATACCCAGGATCGCCGCTGAATATTCACCGATCAGGGTTGCCCAGGCGACGCCCGGAACCCCCATGTCCAGCCCCACGACGAACAGCAGGTCCAGCGCGATGTTCACCCCGTTCAGCCAGATCTGGATCGCCAGCGCCAGCCGGGGCCGCTGCATGCCGATGAAGAACCCCAGCAGGGCGTAGTTCACCAGCGCCGCCGGCCCGGTCCAGACACGGATGGAGAAATATTGCTCCGCCAGACCCTGCACGGTCGCGCTGGGGTCGAGCAGGTGGATCGCCCCGGACCAGAGCGGTTGCTGCAGCGTCACCAGCAGGGCACCGAACAGCACCGCAATCAGGATGGCGCGGCCCAGGATCGCCCGCACCTCGGTGAAGTCGCCCGCGCCCATGGCCTGCGCCACGAACCCCGTGGTGCCCATGCGCAGGAACCCGAACATCCAGAAGATGCCGGTGAAGGCGGCGGCACCGATGGCGACCGCGCCGATATATTCCGGTCCGGGCAGACGGCCGACGACCGCCGTATCGACAAGGCCCAGCAGGGGCGTGGTGACGTTCGACAGGATCACGGGCCAGGCCAGGTGCCAGACGCGGATCAGTGTCGCCCGGTCCGTGCCGCTCACGCCGCCCGCCGGTAGCGGCCCGCCATGCGGTCCTGCAGGCCGTACCAGGCCATCGCCGGCCCCAGGAACCAGGGCCACCCGCGATAGTAGAACCGCCCCGGAAACGCCATGTCGTCGAAGGCTGTCCGCCCGGCCAGGTCACCCAGTGCCTTCTGCCCCAGCTTGTGGCCGAGCCAGACCGACATGGCCACGCCCGAGCCGCCGTAGCAGAGCGCATGGCCGATCCGTTCATCCATCCCGATCTTCGGGAAATGGTCGAAGCTGAAGGCCACCTTGCCCCACCAGCAGTGGGTGATCCGCGTGCCATCCAGCTCAGGAAAGATCTGGCCGATGCGATTGCCGATGTACTGCGCCAGCCGCGGCCCCTGCTTCGCGGCGAACAGGCCGGGGCGCGTGCCCAGCAGGATGCGCCGCCCGTCAGGGCTGGGCCGGAAATAGTTCAGCAGGTTGAAACTGTCGGTGATCATCCGCCCGCTGGGAATCAGCCGCTCCACCAGGGCCGGGTCCAGTTCCTCCGTCGCCGCGATGGCGCTGGTGACGGGAATGACGCGGCGCTGCAGGTCGGGTTGCAGGTTGCCGGTATAGCCGTTGGTGCAGATCAGCACCCGGTCGGCATTGATATAGCCGAGACCCGTGTCGAGGCGGATGAAGTCATCCTCCTCCTCCAGTCCCAGCACGGCGGTCCGCGCCAGCACGGTCACCCCGGCGTTGCGGGCCGCATCCATCAGGCCGTCGTGGAACTTCGCCGGGTGCAGGCCGCCGGTTCGGGACTGCACCCGCCCCCCGGCATAGAGCGGGCTGGCCAGGAACTGCGCCTGCTCCTCCGCACTGACCATTGTCGCACCAATGTCCCCGCGCGCCGCCTGCTCCGCCGCCAGCGCGGTCTCCATCGCCCGGAAATGTGCCGGATTGACCGCCGGGTAATACCGCCCCATCCGCCCGAAGTCGCAGTCGATGCCCAGGTCGAGGATCAGCCGCTCGACATAGTCGACCGCGTTCGCGGGCTCCGCCATCAGGGCCTTTGCGCGTTCGCTGCCGAAGGTCTTTTCCAGCTTCGGAAAGGATGGCTTCAGCCGGTCGCCCACCATGCCGCCGTTGCGGGTGCTGGCGCCGTCGCCGGGATCCTCAGCATCGAAGACAACCACCTTCGCGCCACCGCGCGCCGCGGTCAGTGCGGCGGAAAGACCGGTGTAGCCGCCACCGACAATGGCAACATCGGCACGGGCGGGCATCTCCGGTTCAGGCGGCGCATGGCGCTTGCGGGCATCCCACCACCAGGGTCGGAAGACCAGGTCGTCGGCCAGCTTCAGGCGGGCGGATGTCGTCATTTCGGTTCGAAGTTCCCGGGCAGATCTGCAGAATCAGTCGCGCCAGGAAGTATCCTTCCGATCGATCTCCCGCACCAGCGCTTCGAAGATCCGGTCAGCCGCCGTCGCGCCCTCACCTTCGAAATTGTCCATGACGCCCTGGGAACGGTCGACGATTGCCTGTGTCACGGGAATGATCGGCTGCCCGCTCTGCTGGGCCATCATCTGGACATCGCAGGCCCTCTGCAGGGTCCAGATGCGCTGGAACGCCGCCGCCGCGGTATGGCCACAGGTCAGCAGCCCGTGACTGCGCAGGATCATGTAGTTCTTCTCACCCAGGTTGGCGACAAGCCTTGTCTTCTCATCCGCGTCGCAGGTTACACCTTCGAAGTCGTGATAGGCGACCCGGTCGCCGATGATCGCGCCATAGAAATTGTCACGGGACAGCCCCGCAGCCTGACAGGCCACCGCCACACCCGTGGTGGAATGCGTGTGCATGACGCAATGCGCATCTTCGCGTGCTGCATGGATGGCGGAGTGGATCACGTAGCCCGCCGGGTTGATGCCCCACTCACTGTCCCCAATGATGTTCCCGTCCAGATCGACCTTGACCAGGTTGGAGGCCGTGACCTCCCGGTACCAGAGTCCGTAGGGATTGATCAGGAAATGATGCTCCGGACCGGGCACCCGCAGGGTGATGTGATTGAAGATCAGCTCGTACCAGCCGAAATGGTCGAAGATGCGATAGGTGGCCGCAAGCGACTGTCGCGCCTGCCATTCCGCATCACTGCAGTTGGCCCGAACTGAAGAAACTGGCCTTGAACCATCAGCCATGATACTTGCCTCCGTCTGAAATACCGTTGCGGCAACTTACCATGTGACGGTGGACGATTGGCAATTTATCTGCCGCCATTTGGCAATGTCCGCCTGACCATCGTTCTCTCTGATGTGCGACATTCTGACAGTGTAATCGAACGTGATGCGACCAACCATCGCGGGCTGTATTCTGATTTACTTGTTCAATAAATTCATGATTCCTTCAGGAAATACTTTCATTTCTCTCGTAAATGACTAGATTGCGGCTCGAATCCTTGGTCCGGAGCGATCATCGAGACGATTCAAGTTCTGAGAATTGCAAACAGGAGTTGCCGCCATGGCATCGATTACGGCTGAGAATGGTGCCACCACGCAGCATGATCTGCTCGAAATGACCGCAGAGGTCACCGCCGCGTATGTTTCCAACAATGTTGTCGCTTCCGATGAACTGCCGGAACTGATCAACCGCATCCACACCGCCCTGGCCGGTGCAGGCACCTCCGAGCCGGAGCCGGAGGCCGAGAAGCAGAAGCCGGCTGTCTCCGTGCGTCGCTCCATCACCCCGGACTATCTGATCTGTCTGGAAGACGGCAAGAAGCTGAAGATGCTGAAGCGCTATCTGCGCACCAACTTCAACATGTCGCCGGAAGACTACCGCGCGAAGTGGAACCTGCCGTCGGATTACCCGATGGTCGCACCCAGCTACGCCGAGAAGCGGGCCGAGATGGCAAAGGCCATCGGCCTGGGCCGCGGGGGCCGTCGTCGCCGCGCCTGATCGCTTCAGGCAACCTGATCTGCCGGACGGGCCGTCCCGCACTGTGATCGCAGTGATGGTGCGGCCCGTTCTGCGTCTCGCCGGCTCCGGACGAAACCGGGCACGGCTTGATCGCCTGTTTCACAGGCGGCAGACTTCCCGGCCACAACAGATCAACACCTCATGCAGATCGGACAGTCATCATGCGAGCCTGGGAAATCATTTGCGGTGACGGCGTCGATGCGCTGAACCTGGCGGAACGGCCAACGCCGACGCCCGGCCCCGGCGAGGTCCGGCTGAAGATCAGTGCCAATTCGATCAACTATCGCGACCTCAGCACCATCGAGGATCCGATTACCCGCAAACTGCCATTCCCCACCGTACCGAACTCGGACGGGGCCGGGGTCGTGACCGCTGTCGGTCCCGGCGTCAGCCTGAAGGAAGGCGACCGCGTCACCTCCTGCTTCTTCGAGGACTGGACCGCCGGGGAGATCAGCGCCGCCGCAATGGCATCCGCACTTGGTGGCGCGCGTCAGGGGGTGCTGGCGGAGGAAGTCATCCTGCCCGAACGCGGTGTCATCCCGACCCCGGCACACCTGACGGATGCGGAGGCGGCCACCCTGCCCTGCGCCGCGCTGACCGCGTGGCACGCGCTGACCCAGCCGCGACCGGTGCTGGCGGGGGAGACGGTGCTGCTGCTGGGCACCGGTGGTGTCTCGGTCTTCGCACAACAGTTCTGCGCGATGATGGGGGTGCGGACCATCGTCACCTCTTCCTCCGACGAGAAGCTGGCGCGCATGAAGGCGCTGGGCGCGGATGAAACCATCAACTACCGCACCACGCCGGACTGGGATGCGGCGGTGCTGGACCTCACCGGTGGCACGGGCGTTGACCGGGTGGTGGAGGTCGGCGGCCCCGGCACCTTCGACCGGTCGGTGAACGCGGTGCGTGTCGGTGGCATCATCGGCCTGATCGGCATTCTGACCGGCGCCGCCGGACAGGCGAGCCCGACAGCGATCATGCGCAAGTCGGTGACGATACGCGGCATCTATGTCGGTCCCCGGTCGATGTTCGCCGACATGAACCGCGCCATCACCACCCACGGCCTGAAGCCCGTGATCGACCAGTCCTTCGCGTTCGCGGACGCCCGCGCCGCCTACCACACCATGCGCGCCGCAAGCCATTTCGGAAAGCTGGTGATCGAGGTCTGAGCCGACGTTGCGTCAGCGGGGGCGGGAGCGTTCAGCGGGACTGCCCCCACCCTCACGATGCTCGCGGACCTGATCCGCGAGCCCAGTCTCCCACGCCGGAGCGGCACTCCTGGGTACCCGGGTCAAGCCCGGGTACGGTGTGGTTTGAGGTGGTGAGACAGTTCCCTCCCTTTCCCTCTCACGATGCTGGCGGACCTGATCCGCGAGCCCAGTCTCTCACGCCGGAACGGCACCATGGGTACCCGGGTCAAGCCCGGGTACGGCGTGGTTTGTGGTGGAGAGGCAGTTCCCTCCCTTCCCACCCTCACGATGCTCGCGGACTCGATCCGCGAGCCCGGTCTCCCACGCCGGAGCGGCACTGCTGCCGCTCAGATCCGGGGCGGGGCGAGCAGGCCGCGCTGGCCCAGAACATCGACGAAGTCGCGGATGCGGTCGCGCTGATAGGCCTCCCGGTCCACGTCGGCATAGTCGTGGAAGCCGCGACCGGCATGCAATCCGGTGGCCCCCTGCGCCATCTTCTCCCCCACGATCTCCGGTGCACGGAACCGGTCCTGACCGGTTGTTTCCGTCAGGTAGCGGCTGGCGTGGTGCAGGATGTCCACCCCGCCCCAGTCGATGAATTCCACCAGGCCGAGCACGGCGAAGCGCGGGCCGAACCCGGCCCGGATCGCCGTATCCATGTCCTCCGCACTGGCCACGCCTTCCTCCACCATCCGCGCCGCCTCGTTCATCGCCAGCGCCTGGATGCGCGGCACGATGAAACCGGGACTGGCCTTGCAGACCACCGGCACCTTGCCGATGTCGCGCAGCCAGCCGAGCAGCCGGTCACGCACCTCAGGTGCCGTACCGTCGTGTGGACTGACCTCCACCAGCGGAATCAGATATGCCGGGTTGAGCCAGTGGGCGTTCAGAAATCGCTCCGGGGGCGTCACATGCGCCGCAAGCTCCGTCGAGAGCATGGTCGATGTGGTGGAGGCAATGATTGTCTCCGCCCCCGCATGGGCGGAGATCAGCGACAGCGCCTCCGCCTTCGCTTCCCGCGTCTCAGGCACGCCCTCCATCACCAGATCAGCGCGGGCAAGCGCGTCGGGGAGGTCATCGGGCCCGCGAAAGCTGATGCGTTCCCGAAGGCCCGCAACCGCGCCCGGCTCGCATTGCCCGAACTCCGCCATCAGGTTCAGGGTGCGCGCCACCTCGTCACGGGCCGCCGAAAGCAGGGTGGTCGCAGCAGCACTGTCCCGCGGTTTCGCATCCAGCAGATCGACCTGCCAGCCGCCCCAGGCAAAGACATGCGCCAGCCCGCGTCCCATGCGTCCGGCACCAACCAGTGCAACGCGCGGCATCAGAAGCCCTCTCTCAGCCGGGTCTGCAGGGCGGCCGGAGCCAGATCAGCCAGGCCGAGATTGCCGAGTGTGCGCCCGGTGGCCGAGAAATCCTCCCCGTTGACCGCACCGGCCAGCGCCAGCAGACCGCTCGCCACCGGCGCGGGGACATCGACCCAGCGCGCGACCGAGACCAGGAACGCCAGTCCGATCGCCACATCTTCGCGCATGTAGCGGTGGCGGGTCAGATCCAGCCTCTCCCGCCAGCGGCTGGAGACCACCAGCCGGTCGTGCGCCGCCTGCCCGTACATCCATTCCGGGCGGCTGTCGTCATAGTGGTCGGCCAGGGGAAAATGCGGCGGGCCGTATCCCAGCGCCTCCCGCACCGCCACGCGCTCCGCATCCAGCGCATCGGTGACACGCCGGATCGCGGGCTGCGTGCCCTCGTTGTGAATGTCCCAGTGCTCGAAATGCTCGATGGGTCCGGCGTTCATCAGGATCAGCGGCGGATGGATGATCGGCCCCGCGTTCATCAGCGCCCCGTCCAGCCCGTCCGTCAGCCGCTCGATGGCCGGAAAGGCCCTGCCGAACAGGTCGAAGGCCGCATCGGCGCGGGCCAGCGGAAACACGCCGGTCGGCAGACGCGTCGCGCGGGTGACGATAGCGACCTCCTCCGGTCCCTGCATCCGGGCCAGCCACGGCAGGGTGCCGGACTCACCCAGCAGCAGATCGGCGCTGCAGCCCTCCGCCCGCAGGGTATCCATGACCACCCAGGTGCCGAAGCTGCCCGGCGGCATCAGGATGCCCTGACCGTCCGACAGGTGCGGGGCCATGGCGCGGGCAATATCCACCTGGGCCATGGCAGGGCCGGGCATCAGGATCAGTTCCGCGCCTGCGACCGCCTCGCCGATATCCGGTGTCACCGTCTGGATCGGCACGTCGCGACTGCCCGCCGCATCCGTCAGCCGCAGTGCGCCCCTGGCCATCAGGCCCTGCAGTGCCACCGCATCACGCCGCCAGAAACGGACCTCGTGTCCCTGTTCCGACAGGTCGGCGGCGGCGGCATGGGCACCATGACCGCCGCCCAGAACGGCAATCCTCATGCGAAGCCGGGGGGCGGAACGACGCCGCCAAGCGCCTTCTCCAGATGCCGTGCCACATGCAGCGCGGAGCGATCCTCCATGAAGTTGGCGACCACCTGTACCCCGACCGGCAGCCCAGCATCGGTGCGCCCGACTGGCACCACGGTGGCAGGCAGATAGACCCCGCAGGTCAGGCCGCACCAGACGATCATGTCGACATAGTTGCGGCTCTGGCCGGCGATCTCCACGGTTCGGGTGCCGAAGCTGGCGGACTGGTCGTGCGGAATGGCCGCGCGCGGCATGACCGGGCAGAGCAGCACATCCACATCGCCGAAAAAGCGGTTCCACATCTCCCGCAGCACCGCCCGGCGCTCATCCCAGTCCAGCCATTCCGCATGGTCCATGACCGCGCCACGGGCGAAGATCGCCTGATGGCTGTGGTCGTCGGCGTCCGGCGGGTTCTCGCGCAGTTTCCGCCGCATGCTCTCCGGCAGACCGGCACCAAGCGCGGCCGCCAGCAGGCTGTAGTAGATCTCGTGCGATTCCCGCATGTCGACAGCGGGGCGGGCCGAACGATCCACCCTGGCGCCCATTTCCTCCAGCGCCGTGCCCGCCCCCTCGATCAGGTCACGGAACTCCGGGTCAACGGCACAGAACGGGTCGTCGGACCAGACGGCAATCCTGTAGTCGCGGATGGCCTCATGCCGCGCATTG
Organism: Kordiimonadales bacterium IMCC3096; assembly: GCA_016865035.1. Classification (GTDB taxonomy): domain Bacteria; phylum Pseudomonadota; class Alphaproteobacteria; order Minwuiales; family Minwuiaceae; genus Minwuia. Next base: position 1,465,470 of record CP018227.1, read on the forward strand.
GCGAGCTTCAGCTTCCAGCCCGCCTGATCCAGCATGTCGGACCCGGCCATGACATCCAGCGCCAGTTCCAGGTCATCGACACTGCGCGCCAGCGGCCCCGCGACCCCGATATCGGCCCCGGTCAGCGCACCCGGCGGCCCCGGAATATGGCCACGGATCGGCACCGCGCCAAAGCTCGGCTTGTGCCCGGTGACGCCACAGAAATGCGCCGGATTGCGGATCGAGCCGCCAATGTCCGATCCCAGTTCCAGCGCGGTGAAGCCGGACGCCAGCGCGGCGGCGGAACCGCCCGACGACCCCCCCGGCGCGCGGCTCACGTCCCAGGGATTGTTGGTCGTGCCGAAGACCGCGTTGTAGGTCTGCAGGTCCCCGGCGTAGAGCGGCGTGTTGGTCTTGCCATAGATGATCGCCCCGGCCTCGATCAGGCGCTCGACCGCCGTGGCATGGCGATTCGGCTGATGATCCTTCAGTTCCGGCGCGCCCGCGGTGCAGGCCATGCCGACAACCTCGAACGTGTCCTTCACCGTCATCGGCAGCCCGTGCAGCGGCCCCCAGCTCTCCCCCCGGGCCGCCGCAGCGTCCGCCGCGCGGGCGCGGGCGCGGGCGGCATCCACATCCGTTGCCACCACCGCGTTGATCTGCCCGTTGAACCGTTCCAGCCGATCAAGGTAATGATCCAGCACCTCTTCCGACCGCAGCGTCTGCTGGCCAATGGCGGCCACCAGTTCCCGCGCCGACATGTATGACGGATCGCCCATGTTCCCTGCCTCCCCGATTGTTGTCTGTTTGACGCATTCTGACGCGCAGTCGGGGAATGGTTCAACCATGTCGTTTGCTGGCTGCGCCATCCCTCTCCCCCGCCCGGTCCCCCGTGCGAGCATCCCTGATGGGTCGCCGGGTGGGGGAGAGGGATGGCGCAGGCAACCTCTGGAACCCGCATGAGTGCGCGCCTGAAGGCGGAGATCTGGGTCGCCGCCTATCTGCGCAGCGTCCGTGCGCAGGGCGCTTTCGCCTATCTGGTACGGCGCGGCGCGGAGGAAGCAGGCAGCATCCTGCTGAAGGTGGAGGCGCCGGGCGGCACCGCCACCGTCTATTCACCCGGCTACATGAACGGCGTGCGGACGTGGCTCCGCTCGTCGGGCACGGAGCCGGTTCCGGCCACGGAGGCCGACAGCTATATTCAGCGCCGACTGGCGACCGACCCGGACCTCTGGGTGGTCGAGGTGGAGGACCGGGCAGGCCGGCATTTCCTCACCGAGCCGGTGGAGGGGGAGGAGACCAATCCATGAGCAATGCAGTACCCACCGCGAACGTCAAAGCCGTCATCTGGGACTTCGGCGGTGTCTTCACCTCCAGCCCGTTCGAGCGTTTCGCCGAGTACGAGACCGAGAAGGGCATGCCCGTCGGCACCATCCGGGGCATCAATGCCACCAACCCGGACACGAACGCCTGGGCCCAGTTCGAGCGCAATGACGTCGATCTCGACACCTTCGATGGGCTGTTCCTGGCCGAAAGCACCGCCATCGGCCATCCCATTCCCGGCAAGGACGTGATCGCGCTGCTCTCCGGCACGTTGAGGCCGGAAATGGTCCGCGCGCTGGACATGATCCGCCAGGACCGCATCTGCGCCTGCATCACCAACAATGTCCGCGCCGGTCATGGCCCCGGCATCGCCAGCGACAGCGAGAAGGCCGCCGCCGTCGCCGACGTCATGGCCCGGTTCCAGATCGTCGTGGAATCATCGAAGGTCAACCTGCGCAAGCCCGACCCGGAAATCTACCGCCTCGCCTGCCGCGAGATCGGCATCGACCCGTCGGAGGCGGTCTACCTGGACGACCTGGGCATCAACCTGAAACCCGCGAAGGCGCTGGGCATGCAGACCATCAAGGTCACGGGTGCCAGGCAGGCCCTGACCGAACTCGGCGCAATCCTCGACATGGACCTGTTGTGAGGTAGGATTCCGGATAGACGGATTCAGACAGGGGGACAGGACATGGCCAAGAAACTCGTCATCAGGAACATCGGGCTGCTGTTGTCCGGTGATCTGGCAAACCCGATCCTGGATGCCGACTGCATCGTGGCGCTGGATGGCCGGATCGCGGCCATCGGCAAGGCGAAGGATCTGGACACCGATCAGGCGGATGTGGAGGTCGATGCGAAGGGGACCGCCGTGTCGCCGGGCCTGATCGACAGCCATGTGCATCCGGTGATCGGCGACTATACCCCCCGGCAATCGCAGCTCAGCTGGATCGATTCCTGCCTGCATGGCGGCGTCACCACCATGATCTCCGCCGGGGAGGTGCATCTGCCCGGCCGCCCGAAGGACATCGTCGGGCTGAAGGCGCTCGCGATCGCGTCACAGCGCTGGTACGAGAATTTCCGCCCCTCCGGCGTGAAGGTGCACGGCGGTGCGCCGGTGATCGAACAGGGCATGGACGAGAACGACTTCAAGGACCTGGCCGACGCGGGCGTCAAACTGCTGGGGGAGGTCGGTCTCGGCTCGGTCAAGGCAGGGGAGACCGCCAAGGAGATGGTCGGCTGGGCCCGGAAGTACGGCATCCAGTCCACCATCCATACCGGCGGCCCGTCGATTCCGGGGTCGGGCCTGATCGACAAGGATGTGGTGCTGGAGGCGGATGCCGACATCATCGGCCACATCAATGGCGGCCACACCGCCCTGCCCGACGACCAGATCGTCTGCCTGTGCGAGCAGTGCGGCCGCGGCATCGAACTGGTGCACAACGGCAACGAGCGCGCGGCCCTGCTGGCCATGAACACGGCGCGGGAACTCGGCCAGATGGATCGCGTGATCCTGGGCACCGACGCCCCCGCCGGGTCCGGGGTGCAGCCGCTCGGCATCCTGCGCATGATCGCGCTGCTGTCGTCGTTCGGTGACGTGAAGGCGGAGACGGCCTTCTGCTTCGCCACCGGCAATACGGCGCGGATGCGCGACCTGGATACCGGCCTGGTCGAGGTCGGCATGGCCGCCGACTTCGTGCTGCTGGACCAGGCTCAGCACGCGCCGGGGAAGAACATGCTGGAATCCATCGAGCAGGGGAACCTGCCCGGCGTCGGCATGACCATCATCGACGGCGCCATCACCAGCGAACGCAGCCGCAACACCCCGCCCGCAACGGTCCTGCCGGAGCGGGTACGGGGCTGATCCCCCACCACCACGGCGCTCGCGGACTTGATCCGCGAGCCCAGTCTCCCACGCCAGTGCGACACTCCTGGGTACCCGGGTCAAGCCCGGGCACGGCGTGAATTTGGGTGTGATTGCGGAGATGTTTCGGCACCTCCCCATCACCACGGTGCTCGCGGACTTGATCCGCGAGCCCAGTCTCCCACGCCGGTGCGGCACCGCTGGGTACCCGGATCAAGTCCGGGTACGGCGTCGGTGTTGAGGTCGAATTCGTCCAAGCCCTCACGGCACCCCCACCCCCTTCCCGGCCTTCCCCCATCGAGGGGGAAGGGGCGAAGGCGTCAGCGCTGAGGCACTTCCTCCCCCTTGACGGGGGAGGATCGAGGAGGGGGTGAAGCCCGGTGGTTCAGTGTGGTCACAGCGCCCCCTCACACCTTCCGGCGGAGCAGCCCCCGGAAGATCTGGTCGTCGCCGATGGCGCCCAGCATCCGGCCATCCTGCACGATCAGCACCGGGCCGCCGGAGCGTTCGCGCCAGTCGATGACCTGCTGCATCACCACGTCGGGTGCGGCCGTCAGCATCTGACCGGTTTCCGGGCTGGTGGCGGGATCGGCGGCGAGGATGGGCCAGCTTTCGCCATTGCAGGCTGCCTCCAGCGGCGCGCCGGACGGGTCCAGCGCCAGCTTGAACCAGCCATGACGGTCCAGGCACAGCCGTCCGGCCCCGTCGCGCGGCAGATCGTCGACGGGCCGCATCATGGTGGCGGCGCGCATCACCTGCAGCGGGTTCATGTGGGCAACGAATTCGGCCACATAGTCGTTCGCCGGGTTGAGCACGATGTCTTCCGGCTGGCCGGTCTGGATGATCTGCCCGCCCTCCATGATCGCGATGCGGTTGCCCAGCTTGATGGCCTCGTCCAGATCGTGGCTGACAAAGATGATGGTCTTCTTCAGTCGTGTCTGCAGGTCCAGCAGCTCGTTCTGCAGATGCGCCCGGATCAGCGGATCCAGCGCCGAGAAGGGCTCGTCCATCAGCAGGATCGGCGCATCGGTGGCAAAGGCACGGGCCAGCCCCACCCGTTGCTGCATGCCGCCGGAAAGCTCATGCACCCGCCGGTCGGCCCAGACCCCCAGATCCACCAGATCAAGCTGCCGCGCCACCCGTTCCCGCCGCTCCGCCACCGGAACCCCGGCAAGCTCCAGCCCGAGACCGACGTTCTCCGCCACCGTGCGCCAGGGCAGTAGCGCGAACTGCTGGAACACCATGGCGATGCGGTGCATGCGCAGGCGGCGCAGGTCGGTGGCACTGCAGCGGGCCACATCGACCTCCGCCGCACCGTCGTGCACCAGCACCTGCCCGCGCGTCACCGGGTTCAGGCCGTTGACCGCGCGCAGCAGGGTCGATTTGCCGGAGCCGGAGAGGCCCATCAGGACGACGATCTCGCCCTCGTGAATGTCCAGGCTGGCGCCCTTGACGCCGACGACCTGCCCGGTTTCCTCCTGAATCTCCGCGCGCGACTTTCCGGCATCAACCAGCGGCAGGGCGCTGGCGGGCCGGTCGCCGAACAGGATGTCCACATCGCGGAAACGGACGACTGCCGGGGTGGCGGCGGGAGTGGATGCGGTCTCGCTCACTTGCCCGGCCCCTTCGAACCTTCATCCCGGCGGCAGAGCCGGTCGAGGATGATGGCGATCAGGACGATGGCCACGCCGACCTCGAACCCCTTCGCGATATTCACCGTGTTGAGCGCGCGCAGGGTCGGCACCCCCAGCCCGTCCGCCCCCACCAGCGCCGCGATCACCACCATCGACAGCGAGAGCATGATGGTCTGGGTCAGCCCGGCGAGGATGGAGGGCAGCGCATAGGGCAGTTCCACCTTCCACAGCAGTTGCCAGCCGGTGGCACCGAAGGCCTGCCCCGCCTCGATCAGCGGTTTCGGTGTCGAGGAGACGCCGAGATGGGTCAGCCGGATCGGTGCCGGAATGGCGAAGATGACCGTGGCGATCAGGCCCGGCACCATGCCGAGACCGAACAGGATCAGCGCCGGGATCAGATAGACGAAGGTCGGGATCGTCTGCATCAGGTCCAGGATCGGCCGCAGCAGGCGGAACAGCCACGGGCGGTGCGCCGCCGCGACCCCGATGGGCACGCCGACGACCATGCAGACGACGGCTGCCGAAAGCACCAGCGCCAGGGTCTCGGTGGTTTCCTCCCAGTAGCCCTGGTTGATGATCAGCAGCAGCGACAGGGCAACGAAGACCGTGAAACCGATGGAGCGCTTCAGCAGCCAGGCAAGTGCCGCGACCAGCGCGACGATGATCAGCGGATGCGGTGCCTGCAACAGCCACAGCAGCCCGTCGATGGCGGTTTCCATGCCGATGGAGAAGGCGTCGAACCACCAGGCGAAATTGTCGGTGATCCACTCGACGACGGACTTGGCGGCCTTGCCGATGGGAAGCTTCTGCTCGGTCAGCCATTCCATGCGTCGGTCCCCTATCCGGTTGAGCGGGCGCTGTCCCGGGCGGCGGCCAGTTCCGCCAGCAGCGCCGCGCGGTTCTCGTCCAGGTCCGGCGCATGGCGGCGCAGGGTGCCGTCCGGATGGCCGGAGATCTTGATCGGATTGCCGCCCATCTGCACATGCCCGGCCACCGGATCATCCGTGTGGACGATCATGTTGCGGGAAATCACGTGCGGATCGGCGAGCACCTGCGCGACATTGTTGATCGGACCGCAGGGCAGGCCCTTGGCCTCCAGAATGGCGAGCCAGTCGTCGGTGGTCCTGGTCACGAACAGGCTGTCCAGCACCACCTGCAGCTGCTCCACGTTCTCCACCCGGCTGGTGGGCGTGGCAAACCTGTCGTCCTGCGCCATTTCCGGCGCACCAAGCGCTTCGGCCAGGTCCTGGAATGCCTTGTCCGTGCCGCAGGCAACGATGATGTGGCCATCCGCACTGGTGAAGGCCGCGAAGGGCGGATGCCGCGCCCCCAGGGGGCCGGGAATGTCACCGGTCGTCGTATAGCGCACGATGGCGTTTTCCAGCAGCGCCACCTGGCAGTCCAGCATGCCGATATCGATCATGGCGCCCTTGCCGGTGCGCGTCCGCTCGAACAGGGCCGCATTGATCCCGGCGGCGGCGAACATGCCCGCCGCGAGGTCGCCGATGGAGGAGCCGACGCGGGTCGGCGGGCCGCCGGGGTGCCCGGTCAGGCTCATCACCCCGCCCATGCCCTGCACCACCATGTCGTAGGCCGGACGCTTGGCGTAGGGGCCGGTCTGGCCGAAGCCGCTGGCCGCGGCGAAGATCAGCGATGGCCAGCGGGCCTGCAGCGTGTCCCAGCCATAGCCGAGCTTCTCCATCGTGCCGGGACGATAGTTCTCCACCAGCACGTCAGCCTGCTCCAGCAGCTGCTCGAACACCGCCCGGTCGGCATCATCCTTCAGGTTCAGCGCGATGCTTTCCTTGTCGCGGTTCAGGCTCATGAAATAGGCCGACTTGCCCTTCACGAAGGGACCGATGGAGCGGCTGATGTCGCCGACGCCCGGTTCCTCCACCTTGATCACGCGGGCACCGAGCTCGGCCAGCATCAGGGTGCAGTAGGGACCGGCCAGAACCCGGGTCAGGTCGATGACGGTGATCCCGGCCAGCGGGCCACCACGTTCCGATGCTGCAAGCGTCATGGGTCAGCCAAGTTCCTTCAGTTTGCGCGCCGCCTCGACGGCGAAATAGGTCAGCACACCGTCACATCCGGCCCGCTTGAAGCCCAGCAGGCTTTCCAGCATCACCCGCTCCAGGTCCAGCCAGCCGTTGCCCGCCGCGGCCTGCAGCATCGCGTATTCACCGGACACCTGATAGGCGAAGGTCGGCACGCCGAATGTCGTCTTCACCCGGTGGCAGAGGTCGAGATAGGGCATGCCGGGCTTCACCATCACCATGTCGGCGCCCTCGGCGATGTCCAGCGCCACCTCCCGCATCGCCTCGTCGCCATTGGCCGGGTTCATCTGGTAGGTCGCCTTGCTGGCCTTGCCCAGATTGGCCTGGGAGCCGATGGCGTCCCGGAACGGGCCATAGAAGGCGGAGGCATACTTGGCGGCGTAGGACATGATCATGCTGTTGACGTGACCTTCACGCTCCAGCGCCTCCCGGATCGCGCCGACGCGCCCGTCCATCATGTCGGAGGGGGAGATGATGTCCGCCCCCGCCTCCACCTGATTGAGCGACTGTCGAACAAGGATCTCCACCGTTTCGTCATTGGTGACATAGTCGTCGCGGATCACCCCGTCATGCCCGTGGGAAGTGAAGGGATCCAGCGCCGCGTCACACAGGATGCCGATTTCCGGCACCTCCGCCTTCACGGCGCGGATCGCCCGGCAGACGACATTGTCCGGATTGGTTGCCTCCGACCCCTCCGCGTCCTTCTTCGCCGGGTCCAGCGCCGGGAACAGAGCAATCGCGGGGATGCCGAGCGCTGCTGCCTCCGCCACCGCAGCAGGCAGGCTGGCCACGTCATAACGCCGGACACCGGGCATGGCCGCCACATCCTCGACGCCCGAACCCTCATGCACGAACAGGGGCCAGATGAAATCCGCCGGGGTCAGCACCTTCTCCGACACCATCCGCCGGGTCCAGTCCTGCGCCCGGGTGCGCCGCATCCTGACGCGCGGGTAGGCACCGAGCGCCGGTGTGTCAGGCCGCGCCCTCTGGTGTGCACGTCCAAGCGTCGGGGTCTCGTCATTCATGGCTCTGCCTTCCGTCAGCCCGCAGGATGGCGCGACGATAGACCATTTCCCGCCCCGACGGAATCACCGGCACTCTTTCCGCAACGGCAATTCACCCTTGCAATCAAAAGCAATTGCCCCTGAGAATAATTCGGCCTGCCGGGATGAATCCGGGCGGGGAGGAATGGTCGCGACAAATGACGACCGTCCGTTGGGGAAAACACAAGGAAACATCCAATGAAGAAATCCCTCTTTGGTGCCAGCCTGGGCCTTGCCCTGTTCGCTGCTGGCAGCGTAATGGCGGGCAGCCATGCCGCCTCCGAATGCAAGCCCTCGAAATGGGGCGCCGACGACCAGATCGGTTCCGCGAACCATGTGACGCCCGATCAGGTCCTGATGGCTTCCAAGCTGATCAAGAAGGGCAATTCGCACCCGCTCGGCATCGTCATCGACAGTTCGACCCCGGCCTTCCCGCCGCGTGGCCTGATGCTGCAGGTGGTCTCTCCCGGCCAGGCAGGTGGCAACCGTCTGACCCAGTTCGGCTATGAAGCCATCTACAATGACGACATCGCCCAGCTCTGGTTCGGCATCGGCCCGCAGATCGACGGCCTGGGCCACCTGGGCGAGAAGGGCATGTACTACAACTGCAACTCCGACAAGGAGATCGCGCAGGTTACCGGCCTGACGAAGCTTGGTGTCCACAACATCCCGCCTCTGGTGGGTCGTGGAGTGCTGATCAACATGGCGAAGCACTTCGGCGTTGAGGTCATGGAGGCCGGCCAGTCATTCGGTTCCGCCGATATCCGTGCGGCAGCCCAGGCGCAGGGCGTCGAGATCCGCACCGGTGACGTGGTTCTGTTCCACACGGGCTGGACCGACGGCAAGCTTGCATCAGATCCGACCGCGTGGGTCAGCGGTGAACCGGGCATGAACAACGAGGCTGCGGTCTATCTCGCCGCCCAGGACGTCATGGCCGTGGGTGCCGACACCTGGGGCCTCGACTCCGTACCGCCCGCAAAGGGAGACAAGCTGTTCTATGGCCACGTCACCCTGCTGAAGGAAAACGGGATCTACATTCTGGAGACCATGAACACCGGTCGTCTCGCCGAGGAAGGCGTGACCGAGTTCATGTTTGTCCTGGGTCAGGCCCGGATCAAGGGCACGGTCCAGATGATCATCAATCCGGTGGCCCTCTGGTAACAGCAGCCACTTTCGGGTTACGGGAAAGGGGAGCCGGCGGCTCCCCTTTTTCATTTCAGGATCGGACGCCCTGACCATGCAGGAAAGCCAGACCCGCAAGATCGCCATCCTCGGCGCGCCCGTCGATTCCGGGGCCAGCCTGCGTGGCTGCCAGATGGGACCGGATGCCATGCGCATTGCCGGGCTGGGGGAGGCACTGCAGGAACTGGGGCACGAGGTGCGGGATTTCGGCAATGCGGAGCCTGCGCCGCTGGCGCGGGAAGTGCCGGAACGGGGCCGGGCCCGCAACATCGCCATGACCGCCGCCTGGACCGAGAGCCTGATGGATCACGCGACCCGGATCGCCGATGCGGGCTGGACCCCGGTCTTCGTCGGTGGCGACCACAGCCTGGCCATCGGCACCGTTGCAGGCATCGCCCGCCACGCCGCAACGCAGGGTCGGGAGCTGTTCGTGCTCTGGCTCGACGCCCACGCCGACTTCAACACGCTGGAAAGCTCGGAATCAGGCCACACCCACGGCATGCCCGTCGCCATGTTCTGCGGCATCGACGGCGCGGAAGTCTATGGCGCGCCGCTGGAGAGTCCGGTCAATCCACGCAATGTCACCATGATGGGCATCCGCTCCGTCGACGAGACCGAGCATGATCTGGTGCTGGACAACAACATCGATATCCACGACATGCGCGCGGTGGACGAGATCGGTTTTGCCGGCCTGACCCGCGCCTTCATCGACCGGGTCAGGGCCGCGAACGGCCTGCTGCATGTCAGCCTGGACGTGGATTTCCTGGACCCGGACGTGGCGCCGGGGGTCGGCACCACGGTGCCCGGCGGCGCGACGGTTCGGGAGGCGCACCTGATCATGGAACTGCTGCACGACAGCGGCCTCGTCACCTCCGTCGACCTGGCCGAGATCAACCCCTACCTGGACGACCGGGGCAAGACCGCCCGCCTGATGCGCGACCTGACCGCCAGCCTGTTCGGCCGCCGCGTCATGGGTCGCCCGCCGCGTCGGCGCTGACGCAACCGTTCCGACAGCCGGATCGCGGCCGGGACCTCAGCGCCGCGTCGGCAACAGCGCCGAAAGCGCGACGGCCAGGATCGCGATGGCGGCCGAGGCAGCGAAACCGGGCCCGAAACGGCCGGTCAGCTCGGCCAGCGCCCCGGCGCCCACGGGGCCGACAGCCTGACCTGCGGCAAAGATCAGGGTGATGACCGCCAGTGCGCCCGCCGCACGTTCCGGACCGACCTGGTCTCCGGCAGCGGCGGCCATGATGGTGGGTACGCTCCAGGCCGAGATGCCGAAACAGACGACGGAGGCAAAGAGTGCCACCTCGCCGAAGCTGCCCGCCACCAGCGCGAAGGCCAGCGCCTGGGCCAGCGACGAGGCCATCAGCCCGCCGCGCCGCCCGATGCGGTCCGACAGGCCACCGAACAGGGCGCCCGAGAAGATCGAACAGAAGCCGACGATGCTCCAGACCTGCCCGGCCTGGGCGGCATCCATTCCACGCTCGTCGATCATCGTGGTGACGATGAAGGTCGTGTAGACCATGTAGGTGATGCCATAGCAGGCGTAGATGATGCCCAGATGCAGCAGCACCAGCCAGCCGCGCCGGGGCGGCGGCGATCCGGCAACCGGTGGCGGGGCGGGTGTGCCATAGGGTTTCAGGCCGATCAGGGCCGGACGGTCACGCAGGCCGATGAGGCAGGCCAGCAGGGTCACGACGGCGATCAGCGCGAACAGCAGCCAGCCCACCTGCCAGCCCGCAAACCCGGCGACGGGGAAAAGCGCCGGCACCAGCAGCCCGGAAAGCACGATCCCGATGCCTGCCCCGGCCAGCATGGTACCCGCCGCGCGCCCGCGATGCGATGCCTCGAACCAGCTCGACGCCAGGCTCATCGCCGGGACATAGGCACCGCCCGCGCCCATTCCGGTCAGCGTGTAGAGCACCAGCAGGGGTTCGAACCGGGTGACCATGGCCATGCCGACCATGCCGATGGTCAGGATCAGCAGGCCTGACAGGATCATCACCCGCTGGCCGACCACGCGCACGATGCGCGGCACCCCCAGCACCATCAGCAGGTAGCCGACGAAATAGCTGGTACCGAGCAGCCCGCCCTGGGCGTAGTCCAGCCCGACATCGGCGCTGATCCCGGGCAGCAGCATGCCGAACGCGAAGCGCGCCAGCCCCAGACAGCAGCCCACGACCAGCGCACACAGAACGACGATCACCCACGCGCGATGCATGGCAGCCCCTTGCCGACAGCGAATCCCCAGTCGGCATCTTCCCATGGTGGCAACTGCTGGCCTACCCTCGCTGTGCACAGGGGGAGGAACTGTCGATGCGGGTCGGGGTCGAGGTCGGAGGAACATTCACGGATCTGGTGGCCATCGGCGATGACGGCCGCCTGCAGGTGACCAAGGTCCCCTCCACCCCCGCGCGACCGGACGAAGGCGCGCTGAACGCCATCGACAGCGCCGGGCTGGACCTGTCGCAGGTCGATGATCTGGTGCATGGCTCCACCGTTGCCACCAATGCGATCCTGGAGCGCAAGGGCGCGCGGGTGCTGATGGTGGTGACGCAGGGGACACGCGATATCCTGTTCATCCAGCGCCACAACCGCCGCCGCATCTATGACCTGTTCTATGCCAAGCCCGAACCGGTGGTGCAACGCCGCGACGTGATCGAGGCGCCGGAACGGATCGACGCCACGGGCGCGATCGTCGACGCGCTGGACCTGGAGACCACCATGTCCCGGATCGCGGAACGCCTGGAAACCGCTGAAGCCGATGGCGACCCCTATGGAGCCGTCGCGATCTGCCTGCTGAACGCCTATGTCGAGCCGACGCATGAGCAGGCCGTGGCCGATGCCGTGCGCAAGCGGTTCCAGAACCAGAAGGTCACGATCTCCGCCGATGTCTGCCGCGAGTTCCGGGAGTACGAGCGCGCATCGACGACCGCGCTCGCCGCCTATGTGCAGCCCGTGATCGACGCCTATCTCGGCCGCTTCGGCGAAGCCCTGAATGCGCGCGGCCATCGGGGCCGGTTCTCCGTCATGCAGTCCAACGGTGGTCGCCTGCCCGCCGCAGGCATGGCCCGGTCCGCCATAACCGCGCTGTTCTCGGGACCGGCGGCGGGGGTCGTCGGCGCCACCCGCCAGGCACTGCGGTCCGGGTTCGGCAACATCATCACCTTCGACATGGGCGGCACCTCCACGGATGTCTGCCTGGTCCGGGACGGCCAGCCCGATCTGGCGGCAGCCACGGAGATCGATGGCCTGCCCGTGAAGACACCGGTCATCGATATCGCCACGGTGGGCGCAGGCGGCGGCTCCATCGTCTGGATCGATGACGGCGGGCTGCTGCGGGTCGGGCCTGAGTCGGCGGGCGCCGATCCGGGCCCTGCCTGCTATGGCCGCGACGGCCAGCGTCCGACGATCACGGACTGTCACCTGATCCGCGGTACCATCCGCGCCGAGACCTTTCTGGGCGGCACCATGCAGCTCGACCGGGCTGCGGCGGAGGCCGTGATCGGCCCCATCGCGACGCAGCTCGGCCTCACTGCAGTGCAGGCAGCGGATGCGGCAATCCGGGTGGCGGAGGCGAACATCGTCCGCGCGATCCAGCGCATCTCCACCGAACGCGGCCACGATCCGCGCGACTTCGCCCTGCTGCCCTTCGGTGGTGCCGGACCCATGCTGGCCTGCCGGGTCGCGGAGGATCTGGGCATCCACACCGTGCTGGTCCCCCCCGCAGCAGGCGTGCTGTCGGCCTATGGCCTGCTGGCCTCCGACTTCGTGCACTTCGAGAGCCGTACCCATCAGGTGCGGCTGGAGGCCGTGAACGAAGCGGAGATCGGGGAGGTGATCGCCGAGGTTGGTGCAGCGGCGGCGGCGCACCTGCGCGATCTGGGTCTGGAAGGCGATGTCGGGCTGAAGCGCAGCCTGGACATGCGCTATGTCGGACAGGCCTTCGAGATACCGGTGGACCTGGGCGATCGCGGACCGGACGAACTGGATACGGACACCATCCGCGCCCTGTTCGAGGCGGCACACCACCGCGTCTTCGAGTTCGACAAGGCCGGCGGCTCGGCCATCGAGATCGTGGCCTTCCGGGCCGGGGCCGCTGTTTCGCCGGGTGTCCAGCCGGACCTTTCGGGCGATGCCGCGGCAGCCCGCATCGCCGACCGGACCTCCTTCTTCGAACGGGACCGGCAGCACGCCGACGCCCCCTGCACCACCCGACCGGGGGAGGGTGTCGGGATCACCGGTCCCGCGCTGGTGGAAGATGGCACATCCACGATTCTGGTAGCCGACGGCTGGCGCGGCGCGGTGGATTCCGCCCATAATCTGATCCTGCGGCTGGAAGAGGAGACGACGGATGCCTGATACTGCGCTCAACACTGTCTCGGCGGTCGATCAGGCCATCATTACCCAGGCCCTGATTGCCGCCGCCCACGAAATGGGGGTGAAGCTGATCCGCTCCGCCCACTCGACCATCGTGCGGGAGGCGGAGGACTGCTCCTCGGCGATCCTGGATGCCAGGGGCAATGTCGTGGCGCAGTCGGAACTGATTCCGCTGCAGCTTGGCTCCATTGCCCACACCTTTGGCCCCTGCGCGAAGATCACGCCGCCGGAGACGCTGCAGGAAGGCGACTTCTACATCACCAACGACCCCTACAACGGCGGACAGCACCTGCCGGACGTGTTCCTGTTCTCCCCGATCTTCGTCGCGGGGCGGCTGATCGGGTTCTCCGCCACCGTCGCCCACCACATCGATCTGGGGGGCGGCGCACCGGGGCTGAACCCCGACGCCACCGACGTGCACCAGGAAGGCATCATCTTTCCGCCATCGCGCTGGAACCTGGACCGCGACTGGCGCAACGACGGCGCGCTGCAGCGCATGGTGCGGGCCAATATCCGCATGCCGGACCACACCATCGGCGATTTCGAGGCGCAGTTCGCCGCCAACCAGATCGGCATCGAACGGGTGCGCGACCTCTGTGCCAGGCACGGTACCGACCGGGTGGAGAGTGCCATGACCGGCATGCTCGACTATGCCGAACGGCGGATGCGCGCGGCACTGGAGGCCGTGCCGGACGGCACCTACCACGGCGAAGACTTCCTGGACGACGACGGACAGGGCAGCGGGCCGCTGCGCATCGCGGCCACCGTGACCGTGAAGGGTTCGGACATTGCCGTGGACTTCGACGGCAGCAGCCCGCAGGTGAAGACCAACATCAACAGTCCCTTCGCCTCCACCGTCGGCGCGGCCCTGTCGGTGATCAAGTCGGCCCTGACCTCCGCTGACCTGCCCTTCAACAGCGGCTGCGCCCGCGCGGTCACGATCACCGCCCCGCACGGGTCGATCCTGAATCCAATCTACCCGGCGCCGGTGCGGGCCAGACTGCTGCCCACCTATCGCGTCTTCAACGCGGTGATGAAGGCGCTGGCCCAGGCAGTGCCGGACCGGGTCATCGCCAGTGGCTACGACACCACCTATGCCTGCTGCCTCAGCCATCTGGGACCGAAGGGCTACAACATCTACCTGGAGATCTTCGGCGGCGGCTATGGCGCCGGACCGGCCAATGATGGCTGCAACGCGGTCGACAGCCCGCTGTCGAACTGCGGCAACATCCCGATCGAGGCCCAGGACATGGCCTATCCCTTCTTCCGGGTCCGCGACTACAGCCTGGTTGCCGGATCAGGCGGCGCAGGGCGCCATCGCGGCGGCCTGGGGTTCCAGCGCATCTACGAGATCACCGCCGACGACGTGACCTTCGCCGCCTACGGTGACCGGTTCGACATCGCGCCGGAGGGCCTGTTCGGCGGCGGGCCGGGCGGCAAGGCGGAAGCCTGGATCGAGCGTGACGGCGAGAAGGTCGAACTGCCGTCCAAGACCAGCATGCCGCTGCTGCGCGGGGACCTGCTGGTGGTCAGAACCGGCGGTGGCGCGGGCTACGGACCGGCGGAGGACCGCAGCGCCAGGCACATCGCGCGGGACCTGACCGACGGCTACATTGCGGAATGACAGGCCGGTCCATCCATTGATGGTATCGCGTCAGCCCCCGGTCACTTCTTCGCACCGGTCGGCGTGAGACCCATGTGGAAGAGACGGCGGTCAAGCTTGCCTGTCAGCTGACTGTCATCACCGATGGCCTTGCGCGCATGTGCGACGAGTTCCTCGGCGGGGAGAATGCCGCCCAGGAAGGCCTCCGGTTCGTAGTAGATGGCGTTGCGGATCAGCGCATAATGGCGCTGCTTCTGCTGTTCCGACAGGCTGTCCCAGAACCTGAGACCGAGACTGAAGCGCGTTGGGGCGAAGCGGCTGCTGAACGGTCCATCGTTCAGCGCGTTCAGGGTGTAGCGTCCGGCATCACTCACCCGCCCCGACTTGAGCGCTGCGTAGGCCCGGGCGTTCCAGGCCTCACTGCCGATAGGACGCAGGGCGAGGGACTTCCGGGCGGCCAGTTCGGCGTCGCGCAGCGCCCGCATCCGAACCATGAACCGCCATTCCGCGCTGCCGGTCTCGATGGCGGTTCCGGCCCTGTGCGTCAGAAGATCCGCGCGCGTGAACAGGCGCGACATGGGGACATCGGAGATATCCGGCTCCGTCAGCACCGGCAGGGCCGGTATCGCGCGGGCGGCAAACAGGCCGAACAGAAACACGAACCCGAGCAGGAACAGCGGCAGGGCGATACGTCTCGCCTGCCGCGCGCCCTTCCCCGTCGCTGATCGTGATGCCCCGGCCATGATGTTCCTCAATCCCCGTCGTGATCCGGTCCCGACACCAGGTCCCCGCAGATCGTTCCGCTGTCTGATCACGGCACAAGCCGTCATTCGATGGAACGACCTAGCACACATGAAACGCGAAGGCAGCACGGCGGAGCGTGAAAAATCTGCACCATTGTGGCGCGCGCCCGAAACTGGCATCAGAAGCGGGCCGGGCCCTCCGGCACCATCTGCAACAACCCTCGGGGAATCCGATCAATGAGGCTCTATGACAGCCGCAAGCGCATTCTTGTCACCGGCGGCGCCGGATTTGTCGGCTCGCATCTGTGCGATCGCCTGCTGGAACAGGGCCACGAGGTGCTGTGTGCGGACAACCTGTTCACCGGCACGAAGCGCAATATCGAACATCTGCACAATCATCCGCGCTTCGAGTTCATGCGCCATGACGTGACCTTCCCGCTCTATGTCGAGGTCGACGAGATCTACAATCTCGCCTGCCCGGCCTCACCGGTTCACTACCAGCATGATCCGGTCCAGACGACCAAGACCTCAGTCCATGGTGCAATCAACATGCTCGGCCTGGCCAAGCGGCTGAACTGCAGGATCCTGCAGGCCTCCACCAGCGAGGTCTATGGCGACCCGCAGCAGCATCCGCAGACGGAAGACTACTGGGGGCATGTCAATCCGATCGGTGTCCGGTCCTGCTATGACGAGGGCAAGCGCTGCGCGGAAACCCTGTTCTTCGACTATCACCGCCAGAACGGACTGGCGATCAAGGTGGCGCGGATCTTCAACACCTATGGCCCGCGCATGCACCCGAAGGACGGGCGCGTGGTGTCGAACTTCATCTGGCAGGCCCTGAACGGCAAGCCCATCACCATCTATGGCGACGGCAGCCAGACCCGGTCGTTCTGCTACGTCGATGACCTGGTGCGGGGGCTGATCAGCCTGATGGAGACCGACGACAGCGTCACCGGACCAATCAACATCGGCAACCCGGGCGAGTTCTCGATCCTGGAGCTGGCGGAAAAGGTGATGGGACAGATCGGCGGCGAATCGCGCCTCGTGCGCGAGCCCCTGCCGTCAGATGACCCCCTGCAGCGCTGCCCCGACATTACCCGCGCCCGCAACCTGCTGAACTGGGAACCGACGATCCCGCTCGCCGACGGGCTGGTGCCGACAATCGCCTATTTCCGCGAACTTCTGGCGGAGCATGAGGCGATGGCCGGTTAGATCCCGGGTACCGGAGGGCCGAAGGCGGCACCGGCCGGGCAATGCGACCGCTACTGGATGACGATTCGCGGGCCCTTCCGGCCCCCGGAAAGCTGTTCCTCGATCTTCTCCGCGACCCTGTCGGCGATGCCGCGATAGATCATCGCGTGCGCGCCGTCGGGGTCAACCGACACGATCGGGAGACCGTCGTCCGAGGTCTCACGGATCGACATGTGCAGCGGGATCTCGCCGAGGAAGTCGGTACCGAGTTCCGCCGCCGTTTCCCGCGCACCGCCGTGGCCGAAGATCTCCGACCGCTCGCCGCAGCTCGGGCAGAGGAAGTAGCTCATGTTCTCGATGATGCCGAGCACCGGCACATCCACCTTGCGGAACATCGCCAGGCCCTTGCGCGCGTCGATCAGGGCAATGTCCTGCGGTGTGGAGACCACCACCGCGCCGGTCAGCGGCACCCGCTGCGCCATGGTCAGCTGCGCGTCACCGGTACCCGGGGGCATGTCGACGATCAGCACGTCCAGTTCCCCCCAGTTCACGTCCCGCAGCAACTGTTCCAGCGCGCTCATCACCATCGGACCACGCCAGATCATCGGTGTGTCGCCTTCGATCAGGAAGCCGATGGACATGCAGACGATGCCGTGATTGCCCATCGGGTCGATGGATTTTCCGTCCGGCGAATGCGGCTTGCCCGCCAGACCCATCAGGCGCGGCACGGACGGGCCATAGATGTCGGCGTCCAGCAACCCGACCTTCTTGCCCTGTTTCGACAGGGCCACGGCCAGATTGACGGCGGTCGTCGACTTGCCGACCCCGCCCTTCGCCGATGCCACGGCCACGATGGACTTCACGCCGGGCACGCCCTGCTTCTGCGGCGGCTTCGGACCGGAGGCCTGCTGCGGCCTGGCCCCGCCCTGCACCGGACCACCCGCCGGCGCCCCCCTGCCCTGCGGATTGTGGGCGGTGAGGACCGCCGTGACGGACGTGACGCCGGGCAGAGCCATCACCGCCTTCTCGCAGGCTGCACGCAGCGGCTCCTTGGCCGCGCCCATGGCGGGATCGACCTCGACAGCGAAACCGACATTGCTGCCCTTCACCACCAGACCGCTGATCATGCCCGCCGAAACCACGTCCTGACCGACGTCCGGATCGACCACACCGGCCAGTGCCTGACGTACCTGCGCCTCGGAAATATCCGCCATCGTTGAAAAACTCCGCCTTGTCACCGATATGGCACCAGTGAACACTGTTGTCCTGTCGGGTTTGCTCCCGCCGGGCCAACGTCATATAACGCGCCTGCGGTGCCCCCGAAAGGGGCGGGCCGCAGACAGTTTTCCTCGATCCTGTGACACGAGAAGCAAGGGACGGCAGATGCCCTGGAATAATCAAGGCGGCGGAAGCGGCAACGGCGGCGGCGGATGGCAAGGCGGCGGTGGAAACCGCGGCCCCTGGGGACAGGGGCCGTCTGGCGGTGGCCAGGGCGGCGGCGGCGGCGGGGCCGGTGGCCCCGGACCGAATATCGAGGATCTGATCAAGCAGGGTCAGGACCGCCTGAAACGGTTCACCCCCGGTGGTGGCAGCGGCGGCCGTCTCGGCGTCATCGTGGTTCTGCTGCTCATTCTCGTGATCTGGCTCGGCAGCGGCTTCTATCGAGTCGATACCTCCCAGCAGGGTGTCGTGCTGCGCTTCGGCGAGTGGGTCGATACCACTGACCCGGGCCTGAACTATCATCTGCCAGCGCCCATCGAGACGGTGCTGCTGCCCGAAGTCACCCGGGTGCAGCAGCTTGATGTCGGCTTTCAGCGCCTCGGCACCGACCGCCGTCGCGATCTGAAGGACGAAAGCCTGATGCTCACCGGCGACGAGAACATCGTCGACATCGACTTCACGGTGATCTGGCTGATCGGTGATGCGGGCAAGTTCCTGTTCAACATCGAAGCGCCGGAGGCGACGCTGAAGGCCGTGGCCGAGAGCGTGATGCGTGAAGTCATCGGTCGCCGCCCGATCCAGGATGTGCTGACGGCACAGAAGCTGGAGATCGAGCAGACGGTCCAGGAGACGATCCAGCAGACGCTGGACGAGTATGGTGCAGGTATCCAGATCAGCGAAGTGAAGCTGCAGACGGTTGACCCGCCGGCGGAGGTCATCGACTCCTTCCGCGACGTGCAGGCGGCAAAGGCCGACCGCGCGCGGAAGATCAACGAGGCGCAGGGCTTCGCCAATTCCATCATTCCGGAAGCCCGTGGTCAGGCGGCCAAGGTTCTTGAAGAGGCCCAGGCCTACAAGGAACAGAAGATCGCCGAAGCCGAGGGTGAGGCATCCCGCTACAGCGCCATCGTCAACGAATGGCGCACGTCGAAGGAAGTCACCAGCCGCCGTCTCTATCTGGAGACGATGGAAGAGGTCATGCGTGACATGAACAAGATCATCATCGAGCAGGGCGAGGAAGGCTCGGGCGTCGTGCCCTACCTGCCGCTCAACGAACTCAACAACAAGAGCCGGGGGACAAACTGATGAGCAAGGGTCTTATTGCACTTGCCGTCCTGGTTGCGCTTGCCGGGTTCGCACTGTTCAGTTCCGTCTATACCGTGCACCAGACCCAGCAGGCCCTGCTGCTTGAGTTCGGTGCGCCGCAGCGGATCGATACCGAGCCGGGCATCCACTTCAAGATCCCGTTCGTTCAGGATGTGGTGCCCATCGAGAAGCGGATCCTGTCGCTGGACATCGAGCCGGAAGAGATCATCACCAAGGACACGAAGCGGATGGTGGTGGATGCCTTCAGCCGGTTCAAGATCACCGACCCGCTGCAGTTCTACCAGGCCGTGCGCACCACCGGTCAGGCCCGGTCGCGGCTGCAGCCGATCCTGATTTCCAGCATGCGTGCCGTGCTGGGTGATGAGGAGTTCGTGACGCTGCTGTCCGGTGAACGCTCCACCCTGATGGCCAAGATCGCCGATCAGATGAACCTGAAGGCGGGTGGTTTCGGTGTCGAGATCGTCGATGTCCGCATCAAGCGTGCCGATCTGCCGGAAGCCAACAAGAACGCCATCTTCAACCGCATGCAGACCGAACGTCAGCGTGAGGCGCGCGAGGAACGGGCACTGGGTGACGAGGAGGCGCGGCGCATCACCGCCCGTGCCGAACGTGACCGTACGGTGCTGCTGGCCGAGGCTGAGAAGCAGTCGGAGATCCTGCGTGGTGAGGGTGACGGCGCCCGTGCCGCCATCTTCAACAATGTCGCCAACCGGGATCCGGAGTTCTACTCCTTCTACCGCTCGCTGCAGGCCTACCGTGCCTCGCTCAAGGGTGACGACACGACGATGGTGCTGAACCCGAAGTCGGACTTCTTCAGGTTCTTCGGTGACATCGGCAGCGTCCAGGGGGGTGCCGGGCGCTGATCCGGATACCCCACGGGTCCGATGCAGGATTTCCTGGTTGCACTGGCGCTGGTGGCGGTGATCGAGGGCGCGCTCTATGCCCTCTTTCCCGACGCCATGCGCCGGTCACTCGCCCTGGTCCTGTCACAGCCCACTGAACGCATTCGCATGATCGGCCTGGTGGCGGCGACCCTTGGGGTCGGCATGGTCTGGCTGCTGCGCGGTTGACGATCATCTCCCGATTTAGTACGCTAGCTTATCAATTGGACGATCCCCCCTGGGGCCGTCCGGTGAGGCTCGGGGGAGGTCAACATGCGGCGCGACAGGCAGCTGGAACTGATCAGGCGTCTTCTGAAACATCAGGAAGAGGGCAGCACCGCCTATGCGCCGGAGACCTGGCGCAATGAACTCAGCGCCTATACCGATCCGGCCCGGGCGGAGCGGGAGCGGGAGATATTCTTCCGCCAGCGCCCCCTGCCCTTCGGTCTGAGCGGCCGCCTGGCCGAACCCGGCGACTATGTGACCGACAACATCGACGGCAATCCGCTGCTGATCACGCGCGACGGCGACGGTGTCGTCCACGCCTTCCTGAACGTCTGCCGCCACCGCGGTGCGCCGGTGGCGGAGGGCTGCGGCAAGGCGAAGATGTTCGCCTGCCCCTACCATGCCTGGACCTACAATCTGGACGGCAGCCTGAAGGGCATTCCCGACGCCCGCAGCTTCGACGGTGTGGACAAGTCCGAACTGGGCCTGACCGAGGTCCCGGCGCTGGAGAAGGACGGCATGATCTGGATCGGCCCGCTGGACCGCACCACGCCGATGCCGGAGAACCCGATGGGATCCCTGTCGGAGGAATTCGCGGAGTGGAACTTCGGCAGCTACCACTTCTTCGGCAGCTACCGCATGGTGCAGCCGATGAACTGGAAGCTGGTGATCGACACCTTCCTGGAGACCTATCACATCGATGTCCTGCACAAGAAGACCATTGCCCCCTATCTGCAGTCCAACCGCACGACCTTCGATGTCTTCGACGACCATCACCGCATGGTGGCCCCGCGCAACACGTTCTCGACCCTGAACGACGTGCCGGAGGATGAGCGGGACCTGATTACCCATGCCGCCGTCGTCTATGGCCTGTTTCCGACGATGATCGGGGTGGTCCAGGGGGCGGCGAACATCGAGCTCTGGCGGGTCTGGCCCGACAAGCGGGGCCCCGGCTGGTCGGTGATCGAGCTTTCCGCCTATGTGCCCGAGAAGCCGACGTCCGAGAAGGCCCGGAACTTCTGGCAGAAGAACATGCAGCTCGCCATCGACACGGTCGAGGCGGAGGATTTCGAGCTCGGCCGGATCATCCAGCAGAATGCCGAGAACGGCGCGCCGGAGCATGTCGTCTATGGCCGCAACGAACCGGCCATGAGCCACTATCACAGCCGCATCCGGGCCCATCTCGGCCTCAATTCAACCGTCTGAGTCAGATACCATGCGCCATGACGATCAGGTTGCGATGATCCATCGCCTGTTCGGGCATATCGATGCCGGAACGACCAGCTATGCCGACCGACTGGGTGCCAATCCCGTCACCAGCTATACCTCGGCGGACCGGCTGGGCCGGGAACGCCACACCCTCTTCCGCGACGCGCCGCTGCTGGTGGGATTTGGCGCACGGGTGGCGAAGGCCGGTGACTATTTCGTCGAGGAGATCGACGGACGCTCCATCCTGATCACGCGCGACAAGGAAGGGGCCGTGCGCGCCTTCCACAACGTCTGCAGCCACCGCGCCGCCCCGGTGGCGCAGGGGTCCGGCAATGCCCGGCGCTTCGTCTGCCCCTATCATGCCTGGACCTACGGCCTGGACGGTGCACTGCAGACGATCCCTGACGGGCGCAGCTTCGAGGGCATGTGCAAGTCGGCGCATGGCCTGAGCGAGGTCCCGTCAGCGGAGAAGCACGGCCTGATCTTCATCCGTCCCGGCGGCGGCGATCCGATCGACGTGGACCGGCACCTGGCGGGGCTGGAGCGGGACATGGCCGCCTATGGCTTCGACGGGTTCCATCACTACCGCAGCCTGACCATCGAACGGCAGATGAACTGGAAGCTCTGCCCGGAGACCTTCATGGAGGGCTATCACCTGCAGTACCTGCACAGGGACTCGGTCGGACCGATCTTCTTCTCCAACCTGATGGTCTTCGATTCCTTCGGCCCGCATTCCCGCCTGACCCTGCCGCGCCGGCGCATCATGGAACTGCGCGAGAAGCCGGAGGAGGACTGGCGGCTGATCCCGGAGACGGCGATCATCTACACCTTCTTCCCCAATGTGACGATGGTGGTGCAGGCCGGTCACGTGGAGATGTGGCGCAGCTATCCAAAGGGTGACGCCACCGACCGCTGCAAGGTGGAAGTCTCGGTCTTCACGCCGGAAGCCGTCGAGACCGAGAAGGCCAGGAAGTACTACGAGAAGAACATCGACCTGGCGATCCGCACCGTCGATGGCGAGGACTTCCCCCTCAGCGAGGCCATCCAGTCCGGCCACACCGCCCGCGCCCACGAAGCCCTGGTCTACGGCCTGAACGAACCCGCCCTGACCCACTACCACGCCAGCCTGAACGCCAGCCTGTCGGCATAAGGGACCAGTCTCTCAGCGCAGGCCGCGCGGCGGCTCAGGCGCTGTCGGCTATTCCTCCGTCTCGACCGCCAGCAGGACGGTGCCTTCTTCCACCTGATCGCCTTCGGCGAAGCTGACGGGGCCGATGGTGCCGTTGTGGGGGGCGGTGATGGTGTGTTCCATCTTCATGGCTTCCAGGATCAGCAGGGCATCGCCCTTGCGGACCTTCTGCCCCTCCGCCGCCATGATGCGGATCAGCTTGCCGGGCAGCGGTGCGGTGATCGCGCCCCCGGCCAGCGCATCCTCCAGATCCGCATCCATCGGGTCGATCAGTTCCAGTTTCCACTGCCCGGTCTCGCGCAGCACGGTCAGGTCGTTGCCGTCGCGGGCAACCAGCGCACTGATCCGGTGGCCGTCGAGCCGCGCCAGCAGTTCGCCCGTTTCATCCAGAGTGGCATCCGCCATGACCGAACCGCACGGCAGATCCAGCACCATGCCGCCGCCGCGCCGGTAATGCACCGTGACTTCCGTCGGGGCATCGTTGCCCGCGTAGGTCATCACCTCCCGACCGTCATCGTTCAGGCGCCAGCCATCGACCGAGTCCCAGGGACTGAAGGGGTCATTGGCGTGGGCGCGGGTCGCCGCCTTCCGGCGTTCGGCAATCACGGACAGGGTGGCCAGGGCCAGCACCGTGTCGTCAACCGGCGCAACAGGGGGCAGCAGCTCATCGCTGAACCGCTCGATGAAGCCCGTATCCAGGTCGGCGGCGTCGAAGGCCGCATGGGTGACGAGATGCTTCAGGAAGAAGATGTTGGTCACCAGCCCGGCGACGCGCGTCCGCTCCAGCAGCCCGGCCATGCGCCGGATCGCCTCCGACCGGTCCTTCCCGTGCACGATCAGCTTGGCGATCATCGGATCATAAAACGGTGTGACGCTGTCGCCTTCGCGCACGCCGGTATCGACGCGCAGGCCATTGCCGCCCGGTCCGGTGTCACCTTCGGGGAACCGCAGCCGGGTCAGCTTGCCGGTGGCGGGCAGGAACATGCGGTTCGGATTCTCCGCATAGAGCCGTGCCTCCAGCGCGTGACCCTTGATGGTCAGTTCATCCTGCGCCAGCGGCAGGGGTTCCCCGGCCGCGACGCGGATCTGCCACTCCACCAGGTCCTGTCCGGTGATCAGTTCCGTCACCGGATGCTCCACCTGCAGGCGGGTGTTCATCTCCATGAAGTAGAAGCGGTCGGGGCTCAGCCCCTCCGACACATCGGCAATGAACTCGATCGTGCCGGCACCGTGATAGTCGATGGCACGGGCGGCAGCCACCGCCGCCTCCCCCATCGCCTGGCGCATCTCCGCCGGCATGTCGGGGGCGGGGGCTTCCTCGATCACCTTCTGGTGGCGGCGCTGGATGGAGCAGTCACGCTCGAACAGGTGAACCGCGTTGCCGTGGGTGTCACCGAAGACCTGCACCTCGATATGGCGCGGCTTGACCAGATACTTCTCGATCAGCACCCGCGCGTCACCGAAGGCATTCTTGCCCTCCCGCATCGCGCCTTCCAGGGCCTTGGTGAAGTCCTCCGCCTTGTGCACCTGGCGCATGCCCTTGCCACCGCCACCGGCGACGGCCTTGATCAGCACCGGATAGCCGATGCGCTCCGCCTCCGCTGCCAGCATCTCCGGGTCCTGGCCCTCACCGTGGTATCCGGGGACGACCGGCACGCCGGCCTTCTCCATGATCGCCTTGGCTGCATCCTTCAGACCCATGCGGCGGATCGAATCCGCGCTAGGGCCGATGAAGGTCAGACCGGCAGCGGCAATCGCATCCGCAAAGGCCGCGTTCTCCGACAGGAAGCCATAGCCGGGATGGATCGCCTGCGCGCCGGTACGTTGCGCCGCCTCCAGCACCCGGTCGGCCAGCAGATAGCTCTTCGTCACCTCGGATTCACCGATGCGCACGGCCTCGTCGGCCATGGCGACATGCATGGCGCCGGCGTCGGCGTCGGAATGCACAGCGACAGTGCGGATGCCCATGTGGCGGGCGGTGCGGATGACGCGGCAGGCGATCTCGCCCCGGTTCGCGATCAGGATCTTGTCGAACAATGCCATGGTGCTGCCCCTACATCCGGAACACGCCGAAGGAAGTATCCTCCAGCGGCTTGTTGATTGCGGCGGACAGGGCCAGACCCATGGTCATGCGGCTGTCTACCGGGTCCACCAGACCGTCGTCCCAGAGGTGCGAAGTGGCGAAATAGGGGTCCGACTGTTCCTCGAACTGGTCGAAGATCGGCTTCCTGAAGGCAGCCTCATCCTCTGCCGACCATTCCTCCCCGCGCCGTTCGTAGTTGGCGCGCGTGACGGTGGCGAGCACGCCTGCGGCCTGTTCCGAGCCCATCAGCGCCAGCCGGGCGGAGGGCCACATCCACAGGAAGCGGGGGCTGTAGGCCCGGCCACACATGCCGTAGTTGCCCGCACCATAGGATCCGCCGACGACCATGGTGAACTTCGGCACCTTCGTGGTGGCAACGGCGGTGACCAGCTTGGCCCCATCCTTGGCGATGCCGCCCGATTCATACTTCCGTCCTACCATGAAGCCGGAGATGTTCTGCAGGAACAGCAGCGGCACGTGACGCTGGCTGCAAAGCTCGATGAAGTGCGCGCCCTTCTTCGAGGATTCGGAAAACAGGATGCCGTTGTTGGCCACGATGCCTACCGGATAGCCCATGATGTGGGCAAAGCCGCAGACCAGCGTCGGGCCGTAGAGCTTCTTGAACTCGTCGAATTCGGAGCCGTCGACCATGCGCGCGATCAGTTCGCGCACGTCATAGGGCTGACGCACGTCCTGCGGCAGCACGCCATAGAGCTCCTCCGGATCGAATGCCGGGGCGACGGGTGCGCGGGTCTGCAGGGTGACCGGCTTCACCCGGTTCAGGTTGGCGACGATGTTGCGCGCCATGGCCAGTGCGTGGGCATCATTCATGGCGTAATGGTCGGTGACGCCGGAGGTGCGGGAATGCACATCCGCGCCCCCCAGGTCCTCGGCCGAGACGATCTCCCCCGTCGCGGCCTTCACCAGCGGCGGGCCGCCCAGGAAGATCGTGCCCTGCTGGCGCACGATGATGGCGTCATCGGACATGGCTGGCACATAGGCCCCGCCCGCGGTGCAACTGCCCATGACCACGGCGATCTGCGGGATGCCGCGCGCCGACATGTTGGCCTGATTGTAGAAGATGCGACCGAAATGCTCCCGGTCCGGAAATACATCCGGCCACTGCGGCAGGTTCGCGCCGCCGCTGTCGACCAGGGAAATGCAGGGCAGGTTGTTTTCCAGCGCCACTTCCTGCGCCCGGAGATGCTTCTTCACGGTCTCGCGGTAATAGGTGCCACCCTTCACCGTGGCATCGTTGCAGATGATGATGCATTCGCGGCCCGACACCCGGCCGATGCCAGTGATGATGCCGCCGGACGGCACCTCCCCGTCATACTGGCCCCAGGCAGCAAGCTGGTTCAGCTCCAGGAAAGGCGCGCCGGGATCAACCAGCGCCCGGATGCGTTCCCGCGGCAGCATCTTGCCCCGTTCCAGATGGCGCTTGCGCGACCGTTCCCCGCCGCCCTGCTTGATCTCCGCTACCCGGTCCTTCAGGCGCGCGATCTCGGCGCGCCAATGGGCCGTATTGGCCTTGAACGCGTCGGAGCGCGTATTGATCTCGGATTTGAGCACCGGCATCTGCAGCGATCTCCCCCCGGAGTGTTTCCTGTCCTGATGCCTCTTCTAGATGCCTTTGGCCGCAGGGGAAAGATCGCTATGGGCGTCGAGATCGACATAGCCCCTCCGCAGCAGCGCCGCGGCTGCGTCATCAGGCATCGGTGGTCCAAGCAGATAACCCTGGCCATGCGTCGAGCCGCGTTCCCGGACGAAGGCAAGCTGCGCGGGGGTCTCGATGCCTTCAGAAACCGTCGTGATACCCATCTTTGCCGCGAGCTCGATGATCGAACTGGTGATCGCGCGGCTTGCGGCCCGCTCCATCACGGTCCCGACAAAGTTCCGGTCGATCTTGACCTCATCGGTCGGCAGGGAGAGCAGACTGATCAGGGAGCCGTAGCCGGTGCCGAAATCATCGAGCGATATCCGCACGCCCTGGGCGCGCAGTGACTTCAGGTTGGCGTCGACACTGGTCGCAGGTTCGGAGAGCATCACGGTCTCCGTGACCTCGATCTTCAATTGTCCCGGTTCCAGATTCCGGGCAGCCAGCATCTTGATCAGATCGGCGTGCATGCCACCATTCGACAGATCCGACCAGGCCGCGTTCAGGGATATGGATGGTGTCAGCCCATACAATTCACGCCATTGCTGCATCTGGCTGATCACCGCATCGCGCATGATGAAGCCGACCTTGCGCGACATGCTCGCATCCATCAGGGCAGGCCAGAACTGCGGCGGATCAGACAGGGAACCGTCCGGCAGCCTCACCCTGACCAGGGCCTCGAACCCGGAGACCGATCCGTCGGAAAGCCGCACGATCGGCTGGTAGAATGGCAGGATCCGGTGCTCATCGACCGCCGCCTGCAGGAAGTCGGTGGCATTCTCCCTGATCTCGAAGCGGTCCCGCATCAGCGGATCAAAGAACACCACATCGGAATGCGGGTCATCATAGGACACCCGCAGCGCCAGATCGGCCGACCGGAGCAGCCGGTCGACCGTCGCCCCATCCTTTGGATAGATCGCGACGGAAGACTCCGGGTTGATGTCCAGACGTCGCTGCAGCACCGCGACTTCCACGTTCAGCCGGGTCAGCAGATGCCGGCAGCGCTCCCGGATACTGTCCGCCGAGACACCTTCCGCCGTCATGATCGAGAAGGCCTCGTAGGACGTCCGCCCCCGCGTTTCACCCTCCTGCAGATCGGTACGCAGCACGGTTGCAATATCCCGCAGCATCGCATCCATCTGTGACAGCCCATGGGACTGACGGACGGTCACGATATCCGGGATACCGACGGAAATCAGGGCGAATGGTTCATCCGGAGCACCCGCAATCCGGTCGGCCAGGTTCCGCTCGAACGCCTGGCTGTTGCTCACCCGCGTGATCGGGTCGGCATTGATGGCACTGGTCAGCCGGATCTCCGTCTCGTGCACCCCCGAGACATCATGGACCACGCCTGCGATGCGCGCCGACCTGCCCTCTCCGGAGACTCTCTCGCCGCGCACGCGGACCTGACGGGGCAGGCCCACCGCATCGACGAAGAAGGACTTCATGTCGAAGGGGCGCCCGACATCGCGGGCAAGACGCAATGCGTCGGCAATGCGTCTGCGTTCGCTCTCCGGATAGCGCGCCGCGACCGACCGGAAGGTCCGGGCCTGGGCCCCGGGCAAGCGGTGCAGGTCAAATGCGCCGGGGCTCAGCTTGAATGTGTTCCTGGCCAGATCCAGTTCCCAGTGACCAGCGGCCAGGGTCTCTTCAAGTCTCTGGTAGTGCTCGGCAATCTTGTTGCGCGGCGGGGACGACGGGTCCGGGGTCATCAGGGGAGTGGCTGACGGGGATGACGCGCCTCCAAGGGTGATCAGCCGTTCGACAATGCTGGCGAACCGGCAAAGCGTCGCGGTCTCCGCATCGCTGATCGTCCTTGGCTCGAAGTCAGCCACGCAGACCGTACCGATACAGTAGCCGTCGACCGTACGGATCGGTGCACCGGCATAGGCGCGCAGATGCGGGGGACCGGTGACGAACGGATTGGTGTCGAACCGCGGATCCTGAGGCGCGTTCTCCACCACCAGGGGGACATCATCACGGATCGTGTAGTCACAAAAGGTATTGCTGCGGGGTACCTGTCTGGCACTCAGACCATGGATAGATTTCAGTCACTGCGTATCCCGGTCGATGAGGGAGACGAATCCCACCGGAAACCCGAGCTTCTGGCAGAGACACGCAATGATGAAATCCAGGTCCGCGTCGGCATCACTGTTCGGAAGACCCAGCCCATGCAGGGCCGCGACACGATGATCCTCGTTCTTGACCAGACGCGATTCCAACTCAACTCCAGACGACACAAGGCGCAGCCAGGAGCCACAACCCGGGGACTTAGGTACTCACATGCTACATATTAAGCACATTTTCTCTCCATGCACACGTGCACGTTTAACTGACAGATGCATAAAAACCGCAACTATGCACTCATTGGGTGGGTAGGCCATTAGGCCGGTCGCGAGACCTGCCGCGACATCATCAGGCTGTCGATATCGATCCTGCCGACCCTGACCAGCGCCGTCGCATCCGCAGCGGACATGGGATGCCCCAGCAGATAGCCCTGACCATGCGTCGATCCGTTGTCGCGGACGAAGGCAAGCTGTTCCGCAGTCTCGATACCTTCGGAGACCGTGCTGGTCTGCGGTCGATCTTGCGGACTGTTCGATACCTGCGATCAGGCGTTCCACCAGACCGGCGAACCGGCACAGGGTGGCCTTCTGGGCCTCGCCGACATGCCGTGGCTGCATATCGGCGACACACAATGTGGCGATGCGATATCCGGCGCTGGGGCGGATTGGAACACCGGCATAGGCCACCAGATACGGTGCACCGGCGACCAGGGGCAGACTTCTGTAGCGGCTGTCCAGCCGGGCGTCTTCCACGACCAGCGGACCGTCATTCCGGATCGTGTGGGTGCAGAACGAGGCCGCGCGCGGAACTTCGGTGAGATCAAGCCCGACCCTGGAGATGAAACGCAGCGCGTCGTCATCGACCAGGGCAATGAAGCCGATGGGAAAATCAAGTACCGCAACCAGCGTGGACAGGATCAGATCAAGGTCAGCATCGTCCGGCACACGCGCCAATCCTATGCCGTCCAGGGCATCTATTCTCTCCAGTTCATGAAGGGAATAGTGAATCTCTGAATATGACGTTCGGATCTCGGATCGCATGCGTCTTTCTCATTTCGGCACCTGAAGGAGACTGAAACCCGGACTCTCTGCATTCCCGATTATTCAGCATTCACGCACGCGAAATAATACTCAGCGCCCGCCCGTACCGGGTGAGACTCTAGCCGAAAATCTAATAAGGGGAGTAACTATTGGTTGAGATTCATCACACTTCAATCAAAGCGTGGTCTCGCATCCGCCTCCAGCACGGCGAACAACAGATGATCGCGCCAGTATCCGGCGATGCGCAGATACTTGCGCGCATAACCTTCCTCCGTGAAGCCGCACTTGCGCAGCAGGCTGGCGGAGGGAAGGTTCTCCGGCAGGCAGGCCGCCTCCACCCGGTGCAGACCCAGTTCACCGAACGACCAGTCGCAGACCAGCGTGATCGCGGCGGCCATGTAGCCCTGCCGGGCATGGGGCTGGCCCATCCAGTAGCCGGCGGAGGCCGCCTGGGTCACGCCGCGGCGCACGTTCGACAGGGTGATCCCGCCCAGCAGCGCATCATCGCCATTGCGGAAGACCAGGAAGGAATAGGCCAGGTCGGCGCGGGCGTCACGCTGATAGAGGCGCAGGCGGCGGCGGTAGGAAAAGCGCGACAGGGCGTCGGCTGGCCAGGTCGGCTCCCACGGCTCCAGGAACGCGCGACTGCCCGCGCGCAATTCCGCCCACGCCCGCCAGTCATGCGCCTGCGGCGGACGCAGGTAGATACGACGGCCCCGCAACAGGGGCCGGGTATCATCTGACGCCATGTTCGCGAACATGTGCCCTCCGGTTGAAACCAGTTCCCGCGAAGTCCATACCGGCCCGCTCCTCCACCAGGCTACCCGAGGGAAAGCCCTGCAACGGGTGGCCGGATGAGGGCGCGGGCCGATGCCGCCACCAGGACTGCGGTCCTCCTAGGCAAAGTGTGCGGCGAAGGCCTCCGGTGACGCAAGCTGTTCCGTATCGCCCACCGCCGCGATGGCCATCGGCTTGCCCGCCCCGAACAGTTTCTCCGCCACCCGACGGCAGGTGGCGACATCCACCTCGTCCACCCGGGCCAGCAGGTCGGCAGTCTCCAGCGGTCGGCCATGCACCAGCACCTGGCGCGCAATCTGCTCCAGCCGGGCGGAGGAGCTTTCCAGCGACATCACCAGTCCCGCCTTCATCTGCGCCCGGGCACGGGCGGTTTCCACCTCGTTCGTGTCTTCCGCCAGCCTGAGTATCTCCCCGGCCAGCACCGGCCCCAGTTCCGCGACGCTGTCGGGGGAGGAAGCGGCATAGACACCGACCATGCCGCCATCGGCCATGGCCCCGGCAAAGCTGAACACGGAATAGGCCAGGCCACGCTTCTCCCGCACCTCCTGAAACAGGCGCGAGGACATGCCGCCGCCCAGTACGTTCGACACCACCTGCGCGGCGATGAAATCCGGGTCGTGGATCGTCACCCCGTCGAATCCCAGTGCCAGATGGGTCTGCTCCAGCGTCCGCCGGTCGATGATGGCGCCGCCCTGCCAGACCGCCGGCTCCGGCGTGTCATCGGTAACGGTGCCGACATCGGCGAACAGCTTCTCGATGGCTTTCAGGAACGCGTCCGGATCGACCGCACCGGCAGCGGCAACCACCATACGTTCGGCCCCGTAGCCACGCCCTAGGAACCCCTGCAGGTCGCTGCGGGCAAAGGTCGAGACCCGCTCGGGCAGGCCCAGGATCGACCGGCCGACGGGCTGGTCCGGATAGGCCGCCGCCTGCAGATGGTCGAAGATCAGGTCGTCGGGGGTGTCATTGACCTGCGCAATCTCCTGGCGCACCACCTCCCGCTCCCGCGCCAGCTCTTCCTCCGGGAAGGTCGACTGCAGCAGGATGTCGGCAATCAGTTCGATGGCCAGATCGGTGTCGTCGCGCATCACACGGGCGTAATAGGCGGTCTGTTCGCGACTGGTGTAGGCGTTCAGGTACCCCCCCACATCCTCGATCTCCTCCGCAATGCGCAGGGCGGAGCGGCGCGCGGTACCCTTGAAGGCCATATGCTCCAGCATGTGCGCCAGACCGTTCTCGTGGACGCGCTCATGCCGACCGCCGACATCGACCCAGACACCGACGGAGACCGTCTCCACGCCGGGCATCGGGGCAACCGCGACCCGCAGACCGCTGGGCAGGGTGTGCAGCACCCCCGCGCTCAATTCGCCCCTCCGCCCGCGATGCGGGCATAGGATTCCAGATGGCGCTGCAGCGCGCCGAGGTCGTTGGGCAGGGTGATGCTGCGCTCCTTCCGCTCATGCAGATCGGCCAGCCGTTCGGGCAGTGCCGGGTGAACGCCAATGGCCTGCTGGACCGCATCCGGGAACTTGGCCGGATGGGCTGTGGCCAGGCTGACCGTCGGCACCGCGTCGGCAATCCGGCCCTCCGCCCGCGCGCGCCGCGCGGCAGCGGTGCCGATGGCACTGTGCGGGTCCAGGATCTCGCCCGTGTCGCGCCAGACCCTGCGCATCTCTTCCAGTGTTTCATCCTCGTCCACCCGCCGGGCGGTGAAGACCTTCTGCGCCGCCTCGAAGGCGGCGGCAGGGGCCGTGAAACCACCCGACTGTTTCAGGTTGTCCATCAGGCCCTGAACACGGGGGCCGTCGCGATCCACCATGTCGAACAGCAGCCGCTCGAAGTTGGATGAAACCTGAATATCCATCGACGGGCTCATGGTCGCGCTGACACCCCGGGTGCGATATTCGCCGGTATCGAAGAACCGGGTCAGGATGTCGTTGACGTTGGTGGCAATCAGCAGCGTATCCACCGGCAGCCCCATGCGGCGTGCGATCTCGCCCGCAAAGATGTTGCCGAAATTGCCGGACGGGACGGAGAAGGCAAGCGGCCGTCCGCCCAGCGCGATCCCGGCATGGACGTAATAGACCACCTGCGCCGCGACCCGCGCCCAGTTGATCGAATTGACCGCCGACAGCCGCATGGAATCCCTGAACCGCAGATCGTTGAAGGCCGCCTTGACCAGTGCCTGACAGTCATCGAAATCGCCCTCGATGGCGATGGCGTGGACGTTCGCGTCCTCGACGGTCGTCATCTGTCGCCGTTGCACGTCCGAGACCCGGCCCAGCGGATACAGGATGAAGATGTCCACCGCCTCACGCCCCCGGCAGCCTTCGATGGCCGCCGACCCGGTATCGCCGGACGTGGCCCCCAGGATCGTCACCCGCTCGCCGCGATCCGACAGCACCCGGTCGAAGAACCGCCCCAGCGCCTGCAACGCGAAGTCCTTGAACGCCAGGGTGGGGCCATGAAACAGCTCCATCACCCAGTCGTTGGCGCCGATCTGCTTCAGCGGCGCAACGGCGGTATGGTCGAAGGCGGCATAGGTATCCGCCATCATCTGCCGGAATTCATCCTGCCCGATACTGTCACCGGTCAGCGGTCCCAGCACCCGTGCGGCAAGGTCGGCATAGGACAGGCCCTGCAACCCGGCCAGATCAAGCTGCGGCAGGGACTCCGGCACATACAGGCCACCATCCCGCGCCAGGCCGGTCAGCAGAACATCATCGAATTCCAGGACCGGGGCAACGCCCCGGGTGCTCACATAGCGCACGCTCGACCTTTCTGTTGTTTGCTGTCTGTCCCGTCCCCTCCCGGGCCAGCCATTTCAGGCTACCTGCGCGGGTGGCCGGGCAGAGGAGAGGGTTGGAACAGCGGTGCAATCCGCTCAGGCGGAGAGCTGCTTCAGTTCGCCCTTGATGACATAGGCCAGGATCTCGACCACCTGTTCCGGCGTTTCGGCCACGGCCAGTGCGGCGGCGTCCACTTCCTTCAGCGGGTGCGTCAGGGAGGGATCATGCTGCACGATCAGCGGCGTGTTCATCGCCGCCGCATAACCCGCGTCGAAGGCGGCATTCCACTGCTTGTACTTGTCGCCGAAACGGACCACGACCACGTCCGCGCGCTCGATCAGGGTGCGGGTGCGGATGGCGTTGATCTTGGCGCCCTTGTGATCCTTCCAGAAGCCATTGTTCTCCTGCCCCAGGATCGCCACGCCGCAATCGTCGCTGGACCCGTGGTCGGTCACCGGCGCGGTGAATTCGATGTCCAGACCGGCGGCGGCGGCACCCGCCTCGATACGCTCACGCCAGTCCGTGTGGATTTCGCCCGACAGATAGACGGAAAGGTCGCTCATGGTTCTGCACTCCCGGTTTCGCTGGTGGTCCACCCAATGCCATATCGGCCACGCGCTGTCATCCTTGGCAGGATTCGTTTGTCGACCGTGCCTCCCCTCTCCTGGCCTTGTTCGCTGACCGCACCACCCCTCTCCCCCTCCCGGCCACCCACGCAAGTATCCTGAAATGGGTGGCCGGGAGGGGGAGAGGGGTGGCACGGTCCACCAACAAACCACCAGGATCACCCACTCAGACCCGCTTCGCGGCCTGCACCATGGTTTCCAGCCGGTTCAGGAAGTTCGATCTGTCCGCCTTGCTGAAGGGGCGACCGCCGCCGCCCGCGCCCAGCGGATTGGCAGCGCGCATGTCCGCCATCAGGTCGCGCATGGCAAGCTGGTGGCCGATGTTGTCCGGTGTGAAGGGATCGCCATTGTGGCGGATGGCGGCCCCGCCATGCTCCAGACAGCGTGCGGCCAGCGGAATGTCACCGGTGACGCAGATGTCGCCGGGGCCGATCCGGTCGGCGATCCACATGTCGGCGGCGTCCGGTCCCTCCGGCGCCACCACGGTCTGGACCAGCGGGTCGGGGCTGGGGCGGATCCCGCCGTTGGAAACCATGTAGACCTGCAGCCGGTGGCGGCTGGCGACCCGCAGGATCTCGTCCTTCACCGGGCAGGCGTCGGCGTCGATGTAGATGCTTGTCATGCCGCAGTCAGTCCCCCGCAACCTCGCGCCGGACGATCGCTGCCCCCTCGGCCAGCGACGACAGCTTGCCGAAGGCCACGTCACGCGGCAGGTACTTCATGCCACAGTCCGGCGCAGCGATGACCCGCGCCGCGCCCGCATGCCCCACGGCCCCGCGCAGCCGGTCAGCCACCTGATCCGGCGTCTCGACATCATTGGTGCCCAGGTCGAGGACGCCATAGACGATCTGCTTCGACGGCAGCCGGTCGATGATCGAGGGGTCCAGCTTCGGCTGCGCCGCCTCGATGGAAATCGCGCTGGCGTCACAGGCATCCAGCTCGGCCAGGAAGGAATAGCCCGATGGCTTGTCCTTCACGACATAGGCATAGCCGAAGCAGACATGGACAATGGTCATGCCCTCGACCCCGTCCAGCGCCTGGTTGATGGCGTCGATGCCGTACTTCCGCGCCTCCTCCGGGTGGGCCTGCATATGCGGTTCGTCGATCTGGATGATGTCGGCACCTGCGGCCTTCATCTCCCTGATCTCCGCATTCAGCACGGCGGCATAGGCGCTGATCAGCTTGCCCTGGTCA
The DNA here is from genome assembly GCA_016865035.1 of Kordiimonadales bacterium IMCC3096. Taxonomy (GTDB): domain Bacteria; phylum Pseudomonadota; class Alphaproteobacteria; order Minwuiales; family Minwuiaceae; genus Minwuia. The sequence continues at coordinate 1,500,774 of CP018227.1, forward strand.
CCGTAATATTCGTCCTTGGCCATGCGTGCCATGGTGAAGGCGCCGGGGATCGTGACCTTGACCGCGCGATCGGTGTGGCGGCGCATGAAGGCCACATCGCGGACCTGCACCCCGCCGCTGCGGGTGATCGGCCCGACAACCCGCGGCACCAGGGTCGGCTTGCCCGTGCGCCCCGGCATCTCGCCGGGATTGTCGATGTCGATGCCGCCCAGCGCATTGGCGAAATGGTTGAAGTAGCTCTCCCGGCGGCACTCCCCGTCGGAGACGATGTCGATGCCCACCTTTTCCTGGTCCCGGAGCGCCAGCAGGCAGGCATCATCCTGCGCCTCCTCCAGTTCCTCGGCGCGTGGCAGCCAGACATCCTTCATCCGGACCCGTGGCGGCGAACTGCCCATCAGGACATCGCGGTTCACCAGCCAACCGGGCTGCGGATAGCTGCCCACCAGCATGGTCGGAATTGCCTGAAGTGCCATTCTGCGATCTCCCCGTTCCCCAAACGCCCCGTTGCGGGCGCGAGTGCAGTATGCTTTGGCTGCAGCAGGGGAAGTCAAGAATTCCCGGCCCGGAGACAAGAGGGGACAGCCATGCCCGGCAATCTGACGATGGACGAACTGACGGCAGCGGTCGGCGCGGGGGAGATCGATACCGTGCTGGTCTGCATGGTGGACATGCAGGGGCGGCTGATGGGCAAGCGGTTCCAGGCCGAATTCTTCCTCGACAGCGGCTGGGAGGAAACCCACGCCTGCAACTACCTGCTGGCCACCGATCTGGAGATGATCACCGTGGAGGGCTTTGCCGCCGCAAGCTGGGCCAGCGGCTACGGGGACTACGTGATGCAGCCCGACCTTGCCACCCTGCGGCAGGTGCCCTGGCTGGAGGGTACGGCGCTGGTGCTCTGTGACGTGCTGGATCACCACCACCAGCCGGTGCCCCATTCCCCCCGCGCCGTCCTGAAGCGCCAGATCGCGCGGCTGGAGGGCATGGGCTATCGCGCCATGATGGCGTCGGAGCTGGAGTTCTTCCTGTTCGAGGAATCCTACGAACAGGCGGCCGCGTCCGGGTACCGCGATCTTTCGACCTTCAGCCGCTACAACGAGGACTACAACATCTTCCAGACCACCAAGGAGGAACCGGTGATGCGGGCGCTGCGCCGGGGCCTGCAGGCCGCAGGCATCCCGGTGGAGAATTCGAAGGGGGAGGCAGACGCCGGCCAGGGGGAGATCAACGTCCGCTATTCGGATGCGCTCGACATGGCCGACAGCCACGCGGTGATCAAGAACGCCGCCAAGGAGATCGCCTGGGCAAAGGGCCGTGCCCTGACGTTCCTGGCCAAGTGGGACACGGACGCGGCGGGCAATTCCAGCCACATCCACCAGTCGCTGCAGGACATGGACGGCACTCCGCTGTTCCATGATCCGCAGGACCCGCTGGGCATGTCCGACCTGATGCGCCATTTCCTGGCCGGGCAACTGGAACATGCCAGCGCCATCACCTGGTTCCTTGCCCCCTATGTGAACAGCTACAAGCGGTTCCAGGCTGGCACCTTCGCGCCCACCGCCGCCATCTGGTCACGCGACAACCGCACCGCGGGGTATCGCCTGTGCGGTGAGGGTACCAGGGCGATCCGCGTCGAATGCCGCGTCGGCGGCGCCGACCTGAACCCCTATCTCGCCATGGCCGCGCTGCTGGCCGCCGGGATCGACGGGATCGAGCGCAAGCTGGAACTGGAACCGGGGTTCGAGGGCGATGCCTATCAGGGACGCCGCATCCGCCGCATCCCCGCCAACCTGCGCGATGCCACGCTGGCCCTGAAGCGGTCGAAGATGCTGCGCGCGGCGCTGGGTGACAATGTGGTGGACCACTACGTCCATGTCGCCATCTGGGAACAGCAGGAGCACGAGCGGGTGGTCACCGACTGGGAAGTCGCCCGCGGCTTCGAGCGCGCCTGACAGCGACGGCGGCAATTGTTGTACTTCCCCTTCCCCCTCGACGGGGGAAGGTCGGGATGGGGGTGAATCGGCGAAGCCGAACAGCCGGGATTTCACCACAGTTCGGCAGCCTGCGGCTTCACCCCCCATCGACCGCTTCGCGGCCACTTCCCCCTCAAGGGGGGAAGACATGCAGTGCGGTGTACTCGTCAGGCGAGCTCCGACGTCAGATGGCTCACCTGGCGACGGTCAGGCCGCCTTCGGCAGCGGAATGGCGTCCAGTTCCGGCTGCACCAGATCGATGAACTTCCGGGTCTGGTCCATCAGGTCGGCGTCGCTGCCCGCGATGGGGCGCAGGATGAATTTCGACGCCCCGGCATCGACATAGGCGCGGATGCGGTCGAGGATCGTCGCCTCGTCCCCCACCACGAAGTACCCGGTCGGGTCCTTGCGCAGCCGCTTCTCGAAGCGGCCGGCCTCCGTCGCCACCACTTCCTCGTCCATGCTGCCGAAGCGGAACGGGAAGGCCGCGCCGAAATGGTCATCGGCCACCGGACGGCCCTGCGCCACCGCGGTCTCGCGGATGGCCCGCACAACGGGCGCCAGCTGGGCCGGGCTTTCGAAGGCAGCCTGCCAGCCGGTGCCATATTTCGCCGTCCGCTCCACCGCCGCCTTGGTGGCACCGCCGATCCACATGGGGATGTTCGGGTTCACGGGTGTCGGTGAGATCCGCGCGCCCTTCAGCTGGAAATACTTGCCGTCATAGTCCAGCGTCTCCCCCTTCCAGAGGCGGATGATGATCTCCAGCGCCTCATCGGCCCGCGCACCGCGCCCTGCCGTCGGCATGCCCGTCGCGGCCCAGTCCGGGGCCAGTTTCGCACCGATCCCGAAGGCCGGCAGCAGCCGCCCGGCGCTGAGGTAATCAATGGTGGCGCACTGCTTGGCCAGCAGCACCGGTTCCCGGAGCGCCAGAGAGGCGACATTCATGCCGAACTTCAGCCGCCGCGTGCGCCCGGCAACGGCCCCCAGCGCCGCCATCGGTTCCAGATGCGGCCGGGCAGAGGCGATACGGTCCGACTGCCAGTAGCTGTTGACGCCGCCGTCCTCCAGCATGTCGATCCAGTCCCAGAACGGGGCCGCCCCCGAGAAGGGCAGTTCCCCGAAACCCATTCCGACCCTGACAGGCATGTTGCGTCTCCTCGGTTCTACGTTGGTGCCTCTGAGCGGTTGTTGACCGTTCCGCCCCTCTTCGGAGTCTCTATGCTGACCGTTCCGCCCCTCTCCCCCTCCCGGCCACCCGTTTCAGGATACTTGCGTGGGTGGCCGGGAGGGGGAGAGGGGCGGAACGGCCCACAGACAACCTAATCCCGGGCGCGTTCCAGGATGGTAACCGAACAGGCCGCTTCCTCGAAGCCGATGACGCCGCCGCCGTTCTCTGCCAGTGCGATGCGGGCGTCCGGCACCTGCCGTTCGCCTGCCTCCCCGCGCAGCTGCGTCGTCAGTTCGTAGATCATCGACAGGCCGGTGGCGCCCACCGGATGCCCCTTCGACACCAGACCGCCGGAGGTGTTCACCGGCACCTTGCCACCCGGTCCGGTCTCACCCGCCTCCACGAAGCGACCGCCCTCGCCCACGTCGCAGAAGCCCATCATCTCCACCTGCAGCACCTCGCAGAAGCTGGTGGCGTCATGCACCTCCGCCACCTGCACATCCTCCGGCTTCAGCCCGGCATGGGCATAGGCCTTCTGCGCCGCGGTCATCGACAGCGACGGCTCGTCCAGCCGCTTGTACTTGCCGCCCGACAGGGCGTTGGCGCGGATCTTCACGGCCCGGTCCTTCACCGCCTGCGGCAGGCCCTTGTAGTAATCCTCCGACACCACGACCGCCGCCGCCGCGCCGTCCCCGATAGGGGAGCACATGGAGCGGGTGAGCGGGAAACTGACCGGCCGGTCCTCCACCACCTGATCGACGGTCATCGGGAACTGGTACTGGGCGTTGGGGTTCAGGGCGCCGTAATTGTGGTTCTTGGCGGCTCCGGCGGCGATCTGGCGCTGCGTCGTGCCATGCTTCTTCATGTGATAGCAGGCCTGCATGGCATAGGTGTCCATGAAGACGGTGCGGTCCGGCCCGGTCTCGAAGGACTTGCCCGCTTCCTCGCCCGCATTCCGATAATATTCCTGCCATTCCTCCGGATCGAAATTGTCGATACCGGCGTAGAAGCTGCGCTGGATCTTCTCCGGCTCGTCGGGGATCCAGATCTTCTCCACACCAATGGCCAGGCTGACATCGGTCTGGCCGGACAGGATGTCCTTCCACGCCCCGTGCAGCGCCATCGAGGCAGTGGCGCAGGCGCCCTCCACGTTCACCATCGGTACGCGGGCGGGGAACAGCCCCTCGTTCACCAGGGGCGTGAAGCAGACCTGGCCGCGGATGGAACCCTGGTCGTTGTGCAGCCACATGCCGCAATTGCCGAACCAGCCGAACTCGATGTCGTCGCCGTTCTCCATCCCCGCATCGGCGAGCGCGCCCAGATAGGCCTCCCGCGTCAGGTCCTTGAACGACTTGTCGGGCCATTTCTGGAACCGGGTGGAAAAGGAGCCGATGATGTATGCGTCAGTCATTTCTGCCTCCCCAGGCTGCGGCGGCGCGGTGCGGATGGCCGTGACCGCCGGATGTCAAAGCGGTGACCGGCAAAAAACCTGCGCTTCGCCCAATTGTCGCCGTGATCGAACAGGACTATGGATAACGTCAATTGAGGGATCAGACCAGCGAGGAAGGCGGAAACCGACCATGTTCACCCGCAAACCGAACGGACAGGATGGCGAAGGCAGCAGCGAGGCACAGCGCCCGGCACCGAAGACGAGCACGCCGATGCCGACGGAGGACCTGATCGCGCGCCGCCCCCGACCCGACATTCCCCGCCCCCGGCAGGAGGCGCCGATGCGCATCCCCGGCAGCAGCGCGAAGGAAGAGGAATCGCGCCTGCTGGTCGGCAGCGGCATCTCCCTGAAGGGGGAGGTCAGCAACTGCGCCGAACTGGTGATCGAGGGCGCGGTCGACGCCCGTGTCGAGGCCACCAGCTTCCGCGTCAGCCCCGGGGGAAGTTACGCCGGTGAATGCCACGTCGATACCGCCGACATCGCCGGCGACTTCGAAGGCACCCTGAACTGCCGCGAACGCCTGATCGTCCGCTCCACCGGCAAGCTGAAAGGCATCCTGCGCTACGGCGAAGTCGAGATCGAGGCGGGCGGCCGCATCGCCGGCGAGATCCAGATGTTCGGCGAGGGGCAGGAGACGGAAGCGACGCCGACGGAAGCCGCACCGAGGAAGGCCGCGAACAGCGAGTGAGGGGGAACACGGCAACTGCCGTGCCCACCTTCTGACGCCGGAAGGAAAAATGGTGCGCTGAGTGGACCCGAACCACCGACCTACCAACTACGAATATGCCGGCGAACCAGGGACGAAGGATTTCATGCGCCAAGCGGCCTCCTGTTGAAGCCGCATGGCAGAGGGGGCGTCGTGGCCAGCGGCGCAAAGTAAGCCGTTCTTTTACCTGAGCGAGCGAGTTCGGTTTCTAAGGCTCTCCTTCCCTTTGGTAATTTCGTCACACGGCACGCCACAACGTTCGTCGGCCGGGCGGCCAACAACCTTGCTTCGCCGAAACCCTTGCGTGGGGGACCCAGTTGATGATTCCGCCAACACGCATGAGCGATGAACTCGGCTGGCCAGTTCAATTCCGGCAGTGATAGCCTGCAGATACGGCAATCGTACGAGGAGTTACCGGAGAAATGAGCTGGTGTGGAGATCGTCGAAAAATTCTCACCGCGATGGGAAGCGCAGCTCTTCTGATGGGCTGCAGCAAGATTGGCCAAAGCTCTGGCCGCGTTCTCCACGTTCAATCGGGACAGACGAAACGACTTCCTGCAAGGCTATGGCGGTTTGACTCCGTGCATATCGAGAAAGGAGGTACGCTGCTCATCGTCGCCAATAGCCAAGACTGGTTGATTCTGGACGTGGCCGGTGACGTTCATTTGGATGGCCGTATCGATTTCGGAAGCTTCAGTTCCGACCGCCGAATATTTGAGGCCACAACCCCTTCAGGCCTTCGACTCAGCCATCAGTTCTCCATGTCGAATATTGGAGGAAACGGTGGCGACGGTGGAAGCCAAGGCGGACCTCTTGTTGGTGGTGCCGGTGCTGCCGGAACCACGGAACACGGCGGTGGTGGAGGCAGCGGCGCAGTGCACGACGCACACCGGAGGCGACCAGGACAACCGGCTGTCGGCAGAATCGGGGCAGAGCGGGGGACCTTTGGCGCTGGTGGCGACGGAGGACGACGAGGAAACACCAACGGCGGCTTGATGTTCATAGGAGTTGGCGGAAAAGCCATCGGATCAGGCGTGATTGATGTGCGAGGAGTGTCAGGCGAGGACGGCAAAGCTGGTGCTGGAGGCATACCGAGGAACGTTGGGACGGGCGGCGGTGGCGGTGGCGCTCCAGGAGGCGAAGGGGGAGTTGTCTGGGTGCAAACGCCCGATAGCAGAACTCCGGGCTGGACGTTCCTTGTCGATGGTGGTCGCGCAGGTATCGGGGGACCGTCCAGGGGAGTGCCGGGTACCGACGGCGAGGATGGTCTTTCCGGTTACTTTCTGACGCTCTAGCGTTGGTTGGGCAGAAGATATTCGGTGGTATCAGGTCCGATACACTGTCGCGTGTGTTGACGCCAATCGCCTCCGCCCACTCCTGACCAGCCCCGCCTCACCCCCTGCCCTGGCAGAATGTATGTGTACGACCTGTCGGACCGTTGCAGGCTGTTCCTGACCGCATTTGGTCCGATTACCGGGACCGTGAAAGGGAAGGCAAAGTCTGGCAGAGGCGGAGCGGTAGGAAATCAGGGACAGCCTGCACGCATCATCGGACCGGCAGACGCGATACGGCTGATTGGCGACGTTGAGTTTCCCCGCCCCCTAACGCGCGCGCGGGTGTCATCGGGATGCGCCGGAGCCGGATGCGCGGTGGACTGTCTACCGGGCCGAAGAGCCTTGAAGGGCGCGCGCGCATCGCGGAAGCGCAGAGGCAGCGTAGGCGATCCAATCAGCCGCTGCTGGCACCAGCGAAGAATGCCCCCGGTGCCTACCATGTGATTGCTGGGCGTAAATCAAAAACACTGCCCGTGATCTAACCCGTTGAAAGGAATGGTGCCGCTGAGTGGACTCGAACCACCGACCTACTAATTACGAATCAGTTGCTCTACCAGCTGAGCTACAGCGGCGCACCGGGCCTCTGCCGAGGCGCGGTCTATAGCGGGAAAGTTTCGGGGGTGCAACTCCCTGTCGGTCGCATCTGACCTGGTCAGGGTGACGGGGCCGCGCGGGAGACGGCGTGGAGGCGCAGGGGCTGGTTGCGGCCCCGGATGTCGGTGCTGCCGATGTCGGTGATGTGCAGGCCAGCCGCCCCGGCGCCATCCGGGCTGCGGAGGCTTTCGTCCAGCACGGCGTCGCTGGCCAGCAGGGCGCAGTCATGGCTGCGGCAGAGCTCCACCATCCGCGCGGTCGTGTTCATGGCGTCGCCCAGCATCACGATCTCCTGCCGCAGCTCCCCCATCTCCCCCATCACCACCGGTCCCGCATGCACCGCGCCGCGCAGGCGCGGGGCGAGGCCGTAGTCGCGGCGGTAGCGGTCTGCCGCCTGGTCGAGCACCTGCTGGAAATCCAGACCGCACAGGAGGGCGGCGAGGCGCGCGTCCGGCCGGTCGGGCCAGGAGACGATCATCTCGTCACCGACGTATTTCTCGATCACGCCGCGCCGCTCGATCACCGGGCCGGTGAGGTCGCGATAGACGTCGCGCAGCAGCCCGTGAAACGCCAGGTCGCCGATGGCCTGGGCGGCGGCGGTGGATCCCACCAGGTCGACGAACAGCAGCACGCGCGGCTCGACCACCGGCCGGTGATAGCGCCCGGTCAGGAAGTTCAGGAACACCGCCTGCCCCAGCAGCCGGTTGACCGACATGGCGAAATTGACCGCCAGGCTGATAACCAGCGAGAAGCCGAGCTGGATCGCGGTCTCGCTGTTCCAGCCGAAGGGGGTGGAGGCCGTGATCGGGAACAGGGCGGCGCCGGACTGGATGCCTGCCAGAATGATCACGAGATACAGCAGGGACCGCAGCAGCAGTTGCGCGCTGAACGACAGCCGCCGCATCCAGGCGCCGTTGGCACCATTGATGTAGAAGGATTCGATCGCCACCAGCAGGGAGGCAATGAAGCCTCCCGTCCAGACCCCGCGGAACGCCGCAGCAGCAACCGTCGCGACACGTGTTTCATCGTCGCCGCTGACCGCTATCGCGATGCCGAAGATCGCGCCGAGAAGGGCGGCGCTGCCCGCGATGATGGCGCAGGCGCGGATGTCACGTTTCAGGCGTCTGTTCATCGCGACTGCCTATACCACCACGGGGGCCAAGAGAAGTCACATGTGCACGGTGAAATCCGTCCGTCATGGTCGCACCGGACGATGCGCCACGCCGCGAATGCCGTTAGGCTGTCGGCGCAACATTCAGGCTGGAGCAGAACAGATGAGCACGCAGAGCGAGGGCCGCATCGACCTGATCATCGCCGGAGGCATGGTGATCGACGGCACCGGGGACCGTCCGGAGCAGAAGGACATTGCCGTCAGCGGTGACCGCATCGTCGCCGTGGGCGACCTGGGGGACCGGTCGGCGCAGAGGCGCATCGACGCGGTGGGGAAGGTGGTCGCGCCCGGCTTCATCGACGTGCACACCCACGACGACGCGGCGCTGATCGAGACCCCGGACATGGAGATGAAGATCAGCCAGGGCGTGACCTCCGTCGTCGTCGGCAACTGCGGCTTCTCCACCGCGCCGTTCGATACCGCGCGGGTGCCCGACTTCCGGCTGGAACCGATCATCCGCGGCGAGGGGCTGATGGAGCAGCGGCTGGGCGACTACATGCAGCGGGTGGAGGCGGCGAAACCTTCCATCAATGCCGCCTTCCTGACCGGCCATTCGACGCTGCGCTACGACGCCATGGGGCTGGACGTGGAGCGGGAGGCCACCACGGCGGAGATCGACCGGATGCAGCGCCGCCTGTCGGAGGCGCTGGCCGACGGGGCCATCGGCATGTCCTCGGGCCTCTACTATCCACCTGCGGCGAACGCGACCACTGAGGAGGTCTGTCACGTGGCCGAACCGCTGGGGGCTGCCGGGGGCGTCTATACCGCCCACATGCGCGACGAGGGCGACGATATCCTGGCCGCAATGGACGAGGCCTTCCTGATCGGGCGGCACGCCGGGGCGCCGGTGGTGATCTCGCATCACAAGTGCAACGGACGGGCGAATTTCGGACGCACGGCGGAGACCCTGCCGAAGTTCCGGGAGGCGATGAAGCACCAGCCGATCAGTCTGGACGTCTATCCCTACATCGCCGGGTCCACCATCCTGCTGCCGCACATGATCGCACGGGCCGAACGGGTGATGATCACCGGATCGAAGCCGCATCCGGAATGCGCGGGTCGCGACCTGGACGCCATCGCACGCGAATGGGGCTGCACGGAGCAGGAGGCCGTCGAGCGGCTGCAACCGGCGGCGGCGATCTATTTCTCCATGTCGGAGGATGACCTGCGGGAGATCCTGCGCTTCGAGCATGCCATGATCGGCTCCGACGGGCTGCCGGGCGACCCGCACCCGCATCCGCGCCTGTGGGGCACCTTTCCGCGCGTTCTGGGCCATTACGTGCGGGAACTGGGGCTGATCCCGCTGGAGCACGCGGTGCATCGCATGACCGGCCTGTCGGCCACCAACTTCGGACTGCGCGACAGGGGTCACCTGCGGGCCGGGGCCTTTGCCGACATCGTCATCTTCGACCCGCAGACCGTCGGCGACCGGGCCACCTTCGACGCCCCGCTCAATCCCTCCGCCGGGATCGAGCATGTCTTCGTCAACGGGCAGTTGAGCTTCTCGGACGGCGCCGTCAGCGCAGAACGCCGGGGCCGGGTGCTGCGGCGGGAAAGCTAGAGGGTCCTGTTCCGGAGCAGCATCAACGGCCCGTGTCCGGGTCGGATTGCTGATCCGGCCTGATCCGCCAGAGACGTTCGGGCAGGGCGAAGCCGCGCAGGGTCGCCCGTTCCTCCTGCGCATCGAACGGTTCCAGCAGCGGGCGGACGGTCGGATCATCATGCAGGCGGCCGGAGATCACCACCTCTCCGCCGCGCGCCTCCCCCTGCAGCCGCGCGGCGAGGTTCACGGTCTGGCCGAAGTAGTCCAGACGGTCATTCAGGGTCACGGCCAGACATGAACCGGCATGCACGCCGATCTTCATGGCCAGGTCGGCCTGATTCCGCCGGTTGAAGCCGTCGATCCCGCGCTGGATGTCGATGGCGGCGCGCAGGGCGTCCGCCGGTTCGGCGAAGGCGGCGAGCACGGCATCGCCCATGGTCTTCACGATGGCCCCGTCATGGCGGCGGACCTGATCGGCCAGATAGGCGAAGTGCCCCCGCACCTGCCCGTAGGCCAGGGCGTCACCGACCCGGCGATAGAGGTCGGACGACCCCTTCAGGTCGGTGAACATCAGCGCCACCTGACTGACACCGGCGCCGTCACCGGGGCGCAGCCGCTCCGCCGCGCAGATGTCACGGAACGCCTGATAGGTTGTCACCCGTTCCGCCGTCAGCGCGTCCTCCGCCCAGTCCCGCCGCTCGATCACCGCAATGCGGGACCGGTGGGTGCGGTTGCGGACCACCAGCGACGCCGCGTCCGGGTTCCCGTCCGCCAGGATCTCGTTGTCCGTGATCAGCAGAGCCGGAAACGGGCCGCCCTGATGCTCGACCTCCGCATAGGGTCCCACATCCAGGGTGCGCATCCGGTAACTGCCCAGGGGCAATGTACCGGCCTCCGACCGGGACCCGTCGCCATCCACCTTCAACTGGGCACAGACGTGCGGCGTGGTCATCGGGCCACCGAGGCAGAATTCGCCGTCATAGACCGGACGCAGTGCCGCCGAGGGCGTGAAGGTGATCTCCACATTGCGGGCGAAGTCGCGGTCGTAGTCGATATTGCAGGCATCGCAATGCGCCGAGTCCGGCAACTGGTCCAGCCCGTCCACCGTCAGCTTGGCCCCCCGGCAGCGCGGGCAGAGCAGATCCCAGCGCTGCTGCAGCAATCCGACCCGGACCGCCTGCAGGCAGGCCTCCACCATCGGGCGGACGGTCACCCCGAACTGGCGCGCCAGCGCGATCGGGCGCATCCGGACCAGATCGACCTCCGAGGCGCGCAGCACCCAGTCGACCAGCCGGTCGCCCAGCCCGTGACCATAGGGCGAACGCTCCAGCGCCAGCAGCATGTCATCGACGCGACGGCGGGCCGGGGCGTCGAGCTGGTGCGGCGTCAGCTCGAACGGCAGCGGACTGATGCTGCGCGCCCAGTCCTCCGCCTGCTCACAGAGTGAATGGAACGTGGCTTTCGCGCTCTTGAAGAACCCGGTGTTCAGGATCAGCCAGCCGAGGAGGTTCGCCGCGGTCACCCGGATCTCGTAGTGACAGATGCACCCGCCCTCGGGCGTCGGCTCGAACCTCGCCAGGGCACCCAGGGTGGAGACCGGTCCCTTCGAGAACTCCCGCCAGTGCCAGAACCACCTGTAGAGCACCCACTCGACGGGAAACTCCTCCCACGCCAGTTCGACCCGGCCCATGCGCCCCGCGGCAAACAGGCGGACCGTGCCGTCGGACTGCCGGCGCTCCTCGATCCTGTGCTTGGGGAAACCGGCTGCTTCGTTGTAGCGGGCGGTATCGGCCAGCGCGGGCCAGACGGCCTCCACCGGCTCGGCAAAGGTGTAGGTGAAGGTGCGGGTGTAGACCTGGCTCATGTGACCATTCTAGTTGACGGGGACCATGCAGAGCCAAGGATATAGACTGAGACCCGCAATGGATCACAAATGGGTAGTCAGAAATGCGCGAGCAGACGGCAACTGCAGATTCGGGGGAGGCCTTCAGGCGTGGCATGACGCGCCGGTCGCTGCCCCCGGCTGTCGTGAAGGAACTGACCCGGCAGGACGATCCACGGGCCTGGCGCGGGGTTGCGGAACTCGCGCTCTCCATTGCCGGCTTCATGGCCATTGCCCTGCTGGTCTGGCATCCGCTGGTGATCTTCGCCTGCATGATCCTGATCGCGACCCGCCAGCAGGCCTGTTTCGTCATTGCCCATGATGCGGCGCACTACCGGCTGTTCAGCGACCGCGCCCTGAACGACCTGGTCGGGCGCTTCTTCGGCATGATCGTCGGCATATCCATGCCCGCCTACCGCGTGGTTCACCGGCTGCACCACAATCACCTCTATGAACCGCAGGATCCCGACATCCCGATCCATGCCGGGTATCCGCGCGGGCGCGACTACCTGTTCCGCAAGCTGACGCGCGACCTGCTCGGCCTGACGGCCTTCAAGACCTATCGCTATTTCTTCGGCAATCCGGCGATCAATACCGATCAGGGGACCGAAAAGGGCAGCCGACCGCTCGACGATACCTCGCCACGCCTGCGGGCCGCCGCGCGGGCCGACCGCTGGTGGGTACTGGGGTTCCATGTGACCGCCCCGGCGCTGGCGCTGGCAGGCGGTGTCTTCACGGAATACCTGCTGCTGTGGGCGTTGCCGCTGGTCACCTTCCTGCAGCCACTGCTGCGCGTGCGGGCGATCTGCGAACATGGCGCGGTCCCGGACACCACCTCTCCGCTGCGGGCGGCGCGAACCAACATCGGCCATCCCGTGCTGATGTGGCTGTTCTTTCCCTGCAACGTCCATTTTCACGTCGAACACCACATGTATCCGGCCATCCCCTTCTACAATCTGCCCGCCGCGCACCGCGCCATGCGCGCCCATGGGCTGGCGGCGGAGGCAGAGGTGCGCGCGCTCGGCGATACCCTTCGGCGTGTCATGGCCGACCCGGCGCGAAAGTCTGTGCAAGCCTGATTTCTTACGGGCCGGAAATCATCTAAGGTCCGCCGCAATGACGGATCATTCACACAGCCCGACACCATTCCAGCGCAGCCTGCCCAACCTGCTGACCGGGTTGCGCGTGGCAGTCATCCCGCCGCTGGTGATCGCCTTCTTCCTGCCCGATCCCTGGCGGGCCTGGCTGCCGCTGGTGCTGTTCGTGGTGGCCAGTGTCACCGACTGGCTGGACGGCAACCTGGCCCGGCGCTGGAACGCGGGCAGCAAGCTGGGCCAGTTCATGGACCCCATGGCCGACAAGCTGCTGGTGGTCGCGGTCATCGTCATGCTGGTCAGCTTCGGCACCATTGGCGGCTGGCACGTGGTCCCGGCGATCGCGATCCTGTGCCGGGAGATGTTCGTCTCCGGCCTGCGGGAATTCCTCGCCTTCCGCCAGATCGAGGTCCCGGTCAGCCGCCTGGCCAAGTGGAAGACCGCCACCCAGATGGTCGCACTGACCGTGCTGCTGCTGCCGTTTCAGGCGGCGCTGCTGCCCGGCCTGGTGCTGTTCTGGATCGCCGGTTTCCTGGCGCTTCAGACCGGCTTTGCCTATCTGAGCGCTGCCGGACCGCAGTTCCGGGACGACGGTCCATGATCACGCACAATGTGCTGGGCATCGCGGGATGGAGCGGATCGGGCAAGACGACGCTGATCACGCGCCTGATCCCGGCGCTGGTGGCCAGGGGCCTCAGTGTCTCCACCATCAAGCATGCACACCACAGCTTCGATATCGACACGCCGGGCAAGGATACCTGGCGCCACCGGGAGGCCGGGGCGAGCGAGGTCCTGATCTCCTCCCGCGCCCGGCTGGCGCTGATGCGGGAAATGCGCGACGCGCCGGAGCCGGAGCTGGACGACCTGCTGCAGCGCCTGGCCCCGGTCGATCTGGTGCTGGTCGAAGGCTACAAGTCGGCAGGTCACCCGAAGATCGAGGTACATCGCGCCGCCACCGGCAAGCCACCGCTGTTTCCCGATGACCCGACCGTGCTGGCTGTCGTCAGCGACGCGGTTACGCAGGCGGATGGACGACCGGTCTTCGCCCTGGATGCCATCGACGAGATCGCCGCCTTTGTGGCTGCCCGGGTGCCGGCATGAGCCAGATCAGCGACGACTGCTTTGCCTTCGGCGGCGCCCTGATGACCGCGGACGAAGCCACGGCGCGGATTGCGGCCAATGTGCCCGCACTGACAGCCGTGAAGCACCTGGACCTGAAGCAGGCGACAGACCACGTGCTTGCCACCGACACAACGGCGCTGAGCGCATCGCCGCTGGCCGACAATGCCGCCGTCGATGGCTATGCCTTCCGCTTCAGCGACTGCGCGGCGGATGGGGCGGCGGTGCTGACCGTCTCCGGCCAGTCCGCGGCGGGGCATCCGCTGGGGCGGGCCATCGCGCCCGGAACCGCGGTGCGCATCTTCACCGGGGCCGTGATGCCGGACGGTGCCGACACCGTGGTGATGCAGGAAGACGTCAGCCTGGACGGCGCACAGGTGCGGATTCCGGCGGGACTGAAGGGCGGGGCCAACCGCAGGCGCGCGGGCGAGGACATTGCAGCGGGCGAAACCCTGCTGCGGGCGGGGGCGCGGCTGGGTCCGGCGCAGGTCGCGCTGCTGGCCGCGGGCGGTCTGACATCGGTCGACGTGCATGAGCGTCCCCGCGTGACCGTCTTCTCCACCGGGGACGAGATCCACCGGCGGGGCGGGGCGCAGGTTCCCGGTCAGGTGCATGATGCCAATGGCCCCATGCTGACCGGCCTGCTGCAGCGGATCGGGATCATGGCCGAGGACGGCGGCGTCCTGCCCGATGATGCGGAGGCGGTGCGACAGGCGCTGGCAAAGGCCGCGCAATCGTCCGACCTGATCCTGACCTCCGGCGGCGTCTCGACCGGGGACGCGGATCATGTCCGCAACGTCGTCAGCGCACTTGGTGCGGTGCATCTGTGGCGGCTGGCGGTCAAGCCGGGGCGTCCGCTGGCCTTCGGACATGTCGCGGGGAGGGCCTTCGTCGGCCTGCCGGGCAATCCGGTGGCGGTGATGGCCTGTTTCCTGATGTTCGTGCGCCCGCTGCTGGATAGGCTGGAGGGCGCATCGCCGAAGCCATTGCGCCGCTGGCCGGTCAGGTCGGGTTTCGCCATGAAGTCCAAGCCCGACCGGCGGGAGTGGCTGCGCGGGACACTGGCCCCGGACGACAGCGGCGAACTGGTTGCCAGCCGCTATCCGAAACAGGGGTCCGGCGTGATACATTCGCTGACCGACAGCGACGGCCTGATCGAGATCGCGGAAGAGGTGACGGCGGTCGCGCCCGGCGATAGGTTGGGCTTCATCTCGTTCCGGGAGGCGATCTCTTGAAACTGCTCTATTTTGCCTGGGTGCGGGAACGCACCGGGGTCCATGAGGAAACCTGGAGCCTGCCGGAGGGCGTGACCACCGTGCGCGGCCTGATCGGCGCACTGTCGGAGCGCAGCCCCGGCTTCGCCCATGCCTTCGCCGATCTGAAGCAGATCCGGGCAGCCGTGAACCAGGAGACCGCGAAACTCGACGATCCCGTCAGCGATGCGGACGAGGTTGCCTTCTTCCCCCCCATGACGGGCGGCTGAACCATGACAGTGCGTGTGCAGCGCGACGACTTCGATCCGGGCGCGGAGCTGGATGCCCTGCTGGCCGGTCGCAAGGACATCGGCGGCGTGGTCAGCTTTGTCGGTCTGGTGCGCGATTTCAGCGACGACCGCAATGTCGGCGCCCTGACACTGGAGCACTATCCGGGCATGACCGAGAAGGCGCTGGCGGCCATCGAGGCAGAGGCGCTGTCGCGCTTCGACATCCAGGCCAGCCTGATCGTGCATCGCCATGGCCGGATGGAACCCGGCGAAAGGATCGTGCTGGTGATCACCGCCTCCGCCCACCGGGGGGAAGCCTTCCGGGCCAGCGAATTCCTGATCGACTGGCTGAAGACCCGCGCCCCGTTCTGGAAGTCGGAGGACACGCCCGAGGGGCCGCAATGGGTGGAAGCGCGCGCGGTGGATGATGCCGCGACGGAACGCTGGTCATGACCGAACATGAGGGCGAGCGGATCGCCAAGCGGCTGGCCCGCGCCGGTGTCGCCAGCCGACGGGAGATCGAGCGGATGATCGGCGCCGGTCGGGTTGCGGTGAACGGCAAGCGCCTCACCTCCCCCGCCCTGAACGTCACGCCGGACGACACGATCCTGGTGGACGGCAAACCGGTCGCCGCCGCCGAACCCACCCGCATCTGGCGCTACTACAAGCCTGCCGGGCTGGTCACCAGCGCGAGTGACGAGCAGGGCCGGTCGACGATCTTCGATCACCTGCCCAAGCGGCTGCCCCGCGTGATGAGTGTCGGGCGGCTGGACCTGAATTCCGAAGGCCTGCTGTTGCTGACGAATGACGGCGGCCTGAAACGGGCGCTGGAACTGCCCTCGACCGGCTGGGTACGACAGTATCGCGCCCGTGCCTTTGGCACGCCGGAGCCGGAACGGCTGGCACGCCTGGCCGACGGCATCCGCGTCGATGGCGAACAGTTCGGCCCGATCCAGGCCACGATCGAGCGGCAGGCGGGCCGCAACTGCTGGCTGCTGGTCGAACTGGCGGAGGGGCGGAACCGGGAGGTCCGGCGTGCGCTGGAAGCGGCGGGCCTGACCGTAAACCGCCTGATCCGCACCCGCTACGGCCCCTTTGCGCTGGACAAGCTGCAGCGGGGCGAGGTCACGGAAGTGCCGGGCTTCGAGCTGCGCAAGGCCGTTCGCGGCTTCTTCGACATACAGCGCGACGGCAGCCGGGGCTGAACCGCCATGCGCATCATCGCCGGAACCCTGCGTGGCCTGAAGCTGGAGGGCGGTGACGACCGCACCATCCGCCCCACCGCTGACCGCACGCGGGAGGGACTGTTCAACGTCCTGGCCCACAACAGCCGTTTCCGGACAGGTCACGACGGGCCCTGCCCGACCGGCTGTACCGTACTCGACCTGTTTGCCGGGTCCGGCGCGCTGGGGCTGGAGGCCCTGTCCCGAGGGGCCGGACAGGTGACATTCGTCGAGAAGGCCGAGACGTCACTGACAGTGCTGAAACAAAACATCGCGCGCGCCCGGGCGACCGACAGCACCCGGATCGTCCGTCGCGATGCCCTGAAGCCCGGACGCCCGCCTGTCGCCCATGACCTGGTCCTGATGGATCCGCCCTACGGCCAGGACCTGGCGGCGACCGCGCTGGGCGCGGCGCTCGACGACGGCTGGCTCACCGCCGGGGCATTCGTCATCGTGGAAACGGACGGCACCGATCCGTTCGCATGGCCGGAAGGTTTCACCGCCATCGACCGTCGCAAGCATGGCCGCGCCACCCTGCATTTCGGGCAGGCGGACTGACCGTTCCCGGGAACGCGGGCAAAGCACGACAGCTCTCGCCTCACCCCCCTCACGATGCTCGCGGACCTGATCCGCGAGCCCAGTCTCCCACGCCAGAGCGGCACCATGGGTACCCGGGTCAAGCCCGGGTACGGCGTGGTTTGAGGTGGAGAGGCAGTTCCCTCCCTTCCCCCCTCCCGATGCTCGCGGACTTGATCCGCGAGCCCAGTCTCCCACGCCAGAGCGGCACCATGGGTACCCGGGTCAAGCCCGGGTACGGCGTGGTTTGAGGTGGAGAGGCAGTTCCCTCCCTTCCCCCCTCCCGATGCTCGCGGACTTGATCCGCGAGCCCAGTCGCCCACGCCGGAGCGGCACTCTGGGTACCCGGGTCAAGCCCGGGCAAGGCGTGGTTTGAGGTGGAGAGGCGGTTCACCCTTTCCCCCTCACCACGTTGCTCGCGGGCTCGAGCCTAGACCTTCCGGGTCCGCTGCATGGCGGCGAGCGGGATGGAGAAGGTGGCAACCAGCGCCAGCACGAGGCAGATCCAGATCATCACGTCATAGCCGCCAAGCCCCCACAGCCAGGCGGCGGCCAGCGGGGCGATGGCATAGCTGGTCATGGTGATGGCGGCGATGGTGCCGGAGATCGCGCCGAAGCCTTCCCGCCCCAGCAGTTCCGCGGTGACCACGGGGCGGGTGATGGAATTGACGCCGACCCCTGCCCCCTGCAGCACGACGAAGACGACGATGAGGGCGGGCGCCGCCGCTGTTCCAAGCAACGCCAGCGCCGCCACGGCCATGGCCCCGAAGGCGAAGGAGGTGATGCGGACCATGGAGATATGACGCTCCGCCGCCATCATCGCCAGCCGTCCCGCCACCTGCATCGGGCCGACCATCGACGCGGCCAGCACCACTGTTTCAGGCTCCAGCTGCTGTTCCTGCAGCAAGGGCATCAGATGGTTGATCAGCATGCCGTGGTTCATGGTGATGCAGGCGAAGGCCAGCGCGATGAACCAGAAGGCAGGCCGCGCGATCAGCCGCACCGGTGGCGTGGCACCAGGCTTTGCAGCCACCGGCGGAATGAATGGCAGCGCCCGCTCGATCCGTCCTGTCGCGATCCAGGTCAAGGGCACGGTGATCAGCAGGATCAGCACGGCAAAGACCGTGATGCTCAGCCGCCAGCCGCCGACTTCCGCGATCGCGAAGGCGGTGGGGAAGGAGACGGTGCCCGCGAAGCCCGCGACGAGGGAGATCAGGGTGATCGGGCGCTTCGCCTCCGCGCCGTAGTGATGGGTGATGAAGGCAAAGCAGGGCTCGTACAGGGAGGCCGCCATGGTGCAGCCGAGCAGGATCCAGACCACAAGGAACTGCGTCTGGGTCTGCACCTGGGAGAGCACCAGCAGCAGCAGTGCCGCCACGACCGGACCCAACGTCAGCAGATAGCGTCCCTTGCCCCGGTCGATCAGCCGCCCGACGAAGGGCGCGAAGGCCGCGGAGGCGATCAGCGCCAGGGTCAGCCCGGCGGACAGGTCCGACTTGGACCAGCCCAGATCCGCCTCCCAGCGCGCCAGCAGACCGGCGAAGCTGTAGAAAACCCCGGCCCAGACAACGGTCTGGGCGATGGCCAGCGGCAGGATCGCCCTGCGCCATGGCAGGGCCGCGGTCACGCGCCCCCGGCCCCGGCGGCCTCGGTACTCGGTGTCTCGATCCGCCAGGTGGTGCCGGCCGCACTGTCCTCCAGCACCACGCCCCGCGCGGCCAGATCATCACGGATGGCATCGGCACGGGCGAAATCCCGTCCCTTGCGTGCCGCCTGCCGCTCCGCGATCAGCGCCTCGACTTCCGCCGCGTCGATCCCGCTCGCCGCCTGCTTGGCCGCGAACCAGTCCGCCGGTTCCCGCTGCAGCAGGCCGAGCAGGCCCGCACCGTCCAGCAGTGCCGCGCGCAGCCGCTGGCGTTCCGCGCCCTCCGCCGCCTCCAGCGCCTTGGCGATGCGGAAGACCTCCGCCAGCGCCTTGGGCGTGTTCAGATCCTCCGACAGGGCCTGCACGACGGCGGCGACATCCGGGTCATCGTCTGCCGGCACACCCCCCGCAGCATCGGCCGTGTCGCGCAGCAGGCCATAGAGCCGGTCGAGTGTCTTCTGCGCCTGTTCCAGCCCGGCGGCCGCGAAATCCAGCGGGTGCCGGTAGTGACCGGAGATCAGCAGCCAGCGAATGACCTCCCCCGGCCATTCCGCCCGAAGCGCGGAGATCAGCAGCACATTGCCGATGGATTTCGACATCTTGGTGCCATCCACCCGCAGCATCGCATTGTGCATCCAGTAGCGCGCGAAGGTCTCCCCACCGTGCGCGCAGGTGCTCTGGGCGATCTCGTTCTCGTGGTGCGGGAAGATCAGGTCCTGCCCGCCGGCGTGAATGTCGATGGTCCGGCCCAGGTGCGTCTCGGCCATCGCGGAGCACTCGATGTGCCAGCCGGGCCGTCCCCGCCCCCAGGGGCTGTCCCAGCCCGGCATGTCGTCGGTGGACGGCTTCCACAGCACGAAGTCGGCCGGGTCCTTCTTGTAGGGCGCGACCTCCACCCGGGCGCCGGCGATCATCTCGTCACGGCTGCGGTTGGACAGGCTGCCGTAATCGGCGAAGGAGCCGACGTGGAACAGCACATGGCCGTCCACCTCATAGGCATTGCCGCTCTCCACCAGCCTGCCGATCATCGCGATCAGCTCCGGCATGGTCTCTGTCACGCGCGGTTCGATGGTCGGCGGCAGCACGCCGAGTGCCGCCATGTCGGCGCGATAGACCTCGATGTAGCGATTGGTGATCGTGTCGATCGGCACCCCTTCCGCGCGGGCCTTGTCGTTGATCTTGTCCTCGACGTCCGTGATGTTGCGGGCATAGCGCACGACCGGATAGAGCCGCTGCAACAGGCGGAAGAGAATGTCGAAGACCACTGCGGGACGTGCATTGCCGATATGCGGATCATTGTAGACCGTCGGCCCGCAGACATACATCGTCACGCAGTTCGGATCGGCCGGTACGAAGGCTTCCCGTTTCCGTGCGAACGAATTGTAAATCGTCAGGGTCATTGGTCTTTTCCTGCATCCTCTATTGGCCAGGCGTCACGATCAGCGTTCTTATCGACCCTACCAAAGGGCAACGCAAGTCATGTGCGCCGCTGTGGATGACATCCCCGTGCACCTGCGCAATAATCGTCGCAGGACGCTTGTGAAACCTGCTCAACGCCTTACCTGAGCAATCCGGTGCCGGAATGATCCGCACCCGGGGCGGCAACGTACCTGTAGCTTATCGAGGAGGCCCGTGGCTGGGCCACGGTCTGGACGAGGAAGGACGGCGAGCCATGGATGCTCTGGTTACGGAACCCGGCAAGGGAACCGAAGGACGGGAATATGACCCCGCCACCGGCAAGTCCCGTCCAAGCCGCGAACAGGCCGAGGCCGCCGTTCGCACCCTGATCGAATGGGCCGGGGACAACCCCGACCGCGAGGGGCTGCTGGACACGCCGAAGCGCGTCGCCCGCGCCTATGAGGAATTCTTCGCCGGTTATGACGAGGATCCGGAAGAGGTACTGGGCCGCACCTTCGAGGATGTGGAGGGTTATGACGACATCGTCATGCTGCGCGACATCCGCATCGAGACCCATTGCGAACACCACATGGTGCCGATCATCGGCAAGGCCCACGTGGCCTATTTCCCGAACGGCAAGGTCGTCGGCATCAGCAAGCTGGCCCGCGTCGTCGAGATCTACGCCAAGCGCCTGCAGACGCAGGAGACCATGACCGCGCAGATCGCCCACACCTTCGAGAAGGTGCTGAAGCCGCGTGGCGTCGCCATCATGATCGATGCCGCACACCAGTGCATGACCACCCGCGGCATCCGCAAGCCCGGCGTGTCCTGCATCACCACCCGCTTCACCGGCGTCTTCCGCGAGGACCGCGACATGGAACGCCGCTTCCTGGAGCTGGCGCGGGGTATCTGAGGGGCGTGACGGCCAGCATGGCTGATGACCGTTCCTCCCCTCTCCCCCTCCCGGCCACCCATTGAGGATACTCCCGTGGGTGGCCGGGAGGGGGAGAGGGGAGGAACGGTCCACAAACACCCCCCAACGAAAAAGCCCCGGCGGTGAGGCCGGGGCTTTCAGATGGATCGACCGATCCGTCTGTAAGGTCAGAGCAGTTCGAGGTTGCCTGCCGCGCTCTTGCCGCGATCAGGAATGATATCGAACTGGATCTTCTGTCCATCGTTCAGGCCACGCAGACCTGCGCGCTCCACCGCCGTGATGTGGACAAAGACATCCTTGCCCCCATCATCCGGCTGAATGAAGCCATAACCCTTGGTGGTGTTGAACCACTTAACCGTACCGGTCGCCATCAAGATTCTCCCAGGCGCAACAAGCTCGGAGCAGCCGCAAGCGCGGCCCCATTCACTGCAACCATGTCCTGATGTTTCATATGGCAAGCATGACGAAACTACAGACGCTTGCGGCGCGGTCTGAACAGTTGCCGTCGGAACGACAACACTGCTACAGAACGCGTTGGTCGCGGCTTCATCAATACCACAGTCCGGGAAACCGGTCGAATGGATTCATTTCACCTGTTCGGCGTGTTCTTCCAGCCATTGCAGCAAAGCAGCCAGAAAACCCGGCATGGACTTGTAGCGGCGCATCTCTTCCGGCATCTCCAGGATCGCATCGCGCATGTCGCGGGCTTCCGCCGCCGTGCGTACCCGATCCTGCAGCCGGGCCTGATGAATGCGCACCGTGAAGACCGCTGTCCCCGTATCGGGCAGCAGGCTGAGGGTCTGGCGCTCCACCCGGAACCAGAGCCTCTCCCCCACCGTCGCCGCATCCAGCGCCCTGCCCGCCGTCCCCGAACCGTGCCCGCCCGGCTGATGCAGGGCCGGGTCATCCAGCAGCGACCAGTTGCTGCGCCAGAGCAGGCGACCGGGCCTCAGTCCCGCGAACAGGCGGTCCATCGGCCGTTCCAGATGCGCACCATATCCCGGCACGGGCGCGTGGATCGCGGCCAGCGGTCGGCCCATCTTCTCCGCCAGCGACCAGCGGGTGGGAAAGGCCAGCAGACCGGCCACCAGCCGGAAGGCCCCGTCCGGGCCGGGTTGCAGCAGCAACACGTCCTCCTGAACCAGCGCGGCGGCGGCCAGCAGCGGGGCAGCCGGATCAGGCACCACAAGACGGCCGGTCGGCACGACCCGGACCCCGTCGCCCTGCCGCCGGAAGGATTGGCTGTGGTAGCGGCCGAGGTGGTCGGTCAGATGGTCGAAGAATTCCCGTTGCGCGGGCACGCTGTCCGGCAGGGCCTGGAACACGGCCGCGCGATCCGCCGCGATCAGCCGCTGCTTTTCCGCCAGGTCATCGGCGAAGGCGGCATCGATCTCGATCCAGTCGGCGTCGGCCAGGACCTTCAGGCCCAGCACCATGCGGAACCGGCCACCTTCCGGCGGGAAGTAGGGAACCTCAGGCCGGGCGGTCGCTGTCACGGGTCTCGGCTCCGGTTGCCCCGCTGCTGTCGCCGCCCTCATCCTCTTCGGCACCGATGATCGAACCATGGCGCTTCACCACCGGCAATTGCGCCAGCGCGAAGACGAAGGTCAGCGGCATGATCCCGAAGACCTTGAAGTTCACCCAGGTGTCGGTGTCGAAGTTGCGCCAGACGATCTCGTTCACGATGGCCAGGAAGACGAAGAACAGCGACCAGCGGATCGTCAGGATACGCCATCCCGCATTCTCCAGCCGGAAGGCGGCACCGAAGACATAGCGCAGGAACAGCTTCCCCCAGGCCAGGCCGCCGAGCAGGATGCCGGCGAACAGCAGGTTGGTGATCGTCGGCTTGATCTTGATGAACAGGTCGTCCTGCAGGTAGAGCGTCAGGCCGCCCATCACCATCACGAACACACCCGTCACCAGCGGCATCGCCGGCAGGCGGCGCTCCAGCGCATAGTTGGCCGCCAGCGAGATCGCGACCGCAACCATGAAGGCGGCGGTCGCGGTGAAGATGTCGAAGCGGTTGTTGGCGAAGAAGAAGACACCGAGCGGCCCGACCTCGATCAGGAACTTGGTGAAGGGACTGATGCGCGCCCGTTCAGCCACGCTCATTCCTCCACCGGCGTGCCGCCCAGTTCGATGATCGCTGCCTTCAGCTGTTCCTTGGCGCGGTCCAGCAGTTCGGCGTCCGTGGACCGCAATACCAGCGACGATCCGAAACGCCCGTCGCGCACGAAGGGATAGGACCCGGCCTCCAGGCCCGGATGATCCTTCTCCACCTTCTCCAGCGGTGTGGCGATCACCCCTTCGGGCAACATGGAGGTCACGGTGCGGGACAGGACCGGATCGCCGCCTGCCAGCTCGTGCACGATCTCCTTGAACATCGCCTGCATGATCGCGGGGATGCCGGCGAAGGTATAGACATTCTCCACCCTGAAGCCCGGCGCGGTGCTGATCGGATTGCGCACCAGCACGCCGCCATGCGGGATGCGGGTCATGCGCCGCCGCGCTTCCGTGAACTCGCCGGTCTTGTAGCGGCGCTCCATCATCGCGACCGCTTCCGGATTCTCGGAAATCCCCACCCCGAAGGCCACGGCGATCGCGTCCGCCGTGATGTCGTCATGGGTCGGGCCGATGCCGCCCGTCGTGAAGACATAGTCATAGCGGGCACGTAGGCTGTTCACCGCATCGACGATTTCCTTCTGGATGTCGGCAACCACGCGGACCTCCATCAGCCGGACACCGCGGTCCGTCAGTTCCTCCGCAAGAAACCCCATGTTGCGGTCCTTGGTACGGCCCGACAGGATCTCGTTGCCGATGATGATCAGTGCCGCCGTGACGATCTTTGGCTCGGCCATGTGCTGCGCGCGCTCCCGCTTGCTGGTTGTGATCAGGCGCAGGACAGCCTGACCGCCTGTCACCGTTTCCAGTATTCGCCGGATCAGGCCACCTGGTTCAGCGGCACGTTCCGTTCAAGGAATTCAAGCACCGCATCGGTGAAGATGTCGTTGCGGTCGCCCGCCACCATATGACCGGCACCGGAAACGTCAACGCAGGCTGCATCGGGACGCAGCGTAAGCAGGTGCGCAGCGGATTCCTCGCTCGCCACGTCCGAATGCCGTCCACGTACCAGCAGGATAGGGCATGTGGTCTGGCGGACCCCGTCGCAGAGCCGCTGATGAAGCTGCTCCGAGTCCTCGTCACGACCGTCCTTCAGGCACTTCGGATCCCAGTGCCAGTACCAGCGATCCCCTCTCTGCCGAAGGTTCTTGCGGATGGAGTTGAGGTCGACCGCCCGCTTGCGCTCCGGTGTGTAGGCCTGGACGGCAGCCGCCGCATCCTCCAGCCGGGCAAAGCCACTTTCCATGTTCTCGCGCATGAAGGAGATGATGCGATCCGTGCCGGACCGCTCCATCAGCGGTGCAATGTCGACCAGAACCAGCGCGCGGGCCTGCACCGCCGGCGCATGGCCCAGCGCCAGCATGGCGGCGATGCCCCCCAGGGACGCGCCGATAACGACGGGCGGGCGCTGCATCTGCGCTGCCCAGTCGCGCAGGTCGTTGGCATTGTCCTCGAACGCATAGGCACCTTCAGGCGACCAGTCGCTGTCCCCGTGCCCGCGATGGTCGCAGGTGAAGGCGGAGCAGCCGCGCCGCGCCATTTCCATGGCGGTACCGCCCCAGCTGTGTCGTGTCTGGCCGCCCCCATGCATGAAAATGACGGGTTGCCCGTCGGCCGGGCCGTAACGGTCGGCGACAAGCGTCAGCCCGTCGCGTGTCTGAAGTCGCACCAGTTCTGGCTCGGGTTGGGTCCTGGATGTCATCGTGGGGGATCCGCCTGGTCAGTTTCTGCAGCCTTGCCCCCGACCATAACCGGACTGGCCCCGATGAAACCACAGTTGGCCGAACAGACGAGACAGGCGTCAGGCGCGGATCAGAGGGAGTCCCGTGACGGGCTATTCGTTCACGGCCCTGGGTACGGGAACAGGTGGGCCATCGGCCTTCATCTCCTGCTTGCGGCGATACATGCGCCGGTCCGCCTCCGCCAGCGCGGTCGAGGCATCGTCACCGCGCCCGAAGGGAAAGACGCCGTGCGCCACTTCAAGATGCACGATGGTACCGTCGATATCGATCGGCTTCTCACGGATCGCATCGACCAGTTGCTGGGCCTTGTCCCGCGCCACATCCTCGTCCGCCTGAGCCAGGATGACACCGAACTCGTCACCGCCGATACGGCCGACGATATCCGTGTCGCGCACCTTCTCGCCCAGGGTCGTCGCAACCGCCAGCAGGGCCTTGTCGCCGGCCGCGTGCCCCATGGTATCGTTGATCTGCTTCAGCCCGTTGACGTCGAAGAAGACCAGGCTGGAGGGCACACCATAGCGTTCGGTGTAGGACATCATCCGCGACATCTCGCGGACGAAGGCACGGCGGTTGGCCACCGGCATCAGCGGGTCCCTGTCGGCCAGTGCCTCCAGGTCGCTGATCTTGCCGCGCGCGGCCTGAAGCTCGCGGCGGAGCGAGTCGACCTCGTCCATCAGCCCCAGCAGCGCCTCGCGCACCTTCGGTGTCAGCTCGCCGTCGGGGACCCCGAAGAAGTTGCCCACTTCCACGTCCGGAGGGCTGTTGACCGATGTCTCGCGGGTGGCAGCACCCGCACCTGACCTGGCAGCTCCACGCGGGCGGTCCACTGCGCGGGCACCCGGCAGGGATGAATAGGCACCGATCTTCATGTGAATCCTCTCAGGCAAAGTCCAGTTCAGGCAAATTCGGTTCGCCGTTCCTCGCAGAATGCCCTGCACTGGTTAAGAAAGCCTTCTCCCGCTTGTGGTCGGGAACCGCATCCCTATAATCCGCCGCCTGTTTTTCGAGGGTGAGGTCCAGTGACCGGTTCAGAATCAGCAGTTGAGTCAGGCGGAACGGCAGACGCACGCGTCGGCGTGATCATGGGCAGCCAGTCGGACTGGGAAACCATGCGGGAAGCCGTTGCGGTGCTGGAGGCACTTGGCGTCCCGCACGAGGTCCGGATCGTGTCCGCGCACCGGACACCGGATCGCATGGCGGACTATGCCCGGACAGCCCGCGACCGGGGTCTGCAGGTCATCATCGCCGGAGCGGGGGGCGCGGCGCATCTGCCGGGCATGGTCGCGGCCATGACGGCACTGCCGGTGCTGGGTGTGCCGGTCGAGAGCAAGGCGCTGAGCGGCATGGACAGCCTGCTCTCCATTGTCCAGATGCCGGGCGGTGTGCCGGTCGGCACCCTGGCGATCGGCAAGGCGGGCGCGAAGAACGCAGGCCTGATGGCCGCATCCATCGTCGGCCTGGGTGACCCGGAACTGATGCAGCGCCTGACCGCCTGGCGCGCGGCACAGTCCGCATCGGTGGCGGAAGAGCCCCAGCGGTGAGCCCGGCCGCCAAAGCCGGGCCCGCCCTGCCGCCGGGATCGGTCATCGGCGTGCTGGGGGGTGGGCAACTCGGTCGCATGATGGCGCTCTCCGCCGCGCGACTGGGCTACCGGGTGCATGTCTACGGCCCGGAAGCGGACTCGCCCACGGAACAGGTCGCCGACAGGGCCACGGTTGCCGGGTGGGACGATCTGGCCGCGCTGGACCGCTTTGCCGACAGCGTTGATGCCGTCACCCTGGAATTCGAGAATGTGCCCGTCGCGGCAGTCGAGCATCTGGCGCGCAAGGTGCCCGTGCGCCCCGGCGCGCATGTGCTGGCCGTGGCCCAGGACCGGCTGGCGGAGAAGAATGCGGCGCTGGAACTCGGTGTGCCGGTCGCGCCCTTTGCCGAGGTCTCGTCGGAAGCGGATCTCGAGGCCGCCGTTGCCCGCATCGGCGTGCCTGCCGTGCTCAAGACCCGGCGGGAGGGCTATGACGGCAAGGGCCAGCGCATCATCCGCGAAACCGGACAGGCCGCAGCGGCCCATGCCGAGCTGGGGCACCGGGCGGCGATCCTGGAAACCTTCGTGCCCTTCACGGCGGAGATCTCGGTCATTGCCGCGCGGGGGGTGGACGGGACCCTGCTGACCTGGCCGGCGGTGGAGAACCGCCATCGCGATCACATCCTTGATCTGACCATAGCGCCTGCGGCCCTGCCCGCCGCAGTGACGGAGGCCGCGACAGCGGCAGCGCGGGCGCTGGCAACCGGCCTGGAGGTCGTCGGCCTGCTGGCGGTGGAGTTCTTCGTGACCGACAGCGGTGCCATCCTGTTCAACGAGATGGCACCCCGCCCGCACAATTCCGGCCACTGGACCATGGAGGCCTGTCGGGTCAGCCAGTTCGAGCAGCAGGTTCGCGCCACCATGGGGCTGCCATTGGGATCGACCGCCCCGCACCACCGTGCGGTGATGCGCAACCTGATCGGTGACGACAGCTCCGCCTGGGCAGAGCTGCTGCAGGGTGAAGGGTCGCTGCACCTCTATGGCAAGGCGGAAAGCCGCAGGGGCCGGAAGATGGGTCATGTGACCCGCCTCTATCCGCATGACACCCCGGTCTGGCCGCCCGCGACGGAAGACCTGCCGTAGAATGCCGCGCGTTCCGGTCACCGCGCCGACCACGCCTGCACCGGACCACGCTTGACGACTGACAGGGCCTTGTCTATAAGCCCGCCCTCTACAACACCCAACAGCAGTGCACGGAATTCACAGGCATGGCCAACATCAAGTCCGCGATGAAGCGGATCCGTCAGGACGCGAAGCGCACGGAGCGCAACAAGGCACG
Organism: Kordiimonadales bacterium IMCC3096; assembly: GCA_016865035.1. Classification (GTDB taxonomy): domain Bacteria; phylum Pseudomonadota; class Alphaproteobacteria; order Minwuiales; family Minwuiaceae; genus Minwuia. The sequence continues at coordinate 1,528,788 of CP018227.1, forward strand.
GCGCAGCCGGGTCCGGACCTTTGTGAAGCAGGTTGAAGTCGCGATTGCCGAGGGCAAGGGCGAAGATGCCCGCGCGGCCCTGGTGCTGGCGCAGAAGGAACTCGACCGCGCTGCGGGCAAGGGCCTGATCAAGCGCAACAATGCATCACGCAAGGTTTCGCGACTGAATGCACGTGTCAGGGCGATCGCCGCAGCCTGATCCTGCATGCGCCGAGAGGCGCGATTGAGACCAACGAATACAACCAACAGGGGCGTTGCGACTGACCGGTCGCGGCGCCCCTGTTGCGTCTGTCACATACCCGCTCGGCATCGAAAAAAAAGTGTCATTCTTGAATCCGGGGAATCCCCGTTGGATTCCTGCGCCTTGCGTCACGGGCCTCGCACAGGGGACCAACAAAACGGTCCGGAAACTGATTCGTTGTGCTTGCGCAGCCCCCCCTGAACGATCTATGTTCTGGGGCGTCAGGCGGATGGGGCTTGCCACTGAAAAAGTGCACAAAAAAGCAAGAAAAATGTGCAGTTTTTTGGGCAGCATCTCAAGTATCGACGCTAATTGTAGCTTTATGCTGTTAAGTGGACACGCGCAATTTTTCTGATTGCGGGGAACGGGAAAGATTTGTTCTTTCCTTCTGGTGCTGCGGACCATGCGAGGGAGGCGGGTTTGAGGGACGATGATTTGTCAGATGCGCCGAGTCCTGTGCTTCAAGGCAGCGATGACAATCAACGCGCACTGGATCTGCTCTGGATGGCCGTCTCGCAGCGCGCCATGCAGACGGTAGGCGAGGCGTCCTACAACAGCTGGTTGCGTCCGCTGCGCCCGGTCGCGTTGCATGACGACCAGGTTGTCCTGCTGGCCCCGACCGGTTTCCTGCGCGACTGGATTTCCAACAATTACCGCCCCCTGCTGGAACGTGAGTTCCGCGTCGACATTCCACATCTGCGTGAAGTGGTGATCGATGTCGGTATGGATGCCCGCCTGGAGGCCATGGCCAGCCGCAAGGATGGCATTGCCGACGACGGTGCCCCGATGAAACGCACCGGCAAGCCAGCCGGCACGACCAACGGCAACGGTTCCAGACCTGCACCGGACGCACCGTCGATCATTCGTCCGCGGGAGGCCGAGCCGGAAAAGGGTCTGGTCAGCGTCCTGGACCAGAACCTGACCTTCGACAAGTTCGTCGTCGGCAAGCCCAACGAACTGGCCTATGCCGCCGCCCGCCGGGTGGCTGATGCCGACGGGGTCGCCTTCAATCCGCTGTTCCTCTACGCCGGGGTCGGCCTCGGCAAGACGCATCTGATGCATGCGATCGCCTGGCATATCCGCCAGCGTCGTCCGGACCGGAAGGTGCTCTACCTCACCGCCGAGATGTTCATGTATCATTTCATCAAGGCCGTGCGGTTCCGCGATACCGTCTCCTTCAAGGAGAAGTTCCGGTCCGTCGACGTGCTGATGGTCGATGACCTGCAGTTCATTTCAGGCAAGGAGTCGACGCAGGAGGAATTCTTCCACACCTTCAACGAGCTGATCGACCGCAACCACCAGATCGTGGTCTCCGCTGACCGCTCCCCGTCCGATCTGGAGGGGATGGAGGAACGCGTCCGGTCCCGCCTGGCCTGGGGCCTGGTCGCCGACATCCACCCGACCGACTTCGAACTGCGTGTCGGCATCCTGGAACAGAAGCTGGCCCTGGAACCGGAAGTGACCGTCCCGCGGGAAGTCATCGAGTTCCTGGCACACCGCATCACCTCGAACGTGCGGGAGCTGGAGGGGGCCATGAAGCGCATCATCGCCTACCACGCCCTGATGGGCCGCGCGATCTCGCTGGAAATGGTGCAGGAGGTGCTGGCCGACGTGCTGCGTGCCAATGCCCGCAAGGTCTCCATCGACGACATCCAGCGCAAGGTGGCGGAGCATTACAACATCCGGATGGCGGAAATGTCGTCCGCCCGCCGCGCCCGCGCGGTCGCCCGGCCCCGCCAGGTCGCGATGTTCCTGGCCAAGCGCCTGACCAGCCGCAGCCTGCCGGAGATCGGTCGCAAGTTCGGCAACCGTGACCATACGACAGTGCTGCACGGTGTCCGCCGGATCGAGGAACTGATCCAGTCCGATGTCAGCCTGGCGGAGGATGTCAGGATGCTGGAGGCCGCCCTGTCGAACTGACCCGATTGCGGCCTGTGCCATCCCTCTCCCGGTTTGTCGTGGCCTGTGCCATCCCTCTCCCGGTTTGTCGTGGCCTGTGCCATCCCTCTCCCCCACCCGGCCACCCACGGGAGTATCCTTATTGGGTGGCCGGGTGGGGGAGAGGGATGGCACAGCCAGCAATCGGATCCTGATGACACAGGCCACAGACGACTCCCGACGCCACCATCGTACCCTGCCGAATCGGGGCGGTTTCACTGGCGAATCCGGAAGTGCCCATGCTATACGGAGTCTCTTGCCTGGCTGTCCTGTCAGGCAAGGTTCCTGGCAACGACATCTGGCTCGATTCTGCGATGAAACTTACCATTGAACGCACAGCGCTGCTGGTCTCCCTCAATCACGTCCAGAGCGTGGTGGAGCGGCGCAACACGATCCCCATTCTCAGCCATGTCCAGATCGAGGCAACAGCCGACGGCGTCCGGTTCCGCGCCACCGATCTGGAACTTGCGGTGGTGGAAAGCTGTGCCGCGATGGTGGAGACGCCAGGCATGGCCACGGCGCCTGCCCATACGCTGTACGACATCGTGCGGAAGCTGCCTGACGGCGCCGACATCCAGCTCAGCCTGGATACGGAGCGGCGGCGGCTGAACCTGCAGGCCGGCCGGTCGCGCTTCGCGCTCGCCTGTCTGCCCAACGACGATTTCCCGACCATCGAGGATGACGAGCTGCCGCACCAGTTCCGGCTGCCGGTGGCAACCGCCCGCACGCTGCTGGAACGGACCCGGTTCGCGATCTCGACCGAAGAGACCCGCTATTACCTGAACGGCATCTATGTCCACGCGACGGATGACGGCAAGCATATCCGCGCCGTGGCGACCGACGGCCATCGTCTCGCCCGCTTCGAGATGGAAGCACCGGAGGGCGCTGAAGCCCTGCCCGGCGTCATCATCCCGCGCAAGGCGGTGACCGAGATTCACAAGCTGCTGGGCGATGCCGGCGGCGACATGGCCGTTTCCGTCAGTGAAAGCCGGATCCGGTTCAGTGTCGGTGACACCGTTCTGACATCGAAGCTGATCGACGGATCCTTCCCGGATTACGAGCGGGTGATCCCGTCCGGCAATGACCGGAAGATGGACGTGGATGCCAAGGTCTTCCTGTCGGCAGTCGACCGCGTCTCCACCATCTCCACGGAGAAGTCGCGGGCGGTGAAGCTCAGCCTTCAGAACGAGCGCATGACCCTTTCGGCAAACAGCCCCGACGCTGGCAGCGCCACCGAGGAACTGGCGGTGAACTATGCGTCGGAGGACATGGAGATCGGTTTCAACTCCAGGTACCTGATGGATGTGGCGAGCCAGATCGACGGCGAGACCGCCATCTTCGAACTGGCGGATTCCAACTCGCCGACCCTGATCCGGGACGCGGATGACGCGTCGGCGCTCTATGTGCTGATGCCCATGCGGGTCTGACGCCGGCAGTGGTGGCAACGGCAGAGGACGACCGTGTCACCGCCGGTGCAGGTGTGTGTCGCCTCATGGTGACGGACTTCCGATCCTATCACGCCGCCGTCCTGGAACCGGCCATCGGACCCGTGGTGCTGACCGGCCCGAACGGGGCCGGGAAGACCAACCTGCTGGAGGCTGTTTCGATGCTGTCACCGGGGCGCGGACTGCGCCGGGCGAAGCTGTCGGAGATGGTGCGCAACGGCGCGGAACGCTGGGCCATTGCAGCGCAGGCGGAGACCACGTCTGGCCCCTGTGCCATCGGTACGGGGCTGAGTGTGGAGAACGGGGTGGAACGCAGGGTGGCGCGGATCGACGGCCAGACAGTAGGTCCGGCGGCGCTTGGCGGGTTGATCCCGGTGTCATGGCTGACACCGCAGATGGACCGGCTGTTCCTTGACGGTGCCTCGGCACGGCGGCGGTTCGTCGATCGGCTGATCTTCGGCTTCGACCCGGGTCACGCGACCCGGGCCAATGCCTACGAGAAGGCCATGCGGGACCGGCTGCGGCTGCTGAAGGACGGGCGGTCGGATGATGCCTGGCTGACCGCGCTGGAGGCACAGATGGCGGAACATGGCGTGGCCATCGCCGCTGCCCGCCGGGCTTGGTCGCTGCGCATTTCCGGCGCGCTGCGGCAGACACGGGGGGCCTTTCCGGCAGCGGAGATTGCGCTGGAGGGGCTGGCGGAGAACGCCCTTGCCACCCGGCCGGCGGTCGAGGTGGAGGAAGAGCTGACGCGGCGCTGGCGGGATGGTCGCGGGCTGGACCGCCACGCTGGCCGGACAGCGGACGGCCCGCACCGCACCGATCTGCGGGTGCGGCACGTCGCCAGGGACATGGCGGCGGAACAATGCTCGACAGGGGAGCAGAAGGCTCTCCTGATCTCGCTCATCCTCGCGGACGCGCGGATGCAGCAGGCGGAACGTGGCGTGGTGCCGGTGCTGTTGCTGGACGAGGTCGCGGCACATCTGGATGCGGACAGGCGCAATGCGCTGTTCGACGAGATTGCGGTGCTGGGCGGACAGGCCTGGCTGACGGGAACCGACCGGACCTTGTTCGCCGGTCTGGAAACCCGGGCGCAATATTTCGGTATCGATGGCTCAGCGGTTACCCCCGCCTGAGCCGGATGACAGGAAAGTTGGATCATGAGTGACGAACTGAACGAGACCGGCGACGAGCCGAATGCCTATGACGCGGATTCCATCAAGGTCCTGAAGGGCCTGGATGCGGTACGCAAGCGTCCCGGCATGTACATCGGCGACACGGAGGACGGTTCGGGTCTGCACCACATGGTCTTCGAGGTGGTGGACAATGCCATCGACGAGGCGCTGGCCGGACACGCGGATACGGTGTCGGTCGTGCTGAACGGTGATGGTTCCTGCACCGTTGCCGACAATGGCCGCGGCATTCCGGTCGATATCCACACGGAGGAGGGCGTCTCCGCCGCACAGGTCATCATGACCCAGCTGCATGCAGGCGGAAAGTTCGACCAGAACTCCTACAAGGTCTCGGGCGGCCTGCACGGTGTCGGTGTCTCGGTGGTGAACGCGCTGTCGACCGAGCTCGACCTGATCATCCGCCGCAACGGCAAGGAGCATTTCCTGCGCTTCAATCACGGCGAGCCGCAGGGTGACCTGGAAATCCGCGGTGATGCGGCAGGGCGCAGCGGCACGACAGTGCGCTTCCTGCCCAGCCCCGAGACCTTCAAGATCATCGAGTTCGAGTTCGCCGTGCTGGAGCACAGGCTGCGCGAACTGGCCTTCCTGAATTCCGGCGTGCGGATCACGCTGGAGGATCAGCGCCACGTCGATACCAAGAAGGTGGAGCTTTACTACGAGGGCGGTATCGAGGAGTTCGTGAAGTACATCGACCGCAACCGCACGCCCCTGATCAACACCCCGATCAAGGTCAGCGCGGAGCGGGACGGCATTGTCGTCGAGGCGGCGCTGCAGTGGAACGACGGCTTCCACGAGAATGTGCTCTGCTTCACCAACAATATCCCGCAGAAGGATGGCGGCACCCATCTGGCCGGCTTTCGCGCCGCCATGACCCGCCATGTGAACGCCTATGCCGCCAACAGCGGCATCGCCAAGAAGGAGAAGGTCTCCATCATCGGTGACGACGCGCGCGAGGGGCTGTCCTGCGTCCTGTCGGTGAAGGTGCCGGACCCCAAGTTCTCCTCCCAGACCAAGGAGAAGCTGGTCTCCAGCGAGGTGCGCCCGCCGGTCGAGAAGCTGGTCGGCGACGGGCTGGGCCAGTGGTTCGAGGAGAACCCGGGCGAAGCGAAGATCATCATCCAGAAGGTCGTTCAGGCGGCGGCGGCACGTGAGGCGGCACGCAAGGCGCGGGAAACCATCCGCAAGCCCACGGGCCTCGACCTCGGCGGTCTGCCGGGCAAGCTGGCCGACTGCCAGTCGAAGGATCCGACCGAGTCGGAACTGTATCTGGTGGAGGGTGACTCCGCCGGTGGCTCCGCCAAGCAGGCGCGCCATCGCCGCAACCAGGCGGTGCTGCCGCTGCGTGGCAAGATCCTGAACGTGGAACGTGCCCGCTTCGACAAGATGCTCGGCTCGACGGAGATCACGGCGCTGATCACCGCGCTCGGCACCGGCATCGGGCGGGAAGACTTCGACATCGCCAAGCTGCGCTACCACAAGATCATCATCATGACGGACGCGGACGTGGACGGGGCGCATATCCGCACCCTGCTGCTGACCTTCTTCTTCCGCCAGATGCCGGAGCTGATCGAGAACGGGCACCTGTATATCGCCCAGCCGCCGCTGTTCAAGATCACCAAGGGCCGGTCCTTCGTCTATCGCAAGGACGAGCGCCAGTACGAGGATTACCTGCTGGACAACGGCCTGACGGACGCCGTCTTCATCGATCACGCCGGCGTGCAGCACGGCGGTGCGGAACTCAGGGAACTGCTGCTGGAGGCACGGCGGGTGCGCCGCCTGCTGGATTCCGTGGGCCAGAAATACCCGGACTGGATCGTCGAACAGATGGCCATCGCCGGGGCGCTGTCCCAGGATTCCTTCGGCGAACCGGACAGGGCCACGGAGGCCGCGGCCACCGTGGCCGCGCGCCTGGACGCACTTGCGCCGGACTATGAACGGGGCTGGAGCGGCACACGCGCCAGTGACGGTTCGGTGGTGTTCGAGCGGGAACTGCGCGGCGTTCGGGAAGCCTATCTGATCGATGACCGCCTGATCGGATCGGGCGAGGCCCGCAACCTGACCCATGCCAGCACCGAGCTGAAGACCCTCTACGACAGGCCTGGCCGTCTGCTGATCAAGGAGAAGGAGATCGCGATCCACGGTCCCACCAGCCTGTTCGAGGGCGTGCTGGATGCGGGCCGTCGCGGCCTCTCCGTGCAGCGCTACAAGGGCCTGGGCGAGATGAACCCGGACCAGCTCTGGGAAACCACCCTGGATCCGGCGGCCCGCACCCTGCTGCAGGTGCGTGTCGAGCATCTGGAGGATGCGGACCAGGTCTTCTCCACCCTGATGGGCGACGTGGTCGAACCCCGCCGTGACTTCATTCGCGAGAACGCGCTGACCGTGGCGAACCTGGACACCTGATCCGGACAGAGGGCGGTTGGCAATGACGCCTTTCGGGGCCACAGCATGATCCGCCGCGTTCTGAAATGGGGACTGCTGCTCGGTGTGGCCGGTGCGGTGGTCGTGCTGGTGATCCTGCTGCACGACCTGCCGGAACCGCGCACCCCCGTGAACGGCGGCACCGTCACGATCCTTGACCATACGGGCAGGGAACTCGCGATCTATGGCGGTCCGGGATCGCGCGCCGTGCCGATCGAGCGCCTGCCGCAGCATGTCCTGGATGCGGTCATCCCGACGGAGGACCGGCGCTTCTACAGCCATTTCGGCATCGATCCGCTGGGCATTGCCCGCGCCGCCTTCATCAACCTGACCTCGGGCCGGGTGGTGCAGGGTGGCAGCACCCTGACGCAGCAGCTCGCCAAGAACCTCTATCTCGGCCCGCAACAGACCCTGAAGCGCAAGCTGCAGGAGGCCGTGCTCGCCATCGGACTGGAGAGCCGCTTCAGCAAGGACGAGATTCTGGAGCTGTATCTGAACCGGGTCTATTTCGGTGCCGGCACCTATGGCATCGAGGCCGCGGCGGAACGCTACTTCGCCAAGTCAGCCACCGATCTGACCCTGCGGGAGGCGGCACTGATCGCCGGACTGCTGAAGGCACCCAGTCGCTATGACCCGACGCGCAATCCGCAGGGTGCGGCGGAGCGCATGCGTATCGTGGTCAACAACATGGTGGATGCGGGCCTGCTGGAGGCCGCACGCGCCAAGGCCGTGCTGGCGGCCCCGGCAATTCCGGTCGGGCGGCCACGGGGCACCGGCATCCGCTATGCCACCGACCGCGCCCGTGACGAGGTGCGCGAACTCATCGGCGTGCCGGACGGCGATGTCATCGTGCACACCACCATCGACCGGCGGATACAGGATGCCGCGTCCGGTGCACTGACCGAGAGCCTGCGGCGCAACGGCAAGCGGCTGCGCGTCGAACAGGGCGCGGTCGTGGTGCTGTCGAAGGACGGCGCGATCCGCGCGCTGGTAGGGGGTCGCGACTATGGCGAGAGCCAGTTCAACCGGGCCGTCCTGGCCCGCCGCCAGCCGGGTTCCGCCTTCAAGCCGTTCCTCTATCTCGCAGCGCTGGAAGCCGGCTTCGACCCCGAGGACACGGTGCTGGACGAACCCATCGAGATCGATGGCTGGCGACCGGCCAATACCCGCGATGTCTACCTGGGCCGCATCACCCTGACGGAGGCGCTGGTGCGCTCGGTGAATGCGGGCACGGTCTGGCTGGCGCGCGAAGTCGGCTGGGACAGGGCCATCGAGATGGCGCGCCGGCTCGGGATCAACGAGGATCTGCCCGACAATCCCTCCATCGTTCTCGGCACCTCCGAGGTGACGCCGCTGGCCATGGCCGGTGCCTTCGCACCGCTGGCGAACGGGGGTCGAGCGGTGGTGCCACATCTGATCACCCGGATCGACGATGGCAGCGGAAACCGCGTCTGGCAAAGGCAAGGCGATGGCCTGGGCGTTGCACTTGGCGCCCGCGTGGTGGGGGAGATGAACCAGATGATGCAGGCCGTCATCACGCGCGGCAGCGGGCGGAAGGCGGGCATCGACCGGCCTGCAGGGGGCAAGACCGGCACCAGCCAGGACAACCGTGACGCCTGGTTCGTCGGCTATACCGCGGACCTCGTCGGCGCGGTCTGGGTCGGCAATGACAATGACAGCCCGACCCGCAATGTCTTCGGTTCGGGAATACCGGCGGAGATCTGGCGCAGCACCATGCTGTCCGCCCACCGCGGGCTGCCCGTCAAGCTCCTGCCCGCCGCACCGGAACGCGGCTTCCTGAGCCTCGGTGACGACCGGACGAAACCCGCCGGGCAGGACGGTGATGGCGGCGGCCTCTGGGGGCGGCTGGAACGGCTGTTCGAAGCCGGTGCGCGCCGCCAGCGGCAGGAAGGCCCCGCAGCGGAGGACTACAAGATTGAATCCCCCTGACGCGAGGAATGCAGGGAAACGAACATTTCGGCCACTGGCTTGACAGCCACCCCCCCAGCCCTTATCAACCGGCGCTCGGGTTTCGGGGGCAGGTTCCCGTCCTGTTGGCCAGCCGGAAGAACGGGCATGGCCGCGACAGGAAGGCCGCTGTGGAACCAGCACGCCAAGCATTGAGAGAGTACGATGAAAGTTGTCAATTCGCTGAAGTCGCTGCGTTCGCGCGACCGCAACAATCGCCTGATCCGTCGCAAGGGTCGGCTCTACGTCATCAACAAGCGCAATCCGCGCATGAAGGCGCGCCAGGGCTGATTGCCCACGCGTGGGCCGACCGGACCGGATGTGATTGCAGGCCATGACTGACCAGGCAACCACCCGGCCTGACACCGTCCTGTTCGATCTGGGCAATGTGCTGGTCGACTGGAGCCCGCGCTACCTCTACAGCAAGCTTTTCCGGAACCGGCCACATGAGATGGACTGGTTCCTGACGCATGTCTGCAACGGGGCCTGGAACGTACGCCACGACGCAGGCGAATCCTTCCCCGACAATGTCGCCGCGCTCGCCGACCAGCATCCCTGGTACAGGAAAGAGATCGAGGCCTTCTGGCACCGCTGGCCGGAGACCATGAAGGGCCCGATCGATGGCTCCGTCGCCTTGCTGGAGGCGCTTCACGCCCGCGACGTTCCCCTCTATTCCCTGACGAACTGGTCTGCGGAGACCTTCCACCACGCGGAGGAACGGCTGCCGTTCCTGTCACGGTTCCGCGGCATCACCGTCTCCGGTCGCGTGAAGGTGGCAAAGCCCGATCCCCGGATCTTCGAGATCTGCCAGCAGACCCATGGGCTGGACCCCGCACGGACACTGTTCGTCGATGACAGTCCGCGCAACACCACCACGGCGGCGGCGCTGGGCTATCACGTCCATACCTTCACGGCACCTGATGCACTGAATGACTGCCTGCGCCAGCACGGTCTGCTATAACGCTCCGAAAGCGACTGGCGTTGCGGTCCCCGCGCAAGCGGACCGGAATGAATCCGGCGCAGCAATGAAGAACGGGGGGCAGTTCCATGCAGATGCCGAAACCGGACGAGGCGACGATTGCGCGCCGGAGCGACCTGGTCGCCGCATTCCGTGATTTCCTGCCCGACGCTCATGTCATCGTGGACGAGGCAACCCTGAAGGCCTTCGAGAGTGACGGGCTGACCGCCTATCGCCAGCCGCCGATGATCGCCGTGCTGCCCGAGACCACGGAGGAGGTCAGCCGCATCCTGAAGCTCTGCAGGGACTGGGGCGTCAAGGTGGTGCCGCGCGGTTCCGGCACCTCGCTGTCCGGCGGCGCGCTGCCGCTGGCGGACGGGGTGCTGCTGGGACTGGGGAAGTTCAACCGGGTGCTGGAGATCGATTACGACAACCGCACCGCCACGGTGCAGCCCGGCGTCACCAACCTGGCCATCACCCAGGCGGTCGAGGGGGAGGGTTTCTACTACGCCCCCGATCCCTCCAGCCAGATCGCCTGTTCCATCGGCGGCAATGTGGCGGAGAATTCCGGCGGCGTGCACTGCCTGAAGTACGGCCTGACCACCAACAACATCCTCGGCATCGAGATGGTGACCATCGACGGCGAGATCCTGCGCATCGGCGGCAAGCACCTGGATGCGGAGGGCTATGACCTGCTGGGCATCATGACGGGGTCGGAGGGGCTACTGGGCGTGGTGACGGAAGTCACCGTGCGCATCCTGCGCAAGCCGGAGACCGTGCGGGCGCTGCTGGTCGGCTTTCCGACCGTGGAGCAGGGCGGCGACTGCGTCGGGCGCATCATCGGCGCCGGGATCATTCCGGCGGGCATGGAGATGATGGACCGGCCCGCCATCCACGCGGCGGAGGCCTTCTGCCATGCAGGCTATCCGCTGGATGTGGAATCCATCCTGATCATCGAACTGGACGGCCCGGAGGCGGAGGTCGATCATCTGACGGAGGTCGTCAGCGGCATCTGCACGGCGTGCGGCGCGGTCTCTGTCCGGGTCAGCGAGACCGAGGCGGAGCGGATGAACTTCTGGGCCGGGCGCAAGGCCGCCTTCCCCGCTGTCGGTCGCATCTCCCCCGACTATTACTGCATGGACGGCACCATCCCGCGCCGCCAGTTGCCCCTGGTGCTGAAGCGCATGTCGGAAATGTCGGAGAAGTACGGTCTCGGAGTCGCGAACGTGTTTCATGCCGGCGACGGCAACCTGCATCCCCTGATCCTCTATGATGCCAACGCACCGGGAGAGCTGGAGCGGGCGGAGGAGTTCGGCTCCGATATCCTGAGGCTCTGCGTCGAGGTGGGCGGAGTATTGACCGGCGAGCATGGCGTCGGCGTGGAGAAGCGCGACCTGATGCCGGAGATGTTCACGGAGGTGGACCTGAACCAGCAGCAGCGCCTGAAATGCGCCTTCGACCCCGACGGCCTGCTGAACCCGGGCAAGGTCTTCCCCACCCTGCACCGCTGCGCGGAGCTGGGCCGGATGCACATTCACCGGGGCCAGATGCCCTTCCCCGACCTGCCGCGCTTCTGATGAACAGGTCCGGTATGAAGCACACCGGTGGCTCCGTTGCCGCCCTTCCTCCTCCCCCCTGGCGGGGGAGGATCGAGGTGGGGGGGAAGCCCGGCGTTCCAGGATTGGCCTCCAAGCCCGCGACAACGGCCCCGCACCCCCTTCCCGACCTTCCCCCGTCAAGGGGGAAGGGGCGCGGACGGCGTCATCCGAGCACTTCCGCATTCTCTCTCGCGGGACAGAATCAGCGTGGGGCAGGTTCGCGATACCTGCCAGGGATTTCCACCAGATGAGCGGACAGGATTTCAAGCCGGGGTCGGAGGAGCATCTGGCGGAGGTGCTGGCCCATGCGATTGCTGCCGAACAGCCGCTGGAGCTGATCGGGCGCGGATCGAAACGCGGGTTCGGGCGGGCGATGCAGACCGCCGGACTGCTGGACCTTTCCGGTTTCAGCGGCATCCGCATGTATGAGCCCGATGAACTGGTGATGAGCGCCGGACCCGCGACCCCGCTGGCGGAGATCGAGGCGGCGCTGGCGGCGGAGAACCAGGAACTGGCGTTCGAGCCACCGCACATGGGGCATCTGCAGGCCAACGCGGTGACGGATGGCAGCATCGGCGGCGTCTTTGCCTGCAACCTGGCCGGGCCGCGTCGTTTCAGGGCCGGGTCGGCACGCGATCACCTGCTGGGATTCCGGGGGGTTTCCGGGCGTGGCGAGATCTTCAAGTCCGGCGGGCGGGTGGTGAAGAACGTCACCGGGTATGACCTCTGCAAGCTGATGTGCGGCAGCTTCGGCACCCTGGCCGCCATGACCGAAGTCACCTTCAAGGTCCTGCCACGGGCCGAGAAGATCTGGACCGTGCTGGCCTTTGGCCTGTCGGCGGAACAGGCCGTGCAGGCGATGGCGGACGCCGCCGGGTCGCCCCATGACGTATCCGGTCTCTGTCACCTGCCGACAGAGGTTGCGGCACGCAGCGCCGTCGATTTCATCTCCGGGGCCGGAGCCAGCGTCACCGCCATCCGCCTGGAGGGACCGGCACCGTCCGTCACCCATCGGGCCACCGCGCTGAAGACCATGCTTGCCGCCGTTGAGGGCGCCAGACCTCAGGGCATCGAGGAACTGCATACCCATCGCTCCATCACCTTCTGGCGGGAAGTGCGCGATGTCTCCCCCCTGCTGGATGGAGAGACCGTCGCCGGCAATCCGCTCTGGCGGCTGTCGGTGACGCCTACGGACGGCGCGCGCACGATGACCGGCATCCTCGACCAGGTGCCGGGCCGGGGCCTGATGGACTGGGCCGGGGGACAGCTCTGGCTGGCGCTGGAGCCGGGGGCGGAGGATGGCGGCGTCGACTGCATCCGCAGCACCATGGATGGCGGCCATGCCACGCTGATCCGGGGTGCGGCGGACCTGCGCGCGCGCATTCCGGTGTTTCAGCCGCAGCCTGCACCGCTCGCCGCCCTGACGAAGCGCATCAAGGACGGTTTCGATCCGCGCGGCGTTCTGAATCCGGGCCGCATGGTGGAGGGGGTCTGAACGATGCAGACACGCTTCACCGAGGCTCAGCTTGCCGATCCGGGTATCGCCCGGTCCAACGAGATCCTGCGCAATTGCGTGCATTGCGGCTTCTGCACTGCGACCTGTCCGACCTACGTCACTCTGGGCGACGAACGCGACAGCCCGCGCGGGCGCATCTGGCTGATCCGGGAGATGCTGGAGACCGGCGGGGCACCGGCACCGGAGGTGGTGCATCACGTGGACCGCTGCCTGTCCTGCCTGTCCTGTATGACCACCTGCCCCTCCGGCGTGCACTACATGCATCTGGTCGATCATGCCCGCGCCCATATCGAGGAAAATCACGAACGCCCCAGGTCCGACCGCTTCCTGCGCGCCGTGCTGGCGGAGATCCTGCCGCATCCGGGGCGGTTCCGGCTGGCCCTGATCGGCGCCTGGCTGTCCCGTCCGCTGGCCGGGCTGCTGGGCGGCATGTTCGGCGGCCGAATGGGGGCGATGCTGCGGTTGGCCCCCGCTGACCTGCACAGCCCCTCCCCGATGGACCGGCCACAGACCTTCCCGGCGGAGGGGGAGCGCAAGCGGCGGGTGGCCCTGATGACCGGCTGTGCCCAGCAGGTGCTGAACCCGGCGATCAACGAAGCCTCCATCCGACTGCTGACCCGGCTGGGCTGCGAAGTCGTGGTGGCGCGCGGCGCCGGGTGCTGCGGGGCGCTGACGCATCACATGGGGCATGAGGAATCGGCCTTCGCCTCGGCCCGCGCCAACATCCGTGCCTGGACGCGGGAGATCGAGGGCGACGGCCTGGATGCCATTGTCATCAACGCCTCCGGCTGCGGCACCACCGTGAAGGACTATGGCTTCATGCTGCGCAACGAGCCGGATTGCGCGGCCGAGGCAAAGGCGGTTTCAGACCTGACCGTCGATATCACGGAACTGCTGGACCAGATCGGTCTGCCGGAGGGTCTGGTTGCGCCCGAGGACCTGAATGTGACCTACCATTCCGCCTGTTCACTGCGGCATGGCCAGCGGGTGCTGGATCCGCCGAAGACACTGCTGCGCGCCGCCGGGTTCCGGGTCAGCGAACCCGCCGAGCCACATCTCTGCTGCGGCTCCGCCGGCACCTACAACATCATGCAGCCGGAGATCGCGGAGAAGCTGAAGGACCGCAAGCTGGCCAACATCGCCCGCACCAGGCCCGACGTGATCGCCGCCGGCAACATCGGCTGCATGACCCAGCTTGGCGGTGGCACCGACGTGCCGGTGGTCCATACGGCGGAACTGCTGGACTGGGCCACTGGCGGGCCGAAGCCTGCGGCGCTGGAGAAGGCTGTCTCGGTCTGAAGCCGCGGCGTCAGGCGGAGCCCATTTCGGCCAGGGTCAGGCTGTAGACATCCGTGGCTTCCCTGCCGAAGCAGCAGAAGGTGATGCGCGTCGGCGCGTGTTTCACCTTGCGGAAATCCAGCACGGTCCCGACGGCGATCTGGGCCGCCTTGCGCAGGGGATAGCCATAGACGCCGGTGGAAATCGCCGGAAAGGCGATGGAGCGAAAGCGGCGCGATACCGCCAGTTCCATGCAGCGCTGATAGCACTGGCCCAGCAGTTCCGGCTCCCCCGCCTCACCGCCCTGCCAGACAGGGCCGACCGTATGCATGATGTGGCGCGCGGGCAGCCGGAATCCGTCCGTCAGGCGCACCTGGCCGGTGGGGCAGCCACCGATCAGACGGCAGGCCTCCAGCAGTTCCGGCCCGGCAGCAGCATGGATCGCGCCATCGACACCACCACCACCCAGCAGGGTCTCGTTGGCGGCATTCACCACGGCATCGACATGCAGCCGGGTAATGTCGCTGTCCACTACCTCCAGCCGCATGGTCCGGTTGCCTCCGTGCCGGTCAGGCGCCTTCGTCGGGGTGCATCAACCGGTGCAGCGGCGCGATGAAATAGCGGACATAGGCATCATCGACGTTCGCCTGGCTGCGGCTGCGCCATGCATTCAGTGCCTTGTCGTAGGTCGAGTAGATTCCGGCAACTTCGACATTGTCCGGGTCCGCGAGCACATTCTCACGCGGGTCCAGCAGGGTGCCGCCGAATACGAGATAGAGATCCTGTCGGCTCATTGGCCTTGTCCTCCGAGGCTGGCCTGGTTCCGTCAGCCCGTTGCGCGTGTTCTTCCCTGCCCCATGGTTAGGCGCGACAGGCGCGCCATGCAACCGAAACCGGGGAACGGGCCGGGGCGACTTTCAGGCGGTTCAACTGCCAAGGTGCTTCGCGAACAGGTCCAGTGTCCGCTTCAGCGCCGTGGCGGCGTGGGTCGGGTGGTGATCGGCCCGATGGTCACAATTGAAGCCGTGGCCGGCACCCTTGTAGACGAAGACCTCCACCTCCGGATGGGCGGCGCGGATCGCCTCCACATCGTCCAGCGGGATCGACTTGTCGAGTTCGCCGAAGTGCAGCATGGTCGCCGCCCCCGGCTGCTCCGCGATATGCGGCATGATCTGGCCACCGTAATAGCCGCTGGCGGCGCTCAGGCGCGGGGCCAGACGGCAGGCGGAAACGAAGGTCAGCGTCCCGCCCCAGCAGTATCCGACCATGCCGACCTTGCCCGACTTGCCCGCCTCATCGACCGTCGCGGACAGGTCCAGCATGACCTTGTCCAGATCGCAGGCCGCGCGCCAGTCCCGCCCCCTGGCGATGTCCTCGGGGGTATAGCCGCACTCCAGCCCCGGCTCGACCCGGTCATAGATCGCCGGGGCCAGCGCCAGATAGCCCGCCTCCGCATAGCCATCGGTGACATTCCGGATGTGCGGATTGACCCCGAATATCTCCTGCACCACAACGACCGCGCCTCTCGGCTTGCCTTCCGGTGCCGCGCGATAGACGTCGAAGGAATGGCCATCCTCAGCCGTCAGTCTGATCCAGTCGCCCATGCTCGTTCCCCCCGGGTTTCATTCCTGGCTCTCGTTCGTGCCGGCTTCACGCAGGACCGGCTTCGCGTTTGCGGATGATACCGATCAGACGCGCATCCATCACCACCTCATCCTTCTGGTTGATCACTTCAGCCAGGAAGACGGCGGAGCCACGATCCGGCCGGGACCGCGAGGGCGTCTTCTCCACGCAGGTACTGCGCACCCGCAGGGTATCGCCGGGGCGCACCGGTTTCAGCCAGCGCAGGTCGTCGAAGCCGGGCGACCCCATGGAGCCGCCGTCATCGCCGCCGCGCGACAGCACCTGCAACCGCATCAGGATGCCTGCCGTGTGCCAGCCGGAGGCGCAGAGATCGCGGAACACGCTCTGCTTCGCGGCTTCCTCGTCCATGTGGAAGGGCTGAGGATCGAACTCGGTGGCGAACTCGATGATCTCCTGCTTCGTCATGGTGTAGCTGTCGGTTTCCGACACCTGACCAACCTCGATATCCTCGAACCAGCGGCTCATGCCGATGCTCCTTCCTGCCCGTCACCACGCCGACCGACCATGAACACGTTCTCCATGCGCAACACGTCGGTACCGTCCTCCGTGCGCAGGAAATGACGCACGCTGCAGAAGCCGATGTCGTTGCGGCTCTTCGGCAGATACTTGTCCAGCAGTTCGGTGTGCAGGGAAAGCCGCATGCCCGGGGTCACGGGCCGCAGCCAGCGGCAGAGCTTCACCCCCGGCGCGCCCTGGCTGTCCAGCTCCGACAGCATGCCCTTCACCATCAGCCGCATGGCGATGGAGGCCGAGTGCCAGCCGGAGGCGGTCAGCGTGCCGAAGGGGCCATCCTTCGCCGCCTCGGCATCCAGATGGAAATATTGCGGATCGAACTTGCCGGCGAAACGCAGCACCGCTTCCTCCGTCACTTCATGCGGTCCCGCAACGAAGCTCTCCCCCACCACCATGTCTTCCCAGTATCGCATCAGCTCCCCACCATCATTGCGTTGCCTGTCCAGCGCGGTCACAGTTACACGAATTCCACAACAGGGGGACCGGCGATGAGCGGTGGGTACGTATTTCAGGTGAGCATGGATGTGGCACCAGACAAGGAAGACCTGTTCAACGAGGTCTATGACACGGAGCATGTGCCCCTGCTGCTGAAGGTGCCGGGCGTGCGCAAGGTGACCCGCATGAAGGCGCAGGACTTCAAGGTCAGTATCGGCGGCGAACTGAAGGACGTGGCCGTCGAGGCCCCGACCTGGACCGCCCTGTACGAGATCGACTCACCCGACGTGCTGGCAAGCGATGCCTGGGGTAAAGCGGTGGAGCAGGGCCGCTGGCCCGGCGAAGTGCGCCCGCACACGTTCGAGCGGCATCACAAGCTGTTCAGGAAGCTGTAGCGGCGGGGGAGAACGTTCTTGGACCGCACCTCCCCTCTCGGAGGGCTGGCCGGGGTCGGCGACAATCAGAAGACCAATCCGGCCCTTAACCCTGTCCGGTGAGGCGGAACAGGGCCGCCTGATAGGATGCGATCTGTTTCTGCAGGTGTGCCGGGGGCTGGGAGAGGGCGGCTTCCAGGCGGCGCTTGGCCAGCGGATCCTTTTCCTCCTCCTGCAGGAACTCGAAGGCCTTCTCCACCTGCTGCAGGGTGAAGCCCAGGTGGTCGCGGGCTTCCTCGGCGCGTTCGCGACTGGACAGGTCGACGAAGCCGAAACCCAGCGCGAAGAAGCTCTTGTCGTCCTTCACTTCCTTGCCGAAGATCGAGCCTTCACGCAGGCCGAGTCCGGGCAGCGCGTCGAAACCTTCCGGCCCGCCGCCGATCCTCACTTCCTTGTCGCCCTTGGCCGTGATGCGCAGGAACTCGGAATCACCGTCCTTCTTGACCTCGGCGATACCGTCATTTCCCAGAATGCGGTTCATCTGGAACGCGACCCAGCGAATGGAATCATCCGCCTCGATCTCGATGCTGCGTTCCGGGCCGTCACCGATGGCCAGGGTAAAGGACATGCCGGGCCGCACGGCGCTGTTCGATGTCACGGTCAGGGAGCCCAGGTCACCGATGTCGCCGTGACCGAGACCAAGCTTGGTCAGGACGGAGTCACCACTGTCATCGACCGTGATGCCATTCAGTTCCGCATGGCCGTTGATGCCGCTGGTGGTCGTGACCGACAGCGGCGCACCGTTGGCGTCCAGGCGGGCCAGAAAGCCGTCCTGTGATCCGATCAGCGTGTTGCCCTGCAGGTCACCCTGCGTCTGGCCCACCAGGTAGATCTCCCCACCGGACAGGGCCAGGCCCTGCGCCTTGTCGGCGCCGGTGCTGCCGACATAGGCACCGAAGTCCATGGCCCCGGTGGTCCCGTCGAAGCGCGCGACGAAGGCATCGCTGCTGCCCGAGTGGGTCAGCCGCCCGTCGACGCCCGCGCCCGTGAAGGTCGCGTCGGTCGTGTTCCCGGCGATGAAGATCTGGCCGGAGTCATTGACCTCGATCGCCGCCGCACGCGTGGTCTCGCCCGCATCGCCGATCGCCACGTCCAGGATCGGACCGGATGCGAGATCATCGACATCGAACGTCTTCAGGAAGCCCTGCGAATTGTCCTGTCCGGTAACATGGATGACGCCGTCCTTCACGGTCACCGCGGTCGCGATCTCGTCGCCTGCGTCACCGAACTGGATCTGTTCCACCAGGTTGCCGGTGCTGGCCGAAAGGCGGGAGACATAGGCGTCCTGACCGCCATTGTGGGTCTGCCCGCTGATCGGGCCTGCGGTGGCGCCAACGACGATCACGTCACCGGTCACATCGTCGAATTCGACCGCGAAGGCGGAGTCCACGGCGGCGGGACCGGTGTTGCGGGTCCACTGCGCCTCGCCGTCCGCATCATAGAGCGTGACGAAACTGTTGATGCCGTTGTCGGGGGAACCTTCGGTCAGCGGCGAATCGACCTTGCCGGAAATGGCGATGGAGCCATCCGCCGCAACCGCCAGACCCAGCCCGTCGGCCGAGCTCGACGCCCCCACCAGACGGCGCCAGACCTCGTTGCCCGCCGCATCATGACGGGTCAGGAACACGTCCTGCTCCCCACCCACGACCTGCCCGCCGACGTCGCCGGTGGTCGTGCCCAGGGTATAGACCTCGCCATTGGGGCCCAGCGCCGTGGCGCGGGCCGCCGACACACCGTCGGTCACTTCCTGTTTCACGTCGAAGTTCTGCATCGGCGTGGCGGCAATATCCGTGAACTTGCGCAGCGACGCCTTGGCAAATTCACCGTCGCCGGAGATTCCGCTGACGTAGACTGCGGCTTCCGCGTCCACCGGGCTGAGATTGACGGTCTCCAGAATGGAGCGTTCGATCTTCATCCCGATGCGGCCATCGTCGTCGCGGTTGGTCCGGAACCGGGTAGTGACCTCGGCCGCCTCAAGCTGTTCGTTGACGTGGTTGACGATGTTCGCGACCGTCTTCTCCGTCGTGCCCATGTCGGCCAGGTCGATGGCGATATCGATGCTGGTATCGTCGCTCTTGACGATATTGATGTTGAACCGCGCGCCACTCTCCAGCCCCTCAACCACCTGGTCGGTGGAGGAGAACTGCAGCCGTCCCTCGTAGACCGACTTGTCGCGGGGGATGCGCGCGTCGGTCTCGACCTTGGTGTTCAGGGGGCCGTGCAGCACATTCACCTTGTCGAAGCTGCTCGCCTCCAGGAACGACTTCACTTCCGCTTCGTAGCGACCGAACTGCGTGTCGAGCTGCGGCAGCAGACGCTCCGCACGGCTGTCGCTGAGGGCGAAGTTCGCCAGCTCCTGCATCTTCTTCAGGCCCTTCCAGAGCCTGAACAGGTTCTCGCTGGTCTCGTTGCCGCCGCTCGTCAGCACATCGGGGTCATTGCGGCTGAACAGCGGCGAACGCGCCAGTTGCTCCCCCAGCCCTTCCGGCAGCGTCAGCGACGATTCGGGACGGTCCCAGGGGGCGATCACATCAGGGCCGAATGCGCTGCCGGTGGACTGGCGGGGAGCGGTGAAGTTGGCGATCTGCTGCTGGCTGAGCCGGGCATTCATCGACCCCAGCAACAGATCATTGCCGATGCTGATCGGCGTGAACGTCCGGGTATTGTCGTTGTTGTTGAATATGCCGACCATGGGGCGCGCCCGTTGAATCCGTTGTGAAGACAGACTTCCACCGGTCATTCAAGCAGCCGCGGATTAACAGAACCTTAAGTTCGGTGCCCGGGTCAGCTCAGCTGGTCGATCTGTTCCGTGGTCAGGGTTCCCGGCACGATGGTCACCGGAATACGCAGCGATCCCGACATCTCACCGGCAAAGGCACGTACCAGGGGACCCGGGTCGGATGATTCGGCGGAAGCGCCGAGCACCAGGATACGCACGGACTCGTCCTCGGTGATCACACGGGAGACTTCCTCCCGCAGGCTGCCCTCCCGAATGATGAACTGGGGCATCATGCCGGTGTCACGCTGCACTTGGGCGGCAAGATCGGTCATCAGCGACTCGGCTTCCTGACGCGCTTCCTCCCGCATCAGTTCACCGACCCCCATCCAGTGCTGGAAGTCCGGCGGCTCGGTCACGCGCAGCAGCATGACGCCGCCATTGTCCACCGAATGCGCCCGACGGGCGGCGAAACGCAGGGCCTTGCGGCACTCCGGCGTGTCATCGACGACCACCAGGAAGTGGCGTGGCTTGTGCTCGGTATTCTCACTGCTCATCGGCGGCGACTCGGATGCATGTAAATGCTGCACGATTGTGAACGATCAGGTGAGTCTTTCAGAATTCAGGGACCAGCGCCAGCCCGGCGGAATTTGCGGAAGTCGTTTGCGGTCCCCGGCCTGCCCTCTCGGGAGTTGTTGGCGGTCCCGGCCATCCCTCTCGGGAGGCGTTTGTTGACCTCGGCCATCCCTCTCCCCCTCCCGACCACCCACGGGATTATCCTGTTGGGTGGTCGGGAGGGGGAGAGGGATGGCCGGGGACCATAGATGGCTATCGGGTCCGCAGACGTATCACTTCAGAAGGATATTGGAGATTTCCTTCAGCTTGGTCCGGGCCCGCAGCAGATAGAAACCCTGGTTCAGCAGGTGGTTGGGCACCACCATGCCGTCCGGCGACCCGTTCTGGACAATCAGCGGGTTCAGGTCCGCGAGGCGGCGCATCACGCCCAGCATCTCCGCCCATGGACGGGTCAGGTTCCGTTCTGCCAGGACACCATCGAAGTCGTAGCCGAGGTCGCGCAGGAACAGGTAATAGGCGTAGCTCTTGCCCTTGATGCGGTAGAACTCGTCATCGACCTGAAAGTCGGGCAGGAAGCCGCCGCTGTTCTCCCGCACATGGTCATCGATGGCCTGGCTGGCCGCCCCCAGGTCAGTGGCAAACCGTTCGATCGTGACCTGCAGGTTGTCCACCCGGCGGTCGAACACGGCGCTGCCGGCCGCCAGGCGGGTGTTGTAGTTGCGCAGATGGCGGATCGCGGCGCGATATTCCGACTCAGCCGGCGTCGTCGGCATCAGCGACACGGAAGGATTCCAGGTCCACTTGGTGCCTGAGATGCTGAGCTTGCTGCGCGCTTCCTTCAGATCCTCGTCCGCGGCAGAGGAGCCGCGCACCCGTCCGAGCTGGTCCACCAGTTCGATGGTCAGGCGGTTGCTCGCCTCCAGCACGCCAAGCTGGAAGTTGGGCATGTTGTCCAGCGCGGCGGAGGGCAGGAACCAGGGATCGTTCGGCGTCCACCAGTTCTGGTTCACTTCCCGATCCAGCAGCGCGGCGATGGTGCCAACCACACGCGAGCCACCCGAGGGCACATCCACCGGCTCGACCCTGTAGTCCACATCGTCGGAGACGTTCTGGATCATCAGGCTGCCGACCGGATAGTAGAGCGCGGCAAACAGCAGGATGGCGACGCCCAGCGGCTTCCAGGTGCGGCGCACGATGCTGCGCCCGGTACCGCCCTTCAGCTTCGGACGGTCCTCACCGACAATACGGTCTGCGGGGTCGTCACCAAGCTCTCGCATGAAATCCTGCCTCTCTCGTCCGGAACATTGCCGGGCTGCAAACCACGGGCAAATCGCCGCCGCCTCGCGGCGTGCCTGTCATCGTTGCAGATGGGGTCAGCGCGCGCTACCGCAAGAAGCCGACAATATCCTTCACCTGATTCAGGATCGGTCGGGCCAGCGCCTCCGCCCGTTCCGCGCCGTCCCGCAGGATGGCGTCCACATGATCCGGCGCAGCCATCAGGCGCTGCATCTCCGCCCCGATCGGCCCCATGCGGGCGACCGCCAGATCGGCGAGCTGCTGCTTGAAGGTGCTGAACTGCTGCCCGGCGAACTCCGCCACCACCGCTTCCTTGCTGGTGTCGGACAGGGCGGCGTAGATGCCCATCAGGTTGTCGGCTTCCGGCCGCTCGGCCAGCCCGTCCTTGCTTTCCGGCAGCGGTTCCGGGTCGGTCTTGGCCTTGCGGATCTTGCGCGCGATTGTGTCGGCATCATCGGTGACATTGATGCGCGAATTGTCCGACGGGTCGGACTTCGACATCTTCGCCTTGCCGTCGCGCAGGCTCATCACGCGGGTCGCGGCACCCAGGATCAGCGGCTCCGTGATCGGGAAGAACTCCTGCCCGAAGTCGTGATTGAACTTCTGCGCGATGTCGCGGCACAGCTCCAGATGCTGCCGCTGGTCATCGCCTACCGGCACATGCGTCGCGCGGTAGGTCAGGATGTCCGCCGCCATCAGGTTCGGATAGACGAACAGGCCGACGGAGGCATTTTCCTTGTGCTTGCCCGCCTTCTCCTTGAACTGGGTCATGCGGTTGAGCCAGCCCATGCGGGCGACACAGTTGAAGATCCAGGCCAGTTCGGCGTGGGTGCTGACCTGGCTCTGGTTGAAGACGATGGAGCGCGCCGGATCAATGCCCGCGGCCAGGTAGGCCGAGGCGACTTCCCGCGTCTGGGCCTTCAGCTCCGCCGGATCCTGCCAGAGCGTGATCGCATGCATGTCGACGACGCAATAGATGCAGTCGTAATCGTCCTGCAGCGGGACGAAGTTGCGGATCGCCCCCAGGTAGTTGCCCAGATGAAGATTGCCGGTCGGCTGCACGCCGGAAAAGATGCGGCCCTTGCTCATGATCAGGTCTCGTTCAGAAACGGTTGCGGAGCGGGTGCTTTAGACCGTTTCAAGCGGACATGGCAACAGCGAGAGGTTGATACGGCGGGGCACGCCTGCGGATTGCCTCAGTAGACCCGGCGTTTCGGGGCCCAGCGCCTGACCGGTTTGCCGCCCATGGTCATGCGCGGCACGTTGTCGGGCAGGCCTTCCTGTTCAGGGATCGGCTCCGGGATCGGCGCAGAGATCGGTGTGTTCTCGATCACCTGACCGGTCCTTGCGCGCGACGCCTGCTCGGCCTGGGCAGGTTCGATCATCGACCGGCGATAGGCGTCCGCCAGGGCCGGCAGCGGCAGGATGGCGCCGGTGGCGGTCTGCAGCGCCTCCTCCATCACCCCGTCGTGGGCAATGAAATTGTCCAGTTCGTCGACACCCATGCCGCCGAAGCGCCGCCAGACCAGCGTCAGGCAGGCTTCCGCGCGCGGCTCCAGTTCCTTCGGCATCGGCAGGTCCTTCGCATTCTCCAGAATGTCGTAGAGGTTCGGGTCCTGCGGCCCCATGGTGCTGGCGACGAACACGCTCGGCATCAGCAGGCGGCAGCCGTTCACGGCGGCATAGAGCGCCTGCGCGATATAAAGCAGCATCTGCATCTTGCGCGGCGGAATGCGCCGGCCCGCCTCCGTCCCCTTGGCCTCGAACCAGGCAACGGCCAGCAGGCTGTTCTTCAGCGCGGGGGTGCGGAACTGTTCGAGTGCGTCAGACATGGCGGGGTGATGATCCGTCCGGTGGTGGGAACCGGCGGCATCTTCACCCCGACATGCTTAACGCGGCCTTAAGGGCAGTAAGTCTGCCCCCATCCTCAATCGATCAGCGCCTGATGCACCAGCGCACGCAGCTCCTTGCGGATCGGGTAGTGGCTGGAGGGCACAAGCTGGGTCATGTACATCACCACCATGTCCTCCACCGGATCGACCCAGAACGCCGTGGAGGCCATGCCGCCCCAGCCGTGGTCGCCGACGCTGCCCATGTTCTGGCTGATCGCCGGATTCAGGGTCACCGAGAACCCGAGGCCGAAACCGACACCGGCGAAGGAGACTTCGGAGAACACCGGCTGGCCCATGCTGGCCAGGTCACCCGGCAGATGGTTCGATGCCATGAAATCGACCGTGCGCGGGCCCAGAAGCCGTTCCTCCCCGAAGCGGCCCTTGCAGCGCAGCATCTCGACGAACTTCAGGTAATCCACGGCGGTGGAGATCAGTCCGCCACCGCCGGAGAAGGTCATGCCGTCGCGGCGCAGGAACACGCTCTGGTCGGGCTTCTCCAGCAGCTTCATGGAGTTGTCCTCGTTCGGTGTGTAGAGCGCGGCGAAACGGTCCACCTTGTCCTCCGGCACACCGAAGCCGGTTTCCGACATGCCCAGCGGCTCGAAGATGCGACTGGTCAGGAACGCGTCCAGGCTCTGGCCGGAGATGACCTCCACCAGGCGGCCGACCACATCCGTCGAAACGCCGTAGTTCCAGCGGCTGCCGGGTTGGAACGCCAGCGGGTACTTCGCCAGTTCCTTCACCATCGGGGCCAGACCACCGCCCCGCTTCGGGCCGAAGTCGATCTTGCCCGCCGTGTAGGCGTCGCCCAGCACACCGCCGTTGAACCCGTAGGTGAAGCCGGAGGTATGGGTCAGCAGGTGATGGACCGTCAGCGGCTCCCGGCAGTCCTCCACCTGATCCAGTGCGGTCGCGCCCTTCACCAGCACCTTCACGTCGGCGAATTCGGGCAGGAAGCGCGCCACCGGGTCATCCAGATGGAACCGCCCCTCCTCGAACAGCATCATGAGCGCGACGGAGCAGATCGGCTTCGACATGGAATAGATGCGCAGCAGCGTGTCCGCCTCCCAGGGCCTGTCCGCCTCCACATCCCGCTTGCCGGTCCAGTCGGCATAGGCGATCTGGCCATGACGGGCGATGACGGTCATGGCACCGGGCAGCTTGCCCGCGTTCACGTATCCATCCATCCAGGGCCGGATCCGCGCCAGTCGCTGGCTGCTGAAACCGACCTGTTCCGGGCTTCTGATTGCTTCCATGTGCTCTGTCTCCCCTGATCTCGCCAACCGGCTGCATTCATCGTATGTAAACGGAAAAGCGCGTGCGCGCACCTTCAAGCCTGCGGGGTTCGAGACATGGCCGACATTCACGAAATGGAGCCCCCGTTCGGCACCTATCGCCTGTCCGCCCCGATGGAGCGCCTGAGGGGCGCCACGGCGCATCTGCCGGCCAATCGCGCCGGCCGCGCCCTCAGTTCCCTGATCCGCCGCATCGTCAGTCGCGGCCCGGAAGATCCGATCGACGCGGAGATCTTCCCCGGCATCCGGGCGCGGCTGCGGCCCGGCACCAACCGCTGCGAGAAGCGGGTGCTGACCGGCGCGCAGTTCTATGACCATCGGGAACGTGCGGCCCTTGCCGCCGCCCTGCGAGAATCGGACAGCGAACCGTTCGTCTTTGCCGACCTGGGGGCCAATGTCGGGCTCTACAGTCTCTGGATGGTGGCCAGCGCCCGGACTGCGGGCCGGAAGCTGCAGGTGCTTGCCGTCGAGCCGGACCCGGTGACCCGGGCGCGACTGCTGGCCAACCTGGCCGCCTCGGGCGCGGACAATGTGACGGTCGCCCCGGTCGCGGTCGGGGCCGAGGCCGGACGCGGCACGATTGTCGAGCATGGCAACAACCGGGGCGAGAACCAGGTGGCGGCGAGCGATGCCGCCGGGGACGGTGGTTTCGAGATCCTGCCGCTGGACCGGATCTGCGACCGCTATGGCGTCAGCCGCATCGACGCCATGAAGGTTGATCTGGAGGGGCATGACGAGGCGGCGCTGCGCGGCATGTTCGAAACAGCACCCGAATCCCTCTGGCCCCGGACCCTGATCGTCGAGGCGGGCAAGGGAGAGGACAGTCCGCCTGTCGTCCGCCTGTGCGCGGCGAACGGCTACACCACCGTCGGGCGCACCCGCCTGAACGCAATCATGCAACGCCACTGACCAGCACGGGAATCTGGGCCATGCGCATTGGTATCCTGGAAACCGGTCGCCTGCCGGAACCGATCGAGGCGACCTATGGCGACTACCCGGCCCTGATGGCCGAATGGCTGCACCCGGCAATGCCGGGCGCCTCCTTCACCGGCATCCCGGTGGTCGACGGTGAGCTGCCCTACAGACCGTCGGAGTTCGACGGCTATGTCATCACCGGCTCGAAGCATGGCGTCTATGACGATCTGCCCTGGATCGGACCGCTGAAGCAGTTCATCCGACAGGCGGCGGCAGCGGACGTACCGCAGGTGGGCATCTGTTTCGGTCACCAGATCGCGGCGGAGGCGCTCGGCGGACATGCGGAGAAGTCAGCCCGCGGCTGGGGGGTCGGGCGACAGAGCTATCGCATTGAGTTGGGCGACGGCGTGCCGGAGATCGGCATGATCGTCTTTCATCAGGATCAGGTGCTCAGCCTGCCGGACAGCGCACAGGTGCTCGGCGGCAATGACTTCTGCCCCATCGGGGTGGTGCGCTATGCCGAACCGGTCGCCACCGCCCAGTTTCACCCGGAATTCAAGGTGCCCTTCACCCGGGACCTGCTGGACTTCCGGGCCGTCGAGACCCTGCCGGCCGAGATCGTCACCCAGGCCCGCCGGTCGCTTGCAGAATCGCCGGAGAACGCCCGCTTCGGTCGCTGGGCGGCGCGGTTCCTGACCGGCCAGCTCTGAGCCGCGCCCTACTGGCGCACCAGCAGGCTGGGGGAGCGGCTGTAGCCACCGTTCGAGAGGACGAAGCGGAAGCCGCACAGGATCAGCAGGTTGACGATGCCGCCACCGGCAGCGACCGCATAGGACCAGACGTAGCTGCCCGCCAGGTCGAAGATGAAGCCGCCCACCCAGGCACCGATCCCCATGCCGAGCCAGCCGAAGAAGATGATGATGCCCATGGATCGCGCGGCAATGCGCGCAGGAATCATCATGCGTGCGGTGACCAGGATCGACGACATGTCACCGGAATAGAACAGGCCGAAGACAGCGGCCAGAATCCAGGTGGCCCAGAGTCCCTCGACAAAGGGAAAGGCGAAGACCAGCACGGTCTGGCCGAAGGACATCAGCATCCAGCCGTTGACCGGCCCCACCATGTCCGCGAGCCGTCCGCCAAGTATGCGGCCCCCGATCCCGGCGATCATCAGCACCAGCAGCACGCTGGCCGCCGCCTCCGGCGCGATACCCCGGTCGGACACCAGGGCGACCGTATGGACAATCGGCACCGCCATGCAGATGCAGCAGAAGAAGGCGGCAGAGCTGAGAAACGGAATGACGACACGCGGCGGCGCGGGCGGATCCGGTTCGGCCGCTGGAGACGGCGTACCGCCCGCACCGACGGTGACGACACGGGTCGGCGGGTCACGCACCAGCAGGGCGAGCGGAATGCCCAGCACCAGAAAGCCGATGCCGATGGTGGCATAGGCGGTCTGCCAGTCCCAGGCAGAGATCAGCAGCCGCGCGGCGAACGGTACCACCGCCTGACCGAACGCGCCCCCGGCGGCCATCACGCCGATGGCAAGCCCCTGATTGCGGCTGAACCAGTATCCGACCGTGGCATAGATCGGGGTGCCCACGGCGCTGTTGCCCAGCGCGCCGAACGCGAAATACATCAGGTAATAGTACCAGAGCGCACCGGTCATGCTGAGGGCGAAGAAGGAGATCCCCATCATCAGTACGCCGAACAGGGCAATGTTGCGCGCGCCCTTCCGGTCGGCCAGCCAGCCCCAGAGGATGCCGAACAGCGCCGCCGACAGCGCCAGCGCGGTATATCCGGCTGACGCCTCTCCGCGTGACCAGCCGAACTCCGCCGTCAGCGGTTTCAGGAAGACTCCGACCGAGCCCACACCGCCGAACGCCAGGGTCTGGAGACCAAAGGCCACCGCGACCATGACCCAGGCATAGGGATTCTGCTCCGCGACGGCCGGCGGCGCGCCGCCTGCTGCATCGCCGCTCATGACCGGTAGGCCGGGATGCCGGCGACAGGTTCGGCGCACCAGACAGCGCGGGCGACAGCGCGCGCGAGGCAATCCGCAGCGGCACCGCCGATCTGACTGAGTGCAGCCGGGTCGGGCTCACCGCTGCGCCGGGCCGTGGCAAGGGCAAAGACCGTATCCCCGTCAAAGGGGGTGTGGATCGGGCGAATGGCCCGCGCCAGACCGTCCTGCGCCATCATCGCGACACGCTTCGCCTGCCCCTTGTTCAGGGACGCGTCTGTCGCCACCACGGCGATGGTCGTGTTTGCCCCCGGCAGGGCCGTCGCGATGCCGCTGTCGTCGGGCGAGACCCTGCCCGGTGGCGGATTGCCGCCGAACTCCCCGTCGCGTTCCAGCGCCCAGGCCCAGAAGGTGCGGCCGTCATCCATCACCACGGAACCGGTCGGATTGGCGGCCACGAGCGCACCGACGCTGGTGCCGTCGTCCAGCACCAGCGAGGCAGAGCCCAGCCCCCCCTTCAGCGGCCCGGCGGTCGCGCCCATCCCGGCCCCGACATTGCCCAGCGCAAAATCCTCCGTCACCGCGTCCAGCGCCGCGCGGCCCAGGTGCCGGTAGGGCGGGTCCTCGCCCCAGTCCTTCGCACCACCGTTCATCAGATCGAACAGGATCGCGGCGGGCACGATGGGAATGTGATGCGGGCCGACGGCAAAGCCGCGCCCCCTGTGCGCCAGCCGGTTCATCACCGCACCCGCCGCATCCAGACCGAAGGCGGAGCCACCGGAGAGCACAACGGCGTCGATCCGGTCCACCAGGTTCTCCGGCTGCATCACGTCGATCTCCCGCGTGCCGGGGCCGCCACCGCGAACATCGGCGGCAGCCACACAGGGCTGGTCGGGCAGGATCACCGTGACACCGGTTATCGCCGCGCTATCTTCCGCATTGCCGACTTTCAGGCCGGGAACATCCGTGATCAGATTGCGGGGGCCGGTCTGGGGCATGAACAGATTCCTGCGGCGAACGAGAAAGGTCGACGTGATGAGACTCCTTTCAGGCACGGGTGGCAAGACGGGCGCGACGCAGTGCAGATGGTCGGCATCCGCACCCCTGACGGCCCGGCTGCTGCTCGCATTGCTGATGCTGGGCAGCCTGTTCGCGGCACCCGCGCAGGCCGAGTTGCGCCGCGAGATGGTCGCCGCAGCCCATCCGCTGGCCGCCGAGGCGGGCATGAAGATGCTAGCGCTTGGCGGCTCGGCGGTGGATGCCGCCATCGCCATCCAGGCCATGCTGACACTTGTCGAACCGCAGTCATCCGGCATCGGCGGCGGTGCCTTCATGCTGCACATGGACTCTGCCACCGGCGAGGTCACGGCCTTCGACGGGCGGGAAACGGCACCGAAGGCGGTGACGGAGGACCTGTTCCTTGATGCGGAGGGCAAGCCGCTCGGTTTCTTCGAGGCGGTGGTGGGGGGCCGGGCAGTGGGCGTGCCCGGCGTGCTGCGCATGCTGGAACTGGCGCATCAGAAACACGGTCTGCTGAAATGGGCGGACCTGTTCACGCCAGCCATCGAGGCCGCGACGCATGGCTTCGCCATCACCCCGCGCCTGCACTACCTGCTGGCCCGCGACACGTTCCTCAAGCAGTCGGACGCGGCGGGCCGGTTCTTCTACCGGGACGGCGAGCCGCTGCCGGTGGGATACCAGTTGCGTAACAGCGCGCTCGCCCGGTCGCTGGCCGATATTGCCTGGAACGGGGCCGAGGCCATGTATCGCGGCCCCCTGGCCGCAGCCATCGTTGCCGCCGTTCAGGGACATGCCACGAACCCCGGTGTGATGACCCAGGGCGACCTGTTCCGCTATGAGGCGAAGCAGCGGACGGCGATCTGCACCCCCTACCGCAGCTACCGGGTCTGCGGCATGCCGCCGCCGACGTCCGGCGGCGTGACCGTCGCCCAGATCCTGGGGCAGCTCTATCACCTGCCCATCGCCGACGCCGCGCCCGGATCCGCTCGCGCCATCCATCTGATTTCAGAGGCGGAGCGCCGCGCCTATGCGGACCGGGGCCTGTTCCTCGCCGACAGCGACTTCGTCGATGTGCCTGTCGAGGCGCTGCTGCGCCCGGCCTATCTGAAGCGGCGCGCCGCAACCATTGACCTGGATCGCAGCAGTGGCCCGGTGGAGCCGGGCGACCCGCTGGACCACACCTGGAATTTCCAGCGCGGGGCCGACCTCAGCCAGCCCTCCACGACCCATTTCACCGTCATCGACCGGGCCGGTGATGTGGTTTCCATGACCTCGTCCGTGGAGAATGCCTTCGGGTCGCGGCTGATGGTGGGCGGCTTCATGCTCAACAACCAGCTCACCGACTTCTCCTTCCGTCCCTCCGACGGTGACGGTCGGCCGGTGGCGAACCGGGTGGAGCCAGGCAAGCGTCCGCGCAGTTCCATGTCGCCGACGATTGTCCTCAACGGTGACGGCAGCCTGCGCCTCGCCATCGGCTCTCCGGGCGGCAGCCGCATCATCGGCTATGTCGCGAAGACCATCGTTGCGGTGCTGGACTGGGGTCTGGATGTGCAGGCCGCCATCGACCTGCCGCACCACACCAACCGCAATGGCGACACGGATCTGGAACTGGGCACGCCGATCGCCGAGCGGATGGAGGAACTGACCGCCATGGGCCACAGCGTCCGGCTACGCACCCTGAACAGCGGCCTGCACGGGATCGAGCAGGTGGACGGTGTCCTGCGGGGCGGGGCGGACCCCCGCCGGGAAGGGGTGGTGCTGTCCGGTGGGGGCTGACGGCGTCGGGCGGAGGCTGGCGCTGTCCGGCAGCCGCCTGAATCCCGCCGCCCCCCGTCCTGTCCGGCCACAGTGCTTGACAATACCGGCATCGGGGCTATTTTCCGCCACCTGAATTCACCGCTTCAGAGCAGGAAGTGACCAATGGCCAAGCCAACCGTCGTCAAGATCAAGCTCGTCAGCACGGCTGGCACGGGCTACTACTATGTCACCAAGAAGAACCCGCGCACGCTGACCGAGAAGATGGCGCTGAAGAAGTACGATCCGGTCGCGCGCAAGCACGTCGAGTTCAAGGAAGCCAAGATCAAGTAACGACCCTTTCGCGGGCGTTCTCATCCGGGTTTGCCGATCTGCCAGGGCCGTGGTGCTGCACCGCGGCCTTTTTGCGTGTGGCGGAACGCGGCCCGGGCTGCCCCCGGCCTCCGCCGCGACGCCCTACCAGTCGAGCATCGCCATGACGGCGCGCGGCGCGACGCCTGCCTCCGCACAGGCGGCGGAGACGGCATCCGTATCCACGGTCCCGTCCTTCACGAAATCTGCCGCATGGACACCGGAGGCGACGAGGACGGCGCTGATCCCGGCATCGGTGGCACCCCGGATGTCGGTGCGGATGGTGTCGCCGATCATCAGGCTGCGGCCGAAATCCAGACCGGCGAGTTCGGTGCGGCAATAGTCGTAGGCATTGGCGAACGGCTTGCCGAACCAGTGGCTGGTGCCGCCCATCTCCTGATAGGCCAGCGCCAGCGCCCCGGCGCAGGGTTCCAGCGTGTCGCCATGCTGCACCACATAGTCCGGATTGGCGCAGACCAGCGGCAGACCGGCATCCAGCACCGACTGCAGGCGCGGCTGGTAGTCGGCAACGGTTTCGGTGGTCACATCGTCCAGGCCGGCACAGAGCAGGAAATCGGCGGCGGCCGGATCGGTCACTTCCTCGAAGTCCAGGCCCGCCAGGATGGAGCGGTCCGCCCCCTTGCCCCAGAACAGGTACCTGCGCCCGTATGGCGCGTCCTGCGTGACCATGGCATGCCGGACCAGATCGCCGGAGGCGACAACGCGGCGATAGAGGTCACGGGCAATGCCCATTTCCTGCAGCCGCCGGTCCACGTCCTGGCCCAGGCGCGGCGCGTTCGACAGCAGGATCACCGGACGGTCCTGGGCCGCCAGCCCCTGCAGGGTCCGCAACGATCCGGGGAACACGCGCATGCCATTGTGGACGACACCCCAGAGATCGAACAGGAACGCGTCGTGTTCCCGCGCAAGGGGTTCCAGATGGTCAATGGCTGGCACGGTCATGGTCGGCTATCCTGTGGATAGGGCAGTGGTCCTGTGGATCGTGCGCCTGCGATACAGGTCTCAGCCCTTGCCGTCCAGCCCATCAGCCATGGCCCGCAGCTTCGCCTTCTGGATCTTGATGCCATTGGCCGATTGCGTGGTCGGAAAGGCATCCAGAACGACAACCCGCGCCGGAACCTTGTAGCGTGCCAGCCCCTCCGCACAGAAGGCGATGACCGCATCCTCGTCGAATGCTGCCGCGTCATCCGACAGCACGAAGGCGACCGCGCGGTTCCGGCCCCCGACCGTGGCACCGACCACCTGCACGTCGCTCACCGACGGATGATCCAGCACCCGCGCCTCGATCTCCGCCGGGGCGACGAGAAAGCCGCCAAGCCGCAGCACGTCGCCCATGCGGGAAAGGAAGATGAAACCGCCCTCCGGCGTCAGTTCAGCCAGATCGCCGGTACGGATGAAGCCATCTTCCGTGATCGTCTCGGCCGTTGCTTCCGGGTTCAGGAAATATTCCATCATCTGCGACGGACCACGGGCTTCCAGTTCCCCCGGTTCCCCCACGCCCAGCAGCTTGCCGCTCTCCGGGTCGCGGACACGGATCGCGGCCTTCGGTGAGGTCAGCAGCCCGCCGCCCATGCGACGCTGGCTCAGCGGAGCCTCCGGATCCCAGTGGGAATAGAGCGCCTGCACCTCCGACATGCCGTAGACACCCACCAGCGTCATGCCTCGCGAGTCGGCCCGCTCAGCAATATCGTCCAGCGCGGCATTGAAGCTGCCGAAGATGCCATAGCGGAACTTCGGGAACGGTACCGGATCGTCGGTCGCACCCAGCATCATGTTGTACATGTCGTCGGAGCCAGCGGTATGGGTGATGGCATAATCGTGCATCAGCCGCACCGCCTCCGCCGTGTCGAAGAAGGGCATCACCACGGAAGTCCGCCCCGACGCGAGGGCGCCGGTGACCAGGGTGAGGCCGAAGACACCGCAGAACGGCATCGGCTGCAGGATCGTCACGCCGTCGTCACGCCAGCCGAAGGTATCGGCGATCTCCAGCGCATGATCGGCAATGCTGGACTGCGGGTGCAGCACGAACTTCGGTGCCTTGGTGGTGCCGGAGGTGGTGAAGATGGCACAGCCGAGGCCAGCGTCCGCCTGGTCCTCCATCATCTCCGCCGCGGCATCCAGGTCGGCATAGGCGACCGATTTCACACCGGGTATGTCCGGCAGGTCGGTGGTGGCGGCATCATCCTCGCCATAGACCACCAGATGCTCCAGACCTGAAAGCTGCGCCGGGTCCACATCGGCCAGGATTCCGGCGAAATCGATCCCCTTGAAGCCCGGCCAGCAGAACAGCACCTTCGCCCCGGAGCGCCCGACGATGTCCCCGACCTCGATCGCGCGGTAGCGGGTATTGACCGCCGTCGCAATGGCCCCCAGCCGGGCGCAGGCGAAGAAGGCGGCCAGATAGGCCGGCGCATTCGGCATCCACAGCGCCACCCGATCCCCCCGTCCGACACCCAGGTCGGCCAGGCCACGGGCCACCCGCCGGGACGCGGCGGCGAGCTCCGCATGGCTGACGGGTGCATCACGGTAGATCAGTGCCGGACGGTCCCCGGCCCGTTCGGCCGCGATCCCGAGAAACTCAGTCAGGTTTGTCATGCCGGAAATTCTATGGCGCTTCATCCCGGAATGGAAATGCAACGCGCGGGGCAGGCCATGCAATCCTTGCCTGTCGCAGCCGCATGCCCCACCCTGCCCCCGTCGCCCGCCGCCGCAGGAGAACCCGCCATGCCCGATGCCGCCAGGACGGATGCCAGACAGGCGCACCGCGTCACCACGGAACCCTGTGCGAAACGCATCCGCGTCCGGTTCAACGGGGAGACAGTGGCTGACACCACCGAGGCGTTGCTGCTGTTCGAGCCGCCGATCCCGCCGGTCTACTACATCCCGCTGAAGGACATTCCCGAACGGTTCCGGGTACCGACGGATCATTCGACCCATTGTCCCTTCAAGGGCGACGCCAGCTACTGGAACATCACGGTCGGCGACCGGGTCGCGGAGAACGCGCTCTGGTCCTATCCCGATCCGATCAGCGCGGTTCCCGAACTGAAGGGCCATGCCGCGTTCTACTGGAACCGGATGGACCGCTGGCTGGAGGAGGACGAGGAGATCTTCGTCCACGCCCGTGACCCGCATGTCCGGGTCGACATCCTGCCCTCCAGCCGACGGGTCGAGATCAGCCTGGAGGGCACCGTGCTGGCGGACAGCATGCGCGCGCTGTTCCTGTTCGAGACGGGCCTGCCCGTGCGCTACTACATCCCGGCGGAGGACCTGCGTTCCGATCTGCTGGTCGTTTCCGAACTGGAAACCGCCTGCCCCTACAAGGGTGTTGCCGACTACCACCATGTGGACCTGGACGGGACACGGCACGAGAACCTGGTCTGGCACTATGCCAACCCGGTCCGGGAGGCGGCGCCGATCCGGGACTATCACTGCTTCTTCAACGAGCGGGTGGACATTCGCGTCGATGGCCGGCTGCAGGATCGCCCCCGGACGAAGTGGTCGCCGAAATAGTTCGGCTTGCCTGGCGCGCCGCCTGCCGTAACCTGTCTGCCGGTGGAGACGACAACAGGGGATCACAGATGTTTCAGGACCAGTGGGGCAATCCGGTCACGGCAGCCAACAGTGCGGCGGTCGATGCCCTGGATCGGACGGTCATGTCCTATCTCGGGTTCCGCCTGGATACCGGCGCTCACCTGAAGGCCGCCATGACGGCCGATCCCGAGATGCCGCTGGGGCTGATCTTCAGCGGTTTCTTCTTTCTGCTGTTCTGCCAGCCGAAGATGCATGTGCGCGGCCTGGCCGCGCGCGACACGGCCCGGACAGTGGTCGCGGGCGGTACGGTCAGCATGCGGGAAAGACACTATATGACCGCGCTCGATTCCTGGGCGGACGGGGACTGGGGCCGGGCGACCTCCGCGTTCGAGGCCATCCTGCTGGACCATCCGCTTGACCCCATGGCCCTGCGCCTGAGCCATTACCTGCATTTCTACACCAGCGGCGGCAGGGCGATGCGCCTGTCTTCGGCCCGGGTGCTGCCGTTCTGGACCATGGACCAGCCGGGCGCGGGCTACATCCAAGCCATCCATGCCTTCGGACTGGAAGAGAACGGAGAGTATGCCGCCGCCGAGGCCCATGCCCGCCGGGCGGTGGAGATCAATCCGGCAGACCTGTGGGGCATTCATGCCGGGGCGCACATCATGGAGATGCAGGGACGGCACCGGGAAGGCATCGGCTGGATCACCGCGCACGAGCAGCACTGGGCTTCCGGCACCAACAATTTCCGCTTCCATGTCTGGTGGCACCGCGCGCTTTATCATCTGGAACTGGGTGATCACGCGACAGTCCTGGATCTCTATGATCGGGAAATCCGTGCGGAATCGACGGAGGAATACCTCGACATCACCAATGGCACGGCGCTGCTCTGGCGGCTGGAGCAGGAAGGTGGCGATGTCGGCAATCGCTGGGAGGAACTGGCCAGCCGCTCGGCTGAGCGCGTGAGCGACCATCTGCTCTGCTTCGCCGATGTGCACTATGCCATGGCGCTGGGGGCCACCGACCGGCCGACGGAAGCCAGCGACCTGCTGGAACGCATGCGCAACGCCAATGTCGATGAGACCAGCAGTCAGGGCGCCGTCTACCGCCAGGTCGGCATCGCCCTGACCGAAGCCATCATCGATGCCCGTCAGGGACGGCATGACCAGGTGGTGGATATCCTGCTGCCGTTGCGGGAACAGTTCGCGCTGGTGGGCGGCAGTCACGCGCAGCGCGACATCTTCGAGCGGGTGCTGCTGGAAAGCGCCATTGCCGCCGGACGCGCGTCACTGGCCCGCGCGCTGTCGGCGGAACGCGTCGATCAGAAGCCGAGCAGCCCCTATAACTGGAATGTCCATGCGCGCGCGATGGAACTCGCGGGTGAACAGTCAGCCGCGGCAGCCGCACGGGACAAGGCGACGACGCTGGCGGCCTGACGGCACTGCATCGCGGGTGGCGACCGGGTCAACCGCGCTTCAGCATGCGCGCCACGCCGAACAGGTTGCACGGTCGTGCCTGCGGGTCCGTCGGCATCTCCCCGGACAGGACCGCGAAGGCGCCCCGCCGGTAACCGCAGTCCACATGCCCCAGCCCGATCTGTCGCATCCAGTCGATGTGGGTGGACAGGGGGGACAGGCGCGCGTCGCGGCTCGTCGCGAGGGCCCTGGCGATCCCGGCCTCATCAACCCCGATGGCCCGCAGGGCGGCCAGCCAGGTCCAGTGCTGCCTCTGGTGCAGGACCTCGTCCTCTCCCGCGATACGCGTGGCATGGATCAGCACCCCGCCCGGCCGCAGGCTCTGGTAGGTACGGGAATAGAGGTCGATCTTCTGCGCATCGGTCATGTGGTGCGCCACAAACAGGCAGACGACGAGATCGGCCGGCTTGGGCAGGCGCACCCGCAAAGGATCCCCGGTACGGAACGTCAGATGCGGCTGCCCGGTCAGATGCTCCTGCGCAGGGGTCAGCGCATCTTCTGAAGGCTCGACAAGCGTGATCACCGCGTTCGGCAGGCGGTGCGCCAGCCTGGCCGTGAACCGGCCCGCAACGTCCCCCAGGACGCAGACGGTCGGCTCCGCAGCACTGTCGAAACGAACTTCCTGCAGGACGGCGTCCAGGATTCCGCTCAGGTCAGGGACCATGATGCGGCGGGCATGCGCCAGAAGATCGCCTTCCATATCCAGAACTTCCTCCGGTTCGCGTTCAATCCCTGTCGCGCAGACAAAGAAAGGGGGCCGTCGGACATGCCGACGACCCCCGATCCCTGAGGTCTGGTTCAGCCGTTCCGGTCAGGAACCGGAGCCGACGGCGCCATCGATGATGTCACCGAAACGCTCCCAGCTCTTGTCCTTCAGGCGCTGCAGCTGCCACTGCTCGATCGGATAGAAATCCGTCGGGCTGGTGTTGACGGCAATACCCGGCAGCAGCATCGGCGCGCGGTAGTTCTTCAGGTTCGCGGCCTGCGCCATGATGTTCTCCCGGCTCAGGTCGTCACCGGCCTGGTCGAGGACCTTGATCATGGTGTGGCAGACGGCCCAGCCAAAGGCGGTGAAGGCGTCGGTCTTGTCACCGTCCGGATAGTACTCGTCCATCCAGGCGTTCCAGGCCTTGAACTCGTCGTGCGAATGCCACTCCGTATCGGTCGGATCCATCAGGTAGGCGGCGGAGATCATGCCCTGGCCTTTTTCGAAGCCGGCCTTGGAAACCACCGAGCCGATGGAGTTCGACACGGAATTCAGCAGATGCAGCGGGGCCCAACCCAGTTCGAAATTCTTGGAGATCGCCTGCGCGGCGAACTTCGGCGTGGTGACGTTGTAGAACACGTCGGCACCGGAGTTCTTGATGTTCACGATCTGCGACTCGATGGTCGGATCGGTAACCTCGTAGGACTCGCTGGCCACGATCATCGAACCGGCCTTGTCGCCCAGCCCGTTCTCCATGCCATGCACGTAATCCTTACCGTAGTCGTCGTTCTGGTAGAGGATACCGATCTTGGCATTCGGGTTCTGGGCCATGACATAGCGCGCATACACGACACCCTCGGACTGGTAGTTCGGCTGCCAGCCCATGGTCCACGGGAAGTTCTTCGGGTCACCCCACTTGGTGGCGCCGGTCGCAACGAAGAGCTGCGGAACCTTCTTCTTGTTCATGTAGGTGTGAACGGCGGAGTTGGTCGGCGTTCCCAGACCCTGGAAGACGAAGGCGACCTTCTCGCGCTCGACCAGCTTGCGGGTCTGTTCCACGGTGCGCGGCGGGCTGTAGCCGTCATCGACCGAGATGAAGTTGATCTGGCGACCGTGCACACCGCCCTCGGCGTTGAACTTGTCCATGCAGGCACCGATCGACTTGCCGATCGAACTGTAGGCGGCGGCCGGACCCGAATAGGGGTTGGTAT
Organism: Kordiimonadales bacterium IMCC3096; assembly: GCA_016865035.1. GTDB lineage: Bacteria > Pseudomonadota > Alphaproteobacteria > Minwuiales > Minwuiaceae > Minwuia. The sequence goes on from CP018227.1 coordinate 1,567,093, forward strand.
TGCCGATCTTGATTTCCTTGTCGGTGACTCCGGGCGCGTTGCGCGCTTCGGCGGCACCCATGGCAACGGCCAGCGCAGCCGCGGATACCATGGTTGTCGTGAGCAGTTTCATATCTGTCTCCTCTGTTGCACGTCGGGCTTGTACGTCTCCGATGGTCCCGGCCCGTACCGGACAATCGGTTGGCTGAATGCGGTGATCCTAGCGCCTGGTACTGATCTTATGCACCAAAATTTGCGCGAGGCCGGCGGCCCCCATCGGCATCACATAGACCGTGAAGATCAGGAACAGGCCATAGATCAGACCGGTCAGACCCTGCGGATTGTTGATGTAGTTCTCCAGGCTTGAGGCCGCGAGGTCGGCGATGTTCGGAATCTCCAGCACGAACCAGCCACCGAAGATGGCGCCGAACAGGCTGGCGATGCCGCCGATCACGCCACCGACCAGGAACTTGATCGCCTCCGCGAAGGTGAAGCTTTCCGGCGCCAGATACTCGTCCATGATGGCGAACAGCGAACCGGCAACACCGGTGTACATCGCGCTGACACCGAACGCCGCCGATTTGAACATCGAGGTATTGATGCCCATGGTCTTCGCCGACAGCGGATTGTCGCGGATCGCGATCAGGGCGCGACCGGTGCGCGAATGCACCAGGTTCCAGGCGCCCGCGAACATGATCACCGCAACGAACGCGGTGAACATGTACTTCCATCGGTCAAGCGACAGTTCCTCACCGGTGATCGACATGACGATGCTGTCGACCCAGCCCGGCGGATAGGGCGTATCGAGCACGATACCCTGCACACCACCGGTCAGATGGGCGATGCCGTCATATTTCAGCAACTGTGGCGTCGCGATGGCGAGCGCGAAGGTGGCCAGCGCCAGGAACAGGCCGTCCAGCCGCAGCGCGGGCAGACCGAACAGGAACCCCGCAACAAAGCAGACCGCGGCCGCCGGGATGATGGTGGCCCAGTAGGGCATGCCCAACTGGTCCATCATGATCGCCGTTGCGTAGGCACCCACCGCGAAGAAGGCGCTGTGACCCAGCGAGAACTGCCCGTTGAAGCCGGTCAGCAGGTTCAGGCCCAGCACCGCCAGCATGTACATCAGTATCTTGCCGAACTCGTAGATGTCGTAACCGTCATAGACCATCGGCAACACGACGACTGCGGCGAGAAGGACGTAGAGACACACTCTTTCCAGCAGCGGCAGTGGCACACCCAGGACGAGGATACGGTCCTTCGGATTCTGGTTCAGGAATGCCGGGACGCTTTTTCCGGCCATGTCTGTGCTTGCCATGATCAGACCCTCTTAACGACCACGCGGCCGAGCAGGCCGGCGGGTTTGACCAACAGGACAACGATGATCAGCACCAGCGCGACGGTCAGCTTCAGCTGACTGCCGACAACGAAGGTGCCCATCCAGTTCTCGAGAATGCCGACCATGAAGCCACCGATGACCGCGCCCAGCGGGCTGGTAAGGCCACCGACCACGGCACCGGCGAAACCGTAGAGCAGGGTGCCGAGCATCATGTCAGGTGTCAGGAACGTGATCGGTGCGATCAGCATGCCGGCCACCGACCCGACTGCAGCGGCAAGGCCCCAGCCGAGAGCCAGCATGAAGCCCACACGGATACCCACAAGCCGCGCCGACTCGGGCGCCGCCGCAGCCGCCCGCATCGCCAGGCCGATTGGCGTGTAACGGAAGAAGGCATAGATCAGCAGCAGCATTATCAGCGTTACCCCGACCATTCCCGCTCGATGCCAGCTGATCACGCCCTCGATCAGTGCCTCGTGCCCGAACGGGGTCGTGAATTGCTTCGGCGTGAAGTCGAACATGAAGCCTGCAAGGCTGTTGAACATAGAGAACAGCGCGATGAAGACGATGATGTGGCTGAGCACCGGCGCGTCGCTGATCGGCGCGAAGACGATCCGCTCGATCGCTGCACCGCCGATGAAGGAAACGATGATGCAAACGAAGAACGCCACCCAGAACGGCAGGCCGAGGCCCGCATCATCCATCAGGTACCAGGCGATGTAAGTGGAGAACATGGCCATCTCGCCCTGGGCGAAATTGAAGTGGTCGATGGCCTGGTAAATCATGACGACGGCAAGGGCGAGGCAGGCATAGATCGCACCTGATGCAAGCCCACTGACCGTCTGTTCGATAAAGAGATCCATGTCAGTTCATGCCCCGTCAGTAGCCGAGATAGGATTTGCGAACCTGCTCGTCATCCATGATCTTGTCCGCAGGACCAGTCATGGCGACGTTGCCGGTTTCGAGAAGATACGCGTTCTTGGAGATATCCAGCGCCAGGTTGGCGTTCTGTTCGACGACCAGCATCGAGACGCCTTCTTCCCGGTTGATCTGGCCGAGGATCTTGAACAGTTCCTCGGTGATGATCGGTGCCAGGCCAAATGACGGCTCGTCCAGCAGCATGATCTTCGGCCGCAGCATCAGCGCCCTGCCCACCGCCAGCATCTGCTGTTCGCCACCCGACAGCGTGCCCGCCTGCTGGTTGCGACGCTCCTTCAGGCGCGGGAAGTAATGATAGACGCGCTCGTAATCCTTCTCGATCTCCCTGTCCCGCCGGGTGAATGCGCCCAGCCGGAGATTTTCCTCCGTCGAGACCCGGACGAACGTGCCACGCCCCTCCGGCACATGCGCGATCTTGTGGCGCGCGACGATGGCCTCCGTGGACATGCCGACGACGTTCTCGCCCTCGACCGTGATCGTGCCCGCGGCCTTCACCATGCCGCAGATTGACCGCAGCGTGGTGGTCTTGCCCGCGCCATTGGCGCCGAGGACGGCGGTGATCTCGCCTTCTTCCAGTTCCATATCGAAGCCGTGAAGCGCCTCGATCTGGCCGTAATAGGCCTTGAGCCCCTTGATCTCCAGCAATGCCATCAGTGACCAGTCCCCAGATAGGCCCGGATCACTTCCGGGTCGTTCTGCACTTCCTCGGGCGTGCCCTCGGAAATCTTCTTGCCGAAATCGATGGCCACCACCTTGTCGGAGATGCTCATCACCAGTCCCATGTGATGCTCGACCAGCAGCACGGTCATGCCACGATCGTCGCGGATCTGCTGGATGACGCTGCCCAGTTCCCCCAGCTCGTCATGGTTCAGGCCACCGGCCGGTTCATCCATCAGCAGCAGTTCCGGCTCGGAAGCCAGCGCGCGGGCCAGCTCGACCCGCTTCTGCGTGCCGAAGGGCAGACCGCCAACCACGGTGTGGGCGACGTCGCCCAGACCCAGATAGTCGATCAGCTCCGCGCTGCGCTCACGCAGCCTGCGTTCCTCGCGGCCGCGCCAGGGCAGGCGCAGCGCGTTGGACATGAAATCGCTGCTGGACGCCGAATGGGCACCGACCATGACGTTCTCGAGAACCGACATGGTGCTGAACAGCGCCAGGTTCTGGAACGTCCGGCCGATTCCGATATCCGCAATATGATGCGGCGGGCTCTGCAGGATCGTCTTGCCCTTGAACCGGATGTCGCCACCGTTGGGGACATAGAGTCGGCTCAGGCAATTGAAGAGCGTTGTCTTGCCCGCTCCGTTCGGGCCGATCAGGCCGACGATCTTGCCTTCCGGCATGGTGAACGAAACACCGTCCAGGGCAACAATGCCCCCGAACCGCACCTCAACACCTTCGACTTCGAGAATTTCCGTGCTCATCGCCACACTCCTGTGACGGTGCACGATCGCGTCGCATTTCGGCGCAATCGCTTGCCTCCCTTGATCCCACCACGTCCGGTCTTGATGCCGGTCCGAACCAGATGCTCCCGAATTCGGTATCCGTCGATACTTTCCGGTACACTGCACTGGCTCGCTTTAATAGCAAGGAAAGACCGGTCGTCAAGCATTGTCCCGGTGGGGCGATTGCGGATAGTGCATGTTGTCCGCTCGCGCAGGCGTGCCTATTGTGCCGCCATATCTGATCATACCGGGAGGGATCACATGCGCAGCATGCAGTTTGACGAATACGGGGCGGAACTGAAGGAATTCACCTACGACGTGCCGACACCACAGGGTGCGGAGGTTCTGGTGAAGATCGAAGCATGCGGTGTCTGCCATTCCGACATTCATCTGCACGAGGGCTATTTCGACATGGGCGGCGGCAACAAGGCCGACGTGACCCGTGGGCGCAAGCTTCCCTTCACGCTTGGTCACGAGATCGTTGGCGAGGTCGCCGCGGTCGGTCCGGATGCCAAGGGCGTGTCCGTCGGCGACAAGCGTATCGTCTATCCCTGGATCGGCTGCATGGAATGCGCCACCTGCAAGGGCGGCAACACGCAGCTCTGTGCCTCCCCCCGGAACCTCGGCGTCCAGGTGGACGGTGGCTATTCCACCCATGTGATGGTGCCGGACGCGCAGTTCCTGTTCGACTATGACGGCGTCCCGACCGGGCTGGCCGCGACCTATGCATGCTCCGGCATCACCGCCTATGGCGCGCTGATGAAGGTCAAGGATGCGGCGGAGGCTGGCGGTTTCGTCGGCATCATCGGCGCCGGTGGTGTCGGCATGGCCGGCCTGATGATTGCGATGGCCGCGATCAAGGCCAAGACCATCGTCTTCGACATCGACCAGGCAAAGCTGGATGCCGCCACGGCGGCCGGTGCCGACTATGTGTTCAACCCCGCCGATCCGGCGACCCGCAAGGAAGTCGCCAAGCTGACCGGTGGCGGCCTGCCCGGTGCTGTCGATTTCGTCGGCTCCGACAAGACAGCCACCTTTGGCGTCACCTCGCTGGGCCCAAGCGGCGTGCTGGCGATTGTCGGCCTGTTCGGCGGCGCGCTGACGGTGCCGGTGCCGCTGTTTGCCTTCAAGAACATCACCGTGCGCGGCTCCATGGTCGGCAGCCCGGCGGAGATGAAGGCGCTGATGGAACTGGTCAAGCAGGGCAAGGTTCCGCCGCTGCCCGTCGCCACCCGCCCGCTGGATGCGGCCTGGGAGACGCTGGAGGACCTGCGTGCGGGCAAGATCGTCGGTCGTGTGGTGCTGGAGCCCTGATCCGCTCCGCCTGCTGACCTGCACAACAACCTGTTCAACGAAACGGCCATGGGGAGACAGAAGAGATGGCAAAACTGATGGACGGCAAGGTTGCCGTCGTGACTGGCGGTGGCGGGGCCATCGGCGGTGAGATCGCGAAGCTGATGGCAGCGCATGGCGCATCCGTGATCGTGAATGATCTCGGCGGCGCGGTGTCCGGTGACGGCAATGACGAGAAGCCGGCACGCGATGTGGTCGCGGCGATCAACGACGCGGGTGGCAAGGCCATGCCGCATTTCGGTTCCGTTGCCGAGCGCAAGGATGCCGAGGACATGATCAAGACCGCCGTCGATGCCTTCGGCAAGGTCGATGTCATCGTCAACAATGCGGGCATCCTGCGCGACGTCATCTTCCACAAGATGAACGAACCCGACTGGGACATGGTGATCGCGGTGCATCTGAAGGGCAGCTTCAATGTCGCCCGTTCCGCGGCCCCCTACTTCCGTGAGCAGAGCTCGGGCTCCTACATCCACTTCACCTCGACCTCTGGCCTGATCGGCAACTTCGGGCAGGCGAACTATGCGGCCGCCAAGCTCGGCATTGCCGGACTGTCGAAGTCGATCGCACTGGACATGAACCGCTTCGGTGTCCGTTCCAACTGCATCTCGCCCTTCGCCTGGTCGCGCATGATCGGCACGATCCCTTCAGACACGCCGGAACAGCAGGCGCGCCTGGAGAAGATCAAGCGCATGACACCGGCCCAGCAGGCGCCACTGGCCGTCTATCTCGGTTCCGACCAGTCCAGCCATGTCACGGGCCAGATCTTCGGCGTGCGGGGCAACGAGATCTTCCTGTTCAGCCAGCCGCGTCCGATCCGCTCCACCCACAACAGCGAGGGCTGGACACCGGAATCGATCGCCGACCACGGCATGCCGTCGCTGGAGAAGTCGTTCTTCGACCTCGACCGCTCCGCCGACATCTTCAGCTGGGATCCGGTCTGACCGAATTCACGCGCTGCCCGGGCCGGACGGGGCCGGCTCCTCCCGGCCCGGGCATTCGATCTCAAGGGGAGGACAGCAACCAATGGCCATCAACTACGATCACCTGATGAACTATCCGATTCCGGACGGTGTCCAGGACATGAACTTCCGGGACGCCATCATCTATGCGCTCGGCATCGGCCTCAGCCAGGACCAGCTCGACAAGCGTCAGCTTCGCTATACCTACGAGGACAACCAGAAGGTCTTTCCCTCGATGGCCGTGGTGCTCGCCGGGCCGGGTTTCTGGGTGAAGAACGAAGACACCGGTGTCGACTGGGTCAAGGTCCTGCACGGGGAGCAGGGCATGGAGATCCACAAGCCGATTCCCGTCAACGGCAAGCTGACCGGCAAGTCCACGATGACGGAGATCATCGACAAGGGCGCCGGCAAGGGCGCGCTGATGTATTCGGAGCGTGTGGTCTATGACGAGTCAGGCGACAAGGTCTGCACCCTGACCTCCACCACCTTCGGCCGCGGCGACGGCGGCTTCGGCGGGCCGGAGAAGCCTGCGCCGAAGCCCCATGCGCTGCCGGACCGGGCACCGGATGGCTTTGTCGACCTGTCGACACGTCCCGAGGCCGCCCTGATCTACCGCCTCTCGGGCGACTACAATCCGCTGCACGCGGATCCCGATGTGGCCACCGCCGCCGGCTTCAAGGCGCCCATCCTGCACGGCCTGTGCAGCTTCGGCATCGCCTGCCATGCCCTGGTCAAGGCGCTCTGCGACTATGATGGCGACCGGCTGAAGAAGATGGGGCTGCGCTTCACCTCCCCCGTCTATCCGGGCGAGACCCTGCGTACCGAATACTGGCAGGACGGCAATGACATTTCCTTCCGCACCACGGTGCTGGAGCGCGATGTGGTCGTGCTGAACAACGGGTACGCGACCATCGAATGACCGCATGCCCTCACGGGTGGTGCAGATTGTGATCGGCAGGCAGCATTTCGTGACTCCGGGGAGGCACGATGCTGTCGGTCGGCACGATTCGCGGGGCAGATCCCTCTCCCCGTCATGAACTGGCACACGATTCCCGGGACCTGCCTCAAACAGGAGCGCCTTTCAGCCTCCGAGTCCCGATCCGGCACAGGGCTGATTCTGGCACAGCGATTGCTCCTCCCCTGACTGACCGCAGGCGCAGCCAGGTGCCGCGGTTCAGCAGGAAAGGGGCAGGAGAATGACATCAGGACCGCAGAACCGCCGCAACCACACCCGCATCAATCTGACGGGACGCACGATGGTGGAACTGGGTGACAAGGCCCTCCGGCTTTCCGCCACCCTGCTGGACATCAGCCTCGGGGGCGCCCGCCTGGAGATCGGCGATCTCGCCGACTTCTCGCTTCAGCAGATCGAGGTGACCTTCAACGGTCTGCGGACGATCGCGGATGTGGTCTGGTGCCGCGCCGGCGAGATCGGTCTCAGGTTCCGTGAAACGGCGACTGACACGCAGTCAGCCGTCACCTTCTTCGAGAGTGTCATCCTCTGCGAATATCGCAGTCACGCGCCTTCCGCACGCGCCTGGCAGGGTTCGGCGATTCACTGCTGAGATCGCCGGTCGGGTTCCCGTCCGCGGCAGATCGCCAGGGCTCCGGTGAAGCCCCGGAACGATACGGATCATTCCACCGTCCGACTGCGTCTAGAGCTGGCTTGATTCCGTGACGACGTAGCGGTGCACTTCGCGGCTGATGAATTCCAGCTTCGACAGCTTTTCCCGGAACGCGGCCATGTGTGGCGTCCTGAAATGCGCCGCCAGCGCCGCATCGTCCTTCCATTCCTCGAAGACCCGGAAGGTGCCTTCCTGCTCCAGGTCGGCGTAGAAGGCATAGGAGATGCAGCCGTCTTCCCTGCGGGTGGCCTGCGCCACCTCCAGGGCTGCCGCGCGGGCGGCCCCCTCGCTGGCGGCTGCGACCCGGATGACACCACTGACGACGATCATGCCGCTCTCCCCGTTGCCGATGCCCCCAATCCCGACGGATCGCGAGGGTCAGTTCTTGTAGTAGTTCTTGTACTTCCCGTAGTAGTAGCTCGCGCCGGAGTAATAGTAGCCGTAGCGGGCCTGCTTCGACATGTTGACCTGGGCCAGAACCGCGCCGGTCACCCGCACGCCGTTCTCCTTCAGCCGATCGATGCCGGAGGAAACGATTTCCCGCGGCGTGTCATCCCATTTGACGACATACAGCAGGGCATCGCTGAGCTGGCTGATGACGAGCGCATCGGATACCGCGAGTGTCGGTGCGGCGTCGAGCACGACCATGTCGTACGTCTCCCGCAACTGGCTGACCATGCGCTCGAACGCCTTCGAGGAAAGCAGATCAATGGCCTGGGCCGCTGTCTCGCGCGCCGGCAGGGCATGCAGTCCTGACGGGTGGCCGGTCTGAATGGCCTCGGCCAGTTCGCTGCGACCGGTCAGAACCTCGAGCACACTGACGGTATTGTCGAGTTTCAGCGTGTGATGCAGCGACGGGCGCCGCAGATCGCAGTCGACGATCACGACCTTCTTGCCCTGATTGGCAATGGCGTGCGCCAGCAGGACAGCGGTCGTGCTCTTGCCTTCGGAAGGCAGCGAGGACGTGACCAGAACCACCTCGGGCGGGTTGTCCACGTTCGACAGGTTCAGCGACACACGCATGCTGCGACAGGCCTCCGCCAGACCGGAGGTCGGCTTGTCGCTCACGTACTGCAGCACGTCCGAGCGGTTCTTCCGGAACCCCTTCACCAGCGGAATGGTGCCAAAGGTCACGAGGCCAAGGGCACTTTCCATCTGCTCCGGTGAACGGAAGGCATTGTCCAGTTGCTCCAGCAGCATCACGAGACCGGCGCTGACCAGCAACCCGAGCGCAATCACCAGCATCATGGAGCGCGACCGATTCGGGCTGGTCGGGCGTCCCGGCAGGTCTGCCGCCGAGATGATCCGCGCATCAGCCTGCTGGATTTCCTGCTGCTCGCTGGTTTCCTTGAAGCGCGAAAGGAAATTCGTATAGAGCACGCGCGTGGCTTCCGCTTCCCGTTCAAGCTGCCTCAGCTCGACCGAGGACTGGTCCTGGGTGAACGCCCGCTGCTCGAGCTGGCGCACACTGCGCTGCAGGGTCTGCTCCCGCGCCGTTGCCACATTCAGTTCGGTACGCAGCGACCGGACAGCCTTCTCGACCTCCCGTTCGACCGCAGCACTTGTATCGGCGATCTCGGCGCGCACGTTCAGGATTCGCGGATGCTTCTCGGCATAGCGGGTCGACAGCTCGGCCTCCTGACGTCGCAGATCGGCCAGCTTCTGGTTGAGATTCTCGATCAGAGGCGACGAAAGTGATTCGGCCGCCACCGAGGTGCCGCCGCCACTGATCTGACCCGCCACCTGATTGTAGCGCGCTTCGGCTTCCGCCCGGTTGGCGCGCGCAAGCACGAGTTCCGAATTGAGCTGCGTCAGCTGCTGCGATGTCAGCGCGGCACCCTGGCCGGTCCTGTTGCTCTGCTGGGCCTTGAAGGCCTCGACTGCCGCTTCCTTCTGCTCGACCTGGCTTCGCAGGTCTTCCAGCCGCTCGTTGAGCCAGGAAGAGGCCCGTCGCGTCGCCTCGTACTTGGCCTCAAGCTGATCGATGATGTACTGCTCGGCGATCGTGTTGGCGATCAACTGGGCCTTCCGGGGATCAGGAGACGAAAAACCGACCTGGAGAGCGAGCGTACTCGGGATCGGGCCCGCCGACATGCCACCGCGCAAGGCGCCGACAATCGACCGCATCAATGCGCGCCTCTCCGCCTCTGACAGGTCGGCGCGTTCGGCCACCGGTTCCTGTTCCCGGGGCGGACCCAGCAAGCGGTTGACCAGCGTCTGCGGCAGATAGGCCTCCAGCCCCATCAGGCGGTTGCCGCTCTGCTGCGGGCGAAGCCGATAGTTGAACTCCGGATCCGCGTCCAGCCGCAGCTTCTCGACCACACGCTCCAGCAGCTGTGTCGAACGCAGCAGCTGTATCTCGCTGCCGACCGCCGTGTTGTTGGTCGACAGACCCGATACGACACTGTCGATATCGACCACATTGGTCTGCCTGTTGTTGAGCATGATCGTCGCGCTGGTGGAATAGATCGGCGTTATGCGGGACAGCTGATACAGCCCGGCCAGAACGAACAGCAATGTCACGCCGGCAATGAGAAATTTCCGTCGCCAGATGATCGACAGGATCCGACGCACGTCGATGCTGTCGCTGATCCGTGATGCCGCCGAAGGCTCGGACCGGACGGAGGGAATATCTGTACCGAATGTCGTGTTGCTCATGCCCAACCAGATGCTAAGGAGATGGAACCGCCGAATTTTGCGCGGACCATACCCTTGGGCAGACGGTTTCACAACGTCATGCGTGATGGTGGGAATACAGGCGTGATCGCCATCAAGAAGGTCGCCGGCAATCCGGCGGCGAACGGGCATGGGTCGAGGATGCGGACACCGTGACGGTTTTTCTATCCAAAGTCCTGCAGACGCTGGTCTTTCCACTCGGCATGTCGATTGCCCTGATGGTCCTGGGACTGCTGTTTCTGCTGTTCCGGCGCACCCGTATCGGCACCACCACGATTGTCGGCGGTCTGATCGTGCTCTGGGTCGCCTCGATTTCGCCGACGGCCGCCTGGCTGACGCGCCTGCTGGAACAGGACTACCCGCCCAGATCCGTTGCGGACACACCGCGGTCGGACCTGGCGATCGTGCTCGGCGGCGCGCTCGGCGGCGCGGCACCGCCACGGGTTGCTCCCGATCTGGGCGGCGGCGTGGACAGGGTATGGTTCGCGGCACAGCTGCACCGGCAGGGCAGGGTGCCTCGCCTGCTGGTGGTCGGCGGGAATACGCCATGGACCCCGGAAGCACCCTCGGAAGCCAGATCCATCAAGGATCTGCTGGTGGCATGGGGCGTACCTGCCGGGGACATCGATATCGAGACCGGCAGCCAGAATACCTGGGAGAACGCCCTGGGCGCGCGCCGCGTGATCGGGGCCGACATATCGGGGCCCGTGCTGCTGGTCACTTCGGGAACGCACATGCGCCGGGCGCTTGCGACCTTCACCAGGGCAGGCCTGAACGTGATTCCCGCGACGGCAGAGATCAGCCTCACCGAAGGCGGGCGCTTCACGGTGCTCGACCTCATTCCCAACGCAGGCGCCCTGGGCCAGACCACACTGGCATTCAAGGAACACCTGGGGCTGCTTGTCTACCGGTTGCTTGATCGCGCCGAATGAAAGCCGCCTGCATTCAGGGGCATCGTGACGGCTGCCGCGAATACCGGCATCACTGCATGACGCAAGCTTGACGCGGGGCAGGCCTCATCTATAGACAAACCAACCGTTGAACGCGGGTTTCACAACCCGCCTGAAAGCGGCTGGAAGCGGTCTGCCGGAACGGGCGCGCCGCGTGTCTGAGGGTTTCTTTTCGGGATGTACAGATGAAGCAGCTGGAATGGTTCGTTACCGGCATCGTCATTCTGGCGCTAGCAGTTGTCGGGGTTCTTTACCTGACATCCGGTCGGAGCCCCGAACAGGCGAAGGTGGCCGAGCGGCAGTCGACGATCGCGACCGGCATTCGGGCCATGCTTGATGATCTGTCGAGTCTGCAGGTCATCACGCTGGTGCCCGGTATCCAGGTGGCTGCCAACGAATGGGACTTCCGTGGCAATGCAGCCGCGGACGGACGCACCGAACCCTTCTACGGCGTGGCGCAGCTTGTCTGTGACCGTATCCAGACAAGGGCGGATTGCTGGCGTCTGGTCCGGCTGGATCGGGACGGACGGTCGGTGATCGGGCGGGACGATGTCACCGCACTGCCGTCGGCCGCCCCTGCGGCTGATGCCCGCGCGGCGGCGGCACCAGAGGCCGGCAGCCTGCGCACCGAGACCGTACCGCGGCGTGATCCGGAGCCCACGATCGAATCCGAGACAGCCCCCCCGGCCCCGGCCGAACCGGCCACGATCTGGCGGGTGACCGGCGCGACCGTGAACGGCAGGGCAGGTCCCGGAACGTCGTTCCCGATCGTCGCGCGGCTGGGTCAGGAACACCGCCTGCTGCGGCTGGAGCTGGACGAGGGTTGGGGACACTACCAGATCCTGGAACCGGTGGCTGACGCCGGGCAGGAAATCTGGGTCTGGGCCGATCTCGTTTCCGAGGCCCAGTGAGGGGTCCACGCGGCGTTGATGTCGCGCTGCTGGTCGCGACACTTGCCTTCGTACTGCTCTCCGTTGTTCCACTCGGTGGCTACAGACCCTGGTTCTGGATCCCGCTCTCGCTCGCGGCCGCACTGATCTTCCTGTTCTCCGCGGTGTGCGACCTGACGGACCGCCGGTCGGCCATTGAGACGATGCAGCGCCTGCGCTGGCCGATCCTGCTGTTTCTGGCTGTCGTCCTCTGGGGCCTCGTGCAGTCCATGGACGGGCTGCCGTCGATGCTCTGGCATCCGGCCTATGACCGGGTCGACGCCGCGGGCCGCATCACGCTGGATCAGGACCGGAGCAGCCAGTTCGCCATGCGACTGATCTCCTATGCCATGATCTTCTGGATCGGGTGCAGGCTGGGACGGTACCAGACCCTGGCGAACACGGTCCTGCTGGCCGTCGCCCTGTTCGGTCTGGCCTACAACGCCTATGGGCTGATGGAGTTCGCGGCCGGCAGCAACGAGATATTCGGGGTGGCGCGGCGAACCCTCGAACCTGTCGCCGCAGCCACGATCGAAAGCCCGAATTCCTACGCCTTCTACGCCGGCATGTTCCTGATCTGTGGCACCTCATGGCTGTTCCGGTCCTATCTGGCCGCCGATGGCAAGACCGCAACCTTCAGCAAGCCGGTCGAGCGGACACTTCGCATCATTCTGCTGCTCTCGATTCCCGTTGCCCTGGTCAGCATCTGGTTCGCGGGTTCCCGCGCAGGCCTGGCAAACAGTCTCGCAGGCATGGCCGCCCTGCTGCTCCTGGCGTTCCTGCCCCCCCTTTTGAGGAAGGCAACGGCCCGCATCCTGCTGGTGATCGCGGTCGCGGTACCGCTGGTGCTGACCCTCGCCATTGCCCAGTTGAGCGGCACCACCGTCGGAACCGCCGGGCTGCTGGAGCGGGCGATGATGTTCAGCACCGGCATCGACATGATCCTGTCAGGCCCCCTCGCCGGTACCGGTCTCGGCACCTTCGAGATCGCGGCGGAGCCCTGGAAGTTCGAGGAGCTGTACTTCTATCGCTGGGATGCAGCCCACAACATCTTCATCGAACACATGGTGGAGATGGGGCCGGTGGTGGCGCTGATGTTCTGGATCGCGCTGGCCCTGCTCGGCTGGCGGCTGTCAGCCGGATTCATCGAACGGCGGCGCGACAATCACTATGCGGCCCTGGGCCTTGTGCTGTTCGTGATGGCGGCACTGCACGACACCATCGACTATCCGCTGCACCGGCCAGCGGTCGTCTACCTGTTTGTCCTGCTGACCGGCATCAGCTGGGCGCAGAGCTGGTCCACGGCACCCAGACGCTCGGCGGCCTGATCATCGCCCCGACACATGGGCATCCAGCGAGGCGCGGCTGTTCAGCGCCTCCGGCACGAAACCGGCAGTCATCTTGTAGCGGGCTGAGACTTCCTCAAGCTCCACCGGGCTGATGACATCGTGCACATCGCCGAATCCGTCAGGCGCACGCTCCTCGACCATCTGCATCACCTGCTCCGGTCCGTTGCCACGGTTGGCCAGCACGATGGCGGAGGTCGGGGGCCGTCGTTCGGCATCGAACAGCTGCAGCGCCTGCCCGGGCGTCTCGCTCAACGCCAGATGCCGCGCCAGCACACGGGCATCGATGATCGACTGAGACGCACCGTTGGAGCCGATGGGATACATCGGATGCGCCGCATCACCGGCCAGCACCACCCGTCCGAAGCACCAGGATGCGACCGGATCACGATCGACCATCGGGAATTCATAGATCGCCTGCGCGCGGCGGATGATGTCGGGCACCTTCAGCCAGCCGAAATCCCAGTCCAGGAAGGCGGGCAGGAAGGTGTCGATGCTGCCGGGCCGGTTCCAGTCCTCCCTCGGCCAGGGTGTATCGGTCGGATATCTGATCTCCGCGATCCAGTTGATCAGCGACCTGCCCTGATCATGCAGTTCACGGCTGACCGGATAGCAGACGAACTTCTGGTCGGCGTGTCCGGCCATCACCATGGACCGGCCCGTCAGGAACGGTTCCCCCACCGTTGTCGCGCGCCAGAGGACGCAGCCGTTCCAGATCGGATCGCCTTCATCCGGGTAGAACTGTCCCCGCACGGCGGAGTGGATCCCGTCCGCACCAATCAGGACATCCCCCCTGACCGGATCCGCCGCGCTGCCGTCACTGCGGTGGACGAAACGGGCCGTGACCCCTGAATCATCCTGATCCAGATCGACAAACGCATGATCCGTGCGGATCGCATCAGCCCCCAGCCGGTCCCGCACGGCCTGCAACAGGATCATCTGCAGGTCGCCCCTGGCCACCGAATACTGTGGCCAGTTGTAGCCTGCATCCAGGCCGCGCGGCTCCTGCCAGATCCGTTGCCCGTGCCGGTTCGCATAGATCAGTTCAGCGGTCGGGATCGCCACCCTGGCGAGTTCGTCGCCCAGCCCCAGCTCCACCAGTTCCCGCACCGCATGGGGCAGCAGGTTGATGCCGACCCCCAGCGCACGCAGTTCCGCCGCCGCCTCGTATATCATGCAGTCGATCCCCGCCCTGTGCAGACTGAGCGCCGTGGTCAGGCCGCAAATGCCTCCGCCGACGATGATCACCTTCATCACGCCCTCCCCGTACTGCCGACCCACTCGACCATTGTCAGTCGGCACCATAGACCGCATCGGCGGGAAGCCATCCCGCGCGACCATCGACGCTGATCCTGCACCAGGACGCCCGGCAGGCCTCCACCGTCACGATCACCCGCCGTTCAAGATACATCAGCACAGGGGCTGCTTCATCCGATCCGTCACGCAACGCCACCAGGTCACCGCGGACCACGGCCGTGCGCCGACCGGAGAGAAGACTGGCATGCAGCCAGCCCTCCTCTCCCCAGGGATCGCGAATCTCGCGCCAGTTCTCGTGCTCGCCCACGATCTGGACCGGCAGGTTGCGGCGCAGATAGGTCCAGCGCACCGGATACTTCTGGCCCGGCCCGGCGCGCAGGTTGGCCTTTCCGGCCTTGATGGAGACGAATCGCGGCAGGGGCAGTCCCGTCACGCTGCCTTCGGTCGCGGCGGGGCCTTCGACCGCCTGGACGGCGGCGGGCGGCGGCAGCAGCAGCAGAAGTGCGAGGCACAACAGTCTAGGCAGGTACATGACCGAAACAATCAACAGGCAACAGGCAACCGGGGCGACGAATCAACCCGCAGATACTGCCAGCCGGATCACTCCCCGTCGCGTACCCGCTTCGCGACACGACGCAGCAGCCGCCCGGCCACTTCGGCATTGGAGGCCTGTTCCCCGGCACGTTCGCGCGCGGCGTTGATGTCGGCACGCAGCAGCTCGCGTTGCCGCAGGGTTTCCTCCCCCGCCTTGCGCGCGACGGTCTTCGCCCGCGGCAGCACTTCCTGCTGTGCGACATTGACCGCACGGGCACGCAGCTCGGGATTGCTGGCGATACGCCGCGCAGCCTCCATCAGGATAGTTCGCACGATCGGCATTGTGACCTTCCTGCAATACGGTCAGGGCATGAATCATCATATGGTGACGGATTGCAATCTTGGAAGATTGCACCTCGCCGGTCCGCATGCCAGAGAGACCTGCGTGATGGCGGTTCAATCCGGCGAGACCATCGCCATATGATGCTGATGCCCGGTGCCGGAGAAGAACGAGAGTGAACGCCAAACGCCCAGGGGGAATCGTCTGTTGCTGATGTATGGAATGGTGGCACTCGGCCTTGTGCTGCTTCTTGTCGGTGGTGAGGCGCTGGTGCGTGCCGCCGTCGCGCTGGCCGACCGCCTGGGTGTCTCGCGGCTGGTGATCGGCCTGACAGTCGTTGCCTTCGGAACATCCGCGCCGGAACTTCTGGTCTGTGTTCAGGCGGCGCTGGAGGACGCGCCGGGTATCGCCATCGGCAACGTTGTCGGATCGAACATCGCCAATGTGCTGCTGGTGGTCGGATTGCCGGCCCTGATCGCGCCGTTCCTCTGCGAGCGCGGCGTGATGCGGCGGGAAGGTGTGGCCATGGTGGCCGCGTCTGCGCTGGTCATCCTGATCGCCTGGTTCGACGGCATCCGGTTCTGGCCGGGCCTGCTGCTGTTGCTGCTGCTGATCGGTTTCCTGTTCAACGCCTATCGTCAGGCCCGTCGTGACGGAAACCAGAGCCTGTCCGATGAGGTCGAGGAACTTGGTGAAGGCGTGCCGGGCAATCCCATGATCATCATCGCGCTGATGGTCGTCGGTGTCGCTGGTCTGGTCGCCGGCTCGCACCTGCTGGTGGAAGGCGCGCGCGACATTGCCCGCTCCGCTGGCGTGTCCGAGGAAGTCATCGGTGTGACGCTCGTGGCGCTGGGCACCTCGCTGCCGGAGCTGGCGACGACAACCGTTGCCGCATTCCGGCGCCACGGTGATGTCGCCATCGGCAATGTGCTCGGCTCCAACCTCTTCAACATTCTCGGCATCCTGGGCATCACCGCCATGGTCAGTCACATTCCGGTGCCGCCGCAGATGCTGGAGTTCGACCTCTGGGTGATGCTGGGCGCAGCACTGGTGCTGTTCCCGTTCGCGTTCGCACGCATACCGGTCGGACGGGTCGCCGGGGTCATTTTCCTGCTGGCCTACGCCGGCTACGTGCTGGCCCAGTTCCACGGCGTCTCCGGCATGCCGGTCAGCAAGCTCGCCGGGCTCTGACCATGCGCAGCAAGGTCCCCTCGACCGTTGGTGCATCCGCGGCCCTGATCACGGGCGGCGCAGTGCGGATCGGGCGGGCAATTGCCCTGCAGCTTGCCGCCAATGGCACGGATGTGGCCATTCACTACCGGAATTCGGCGGAAGAGGCCGAACAGACGGCGGCGGAGATCCGGGCGCACGGTGTGCATACCGTGACGGTGGCGGCAGACCTGACGGACAGTGCCGCAACAGCCGACCTGCTGCCCAGGGCCGCAACGGCGCTCGACCGGCCCATTGATCTGCTGGTCAACAACGCATCCCTGTTCGAGAACGATTCGATCCGGTCCCTGACACCGGACAGCCTGGACGCCCACCTCTCCGTCAATCTGAAGGCGCCCCTGCTGCTCGCCCAGGCGTTTGCCAGGGCGCTGCCGGAGGATCGTGGTGGCAACATCATCAACATCATCGACCAGAGGGTCTGGAAACCGACGCCCTGGTTCACGTCCTATACCGTCTCCAAGGCCGGGCTGCTGTCCCTGACGCAGACCCTGGCGATGGCACTGGCCCCAAGGATCCGCGTCAACGGGATCGGCCCCGGGCCGGTGCTGGCGAACGAGCGGCAGACGGCGGAACAGTTCGAAAGGCAGTGGCAGTCAACACTGCTGCAACGCGGTGCCGAGCCGGACGAGATCGCGGCTGCCGTGACCTTTCTGCTCGACGCGCCGGCGATGACCGGTCAGATGCTCGCGCTGGATGGTGGCCAGTTCCTGCCATGGCCGCCGCTGACCGGTGAAGTGGCCGACCTGGACGGGTGACCGAGGCCACAGGAAAGTCACAGACAAATTGATCCAATGCTGTTTTGGCGGGTTGACTCCCTCAATTCGATTTGCACAGGGATCGGGGCAGGTGCGCACAACCCCCGGAAACACAAGGAATTTCCCTTCGTATTTGCTGAAATGCAAAAAAATATCAATTAAATCAATATGTTAATTATATTGCACAAAAATTAGGCAGCGTAACGAAACCGTAATGATTACGGGCGACTAGACCTTCTCTCTCGAATTGGCCAACAAGGTTATCCACAGGACTCGTGGAGCATTTTTCCCGTCAATGGCCCTGACCTTTATGTCTGCCCGAAACGGAGGCGGTCAATTCCTGGGCAAAGACCGCGCCGTTGTGCAGATCAGGTCCCAGGCGGCATCGACGTGGCGCTGTTCGGTCCGGGTCTGACCGATCGAGATGCGGATGGCATAGCGCCCATTGACCCGGTTGGGCGTGAAATAGGCATCGCCGGAATCGTTGAGGGCGTGCAGCAGACGCTCGTTCAGGACATCGCAGGCATCATCACCGGCCCCCTCCGGGTGGAAGCGGAAGTTCAGCAGCGAGAGCACCCGCGGTGCCACCAGTTCGAAATCCGGGGTGGCATCAATCGTCCGCTCCAGCCCTTCCGCCATCGAGATATGGCTGCGCAGGATCTGCTGCAACCGCTCGACACCATAGCTGCGCAGCACGAACCAGAGTTTCAGTGCCCGGAACCGTCGCCCCAGTGGCACGCCCCAGTCCCGGTAATCGATCACCTGCCGCCCTTCCCGGCTCTGCAGGAAGGCCGCATCAATGGCGAAGGTGCGGATCAGGGCTTCCGGGTCACGGACATAGTGTGCGGCGCAATCGAAGTTGGTCAGCAGCCACTTGTGCGGATTGAAGACCAGACTGTCGACCTGGCCCTGCCCCTCCAGCATCCAGCGATGCTCCGGCAGGATCAGGGCCGAGCCCGCCCAGGCGGCATCCACGTGGAAGAAGATGTCATGGCGGGCACAGATCTCGCCAATGGTCGCCAGCGGGTCCACGGCGCCGACACCCGTCGCCCCCAGGGAGGCGACGACACAGGCGGGACGGATCCCTGCCGCGATGTCGGCCCGGATCGCGGCCTCCAGCGCCTCGGGACGCATCGCGAACCGCGCGTCGGTGGCGATCTTGCGCACGAAGCGCCGGCCATAGCCCGCGATCTTGGCACCCTTCTCCGTCGCCGTATGGGTCTGGTCGGAGCAATAGACAGCCAGCGGCGTAGTACCTGCCAGCCCGTTCTCGTTGGCATCGTCACCGGTCACCCGCTCCCGCGCGGTCAGCAGGGCGCAGAGAATCGCGCCGGAGGCCGAATCCTGGATAACCCCGTGAAACCCCTCTTCCAGCCCGATCATCTGACGCAGCCAGTCCAGCACCCGGGTTTCCATCTCCGTCGCGGCGGGGGAGGTCTGCCACAGCATGCACTGGGCACCGATGGTCGCCGTCAGCATCTCCGCAAGCACAGAGGGCGGGCTGGAATTTGCCGGAAAGTAGGCGAAGAAGCTGGGGTGCTGCCAATGGGTGATGCCAGGCATGATGTCCCGGTTGAAATCCGCCATGATCTCGCTGATGGGCTCACCATGTTCCGGCGCTGCGCGGGGCAGGGTCGCATCGACATCACCCGGGGCCGTCTGCGCGCGAACCGGCAGATTCTCCACCCGGTCCATGTAGTCGGCCATCCAGTCCACCATCTGATGGGCGTGGCTGCGGAATTCGTCTATATCCATGGCAATGTCCGGTACCGTGCTGTGATCGTCGGGGACTCAACTTGACATGCGCGCGGACGATGCGAAATAGCGTGTGCCAACCGGATGCAAGGGAGCGGGATCATGGCCGAGACAATTCACACGAAGGTTCTGATCATCGGCTCCGGCCCGGCAGGCTGTACTGCGGCCGTCTATGCCGCCCGTGCCGGGCTGGAACCGGTCATGGTGCATGGCATCCAGCCGGGGGGCCAGCTGACCATCACCACGGATGTGGAGAACTATCCCGGCTTTGCGGAAGTCATCCAGGGTCCCTGGCTGATGCAGCAGATGGAGCAGCAGGCAGCCCATGTCGGCACCCGGATCATCCATGACATCATCGCGGAAGTGGACCTGAACAGCCGTCCCTTCGTTGCCCGGGGCGACAATGGCGACACCTACATCGGCGAGACGCTGATCATCTCCACCGGCGCCTCGGCCCGCTGGCTGGGGCTGGAAAGCGAGCAGAAGTACCAGGGGTTCGGCGTTTCCGCCTGTGCCACCTGCGACGGTTTCTTCTATCGCGGCAAGGAAGTCTGCGTCGTCGGGGGCGGCAACACGGCAGCCGAGGAAGCCCTGTTCCTGACCAATTTCGCCACCAAGGTCTGGCTGGTGCATCGTCGTGATCAGCTCAAGGCGGAGAAGATCCTGCAGGACCGTGTCCTGAAACACCCGAAGATCGAGTGCGTCTGGGACCATGTGCTGGAGGAAGTGCTGGGTGAGCAGGACCCGCCGGGCGTCAGCGCCGTGCGACTGCGCCACGTCGCGACCGGAGAAATGCGCGAGATTCCCATGCATGGCGTCTTCATCGCCATTGGCCACGACCCCAATACCGGACTGTTCCGGGATCAGCTGGCAATGGATTCCGAAGGTTATCTGATCACCGCGCCGGATTCGACGGCGACCAGCATTGCCGGAGTCTTCGCCGCCGGCGACGTTCAGGACAAGACCTATCGCCAGGCCGTCACGGCCGCCGGTACGGGATGCATGGCAGCGCTGGAAGCGGAGAAGTTCATCGCCGCGAACGAGTTGGCGGAGGCCGCCGAATAGCACCGCATAGCAGCCCGACGGCGAATCTTCCTGATTTTGCTTGTCGATTCCGTCGGGAAGGATATTTTCCCCACCATGGATTGGGACAAGCTGCGCATATTTCACACGGTCGCCGAGGCCGGAAGCTTCACTCACGCAGGTGACCTGCTGAATCTCAGCCAGTCGGCTGTCAGCCGTCAGGTCAGTGCCCTGGAGGAAAGCCTGCGCACCACCCTGTTCCGCCGCCATGCCCGCGGCCTGATCCTGACGGAGCAGGGCGAACTGCTCTATCAGACCGCCCGGGACGTGTTCGCCAAGCTGGCGATGGCGGAGGCGATGCTGACCGATGCCAAGGAAAAGCCGCGCGGCGAACTGAAGGTCTCGACGACCATCGGGCTTGGTTCGACCTGGCTGACCCCGCGCATCCGCGAATTCATCGAGGCCTATCCCGATATCAACGTCAACATGGTGCTGACCGATGGCGAGGTCGACCTGACGATGCGGGAGGCGGACATCGCCATCCGGCTCTGGCCGCCGACCCAGCCCGACCTGGTGCAGCGGAAGCTGATGACGGTGAATTTCCACCTCTATGCGTCGCCGGACTATGTGAAGCGTCGGGGCATGCCGAAGTCACCGGAGGATCTCGACCGTCATTCGCTGATCGTCTACGGCGATGACACACCGAATCCGGTCCGCGCCAGCGAATGGCTGATGGAGCTTGGCGCCAATCCGGACAAGCCGCGCAATCCGGTGCTGAAGGTCAACAATATCTACGGCCTGCTGCTGGCGGTTCAGAGCGGGCTCGGTATCGGTGCCCTGCCGGACTACATCGTTCAGGGCCACACCCAGCCGGTTCGCGTGCTGGATGACGTGGCCGGGCCGAAGTTCGACACCTACTTCGTCTATCCGGAAGAGTTGCGGAACTCCAAACGCATCACCGTTTTCCGCGATTTCCTGATCCAGAAGGTCGCAGAAACCCGTTTCTGACCATTTTGGCGGCATGGCCTATTTGCAACAACCCGCAAGTAGTATTCACGTGTGACGAGAAACCCGCGGAATACTGCGCCTCCCAAGCCATTCGCAAACTGCATGGCCCGCGTGCAGGCGCTGCCCTTTATTTCCGCAGACGGAAACCCTAAATCTCCTCCTGTCGATGTTGCAGCGCAATATCACCGGGCATTCCTGGCGCCTCCCTGTTCAGCAATGTCCGACGTCTCCCAGACGTGAAGCCTCCCTGTTTGACTCGGCGGGTCGTTCGCGACCCGCCTTTTTTTTGCGTCAGCCAAAAATGAACAGCGGCTCAGGAACTGGTGGCGAAACCGGTGCAATGACCGGAAACAGGACGGCGATCGTGTCCCCCGCGCGATTCATGTGCGGACCCCGGCCTGCCCTCTCGCGATTCATATGTGGACCCCGGCCTGCCCTCTCCCCCTCCCGACCACCCATTAGGATAGCCCCGTGGGTGGTCGGGAGGGGGAGAGGGCAGGCCGGGGCCATCAGACGACTGCAGTCTAGCGCTTCAGGCCCAGCAGTTTCCGCGCGACGACCCAGCGATGAACTTCGGACGGTCCGTCGTAGATGCGCATCAGCCGGATCTGGGCAGCCATCTGGTGCAGCGGCAGTTCTCGGGTCATTCCCATGGCACCAAAGGTCTGCATGGCATTGTCCAAGACTTCCCAGGCCATCTCCGTGGCATAGACCTTGATCATGGAGACATCGGTGCGGACATCCTGTCCCTCATCCAGCTTCCAGGCGGTCTCATAGGCCATCAGGCGACTGGCCCGGATCTTCGCGGCGGCGTCGGCAACCCACCACTGGATCGCCTGGCGCTCGGCCAGCGGGGCGCCGAAAGTCTGCCGCTGGGGGGCGAATTCGCAGATCATCTCCAGTGCGCGCTCCGCCATGCCGATGCACCATGACGCCATCTCCAGCCTGCGGGTGGACAGGCGGACCTGCATCGGCGCGAACCCCTGTCCCTCCTTCCCCAGCAGATTGGCGTGCGGCACCCGGCAATCCTCCAGCGCGATCTCGTAGGTGAAGGCCCCGCCGATCATCGGGATACGCCGCGCGATGTTGAAACCCGGCGTGCCCCGGTCAACCAGAAAGGCGGAGATGCCGCCGCGCGCGCCCTTCTCCCGGTCCGTCACGGCCATCAGGATGGTGAAATCCGCTTCCTCGGCCCGGCTGATCCAGATCTTGGAGCCGTTGATGACCCAGTCATCCCCGTCCCGCACCGCGCGCGTCCGCATGCCGGCCGGATCCGCCCCGGCACCGGGTTCCGAGATGCCGATGGCGGAGACCGTGCCGCCCTTCACATAGGGTTCCAGATAGCGCTTGCGCTGGTCCTCGTTCACCGTGGCCATCAGCATCCGCAGGTTCGGCGAGTCCGGCGGCAGCATGTAGGGGGTGACGGTGCGCCCGAGTTCGATGTTGACCCCGATCATCGCCACGGTGGGCAGGTCGACGCCGCCGACATCCTCCGGCGCGTCCAGACCCCAGAGCCCGAGTTCCCGCGAGCGGGCATCGATGCGCGCGCGCTCCTCCGACGACAGGGCCGCACCCTCGCCCCGTGCCTCCCGCGCCAGCACCTCCGGCTCCAGCGGCATGAGTTCGTCCTGCACGAACCGCTGCACCAGGTCGCGCAGCATCCGGTGCTCTTCACTCAGTTCGAAATCCATCACGTGTCCTCCCCTGCAAGCTGCTGATCCTGATGCGGTTGGCAGCGCGCAGCAAGACAGTTGGTCTCCGGGCTTGATTGGTACCGGGGTGCGCGGCACCTATGTGTCCGGGTCCCGGCACCTGCCATCATGGAAGAGGCGCACCGCAATGGCCGATCTGGAAAAGCGACCGCTCCAGTCCGTTGTCGAGATGGCAGCCGACGAAGCCGATGGCGAGAAGGTCACGGTGGCCGAACTGCTGGAGATCTTCCAGGACCGGGGCTTCGGCCCCATGCTCATCGCGCTCGGCCTGCTGGCGGCGTCTCCGCTCGGCGCCATTCCGACGGTCCCGAGCATGCTCGGCCTGGTCGTCATCCTGGTATCGGGCCAGCTTGTCATTGGCCGCAATCATCCCTGGCTGCCCGGACGACTGCGCCGCCAGGGCTTTTCCGTGCGGAAGATCGAGAGCGCCGGAAAGAGGGGCCAGGACTGGCTGCGGCGCGCCGACTGGCTGGTCCGCACCCGTCTGACCTGGGCAACCAGCACCCTTGCCAGACGGCTTGCCGCGCTGCTCTGTGTCGGTCTCGCGGGACTGATGATCCCGCTGGAGCTCGTGCCGTTCGCGGTGCTGCTGCCCGCGACCACCATCCTCATTTTCGGCATGGCCCTGACCGCCCGCGACGGGCTGTTCATGGTGATCGCCATCGCCATGACCGTCCTGACCGGCACCCTGGCCCACGGCTGGCTGTCCGACCTCGGGTAAGAGGTCGCCAGGGCCCCCGCCCTCGGTCGAAGCGGGGGCCAAGGCAGCAGGATCAGAAGATCATGCGCGCGCCGACAACCAGAAAGGCCGCACTCGCATCCTCCCCACCGGCCCGGACAAGATCAGCGCTGCCCCCGAACGTGCGCTCGTAATGGAACCCCACATAAGGTGACAGCAGCCGGTCAACGAGGTCGTAGCTCACCCGCGCACCGATCTCCAGTCGTGGCCCGAAGGCCACCCGGTTCAGGGCAGTGTCATCCGTCAGCGGAACATCCAGCTCGATGCTCGGCACGACGATGATCCGATTGGTGATCAGGCCTTCGTACTCGACCTCGAACCGCACGGAAGGATGATCGGAGACAAACAGGTCGGCATCGATCTCGAACCATTGACGGGTCAGCCCGTGAAGGCCGATCACACCATGTACCCTGTCCGGACCGCTGGCCGTATCGAACCGCACACCCGCTACCCCGTCGAAGAAATCGGAGATTGGCGTGGAAAGGCGGAACTGGTTCTCCAGCGTCTCGAAGGCCTCCTCCTCCAGCGCATATTCCCCTTCACTGCGGTAGACGAAGCGCACTTCGTCATTGCCGTAGAAGGCATCCAGATCCCAGGCGGCCACATCGGTGTCCCCACCGAACCGGTATTCCAGCTGTTCCGCCTGGATACCCCAGACGTTGGACTCAGCGGCGGCAGGTACGGCGAGAAGCAACGCCGGACACAGAAGTCCGGCAACGAGGAACAGTCGTCGCATGACCTCAGCCCCCCTGTTTCATGCTGGGTGCCGCTGCGGCGCTATCGGGTCCGCCCTCCACCACGATCTTCCGGAACATGCCGGAATCGGCGTGATAGGACAGGTGGCAGTGAAACGCCCATTCGCCCGGCGCATCCACCTCTGTCTCCATGTAGACCGTGGTGGCCGGCGCGACGCTGATCACGTGTTTCACCGGATTCCACTTGCCGCTGCCATTGTCCAGGATCGACCACATGCCATGCAGGTGCATGGGGTGGGTCATCATGGTGGTGTTGACGAACTTGAAACGCACCCGCTCCCCGTAGGTCAGGCGTATCGGGTCGGCATCGGCATACTTCACACCGTTGATCGACCAGATGTAGCGTTCCATGTTGCCGGTCAGCTCCAGTTCGATCTCGCGCGTTGCGGGCCGGTGCTCGTAGAGCGGCTTCTGCGCCTTCAGATCGGCATAGGACAGGAACCTGCCCCCGTTGGCGGCTTCGGGACGCAAGCCACTGCCCGGTGCGTAGAACGGGTCAGGACGACCCGTTTCGCCCTTCGGCATGGCGCCGTGGCCCATCGCGGCATGGTCCATCTCGCCCTTCGGCATCGAACCATGACCCATCGCGGCGTGATCCACCTCGCCCTTCGGCATCGAACCATGACCCATCGCGGCGTGATCCACCTCGCCCTTCGGCATCGAACCGTGACCCATCGCGGCGTGATCCACCTCGCCCTTCGGCATCGAACCGTGACCCATCGCGGCGTGATCCACCTCGCCCTTCGGCATCGAACCGTGACCCATCGCGGCGTGATCCATGGAACCATGGTCCATGCCGCCATGACCGGCCATGTCGCCCATGGTCAGCAAGGGCGGTTCACGGAGATCAGGAACTTCGGCGGCCATGCCCTCACGTGGCGCCAGCGTGCCGCGCGCAAAGGCCGTCCGCCCCATCGATTCACCATATATCGTGTAGGCGCGATCCTCCGTCGGCTGCACGATGACGTCATAGGTCTCCGCGACGGCAATGCGGAACTCGTCAACCACGACCGGCTGCACGTCATTGCCGTCGGCCTGCACGACGGTCAGCTTCAGCCCCGGAATCCGGATGTCGAAATAGGTCATCGCCGAGGAGTTGATGAAGCGCAGCCTTACCCTCTCGCCGGGCCGGAAGAGGCCGGTCCAGTTCTGCTCCGGGCCCTTGCCGTTGATCAGCGGAGTGAAACCCTGCAGGTCCTCGACATCGGTCGGCATCATGCGCATGTCACCCCAGTCGCCGCGGTCGTCCAGCGCCGCGCGGACGCCCTTCTCCTTCGCATCATCAAGGAAGTCGAACAGGGTGCGCTGCCTGCGGTTGTAGTAGTCCGGCATCATCTTCAGATTGCGCATGATCCGGTCGCCGGAGTGCGGATGCGCATCGGCAAGCTGGATCACGTATTCGCGGTCATAGCGGTACGGCTCCCGGCCCTCCGGCTCGATGATGATGGCCCCGTAGGCCCCGTCCGGCTCCTGGAACCCGGAGTGGCTGTGGAACCAGTAGGTTCCGCTCTGCACTATGGGAAACCGGTAGGTGAAGGTCTCGCCAGGTGCGATGCCGGGATAGCTGATCTTGGGAACGCCATCCTGCTGATAGGGCAGGATCAGCCCGTGCCAGTGGATCGAGGTGTCCTCGTCGAGGTTGTTGGTCACGTTGATCGTGACCTCCTCGCCCTCCCGGAACCGCAGCACGGGCCCGGGGCTGGCGCCGTTGAAGCCGACACCCGAGCGCGTGAAGGTACCGGTGTCGATCCTTACCGGATCAACGGTCAGATTGTATTCGCCGGCCATGGCACCGCCCCCGAGGGCAAGTGCCAAACCGGTTCCGAGCATTGCGGCCCGGAGCATGGTGATGCGTGACATGATGTGTTTCCTGATCTGTGTGCTGCGCGGGTTCAGTGCTTCAGCCGGATGCTTCCGACCATGCCGGTCTGGTAGTGGCCCGGCACATTGCAGGCGAACTCCAGCCTGGCGTGGTCAGGGAAGGTCCAGATGATCTCCGCGCTCTGCCCCGGTTCCAGCAGGACACTGTTCGGATCGTCATGCTTCATGCCATGGCTGCCATGGTTCATCATCGCATGGTTGATCCGGTCCGGCTCCAGCATGCCGCTCTCCATCATGCCCATCATTTCCTCCTGATGGGCCGCATGCATGGTCGCGGTACCGATGTTGAACTCGTGAACGAACTCACCTTCGTTCCTGACAGTGAAGCGCACCGTCTCGCCCTCGCGGATCTCGAGCGTTTCGGGCTCGTAGAGGTTGTCGCGCATGATGATGCCGATGGTCCGGGTGACATCCGTGGCTACACCGGGTTTCCCGATGTCCGGTCCCTTGCCGTGGCCGTGGCCGTGGCCGTCACCATGGCCACCGGCGGCAAACGCGACCGGGGCCGCCGGCAGGAGCGAGAGGGCAAGCGCGCAGGCGCGCAGTCGCGTCATTGTCGACATGGAAACTCTCCTGAAAGGTACAATTCCGGCCCCGGCGACCGGGACCGACAGAACTGGACTCAGGAGTGGTTTCGTGGCGGAGGCGGCTGATGCGCCATGGCATGGGAAGTCAGCCGCATCGGCCCTGCATCGTCGTGCAGAACGGCGACACGGGTTGCGGTCGCACCGGCAGGCACGGCCAGGCCCGGCGTGCAGACACCATGATCGCACCCCCCGTCACCGGCGCACATGTCGTAACCGGCACCGGCATCCGGCATTGCGTCCGCCACCATGACCATCCGCACGTCGTCCGTCGCCGAATGCCCGGCATGGGCCGCGGAAGCATCCGCGACGGAACCTGCCTTTCCGCCCAGACCACACATCGCCGAGGCACCCGTACCGGTACTCAGCATCATGGCGAGCACGGTGAGCACCGTCAGCATCAGTCGGAATGTCCGCAGCGGAAGCATCACCTATCATGTCGGCCCGCAGGGCACCCCTGTCAAGCGCCCGCCGCGCGAACCGATCAATCCCGCGTCATGGTCCGCCGTGCGCCGGGTGCGGGGGGTTGCTCCGGCGCGCCGGCAAAGCACTGGGCAATGGACATCCAGTCGGTGGCGTTCGGTCCGGTGACCTTCAGCCGCGTGTCGGCAATGTTGCGGACCTGGGTCACGACCTGGCAGAAGTCCTCCGCCGGGCCTTCGATCAGTTCCGTCTCCGACGGGTCGTTCCACGTCCAGACCGCGCCGGACGGGGCGGTCAGGCGGAGGTGTGGCGCAGGGCTCGGCGCTTCCAGGCCGCGGACCTTGTAGGTCCAGCCATGGGTGTTCACCCCCAGCACGGCGATCGACTTGATCCGGTCCGCGTTCTGCCGCACCACACCCAGCATGTCGTAGACTTCCTGCCCGTGCGCCCAGGTCTCCATCAGGCGCGCGGAGATGGAAGACCGCACGCTCATCGACGGTCCGGCCCAGGGGACCCGGGCTGACGGATCGGCGGCGGCAAAGCGGTCGGCCATGCCGTGATAATAGTCGCGCCAGGCCGTCGCCAGCGCCTGGCCGCCGATGCCCTTGCGCCAGTCACGTTCCAGATCGCCGACACTGCCGCCGCCATCCCTGTGCCTGATGACGTCCTGCATGAAGCTCTGGAAGCCCTCCGCATCCGTCAGCGACAGGTCGGCGGCCCAGTTCCACATGTGCAGATGTCCCAGCACGCGGTTGATGGTCCAGTCCTTGAACGCCGTCGGTTCATCGAAGGCACTGTCGGGCAGATCGCTGACCAGCTGGTACAGCGCATCACTCTCCGCGCGAAAATCCTCGGCCTGTTCCAGCATTTCGTTCCTCCCCCATCACGATTGCCTTGCGGCAGACAGCATGCCGCGATCAGCCATTTGTGCAAGCCGTCAGGGTGCAGGCCGGTCCGGCAGCCGGATTAACTCGCCTTTAAGGCGTGCTGTGCCAGCCTTCTCCAATCGCTAGGAACAGGGCCAGGTGCCGACCATGCAAGCGCAGAAACTGAATCGAGCCTTCAATGGCTTCATCGACAGCTGGGTCCCCGCCACGCTGATGAACGATCGCAATTCGGCGCAACGCGTCCGGATGTTCGTGATCAGTCACACGCTGGGGCCGTTTCTCGGCCATACCATCACGCTGGCGCTGCTGCTGCTCGATCCTCAACCGACACCCCATGTCTATGTCCTGGCCGGTTCGATAACACTGTTCTGCATCTTCCCGCCCGCGCTGAAGATCAGCAGTCGCTATTTCGACGCCCATCTCTGCTACAGCGTGCTCGCCCTGCTGTCGGTGATGAACCTGATCTTCGCGGTGCTGTGGGGGTCGTATCACTACGCCGGAATCAGTTCGCCGTTCCTGGTCTGGCTGCTGGTGGTGCCGCTGCTGGCCTTCTTCTATCTGGGCTCCAACCCCGTGGCACGGAACTTCGTGTTCGGCATGACCGGTTCCGGTCTTGTGGCGTTCTATCTGCTCTACCAGTTCGGCGGCGGCTTCCCGGAGCATGTCGAGAGCAGCGCCCTGGTGCCCATCGGCATCATCTCCATCATCTGCGCCATGGCCTATGTCACCATGATGGCGGTCTACTACGCCAACGTGGTCGATTCCCAGTCGGAGCTGCTGGCGGAGATCGAGCGGCATCAGTCCACCACCAGCCAGTTGCTGGAAGCCAAGGAAGAGGCGGAGCGCGCCAATGGCGCTAAGTCCGACTTCCTGGCCAAGATGAGCCATGAGCTGCGCACCCCGCTGAATGCCGTCATCGGCTACAGCGAGATGCTGCTGGAGGACGCGGAGATCGACGGACGCGGCGAGGATTCCGCGGACCTGAAGAAGATCAATTCCGCCGGCAAGCATCTGCTTGCACTGGTCAGTGAAGTGCTCGACCTGTCGAAGATCGAAGCCGGCAAGATGGAACTCTATACGGAGGAAGTCGACCTCGACGGCTTTGTCAGCGAGGTCGCCTCCACCTGTCGCCAGATCATCGCCAAGAACGCCAACGAACTGGTGATCCGCCGCTCCAGCGACCTCGGACGGCTGGAATGCGATGCCACGAAGCTGCGCCAGGCCCTGCTGAACCTGCTGAGCAATGCCGCGAAGTTCACCGAGAATGGCCGCGTCATCCTTTCGGCCCGGCGGGAGCGGATCGACAATCGCGACTGGGTCAAGATCGAGGTGCAGGATACCGGCATCGGCATCGCGCCGGACCAGATCGGCAACCTGTTCCACAATTTCTCGCAGGCCACCCCGTCGATCTCCTCGAAATTCGGCGGCACCGGCCTCGGCCTGTCACTCAGCCAGAAGCTCTGCCGCTTCATGGGGGGGGACATCACCGTCGAGAGCACGATGGGTGTCGGAACCACCTTCACCATCGTCCTGCCCGCCACGACCCGCGCCCTCGCAGCCGTCTCGACGCCGAGCGAGGAGACCGTGTCCCAGATGCCGTCCGAAGCGTCCGCGAAGGTCACACCGCTGGAACCGGCGGTCGCACGCCTTGGCCAGGACGGGCCGAAGCAGACCATCCTTGTGATCGACCCGGACCCGTCGGCGCTGGAGATCATGGAGCGGTCGCTGCAGAAGGAAAACTATCGCGTCGTGACGACCGAGCGCGCGAAGGAAGGGCTGGAGATTGCCCAGACCCTGCGACCCGATGCGATCATCCTGGACGTTGCCGTCAGCGACATGGATGGCTGGGAAGCGCTCGGTGCGCTGGGTTCGCAGGACGACACGGCCGGGATTCCGGTCATCGTGCAGTCCATCATCGACGATCCGCGCAGGGGCTACCAGCTCGGTGCCGCCGCTTTCCTGGTGAAACCCGTCGAACGCGAACCGCTGCTGGAAACCATCAGCCAGGTCTGCGACGAGGCCGGTTTTCCCGGGAATGAAGTCCTGGTGATCGACGATGACGGGACCGCATCCCGGTCCACCGTGACCGCTGCGCGGGAAGCAGGCTGGCATGTGACCGTCGTGCCGGATTTCGGCATCGGCCTGACCCGCGCGCACCAGGTGCAGCCCGATCTCGTGATCGTGGACAGCGACAGCATCAGCGCAGGCCTGGTTGCCTTCGTTGACGGGCTGAAGGATCTGGATGGCATCTCCATCCTTGTCCTGATCGACAGCGAGGCCGCGCCGACAAGTACGCTGACCATTCCGCGACCTGCAAGGTCCATCTTCAACGCCAGCGACCGCGATGACGTCCGCGCCACCGCTCTCGCCATGCTGAAACGCACCGACGACCTGCCCAGGCAGTCGTACAGGAAGGAGGCCGCCCATGGCTGAGATACTCCTCGTCGAGGACAATGAGATGAACCGGGACATGCTGGGCCGACGTCTTGAACGTCGGGGATATTCCGTGATCTTCGCGGTTGACGGCCCCGGCGGTGTCGCAGCCGCAAAGGACAGGCGCCCCGATCTGATCCTGATGGACATCGCGCTCGGCCAGATGGATGGCTGGGAGGCGACGCGGCTGATCAAGTCGGATCCGGACACGATGTCGATCCCGGTCATCGCCCTGACCGCCCACGCGCTTTCCAGTGACCGGGAGCGCAGCGCACAGGTCGGCTGCATCGATTTCGACACCAAGCCCATCGACATGCCGCGCCTGCTGCGGAAGATCGAAGCCTGCCTGGACGGGCGCGCCGTCTCCGCCGCCTGACTTCCGTCCAGGGTTCTCCGGTCAGGGATCCGTGGCCGATGTCCTCTGGCCCATGCTCTCTGGCTATTGACCCCCGGACATGATTGCATCGGAACAGTCGGGAACTGTTCCAAGAGGGCGCACGCATGAAGACCGCTGACAGCCGGGATGATCTCCGGCACATGCGCCATGCACTGCGGCTGGCACGCCGCGGCCTCGGGCGCACCGCCCCCAATCCTGCGGTCGGCTGCGTCATCGTCCGCGATGGCCTGACGGTCGGGCGCGGGTGGACCGCCCCCGGCGGGCGGCCGCATGCCGAGACCGGTGCGCTGGCCCAGGCCGGTGACCGGGCGGAAGGCGCCACGGCCTTTGTCACGCTGGAACCCTGCAGCCACCACGGACAGACCCCGCCCTGTGCCCGAAGCCTGATCGATGCCCGCGTTGCCCGTGTCGTCATCGCCATGACCGATCCCGACAGTCGCGTCGACGGGCGGGGCATCGCCATGCTGCGCGATGCCGGGATTCAGGTGCTGACAGGTGTCTGCGAGACGGAGGCGCGGGACCTGCAGCATGGTTTCGTGCTCAACCGCACCATGGGTCGCCCCCTCGTCAGCCTGAAGGTCGCCAGCAGTCTGGACGGGCGCATCGCGACCGCGTCCGGTGAAAGCAAGTGGATCACCGGACCCGGGGCCCGCGCCGACGGTCACATGCTGCGCGCGACCCACGACGCCATCCTGATCGGCGCCGGAACGGCCCAGGCCGATGATCCGGAACTGACCTGCCGCCTGCCCGGCCTGGCCGACAGGTCGCCGATCCGCGTCGTGCTGGATCGCCACCTGCGCCTGTCGCTCAGCGGTCGGCTTGTCCGCTCCGCCGCCGGGATTCCCCTGATCGTCTATGCCGATCCGGGCGTCGATCCGGACCGCAAGGCCGCGCTGGCCGATGCCGGGGCCGACGTTCGCCATGTCGCGACCGACCCGCACGGCCGCCCCGATGCCAGGGCGGTGGCGGAGGATCTGGCCCGCGATGGCGTCACCCGACTGCTGCTGGAGGGCGGCGGCGGCATCGCGGCGTCCTTCCTTGCCGCCGGGCTTGTGGACCGGGTCTTCTGGTATCGCGCCGGACTGACCATCGGCGGCGACGGGCGACCGGCGCTGGCACCGCTGGAACTGGACCGGCTGGCCGACGCGCCGCGCTTCCAGCGCATGGCGGCAATACCCCTGGGTGATGATCTGCTGGAAACGTGGCGCAGGCAGGCGTAAAACCCCCAGCAGCTTCAGTCGGGCGTCCGCGCCCGGCGCACACGAACAAGCGTCCGGGCTTGGGAGGAGATCGCATGTTCACCGGCATCGTTACCGACATCGGCCGCATCCGCGCCATCGAACCCCGTGGCGACATGCGCCTGGTCATCGAAACCGCCTTCGACATGGCGACGGTGGACATGGGCGCGTCCATCGCCTGTCACGGCATCTGCCTGACGGTGGTCGACAAGGGACCAGGCTGGTTCGCGGTCGACGTCAGCCAGGAAACCCTGGACCGCACCGCGCTGGGCCAGCTGGACGTCGGGTCGCGGCTGAACCTCGAACGCTCGCTGCGCGTCGGTGACGAGCTGGGGGGCCATATCGTGACCGGGCATGTGGACGGCGTCGCCACCATCGAGGCTCTGGAGACCGTGGGCGACAGCCGCCGCTTCGTCTTCCGTGCCCCGCCCCAGCTCGCCCGCTTCGTGGCGGAGAAGGGCTCCGTGGCGCTGAACGGGGCGTCCCTGACCGTGAATTCGGTCGAAGACGCCACGTTCGAGATCAACATCATCCCGCACACCCAGTCGCGCACCACGTTCGGCGACGCGAAGACCGGGGACCGGGTCAATATGGAAATCGACGTGCTGGCGCGGTATGTGGCCCGTCTGCAGGACACGGTCGCAAGCTGACGGCCACTCAATTCTCACGTTTCAGGATCAACGCATGTCATCGGAATATACCCGCTACCTTTCCTCCATCGAGGACGTCGTCGAGGATGCCCGCAACGGCAAGATGGTCATTCTGGTCGATGACGAGGACCGGGAGAACGAGGGCGATCTCTACATCCCGGCACAGTTCGCCACGCCGGAAGCGGTCAACTTCATGGCCAAGCACGGGCGTGGCCTGATCTGCCTGTCGATGACGCAGGGCCGGGTGGATGAGCTGGGCCTGTCGCTGATGTCCCAGAACAACAAGGCCCGGCACCAGACCGCCTTTACCGTGTCGATCGAGGCCAAGGACGGCATCTCCACCGGCATCTCGGCGCATGACCGGGCCCTGACGATCCAGGTGGCCATCGATCCCGCCCGCACCGCCGACGACATCGTCACTCCCGGGCATGTCTTCCCGCTGGTGGCGAAGGATGGCGGTGTGCTGCGCCGCGCCGGTCATACGGAGGCTGCGGTGGACATCGCCCGCATGGCCGGACTGCACCAGGCCGGTGTGATCTGCGAGATCATGAACGACGACGGGACGATGGCGCGCATGCCGGACCTGATCAAGTTCGCGCAGTACCACAACATGAAGATCGCCACCATTGCCGATCTGATCGCCTAT
Organism: Kordiimonadales bacterium IMCC3096; assembly: GCA_016865035.1. Lineage (GTDB taxonomy): Bacteria > Pseudomonadota > Alphaproteobacteria > Minwuiales > Minwuiaceae > Minwuia. The sequence continues at coordinate 1,600,874 of CP018227.1, forward strand.
CGCCGCCGCTCCGACAGGTTGGTGAAACGCAGCTACGAGACCACGCTGACCAGCGACTTCGGCGGGGAATTCAGGCTGGTGGTGTTCGATTCGGAAGTTGCCTACGCGGAGCCCCTGGCGCTGGTGAAGGGCGATATAACGGGCGACGAGCCGCCGCTGGTGCGGATGCATGCCTATGACCCGCGCAACGACCTGTTCGGCGAATCCGGCGGCAAGGCGAAGCAACTGGAACAGGCCATGCGCATCATTGGCCAGGAAGGCCGGGGCGTGCTGGTCTTCCTGCGGGAAACCCGGGAACTGCGCATGTCGGAATTCCTGCAGTTGCAGGAGGAAGGCAATGTCGAGCAGTTGCGCGAACTGCGCGACTATGGCATCGGCGCGCAGATCCTCACCGACCTCGGGATCTCCCGCATGGTCCTGCTGACCAACTCACCGAAGAACGTTGTCGGGCTGGAGGGCTATGATCTGGAGATCGTCGGCACCCGCCCCCTGAAGGAAGACTGACCATGGCCGGACCGCACCTGCTGATCGTCGAATCCCCCTATTACGAGCATATCGCCAACGGGCTGGCCCAGGGCGCCATCGCGGCAATCGAGAAGGCGGGCGGCACCTATGACCGCCTGTCCGTCCCCGGCGCGCTGGAGGTGCCCGGCGCCATCGCGATGGCGGAGGCGGCGGTGGACCGTGGCGACCGCAGCTATGACGGCTATGTCGCGCTGGGCTGCGTCATCCGCGGCGAGACCCTGCACTACGAGATCGTGTCCAATGAGTCCGCGCGCGGCCTGATGGACCTGACGATCTATGACGGTGTCGCGGTCGGCAATGGCATCATCACCGTGGAGAACGAGGAACAGGCCCTGGTCCGTTCCGACCCGGCGCAGAAGGACAAGGGTGGGGATGCGGCACGCGCGGCCCTGCGCATGGTGGAGATCCGGCGCGAGCTCGAAGCCGAATCATGAGCAACCCCCGCAGTGGCAGGACCGGCGGCAGGACCAGTGCCGAAGACCGCCGGAAACGCAGCACCGCGCGCATGCATGCGGTGCAGGCGGTCTATCAGCTGGAACTGAACGAAGGCCGCGTCGCCGATGTGGTGGCCGAATATTTGGACCATCGCCTGGGTCAGGACATCGACGGGGAGGAACTGCTGCCCGCCGACCGGGACTTCTTCCAGGACCTGGTGCTGGGAACCGCCGACCGCAGGCTGGAGCTGGACACCATCGTCGAACGCTCCCTCAGCCTCGACTACACCATGGACCGGCTGGAGACCCTGCTGCGCGCCCTGTTGCGGGTCGCCGCCTACGAGATGCTGGCGCGGATCGACGTGCCGGCCAAGGTCGTGATCAACGAATATGTCGATCTGGGCGTCGCCTTCTTCGCCGGGGGCGAGACCGGACTGGTGAACGGCGTTCTGGACCGCATGGCCCGCGAGATCCGTCCCGGCGAGATCGGGGACCGGGCGCGGCGGTAGATTGCGGAGCGGTTTTTCTTGCCCATATCCTGAACGAGTTGCCTGTCTGTAGAGGCTGGCCCCCGGCACCCTGCTTCCCCCCTTGAGGGGGAAGTGGCCGCGCAGCGGTCGATGGGGGGTGAGGCCGCAGGCCATGGGGGTGTGGACCAATTGCCATTCGGCTGCGCCGATTCACCCCCTTCCCGACCTTCCCCCATCAAGGGGGAAGGAGGTGGGCGGCAGATCGATGCAGCAGACGAACTGCTGAAACCGGAAGCGGAAACCTGGCGCAGGAGACGGCACATTGACCATCGAGGGCGGAGAGTTCGGGCTGATCGCGGACCTGCTGGCGCCCCTCGCGGCGGAGGGCGCCTTTGGCCTGACCGACGACGCCGCGCTGCTGCCGGAGCTGCCTGCGGGGCAGGGCTGGGTCATGACCAAGGACGCCATGGTCGCGGGTGTCCACTTCCTGCCCGATGATCCGCCGGACCTGATCGCGCGCAAGCTGCTGCGGGTGAACCTGTCGGACCTGGCCGCCATGGGCGCGGTGCCCTGCGGCTACCTGCTGGCCTGTGCCTGGACGCCCGAGACCACTCACGGCTGGATCGAGGGTTTCGTGGCAGGGCTGGCAGCGGATCAGGCAGAGTTCGTTATCGGTCTCTATGGCGGCGACACCGTTTCCACACCGGGACCGCTCACCCTGTCCCTCACCGCCTTCGGGACCGCGCCACGCCAGTCCCTGCTGCGCCGCAATGGCGCGCGGGCCGGGGACGACGTGATGGTCTCCGGCACACTCGGCGACGCCGCGCTGGGACTGAGGGTATTGCAGGGCACGCTGGACGCCGCGCCGGAACATGCCGCCGCCCTGGCCCAGCGCTACCGGCTGCCGCAACCGCGCACGACACTCGGGCCCGCACTCGTCGGCCTGGCCAGCGCCGCGCAGGATGTGTCCGACGGGCTGCTGGCCGACCTCGGCCATATCGCGCATCACTCCGATGTCGGCATGGAGGTGCATCTTGAACTGCTGCCCCTCTCCGTCGCCGCCCGCGAGAGCCTGGTCGAACGCCCCGACCTGGCGCAACTGCCGCTGAACGGCGGTGATGACTATGAACTGGTCTTCACCGCGCCGCCCGCCGCGCGGGAGCGGATCACGGAGACGGCTGCGGCAACCGGCACACCGGTCACCCGCATCGGCCGCGTAGTCGAAGGCAGCGGCGTCAGCCCCTTCGCCGCCGGTCGCCCGCTGCCGGTCAAGGGCCAGGGCTGGCAGCATTTCTGAGGCGGCGCGGCAACGGCCTTAAACCTTTGGAGAGATTTCATCCCTACCCTCTGCCTCTGCCCTTTCATGGTGGATGCGGAGAGCTGGTCCAATGAAGAAGATCGTCCTCATCGGTGCCGCGGTCCTGCTGCTTGGCGGCGGCGGCGCGGGTGCGTTCATGATGATGGGCGGCGAGGACAAGGCCGCACATGGCGAGACGGCGATGCCGGAGATCGTCATGAGCAAGGATCCGGTCTACCTGCGCCTTGACGGCCTGACCGCCCCGATCATGAAGGGCAGCCACGTCCGCCACTACATCTTCCTGAACATCAGCATCGAGATGGTGGACGACAGCGCCCGCGATGATGCCAGCCCGCTGAAGCCGCGCCTGCACGACGCCTTCCTGCGCGAATTCTACAGCAAGACCATCGCCCGCGGCGACGGCACCATCGATTTCGCCAATGTCTCCAAACGCCTGACCAAGCAGGCCCGGAAGGTGCTGGGCGAGGACCAGGTGGTCACCGTCCTGATCACCCGCGCCATGCGCGGCGCGGGCTGAGGTGACCCATCGGCAGGCAAGGCCCGTGCTTCAATAGACCGCCAGATACCGCGCGCACATTTCCTCCGGGGTCAGCCCTTCCAGCACGGCCAGTTCGCCGCGCTTGTGCGCCAGGTAGACATCGCGGAAGGTCTGGCCGAACCATTCACGGATGCAGTCTTCCGCGGCGAAGGCCTCCAGCGCCGCCTCGAGCGACGTCGGCAGTCGCGTGATCCCCATTTCGGTGAGTTCCCACGTGTCCATCGTGCTCAGGTCCGACTCCGTCACGGTCGGCGCGGGCAGGTTGCGGGCGATACCCTCCGTTCCGGCGTGGATGATGGCCGCCAGTTGCAGGTAGGGGCTGGCGGCGGCGTCGCAGGCCCGGACCTCCAGATTGAACTGCCGCGCGATGGCCAGGGGATCGAGCGAGGTTACCGGGCAGATGCGCACCGATGCCTCCCGGTCCCGCAGTCCCAGATTGTTGAACGCGGCGCTCCAGCGGTGCGGTGTCAGGCGCAGGTAGGAGATCGCGCTGGGGGCCAGCAGCGCCAGGATGCCGGGCAGGAAGGTGGTGATTCCTGCGGCGAAGGATGCGGCAACGTCGGACAGTCCGGTCGCGCTGTCCGGGTCGTGGGTCACGGGCTGACCGTCGGCATCGTTCAGGCTGACATGGACATGGACCCCGTTGCCGACACCTGCCGGGTCACGGATCGGGGTGAAGCTGGCACGCTGGTCCCGCTCCCGCGCCGCCACCCGCACCAGTTCGCGCAGGATCACGGCCCGGTCGGCGGCGGCAAGCCCGTCCGCCGGTTTCATCGTCACCTCGAACTGGTCCGCACCGAATTCCTTCATGAAGGTATCCGGGCGCAGGCCGTTGCGCGCCATCAGCTGGAAGATGCGCCGTCCCATCGCCGCACCGGACCGCGCCCCGGCCAGGGAATAGGAACTGCCACTGTCCCCAGCCGTCCCGCCGCTGACCTGAAACTCATGCTCGAACGCCACCGTGGTGGTCAGTTGCGCCACGTCCTGCAGCCGCTGCAGCGCTGACTTCAGGATCGACCGTGTGCAGCATTCCCACGGCTCCCCCGCCAGCGTGCGGATATCGCCCAGCATCACATGTTCCACCGGGTCGCCAATCTGGTCATGGATCACCCAGGTGGCAGTCGGGTCGGGGACCAGGGCCAGATCGCCCAGCGCCCCGAAGGGACTGTCGGCAATCACGTCGAAGCAGGTGATCTGCACGTTCGTCGGGGTCCAGCCGACACCGCGCTGCAGGCGCAGCGGCAGATCGATCTCCGGGAAGCCCTTGCCCCGCACCTGGCCGGCTATGTCGGCACAGCAGGCCATGATGATCTGTTCACTGCTCGCCATTCCCACCTGCTCCAACACTTTCATCCGGTTGCGGGAAATCATCCGGGCGGCGCATAGTCCTGTCAAATCGGGAGGACTGTTGACTTGTGGTCTGTTCCATCCCTCTCCCCCTCCCGGCCATCCAATCAGGATAGTGCCGTGGGTGGCCGGGAGGGGGAGAGGGATGGAACAGGCAGCCAGAACCAGAGGAAGACCGATGCTGACTGCCGACGATCCAGATCCTGTCCTGTTTCAGGGCTCCGCGGGCGGGGGCGGTATCCTGCTGACCTGCGAGCATGGCGGACAGCTTGTGCCTCGCGCGCTGGGTGATCTGGGCGTCAGCGCGGCGGACATGCAGCGCCACATCGCCTGGGACATTGGCGCGCTGGCCCTGTCGCAGGCCCTGCTGGAGAACGTTTCAGCGCGTCTGGTCAGCCAGCGTTTCAGCCGCCTGGTGATCGACTGCAACCGGGGTCCGGCCTCCCCCGACCTGATCCCCACCGTCAGCGACGAAACACATGTTCCGGGCAATCGCGACCTGTCCCCGACCGAGGTCGGCGCGCGGACAGCCGCGATCCATGCGCCGTTCCATGACCGTATCGCGGCAGAGATCGCGCGCGACCGGCCTCGCCTGCTGGTCTCCATCCACAGCTTCACGCCGGTGATGGGGCAGCAGCGCCGACACATGCATGCCGGGTTCCTGGCCAACCGGATGCCGGAGGTGGCGGAGCGTTTCATGGCCACGATCGGGGCGGCGGCACCGGAACTGGTGCTGTCGATGAACGAACCCTATACGGTTGATGACATATCGGATTACACCGTGCCGGTGCATGGGGAGGGCAATCGCCTGCCGCATGTGCTGGTGGAGGTGCGGAACGACCAGTTGCAGGACCCGGCCGGCATCCGTCGCTGGGCCAACCTGCTGGCCATCGCGATCAGGGATGTGGAGGCAGCAGAGCCATGACACAGGACCACCCGACAAGCCGTGACCTGCCGCTGGTGCCGGCGCAATCGGCCTTGCTGTTCATCGACGTGCAGAACTTCAGCGCCGATCCGGAGGGCGGCGAATATGAAGGCATGGACCCGGCGCATTTCGAGGAGAAGTACGGCTGGTACTTCCGTCATTTCGCCGCCGAGACCCTGCCGAACATGCAGCGGCTGCAGGGCGCCTTCCGGCGGCACGGGATCGAGGTCATGTACACGGTGATCGAAAGCCTGACCCGCGACGGGCGCGACCGCAGCCTGGATTACAAGATCACCGGTTTCAACGTCCCCCGGGGGTCACGGGACGGGCAGGTGATCGATGCCCTGGCACCGGGGGAGGACGAGATCGTCATCCCCAAGACCTCGTCGAGTGTCTTCATCTCCACCAACATCGACTATGTGCTGCGCAACCTCGGCGTCCGGCAGCTTGTGATCAGCGGCCTGCTGACCGACCAGTGCGTCGATTCCGCCGTCCGGGACGCCTGCGATCTGGGCTACCTCGTGACGGTGGTGACGGATGCCTGCGCCACCCACAGCATGGAACGCCACGAAAGCTCGCTCGGGCTGAACCGGGGCTACTGCCGACAGATCACCACTGACGCACTGCTGGCGGAATTGGACAGAAACGAACTTTGACGGGACTGTACGTGGGGTGCGGGCATTGCCCATTGCGGGGGCAGGCACGGCTGCTATCGTTTCAGGCTGAGAAGGTCATGCCGTTCAGGAGGGCACGCCGTCATTCTTGCCGTTGATGCGATCACCGTGGACCGCCTGCGCGACACCTCCCCCGCCGGGCACGGACAGCGCTTCACGTGCGCCGGCAAGCAGACGCCGTTCGCGCCGGTCTGGCAGGCCTCGCTTCACGAGAGCGGCAGCTATATCCTGAAACGCAACGACTGAACGCCAGCAGAAGGAGGGCATCATGGCCGTCGAGATCAACTGCGACATGGGCGAGAGCTTCGGGCTCTACAAGATGGGTGACGACGAGGGGCTGATGCCCTTCATCACCGTGGCAAACGTTGCCTGCGGCTTCCATGGCTCCGACTTCAACCACATGCGCGAGACGGTGCGCCTGGCCAAGCGCCACGGCGTCCGGGTCGGCGCGCATCCGTCCCTGCCCGACCTGCAGGGCTTCGGCCGTCGCGAGATGAAGATGGAACGCGAGGAAATGGCCAACTGCCTGATCTACCAGATCGGCGCGCTGAAGGGCTTCCTGGAAGCCGAGGGCATGAGCCTCAATCACATCAAGCCGCATGGCTCGCTCTACGGCATGGCGGCGAAGCAGGGACATATCGCCCATGCCGTCGCCGACGCGGCGGACGTGTTCAAGGTGCCGCTGTTCGGCATGATCGGCACGCTGCATGAGGAGATCTATCCCGCGCGCGGTCATGAGCTGGTCGCGGAGTATTACGCCGACCTGTTCTATGGCGATGCCGGCAACCTGCTAGTCACCCGCGTGCATGACCCTGTGGACCCGGAAGACTCCGCCGCCCGCGCCATCCGCGCGGTGACGGAAGGCAAGACGCTTTCCACCGGCGGTGTCGATGTCGCCGTGCGCGCCGACAGCATCTGCGTCCATTCCGACACACCCAACGCCCAGGCAGTGGCGGAAGCAGTGAATGCCGCGATCCGCCCCTACATGGCCCAGGCGGCCGAGTAACAGTCCCAACCAGAGGAATCCATTCCATGGCCGAACAGATCGTTTCCCCGCTTCCCGGCACCTTCTACCGCAAGCCCTCACCCGATGAGCCGAACTTCAAGAACGAGGGCGACACGGTGGCCGTCGGCGACGTGATCGGGCTGGTGGAGGTCATGAAGACCTTCAACGAGGTGAAGGCCGACAAGGCCGGCACCATCGCCAGCTTCGTTGCCGACAATGAGGAGGCCGTCATGGCCGGTCAGCCTCTGGTCGAACTGGGCTGATCGCGATCTCATGGCCATCAGCAAGCTTCTGATCGCGAACCGTGGCGAAATCGCCGTCCGGATCATCCGGGCGGCGCAGGCGCTGGGCATACGGACCGTGCAGGCGCACAGCATGGCGGACGCCGATTCGCTGGCCGTGCAGCTGGCGGATGAGGCCGTGAACATCGGCCCGCCACATGCCGCCAAATCCTACCTGAAGGTGGATGCGGTGCTGGAGGCGGCGAAGTCCAGCGGCGCCGATGCCGTCCATCCGGGCTATGGCTTCCTGTCCGAGAATGCGGCTTTCGCAAGGGCGGTGGAGGATGCGGGCCTGATCTTCGTCGGCCCGAAGCCGGAAACCATTTCCCGGCTGGGCGACAAGGCGGCGGCCCGCGCGGCGGCGGAGGCGGCGGGCGTGCCCACTGTTCCGGGCAGCGAGGGACTGATCGATTCCGTCGATGCGGCGCGGGATGCGGCGGAGCGCATCGGCTACCCGGTGATGATCAAGGCGTCAGCCGGCGGCGGCGGACGGGGCATCAAGATCGCGGAGAACGCGGACGAGCTGGCCAAGCTGGTCTCCCAGGCCCGGTCGGAGGCGCAGGCCGCCTTCGGCGACGGCAGCCTCTACATGGAAAAGCTGGTACGCAACGCACGCCATATCGAGGTTCAGGTGCTGGGCGACGGCACGGACGCGGTGCACTGCTTCGAGCGTGAATGCTCCATGCAGCGCCGCCGCCAGAAGGTCTGGGAGGAAGCGCCCTCCGCCGCGCTGGACGACGCCAAGCGCCAGGCCATCTGCACCTCTGCGGTGGATCTGGCACGCTCCGTCGGCTATCGCGGTGCCGGGACGCTGGAGTATCTCTACGACGATGCCAGCGGCGAATTCTACTTCATCGAGATGAACACCCGCATCCAGGTGGAGCACCCGGTGACGGAGATGATCACCGGCATCGACCTGGTGCAGGAGATGATCCGTATCGCCGGGGGCGAGAAACTGCGCCTGAAGCAGGACGACATCCGCCTGAACGGCCACGCCATCGAATGCCGGATCAATGCGGAGGATCCGTCGAACGGCTTCATGCCCGCGCCGGGAACGGTGGAGCGGCTGGTGGTGCCTGCGGCGGATCATGTCCGTTTCGACACCCTGCTGTACGAGGGCTATACGATTCCGCCCTTCTACGACTCCCTGCTGGGCAAGCTGATCGTGCACGGCCCGGACCGTGCGACGGCGATCGACCGCATGGCGGCGGCACTCGACGGGCTGACCATCGACGGCTTCAAGACCACAGTCGCCCTGCACAAGGCGCTGGCCCGGTCGGCGGACGTCCGCGCGAACGCCATCCACACGCAATATCTCGAGCCCTGGCTCGAGGCCCATCCCATTCCGTCCTGACGCAATCCAGAGGAGGTTCTCTCTCAATGGAATCCAGATACACCTTCGGCGGTGACGAGCACGTCTTCTGCGAGGTCGATACCGAAATGTCGCTGGAGGCGTTCTTCAAGAGCCTCTCCATGACCAATGCGGTGCGCGAAAGCCAGATCCGTGGTGTCACCGAGATCTGTCCCGCCAATGCCTCGTTCCAGATCAAGTTCGACCCGGACATCATCAAGCCCGACGACATGCTGGCAGAGATCAAGAAGCTGGAAGTCCAGGCGGAGAGCGCTGAATCGTCCATGGACACCCGCATCGTCGAGGTGCCGGTGCTCTACAACGATCCCTGGACGCACGAGACACTGATGCGGTTCCGGGAACGGCACCAGGACCCGAGCGGCACCGATCTGGACTATTCGGCCAGGATCAACGGCTATGACACGGTGGACGACTTCATCGCCGCCCATTCCGGTTCGCCCTGGTTCGTGTCCATGGTGGGTTTCGTGGCAGGTCTGCCGTTCCTGTATCAGACGGTGGAACGCGAGAAACAGATCGAGGTGCCGAAGTATCTCCGTCCCCGCACCGACACGCCGAAGCTGACGGTTGGCTACGGCGGCTGTTTCAGCTGCATCTATTCCGTGCGCGGCGCGGGCGGGTACCAGATGTTCGGCGTGACGCCGATGCCGATCTTCGACCCGCAGCAGCGGATCAAGTACCTGCAGGACTTCATGATCTTCTTCAAGCCGGGCGACCTGGTGAAATTCTCCCCCATCGACCGCGACACCTATGACGCGGCGGTCGAGGCGGTGGAAGCCAACGAATTCGAGCCGAAGATCCGCGACGTGCGCTTCTCCCTCGACGAGTTCAACGCCGACATCAATGCTTGCAACGCCAAGCTGGAGGGAGCACTGAAATGATCAAGGTTCTCAATCCCGGCCTCGCCACCAGCGTCCAGGACATGGGACGTCACGGCTATTACCACCTGGGCATCCCGCAGTCGGGCGGCATGGACCAGCTTGCACTGCAGGCCGCCAACCTGCTGGTCGGCAATGCGTCCGACGCCGCCGTTCTGGAAGCCACCTTCATGGGTCCGGAACTGGAGTTCACCGCCGACGCGGTGGTCGCCGTCACCGGTGCCGCCATGACGCCGAAGGTCGATGGCGCGGAACAGGCCAACTGGGAGTCCTTCGCGGTCAAGGCCGGACAGGTCCTCAGCTTTGACTATCTGAAGGGGGGTGCCCGCGCCTATATCGCCATCTCCGGCGGTATCGACGTGCCCGTCGTTCTGGGCAGCCGTTCCACCTACACGCTGGGGGCACTCGGCGGCTTTCAGGGCCGCCCGCTGGCAGCAGGCGACGAAGTGCCCGTCGGTCAGGGCAAGGGCACGGCAGGCCGTTCGCTCGACGCTTCGCTGCGCCGCGCACCGGGCTCGCCTGCGGAGATCCGCGTCCTGCCGGGTATCTACTGGCACTGGGTCACCGACAAGTCGGGGGCGCAGTTCTACGAGGACACCTGGAAGGTGGCGCCGGAGGCTGATCGCATCGGCTACCGCTTCCGCGGCGGCAGGCCGATCGAGTTCACGGAGCGGGAACGTCCGTTCGGTGCGGGCTCCGATCCGTCGAACATCGTCGATGGCTGCTATCCCTATGGCTCCATCCAGGTCCCCGGCGGCACGGAACCGATCATCCTGCATCGCGATGCGGTGTCGGGCGGCGGCTACTTCATGCTCGGCACGGTGATCTCCGCCGACATGGACCTGATCGGCCAGATGCAGCCGCATACGCCGACGCAGTTCGTCAAGGTCACGATGGACGAGGCCCTGCAAGCCCGCGCCGACCGCACTGCCCTGATCGGACGCATTCACGAGGCACTGGCGTAAGCCAGCACCCCTGATTGACGCGACCGCATCTGCCTGTTCCACCGGAAGGGGCAGGCAGATGCGGCTGTGAGACCCGGGCGTCGGCAGGTTTCAGGGGGTCGTGACACCGTTGGTGGGATCGCCCGCGGCGAGCATCTCCTTCAGCCGCTGTCGCTGGTTCGCGTCCGGCAGCACGCCGGTCGTCTCCGCCTCCAGGACCGTGACACCCGCTTCGTTGACGATGGTGACCTCGGCCCTGGCATGCCCGCTTCCGTCGACCTCGCGTATGATCCAGGTGCAGGTCAGGGTCTCTTCCGGATAGACGGGACGCCGGAACCGGAACGACATGTCCCTGGCCAGCCAGCCGATCTGGCCGCCGATCTCCGTGACCAGACTGCCTGTCAGCAGGCCATGGGCGATGGGCCCCCGCATGCCCTTCAGCGCCGCATAGTCGCTGTCGCAATGCACGGGATTGTAGTCCCGGGAAAGGCTGGCGAAGGCCGCGATTTCCGGGCCGCTGAAACGGCGCGTTACCTCGAACCGGTCGCCTTCGCGAATGCCGTCAGCCGCGCGCGCCCTCAAGTCCGTCATGGATGTTCCTCGCGCGGGCCGCGTCAGGCACTCAGGTCAGATCCTCGGCCAGCGACGCAATCTGATCGGCGGTCAGCCCGGCCATGTGATTGTAGTTCGGGTGGCTGATCCTCAACTGCACTTCGGCGGAGCCGTCCTTCAGGCTGGCGGCCTGCGCATCGGACAGGCTGAAGACGAAGAAGTGCACCGACGAGGCCTTGCCGTCGGCGTTGGTGCGGTCCAGGTCGTCATCGGCCTCCCCCTTCACCGCCTCGCCATTGATCACCAGGGCGACCTCATGCTCGATCCCGCCCAGCCGCGAAAGTTCCCGGTGGCGACGCACCGGATCCTCGATCTGCAGCATCATGGTGGCGGTCAGCGTGCGGCCGGAGGGGACCAGCGGCGCATAGGCCTCCAGCTCCTCCACCAGCTGCTCGGCACCACCGCCCTCGACCCGCAGCATCTCCTGAACCTGCCACCACATGGTGAAGTAGCTCTCGAAGAAGACGGAGGCGAAGGGGCCGACGTCGACACGGCGGTGCTGCTTGTGCGTCCGCAGTTCGGCCTGCAGCGCCGTGCGCTCCGCGTCGAAGCGGGCGGGGGGCAGGATGTGCTCGGCGAGCAGCGATGTATGGCGTTCGATCATTTCACTCACTCTTGCTTGTCTGGCACTCTTTCCGGTCGGGCAGTCGAACCGGCGCGCTGGTCACAGCAGGCCGCAGGCCTTCGCGAACAGCTCCACCGGATGGCTGGCGACCGAAGGCGGTGCCTTGAAGGTATCCGGGTTCTCGGCGTTCAGCCGCTCCATGCCCTGCAGCATGTGCACACCGGCCAGCGGACATTCGGAGGCCACATGGGCCTTGTCCTCACGTCCCGCAGCACGGGCCGCGTTCTTGCCGACCTTCAGCGCGGTCTCGAAATTGTCCTTCTTGATGCCCCAGCTGCCGCCGTGACCGGAACAGCGCTCGATGATCTTCAGTTCCATGTCCGGGATCAGCCGCAGCATGTCCGCCGCCTTCTGGCCCATGTTCTGGGCGCGGGCATGGCAGGCCAGATGCAGGCTGACGCCGCCGTCCAGGGGTTTCGGTTCCGCCGCCAGCCCTTCGTTGCGGGCAATGTCGACGACATATTCGGCAACATCCTTCGTCGCCTTCGACAGGCGCGCGACGTCCGGATCATCGGGCAGCAGCAGCGGCCATTCGAACTTCAGCATCAGCGCGCAGGACGGCACCAGACCGATGACGTCATAGCCATCCTCGATCCAGGGCTTCATGGCCAGCGCCACGTTCTTCGCACGCCGCGCCACATCGTCCAGGTCGCCCTGTTCCAGTTGGGGCATGCCACAGCATTCGGGGTAGACCACTTCGGTCTCGACGCCGTTCGCGGCCAGGATGGCCTGGGTGGCAATGCCGATGCCCGGATTGTTGTAGTTCACGAAGCAGGTGGCATAGAGCACCGCCTTGCGCGCCGCCGCCGGTGCGTCCGTATTGCGGGCAGGCGGATGGGCGGCATGGGCCGTGAAGCTCTTCGCATGGAACTTCGGCAGTTCCGCGTTCCGGTCCACGTCGGCGATGTCTTCCAGGATCGGGCGGGTGATCCGGTTGCCCCGGTCCGTCGCCCAGTTGGCGATCCCGGATGTCATGCCCGCCAGCTTGCCGTTGCGGTCGGTCTTCGTCATCTGGCGGTCCCAGAACGGCGTCTTGCCGTCCCGGTGTTCCGTTGCGCGATAGCGCAGCATCAGATGCGGAAAATCGAGCTGGAACTCATGCGGCGGCGTATAGGGGCAGGTGGACATGAAGCACATGTCACACAGCGTGCAGGCATCGACCACCGGCTTGAAATCGGCGGAATCGACGGTGTCGAGTTCCCCCGACTCGCTCTCGTCGATCAGGTCGAACAGGCGCGGAAAACTGTCGCAGAGATTGAAGCACAGGCGACAGCCGTGACAGATGTCGAACACCCGCCGCAGTTCCGCGTCGATTGCCTCCTTGTTGTAGAAATCAGCACTCTGCCAGTCGAGCGGATGCCGCTCCGGCGCGCCAAGGCCGCCTTCCATCTGTCATCTCCACCGTGATTCAGATTGCCGGGGCTGATCATCACGACAGCCGCGTCGGCGTGTCGAGCATGCAGGTATCTCCGTACCCGCATACACGATATCGGTCGTCCGCTGACCTGCTGACGGGCTACGGACCAGTGCAGCCCGCCACAGGAATGATCGGGGGCGACGGATGCCGCCCCCGAAAATCCGGTCAGCCCATCGAGTCGAGAGCCTTCTGGAAACGACCGGCGTGGCTCTTCTCTGCCTTCGCCAGGGTCTCGAACCAGTCGGCAATCTCGTCGAAGCCTTCGTCGCGCGCGGTCTTCGCCATACCCGGATACATGTCCGTGTACTCATGCGTCTCGCCCGCGATGGCGGCCTTCAGATTGGCTTCCGTGGAGCCGATCGGCTCACCCGTCGCCGGGTCGCCCACTTCCTCCAGGAACTTCAGATGGCCGTGCGCATGGCCCGTCTCGCCCTCGGCGGTCGAGCGGAAGACGCTGGAGACATCGTTGTAACCTTCGACGTCAGCCTTCTGCGCGAAATACAGGTAGCGGCGGTTTGCCTGGGATTCGCCCGCAAAGGCTTCCTTCAGGCTCTGTTCAGTCTTCGAACCCTTGAGCGACATGACCTTGTCCTCCTCCTCATGATGACGTGCCGGATGTTCATCCTGAACAGCCGACATACCAATTATGGGGTCTGGCGAGACAAGGTCAATAGTTTGGAATTATTCCAAAGACGATTTCCGGATGGAACCCGGCATGAGCCGCCCTTCTCAGGCGTCGCGCAGCCTGATGATGACTTCGGCGCGTTCGATCACCATGCCATCCGGCGCCGCCGGCAGATGCCCCAGCGCGATGGTCTCACCGGGAATGTCGGTCAGCTTGCCCGAACCCTCGTGATAGAAATGGTGATGCTCCGCGACATTGGTGTCGAAGTAGGACCTGCCGGGGTCGACCACGACCTCGCGCACCATCCCGGCCTGGGTGAACTGATGCAGGCAGTTGTAGACCGTCGCCATCGAAACCGGGACGCCGGCCTGGCGTGCCTCGTCGAACAGCATCTCCGCCGTCAGGTGCCGGGGTCCGGCGGACAGCAACAGCTCCGCCAGCGCCACGCGCTGCCGTGTCGGACGCAGGCCCGAGCCGCGAAGCCGGTCCGCAATCGTCATGTCAACCGTCTCAGTCATGCCTGCAATATAGTTACGAGCGGGTCGCAATAGAAGCCCCCACCGGGCAACTGGCAGTACACGCCTGTTTTGCGGGTTTTGTCGCCAGTGTCATATGGCTATAGTCCACCACACAAATCATCATGGACGGCCTGCGGCCACGGCGGCGATTCCGACAGGCGAACTTTGAAGCGAGGCGACACCTTGACGGATCGGAAGAGCAGCTTTTCCTACGAAGAACTCCTGCAATGCGGCCACGGGGAACTGTTCGGTCCCGGGAACGCCCGGCTGCCCCTGCCTCCGATGCTCATGTTCGACCGGATCACGAAGATCAGTGACGAGGGCGGCAGCTACGGCAAGGGCGAGATCCTGGCGGAGCTGGACGTGACGCCGGACCACTGGTTCTTCAAGTGCCACTTCGAGACCGATCCCGTGATGCCGGGATGCCTCGGGCTGGACGCCATGTGGCAGGCCGTCGGGTTCTATCTCGGCTGGCTCGGGCTGCCCGGACGCGGTCGGGCGCTGGGCGTCGGCGAGGTCAAATTCGGCGGGCAGGTTCTGGAAACCGTGAAGCTGGTTACCTATCATCTGTCCATCAAGCGCACGATCGCGCGGCGGCTGGTTCTGGGCATCGCGGACGGTATCGTGAAGGCTGACGGCGAGGAAATCTATACGGCCAAGGACATGCGCGTCGGGCTGTTCACCACCACCTGAGACAATTGAGGGCTATTCTTGAAACGGGTTGTTGTTACAGGGCTGGGTATCGTTTCGTCGATCGGCAACGATGCTGCGGAAGTCATCGAGTCCCTCAAGAGCGCACGTTCCGGCATTGAATTCGCGCCGGAGTATGCCGAAGTCGGCATGCGCAGCCAGATCCAGGGTTCCCTGAAGCTGGATCCGGCTGACCATATCGATCGCCGCGTGCTGCGCTTCATGGGTGGCGGTGCGGCCTACAACTACATCGCCTTGAAGCAGGCGATTGCCGACGCGGGACTGGAGGAGGACGAGGTTTCCAACCCGCGCACGGGACTGATCGCCGGTTCCGGCGGCCCGTCGACCTCCAATCAGGTCCAGGCCGCCGACATCGCGCGGGAGAAGGGCGTCAAGCGCATCGGCCCCTACATGGTGCCGCGCTGCATGTCCTCCACCAACTCCGCGAACCTCTCGACGGCCATGAAGATCAAGGGGATGAGCTATTCCATCTCCTCCGCCTGTTCCACCAGCGCGCATTGCATCGGCAATGCCATGGAGACGATCCAGCTGGGCAAGCAGGACATCATCTTTGCCGGCGGCGGTGAGGAACTGCACTGGACCCTGTCGATGCTGTTCGACGCCATGGGGGCCATGTCCAGCAAGTACAACGACCGCCCGGCGGAGGCGAGCCGGGCCTATGACAGGGACCGGGACGGCTTCGTCATCTCCGGCGGCGGCGGCATCCTGGTGATGGAGGAACTGGAGCACGCGAAGGCGCGCGGCGCGAAGATCTATGCGGAGATCGTCGGCTATGCGGCGACCTCCGACGGCGCCGACATGGTCGCGCCGTCCGGCGAAGGGGCGGAGCGCTGCATGAAGCTGGCGATGTCCACCATCGGCGACACCAGGATCGACTACATCAATGCCCATGGCACCTCGACGCCTGTCGGGGACATCATCGAACTGAACGCGATCCGCGCCGCCTTCGAGGGCCGGGACCTGCCCTGGGTCAGCTCCACAAAGAGCCTGACCGGCCACAGCCAGGGCGCGGCAGGCGTGCAGGAAGCGATCTATTCCCTGCTGATGCTGAACAACGACTTCCTGGCGGAGTCAGCGAATATCGAGAACGTTGACGACGGGGCCGGCGACTTTCCGCTGGTGCGGCAACGTATCGACGATGCCAACCTGAACTGCGTCATGTCGAACAGCTTCGGATTCGGCGGCACCAACGCCAGCCTGATCTTCAAGCGGTTCGAGGACTGAACGCATGGCAGACAAACTGATGCAGGGTCGCCGCGGTCTGATCATGGGCGTGGCGAACGACCACTCCATTGCCTGGGCCATTGCCCGGGCAGCGCACGAACAGGGCGCAGAGCTGGGATTCACCTATCAGGGCGATGCCTTCCTGAAGCGCGCGAAGCCGCTGGTCGACCAGGTGGACGGGGCATTTCTGGAGAACTGTGACGTCACCCGCGACGGCGATCTGGAACGGGTCTTCGACCGGGTGGCGAACACCTGGGACCGGCTGGATTTCGTGCTCCACGCCGTGGCCTATTCCGACAAGAGCGAACTTTCAGGCCGTTACATCGACACGACGGCTGCCAATTTCAGCAATACCATGGCAATCAGTTGCTACTCCTTCACGGAGACGGCACGCCTGGCCGCGCCGCTGATGACCAACGGCGGCAGCCTGCTGACCCTGTCGTTTGCCGGATCCGAACGCTGGATGCCGAGCTACAACGTCATGGGTGTCGCCAAGGCGGCGCTGGAGGCCAGCGTGCGCTATATCGCCGTGGACCTGGGCCCGCAGCAGATCCGCGCCAACGCGATTTCCGCCGGGCCGATGCGGACGATTTCCGGCTCCGCCGTCGGCGATGCCCGCTATGTCTACGGCTGGACCCGCGACCACGCCCCGCTGCAGCGGGCCATCACGCAGGAAGATGTTGGCGGCGCCGGCGTCTATTTCCTCTCCGACCTTTCCGCAGGCGTGACCGGCGAAATCCACCATGTGGACAGCGGCTTCAACGTCATGGGCATGGTCAACCCGCACCGCATCCACGACAAGGACTGACAGCCGCCTTCCCGGCGGGCCCGCGCCTGGCGGGTTCGACGCCGCGATGGCACTGCTGCCGGGTCAAAATTCTTCCAGTGAGGCAATGCATCCCCGGTCCGGAGTGACAGCCGGTGGTCCCGCAAGTGCCCTGTTGACGTCACTGCGCATCGGCAGGTCGGATTTCGGACTCGAAAGGTGAACCATGCCATGCCGGACAGCATCACGGCACGGCGCGGAAGCCTGGCAGAAACAGACGTCTGAAAGCCGTCGCCAACGATCAGTCGTCGTCGCGACCCGCGATCTCGCGGCCGATGAAATCCTCGAAGTCGGCAGCCTCGCGGAAGTTGCGGTAGACGGAGGCGAAGCGCACGTAGGCGACCTGGTCGATGCTGGCGAGCGCCTGCATCACCAGTTCCCCGATCCTGACCGAATCGATCTCCGACTCGCCGGAACTTTCCAGCTGGCGGACGATGGCATTGATCATCCGCTCCACCCGCTCCGGATCCACCGGGCGCTTGCGGATGGCGATGTCGATGGAGCGGGCGAGCTTGTCGCGGTCGAAGGGTGTGCGCTGCCCGTTCTTCTTCACCACCGTCAGATCGCGCAGCTGAATGCGTTCGAACGTCGTGAAGCGCCCGCCACAGCCGGAACAGGAGCGTCGGCGCCGGATCGCGGTATTGTCCTCCGTCGGGCGCGAGTCCTTCACCTGGGTATCGGCATTCTGGCAATAGGGGCAGCGCATGACGGTGATTCCTCGGTTGCTTCTTGCTTGTGGTCCCCGGCCAGCCCTCTCCCCCTCCCGACCACCCACTGGATTATCCTTATGGGTGGTCGGGAGGGGGAGAGGGCTGGCGCAGACTCCGCCTCTGGCGAAGCCCTCAGATGATACCCTTCGTATAGATCGGATGGCGCGCACAAAGCTCCAGCACCGATTCACGGGCTTTGGCCTCGGCGGCGCCATTGTCGCCGTTCGAAGCGGCATAGCCTTCCAGCACATCGGCGATCAGCGCGCCGACCTGGCGGAATTCATCGGTACCGAAGCCGCGGGTGGTCGCTGCCGGGGTGCCGAGGCGGACACCGGAGGTCACCATCGGCTTCTCCGGGTCGAACGGCACGCCGTTCTTGTTGCAGGTCATGTGCGCGTTCTCCAGCGTGCGCTCCGCGTCACGGCCGGTCACACCCTTTGACCTGAGATCGACCAGCATCAGATGCGTGTCGGTGCCGCCGGAGACGATGTCGAAGCCCCGGTCCATCAGCGATGCCGCCAGCGCCTGCGCATTGTCCACCACCTGCTGCGAGTAGGCCTTGAAGTCGGGACGCAGTGCCTCCCCGAATGCCACCGCCTTGGCCGCGATGACATGCATCAGCGGGCCGCCCTGCAGACCGGGGAAGACGGCGGAGTTGATCTTCTTGCCCAGATCGTCGTCGCGGGTGAGGACCATGCCACCACGCGGGCCACGCAGGGTCTTGTGGGTGGTGGTCGTCGCCACATGGGCATGGTCCAGCGGGTTCGGATGCACACCACCGGCGACCAGACCGGCGAAATGCGCCATGTCGACCATGAACAGCGCGCCCACTTCATCGGCAATCGCACGAAAGCGGGCGAAGTCGATGAAGCGCGGATAGGCTGAGCCGCCGGCCACGATCAGCTTCGGCCTGTGTTCCTTCGCCAGCCGCTCGACCTCGTCGAAGTCGATGCGGGCATCCTCCCGACGCACGCCGTACTGCACCGCATTGAACCACTTGCCCGACTGGTTCGGCGGAGCGCCATGGGTCAGATGCCCACCGGCAGCCAGCGACATGCCCATGAAGGTGTCACCGGGCTTCAGCAGGGCCTGGAAGACGGCCTGGTTGGCCTGTGCGCCGGAATGCGGCTGCACGTTGGCAAAGGAACAGTCGAACAGCTTGCACGCCCGCTCGATGGCCAGCGCCTCGACCACATCGACGTGCTCGCAGCCCCCATAGTAGCGACGGCCCGGATATCCCTCCGCGTACTTGTTGGTCAGCACACTGCCCATGGCCCGGATCACGGCCGGGCTGGCGATGTTCTCCGACGCGATCAGCTCGATCTCGCTCTGCTGGCGACCGAACTCGGCGTTGATGGCGTCGAAGACCGCCTTGTCATCCCGTTCCATGTCGGCGGACCAGATGGCTTCACCCGCTGCTGCGGTGGCGACCATGTTCATGTGCGATGCTCCCTTGAAGCTCTTGATCGTTCGAACGATCGAATCAGTTCCGGGCCTCAGCCCAGCTTGTCCACGCGACGCTGGTGCCGCCCCCCGGCAAACGGCGTCTCCAGAAAGGCCCGCACGCAGTCGCGCGCGGTCTCGGTGCCGATCACCCGCGCGCCCAGGGCCAGGATGTTGGCGTCATTGTGTTCGCGCGACAGGCGCGCGGTGGTGATGTCGTGACATAGGGCGGTGCGCGCGCCGGGCACACGGTTCGCGGCGATGGAAATGCCGATGCCGGTGCCGCAGACGATCACACCCGCCTCCGCCTCGCCCGCGGCCACGGCCTCCGCGGCCTTGCGGCCGAAATCCGGATAATCGACCGAATCGAGACTGCTGGTGCCGAGGTCGAGCACGTCATGGCCCAACCCCTTCAGTTCATCGCGCAGAGCCTCTTTCAGCTCGAACCCGGCATGGTCTGACGCAAGGGCAATCCTGGACATGAGCAGTTCTCGCGGCGACTGGGATCGGAAGCCGCGCTGTTACCACATCTGGTGGTCGGTCGCCAAGCACTGGCAAGATCGATTCCCACCATGCCGCATCTGCGGGTGCACAGACGCCGCTGTTCGGGTCTATCATCGGCGCGCCTGTTGCCAGGCACCACTGCCGGGGGAGGAAACCATGGGCGTCTACACACATGAACATCTGGAGATCCAGCGATCCGCACGGAAGCTGATCGAGGAAGAGATCAATCCGCACGTGGATGCATGGGAAGCGGAGGGTGCCTTTCCCGCCCACGAGGTCTTCAGGAAGTTCGGCGACATGGGCTTCCTCGGCATCCACAAGCCGGAGGAATATGGCGGCCTCGGCCTCGACTATTCCTACAACCTGGCCTTCGCGGAGGCGCTGGGCAGCATCAATTGCGGCGGTGTTCCCATGGCGCTGGGCGTGCAGACCGACATGGCCACCCCGGCGCTGTCGAACCATGGCTCCGATGAGCTGCGCCGGGAGTTCCTGGCCCCGGCCATCGCCGGCGAGATGGTGGCCTGCATCGGTGTCTCCGAACCCGGTGCCGGGTCGGACGTGGCATCGCTGAAGAGCTGGGCGCGCAAGGATGGCGACGACTACATCATCAACGGCCAGAAGATGTGGATCACCAATTCCTTCCAGGCCGACTACATGGTCATGCTGGTGAACACCGACCCGGACGGGGCCGTGCACCGCAACAAGTCGCTGGTGGTCGTGCCGATGGATACGCCGGGGGTCACGCGGGCGAAGAAGCTCGACAAGATGGGCATGCATTCCTCCGACACCGGCCTGATCTTCTTCGAGGATGTGCGCGTGCCGCAGCGCCACCGCATCGGCGACGAGAACAAGGGCTTCACCTACCAGATGCAGCAGTTTCAGGAGGAGCGGATGTGGGCCATCGCCTCCGGCATCACCGGGCTGCAGAAGGCCATCGACCAGACCATCGAATATACCGGCCAGCGCATGGTCTTCGGCAAGCCGCTGCTGGACAACCAGGTGATCCACTTCCGTATGGCCGAACTGCAGACGGAGGTCGAGCTGCTGCGCAGCCTGATGGACCGCTGCATCGAGGAATATACCGCAGGCAGGGACGTCACCCGCCTCGCCTCCATGGGCAAGCTGAAGATCGGACGGCTGAAGCGGGAGGTCTACGACAGCTGCCTGCAGTACTGGGGCGGCATGGGCTACATGAACGAGACCCCGATCAGCCGCATGTACCGTGACGGCCGTCTCGCCTCCATCGGCGGTGGCGCCGACGAGGTGATGCTGTCGATCATCTGCAAGAGCATGAACATCCTGCCCGGCAAGCGCGGATAGGACCCGTTCGCTGAGAGACCGCCCTCTCGCCCGAAGATTCTGTTGATGGACTGTTCCATCCCTCTCCCCCTCCCGGCCACCCACGCAAGTATCCTGAAATGGGTGGCCGGGAGGGGGAGAGGGGAGGCACGGTCGACCAAAAAGGGAACCCACCATGACCGAAGAAATCGTCCTCACCCGCCGTGAAGGCGGTGTCCTGCACATCACCATGAACCGACCCGATGCCCGCAATGCCATGTCGCAGGAACTGCTGGACGGCATCGACGCGGCCATCGCCTCTGTCGCCGAGGACCGGACCTGCCGCGCCATCGTGCTGCGCGGCGCGGGCAAGAGCTTTTCAGCGGGCGGCGACGTGCGCGGCTTCAAGGCCAGCCAGCAGACCGGCGCGGCGGATGGCACCGGCGGCGCCGACCCGATCGCGGAGCGGAACCGCCAGGGCGGGGCCTTCTTCCAGCGCATGGACCGCACGCCGCAGCCGCTGATCGTGGTGGCCGACGGCGCGGCGCTGGGCGGCGGCTTCGGACTGGTCTGCGCCGCCGACATCGTCATTGCCACGCCCCGCGCCCGCTTCGGCCTGACCGAGGCACGGCTGGGCGTGCTGCCCGCCGCGATCCTGCCCGTCGTCATCGGGCGCATCGGGGAACGGCTGACCCGGCGTCTGGCGGTGATGAGCAACATGCTCTCCGGCGCGGAAGCCGTGGAGATCGGCATCATCGACTGGCTGTGCGAGGACGCCGACGCGGCGGAGCAGAAGGTGACGGAAGTCCTGGCCGAGATCCTGAAGGGCGCCCCCGGAGCCATCGCCCGCGCCAAGACCGTCATCCGCGCCGTCCGCGACCAGGACGTGGAGACCGCCCTAGACATCGCCGCCACCCAGTTCGCCGCCGCCCAGCGCTCCGCCGAAGCCACCGAAGGCGTCCAGGCCTTCATCGACAAGCGCCCGCCGAACTGGGCCGCTGGGTAGGCTGCGCAACGGCCAGGGAAAATCGTTCGGGGCAGCGCTGAATCCGCTCGCCAAGGTTCCGGCATGGGTATAGAGGCTCGCGCGGCGCGACACCTGTCCGCCCTTCGCCCGTCCCTGGAACAGCCATGAAACACCATCACGCCATCACCCCCGCCCCCTTCGGAACCGTTCTGGGGCATGGTCCCGGCGGAACCGAGGTCTATTCCTCCGACTATGATTCGGTGGACCGGGAGGCGATGCCGACGCGGCAGGCGTTCCACAGCACCGTCGACGGTGTCTACATGGGTTTCAAGTGGCAGTGCGTGGAGCTGGCGCGGCGCTGGATTTACCAGAACCGGGGCTATGTCTTCGAGGACATCGCCATGGCCTATGACATCTTCCGTCTGCGCCAGGTGAAGGTGATCGCCGACGGCAGCACCCTGCCGCTGCATTCCTTCCGCAACGGTTCCACCCGCCCGCCGGAGCCCGGCTGCCTGCTGATCTGGAACGAGGGCGGTGAGTTCGAGGTCACGGGCCATGTCGCGGTGGTGACGGAGGTTCTGGCCGACCGCGTGCGCTGCATCGAACAGAACGTGCATGATTCCGTCTGGCCGGCCGGTCAGAACTGGTCACGCGAACTGCCGCGACGCCTGACCGGTGATGGCGGCTGCTGGCTGGACTGCACCTATCACGACGGCAGCATCCTGGGCTGGGTGATCCAGACCGACGACACGACAGGGGCCGAGACGGAGCTGGAGGATGATCCGGCGCTCTTTGGCATCAAGCGCCAGACACTGGAGACCGCGCCGGGGGCGGCGGAGGCGGTCGCCTGGCTGGATCCATCAGACCCGATCGATGCCAACTACATCGACCTGATGGGCGGCCAGGTGCTGTCGAAGGACCCGGCGGACCTGCGTGCCTGGTACTGCATCAGCGAGACCGCGATGCGGGAACTGCAGCGCGCCACCAACGAGCTGCACCGCATGTTCCTGCACGCGACCAATCAGGTGCTGTCCGATGACACGCTGCTGGCGCGGTTCAACCTGCCGCCCGCGCTCTGGTCGCGCATTCGCCAGTCCTGGAACAACCGCCGCAACGAGATGATCACCGGGCGCTTTGATTTCGCCATGCGGCCGGAGGGGCTGAAGGCGTACGAATACAATGCCGACTCGGCATCCTGTTACATGGAGGCCGGGTCGCTGCTGGGACGCTGGGCGGAGGCCTTTGGCTGCACCGACGGGCGTGACCCCGGCGGGCGGCTGTACGATCTGCTGGTGGATGCCTGGCGGGAAACGGCCATTGACGGCGTGCTGCACATCATGCGCGACGACGATATCGAGGAAACCTACCACGCCCTGTTCATGAAGCGCGCGATGGAGCAGGCCGGTCTGACCTGCCGCATCGTGACGGGTGTCGAGGGGCTGCGCTGGGGCGACGGCGGCGAGGTGCTGGACGCAGACGGCGTACCGATCCGCTGGGTCTGGAAGACCTAGGCGTGGGAGACCGCGCTGGACGAGATCCGCGAGGATCTGGCGGAGGACGAGGAGAACCTGCGCCTGCACCGCACCATCGACCGTGCCACCCAGCCGCCGCGCATCGTCGATGTGCTGCTGCGGGAGGGCGTGATGGTCTTCGAACCGCTCTGGACCCTGGTCACCAGCAACAAGGCGATCCTGCCCGTGGTGCGGGAGATGTTCCCGAGCAGTCGCTTCCTGCTCGACACCGGCTACGAACTGACCGACGCGTTGCGCGCGGCGGGCTATGCCGCCAAGCCCATCGTCGGGCGCTGCGGGGCCAATATCGCGCTCTACAGCCAGGACGCGGATCTGGTGGCGGCGACGGAAGGCCAGTTCGAGAGCCGGGACACGATCTATCAGGAACTCTGGAAACTGCCCCGCGTCGCCGGTCGCAACGCGCAGCTCCAGGCCTTCTCCGTCGCCGGTTCCTTCGCCGGCGTCGGCATCCGCGTGGACCCCGCCCTGATCATCACCACCGACAGCGACCTGCTGCCGCTGCGCGTGCTGCCGGATGCGGAGTTTCTGGCGCGGGTGTCGGACTGAGGTCTACCGACCCGTGAAGGTGGCCGGGCGGCGTTCGATCATGGAGGCGAGGCCTTCCCGCGCGTCTGCGGTGCCGGAGAGTTCGGCGACGTTGCGGGCTTCCTCCGTGAAGCAGGCCTCCACCGGCAGGGCCTTGCCCTGACGCAGCAGCCGTTTCACCGCGGCCTGTGCCAGCGGCGGGCCGCTCGCCAGTTCACGCGCCAGATCCATGGCGGCGTCCAGCAGATCCGCGTCCGGTACCACGCGGTTGACGATGCCCAGATCCTTCGCCTCCTCAGCCGTCATGGTCGGGTTGGTCAGCAGGATCTCCATCGCCTTGCGGTGACCGACCAGCGCGGGCAGCGTCGTGGTGGTACCGGCGTCCGGTGACATGCCGACCTTGGTCGCGCCCGCGAGGAACTTCGCGCTCTCCGCCGCCACCACCAGGTCCACCGCGCAGGCCATGCCGAAACCACCGCCGCCGGTGGCATAGCCCTGGATGGCGGCGATCACCGGCGCATCCAGCCGCATCAGCGCCTGTGCCGCATCCTGCAGCAGTGCCGTGGCGGTGCGGATATGGGCGGGCAGTTTCTCGCCCTTCGACGCGAATTCCTTGATGTCGCCCCCGGCGCAGAAGTTCTTCCCCGCCCCGGTCAGCAGCACGGCGCGCACATCCTCCGAGCCATGGCAGACCATGATCGCCTGATAGAGGTCGCGCAGCAGGCCGTTGTTCATGCCGTTGGCGTCATTGGGACGGTTCAGGCGGATATGGGCGATGCCGTCGGTGTGGCTCAGAAGCACATTGCCGTCGCCTACGGGTTCGGTTAGCAGGTTCATGATGGATCTCCGGAGGTTGTTTTCAGGCCCCGGCCTGCCCTCTCGGGAGTCTGTTTGCGGCCTGTTCCATCCCTCTCCCCCACCCGGCCACCCACGGGAGTATCCTTATTGGGTGGCCGGGTGGGGGAGAGGAATGGAACAGTCCAACGACAAACCGGGAAAGGGCGGGCCGGGGACCACATCAGATGAGAAACGACAGCGTGAAGAGCGGCTTGTCGTTATTGACCAGCGCCACCTTCTTGCGGGCCATGCGAAAGCCGTCAGGCGTGTCGCGCAGCAGATATTCAGTGCGTGCGGCCCAGAGGGTTTCGCCCCGCAGGCTGGATTCATAGACCATGACATTGCAGCCGACGCTGACCTCGTCACCCGACCGGTCCAGCACCTCGACATTGGTGATCAGGTGCCGGATCGCGGACTTCGGGTCCTGGGTATAGCGCTTGCCGCTGAGAAGCTGCCGCACCCGCACCCCGATGCGGGAACGGTTGTCGTAGATGATCGACATCTGCTGTTCGGGGTCGATGGCGTCGCCATTGGCGGGCAGCCAGTAGATCGCGTCGTCGGTCCAGAGCGCCTCCCACGCCGCATATTCGTGCTCGTCCTGCAGGCGGGCCTCCGCGTAGATGAACTGTTCGACCCGGCGCGTGATGTCCTGTTCCACGGTGATCATCCCCATCACTCGGCCTCCATCATCTGGCGGTAGTGACGCCATATCCCGCGCGAGGGCACCTCGTCGGTGGCATGGCCGACGCGGAAACCGTCCTCGTCCGTGCGCTCCCGATGCTCCCCGCGCGCCAGATACAGCCACTCCGGATCGCGGGAGAGCACGCCACGGTGCGTGCGCTCGTACATCTCCGAATCATCCGCCAGCAGGAATCCGGCGGGGCCGACGGAGCCCATGGTCTGCTGGCGCAGGCGACGGTTGATGTCAGGCGCGCCCTTGAACTGCAGCGCCGTGACATGCTGCACGGTGTCGTCCACCGCGCGGGGCTGCAGCACGAAGATCTGGATCTCCGCGATGAACAGGTTGGGGAAGATCATCACGTGCGGAGTGCCGTCGATCATCACCTCCCGCGCCTTCTCCGGCCCATGCGCCTGTTCCATGGCCGCGACATAGTCCGGCAGCCGTTCCGGCGTGGTGCCGAACCAGTTCAGAGGCTGGTCGCGGAGGCGGAACTCCGGGCGCAGGTCCAGTTCGGTGTGCCCATTGCCGAAGTCACGGGTAACGGCAGTGGACTTCGAGCCATAGAGGCCGCCGATGCCGCTGTCCGTCACCTTGAAGACGGAGGCATGGACGAAGGCGGGGTGATAGCCATCGGTCTCGTTCTCCAGCACGAACTTCCAGTTTGCCTTCACACGGTGCTGCAGGAATCCGGCAGTGATCTCCACCTCACCGGTGGGCGATGAATCGCAGAGCCGGTCCAGCGTCTCCGCCGCGCCGCCCAGATGTTCCTCCAGCGTCGGGCCTTCGGTGGCGAAGGAGCCGAAGACAAAGCCGCGATAGCTGGCGACACGCGCGACCTTGCCCAGCGACAGGGCCGCCATGTCCTGCCCCTTGTAGCCATCGGCAAAGGCCGTCGCCTCCAGCCTGCCGTCATTGGCGAAGGTCCAGTTGTGGAACGGACAGGTGAACTTGCGCGCGTTGCCCCGTGGCTCCGTGCAGACCTCGTTGCCGCGATGCGGGCAGCGGTTCTGCAACAGGTTGATCTGCCCGTCCGCGCCACGGGTCATGATGATCGGCTGCGGCCCGATGGACTTGGTGACGAAATCGAACGGTTCCGGCACCTCGCTCTCATGCCCGACATAGACCCAGGTGCGATACCAGATGCGGTCCAGTTCCATGCGGAAGATGTCCGCATCGGTATAGAGCGATCCATGCACCCGATCCTGTTCGATCAGGGTGGCAAAGTCCGGCACGTACGGGCGGGTCATGACATTCATCGGGCGCGCTCCCTGTCGGTTGGCAGGCGGTGGTTTATTCATTGAACGGCTGTCCGGTTTATAATAGAAGGATTGAAACTCTGCAATGCCCAACCTTCGGCGCACGCCGGCAGGGGATACGGAACGGGGAGACGACGAATGGCCGGAACAGAGGCAGACATGCTGCATCCCGAGATCGAGGCGCTGGACCACGATGACCTGCTTGCCATCCAGAACCGCAAGCTCGGGGCCCTGGGGCAGCGACTGGCCCAGTCCCCCGAATGGGTGGATCATTTCCGGGAGTCCGGGCTGCATCCGCACGACCTGTCGGACCGGCAGGCGCTGGACAGCCTGGGGTTCCTGCAGAAGTCGCAGCTCCGCGACCGCTACCCCTTCCCCATGCTGGGCACCACGACGGAGAAGGTGGAACGGTTCTGCGCCACTTCCGGCACCACCGGCCTGCCGGTCCTGTTCGGCTATACCCGCGAGGACATGCAGGTGCTGCTGGCCCGGCAGGTGGCGCGACAGCTCCACGCTCACGGCTGCCGGCCCGGCGACCGGGGCTACAACGGTTTCGGCTTCGGCCTCTGGGTTGGCGGGCTGGCCTATGACCTGGGCATGGCGGAACTGGGCATGACCAACTTCCCCGTCGGGCCGGGGCGCAGCGACCTGGTGGTGGAATGGATGCGCGACATGGAATGGTCGCTGGCCACGGTCTCGCCGGTCTTCCTCGCCACCCTGATCCGCACCAGCCAGGAGAAGGGCATCGATCTGAAGACCGACTGGAAGCTGAAGCGCGCCGTCATCGGCGGCCAATCCGTCTCCCGCGCCTTCCGTGATGAGCTGGAGGCCGGACTGCCGTCCGACTTCATGACCTTCAACACCTATGGCACGACAGAGGCCGGTGGCCCCATCGTCGCCGCCTCCTGCCCCTGGAGCCATGCCCGCGACGAGATGCATCTGTTCAACGAGGATACGGTCCTGACCGAGATCCTCGACCCGGAGACCTTCAGGCCGGTCGGGCCGGGTGAGGTCGGCGAGATCGTCGTCACCACGCTGGACAAGCAGGCGTCACCGGTGGTGCGCTGGCGCACCCGCGATCTAGTGCGCCTGTCGGAGCATCCCTATGACTGCCCCTGCGGGCGCCGCGGGATGCGCAACATCGGGCGGATCATCGGCCGCTCCGACGACATGCTGAAGGTGCGCGGGGTCATCGTCTACCCGTCCCAGGTGGAGGATGTCATCGCCACCACCCCGGGGACAGTGAAGGAAGCCTGGCAGATCTATGTCGACACGCCGGGCAGCGCGCCGAAGCAGATCGTCGTGGCCATCGAGAAGGAGCGCAGCCACAACGGCTCCCCCGATGAACTGGCCGACGCCGTCGGCCGCAGCCTGACCAGCCGCCTCGGCCTGAAGGTGCCGGTGGAATGCCATGAGGAAGGCACCCTGCCCCGCTACGAGGCCAAGGCACAGCGGGTTCTGGTGCGCGACTGAGGGGTGGTACGCTCCCCCTGCCGAATCAGGATGGAAACAGACGATGGCGCGGAAGCAGGCCGAGAACTACGAGGAGATCCGCCGCCGCATCATGGCCTGCGCCGCGACCGAGTTCGCGCGTCAGGGCTATGCCGCGACCAGCATCGCGGATCTGGCAAAGGCAAATGGCGTCTCGCGCGGCCTGCTGTACCACTATTTCGCCTCCAAGGAGGCATTGCTGCAGGAGATGCTGAGCAGCCATCTCGACATGATGCTGGACGCCGCCAGCACTGCTGCGACGGACGGCGTGACGGCACAGGACCGCTTCCGTTCCACCATCCGCACCATCGTCGGCATCAACGCCGGGTCCCGCGACCTGCAGGTGGTGCTGCTGCACGACCTGCAGAACCTCGGCACGGCGGAGCGGGCAGAGATCGTCGGCAAGCAGCGGCGCATCATCGCCGTGCTGCGCGACCTGATCCGCGACTGTGACCAGAGCGGCCACATCACCAGCCGCACCCTCATGGCCCAGACCATGATGTGCGTCGGCATGATTAATTACACCTACCTCTGGTACGACCCAGCGGGGCCGGTGGGGCCTGACGAATATGCCACCATGGTCGCCGACACCTATCTGGCAGGGCTGGAGCGGCGCTAGGATCAGGACCGCGTGGGGTGTAAGGGAGGGGGGCTGACACGGCGAATCGCCTTGATCGCATCGATGAACCCGGGCGTATCGAGGACATGGACCGCCGCGAGACCCGCGTCCCGCAGCGCGGGCAGGCCATCGCGCAATGACTTCGACTGTGCGGCAATCACCTCCCGCCCCACATGGCGACCGCCCCCGGCGGCCCTGTGGCGGTTGCGGGCGATGCAGGTCGCCGGGTCCAGCAGCAGGACCAGCGCCACCACCGGCGCATGAAATCGCCTGGCGAGGTCGAGCAGCGGCCGCCGGCCCCTCACCTTCAGGTTGGTGGCATCGATGACAGTCAGACGGCGGGCGGCGAGGCGCTTCTCCGTGATCAGATGCAGCAGTTCGAAGGCCGCCGCGCTGGCCGACTGGTCGGCTTCATCATCCGAGACCAGCCCCCGGCAGGCATCGGACGACACCACCTCTGTCGGCCGGAAATGCCGGGCGGCGAAGGTCGACTTGCCCGCCCCCGAGGCCCCGACCAGCAGGACGAGGCAGAAGTCGGGGATGGTCAGGACCGCCTCCGCCGCAGGCATCGCCTCAGGCGAGGCCGAGTTTCTCGGCCAGACCGATGCGCTGCAGCTTGCCGGTGGCGCCCTTCGGAATCTCGTCGAGGATCAGCAGCTTGCGCGGCACCTTGAAGTCGGCCAGCCGGGTGGCGACGAAGTCGCGGATCTCGCGATCCGTGGCGCTCGCCCCCTCACGCAGCACCACGGCGGCGGCGACTTCCTCCCCCAGCTTCGGATGCGGCATGGCGAAGGTGACGACCTGGGCCACGGCTTCATGGTCCATCAGCACCTCGTCCACCTCACGCGGGGAGATCTTCTCGCCGCCCCGGTTGATGATCTCCTTCAGGCGCCCGGTGATGCTGAGATAGCCTTCCGCGTCCAGCACGCCCTGGTCCCCGGTGCGGAACCAGCCATTGGTGAAGTTCTCGGCATTGGCCTTGGGATTGGCCTCGTATCCGGCGGTGACATTGGGGCCACGGATGACGACTTCCCCCGTCGCGCCCTGATCCATCAGATTGCCGTCCGGGTCCATGATCGCGACCTCCGGCCCGGCGGCGATGCCGACGGAACCCGGCTTGCGCGCGGCGGGCGGCAGGGGGTTGGAGGCCATCTGGTGCGCCGCCTCGGTCATGCCATAGCTCTCGATCACCGGGCAGCCGAAGGTCTCCTCCAGTTCCGCCATCACCTGCGGCGGCAGGGAGGAGGAGGAGGAGCGGATCAGCCGCAGCGGCTGGGCAGCGATCAGCTCGGCATTGCGCCCGGCCCGGCTCAGGATCGCCTGATGCATGGTCGGCACCGCCGTGTACCAGTTGGGTTTCGCCACCTCCATCCACGTGAAGAAGCGCAGGGCGTTGAAGCCCGGGCTGCACCAGACACTGGCACCCGCCGCCACGGAACTCAACACCGCCGCGATCAGGCCGTGGATGTGAAACAGCGGCATGATGTTGAGACAGCGATCCGCCGCCGTCAGATCAAGGGCGGCACGGATGTGCCGGGCGCTGGCCGCGACATTGGCCTGCGACAGCGGCACGATCTTCGGCCGCGAGGTGGTGCCGGAAGTATGCAGCACCAGAGCCACATCATCCGCCCCCGCCATGCCGCCCGCCTGCGGCGCCGAGGCTGCCGCGGGTCCGGCAAGGTCGAACAGGCCGGCGGCATCGTCAGTGCGCGGCGTCAGGCGCAGGATCGCGATGCCCCGCTTCTCCGCCGCCGGGACGGCATCACCCTCATAGTCGTCGGCCACGATCAGGGCCCTGGCGTTCAGGTCATCCAGGTAGAAGTCGAACTCATCGGCGCGGTAGGCCGGATTGAGCGGGGCCGTGGTAGCGCCACAGGCCACCGTCAGGAAAGCGGTCGCCATCTCCGGTCCGTTCGGCAGCACGATGGCGACCCGGTCGTTGCGCCCGACGCCGAAACCGTTCAGGTCGGCCACCACCTTCACCGCAAAGTCCCGCAGCCCGCCGTGGGTCAGATCGGCGCGACCTTCCGCGCCAATGGCCGGCGCATCGTCCGCGCCCGTGTCCAGCAGTTCCCGCAAGCTAGTGGCCATGGAAGTTCCCCCGATCCGGTCGTTCGATGCAATTCTGTCCGGGGGATGCTTTACACCAGTCAGCCGTTCTGTTCCATCCAGCGGCGCAAACGTTCCGGGTCAGTGCCGAGGAAGGCAAAGGGGCCCCGCCGGTGCAGCACCGTGGCGGCATCCTCCGCCCACTCATGGCGCATCATCCAGTCGACCTCCCGACCGAACAGCCCACCGCCCAGGTCCTCCCCCAGATCGGCATCCCTGTGGACCCCGTCCAGCATCTCCGGCACGGAGGCACCATGGCGGGAGATCAGGGTGCGGATATAGGCAGCATCCAGATGCGCCCATGTCGCTGCGACCCGGTTGGCGAACAGGCCATAGCCGCCATCCATGCCACCGTCATGCAGCGGACCGGAGCTGGCGGAGAGTCCCTCCGCGCAGGGCAGCAGGTCGCGCAGGCAAGCCGTCGCGCCGACGTCGCCTGCCAAGACCGTGCGCAGGGTCGCGCGCCGGGTGAGGATTGCCGCCAGCAGCCCCTCCAGATCCCTGCCGGAAGTGACCTCCCCGCCTGTCGGGACATGCGCCAGCATCAGGTCATTGGGCATCGGGATGAGACTCAGCGGCCCGGCCACCGTCGGCAGTTCATGCAGTCCCGCCATTTCCGGCCAGGGCCGGGCAAGCACGGCATAGAGACCCGTCGCCGCGCTGGCTTCCACAACGTCGCCGCTGTCGCCCGGCGTGACCTGGCCGCCCAGCCGCACGGCATCCCGCGCCAGGGCAACCGTCAGCCGGGTGACGTCGGTCAGGGTGGCCTTCGCGACCTGAAATGTCCCCTCCGGTGCCGCCAGCATGCCGCTGATCAGCCTGTCCGATGCGTCGAGGATCTCACCCGCGCCCAACCTGCCCCCACCGAACAGGCGGCGCAGGCCGCGTGCCCTGGGTGCGGGGCGCAACATGCGGATGGGTTGAACCAGATGGGGCGCCGCGGCCATGAGCCAGTCCGCCAGCGTCTTCTCGGCAGGCGATTCCCCCGGAAACAGCAGATCGCACGGCAGCGGAATGGCCGGTCGGTCGGTCAGGCCCGCGCGGAAGTGCCAGTCACGTGGCTGTCCGCCCGCCGCAGCCTGCCAGGCCCGGAATGCATTGACGACGCCGGGGCCTCCCAGCGGATCGCTGCCCCCGGCCCCCGCCATGCATCAGGCGCCGAGTACCGGGAAGGAGCGGATGAAGTCGCGGATGCGGGGCTGGATCTCGGTGCGCCAGCGGCCGCCGTTGAACACACCGTAATGACCGACGCCATCCTGAATGTAGTCCATCTGCTTCTTCGCCGGGATGTTGATGCAGAGATCATGCGCCGCCTGGGTCTGGCCGATACCGGAGATATCGTCCTTCTCGCCCTCCACGGTGAACAGGGCGGTCTTCCTGATCTTGGTCAGATCAACGCGGCGGCCCCGGTGCATCATCGTGCCGTTCGGCAGATCGAAGCGCTGGAACACCACCTCCAGCGTCTGCAGGTAATATTCGGCCGTCAGGTCCAGTACCGAGAGATACTCGTCATAGAACTTGCGGTGGCCGTCGGTGGAATCGCCGTCGCCCGCGATCAGCCCTTCATAGAGCTTCTTGTGCGCATCGATATGGCGATCCAGGTTCATGGTCATGAAACCGGTGAGCTGCAGGAAGCCGGGATAGACCGGACGCATGAAACCGGCATGCGGCAGGGGCACCCGGGTAATGACGTTGGTCTTGAACCATTCGATCGGACGGGACGTCGCCAGGTCGTTGGGCACAGTCGGGCTTTTCCGCGGATCGATCGGGCTGCCCATGATGGTCAGGGTCGCCGGGGTCGCCGCATCATTGTCTTCCGACATCAGCGCTGTGGCGGCAAGAACCGCCGGACCGGGCTGGCAGACAGCGACGACATGGGTATTCGGTCCGAGCACCCGCAGGAAGTCGATGACGTAGTCGATGTAATCTTCCAGATCGAAGTTGCCTTCCGACACCGGCACGTTGCGCGCGTCACGCCAGTCGGTGATGAAGACCTCATGCTCCGGCAGCATCGCGGCAACCGTGCCGCGCAGCAGCGTGGCATAGTGGCCGGACAGCGGGGCCACGATCAGCACGCGCGGATCGGCGCGACGCCGGTTCAGGCTGCTGGTATCGCGGGAGAAATACTTGAGCTGCCCAAAGGGCTTGCGATAGATTACCTGCTCCGTCACCGGCACCGGTGCGCCGTCGATGGTGATTTCGTCCAGCCCGAAGGACGGCTTGCCGTAACGGCGGGTAATACCCTCGAACACATCGGCCGCCGCCGCAACGGCGCGGCCTGGCGCTGTATGCGCAGCCGGGTTCATGGGGTGACGCAGCATCATCTGGGTCATGTGCGCGGCAGCGCGCCACGGCTTGATCGCCGCGTGGTTCAGTTCGTACATCTGGTACAGCAAACTGGATCTCCCGATTGCGTCGCGAATCGAAGGATAGCGGACATCCCTCTCATTTGTATTGTGCAGCGCACAATAATGTCACGGACTTGTCAAGCGCGGCTGTCACCATGGTGTCATGCACGCCCTGTCGGAATGGTTAACGCGAGCGTGATTGGCGGCATGCGGCGTGTCGAATACCATCTCTGTATCACCAACCAATCTGGCAGGAGTGACCGACATGTATGCGCGCAGGACAGTTCTGAAGGGGGCCGCAAGCCTGCCCCTCGCCGCCATTCTGGCCGATCCGATGCTGGCACGGGCTGCGGCCCACGGCCTTCAGGATGTTGCCATCACCACCGCAGGCGGGAAGGCGGTCAGTGGCGCACTCGCCCTGCCCGCGAAGACACCCGCGGCGGCAGTGCTGCTGATCCACGAATGGTGGGGCCTGAACGACCAGATCAAGTCCGTGGCCGCGAAGCTGGCGGAGGAAGGGTACGTGGCCCTGGCCGTGGACCTCTATGACGGCAAGGTCGCCACCGAGGCCGGTGATGCCCGCAGCTACATGGGCCAGGTCAAGGGGGACGAGGCCACCGATACGCTGGCGAGCTGGATCGGCTGGCTGAAGGATCACGACAGGACCAACGGCAAGGTGGCAACGGTCGGCTGGTGCTTCGGTGGCGGCTGGTCGCTGAACGCCTCCATCGCCGCGCCGGTGGACGGCACGATCATCTATTATGGCAATGTCAGCCGGAAGGCGGCGGACCTGGAGGCGCTGAAGGGTCCGGTACTGGGTCATTTCGCAACCGAGGACCAGTGGATCAACCGGGCCATGGTCAGCGGCTTCGAGGCTGAGATGAAGCAGGCCGGGAAGCAGCTCACCACCCACTGGTATGATGCCAACCACGCCTTCGCCAACCCGACCAGCGCCCGCTATGACGAGGCCGATGCCGCCCTGTCCTGGCAGCGCACCCAGGCATTCCTGAAGGAAACGCTCGGGTGATCACCCTTCGGCAATACCCGGCGGCGCTGGGCCTGCCGAACCCGAGCCCGTTCTGCATGAAGGCGGAGATCCTGCTGAAGATGTCCGGGGCACCCTTCACCGTGGAAACGGTGAACGATCCCCGCAAGGGACCGAAGGGCAAGCTGCCCGCCGCCAGCTTCGACGGTGGACCGATGGTCGGGGATTCGGAACTGATCCGCCGCGAGATGGCGCGGCGCCTCGGTTTCGACCCTGACGCGGCGCTGGACGCCGGCCAGAAGGCGACAGCCCATGCGATCGCGCGCATGCTGGAGGAACGGCTCTACTGGGCCATCGTCCACACACGCTGGATGGATCCGCCCACCTATGACCGGATCGCCCGGGAGCTGTTCGCCACCATGCCGCCGGTGATCCGGTCGATCATCAAGGTGGTCGCACAGCGGAAGGTGCGGTCCAACCTGGCCGGACACGGGCTGGGCCTGCATGAGGTTCAGGACATCATGGCCTTCGGCGCGGCGGATATCGATGCCTGCGCGGGTCTGCTGGGGGATCAGGACTGGTTCATGGGTGCGGAACCGACCGGCGTGGACGCGACCGGTGTCGCCTTTCTCGCCAATGTCCTTGTGCCGGATATCGAAAGCCCGCTGAGAACGGCCGTGCGCCAGCACCCGAACCTGGTCGCCTACGTGGAGCGCGGCAGGGCGCGGTGGTATCCGGATTACCCGAGCTGGGCCTGATCACGGGACCTGTCCAAGGGGCCTGATAGCACCGACCTTGGCCCCAACGAAAAAGCCGGGCACATGGCCCGGCTTCGTCAGATCCGTCTGTCGCTGAAATCAGGCTTCGGCGGAGGCCGCCGGTGCTGCCGCCTCGGCACGGGCCTTGGCGATCTCGCGCTTCAGCTTGCGGGCGTTGTCGGACAGCTTTGCGTCGGACTGCTTCAGGATGAAGTTGTCCAGACCGCTGTTGTGATCGATGGAACGCAGCGCAGCGGCGGAAATCCGCAGCGAGACGGAACGGCCCAGCGCATCCGACATCAGCTTGGTGTGGCGCACGTTCGGCAGGAACCGACGATTGCTCTTGATGTTGGAGTGGCTGACATTGTGTCCGGTCTGCACACCCTTGCCGGTAAGCTCACAGCGTCGCGCCATGGTTGTTCTCCCGCATGTTCGGCCCATATGGCCGCAAGTCGTGAAAATTGGATCGGCCGCCTGACTGGAGGCCGGAGCGCGGGTGTTTAGCGGGTTCCCGCGCGGTGGTCAAGCGCTGCGGACACCCTGTGCGGACCGGAAGCCGCGAACTGCATGGCTGTCAGCATTTGATCCCGCGCGCCATAGCCACCACAATGACCCCCATCAGACACCCTGGGGAGGGAGCCGGCCGCGCCGGACAGCACGCATGACACAGACAGAAGCAGCAAGCGACCACACGCCGGCGGCAAGCCAGCCAGCCACCGACATGGATGTCATCGTTGTCGGCGCGGGTTTCGCCGGAATGTATCTGCTGCACCGCCTGCGCGGTCTCGGGTTCCGGGTGCAGGTGATGGAGGCCGGCAGCGACGTCGGCGGCACCTGGTACTGGAACCGCTATCCCGGCGCACGCTGTGATGTCGAGAGCATGCAGTATTCCTATCAGTTCGATGACGACCTGCAGCAGGAGTGGGAGTGGAGCGAACGCTACGCCACGCAGCCGGAGATCATCCGCTATGCCCGGCACGTCGCCGACCGCTTCGACCTGCGGCGCGATATCCGCTTCGACTGCCGTGTCGCGGCGGCCCACCTGGATGAGACACAGGATGTCTGGCGGGTCACGACGGAGGGGGGTGACACCCTGACCACCCGATGGTTCGTGATGGCCACGGGCTGTCTCTCCTCGGCCAACATGCCCGACATTCCCGGCGTCGAGAGTTTCCGCGGCGCGATCTTCCACACCGGGCAGTGGCCGCATGAGGATGTGGATTTCACCGGCAAGCGGGTGGCGGTGATCGGTACCGGGTCGTCGGCCATCCAGTCGATCCCGATCATCGCGGAACAGGCCGCGTCCCTGACGGTCTTCCAGCGGACCGCCAACTACGCCATCCCGGCCCGCAATCGCCCCCTGGATCCGGAAGACGTTGCACGGATCAAGGCGCACTATGGGGAGATGCGGGCGCAGGCCAAGAAGATGCCCGCCGGGATACTCTTCCAGGCCAATGATGTGTCGGCCAGGGCGGTGGATGACGCGGAACGGCAGGCCCGCTTCGAACACCGCTGGCAGAAGGGCGGACTGACGTTTCTCGGCGCCTTCAACGACCTGTTGCTCGACGAGAAATCCAATCGCTACGCCGCCGATTTCGTCCGCAACAAGATCCGCAAGACCGTGAAGGACCCGAAGGTGGCGGAACTGCTCTGCCCGACCAACATCATCGGCTGCAAGCGGCTGTGCGTCGATTCCGGGTACTACGAGACCTTCAATCGCCAGAACGTGCATCTGGTGGATATCAGCGGCAGCCCCATCGAGGCGCTGACGGAGAGCGGGCTGCGCACGGGCGGAGAGGAGTACGCATTCGACTGCATCGTCTTCGCGACCGGCTTTGATGCGATGACGGGGTCGCTGCTGCGGGTGGATATCCGGGGATCGGAAGGGCGCCCGCTGGCGGAAAAGTGGCAGGAAGGACCGAAGACCTATCTCGGCCTGATGACCGCCGGTTTCCCGAACATGTTCATGGTGACCGGCCCGGGCAGCCCGTCGGTGCTGACCAACATGCTGCCATCCGTGGAGCAGCACGCCGAGTTCATCGCCGACTGTATCGCGCATATCGCAGGGAACGGTCTGAAACGCATAGAGGCCGAGCCCGAGGCGGAAGAGGCATGGGTGGCGCACGGCGACCAGGTCGCGGGCCTGACGCTGCGGTCGACCTGCAGTTCCTGGTACGTCGGGGCGAACATTCCGGGCAAGCCACGGGTCTTCATGCCCTATATCGGGGGCTTTCCCGCCTATCTGGACAAGTGTGCCGAAGTGGTCGCGAACGGCTATGAGGGCTTTCGCCTGAGCTGACGGGTGCGGCCCGTGCCGGTTCCATCCGGTGACGGACAGTCCGCGCTACCCGCTGGCGCTGGCCAGACGGGACGTCGCTTCCGCCGGCACACAGAGATCGGTCACCGTTCCACCGCCTGAGCCACTGGGCAGCACGCTGTCCGGCTGCAGCAGCCAGCGGCCCACATCATGCTGGACAACAGGCCCCTGCAGATCGCGGAACAGCAGGTGCCAGCCATCGTCGTAGAGGGCCAGGTCCGGCTCGGCGTGGAAGCGTTCCAGGGTCTTCTGGACGGCCTGGCAGGGGACGATCTGGTCCCGTCGGCCATACAGCACCAGCAAGGGCGTCCTGATTGCCGGGACGGCATTGTAGGCGGCATCCATCAGGTCAACCAGGCCGGAAACCGTATCGAACCGCGTTGCCTTGATGAACAGCGGGTCTGCCCCCATCGCCCGGAGCACCATGTCGTTGTCCGACGCGCGCACACCCAGACCGCCGCCTGTGGCCTTGTATCCCGGCATGGTGGACGAGAAGAAGTCCAGCGCCCAGCGGGCAAAGCCGGTCATGGTCTTTCGGCTCCAGACCGCAGGCGCCGACAGCACTGCACTGGCCACCCGGGGTGGCTCGGCCGCGCCCAGCGCCGCCATCACCACCGCGCCCCCCATGCTTTCGCCCACCAGATGGACCGGCAGGCCCGGATGGCGCGCGTGGACCAGTTCCACGACACTGGATAGGTCCTGCGTCAGGGTCGGCACACCGGGCCAGATGCCGCGGTTCTCTGTTTCACCGAAGCCGCGCTGGTCATAGGCATAGACGGCTATGCCCTGACGTGACCAGCGTTCCGCCGGCTCCGACCAGGCGCGGCGATAGTCATTGAAACCATGCAGGGCGATCACGACCGCCCGTGGTTCCGACGGGACCGAGCGCATGTAGGGCAACCGATAGCCATCCGCCATCACGAAGTGGCTGCCGGTCGCCTCCGGTGTCACGACGCTGGGGCCGGCGGGCTGTTGCATGGCGGTGCAGGCGCTCAACATGCCCAGTGCCATTCCGGCGCAGAGCAGGCTGTTGAGGCGCATGGCATCGCGGTTCAGCCGCAGCGTATTGATACAATTCATGATCATGGACGCTATGATGCCCGGATGACGGATGAAATCGACCCCAAAGATCACCTGCTGGCGATTAACGAAGCGTTCTATGCCGCCTTTGCCAGCGGAGACCTGGGCTGGATGACGGATATCTGGTCCGGTCGGCGGGAGATCACCTGCATTCATCCCGGCCACCGGGCCGGGCAGGGACGCACGGAAGTGCTGTCCGGCTGGTTCGACATCCTGCAGCGGCCGCCGGGCATCAGCTTCGGCAAAGCGGTGGCCTACCTGCATGGTGATACCGGGATCGTGCTCTGCACCGAACGGATCGGACCGCACGAACTGGCAGCGACCAACGTGTTCGCACGGGAAGGCGGGCGTTGGCGCATGGTGCACCATCAGGCCAGCGCCATACATGCGCCCCCTGCCGATACGGAGTCAGGCCCGACCGGTTCGGGCAATATTCACTGAATCCGGGCAGGCCTCACGCAAGCAGACTTGTGACGCGCCGGCGCAGGGCGGGAATCACCTCCGCCTCGAACCATGGATTGCGCGCCAGCCAGCCGTTGTTGCGGCCCGACGGATGCGGCAAGGGCAGATAGCGCGGCATGTAGTCGGTCCAGCCAGCCACCGTTTCGGTGAGGGTTTTCCGTCGCCGGTCACCGAGATGCCAGTCCTGGGCATATCGCCCGAGGACGAGGGTGAACTCGACCCTGGGCAGGGCCTGCATCAGCCGCGCATGCCAGGCGGCGGCACATTCGGGCCTTGGCGGCAGATCGCCTGAGCCCTTGACCGTGCCCGGATAGCAGAAACCCATCGGGATGATAGCGAACCGGGTCGGATCATAGAAAGTCTCCCGCCGGACCCCCAGCCAGGCGCGAAGCCGGTCCCCGGAAGGATCATCCCAGGGCACGCCGGAGCGGTGGACACGGATTCCGGGGGCATGGCCCGCGATCAGGATCCGGGCCCGGGTGGTCGCGGCCAGCACGGGGCGGGGTGCGTGCGGCAGGTGGTCCGCGCAGATTCGGCAATTGCGGATCTCCGCCAGCAGCCGGTCGAGCGTGCCGGTCATCTGTCCCGCCGCGCCCGTTGACGGGCAAGCAGGCGCCGGAACGGAAACGGGGCGCACCTGTCAGATGACCGGCACGCCCCGTGTTCGTGACTGAATGCTTTCATGGCCTGCTGATCAGGCATCAAGCTCCATATCGGACTTCGGTGTCGAGATACAGGTAAGGCAGGAGCCCTTGTTCACCTCGGCACTGGGTTCGGTCGCATAGTTGACATCCCCCTTCAGCACGGCGGTGACACAGGTGCCGCAGGCCCCCGCGCGACAGCCGGAGTCCATGTCGATATCGTTGGCTTCCGCGAATTCGAGGATCGAGTCCGCCGAACCGTCCCAGACAATCTCCTTCTCGGAGCGGACGAACTTCAGCTTGAAGCCCGTTGCCGGAGCCGCGCCCG
This sequence comes from Kordiimonadales bacterium IMCC3096, assembly GCA_016865035.1. Taxonomy (GTDB): domain Bacteria; phylum Pseudomonadota; class Alphaproteobacteria; order Minwuiales; family Minwuiaceae; genus Minwuia. The sequence continues at coordinate 1,641,013 of CP018227.1, forward strand.
CATCGGCGGGGGCGTCGGTGGACTTCTTGGACTTCACCGTCGCGGGGCCGAAGGCCTCGAAATGGATATTGGCTTCGGGAACATCCCAGTCGCGCAGGCCGTGGAACAGGCTCTCCATCATCGGGGGCGGTCCACAGAAGTAGTAATCGTAGTTGTTGGACGGCAGGACTTCCTGGAACAGCGGAGCGCCGACGCGGGCCTTGTGATGATAGTCCTTGCCCTCGACATCCGTATCATCGGGCCCCGAGTAGCAGATGCGGACGTGCACGTTCTCGTGCGCACGGTCGATGGCTTCCAGATGCTCGCGGAAGACATGCTCCTTGCCGTTGCGGACGCCCAGGAAGAACCAGGTCTCCCGCTTCGAGCCGGATTCCACGATCGCGTTCAGCATGGACAGGACCGGCGTGATGCCGATTCCGCCGCCGATCAGGACCACCGGCGTCTGGCGATGCATATCGAGGAAGAAGTCCCCGTTCGGCGCCAGCACGTCGAGGATATCGCCCTCTTCGATGTTGTCGTGGAAGAAGTTGGAGGATGACTTGCCCACATCCGCCTTGGCCGGATCCTTCGGCGGCGGATTGCGCTTGATCGAGACCCGGTAATATTCGCTCTTCGGGCTGTCGGAGAGGGAATAGCAGCGTGTCGTCACCTTCTTGCCCGACGGCAGGTCGAGCTTGAACGTCAGGTACTGGCCGGGATTGAAGGGAGGCAGCGGACGTTCGTCGTGCGGGCGCAGGTAGAAGGAGCAGATGTCCTTGTTCTCGGGGTTCTTCCGCTCCACCCTGAACTTGCGGATACCGTTCCAGGAGAGCTCGTTCTTCTGCTTGTCGAACTCGCGAACCGCCTTGATCTGTTCGACCTTCTGGCGAAGGAAACCGATCTCCTCCTGCACGCCGCGATCAACGATGCCCGCCGTGCGGAAGTTGTTGTAGATCAGGCTGAGTACATAAAACCCGAGCAAAGCCAGTACGGCGAATGCTGCGGCATTGACCAGTCCGAATTCCATCCCGTCCCCCTTTGGATATCGCAGGTCAGCCCCGTCCGGCGGTCGGGCGGGTGGATCATGCCACCCGCCCGTTGCCGTATCCGGTCAGAACTTCCGGCGAACTTCGAACCGGACACCACCGATGTCGTCGTCGTTGAAGCGAACACCGTACATGGCGTCGGCACGAAGAATCCATGCCTTCGAAATCGGCAACTGCCAGCGCACGCCCAGGGCGTACTGGTCACCGGCGATGTTTGCCTGCTCCCCATACTGCTGCACCGTCGCGGCCTCGACAACCAGCTGCTGGTCGAGGTTGAACAGATACTGCAGACCGATGGCACCACCGAAGGTGTCAGCCGCGGTATCGTCCAGGAACGGGAAGCCGGTCAGACCGTCCGTCTCGAAGTTGATACCGGTGTTGACCAGCAGGCCCTCCGCGTTGGCGAGCGGCTGCGGCCGGTTGATGCCGAGAAAGAAGTTGGCGTAGGGAATGAGCGTATAGGGCTTGTGGGTCATCCAGCTGGTTTCCAGCAGGAAGGCCATGCCGTTGCCCAGGTCCCTACCGCCGTCGTCACGCTTCTGGCGGCTGATGAACGTCCGCAGCGAGTAGCCGAAGATGTTCTTGTAGCGGGCGGACCATGAAATGCCGAGGCTGTGCAGGTCCTGGTCACCGATCTTGCTGCGGTCGGCATCGAGGATGCCGTAGCCGATTTCCAGATACCCCTCACGTGCCTCGATGAAGGCATGCGCGCCATAGGCCTGGACGCTGTGGTCAGCCACGCCGCCGCCGAGATTGCGGATCGCCGGGTTGTTCACGTCGTTGAAGCCGTAGAACAGCGTGAAATCCATGTTGGAGATGTCGAGCACCGGCGAATTCAGTGCCGGGAAGGAGAAGGCACCGCCGAAGATCGCATCATCCATCCACAGGCCGTTCTGGAAGAACAGCGGCACGAAGCCGAACGTGAACGGACGGTCCGTCTTGTAATAGTCACCCGTGATACCCGACAGGATGTTCGAGAAATCACCTTCGAAGAAGAGCGTCTCCAGATTCAGGTCAGCCTGAAGCTTGCACCCCTGATCCTTGTCGTTGCCGGCAAGCTCGCAGCGGGTGAAATCCGCGCCGCTGTCCAGCGGACGAATGAAGGCATGCAACCGCTCCGTCGACGTGATCTTCATGTCGATGTCGATGTTGAGGCGGGTCGCGATCTGGGCCAGTTCATTATTGCCGAAATCGTTGAAGGCGACGGCCGTACGCCAGTCACCAAAGGCCTGAACCGCGAAATTGGTCGGATTCAGCTCACCGAAGACCTCACTCGGCTCCGGAAGCTGTCCGGGGACATACTGCTTGCGGCCCAGTTCGAAGAGCGGGCGCGGGGCCTCGACCTCCGACTTGCCACCATAGATGGCGAGCTGCGCATCGATATCATATGCCTGTTCCTCATAGGCCGGATCAGGCTTGAAGGCGTCATCCTGCAGTTCGACACGCTTCGCGCCGGATGACATCTTCGGATTGTAGTCTTCAGCGGCCCATGACGGCCCGGTGAATACGGCTAGCGCCGCGACTGCCGTGAGGCTCGCGACTGACCGTCGTACGAGACGGAGATCCAGAATACCCAACTTCCCCTCCTGCTCCTGACAGAGCACCTGTTATATCCGGTTGATGCTTCGGGGCGGCCCGCCGACCGCCCCGGCACCAATCGCGTGAGGTCCCTTCTTACTTGACCTCGATCTCCACAGTGTAGGGATGCATGTCCAGCATCCATTCGTTCATCGCCTGCTCCATTTCCTTCGTCGCGCCGACAAAGCGCATGAAGTAGATGGGCTCGGCACGGCTGCGCATGCGGGCCGACAGACGATAGGTTCCCGGCTTGGTCAACAGTTCACCCGGCACCGAATACTGGGCTTCCCGATCGCCCAGGGGCGGGATCGAGCGACCCTCCATCCGGATGAACTGCGGATGGTTCAGCACTGTGGTCGGCACGTTGGCCTGGCGCAGGAACGGGCGCTGGTCGATATCGAAGTTCACCGGCAGGAACATTTCCCGATCCGTACCCTTCAGGTTCGTCGTCAGGAACTTGGTCTGCAGGTTGAACAGCTGTTCATCGTACTCGATCAGACCTGCCTGGACATCCGCCGAGTGCTGGTCCGCCATGTCACCGGCACTGTCGACATAACCCGACTCCCAGATGCGGTTGCCATCCGGATCGGTCAGCGCGACGTTCAGCCAGATTTCCGGCTGGGCGCCAAGGCTGCCCGAAGGCAGGTTGTGCCCGGAGTTGATGTTGGTGACCAGATAGTTGAAGTCGAAGTCCTGACCGACCCGCGGGCTGCCATCGAAGAACGGACCATCCAGATGGCTGCCGTTCTCCATCACCGCGCGGCGCAGTTCCCGCTTGTACTCGAGACCTTCGATGTTCTCCTCGATGATCTCACGGGCCTCGAAGCGGTCGTCTTCCGAATCCCAGACTTCAGGGAACTTGACCTCGATCTCGCCATTGTAGACCTTTTCCTCGAACTCCTCGGTGCCCCACCCGGCGCGGTAGTCGAACTGCAGCCATTCATCAATGGTCCAGTTCTCTGCCGCAGGGTTGTGCGGGAAGATGCCCGGGTGCGCGATCGGATAACCAGGGCCGTAGAAGGCATGGTTGTGACGGACACGGTCAGGATTGATCTCCTCACCATTCACGACAGCAGCCGGGCCGCGGGCATAGCCGTTCGGCAGGCCCGGGTCCTTGCCCATGTGGCATTCCTGGCAGGTGACGCCAGCCGCATTGGCCGGGCTGTCACGATACTGGTCCCAGACAACCTCCAGCTTGATGCCGAGATTGACCGCCACCTGATGGCAGCTGACACAGAATTCCGACTCGGAGATCTGCGTGAACTTCACCACTTCCGTATGGATCTGGTTGCCACGCTCCTCGTCGCTGGTTGCGACGCGATAGAAGCTCTTGTCGTCCAGAACCTTCTTCAGGCCTTCGCCGTCGGAATTGGTGTAGACCGGCGAATAGATCTTGCCCGGCTCGATGCGGCGCTCACCGTTTGCCTTGGCGTAGGTATCCTTCACGCGGTGGCAGGTGATGCAGGTGATGCCCTCGCGGGAAACCTGGCTGCGTTCCCAGAGCGGGGCCGCACGGCTTTCACCGATCGTCGTGCCGACACTCTGGTGACAGCGCACGCAGAAGGTGCCGATCGTGCCCTGGGTCAGGTTGGTGATTGCCTGCTCGAACTTGTGGAACATCGGGGAAATCGATGCATAGGCATGGTTCGAAGACGACCATTCCTTGTAGATTTCCTCATGACATGCCGCACATTTCGAAGCACTCGGGAACACTTCCTCAGAGAAGAGTTCCGTATGGGCTGCGTCGGCGGCACTGGTCTCCTGCGCGTCAACCTGCGTTGACACGCTGAAGAACAGCACAGCTGCGAACAGCGAAAGAAACAGACGGGCCGACTTCGTGGCTACACGATGGCCCTCAAACGCGTCTAACATCCTCAACCTCCTTCCCTGCCGGTTTCAGATTTTCCCTGGGCTTGATGCTGAAAACCCATCGTCCGATTGAAACCTGGCTCCAGGTGGTACTCATGACAAAGCTGACAGTCCTGCCGGACCTTGCCCGCAGTATGACACTGCGTGCACGTTTCCTGCGAGACCGGCAGGAAGCCCGGAGCGAATTTCGTTGCGTCGTGTTGCTTGTATGACGCAGCGAACTCCGCCTGCAGATCCTGCTTGTGGCACGTCGTGCACAGGGTGCCCGGCCCAAGCAGGTTAACATGCGGCCTGTGGTCGTATTCGACGTACGGGCGATCAGTCACAGATTGATACCCCCATTCCACTTTCAGGCCAGTGATATTCTCGGCTGCTTCCGACCCGCCGTCGGTGACTTGGGTCACAGCGTGGCATTTCGTGCAGTTACCGAGACCGAATTCGGAGGTCAGCAGGTCGCTCAGTGCCGCCGCCTGCTCGATCACCACATCGTCCGCTTCGGCTGCCTTCGCGGCCTGTTCGGCATTCATCGCGAAGTCGAACCAGGCGCGGGCGACCGGATCGGCGTGACCACTCGGCTGATAGGTGACGGCCAGGCCATTCGATGACCAGCCGCCGCCGCGGACCTCGCTCGGCGATTCATGCTCGATCTTCTGCATCCAGGCACAGGCTGCCTGACGCAGGAGTTCACCATCCAGACCGGCGAGCATCATGCCTGTGCGGTGATCGCCGGGCAGTGCATCGATCCGGTCGAAGATTGCATCGACACCGGATTCAGCCAGTTCGGGATAGAGCGCGCCGATGGCATCCAGGTAGCCGTCCGGATCATCGTTCGCGACCCCCAGGGTCAGCGCGAGCGCCGCCGGAACATTGTCGCCATTGTCCTCGTAGAAATACTCGTCGGGCTCCAGCTCTTCCAGTTCCCCGGACTCCGCGGCTTCCCGCAGCAGTTCCACTTCCTCGGGCGTCGGGGCACAGAGTTCCGCCACCGCGTCAGGATCGAACGGGTCTTCCTCCATGTAGGGCACATTGATGATCGCAAGCCGACGGTCGACGATTCCACTCAGATGGCAGGAAGCGCAGTTCTGGTCGAAACTGCCCGGCGGCACGGTCAGGCCGGCCTTCTCGATCTGATGGCAGTCCACACAGCCACGCGTCTCGCCAGCCGGAAGCTTCTCCGGAAAATGCTTGCTGAAGTGGCTTGTGTGATCGAAGGCAATTGCCGGACGCATGTCGTGCGGAAAACGGTCGCCGAACGCGGGATGGTCCTTGCCGAAGGACTTGATCGACTGCACGTGGCAACTGTTGCACTGGGCATCGCGCATCGGTGCGATATTGGCTTCCTGACCCTTGTGCTCCGTGTGGCACATCACGCAGTCGGTCTTCACGTTGGCACTCGGCGAATCAGCCGCGAAGGTTGCCCCGGCCGCGGCAGTGAAGGTCGCATTGTGCGGCGACGTCGGTGAGCCACCGAAACTGTGGCAGTCGACACAGCTCTCGCCGACCGACTGGTTGGTCACGAAGGCATTGGCCCAGGCGACGACGCCCTTGCCATGGTTCTCGTGACAGGCCGCGCAGCCCTTTTCCTCCAGCGCGAAGTTGGAATGCGCACCCGATAGCGTGCCCGGGCTGATCGAGGACAGGACTGCCTTCTCACCGACGAAGGAATCCGGCGAAAAGTGCAGGAATGCGCCGATGATCGCGATGACGAAGGTCGCTACCAGCCAGGAGATCTGCTGGCGGCGGCGGCGCAGCGACGGGCGCGGCTTGCACGGCGGATGCGACTGACAGCAGGAGCCGTCGGGCAGCGGTCCATCCTTGCACGGCCCGCCGGCACTCGGCGGCCGACGGCATTCCCAGCGGTCACCGTTCCGGAACGGCCGGCACTCGGTCGTACCGCCGCACGAGCCATCGAAATTCGGCCCGCGGCTGCAGGGTTTGCCGAACGCGCAGGCCCGCCCGCAGACATAGGGAAACGTCGGACGCTCGTAGGCGCTCTTCTGGTAACTGAAGCGATCGGAGTCTGTAATCATAGCAGATACACATGCACCAGAATGATGTGCCAGATCATCACCAGAAATATACCGACGGCGAGAGGCACGTGGAAAAGAAGCCAGATCTTGAGAAACCCGTTCACCGCATAGGCGAAATCAATGCGGTTCTTGATCTGCGCCAGATCCTCGAGCTGGCGCAGATAGGTTTCTTCCGTTTCGTCGACATAGCGCCGCATGGCGGTGAATTCGCGCCTGATCCAGGCCCGGCCCGACTGCGCGCCGAAGAAATGGCTGAACATGAACCGCGGACGCCGGAAGAACCAGGCAAGGGTTTCGATGTAGTACTGCGCCAGCGTGTCCGAGGCGGCCTTGTCGGCGGCCTCCTCGACAATCGATTCGGCCTTGTCGCGGATGTCAGAGAGCTCGTTCGGAATGCGCTCCCAGATGATCTCCATGCCGTTGTCGGTCAGACGCTTCGGCATGATTCGCTGCAGCCAGTAACCGAGGATGCCTGACAGGCTGACCAGATAGAACAGCGCCGCGAACAGCTGCTCGTAGGCACCATCGGGCCAGAACACGCCATTGGTATGCACGAAGAACACGGCGATCGCGAAAATGCCCGCGACGCCATGTGCCGCCGTCCAGTAGGCGCCGCGCCCGAGCGGTATCATCGACAGGCGCTTGCGCATGTTGAACAGGGTCAGAAAGACGAAGATGCCGGCAAGCGTGTAACCGGTGACAATGGCGGGCTCGCCATTGTGCAGCCAGGTCTGCCACGCATTCCAGGCAACGAGGATGAAGCCCGCGATCGCCGCGAGCCAGAAGATGATGAGAGCGCGGTGCAGGGACCTCATTGATAGGGACTCCTGAACGGATCCGGGCCGCGGAAGTCGACACGGCGCAGGGCGTCATGCGGACAGGCCCTCTGGCAGGCCGGGCCACCCGGATTTGTTGAGCAGAAATCGCACTTGGTCGCCTTCATGATCGGCTTGTGCTCGTCATCGACCAGCGGCTCGCCCGAAAGGTTCGCCACCTGCACCAGACGGATATTGTCGTAGGGGCAGGACGCCGCACAGGTGCCGCAGCCGATGCAGGTGTCATCATTGATGACGACCGAGCCGTCGTGCATGGAGCGATGGATCGCCCCTGTCGGACAGCCGATCATGCAGACCGGATCAGCGCAGTGCATGCATGAATTGGCGACCATCCAGTTGTCGAATGTCTGGCCGTGCCGGATGAACCGCGGGTTGCCGCCATGCGTCGAGGCGCAGGCCCGGACACAGTCATCGCAGCGGGTGCAGCGGTTCAGGTCGATCAGCATCGACCGGGTGCCATTGATGTAGCGTCGCCCGACGGCCCATTCCTTGAGCGCGTCGGCGCTGATCTCCTCACCGGCCTGATCCTTCAGGCTGGTCCTTGGCGGCGCCATGTCGGGGAAGACGAACTCCTCCAGCACCTGGCGCGGAATGCGCAGCAGATCGACATAGCCGAGGGCCGTGAGGGAACTGCCGAAGACGATATCCGGGTCCTGATTCTTCCAGGCGTGATAGAGCTCCTCCAGCCCGAAGAAGTCCCCCGCGCCCAGATAGGTAAGCGTGCGCTCGCCATTGCCGAGATGGGTCGAGACCCGCGCGAACCCGGCCCGCACCATCAGGATACCGTCGGGATAATCGCCCTCGTTCGCGATCGGGGTGCCATGCTCCATCTCCCGGCCCTGAGCCAGCATGCGCTTGTAGCTGGTGTGCCAGTCGAAGGCGCCGTGGGTCTCGAACAGGGTCCTGTCCGCCACCTTCTTCAACTGCTCAGGTGACAGATGCTTGAACATCGGTGATTCGGAGAGGGCATTGCCCAGCGCGTTGTTGCGATAGGCGGTGTCGATCTTGGTCTTCCAGGTGGGGTCGAACCGGCGCAGTTCGCGCAGTCCCTGCCAGCGAATCTCCAGCACCCGTGCCTCGGTCTCGGCAAAGACGGTTGCGGTCCGCGGAATACGGCCGAGCGCGGCAAGCTCACCGAAGATCATCTCCGGGCCGAGCTGCGCCGTCTGATGCTTGTCGAGAATGACCGGAATGTCCTGCAGGAACGATGTCGCCCCGCCGGCCGACGAAGCATGCACCTGCTGCGCCGCATTGTTGTAGCGGTCCGGGTCGCGCACTTCGGGGCGCCACGAATTGCGCCACAGCTGACTCAGCGCCTCGAAGAAGCCCTTCTTGGAGGCGCTGGCGCGACCGAGCAGGTTCTGGGGCAGATCCGGACTGATGACGACGCGCAGGTTGCCGTCGAGAATCAGAAAGGCCGAATTGCCGTAATCCCCTTCGCGGACGACGATGTCGCCGGGCTGGAAATTGATGACCCTGGTATCATTGCCCAGGATGCCGCGCAGCGGCGTGTTTCCCGGGAACCGATCTTCGTCAATATCCCCGAAGATGGGATATTTCATCAGTTCATCAATGGTCTCATCGGTCATGTCCGGCCCGAACGGTGTGGACCACCGTTGCGGACGGGCCATCGTCTCGACGGCTGTCACCATCTGATCTCAACCCTCCACTGATGCCCATCGCCACACATCGTTCACGTGTGTGCACCCGGAACATCAACCCCTTTTCCCAGCGTCAACAATACCGGCCTGGATGGCAAGCCCCCGCATGCCGGTACCGGGTGAAACGTGGGCGAGGTGGTGCCATATGGCTACACCACCCCGCCCGTCCGTTCCGATCGTGAGCGGACGCCTACTTGTAGGTAGAGGGCGCCGGCAGCATCGAACCGACCTGGCCGGTCAGATCCATCTGCTCGCTGTAGATCTTCGCCACCAGAGCGCGGGCATTGGCCTCGCTCGGGTCCGCGATCAGCGCCTCGGCCTCCGGCAGACCGGTTGCCTTCAGCGCCGCCTTGGCCTTCTCCGCACGCTCCTGCTGCACACCGACATACTTGGCATGATCGGTCTTGCCCATGGCGTTGCTGGCCTGAACAAGCGAGGCAGCCTGACCGGTGACGAACCAGCGGGACTTCTCGGCCTCGCTCATTTCCTCATTGTCGGTCGCGCTGTTGTAGAAGCGGTGACGCACCTGACCCTGGCTGTACTGCACCAGCTCGAAGGACGCCTTCAGCGGATGACCCGCGTCGAGCATCTTGCCGGCAGTGTCGCCATCCAGGCTGTCCCGCGCCATGCCGTGGCAGTTGAAGCAGTTCGCGGCCACGTCGAAGTTGATGTCGGCAGGCATCGCGGGGATGTCCTGGCGCCAGCGCGGCCAGCGCATGCCCGCGTCACGGGACTTCTGATACCGCTCGTTCTTGTGGGCATCGGATTCGTCAGCCTTCTTGGTGCCCTTCGGCCCATAGACATTGTGAATCTCGATGAACTCGGAACCCGGGCCGTGACAGCTCTCGCACGACGGGCCGAAGTTGTTGCCGACACGTCCGCCGGGCTTCTTCGGCGCCTGCGTATAGTGACACTGGCCGCAGGTGTCGGAGCGCTTCATGCTCCGCTCGCCCAGCGCATCCGTGACCTTGTCGGCAAGATCCCGCTTGTGGATATCCTTGTACGACTCGGCGTGCGGCGTGTTTTCCCACACCTTGTATTCCGGCGAATGACAATCCTTGCAGGCATCGGGTCCGACATTGGTCGGCTGCGCGTTGACCGCAGCACCTGCCACCATGAAGCCTGCCGCCGCGAACAGCGCCAGGCCGAATTTGCGTAGTCCAGACATGAGCACGTCTGCCACCCCTTGAATCTGTTTACCACCACAGTTCACTGCTGCGCCTGCCCGCCCTGTTGTTGAATTTATCTGGACGGAACGTTTCATGACGCTGCGGCAGTGTAACAGTCCCCACGCCTGATGAAAGTATTGATTCGTCACGATCTGTCGCCGATATGACCGCTGTCGCACTATTCAACAGATTGGCGGAGCAGGATGCGCAACACATTGAACCGGAGATCCGGTGGAGGCTGGCTGATCGTGGTGGCCGTGGCGGCGACCCTTGGCGCGGCGGCCTATGGATACAGCGCAACCACCGCCGGTCAGGCTGACCGCGGGGCATTGCCGGCCTCGGCAAGCATCGCCGAGCTGGCGAGCGCGACCGAACGTGATCCGGGCAATGCCGCGCTCTGGAAACAACTGGCACAGGCCCATCGCCGTGCGGGCGACCGGCCCGCCGCAATCTCGGCCCTGGTCCGCGCCGCCCGCCTCACGCCGGATGACCGGGAAATCAATGCTGCACTGCGGGACCTGTCGGACCGCCGTCCCTGACCCCATCCGGCCGCCCCTGTTTGTGTGTCCTTTGCGCAACATGATGCCCGGAATTGGGGCACCCAAGAGGCAGAAACCCGGACATCACGGCCGCGTTACCGATTTATTTATCATTAACATCAATAGTTTAAATGAAATTCAGGCGGTCAGTCGCACTCTCATGGGAACCCGACGACTATTTGCCGAGACGCTTGCACCGGCCGTCCTGCTGGCGTAACAGACAATCAAGTCGCAAATCGGTGGGGAAGGGCCCCGACGAATGCGACGGAGGAAGTGCGTATTTCCTTTAGGAGGGCAATTAAGTGAACCATAAGCACCTGCTCGCTGGTGTTGCAGCTACTGCGCTGCTGACCGCCGGCTCCGCGTTTGCTGCGTCGCATAGTGGCGACCAGCTCCAGGCTCAGGCCGCCATGATCGACGCTCTGTCGAAGAAGGTGGAACAGCTGAGTGCCAACCAGGACGGCGTTGCCAAGGGTGTCAAGGGCGTCAGCCTGAAGGTGTCCGGCCAGGTCAACCGCGCCGTGATGTTCGTCAGCGACGGCAATGACAAGTCCGCGTTCAACTATGTTGACAACGACGCCTCTTCGACCCGCGTTCGCTGGGATGCCTCGGCCAACGTTTCCGATTCCACCAAGGTCGGTACCCGTCTCGAGATGGAAATGGAATCCAACACGTCCGCTGGTGCGGTCCTGAACGGCAACGCCGGTGGTAACGCTTTCGTTGCCCGCCATGCGTATGTCTACATCCAGGGCGGCTTCGGCACGCTGACCACCGGTCAGCAGGGTGAGGCGACTGAAGGCCTGCTGCACAGCTCCTTCAACTACGCGTCCCTGGCCGCGATCAACCCGGAAGACACCACCGGTATCGCCAACGCCGGCGTGAACTTCCTGTCGTTCGGTGACGGTGGCCGTCAGGATGCGATCCGCTATGACACCCCGAGCTTCGGTGGTGCCAAGGCATCCATCTCGACCCGTGACAACGGTGAAGTGACCGCTGCCATCCGTTATGCCGGTCAGGTTGCCGGTCTGGGCGTTCTCGCTGCCCTTGGCTACGAAGCCAACCCGGGTGCCGGTAACGATCCGCTGGTCGCCGGTTCCATGGGCATCAACTTCGGTGTTGTCGCGCTGAACGGCTCCTTCGGTACCGAGCTGGATGACGACAACAACGACCGTTTCTACTACGCCCTGGGCCTCGCCCATAAGGGTTCGTATGTGGACATGGGCCCGACCTCGCTGGGCGTGCAGTACATGTCCAACAACGGTGGCTTTGACGGCCAGGGCAACGTGTACAGCGTTGGCTTCGGTCTGGTGCAGGGTGTCGCGGCTGGTGCCGAGGCCTATGCCCAGCTGACCTTCCACGGTGGTAACGAAGGCGCCGTCGGCGACGCCGTCGCCAGCATGGTTGGTATGCGCGTCAAGTTCTGATGCGTCATCTTCTTCGCATCGCTTTCGCGAGTGCAGCAGTCGGCCTTCTGGCCGGTTGCTCGCACACGCCGCTTCAGGAGGAACCGCCTCAGCATGGTGAGATCGCACCCGGTCCGGGTGTTTTCTCCGGTGCAGACGGCTCCTTCACGATCGTCGGCGATTCGAAGAAGAGAAAGCGTTACTGACCGAAGTCACATTCGGTTCGTCAAAGGGCGGCTCTCACGAGCCGCCCTTTTTCGTTTGCGGCATTCCCGGGATTGCGGGCCGGCAAGACCGGCACGGGCAGGAAACGGCCGTTCCGACGGTCGGTCGCGGCAGACCGGCCCGCTCAGACCGGCATGATGTCGAAGGCGACACTGATGCGGTAATCCTGTTCCGCGAACGGAATTGTCCTGTGTCCGAGATATGACGGAAACAGCACGATCAGACCCGGCTGCGGCTTCAGCCGACGCACCGGCGGTTCGTCCCTGCTCCGCAGCATGTAATAGGCCCGACCGAACTCGATCCAGCCCTCATGCCCCGAGACACCATCCCCGACACCCGGCGGTACCTGCGGATAGTAGACACCGCTGAGCCAGCCCGGTGGGTGGAAGTGGACATCGTGGAAACCGCCGCGGTCCATGATGTTTGCCCAGCAGCCGATCCGCGTCCGGTGCGGACGCTGCGCCAGCCAGGGATGCGCCGGATCGATCGGATGATCCTGTGACCAGCGTGCCACGGCACTCTCGATCACCTTGCGGAAGGCCGCGATCGCGCCTTCCGGATTCTCGAAGAGTTCGTCGGTGCTCCGCCCCCGGGTCAGGGAGCGATTGAGCGGTGAATACTGCAGCGACGGATGGCCTTCGATCTCCGCCACCAGCGCGGCGTTGAAGCCCTCCAGCGAATCATACCCGTCCGGTGGCTCGGCGATCGCACTGCTGACCAGTCGCTCCATGGCCATCAGTTCCGCCGCAGCGTCCCTCTGGCCGATCTCGTTCAGGGCCATGCCCTTGTAGGCGATGGCGGTGGTCCTGCCGGGAAACCGTTCCAGGATGGCATCACAGCGCCGGATGCAGTCTTCCGGATCGCCTGCGCGAAAGGCCGCAAAGGCGGCAAGCTCGGAAAAGTCAGGTGGTGCCTTGCCCGTGGCAATGACCGGTTCCAGACAGGCCAGTGCCTCCTCCGGCGCATCGGAACTGGCGAGCGCATGCGCCAGGTCGTAGATCACCGCGCCGTCGCCGGGTGACAGTCGGAGGGCGGCCCGATTGACCACCGCCGCGTCGGCGAACCGGCCAATCTTCGTCAGCATGTTGCCTAACTGGCGGTGCGCGGAGACATGCGCCGGATTGAGCCTGATCGCCGACTGGTAGGCCCGCTCGGCGGCCACGTGGTCCCCGACCTTCGAACAGGCCGTCCCCAGCCAGAACGCAAGTTCCGCATTCTCGGGGCTGCCCGCCATTGCCGCCTGCAGATTATCGATTGCCGGCGCGGGCTGGTCAGCCTGCACCAGCGCCATCCCGAGCTGGCCCAGCACCTCCATATTGCCCGGCTGCATCGCTTTCGCGCGTTCGAGCTCCGCAATGGCCGCCGCGAAGTCGCCAACCGACCGCAGCATGGTGCCGAGGTTCAGCGCAATGGCCAGTGCGCCCGGCTCCAGCTTCGCGGCGCGCTTCAGATGCGTGATCCCGCGCCGGGTCTGACCACTGGCATGCTCCGCCAGTCCCGCCACGAACAGCAGCGACGGGTCACGCGGTGTCTTCTTCAGTGCCCTTGACGCCCGGCGCGCCGCCTCGCCGGCCTTGCCCTGCTGCACAAGTGCCAGCAGGTCGGAAGCCGAAACGGGGGTGGCGGCACCGGAAGCCATGGCCTGTGTCTCCCTATTCGCCCTTGAAGGTTGGTGTGCGCTTCTCGAAGAAGGCTTCCACGGCCTCCGCGTGGTCGGCGGTCTGATGCGCCAGCGCCTGATAGGCGGCGGAAAGTTCCAGCACACCCTTCAGGTCCGTCTTCTGCCCTTCGCGCAGCAGCCGCTTCGACATGCGCAGCACCTCAGGCGGGTTGCTGGCGATGCGGGCGGCCAGCGCCTGCGCCTCGGCCAGCAGTTCATCTTCCGGCACGCACTTGCTGGCCAGGCCCCATTCCGCCGCCTGCGGGCCATAGACCCGGTCACCGGTGAAGGTCATCTCCGCCGCCCGGCTCATGCCGACGGCGCGCGGCAGCAGGAAGGCACCGCCGTCGCCGGGAATGATGCCCAGCTTCAGGAAGGATTCGGCGAAGAATGCCTTTTCCGCCACCAGCCGGATGTCGCACATGCAGGCCAGGTCACAGCCCGCGCCCACCGCCGGACCATTGACGGCGGCGATGGTCGGCACCTCCAGTTCGTACATGGCCAGCGGGATCTTCTGGATGCCGTTGCGATAGCTGTCGCGGGTCTTCATGCCGCCGGAGCCGAAGATACCGGAGCGTTCGCGCATCTGCTTGACGTTGCCGCCCGCCGAGAAGGCCCGCCCCTTGCCGGTCAGGATCACGCAGCGGACACTCAGGTCGTTCTGGATGCGATCCGCCGCCGCGACGAAGGCCTCGAAGGTTTCCTGATAGGACAGGGCATTCATCTGCTCCGGCCGGTTCATGGTCAGTGTCACCACGTGACCGTCCTGTTCGTACAGCAGTTCTTCGCTCATCCCGTTTTTCCTCCCCAACTGGCTCGCGCTTGCCAGACACTATCGGTCGGCTCATGAGTTGAAAAGCGCGCACGCTGACGCTGGGGATCGCCGCCGGCGCTGACACGACCCGGAGTGGGCCGGTGCCGCTTCCATCATCTGATGCAACGATCTACTGTTGCATCCGCAAATCGGCAGGAGGCGCACAACGACCTCCGCGACAAGGATCATGGGGAGGGTTTCAGGTGAGCGAAGACAGCAGGAAATACCGCAGTGCGAACTGGTTCGGGGCCGGGGCCAAGGACGGTTTCAACCATCGCGCCTGGATGAAGAACCAGGGCACGCCGCATGACGCCTTCGATGGCCGTCCCGTCATCGGCATCTGCAATTCCTGGTCGGAACTGACCCCCTGCAACGCGCATCTGCGCGATGTGGCGGAGCGTGTGAAGCGCGGCGTGTGGGAGGCGGGCGGCTTCCCGCTGGAGTTCCCCGTCATGTCACTGGGCGAGACCCTGATGCGCCCCACCACCATGCTGTTCCGCAACCTGATGGCGATGGATGTGGAGGAATCGATCCGCGCCAATCCGCTGGACGGTGTCGTGCTGCTTTCCGGCTGCGACAAGACCCAGCCCGCCATGATGATGGGTGCCGCCAGCTGTGACCTGCCCACCGTGGTGATCACCGGCGGACCGATGCTGAACGGCAAGTTCCAGGGCCAGGACATCGGCTCCGGCACCGATGTCTGGCGCTTCTCGGAGGATCTGCGGGCCGGCAAGATGACCCTGGCCGACTTCATGGAGGCGGAGAACTGCATGTCCCGCTCCAACGGTCACTGCATGACCATGGGCACAGCCTCCACCATGGCCTCCATGACCGAATCACTGGGCCTGACCCTGCCCGGCGCCTCCGCCGTGCCGGCCGTCGATGCCAACCGCTATCGCATCGCGCATCTGGTCGGGCGGCGGATCGTCGAGATGGTGCATGAGGATCTGCGGTTCTCGAAGGTCGTGACCCGCAAGGCATTCGAGAATGCCGTGCGCGTCAATGCCGCCATCGGCGGCTCCACCAACGCCATCATCCATCTGATCGCCCTGGCCGGGCGGCTGGGGGTCGAACTGACCATCGACGATTTCGACCGTCTGGCGCGCGGCGTGCCGCTGCTGGTCAACCTGATGCCCAACGGCAAGTACCTCATGGAGGACTACTACTATGCCGGGGGCCTGCCTGTGGTGGTGCGGGCGCTGGCGGAGAACGGGCTGCTCAACGACGATGTGGTCACCGTCAACGGTGCCTCCCTGACCGCCAATGCGGCGGAAGCGCGGAACTGGAACGATGACGTCATCCGCCCCTTCGACAATCCGCTGAACAAGGATGTGGGCCTTGCCGTGCTGCGCGGCAACCTCGCCCCCGACGGTGCCGTGATCAAGCCATCCGCCGCAACCCCGGCCCTGCTGACCCATCGCGGGCGCGCCGTGGTGTTCGAGAGCATCGAGGAGCTGCGCACCAAGGTGGAGGATGACGACCTCGACATCGACGAGACCTGCGTCATGGTGCTGAAGGGCGCCGGCCCGAAGGGCTATCCCGGCATGCCCGAGGTGGGCAACTTCCCGCTGCCGGCCAAGATCCTGCGCAAGGGCATCACCGACATGGTGCGCATCTCCGATGCCCGCATGTCCGGCACGGCCTATGGCGCGGTGGTGCTGCATGTCAGCCCCGAATCCGCCGCCGGCGGACCGCTGGCGCTGGTGCAGACCGGGGACATGATCGAGCTGGATGTGCCGAACCGCCGCCTGCATCTGGATGTCAGCGACGCCGAGCTGGCCAGGCGCAAGGCCGCCTGGACACCGCCGCCGACACCGATGGAACGGGGCTATGTGCGCCTGTACCACGATCATGTCATGCAGGCGCATGAGGGCTGTGACCTGGACTTCCTGGTGGGCGGCTCCGGCGCACCGATCCCGCGCGAAAGCCACTGACATGCGGGTGGTCATCACCGGCGGTGCCGGTTTCATCGGCAAGCGGCTGGCGCGTCAGATCCTGCAGCGCGGCAGCCTGACCAACGCGGCGGGGGAGGAGAAACCCGTCACCGCCATCACCCTGTTCGATGTCGTCGAGGCCACAGGTTTTGAAGACGCGGAGATGGTGAATACGGTGGCCGGTGACATTGCCGACGCGGCCGAGGTCGCGGCGGTCATCGGTGCGGATGCGGAGAGCATCTTCCACCTCGCCGCCATCGTCTCGGCGCATGCGGAGGAGGACTATGACCTCGGCATGCGGATCAACCTCGACGGCACCCGCAATGTCATCGCGGCGGCGCGGGCCATGCCGTCACCGCCGAAGGTGGTGTTCGCCAGTTCGGTTGCGGTCTATGGCGGCACGAACCTGCCCCGTACCGTGACCGACGAGACCCCGATCACGCCACAGACCAGCTATGGCGTGGCCAAGGCCTGCGGTGAGCAACTGCTGAACGATGCCTCGCGGAAGGGCTTCCTGGATGCGCGCTCGCTCAGGCTGCCGACCATCTGCGTCCGCACCGGCAAGCCCAACCGTGCCGCCTCCACCTGGGCCAGTTCGATGATCCGGGAGCCTCTCTGCGGCATCGACATGGAGGTGCCGGTTTCCCCGGAAAGCGGCATGGCCCTGATGAGCCCGCGCCGTGTCGTTGATGCCTTCATCACCGCGCACGAAGTCGCGGCATCCGAACTGGGCGACTGGCGCACCCTGCTGCTGTCGGGGTTCACGGCTACTGCCGCCGAGATGCAGGAAGCGGTGGTCCGCAATCGCGGCAACCGGAAGCTCGGCGAGATCCGCTTCAACCCCGATCCGAAGACCCAGGCCATCGTCAATGGCTGGCCCTCCGGCACGAAGGGCGCACGCGCGGAGGCCCTCGGCATCCATACCGACGCCTCCATCGACGAGATCGTCCGCCACTTCATCGAGGACGACCTGGACAATCAGATCAGGGGCAACTTCTGAGACACCACGGCAATGCCGCTCCGCACGGGCGAGTTGCCGAAGGTGACACCGGTCGGACGTCTGTGGGGTAGTGGCGGCGGGCATCAATGCTTCACCCCTCCCCCACGCCGCTCGCGGACCTGATCCGCGAGCCCAGTCTCCGACGTCTGCGCGGCACTGCTGGGTACCCGGGTCAAGCCCGGGCACGGCGTCTGTGGGGTGGTGAGGCTTGCAGACCCGGCGACTCACGAAAAAGGGCCTGCCGCTTCCGACAGACCCTGATTCTTCAACGTTCCGGACGCGGCGGGCTGGCCGACCCGGCCAACCCCAGCCCAGTGCCACGGCTTGCGGCACCGGCGGCGTTCACCGGAGACGGCGGGCTGGCCGACCCGGCCAACCCCAGCCCAGTGCCCCGGCTTGCGGCACCGGCGGCGTTCACTGGAGACGGCGGGCTGGCCGACCCGGCCAACCCCAGCCCAGTGCCCCGGCTTGCGGCACCGGCGGCGTTCACTGGAGACGGCGGGCTGGCCGACCCGGCCAACCCCAGCCCGCCTGCTCTTACTATGCCGCGTTGTGGCCCATGATGGCCTTGACCTCGAGGTATTCCTCCAGGCCGTACTCGCCCCACTCGCGCCCGTTGCCGGACTGCTTGTAGCCGCCGAAGGGGGCGAAGACGTCGGCCATGGCGCCGTTCACATGCACGTTGCCGGTGCGCAGCTGCTTGGCGATGGCCTGGGCGTGTTCCGGTGCGCCGGAGACATAGCCGGACAGGCCATAGGGCGTGTCATTGGCGATGCTGACCGCGTCCGCGTCGTCCTTGTAGCCAAGGATCGAGAGCACCGGGCCGAAGATTTCCTCACGCGCGATGGTCATGTCGTTGGTGACATTGGTGAAGACCGTCGGGCGGGCGAAATAGCCCTTGTTGACGCCTTCCGGCAGGCCGGTACCGCCGACGACCGGGGTCGCGCCCTCGTCGATGCCCTTCTGGATCAGGCCCTGCACCTTGTCCCACTGCGCCTTGGAGACCAGCGGACCCATGGTGGTGTTCTCGTCCGCCGGATCACCGACGCGCACCTTGGCGGCGGCGGCCTTGGCGATCTCGCCGGCTTCCTCCATCCGGTCCATCGGCACCAGCATGCGGGTCGGCGCGTTGCAGGACTGGCCGGTATTGCCGAAGCACTGCAGCACACCGCCGAACACGGCCTTCTGGAAATCGGCGTCGTCCAGGATGATGTTGGCGGACTTGCCACCCAGTTCCTGCGACACGCGCTTCACCGTCGGGGCGGCGTTCTGCGCCACCGCGACACCGGCGCGGGTGGAGCCGGTGAAGGACACCATGTCCACGTCCGGATGGGAACTGATGGCGGAGCCGACACCCGGGCCGTCACCATTCACCATGTTGAACACGCCCTTCGGCACGCCGGCCTCATGCAGGATCTCGGCGAAGACGATGCCGCTCATCGGCGCGATCTCGGACGGCTTCAGCACCATGGTGCAGCCTGCGGCCAGCGCCGGGGCGACCTTGGCGGCGATCTGGTTCACCGGCCAGTTCCACGGCGTGATCATGCCACAGACACCGATCGGTTCCTTGCTGAGACGCGTGGTGCCACGGTCCTCGTCGAATTCGAACTTGGCCAGCAGCTTCGACATGGTCTTGAAGTGGCCGATGCCGGTGGCGGCCTGGACCTTCTGCGCGAAGGTGGCGGGCGCGCCCATTTCCTTCGAGATCGCGTCGGCCATCTCGGCGTAATGGTTCTTGTAGGCGGCCATGATGGCGTCGAACAGCTCCAGCCGTTCCTGCTTGGTGGTCTGCGACCAGCTCGGGAAGGCGCGCTTGGCGGCCTGCACGGCGCGGTCCACGTCTTCCGCGTTGCCGAGCGAGATCTGCGCGAAGGCTTCCTCGGTTGCCGGATTGATGACGTCGAAGGGCTTCGGATCGACCGGATCGACCCAGGCACCGTCAATATAGAACTTCATGCTGTTGGACATTGTCTGCTTCTCCTCATGCAGGATTCGGGGGCAGGGCTTCCTCCCCTGAAGGCCCCGAAAGAATCTGTCTGAACGCCATATGGGGCGCTTGCCTGCAATAAACACGAGATCGGGCACGGTTAACAAGAGACACAACGTCCCGCGCCGGACCGGGCGCCTGCAGATCGAGCGGGGCAAGCAAGAAGCCCGCTCGCGCGTGGTGACATCGCAGACGCCAGTTGAGGTTGCAAAACACATCCTGTCTACTCGACCTGGCTGTGACGTGGAGAACCGCTCGATGACTGTATTGCGTTCGTGGCTGGCGACCGTTCCACTGGCATGCCTTCTGCTGCTGGCCGCCTGCGACGACCCGGTTTCCGATGCCGCTCTGGCGGCAGACTTCCACGACGTCCCGGCAGTCTTCATTTCCGAGGTTGTCCGCCCTGATGAAGCGGGGCGCATGGACCTGACATTGCGGGTCAACATCAGGCAGGATGTCGCCAATTCGGCGGTTCAAGCCGTCATGCGTGCCCTGCCCGCGCTCTACCGTGGTGAGAGGACGTTCGAATGGTACCGGCTGCCCAAGGAGTTCAGGGCGGGCAGCACGCAGAAATGCCAGCGCAGGGATTCGCTGGCCGGCGGATCGCCCTCGATGCATTGCGAGCATTCATCGCTCTATGTCGAAGGTGTCTACGGGATCTGGCCAGACGAGGGCATACCGCCACCCCCCTACAGATCGAAGTCGGACGCACTGGACGCGCTGCGGTTCGCCCTGAAGGGATCCCCGGAACTGGAGCTGTTCTATTGCGGACGCACGCCCAATTCCTGTGCACGGATCAGGCTTCCGCCCCTGTCGCTGTAGTTGATCCGGTAGCCAGCCGGCGCAACCGTCCGGCATCACAGGGCGCTGTCGAATCCGGCGCGCACATGATGGCCTTTGCCGGAACTGTGCTACGATGACGTCTGGCATGCCAAGTATGGTGAGATGACAGCACATGACGACAGAGTGACCACGGCGGGCCGGGGTGAAACCCGATCCATCGCTGCGCGCGTGTCAGAGAGACTGCGCCGCGGCCGGCGCCCGGCCCGTCTGCGCACCTTGCTGTTCGTCGCCTTTACCCTGATCGCCACGATTCCGGTCGGGCTGCTTGCCGCCTGGCAGCAGCAGTCGGCCTACCAGAAGGAACTGGCAGAGGTAAGTGAGCGGCATTTGCTGATCGCCCGGAATCTCTCTCACGCCCTCGACCGCTACTCCGAGGATGTCGAGGCCGTCTTCGGTCTGGCCGTATCGGAAATGAAGACTGCCAGTACAGATGTATCCGCCGTCGCGTCCCTGCTCGCCAGGATGGGGTTTCGCCATACCTGCATTGTCGACAGTGCCGGTCGCGTCACCGCCAGCCTGGATGGCACCGCGCCGGGGGAACCCATCGACCGACAGGTCGGCGACATGAGCGTTCTGCGCCGATTGGCCGAGGCGGCGCCGGGGGGTGAGGCCACGTTCTCAGGCGTGCAACTCGACCGGAACGGCAAGCCGACCCTGCATATCGTGCAGCAGCTCCCCGAAGGGCACCTCGCCATCGGCACCCTGGGGACGGACTATGTCGTGGACGTGCAGCAGCGGGTCGCATTCGGCCAGCGCGGCCATTCCGCGATCGTCGACCAGTTCGGTCACGTCATTGCCCATCCGAACAAGTCCTGGGAGCAGCAGACCAAGGACATCTCGCGCGTGTCGGCAGTTGCCCGGATGATGAAGGGGGAAACCGGCGTTACCACCTTCTACTCCCCCGCCATGGACGCGGAGATGATCGCCGGGTTCACCAGTGCACCGCATACCGGCTGGGGTGTGATGGTGCCGCAGCCGCTGGCGGAACTTTCGGCCCATGCCCGAAGCGTGCAACTGGTCTCGATCCTGATCGGCGGGCTCGGCCTGCTGGTCGCGATCGTCATTGCCTGGGTCATCGCCCGCTATCTTGCGCGGCCGATCGAGCAGGTGGCGGATGTGGCGAGGGCGGTCAGTGCCGGCGACAGCAGCGCCAGGGTGAGCAACCTGCCCCCCCGGACGCCGATGGAAATCGTGGCGATGGCGGAGGCAATCAACCAGATGCTGACCGACCTTTCGAACGCCAGTCGCCGGTTGCGGACCGAGGCCGCGCGGGCGGAGGCAGCCAATCAGGCCAAGGGACGGTTCCTGGCCAACATGAGCCACGAATTCCGGACCCCCCTGAATGCCATCCTGGGGTTCGCCGAGATTCTGCGTGACCCGAAGATGAACCCCGATGATCACGCCATGACCCAGGAGTTCTCGAACGATATCCTGCGCGCCGGGCGGCACATGCTGAACATGGTCGAGAACATCCTGGATCTGACACGGGCGGAGGGTGGTCATCTGCACCTCGAACTGGCCCCCGTCGATGTGCGGGAGGCTGTCGGCTTCGCCGTCTCGCTGGTGCGCCAGGACGCCAACGCGCGCAACATCACCCTCGGCACGGAGGCGGAATCCGACCTGCCGGTGATCAACAGCGACGTCAGCAAGATCCAGCAGATCGTCGTCAACCTGCTGTCCAACGCGGTGAAGTTCACCGACCCCGGCGGGACCATACAGGTCCGGCTGTCACGCGACCCTGACTGGCCGGTCGTCATCCGGGTCATCGATGACGGCATCGGGATCTCTGAGACCGACCTTGCCAAGGTCATGACCCCCTTCGGCCAGGTCGCGGATGCGCTGACCCGCAATCATGACGGCACCGGTCTCGGACTGGCCCTGACGCAGGAACTGGTGGATCTGCTCAAGGGTCAGGTCAGCCTGGAATCGACTCTCGGCGAGGGCACGACCGTGACCATCCGGCTACCCGACATCAAGGCCTGAGCGGCCCGCAGGTGCGCTCAGCCGGTCGGGCACTGCGCGACCGCCGCGCGATTGCGCCAGTGTTCCAGCAGCTTGTCGAAGTCGACCTGCGGAAAGCCCTGCGGCGGGCGGGCATCGAGGATTCTCAGGATCATGGCGCAGCCTTCCCGGCGTTCCTCCAGCCAGAAATGCACATCGGCCAGATACATCATGGCCCAGGCATTTTCCGGCTCGAGCTCCAGCGCCCGGATCAGCACGGGGCGGGCCTCCTCATGCCGTCGGCCGGCCACCATGTAGCGCCCGTAGTCGGCAAACCGGCCCGGGCGACCCTGCGGCTTGCTGACGGCCTGCGCGAACCAGTAGTCGATGACCTCCGCAGGCTGGCCCAGTTCGGCCATGGCGACCGCGATGCCGTGATAGACATCGCCATCCTCCGGCGCAAAGCGCCAGGCCAGGTTGAAGCGGTTGATGGCGGATCCCGGCTGCCGCAGTCCGATCCATTTCCAGCCCAGCCGGATCAGTTCCCGCGCCGTGTCCAGATCGGTGTCCCCGTCGTGCTGCAGCTTCTCGACGAACTGCGCGTCCGCATCCTCCCGCGCGCCGCTGCGCTCGGCACAGCCGAACAGGGGCCGGGCATCGCCGGGCAGCCGTTCGTCACCGAAGGCAAACGCCGGATGTTCCTGGGCCAGACAGGTCTCGCGCCAGGAACGCTCCTCCGCATCAGCCGCCGCGCCCAGTGAAAGCACGGCCAGGGACGCCAGCACGAAACCTGCAATGACGCCCCTCACAGGCCCAGCACCGCCTTGGCGATGACGTTCTTCTGCACCTCGTTGGTGCCGCCATAGATGGTCGATGCGCGCTTCAGCAGATGCTCCGGCATCACCCCGTCCGCATGGGCCGGGCCGACCGGGGACACATTGCCCTGCCAGTTCAGCGCCGTGTGGACATAGGGCGCACTGTAGTAGCCGATGGCTTCCACCATGGTCTCGTTGATCGACTGCTCGATCTCCGTGCCCCGGATCTTCAGCATGGAGGATTCGGCCCCCGGCGGGCGACCCGCGGCGGCGTCCGCGAGATTGCGCAGGTTGGTGACCTCCAGCGCCGCAAGCTCGGTCTCGATCTCCGCCACCTTGCGGCGGAACGCCGGGTTCTCGATCAGGCGTCCGCCACCATCGGCCTCAGCGCCCGCCATCTCCTTCAGCTGTTCCAGCCGCCCCTTGGAGCGACCGACCCCGGCAATACCCGTCCGCTCGTTGCCCAGCAGGAACTTGGCGCAGGTCCAGCCCTTGCCCTCCTCCCCGATCAGGCAATCCAGCGGCACCTTCACATCGTCCAGGAAGACCTCGTTCAGATAGTGGTAGCCGTCCATGGAGACGATGGGCTTCACCGTGACCCCCGGCGTGCGCATGTCGATCAGCAGGAAGGAAATGCCTTGCTGCGGCTTCTCCGCGGTTGGATCGGTGCGGACCAGCGTGAACATCCAGTTCGCCCGGTGCGCGCCGGACGTCCAGATCTTGTGGCCATCGACCACATAGTGATCCCCCTCCCGCCGGGCCTTCGTCGCCAGTCGCGCCAGATCCGACCCGGCCCCGCGCTCCGAATAGCCCTGGCACCACCAGTCCTCCGTCGAGAGGATGCGCGGCAGGAACCGTTCCTTCTGCGCCGGTGTGCCGAAGGTATAGATGACCGGTCCGACCATGGTGATGCCGAAGGGGATGATGCGCGGACAGTCGGCGCGGGCGCATTCCTCGTCGAAGATGAACCGCTGTGCGGCGTTCCAGCCGGTGCCGCCATATTCCACGGGCCAGCCGGGCGCGATCCAGCCACGCTCGTACAGGATCTTCTGCCAGCGCAGGTAATCGTCCTTCGGCAGGTAGGACCAGCCGATGCGGGCACGCTCCCGAATGTCGCTCGGCACCTTTTCCCGCAGGAACGTCCGCACTTCCTCGCGAAAGGCGATCTCTTCCGAAGTGAAAGACAGATCCATGTTCCCGATCCTCCCCGATCATCTGTATGTCGCCGGGCGCAGACAGACCGTGCGCGGGCGGGAAACATTCATAGCGCAAGCCCGGGCCGGGCGAAAAGCCCTCACGGGTCGCGCAGCGCCGCATCAAGGCACGCGACGGCCTGCGCGATCCGGGCCGCATCGAACCCGGCAAAGCCCAGGATCAGTCCCTGGCGGGGCGGCTCGGCGACATAGAAGGGGCTGAGCGGGCGCACGGTCACACCGGCAGCCGCCGCCCGCCGGGCCGCCGCCACATCCGTCATGCGCGCGTCGAGTGCCGGTGTGGACCAGGCAATGGCGTGCATGCCGCTGTCCACCTCCTGCAGGGTCAGCAGGTCGGCCATACGTTCCATTGCCACGGCCAGCGCCCGATAGCGCTGACCGTAGAGCCGTCGCATGCGCCGCAGATGGGTCGCGAAACCGCCACTGGTGATGAACTCCGCCAGGGCCGGCTGCGCAATGATGGATGTGGCCGGTGCGCGGACCCGCAGGGTCGCGTGAAACCGGTCGAGTGTCCGCAGCGGCACCACCAGGTAACTGATGCGCAGGGACCGGAACAGGACCTTGGAAAAGCTGCCGAGATAGACCACGCGCCCCTCACGATCCAGGTTGGCCAGGGCCTCCAGCGGGCTGCCGCGGTAACGGTACTCGCTGTCGAAATCATCCTCGATCACGAACCGGTCCGCGGCCCCCGCCCACTGCAGCAGCGCCAGTCGGCGGGGCAGCGTCATGGTGACCCCCAGCGGAAACTGCCGCGACGGGGTGACGACGATCCCCCTGACCTGATCGCCCTCCGGCAGCAGGTCGGTGCACAGCCCCTCCGCATCCACCGCGACATGCTCCACCGTCTGCCCCGCCTCGGCCAGCACCGCGCGCATGTCCTGATAGCCGGGATCCTCCATCACCACCGTGGCCTGGCCGGGAAACAGGGCAGCCAGCACCAGCCGCAGCGACTCCGCCGAGCTGGAGGTGATGATGATCTGGTCCGGCATCACATCCAGCCCGCGCCAGACCTTCAGATGATCGGCGATGGCTTCGCGCAGCACCGGCAGGCCGAAGGGATCGCCACGCTCCAGATGTGCGGGATCCAGACTTTGAAAGCCCCGCTGCAGCAACCGGCCCCACTCCCTGCGTTCCACGGCGCCGAGGTCCGGCACCATGTGGGCCAGCGGACGGGGGGGTTCCGGGGCGGGCAGCGGCCCCCTTCCGGGCGTGCCGGCGCCGCGCGCGACCGTCGCGCCCGTCAGCAGTTCCGGTACCAGTTCCGCCACGAAGGTGCCCGCCCCGCGGCGCTGCTCGACATAGCCCTCGCTCTGCAACTGGTCATAGGCGGCGACGACGGTCGTGCGGGACAGGCCCAGTTCCGCGGCAAGGTCACGGCTGGAGGGCAATCGCGTCCCGGAGCGCAGGCGCGCATCCAGGATGAGATCCCGCACCTGATCGTAGAGTTGCATGAAGACAGGCCGGGCGCGGGACCGCTCCACACTGATGGTCAGCAGGGCGGCCGGGGTGGTCAGCAGGGACGCGGGCGGGAGGTCGGGCATGAATTGGACTGGCAGATTTACTGTGAATTGGCACTTTCTACCATGCCAATCGAACGCTATCCAGCAACGGAACGGCCACCCAACCGATGGAGAGATGACATGGCACGCGAGACCAAGGCCCCCAGTGAACGGACCCGTGTGAAGCGCCTCAACGAGCGTGCGGTCTATGACCGGCAGGGCATCGACGCCATTCTGGATGCGCAGCCGCTGTGCCACGTCGGATATGTGCGCGACGGCCAGCCGTTCGTGACACCGACGTTTCAGTGGCGCGAAGGGGATCATGTCTACTTCCACGGCTCCTCCGCCAGTCAGGCGCTGCGCAACGCAAGGGATGCCGACGTCTGCCTCACGGTTTCCTGCTTCGACGGTCTGGTGCTGGCGCGTTCCGGCATGCACCACTCCGCCAACTACCGTTCGGTCATGATCCTGGGCCGACCCACGCTGATCGAGGACCCGGAGCTCAAGAGCACGCTGGTGAACAACTTCATCGAAGGGCTGTTTCCCGGTCGTGTCGAGACCCTGCGCCCCAACAATGCGCAGGAGATCAAGGCGACTTCGGTGCTGTCGCTGCCGATCAGCGAGGCATCGGCGAAGGTACGTACCGGCAACCCGGTCGATGATGAGGAGGACTATGCCCTGCCGATCTGGGCGGGGGTCATCCCGCTGCACACCGCGGTCGGCACACCATACGACGACGGGCGTGTGCTCGACGGGGTTGAAGTACCGGATCACGTGCTGAATTTCGGCAAGAACCTGTTTTGACGCCGGGATGGGCCGGTACGAAAACCTCCACTGTACCGGCTCATCTGCATGCTTACCCCATGACACCCATCACGCAGGCAGCGTTCGACAGCCATTGATGATCATGATACCACGGGCGTGGAACCGCGCGGGGTAGCAATCATGGCCGGGCATGCTGCGGATGAACTGGATATCCGAGATCAGCAGCTGAGAGATCTGTACACCTACTGGCAGAAGATGCGAGGGGACAGGCGAATTCCGTCCCGTTCAGCCTTCGATCCGGTACAGGTTCCCCGTATTCTGCCCAATCTGATCCTGCTGGACGTGGAACCGGACACCGGGCGGCTGGCCGTGCGGGTCCTGGGCACGCGCGTCGCAACCGTCTATGGCAAGGACTATACCGGTCACTATCTGGACGAGGTCTATTTCGGCGACAATACCACCAGTGTGCTGGAAGACTATGGCACCTGCGCGCGGGAAGGCATACCGGTGCTGGGGGAGCGCAACTTCCGCAATGTCAGGGATGTCGTCTATCGCATGGAGCGGCTGATCCTGCCGTTCTCCGACGATGGCGGGGTGGTCAACAAGCTGATCTCCGGCCTGCATTTCATCGAGCTTAACTGACCCCGGGACGACCAGTGATGAGCAATTCCGCGCCAATCGAGATCGTGGCCACGCGTGGCGGCGTGGTCGAGAGTACGCATCAGGTCCATGCCGTCATCGCCGGCCCGGACGGCGTCGCGACGCATGTCTTCGGCCAGGCCGACAGGCCGACCTTCCCCCGTTCGGCGATCAAGGCCATGCAGGCGCTGCCGCTGGTCGAGAGCGGTGCGGCGCGGGCATATGGCCTGTCGCCTGCAGAACTGGCACTTTCCTGCGCCTCCCACGAAGGCGAGGAATTCCATGTCGGTGCGGTGGGCGCGTGGCTGACACGCCTGGGCCTGACGGAGGAGGCGCTTGTCTGCGGGCCGCAATGGCCGCGCCGCTTCGATGACCAGGCGACGCTGATCCGCGAGGGCCAGCAGCCGGTGCGCCGCCACAACAACTGCTCCGGCAAGCATTCGGGCATGCTGACCACCGCGCTGCACCTGGGCGATCCGGTGCGCCACTATCAGGACCGGCGGCATCCGGTCCAGCAACGGATCTTCGCTGCCATCGGCGAGATGGCGGACGTCGACCTGTCCGACACGCCGTTCGGCATCGACGGCTGTTCCGCGCCCAACCCGAACCTGCCGCTGTCGGCGGTCGCGGTGGCTGCAGCACGACTGGCTGAAGGCGATACGGGGCGGCTTGGCGCGACTCGGGCAGAGGCGTGCCGCACCCTCTGTCATGCCATGCAGGCCCACC
This sequence comes from Kordiimonadales bacterium IMCC3096, assembly GCA_016865035.1. Classification (GTDB taxonomy): domain Bacteria; phylum Pseudomonadota; class Alphaproteobacteria; order Minwuiales; family Minwuiaceae; genus Minwuia. The sequence goes on from CP018227.1 coordinate 1,669,185, forward strand.
CGGAGATGATCGGCGGGACGGAACGCGTGGATACCGACCTGATCCGTGCCTCCGGCGGGCGCATCCTGTCGAAGACCGGGGCGGAAGGCGTCTACGTCGTCTATCTGCCGGAACGGAAGCTCGGCATCGCGCTGAAGGCGGAGGACGGGGCGTCCCGTGCCTCGGCTGCGGCCCTCTGGTCGGTGCTCGATACCCTCGGGCTGCTGGATGACGGAATCCGCACGGCCATGACCGGCCATTGCCGCCCGCCGCTGCGCAACTGGGACGGGCTGGTCACCGGGCAATTGCTGGACGCGCGGGAACTCTGACCCCCTGCCATCGCACCGGCATATCCGGCCCGCATTCATGCGTGCAGACGAGTCCCCGCGCAGAAGGTAGGTTCGCAACCAGGACTGCTGAAGGGGAGGGCACGCCATGGCCACAGAGGCAAAATACGGATTCACCGAAGCCGACATGCTGGAAACGCCGCTGTCGTTCCGCGACGGACTGTTCGCGGGCAAGACCGTTCTGGTCTCCGGTGCCGGCAGCGGGTTCGGCAAGGCCATGGCCATCGTCTTCGCCCGGCTGGGGGCCAGCCTCTACCTCTGCGGCCGCAAGCAGGAGAAACTGGACCGCACGGCGGAGCTGATCGCCGGGCTGGGCCGGGACGTGGAGACCCGTGCGCTGACCATCCGCGACGCGGAAGCCGTCGACGACATGGTGGGCGCAGCCTTCGAGCGGTTCGGCGGCCTGGACCTGCAGATCAACAATGCCGGCGGCCAGTTCGCGCAGGACGCCATCGACTTCTCCGTCAAGGGCTGGAACGCGGTGATCGACACCAACCTGAACGGCACCTGGTACATGATGCAGGCGGCGGCGAAACGCTGGCGCGACCGGGGCCAGCCGGGCAGCATCGTCAACATCACCGCCAGCGTTGATCGCGGCATCCCGCAGATGGCCCATACGGCGGCGTCCCGCTCCGCGGTCAACACGCTGTCGAAGACCGTGGCAACCGAATGGGCCCCTTACAACATCCGGGTGAACTGCCTCGGCATCGGCACGATCGCCAGCAGCGGCTTCGAGAACTACACCGACGCAGGACGCGAGACCTTCAAGGATTCAAATCCCATGAAGAAGGTCGGGGATCTCTGGGACGTGGCGGAGACGGCGGTCTTCGTCGGCGGCCCGACAGGCAAGTTCATGAACGGCGAGATCGTGCATGTGGATGGCGGTTCCCGCATGTGGGGCGACCACTGGGGTGCGGGACGCCCGGCCTACTTCGAACGCTGAGACGAACCGGATACCCTTGCTTGAACTCCTATCTCTCCTTCATCGCCGCCAACCGGCGCTTCCTGTCGTTCGGCGTCACGGCGGCGTTCCTGTCCAGCTTTGGCCAGACCTTCTTCATCGCCCTGTTCGGCGGGGCATGGCGGGCGGAGTTCGGGCTCAGCCACGGTGACTTCGGGACGCTCTATTCGCTGGGCACGCTCTGCGCCGGACTGACGCTGATCTGGCTGGGACGGAAGATCGATCATGTCGATCTGACCCGCTACACACTGATGGTCTCCGCCGGACTGGCGGCGGCCTGCCTACTGACCGCGATCGTTCCCTCCGCCATCTTCCTCGGCCTTGTCTTCTATCTGCTGCGCCTGACCGGACAGGGGCTGATGAGCCATGTCTCCATCATTGCCATGGCGCGCTACTTCGACCGCGCACGGGGCAAGGCGGTCAGCCTGGCGGCCCTGGGGCATCCGCTGGGGGAGGCCATCTTTCCCCCCATGGCGGTCATCCTGCTGGGTCTGATTGGCTGGCGCTGGACCTGGGGCGGCTTCGGCATCGTGCTGCTGGTCGGGGTGGCACCGCTGATGATCTGGCTGCTGCGCGGACAGGCGGAACGGGAGACGGCGCGACAGGCCGGTCTGACCGACGCGATGCAGGCAGGCGCCCGCCCTGCCCGGTCCCGCACCCTGTCGGAGGTCGTGCGCGACCCCGTCTTCTACCCGCAGGTCCTCGCCATGATGGCCCCGGCCTTCATCTCCACCGGCCTGTTCTTCCATCAGGTGCATCTGGCTGAGGTGAAGGGATGGAGCCTGGAATGGCTGGCGAGCTGCTTCGTCGGTTTCGCCATTGCCCAGGCCCTGTCCAGCCTGATCACGGGCAACCTCGTCGACCGTGTCGGCGGCATCCGCCTGCTGCCCTTCTACCTGCCGGCGCTGGGTCTCTCGGCGCTGAGCCTGATCGTCACCGACCATGCCCTGGGGGCGCTGGTCTACATGGTTCTGGTCGGCACCACCGCCGGTGCCGGATTCACCCTGATGGGCGCGGTATTCGCCGAGATGCACGGCACCGGCCACCTTGGCGCGATCCGCAGCCTGATCCAGGCCACGATGGTGATGGCCACCGCCGCGTCCCCGATCTGTTTCGGCCTGCTGCTGGATGCCGGGATCAGCTTCGACATGCTGGCGGCGGGCTGTGTGGGCTATGTCGCCGTCGGTGTGGTGATCCTCAGCCTGCTGCAGCCTGCCCTGCGCGCACGGCGCGACGCCCTCACCAGATAGCGTCACCGAGCAGCAGCGCCACGAGAAGTCCCCCGGCAACACCGGCAATTCCGGCAGCCACCGCCCAGCCAGCCGTCACCGAACCCGGCGTTTCCGCCGGTTTCACCTCGACCGCCTCCATCCGGTCGAAGGCCCGCTCCGCCCGCTCCAGCAGGCGCGGCACCTTCTCCACGATGTCCAGGGTGTCGGTGATGAACCCGGCGATCCGCGCCTCCGGTCCCAGGTTGTCCCGTGCCCAGCCCTCGATCACCGGCTGCGAGGCGCTCCAGAAGTTGATGTCCGGATCGATGCCGCGCGACACGCCCTCCACCGTCACCATGGTCTTCTGCAGCAGCAGCAGCTCGGTGCGCGTCTCCATGGCGAAGGTCTCGGTCACCCGGAACAGCTGCGCCATCAGCCGCCCGATGGAGATCTCGCTGACCGGCTTGCCACGGATCGGCGCACCGATGGAGCGGCAGGCCTGCGCGAAAAGATCGACGGAAGTCTCCGGCGGCACGTAACCGGCGGCGATATGCACCTCAGCCGCACGGCGATAGTCCCCGGCGATGAAGGACCCCAGCATCTCCGCCATGAACAGTCGGGTACGGTGGTCCAGACGCCCCATGATGCCGTAATCGACGGCCACCACCGTGCCGTCCGGATCGACGAACAGGTTCCCCTGGTGCATGTCGGCGTGAAAGAAGCCATGCGCCAGGCTCTGGCGCAGGAAGATGCGAATGACGCGTTCCGCCAGCGCCGGACGGTCAATCCCGGCGGCATCCAGCGCCGCATTGTCGCCGATGGGCACGGACTCGATCCGTTCCATGGTCATGACACGGCCTGCCGTGCGTTCCCAGTCGATCAGCGGCGTGCGGAAGTCCGGGTCCTGCTGGAAGACCTCCCCCATCTCGTCGGCGGCGGCGGCCTCCAGCCTCAGATCCATCTCCAGCGCCACGGACTGCTGCAGGGTGCGGACAATGTCCACGGGACGCAGCCGTTTCAGTTTCGGGTCGGCGCGCTCCGCGATCCGGGCGAGCCAGAAGAACAGGTCCATGTCCTGCTGCAGCTTCTCCTCGATGCCGGGGCGCAGCACCTTGACGGCGACCTTCGCGGGGCCTTCCGGGGTGGCGACGGTCGCGAAGTGGACCTGGGCGATGGAGGCGGCGGCGACGGGCTTGCGCCCGAAATCGACGAAAAGATCCTCCAGCGGGTGTTCCAGTTCGCTTTCGATGGTCTGGCGGGCCTCATCGAAGCTGAATTCGGGCAGCCGGTCCCGCAGCCGCCCCAGGTCATCGGCAATGCCTTCGCCCAGAAGATCGGCGCGGACGGAGAGCGCCTGCCCCAGCTTGATGAAGGATGGCCCCAGATCCTCCAGCGCCGCGGCCAGCCGCTCCCCCGGTCGCCGGTCGCGATTGCGCCGCGACCGTCCCGCGAACAGCCGCGCCAGACGCAGCACCAGCGGGGGGGCGTCCAGCCGCTCCAGCGGGAACAGGGCGTCATGCTTCTGCAGGGTCCGCGCAATGAAGACCAGCCGCGCGACATAGGTCAGGCGTCTGATCATCCGCTAGATTCGCCAGCCGCGATGGATGGCGGCGATTCCCCCCGTCAGGGCATCGAAACCGACCCGTCGCAGTCCCGCGTCGCTGATCATGGCCGCAAAGTCATCCGGTGCCGGAAAGCGGCGGATGCTCTCCGCCAGATACTGATAGGCGTCCGGGTCGTCGGCGATCATCTTGCCGATGCGCGGCATGGCCTGGAACGACCATGCGTCATAGAATGGCTTCAGCGCCGCCGCCGAGACGGTGGAGAATTCGAGGCAGAAGAAACGCCCGCCGGGCCGCAGCACGCGGCGGATCTCCCGCAGCGCCAGGTCGATGCGGGTCACGTTGCGGATACCGAAGGCGATGGTGACCGCGTCGAACTGCGCATCGCCGAACGGCAGCGCCTCGGCGTCACCCACGGTCCAGTCGATGCCCCGGAACAGGCCCTGATCCAGCAGCCGGTCGCGCCCGACCTGCACCATGGAAGGGTTGATGTCGCACAGCGTCACATGGGCCGCGCCATCGGTGCGGCGGTGGATCAGCCGCGCGATGTCGCCGGTGCCGCCTGCCAGGTCCAGCACCTTCTCCCCCGCCCTGGGACGCAGAGCGGTGACGAACCGGTCCTTCCAGATGCGATGCACCCCCAGCGACAGGACATCGTTCATCACGTCGTAGCGTGCCGCTACGGAATGAAAGACCTGCCCCACGAGCCCGGCCTTCTCCGCCTCCGGCACCTCCCGGAAGCCGAAGGAGGCCATGGATTCACCATCGCTGTTTCGTGTCTCGACCATGCGGCGCACCATAGCGGAGCCGCCGGGGCCACGCTACAGTGCCCCCCATGCCGGAGCTTCCCGAAGTAGAGACCGTTCGTCGCGGGCTGGACCGTCGCCTGACAGGGCGGCGCCTGACCCATGTGGCCGTGAACCGGCCGGACCTGCGCTTCCCGCTGCCCCCCGATCTGGGCGTACGCCTGACGGGCCGCCGGGTGGAGGCCATGCGCCGCCGCGCCAAGTACCTGCTGTATGATCTGGACAATGGCGAGACCCTGATCGGCCACCTGGGCATGTCGGGGCGGATGCATATCCATGATGCCCGCCCCAACAGTCAGCAGCCGCACGAGCATATCGTCTTCACCGTCGATGACGGCACGGTGGTGATCTTCCAGGACCATCGCCGCTTCGGCTATTTCGATCTCTGCCCGACCGCCGCGCTGGACGATCACCGCTTCTTCCGCGATCTGGGACCGGAACCGCTGGGCGACGCCTTCTCCGGCGCCAGCCTGTCCGCCGCCATCGCCACGAAGCGCACCCCCATCAAGTCGGCCCTGCTGGACCAGCGCGTGGTCGCCGGGCTGGGCAACATCTATGTCTGCGAGGCGCTGTTCCGCGCCGGTATCTCCCCCACCCGGCTGGCCATGACCGTGTCCGGCCGCCGCGCCGCGCGCCTGGTGCCGGAGATCAAGGATGTGCTGACGGAGGCCATCGCGGCCGGCGGATCGACGCTGCGCGACTATGTTCAGGCCTCCGGCGAGCTTGGATACTTCCAGCATGACTTCCGCGCCTACGGGCAGGAGGGGAAGCCCTGTCGCAAGCCGAAGTGCCGTGGCACCATTGCCCGGATCGTCCAGTCGGGGCGTTCGACCTTCCACTGTCCGGTGTGCCAGCGATGAAACAGGTCCCGCTGATCCTTCTGTCCCTGATCCTGTTCGCGGGCAGCGCCCTTGGCGAACCCTGGCTGGACCAGCTCGAGATTCCGCTGGCGGAAGGGCTGGTGGAGGATGACGCGGCGGGTACGGTCTTCGAGACCGCCACGGGCCGCGTCGTGGTGGTGGAGGCGCGCGGCGATGTTGCGGCGGCGACAGTGGAGCAGTACTACGTGCGGGTGCTGCCGGAGCTTGGCTGGCGCGCCATCGGGGCAAACCGGTTCCTGCGCGATGGCGAGGCGCTGACCCTTGCCGTCACGGCCAGCGACGGGGAGACACTTGTGATTTTCCGGCTTTCGCCCGAGGGCTGAGCCAGACCGAACAGTCAACTGACACGACCATGGGGAGACCTGAAGATGAGCTATGGATGCATCCTGACCGACACGCGCGGTCCCGTCGGCCTGATCACGCTGAACCGGCCGGACGCGCTGAATGCGCTGAACAAGCAGCTGATGGACGAACTGTCCCAGGCGCTGGACGGCTACGAGGCGGATGACGCCATCGGCTGCGTGGTCATCACCGGCTCGGTCAAGGCCTTCGCCGCGGGCGCCGACATCAAGGAGATGCAGCCCAAGTCCTACATGGATGCCTACAAGGAAGACTTCATCACCGCGAACTGGGAGCGTGTCACCCGCTGCCGCAAGCCGGTCATCGCGGCAGTGAACGGCTACGCACTCGGCGGCGGCTGCGAACTGGCGATGATGTGCGACTTCATCCTGGCCGGCGACGGTGCCAAGTTCGGCCAGCCGGAGATCAACCTGGGTGTCATCCCCGGCTCCGGCGGCACCCAGCGCCTGACCCGCTTCGTCGGCAAGTCGAAGGCCATGGAGATGGTGCTGACCGCGCGCATGATGGACGCCGAGGAGGCCGAGCGTTCCGGCCTGGTGAGCCGCATCATCCCCTCCGACGATCTGGTGGAGGAGGCGCTGAAGGTCGCCACCCGCATCGCCGAACTGTCCCGCCCGTCCGTCATGATGGCCAAGGAAGCGGTGAACAAGGCCTACGAGAGCATGATGCGCGAAGGCGTGATGTTCGAACGTCGCCTGTTCCACTCCCTCTTCGCCACCGACGACCAGAGCGAGGGCATGGCCGCCTTCGCCGAGAAGCGGAAGCCGAAGTTCACCCACAAGTAGGCTGCAGGGAACGGGTGCCGCCGGATGTGCGGCACCCCACCCCACTCGCGTCAGAGCGCGTCGATGTCGCTGATCGCCCAGGTCTCGCTGGCCGCGCGTTCGGACCATTCACGCATCAGCGGATGGTTCATCACGGCGGCGCAATAGGCTGTCGCCTGCGGATCCAGCGGTGCGCCATAGCTGACGAAGCGGCTGACCACGGGCGCATACATGGCGTCCGCAGCGCACCAGTCACCGAACAGGAACGGTCCGTCGTCCCCGGACCCTTTCGCGCCGAAACGCGCCCGGCAGTCGGCCCAGATGGCGCTGATCCGGGCGATGTCCGCGGCGACGGCGGCGTCAGGCGCCAGTGCCGGCCCCTTGCGTTTCAGGTTCATCGGCCAGGCCCCGCGCAGGGCCTGGAATCCGGCATGCATTTCCGCCGAAACCGACCGCGCCACCGCGCGGGCCGCCGCATCGGCGGGCCAGAGACCGGCATCCGGTGCCTGCTCCGCGCAATATTCCGCAATCGCCAGACTGTCCCAGACGGTCAGACCGTCCACCACCAGCGTCGGCACCTTGCCGGAGGGTGAATGCTTCCCGATCGCGGCAGCCGTGTCAGGTGTGCGCAGGGGGATGACGATCTCCTCCACAGCCAGTCCCGCCTGGCGGACCAGCAGCCAGCCGCGCAATGACCAGGACGAATAGATCCGATTGCCAAGCACCAGGGTGGCCATCCCGAACTCTCCTGCACATGAGCCATGCGCGTCTCCATCTGCCGGTTCACGCGCGTCCGGTTGCGGTTTAGCATTGGCTCAAGGGGAGGACTACCATGGAAGCAATCGCGATCACCGGCACCGGTGTCGTCTCGTCCCTCGGCAGCAATGTGCCGAAGTTCCACACCAACGTCATGGCCGGGGCTACGGGTATCGGCGTGGCCCCCTGGTATGATCCGGCGCGGGATCCGCGCAAGATCTTCTGGGGCGTGGTCACCGACTTCGACCCGGACGACTGGATGTCGCCGAAGGTCGCCGAAGGCTCCGACATGTTCGCCCAGTTCGCCATAGCCGCCGCACGCCAGGCAATGCAGCAGGCGGGACTGGATGGCGGCGGCTTCGACGCGGAACGGACGGGTGTCGTCCATGGCACCTCCGGCGGTGGCGTCCGTGCGTTCCAGAAGGCGCAGTACATGCTGGATACCCAGGGACCGACGGCGGTGCCGCGCAAGACCCAGCTTCAGGTCTGGGCCAACATGGCGGCGGCGCAGGTGGCGCTGCATTACAGGCTGCACGGCCCCAATCTGACCGTGACCACCGCCTGCGCCAGTTCGCTGGATGCCATCGGCACGGCGGCGAACCTGATCCGCGCAGGCGAGGCCGATGTGATCGTCGCGGGCGGCACGGAGGGCGGGCTGGCCCTGTCCGACGGCACCCAGGACGGCGATTTCGTGCCGGCCATGTACTACGCCGGCGGCGCCTATGGCATGGAGGGACCGATCGAGGACCCGAAGCGTGCCATGCTGCCCTTCGACGTCAACCGCTCCGGCATCGTGGTCGGCGAAGGCTCGGCAATGATCGTGCTGGAACGGGAAAGCCATGCGAAGGCCCGAGGTGCCAGGATACTTGGCTACCTGCGCGGCTATGGCTCGCTGGCCGACAGCTATCACCCCTCCTCCCCCGACCCGAGCGGGGAATGGGAGGCCCGCGCCATGCAGAAGGCCCTGCGCAGCGCCGGAATCGGCCCGACCGATGTCGGTGGCCTGTTCGCCCATGCGACGGCCACACCGAAGGGCGACACGGCGGAGATCAATGCGATCAACCTGGTGCACGGCAAGGCCTCCGGTCGGGCGGCACCGCTGCCGGTCACCGGGCTGAAGGGCCACACCGGCCATTCCGGGGCCTCATCGGGCGGCATGGCCCTGATCGAGGGGCTGCTGGGCATGGCCGATGGCCGCTTCGCCCATACCGCCAATACCACGGACCCCGATCCTGCCGCCGAGTTCGAGATCGTCACGGGCCGTCCGAAGGACCTGGATTTCGATGTGGTGCAGGTCAATTCCTTCGGCTTCGGGGGGCAGAATGCCTCCATGATCGTGACACGGAGCTGATCGCCATGCGCCTGACCCTTGCCGAGACCATCCTCAACCGCTGCATCAATCACCCCGACCGCATCGCCATCGAGGTGCTGCAGGGCGGCCCGACGCTCACCTACGGCCAGGTCCGGGACCGCATCCTGGCGCTGGCCGACGCGATCGCCGGGGTGGGCGCCGGACGGCACGGCCGGATGGTCGGCATCCTGCTGCCCAACGCGTCGGATCACGTGCTGGCCTACATGGCCTGTCAGTGGGCCGAGGCCGGGGCGGTGCCGGTGAACAGCCGCATGGCCCCGCCGGAGATGCAGTTCGTGATCGAGGATTCGGACGCCAAGCTGATCCTTGCCGCCGAACCCTACATGGAGGCGGCGCGGACCCTCGCGGCTGCCACCGGTGCCACCGTGATCGATGCCGACAGCATCGATACGCCGGACCGGTCCGGTCCGCTGGTGTTCGGCGAATCAGGGCGCGGCGCGGAACATGCGGTGGTCGGCTATACCTCCGGCACCACGGGTTTCCCGAAGGGTGCGCTCTATTCCAACGACCACTACCTGACATCCTGCATGCGCTGGGGCTGGGAGTTCGGCCTGACCGCCCGCGACGTGATGCTGGTGCCGGGGCCGCTGTTTCACCTGTCCTATGCCGGGCTGTCCTTCGCGGCGCTGGCCATCGGTGCCCGCATCCGCATCATGCAGAGCTTCGAGGCGCCGCTGGCCATGGAAGAGCTGGCGAAGCGGAGCACCTTCGCCTTCCTCGTCCCCTCCATGACCACGATGATCGCGGAGGAATGGCGCAGGCAGGACTGTCCGCCGATCAGTGCCTTCCGCTTCATGATCTCCTCCGGCGCGCCGGGACCGCTGTCCCTGACAAAGCAGTGCCTGGAGATGTTCCCCAACGCCCAGATCGCGGAGGCCTATGGCTGGACGGAGGGGGGCTGGGTCACCTTCGAGGTCAAGGACCGGGAGACCCTGCTGGCCCATTCGGTCGGCTGGCCCACCTTCGGCAACGAGGTCGCGGTATTCGACGAGGCGGGACAACCCTGCCCGGTGGGCGAACCGGGGGAAGTCGGCGTCAAGGCGCTGACCCATTTCTCCGGCTACCTCGGACGCGACGACGCGACGGAGGCCGCATGGCACCGCCCGGAGGGCCACGCGCAGGGCTATGTCATGTCCGGCGATGTCGGCATCTGGCAGCCGGACGGGCGGCTCTGCATCGTGGACCGGAAGAAGGACATGATCATCTCCGGCGGGGAGAACATCTATACCGCGGAGGTGGAGCGCATCCTGCACGAACACCCCGACATCATCGAGGCGGCGGTGGTCGGCCTGCCCGATGACCGCTGGGGCGAACTGGTCACCGCCATGATCGTCAGCCGCGACCCGGAGCTGCAGCCGGACGCGGTGGAGAAGTTCTGCCGCGAACGGCTGGCGGGCTACAAGGTGCCGCGCCGGGTCATCGTGACGGCTGAACTGCCCCGCAACCCCATGGGCAAGGTGCAGAAGTTCCGCATCATCGAGGCACTCACGGGCACCTGAGACCGGTCGCCTGTTCAGAGGCCCCAGTGACGCCGGGCGTAGTCCGCACCTTCGCGGATGGCTTCCAGCCCCTCCGGGATCGCCTTGGTCAGCATCATGAAGCCATGGATCTGGCCCGGATATTCGTGGTGCGTGGTATGGACCCCGGCATCGCGCAGGCGGTTGGCGTAGTCCAGCGCCTCGTCGCGCAGCGGATCGAACCCGGCGGTCTGGATCAGTGCCGGCGGCTGGCCTTCCAGACTGTCGGCCAGCAGGGGGGAGGCGCGCACGTCCTTCCCGTCCGATTCCTGCGTCAGATACTGGTCGCGGTACCAGATCACCCGGTCGCGCGGGATGATCGCGCCCTCGACGAATTCATCATGGGAGGCGGCGGTCATGGCAAAATCGGTGGCCGGATAGATCAGCCACTGGAAGTCCGGCACCGGCTGTCCCGCGGCTGCGGCCTGCTGGCTGACCGCAATCGAGAGATTGCCCCCCGCCGAGTCACCGCCGACAGCCACCCGTGCCGGATCGCCACCGATCTCCGCCGCATGCTCGCGCAGCCAGCCATATGCGGCGATGCAGTCGTTCAGGCCACCGGGAAACTTCGTCTCCGGCGCCAGCCGGTAGTCGATGGCCACCACCATCGCCCCGGACCATCTGGCGAAATGGGCACAGAGACCATGGTGCGATTCCAGGTCACCCTGGACCCAGCCGCCGCCATGGAAGAAGGCCAGCACCGGCAGCGGCCCGTCCCTGTCGGCATAGACGCGCGCATTCACCGGCCCCTCGGCCCCCGGCACCTGAATGTCCTCGATCCGCTTCAGTTCCGGCGCGGGCGTGTCGAGCAGCTGCACCAGCGTGCGGATCTGCTGGCGCAGTTCCGGCAGCGGCGGGAAATAGCCGGGCACGCGGACGGAGCGGGAGAATTCCGCCACCACCTGCGCCTTGGGGTCCATGACACGGCCCTTGCTGCGTTCCCGCTTGCCCTCCAGCATCGGCAGGATCTGTTCAGCCGGCATCAGGCAGTGCTGCAGTTCGAAGGCGGGTGTGTCGGTCATGTCAGTGCTCCCCATGTGCAAACCGGGCGGGAGCATACCGGCATTCGATCCGGTTTGGCAGCACCGGTATGGCATCGGTTCCGATCCGCGTGTATTGCTTGGAACCCATGACCACGACCCCGCTTCTGCAACTCGACAGCCTGACCCGTTCATTTCCCGGGATCGTGGCCAACAACAGGATCGACCTGACCGTCGGGCCGGGCACGATTCACGCCCTGCTGGGGGAGAATGGTGCGGGCAAGTCGACGCTGGTGAAGATGATCTATGGCGCGCTGCGCCCCGACAGCGGGCGCATGCGGTTCGACGGTCGACCCTATGCCCCCGCCAACCCGGCTGCGGCGCGGGCCACCGGTGTCGGCATGGTGTTCCAGCATTTCTCCCTGTTCGAAGCGATGACGGTGGCGGAGAACATCGCCGTCGCCCTGCCTGCCGATCTGGCCGGGTCGGATCTGCCGGACCGGATCCGCGATGTCTCGGCCTCCTACGGTCTGGTGCTCGACCCCTTCAGCCGGGTGGACCAGCTGTCGGTCGGGGAACGCCAGCGGGTGGAGATCGTGCGCTGCCTGCTGCAGTCGCCGCGGCTGATCATCATGGACGAGCCGACGTCGGTCCTGACCCCGGGGGAGGTCGGGCGGCTGTTCACGGTCCTGCGCAAGCTGCGCGACGAGGGCCGTTCCATCCTCTACATCTCCCACAAGCTGCGGGAGATCCGGAATCTCTGCAGCCACGCCACGATCCTGCGGCGCGGCAGGGTGGTCGGCACCTGCGACCCGGGGGCGGAGACACCTGAATCGCTGGCCGAGATGATGATCGGCAACGCGGTCCGCCGCCATATCCGCAAGGTGCAGGAACCGGGGGCGGTACGGCTGTCGATCGATCACCTGACCCTGCCGGCAGCGACAGAGTTCGGTGTGGACCTGAAGGACATCTCGCTGGACGTGCGGGCGGGGGAGATCATCGGCATCGCCGGGGTGGCGGGCAACGGCCAGGACGAACTGATGGCCGCGCTGATCGGGGAACGGCGCAGCGCGACCCCGGATGCGGTCAGCCTGGATGGCGCGCCGGTCGGCACCCTGGGCCCGACACGTCGCCGCGCCATGGGCATGGCCTTCGTGCCGGAGGAACGGCTGGGTCACGGGGCCGCCGCCGCCATGAGCCTGACCGAGAACACCCTGATTTCGGCCCGGGGACGACGCAACCTGGAGCGCCGGGGCGTCCTGGACTTCGGTGCCGCGAAGCGTTTCGCGGCGGAGATCGTGAGTGCCTTCAACGTTGCCACCACGGCAGTGACCCGCCAGGCCGGCAGCCTGTCCGGCGGCAACCTGCAGAAGTTCGTCATCGGACGGGAGATCCTGCAGGGACCGACCGTGCTGATCGCCGCGCAACCGACCTGGGGTGTCGATGCGAAATCGGCGGCCGAGATCCACACGGCCCTGGACCAGCTTGCCCGCGCCGGAGCCGCCATCCTGATCATCAGCCAGGACCTGGACGAGTTGCTGTCGATCTGTGACCGCTTTGCCGTCCTGGCCGGCGGCACCCTTTCCGCCCCCCGCGCCAGCGCCGACGTGACAGTGGCAGAGATCGGCATCCTGATGGGCGGCGCGGCGCGCGAACAGCAGGACGACGCCGCATGATCCGGCTGGAGCGGCGGCCCGAGACGTCCCGCATCATGCTCTGGCTGACGCCGGTGCTGGCCCTGGTCCTGACGATCCTGGTCGGCATGGTGCTGTTCGCGATGCTCGGCAAGGACCCGCTGCAGACCGTGGCAGTGATCTTCGTCAGCCCCTTCTCCGACCTCTACAACCTTTCCGAACTGCTGGTGAAGGCGACGCCGCTGATCCTGATCGCCATCGGTCTCTCGCTCGGGTTCCGTGCCGGAATCTGGAACATCGGCGCGGAGGGGCAGTTCACCATCGGCGCGCTGGCGGGGGGCGCGGTCGGTCTGGCCTTTCACGGCACCGACGGCCTCTGGCTGATGCCGCTGATGTGGATCACCGGCTGTGCCGCCGGCATGGCCTGGGCCGCCATTCCGGCCTTCCTGCGCACCCGCTTCGGGGCCAACGAGATCCTGGTCAGCCTGATGCTGGTCTATGTCGCGACCCTGCTGCTCTCGGCGCTGGTCACCGGACCGCTGAGGGATCCGGACGGTTTCAACTTCCCCGAAAGCCGCCTGTTCGAAGGCTCCGCCGCCATGCCGCTGCTGATGGAGGGCACGCGGGCGCACATCGGCTTCTTCGCGGCGCTGGTGGCCGCGTTCGTGGCCTGGCTGCTGCTGGGTCGCCATGTCGTCGGCTTCCAGATCCGGCTGCTGGGGGAGGCCCCGCGCGCCGCCCGCTTCGCCGGATTTGTCGAGGCGCGGGTGATCTGGTTCTGCCTGCTGGTCTCCGGCGGGCTGGCCGGACTGGCCGGACTGTTCGAGGCAACGGGGCCGGTGGGACAACTGGTTCCCAGCCTGCCGGTCGGCTATGGCTTCACCGCGATCATCGTTGCCTTCCTGGGGCGTCTCAATCCGCTGGGTATCATCATCGCCGGATTCGTCATGGCGGTGACCTATCTGGGGGGCGAGGCCGCAGAGATCACCATGCAACTGCCCAACGCCGTCACCGCCGTGTTCCAGGGACTACTGCTGTTCTTCCTGCTCGGCATGGATGTCCTGTCCACCTATCGCTTTCGCCTGCGCAGGCGGGTGCGGGAGGTCGCCTGATGGAACTGGCCATCAACATCATCCTCGGCATGATGCTCGCCGCGACACCGCTGCTGTTCGCCGCCACGGGGGAACTGGTGGTGGAGCGTGCGGGGGTGCTGAACCTCGGTGTGGAGGGGATGATGGTGATCGGCGCCGTCGCCGGATTCATCGTCACCGCGGAGAGCGGATCGCATCTGGCCGGTATCGTGGGTGCGGCGATTGCCGGCGCGGCCATGGCGCTGCTGTTCGGGCTGATGACGCAGGTCCTGCTGGCAAATCAGGTCGCCTCCGGCCTGGCGCTGACCATCTTCGGGCTGGGCCTGTCGGCATTGCTCGGCAGTGGCTATTCGGGACTCTCCATACCCGCGCTGGCCCGCATCGAGATCCCGGTGCTGACCGACATTCCCTTCTTCGGACCATTGCTGTTCCGTCATGAGCCCATGTTCTACCTGTCCATCCTGCTGCTGGTGCTGACCGGCTGGTTCCTGACCCGCACACGCGCCGGACTGATCCTGAAGGCGGTGGGGGAGAACCATGACGCCGCCCACGCCATCGGGCATCCGGTGGTGCTGATCCGGCTGCTTGCGCTGGCCTGGGGGGGTGCGCTGGCCGGACTGGGCGGTGCCTATCTCTCCATCGCGCGGACACCGCTGTGGTCGGAGGAGATGACGGCGGGCCGCGGCTGGATCGCGCTGGCCATCGTGGTCTTCGCGGGCTGGCGGACGAACCGGGCACTGCTGGGGGCCTACCTGTTCGGCGGCGTCACCATCCTGCAGCTGCACGTGCAGGGTCTGGGGATCGCGATCCCGTCGCAGTACCTGTCGATGCTGCCCTATCTGGTGACCATCGCGGTACTGGTCGCCATCTCCGCCAGCCCGACACGGGCCATGCTGCGCGCGCCGGGCAGCCTGGGCAGGACCTTCCACGCCCAGGGCTGAGGAGGAGTCTGTTTGCTGCCTTTTCCGTCCCTCTCCCCCACCCGGCCACCCATCAAGGATACTACCGTGGGGGACCGGGTAGGGGAGAGGAACGGGGAGAACAGACTCCGGACTCCCGGCTTTCCTTCCGGTGAAAATGCAATAGGCTTCGGCCATGGATGAAGAAAACCCCTCCTTCGAAGGCTACTTCCCGGTCCCCGACTGGGCGGCACATACGCGTACCTGGATGGCCTGGCCGACAGACCCGACGGAGATGCCGGCCGGGCTGCTGGAAAGCCGCGTCGCCTTCGCCCAGATCGCCCGCACGATTGCCGCCTTCGAGCCGGTGCGGATGATCGTGCCGGAGCCGGACATGAAGGAAACCGCCCTGACCCTCGGCCCGAAGGTCGAACTGGTGCCGCATGACGTCGCCCACGGCTGGATAAGGGATCTGGCACCGACGTTCCTGGTGAACGAGCAGGCGCGGACCAAGGGCGTGGCGTGGAAGTTCAATGGCTGGGGCGGGCGCCACATCGTGCATGAGGAAGACCACGGCTTTGCCGAGGAACTGGTGCGTCTGATGCAGGTACCCTATTACCGCGGCCCCATCGTTCTGGAGGGCGGTGCCGTGCAGACCGACGGTCTGGGAACGGCGCTGGTCAGCGAGCAGACCCTGATGAGCCCGAACCGCAATCCGCTGGTGGGGCGGCGCGACATCGAAGAGATCCTGATGAACTTCTTCGGCATCGTCCGCGTGATCTGGCTCGGCGAAGGCATCAGCGGCCTGGTCGGCGGCGGCGGCCACGTCGGCCGCTTCTGCCGCTTCATTGCGCCCGGCAAGGTCCTGCTGCATTCGCCCGCCGACCCGGAGCATCCCGATTTCCGCGCCATGCAGGACAATGTGCAGCGGCTGCGCGCGGCCACGGATCCCTTCGACCGGCCCATCGAGATGCTGGAAGTGCCGGTGCCGGAGGCCATCGGCCCCGCGTCCATGACCTATTGCGGCTTCTATCTCGCCAATGGGGCGGTGCTGATCCCCCGCTTCGATGACCCGCGCGATGCGGAGGCCTTTGACCTGATCGCAGGCTGTTTCCCCGACCGGAAAGCCGTGCCGGTCGATGGCGAAGTGGTGGGCGGTGCGATACATCATCTGGCTCTGGGTGAGCCGGTGGGAGACCACCTGGCCACCTGAACGGCCAGGGAAGAACAAGCGAAACGAAACGGGGGAAACGGAATGGCTGGACGTCTGCAGGGCAAGAAGTGCTTCGTCACCGCAGCGGCACAGGGTATCGGCCGGGCAACGGTGGAGGCCTGGTCGGCCGAGGGCGCGACCATCATCGCGACGGATCTGAACGCGGAGAAGCTGGCGGAACTCGATGGCCTGCCCGGGGTCGAGACCCACCCGCTGGACGTCACCGACCAGGCCGCCGTGGCGGCTATGGCGGCGAAGGTCGGGGCGGTGGACGTGCTGTTCAACTGCGCCGGCTATGTCGATCACGGATCCCTGCTGGACACCACGATGAAGGGTTGGGACTTCAGTTTCGAGCTGAACTGCCGGTCGCTGTTCGTGGTGACCCAGGCCTTCATGCCGGCGATGCTGGCGAACGGCGGCGGCTCCATCATCAACATGGCCTCCGTCGTCAGTTCGGAGATGGGGGTGGTCAACCGCTGCGCCTATGGCGCCACCAAGGGCGCGGTGATCGGTTTCACCAAGTCGGTGGCGGCGGACTACATCGGTGACGGCATCCGCTGCAACGCCATCTGCCCGGCCACCGTGCAGACCCCGTCGCTGGATGACCGCATCAATGCGTTCGATGACCCCGTCCAGGCGCGCAAGGACTTCGTGTCGCGCCAGAAGATGGGTCGCCTCGCCCGCGCCGACGAGATCGCGTCACTGGCCACCTATCTGGCCGCCGACGAGAGCCAGTACGTCACCGGACAGGCCATGGTGATCGACGGCGGTATGCACCTGTAGGGCGATCAAATGGATCTGGCGCACTGGATCGAGGGCTGGGCCGGACAGGCACCGGACAAGCCCGCCATCATCACCGACGATGAGACACTGACCTATGCCGGCTTCGCCGCGGCCATCGACCGGGCGGCGCGGGCGTTGCGGCACGAACTGGGGGTCAGGGCCGGGGACCGTGTGGCGCATCTGGGCGAGAACTCCGTCGCGGAACTGGTGCTGTTCTTCGCCTGCGCCCGGGCGGGTGTCAGCCTGGTCACGCTGAACTGGCGGCTGGCCCCGCCCGAACACGGGTTTCAGCTTGCCGACAGCGGTGCCGGCGTGCTGTTCGCCGATCCCGGTTTCATTCCCCACGCCGACGCCATTCCCGACACATTGCCCGGCCTGAAACATGTTTCCCTCGGCCCGGCGGAGGGGCGGTGGAGTGCCTGGAGTGACCATCTGGCGGCGGCCGCATCGGGTGCCGCCATCGCGCCGGAGGCCAGCCATGAAACACCGGTGCTGCTGGTCTATACCTCCGGCACCACGGGCCGCCCGAAGGGCGCGGTGCTGACCCAGGGCAATGTCTTCTGGAACGCGGTCAACGCGACCCATGCGCATGACATGGTCAGCAGCGATCTGGTCCTGACCAACCTGCCGCTGTTCCACGTCGGCGGGCTGAACAACCAGACCACGCCCGCGTTTCATGCCGGGGCGACGGTCTATCTGCAGCCGCGTTTCGACCCTGCGATGACGCTGGGCGCCATCGACCGGCTGCGCCCGACACTGGCGCTGGCCGTGCCCGCGATGATGCAGGCCCTGACCGATCACCCGGGCTGGGCCACCACCGACCTGTCATCGCTGCGACTGGTGATGGCCGGATCGACCACGGTGCCCACGGCACTGATCGAGCGGTTTCACGCGCGCGGGGTGCCGATTGGCCAGATCTACGGCTCCACCGAGACCTCACCGCTGGCCATCGTGCTGCGCGGACAGGATGCGCTGGACCATGTCGGCTCCTGCGGGCGACCGGCAGTGCATGTGCAGGTGCGCGTCGTGGACAATGACGGGCGCGACGTGGCGGAGGGAGATGCCGGGGAGATCCTGGTGCGCGGCCCCAGCGTCTTCTCCGGCTACTGGCAGAACCCGGACGCGACGGCGGAGGCCTTCGTCGAGGGCGGCTGGTTCCGCATGGGCGACATCGGCCGCCGCGATACGGACGGCTTCTACCGCATCGAGGACCGGGCCAAGGACGTGGTGATTTCGGGTGGGGAGAATATCTACCCCGCCGAACTGGAACAGGTGCTGGCGGCACACGCCGACCTGGCCGAGTTCGCCGTCGTGGGCCGCCCCGATCCGCGCTGGGGCGAAGTCCCCGTGATCTTCGCCGTCCCGCGGGAGGGGCAGACCCTTGATGCCCCGGCCCTGCTCGCCCTGTTCCACAACCGCCTCGCCCGCTACAAGCACCCGAAGGACGTCATCCCCATCGACGCCCTGCCCCGCAACGCGCTGGGCAAGGTGCTGAAATACGAACTCAGGGCGATGTTGGCGAAGGCAGGGTGACAGCTGACTCCACGTCGGTGTGGATGAAGTCATTGCCCTTGAACAGCAGAGCCCGGCCCGTATCGACCGCCAGGGCATAGGCAAGACAGTCGCCGAAATTGAGGCTGGCCCGATGGTTGCCGCGACCGAAACGGCGATAGGCTTCGCGTGCCATCTGTGCCTGGACCGCAGTCACTGGCATGATGTCGATCTGGGCCAGTTCAATGAAACGGTCGAAGCTTCGCACCGCCAACTCATCGCCGACATTGTCGATCCGCACCGCTGCCTCGACGTGGTTCACGGCCGATATGCCGACTTCAGCCGTTCCGGCTATTGCATCGGCAAACAGTTGTGCTTCCGGTTCCTGGAACAGGATCGCAAGAATGGCGGAGGCATCGACGATCATTCCGGCAGGCCGTCCTCGCCATAAAGCTCGTCGTGATCGCCGGATACGGCATGCCCGCGGACGTGTCCGGCGCACTCCGCTCCGATCTGCATCAGAGCGTTGGACAGGGCCTGCCTGTCCTGTGTTCTTCGAACCTCGCGAAGCCTTTGACGCAAGGCGTCAAGCACGACGCGGGTCTTGCTGTCACCTGTAAGTGCGGACAGTTCCGTTGCCAGTCGGAAGACTTCCTCGTTCTTGATATTCAGCATGGTCCAGGCCCGTTTCTACCATCCAGAACAGAATTCTACCAATCTGGTCCCTGGCAAGGCAATTGCAATGTAGGCGGCTTCCGGAACATCACCCGCCCAGCAGGGCGCCGGTGATGCTGTTCAGCAGCAGGCGGCCCCGGGGGTGGACGCGCAGCGTGCCATTGATGGTTTCGATCAGGCCGTCCTCGGTCAGCCGGTGCGCGGCGGTCGGGTCCAGCAGGCGGTCGAGGGACTGGCCGCCGGTGCGGGCCTGAAACATGTCGCCGGCAATGCCGTCCGCCAGCCGCAGGCCCATCATCAGGGCTTCCTCGGCCTGTTCCTCCGTCGGGAGGGCGCGCGCCTCCGCGAGGGCGGTGCCACCTGCCTCCACCGCTTCCAGCCAGGCCTCCGGCTTGCGGTGGTTGGCGGTCGCATGGCGCTGGCCATCCTGAGACACCGGTCGCCCGTGCGCGCCGGGGCCGACACCGATCCAGGAGCCATATTGCCAGTAGAGCAGATTGTGGCGGCATTCCCCGCCGGGGCGGGCGTGGTTCGATGTTTCGTAGGCGGGCAGACCGGCATCCGCCGTGATCCCGGCCGTCAGCTCGAACAGGTCCGCCGCCCGGTCGTCGTCCATCGGATCGAAGACACCGCGCTTCACCTGCCCCGCGAAGCCGGTATTGGGCTCGATGGTCAACTGGTAGAGCGACAGGTGATCCCCGGCCAGATCCAGCGCCGCGGCCAGCATCGCCCGCCACTCGGCCTCCGTCTGGTCGGGCAGGGCATAGATCAGGTCGAAGGAGAAACGGTCGAAGGCGGAAGCCGCCACGGCGATACCGCGTTTCGCGGCCTCCGCATCATGCGCGCGCCCCAGAAACCGAAGCGCCCTGTCGTCAAGGCTCTGCACCCCCAGGCTGACCCGGTTGACGCCCGCGCTGCGGAAATCCCGGAACCGCCCGACCTCGATGGAGGACGGATTGGCCTCCAGCGTGATCTCGACATCCGCCGCGAGGCCGAAGCTGTCATCGATCTGCGCCAGCACGGCGGCGACGGTGGCAGGCGGCATCAGCGACGGGGTGCCGCCCCCCAGGAAGACCGTGTCCACGGCCTGTTTCGGGACACGCTCCGCCCAGGCCCGGATCTCCGCCAGCAGCGCCGCACGCCAGCGGTCCTGATCGACGGTTTCACGGACATGGCTGTTGAAGTCGCAATAGGGGCATTTGGAGACACAGAACGGCCAGTGGACATAGACCCCGAAGGCCGGTGCAGCGACATGTTTCATCCCGGCAGGGGCTGCGTCGCCGCCGCCAGCCAGCCCGCCGTCTCCGCATCCAGCAGCGGCGTCAGGGTTTCTGCCACACGGGCGTGATAGCGGTCGATCCAGCCCCGTTCCGCCGCCGTCAGCATCCCGGTGACGATCAGACGGCGGTCGATGGGGGCCAGTGTCAGGGTCTCGAATTCCAGTGTCGGCCGCTCCCCGCCCTCGATCACCGTCGCCACGACGGTCACCAGATTCTCGATGCGGATGCCATAGGCCCCGGCCTTGTAGTAGCCGGGCTCGTTGGAGACGATCATGCCGGGCTGCAGGGCCACCGCACTGTGGACCTTGGAAATCCGATGCGGCCCCTCATGCACACTCAGGTAGCTGCCGACGCCGTGGCCGGTACCATGGTCGAAGTCCAGCCCCGCCTGCCACAGCGGCGCGCGGGCCATGGGATCAAGCTGGCTGCCCGTCGTGCCCGCCGGAAACCGTGCCATGGCCAGCGCCACATGGCCCTGCAGCACGCGGGTGAAACGGTCCCGCATCTCCGGGCTGGGATCGCCGATGGCGATGGTGCGGGTGATGTCGGTGGTGCCGTCGAGATACTGCGCCCCGGAATCCACCAGGAACAGCTCCCCCGGCTGAAGCTGCCGGTTGGTCTCCGGTGTCACGCGGTAATGCACGATAGCCCCGTTGGGTCCGGAGCCGGAAATGGTGTCGAAGGACAGGTCGCGGATCAGGTCATTCCGGCGGCGAAAGCCCTCCAGCGTTTCCGCTGCCGTGATCTCGTCCACCGACCCGTCGCCTGCATGGGCGTCCAGCCAGGCGAGGAAACGCACGACCGCCGCCCCGTCACGGACATGGGCGTCGCGGCTGCCCTGCACCTCCACCGGATTCTTGCAGGCCTTGGGCAGCATGGTCGGGTCCTCGCCCAGCACCACCTCCGCGCCCACGTCGCGCAATCGCTCCGTCACCGCCTTCACGGCGCTGGGCCGGTCCACCAGCACATGCTTGCCCGCCAACGCCGTCAGACCATCGGCAAAGGCGGCCTTCGGGGCGATGGAAACGGCATTGCCCATGTGCGTGCGGGCCGCGTCGGTGATCTTCTGCGGGTCCATGAACAGGTTGACGCGCGCATCGCCATGCAGCACCGCAAAGCCCAGCGGCAGCGGCGTGCGGGGTACGTCGCCACCCCGGATGTTCAGCAGCCAGGCAATGGACTCCGGCAGGGTGAGCACGGCGGCGTCCGCGCCCTGCTGCTTCACGATCTCCGCGATGCGCTGGCGCTTGGCCTCCGCCGTCTCGCCTGCGCGTTCCAGATCATGCGGCACGACCGGTGCCATCGGCGGCGCGGGCCGGTCCTGCCAGATCAGATCGACGGGATTGCGGGCGACCGGCACCAGCTCCGCGCCCGCCGCATCCACGGCCTTGCCGATTGCCGCCAGGCCCGCCGCCGTATGCAGCCAGGGGTCGAAACCCAGTCGCTGCCCGGGCTTCAGCACGTCCCGCAGCCAGTCGCTTGCCGGCTCCTCGGTGACATGGCGGATATCGAAGATGTCCAGATCCACCTGGTCGCGAACAGCCAGCGTGTACCGGCCGTCCACGAACATGGCGGCGCGTTCTGCCAGCACGATGGCCAGGCCGGCGGACCCGGTGAAGCCGGTCAGCCAGGCCAGCCGCTCCGCATTCGCGGGCACCCACTCGCCAAAATGCTCGTCATTGCGCGGGACCAGGAACCCATGGATCCCGGTGGCCTGCATCTCCGCCCGCAGGCGGTTCACGCGATCAGACACGTCTGTACTCCAGCTATGGCAAGGGCGTCGGCCGGTGCAGCCGTCACATCGGAAATCTGCCTGCTACCCTACCCGACCCGAGGGCCGCCGCAACCGCAGCACCGACCATTCGTTCTGCCTGTGATGCGTCACCAGTTTCAGGCCGAGCCGACAATAGCGCGTCAGCACCATCGGCACCTGCCGGGTCAGGATACCCGCCAGGATCAGATCACCCCCCGGTGCCACATGGCCCGCGATCATGCGCGACATGCTGGCCAGGGGCCGGGCGAGGATATTGGCGAAGACCAGATCGTAGGGACCGCCGTCACGCACCAGCCGGTGACGGGTGCCGTCGGCAACGGCGAACCGCGTCAGATGCTTCGCATCATTCAGCTCCGCATTCTCGATGGCAACGGTCACCGAGACCGCATCAATGTCGGTGCCGACGCCCTGCGCCCCGGTCAGCCGGGCCGCGGCGATGGCCAGGATTCCGGCCCCCGTGCCCACATCCAGGACGCGGCGGATGCGCCGTTGCCGGGCGAGCTGCTGCAGCAGGATCATGCAGCCTTCGGTGCTCTCGTGCCGTCCGGTGCCAAAGGCCTGTCCGGCCTCGATCACCAGATCGATGCGCCCGGTGATGGCCGGGGTGTCCCAGCCGCCACGGACCCGGAACCGACCGATGTCGAGCGCGGGCAGCGCCGCCTGCGACTCGGCCACCCAGTCGCGCATCTCCAGCGGTGCGACCTCGCTCTCCCCCGGCACGGGCCAGTGGGCGAGGTCGGGTTCATGATCGACGATCGCGGTCACCCGCCAGCGTCCGTCCTCTGACTTGAAGACGGAAGTGGAGAGCGGCAGGTCGCCCAGCGCCGCCTCCACCGCCTGCATCGTCGGCAGGTCGGTCAGGGTGATGACCTGCCAGTAGGCATCTTCCGCGCTGTCGTTCGTGGCGTTCATGCCGTTGCCGTCCGGTTGCGCAATCTCACAGCCCGTCGAACAGTGCTGTCGAGAGATAGCGCTCGGCGAAGGACGGCAGGATCACGACAATCACCTTGCCCGCCATGTCGGCCCGCTGCGCCACTTCCAGCGCCGCCGCGACGGCGGCACCGGAGGAGATGCCGACGGGAATGCCTTCCTCCCGCGCCAGACGGCGGGCGGTCTCGAACGCGGTTTCATTGCCGATGGTCAGCACCTCGTCCACCAGCGCGGTATCGAGGTTCTCCGGCACGAAACCGGCGCCGATACCCTGGATCTTGTGCGGGCCGGGATTGCCGCCGGACAGTACCGGGCTGTCCTCCGGCTCCACCACCACCAGCTTCATGGCCGGATTGCGCTGCTTCAGCACGCGACCGATGCCGGTGGCCGTGCCGCCGGTCCCGACGCCGGAAATCACCACGTCCACATTGCCCGCTGTGTCGGCCCAGATCTCCTCCGCCGTCGTGGCGACATGGATCGCGGGATTGGCCGGGTTGGCGAACTGCTGCGGCATCACCGCGCCGGGCGTTGCCTCCACCATCTCCTTGGCCTTGGCAATGGCTCCGGGCATGCCCTTCTCCGGCGGGGTGAGTTCCAGGGTCGCGCCCAGCAGCTTCAGCATCCGCCGACGCTCGACCGACATGCTCTCCGGCATCACCAGGGTCAGCGGATAGCCCTTGGCGGCGGCGACGAAGGCCAGCGCGATACCGGTATTGCCCGACGTCGGCTCGATGATCTGACCGCCCGGCTTCAGGGTGCCATCGGCCTCCATCGCCTCGATCATGGCGACGCCGATCCGGTCCTTCACAGACGACAGCGGATTGAAGAACTCCAGCTTGGCGAGCACCTGCGCGCCCTCGGCGACGCCAGCGGTGATCCGGTTCAGGCGGACCAGCGGGGTCGAGCCGATGGTGTCGGTGATGGATTCGTAGATGCGACCGCGCGGGGCGGTGAAACGTTGGTCCGTACTCATGATGTACTGCTCCCCCGGAGTTGATTGCTCTTCTGTTCAGTTGATCAGATAAGGCTGACCGTCAGATCGTGAAGTCCCGTGATGCACGGCTGGCGCGCGCAACGCCCGCGTCCTGGGCGCGACGGCAGAGATCCTCCAGCGTCACGGTCTCCAGACGCTCCATGATCTCGTCCTGAATCTCGCTCCAGAACGGACGGATGATCTCCTGACCCAGCGGCGAACCGCCCTGGTCCTGTTCCTCATCCTCTGCGGCGATGATGCGGATGATCTCCGCCACGCTGATGCGCCGCCGTTCCCGCGCCAGGGTATAGCCGCCGCGCGGCCCGCGCACCCCCTTCAGGATACCGGCGCGCACCAGTTGCTGCATCGCCTGCTCCAGATAGCGGGGCGGGATGCCCTGCCGGTCGGTGATGTCCTTCGACTGCACCGGGTCGGGCCGGGCGTTGTAGGCAATGTCCACCACCGCATCCAGGGCATAGAGGGTCTTCTTCGGCAGCCGCAGTGCATCCCTCATGCGGATCGTCCCCCCGTCGAACCAAAGCCGCCCGCACCGCGTTGCGTGTCCGCCAGCGCGTCGCGTTCCTGCCAGTTGCCGCGCGCGACCTTGGCCACCACCATCTGCGCGATCCTGTCGCCATGGCTGATCCGAAACGGCGCGTCCCCGTGATTGATCAGGATGACACCCACCTCGCCCCGATAGTCCGCATCCACCGTGCCGGGCGTGTTCAGCACCGTCACGCCGTGCTTCAGTGCCATGCCGGAACGGGGCCGGACCTGCGCCTCGTACCCCGCAGGCAGCGCGATGGCGATCCCGGTCGGCACCAGCGCCCGCCCGCCCCGTGCGTCCAGGGTCAGACTGCCGTCCGTCAGCGCCGCCCGCAGGTCCATGCCCGCCGCGCCATCGGTTTCATAGGCCGGCAGGGGCAGGTCGGCACCATGCGCCAGCCGCCGGATCTCGATGGAGACATCCTGGATCATGCGCGCCCCAGATGCCGGGCGATGCGCCGGGCCAGCCGTTCCGCCACCTGCTGCTTGCTGAGGGGCGGCCAGACATCCGGCTCCCCACCCGAGATCAGGGTGACGCTGTTGTTGTCACCGCCGAAGGTGCCGGTGGCGGGACTGACGTCATTGGCCAGGATCCAGTCACAGCCCTTGCGCTGCCGCTTGGCGACCGCATGTTCGATGACCTTCTCGGTCTCGGCGGCAAAGCCGATGACAAGACCGGGCCGGTCCTTCGCCCGTCCCGACAGCGTGGCGAGAATGTCCGGATTCTCCGCGAAGGCCAGGCTGGGCGGGCCGCTGCCCTTCTCCTTCTTCAGTTTCTCCCCCGCCTCCGTCGCGACCCGCCAGTCGGCCACGGCGGCGGCGCAGACAGCAATGTCCGCAGGCAGGGCCGCCTCGCAGGCGTCCAGCATCTGCCGCGCGGTCTCGACCCTGCGGATCTCCACACCGGCCGGATCAGGCTGGTGCGTCGGGCCGCTGACCAGCACCGTCTCCGCCCCCGCCGCTGCCAGGGCCGCGGCAATGGCATGGCCCTGCTTGCCGGAGGATCGGTTGGCGATATAGCGGACGGGATCGATGGGTTCATGCGTCGGGCCGGAGGTGACCAGGGCACGCAGGCCCTGAAGCGGGCGCGGTCCGAAATGCGCCTCCAGCGCCGCGACGATCTCCAGCGGTTCCGCCATGCGGCCCGGTCCGAACTCGCCGCAGGCCATGTTGCCCTCGTTCGGGCCGACCACCATCACCCCATCCCCCTGCAGGACCGCCAGATTGCGCTGCGTTGCCGGATGCAGCCACATGCGCACGTTCATGGCCGGGGCCAGCATGACCGGCTTGTCGGTGGCCAGCAGCAGCGTCGCCGCCAGATCGGGCGCCATTCCGGCAGCCATGCGGCCCATCAGATTGGCGGTCGCCGGGGCGACGAGAACGATGTCGGCCTGGCGCGAGAGCTGGATATGCCCCATCTCCGATTCATCGGTCAGGTCGAACAGGTCCGTGAAGACCCGGTCCTCCGACAGCGACGACAGCGCCAGCGGGGTCGTGAACTCGTGGCCTGCCCGGGTCAGCACGCAGCGCACGGCGGCCCCCCTTTCGCGCAGCCGCCGGATCAGATCCGGCGCCTTCACGGCGGCAATGCCACCGCCGACGATCAGCAGGACGCGGCGACCGGCAAGCGGCGAGGCACCAATCGGGACCGTCATGGGCAAATGTCCAATTCACGAAATGCGCGTGTGGATCGCATATAAACCCGAATGCGCCGCACCGGCAACCGGAAGCCGTCCCGTACCGCCGCCCCGACGTCAAAGATCAAGGATTGATGACCATCAACAAGTGCTTGGTTGGCCGAAGCTTCGTTTGACAGGACTGCCCCTGTAACCGCAAACTGATCTCCTGCGCGGTCGGGGGGCCGGAAACATCAATCTGATTCCCGCCGATCACGCTGAGGATTGGGGGATGGCACGGCACGTTCGAGGGTCGGACGGCGCGCCATCATTTTCCCACGTGGTCTTCCTTGGACATGCACTGTCCGGAGCCCGTGGCAGGCAAGCAGGGGGTCAGACATGGCGAACACGAATCGCCCGTTGTCACCGCATCTACAGGTCTATCGTCCCCAGCTCACGTCCATGCTGTCGATCCTGCATCGCGGTACGGGTGTTGCGCTGGCCGGTGGCCTCATCCTGATGCTCTGGTGGCTGGTCGCATTGGCGAGCGGACCGGAATATTACGATTATGTCATGGGGATCGCGGGCAGCATCATCGGCCGGCTGGTCATGCTGGGCTTCACCTGGGCGCTGTTCTTCCACCTCTGCAACGGCCTGCGCCATCTCTACTGGGATGCGGGCTGGGGCTTCGAGATCGCGTCCGTATATCGCAGTGGCTACATGGTGGTGATCGGGGCAACGGTCCTGACCGTACTTGCATGGATTGCCGCTTACGGATGGGGAGGCTGATCATGCAGAAGTCGCGTCTGAATACACCGCTGAAGAACGTCCGTGGCCTGGGCTCGGCCCGCGACGGGACCGAGCACTGGTGGATGCAGCGGGTAACGGCTATCGCGCTGTTGCCGCTGGTCTTTGCCTTCGTCGTGCTGGCGATCCGCCTGACCAAGGCTGACTATCTGACTGCCGATGGCGTCGTCGGCCACCCGGTGGTTGCCGGTGTGCTGCTGCTGCTGATCGTCGCCGTCTTCTGGCACCTGAAGCTGGGCTTGCAGGTGGTGATCGAGGATTACGTGCACGGCCATGCGCCGAAGCTGTTCCTCATGTTCGTCAATACGTTCGGCTGCTGGATCGGTGCCCTGATCTGCGCGCTTGCCGTCCTCAAGATTGCCTTCGGGGGTTGAGCACGATGTCAGATGCTTACGAGATTACAGAGCACAAGTTCGATGTGGTGGTGGTTGGTGCCGGCGGTGCCGGACTACGCGCCGCCATGGGCTGTGCGGAGGCCGGGCTGAACACGGCCTGCGTCACCAAGGTGTTCCCGACGCGGTCGCACACGGTTGCAGCGCAGGGCGGCATCTCCGCCTCGCTGGGCAACATGGGCCCCGACAACTGGCGCTGGCACATGTACGACACCGTCAAGGGGTCGGACTGGCTGGGTGACCAGGACGCCATCGAGTACATGGTGCGCGATGCCGTCAACGCGGTGCTGGAACTGGAGCACTTCGGTGTGCCCTTCAGCCGTACCGACGAGGGGCGGATATACCAGCGCGCCTTCGGCGGCATGACCACGGAGTTCGGTGAGGGCCCGGCCGCGCAGCGGACCTGTGCCGCCGCCGACCGTACCGGTCACGCCATGCTGCACACGCTCTATGGCCAGTCGCTGAAGAACGACACGCATTTCTTCATCGAGTATTTCGCCATCGACCTGATCATGGACGAGGAAGGCGCCTGCACCGGCGTGCTCTGCTGGGACCTGTCCGACGGCTCCCTGCACCTGTTCCGGGCGCAGATGGTCATCCTGGCCACCGGCGGCTATGGCCGCGCCTACTTCTCCTGCACCTCGGCCCATACCTGCACCGGCGACGGTGGCGGCATGGTGCTGCGCGCGGGCCTGCCGCTGCAGGATCTGGAGTTCGTGCAGTTCCATCCCACCGGCATCTACGGTGCGGGCTGCCTGATCACCGAGGGCGTCCGTGGCGAGGGCGGCTATCTGGTCAATTCGGAGGGTGAGCGCTTCATGGAGCGCTATGCCCCCTCCGCCAAGGACTTGGCCAGCCGTGACGTCGTCTCCCGCGCCATGACCATGGAGATCCGGGAGGGCCGTGGCGTCGGCAAGGACGGCGACCACATCTTCCTGCACCTGGATCACCTGGACAAGGACATCATCGCCGAGCGCCTGCCGGGCATCTCGGAATCGGCGCACATCTTCGCCGGTGTCGATGTGAACAAGGAACCGATCCCCGTGCTGCCGACCGTGCACTACAACATGGGCGGTATCCAGACGAACTACAAAGGCGAGGTGCTGACGCTGCGTGACGGTGATCCGGACGCGGTGGTGCCGGGCCTGATGGCCGCCGGCGAGGCTGCCTGCGTCTCAGTCCATGGTGCCAACCGGCTCGGCTCCAACTCCCTGATCGATCTGGTGGTGTTCGGGCGGGCCTGTGCCAAGCGCTGCTCGGAGATCCTGGAACCTGGTGCCCAGCACAAGGACACCAACAAGGAATCGCTCAACAAGGCGCTGGACCGCTTCGACAGGATGCGCCACGCCAAGGGCGACATGCCGACGTCCCGCATCCGCAACAACATGCAGCGCGTGATGCAGAACAACTGCGCCGTCTTCCGCACCTCCGAGGTGCTGGCGGAGGGCAAGGGGCTGATCGACGAGGTCTATACCCAGATGCCGTCGATCGGCGTTCAGGACCGCAGCCTGGTCTGGAACTCCGACCTGGTGGAGGCGCTGGAACTCGACAACCTGATCCGTCAGGCGGTCGTGACCATGCATTCCGCCGAGAACCGCAAGGAGAGCCGCGGCGCCCACGCGCACGAGGACTTCTCCGACCGCGACGACGAGAACTGGATGAAGCATACGCTGAGCTGGTTCGATGAGGACGGCAAGGTCACCATCGACTACCGCCCGGTGCACACCTACACCCTCTCCAACGAGATGGAGTATGTGAAGCCGAAGGCGCGCGTTTACTGATCGAGCACCGGAATTCCCGGGCCGGATAGTTTCTCCGGCCCCGGATTGGGGGACACGACATGGTCGAATTCAATCTACCGGCTAATTCCCGGATCAAGTCCAACGGCAAGACCTGGCCGAAGGTCGGGGACGGCAGCAACACGAAGAAGTTCAAGATCTACCGCTATGACCCGGACTCGGGCGAGAATCCCCGGGTCGATACCTATGAGGTCGATCTCGACGACTGCGGCCCGATGATCCTGGACGCACTGATCCGCATCAAGGACGAGGTCGATCCGACCCTGACCTTCCGCCGCTCCTGCCGGGAGGGGATCTGCGGTTCCTGTGCCATGAACATCGACGGCACCAACACCCTGGCCTGCACCAAGGGCATCCAGGAGGTGAAGGGAGATGTGAAGATCTATCCCCTGCCGCATCTGGAGGTGATCAAGGATCTGGTCGGCGACCTGACCCATTTCTACGCCCAGTATGCCTCCATCGAGCCCTGGATGCAGACCAAGACGCCGGCCCCGCCGGATCGGGAGCGGCTGCAGGATCGCGATGACCGCGTGAAGATCGACGGCCTGTACGAGTGCATCCTGTGCGCCTGCTGCGCCACGTCCTGCCCCAGCTACTGGTGGAACGGCGACCGCTATCTCGGCCCCGCCGTGCTGTTGCAGGCCTATCGCTGGGTCATCGACAGCCGCGACGAGGCAACGGGCGACCGGCTGGACAAGCTGGAAGATCCGTTCAAGCTCTATCGCTGCCACACCATCATGAACTGCGCCAGGACCTGTCCGAAGGGCCTGAATCCCGGCCGGGCCATCGCGGAACTGAAGAAGATGATGGTGGAGCGCAAGCTCTGAGCGCTGTGGCCCCCTGACGGGCCGCCCCGCGTTTCGATATCCACGCTGAACGGCGCATCCGGATCCTCCCGGATGCGCCGTTCCTCGTTCCGGCCCTCTCTTGGCTGCATGTGTCACCAGCCACCCCAAGACTCACGCCGTACCCGGGCTTGACCCGGGTACCCGGCAGTGCCGCACAGACCTCTGAGACCGGGCTCTCGGGTCAAGCCCGAGAGCGACGTGGTGTTGTGGAGGTATCGTAGCATCTGCGCCATCCCCCCACTGACGCCGCCGCCGGACTTGATCCGGCGGCCCACCAGCCCCGCCACCCCACCGAAACGCTGACACCTGACCGTTCGGACAGGTACAGTTCCGGCTCCGGCTGCATCAGGATGGGACTGACGGAGGGAACCGGATGACAGGACAGGGACCGGATCTGGAGTTCGAGCGCCAGATGGCCGATGCCATCTCGCTGGATGACCTGGGCGACGCGCTGGAATATCGCGTGCGGGCCATGGGCTACGCGGGATTCGTCTATTACACCCACAGGCGCATGCCACTGGACGAGGTCGCGGCGGGGGAGGCCTTCGTCCTGTCCCGCGGCCCGGCGTTCCTGAAGGCGTTCGAGGCGATCTACTACAGCCGCCGCATGTTCCGTTTCGATCCGATGCTGCAACTGGTGTCGGAACGGCATGCCCCCTTCACCACCCTGGCCGAGCGCTCACAGATGGCGCTGACCCGGCGGCAGCGCTGGATCTGGGCACTGGAGAAGCGGTTCGGCATCAAGTACGATCTGTTCATCCCCATGAACACGCCGCTCAGGACCCAGGCGCTCTATCTGTTCATGCTGGGCGATCCGGCGGGGGCGGCGGAGACCATTGAGGCGACCACCGACGAGTTGCACCGGCTGGCGCTGCGCTTCACGGTCAGCATCGCCGACTATCTGGTGCTGGGCGGGGAGAACGAACTGGCGGACATGGTCTTCTCCCGCCGGGAACAGGAATGCCTGCTCTGGATGTCGAAGGGCCGCAGCAATGCGGAGATCGGCGAGATCCTGGGGATCAGCGAGCGCACGGTGAAGTTTCACGTCGCCAACCTGATGAAGAAACTCAACGCCGCCAACCGCACCGAAGCCATCGCCATCGCCGCCCGCTCCGGCTGGCTGACGAACTGACCCTGCGGGAACGGACAAAGGACCACCCCGCACGCTTCTGCTCCTCCCCCATCAGGGGGAGGACAGGAGTTGGTGGTGGTTTTCGGCAGGGCCGGGGGGATCAGCGGGGTGCGATCACCATGACCATCTGGCGGCCTTCGGTCTTGGGGTGCTGCTCGACCTTGGCGGTTTCCTTCATCTCTTCCTGCACGCGGATCATCACGTCCAGGCCGAGATTCTGATGCGCCATCTCGCGGCCACGGAACCGCATGGTCACCTTGACCTTGTCGCCTTCTTCAATGAATTCCACGACCTTCTTCATCTTGGTCTCGTAGTCGTGGTCATCGATGTTCGGGCGCATCTTGATTTCCTTCACCTCCTGCGTCTTCTGCTTCTTGCGGGCGGCGTTGGCTTTCTTCTGCGCTTCATACTTGAACTTGCCGAGGTCCATCAGCTTGCAGACCGGCGGGCGCATGTTCGGGGAAACCTCGACAAGGTCCAGTCCGATGGTGCGCGCAGCCTTCAGCGCGTCGACCGTCGCGACGACCCCGTGATTGTTCCCCTCGTGATCGATCAGGCGGATTTCCCGGACTTCGATACGTTCGTTGGCGCGCGGTCCGTCCCGGACGGGCGCGGCATTCATTGGCGGACGGGCTATGGGTTTCCCCTTTCAGTCAGTGATCAACAGGTTACAGGTCGGAAGGTGGCTTCGGGCCGAATAGAGCACGGCCCGAGGCAACGCGGCAGTTATACCATACTGCCGGGCATTACCGCCTCCTCCTTAAGGATAGCAAGCGCGTCTTCAAGGGCAAGAACTTGTTGGCGCTTGTCGCCAAGTCGGCGGACGGACACGGTGCCCTGCTCCGCCTCGTTCTTGCCCACCACCAGCATGACCGGCACCTTGGCGAGACTGTGCTCCCGGACCTTGTAGTTGATCTTCTCGTTCCGCAGATCGCTTTCAACCCTGAGACCGGCCTTCTTCGCGGCGGCCACGACTTCGGCCGCATAGACGTCCGCGTCCTGGGTGATCGTCGCGACCATGGCCTGCACCGGTGAGAGCCAGAGCGGGAACTTGCCGGCGAAATTCTCGATCAGGATTCCGGCAAAGCGCTCGAACGAGCCCAGGATGGCCCGGTGCAGCATGACCGGGCGATGGCGCTCGCCATCCTCCCCGATGTAACTGGCATCCAGCCGCTCCGGCAGCACGAAATCCACCTGCAGCGTGCCGCACTGCCAGTCGCGACCGATGGCATCCCGCAGCACGAACTCCAGCTTCGGACCATAGAAGGCGCCTTCGCCGGGGTTCATCTCGTAGGGCAGGCCCACTTCCTCGATGGCTTCGCGCAGCGCCGCCTCCGCCTTGTCCCAGGTCTCGTCGGACCCGGCACGCACCGGTGGCCGGTCGGAGAATTTCACCCGCACGTCCTCGAACCCGAAGTCCCTGTAGATCGTGGTCAGCAGGTCGCAGAAGATCGCGCTCTCGCTGTTGATCTGGTCCTCGGCGCAGAAGATGTGGGCGTCATCCTGGGTGAAGTTGCGCACCCGCATCAGGCCATGCAGAGCCCCCGACGGCTCATAGCGGTGGCAGCAGCCGAATTCCGCCATGCGCATCGGCAGGTCGCGATAGCTCTTCAGCCCCTGGCGGAAGATCTGCACGTGGCCCGGGCAGTTCATGGGCTTCAGCGCATAGTTCCGCTCGTCCGCGTCGGAGGTGAACATGTGCTCGCGGAACTTCTCCCAGTGGCCGGAGGCCTCCCAGAGTTTCCTGTCGACAAGCTGCGGAGTCTTCACTTCCCGATAGCCGGCCGCATCCAGCCGCTGACGCATGTAGCGTTCCAGCGCCAGATAGAAGGTCCAGCCCTTCGGGTGCCAGAAGGCCATGCCCGGCGCTTCCTCCTGCATGTGGAACAGCGACATCTCGCGTCCCAGGCGGCGGTGATCGCGCTTCTCCGCCTCCTCCAGCATGGTGAGGTAGGCCTTCAGCTCCTTGTCCGTGCGCCAGCAGGTGCCATAGACCCGCTGCAGCATCGGGTTGCGGGAATCGCCGCGCCAGTAGGCCCCGGCCAGCTTGGTCAGCTTGAAGGCATGACCCAGCCGCGCGGTGGAGGCCAGATGCGGGCCGATGCAGAGGTCCATCCAGTCGCCCTGGGCATAGATGGAGATCGGCTCGTCCTCCGGCAGATCCTCGATGATCTCCGCCTTGTAGTGCTCGCCCTGGTCGCGGAAGTGGCGAATGGCGTCGTCGCGCGCCCAGACCGAGCGCTCGATGGGCAGGTCGCGGTCCACGATCTCGTGCATCCGCTGCTCCATCGCCTCGACGTCTTCCGGCGTGAAGGGCTCGTCGCGGGCAAAGTCGTAGTAGAAGCCGTTCTCGATCGACGGACCGATGGTGACCTGGGTGTCGGGGAACAGTTCCTGCGCCGCCTGCGCCAGCACATGCGCCGCGTCGTGGCGCAGCAGGGGCAGCACCACGTCGTCGGGCGACTTCGCGGTCACGATCTCGATCTGCGCATCCTGCTCGATGGGTCGCTTCAGGTCGCGCAGCTCACCGTCGATCTTCACCGCCAGCGCGGCCTTGGCCAGGCCCGGACCGATGGCTGCCGCCACATCCAGACCGGTCGGCGTCCGCTCGAACGTCAGGGCATTGCCGTCGGGCAAGGTGACGTTGATCGCGGCCTGGGCCTGGGTGGTCATCGGCTCTCTCCTTCAGTCAAAGAGCGGTTCGGAGTTACCTGCGCTCTTTTAGAGTGGAGCCGTGAAAGGTCAAGCGAACAGCGGGAAGACGCAGGTGAATTGCGTCAATCGCCGCTGCCCGGACACACATGGCGCGCCAGGAAAGAAGCAGAAAAAACCGGCCGCGACAGAGGTCGCGACCGGCTCTTCATTCCTGTCGTGCAGGGGGCAATGCCAGCGGCACCGCCCCGACACGTGCCGGATCAGATGACGGCGTCGATCTCGCCCAGACGCTTGGTCATCTTCACGTTCTCGGCGTAGTCGATCGGCAGGGCGATCAGCGCCGGACCATCCTGCTGGAAGGCTTCTTCCAGGGCAGGCTTGAGTTCGGCGGCCGACGTCAGGTTACGGCCCCAGATGCCGAAGCTCTTCGCCATCATGGCGAAGTCCGGATTGGTGAACTTCAGCTCCGAATGCTTGCCGTCGAACTGGTTCTGCTGCTTCCACTTGATCAGGCCGTACTCGCTGTCGCACCAGACCATCCAGACCACGTTCAGCTTCAGCCGGGCCGCGGTTTCGATGTCCTGCACGTTCATCATGAAGCCGGCATCGCCGTTGATCGCCAGCACCCGGCTTTCGGGCTTGGCGAACTTGGCGCCGATGGAGCCCGGCATGGCAAAGCCCATGGTGCAGAAGCCGTTGGAGATCAGGCAGGTGTTCGGCGTATCGCACTGGTAGTAGCGGCTGATCCACATCTTGTGGGCACCCACGTCGGACAGCAGGATGTCTTCCTCGCCCATCACCTCACGCACGTCCCAGAGAACCTTCTGCGGCTTCATCGGGAAGGCGTCGGAGTCCTTCTCCATGGCGAAGTCGTCCAGGATGCGCTGGCGCAGCGGCTGCACCTTGGCAATGTCGAACGGCGGCTTGGAAACGCCCCGGTCATCCAGTTCCTTGTTCACCTGCCAGAGGGCATCGGCGATGTCGCCCTGCACGTCGACGGTGGCGTCATAGTCGGTGTCGACCTCCGCCGGCCAGAAGTCGATATGCACGATCTTCTTGCCCTTGGTCTTGTTCCAGTGGCTCGGGCTGTATTCGACCAGGTCATAGCCGACCGAGATGATGGTGTCGCAGGCATCAATGGCGACGTTCGCATGGTCCTTGCCCTGCAGGCCCATGGTGAACAGGCAGTACTCGGACGAACGCGGCACCGCGCCCTTGCCCATGAAGGTATTGATCACACCGATGCCCAGCTTCTCCGCCATGATGGCGAGCTGCGCCGCGGCGCGCTTCCGGATGGCGCCGTTGCCGGCCAGGATCATCGGGTTCTTCGCCGCCAGGATGACGTCGACGGCTTCCTTGATCGCCTTGTGGTCGGCACCCGGACGGCGGGTCCGCACCGGCTTCATCGGCTTGGCGGCGGCTTCCGGCACATCGTTCTTGGCCAGATCCTCGGGCAGCTCGATCAGCACCGCACCCGGCTTCTCCTGCTCGGCGACCTTGAACGCCTTGCGCACGATCTCGGGGATCGCACCGGCGTTGGACACGGTCTGCGCCCACTTGGTGATCGGACGGAACATGGCGATGGAGTCCATGTTCTGGTGGCTTTCCTTGTGCAGGCGGTAGGTACCGGCCTGGCCAATGATGCCAACCAGCGGCGCACGGTCCATGTTGGCATCGGCAATACCGGTGACCAGGTTGGTCGCGCCCGGGCCCAGCGTGGCAAGGCAGACACCCGCCTTGCCCGTCAGGCGGCCATAGACGTCGGCCATGAAGGCCGCGGCCTGCTCATGCCGACACAGGATGAAATCGATCTTGCTGTCGAGCAGCGAGATCATGGTGTCCGCGTTTTCCTCACCCGGCACACCGAAGATGCGCTCGACACCCTCTTCTTCCAGACAGCGTACAAAAAGATCCGAAGCTTTCATTGTTCAACCCTCCAATGCGGCATCCCGTACCGCGAAACCCCAAGACCCGGAACGGGCAAGGTCATCCCCCGTCCTGTTCCGTTTCCCCTTTCGCCAGTTGCTTGCCGTCCAGCAAGTCCTGACGCCTGTTGCTTTCGGTTTCCTGACGCCGCCGCTCGGCATCCGTTCGTCCGAAAAGTACCCTGTTCTCCGCAGCCCGCACGGCCTTGGCCTTGCGGTCACGGTTCTTTCTCTCTCGACGGAGATTGATCAGCTCTGCCATGGCTCCACTCCCTGTGACCGTTCCGGCCTGGGTTCGATGCAGATCCACTCGGCACCGGACCAGACCCGTGGTCCGGGCATCGATGCGTTGAAACACACGTTACGCGCAGTCTGAATGCCAACCCCCTGTCATTCAGAAAAAAGCTTAGCTGAAAGTCCCGTTGACGCAAGGTCT
Organism: Kordiimonadales bacterium IMCC3096; assembly: GCA_016865035.1. Classification (GTDB taxonomy): domain Bacteria; phylum Pseudomonadota; class Alphaproteobacteria; order Minwuiales; family Minwuiaceae; genus Minwuia. Next base: position 1,705,580 of record CP018227.1, read on the forward strand.
GCAACCGGCATGGTGTCGGTCATCACCATCAATGGCGCGTCGGGGAGACAAGGTCTCCGGTGCCGAGAGGAACAGGAGCGGACTGGCTGAATGGCGTACGGAAGCGACCGGGTGGTCGGCAACAGGGTGAAACAGGCATGAGGCACCGGTCATGAGTCACCGGGCATGAGAGGTCTGATCGCCGCGCTTGCCGGGCTTGCCGTGCTGGTTGTTGCCGGCCTTTTCGCCGCGCCCTTCCTGATCGATGCGGAAAGCCATCGCGACACGATTGCCCGGCAGGCCCGCGCCCTGCTGGGACAGCCCGTGACGCTGGACGGCCCCATCGGGTTCCGCCTGCTGCCCACCCCGCGGTTGCGGGCTGAGGCTGTGGCCGTGCAGGCGGTGGAGTCCGACCTGCCGCCGGTGCTGCTGGCCCGCGCCGTCGATATCCGCCTGTCGATCTCCAGCCTGCTGCTGGGCGATGTGGTGGCGAACCGGGTCACCCTGATCCGTCCGCAGCTCAATCTGGTGACCCTGGCGAACGGGCGGCGCAATCATGCGGGGATCGGGCATCTGACCGACATGCTGGGCCAGCCGGGGGGCGAAGGCGCCGTTGGTGCCGCCGCCGATGCACCGATCCGGCACGTGGATTTCGTCGATGGGCTGATCGACCTGAAGAACGCCAGGACCGGTGTCGATGTCACCCTGACGGAAATGGCCGGGACGCTGGAGGCGGAACGGGAGGGCAGACCGCCAACCCTGCGCATGGCCGGGCGCATGGTCGGGCTGCCGCTGGCGGTGGAGGTCAATGCGACCGCCCCGGCCAGCGGCACCCGCCTGTCGGTGGTGCTGAACGATGAAACCGGCGGCACGGCGACATTCCGGGGGAAGGTCACGCCCGAGGCACCGGGGCGGATGCGCGGATCCCTGACGGCAGAAACACCGGACCTGCTCGCCAGCCTGCGCCTGCTCGGCATCGACCTGACCGATGACCGGATTCCCGATCCCGTGCCGGGCAACATCATTGGCGACATGACCTTCACCGACGAAGGCGCGGTGATGGAGAAGATGACCTTCGACATCGCGGGGATCGAGGGCCGGGGCCGGGTCACCGCCACCCTGCCCACCGGGCCGGGCGCAGGGGATGCGCCGGTCCTGGATATCAGCATCGGGTTCGAGCAACTGAACGGCGATGACCTGCTGCGCCGCGCCAGGCCCCTGCTGTCCGGTGACGGCCCCCCCGGGCCGACCCTGCCGACCGGGATCACGGCGGCGCTGCGCCTGGATGTGGGCGTGGTCTCGCTCGGCGGCAGCCAGCTGCGCCAGCTCGCCTTTGACGCGGCCCTGTCACGGGGGGACCTGACGATCGGCCGGCTCAGCACGCTGCTGCCGGGCGGGTCCGATCTCGCCTTCACCGGCAAGCTGCGGACCCCGACCGGGCACCCGCGCCTGGACGGCACCCTGGAAGCCGCGACCGACAACCTGCGCGCGCTGCTGGACTGGAGCGGGCTGACGGTCACGGACCGGGCGGCGGACCGGCTGCGCAACGCCAGCATCACCGCCACCATCAGCGCCACCGACGACGTGATACAGGCCTATGGGCTGGACATGCGGCTGGACCGGTCGCGGGTCAGTGGCGGATTCGCCGTGGCGGTGCGCGATCGCCCCTCCTTCAGTCTCGACCTGCGCGTCGACCAGCTCAACGCCGATGCCTACCTGCAGGCGCTGGGACTGGACGGGCATGTGCGCCGCATCAGCGGCGTCGATGGGCCGCCGGATGTGAGCTTCCTCAGCGGCCTGGATACCAACAGCAGGCTTGCCGTGGATCAGCTCTGGCTGAACGGGCGCACCTACAGCGACCTCACGCTGGACGCCAGCCTGATCGGCGGCCAGCTTTCCCTCAACGGCCTGCAGCTCTACCTGCCCGGCGGGGCACGCCTGACGCTGGACGGGTCGCTGGACAATCCGGAGGACCCCCGGTTTGCCCTCAACGGGACGGGCTCGGGCGATGACCTGCGCGCGGTGCTGCTGGCCTTCGGCCTGCCGCTGGACAGTGTCGCCGCGCGGTTCGGGGCATTCGAGACCGGGTTCAGCCTGGAGGGTTCCCTTGACGCCGTGCAACTGACCAGCCGGATCGAGCTTTCCGCTGCCCGGCTGTCGGTAGAGGGCGGCGCGACCGGCTGGCTGACCGATCCGCGCTTCGACCTGACGGTGGCGGTGGACAACGCGCGGCTGCTGTCGGGGCTGGATCTGCTGTTCCCCGACCTGCGCTGGCCCGACCATCTGGACGACACGATGGTCGCCGACCTGCGGCTCGACGGTACGGTCGCCGACTATCGCCTGCTGGGTCATGTCGATGCCCTGTCGGCCCGGATGGAACTGGACGGCAGCATCAGCGGGCCGCCGGAACAGCGGCGCTTCCGGGGGGGCGTGGCGCTGCGGCACCAGAATCTCTCGGCACTGGCCGTGGCCCTGTTTCCTGACCTGTCACCGACCGTGGCCAACACCGGGCCGGTGGAAGTACTGGGCACCCTGACGATCACGCCGGGAGGGCTGGAGATCAGCGGCATGGACCTCGGGTCCGCACCGCTCAACCTGCGGGGCGACCTGCGCTGGGACAGCGGGGCGCAGCGGCTGACCGGCGCAGTGGCGGCGGGCAGCATCGCACTCGACCCCCTGTTGCCGGCGGCCGACAGTGGCGCCGCCCTGGCCGCGCTGCAGTCCGATACGGCAAGGCGCTGGTCGCGGGCGCCGCTCGACCTGCTCTGGATGACACGCATGCAGGGCGCGATGGACCTGCGGCTGGACCGGCTGGAAGTACGTGGCCTGATCCTGCACGATCTCGCCGCATCGGCCAGCCTGGAGGCCGGGTCGCTGGCGCTCTCCGATCTGAGGGCGCGGATGGCGGATGGCGATGTGCGGGGCACGCTGCGCCTGACCGGCGGCACCCGACCGGAACTGGACCTGGACCTCACCTGGCGGGATGCCGATGTCGGTGCGCTGATCACCCTGGCCACGGCGACCAGCGTGATTGCCGGGCGCGGGGACCTGGATCTCGACCTGCGTGCCCGTGGTGTCGCGCCCTTCGACATGGTCCGGGCGGCGGAGGGAGACGTGCACCTTGCGATGCAGCCGACCGTGGTTCAGGGCATCGATGTTCCGGCGTGGCTGCAGGTCACGAGCGCCGACGCTTCCGAGGCGGCCCTGCGCGGCGGCCGGACCGAACTCGCCGGGTTCCGCTCCGGCCTGAACATACGGGCAGGCATCATCTCACCCGTCGCGCCGATCAGCATCGCGGCAGGCGCGGCACGCACCACCTGGCGCGGCAATGCCGACATCGCCGACTGGACGCTGGATCTGGAGGCCCTGCTGGAGACGCCCGAGGCCAGCGACCGGGGGACGGTCCTGTCATTCACGGGTCCGCTGAATCAGCCACGGCTGCGGATTGCGCCGCAGCCGTGATGCATCCGTCTGGCGTCGGAGTGGTTTGCTGACCGCTCCCGGTCTATCGGTTGACCGTTCCGCCCCTCTCCCCCTCCCGGCCACCCACGCAAGTATCCTGAAATGGGTGGCCGGGAGGGGGAGAGGGGCGGAACGGTCCCCGAACGACTACATCAGTCGCGGAAGCTCGGGTCGATGCGGTCCAGCTTGCGCAGCAGGCCGGGCCAGTCGCGATGGCCAAGGGGTGAAAACTTCTCGAACTGCTTTGCGGTGTGCTCGCAGACTTCCTCGCTCGGCAGTTCCAGTTCGACACCACCGGACAGGGCATCGATCTGCGACTGGCAGGCCTTCTCCAGATAGGCCAGCACGTTGAACGCCTCCGGCACCGTCTCGCCCACGGACAGCAGACCGTGGTTGCGCAGGATCATGGCCTTGTTGGTACCCAGGTGGCTGATCAGGCGGTCCCGCTCCGAATGGTCCAGCGCCACGCCCTCGTAGGGGTGATACGACAGACGCTTGTAGAAGCGCAGGGCCGTCTGGTTCAGCGGCAGCAGGCCGTCCTTCTGCGCCGAGATCGCCATGCCGGCACGGGTGTGGGTATGGGCGACGGAGAACACGTCGGGACGACCGGACAGCACGGCGGAATGAATGGTGTAACCGGCCGGGTTGGCCCCGAAGTCACCCTGCATCAGCACATTGCCGTCATAGTCCAGCTTGATCAGGCTGGAGGCGGTGATCTCGTCGAAGAAAAGGCCATGCGGGTTCAGCAGGAAGGCATCTTCTCCCGGCACGCGGGCGGAGATGTGGGTGGCGGTCAGGTCATCCCAGCCGTTCAGGGCCACCAGGCGATAGAATGCGGCCAGGTCGACACGGACCGCCCATTCCTCTTCTGAGACCTTGTTGCGGACTGACTTCACGATTGGTGCGGTATCCGGCATCATTTCCTCCCGGTTTCGCTGAGTTTCCTGATGTTCCGCCGATCATCGCCGACGGTCGTTTGCCCCCTGGACCGGGGCCATTTCCTGCAAACTGACGCAAGGAAAGCCCACACACAAGTACAGATGCTGCACGGTGACCCTTCGCCTGCCGCAATCCCGGGCCCGGAGAACACATGCACCGGCGCGATTCCCTCCGGCGCCGCCCTGCTGTATCGTCACCCGATCAATCCGGGGAGGGGTTTCATCATGAAGGTCATGCAGTTCTCGCGCTTTGGCGTGCCGCACGAGGTTGTCGAGCTTGTCGAGGTCGATGCGCCGGGTGCGCCGGGACCGGGCCGGGTCAATGTCCAGGTGCTGGCCAGCCCGATCAATCCGGCCGACCTGCTGAACATGGAAGGCCGCTATGGCGCCGAGCTGCCGACCCTGCCGATGACGCAGGGGGCGGAGGGTGTCGGTCGTGTCACGGCAGTGGGCGAAGGCGTCGACAATGTGAAGGTCGGTGATCTGGTGACGCCACCGGCGCGCGGACTCTGGCGGGAGCAGGTGCAGGGTCCGGCGCGGGGGCTGGTGCCGCTGCCGGCGGAGGCCGACATGCTGCAGCTCGCCATGCTGCGCGCCAACCCGGCCACCGCCTGGCTGATGCTGACGAAATACGTGACGCTGGAGGCCGGGGACTACGTGATCCAGAACGCCGCCAACTCCGCCGTGGGCCGCCATCTGATCCGGCTGGCGCGGGCGTCCGGCTGGAAGTCGGTCAATGTCGTGCGGCGGCCCGAGCTGGTGGCGGAACTGACCGAACTGGGTGCCGACGTGGTGCTGGTGGACGGCCCGGATCTGGCTGACCGGGTGGCAGAGGCAACCGGCGGCAACCTGCCGAAGCTGGCCATCGATGCCATCGGCGGCAGCGCGGTGCAGCGGCTGGCACAGGCCACCGCCGACAAGGGTACCGTGGTCAACTATGGCCTGCTGTCGGGCGATCCGCTGATGATCGACGCGCGGGAGACCGTGTTCCGCGACATCACCGTGCGCGGCTTCTGGCTGGCCCCCTGGTTCGCAGAGGCGACCCCGCAGGAGATCGGCGAAACCTACCGCTTCCTGTCGGAGAAGGTCGCAAGCGGCGACCTGTTCGTGCCGGTGGAAGCCACCTACGACCTCAGCAAGGTCGCCGACGCCCTGCGCCACGCCGCGAAGGAAGGCCGCGACGGCAAGATCATCATCACGATGGAATAGGTTGCGCCGACCCCGCGTCTGAATCGTTTGCTGACCCCGGCCAGCCCTGTCCCGGATTCTCCGTGGACCGTGCCAGCCCACTCCCCCTCCCGACCACCCATAAGGATAATCCCGTGGGTGGTCGGGAGGGGGAGTGGGCTGGCCGGGGACCGCAAACAATTCCCGAGAGGGCAGGCCGGGGACCACGAATGAATCGCTACCGCACCGAAGCATCTTGCGCTTGATTGCTGCACGCGCGAACATTGCGCATGCCTGACAAGGAACAGCCTCCCGCTTCGTCACCCGACACGGTCCTGCTGGTCGTGCATCAGCGCCATTCCGACCCCGGTCGGGTCGGCCTGCGCCTGCGCACCATGGGCTATCGCGTCGACATCTGCCGTCATGCCTGCGGCGAGCCGCTGCCGGAGAACCTCGACCGTTACGCCGGGGTCGCGGTCTTCGGCGGGCCGATGAGTGCCAACGACGTGCACGAGGACTACATCCGCAACGAGATCGACTGGATTCCAAAGGTGGTGGAGAGCGGCACGCCGTTCCTCGGCATCTGCCTGGGTGCCCAGTTGCTGGCCCGCGCGGCGGGCGGCACGGTCGCCGAGCATCCGGAGGGACGGGTGGAGATCGGCTATTACCCCGTGCGCGCGACCGAGGCGGGAAAGGCGTTCTTTCCCGACGAGATGCGGATCTTCCAGTGGCATCGCGAAGGTTTCACGACCCCGGAAAGCGGCACCCTGCTGGCCACCGGCGACTGCTTTCCGGAGCAGGCCTTCGCCATGAACGGCAACGCCCTGGCGATCCAGTTTCATCCGGAGGTGACGGAGCAGATGAACCGGCGCTGGCTGATCGGCGGCGCCGCCCGGCTGGTCTGTCCCGGTGCGCAGCAGCCGGACGAGCACATGGCAGGCCGCCGCCAGCACGATCCGCATGTGGATGGCTGGGTGGATGGATTCCTGCGCGGCTGGCTCGCCCTGGACCGGCGCGACCCGGATCAGCTTTCGGGGCATGACCATGAACGGAACGGGATCGCAGGCGATGCAACAGCGGCCGCAGGTGCCTGAAACTTGACTCTGTTTACCGGAACAGACGCGAACAAAGTCGGATAATCCGGACACTGAAAACGAATCGATTCGCGGGCCCGCGAATCTTGCGGGTCGGGGAGGGCCCCAGCAGATGATCTTTCGTGATCCTTCACAGATGACCGAGGAACTGGGGATGCTGCGCGATACCGTGCAGCGCTTCGTGGCGGAGGCCGTGACACCGCATGGTGACGCGTGGGAGGCGGAGGGCCGCAGCCCGAAATCGGTGCTGAAACAGATGGGCGATCTCGGCCTGCTGGGCGTGCGCTACCCGGAAAGCTACGGGGGCTCCGCCCTGGACACGCGGGCCACGGTGACCCTGCATGAGGAACTGGGCCGCGCCACCTTCGGCGGCTTCAACGCCATGGTGGCGGTGCATACCGACATGGCCTCCCCGCACCTGGCCCGCTATGGCACCGATGAGCAGAAGGACCGGCTGATGCCCGGTATCGTTTCCGGTGACATCCTGACGGCGGTTGCCGTGACCGAGCCCGGCGCCGGATCGGACGTGGCCGGCATCACGACAAAGGCGGTGCGCGACGGCAACGGTTGGCGGCTGAACGGATCGAAGGTGTTCATCACCAACGGGGCCACGGCGGATGTGCTGTTCGTCGGGGCCAAGACCGATACCGACGTCAAGGGCAGCCGCGGCATCTCCATATTCATCGTGCCGCGCGACACGCCGGGTTTCAGCGTGGCCCGCACCCTGGACAAGACCGGCTGGCGGTCGTCAGACACGGCGGAACTGGTATTCGAGGACGCGTATCTGCCCGCTGACGCCCTGCTGGGGGAGGAGAACCGCGGTTTCTACGCCATCATGGACAATTTCCAGAACGAGCGGCTGACCCTAGGCGCCATGGCCGTCGGCATGGCCATGGCCGGGATCGAGCTGACGCTGGACTGGGTGAAACAGCGTCAGGCCTTCAGCAAGACCCTCTGGGACATCGGCGCGATCCGCCAGCGCCTGTCCATGGCGGCGGCGGAGGTTGAGGCATCGCGCCAGTTGCTCTGGCATGCCGCCTGGCTGGATTCACAGGGTCAGGACTGCGTGCGCGAGGTCTCCATGGTCAAGGCCCTGACCGGGGAAATGGTGAACAAGGTGCTCTACGACTGCACCCAGTTCTTCGGCGGCATGGGTTTCATGCGGGAGAACCCGGTGGAACGCCTCTATCGCGACGCCCGCGTCATGTCGATCGGGGGCGGCGCGACAGAGGTCATGCTGGAGGAAGTGGCGAAGCGGCTCTAGCCGGTCCGTGCGGTCGACCGGGCGTCAGTCGCGCGTTTCGACCACGAACTCGATCGGCACACGCCCGGCATCGCGGAAGATCAGCACCAGATCATGGGAATAGTCTGCCTGCAGCCCTGCCTTCAGGCCCATCAGCATGATGTGGTCGCCGCCCGGCTGCAGCTTTGCCTCGCCGCCCGCGGGGATCGCAATCTGTTCCACCGGGCGCATCATCATGCGCCCGTTCTCGTGGATGTGGGTATGCAGTTCCGCCCGTGCGGCGTCCCCTGATTCAACACCCAGCAGCGCGTCATCCTTCGCACCGTCATTGCGCAGGGTGACGAAGACCGCCCCGGCGCGCGCCGCACCGATGGTGGCGTAGGCGTAGGGGTGAAGGATGCTCAGATCACCCTTCTGGTATTCATGTGCCGATGCGTTCTGCAGTCCCAGGCCGAGCAGGATCGCCAGCATGGGAATGATGCGTGTCATGTGTCTGTACATCGTGTCTTTCCTTTGTTTCCGGATTTGCCACGCCCGTGCCGATGTCTCGATCTCCGGGCGTGGCGGGTTGCAGGTTCACCAGGCGTATTGCAGGCCCAGTGTCAGGATCAGGTCCGTGTCCATCTGCGGACCGTTGAGGTTCTGGTAGACGGGCACGGTCGCTTCCATGGCGAGCCGCAGCCCGCGCAGGTCACCGCGCTGCGCCACCAGGTTGACGCCGAGGGAGACATCCAGCCGCTCGCCCCCGTAATTGTCCGGGTCGGCAGTCTGGTTCGGCACCGCGATGCGGTTGTCGATCCCCTCGATCTGCCCCTCCGACTGGGCCCCGATCCGCAGCGATGTGCTGGCCCAGGGTGCCCACTGCCTGGAGGCCCAGACATCCAGCCGCAGCCGGTCACCATAGGCGTAACCCTGGCTGTTGCGGTAGGGATGGATACGGGCAGCGAGCTGTCCGCCCCAGCCCAGATCGCCATCCGTACCGGTATAGGTGATGCCCGGCATCAGGTCGAAGGTGCCGGTGCCAAGCTGCATGGCATAGGGCACCCGCAGCACCGGTCGGGCATTGTTCGGCGCCACGATGGCCGCTTCCTCCTCGATGGAACCGGTCGGGATGCTGAGGCCGAGATTGAGATGCAGGTGATGCATGTCGTCGTCGAACAGGCGCACCAGACCGGCGACGCTGGTGTCACCCAGGCCGCTGGTGTTCACGTCGAACTTGGCCAGTCGGGTTGCCCCCGCCCCACCGGCGAAGGTGATATGGCCCATGCTCTTCTCGACGTAGTTGCCCATGACCATCAGGGTCAGGTCATCGGTCGGCGCATACATGGCACCGAACATGTGCATCTGCATTTCCATGTCGGTCGGCACCACGCGCAGGGTCGGCGGCTGGCCCGGCTGGCCGAAGAAGCGGTTGGGCACGGTGGTGGCGATGGTTTCGGCCGAGATCTGGCTGTCACCATCCAGATTGCCCCGCATCAGCATCGCCATGTAGCGGTAGGAGACCATCCACTCCCCCGCGTGATGCATGTGATCGCCCATGACCCCGATGGGGGCGTGGGAATCCGCGCGGATTGCACTGTGCGGCGCGCCGCTGATGCTGACCGTTGCATGATCGGTGTCGTGGTTTGCCGGAGAAGCTGCAGGCGGTTGCCCTGCCTTCTTCTCGTGGGCTTCCGTGGGACTGGAGAGCGCCAGCATGGCCACCCCCAGGGCAGCGAGCATGTGGCTCGCCGCGAATAGTGTTGTTCGCATGAATATCCTCGCGTTCAGCGCGATCACGCACTGCGTTTCCGGCCCCGGCGGGGTCGGCGAACGTCAGACGTGCCGCTGCTGACAGTTTCCAACTGTCGAAATCAGGTGATGTCGATGCCGGAAACCGGTGGCGCGCGCGGGCGCGACCGGGCGAGGATGAAGGACGGGCGGGCCGGTTCGGCGGCGAGCCGCTCTGCCAGCACAAGTTCCGCGACAGTGGTCGGATGCAGCGACTGCGCGGAAGGGGCGGCCAGACCGCCGCCGCACATCTGGCTGCAATCCGGGCAGGTCTCGGTGGAAGGTGCCTTTGTCGTGCCGTCAGGCAGCACCGTCGGCTGCAGCCCCTGCGGCGTACAGATCAGGATGCTGAGATCCGCCGTCGATGAGCCCGTCGCCTGGTGCGTCGTCTGCACGGCACAGGCCACCCAGAACCAGGCGTGAAACGCCAGCGCCACCACGGCGATGGCGCAGACGACAGGCTGGATCATGTACATTCGGGCATGCATCGGGCGGCATTCGGTTCCGTCAACGGGTGGGGCAGGATAGACCGCCCCGCCATCGGAACGGGATGCGGCGGAATGGCATCGCGGGCCGCGCGCCTGCAGATCAGGACTTGCGCATGCGCCGCAGGACGGAGGAACAGGTCAGGATGACGCGCTCGTCGGTGTAGATCTCGCCACGGACGAAGACCATCTGGCCGGTGCGCCGCACTACCTCGGCCCTTGCCTTGATGACCTCGCCCCGGTTGCCGCTGGCCATGAACTCGGCATTGAAGGAGACGGTGAAGACGCCATTGTCTTCCGTGCCCTCGGTCCCCGTGGCGCACATCATCAGATCCGCGAAGGTCATCAGCAGGCCGCCGTGGACGATGCCGCCGGAATTGCAGTGCTTCTCCTCCGCCTCGAAGGCAAAGCGCAGGCGACCGTCGCGCTTGCGCCAGAAGAACGGACCGGTATTGGTCTCGTGCGGGTCCTTCGGATCGAAGACCTTGTAGCGGTCGCCGGGATTGCGCTTCGCGGCGAAATAGTCGGTATCCCTGTCCAAGATGGTCTCCTTCAAGAGCGTCAGGTGCCCGGTGCCCTGCCACGGGAGTCATTTGCCGGCCTGTTCCGTCCCTCTCCCGGGCACCCGCGGAAGCATACTTGTTGGGAGGCCGAGAGAGGGGAAAAGACCGTTATCGACTCTCCTCAGTCAAACCCTTCCGGAGCCTGGAAGCCCCCGGTCAGGCTTTCGATCACGCGGGCCACGGCCAGGGTGCGGCGATCCCCCATTTCCGGCCCGACGACCTGGATGCCGATCGGCAGCCGTCCCTCGGTCATGCCGCCGGGCACCACCGTGCCGGGCAGGTAGCTGACGCCGGTCATGCCGGCCCAGAACAGCTGGTCGAAATAGGACACGGTCTTGCCGTTCACCGTCAGGGTGCGGGCATTCATGTCCTCCGATTCGTCATGCGGGAAGGCCGGCACGGAGGCCACGGGACAGAGCAGCACGTCATAGTTCTCGAAGAAATCCGCCCAGGCATAGCGCATGCGGGTCCGCGCCTCGTTGGCGGTGGCCCAGTCCCGGTGGCGGATCGTCTGGGCCCGCAGGACCTGCGCCCCGTCGGACATGTCGTCCGGCGAAAGACTCTCCAGCCGCCGGATGTTCTGCTCGAACAGCGCCTGCGGCTGCCGGGCCGCCATGGCGGAGAACAGCAGCGTCCGGTAGGTATCCATGCAGTGCTGCGGCGTGAAGTCGGGCCGGGCCTGGTCATCGACGATGGCACCTGCCTCGGACAGGGCCTCGGCGGCATTGCGCAGGACCGCCTGCACGCTGTCATCGACAGCCGCAATGGGGTCATCGCACCAGAGCGCGACCCGGAGGCCCTCCGCCCCCTCCACCTCGGACGGCGCCAGGTCCAGCTTCCAGCCCGGTTCGTGCAGCCGGTCGGAGCCTGCGGTCAGTTCCAGCGCCAGTTCCAGATCATCGATGCTGCGTGCCAGCGGACCCACGACGGAGATGTCGGTGGGCGTCAGGGCGCCGGTCAGCGCATGGCCGCGCATCGGCACGATGCCCCAGGTGGGCTTGTGCCCGCAGACACCGGAATAATGCGCCGGGTTGCGGATGGAACCGCCGATGTCGGAGCCATATTCCAGCGCCGTGAACCCGGCTGCCAGCGCCGCCGCGCCACCGCCCGACGACCCGCCTGGCGTATGGCCCTGACGATGCGGATTGTGCGTGGTGCCATAGACGGCGTTGTAGCTCTGGAAGTCGGCCAGCATCAGCGGCACGTTGGTCTTGCCGAAGATCACCGCACCGGCATCCTTCAGCCGCTGCGGCACCACGCCGTCGCGGGCCGCGATATTGTCCTTCATTTCCGGCACGCCCCAGGTGGTCGGCAGCCCGGCGAGGTCGAAGCTTTCCTTCACCGTCATCGGCACACCGTGCAGCGGGCCATGCGACACGCCGCGCCGTGTCGCGGCATCCGCCTCATCGGCGGCGGCCCGGGCACGGTCGAAATCGCGCACGACGACGGCATTGACCTGATTGTCGTAGCGCTCGATCCGTTCGATCATGTGATCCAGCAGTTCGCGGGAGCCAAGGCGGCGCGCGCGGATCAGACCGGCAAGCTCGGTTGCCGATTTCCAGGCAAGTTCAGACATGACACTCCCTCCCCCAACAGACATTGCACAGGGAGGATAACGCCAAATCGCCCGGCGGCAACGTCGGGATCAGGCAGCCAGCGCGGCTTCGGTTTCCGGGCTGCCGGCAATCCGGCTGTGCCACATGCGGCGCGCCTGGGTGAAGGGCCAGGGCGTCGCCTGATGCATCAGACGACGGTTGTCCCAGATCACCACGTCGCCGGGTTCCCAGTCATGGTGATAGACCCGCGGCGGCTGGCAGGCGAAATCCACCAGTTCCTGCAGCAGCTTCTCGGACTCCTCAGGCGCCATGCCGATGATGTCATAGGCGTGCCGCCCCACCAGCAGGTTCGGCCTTCCGGTCTCCGGATGCACCTTCACCAGCGGGCGGATCGAGACGGGACCTTCGTGAAAGCCGTAACCGCCATAGGTCTTGCCGGAATCATCGTCCGTATTGACGCTCGAATCCTTCACAGGCGCCGCCTGATGCCCGACCTTGGCCTGCGAATGATAGAGTGAATGGTGGCACCGCAGCCCCTCGAGCCGGGCCTTCATGGCGGCGTCGAGGGCGTCGTAGGCGTGGCGCATGTCGGCGAAGCCGGTCTGCCCGCCTTCCTGCGGCACGATATCCGCCGTGAAGACCGCACCCTTGGCCTGCACCGGCATGTAGGTGCTGTCATGGTGCCAGCCCATGTTGCCGCGATTGATCTTCATCATGTCGTCGGAGCCATCGTCGGGACGCAGGCTGCCGTCCTTGCGCATGTTGCCGATCTCGGCAATGTCGAACTCCAGATCGCCGAAACGCTTCGCGAAGGCCACCTGCTGTCCCCTGTCGAGGAACTGCCCGCCAACGATCAGCAGCCCGTACTCCAGCCACCGGTCATAGAACGTCCGGAAGCTGTCGGCATCCATGTCCGCCAGCGTCACGCCGGAGACCCGTGCGCCGAAACAGACATCGTCCAGGGGCTCGAAGGTCATGCCGCTCATGTCATCCTCCCACAAATGCACGCGCATCAACTGTCGCAATTGTGCCGTCTCCCGAACCACCTGCCAAGCGATCCAGCGCAGGGCTGCCGCGCGTCTGGGGATGAGTTGGGGAAACCTTGCCCCGACCGTTCCACCCCTCGGGAGGTTCGTTTGTGGACCGTTCCTCCCCTCTCCCCCTCCCGACCACCCATAAGGATAATCCCGTGGGTGGTCGGGAGGGGGAGAGGGGAGGAACGGTCAGCCACCGAATCCAGAGCCTGCGGCAATCAGGGGGTCACGCGGAACCGTGTTCGTGACCCCCCGACCGCAGAACGGGCACTAGGCTTGGCCCGGCCGATTGACGGCCCGTCCGCAGAATCCGGACACGCCATGGCTCAGGGCTGCCATGTCCGTGTCCGAACGCCCCCGACCCCACCAGGTGGCGGCGCCTCGTTCGCCGCGCCGCGCAGGAGGACGCGGCTGGGCGATCTCTTTTCCGGTTCCGGCCGGGATTTCAGAAATCCCGGGAAGGGATGCCGGAGCCGGCAATTTCATCAACCGGAGTCAGGGGGTATTCGCGAACTCTCCGAGATGGTGCGGTATCATAATGCCGCGCAACTGGTAATTTCGTTCGTGCCCCTGAGCGGTCTTCGCTAGACTTGCCCGAACAACACACCGGACCGGGTGCTTATTCATATCGTCATGACGGATGTCGATCACGAAACTGTGAGAGATGGGTTGGAAGCCCATCTGCCGCGCCTCTGGCGGTATGGCCTTTCCCTCAGCCGCAACCCGTCCGTGGCGGAGGATCTGGTGCAGTCCACCTGCGTGCGGGCCCTTGAAAGACAGGCACAATTCCGTCAGGGCACCAACCTGCGCGCGTGGTTGTTCACCATTCTCTCATCAATCTGGAAGAATAATCTGCGGGCAGAGAAGGTCCGTACCGGTGGCGGCTTTGCCGACCCGGAGACGGAACTGGTGTTCGACGGATCCGCCAGCATGGAAACGAATAATTTGTTTCAACGCGTGTTGAGTGAGGTGTCGGAACTGCCGGAAGCGCAGCGACAGGCTGTGATGCTCGTTTACGTGGAAGAGTTTACCTATCGTGAGGCGGCTCACATTCTGGATGTTCCAATCGGTACTATCATGAGCAGGCTGTCTGCCGCGCGGGGCAAACTGGCCGGGCTTGATCCCAGCGCAACTTGTGCGCGAAGAACCCGCGATGGTGAGGTCGAGGAAAACTGATGTCATCCGCCGGCAAGGCAGATCATCCGAGAGACGAGGACCTGGTGGCCTACCTGGACGGGGAGCTGTCGCTTTCCGACCGGCAGCTGATCGACCGGGCTCTTTCGGATTCCGCCGAACTGCGGCAGAGGCTGGAACTGTTGCGGCAGGGCGACCGGCCCTTCCGCGCGGCATTCGACACACTGCTTGACCAGGCCCCGATGGACCGGCTGCTGGCGGCATTGCCGGAACCGACATTGACTGCCTCGGTCATTTCCACCACCCAGGCACCGCCGCCGCGTCCGGCGAACGACTGGCACTCGATCGGTGTCGCGGCCATGTTGCTGCTGACGCTGGGTATCGGCTTTGCCGTCGGTTTCGGCACCAGTGCGGACCGGGCCGGGCAGCGGGAAATCGCCCTGCTGGCGGAACTGGACGAGATGGAGGCGGAGCTGGAGGAAGCCGAGGCCGCAGCCGATGCGGCACCGGTCGTCGCCGCGAAGGGCTGGCGCCAGGCGGTGGCCGACTACCAGATGCTGTTCACCACCGACTCCCTGACGCCGGACCAGGGTGGTAATGCCGCCCTGGCGCTGGCCTCGGAACGGGTCGGACTGCCGCTGGATCCGGCGACCCGGGCCGCGACCGGGCTGGAATTCCGCCGCGCGCAGTTGCTCGCCTTCAACGGCAAACCCCTGGTTCAGCTTGCCTATCTGGGCGACGACGGCGTGCCTGTTGCCTTCTGCATCATCGCCTCCAACAAGCCGGAGGCGGATACGCAGTATGAGGTCCGCAATGGGCTGGGGATCGTGCACTGGATCATCGGCGGCTACGGCCTGATGGTGATCGGCGACCTGCCGGAGGACCGCCTGAGCCGCATCGCCAGCGAACTGCGCAAGAGCATCGACCTGTAATCGCTGATCCTACCGGGTGGGCGCGGCCCCACGGCCCGGCCCGTGGCGGCAACCGGAAAGGTCACCGCCGCCGGTGGGTGTCAGGCCGGATCGGGGCCGAGGCGGATGATCTGCTTGCCGAAATTCTCGCCCTTCAGCATACCGATGAAGGCAGCGGGGGCATTGTCGATGCCTTCCGCGATGGTCTCGCGGTACTTCAGCTTGCCGGCACGCATCCAGCCGGTCATGTCGGCGATGAAGCCGGGCAGCCCGTCGAAATGCTCCGAGATGATGAAACCGCGGATCATGGCGCGGTTGATCAGCAGCGACTGGAGATTGTTGATCCCCTCCGGCTGGGTCAGGTTGTACTGGCTGATCATGCCGCACAGCGCGATGCGCGCGTAGGGATTGATGTTGGCCAGCACCGCGTCCAGCATGGCACCGCCGACATTCTCGAAGTAGATGTCGATGCCGTCCGGGCAGTGCTCCCGCAGCGCCTCGGTGTAGGAATCGACCTTCTTGTAGTTGAAACAGACGTCGTAGCCGCAGGCTTCCATGGCCCAGGCGCATTTCTCGTCATCCCCGGCGGAACCGACCACCCGACACCCCTTGATCTTCGCCACCTGGCCCACGACCTGGCCGACGGCACCGGACGCTGCCGAGACATAGACGGTCTCGCCCGGCTTCGGCTCACCGATCTTCAGCAGGCCGTAGTAACCGGTGAAGCCCGGCATGCCGAGAATGCCGAGGTAGTAGGACAGCGGTGCCGCCTTGGCATCCACCGGCATCAGGCCGGCCCCGCCCTTCACCAGGGAGTGGGTTTCCCACCCGAGCATCCCGTTGACCACCGTGCCCACGGGGACATTGTCGTTCTTCGAGGCAATGACCTCCCCCACCGCACCGGCATTCATCACCTTGCCCAGCTCGAAACCGGCGGCATAGGACTTCCGGTCCGACATGCGGCCGCGCATGTAGGGATCGACGGACATGACGATGTTGCGGGTCAGCACATCGCCGTCGGCAAGTTCCGGAATCGGTGCATCCTCGATCCGGAAGCAGTCCGGCGTCACCCAGCCCTCGGGCCGTCTGGCAAAGATCACGCGGCGGTTGGTGTCGGTCATGGCGGTCGTTCCCTCTGAATTTTCTGTTGGCCTGTAGATAAGGCAACGCGCGCCGATTGGAACGGAAAATCCGAAGCCGGGAAGGGGCGCGACGCAGCATCCGCCCGAACGGGGATGTCGCATTCAGGCGGCCATTGCGCTCCCGGTCCTGCCAGTCTGGCGCAAAGACGGTTCCAACGGATCTCCCGGAAACAATCATGAGCCAGGTTTCAGCCGCGGCGGATGGACGCCGCAACGGTATCCTGCTGGTCCTCGGGGCCGGTGTCCTCTGGTCGACGGTCGGACTCGGCATCCGGCTGATGGATGATGCGACGGTCTGGCAGATCCTGCTCTACCGCTCGGTCAGTCTCTCGCTGTTCCTCTACCTCGTGATCCGCATCCGGTCCGGCGAGAGCCCGATCCACCAGGTCAGCCGTGCCGGTCTTCCCGCCGTGATCGCCGGGCTGGCGCTGACGGCCGCCTATGCCGGCGGCATCTATGCGATCCAGGTCACCTCGGTCGCCAGCGCGATGCTGCTGTTCGCCACTGCGCCTTTCATGACAGCCGTGCTCGGCTGGATCGTGCTGCGGGAACCGGTGCGGTCGGCAACCTGGCTGGCGATCGCCGTCGCCATCGCCGGGATCGGCATCATGGTCGCCGACCGGACGGGCAGCGTCGCTCTGGCAGGCAGCCTTGCCGCGCTCGGTTCGGCGTTCGGCTTCGCGATCTTCACCGTGGCCCTGCGCTGGGGACGGTCGGGGGAGATGCTGCCGGCCGTATTCATGTCGGGCCTGTTCGCCATCGTCATCATGGCGGCGATCTGCCTGATCCAGGGGCTTCCCCTCGTCCTGTCCCCCCGCACCGGCGGCATCGCGACGGCAATGGGGGTCTTCCAGGTCGGTGCCGGGCTGATCCTCTACACGCTGGGGTCCAGAAGCCTGCCGGCGGCCGAACTCGCCCTGCTCTCGCTGGCGGAGGTGTTGCTGGCACCGCTCTGGGTCTGGCTGCTGCTGGGGGAGACGGCGACCGTCAACACGCTGATCGGCGGCGCGGTCCTGCTGGGCGCGATTGTCGGCAACGCCCTGTCGGGCAAGCGGCGCAAGCCGCCACCGATCACGACACCCTGAGGGGCGCGGGGAGCGGACTCAGTTCACCGTGCGGGATGCCCTGGCGATCTCGTCGGCGGCGATCCAGAGGCCGTTGCCGTCGAACTGGGGCATCACGGCCTGGATGAAGCCTTCCATGATCTCCTCCGGCGCCGGCAGGGTCATCGGGTCCTCACCGGGGAAGGCGCCCGCGCGCAGGGCGGTGCGGGTGGGGCCGGGATTGATGACATTGACCCGCACCTTCGTCTGTTTCATCTCGGTCGCGTAGGTCTCCGCCATCTTCTCCAGCGCCGCCTTGGTCGCGCCATAGAGGCCCCAGAAGGGGGAGGCGACACGGGTGATGCCGCTGGTGACGAACAGCACCCGCCCGGCGTCGGAGGCCCGCAGCAGCGGGTCCAGCGCCCGGATCAGCCGCCAGTTGGCATGGACATTCAGCTTGAAGGTCTTTTCCCACACATCCGGCGGAAAGTGCCCCATGGGCGAAAGCTGGCCCAGCATCGCGGCATTGCCGACCAGCACGTCGAGGTGGCCATAGCGCTCCAGCAGCGGTGCGGCGAGCCCGTCGATGGCAGCCCATTCGGTCAGGTCCATCGGCACCAGTGTGGCGGTGCCGCCAAGACCGTTGATCGCATCGTCCAGGCTTTCCAGCCCGGCGGTGTCACGGGCAAGGGCGATGATGTGCGCACCCTCTGCCGCATAGGCCATGGCGATGGCACGCCCGATCCCCTTCGATGCCCCGGTGACCAGGGCGATGCGGCCTTCCAGACGTTTCAGGCTCATCGCTGACCCTCGCGGAACAGGCTGCCCTGATCGGCCTCGACGCCCTTGTCGTTCTCGTCCAGCAGCGGAATGGCATAGTCGCCGCTGAAGCAGGCATCGCAGTATCCGGCCTCCATGCTGCGTCTGGCTTCGCCCACCGCGCGGTACAGGCCGTCGATGGAAAGATAGGCCAGGCTGTCGACCTTGATGGCACGGCGGACCTGATCCAGCGATTCGAACTGGTTGTAGATCAGCTCCGACTTGGAGGGCGTATCGACACCATAGAAGCAGGGGCTGACGGTCGGCGGGCTGGCAATGCGCAGATGCACCTCCGTCGCGCCGGCATCGCGCACCATCTCCACGATGCGTTTCGAGGTGGTGCCGCGCACGATCGAATCATCCACCAGCACGACCCGCTTGCCGCGCAGCAGGCCCCGGTTGGCATTGAGTTTCCGCAGCACCGCGAGATCGCGATGCTGCTGGTCCGGCTCGATGAAGCTGCGCCCGACGTAGTGATTGCGGGTGATCGCCAGCTCGAAGGGAATGTCCAGGACCTCCGCATAGCCCAGCGCCGACGGCGTGCCGGAGTCCGGCACCGGCACCACCATGTCGGCGGAGACCACTTCCTCCCGCGCCAGTTCGCGCCCGATGTTGCGGCGGATGGAATAGACGTCCTTGCCGTTCACCCGGGAATCCGGGCGCGAGAAATAGACATATTCGAAGATGCAGAAATGCCGCGGCTCCTCCGCCAGCGGGAAATGACTTTCCATCCCGCTCTCGTCGATGACGATCATCTCCCCCGGCTTCACGTCGCGCACGAAGTCGGCACCGATGATGTCGAGACCACAGGTCTCCGACGACACCACCCAGGCTTCGTCCAGCCGCCCCAGCACCAGCGGGCGTACCCCGGCGGGATCACGGGCGGCAATCAGCTTCTTCTTCGACAGGGCGACCAGCGAATAGGCACCGACGATGCGCTTCATGGCGCTGACCAGCCGCTTGACGAGCTGGCGTTCGTCGCTGCGCGCCACCAGATCCAGGATCACCTCCGTATCGGTGGTCGACTGGAACCGCCGCCCCTCCGCCCGCAGTTCCTTCTTGATCTGCCGGGCATTGGTCAGGTTGCCGTTGTGGGCCAGCGCGAAGCCGCCGGATTCGTCCAGATCGGTCCAGAGCGGCTGGATGTTGCGGATCATGGTCCGCCCCGACGTGGCATAGCGGGTGTGGCCGATGGCGGCCCGCCCGGTCAGCCGCGCGATCGGACTGTTGCTGTCGCTGTCCGCCGAGCCCTTGCCGAACACGTCGCCGACAAGTCCCAGCGCGCGATGCACGTTGAAATGGCCGCTGTCGAAGGCGACGATACCGCAGGCTTCCTGCCCGCGATGCTGCAGGGCATGCAGGCCGAGGGCCGTCAGTCCGGCGGCGCCGTCGGCACCCCAGACGCCAAAGACGGCGCATTCCTCGTGGAAATGGTCATCGTCGAAAGGGAGGGTCGTCCCGGAAGAGATGGTGCTCATTGGCGCTCCGTCACGGAATCCATCAGGCGTTCGAGGTCTCGTTTCTGCTGCTTCGTATAGCCCTTCTCGGGCTCCGCGTCCTGTGCTTCCCCGTCGCGGCTGTCATTCGTGCCGTCACTGTCGTCCTGCCGGTCCAGCAGCGGCCGCAGGATGCGCGCCGCCCGGTTCGCATCCTCCGCCGCGCCCCGCGCATCATCCGCGGATCCGCGCGTCTGTTCCCGCACCCGGCGTGGAATGACGGAGGTGACATAGTCCGTCGCCATGATGACATAGGGCAGCGACCGCGACTCCCGTACCGTCTTCGGCGGGTTGTCCGGCATCAGGTAATCGATCACCAGCCAGGCGGCGATGATCACCAGCGCCCCGCGCCCGATACCGAACAGGATGCCCAGCGACCGGTCCAGGGTGCCGATGGCGCGGCTGTCGCGTACCCGGCTGGCAATCCTGTGGGTGATCAGGATCAGCACGATCAGCGCGCCGAGGAAGATGACCAGGGCGGAGACAATGTCGGCGGCGGTGGGGTCGCCAATCTGTTCCAGCGCGAAGGGCCGCAGCAGCGGCTGGCCGTACCAGGCCGCGACTCCGGCGCCGATCCAGCTTCCCAGCGACAGCACCTCGCGCGTGAACCCGCGCATCAGGCCGAAGACGGCGGAGAGCGTGATGATCCCCAGGACGATCAGGTCGGCAAAGGTCAGAGCCATCTCAACGCCCCTCATCCAGCGGGAACAGCGCCGCCAGCGCGTCGAGGCGGTCGATTTCCGTCACCCGCAGCAGGTCGCGCCCCTCCGACCCCGCCGGGGCGATGGCATGACGGAACCCGAGCTTGGAGGCTTCCTTCATCCGCGCCTCGGCGCGGGCAACCCGGCGGACCTCCCCCGACAGGCCGATCTCTCCGAAGACGACCGTCGCAGCGCGTACCGGATCATCGGACAGCGAGGAGAGCAGCGCCGCCGCCACGGCCAGATCGGCGGCAGGTTCGTTGATGCGCAGGCCACCGGCAACATTCAGATAGACCTCGTTCTGGCCCAGCGACAGGCCCAGCCGGGTATCCAGCACGGCCAGGATCATGGCCAGCCGTCCGGCGTCCCATCCCACCACGGCGCGGCGCGGCGTGGCCAGCGGTGACGGCGCCACCAGCGCCTGTATCTCCACCAGGATCGGGCGGCTGCCCTCCATCCCGGCGAAGACAGCGGCCCCGGCCACCGGCTCCTCCCGTTCCCCCAGGAACAGGGCGGACGGGTTCGGGGTCTCGATCAGCCCGGCCTCCGCCATCTCGAAGACCCCGATCTCGTCGGCGGCCCCGAAGCGGTTCTTCACCGCGCGCAGGATGCGGAACTGATGGCTGCGGTCGCCCTCGAAATAGAGCACCGTGTCCACCATGTGCTCCAGCACCCGCGGCCCGGCGATCTGGCCGTCCTTCGTCACATGGCCGACCAGCACCACGGCGGTGCCGGACTTCTTGGCATGCTGGATCAGCTCGTGGGCGGTGGCGCGCACCTGGGCGACCGTGCCCGGCGCGCTTTCCAGTGCCTCGGAAAACACGGTCTGGATCGAGTCGATGATCACCAGGTCGGTATCGGCATGTTCCTGCAGGGTGGCGAGGATCTCCCCCAGTCCGTTGGCATTCGTGACCTGCACCGGGGCGCCATCGACACCCAGCCGGCGCGCGCGCATGGCGATCTGGGTCGTCGCCTCCTCCCCCGAGACATAGATGATCCTGGCGCCGGTCGCGGCCATGGCGGTCGCGGTCTGCAGCAGCAGCGTCGACTTGCCGATGCCCGGGTCGCCACCGATCAGGATGGCGGAGCCGCGAACCAGTCCGCCGCCCAGCACCCGGTCCAGCTCCCCGATCCCGGTGCCGCGCCGGGGTTCGTCCAGCGTCTGCACGGACAGGTCGGTCAGGGGGGCGGGACGGCTGCGGCTGCCGCCGACGACGCCGAAGGCGCGGGGCCGGGGCGTCACCGTCTCCTCCTCCACCGAGGACGCGCCGCACGCGTCGCAGATGCCACGCCACTTGGGGTAGCTGGCACCGCAATCGCGGCAGACATATCGGATGCTCGCCTTGGCCATCGTTTCCGGTTCAAGCCCTGTGTCGGATGGGCGGGTCTGGTGCGCTCAGCACCGGGAATCAGTTTCTGCCTACAAGCCATGCCACGCCGGGGCGGCAGACGGAATCACAATTTCCGGACCTGCATCTGGATCGGCCCCTCGGCGCGGCCATTGATGAACTGGTCCACATGGTCATTGCCGGAGTGATCCACATCCCCCGCCATGCCATGCCAGATGATCCGCCCCTCGTATATCATCGCCACACGGTCGGCGATCTTGCGGGCGGAAGCCATGTCATGGGTGATCGACATGGTCGTCGCCCCCAGCTCCCTGACGCATTTCACGATCAGGTCGTTGATCACGTCGGCCATGATCGGGTCCAGGCCCGTGGTCGGTTCATCGAAGAAGATGATTTCCGGATCCGTGGCGATGGCGCGGGCCAGACCGACACGTTTCTGCATGCCGCCGGACAGTTCGGCCGGCGACAGCTCGCCCACGTCCGCGCTCAGGCCGACCTGGGCCAGCTTGGCCATGGCAATGTCGCGGGCCTTGTCGCGCTGCATGCCCTTGCCCTGGATCAGGCCGAAGGCGACGTTCTCCCAGACCTTCAGGCTGTCGAACAGCGCCCCGCCCTGGAACAGCATGCCCATCCGGGCCATGACCTGTTCCTGCTCCCGCCCCTTCAGGTGGGTCACGTCCTGGCCGTCGATATGGATGCTGCCGCCCGTCGGATGCAGCAGGCCAAGGATACATTTCAGCATCACCGACTTGCCGGTCCCGGACCCGCCGATGATGACCAGCGACTGGCCGCGCTGCACCTCCAGATCGATGCCGCGCAGGACCTGTTTCGGCCCGAAATGCTTGGTCACGCCCTTCAGGCTGATCTTCGGATGTCCGGTGCTGGGGGCTGCGGTGCTCATTGGGCGAAGAACAGTTCGGTGATGATGTAATTGGCGGTCAGGATCATGATGGAGGCGGAAACCACGGCGTTGGTAGTGGCGCGCCCGACGCCCTGCGCCCCGCCCCGGCTCATGAAGCCGTGGTAGCAGCCCATCAGGGAGATCAGGAACCCGAAGATGGAGGCCTTCACCAGGCCGGAGACGACGTCATCCACATGCAGGAAGTCGATGGTGTTCTGCAGGTAGATGCCGACGTTGAAGCCGAGCTTCTCCGTGCCGACGACGAAGCCGCCGAAGACCCCGATGACATCAGCCACCAACACCAGCAGCGGCAGCATGGTGGCACCCGCGATCAGCCGCGGCGCCACCAGATACTTGAAGGGATTGGTGGACAGCGTGGTCAGGGCGTCGATCTGTTCGGTCACCCGCATGGTGCCGATCTCCGCCGCCATGGCCGCCGAGACCCGCCCGGCGACCATCAGGCCGCCGATCACCGGCCCCAGTTCGCGGGTGATGCCGAGCACGACGATGGAGGACACCAGGCTTTCCGCGTTGAAGCGCGCGCCGCCGATGTAGATCTGCAGCGCCAGCACTGCGCCGGTGAAGAAGGCCGTGAGACCGATCACGGGCAGCGAGTAATAGCCGATCTGCAGCATCTGGCGCAGCAGGATGCGCGGATAGAACGGTGGCGTCACACAGTGCAGCAGCCCCTTGCCGGTGAAGATCGCCAGGCGACCGACCGCGCCGAAGAACTGGAGGATGACGCTGCCGATCAGGGCAAGGAAATTCCAGCGCATGGCTCAGACCGCCCCCTGGCCGCTGTAGATCCGGGCATAACGCGGACCCAGTCCGGCCAGAAGCTCATAGGCGATGGTGCCGCCGGCCTCGGCCAGCGCATCGACATCGACGCCGCCGCCAATCAGGGAAATCTCCGCACCCGGACAGGAAAGCTCCTCCGGCACGCCCGAGACATCAAATGTCGAAAGATCCATCGAAACGCGCCCCACCAAAGGCACCACATGGTCGCCGATCCGACCGACTGCCTGACCACTGAGTGAACGGGGATACCCGTCCGCATAGCCGACACCAACGGTCGCGATCCTGGCAGGCCCGGCCACCGGATGGGTCGCACCGTAGCCAACGGTCCGGGGGGTGTCAACGCGATGGGTTTGCAGGATTTTTGCTTTCAAATGAACCACTTCCCGCATTCTGACGGTCGCGACGGGTGAGGGGTTGGCGCCATAGAGGGCCACGCCGGGCCGGATCAGGTCGAAATGCCGGTCCGGCCCCATGTGCAGGGCGGGCGAATTGCAGAACGATGCGGGTGCGGGCGGCAGCAGGGCCAGCCGCGCCCGGAACCGCTCAAGCTGGGTCCGGTTCAGCGGGTGATCGGGCAGGTCGGCACAGGCCGGATGGGTCAGCCAGAGCACCACCTGCAGCCCCTGCAACCGGGTCAGCTCCGCCGCCAGCCGCTCCGTATCCGGCCCGCGCAGGCCCAGCCGGGTCATGCCCGTATCAAGCTGGATCGCGGCGGGCAGCACGGTTTCCTGCCGTGCCGCCCAGGCCTGCCAGCGTTCGATGTCCGCCAGATCATTCAGCACCGGAATCAGGTCATGGCCGGTGAAGCTGGCCTCGCTGCCCGGCAGCAGACCGTTCAGCACGAAGATGCGCGCCTGGCCGTCCGCGCGCCGCAGCCGCAGGGCCTCGTCGATGGTGGCGGTGAAGAAGGTCCGGCACCCGGACGCCGCGAAGGCCCGCACCGCCGGTTCCAGTCCGATACCATAGGCATTGGCCTTCACCACCGCGGCCGTCTCCGCCGCCGGTGCCAGTGCCGCCAGCGTGCGCCAGTTGGCCGCCAGCGCGTCCAGATCAATGTGAAGGCTCGCCGCCGCCGTCATGCCAGCCGGACGTCCGGGGACAGGGACGATGCGATGCCGTCTGCACTCCTTCCCCCTCGACGGGGGAAGGTCGGGAAGGGGGTGCGCGGCGGTTGTTGCCGGTTCATGTGATGGACCTGAAACACCGGGCCTCCCCCCCACCTCGATCCTCCCCCGCCAGGGGGGAGGAAGGACGATGCGGTGCAACTGGAAGCCTCAGTGCACATCGCGGGGGTCGTGGATGCGGTCATAGTCCTTGAAGGTCGTGTATTCGGGTTCGAAGAACAGTTCGATCGTGCCGGTCGGGCCATGGCGCTGCTTGCCGATGATGACCTCGGTCTTGTTGTAGATGCGGCCCATCTTTTCCTGCCACTCCTCCATCGCCACCTGGTCGGTCTCGTCGGGCTTGTTCTTCTGCTCGTAATAGGCCTCGCGATAGATGAACATGACCACATCCGCGTCCTGCTCGATGGAGCCGGATTCACGCAGGTCGGAAAGCTGCGGGCGCTTGTCGTCGCGCTGCTCCACCGCGCGGGAGAGCTGCGACAGGGCCAGCACCGGAACTGCCAGTTCCTTGGCCACCGCCTTCAGGCCCTGGGTGATCTCCGTGATCTCCTGCACCCGGTTCTCGGTCCGCTTTGCACCGGAGGGCCGCATGAGCTGGATGTAGTCGACGATGATCATGCCCAGACCATGCTGGCGCTTCAGCCGCCGTGCGCGGGAACGGAGCTGGGAGATCGAGATCGCGGGCGTGTCATCGATGTAGAAGGGCAGGTCCACCAGTTGCTGCGTCGCCGGAACCACGGTGTTGAGATAGGTCTCCCGGTCGATGGTGCCCTTGCGCAGATCGTTGGAGCGGATGCGGGTCTGTTCGGAAACCACGCGCGTGGCGAGCTGCTCGCGCGACATTTCCAGGCTGAAGAAACCGACGACCGCCCCCTCCGTATCCACCACATTGCCCGTATCGTCGCGGATCTGGCGGTAGGCGCGTGCGGCATTGAGCCCGATGGTGACCGCCAGCGAGGTCTTGCCCATGCCCGGTCGGGCCGCCAGCACCAGCATGTCGGTGCGGTGCAGCCCGCCCAGCCAGTTGTCCAGGTCGCGCAGTCCGGTGGTGACGCCGACGAGCTGCCCCACCCGGCGATAGGCGGCCTCGATGCTTTCCAGGCTTTCGGTCACCGCCTGGCGGAACGGGCGCAGGTCGTTCTGCGCCTCCCCGGCCTCGGCCAGTGAATAGAGGCTGGCTTCCGCCGCCTCGATCTGCTTTTCCGCCGTATCGGAAAGGTCGGCGCTGTGGCTGCGCTCCGACATCTCGTCCGACAGCAGGATGATCTGGCGACGCAGATAGAGGTCATAGAGGATACGGGCATATTCCTCGGCCCGGATGGCGTTCACCGCCCGCGCGCTCAGGTCCACCAGATAGCCCGCGCCACCCAGTTCCCGCATCGCCGCATCCTGCTCGAACCGGGTCTTCAGGGTCACCGGGTTGGCCAGTTCGCCGCGATCGACCAGGGTCAGGATCGCGTCATAGATGCGCCCGTGCAGCGGCTGGAAGAAATGCTCCGCCCGCAGGAAATCCAGCAGCCGCGCCGCCGCGTCATTGTTGTAGAGCAGGGCGCCGAGCAGTTGCTGCTCCGCCTCCAGATTGTGCGGCAGTTCCCTTGGCGCGTCCTCCTGCGCGGAGGTCTCGTCCCGGTCGATCAAGCGTGCGTCTATGATGTCAGCCATGATCCGCAGAACCTATCATTCCGGGGGCGGCACCGCAGGCGTCGCACGCCGGACCTGTCCCACTTTCCTGTGGACATATTTATCCACAGGGCAGCGAGAAGCGGGGATAGCCTGAAAATCCGGCTGTTTCGTGGCGGTTTGGCGTCGCGTCAGCCTGTGGCCTATTCATGCTCCTGGATGACGAAGGGCGCACGCATCCGCACCCCCCAGAACTCGTAGATCACGTAATAGCGCCGACCGGTCTCCAGCAGGCTGCGGTGCAGCAGCAGGCTGTTGGTGGCGTAGATCGTCTCCCCCGGTGCCAGCTTCAGCACGGATTCGCTCGGCTCGCAGTCGGTGTCGCCCCGGGTCGCGATCAGGTCATTGTTGGGATAGACGATATGATAGTTGTGCACGTCGCAGATGCTGGGGGCCTTGATCTCCAGGGGCTCCGGGCCCGTGTTCGTGAGTTCGAGGTTCACCGGTATGCGGGCGGCCGCGCCACCCTGCGGCAGCCGGACCCGGCGATCGACGATGATGCGGCCTTGCAGGAACTCATCCGTCACGGCGGTCTTTGCCTCTGCCGGCGCAGAGGTCGCGACGGCGAACATGGCCACGAATGCTGAAGCAAGCAGCGCGAGGCCGGTGACAAGTGCGGGTCGAAGCATTCTCGGTACTCCAGGGAAACTGTCGTTGCCCCAAGTGTGGTGAGCCGGGCCGGTCACCACAACCCTGCAGCCGTCACGTTCTCTGGTCTTCGCCGGCCTCCGCCGGCAGGCCCTGGTCTTCGCCGCTCTCCGCCGTCAGGTCCGTCCAGCCGTCGGGCGTCAGCTGTTCCAGCGGGCGGAAGGCGGACTTGTAGGCCATCTTGCGGCTGCCCGGGATCCAGTAGCCGAGGTAGACGTTTGTCAGTTCCTCCGACAGGGCATGCCAGACATGCCACTGCAGGACATAGACGCCGAGACTGCGCCGTTCGTCCTCCGTATCGAAGAAGCTGTAGACGAGGGAGAATCCGTCCTGCATCCGGTCCGTCAGACAGACCGCGTGCAGTTTCAGGTCGGCATCCCGGAACTCCACCAGGAAGGTATCGACCGGCGTATCCTCCACCATGGCGCGATAGTCACCGAAGCGCATGTCGGCCATCCCGCCCTCCGCATGGCGGGTGGTGAGATACTGGCGGAACAGCATGTAATGCTCCCGCGTCGCCAGTGCGGGCACGATGCGGGCACTCAGATCCTGGTTGCGCCGCCAGTTGCGCCGCTGGGTGCGGTTCGGCCTGAACCGCGCCACCGGCACGCGCACGGGAATGCAGGCGTTGCAATTGTCACAGGCCGGGCGGTAGGCGAGATCCTGGCTGCGCCGGAAACCGGCGGCCGACAGCGCGCTGTGCAGCTGGTCCGGTTCCTCCCCCGACAACAGGGTCACGACCTTCCGCTCCATGCGACCAGGCAGGTACGGGCAGGGGGTTGGCGGCGTGGCAAAGAAGTGCCGCAACGGGATCTGAACGCGCTTCATGGCCGAAAGCGTAATCCAGCCGAACGCGCCGTGCAGCATATTCTTGCAGCCGATTTTCGACCATTTGCCGATATGCCTGAACAAGGGGCGAAAAATGCGGCATTGCCCAACATTCGGGCATTTTTCCGTGCCCGCTGATTCGGCGCCTCGGCAAGCGGCTGATTCCAATGATGAATCCGCAAGGCACTTACTGGCACATGGTTTGCGCTGTGTCAGGACAACAGGCGACTAGGGTTCCGGCGGGCCGCAAGGGCACGTGTCTGGTCCGAGAGTTGCCATCCCGCCGATGACACGGCGGGACACACGGCGGGCCAAAATCCCGGGAGATCTTGCGCGGCGATGCATGCCGGACGCGGTCTTTCCCGACCTCCGAAGTCCGGTGACCAGAGCCAGACAGTGACGATTGAGGAGGGTGTGATGAAACGAATTGCTGCATTGATGACGGGACTGGCGCTGCTGGGCGCGGTCTCCCTTTCCCCGGCGGAGGCCGCGAAGAAGGACAGCTTCCGCGTGGCCTGGTCGATCTATGTCGGCTGGATGCCCTGGGGCTACATGTCCGATTCCGGCATCATGAAGAAGTGGGCCGACAAGTACGGCATCGACGTCGAGATCGTGCAGATCAACGACTATATCGAATCGATCAACCAGTACACTGCGGGGGCCTTCGACGGCGTTTCCGCCACCAACATGGACACGCTGTCCATTCCGTCCGGTGGCGGCATCGACACCACCGCGCTGATCGTCGGCGACTTCTCCAACGGCAATGACGCGGTGCTGGTGAAGGGCGACGGCGGCTTCAAGGCGCTGGCCGGCAAGCCGATCAATCTGGTGGAACTGTCCGTTTCGCATTACCTGCTGGCCCGCGGGCTGGAGAGTGCGGGCATGTCGGAGGCTGATATCAGCGTCGTGAACACTTCCGACGCCGACATGGTCGCCGCCTTCGCCACACCGGACGTGCAGGCCGCCGTGACCTGGAACCCGCTGGTCTCCACCATCATGGAGATGCCGGGTGTCTCGAAGATCTACGACAGTGCCGACATTCCGGGCGAGATCATCGACCTGATGGTGGTGAATACCGAAACGCTGGCCGACAACCCGGCCTTCGGCAAGGCGCTGGTGGGTGCCTGGTACGAGGCCATGCAGGTCATGTCCTCCGACACGCCTGCCGGTATCGCGGCGCGCGAGAGCATGGCCGCCGCATCGGGCACCGATCTGGCAGGCTATGACGCCCAGCTGGCCACCACGCAGATGTTCTACCAGCCTGCCGCCGCCGTGGCCTTCACGCAGGATGCGAAGCTGATCCAGACCATGGATTTCGTCCGCAAGTTCCTGTTCGAGCATGGCATCCTGGGCGAGGGCGCGCAGTCGGTGGATGACATCGGTATCGCCTTTCCCGGCGGCAAGAGCCTGGGTGACAAGGGCAACATCACCTTCCGCTTCGACCCGACCTACATGCAGATGGCCGCCGACGGCGCCCTCTGACCGGGCAGGCCTGACCGCAACCGCCACGCTGGGTGAACCGCATCCGGCGTGGCGCGCGGTCCGGGCCGTGGCCTGAACGGAACAATCTGTCATGCGCTGGATCAACAGACGCCCCGGACGCCCCCTGCTGTTCGTGCTGGCCGCCCTGCCGTTCGTGCTGACCCTGCTGGCCTATGTCGTCGGTTCCGACATCCGCCGTGCGGCCAACCCGAACGACAAGCTGCTGCCGGCGCTGGAGAAGGTGATCGACCGCGCCCAGGCCCTGGCGACCGAGCCGGACCGCCGGTCGGGGGAGATCCTGCTGTGGCAGGACACGGCGGCGAGCCTCCAGCGGCTGGCCATCGGGGTCACCTGTGCCGCGCTCATCGGCGTGGCTTTCGGGCTGCTGATCGGGCTGTTCCCACTGGCACGATCGACATTGGCCTCCTACATCGCCGTGCTGTCGCTGATCCCGCCGCTGGCGCTGCTGCCGGTCCTGTTCCTGGTCTTCGGACTGGGGGAGACGGCGAAGATCGTGCTGATCGCTGTCGGCATCACCCCGTTCCTGATCCGCGACCTGGGCCAGCGGGTGCTGGAGATCCCGCTTGAGCAACTGGTGAAGGCGCAGACGCTCGGGGCCTCGTCCTGGCAGATCATGACCCGTGTGGCCCTGCCCCAGCTTGCCCCGCGCCTGATCCAGGCGGTGCGGCTGTCGCTGGGTCCGGCCTGGCTGTTCCTGATCGCGTCGGAGGCCATCGCCGCGCAGGCCGGTCTCGGCTACCGCATCTTTCTGGTCCGCCGCTACCTCGCCATGGACATCATCATCCCCTACGTCCTCTGGATCACGGTACTGGCCTTCCTGATCGACTGGTCGCTGCGCCTGACCTCGCGCCGCGCCTTCCGCTGGGCGCATGTGGAGGGGGAAAGCCTGTGAGTACCGTGACCGTCCGTGAACCCGGCCCCGACCGGGGCGTGGTGTTCCAGCGTTACTCCGTCTTTCCGCACCTCAGCGTGCGCGACAACCTGATCCTGCCGGTGTCCTTCCGCGATGCGCCGATCCTGGGACGCCTGTTCGGCTCCGCCCTCCGCAAGGCCGAGGCGGAGGCGAACGCGACGCTGGAACGGGTCGGCCTGGCCCATGTCGCCGATGCCTGGCCAAGCCAGCTCTCCGGCGGCATGCAGCAGCGGCTGGCCATTGCCCAGGCGCTGGTACGCCGCCCGCGCGTGCTGCTGCTGGACGAGCCCTTCGGCGCGCTGGACCCCGGCACGCGGCTGTCCATGCATGACTTCCTGCTCGACCTCTGGCGGGAAAGCGGCATGACCATCTTCATGGTCAGCCACGACCTGTCGGAGGCCTTCAAGCTCGGCACCCGCGTCGTCGTCTTCGACAAGCCGCGCTGGGACCCCCAGGACCCCAGCCGCTACGGCGCGACCATCACTCATGACTTCAGACTTGGCGACAAGAAGGGGGAGACTTCCAATGACCCGACCCATGACTCCGACCGAGAGACGGCAGCAGCGGCAATCCGTGATGCCGATGCGGCAAGGCCCGGCGGAAACCCGGCGGCACCACCATCCTGACCTGACCAAGCTGCTCGGCTGGAAGGCGGCGCGGGCGGAGGCGGAACTGCCCTCCGGCGAATGGGACAAGGAACGCCAGTGGGCGCTGCGCATGGGCCTGACCGCCGCCGACAGCGTGCAGGACCGCTCCATCCCGACCTTCGCGCGGGGCGAACTGCCCCATTATGCCGGCATCAATACCTTCCTGAAGGCACCCTATGCGGAGGACGTGACCGACGTCGGCCATTTCGACGCCACGGTGCTGGGCGCGCCGTTCGACGGCGGCACCACCTACCGCCCCGGCACCCGCTTCGGGCCGCAGGGCATCCGCAAGATCTCCGCGCTCTACACCCCCTACAACTACGAGCTGGGCGTCGACCTGCGCGAACAGATGACCCTGTGTGACGCAGGCGACATCTTCACGATTCCGGCGAATATCGAGAAGACCTTCGACCAGATCTCGCGGGCCTGCTCCCACGTCTTCTCCAGCGGCTCCATGCCGATCATCCTGGGCGGTGACCATTCCATCGGTTTTCCCACCGTGCGCGGCATCGCCGAATGTACCTCCAAGACCATCGGCATCATCCATTTCGACCGCCATGCCGACATTCAGGAGAAGGACCTGGACGAGCGCATGCACACCACGCCCTGGTTCCATGCCACCAACCTGCCGAATGTCCCGGCGAAGAACCTGGTGCAGATCGGCATCGGCGGCTGGCAGGTCCCGCGTGAGGCGGTGGCCGTGGCGCGGGAGCGCAATACCAACATCATCACCATGTCCGACGTGGAACAGCTCGGCCTCGACCGGGTTGCCGACATGGCGCTGGAGATGGCCTGGGATGGCGCGGACATGGTCTACCTGTCCTTCGACATCGACTGCGTCGACTGCGGCTTCGTGCCCGGCACCGGCTGGCCGGAGCCCGGCGGCTTCCTGCCGCGCGAGGTGCTGCATCTGGTCTCCCGCGTCGCGGCGGAGGGACTGTGCGGCATGGAGATCGTGGAGGTATCACCGCCCTACGACACCTCCGACATCACCGCCCTGTTCGGCACGCGGGTGATCGTGGATGTGCTTGGCTCCATGGTGGCGGCGGGCAAGCTTGGCGCGCACAAGGGCCATATCGACAAGCCCGTGACCGTGCCGATGGGCGATTATGACGCCGCCCGCGACGGCCACCGCTGGTCGAACAAGCCGAAGGGAGCCTGAGCCATGCCGCATGACCATCATTCCCACACGCATGGCCACAGTCATGGTCCCGGTCACGGGCACGGCCACACCCACGGGCACCCGCACGGCACCGGCCACAACCACGCGGCGGATGCCCCCATGCACCTGCACTCGCACATGGAGGAGGAGGACGCGGCCACCGAGATCGGCATGCTCTGCGAGCAGTTCATCGAGGGCTTCCGCGACGCCACCGACAAGGCCACCTTCCTGCGTCTCGCCGGTGTCGCCTTCGAGATGCCCGGCACCGCCGGCGACCCGTCACTGAAACTGGTGGACGTGAAGGTGGAGACCGCCTGGCAGGTCGGCGCAGCCTCCCCTGCCTTCGGCAGCGCCGAACTGTCCTACCTGCCGTTCCCCGGCACGATGATCCGCGAGCGCACCAACTGCGCCCTGGTCTATGTCTCGAAGCAGGAACGCCGCGATCTCGACCTGCGGGAATTCATGCAGCAGAAACGGTCGACAATGTAGATCGCCGCGCCCGGGGGCCTGTCCCTCAGGGACCGGTCCCTCAGGGCCGTGTCTCTCAGGGTCGTGTCTCTCAGGCGGCGTCTTCCATCGCGGCTTCCCATTCACCCCGTGCGGCCAGCCAGTTCATGCGGGCGCGGTGCAGGTAGGCGGCCTGGGCGGCGTCGACATTGCCGGTCTGGCCGACCCACGCCTTCAGGGCCGACTGCTGCAGCGCGCGGCCGTAGGAAAAGCTCAGCGCCCAGGGCAGCGGCCCCATGCGGTTCATCGCGTCCAGATGGGCGGTCGCCTCGACCTCGGTCTGGCCACCCGAAAGGAAGACGATGCCCGGAACGGCGGAGGGCACGCAGCGCTTCAGGGTGGCGACGGTGGCGGCGGCGACGGCCTGCACATCGGCACGATCGGCGGCGTCCTGACCGGAAATCACCATGTTCGGCTTCAGCAGGATGCCTTCCAGCTCCACACGCTGGGCGTAGAGCTCGTTGAAGACCGCATCCAGCGTATCCTCGGTGACCTTCTGGCAGCGGGCCAGGTCGTGGTCACCGTCCATCAGCACCTCGGGCTCCACGATCGGCACGATGCCGGCTTCCTGCGACAGCTTCGCGTAGCGGGCCAGCGCATGGGCATTGGTGTCGATGCAATAGGCGGAGGGAATGTCGTTCGTGATCTTGATGACCGCGCGCCACTTGGCGAAGTCGGCACCCAGCTCGCGGTACTCGGCGAAGCGTTCGCGCAGGCCGTCCAGACCCTCGGTCACGGTCTCGCCCTCGGCACCGGCCAGCGGCTTGGCGCCCATGTCCACCTTGATGCCCGGTGCCACGTTCTCCGACCGGATCAGGTCCACCAGGGTGGTACCGTCGGCCGCCTTCTGGCGCAGGGTCTCGTCATACAGGATGACACCGCCGACATGCTTGCCGTGACCCGCCGTGCGGAACATCAGCTCACGATAGTCGCGGCGGTTCTCTTCAGTGTTCTCGACCCCGATGGAATCGAAGCGCTTCTTGATGGTGCCGGTCGATTCGTCGGCGGCAAGCACACCCTTCCCATTCTCGACGATCCCACGGGCAATGGCATTCAGGTCACGGTCAGACATCGGTTCCTCCACACTCACTCACATACGTTCCTGCGACCGCGCCGTACGCGCCGGTCGCCAATCCGGTTCAGTCGTCCTGGTGCATCAGCACGGCAACGCCGGGCAGTTCCTTGCCCTCGATCCATTCCAGGAATGCGCCACCCGCTGTCGATACATAGGAAAAATCGTCTGCCACACCGGCATGGTTCAGCGCCGCAACGGTATCCCCGCCACCTGCCACCGAGCGCAGCTTTCCGGCGCGGGTCTGCTTCGCCGCCGCCTGGGCAACGGTCACGGTCGCCGCATCGAAGGGCGGAAACTCGAACGCGCCCATGGGGCCGTTCCACATCAGCGTGCGGCATTCGCCGATGCGCCGCACCGCCTCCGCCGCGCTTTCCGGGCCGACATCCAGGATCATCCGGTCGGCGCTGACACTGTCGATGGACACGGTCTCCGTCGCCGCGCCCTTCTCCAGCTTCGCTGCCACCACGGCATCGACCGGCAGCAGCACATCGCAGCCATTGGCCTGCGCCTGCTTCAGGATCTTCGCCGCGACGTCCACCAGATCCGGTTCCGCCAGCGAGGCACCCACATCCTTCCCCTGCGCCAGCAGGAAGGTATTGGCCATGGCCCCGCCGATGATCAGCAGATCGACCTTCGCCGTCAGGTTGGTCAGCACGTCCAGCTTGGTCGAAACCTTGGCACCGCCGACCAGCGCCGCCGCGGGCCGCTCCGGATCGCTCAGTGCCGCCTGCAGTGCCTCCAGCTCCGCCTGCATGCAGCGCCCGGCAGCACTCGGCAGCCGCCGCGCCAGCCCCTCCGTCGAGGCATGGGCGCGATGGGCGCAGGAGAAGGCATCGGCGACGAACAGGTCGCCCATGGCCGCCAGCCGGTCGGCGAAGCCCTTGTCGTTCTTCTCCTCACCCGAATGGAAGCGGGTGTTCTCCAGCAGCACGACATCGCCATTGTCCATGGCGGAGATCGCGGTTTCCGCCTTCGCACCGATGCAATCCTCGCCGAATCCGACATCCTGGCCCAGCAGCCGCTGCAGCGCGGCGGCGACCGGGCGCAGCGTCATCTCCGGCACGACCTTGCCCTTGGGCCGGTCGAAATGGGCCAGCAGCACAACCTTCGCACCCCGTTCCGACAGGTCGCGGATCGTGGGCAGAACCCGCTCGATCCGCGTCGTGTCGCCGACGGCACCATCCTTCACCGGTACGTTCAGATCGACCCGTACCAGCACGCGCCGACCCGCGACCTCCAGGTCATCGATGGTCTGGAACGCGGACATCGCCTTCTGGCCCATGCTTTCGCCCAACCCTGCGCCGGTCAGATCAGCGCGGCCATGGCGCGGGCGGTGTCGCCCATGCGGTTGGAGAAGCCCCATTCATTGTCGTACCAGCTCAGCACCCGCACGAAGGTACCGTCGATGACCTGGGTCTGGGTCAGGTCGAAGGTGGAGCTGGCCGGGCAATGGTTGAAGTCGATGGAGACCAGCGGCGCGTCATTCACGTCCAGCACACCCTTCAGGCGACCCTCGGCGGCCTTGATCATGGCCTCGTTGATCTCCTCCGCCGTGGTCTCGCGACCGGCGTTGAAGGTCAGGTCGATCAGGGAGACATTGTTGGTCGGGACGCGGACGGAGGTGCCGTCCAGCTTGCCCGCCAGTTCCGGCAGCACCAGGCCGACGGCCTTCGCGGCACCGGTGGTGGTCGGGATCAGCGACGACGCCGCGGCACGGGCGCGACGCATGTCGCTGTGCAGGGTGTCGACGGTGCGCTGGTCGCCGGTATAGGCGTGGATGGTGGTCATGAAGCCCTGCTGGATACCCACCAGGTCGTTCAGCACCTGCGCCACGGGGGCCAGGCAGTTGGTGGTGCAGGACGCGTTGGAGACAACGGTGTGGTCAGCCGTGAGCTGGTCATGGTTGACGCCATAGACCACGGTCAGGTCGGCATTGCTGGCCGGGGCCGAAACCAGGACGCGCTTGGCACCCGCGTCCAGATGCATCGCGGCCTTGTCGCGGCTGGCGAAGATGCCGGTGCATTCGAAGGCGATATCGACGCCCAGCTCGCCCCAGGGCAGCTTCGCCGGGTCACGCTCCGACGTCACCCGCACATCGCCCGCGCCATAGTTCATGCTGTCGGCGGTGGTGGTGATCTTCGTCGGAAACCGGCCATGGACGGTATCGTACTGCAGCAGGTGGGCATTGGCCTCGACCGAGCCGAGGTCGTTGATCGCCACGATCTCGATGTCGTCACGACCCGACTCGGCAATGGCGCGCAGCACCAGCCGACCGATACGTCCAAACCCGTTGATTGCAACACGTACTGTCATGGTTCTCGTCTCCCTCAGGAAAGGCTGTCCTTTACGGCGGCCGCAACGTGGGCTGCCGTGATACCGAAATGTTCGTAGAGTTCAGGTGCCGGGGCGGAGGCACCGAAGCTGTCCATGGCGATGATGACGCCATCCGTGCCGACATAACGCTCCCAGCCCCAGGCTGCGGCGGCCTCGACCGCGACCTTCAGCGTGTCGGTGCCCAGGATCTCGTCGCGATAGTCGCGGCCCTGGGCGTCGAACAGCTCCGTGCAGGGCATGGACACGACGCGGGTCGGAATGGACTCGGCCTGCAGCAGCTTGCGGGCGTCCAGCGCGGTCTGCACCTCGGTGCCGGTGCCGATGATGGTCACCTGCGCGGCCCCGCCGGTGGCCTCTTCCATGATGTAGCCGCCGCGCGCGGTCAGATTCTCGTTCACCCGGGTGCGCAGCGTCGGCGTGCCCTGACGCGACAGCGCCAGCAGGGACGGACCGTCGCGATGCTCCACCGCCAGCTTCCAGGCCTCCGAGGTCTCCACCGCGTCGGCGGGGCGGAAGACCCGCAGGCCGGGCATGGCGCGCAGCGAGGCCAGATGCTCCACCGGCTGATGCGTCGGGCCGTCTTCGCCGAGACCGATCGAATCATGGGTCATGACATAGATCACCTGCTGCCCCATCAGGGCGGACAGGCGGATCGACGGGCGGCAATAGTCGGTGAAGACCATGAAGGTGCCGCCGAAGGGCAGGATGCCGCCATGCAGCGCCATGCCGTTCATGATCGCGGCCATGCCATGCTCGCGCACGCCATAGAAGACATAGGATCCGCCGAAGTCCGATGCCTCCACCGGGGTCATGCCGCCGGTGCGGGTCAGGTTCGACCCGGTCAGGTCGGCGGAACCGCCGACCATCTCCGGCAGGTGCGGCTGGATCGCGGCGATCGCGTCCTGGGAGGCCTTGCGCGTGGCAACCTTCGGCTTCTCCGCCACCAGATGCTCCAGATGCGTGATCAGGGCCTTGTCCCAGCCTTCCGGCAGCTTGCCCGCCAGCACGCGCATCAGTTCGTCGCGACGGTCGCGATCCATGCCGGCCACGGTCTCTTCCCAGGCGGCGGAACGGGCACCGCCACGGGCACCGACCAGACGCCAGGCGTCCAGCACCGCATCCGGAATCACGAAGGGCTCGGCGTTCCAGCCCAGGCGCGTGCGGGTGGCCGCGATCTCGTCGGCGCCCAGCGGTGCGCCATGGGTGGCCGCAGTGCCTTCCTTGTTGGGGGAGCCGTAGCCGATGGTGGTGCGGCAGGCGACCAGCGACGGGCGCGGGTCATTGCGCGCGGCCCCGATGGCCTCCTCAATCGCCTTCGGGTCATGACCGTCGCAGTCCAGAACATGCCAGCCGGAGGCGGCGAAGCGCGCGAGCTGGTCGTCGGACACGGACAGGTCGGTCGGCCCGTCGATGGAGATGTGATTGTCGTCGAACAGCACCACCAGCTTGCCCAGCTTCAGGTGCCCGGCCAGGCTCGCCGCCTCGTGGCTGATGCCTTCCATCAGGCAGCCGTCACCGGCGATGCAATAGGTGTAATGGTCGATGACCTTCTGCCCGAAGCGGGCGGACAGGATGCGCTCCGCAAGCGCGAAACCGACGGCATTGGCAATGCCCTGACCCAGCGGCCCGGTGGTGGTCTCGATCCCGCTGGCGTGGCCGAACTCCGGATGGCCGGCCGTCTTCGCGCCCAGCTGGCGGAAATTCCGCAGCTCGTCCATCGTCATGTCGGGATAGCCCGTCAGATGCAGCAGCGAATAGAGCAGCATAGACCCGTGGCCCGCGCTCAGCACGAAGCGGTCGCGGTTGGCCCAGTCGGGGCGGCGGGGATCGAAGTGCAGGAACTTCGAGAACAGCACGGTCGCCACATCGGCCATGCCCATCGGCATGCCGGGATGACCCGAGTTTGCCTGCTGGACAGCATCCATCGACAGGGCGCGGATGGCATTGGCCATGGCGCTGTGATCAACTTTCATGACGGGCCTCTGGATATTCTGGATGCCGGATGCGTCGGGCGGGCTGACGTTAGGACACCGCCGGACCGAAGCCCGACCGTGTCGCGGCGTGGTGTACTGCTTTCCTGTCGCGGGCGCAAATATTCGCCACACTGCCCACGGGTTCACCGGCAAATCGGGCAGGGGGTGAGGGCGGGCACCGAATTTGGCCCCTTCGGTGTTGTTGACGCTTCGCCCGCGCTGTTTCTATAGTTACCCGTCAACGACGTGATCTAACTGCATGACAGGCAACCAGCTTTTGACTCCGGTTTCTGAAGATGACGAGGACGGAAAACTGCTCGCCCGGATCGAGGCGGCGCTGGACCGGCTCGACCGGTTGACGGACGCCGAAGCCTTGCGGCGAACAGCCGCAGAGGCTGATGCAAATGGCAGTGATTCCATGGGCTTGCAGGCGGAGAACGCCGACCTGAAACAGCGGCTGGAGATGCTGGAAGGTCGGGAAGCCTCCCGCCGCGCGACCATCAGTGACGTCACCGCGCGGGTGGATCGTGCCATCGGCAATCTCGACACCGTCCTGAAAGGCTGACCGGTCATGGCGACAACAGTCACGGTTTCCGTCGGCGGACAGAACCACACCATCGGCTGCGGCCCGGGGGAGGAAGCGCGGGTCACCGAGCTTGCCGAATATCTGGATTCACGCGCCGCCGAACTGACCGCCAGCGGTGCACAGCCGTCCTACAACCGGCTGCTGCTGATGACCGCGCTGATGATTGCCGACGACCTGGCCAATGCCCTGGATGATGTCGACCGGGCCCGCGAGCAGGCGGCGGCGGAGACTGCCGGGACCGCACCGGCCGCCGCACCGCCGGTGGACCGCGCCCGTCTGGCCAGCATCGCGGAGCGGCTGGAAGCCTATGCCGACCGGCTGGAGTCCGACTGAGACGCCTCGCCAGCCCCCGCAGACCTGCCCCCTGACAGGCGCGCGTGGACAGCCATGTCCGACACATCATTTCCTTATGGGCCGCGCATCGCTATATACGTCGCTCGGGCGGGTTCTGTAGGGTACGACAGGCACGCATAGCCCCTGGGCCAATATCGCTCTCTCGGGAGCTGTCCCTCGCTGGAACCCTGGTTCCGATGACACGGCACCCACCTGGTAACCCAGGTCCAAGAGGCGCTTTCAAGCCACCGGCCTGAATGGTCCCGCCCGAGCCAGCCCCCCCAAAGAGTCACGCCTGGCGAATGCCTCCCCCCCGCATCGCGCGAACAGATGGCAACCCGCGTCGGAAATCGGCTATCCTGTTGATCTGTCGGCAAATGCGTGCGGGGGCGAGGGAAGGCCATGCATGAAGGTTCTGACCTTCTTCGTGAGGTGCTGGTGTTCCTGGCGGCCGCCGGTGTGGTCGTGCCGATCCTGCAGCGGCTGCGCGTCAGCCCCGTCCTCGGCTTCCTGATCGTCGGCATCATCGTCGGGCCGTTCGGGCTGGCCCGTTTCTCCGAATCCGCGCCCTGGCTGCACCATGTCTCCATCGGTGATCCGGAATCCGTGCGCTCCATCGCGGAACTGGGCGTGGTCTTCCTGCTGTTCATGATCGGGCTGGAGCTCTCGCTGGAGCGGCTGCGGGCGATGCGGCGGCTGGTCTTCGGACTGGGTGGCGCGCAGGTGCTGGTCACCGGCACGGTGATCGGCCTGATCGCGTCCTGGTTCGGCAACAGCCCGGCCACCTCCATCGTGCTGGGTGCCGCCTTCGCGCTCTCCTCCACCGCCGTGGTGATGCAGTTGCTGTCGGAGGGCGGGCGCATGGCGTCCCCCACCGGTCGTACCGGCTTCGCGATCCTGCTGTTTCAGGACCTGGCCGTGCTGCCGATCCTGTTCCTGGTGGTGGCGCTGGCGGCGCAGGGTGACGGTTCCCCCGTGCTGGCCTTCGCGCTCGCCATGGGGTAGGCGCTGGTTGCGGTCGTTGTCATTCTGGTCGTCGGGCGGTTCGTCATCCGGCCCGTGTTCCGGGTGCTGGGGCGGGAAGCCGGGCCGGAGATGTTCCTGGCACTGGTGCTGCTGCTGATCATCGGCATCGCGGTGGCAACGGAAATGGCCGGGCTTTCCATGGCCCTCGGGGCCTTCCTGGCCGGGCTGCTGATGGCGGAGACCGACTACAGGCATCAGATCGAGGTGGATATCGAACCCTTCAAGGGCCTGTTGCTGGGCCTGTTCTTCGTCTCCGTCGGCATGAGCATCGACATCGCCAGCCTGGCCAACCGGCCCGAATGGCTGCTCGCCTCCGTCCTGGGGCTGGTGATCATCAAGGCCCCGATCATCCTGGTGCTCGCCCGCGCCTTCGGCCAGCCGCTGCCGGTGGCGGTGGAGACCGGCATCCTGCTGTTCCAGGGCGGTGAATTCGCCTTCCTGGTCGTGGCCATGGCGCTGGACGTCGGCCTGATGCCCGAGGAGACGGCGCAGTTCATGCTGATCGTCGCCAGCCTGAGCATGATGGTCACACCCCTGCTGGCCAATCTGGGAATGCGGCTGGCACTGGAGCTGGAGGACCGCTCGGCCAAGCGCGGCGTGACGGGCATGGAATCCACCGATGATCTGACGGATCATGTCATCGTCGTCGGCTACGGCCGGGTCGGGCGCTCGGTCGCCGGTACCCTGTCCTCGCAGGAGATCGACCACATCAGCATCGATATCGATGCCGCCCGCGTCGCCCGCTATCGCCGGGAAGGCCGGGGCGTGGTCTTCGGCGATGCCAGCCATCCGGAGATGCTGAAACGGCTGGGGGCGGGCAGGGCCCTGGCGCTGGTCGTGACCCTGGACCGGCAGACGGATGCCGAACGGATCGTCGAGGTTGCCTCACACAACTGGCCGGACCTGGTCATCCATGCCCGCGCCCGTGACAATGCCCACGCCACGCGCCTGACCACCCGCGGCGCGGATCGCGTGGTGCCGGAGGCGCTGGAGGCCGGGCTGCATCTGGCGGAAGGTCTGCTGATCGACATCGGCATGCCCCAGACCGCCGCCCGCCAGGCCGTCGAGGCCCGCCGCCAGCTTGCACAGGCCGACCTGCAGGAACGCCTCGACAAGGCGAGCCACCAGAATCCTGCCTGAGGCGGTCGATCCTCTATCGACCCTGCTTCGACGACCCCTCAGGCCGCGAAGGCCCGGGCGGCGCCGACCAGCGCGGCGTCAGTGCCTGCACCGCCCATCAGTGACAGACCGACCGGCGCGCCATCCGACAGGCCCGCAGGCATGCTGACCTGTGGCAGACCGGCGTGACCGGCCAGACAGGTCAGCGCGATGATGCGGTAGCGGAAGGCGTCGAGCAGTGCCGGGTCCCAGTTCATCACCGGCGCGGGACCGGGCGCGGTGGGCATGACCAGCACGGTGCCGTCGGCCAGCAGATCCGTCAGACGCTGGCGCAGCGCGTTTCGTACCGGCTGCATCTCCGCCACCTCCGCATCCGTGATTGCCGCCGCCATGCGGAACCGGTCCACGACACCGGGGCCGAAAACGGGCTGCACCTCTGTCACCCAGTCGCCATGCACCTCCCAGATCTCCCGCGCCTGCAGGATGCGGAAGGCCTCCTTGAAGCGTTCCGCATCGAAGCCGATGTCGACGCTTTCAACCGGCATGCCCAGGGCATCCACCGCCCGGTTCAGGGTTCCGGCGGTGGCCGGGTCGCACAGGGCGAACAGCGCCGGATCGGTCACCAGCCGCTTTGGCCGCGATGGTGTCACAGGCCGGTCGAGCAGCACCGTGCCGACCTTCGCGAAGGTCTCCGCATCCCGCGCGAACCAGCCGCAGGTGTCGAAGCTGGGGGCCAGCGGCATGCAGCGGTCCAGCGGAATGGCCCCGAAGGTCGTGCGGATGCCGTAGAGACCACAGTAGGTCGCCGGAATGCGGACGGAGCCGCCGGTGTCGGAACCGATGGCGAAATCCACCAGACCCGCCGCCGTGACACTGGCGGAGCCGGAGGAGGAGCCGCCGGGAATCCGGCCCGGTGCCGCCGGATTGACCGGCGTGCCGTAGTGCGCGTTCTCCCCGTTCAGGCTGTAGGCCAGCTCGTCGGTGTGGGTGATGCCGGTCAGCCGCGCACCGGCGTCCAGCAGGCGGGCCAGCACCGAACAGTCGGATTCCGCCGCAGGATGGGTGCGTTGCCAGTCCGGGTTGCCGCAGCCGGCGACGCGTCCGGCCACGTCATAGAGATCCTTCAGCCCGAAGCCGAGGTCGTCCAGCGGACCGGAACCTGTCGGCGCACGGTCCAGCCGCTCGATGAACCCTTCGACCGGCGCGGCACTCACTCTGCGGCCGCCCGTGCCCGGGCCAGGTCGCGCAGGCAGTCGTCATCCAGCGGTTCGATGGGGGTGAAGTCGCGGTGGGCGATCCATTCCTCCCGCTTGAACTGGCGGATGTGGTTGTCCACGTGGCAGAGCGACAGATAGACGATGGTCCGCCCCCACGGCCCGATGTTGGGCGAACTGGCGTGCACCAGGTTGGAGTGGAACATCAGCACCGACCCGGCCTTGCCCTTGGCGGAGAACATGCCGTGCCGGTTCGCCAGCTCGGCGACGCTGGCCTTGTCCAGGGTCCAGAGCGGGTAGGAGGTGGTG
Source organism: Kordiimonadales bacterium IMCC3096 (assembly GCA_016865035.1). Classification (GTDB taxonomy): domain Bacteria; phylum Pseudomonadota; class Alphaproteobacteria; order Minwuiales; family Minwuiaceae; genus Minwuia. Next base: position 1,748,146 of record CP018227.1, read on the forward strand.
GCCAGATCGTGCCCGGCCTCCAGCACGCCCTGCTTGTGACTGCCCGGAATGACCCAGAGCGGGCCGTTGAATTCCGTCACGTCGTCGATGAACAGGGCGATGTTCATGGCCCGGGGTTCCGGCATCTGGTCGTCGCGCGCCCAGGTGCCATAGTCCTGATGCCACTGCCAGACATCGCCGTCGAAGGCGGCCTTGGCGTTGATCTTGTACTGGTGGATGTAGACGTCCCCGTCCAGCAGCTGCTGCACCGGGCCGATCAGGCGCGGATGCGCGCCGATGCAGCGGAATGGTTCGCTGTAGCGGTGGGCGGCGAAGGCGGTCCGCACCACGCCCGTGCTTTCCCGCCAGACCTCCGGCCGGTCCATGGCGTAGATGCGCGGCAGTTCCTCCTGCAGGACGCCGACCTCCGCAGGGTCGAAGACATCCTGCAGCATCACGTATCCCAGTTCGTCGAACTGTTGCAGCTGTTCCGCTGTCAGTTTCATGGCCTGTCCTCCCCTGGCGTCCGCCGGACGCTTGCTGCGTTCTGTCGGCGGTCACTATAGACCCGATCCGGCGGAGACATAAATGCCGTCGCAGCCTATCCTGTCCGCCCAGCTTCACCTGAACGGAGGGTTTCCGATGCGTATCCTATCCCTGTTCGCCGCGTCCCTGTTCCTTCTGGGCGGCACCGCCCTGGCCCAGTCTCCTGCGCCGGACGGCGCACGGGCCTACATCATCAGCCCTGCCGATGGTGCCACCGTCACCTCTCCGGTCACCGTGCGGTTCGGCCTCTCCGGCATGGGTGTCGCACCCGCCGGCATCGACAAGGCCAATACCGGTCACCATCACCTGCTGATCGACCGCCCGCTGCCGACGGGGGAGGACCTGGAGTTCTCCCTGCCCGCGGAGGACGGCCTGCGCCACTTCGGTGGCGGCCAGACGGAGGTGACCCTGGAGCTGCCGAAGGGCCGGCACACCCTGCAGATGCTGCTCGGCGACCACAATCACGTGCCGCATGTGCCGCCCGTGGCCTCCGAAGTCGTCACGATCACCGTTGAATAGGCGCGCGGCCCGCCTGCAGTCATGAGTGCTGGTCCCCGCCTCTATCTCGCCGGGCCGGATGTGTTCGCGCCGGACGCGCTGGCGCGCGGTGCACGGATGCGGGAGATCTGTGCCGGGCTGGGGGCCGTCGGCCTGTTCCCGCTGGACAATGACCCGCCGCCGCCCGACCTGGATCCGGCCCGAATGGCGCATCACATCTACCGGGCGAATATCGCGCTGATGCACGGTGCGGACGGCTGTGTCGCCAACCTGTCGCCCTTTCGCGGACCCAATGCCGACGACGGCACGGCGTTCGAGCTGGGCTGGATGATCGCCGCGGGCAAGCCGGTCTTCGGCCATGTCGGCGACCCGCGCCCGCTGACCGCACGCAGCGCCCTTGCCGGGGCAACGGATGCACAGGGCCGCGCGGTCGATGCGGATGGCTGGTGGGTGGAGGATTTCGGCTGGCCGGTGAACCTGATGCTGGTGGCGGGGGCGGAGCAGAACGGCGGCAAGGTCTTCGTGCAGTCCCCCGATGACGCCCCGATGGCCGCATTCCGCCGCGCCGTGAAGGCGGCGGTACGGCTGTTTCAGGAACAGCAGCGGTTCCGCGATGATCCGTGAGACGTCAGCGAAGGGGCAGCGCCCTCAGCCTGCCGCTTCCTCCGGCGTCAGGGTTTCGAGGGCCAGGGCATGGACACGTTCATCCATCTCCGCCCTCAGCAGCTTGTAGACGTTCCGCTGGCGATTGACGCGGCTCTGACCGGCGAAGGCCGCCGAGACGATACGGACGTGGAAATGGGTCTCCCCCTCCGGCCGGGCACCGACATGGCCCTTGTGCAGGTGGGACTGGTCCTCGATCTCCAGCGTTTCCGGTGACAGGGCCTCCGTCAGGCGTTGCTGGATGCGTTCGGCATAGGTCATTCTGGTTCCCGCAGGGTTGGTTGATGGGCCTTTCAGCGGCCCGACCGTGAGACTCTATTGTCGCGCCTGTCAAGCTTGCCCGTGCCAGTCCGCCTCACCATAATCCCGCGCATGGCAAGGACGCAGCAGAAACGCCGGACCCGCTACGGGGGCCGCATCCATTTCGAGGAAGCCAACGCCAGGCCCTGCGAGAAGGCAGGCTGTCTGGAGCTGGGGGAGTTCCGTGCGCCGAAATCCCGCGACGGGGCCGACGGCTATCACCTGTTCTGCCTGGAGCATGTGCGGGAGTACAACAAGGCCTACAATTATTTCGCCGACATGCCGGCGGAGGAAGCGGCCTCGTTCCAGCACTCCGCCGCCTATGGCCACCGCCAGACCTGGCCGATGGGCCATCGCACCGCCACCATGCGGGCCAATGCCAGCTTCACCGACCCCTTCGGTTTCGCCGATGAGCGGGCGGAACGGCAGGCCGCGAAGGAAGCCGAGAAACGCCGCCAGAGGCGTCAGTACACGCCCGAGCAGAGGGATGCGTTCCGAACACTGGACATAGACCCGACCGATGACTTGCACGCGCTCAAGAGACACTATAAGCAACTGGTCAAAAGGTTTCATCCGGATGCCAATGGCGGCGATCGCCGCGCCGAGGACCGGCTGAAGAACATCAACCAGGCCTTCAGCGTGCTCAACGCCGGTCTTTCCTGACGACCCTCGCGGTCGGGGCGTGTTCCCCGGATGCGGTCAGCGGTCCCTTACACCATTCAGGGGAAACGAATGTCTCACTCGGATTATGACGATCTGCCGAGCCTGCCGTCCGGCGCACCGGACATGATGCTTTCGGTGCGCAAGGTCTTCGGGATCGACAGCGACATGGAAGTGCCCGCCTTTTCGGAATCGACGGACCGCGTGCCGCCGACCGATCCGGCGTACCTGTTCGACAAGGAGACCACGCTGGCCATCCTTGCCGGGTTCAAGCACAACCGCCGCGTCATGATCCAGGGCTTCCACGGCACCGGCAAGTCGACCCATGTCGAACAGATCGCCGCGCGGCTGAACTGGCCCTGCGTGCGCGTCAACCTGGACAGCCACATCAGCCGTATCGACCTGGTCGGCAAGGACGCCATCGTCCTGCGCGACGGCCAGCAGGTGACGGAATTCAAGGACGGCATCCTGCCCTGGGCGCTGCAGAACCCGGTCGCCATGGTGTTCGACGAATATGACGCCGGTCGCCCGGACGTGATGTTCGTGATCCAGCGCGTGCTGGAGCATGACGGCAAGCTGACCCTGCTGGACCAGAACCGCGTGCTGCATCCGCATGCGTGCTTCCGTCTGTTCTCCACCACCAACACCATCGGTCTGGGTGACACGACGGGCCTCTATCACGGCACGCAGCAGATCAACCAGGGCCAGATGGACCGCTGGAACATCGTCACCACGCTGAACTATCTGGACCATGATGCGGAGGCCGGGATCGTGCTGGCCAAGGCCCCGTCCTATGACACGCCGGAAGGCAAGAAGCTGCTCAGCGCCATGGTCAATGTCGCCGACCTGACCCGCGCCGGTTTCGTCTCCGGCGATATCTCCACCGTCATGTCGCCGCGTACCGTGATCACCTGGGCGGAGAACACGGAGATCTTCGGCGATGTCGGCTTCGCGTTCCGCGTCACCTTCCTGAACAAGTGTGACGAGACCGAACGCAGCATCGTTGCCGAGTATTTCCAGCGCAGCCTGGGCATGGATCTGCCCGAGTCCGCCGCCAGCGTGACGGTGAACTAGGGGCACGATTGGTCGTCTGACCGCTCCACCCCTCTCCCCCTCCCGGCTACCCATTTCAGGATACTTGCGTGGGTGACCGGGAGGGGGAGAGGGGTGGAGCGGTCCACAACAAGAGGATACCGCCGACGTGAGCAAGGGTGCGGAGGGACCGACAGAACCGTTCAAGCGCGCCGTTGCGGCAGCGATGCGGGCCATGTCGGGGGAGAAGGATCTGGAGGTCAGCTATGGCCCCGAGACTCCGACCCTGCGTGGCAAGCGCGCGCGCCTGCCGGTGCCCGGACGTGCCATGGACAAGGCGGAGCTGGCACAGGTACGCGGCACCTCCGACGCCTTCGCGCTGCGGCTGAAGCATCACGATCGCGGCGTCCACCTGCGCAACATGCCCCAGGGCGGCACCGCCCGGGCGATCTTCGAATCCATCGAGCAGGCGCGGGTGGAGGCCATCGGCTCCCGCCGGATGCAGGGTGTTTCCGACAATCTGCATGCGGCGCTGGAGGAACGCTGCCGCGTGCGTGGCTATGGCCGCCTGCGCGACCAGTCGGAGGCCCCGCTGTCGGAGGCAGTGGGCATGCTGATGCGGGAGGCCCTGTCCGACCGGGAACTGCCGGAGGACGGGCGCAACCTGCTGAACCTCTGGCGCGACGACCTGGTGGAGAAGGCGGGCGGCGATCTGGACAGCCTGCTGTCCAACCTTGACGACCAGGCCGCCTTTGCCAGGGCCGCACGGCAGCTCATCCGCGACCTCGGCTACATGGAAGACGAGCAGACCGACGGCGACGAGGATGAGGACGAGGAGTCCGAGGAGAGCAGCGAGCAGCAGCAGCAGGGCGAGGAAGAGGGCCAGGACGGCAGCCAGGATGCCGCCGAACCGCAATCGGCCGAAGCCGGTGACGGGGAGGATGCCGCCGACCAGCAGGGCGAGCAGGTCCAGTCCTCCGGCGAGGACGAGATGGAAGGGGAGGGTGACGAGGCCGGCAAGGGCCGCCGCCCGCTCTATCCGGACGACTTCTCCAACGAGCCGCCGCGCCCGGCCTATCGCCCCTTCACCACCGACTTCGACGAGGTCGTGGAGGCCGGCGATCTCTGCGACAACGAGGAGCTGACCCGTCTGCGCGGACAGCTCGACCAGCAGCTGCATCACATGCAGTCCGTCGTCAGCAAGCTGGCCAACCGGCTGCAGCGCCGCCTGATGGCGAAGCAGAACCGGTCCTGGGACTTCGACCTGGAAGACGGCTATCTGGATACCGCCCGGCTGGCCCGCGTCGTCGCCAATCCGTCGCTGCCGCTGTCCTACAAGATGGAGCGCGACACCGATTTCCGCGACACGGTCGTCACCCTGCTGGTGGACAATTCAGGCTCCATGCGCGGTCGGCCCATCACCGTCGCGGCCATGTGCGGCGACATCCTGGCCCGCACGCTGGAGCGTTGTGCGGTGAAGGTGGAGATCCTGGGCTTCACGACCCGCGCCTGGAAGGGCGGGCAGTCGCGCGAACGCTGGCTGGCGGCCGGCAAGCCGCTCAATCCCGGCCGTCTGAACGACCTGCGCCACATCGTCTACAAGCCGGCGGACATGCCCTGGCGCCGGGCGCGCAAGAACCTCGGCCTGATGCTGCGCGAAGGGCTGCTGAAGGAGAACATCGACGGCGAGGCCCTGCTCTGGGCCCACGACCGCGTGATCGGCCGCCCCGAGCAACGCCGTATTCTGATGGTCATCTCCGACGGGGCACCGGTGGATGATTCGACCCTGTCGGTGAACACCGGCAACTACCTGGACCGCCACCTGCGCGAAGTCATCGAGCATATCGAGACCCGCAGCCCCGTGGAGCTGATCGCCATCGGCATCGGCCATGACGTCACCCGCTACTATCGCCGCGCCGTCACCATCGTCGACGCGGAACAGCTCGGCGGTGTCATGATGGACAAGCTCGCCGAACTCTTCGACGACGATCCGGGCGCGAAGCGGCACTGAGGACGGGTCGCGCGGATCCCGGCAGGGAGACTCCATCCGACAGGCCCAGTTCGACAGCATCCGGTTTGACGCAATGCCGAGAGCTGGGCTCGCGGATCAGGTCCGCGAGCGGCGTGGTGGGAGGGGGAAGCATTGCTGCTCATCGCTCCCCACCCCACTGACGCTGTGCCCGGGCTTGACCCGGGTACCCAGCGTGCCGCAGCGATTTCAGCAAGTGGACAGGTGTGCTCCTGCCGCCGCTCTCACCCCGCCCTGGCGTGGGTGTCCGGTTCTTCCAGGTCGATCTCGGCCAGGCATCCGGCGCGTTTCAGTTCGGGTTGCAGGCGGTCGGCGAGCCACATGAAGAACATGCGGAAGTCGCTGATCAGGGACCAGAAGGGATAGCGGAAGGTGGCGGGGCGGTTCTTCTCCACGAAGAAATGCGCGAACCAGGCCGGGGCGTAGCCGCAGACGGCGGCACCCAGCAGGTACCAGGCATCCCAGTTGGCCACGGCCATGATGATGCCGATGATCGCAAGGCCGGTGCCGAAATAGTGGATGCGCCGGGTCAGGATGCGGGAATGCTCGCGCAGGTAATAGGGCCAGAACTGACGGAAATTCGTGGGCTGGCTGGACATGCACGGCTTCCGCTATCGCTATTGCGGGAAAAGAGACGGCCCGCCACTTGACGTTTACGTCAACGTAACCTAACTACGCTGGTAACCGGCGCAGCACCTGCGTCATCCATCGGACGGCCAGAGAATACAACATCATGAGCGAAACGAAAACCTACTCGATCCGTGACCTGTCGCTGGAGTACGACATCACCCCGCGCACGCTGCGTTTCTACGAGGACAAGGGCCTGTTGAGCCCGCTGCGCAAGGGTACCCAGCGCATCTATGACCGCCGCGACAAGGGGCGTCTGGCGCTGATCCTGCGCGGCAAGCGTCTCGGCTTCAGCCTGGCGGAGATCCGCGACTGGCTGGAGCTCTACGAACTGCGCGACGGCCAGGTTGCCCAGGCCCGCATGCTGCTCGACGCCTCGGAGGACCGCATGGCGAGCCTGCTGCAGCAGCGCGTCGAACTGGATGAGACCATCGAGGAACTGAAGGCGCAGATGCGCCAGGTGGAAGGCTGGCTGGACGCACAGGGCCTCGCCGCCGAAGCCGCCGACTGATCCGAGTCTGACTGTCTGACCGACCGTTCCTCCCCTCTCCCCCTCCCGGCCACGCACGCAAGTATCCTGAAACGGGCGGCCTGGAGGGGGAGAGGGGAGGAACGGTCCACAAACAAGCACGCTACACCTGCGAGGGAGCACCCCCGACATGACCAACGTGGTAATCGCTGGATACCAGCGCTCACCCTTCACCTTTGCCCACAAGGGCGCGCTGGCGAAGGTTCGCCCCGACGAGATCACCGCCCAGGTGGTCCGGGCCCTGGTCGAGAAGACCGGCGTCGAGACGGCGGATCTGGAAGACCTGATCGTCGGCTGCGCCTTTCCCGAGGGCGAGCAGGGCCTGAATGTCGCCCGCCTGATCGCCTTCCTGGCCGACCTGCCGCTGACCATCGCCGGTACCACGGTGAACCGTTTCTGCGGGTCCTCCATGACCTCCATCCACATGGCGGCCGGTGCGATTTCCATGGGTGCGGGCCAGGCCTTCATCTGTGCCGGTATCGAGAGCATGAGCCGCGTGCCGATGGCCGGCTTCAACCCCGCCCCGCATCCGGCGCTGTACCAGCGCTATCCGGAGGCCTATGTCGGCATGGGTGTCACCGCCGAGAACCTGGCGAAGAAGTACGACATCCCCCGCGCCGACCAGGAAGCGGTCGCCGTGGAGAGCCATGCCCGTGCCGCGAAGGCGCAGGCCGAGGGCAAGCTGGCCGACGAGATCGTCGCCATCGTCGACGGCAACATCCGCGTCGAGGAAGACGGCTGCATCCGCCCCGGCACCACCGCCGCGGACCTTTCCGGCCTGAAGCCGGCCTTCGACCAGAACGGTTCGGTGACGGCCGGTACCTCCTCCCCGCTGACCGACGGTGCCTCCGCGGTGCTGGTCTGCTCCGAGGAATATGCCGATGCGCACGGGCTGGAGAAGCTGGCCCGCATCCGCTCCACCGCCGTTGCAGGCTGCGCGCCGGAGATCATGGGCATCGGCCCGGTCCCGGCCACGGAGAAGGCACTGGCGCGGGCCGGAATCACGGTCGCCGACCTGGACATCATCGAGCTGAACGAGGCCTTTGCGGCCCAGGCCCTGTCGGTGATGAAGGAAACCGGCATCAGCTTCGACAATACCAACATCGACGGCGGCGCGCTGGCGCTGGGTCATCCGCTGGGGGCCACCGGCGCCCGGATCACCGGCAAGGCCGCGGCGCTGCTGAAGCGTGAGGGCAAGGGTCTGGCGCTGGCCACCCAGTGCATCGGTGGCGGTCAGGGCATCGCCACGGTCCTGGAGGCCTGCTGATATGGCCGAGATCAGGAAGGTAGCGGTCATCGGCGCAGGCGTGATGGGGGCCGGCATTGCCGCCCACATCGCCAATGCCGGTGTCCCGGTGGTGCTGCTCGACATCGTGCCGAAAGGCGCGAACGACCGCTCCACCATCGCAAAGGGCGCGGTCGCCAAGATGCTGAAGACCAACCCCGCCCCGTTCATGCACAAGCGCAATGCGAAGCTGATCGAGACCGGGAACCTGGAAGACGATCTGGGCGCGCTGTCCGATTGCGACTGGATCTGCGAGGCGATCATCGAGAACCCGCAGATCAAGCGCGACCTCTACAAGCGCCTGAACGAGGTCCGCAAGCCCGGCTCCATCGTCACCTCCAATACCTCCACCATTCCGCTGAACGTGCTGACGGAAGGGCTGGGGGAGGATTTCGCGGGCGATTTCGCCATCACGCATTTCTTCAATCCGCCGCGCTACATGCGGCTGCTGGAAGTGGTGAAGGGGCAGAAGACCCGCGACGATGCCTTCCAGGCGCTGAAGCAGTTCGGTGACGTGAAGCTGGGCAAGGAAGTGGTCGACTGCAAGGACACGCCGGGCTTCATCGGCAACCGCATCGGCATCTTCTGGTCCACCGTCGCCACCCGGTCCGCCTATGACCTGGGCCTGACGGTCGAGGAAGCGGATTCCATCGTCGGCAAGCCCACGGGTGTGCCGAAGACCGGCATCTTCGGCCTCGGCGACCTGACCGGTATCGACCTCGGCCCGCACGTCATTGCCTCGATGATCGACCTTGTCCCGGCGGACGATCCGCTGCGCGATTTCGTCGATCCCGATCACCCGCTGACGAAGCTGACGCAGAAGATGATCGCCGACGGCTACACCGGCCGGAAGGGCAAGGGCGGCTTCTATCGCCGCACCAAGATCGACGGCAAGACGGTCAAGCAGGCCATCGACCTGAAGACCGGCCAATATCGTGCCGAGCAGCGTTCCACGCTGGCCAGTGCCCGCGCCGCGAAGAAGGGGCTGCGCGCCTTGGTGACGCATGAGGACAAGGGCGGCCAGTACGCCTGGACCGTGCTGAGCCACGTGCTGAGCTATTCCGCTGACCTGGTGCCTGAGATCTCCGACGATATCCGCGGTGTCGATCTGGCCATGAAGACGGGTTACGCCTGGAAGTGGGGCCCGTTCGAGATGATCGACATGCTGGGTGCCGACTGGCTGGCCGACAGGCTGGCGGCGGAAGGCCGCCCGGTCCCGGCCCTGCTGGAAACGGCGCGGGGCAAGACCTTCTACAAGGAAGAGGGCGAGAAGGCCTATATCCTGACCACTGCGGGCGACTATGCCGAGATCGCGGTGTCGGAGGACGCCTGGACCCTGGCCGACAAGAAGCGCGGCAAGCAGCCGATCAGGTCCAATGCCTCCGCCTCGCTGTGGGACGTGGGTGACGGTGTCGCCTGCCTGGAATTCCATTCCAAGATGAACAGTCTGGACGAGAATTCCATTGCCATGATCGTGGCCGCGTCGAAGATCGACAAGCTGGGCTTCAAGGCGCTGATCATCGGCTCCGACGCGGACAATTTCTCCGTCGGTGCCAATGTCGGCGTGGCCCTGTTCGGGGCCAATGCCGCCATGTGGCCGGTGATCGAGAATGGCGTCGCGACCGGCCAGAAGGCCATGCAGGGCCTGAAGAACAGCCCGTTCCCCGTCGTCGCGGCACCCGCCGGCATGGCGCTGGGCGGCGGCTGCGAGGTCTGCCTGCATTCCAACGCCATCCAGGCCCACGCCGAAAGCTACATGGGTCTGGTGGAGGTCGGTGTCGGCCTGCTGCCCGGCTGGGGTGGCTGCAAGGAACTGACGATCCGCAACCTGGCCAACAAGCGGCGCCCGCAGGGCCCGATGCCGGCCCTGTCGGCGGCGTTCGAGGCGATTTCGACGGCCAAGGTGGCGACCAGTGCGCAGGAAGCGCGCGACATGCAGATCCTGCGCGAAGGCGACGGCATCTCCATGAACCGCCGCCGGGTGCTGGCCGATGCCAAGAAGAAGGCGCTGTCGATGGTGGAAGGCTACGCCAGGCCGGAACCGATCGAGGTCAACCTGCCGGGTCCGACCGCGGCCACCGCGTTCCGGATGGCAGTGGAAGGCTTCGCCCTGCAGGGCAAGGCCACGGCCTATGACGTGGAAGTGGCGGCCCAGGTGGGACGCGTGCTTTCCGGCGGCGACACCGACATCACGGAAGTGGTGACGGAGAAGCAGCTGCTGGCGCTGGAACTCGAAGGCTTCATGCATCTGATCCGACAGGAAAAGACGCTGCAGCGGATCGAACACATGCTGACCAAGGGCCGCCCGCTGCGTAACTGACGCTGCACTGGATTGTCTGAGGGCTGCTCCGTCCCTCTCCCCCTACCGGCCACCCACGCAAGTATCCTGAAAGGGGTGGCCGGTAGGGGGAGAGGGACGGGACAGGCCACGAAAAACCCACAGGAGAAACGCGAATGCCCGCGACCTATCAGGCCCCTGTACAGGACTTCAAGTTCCTGCTGCACGAGTTCATCGACCTGCAGCGCTATTCCAACCTGCCCGGCTTTGCCGATGCGACCCCCGATCTGGTGGACGCGATCCTGGAGGAGGGCGCGAAGTTCTTCGAGAACGAGCTGGCGCCGCTGAACGCCGTCGGCGACACCGAAGGCTGCACCCGCCATGATGACGGCAGCGTCACCACACCGACCGGTTTCAAGGAAGCCTACCAGTCCTATATCGAGGGCGGCTGGGGCGGTCTGACCGCAGACCCCGAATATGGCGGGCAGGGCCTGCCGCATGTGCTGGGTTTCGCGGTCTCGGAGATGGCATCGTCGGCCAACATGGCCTTCGCCATGTATCCGGGCCTGACCCATGGCGCCTATGAGGCGATCCACCACTGGGGTGACGATGCGCAGAAGCAGGCGTACCTGCCGAAGATGGTCACCGGCGAATGGACCGGTACCATGAACCTGACGGAGCCGCATTGCGGTACCGACCTGGGCCTCATGCGCACGAAGGCCGAGCCGCAGGACGACGGCAGCTATCTGGTCACCGGGCAGAAGATCTTCATCTCCGCCGGTGAGCACGACATGTCCGAGAACATCATCCATCTGGTGCTGGCCAAGATCCCCGGCGGGCCGGAGGGCATCAAGGGTGTCAGCCTGTTCGTGGTGCCGAAGTTCATCCTGGACGAGAACGGCGAACCGGGGGAGCGCAACAGCCTGCAGTGCGGTGCCATCGAGCACAAGATGGGCATCCACGGCAATTCCACCTGCGTCATGAACTATGACGGGGCGAAGGGCTGGCTGCTGGGCGCGCCGCACAAGGGCATGCGGGCCATGTTCACCATGATGAACGCCGCCCGCCTGGGCGTCGGCATCCAGGGTCTCAGCCAGGCCTCCGCCGCCTACCAGAACGCCGTGACCTACGCCAAGGACCGCGTGCAGGGCCGCTCCCTGACCGGTGTGAAGGCCAAGGACAGGCCCGCCGACCCGATCATCGTGCACCCGGACGTGCGCCGCATGCTGATGAAGCAGAAGGCCTTCGTGGAGGGCGCGCGGGCGCTGGCGCTCTGGACCGGCCTGATGATCGACTTCGCCTCCAAGCACCCGGACCCGGACGAGCGGCAGCAGGCCGACGACTTCGCCGCCTTCATCACCCCGGTCGTGAAGGCCTATCTGACTGACATGGGCTTCGAATGCACCGTCGATGCCATGCAGGTCTATGGCGGCCATGGGTTCATCCACGAGTGGGGCATGGAGCAGTACGTCCGCGACGCCCGCATCACCATGATCTACGAGGGCGCGAACGGCATCCAGGCGCTGGACCTGGTGGGACGGAAACTGCCCGACGGCATGGGCCGGCTGATGCGCCGGTTCTACCACCCGGTGGATGCCTTCATTCAGGCCAACATGACGAAGCCGGAGATGAAGGATTTCGTCATGCCGCTGGCCAAGGCCTTTGCCCGGCTGCAGTCCGTGACCGCCGACATCGGCCCGAAGATGATGGCCAACCCGGACGAGGCGGGTGCCGCCTCTACCGATTACCTGCGCTGCGTGGCGCTGGTCGCCATCGGTTTCATGTGGGCGCAGATCGCAGAAAAGGCACAGGCGAAGCTGGCCGCCGGTGAGGGCGAGAGTGCCTTCTACGAGACCAAGCTGGCCACGGCGCGTTTCTTCATGGAACGCATGCTGCCTGACATGCATGCCCATGCCGCCAAGGCCATGTCCGGCGGGGCCACCCTGATGGCCCTGTCGGAGGACGCCTTCTGAGCCTGAACTGACCGCGCGGTCACGACCGCCAAACCTGTCAGCCGCCCGCCCGGACCCGGTCCGGCGGGCGGTTTCGTTTCGGGAATATCCACAGGAATCAGTCGCTTTGCGCCCCGGCTGGTGGCTGTCAGACCGGTTATCCACAATATATTGGACGAATCAGGCCATTCCTGCTTGGTCTGGATTCCCTGATCCCGTATCTTGTTAGCCCTGAGCTGGTATTAACCAGATATAGCGCGGGAGACGGATCATGTCGGCAGGCTGGACGGAAGAGCGGGTTTCACGACTCAAGGAGCTCTGGGGTACGGGCATGACCGCTGCCCAGATCGCGGAACAGCTTGGCAATGTCACGCGCAACGCCGTGATCGGCAAGGCGAACCGGCTTGGCCTGTCGAAGCCCGGCCGTCCCCGTGTCGCCAAGGCCCGGCCCGCAGCGCAGCAGCAGCGCCCCCGTTTCACCCGCCCGGCCCCGAAGCCGGAGCCGGAGGAAGTCATTCCCCAGGCACCCGCCGTCGCGCCGCCGCCGCCGGGCGCCCTGCCGCAGCATCGCCGTTGCCAGTTCCCCGTCGGACATCCGGGGGAGAGCGACTTCCACTTCTGCGATCACGAGACGCTGACCGGCAAGCCGTACTGCGACTATCACTGCTCCATCGCCTATCGCCAGAAGGTTGCGTGAGCGGGCCCGTTCCCAGCTTCCGGCCCGCGACTGCCGCTGACGTTGCCGCCATCGTCGGCCTGCTGGCCGATGACCAGCTCGGTGCCGCGCGGGAAGACGCCTCCCTGCCCCTCGACGAACGCTACATCCGGGCCTTCGATGCCATCGACCGCGATCCGAACCAGATGCAGGTCGTGGCCGATCTGGAGGGCCAGGTTGTCGGCTGCCTGCAGCTCAGTTTCATCCCCGGCCTGTCCTTCATCGGCACCTGGCGCGGCCAGATCGAGAGCGTCCGCATCCACAGCAGCATGCGCGGCAGCGGCCTGGGTCAGCAGATGATCACCTGGGCGGTCGGCGTCTGCCGCGAACGCGGCTGCGGCCTCGTCCAGCTCAGCACCCACCAGAGCCGCGAAGACGCCGTCCGCTTCTACGAGAAGCTTGGCTTCACCAACAGCCACTTCGGCATGAAACTGTCACTGGACACCTGACCCCGGGTACCCAGCGTGCCGCACCGGCATCGGCGATGACCTTCGGTCGCGCATCGTGGCGATCCCGGGGATGCCGTGCCGAGACCTGGGCTCGCGGATCAAGTCCGCGAGCTACGTGGGAGAGAGGTGAAGCGTTTGGTGCTCATCGCTCCCACCCCACCGACGTCGTACCCGGGCTTGACCCGGGTACCCAGCGTGCCGCACCGGCATCGGCGATGACCTTCAGTTGCGCGTCGGTGCGAGCCGGGTGACGCAGTGCCGAGACCTGGGCTCGCGGATCAAGTCCGCGAGCAACGCGGTGGAAGGGGTGAAACGGTTTGTGCTCATCGCTCCCACCCCACCGACGCCGTGCCCGGGCTTGACCCGGGTACCCAGCGTGCCGCACCGTGAGCTCCTGATCGTCAACAGCCCGGTCACCGGCCATCTCCCGCTACTACGTCTATATCCTCGCCAGCAGGCGCAATGGCACTCTCTACATTGGTGTCAGCCGTGACCTGCGGCGGCGTCTCGGTGAGCATCGGACGGGATGGTCACAGTTCACCGACCGCTACCAGATCCACCGGCTGGTCTGGTTCGAAACCCACGAGAGCGTGGTCATCGCCCGACAGCGCGAACGGACGCTGAAGCACTGGAAACGGGACTGGAAACTTCAACTGATCGAGGCGCGGAACCCCGACTGGCGCGATCTCGCAGGGGAGATCCCGTTCGATTGAGGACGGTTGGTGACAGATGGATCAACGCAGTGCCGAGACCTGGGCTCGCGGATCGAGTCCGCGAGCAACGTGGTGGGAGGGAAGGAATTGCTGCTCACCGCCCGGACCCCAAAAAACGTCGTACCCGGGCTTGACCCGGGTACCCAGCGTGCCGCGCCGACATCTACGATGACACTCCAGGGTGGATCGGTACGCGCCGGGTGACGCAGTGTGGGGACCTGGGCTCGCGGATCAGGTCCGCGAGCGGCGTGGGGATGGGGGTTGGGCTACCGGAACTCACCGCCACCCCCCACTGCCGCCGTACCCGGCTTGCCCGAGCTGCGATCCTCAGGTCTGGGTGAAGGTGCGGTCAACGTAGGCGGAGACGCGGGCGACGCTTTCCTCGACGGACAGGTCCGAGGTATCGACGGTCAGTTCCGCAGCCTCCGGCGCCTCATAGGGGGCCGAGATGCCGGTGAAGTCCTTGATCTCGCCCGCCCGCGCCTTCTTGTAGAGGCCCTTCGGATCGCGGCTCTCGCAGGTGGCCACGTCGGCGTCGATGTGGATCTCGTGGAAATCCTCTCCCGCCGCCGCCCGCGCCCGGTCACGGTCGGAGCGGTAGGGGGAGATGAAGGCGGTGACGACAATGAAACCGGCCTTGGCCATCAGGGCCGCGACCTCGCCCACACGGCGGATGTTCTCCGCCCGGTCCTCCGGGCTGAAGCCCAGGTCGGCGTTGAGGCCAAAGCGCACGTTGTCGCCGTCCAGCACGAAGACCTGGTAGCCCTTGTCGAACAGCCGCCGCTCCGTCGCCACGGCAATGGTCGACTTGCCGGCGCCGGACAGGCCGGTGAACCAGAGCACGCCGCCCTTGTGGCCATTGCGCTTGTGACGCTCCTCCGGCCCGATGGCGGCCTCGACCTTGGTCACGTTGGTGGCGCGGACGGTGATCAGGCTGCGCTGGTCGGCATAGCCTTCCATGGAGATGATGCCGCCGCCCGCAATGTCGAAACCATCCACCAGCACGAAACGCCCGGTCTTCTGGTTGTTGCGGAATTCATCCAGCGCCAGCATCTGGCGGGAGCGGATGGTGACCTCCGCCACCGCGTTCCGCTCCACCCGATCGGACTGTACATGGCTCAGGTCGCCGGTATCGATGACCCGGTCGATGGACTGCACGGTCACCCGCGCCTCCGCATTCGCCAGCTTCATCTTGTAGGTCTTGCCGGTGACCAGCGCGTCGTCGCCCAGCCAGAAGACATGGGCGCGAAAGACATCGGTCTCGACCGGCGGCTGGTTCTCGTGACTGGCGATATGGCCACGCTCGATGAACAGCTGCTCGTCCAGCGTGATGCCCACCGACTGTCCGGCAGAGGCCTTCATGGGCAGCTGATCGACGTTCCAGGCCTCGATGGTGCGGACCTTCGCGGTCTTGTTGATGGGCGAGAACAGCAGCGTGTCGCCGACCCGGATGGTGCCGCTTTCGATCCGGCCGGCAATGATGCGGCGCTCATCGAACTTGTAGACGTCCTGCACCGGAAACCGCAGTGGCTGGTCCGTGGCCGGCAGCGGCACGCGGAACCCGTCCAGCGCCTCGGTGAGGCTGGGCCCCAGGTACCAGGGCATGCGCTTCGACGGGCCGGTGATCAGGTCGCCCTCACGCCCCGAAACCGGAATGACGTGGTTGGGCGCCACACCGATGCTGGTCAGATAGGCGCGGAATTCCTGCTCGATCGCCTCGAAGCGGCTCTGGGAATAGTCCACCAGGTCCATCTTGTTGACGCAGACCGTGACCTGGCCGATGCCCATCAGATGCAGCAGATAGCCGTGGCGGCGGGACTGTTCCTGCACGCCCTCGTTGGCGTCGATCACCAGGATGGCGGCGTCCGCCGCCGCCGCGCCGGTGATCATGTTCTTCAGGAATTCCTTGTGGCCCGGCGCGTCGATGATGACGTAGTCGCGCTTGGCCGTCTTGAACCAGATCTGCGAGGTGTCGATGGTGATGCCCTGGTCCCGCTCCGCCTGCAGCGCGTCCATCAGGAAGGCATATTCGAACGGCATGCCGCGCCGCTCGCACATCTTGCGGATTTCCTCCACCCGGCCGTCGGGCAGCGAGTCGGTGTCATGGAACAGGCGCCCGACCAGGGTGGACTTGCCGTGGTCCACATGGCCGACGAAGACGGTCTTCAGGGATTCGCGATGGTTGCTCATGGTCCGGACCCCTTACATGTAGCCGTCGGCACGCAGACGCTCGAACGCGTCCTCGGCCTCGTGATCCATGGCCCGGCCGGACCGTTCGGAGACCCTGGTGGTCCGCAGCTCCTCGATGATCTCGTCCAGTGTCTCGGCGTTGGAGTCCACCGGGTTGGTGATGTCCTTGTCCCCCAGGGAGCGGTACCGCTTCCCGTTCTTGGCGAAATAGAGGTCGATGACGGGAATCTTCTCCCGCTTCGTGTAGAGCCAGATGTCCATCTCGGTCCAGTGCAGCAGCGGGTGGATGCGCACATGGGTACCGGGGGGAAAATCGGTATTGAACTGGTCCCAGAACTCGGGTGGCTGATCGCGGAAGTTCCAGGCACCGGTGGCCCCGCGCGGGCTGAACACCCGTTCCTTGGCGCGGGTCGCCTGCTCGTCGCGGCGGATGCCGGCGAAGATGCCGTCAAAGGGATTGGCGGCCAGGAAGTTCTTCAGCCCCTCGGTCTTGCGGGCGGCGGAGCGTGCGGCGGGCGGCAGGCTGGGATCCATCTCCTCGATCGGCGGGCATTTGCCGCTGAGGAAGTTCAGGTTCCATTCCTTGATGTAGCGGTCCCGGAACTCGTACATCTCCGGGAACTTCTTCTCCGTATCGACATGCATCACGGGGAACGGCACATGGCCCAGGAAGGCCTTGCGCGCCAGCCAGATCATGACGTTGGAATCCTTGCCCAGCGACCAGAGCATGCCGACACGACCGAGGCGGTTGAACGCCTCCCTGAAGATATAGACGCTCTGGCTTTCCAGCCGGTCGAGATGATCCATGGCAGACTTCCGTGTCAATCTGTTACTGCGGCGCGCAGGCGCATCCGGTCATCAACTATGCGAGGATAAGCCGGGGGGCAAGGGACGGATAAGCGCAACCGTCTCAACAGTCACGTTTCGCGTGTCCATTCATGTGCAGCGTGATGCCTGACGCCCGGGCGTCAGAACTGGATGCGGGTGCCCAGGAAGATCAGCGCGTCGCGGTTGGCCTCGCTGTCCAGACCGGCGGACGAGCCCTGATCCCAGAACTGGATGCCGCCCACCAGGCCGATGGAGCCGTTGAGCTGCCAGGCGCCGCCGATCTCCAGCGCGTCGGCTGTATCGGGGATCTGCTGTTCGCGCTCCGACAGGCTGCGGACATATTTCAGGCCGACCTGCCAGTTGGTCCCGGCATAGCTCATGCCCAGGCGGTAGTCGGTCAGCAGGCGACCGAGCTTCAGGTCATCGCCCTGCGCCAGGTCGGCCCCGAAGGAAAAGCCGTCATAGCCAATGCGGCCACCGACCTGCCAGGCGTTGCCACGCTCCGGGTCGAAGGTCGGATCGACCGATGCGGCCGAAAGCGCGAAACGGGCCACCGGCTCGGCCGGGGCCAGAGAGGAGACGCCATAGCGCTGCGCCGTGTCGCCGACGCTGCCGAACAGGGTGAAATCGACACCAAGGGCCCTGTCGGTGAAGTCGACGCCCACGCGGGGGGTCCCTGTCTGCGTTTCCGAAGGTTCGACCGAAAGGTTCAGGCCACCGCCGATCTGCCTGCCATCCCGCGGGGTCAGGGTCAGCAGATCAACCAGTGCAGGCGCGACGGAGCCGCGGATGCGCCCGACCGAGGGAACCGACTGTTCGGAAGGGGTCACGAGCTGAAGCGTACCGCCAGCCTTCAGATCCGGGCCGGCAAGCGCGCTGCCGCCCCCAAGCGTGACAAGCACGGCAATGGTGCCGCACAGACGGCGGAGCCATTCGCGATCAGGACCTGTCGATGCAACTGCACTGGGCATGGGGCGCACGATTTCAGCAAACTATGAAGACGCGGTTACTCGAAAAGTGAACTACACACTCACCTGCCGTGAATCAATCCCGCCGCGCGCGGTGACAGCGCCTGTTGTGGTCTCGCGGAACGTCGGATAGAACCGGAACGAGCATGTTCAGAACATCGGAATTGCAGACATGAAAGCACGTTTCGGCGGGGCCAGGGTGCTCCTGATCCTCGCCACGCTGACCCTTGGCGCGTGCGCGTCGCTCAATCCCTTCAGCGACAGCGATGGGGAATCCGTTGAGAGTCAGCGCGTTGCGGCACGTGAGCAGCAGCAGGCCGTATCCGCACGCTCTGTCGTCAACCCGTTCCTGTGGACGGCATCGCTGGAGACACTCGGCTTCCTGCCCATCACAGAGGCTTCGGAAAGCGAAGGCCGGATCCGGACCGAATGGTATGTCCCCGCCGCCGCACCGACGGAGCGTTTCCGTGTGAATGTGACATTTACCTCACGGTCCCTGTCACCGGATGCCTTCTCTGTTGGTCTTGTCCGACAGGAGCTGCGTGGCACCGGCCAGTGGATCGATCTGCCCGCCACCGAGAAGGTGCGCACGAACCTGGAGGAGACGATCCTGTTCCGCGCCCTGCAGCTCCGCCAGGAATCCGGCCTGCTATGATCGGGGACGGGTCACGCGCCATCCGGCTGCCGTGACGCGCCCCCCGCCCAAGGACTGACCCGCACGCCAGGCCGCCGCGCGCGAATCGGCTGACCGGGCCCCGCCATGATCCGATTTCCCATCGCCGACAGATGACAGCCGCCATGACCGACATGAACGAACGCTACAACCCCGCCGAGACCGAGCCGAAGTGGCAGGCGGTCTGGGACGAACGCCAGAGCTTCCGCGCCGAGGCCGAACCCGGCCGCGAGAAATACTATGTGCTGGAGATGTTCCCCTATCCGTCGGGACGCATCCACATGGGTCACGTGCGCAACTACACGCTGGGGGACGTGGTCGCCCGCTACAAGCGCGCCCGCGGCTTCAACGTGCTGCACCCGATGGGCTGGGATGCCTTCGGCCTGCCCGCGGAGAATGCGGCGCGCGACAAGAAGGTGCATCCGGCGGAATGGACCTGGGCCAACATCGACAACATGCGGGCCGAGCTGAAGTCCATGGGACTCAGCCTCGACTGGTCGCGCGAGTTCGCGACCTGCGATGTCAGCTACTACCAGCATCAGCAGCGCCTGTTCCTCGACATGCTGGAACAGGACCTGGTCTACCGCCGGGAGAGCTGGGTGAACTGGGATCCGGTGGACCATACCGTGCTGGCCAACGAACAGGTCATCGACGGGCGTGGCTGGCGTTCCGGCGCGGTGGTGGAGAAGCGCAAGCTGACCCAGTGGTTCTTCCGCATCACGGCCTTCTCCGACGAACTGCTGTCATCCCTCGGCACCATGGATCGCTGGCCCGACCGGGTGCGCGCCATGCAGACCCAGTGGATCGGCCGGTCCGAGGGTCTGCGCATGACCTTCGCCTTCGACGGCACGGTGCCGGGGCACGAGGACGGTCTGACCATCTATACCACCCGGCCCGACACCCTGTTCGGTGCCAGTTTCATGGCCATCTCCGCGGAGCATCCGCTGGCCCAGCAGATCGCTGCCGACAATCCCGGCGCGCAGGCCTTCGTCGAGGAGTGCCGCCAGATGGGCACCTCGGAGGAGGCGCTGGAGCGCGCGGAAAAGAAGGGTTTCGACACCGGACTGCGCGTGCGTCATCCCCTGGATGACAGCATCACCCTGCCCGTCTACATCGCCAACTTCGTGCTGATGGAATACGGCACGGGTGCCATCTTCGGCTGCCCGGCGCACGACCAGCGCGACCTGGACTTCGCCCGCAAGTACGGGCTGGACGTGACCCCTGTCGTCTGCCCGTCGGACAGCGATGCGGCGTCGTTTACAGTCGGCGACACCGCGTACACGGGCGACGGGCTGCTGATCAACTCGCGCTTCCTCGACGGTATGACCGTGCCGGATGCGAAGGCGGAGATCATCGACCGGATCGAGAGTGCGAAGACCGGGGAGCGCACCGTGAACTTCCGGCTGCGCGACTGGGGCCTCAGCCGTCAGCGCTACTGGGGCTGTCCGATCCCGGTCATACATTGCGACAGCTGCGGTGTGGTACCGGTTCCGGCCGCCGATCTGCCGGTGGCCCTGCCGATGGACGTGACCTTCGACAGGCCCGGCAACGCGCTGGACCATCATCCGACCTGGCGCGACGTGGCATGCCCGAAATGCGGTGCCGATGCCCGGCGCGAGACCGACACGATGGATACCTTCGTCGATTCATCCTGGTATTTCGCGCGCTTCGCCAGCGCCGACGCGGCGGATGCGCCGGTACGGCCGGAGGAGTTCGACTACTGGCTGCCGGTCGATCAGTACATCGGCGGCATCGAGCATGCGATCCTGCACCTGCTCTATTCCCGCTTCTTCATGCGGGCGATGAGGCAGAGCGGATACGGCGCGCTGGACGAACCGTTCGACGGGCTGTTCACCCAGGGCATGGTGACCCACCGGACCTATCACGCCGGCCGCGATGCCAACGGCGGCGACATCTGGGTCTATCCACAGGAGGTCGAGAAGGCCGCCGACGGCAGCCTGATCCAGGCCGGCACCGGTGCCGCAGTGGTCGAGGGGCCGCTGGAGAAGATGAGCAAGTCGAAGAACAATACCGTCGATCCCGGCGCGATCATCGGCAAGTACGGCGCGGATACCGCGCGCTGGTTCATGCTCTCCGACAGCCCGCCGGAGCGCGATCTGGAGTGGTCGGACGAGGGCGTCAACGGGGCCTGGCGGTTCCTGCAGCGGGCCTGGCGCGCCGTGCGCCAGACAGTGCAGGACGGTGCGGCAGCCGATGGCGCAGCCGCGCCCGAGGCAGGCTCCGCCGCGGATGAGCTTCTGCGCACCGCCCATCGCACCATTGCCGGGTTCACCGATGATCTGGAGCGGTTCCACTTCAACAAGGCGGTGGCGCGGCTGCATCAGCTGACCAATGCCATCGAGAAGCTGCGTGGCGATTCCGCGGCTGACAGGTCCGTCCGGCGCTTCGCCGTCGAGACCCTGGTCCGCCTGATGGCACCGCTGACCCCGCACATGGCGGAGGAAGCCTGGGAGATGCTGGACGGTTCCGGCCTGCTGGTCGATGCGCCGTGGCCGGAGGCCGATCCGGCGCTGGTGGCGGAGGATGTGGTCAGCATCGCCGTCCAGGTACTCGGCAAGAAGCGGGCGGTGATCGAGATCGCGAAGGACAGCGATGAGGCGACCGTGCGCGCCGCCGCGCTGGAGGCACCGAACGTCGTGCGCGCCATTGACGGCAAGCCCGTGCGCAAGGTCATCGTTGTGCCCAACCGGATCGTCAATATTGTGGTCTGATGCCGGATAGCGAACGCACATGGGGAATCGGACGACAGGCAGGCCGCGCGCGTGCCGGTGCCGGAGGTCTCTCCGCGCTGCTGCGCACGGGCCTCCTGGGTCTGGTGCTGGTGTGCGCCGCCTGCGGGTTCGAACCGGTCTATGCCCCGGGCGGCGGATCTGTCGCCGACAGCCTGCGCACGGTCAGTGTGGACCAGCCCCCGGGCCGGATCGGCCAGGCCATGCGGCTGGCGATACTGTACGGTATCGGCGACCGACAGAGCGGCATCCAGCCGAAGTACCGGCTGCGGTCCCAGATGAGGACCGATACCGAACGGGTTGCCATTCAGGCTGACGAGTCAGCCGCGCGGGTGAATGTCATCGTCAATGTGAGCTGGCAGCTGCAGGATGCCGCCGGCCTGACCACCTACGAGACCGGCCAGGTCCGGCGCACCGTGGCCTACAATGTCGTCGCCGATACCTTCGCAACGCTGGTCGGCCAGCGCGATGCCGAACGGCTGGCCGGGAAACAGGTGGGCGAGGCCATCCGCACGCGGCTGCTTCTGGCACTGCGGGACAGATAGTCCTATGGAGTGGAAGGGACGGGACGCCGACAGCAAGCTGGGCCGCATCCATCCCGACATTCGCCTCTATCTCTTCTACGGACCGGATACGGGTCTCGCCGCCGAACGGGCCATGGCGGTGGCGCGCATGCGTCTGGGCGAGCGCGCCGGGGCCGACGACATCCTGCGGATCGAAGGCGATACCCTGGCGGAGGATCCCGCACGGCTTTCGGACGAGGCGGCCCAGGTCAGCATGTTTGGCGGGGAGCGCGTCATCCGCGTGGTCAACGCCAGCGGGGCCGGGGCCTCCCGTGCGGTGGAGTCCTGGCTGGACAATCCAGTGGGCTCCCTTGTGACGGTCGAACTGGGCGATGTGCGCCCTAACCAGAAACTGCGCAGTCGGGTCGCTTCTGCCAAGGTTATCAACGCAGTAGCCATTGGTTGCTACCCCGATGACGCCGGTACGATGGACCGTCTCGTCGACGAAATCCTGCGTGAGGAGGATTTTCGCATTCTCGGCGACGCCAGACAGGCTCTTCTGGCCCGTCTGGGGCCGGATCGGCGCATGAATCGCGAGACCATCCGCATGCTGACCCTCTACGTCGGCGACCCGAAGCAGGAAATCACGGTGGCCGATGTGGAGGCGGCACTGGGGGACAGTTCAGCCGTCGGCTTCGAGACCATTGCCTTTGCCTGCCTCGGCGGGGACACGGCGCAGGCCCTGCGCCTGTTCGACAAGAGCATGGCCGAGAAGACCCACCCGATCATCACCATCACATCCCTGCTGACCCAGTTCGACCGTTTCGATGCGCTCGATGCCGCACGCCAGGCCGGCAGGCCGGTCGATACCGCCCTGAAGGGCCTGCGGATCTTTCCCCACTCCCGCCAGGACGCGTTCCGGCGCATGGCGGACTACTGGCCCTCCGACCGTAGGGCCACGGCCCGACGTCTGATCGTGGAGGCGGACATCCGTGGACGATCCGGTCAGCTTTCGGAGAATCTGGTCTATCGGGATCTGCTGCTCCGGCTCGGTACCGCAGCCCAGGGTATGGCAAAGCGCAGTCGCAGGTTCTAGTCAGGCATACCGAACCCGGCCCGGATAGAGGGTCCTACCGGTGACAGGCACTACGCCTTCGATTCCAACCGGTCAGGTCCGTGTGAGCCGCTGGCAGACCTCGTCCAGCTGCTCCAGTGTGCGATAGGCAATGCGCACTTCACCCTTCGTGCCCTTGTGCCGGATCTCCACCTTCAGCCCCAGGGCATCGGCCAGGCTCTGCTCAAGAGCCGCGGTATCCGCGTCCTTGCGGGACTCAGGCTTCGGCCTGCTCTCGCTTCCCTGCTTGAACTGACGCCGGATCGCCTCGACGTCGCGAACGTTCAGACCACGCTCCACCACTTCCCGCGCAAGGCTCGCCGGGTCGTCGGCGGTGATCACCGCCCGCGCCGCACCTGCCGTCAGTTCGCCCGACCGGACGTAGGACTTGACGTCATCCGGTAGGGACAGCAGACGCACTGCGTTGGCCACGTGACTGCGGCTCTTGCCGACCGCTTCGGCAATGTCCGCAGCGGAATGGCCGAACTCCCGCATCAGCCGCTGGTAGCCCTCCGCCTCTTCCATCGGGTTCAGATCCTGGCGCTGGATGTTCTCGATCAGCGCGATCTGCAGCGTCTCCGTGTCGCTCAGTTCGCGGATGATCACCGGAACTTCGTGCAGCTGTGCGATCTGTGCCGCGCGCCAGCGCCGCTCACCCGCGACGATCTCGTAGTTCTCCTCTTCCCCCGGCAGACGCCGGACGATGAGCGGCTGCAGAATGCCCTGGCGGTTGATCGACTGCACCAGGGTCGCAAGCTCGTCCTCGTCGAAGGCCTGGCGGGGCTGGAACTTGCCGGGGCGCAGGTAGGCCACGGGAACCTGTTTCAGGCCACGGGCGCGGTCGAGGACCCGATCATTCTCGCCGACCTCCTCCCCCAGCAGGGCGGAAAGGCCGCGACCGAGACCGCGGGAGGACGGGTTGCGACCGCTGTTCACCGCATCCGGCCTGGGTCGCTGCTGATCACCGGAATCGTCGTTGAAGGTCATTTCTCTGCTGGCTCCCTGAACCGCATCGTCGGTCCTATCGACCGGTCCTGCCCGCGCCCGGGCGGACAACTCCTTGAAACAGGACGGAAATCGGCCTGGCGGGGGTCCACCCCGGCGATACCCGCCTGACCGCCTGCGGAGCCACCAGACATGTCGCCCGTCAGGCCGCCGTCCGCTGCCGCTCCCGTCGCAGCATCTCACCGGCAAGCTGGATATAGGCCTGGCTGCCGGCACAGCGGTGATCATACAACAGGGCGGGGCGTCCATGCGAGGGCGCTTCCGATACCCGGACATTGCGCGGAATGATCGTGTCATAGACCTTGGCGCCCAGATGGGCGCGGACATCATCGGCCACCTGTTCCGACAGCCGGTTGCGCCGGTCGAACATGGTCAGCACGATCCCCTGCACTTCCAGCTTCGGATTCAGGGTGCGCCGGACCCGATCGACGGTGGAGAGCAGTTGCGACAGGCCCTCCAGCGCAAAGAACTCGCACTGCAGGGGCACCAGCACCGCATCCGCCGCGACCATGGCGTTGACCGTCACCAGATTCAGGGAGGGCGGGCAGTCGATCAGGATGAAGTCATAATCGCGCATCACCGGTCGCAGGGCTTCATCAAGCTGGCGCTGCGGCGGGTTCAGTTCTACCAGTTCCAGCTCCGCACCGGACAGTTCTACCGAGGCCGGAATGATGTCCAGATTGGGTATGGCGGACGGTACGATGGTCGCCCCTACCGTCGAGGCCCGGACCAACAGATGGTAGGAAGTGCGGTCGCGTTTCGCCCGGTCGATCCCCAGTCCGGTGGAGGCGTTGCCCTGCGCGTCCAGATCGACCAGCAGCACCTTGCGTCCGACCGCCGCCAGGGCGGTTCCGAGATTGATCGCGGTGGTCGTCTTGCCGACGCCGCCCTTCTGGTTCACGACGGCCAGTTTGCGGGCGAGTCTGCTACCGGTTGGCATTTCCATGGTGTTCAAGCCCCCGAACCAGGAGTACGGAGCCAGCCCCGTCACTGAGGCTCTGATGACGCTCCCAGGAGAATTTCCAACATTTCGTGGCCGCGGTCAACTCACTCTCAATATCTTGACCCTTCAGAAAGGCACCAACGCTGTCCGTCTGCATGAAGGGTTCGATCCATTCGAACAGCTTCGGCAGGGGCGCCAGGGCACGGGCACTGACCACATCGGCCCTGAGATCCGTCACCGTTTCGATCCGGCTTGTGACCACGGTGATGTCGAGGCCCATGGTCCGCGCGGCTTCCCGCAGGAAGGCACACTTGCGGGCATCGGACTCGATCAGGGTCACATGCGCGGAATGGGTTGCAGCCACCACAAGTCCGGGAAATCCGCCCCCGCTGCCCAGATCGATCCAGCTTCGGGCCGCAGCCGGAACCAGCGGCACGAGCTGCCAGGAATCTAGGACATGGCGGGACCAGAACTGGTTCAGGGTGGAGCGTGCGACCAGATTGATGCGCGGGTTCCAGCGGTTCAGGAGGGTTTCGAGAGCCTGCAGGCGGGTCACTGTTTCACGTGAAACACCACTCCGCTTCCTGAACCCCTCCGCATCCATGGCGTCAGCCTGCGGGTGTACGGGCAACACCGACGCCACGCCGCACATGGGCCAGCAACAGGGTCAATGCAGCCGGAGTAACACCCGGGATCCGTCCGGCCTGGCCAAGCGTGGCCGGGCGCGCGCGCTGCAGCTTCTCAACCATCTCGTTGGACAGGCCACTGATCACAGAGAAATCGAGGTCGGCCGGCAATACCAGCGACTCATCCTTGCGGAAGGCGACGATGTCCGCCTGCTGCCGTTCCAGATAGCCGGCGTAGACCGCGTCGATCTCCAACTGTTCCCGCACGTCGGCATCATAGGCGGACAACTGCGGCCAGACGCGGATCAGGTCAGACAGGTCGATCCCGGGGTAGCGCAACAGGTCGGCGGCTGTACGACGGGCGCCATCCAGGTTGACCTGCAGGCCGTGGCGGCGGGCTTCCTGGGGCGTCAGGTTCAGTCCGGCCACCATGTCACGGGCGGCCGCCAAGGTCTCAGCCTTGGCATTGTAGTCACGCGCCCGCGCCTGTCCGACACAGCCCATCGCCACACCACGGGCTGTCAGACGCTGGTCCGCATTGTCGGCCCGCAGCGACAGGCGGTACTCTGCGCGGGAGGTAAACATGCGATAGGGCTCCGCCGTACCCCGGGTGACGAGATCATCGATCATGACCCCGATATAGGCTTCGGCCCGATCGAGAATACAGGGTGTCAGACCCCCTGCATCGCGGGCCGCATTCAGGCCGGCGACCAGACCCTGGGCCGCAGCCTCCTCGTATCCGGTGGTTCCATTGATCTGACCCGCGAGATAGAGACCACCGATCCGCCGCGTCTCCAGACTGTGATGCAGCTCTCGCGGATCGACGTAGTCATATTCAATGGCGTAGCCGGGACGGATGATACGGGCGTTGGTCAGACCAGGCATGTGGCGCAGCAGGTCGTGCTGCACGTCTTCCGGGAGGCTGGTGGAGATCCCGTTGGGATAGACCGTGTCGTCGTCGAGCCCCTCCGGTTCCAGGAACACCTGATGCCGTGTCCGGTCCGCGAACCGCACCACCTTGTCCTCGATGGAGGGGCAATAGCGCGGCCCGGTGGATTCGATCTGGCCCGAGTACATGGGCGAGCGGGAGAGATTGGCCCGGATGATGTCATGCACCGCCGGGTTGGTCTCCGTGATGTGGCAGGAGATCTGCGGCGTGGTGATTGCCTTCGTCAGAAAGGAAAACGGCACGGGTGGTTCATCACCCTTCTGTTCGTCGAGGGCCGACCAGTCGATGGTGCGGCCATCCAGTCGCGGCGGCGTTCCCGTCTTCAGACGTCCGAGAGCAAAGCCGGCACGTTCCAGGGTCAGGGCCAGGCCGGTCGCCGGAGCTTCCCCTGCCCGCCCGGCCGGGATGCGTTTTTCACCGATATGGATCAGGCCGCGCAGGAAGGTGCCGGTGGTCAGGACCACCCGACCGGCGGGTAGGACTTCACCATCGGAGGTGACCACACCGGTCACACGCGGGTGGTCCCCCGACCGGTCAATGACCAGGTCTTCGGCGGCGGCACCCTTCAGG
Organism: Kordiimonadales bacterium IMCC3096; assembly: GCA_016865035.1. Classification (GTDB taxonomy): domain Bacteria; phylum Pseudomonadota; class Alphaproteobacteria; order Minwuiales; family Minwuiaceae; genus Minwuia. The sequence goes on from CP018227.1 coordinate 1,775,520, forward strand.
GTCAGACCACCCTGTTCCGCCAGTATGGCCTGCATGGCAGTGCGATAGAGCTTGCGGTCGGACTGCGCCCGTGGCCCGCGAACGGCAGGGCCGCGGGACCGGTTGAGCAGACGGAACTGGATTCCGGCCGCATCGGCGACGCGCCCCATCACCCCGTCCAGCGCATCGATCTCCCTCACCAGATGGCCCTTGCCCAGTCCGCCGATGGCCGGGTTGCAGGACATCTCGCCAATGGTGTCCAGGCGGTGGGTCAGCAGCAGCGTCCGTGCGCCGGTGCGGGCCGCCGCCGCTGCGGCTTCACAGCCCGCGTGGCCACCACCGATGACGATGACATCCCAGAATGTGCCGTTGTCGCTGTTCATGGGCCTGCTTCTACTCCTGATGCCGCGCGAGTCAATGCGGTGCGGGCCTGACAAGGGTCGCGGATGTGCTGTTTCACGTGAAACAGGTGTGCGCCGGTCACTTGCCGATGCAGAAATCCCGGAAGATCACATCCAGCAGATCCTCCACATCCACCTTGCCCGTGATCCGGCCGAGCGCGCGGATCGCCATGCGCAGATCCTCCCCCACCAGCTCCAGCGGCAGCCCGTTGCTCAGGCCCTCCTGCGCGCGGTCCAGCGCCGCCACCGTGTGGGCCAGGCTTTCGCGATGGCGCCAGCGTGTCGGGGGCACCGAGCCCCCGGTTTCAGTCAGGTCACGTGCCATGTCCGTCAGTCGGCGCAGCAGGACCGGTAGGCCCTCACCGCTCATGACCGAGAGGTCGATGACAGATGATGACACCATATCTTGGGGTTCCGGATCGTGTGGGAGGTCCACCTTGCTGCGCACGGAAATGACCGGCGGCGCAGGCTCACCCGGTGCAGCGCGAGCCAGTTCCAGCGGTGCGGAATGAGTCCCGGCCGCCACCAGATGGACCACCACATCCGCACTACCGGCCCGTTCCCGCGCCCGTCGGATCCCCTCCCGCTCGACGGCATTCTCCGTTTCCCTGAGACCCGCCGTATCCAGCAGGGTGACGGCGTGGCCGCCGAGGTCGAGCTGCACCTCCAGCACGTCCCGCGTCGTGCCCGGCTCCGCCGTGACGATGGCGACGTCCCGTTGTGCCAGGGCGTTCAGCAGAGTCGACTTTCCCGCGTTCGGCGCGCCGACAATGGCGACCTGAAGCCCTGTCCGCACCCTTTCCCCCTGCCGCGCCTCCGCCAGGTGTCCGGCAATATGGCCGCGCAGCGCCGCCAGCCGGGCCGTGGTTTCGGGCACCAGACTGTCCGGCAGATCCTCGTCGGGGAAATCCAGCCAGGCCTCCATCCAGGCCAGGACGGCCACCAGATCGGCGCTCCAGCCCTGGTAGAGGTCGGCCAGGTGACCATCCGCCTGCCGCAGGGCCTGCCGCCGCTGCGCCGCGGTTTCGGCGGCAATCAGGTCACCGATGCCCTCCGCCGCCGTCAGGTCGAGCTTGCCGTTTGCCACCGCGCGGCGGGTGAACTCCCCCGCCTCCGCCGTGCGCAGGCCGGGCTGTGCCGCCAGCGCCCGGAAAAGGCCGTCCAGCACCGCCCGTCCACCATGCACGTGCAGCTCGGCCAGATCCTCCCCCGTGTAGCTGTTGGGCGCCGGGAACCACAGCACCAGCCCCCGGTCCAGCACCTCCCCCGTCGCGGGATCATTCAGCGTCCGCAGCGCGGCACGGCGGGGAGACGGCAGATCCCCGGCAAACGCGATCAGCGCGGCACGGGTTGCCGGCCCGGACAGGCGCACGACTGCAACACCGGCGGGGCCCGGCGCACTGGACAGCGCATGGATGGTATCGGCGGAGCTGATGGCGCGATCCCCCGAAAGGTCAGGTTGCGGGCGGGGTCCGGGAATTCCGGGCGGTCATTCCGTCGGCTTCTTGCCCGCGTTCATCATGGTGGACCACATGGCCTTCTGGATGTTCTCCATGCCCTGCATGCCCAGCGGCAGCCACTTGTTCATCAGCGCCTCCGGTTCCATGTCCCGCACGTTCTGGCGCAGCCGCTCCTCCAGTTCGGTCAGCAGACGCTGCTGCATCGGCTGCACATCGGGCAGGCCCATGAAGGTCCTGGCTTCCTCAGGCGTGCAGTCTATGTCGATGGTGACTTTCATGATGGCCGTCCTATGGTCAGGAAGAGACAGACCATATGACCCCATTCCGCCCCCTCGCGGCAATGGTGGCCATCGCCAACAGGTTCCGGGAGCAGCCAGCGCATGACCCTCGATTTCGCCCGCAACAACCTCGACCGGGAAACCAGCCCCTATCTGGTGCAGCACGCGGACAATCCGGTGCACTGGCAGGGCTGGTCCCAGGCGGCACTGGACGAGGCGGCGCGCACTGGCAAGCCCGTGCTGCTCTCCGTCGGCTATGCGGCCTGCCACTGGTGCCACGTCATGGCGCACGAAAGCTTCGAGAACCCGGCGGTCGCGGCGCTGATGAACGAGCTGTTCGTGAACATCAAGGTGGATCGGGAGGAGCGACCGGACATCGACACCATCTACCAGACGGCGCTGGCCATGCTGGGGGAACAGGGCGGCTGGCCGCTGACCATGTTCCTGACGCCGGAGGGCAAGCCGTTCTGGGGCGGCACCTATTTCCCGCCAGAGACACGCTATGGCCGCCCCGGCTTCCCCGCGGTGCTGGAGCGGGTGCGGGAGGTCTATGAGACCGACCGCGACACCATCGTGAAGAATGTCGAGGCCCTGACCAACGGCCTGCAGCAGAACGCGAAGCTGCCGGATGCGGAAAGCCGCCCGCAGATCACGGTGGATGTACTGGATCGCGCGGCGGAGCGGCTGCTGCAGGAGTTCGATCCGACCCATGGCGGCATCGGCCAGGCCCCGAAGTTCCCGCAGGTGCCGATTCTGGAGATGGTCTGGCGCGCCCACCTGCGCACCGCCAACCCGCAGATGCGCCACGCGGTGATGAACACCCTGATCCGCATGGCGCAGGGCGGCATCTATGACCATCTGGGCGGCGGGTTCGCGCGCTATTCGGTCGATGCGGAGTGGCTGGCGCCGCATTTCGAGAAGATGCTCTACGACAATTCCGCCCTGCTGATGCTGATGACCCAGGTCTGGCGGCGGGAGCGCCATCCCCTGCTGGAACAGCGCATCCGGGAGACGGCGGAGTGGGTGCTGCGCGAGATGGTGGCGGAGAACGGGGCCTTCGCCGCCACCCTGGACGCGGATTCGGAGGGCGTCGAGGGCAAGTTCTACGTCTGGGACGAGGCCGAGGTGGATGCCGTCCTGGGCGTCGATGCGGCCCTGTTCAAGAGCCATTACGACGTCACCCCCGACGGCAATTTCGAAGGCCACAACATCCTCAACCGCCGCCTGCAGCCGGACCTGATGGATGCGGAGACGGAGGCCATGCTGGCCGACTGCCGCACCCGACTGCTGGCCCACCGCGCCGGGCGGGTCCGGCCGGGCTGGGACGACAAGGTGCTGGCCGACTGGAACGGCATGATGATCGCGGCGCTGGTGGAGGCCGGCACCACCTTCGCCGAGCCGACCTGGATCGACGCCGCGCGCCAGGCCTTCGACGCCGTGGTCCGCGATATGAGCGACGGTGAGGGCCGCCTGCACCACAGCTTTCGCAAGGGGGAGGCGCGGATCTCCGGCATGCTGGACGATCATGCCGGCATGATCTGCGGCGCGCTGGCGCTGCACGAGGTCTCCGGCGATGCGCGCTATCTGGATCTCGCCACCACCTGGACCGAAACCCTGGAGCGGCATTTCCTGGAGCCGGGCAGCGGTGCCTATCACTTCACCGCCGACGATGCGGAGGCGCTGATCGTGCGCAGCCTGGGCCTGGGCGACAATGCCACCCCCAACGGCAATGGCGTGATGATCGGGAACCTGTCGCGGCTCTGGCGCCTGACCGGCAAGCCCGCCTGGCGGCAGCGGCTGCAGGCCCTGACCGACGTGGTGGCCGATCAGGTGACGCGGAACTTCTTCCCCATCGCCACCGCCCTGAACGCGGTCGCCTTCGACATGGCGGCGCAGGATGTGGTGGTGGTCGGCCCGCCGGACAGCATGGAGACCGATGCCCTGCTGCGCGCCGTGGCGACCAGCGCCGGGCCGGACCGCCTGCTGTCCCGCATTGCTCCGGACGCCAGCCTGCCCGATCACCACCCCGCAAGTGGCAAGACCATGGCGCAGGGCACGCCAACCGCGTATCTTTGTCGGCAGATGGTCTGCGGCCTGCCCATCACGGACCCGGAACAGCTGGCGCAGGCCCTGACGGAGGCAAGCTGACGGGAGCCGCAGGGACGGGGGAGACAGGCCGATGCTGACAACCATCCTGGACAGCCCGCTGGGGCCGATCCGGCTGCGCATCGATGATGACGCCATCACCGAACTGCGCTGGAAGGTGGAGGAGCCCGACGATGAGGTCACTCCCACCGAGATCGCCCTGAAACACCCGCTGATCGCGGAGACCGACCGGCAGCTCCGCGCCTATTTCGCGGGCGAGCTGGACGCCTTCGACCTGTCCGTCCGCCCGGAAGGCACCACCTTCCAGCGCCTGGTCTGGCACATCATGCAACGCATCCCGAAGGGCCACGTCCGCACCTATGGCGGCGTCGCCGAGGAACTCGGCGCCTCCGCCCGCGCCGTCGGCACCGCCTGCGGCCACAACCCCATCCCCATCATCATCCCCTGCCACCGCATCGTCGCCGCCAACGGCAAGATGGGCGGTTTCTCGGCAGCCGGTGGGGTGGAGGACAAGGTGTGGCTGCTGAGGCATGAGGGGGCGTTGTTGTAGGAAAGACGAAATCGCCAAAGATCGTCTGTTCAATTGAGGAACATAAATAATGGTAAAGAAAACAGAATTTGCATCCGCAGCCGAATTATCAGTTCAGAACGTCATTCGACATGGCGACACGGACATATTCCCTTTTCCGTTCGAGAACCACGCATTCTTCGACAAGCAACCAGAATTAATATCATTGATCAAGAAATATGATGAAAATTTCGAAGAATATTTGATCCAATATCCCCCCAAGAACGTCAGTTCATTGACACCGGCAACCTATTCTGGCTTTCGTTGGGCTACGCAGATCGACCCTATTTGGAACATGCATTTCCTTGCGTCAGTTATAAGTATTGGCACTAAAATTGAAGAAGCGAGAATTGGCCAAGATCATGAGACAATTTTTTCATATCGTTTTAATACTAACAAAGAAACTGGCGACATTTTTGATCGCGATACCGGCTGGTTACAATTTATGAGGAGGTCTCTAAAGCTTGCAGAGATTCATCCATTCACAGTTATATGTGACATATCGGAATTCTATCCTAGACTTGGTCATCACCGGCTCGAGAATGCGCTTAGACAAGTCGCTGGCGATACTCCATATCCGAAAAAAATTATGAGCTTTCTTTCCAATTTTTCAAACACCAACTCTTTTGGTTTGCCTATCGGAGGACCTGCTGCTCGCCTCTTGTCCGAAATCACGATAAATCAAGTAGACAAGTTGCTAAATTCTAAGGGTATTGTGTTCACAAGATTTGCGGATGACTACCATCTTTTTTCACAGTCCAAGGAAGACGCATATAGGTTTTTAATTTATTTATCGGAGAAATTGTTTATAAACCAAGGACTAACTCTACAAAAATCAAAAACTAGAATTATGAGTTCTGCTGAATTCAAAGCTACGAATCCAATCAAAGGTGAGCAAGAAACTGGGGGCAATCAGATCGTCGATCCGCCAGCAGACCATACTCGCAACACCTTGATGCGCTTTTCACTTAGGTTCGACCCATACTCGCCGACAGCCGATGACGACTACGAAGCGCTAAAGGCAGAAGTTAAAAAATTTGATATAATTGGTTTGCTAAAGCAAGAACTGGCCAAGAGCCGGGTTCATACTTCTCTCGCTCGCAAAATTATATCTGCAATCAAATTTCTTGAAGGAAGTACAAAGCAAGATGCAGTCTTGTCTGTTTTGGAAAATTGTGATGTTCTCTATCCCATATTTTCATCCGTATTGATGATGATCGATGACCAATTTGATGATCTAGAAATTGACACTCAAACTTCGGTAATAGATAGGATTCAGCAGCTTATCAACCAAGATTCGCACGTTTTTCGCGTAGACATACATCTAAGTTTTGCGATTCGTGTCCTATCTCACAGGAACACTTCAGAAACTCAACTGCTTCTCCAGAAACTTTTTGATACACGGCCATCAGAACTCGTTCGTAGAGACATAATTTTGGTCATGGCCAGGTGGGGCGAATGGTATTGGCTGTCTGACCTCAAAAACCGATACAGAGAATTAAGCGCGCCAGAGAGGCGCGCCTTTATTGCCTCTTCCTTCATCCTGAGAGATGAGGGAAAACATTGGCGAGATCATATGAAAAAGGAATTTGATCCATTTGAGGAATTCATTCTTCAATGGGCAAGTGAAAAGAAAGGTTTACAACAAGAATGGAGCGTCCCATTGTGATTGACGCTGCAACTTTCTCATCATCCTATAACGCCTTTTGGGCTGAGGTTGCTCCGATGTTGGAGCATTTCACGCGTAGGCTCAATTTGGAGTATATTGAAAGGTTTGATGTTCCTATGGCTTCGGATAAAGAGGGTCGAAAGGCTCTCATAGCAGAACTCGCATTCTCTTTGATGGTGGAGAGACACCAGAGTAAGGGAAGAAGAAGGGGTAGGAGCCATCTTTTTGCAGAATCGTGGAATGAGGCCACTCGTAGACTTCGCCCATTCGTCGGGCGCGGAGTTGACCTGGAGCTTCCCCTGCAGAAAGACGAGAAGAATGAAGTTCTTGAAATTGAAAAGAGACTTATGGATTTTTTCAATGGAGCAAATTTACCGGTCAGAACCCGCCCTTTGTTCAAAGGTTGCGGTTTCGTAGATGCTTCCGAAGGCGATATTTTGACAAGGACCACGCTGTTTGAAGTTAAGACAGTCGATCGATCATTTCGAAGTGCAGATCTTAGACAACTCTTAACATATGCCGCGCTGAATGCTGCGGCTGGTGAAGTTGAAATACCAATGATGGGCTTGGTAAATCCAAGGAGAGGGGTATCGTTTGAGATACCAGTTGGTGAGCTTTGTAGTGATATTTCTGGACGCACAGCACAGGATCTGTTTGCCCTAATTATTCAGGTTTTCTCAAGCGGTGAACTGTCACGTTAGTTTGATCAAAGCGCCGTTTGGCAATCACATTCTGTACACAACGCTCAATAAGATTTCATGCACCGATAGTTATCGGACCCTGACATCACCAACCTTTCCTCCCCTTGCCCAGACCCCGCCCCCTGCCTACCATCCCGTCACACATTTCAGGCGTGGACCTCGTTTCACGTGAAACAGGCGGGAGGAGAGCATCATGGGGCTCAATACGACGATCACCACGAAGGCGGGTGAGGAATTCGGGGGTTATCTGGCGATGCCGGCGTCCGGTACCGGGCCGGGGGTTGTGGTCATCCAGGAGATCTTTGGCGTCAATGACGTCATGCGGGCAACCGCCGACTGGCTGGCCTCGGAAGGGTTCGTGGCGCTCTGCCCCGACCTGTTCTGGCGCATCGAGCCGGGGATCGAACTGACCGACAAGACGGAGGCCGACTGGGGCCGCGCCTTCGAGTGCTTCAAGGCCTTCGACGTGCCCAAGGGCATGGAGGACGTGCAGGCCACCATCGACGCGCTGCGCAAGGTGGACGGCTGCACCGGCAAGGTCGGCGCCACCGGCTACTGCCTGGGCGGGCTGCTGGCGTACCTCACCATGACGCGGACGGATGCGGACGCGGCGTCGGGCTATTACGGCGTCGGCATCGCCGACATGCTGGACGAGGCGCAGAGCATCACCGGGCCGCTGATCCTGCATGTGCCGACAGCGGACGGATTCGTGCCGCCGGAGCAGCAGCAGGCGATGCACTCGGCGCTGGACGGGCATGACCATGTGACGCTCTACGACTACGAGGGCCAGGATCACGCCTTCGCCCGCCAGGGCGGCGAGCATTTCGACCAGGCCTCCGCCGATCTGGCCAACAGCCGCACGCTGGACCTGTTCCGCAAGGCGCTCGGCTGAGGGGAGCGGGTTCGGTACGTCAGCCCGCTCGTCGGCATTTGTGCGGCACTGCTGGGTACCCGGGTCAAGCCCGGGCACGTCGGGTTGGGGTGGGGCGGTGGTTCCCAACTTCCCCCCTTTCACGAAGCTCGCGGACTTGATCCGCGAGCCCAGTCTCCAGCGTCCGCACGGCACTGCTGGGTATCCGGGTCAAGCCCGGGTACGGCGTGGGTTGGGGTGGAGCGGTGGTTCCCAACTTCCCCCCTTCACGATGCTCGCGGACTTGATCCGCGAGCCCAGTCTCCAGCGTCCGCGCAGCATTGCAGAGTATCCGGGGCAAGCCCGGGCACGGCGGGTTGGGGTGGGGCGGCATGTAAACCACCGGCAACGCCCCCTCACCACGGCTCTCGCGGACTTGATCCGCGAGTCCTCTCCCCGGCGTTCGCGCGGCACTGATGCGTCCCCGAACTGAGCCCGGGCACGGTGCGGTTGGCGGTGGCGAGCAGCGGGCCATGCGGCTAGGCTGCGGCACGATGGGTCAACGGTCGTTCGGCTGCGCCCACTCACCCCCTTCCCGACCTTCCCCCATCGAGGGGGAAGGAGTGATGCCTGCGCTCTCCGGGCGCTCATGACGTAAAGAACCAAAGGACACAGAGAAAATGGTCAAGGCAATCCGCGTTCACGAGGTGGGCGGTCCCGAGCAGATGCGTTTCGAGGATGTCGAGGTCGGCGATCCCGGCCCGGGCGAGATCCGCATCCGGCATACGGTCATCGGGCTGAACTACATCGATGTCTACTTCCGCACCGGGCTCTATCCGGCCCCGTCGATGCCCATGGGGATCGGCATGGAGGCCGCCGGGATCGTGGAGGCCGTGGGCGAAGGCGTGACGCACCTGGCCGCCGGGGACCGGGTGGCCTATGCCGGGGGTCCGATCGGGTCCTATGCGGAGGTGCGGCTGTTCCCGGCGGACAAGGCGGTGAAGGTGCCGGACACGGTCAGCGACGAGCAGGCCGCGGCCATGATGCTGAAGGGCATGACCACCGAATATCTGGTGCATCGCACCTACGAATGCCGCTCCGGCGACACGGTGCTGTTCCATGCCGCCGCCGGGGGCGTCGGCCTGATCGCGGGCCAGTGGCTGAAGGCGCTGGGGGTCCGGGCCATCGGCACCGCCGGCGGGCCGGAGAAATGCGCCCAGGCGAAGCAGTACGGCTATGACGAGGTCATCGACTACAATGCGGAGGACTTCCAGGCCCGCCTGATGGAGCTGACCGACGGCAAGGGCGTGCCGGTGGTCTATGACTCGGTGGGGGCCACGGTGTGGGAGAAGTCGCTGGACTGCCTGCAACCGCGCGGTCTCTACGTCAATTTCGGCAATGCCTCCGGCCCCGTGCCACCGTTCGCGCCGGGGATTCTCTCGGGCAAGGGCTCGCTCTACATGACCCGCCCGACGCTGATGACCTATACCGCCACCCGCGCCGACCTGGAGCTGTCCTCCAGCCGCCTGTTCGACATGGTGGGATCCGGCAAGGTGAGCATCGAGATCAACCAGCGCTACGCCCTCTCCGATGCGGCACAGGCCCATGCGGACCTGGAGGGACGCCGGACCAGCGGCAGCACGGTGCTTCTCCCGTAGCAGGGGCACGGAGACTGGCGCGTCTGCGGCCACCGGCGCGCCGTCTCCCCTTCTCCCTTGCGCTGCCAGACATGGTTAACCCCATGTTTACCCCACCGGTTCACTCTCCTCGGCATGAACAGTCGTGAGAGGAGGCACCCGATGGCGCCGGAACGGATTGATTTCTTCATCGCAGGCTCGGAGCGCAGCGGCACCACGGTGACCTGCGCCATGCTGGACCAGTACCCCGAGATCTGTGCCATGCAGGGGACCACGATCCTCACGCGGCTGGCCAACTTCCAGGACCTGATGCGCCATGTGGTCAGCCAGGACGGCGATGTGGACGGGCTGAAGCTGGAGGAATGCGAGACCCTGGTGGACTTCGTGACCAAGGCGAAGGTGACGCCATTCCTGCACAAGTCGATCTATCACGCGACCTATTACGAGAACATGGTGAACTCGGCCCGCTCCGACGTCACCAAGGACCGTTTCGCACACAAGACCTACCTGCAGAACATGCAGTTCGACCGCTACATGGCGCGCTATGACCCGGAGAACCCGACCTGGGCCAACACGATCACCGCGCTCTATGCCGAGTTCGTGCATTCCGTTGGAGCGAAGGGACACATCTACGGCGAGCAGACGCCCGACAACGCCATGCGCATCGACGCGATCCTGAAGATGTACCCGGCGGCCAAGATCATCTTCATGGTGCGGCACCCGATCACCGGCATTGCCTCCCTGCTGGAGCGCTACGGCGATATTCCGCGCGCCATCAACCAGTACCGCAAGCCGTTCGAGCTCTATCCCTTCGATGATCCGGACGTGGTCAACCGCACCCTGTTCGTGAAGTTCGAGGATCTGATCGACAACCGCCAGCCGGTCCTGGCCTCCATCGCCGAATTCCTGGGCGTGATGGAGCCAGGTGCGGCGCCCGACACCAGCCATGAATCCGCTGTCTTCGCCAAATATGTAGGCAAGAGCCTGACGGCGGAACGCTATTTCCGCTCCATCCAGAAGCACCCGGCGGTGGAGCGTACGGCGCTGTACCAGAAGAACACCGACATCGCCGACGTCTTCTATTCGCTGGAGGAAACCATGGCGATCATCGGCCATGGCGAGGAACGGGCCGAAACCGTGACAGAAAACGCAACCGCCGCCGCCTGATCCCGTGTCATGATGGGCGCATGAGAGATGTCATCAATCACGGCGTGGTGCTGTTCTGCGCCGACTATGAAGGCTGCGTCCGCTTCTACCGCGATCTGCTGGAACTGCCGGTCTGGTACGAGAAGCCGACGCTGACCTGTTTCCGCTTCGGTGACAGCTACCTGATGGTCGAACGCGACGGCCAGGTCGGGCAGACGCGCGGCATCATGCTGCGCTTCAACGTCATGAACGTGCCGGAGCGCGCGCGGGAGCTGGAGGCGAAGGGCATCGCCGTCGAGGTCCAGACCCACGACTGGGGCATCACCGCCCGGTTCCGCGACCCGGACGGCAACCTGTGCCAGCTCAAGGACGCGGAAGATCCTTATTTCAGTTGAGGGTCCGGCGCTGGCCCCGCTTCTGACGGCTGCGGCAGCGCAGTCAAAGCCCTCAGTCACAGCCCTCCACCAGCACCAGCTTGCTGTCGGTGGTGCGCAGGCGCACGTCCTTAAGGGTCCGGAACTCCGGATCGGCCAGAAAATCCTCCGCATGCCGACTACTGGGAAACTCCAGGATCACCATGCGCTCCGGTGACCAGTCCCCCTCCATCACCTTCGGCACGACACCCTTCACGATGTAGCGCCCGCCGTGTTTCGCCAGGAAGGCGGGGACATTGTCGGCATATTCCATGAAGCCACGCAGGTCATGGATGGCGAAGTCGAGAACCAGATAGGCGCTCATGGGTGCAGGGTCTCCGTCGAGCTTCAGCGGCGGCGCTTCTTGGTGTCGCGCAGGTCGTGCACACCCTCCGCCGCACGGGGATCCGTATCCTTGGGGAAGATCTCCTGCTTCTGCACCTTCTGGGTGCCGGTGACCGGCAGCGCATCGAGGAAATACAGCCAGCCAGGCGCCTTGTAATAGGCGATCTTCTCCAGGCACCATTCCTGGATTTCCCTTGCGAATTCAGCAGTTGGCGCGATCCCGGCCATGGGCACGACGCAGGCCATCACCTCCTCGTCACGCATCTCGTCGGTCACGGGCATGACGGCCACCTGGGCCACCTTGTCCATGGCCTGAATCGTTGCCTCGATCTCGGCGGCGGCGATGTTCTCGCCCGAGCGGCGGATGATGTTCTTCTTGCGATCGACGAAGAACAGCATGCCGCTCTCGTCCTGGCGCACCGCATCGCCGGTGTGGAACCAGCCGCCCTTCCAGGCCTCCGCCGTCGCCTCCGGATTCTTCAGGTAGCCGGAGAAGAACCCGTGCCGTGGCCCTTCCGGCCCGCCCCAGCGCACCAGCAGTTCGCCTTCCGCGCCGCGCGGAACTTCATTGTCGTCATCATCGACGACCTTCGCCTCCAGCCCGCCAAAGGGCCGCCCGAAGGCGCGGGTGGTGATCTGCCGTGGATCATGGCAATCGCCGAAGATCCGGCCCGTCTCGGTCATGCCCCAGACTTCCACCAGCCTGGTGCCGAACCGTTCCTCGAACAGGGGATGCATCTCCGGTTCCATCCCCGCCCCCAGGGCAAAGCGGCAATTGTGCTGCTTCTCCTCCGGGCACTCCGGCTGCTTCAGCAGCACCGGCGCGACGATGCCCAGGTAATGGAAGGCCGTGGCCCGCAGGTCCACCAGGTCCTTCCACCAGCGGGTCGGATGAAACCGGTCCGGCACCATCAGGCAGTTGCGGCCCAGCATCATGCAGACGAAGGTCACCGCGCCGCAGTTCATGTGGAAGACCGGCAGCGGGTTGTAGAGCCGCTCCACCCCCCGCTCCATCGTGAAGTGGCCACCCATGTTCCAGTACCACTCCCCGGCGTTCAGGAAGTAGAAATTGGTGATGACGCAGCCCTTGGGGCGCCCCGTGGTGCCGGAGGTATAGAACAGCGCCACCTCCGTCTCCGGGCCCGGTTCGCCCGGCGCCGCGCTGGTGGTGGGCCCGGGCAGGGCCGCCGGCAGGTCGTCGGCATTGACCACATGCAGCACCTTCTCCGGCCGGTCGGCGGCAACCGCCTGCATCCGTTCCACCCGATCTGCGATCACCACCGCCAGATCCGCATCCGAATGCTGCATCTGATAAAGGGTTTCATCGTGGGTATAGTCCGGGTTCACCGGCACGCAGGATGCGCCGACCGCGTTCAGCGCCAGCAGGTGAAAGAAATGCTCCGGCCGGTTCTCCATCAGCAGCGCCACCCGGTGACCCAGGCCATAGCCCGCATCCCGGTAGAGCGCCGTCAGCCGTGCGACCGCATCCCGGACCTGACCATAGGTGAACTCGACGCCGTCAGGATGATAGGCGCGCCCCGGATAGGCCGGACAGGCGAGAAAGGCATTGTCCGGCGAATCCGCCGCAGCCTCCTGAAACAGGGCATGGACGGTCTGATGCATTGTCGTGATCCCTCCCCAGGGCGTGAAACCTGCCGAAGCCTATCCCATTCCCGCCAGGGATCACCAGTGCGTCAGAAGGGTTTCAGGATCACCATGAAGACGATGATGATCATCAGCAGCGTCGGAACCTCGTTCAGGATGCGGAAATAGCGCGTCGAGCGCGTATTCTGGTCCGCCTCGAACTCCCGGCGTCGCTTGCTCAGCACCCCGTGCGCCCCCGCCAGCAGGACCACAGCCAGCAGCTTGGTATGCAGCCAGCCGTCCGCCATGGTGAAGATCCCCAGGTCGAAGCCGATCCACAGCATCAGCCCGCCGAAGATGAAACTGGCGATCATCGCCGGGTTGATGATCGCCTTCATCAGCCGCCGTTCCATGACCTTGAAGGTCTCCGAGGTGTCGGAACCCGGCGCCGCATCCACGTGATAGACGAACAGCCGCGGCAGATAGAGCATGCCCACCATCCAGGAGATGACGCTGATGATGTGCAGCGCCTTGAACAGGTCGTAATATTCACTCATCCGTCTGGCTCCGATGATCCCAATGGAACGGTCAGTCGATGGGTCGCCCTCAGACTGCCTTCAGCATCTCCGACAGCTCGGCCACATGTTCCGGCGGTGTTTCCGGCACGAACCCGTGGCCCAGGTTGAAGATGAAGTTGCGGTGACCGAAGCAGTCCAGGATGTGCCGGGTGGCCTGGCGCATCGGCTCGCCGCCGACCATCACCAGACGCGGGTCCAGGTTGCCCTGCACCACCCGGTGCGGCTGCACGTTGGCCGCAACCCATTGCGGGTCCATGCTCCAGTCCACGCTCAGTCCGGCGATCCCCGGAATCCGCGCCGCGTGGGCCAGCGAGGTACCGACACCCCGCGGAAAGCCGATCACCGGAATATCCGGATAGTCGGCATGGATCAGTGCCGCGATCTGCTGCAGCGGCTGGAACACCAGCGGTTCCAGGTATGCATGCGGCAAGGCACCCGCCCAGGTATCGAAAAGCTGCACGGCCTCCGCCCCGGCCGCGATCTGCGCCTTCAGATAGGCCGCCGTGCCCTGCACCAGCAGATCCATCAGCTTCCCGAACCCCTCCGGGTCGCTGAAGGCCCATTGCTTGATGGTCGGATGATCGCGGCTGCCCGATCCCTCCACCATGTAGGTTGCGACAGTCCAGGGCGCACCGGCAAAGCCGATCAGCGCGGTCTCGGCAGGCAGGGAGCGGCTGAGACGGCTGACGGTCTCATAGACCGGTCCCAGGCCCTCGTGCAGGCGGTCCATGTCCAGGGCGGGAATGTCCGCCGTCCGTCGGATCGGTTCCAGCACCGGACCCTCACCGACCCTGAACTCCAGATGCTGGCCCAGCGCCTGGGGCAGCAGCAGGATGTCCGCGAACAGGATCGCCGCATCCATGCCGAAGCGCCGGATCGGCTGCAGGGTGACTTCCTCAGCCAGATCCGGCCGATAGCACAGGTCCAGAAAGTCCCCGGCCTCCGCCCGCGTGGCCCGGTATTCCGGCAGATAGCGTCCGGCCTGGCGCATGAACCAGAAGGGCGGCCGATCAACGGGTTTGCCGTTCAGTGCCGCAAGAAACCGCTTCTCAGTCATCAGATCTCCTGGTGGTGATGCTTGTTGCTGACCCCGGCCAGCACGGTCCGCCGAAAAAGCCGCCAACCCGCTCAGACAGGTTCCAGAGGCACCGTCAGCCGTGTTCCGTCAACCAGGATTCCGCCCCGGTCGCCGATCATGGTGGAGCCATAGCGCTCCGCATAGACATCTGGCAAGGGACGTGCCCCCGGAATTGCCAGCCAGAGCCGCAACAGGTGCCGCTTGCGCTCCGGCTCCGGCCAGTCCTCATAGGCCAGCCGATCGTGCAGGATGGTGTGATTGTGCACGAACTGGATGTCGCCGGGCCGGAACTCCATCTTCAGATGCATCGCCGGATCATTGGCAAGCGCGTCGAAGCGGTCCAGCGCCGCGACCTCCAGGTCCAAAAGGCGGCGCGGCCCCTCCAGCCGGGCGGAGGAGGTGATGTAGCGCCGGGCATAGATCACCGACAGATAGCTTGCGTGATGATTGAACACGGGAATGTCGAACCAGGCCTTCTTGCCCGGGGGAATCTCGCCCCGCCGGTCGGTCGGAAAGCTGCTGAACAAGGCCCGAAGCAGTTCCGGGCAGTCCCGGTGCATTTCATTGTAGATCTGCATCGAGCTGACGATCGCCGACTCTCCGCCTGTCCTGGATGTCCTGAGACAGAGCAGCCCCACCACGTCACAGGAATCCGTATGGAACGTCTGACGCTCCGTGGTCTGGTAGATCCTGACCTTCGGATCGTCCGTCGACAGCCCCAGGTCCCTGACGTGACCCAGCAGGTGCCCCTGCGCATTCTGACTGCGGGGCACGCCCATCAGCAGGCCAAGCCCGTACCACACCGCCGCTGTCTTCTGCATGTCCCAGTCATGGATCGGCAGTCCCCGCGCCAGCACGAACCCCCTTCCAGACAAAAGGGTGTCGCACCAGTCACTGGTCCTGGCGGTCAGCACCGGGTGGTCCAGATCACTCCGCTCCATCCCTGCCAGTGGCTTTCCGCTTGCCAGAAAATCATCGACCCTCTCCGAAAGTGCCGTGATGAAGGGCTTGTCCAGCAGATCGATCCAGCTTTCGGGATGCGGTTGCAGGTCCGCGCCACGCCAGGCGGATGCGCCCGTGATCGGTTCCGGCAGGGCCAGGGTCGCTGTCTCGTTCATGGTCTTCTCTCGGTGATGGAATCCACGCACAGGGTCCTCTCTCTTACTCTTATCTTATAGATAAGAATCTGGAGGTTGTAGCTGGTCGCTGGATAGCGGGGATTGTTTTGTCTCCCGCGGTTGCGCACAGGCTGTTGCCGGATCTTCGGTTTCATCCCCGTATTGCCCGGAATGCCGGCTCCCGGATTCCCGGCCGTTGTCAGCAGATGTCCACAGGCCGGTCGGGAACCTTCATGGTTTCACCCGTTGTTCACCCCGTCCACTGCTTCCCTGACCCGTTGCCCGTTTCCTGTGGGGGCAAACAGGCGGTGCGTTTGCGAAACTGCCCTTCTCTTCCCTCGCATCCGATTCCCCCCGACTGTACATTCCCCTGTGGATCATCTGATCCGGCGGACGGCAGATCGCCCCTCCCGCCCCTATTCCAGCAACGGACGCCAGCACCATGAACAGCTTTCACCTGCATCTGGTCTCCGATTCCACAGGTGAGACCCTGACCGGAATCCTCAATGCCGCGCTGGTGCAGTTTGCCGATGCCAATGCGGTGAAACACCTCTGGCCGATGATCCGCAACCGGGCGCAGATGGAGCTGGTGATTCGCAGCATCCAGGAATCCCCGGGCATCGTGATCTTCACCGTGGTCGATCCCGACCTGCGCCTGTTGCTGGAAGAGGCCTGCCGTCGGCTTGGCGTGCGCAGTGTGGCGGCGCTGGACCCGGTCATGACGGCGCTGGGCAGCTTCCTCGGCGGGGAAACGCGCGGCCGTCCCGGCATCCAGCACGAGATGAACAACGAATATTTCGACCGGATCGAGGCGATGCACTTCACCCTGATCCATGACGACGGCCAGCATGTGGAGGATCTGGATCGTGCGGACGTTGTCCTGGTCGGCGTTTCCCGCACATCGAAGACCCCGACCTGCATGTACCTGGCAAATCGCGGGCTGAAGGCGGCCAATGTCCCCTTCGTGCCGTCCGTTCCCCTGCCCGAGCAGCTGCTGAAACTGCGCAAGCCCCTGGTCGTGGGCCTGACCACATCCTCCGAACGGTTGAGCCAGATCCGGCGCAACCGCCTGCTCAGCCTGCGGGAATCCGGTGACAGCGACTATTCCGACCCGGAGGTCGTCGCCGATGAACTGGCGGAGGCCAAGCGTGTCTTTGCGCGCAATCGCTGGCCCACGATCGATGTGACCCGCAAGTCGATCGAGGAATCCGCCGCGGCGATCCTGTCGCTGTATCACCGCCGCATGAAAGAACAGGCGGTATGACTTCAACGGGACCTACCGGGCTTGTTCTGGCGTCGGGAAGTATGACCCGGCGCCGCCTGCTCGCCGGAACGGGGCTTGCGTTCCAGGTCATCCCGGCGGATGTTGACGAGGCCTCGATCAAGGTGGCCGCGCAGCGGGAGGGCCAGTCGCCGGACCTGATCGCCCGGGCCCTTGCACGCGAAAAAGCGAATGTGATCAATACTCTGCATCCGGAACAGCTTGTCCTGGCGGCGGATCAGGTTCTGGTGGCAGGGGACAGCCTGCTGGACAAACCAGTAGGGCGGGAGGGGTTGAAATCCCATATTACACTGCTGAGTGGCCGGGTTCATTTTCTGATCAATGGCGTCATCCTGATGCGTGCGGGCTCGGTCATGTGGTCCTACTCCGACCGGTGCGAAATGGAAATGCGGCCCCTGTCGGCGGACGAACAGGCCCTCTATGTATCAAACGCACCGGATGCGGTCATGTCGTCGGTTGGCGGTTACAGGATCGAGGCGGAGGGGATACACCTGTTTCAGCGCATGACAGGCGACTGGTCCTCGATCCTGGGCCTGCCTCTGCTGCCCGTGCTGGCGGCACTGCGCCAGGCCGGTATCGCATGGCGCGGGGGAGGCGGGGAGACGGAATGAGACATGTCTGACGATCACATGCGGACGACCGTGCCGGAAGCCGTCGCGGCAGTGCTTGGCTGGCCTGTGGCACACAGCCTGTCGCCGCGCCTGCACGGGTTCTGGTTGCGGGAGCAGGGAATTGCGGGAACCTACCTCGGTCTGCCTGTGACGCCCGAGAATTTCGGGACGGCAGTACATGGGCTGGCCGCCGCGGGGTTCCGGGGCGCCAATGTGACGGTGCCGCACAAGCTGGCGGCGCTGCGGCTGGCGGATGATGTGGATGATGCCGCCCGGGCCATCGGTGCGGTGAACACGCTGGTGTTTCAGCCCGACGGGCGGATCCTGGGACGCAACACGGATGCCTATGGCTTCATGGCCAACCTGCAGCAGGCCGGAGTGGATCCGAAAGTAGGTCCGGGGCTGGTGATCGGGGCCGGCGGGGCCGCGCGTGCCGCTGTCCATGCCCTGCTGGTGGCCGGTTGCCCGCGAATCTATCTGACCAACCGGACCGAGGCCACCGGGTATGCCCTGGCCGAGAGTATGGCTGATGACCGAATTGCGGTCTTGCCCTTCAACTGTCTGAAAAAACTGCCTGATGACATTGTATTGCTCGGCAATACCACCAGCCTTGGTATGGCGGGCAAGGGCGTACTTGATGTGGATCTGGCCGGTCTGGCGGAGACAGCCTGGGTGCATGATATCGTCTATGTGCCGCTGGAAACCCCCTTGTTGCGGTCTGCGCGTCAGCGGGGTCTGAGAACGGTTGACGGGCTGGGCATGCTGTTGCATCAGGCCGTACCGGCGTTCCGCGCCTTCTTCGGGCGTGACGTCGCGGTGACGGACAGCCTGCGGGCGCATGTTCTGGGGGGGAAGTGATGGCATATGTTGTGGCTCTGACCGGGTCCATCGGCATGGGGAAATCCGCGACGGCGGAAATGTTTCGCGCGGCCGGGGTGCCCGTGTGGGATGCCGATGCGGCGGTGCACGAGATCTACGCGAAGGGCGGCCCGGCGGTGGAGCCGGTGCGGGCGCGCTTTCCCGATGCGGTCGTGGACGGTGCCGTTGATCGCGAGCGGCTGAGCGCGGAGGTCGTGGGCAACGATGCCGCCATCCGTGACCTGGAGAAGATCGTGCACCCGCTGGTGGGCGAACACCGGGCGGCCTTCCGGGCGCAGGCGGATGCCGATGGCGCCGACATTGTCGTGGTCGATGTACCGCTGCTGTTCGAGACCGGCGGCGAGAAGAAGGTGGATGCGGTTGTGGTCGTCAGCGCCTCTGCCGAACAGCAGCGCGAGCGGGTGCTGGCACGACCGGGCATGTCAGTGGCCAAGTTCGAGGCGATCCTGGCCCGCCAGACACCGGATGCGGAGAAGCGCGCCCGTGCCGACCACGTGGTCGACACCAGCGTCAGCCTGGCGGAAACGGAGGCGCAGGTCCGGGCGCTGGTGGCTGAGATGCGTGCGAAGCTGGCTGCGCAGGGCTGACAGAAGTCGCGCCGATATGGTAGGTTCCGCGCTGTTGAACACCAGATGATGGGGTCCCCTGATGCGTGAGATCGTTCTGGATACGGAAACCACGGGACTGGATCCGAAGGACGGTCACCGCATCGTCGAGATCGGCTGTCTGGAACTGATCGACCGGGTCTGGAGCGGCGCGACCTACCACCAGTACATCAATCCCGAACGGATGATGGACGAGGGCGCATTCAAGGTGCACGGCATCTCCGACGAGATGCTGCAGGACAAGCCGGTCTTTGCCGACATTGCTGAGGGTTTCATCCGCTTCATCGGTGATGATCCGCTGGTCATCCACAATGCGGCCTTCGACATGAAGTTCCTGAACTGGGAACTGAAGGCCGCCGGGCACAAGGTGCTGCCGATGGACCAGGCCATCGACACGCTGGCCATTGCGCGCAGGAAGTTCCCCGGCTCCCCCGCCAGCCTCGACGCCCTCTGTCGCCGCTTCGACGTCGATACCTCGTCGCGTAACCTGCATGGGGCGCTGATCGACTCCCGCCTGCTCGCCGACGTCTATTATCACCTGGTCAGCGCCACCCAGGCCGGGCTGACCTTCGGCTCTTCGGGTTCCGACAGCGAGGGCGGCACCGTGCGCCGCATTGCACGGGAACCGCGGCCTCACCCGCCCCTGCCGCCGGCGGAGGAGGAAGCGCACCGGGCCTTTCTGCATGCGGCGGTCAAGGAGCCGATCTGGCAGCGCTGAGACCGCTGTCCGCGCCGGAACGGCCCGCGCAAGGGCCTCGCCCGCGTCATTTTCCGTTTGCAGCCCTGCCCGAACGGTGTATGGAAAAGGCAGTTACGGCCCTGCCGTGACACCATCCCTTTCCGGAACCCGACACGCGCCGGCCCTTTGCCAGGCGATCCCGGACTTCCGACATCCGCTGATGAACAGATACCGGGCCCGAATGCGGTCCCGGACCCTGACCCCTTCCAGATTTGATGGTTGCAATGAATCTAGGTGTACTGAAGGCCAAGACTCCCACGGAACTGCTCTCCATGGCCGAAGAGCTGGAGATCGAGAACGCGTCCACCATGCGCAAGCAGGACATGCTGTTCGCGATCCTGAAACAGCTTGCCGAGGACGGTGAGGAAATCACCGGTGTGGGCGTGCTGGAGATCCTTTCCGACGGTTTCGGCTTCCTCCGCTCGCCGGAGGCCAATTACCTGCCCGGTTCCGACGACATCTATGTCAGCCCTACGCAGATCCGCCGTTTCTCGCTGCGCACCGGTGACACGGTCGAGGGCGAGATCCGCGCGCCGAAGGACGGGGAGCGCTATTTCGCGCTGATGAAGGTCTCCCTGATCAATTTCGAGGATCTGGAAGCCGCCCGCCACAAGGTTGCCTTCGACAATCTGACCCCGCTCTACCCGGACGAGCGGCTGCACATGGAGCATGATGATCCGACCAAGAAGGATCGTTCCTCCCGCGTCATCGACCTGGTTGCCCCCATCGGCAAGGGCCAGCGCGGTCTGATCGTCGCGCCGCCGCGTACCGGCAAGACGGTGCTGCTGCAGAACATCGCCCATGCCATCTCCGCCAATCACCCCGACTGCTACCTGATCGTGCTGCTGATCGACGAGCGGCCGGAGGAAGTGACCGACATGCAGCGGTCGGTGAACGGTGAGGTGGTCAGCTCCACCTTCGACGAACCGGCGCAGCGCCATGTGCAGGTCGCCGAGATGGTCATCGAAAAGGCCAAGCGCCTGGTCGAGCACAAGCGTGACGTGGTCATCCTGCTGGATTCCATCACCCGCCTGGCCCGTGCCTACAACACCGTGGTGCCGTCCTCGGGCAAGGTGCTGACCGGTGGTGTCGATGCCAACGCCCTGCAGCGCCCGAAGCGTTTCTTCGGTGCCGCCCGCAACATCGAGGAAGGCGGCTCCCTGACCATCGTCGCCACGGCGCTGATCGATACCGGCAGCCGCATGGACGAGGTCATCTTCGAGGAGTTCAAGGGCACCGGCAACTCGGAGCTGATCCTGGACCGCAAGCTGGCCGACAAGCGCACCTTCCCCGCCATCGACATCACCAAGTCCGGCACCCGCAAGGAAGAGCTGCTGGTGGACAAGGCGGCCCTGACAAAGATGTGGGTCCTGCGCCGCATCCTCGCCCCCATGGGCACCACCGATGCGATGGAATTCCTGCTGTCGAAGCTGAAGGACAGCAAGAACAACGCGGATTTCTTCGATTCCATGAACACCTGACGGTAACGTCCGGTTCCGGTCTTCTCTTGCTTCCCCCCTTGCGGGGGAAGTGGCCGCGTAGCGGTCGATGGGGGGTGGAGCCGAAGGCTGTTGCACCGCGGTGAGATCATGGCGGTTCGGCTTCGCTGATTCACCCCCATCCCGGCCTTCCCCCGTCCAGGGGGAAGGGGTTCAGGCCCGTGTTGCCCTATCCCAGAGCGATACCCTTGGGCAGACCTTCGCCCTGCGGGGTTGCCTGGAAAGGTTCAGTTGCGGCCAGCCGGTCCGAGAGGGCGGTCAGTTTCGGGCAGTCCATGCGGGCAAAGAAGTTGGGGCGCTTCTCGACCCCGAACTGCCAGAACACGGCGACTGTCAGGTCTGCCTGGGTCATGCGGTTCCCCATGAACCAGTCCCCCTGCAACTGCTGCTCCAGCCACCGGAAGCCGTCCACGGTCTGCCGGTCGCACATCTTCGCCCAGGGCCGATGCACCATTTCCGGCGGACGCAGGTGATGTTCCTAGAGGGATGAGACCAGCTTGTCGGTGGCACCGGACGCAACGGCCAGAAGGTTCAGCACCCTGCGCCGTTCCGCTCCCGAAGGCGGTGTCAGCGCCCGCTCCGGACCCGCGAGATCGTCGAGACAGTCGATGATCGTGCTGCTTTCCACGATGGTCTCGCCATCGTCGAGGATCAGAGCAGGGATGCGGCCCAGCGGATTGAAAATCCTCGTGTCGGTGGTTCGATTCCGCCCCTGGGCACCACTTTTAACAATAAAATCGATGGCTTAGCCGAGCGCAATGCGCGCTAAAGTTGTGTAATTCAAAAACACACGTTAAACACACTTTTTGCCGTGTTGCTGACTATTTTGACTGCGGACTCGCTCTGTTGGACACTGTGAAGCTGCTCTGTGCTGTGTTGTCGCAAAAACTTGGAACACTGTGTTGCCCGCTATGTTACCAACACTGTGTTCGCAGTTTGTGGTTCAAACACTGTGTTGGCGGAGTTTTGGGCGGACAGGATTGTGGACATTTATAAGTTGATTGACGACTTTTGGCACATAGCGGGTATTCGCCGCCGATGCGGCTAAGATCAGCTTAAAGCCCAAATTTTCTACGGATCTAGATGCAGCTAATAGCTGGTATCTTGCCTGGCGCTCCACTTCATTCAGAACAAATGCCCGCTTTCACGTAGTCTTCGCCTTGGAAGGCGGATTTATCTGCTTAGATATGAAGAACAGGAGTGTTGCTAACGCAAGCACAGCAACCGAGGCAATTGGCAAAGCAACCGGGCCATAAGCTTCGTAAACAGCGCCACCGCCCGCTGCGCCCAGCCCCTGACCTCCGAAAAACGCAGATGCGTTGAGAGCTAGGGCCAGTTGGGCACGTGCGCCCGCTGTCTCCATCAGCCGCGCCTGCAACGGAGCCAAGCAAAGGGCCCAGCCGACACCAAAGAAAATAAACGCCGGGTATGACAGCCAGTAGAAGTGGGGTGCCGCCCAGAGGATCTGAAAACAAACTGCCGTGAAAGCGAGGCCACCAAGGATTGTACCATCGCGCCCAAGCAAACGCACCAAATGGGAGGAAAAGGCATTGCCAATCACTGAAGCGATACCGGCTGCCAATAGGGCCGTTGTCAGCGCTGTGCGTGGTGCCTCCCCCACCTCGATAAGCCAGAATGCGATCATTGCGTAGGTGATGAAGCCGCCGCAGATCAACAAAAGCGTGGTGGCGATGGTCAGTGATGTGGCACGGTCAGCCAGGACCGCAAGCATAGCCGTAAATGAGGCTCGAGTGCCGCGTACGCCACCAGAAACGCCAATCACCACGCCAAATGCGGCAACAAAAGCTGCACCTCCTGCCACGAACCAGGCAGCGCGCCAGCCAGCTGCCTCGGCCACAGCACTGGAGATTGGCAGGGCCACCACTAATGATGTTGTGAGCCCGCCAAAAACCACAGACATAGCGGCCGGGCGCTGCGCCTCTGTCACCAGTGATGCCGCAATGACTGAGGCCGTGGGCATCACTGAAGCGGCACCTAGGGCCATAGCTACCCGAGCTGCCATTGCCTGCTCCCAGTTTTGCGCAAATCCAAGTGCCATGCCGCCGCAACCTAGCAAGACAAGTGAGACAAATAGCACTGCGCGGCGCTCCCAATGGCCGATCAGAACCTGCGCGACCAAGGCCCCAACCGCAAGCGAGAATGAAAAGGCCCATACCAGCGCGGCGACATCCTCTGCCGATACCCCCAGGCCGGATCGCATCTCAACCTGTACCGCGATAATGGCAAGCGAGCCCCAGCTTGCGCAGAACTGACAGAACCCGAGCAGGATGAGAATTGGCCAAGCACGTCCCATAGTTTTTGATCCCTTCGATCGCTACGCGCATGCTGAAGTCTAGTTTTCTCTTGCCGAAAGTCGCTGCACGTTGTTGCTAATTTTATACTATAGCGTATTTTAATGCCCATGCAAGCTTAAAATACTAACGGGTATTTATTTATGAACACAAAAGGAAACAAACCCGCCCGCGGGCGCCCGAAAACCATGAGCCGGGATCATGTGCTTAAAATCGCGGTGGAAAGCTATTGGGCAGATGGGCCGACGGGCGTTTCGATAAACGAGATTAGCCGCCGCGCTGGTGTGTCCAAGCCTGGCATTTATCGGGAGTTCGGTAACGAAGATGGGCTGAAACAGGCCGCCCTGATAGCATATCAGGCGACCATCCTGGCGCCATTGGTAGATGTTCTCACGGATGATGTTCCCTTTGGTCAAGCCTTGCAAGCGCTCACTGATTTCGTCCTTTTGGACCACAAGGCGCACGGTTTGCCGGATGGCTGCCTTCAGGTTACAATGTGCCGCAGCAAAGATGATCTTGGAATGCTCGCGCGGCAAAGTGCCGACAAGTTCCGGGAACAGACCTTGTGTGGCCTTGAACAGTGGATCGAAAGGGCGAAGTCAAAAGGACAGTTCGCCTCAAACATACCCTCAAGGACGGCAGCCCTTTATATTGATGCTCAGATCGCTAGTGCGATGGAGCTACAGAAACAGGGCGCGGCTCAGGATGAATTAGAGCATGTCTTCAAACTTGCCCTGTCAGTATTTTCCTGAAAAATGGCACCCCTATTCTCGGCCATAGCTGTATTGATTTCTCGAACCAGTCTGGCGAACTTGCCATTGGTGCGCGGGCGAAGAATGACGGTTTCGTTCACAAATAGAAATTACATCTCAGGCTGTCTGAAAATATTTGGAATTTTATTAAAAATGCGTACTACCCCTTTATAGGGGTAGCACTGACATTCATTGACTTCATCGTATCAATCAAATTAAGTAAGTGGAGTGGCTCCAGTCTCCATGCGAATAATCTGTTGGTTTAATTATTGGATTTCATTAAGAGAGTGAGGCGCCACAACTTCTCGACAAGTCAAAGAACCAAGCCCACATAGAGCAGAGCGGTGCATACGAAGGCCGTTACCCAAGCAGCGGTTCGGAACCAAACGATCCCGAGCGCGTAGAGTGCAACATATGCAATTCGAGCGAGCAGAAACGTCAGCATCAGTTGATCAGCCAAATTGTTGGCGGCATCGGACAGGTGGGTCATCAAAACTGCAGGTGCTACCAAAGCGAGCGCAAGCAGCGAGTTATTCGCGGCGCGTTCCATTCGCCCAGCAAGGCCTGTCAGAACGAGATTTTCTCGATTGCCGGCAAGCGTCGATAGCCCGACCTGCTGGGCCGCTACCAAGACTTGGGCCAAGATTACAATAACGACAATCAACCCGTAAATTGCCAGATAGAGCACAAAGTCTTGCATATGTTCGTCCTCCAAACGGTAGGTCTTTGCTATTGTTAACCGACATTCCCCATATGGTTTGCCTTCCGCTACGGTAAGGCCACTGAATGCAACTTTCCAAGCAATTTTCTCCTCTGGCCCTCGTGGGATGCGGCGTGCCGGCCGCGAAGAGCGGCTGAGCAGGTCGATCCAATCGCTTGAGGCTTCGTTCCGCCCGGTTTCGGGCATACCTATCCCGCCGCCACCGAAGCGACTTGCGGTTCTGAGGTCGCCGCCGATCATACTGACACCGTTGCGACCGGCGGGTCGCGCAGGCCGTTGATCAGGCAGAGGATGCCCGCAAAAGTTGCCCGAGGCAGCGCCGCCTCGGCAAACTGGAACACGGCATAGCGGGCGTGGCTCACGAGACGGGCGCCGGTCTTGATCAGTCTCTCGCGCAGCGAGGTCAGAGACCAAGCTCCAATCTCATCGGGTGTCGCCAGCGTGCGCAGGAAGTTGGCGAGGTTGTAGGCCAGCGCGTGAAGCTGCAGCCTGACGGCGTTGGCCGCGAAACGCATGCAAGAGAGCCGCGCCTCCGCCGAATATCGCACCAGCACAGGCTTGAGCACATCTTCCCAGCCATCGGCGCTGTGGACATTGCCCGGCCTCAGAGCGCACCGCTCCAGATCGCCGAACTGGTTGAACACAAACAGCGGGTGCAGGCACTTCTTCTGGAAGTGGCCGTTCCAGACAGCGCCTTCCTGATCGCCATGCGCAGGGCTTTCGGAACTGTCCATGTCGAGGGTGATGCTCTTCAGTGGCCGCCGTTCATGCACCGCGTCGATCCAGCGCCCCGGCAAGTCGACCAGGCTGGCGAGGTTCTCCGGCCGCGTCAGCATCTCCGTCTCGAACCGGCCCATGGCGCTGGCCGACGCCGCACCGCGCTTGACCGCCCGCCCACCGACAAGCTGGCGCATCACTGGATCGCGGCAAAGCCGGTCGGCATCGTTGACGTCCTCGTACCCGGCGAGTCGAGAGAAGACGGACTGGCGCAGGAGGCCGTCGAGGCGATGCCGCCCGTTTCTGCCTGTGCGTGGATCGGCGACCAACTCCGCCGCCAGGACGGTCAGACCGAGGGCGTCATCAAGTTCGCGATGGAGCAGCAGCCCGCCGTCGGAACTGATAGAGGAACTCCGAAACCCCACCTTCACCGAGCGGTCAAATTGCAGCCGCAGAGGCCCCGATCCCGCTTCACCCGTCGCGTCCACCGCCAAATCCGCCCCCAATCACGTTTAACCTATTGTAGAGGCGAGGTTATCACGCTTCAGACGGCGGTGGAAATGGCATCCATCTGGGGAATGCGGGATAAGGATAATCCCGTGGGTGGTCGGGAGGGGGAGAGGGGTGGCCGGGGACCGCAAACAATTCCCGAGAGGGGTGGCACGGTCAGCGAACAAGTCCCCTCAGCGCCAGACCCGCACGGGGAAGGTGGTCATGCCGCGCGAGACGTAGGAATCCGACCAGGTCTGTACCGGTTTCACCGCCTCGATCCGGCTGAAGCGGTTCAGCAGGATGGGGAAGGCGACTTCCGCTTCCAGCTTTGCCAGCGGCGCCCCGATGCAGAAGTGGATGCCGAAGCCGAAGGTGACATGCCGATCGGCGTTGCTGCGGCGCAGGTCCAGCCGGTCGGGATCAGGGAAAACGGTCTCGTCGCGATTGGCGGCGCAGTTCCACAGCCAGATCCGCTGTCCCTTGCGGATCGTCTGGCCGTGCAGTTCCACGTCCTCTGCAGCGATGCGCGGGGATGTCAGGCTGGGCCCGTCGAAGCGCAGCAGTTCCTCCACAGCGTTGCGGGTGAAGCCGATATCGCCGCCATTGGCGCGGAAATCGGCCAACTGGTCGGGATGGTGCAGCAGGGAATGCAGCCCGTTGGCCAGCAACTGTGTCGTGGTTTCATGCCCGGCGAACAGCAGCAGGATGCAACTGGCCACCAGTTCGTCCGCCGTCAGCCGGTCGCCTTCATCGCTGGCGTCGATCATGCCGTCGGTCACCAGCTCACCGGGGTTGGCGCGGCGGTCGTCCAGGAAGCCCTCGAAATAGCTGTTCATCTCCGCCAGCGCCGCCGCCGCGACCTTGTACTTGTCCGGGTTGGTCTTCGACGTCAGGACGAACTGCGCCAGGGCGTCGGACCAGCGTTTCAGGTGCTCCACATCCGGTTGCGGCACGCCGAGCAACAGCGCGATCACGGTCGCGGGCAGGGGATAGGCGAAGGCCTGGTGGAAGTCGATTTCCTCCCCGTCCTTCCAGTCGGCGATCAGCCCCTCCACCATCTCCGCCACCTGTCCGCGCAGGCTCTCGACCCGGCGGCTGGTGAAGGCCTTGTTCATCAGGCCGCGCAGATGGCCGTGGCGCGGCGGATCGTTGAACACGGCCCAATGGCCGATGTGATCGCCGAGAAAGCCGATCTGCTCCCCGTCCGGGCCGTTGCGCATTGCCTCGACAAAGGGGCGGATGCGGTCCGCCGACATGCGCTTGTCGCGGAACCCGTCCCGGACGTCGCCGTAGCGGGTGATGTACCAGGCCCGGCTGACCGGGCTCCAGTGCAGTGGTTCCTGCGCCCGCAGGCCGGCAAGCCCCGGATAGGGATCGACGATGGACTCGGGTGCGTTTGGATCGAAGATGATGCTCATGATGGTCCTCCCCGGCCTGGCAACCCTCCCCGGCTGCCTGCCTCACCAAGCTCTACCGAAATTCCGCCGTTTGTGCCAGTACAGGAACGGCAGGGCGCGCGGCCTGGCGCGGGACGGAGGCAACGGGCGGGCATGATGAAGAAACCCGAAATCGGTATCGGCGCCGTGATCTTTCGCGGTAACGAGGTGTTGATGATCCGGCGCGGCAAGGCGCCACGCAAGGGCGAATGGGCGATTCCGGGCGGGCGTCAGGAGCTCGGCGAGACGGTGGCGGAAGGGGCCATGCGGGAGGTGCTGGAGGAAACCGGCGTCACTTGCCGCATCGCCGGACTGATCGACGTGGTGGACGGGATCAGCCGCCATGAGGACGGGTCACTGATCTATCACTACACCCTGATCGACATGTGGGGCGAATGGCAGGCCGGCGAGGCGGTCGCGGCCAGTGACGCCATGGCGGCCTGCTTCATGCCGCTGAGCGACGTGGCAACGCTGAATCTCTGGCCGGAGACCAGCCGAATCATTGCCATGGCGCAGGATCTGCGGGCCGGAGGAGGTCTGACGCGCTGAGTGCGTCGAGATGTTTGTGGGCCGCACCACCCCTCTCCCCCTCCCGACCACCCACGGGAGTATCCTGAATGGGTGGTCGGGAGGGGGAGAGGGGAGGTCCGGTCGATCGACAGACCGGTGCCACCCACCGGGAACCCGGTTGTGATCCGTGTCACTTGGGTTCCGGGACCAACACCCCATCTATCAGACACACAGGCATTACAGGAAAGACGCACTCCTCCGCCTGAGACGAACAGGACGCCGCCGGTCCCTCCCCGGCGGCGTTTTCGTGTGCGCCGCCCATCTCCGGCATTGACCTGATGGCCTGAAATTCGCATCAATGATGGCCGAAACCAACCAGCA
The DNA here is from genome assembly GCA_016865035.1 of Kordiimonadales bacterium IMCC3096. Lineage (GTDB taxonomy): Bacteria > Pseudomonadota > Alphaproteobacteria > Minwuiales > Minwuiaceae > Minwuia. The sequence continues at coordinate 1,804,367 of CP018227.1, forward strand.
CAGATGGCGGAGCGTTCACTTGATCCAGTTGCCCGAGGCGAAGTTCAGGATTGGCGACATCGTGCGTCACCGCCTCTTTCCGTTCCGGGGCGTGATCTACGACGTTGATCCCCAGTTCAACAATACGGAGGAATGGTGGGAATCCATTCCGGCCGACGTGCGGCCGCGCAAGGACCAGCCGTTCTATCATCTGCTGGCGGAGAACGACGAGACCACCTACATCGCCTATGTCTCGGAACAGAACCTGCTCTGGGATGAATCCGGCGACCCGGTGGAACATCCGCAGGTGAACGAGTTCTTCGACAGCATTGAAGACGGACGCTACGTCCCCTTCAGCTCCCGCGCCAACTGAACCGACGCGGCCAGCACCGCCGGGTCAGCGCCTTCCCGGGCTGCGGCCATGCAGCCGGAAGCGGACGAAGGCTGCGCCGTCGATCGCGACCAACCCTTCCTCGACGAAGCCCAGGCGCAGGATCGCTCTCCGGTTCGACCGGTCCGGGGGCAGCAGGGCGGTGATGCTGTCGAGACCCATGGATCCGAAGGCCGCGTCACGAAACAGCCGGAAGATGCGCAGGCCCGCGCCCCAGTGATCCGGGTGCAGCACCAGCGCGAAGTCCGCTTCCCCGTCCTGCGGCTGCAACCCGCCCCAGCCCGCGAACCGGCCGTCGATCAGGATGGCGTGGGGGCCGAACCCGTGACGATCCCACATGGCCTGCTTCGCGGCACGGAAGGCCCGGCAGTCCGGCGCCGAGAACCCGGCAGCCAGCAGGGGCATGTGCCGCCCCACCGCCGGGTCGTTCATCAGGTCGATGATGGCATCTTCGTCGATGTCGGAAAGTCGGGTCAGGCTGATGTCAGCCATCTGCCTCACCTCTCTCAGGCCGCGTCGGCTTCCTGCTGCGCCTGTTCCAGTGCTTCCTCCGCCATCATCCAGGCGGCTTCGGCATTGGCCAGGGCACGTTCGCCATCGGCCTTGGCGCGGGTCAGGCGGGCGACCTCTTCCTGCGGTCCGGCATAGATTTCCGGATCGCGCAGCCGCACCTCGACGCGGGCCAGCATGGCGGAGATCTTCTCCATCTCCTGCTCCGCCGCCTTGACCGCCTTGCGATAGGGCACCAGCCGCTTGCGGGCGTCCGCCGCGGCCTTGCGGGCTTCCTTGCGGTCCGACTTGGATTCGGTCGGGGCGGCCTCGGTCCCCTTGCGGGATTTCCGCTCCTCCGCCGCGTCGCCCAGCGCCTTGCGGCGATAGTCGCTCATGTCGCCGTCGAACGCGGTGACGGTGCCGCCATCCACCAGCCAGAGCCGGTCGGCCACCGCCTCCACCAGATGCGCGTCATGGCTGACCAGGATCACCGCGCCGGGAAAGTCGTTCAGCGACTGGACCAGCGCCTCCCGGCTGTCGATATCCAGATGGTTGGTCGGCTCGTCGAGGATCAGCATGTGCGGTTCGCTCTGCGCCATCAGGCAAAGCGCCAGCCGGGACTTCTCGCCGCCCGAGAGTTCCCCCGCCGGGGTATCCACCCGCTTGGCGTCCAGCCCGAAGCTGTCCAGCCGGGTGCGCAGCCGCTGCTCGGGGTCGTGGGGCCGCACGTCGCGCATGTGCGCCAGGGCGGAGCGGTCGGGCGACAGATCCTCGATCTGATGCTGGGCGAAGAAGCCGATCTTCAGTTTCGACGACCGGCGCACCTCTCCCGATTCCGCCTGCAGCCGTCCGGCGATCAGCTTCGACAGGGTGGACTTGCCGTTGCCATTGGCCCCCAGCAGACCGATGCGGTCATCCTCGTCGATCCTGAGACCCAGACGGCGCAGTACGGGCTTGCCGGGCTCATAGCCGACCGCGGCCCCGTCCATATGCACCACCGGCGGCGACAGTTTCGTCGGTTCCGCGAAGGGAAAACGCGGTGCGCGGTTCTCCATCATGGCGGCCACCGGCTGCATCTTGGCCAGCATCTTCAGGCGGCTCTGTGCCTGCCGCGCCTTGGAGGCCTTGTAGCGGAAGCGGTCGACGAAGGCCTGGATGCGCTCGCGCTCCGCCGACTGGCGGTTGGCCAGCGCCACCTGATGGCGCTGCGCCATGCGGCGGCGTTCCTCGAAGGTGTCATAGCCGCCGGGATAGAGGGTCAGCTTCTGATCGTCCAGGTGCAGGATGTCGGTGACGGCGCGGTTCAGCAGGTCACGGTCATGGCTGACGATGACGATGGTGTGGGGATAGCTCGCCAGGAACCCCTCCAGCCACAGCGCCGCCTCCAGATCCAGATGGTTCGTCGGTTCGTCCAGCAGCAGGATTTCCGGCTCCGAGAACAGGGCTGCCGCCAGCGCGACACGCATCCGCCAGCCGCCGGAGAAGGAATTGCAGGGCAGGTTCTGGCGATCCTCCAGGATGCCGAGACCGGCCAGGATCGTTGCTGCCTTGGCCGGGGCGGCATAGGCACCGATGTCGGCCAGCCGGGTCTGGATCTCCGCGATCCGGTGACCGTCCGTTGCCGTTTCCGCTTCCTGCAGCAGGGTATGGCGCTCGGTATCGGCGGCCAGCACCGCATCGATGGCCGGCAGGTTGCCGCCCGGTGCCTCCTGCGCCACAGCCCCGATGCGCGACCCGCGCGGCACCTCGATCGCGCCACCTTCCAGCCCGATCTCCCCCAGTATCGCGCGCAGCAGGGTGGTCTTGCCGGTGCCGTTGGGTCCGACCAGCCCGACCCGATGCCCGGTGGGCAGCCGCACGCTGGCATTCTGCAGCAGGGTGCGCCCGGCAATACGGATGGTGATGTCGTCCAGGATCAGCATGAAGGGGCTCTCGGGATCGGGTGTGTGTGTGGGAGTCGCTCGCGGGCCGTTCCACCCCTCTTCCCCTCCCGGCCACCCATTTCAGGATACTTGCGTGGGGGGCCGGGAGGGGAAGAGGTGTGGAACGGTCCACAGCCGGACTCCACCGATAGTGCCTCGCGTTATAAGGGCTCAGGCCTGCTGTGCAAGGCGCTCCGCGACAATGGGTGTCACAGGGGGACCCTGCAGGATGGTTGCAGTATCCCCGGGGCCAAGCTATGCAGCGGCGAATCTTCGGAACGGCGCGTCCTGCGCCTTCACCCATCAGACGCAAGGACCAGCACAATGGCTCTGGAACGCACCTTCTCGATCATCAAGCCCGACGCGACCCGCCGCAACCTGACCGGCAAGATCAATGCCCTGATCGAGGATGCCGGCCTGCGCATCGTCGCCCAGCGCCGCATGCAGCTCACCCGCGCCCAGGCGGAAGGCTTCTACGCCGTCCATGCCGAGCGTCCGTTCTTCGGTTCGCTGTGCGAATTCATGACCTCCGGCCCCGTCGTCGTGCAGGTTCTGGAAGGCGAGAATGCCATTGCGAAGTACCGCGAAGTCATGGGCGCAACCAACCCGGAGAATGCCGACGCCGGTACCATCCGCAAGGAATTCGCCGAGTCCATCGAGGCCAACTCCGCGCACGGCTCCGACAGCCCGGAGAACGCCGCCATCGAGATCGCCTACTTCTTCTCGGCCCTCGACATCGTTGGCTGATGAGGCGTTTGTCTGACTGACCGTTCCGCCCCTCTCCCCCTCCCGACCACCCACGGGATTATCCTATTGGGTGGTCGGGAGGGGGAGAGGGGCGGAACGGTCGACAGATCAGCCGGGAGGCAACCATGGTCAAACCCATCGAATATGCGGACGCCAATGCTGAGGTCCGCGCCGTGTTCGACGAGATCATGGCCGCCCGTGGCGTCCAGGACGTCAACAACTTCTGGAAATACCTGGCGCATGACCCGGTGGAGCTGCGCTCCGTCTGGGACACGCTGCGCGATGTGATGGCCGATGGTGCGCTCAGCCCGGAGGTGAAGGAGCTGATCTACGTCGCCGTCTCCATCGCCAACGGCTGCGACTATTGCGTCGCCAGCCACTCCGCCGTCGCCGCGGCCAAGGGCGCGACACCGGACATGCTGAACGAGATGCGCCGCATCGTCGCCATGGCCTCCCGCACCAACGCCCTCGCCGTCGGCCTGCGCGTCCCCGTGGACCCGCAGTTCGAGGGTTGAGGCGTCTTATTTGTTGACCGGACCTCCCCTCTCCCCCTCCCGACCACCCATAAGGATAATCCCGTGGGTGGTCGGGAGGGGGAGAGGGGAGGTCCGGCCCACAGACAATCCTGTTTGTGCCCCACTGAACCCTCCCACCGTGCGCCTGCGCACCCGCTTTTGGCGTCTGACGCGCAAGCTGCCGTCTTACCCCGCCCCGCTCCCTCTGCCATGATCGTCTGATCAGACGCCACGCTGGAGGGATCGCCATGAAATTCTCGCTGATGTACAGCTTCGTGGTGGAGCCGGGCGGGCCGATGAGTCACCTGGAGACCTTCCGGGAGATGGACCGGCTGCTGCCGCTGGCGGAACAGCTCGGCTTTCACGCCTTCCACACCACCGAGCATCATTTCCAGAACAACGGCTGGGCGCCCAACCCGCTGCTGGTGCTGGCCAAGGCCGCCGGTCTGACGACACGGATGCGGCTGGCCACCAACATCATGGTGGTCACCCTATGCCAGCCGCTGCGCCTGCTGGAGGATCTGCTGACGCTGGACAATCTCTCCGGCGGGCGGGTCACGCTGGGCACCTCGCCGGGCTATGTGTCGGAGGAATTCTCCGCCTATGGGGTCACCTACGAGGACCGGTTCCGCCTGCATGAGGAGATCATCGACTTCCTGCAGCAGGGCTGGGCCAATCCGTCGGATGTCGGCTTCGACGGCAAGCTGTTCCAGGTCCCGCCGGTGGCCCTGATGCCGACCCCGGTGCAGCGGGAACTGCCGATCTGGTACGGCGTTTCGGGTCCGAAACTGCTGGCCCGCGCCGCCCGCCGCCGGGTGCCGGTCACGGCCTCCCCGCGTCATGCGCTGGGGGAACTGGTGGAGCATTTCGCGCGCTATGAACAGGTGGCGGCGGAAGTCGGCTATGTGCCGGAGGAGCGTCCCGTGATCCGGGAGGCCTTCGTTGCGCCGACGGTCGCCGAGGCCGAACGGCTGGCCGGTCCGGCGCTGGAGCAGATGTTCAGCCTCTATGCCCGCAAGTCGGCGGAGGGGGAGCGCGGCCTGCGCAACGACAATGGCGATCTGGTGACCGAAGCCTCCGCCGTGAAGTTCCAGAACTTCGCCTCCCGCTACATGGTTGGCGACCCGGAGGTCATGCGCCGCGACATCCAGGAACTCATCGACCGCCTCGCCCCCACCGAGATCGTGCTCCGCATGCAACTCCCCGGCATCCCGACGGACGCCCTGGAACAGTCGCTCCGCCTGTTCGCGAAGGAAGTGATGCCGGCGTTCCGGTAAGGGGTGACAGGATGGCGGACTGGCGTCAGGGCAGCTTCACCGCTCCCGCTTCCGCCAGCGCCGCGATCTCCGCCTCGCCGTAGCCCAGCCCTGCCAGGATCTCCGCGCCCTGTTCGCCGATCTCCGGGGCGTCGGAGATGTCGGCGGGGGACTGCGGGGCGCCGGGGACGCGGACCAGGGGGCTTGGGCCGAAGCCGGGCTGGTCGGCGACCGGGGCGGTATCGGTGGCCTGCACATGCGGGTGGGCCAGCCAGCCGGGCAGGTCCATCACGGGATCGCAGAGGATGTTGCGGGCCTTCAGGATCTCCAGCCATTCGGCGGAGGTCTTCTCCCGGAAGCGGGGCAGGAAGCTGTCACGGATGACGTCCAGATGCTGTCCCCGTTCGGCGAAGGTCTTCAGGCGCGGGTCGGCGCCGATCTCCGGCAGGCCGACGGCGTCGCAGATGATCGGGAACTCGGCATCGCGCACCAGGGTGACGGCGATCCAGCCGTCCGACGTCTGATAGTTGCCGGCGGGCGGGTTGAAGGCCTTCGGCGTCTCCCCGGCGATCGCGGCCTCCAGCACCTTCGGGGCCAGCAGCGCGGCGGCACCGCCCATCAGGCTGATGTCCAGATGCCGTCCCGCGCCGCCGTTGCGGCGGGCGTAGATCGCGGTGGCCACGGCCTGATAGGCGAACAGCCCGGTCAGCGTGTCGATGATGACCGCGCCGACCTTCACCGGGGAGCCGTCCGGCGCGGTGTTCAGGCTCATCAGGCCGGAGAAGGCCTGCGCCACGGTGTCGGTGCAGGCGCGCTCCCGAAAGGGGCCGGTCTGGCCGAAACCGGAGATCGAGGCATAGAGCAGGCCGGGGTTCAGGTCCCGCATCGCGGCATAGCCGACGCCCAGCCGGTCGGCGACTCCGGGGCGAAAGCTCTCCAGCATCACATCGGCCTCCGCCGCCAGCCTGTGCACGATGGCCAGCCCGTCGGCGTGCTTCAGGTCCAGCGCGATGGAGCGCTTGCCGCGGCTGTAGTAGACGCTGTGGGCCGAGTGCTCCCCCCTGTGCACGCCGATGGGGCGGATCCAGTCCCCGGCAAAGGGCTCCACCTTCACCACCTCCGCTCCATAGAGCGCCAGCAGCATGCCGCAGTGCGGGGCCGCGACCCCCTGCGACAGGTCCAGGACCTTCAGGCCCCGGAACGGTGTGGCGTAGTCGGGCGTCTGTTCGGTGTTCATGGTTCTTCCCCCCGCGTGCGGATCATTGCTTGTTCTGTCTCGGGCCTCTATCCGGCCCCACCCTCAGGCAGGCCGGGCCGGGTCCGGTTGTACGGTCTCGACGACCCCCTTCACCTTGCGCTCCCGCCAGGTGATGTAGAAGCCGCCGAAGAAGATCAGGGCGCCGCCGACCCAGACCCAGATGTCCAGCACCTGTGCGAACAGGAAATAGCCCAGCAGGGCGGAGAAGATCAGCTTGCCGAAATCGAACGGCAGCACGGCCGTGGCATCGGCCAGCCGGAAGGCCTGGGTGAAGCTGAGCTGTGCGACGGTACCGACAATGCCGATGGCGACAAGCCACGGCCATTGCTCCGGCGTCGGCCAGGTCCAGACGAAGGCGGCGGCGATGCCGGAGATCGGCCCCATCATCAGCACCATGTAGAGCGCCACCGTGACGGCGGAATCCGTGGCTGTCAGACGCTTGATGATGATCATGGCCACGCCCCAGACCATGGCGGAGCAGAGAATGTAGATCGCGCCGGTGGGGATTTCGGCCACGCCCGGGCGCAGGATGATCAGGGCGCCGACGAAGCCGATGACCAGGGCGGTGGTGCGGTGCACCCGGAACCGCTCCCCCAGGAACAGCACGGCCAGCACGGAGACGAACAGGGGTGCCGTGAAGGTCAGCGCCTGCACCAGCCCCAGCGCGATCCCGGTGGTGATGCCATAGAAGAACAGCAGCATCGCCACCGAATTCACGACAGCGCGCAGCCCGTGCAGCGGCAGCCGCGTGGTGCGGAACGGTGCCAGCCCGTGCCGCATCAGGATCGGCAGCAGGGCGAAGAAGCCGAAGAAATTGCGGAAGAATGCGATCTCGAACCCGTGCATTCCGGTGTTGCCCAGGTACTGGATCATGGCGTGCATGACACTGAAGCACAGTGTCGAGAACAACATGAAGCCGGCACCGGCAAGGGTATTGGACTGGTTCAAGCTGATGTTCCTGAAGGGGGAGGCAGTTCAGACAGATGTATTAGTCCGAAACGGCGCAGGGCAGAAGGGGCAACAGCGCAGGGCTGGCCCCCACTGAAACACCCGGTTCAGCGATCACCCGCGCCGGCCCGGCCGCCACCGTCGCCTCGGACCCCTCAGGCCGGGCGGTCTCCGGCCAGGGTGATGCGATGCATGATGCGGCGGTAGCCGTGATAGTCGTTGACCGGATTGTGCTGGGCGCAGCGGTTGTCCCAGAAGGCGATGGCCCCGGGCGACCAGGTGAAGCGGCAGGTGAATTCGGGCCGGATCTGGTGCTGGAACAGATAGTCCAGGATCGGCTTGCTCTCGGCCTCCGTCATGCCGTCGAAACGCACCGTGTGGGCGACATTGACGAACAGCGCCTTGCGACCGGTTTCGGGATGGGTCCGGACTGCCGGATGGCAGGACAGGTAATCCTTGCCCGCCTCCGCCGTGCCGCCGGACCTGATGCGGTCCTCCCGCGTCTTTGAAACATCTGCCTTGGCGGAGCTGTGAATGGCCGTCAGCCCGTCCAACAGACCCTGGAAGGTCGGACTGAGCGCCTCGTAGGCCAGATACTGGTTGGCGAACAGGGTGTCGCCGCCCTGGGGCGGGATCTCGCGGGCGAGCAGCATGCTGCCCATCGGAGGTTCGTCCAGATAGACCGTGTCGGAATGCCAGATGCCGCCGAAGTTGGTGGTCTCCCCCTCCAGCTTCGCCACCTCGATGATCTGCGGGAATGCGTCCAGCCCCTTCACGAAGGGATATTCGACCGGGTCGCCGAAGGCCCTGGCAAAGGCCAGAAAGCGCGCCGGTTCGATCGGCTGGTCCCGCAGGAAGATCACCAGATGATCCAGCAGGGCCTGTCGCAACGCCGCGATGGTGTCGGTGGCGAGGTCGCGCGAAAGGTCGACGCCGGAAATTTCCGCGCCGAGGGCTCCGGCAACCCGCCGGACCACAAGGGGTTCACTCATTGGTTCAGATTTCCCTGTCCTTCAGTGCCTTCTCGATTTCCTCGGCACGCTTGCGGACCTCCGCCATGTGCGGGTTGATCAGCAGGGCCTCGCGGAAGGCCTGCAGCGCCGCCTCCGGCTGTTCGATCCGATCATAGATCATGCCCAGGCCGGAAAGGGCACCGAAATGGCGCGGCTCCAGATCCAGCACCTTCTGGATATCCTCGATGGAGCCGACGTAGTTCTTGCGCATGAACCGCAGGGTGGCCCGGCGGTTCCAGCCCTCCGCGAACTCCGGCGCCAGTTCGACCGCGGCATCAAGCTGTTCCTCCGCCTGGCCATAGAGACCCATCTGCATGGCTTCGCGGGAATCCACAAGCAGCAGGTCCACCATGTCGCTGCCGGACTCGAACCAGACCTCCCAGATCCGGTTCTGCACCAGCATCGCCGACTTGCCCTGTGCGGCCTGAAGATCGGCAAACAGACTGTCCAGCACCGGATCGCGCTGATCGGCCTTCACCCCCGCCCCCAGGGCGAGGCCGAAAGCGATGATCAGGCAGGTGAGCAGGCTCTGAATTCGGAACATGAAGATATTTTGCCACGATCCGCCCCCGATCAGAAGACCCGTCGGTTCACAAGCCCGTATCATCTGTGGACCGTGCCACCCCTCTCCCCCTCCCGACCACCCATCAGGATACTCGCGTGGGTGGTCGGGAGGGGGAGAGGGGAGGAACGGCCCACAAAGCAAAGACTTCAGCGCCGCACGGTCGGCAAGCAGTTTCCCGCCCTAGAAGACCCAGTATCCGCCGTCGATCAGGAAGCTCTGTGCGGTGTGGAAGCTGGAGGCCTCGCTCATCAGATAGACCGCGACACCGCCGAAATCCTCCGGCTTGCCCCAGCGGCGCATCGGCATGCGCGGCATGACATTGCCGTGGAAACGCGGATCGGCGAAGGCGCTTTCGGTCATCTCGGTCTCGATCCAGCCGGGCAGGATGGAGTTGGCGGTGATGCCATAGCGCGCGAACTCGATGGCCATGGCGTTGGTCATGGAGATCAGGCCGCCCTTGGACGCGGCATAGTGCTCGTTGCGGGCGGGGCCGGAGATCGCGGCCAGGGACGCGGTGCCGACCAGACGCCCGAAGGGGTCACCGTTCTTCGCGCGCTCCACCATGTGCCGGGCGGCGGCGCGGAAGGTCAGGAAGGCGCCGTCGAGATTGACCGACATGACCTTGTGCCATTCATCCAGCGTCATGTCGGTGAAGGAGGTGCCGCGCGCCGACATGCCGGCATTGGCGAAGCAGCCGTCGACCCGGCCATGCGCCTCCAGCGTCTCGGCGAAGCGCCTGTCGACCTCTGCCTCGTTGCTGACATCGCAGAGGAAGGACGTGTAGGTACCGCCGTCGCCGACTTCCTTCAGCCGCGCCAGCGCCTCGGCGTTCTTCTCCGCGCTGCGGCCCCAGATGCAGACATCGCCGCCCGCCATGGCGATGGCCTCGCCAAAGCCCAGGCCGATGCCGCCATTGCCGCCGGTGACGAGGGCAACCTTGCCGCTCAGATCGAAGGGTTTGTAGGTCATGGAAATCCTCCCCAGGGTGTTTCAGGCGGTTTTGATAGCCCATTCCGGCGCGGTTTGCATCGGCTTGCGACCGCATGGCGCGGATTTCACGGAGGCCCGGGAGATCCGGTGCGATTCCATCAGGCGATGGACTGCTATATAAGGCGCGCATGTTCGACGGAAATCAGGGGCTGGGTCACATGGCGGTCAACAGGAACCATCCGGAATCACAGGAGGCCGCGCGCCTTGTCAGCCGGATGCTGATCGAGACGGAGGCGGTGCGTTTCAATGCGGAGACACCGTTCATCTTCACCGCCGGCTGGGCCAGCCCGGTCTATATCGACTGCCGCAAGCTGATCGCCTTCCCGCGGGTCCGCATGAAGATCACCGAACTGGCCGCCGACATGCTGGGCCGCGAAGTGGGGTTCGAGGCCTTTGACAGTGTCGCGGGCGGCGAGACGGCGGGCATTCCCTACGCCGCATGGATCGCTGACAAGCTGATGCTGCCGATGCAGTACGTGCGCAAGAAGCCCAAGGGCTTCGGTCGCATGGCGCAGATCGAGGGCAATCTGCAGGAAGGCGAGCGCGTGCTGCTGGTGGAGGACCTGACCTCCGACGGCGGCTCGAAGATCAACTTCTGCGATGCCATCCGCGCCGCCGGTGCCCATGTCGATCATGCCTTCGTCGTCTTCTATTACGACATCTTCCCCCATGCCCCGGCGAACTTCGCCCGGGCGGCGATCGAACTGCATTACCTGGCCACATGGCGGGATGTGCTGGTTGCCGCGCGGGAGAGCGGGTACTTCGAATCCGCGACCCTGGACGAGGTGGAGAAGTTCCTGGACGATCCGGTGACCTGGTCCGGCGAACACGGCGGGCGTTCCGACATTCCGGAATGAGGCGTGTGGCCCGCAGGCCGCAGCCAGCAACATTTCGCCGCACCGCACACAAGCTATTGTGCAATGCAACATGAGTTGTTATCTGTGCTTCAGGTTCCAGAGCGTCTGCTGACGCGCGTGAATACGGAGAATTCAGATGACAGACAACAAGACGGACGAAACGCCGAAGGTCGCCGAAGCGGCACCGAAGGCGGAAGCCGCCCCGAAGACCGAGGCTGCGGCCCCTGCAGAGACTGAAGCCAAGGCGGCCCCGGTCGCGGAAGCGGCTGCGCCTGCGAAGGCAGCAGCGCGCAGGGCGACGGCAGCGAAGAAGGCTCCGGCCAAGGCCCCGGCAAAGGCTGCGACCCCCAAGGCTGCAGCGACCAAGGCAACGACGACCAAGGCCGCCCCGGCGAAGAAGACCCCGGCCCGGAAGGCTGCGCCTGCGAAGGCAGCGGCCAAGCCGGCCGCGAAGAAGGCCGCGCCTGCAAGGACCACGGTCAAGGCAGCGACCGCCAGCAAGCCCGCAGCCGCCCCGAAGGCGGCCGCGAAGAAGGTCGCTGCGACCGCCGAAGCCGTGGCAGGTACCTTCCAGCCGGACATGTTCGCCGCGCTGCAGGAGAGCATCGAGATGGTTGTCGAGACCAACCGTACCGCCGTCGAGTCGGCCATGGAGCTGCAGGAGACCACCACCAGCTTCGTGCAGAGCCGTCTGGCCGCGAGCGCCGCGGTCGTGGATCGCATGGGCAGCGCCGAGGGCCTGACCGAGATTGCGGATCTGCAGCGTGAATATGCCGAGTCGGCCTTCGAAGCCTGGACGACCCACTTCGGTGTGGTCAGCACGACCTATCAGGACGTCCTGGCACGCGGTGTCGAACTGGCCACCCAGCGCGTCAATGCCGCCTCGGAGCAGGTCCGCGAGGCACGCTGGTTCTGATACCGGAACATTCCGATCTCGGGAGAGGCCTTCGGGTCATGTAGCGTTCCCGATCAAGAAGGGGGTCACCGTCGCGGTGGCCCCCTTTTGTGTTCCGGAAGGCTTCGGCGTCCCGGCTCAGCCCGCCAGACGCTCCAGTCCCGCCTGCAGATCGGCCTTCAGGTCGTCCGTGTCCTCCAGCCCGATGTGCAGCCGCACCAGCAGGCCGGGGCCGCTCCAGGGGGTGGCGGTACGGAACTGTTCCGGTTTCTGGTGAATGACGAGGCTTTCGTAGCCGCCCCATGACGCGCCGAGGCCGAAGAGCTTGAGCCCGTCGATCATGCGGGCCAGATCGTCGTCGCTGTAGCCGTCGCGGAGGATGATGGAGAACAGGCCGGACGATCCGAGGAAATCGCGCTTCCAGATGGCGTGGCCCGGGTGGCTTGGCAGGCCGGGGTGCAGCACGCGATCGACCTCCGGCCGGGTCTCCAGCCAGGCGGCGACGTCCAGCGCATTGACCATGTGCTGGCGCAGCCGCACGGCCAGGGTGCGCAGCCCCCGCAGGCCGAGATAGACGTCGTCCGGCCCGACGCACTGGCCCATCGCCTGCGCGGTCTGGCGCAACGGCTGCCAGGCGGCTTCATTGGTCACGACCACCCCCAGCATCGCGTCCGAATGGCCGACGATGTACTTGGTGGCGGCGTGGATCGAGACATCGACGCCATGCTCGAAGGGGCGGAAGAACAGCGGGCTGGCCCAGGTATTGTCCATCAGCACCATGGCCCCGGCCTTCTTCGCCTCCGCCGCGATGGCAGGAATGTCCTGCATCTCGAAGGTGTGGGAGCCGGGGGCCTCCACATAGACGATCTTCGTGTTCGGACGGATCAGGTCGGCGATGCCGGCGCCGATCAGGGGATCGTAGTAGGTCGTCTCCACCCCGAACCGCTTCAGCACCCCGTCGCAATAGCTGCGGGTGGGGCGGTAGGCGGAATCGCTGACCAGGATGTGGTCACCGGCGGCGACATAGGACGTGAGCGCCGCCGCGATGGCCGCGAGGCCCGAGGGGAAGGCAAAGGCGCTGTAGCCGCCCTCCACCTGCGCCATCGCCTCCTCGAAGGCCAGCGATGTCGGGTGACCGATGCGCCCGTACATGGTGACGGTCTCGCCCTTCTCGCGCCGCGCGCCGTTGGCCTTCATCGTCGCCATCGACGGGTTGAGGATGGTGGAGGTGTGATAGACGGGCGGGTTCACCACGCCGAGATTGCTTTCCGGGTCGCGCCCGGCGGTGACGATGGTGGTGTCCTGCTTCATGGTTGTCTGGCTTTCCCCTGATTGCGTCCGCATTCCCGAATGCGGCCGGTCTCGCGCAAGATGCTGACCGAATACTGACAACGATACTGACAGAGCTTTGACGGTCAGGCCAAGTGCTGCATTGCGGCAAGCGCCACCTTGCAATGCAGAAACCCTGTTGTGTTGTCGGAAACCCGGGCATAGGCTGCGCGGGTTAAACGCACCTCGGACACAAGTGGTGCTTCCGGACCGGTGGGGCATCGACCCTGCTGGCCACATACAGGACGGCACTGCAAATATCCGGGGATCGGATGAAACAGGGAGTTTTCCAATATGAAAGTTAAAGGCGCAATCATTGCTGCCGCTGCCGTGATGGCAGTGTCGACAGCGGCGAACGCGGCCACGCTCGACGACGTCAAAGCCAAGGGCTTCGTCCAGTGTGGTGTGTCGACCGGTCTTGCCGGTTTTGCCTTCACGGATGCCAATGGCGTCTGGGACGGCTTTGATGTCACCTTCTGCCGCGCGACGGCTGCGGCCATCTTCGGTGACGCGAATGCCATCAAGTTCACGCCGACCACGGGCAAGACCCGTTTCACGGCGCTGGCTTCCGGTGAGGTCGATATCCTGTATCGCAACACCACCTGGACGCTGAGCCGCGACGTCGACCTGGGTTTCACCTTCACCGGTGTGAACTACTACGACGGTCAGGGCTTCATGGTCCGCAAGAGCCTGGGCGTGAAGTCTGCCAAGGAACTCGACGGCGCCACCGTCTGCATCCAGACCGGCACCACGACCGAGCTGAACCTGGCCGACTTCTTCCGTGCCAATGGCATGAGCTACGAGCCGGTTCCGATCGAGACCAATGCCGAGGCGCAGCAGAAGTACCTGTCCAACGCCTGTGACGTGTACACCACGGACGCTTCCGGTCTGGCCGCGACGCGCGCAACCTTCGAGAAGCCGGGCGAGCATGTGCTGCTGCCGGAGATCATCTCCAAGGAACCGCTGGGTCCGCTGGTTCGCCAGGGTGACGACCAGTGGGCGGACATCAGCGCCTGGGTGCTGAATGCCCTGATCATCGCCGAGGAAAAGGGCGTGACCAAGGCCAACGTCGCCAAGCTGGCTGCGGATGGTTCCGCTGATCCGGAAGTCAACCGCCTGCTGGGCAAGGAAGGCAGCTACGGCGAAATGCTGGGCCTGCCTGCCGACTGGGCCGTGCATGCGATTTCCGCCGGTGGCAACTACGGCGAGATCTTCGAGCGCAATGTGGGCGAAAGCACCGCGATTGGTCTGGCCCGTGGCCTGAACCAGCTCTGGAGCAAGGGCGGCATCCTCTACGCACCGCCGTTCCGTTGATCTGAATATCGGGCGCGTCATCCCAGGGTGACGCGCCCGACTTCTTTCTGACGGGGAGGCGACTGGCCGGACTGTTATTCTGTCCGGCGCCGTAGTACGAGGGGGCTCTGTGCCATGGCCACGATCTCCACTTCCGGAGACACGAATTTCCGTATCGGGATGTTGATCTACGACACCCGTTACCGGTCCTACACCATCCAGATTATTGCTTTGATCGTTTTCATGCTGGCTGCCGCATGGCTGCTGAACAACGTGATCCAGAACCTGGCAGATCTGGGCAAGACATTCGGGTTCAGCTTTCTCGGCGAAACCGCTTCCTACGACATCAACCAGCGCCTCATCGACTATTCGTCGACCTCGACACATGCACGGGCGGCCGTTGTCGGCATTCTGAACACGCTGCTCGTCGCCATTCTGGGCTGTATCACGGCCACCGTCGTCGGCGTGATCGCGGGCGTGCTTCGCCTGTCGAACAACTGGCTGATCGCCCGCCTGATGACGATCTATGTCGAAGGTTTCCGCAACATCCCGGTGCTGATCTGGATCCTGATCACCGTCGCGGTGATCAACGAGACCCTGCCGGCACCGAACCAGTTCCGCGGCGCGGACCCCGATGCCTCACCACTGCTTGGTGGCATGCTGGTCCTGACCAACCGCGGTTTCTACATTCCCGCGCCGGTCATGGGCGACATGTCGATGGCCGTGGTCATCGTCTTCCTGCTCTCCATCGGCGTGATGATCGGTTTCCGACGCTGGGCGAAGAAGCGCCAGGAAGCGACGGGCGAGATCCTGCCGATGTTCCCGATCTCGCTGGCGATCCTGTTCCTGCCGACGATACTGGTCTTCTTCCTTCTCGGGATGCCGATAACGCTCGAGTACCCGGAACTGAAGGGTTTCAACTTCAGGGGCGGCGTCTTCATGCGCGACAGTCTGATCGGCCTCTGGCTGGCGCTGTCGCTCTATACCGGTGCCTTCACGGCGGAAATTGTCCGCTCCGGCATCCTGGCCGTCAGCAAGGGCCAGTCCGAAGCGGCGTTCGCTCTCGGCCTGCGGCCCGGACGGACCATGAACCTGGTGATCCTGCCGCAGGCGCTGCGGGTGATCGTGCCGCCGCTGATCAGCCAGTACCTGAACCTGACCAAGAACTCCTCCCTCGCCATTGCCGTTGGCTACATGGACGCCACCGGCACGCTGGGCGGCATCACGCTGAACCAGACGGGGCGCGAAATGGAGTGTCTGATGCTGCTGATGGGCTTCTATCTGGTGACCTCGCTCAGCATCTCGGTGGTGATGAACTGGTACAATGAACGCGTCAAGCTGAGGGAGAGGTAAGATGAACGACAGCCACAAGCCGTTCGTCGCGGCGGGCGACATTCCGCCGTCTCCGCCGCCCTCCAGCGTGGTCGGTCCTGTCGCATGGATGCGGGAGAACCTGTTCTCCAGCATTCCCAATGCAATCATGACCCTGGTCGGGGCCTTCATCATCTACAGCCTGCTGGCATCGGTCATTCCTTGGCTGTTCCTGGATTCTGTCTGGAACGCCACCTCTCTGGGCAACTGCCGGGAGATCGACGAGGGTGCCTGCCTCGCGGTCATCAAGGAACGCTACCTGCAGTTCATCTATGGCTTCTATCCGGAAGAGGAACGCTGGCGTTCGATCGTGGCCTTCGTGCTGATGATCGTTGCCGTCTGGCCGGTGCTGTTCGCCGGGGCGCCACGCAAGATGCTGTATGTCTCTGCCCTCTACCCGGCCGTCGCCTACTGGCTGATCTGGGGCGGCACGATCTGGGGACCGGTCGGTGTCATGCTTGGCCCGGTCATCGCGATCATTGCCTACCGGATACTGAATCCCGTGCTGCGCGGCACGTCGATGGAGGAGGGGATAGCCGGTATCCTCGCCATTCTGCTTGCGGGTCTCGTGCTCGTCCTGTGGTGGCTGTTCGGCGTCGAGGTCTTCGACGGTATCCTGAGCAGCGTCGTCTTCATCGGGCTGCCGGTTGTTGAATCCAGCAAGATCGGCGGCTTCCTGCTCTCGCTCATCATCGGCGTCAGCGGCATTGCAGGATCGTTCCCGCTGGGCATTGCGCTCGCGCTCGGACGACGCTCCAACCTGCTCTTCATCAAGGCGATGAGCACGGGGTTCATCGAGTTCGTCCGTGGCGTGCCGCTCATCACCCTGCTGTTCGTGGCCTCCACCCTGCTGAACTACTTCCTGCCGCCGGGTACCAGCTTCGACATCATCCTGCGGGTGGTGATCATGGTGACGCTCTTCGCCGCGGCCTACATGGCGGAGGTGATCCGGGGCGGTCTGGCGGCCCTGCCGAAGGGACAGTACGAGGCAGCCGATGCGCTGGGCCTGGACTACTGGAAGTCCATGCGCCTGATCATCCTGCCTCAGGCGCTGAAGATCTCCATTCCGGGCATCGTCAATACCTTCATCGGTCTGTTCAAGGACACGACGCTCGTGTCGGTGATCGGTCTGCTGGATCCGGTGGGTATCCTCAACCCGATCCGCGCCGACCAGAACTGGAACGGCATTGTCTGGGAGCTGTATGGCTTCATCGCCATCTTCTTCTTCATCTTCTGCTTCGGCATGTCCCGCTATTCGATGTATCTGGAGCGCAAGCTTCAGACCGGGCACCGTTGATCGCGTAAAGGAAAGGTCTTACCCATGAGCGAAGTGGCAATTGATCGCGAAGTCGATCGTTCCAAGCTTTCGGTGTCCGACGAAGTGGCCATCGAGATCACCGCGATGAACAAGTGGTACGGTGACTTCCACGTGCTGCGTGACATCAGCCTGACCGTGAACCGGGGGGAGCGGATCGTGGTCTGCGGCCCGTCCGGTTCCGGCAAGTCCACCCTGATCCGCTGCATCAACCGGCTGGAGGAACACCAGAAGGGCACGATCGTCGTGGACGGGATCGAGCTGTCGTCGGATCTGAAGAACATCGACAAGATCCGGTCCGAAGTCGGCATGTGCTTTCAGCACTTCAACCTGTTCCCGCACCTGTCCGTGCTGGACAACTGCACCCTGGCGCCGATCTGGGTCCGCAAGGAACCGCGCAAGGAAGCGGAAGACCGCGCCATGCACTACCTGGAGCGGGTGAAGATCGCCGATCAGGCGCAGAAGTTCCCCGGCCAGCTTTCCGGTGGTCAGCAGCAGCGTGTGGCCATCGCACGCTCGCTCTGCATGAACCCGCGCATCATGCTGTTCGATGAGCCGACATCGGCCCTCGATCCGGAAATGATCAAGGAAGTGCTGGACGTCATGGTCGACCTGGCGGAGACCGGCATGACCATGATCTGCGTCACCCATGAAATGGGCTTTGCCCGTCAGGTGGCGAACCGGGTCATCTTCATGGACCAGGGCCAGATCATCGAGCAGAACGAGCCGGAAGAGTTCTTCAACAATCCGCAGAGCGACCGGACCAAGCTGTTCCTGAGCCAGATCCTCAGCCACTGATACTGATCCGGCGCGGTCGTCCCTGCCGGCGGTCTGTTCCCTCGCGGTGTTCGTTGCCGGACCTGGTCCGGTAGCCGGTGCGGTCGTCTGACGGATCACCCCAAAATAATGACGCGGCCGGATTGCTCCGGCCGCGCCATCCTCCCCTTCCCGGCCTCCTCCCCAGTAGGCCCGGCGGAAAAGCTGGTATTCGCTGCTGTCAGGCGGCGGACCTTGCCAGACGCTCGGCGGCAGGTGCGGCCTTCTTCAGCTCCGGCATGACCTCGCGCGCGAACAGTTCGGCGTTGCGCATCGATTCGTCGTGCGGCATCCCGGCGTAGGAGAAGACACCGTTGAAGCCATCGGCGCCGATGGTGTCAGCGGTCTTCATGATCTTCTCGAGGCACATCTCCGGCGTGCCCCAGACCTGCAGGTTCATGAAGAATTCCGTTGCCGCGTCGGGACCGTTCTTCAGCAGGTTGTCACGGAACTGGGCGTAATATTCATAGCCCTTCATGTTCTGCATGTGCTCGCCGTCGAACTGGTAGTGGTCCATGACCGTCTTCCAGTAGCCACCGATGTACTTCAGCGCCATCTCGTAGGCGCGGTCGCGGTTCTCGTCACAGAACACCCAGCCGCCGGCGATCGGGGCAGGGGCTTCGGCATTGTTCACTTCCCGGTAGATCGTGCGGTATTCGTCCAGTTCCTTGCGCACCGCGGCCCAGGGTTTCTGCGGAATGATCAGGATGCCGACCCCCAGCCGCGCCATGATGCGGGCAGACTCGGGGCTGACCGCGGCGGCATAGGTGCGCCCGCGGAAACTGCCGCGCGGGTTCGGGCGGATCTCGACGCGGGGCTGCCTGTAGTGTTCCCCGTCGAACTCGGCGTAGCCCGTCTCCAGGCTGTCGAGCACCATGGTCGCGGCCTCGACGAAACGTTCCCGGCTTTCCCCCATGTCCAGACGGAAGCCGTCGAACTCGACCTTCCCCGCACCGCGACCGATACCGAGGATGAAACGACCGCCCGACATGTTGTCGAGCATGGAGATCTGTTCGGCCGCCCGCAGCGGGTCATGCCAGGGCAGCACCACCACCATGGAACCGATCTGGATGGTCTTCGAGCGCCCGGCCATGTAGCTGAGGAACATCAGCGGGTCAGGGCACATGGTGTAGTCGGTGAAGTGATGTTCGACCGTCCAGACACTGTCGAAACCCAGGGGCTCCGCCGCCTCCGCCAGGGCCATGTCAGCCTCATAGACCTCCCGGTCCGTGCGTTCCTTGCCCGGGTTCTGGAAGATCACGCCCATACCGACATGCATTGGCCTACTCCTTCGTGTCGTAGTGCTACTCGCGGGTATCCTTGTGCCGGAAACATCCGATTGGGTCAAGTGGTCGCAGTCGAAAATGACGAGATTTTCGGCACAGGGGCGTGCAGGAGCCCAGTTATCCGGCAGTTCGGGATGGCAGTGACCGGGGAATTGCTGCTGAAGGGGCTGACGGGCCGGTCGGGCTGACGGGCCGGTCAGGCGGAGGGGACTGGCCGTCGCGTGATGTTCAGACCCGGAAGGGCTGGCGCAGACCGCCACCGTCGGGGCGCAGGACCATGGCGGACAGGTCACCCGCCGCGCGATAGGCGATCACGGCGTCCGAAGCGCGATCCGCCGTTGCCGCCTGTCCGCCGTCCGTCTGCGCCTGGCGCTGGACTTCATAGAGCAGGCGATGTCCGACGAGACCGGAAAGGGTCGGTACCGGCCAGTGGGCCGCGGTCCCTGATACGGAGTGCGTTGCATCGCGACCCGAAAGCGGATTGGGCGGTGCATCCTGCTGCCCACGGGTATCACTGATCCGTTCGGTCGGGGTGACGGGTCGGTCGGCGGCACTGCCACGGTCCCTCGGCGACACGCCCGCAGCCATCGCGCGCGGGACCAACCCGGTACTGGCGCTGACCCCGTTCACACGCATGTCGGAACCGTGAAAAACTGTCGCATTCCCCAAATATACGGCGATGGGGAAATCTTTACAAATAGTTAATCAGAAATCTTGGTTAATTTCTGTCGAATTTGTTTACAATTTTATTCAAACAGCGGCCATCAGCCCTTTGGCTTCATCATCTTCTCAAGTTGCCGCTGCATGGCATCGAGCTGATCCTTCATCTGCTCGATATCCCCCGGGGTACTGGCGGCCTTTGGCTTCTCGGGCTCCGCCGCTGCCGGCCTGGGCGTGGGTGCTTCGCCGGCGGAGGGTGCCCCGTCCTGCAGCACGGCAAAGGGGTTGAACATGCTCATGGCCTGGTCGAACAGCGCCATGTTGCGCTTCGTGGCCTCCTCGAAATGCAGCAGGGGCGAGCCCAGACTGCCGCCAAAGCGGGTACGCATCTCGTCCTGGTTCTTCGAGAAGGCATCCATCGACATGTCGAGATAGCTGGGCAGCAGGCCCTGCAGACTGTCGCCATAGAAGCTGATGAGCTGGCGGAGGAAGTTCACCGGCAGCACGTTCTGCCCCTTGCCTTCCGCCTCGAAGATGATCTGCGTCAGGACGGAACGGGTGATGTCCTCCCCCGACTTGGCATCGAACACCACGAAATCGATATCGTCGCGCACCATCTCGGCCAGATGGTCCAGCGTCACGTAGGAAGAGGTTGAGGTATTGTAGAGCCGCCGGTTCGCATACTTCTTGATGGTTACCGGACCCTCTCCGGCCTTGTCTCGACGGGACATTCAGCAACTCCGACCAGGTTTGCGCGCCACCCTGACAGGTCAGGACGCGTGGACCTTGAACTATCGCCGTTTCATGCTGCATTGCGCAAGGCGTATTCGCTCTTGCAGCGAAGTCGGATCGGGCTCCGCGATTTCCCGTTCACGGGAAATGCTGTAGATTGGACGTGATGACAGCGCCAGCATCTGATCCCTCTGACCTTGACCGCCTCGCCCGACAGTTCGTCGACCTCTGGCAGGAGCAGGCTGCCCGGGCCTCCGCCGATCCCCGGCTGAGGGAGAGCTGGAAAGCCTTGAGCGGATTCCTGCATGACCGCAACGCCGAACAGCAAGGACCCGGGACCGACCCGCAGGGACCCGGGAACGACACCGCGCCGACGCATCGGACCGCGACCGCTGGCGCTGCATCTGGCGACAGCGGGGGCGACGCTGACCGGGGCGATGGCGGCACTGCCACTGGCGCAGGCGGGCGGGATACCCTGGCACCCTGACATCAGGGACAGGGCCACCGACCTGCTGGCCGCAATGGCCGCCGAGGACGCTACCAGGCTGGGGGGCGCGATCGCCGCCGAATGCGCCCGAAGGATGCAGGCCACCCTGGCGGGCATCGAACAGTACCAGACCCATCCCTGGCACAGGATCGCCGATGACCCGCCCGCGGTCTGGCGGCAGGGTGCGGTGCGGCTGCTCGACTATGGCCTGCCCGACCGGCCGGACGCCCCGGTGGTGATGTTCGTGCCGTCGCAGATCAACCGCGCCTGGGTGCTGGACCTGTTGCCCGGCAACAGCATGCTGCGCTGGCTGGCGGCGGAAGCCGGGCTGCGCCCCCTGCTGCTTGACTGGGGTACGCCGGGGAAGCCGGAACGCCGCTATGATGTTGCCGCCTACCTTGGCGGTCCCCTGTCGTCGGCGCTGGATGCAGCGGTCAGCCTGAATGGCGGCCGGCCGGCCCCCGTCGTCGGCTATTGCATGGGCGGCACCCTTTCCGTCGCCCTTGGCCTGTTGCGCAGCGATGCCGTGTCCGCCCTGGCGCTGCTCGCCTCCCCCTGGGACTTTCATGCGGACCTGAGCCCCCAGGCGGAAGCATTCGCCGCGTCCCTGCCCATGTGGCAGCCGGTGCTGGCGGCCTTCGGCGAGATGCCGATAGACCTGATCCAGGCCTTCTTCGCCGCGCTGGATCCCAACCTGGCGCAACGCAAGTTCGCCCGCTTTGCCGGCATGGATCCGGACAGTGAGAAGGCCCGGCAGTTCGTCGCGCTGGAGGACTGGCTGAACGACGGACCGGCCCTGCCGCCCAGGGTCGCGCATGACTGCCTTGTCGGCTGGTACAACGAGAACCTGCCGGGCACGGGCCGCTGGCGGATCGGCGATACGGCTATACGTCCCGGTGATCTGCCGATGCCGGTGTTCGCCGCCATTCCGGCACAGGACAGGATCGTCCCGCCCGCATCCGCCCGTGGCGCGGTGGCTGACCTGCCGGATGCAACCGTGATCGAGCCGGCAGCGGGGCACATCGGCATGGTCGTCGGCTCCCGCGCCCGGCGCAGCCTCTGGGAGCCGCTCGCCACATGGCTGGGGAAGGTGACATGAGACACTGGCTGCTTCATGTTGCGCCGCAGCAAGAATGCGCCATGGCGGTCGCGACATACCGACACATTAACCAATCCACAGTTGCCGGAACCATGAGGAACCGGCACTCTTTTCGCAATGCAGCAATCTTATGCTGCGTCGCAGCATCGTCTGTATGACGCGACGTGAGGCATGATACGCTGTCCGAGAAACCACCAAGGAGGAAATCCTGAATGTCCGATATCGTCATCGCATCCGCCGCCCGTACGCCGGTCGGCTCCTTCAACGGCGCGTTCGGGTCCGTTCCCGCACATGATCTCGGCACGGTCGCCATCAAGGGCGCGCTGGAGCGTGCCGGGGTGGACGCCGCCGAAGTCTCGGAAGTCATCATGGGTCAGATCCTGACTGCCGGTCAGGGCCAGAACCCCGCCCGCCAGGCCTCGATCAATGCGGGTGTGCCGCAGGAAAGCCCGGCCTGGGGCGTGAACATGCTGTGCGGCTCCGGCCTGCGCACGGTCGCGCTCGGCTGGCAGGCGATCCGCAACGGCGACAGCAAGATCGTCGTCGCCGGTGGCCAGGAAAGCATGTCCATGGCCCCGCACGCGCAGCATCTGCGTGCCGGTGCCCGCATGGGCGACATGAAGTTCATCGACACGATGATCCGCGACGGACTCTGGGATGCCTTCAACGGCTATCACATGGGCAACACGGCGGAGAACATCGCCCAGCAGTGGCAGATCACGCGGGAGCAGCAGGACGAGTTCGCTCTCGCCTCCCAGAACAAGGCCGAGGCGGCGCAGAAGGCCGGCCGGTTCAGCGACGAGATCGTGCCCGTCACCATCAAGGGCCGCAAGGGCGACACGGTGGTTTCGGAGGACGAGTACATCCGCCATGGCGCGACGATGGACATGATGACGAAGCTGCGTCCCGCCTTCACCAAGGATGGTTCCGTGACCGCCGGCAATGCTTCCGGCATCAACGATGGTGCCGGTGCGGTCGTGCTGATGACCGCCGACGAGGCGGCGAAGCGCGGCATCACCCCGATGGCCCGCATCGTTTCCTGGGCCCAGGCCGGTGTCGACCCTGCGATCATGGGCATCGGCCCGGTCCCGGCGACCCGCAGCGCGCTGGAGAAGGCCGGCTGGACCGTCGATGATCTGGACCTCATCGAGGCCAATGAGGCCTTTGCCGCGCAGGCCTGTGCCGTCGGCAAGGAACTGGGCATCGACCCGGAGAAGCTGAACGTCAATGGCGGCGCGATCGCCATCGGCCATCCGATCGGTGCCTCCGGTACCCGCGTCCTCAATACCCTGCTGTTCGAGATGCAGAAGCGTGATGCCAAGAAGGGTCTGGCCACCCTGTGCATCGGCGGCGGCATGGGTATCGCCATGTGCGTCGAGCGCGACTGATCCGAACGCCTGACGAACCGTTCCGACCCGCGACGCGGCCCCGGCGCCGCGGGTCAGGGACGACCGTCGCACCAACCTCCCCCAAGAAGAAGAAACCATGGAGTCCAATCAGATGGCACGAGTTGCACTCGTCACCGGTGGTACGCGCGGTATCGGCGCGGCCATTTCCACCACCCTGCGTGATGCCGGGATCAGCGTTGCCGCGAACTACGCCGGCAATGACGCGGCCGCCAAGGCCTTCACGGCCGAGACCGGCATCCCCGCCTACAAGTTCGACGTCTCCGATTTCGATGCGGTGCATGCTGCCGTGGCGAAGATCACCGCGGAAGTCGGCGACATCGACATCGTGGTCAACAATGCCGGCATCACCCGCGACGGCACCCTGGCGCGCATGAGCAAGGAAGACTGGCAGGCGGTGCTCGACACCAATCTGGGCGGTTGCTTCAACCTGGCCAAGGCGACCTTCGACGGCATGAAGTCCCGCAGCTTCGGCCGCATCGTCAACATCGGCTCCATCAACGGTCAGGCCGGCCAGTACGGTCAGGTGAACTATGCGGCTGCCAAGTCCGGCATTCACGGCTTCACCAAGGCGCTGGCGCAGGAAGGCGCGCGATTCAACATCACCGTCAATGCCATCGCACCGGGCTACATCGACACCGACATGGTTGCTGCGGTTCCCGCCAACGTGCTGGAGAAGATCGTGGCCAAGATTCCGATCGGTCGCCTGGGTCACGCCGACGAGATCGCACGCGGCGTCCTGTTCCTGGTTTCCGACGACGCGACCTTCGTCACCGGTTCCACAATGTCCATCAACGGTGGCCAGCACATGTACTGACGGCCCGACCGGCGTTCAGACACTGTTTCATGCAGGGGGCGGTATCCGGGATGCGGATGCCGCCCTTTCTGTTCGCGGCGCCGGGATCAGGGCGCGGTATGGCGCGCCGAGATGCCCAGGGCTTCAATGATGCTGGCGGGCGGCTGGCGTTGCAGGCCCATGAGCTGGATGATCGGCAGCGGGGTCTGAAGGTCGGTCGAAACCTCAAGCATGCCGCCCTGCGTGATGAAGGCCGCAAGCTGCTGCCCGATGGCGCGGCTGGCATCCGTGCCCATGCTTGCGCCCATCTGCTCCGCCATTGCGCTGAACTGGGTACCGATCATCTCCGCGGTCGCACCGGGGCGTTCGGCGGCCTGTGACTCCAGGAACAACATGCGCAGTCCCTGATCGACGACCGTGAGCTGCGCGCGGGCAAGCCGGGATGACAGGGCGATCATGTTGCGCTGTGGCCCCGGTGTCTGGCGCAGCTTCTCGAAATCGAGCGCCGTCAGGTCGATCTCCACCCGTGACTCGGCCAGATCGGCACCGGAAATCCCGACGGCCAGCGCGCCGGTGTTGTCGGCCAGCCCGGCCCTCAGCGCAATGGCGCCGCCAAGCACCAGGTCCTCCACTCCGTTCGCCTTCAGCATCTGCAGCAGCATGGCCGCCTGGGGCTGTCTGCCGGCGGCGCTGTCCAGCGGTGCCGAGATACCCTCCAGGCGGAAGGCCAGCTCCACCGATGCATCCTCCCCGATCCGCATGCTGTCGATGGCGAAGAGATCCATCCGCACCGGCTTCCCGTCCGGACCAACGGCGTTCAATCCCTCCATGCTGAACGTGCCGAGATCGACCATGGGTACCAGTTCCGCCAGGCTCTTGCCCTCCGCCCAGGCCCGGGCCTTCGCCAGACTGTCCGCCGCCAGGGGCCTGCCGAAGACCGTACGCAGCCACTCCGGCAGCGCCGACAGGTCGCCGATTTCCCCGCGATAGCGTTCGATGCCGCCGCTGACATTGCCCGCGACCTTCTGGGTGATGCCGGAGACCTCGAAGCTGCCGCTCTTCAGGCCAAACATGTCGCTGATCTCCAGCCGCTCCAGTGTCATGGACGAGGCGTCGCCGAAACTGACCTGCATGCCGGTCAGCTCGGCACTGCCGATCCCTGTCCCCAGGTCACGCGCCCGCTCCAAGATGACCAGATAGTCCTCAAGAAAGCCCACAAGAATGCCGAGATCCGGCTTCCCGTCCTCATCCTGCGCCTCCAGAACCTGCATCAGCGACTGCCAGAGGGACAGCAACTGCGGGTCGTAGCGCAGGTCAGACAACTCATAGCGTTCCACAGAGATCCGGACCGGACCCTGCAGCCCCGCCATGCGGGCGACTTCGGGGTCCTGTGCCGCGATCACGCTGGCGGGAAGCTGGAGCATCTCGGACAGGCCGGTCACACTGACCCTGCCCACCTTGCCGGGTTCCCCCTTCCGCCAGTCGGTGAGCGAGAGTTCCTCGAAGCCAAGTTCGACGACGCCGCCGGAGTCGGCGACCGCCGTGGCTGCGAGCCCGGCCAGCATGATGCTGTCCGCGCCCTCATCGCCCCAGCCGGTGACCACCACCGAAGGCAGTGCCACCCGGATCTCCGCGCCCTGCCCGGTATTCTCCACCGCACCCAGATAGGCAGGTGTCGGGGTCATGATCATGTCCCGCAGGCTCAGTGCATCGAAGCCGAGGGAGGTCACGGCGCCGTCCTCCGGACTGAAGGCGACGGCGTTCAGCCCGTCCAGCGTTCCGGCGCCGACCGTACCCAGCGGCTCGCCGTTCGCCTGCCCCTTCAGCGCGACGCCGCCCCAGGTCACCTGGCGCACCAGCGGTGACGCACCGGCGGAGGCGGACCCGGCCTGGAAGGCGGCCTCCAGGGCCGGCCAGTCATATCCATCGACCAGGATGTCCCGCACCGTCACCAGCGCCGTGAACGGTCGACCGTCGGGCCGGGTCAGATCGACCGGCAGCCGCAGTTCCTGCAGCCGCACCTGATCGTTCCAGTAGTCGAGCGACAGCCCCGCATATCCGGCCCCGGTGGCATCCGGCAGGCCCGCGACATGCGCATCCAGCGCGGCGGCGACCTGTCGCTCGACCAGCAGGGGCAGGCCGAAACGACCACCAAGCAGCCCCAGTACCGCAATGAGGAAAAGGCCAATCGCGACTTTCGTGCGGTTCATCGGGCAGCTCCAGCAAGGGGACGAAACGATCACGGCAGCATCACGGCGGCCCATGGCCCGGACCGTGGCACGCGACCCCGCTATCGACGGTCATTGGAGAGGAGCGGACTTCGGATCGCAACGAAAAAAGGGCGCCTGCCATCGCTGGCAGACGCCCTGATCTTCGGTCGTTCCCGACGCCCGGACCCCTGCGGGTCAGCGCCGGAAGCGGGTCAGCCGCTTACTGGCCGCTGACCACCAGAACCGCACGACGGTTCTTGGCGTTCTTCACGCCGTCACCCGTCTTCACGGCAGGCTGGCTCTCGCCGACGCCGGATGCGGTGATGGCAGAGGCTGCAACACCGTTGCTCACCAGGAACTCGACGACCTGACGTGCACGCTGGTTGGACAGCGCCAGATTGTACTGGTCAGAACCGCTGGTATCCGTGTGTGCGGTGACGGAAACAGCTCCGGCCTTGCGCTTGCCAAGGTTGCCGATGACGCTCTGCAGCCGACCCTTGGACAGGTTGGTCAGATTGGCCTGATCAAACCGGAAGTAGATCACCTGTGTCAGGTCAGACATCTTGGCGACCGGCTTCGGTGCCGCGGCAGGTGCCGGGGCCGGCTTCATCTTGGCCATTGCGGCCTCGAAACCATCGCGGCAACGGAAGATGTGCAGCAGCTGCCAGCCTTCTTCCTGTTCCTGGATCCAGCAATCCCACTGGGTCTGGGCCATGGCCAGATCGGCAGGCTGCGACTCGGCATAGCCTTCCGCATACTTCTGCATCAGGCGGACACGGGCCTCGCTCAACTCCGAAACCTTGCCGGCGTCCAGCGCGCGGGAAGCCACGGTGTCGGGCAGCACTTCAAAGCCTGCCGCCGCATCGGCGGACTTGGCGGAGTAATAGGCCGCATCCGCAGAGTCGCCCTCTTCCGCCTCATTGGCGGACAATACCGCGTACATCGGTGCCAACTGCGAATTCAGCGCCGGATACTTCGTGGCGACCTTGCCTGCATTCGGATCCGACGGTGCGTCGGACGCACATGCGGCCAGAATCAGGGCAGCCAGACCGACTCCCCCCAACTTCAGCAATGCATTCATGCCTTGCTCCCTTTCGTTTCTGTCCCTCAGCAGCTGCGGCCCTGCACATTGCAGGATCCGGTGACTGCATCCTTTCAGACCGCAATTCCCATGCCGGGCACTACAGTCGTGATGAAATGTTCAATAGCACATTACATACCAGTACACGGCCTGCATACAACAGCGTTTCCGCGCATGCTGGTACTTCAGGCGACACGAAAACGAGAAAGGGGCGCCCGGATTGATCCGGACGCCCCTCTTCAGGTCACATTCTGTGATTGACCGGCCTGTTACTGGCTGGAAACCACGATCTCGACGCGACGGTTCAGCGGCTCGCGCACACCGTCGGCGGTCTCGACGTCGGTGACGAGCTCGCCCAGGGCAGCCTCATCGATCCGACCGGCGGTGACGCCACTCGCGGCCAGCGCATCCCGGACCGCATCGGCGCGACGCTTGGACAGGGCACGGTTGTACTCGACCGAACCGGCACGGTCCGTGTGACCGGCAACGTCGATCCGGGCATTGGAACGGCGGCGGAACTCGGCCACGGCCTGCTGCAGGACCGGCTGGGCCTCCTGCGTCAGTGCGGCACTGTCAAAGCCGAAGTAGACGGTGAAGCTGATGTTCTCGATCGCCTTCGCCTCGGCCTTCACTTCCGGCTTCGGCGCGCTCACCTGCATCGGACGGTTGATGGTGGCCATCGCCGTCTCGAAACCCTGGCGGCAGCGCTGGATATGCAGCAGCTGATAACCCTCCTGGGCCTCCTGCAGGTAGCAGTCATAGCTCGTCTGTGCGTCGGCCAGGACCAGCGGATGCTTCTCCGGGGCCTCGCCACCCAGCGCGGCCATCAGCTGGCCATGCGCGGATCCGGCAAAGGCACGCTGATCCGCATCCTCGATCGGACGGCTGTTCGGGGCGTCGGGCAGGACCACCAGACCCTGCGCAGCCTGGGCGGCCTTGTTGGCGAAATGCGCCTCGTCGGCCGCGTCAAGCTCCAGCTTCTCCTCGGCAGCCATGGAGGCATAGCGGGACGCCAGGGCGCTGGTGAAGTTCGTGTGCTCGGACATGGCGGGCTTGGCGGAATGGGTTGCCGCAAATGCGCCGGACATGCCGAGCGACAGGGCCATGGCGGTCGCAACAGCGCCGCCTGCGAATTTCGATGTCACGTTGATCATGTTGTCTCGCCTTTTCTCTGAAAGGTGGGTCCCGTTGGAACGCGTTGGCAGCAAACCCGAGCCGCCGATGCGTTGCCGGACTGCTCTGTCCGGCTTGATTGCCATCTGGGACCATCACCATGTCACGTCAGTGACGGCCCTGTGGCCAACGTGTGTCAGACGTTGCTGCGGGGTTACACTTGCCGTGCAATAGGCGCAGCCGCACTCGACCCTCAGTTTCAGTCATATGGGCTGCGGCAGCCCGAATTGCAGCAGTCCCGTGACAGTATGGCTCGCGATCGGGGACGGCCGTCCGGCCCCGTGCAGTCGGCAATGGTGTCAGATTGTGGCAACGGTCAGACGCGCATCCTGGTGCCGGCGGGATCGAACAGGGGTTCCGGACACAGGCTGGCAGATCGGCGTTCGCCGATGATCTCCACCTCGAACGGTGCGTCCGCCATGTCGGCGAAGCCCGCCGGGACATAGCCCTGCGCTACCGACGCACCGCTGTGGTGCGCGTAGCCGCCCGAGGTCACCCAGCCCTGCACCTGACCGTCGATCCAGATCGGCTCGTCCCCGATCACATCGGCGTCGCCTGCCGCGACCTTCAGCGTCACCAGACGCAGCTTCGGCCCCTCATCGCGTTCACGCAGCATCGCGTCGCGACCGATGAAGTCGTTCTTCGATGGTGCCACGAAGCGATCCAGCCCGGCCGCATAGGGGCCATAGATCGGGCGAAACTCCCGCGCCCAGGTGCCGAAGCTCTTCTCCAGCCGCAGCCCGTTCAGCGCCCGCCCGCCGAACAGGGTCAGGCCATGCGCCTCACCCGCCTGCCGCAGCATGCGATAGAGCGTCAGCAGATATTCATGCGCCACCCAGATCTCGAATCCCAGATCACCTGTGAAGGTGATGCGGCCGACCCGGGCCGGTACCAGACCCAGGTCCATCTCCCGGAAATCCATGAAGCGGAAGGCTTCCGGCGACACATCCTCCTCCGTCACCTTTTCCAGCACCGCACGGGCCTGTGGTCCTGCCAGCGAAAGGCCGGTCAGGCCAAGGCCGAGCGGGCGCACGGACACGCTGCCATCATCCGGCAACTGCGCTCCGAACCAGCGCATGTGGTAGTTCTCCGCGACGCCGGAGCCAAAGACATAGAAGCGGTCCTCGGCGGCCCGCGCGACGGTGAAGTCACCGATCAGCCCGCCCTGGCGGTTCAGCATCGGCGACAGGACGATGCGCCCCTGCCGGGGCAGCCGGTTGGCCAGGATGCGGCTGAGCCAGACATCCGCCCCCCGGCCCGTGACCTCGTACTTGGCGAAGTTCGAGATCTCGATCATGCCGACGCCGCTGCGCACCGCCCGGCATTCGGCGGCCACCACATCATGGGCGTTGGAACGCTTGAAGGTCACATCCTCCACCGGGTCCTCGCCCGGTTTCTGGAACCAGAGCGCATGTTCCAGGCCGAAGGAGGCACCGAAGACCGCGTTCTCCGCCTTCAGCGCGTCATGGATGGCGGTGGTGCGCGCCGGGCGGGCCGCCTGCAGCTCCTCGTTGGGGAAGGTGATGGAGAAGCGGCGGGAATAGTTCTCCCGCACCCGCGCATTGGTATAGGCCATGTTGGCGTAGTCGCCGAAACGGCTGACATCCATGGCCCAGATATCGAAACCCGGGTCGCCGTCGATGATCCAGTTGGCCAGCGCCAGCCCGACGCCGCCGCCCTGGCTGAAACCGGCCATCACCGCACAGGCGCACCAGTAGTTCGGCAGGCCCTTCACTGGCCCGACCAGCGGGTTGCCGTCCGGGGCGAAGGTGAAGGGGCCGTTGATGATCTGCTTGATGCCGGCCCGCCCGTAGGCCGGAAAATGCTCGAACCCCAGTTCCAGTGACGGCGCGATGCGGTCGATGTCGGGCTGCAGCAGTTCGTGGCCGAAGTCCCAGGGCGTGTTCTTCGGGCTCCAGGGTCGACAGGCCTTCTCGTAGGTGCCCATCAGCATGCCCTTGCCTTCCTGACGGGTGTAGATCTCGCCGCCGAAGTCGATGGCGTGGATCATCTCCTTGCCGCTGGACTCGTTGAAGGCCACGACCTCCGGCATTTCCTCCGTCAGCAGGTACATGTGCTCCATGGCCAGGACGGGCAGCTCCAGCCCGACCATGCGCCCCACTTCCCGCGCCCAGAGACCACCGGCATTGACCACATGTTCGGCGTTGATGGTGCCCTGCTCCGTCACCACGTCCCAGGTCATGTCCGGGCGCTGGTTCAGTTCGACGACCCGGTTGTGGCGATAGACCTCGGCCCCGTTCAGCCGCGCCGCGCGGGCATAGGCCTGGGTGACACCGGACGGGTCCACATGGCCGTCGACCGCGTCGTACATCGCGCCGACGAAGTACTTCTCCTCCAGCAGGGGAAACAGCTCCTTCGCCTCGCTGACCGAGATCAGTTCCGTGTCCATGCCGAGGTAGCGGCCGCGCGCATGGGCCATCTTCAGCCACTGCATGCGCTCTTCCGTGTCGGCCAGCATGACGCCGCCGGTGACATGCATGCCGCAGTCCTGTCCCGACTGTTCCTGGATCTCCTTGTAGAGACTGATCGTGTAGGCCTGCAGCTTGGAGACGTTGGGATCACCGTTCAGCGTGTGCATGCCGCCCGCCGCATGCCAGGTCGAGCCGGAGGTCAGTTCGGAGCGCTCGATCAGCACCACGTCGGTCCAGCCTGCACGGGTCAGGTGATACAGCACACTGCATCCGACCACACCGCCACCGATCACCGCGACCTTCACATTCGTCTTCATCGTCTGCCTTTCCGTGGACTGTTCCAACTCTCTCCCGCGGGCTCAGAAATCCGTCGGGGCGCCGCCCGCTTCGGTGCGGCGGTCAACATAGGCCTGCAGTTCCTCCGCCGCAGCCGGGTCCATCGGCGGGGCCTCGTAGGACTCCAGGATCTGCCGGTACAGGATCTCGGTCCGGTCATAGGCGGTGGGGCTGTCCGCTTCCTCCCAGCTCTCGTAGTTGCGCCAGTCGGAGACCATCGGCGGGTAGAAGGCGGTGCGATAGCGTTCCTGGGTGTGGGCGCAGCCGAAGAAGTGGCCTCCCGGCCCGACCTCCCGCATCGCGTCCAGTGCCAGGGAATCGCGGTTGACCTCCACCGGTGTCAGGAACTCCGCCACCATCTGCAGGATGTCGGCATCCATGACGAATTTCTCGAAGGAGGTATGCAGTCCCCCCTCCATCCAGCCGAGGCCATGCTTCAGCATGTTGACGCCGCCCATCACCGCGCCCCAGAGGGAGAAGACGGTCTCATAGGCTGCCTGCGCGTCCAGGGTATTGGCGGCGTTCACGTTGGAGGACCGATAGGGCAGGCCATAGCGCCGCGCCAGCTGGCCGCCGATCAGGGCGGTGCGCATCGCCTCCGGCGTGCCGAAGGCAGGCGCCCCGGACTTCATGTCCACGTTGGAGGTGAAGCCGCCATAGACGAAGGGCGCGCCGGGCCTGGTGGTCTGGCTGATGACCAGCCCGGCCAGCGCCTCCGCGTTCTGCTGCACCAGCGCCCCGGCAAGGGTCACCGGTGCCATGGCTCCGGCCAGCGTGAAGGGGGTCAGGCAGATCGCCTGCCCGCGCCGGGCAAGCTGCATCACCCCGTCCAGCATCGGCGTGTCGAAGCGCAGGGGGGAGGAGGTGTTGATGATGGAGATCACGGAGGGTTCGCGGTCCAGCGTCGCATCGTCGATGCCGCGCGCGATCCGCGCCATCTCGATGCCGTCCTGGATCCGCTCCGTCCCCAGGCTGTAGGCATGGATCGCCTTGTCCGACAGCGTCAGCATGTCCTGCAGCGCCACCAGATGCCGGACGGAGGCGTGAACGTCGGTCGGCTCCACGGTATAGCCGCCCCACATGTGGACGGCGTTCAGCATCTGGCCGAGCTTCAGGAACCGCCGGTAGTCCTCCAGATTGCCGGGCCGCCGCCCGCCTGCCCGGTCGGCGCAGTTGGGTGCGCTGGCCGCGGCGCAATAGACGATATGGTCGCCGCCGAAGGTCAGGTCGTGGGCCGGATTGCGGGCATGCAGGGTGAACTGTGACGGCGCCAGACCGATGACGCTCTCGACCAGTTGCCGGTCGAAGCGGACGCGGTCACTGCCCGGATCGACATCCGCGCCAGCGTCCTTCAGCAATGCCTTCGCCTCCGGATGCAGGAAATCCATCCCGATTTCCTGCAGCACGTCCAGAGAGGCCTGATGGATCTGTTCGACCTGATCGTCGGAGACCGCGCGCATCGGCGCATAGATCATGCGCGGCTGGCGAAAGGGCTGCTGCTCCAGCACGGGGGTCTCGTCGCCGCCGCCGCGCCTGCCGCGCCGCCTGCGGCCACCCCCCCGTCCCGTATCTCCGGTCCCTGTCATGGCTGGACTCCCCCGGCGAGCCGTCACTTCGCCTGAATGGCATCCGGCCCGGAGAGAGACTGTCACAGGAGTGGTTGAAGCAAAGAGGACCAATTCCGGCGGTTCATGTTCCAAAAACGGCAGCACGGCGCGACCGTCCAGAGAAAGACATCGATGCGGCCAGAGAAAGGCATTCACGCGGGAGGGGGCAGAAATAGAAAGGGCGACCCGGGGAGGAGTGGGTCGCCCTTTCCGTACATCGAGCCGGGCGCTATTTGGGGAGGAGACGCAACCCGGTGGCTCGAATCTTCAATTCCATATACATCAAAGCGGCGTTGCTGGGGAGCAACAACTGAACAAACAATGGGCAGATCCCACGAGCGCCTGTTCAGGCTTCATTGATGCAGTGCAACAGTTTTTGCTGCACTGCAACGTATATCCGCCCCATGACCCCGAATGTCAAGGGTGGCTTTCCGGTTCGCAGAGGATTATTGCCTGCACCGGCAGCAGGAGGGCAGAAACATGACGGCGGTCACGATCCAGGATATCGAGGCAGCGCAGGCGCGCATGCAGGGCTCCGTGCGGCGCACGCCCATGCTGCGCGTGGCCCCGGCGGTCGGGCTTTCGCTGCCCTGTGACCTGGTGCTGAAGCTGGAGAACCTGCAACTCGCCGGCTCCTTCAAGGCACGGGGCGCGGCCAATACGGCGCTTTCGCTGACGCGGGAACAGTTGCAGCACGGTGTCATCACGGCCTCCGGCGGCAACCACGGGCTCGGCGTTGCTGCGGCTGCGAAGGCGGCGGGGGTGCCTGCCAGCATCCATGTTCCGGTCACCGCAGCACCCGACAAGGTAGCCAGGATGCGTCGTTTTGGCGCAGAAGTCGTGGTGGAAGGCGAAGCCTGGGACGATGCGAATCAGTTGGCACTGGCCCGGGTCGAGGCGGAAGGCCGCGTTTATGTACATCCCTTCGCACAGCCAAGCGTCATCGCGGGCCAGGGCACCGTCGGTCTGGAGATCCTGGAGGACATGCCGGATGTGGAGACCGTGGTGCTGGCGATCGGCGGCGGCGGCCTGATTTCCGGCGTCGCGACAGCGCTGAAGGCCCGGCGCCCCGATATCCGCATCATCGGTGTGGAGCCGGAGGGGGCACCGACGCTCCGCCGCTCGGTCGATGCAGGTGAACTGGTGACGCTGGAACGCATCTCGACCAGGGCGCCGACCCTGGCGCCACGCCGGTCGGCCGAGATCAATCTGGAGATCATCCAGCGCACCGTCGATGACATCGTGCTGGTCAGTGACCCGGAAATGTATGCCGCCGCCGCCTGGCTCTGGGACGAGCTCGGGATCGGTACGGAACTCGCCGCCGCCGCGGGGATGGCCGCCCTGTTCAATGGCCGCTTCCCCGTGCGGGCAGACGAGAAGGTCTGTGTCGTGATCTGCGGCGCGGGCGTCGACGGCTTCGGCACCAGGGACTGAGCAGCGCCCGGGGCCCGGCGGTGAACCTTCCGGGTCACCTTCTCCTCGCGCACATGTCAGCACGCGGGCATGGCGCGCCGTTCCGGTTCGGCCTATCTCTGTGCCATGGATCAGTTTCTTCTGGATAACGAGGCGACGCTGAGGCTTGGCGTCTTCGGCGGCATGCTGCTGGCGATGATCGCGGCCGAGCGGCTGGCGCCCCGTCGCCGGCTGACCCAGGGGCTGGTCGGGCGCTGGTTCAGGAACCTGTCCGTCGTCGTGCTGAACACCCTGGTGCTGCGGCTGAGCTTCTTCTTCCTGCCGACGCTGGCGGTCGGGTTCGCCTTCCTGATGGCGGAGCGGGGGATCGGCCTGTTCAACCTGGTGGATCTGCCGCCGGTGCTGGAGATCGTGGCGGCGGTGCTGCTGCTCGACCTCGCCATCTGGGCGCAGCATGTGGCCTTCCACAAGGTGCCGCTGTTCTGGCGGCTGCATCGGGTGCACCATGCCGACATGGATATCGACGTGACCACCGGCCTCCGGTTTCACCCGGTCGAGATCATCCTGTCGATGGTCTTCAAGTTCGCCGTCATTGCCCTGCTGGGTCCGGCGGCGGTGGCGGTGCTGCTCTTCGAGGTGGTGCTGAACGGGGCTGCCATGTTCAACCACGCCAACCTGCGTCTGCCCGGATGGCTGGACAGGCTGATGCGCCGGATCATCGTCACGCCGGATTTCCACCGGGTGCATCATTCGGTGATCCCGTCGGAGACCGACTCCAACTATGGCTTCAACCTGACGCTCTGGGACCGGCTGTTCGGCACCCTGACACCGCAGCCGCGCGCCGGGCATGACGGCATGGAAATCGGCCTCGCCGACTATCGTGAGGGCCGGCGGCAGGGGCTTGGCTGGATGCTTGCCCTGCCCTTCCGCCGGTCCTGAGCCGGACCGTGCCCGGTCTGAGTGTCATCATCCCCTGCCTCGATGCGGCGCAGACGCTTGGGCCGGTGCTCGACACGGTGCAGGGCGCGCCGGTCAGCGAGACCCTGGTGATCGATGGCGGCTCCACCGACGCCAGCCGGGCGGTTGCGGCGGACCATGGGGCGCGGGTCATCGCGACGGCACGCGGGCGCGGTCATCAGATGCGTGAGGGCGCGGCGGCGGCGGCTGGCCCCTGGCTGCTGTTCCTGCATGCGGACACCCGCCTGGACCCGGCCTGGCGACAGGCCGCCCGCGCCTTCATGGATGATCCGGCCAGTCAGGCCCGCGCGGCCGCGTTCCGGCTGCGCCTCGACAGCGACCGGCACGCGGCCCGGCGGGTGGAGCGGCTGGTGGCCTGGCGCTGCCGCGCGCTTGGCCTGCCCTGGGGGGATCAGGGCCTGCTGATACACGCGGATCTGCTGGCCACGATCGGCGGGTACCCGGAGATGCCGCTGATGGAGGATGTGACACTGGCGCGCCGGATCGGGCGCGGGCGGCTGACCATGCTCGATGCCGATGCCGTCACCTCCGCCGCCCGCTATGAGCGTGACGGCTGGTGGGCGCGCCCGCTGCGCAACGCGGCGCTGCTGACCCTGCATTTCCTGGGGGTTCCGCCCCGCATCCTGCTGCGGCTGTATGGATGAGGCCGCCGGTTGTGATCCTGTTCTGCCGGGTGCCGCGCCTCGGTACGGTGAAGACCCGCCTGGCGCGCGACATCGGCCCGGCGCAGGCGCTGCGGTTCTATCGCGCCACCCTGTGGGCGACACTCCGCACCGCGGGGCAACTGCCGCAGGCCGAAGTCGTCCTCTGCGTGACGCCGGACAGCGCGGTGCGCGCCCGGGACTGGCCTGCCGGGCGGCGGCGGGTACCACAGGGCAGCGGTGATCTGGGGCAACGCATGGCGCGGGCGCTGGACAGGTTCCGGGACCGCGACCGCCTTCTGATCGGCTGTGACATCCCTGATATCCGACCGCACCACCTGCGGCAGGCGCTGGCCGTCGTGCGGCGCAACCACGTCACGTTCGGCCCGGCAACGGACGGCGGCTTCTGGCTCGTCGGCTTGCGGCGCGGCATCCGGTCCCCCGCCCTGTTCCGTGATGTGCGCTGGTCGCACCCGGAAACCCTGGCCGACAGCCTGCGCGGCCTGCCCGGCGCATGGCGGATCGGCACGGCCAGCCGCTTGAATGACGTGGACGATCTGGGGGACTATCGGCGGCAGATGAATCGGCCCTGAGCAGAGAGGCCGTTCCGGGGGGAGAGCACATCATGCGATATGGCATCGGACAGTCCGCCACGCGGGTCGAGGACAAGCGGTTCCTGACCGGCAACGGACGCTATCTGGATGACATCACCCCGTCCGGCTGCCTGCACGGCATCATGGTGCGGTCCCCCGCCGCCCATGCGCGGGTGCGCGACATCGACACCACTGCCGCGCGCGACCTGCCCGGTGTCGTGGCCGTCTATACCGACCGGGACTGGCAGGCGGCGGGACTCGGACCCGTGCCGACACGCCCCGCCATCACCAACATGGACGGGTCCCCCATCTGCAACCCTGCCCGCTGGCCGCTGGCGCGGGGGCGGGTCCGCCATGTCGGTGACGGCATTGCCTTCGTTGTCGCCACCAGCCGAGCCGTGGCCCGGGACGCCGCTGAACTGGTCTCGTTTGATCTGGAGGAACTGCCGGCGGTCATCGATTCCGTTGCCGCCCTGTCGCCGGACGCCCCCGCCGCCCTGCACGAGGAAGCCCCCGACAACCGCAGCTTCACCTGGGAGAAGGGCGAACGCGCCCCGGCGGAGGACGCCCTGGCCACCGCCGCCCATGTGGCCGAGGTGCGCCTGCACAACAACCGCATCGTCATCAACCCGATGGAGACCCGGGGCATCCTGTGCATCTACGACGCAGAGCAGGATTTCTACACCGTCTCCGGCTCGATCCAGAACGTCTTCATGTACCGCACCATGCTGGCGGAGAAGGTCTTCGGCATCCCGGTCGAGCGCATGCGGGTCGTCGCCTATGACGTGGGTGGCGGCTTCGGCGGCAAGAATCAGGTGCAGCCGGAACATCTGCTGACCGTCTTCGCCGCCCGCGAACTGAAGCGCCCGGTGAAATGGGTCGCCGACCGGACAGAAGGCTTCCTGACCGACGGGCAGGGCCGCGACCAGCAGACCCGCGTGCGGCTGGCGCTGGATGCGGACCACCGCTTCACCGCGCTGCATGTGGAGACGACGGTCGATCTCGGTGCCTATGTCTCGACCAACGGCACCGGCGTGCCGACGGGGGCCACGACCTCCGTCATGGGCGGGCCCTATGACATTCCCCATGTCTACAACATCGTCCACGGCGCCTTCACCAACACGGTCCCCACCGATGCCTATCGCGGCGCGGGGCGGCCGGAGGCCTGCTTCCTGCTGGAGCGCGCGGTGGATGTGGCCGCCGCCGACCTTGGCATCGACGCGATGGAGCTGCGGCGGCGGAACTACATCCCGCCCACCGCCATGCCCTACCGCGCATCGCTGGGACACACCATCGACTCCGGTGACTTCCGCGCGCTGCTCGACCGGGCGCTGGAACAGGCCGACGTGGCGGGCTTCGCGGTCCGCGCGGCGCAGAGCGAGGCGCAGGGCAAGGTGCGCGGACTGGGCGTCGCCAGCTATCTGGAGGCGACGCTGGGTGTGCCGACCGAATATGCGCGGCTGGAATTCGACCGGGACGGCATCGTCACCGTCGCCGTCGGCACCCAGTCGAACGGCCAGAGCCACGAGACCACCTTCCCGCAGATCGTGGCGGAGAAGCTTGGTGTGCCCTTCGAGCAGGTGCGGTTCCGCCAGTCCGACACGGACGCCACGCCCATGGGCAACGGGCATGGCGGATCGCGGTCACTGCAACTGGCCGGCAGCGCCATCCTGAATGCGGCAACCAAGCTGGTGGAGAAGGCGAAGGCGCAGGCGGCGGAGATGCTGGAGACGGCGACCGACGATATCGACTTCGCCGACGGCACCTTCCGCGTTGTCGGCACCGACCGGTCGGTGAACTGGGCCGACCTGGCGGCGGCAGCCTTCGACAGCAGCCGCCCGGCGGCGGAACGCGGCCTGTCGGACGAGGATACCTACACCAAGGACGGCACCGCCTATCCCAACGGCTGCCACATCGCGGAGATCGAGATCGATCCGGCGACCGGGGTGCTGACCGTTGCGCGCTATACCGCGCTGGATGACTTCGGACAGATCATCAATCCGATGGTGGTGGCGGGTCAGGTCATGGGCGGGATCATGCAGGGGGTCGGGCAGGCGGTGCTGGAACACACGGTCTACGACCCGGAAAGCGGGCAGTTGCTCAGCGGTTCCTTCATGGACTACTGCATGCCGCGCGCGCTGGACCTGCCGGAAACCGATATCGCCTTCTTCGAGGATGCGCCGACCAAGACGTCACCCATCGGGGCCAAGGGCTGCGGCGAGGCCGGCACCATCGCCGGTCCCCCGGCCATCGCCAGCGCCATCTGCAACGCGCTGGGCCTGAAGCACATCGACATGCCCTACACGCCGGAGAAGATCTGGCGGCTGATGCAGCAATAGTCGGGTCGGTTCGGGAAATCCGACATCTCCTTCCCCCGCAACAGGGGAAGGGGAACGGGCAGATCCGATCCTGCGGTCAGGCCGCGTCGCTGGACGACTCGTCGGGGATGCGCAGGGGGCGGAGCAGGAAGGCGGGGACGTGATCGCCCAGGCCCACCGGCGTGTTGTCGTTGTCGTCGCGACGGTTGCGACCGCCGGACCGGTTCGGGGAGGGGCGGCTGCGGCCTGCCTGGCGACCGGCATCCGGTCCGTCACCATGGGGTACCCGACCCGGCTCACGGCCTGATTCACGACTCTCGGCCTTGGGCTCTTCCGTCGCTGCTTCCGACGCGGCCTCGACAGGTGCTTCCGCGGTCTTGCGGCGCGGGGCGCGGCGGGTCCGGGCGGGCTTGGCGGGCGCGGCTTCGGACGCTGTGGTGTCCTCTGCAGGTGCTCCGGCCTCGACGGGTTCCGTCACGGTTTCCTCGGGTGCAGTCGAATCGGCGACGGCCTCCACGGTC
The DNA here is from genome assembly GCA_016865035.1 of Kordiimonadales bacterium IMCC3096. Taxonomy (GTDB): domain Bacteria; phylum Pseudomonadota; class Alphaproteobacteria; order Minwuiales; family Minwuiaceae; genus Minwuia. Next base: position 1,844,088 of record CP018227.1, read on the forward strand.
TCGTCCTTCGGTTTCGTCCGGCGCGGACGGCGGGCACGCTTCGGTGCCGGTGCCTCATCGCCATCGGCGGCTTCCGCAGCGGCAGGCGCCGGAGCAGCAGCACCCTTCTTGCCGAAACCGTCGATCACCATCGGCTTGATGTTGCCGCCGATCAGCTTCTGGATCGCGTCCAGCGCCTTGGATTCCTTCGCGGTGGCGAGCATGAAGGCGCGACCCTTCATCCCGGCGCGACCGGTACGACCGATGCGGTGAATGTAATCCTCCGCATGGAACGGCACATCGAAGTTGAAGACGTGGCTGAGGCCCTGGATGTCGATACCGCGGGCGGCAACGTCGGAGCAGACCATGATCTTCGCCTGATCGGTCTTGAACTTCTCCAGCGTCGCCATGCGATCGAGCTGGTCCATGTCGCCATGCAGCGCCACGGCGTCGTAGCCATGTTTCTGCATCGACTTGTGCAGCATCTTCACGTCCGACTTGCGGTTGCAGAAGATCAGCGCGTTGCGGATGTTTTCCTGATTGATCAGGGCACGCAGCGCATCACGCTTGTCGCGTTCGTCCAGCATCGTCAGGTGCTGTTCGACGGTCGCGGCGGGGGATGCGGGCGGAGCCACCTCCACCTCGCGCGGTTCCACCAGGAACTTGTCGGCCAGCTTGCGGATCGACGGCGGCATGGTGGCGGAGAAGAACAGGGTCTGGCGACGCGGCGGCAGGCAGGAGACGATGCGCTCCACATCCGGCATGAAGCCCATGTCCATCATCCGGTCCGCCTCGTCGATGACGAAGAACTGGATCTGGCTCAGCATCATGCGGCCACGGTCGAACAGGTCCAGCAGGCGGCCGGGCGTCGCGATGATGATATCGCAGGTGCCGTCCAGCTCCGCTTCCTGTTCCTTCATGCCCAGCCCGCCGATCAGCAGCGCGCGGGAAAGCTTCTGGTACTTGGTGTACATGTCGAAGCTGTCCGCCACCTGGGCGGCCAGTTCGCGTGTCGGTTCCAGGACGAGGGCGCGCGGCATCCGCGGCTTCGACCGGCCCTGGGCCATGACGTCGATCATCGGCAGCAGGAAGGCGGCGGTCTTGCCGGTGCCGGTCTGCGCCGTGCCAAGCAGATCCTTGCCCATCAGGACATGCGGGATGGACTTCTGCTGGATGGGGGTGGCGGTTTCGTATCCCGCCTCCGAAATTGCCTTGCAGACCTCGTCACTCAGACCGAGGTCCGGAAATGTCATTGCGCTAATGTGGGTGCTCCCCGTTGGGATGTTTCTTTCAGGTGATGGACTGCAGGGGTCGGATGAGCGACCGGCCTTGATACGGTCTGCAACCCTTCCGGAAATTCCGCCCTTTTCGTTGTCGGATACCGGCCCTGAACAGTTTACTTCGCAGTGACGACAGTAACATGACAGGTCAGGCGCTTGTCGCACGGCTTTGGGGGAAGTACTGAAGGTGGAGTGCCCTGTCAATCACGAACACAGTGTTCGGGGTGTGGCGTCTGCGCACGTGTGGAGTATTTCATGACCCGACCTGCCCTGCTTCTGATCCCCGGTCTTCTCTGTACCGAACAGCTCTGGGCGCCACAGGTGGCGGCCCTGTCCGAGCTGGCCGACATCCATGTCGGTGACCATGCGCAGGACCTGACCATCCCCGCCATCGCGGAACGCATTCTGGCCGGGGCGCCGCCGACCTTTGCGCTGGCCGGTCTGTCGATGGGCGGCTACATCGCCTTCGAGATCTGGCGGCAGGCCCCGGAACGGGTCACGCGCATCGCCCTGCTGGATACCCGCGCCAGCACGGATTCGGAGGCCGAACTGGTCCGGCGCCGCGAACTGCTGGCGCTGGTGGAGAAGGGCCGTTTCACCGGGGTGCATGACCGGCTGATGCCCCTGTTCGTGCATCCCGACCGGCTGCAGGATGAACCGCTGCTGAACACCATCCGGCAGATGGCGGAGGATATCGGCAAGGATGGCTTCGTGCGCCAGACCCGTGCGCTGATGGCCCGCAGCGCCGCCCACGATGTCTGCCGCAGCATCAATGTGCCCGCGCTGGTGCTGTGCGGTCGGCAGGATGCGCTGACGCCGCTGGCGATGCATGAGGAGATGGCGGATCTGATTCCCGGCGCCCGGCTGTCGGTGATCGAGGACTGTGGTCACCTGTCGACGCTGGAGCAGCCGGAAGCGGTCAATCGCGAACTGCGGGACTGGCTGCAGGGCTGAGGCGGTCTTTCTGTGGACCGCACCTGACTCCTTGCGCTGACCGCTCCACCCCTCTCCCCCTCCCGGCCACCCATTTCAGGATACTTGCGTGGGTGGCCGGGAGGGGGAGAGGGGTGGAGCGGTCAGCAAATGAGTCCCGAAAGGGGAGGCATGGTCCACGAACAGACAGATTCCGGTGGCCATCGCGCCTTGATCGGCGCTAGAAAACCGCCTTCACTGACATGTCGCCGATAGCGGCGATTCGGACCTGCCCGGAGCAGTAACGACGTGCGTCGTTCGAACAAACCACTGGCGTCGCGAATGGTCAGCCCGATGGGGCTGCTGTTCAACCGGTTCGCTTTCGCGTTCCTGCTGGCGCTCGGCCTGACGCTGCTGGTGGCGGGCCGTTCCGGCATCGGCCCGGTGGAGCAGGTGCGTACCGGGCTGCTGGATGTGCTGGCCCCGGTGCTGGATGTCATTTCCCGTCCGGTCTCCGCGATCAACGATCTGGCGACGGAGATCGAGCAGCTCTCCCGCGTCTATGAGGAGAACGACCGCCTGCGGCAGGAAAATGCCCGTCTGCTGCACTGGCAGGCGGTGGCGCGGGCGCTGGAACGCGATAACGCACAGTACCGCCGCCTGCTGAATGTCCGTGCCCGCTCCGATGTCACCTACATCACCGCCCGTGTCGTGGGTGAGTCCGGGGGCCCTTTCGTCAAGACCCTGCTGCTTGCTGCCGGGGAACGCGATGGTGTCGAGCCCGACCAGGCCGTGGTCAGTGAACTCGGGCTGGTGGGCCGGATCACGGAGGCCGGGCGCAACGCCGCGCGCATCCTGCTGATCACCGACCTGAACAGCCGCATTCCGGTGATGCTGGAGGGCAGTCGCCGCCGCGCCATCCTGTCGGGCGACAACTCCGGCCGTCCGCTGCTTGCTTTCCTTGAGGCGGAGGCCGAGGTGCAGCCCGGTGACCGGGTGGTCACCAGTGGCCATGGCGGCATGCTGCCCCCGGGTCTGGTGGTTGGCGTCGTTGCCTCGGTCACCGAGAACCAGGTCCGCCTGCGCCCCTTCGTCGATCTGGCGCGGCTGGAGCGGGTGAACGTGCTGCGCTATCGCCGTCCGTCGCTGGTGAATGACCGGAACGGGCCATGAAGCCGCGCCGCCGCAAGTCCGCCAGCAGCCGCATCGGCGATGGCCCCGGCCTGCCACAACTCGGATTCTGGCGACTTGGACTGGCGATCCCCGGTCTGGTGTCGCTGGTTCTGGTTCTGATGGGCAGCCTGCCGATCGGGGTGCCGTTCCTGGGTCCGGTGCTGCCGGCTTTCGGTCTGATCGCGGTGCATGTCTTCGCGCTGCAGCGGCCCGACCTGATGCCCCACTGGCTGGCGTTCGGTCTCGGCCTTGTCACCGATCTGCTGTCCGGCGGGCCGCTTGGCCTGACGGCGCTGGTCTTCCTCGGCGTCCAGGCCCTGTCGGCCAGCCAGCGCCGGGTGCTGATCGGCCGCCCGTTCGTGCTCGGCTGGGCCGCCTTCGTCGCTGTGGCACTGGCGGCCGCGGGCGTTTCGTGGCTGATCGCCTGCGTCTACTTCCTCGATCTCGTCAATCCGGTGGCAGCCCTGCTGCAGGTGGCGGTGACGGTCACCCTGTTCCCGCTGGTCGCGGCCCCGCTGCTGCTGCTCAGCCATCGCATGACCGGACAGGCCTTCGCATGACCGGACAGGATGGGCGCATGACCGGACGGGCGGGCGCATGAGGGGACGCGTCGAAAAGGCCCGCTATCCTGTGTTCACGCGCCGCGCGCTGATGCTGGGGGGCATGAAGGCGGCGCTGTTCGCGGCGCTGGGCGCCCGCATGTACTACCTGCAGGTGATCGAGGGTGACCAGTACAAGATGCTGGCCGACGAGAACCGTATCAATCTCGCCCTGCTGGCACCGCCGCGCGGGCGCATCCTGGACCGGCGCGGTGTGCCGGTGGCGACGAACCGCCAGAACTTCCGCGTCCTGATCGTGCCGGAACAGACGAAGTCGGTGGGGGAGACGCTGGATCGGCTGAACCAGATCGTGCCGGTCAGCGACCAGACACGGGCACGGGTGCTGCGCGATGTCAGCCGCAAGCGCCGGTTCGTGCCGATCTCCGTCGTCGACAATCTGACGTGGGAGGAGTTCGCCCGCATCAATGTCCGCAGCCCCGACCTGCCTGGCATCCAGCTTGATGTCGGCCAGACCCGCGACTATCCGCTGGGGGTCTATCTGGGCCACACGGTGGGCTATGTCGGCCCGGTCAGCGAGAAGGACCTGAAGGAAGGCGACGGTGACCCCCTGCTGGAACTGCCGGGCTTCCGCACCGGGCGGCGGGGTCTGGAACGCAGCTTCGAGGGCACCCTGCGCGGTGCCGCGGGCAACCAGCGGGTGGAGGTGAATGCCTTTGGCCGGGTCATCCGGGAGCTGTCCCGCACGGAGGGCCGCCCCGGTTCCGACATTCAGCTGACCATCGATGCGCGGCTGCAGCGCATCGCCACCCAGGCACTGCGGCCCGAAAGCGGGGCCGCCGTGGTGATGGACATTCACAATGGCGATGTGCTCGCCATGGCCTCGACGCCCGGGTTCGACCCCAATGCCTTCAACGTCGGCATCGGCAACACCGAGTGGCAGACGCTGCTGCGCAACAGCCGCAAGCCCCTGACCGACAAGACCATCGCCGGGCGCTATCCGCCGGGATCCACCTTCAAGATGGCCGTGGCGCTGGCGGCGATGGAGGCCAATGTGGCCGGCGCTGCGCACCGGGTGTTCTGCAACGGCAAGCATGTGCTGGGCAATCACACCTTCCATTGCTGGAAGCGCTGGGGCCATGGCTGGATGGACCTGAACGACGCCCTGGCGCAGAGCTGTGATGTCTACTTCTACGATATCGCCCGCCGGGTCGGGGTGGAGAAGATCGCCGTGATGGCGGAACGCCTCGGCCTCGGCCAGACCCTGCTGCCGGAGCTGCCGGGGGAGAGTGCCGGACTGGTGCCGAACCCGGCCTGGAAGGAAGGCGCGATCGGGGAAGCCTGGCAGGGCGGGGAGACCCTGATCATGGGCATCGGCCAGGGTTATCTGCTGGCCACGCCGCTGCAGCTCGCGACCATGGCGGCGCGGCTGGCGAACGGGGAGCGTGCAATCTCGCCCCGGCTGGTGTTTCGTGACGAACCGGACGTGGAGGCCCCGCCGCTGGGCCTGTCGAAGGATGCCCTGCGCCATGTGCGCCAGGGCATGAACGACGTGGTGAACGGCAAGCACGGCACCGCCCGCGCCCATCGGATCACCCAGGAAGGCTGGGAGATGGCGGGCAAGACCGGCACGTCCCAGGTCCGCCGCATCAGCCGCGCCGAACGTGAGTCCGGCGTGCTGAAGAACGAGGATCTCGAGTGGCGCAGCCGTGACCACGCCCTGTTCGTCGCCTACGCCCCGGTGGACAAGCCGCGCTATGCCCTCTCCGTGGTCGTGGAGCATGGCGGCAGTGGCTCCGCCGCCGCCGCGCCCGTCGCCCGGACGATCATGGAGGCGACGCTGGAGCTTGATCCCGCCAGCAACCGCAAGCAGCGCGTCGCCGCCAACCCGGAACGGGAGGGCTGAGCCGTGACCATGGGCTATCGCGATGACGGGCCGGACCTGCGTTTCGGCAGGAAACTGCTCAGCCTGAACTGGGGGCTGGTGCTGCTGATCGCGATGACCGCATCTGTCGGCTTCGCCATGCTCTATTCCGCCGCCGGAGGCGATGTGCAGCCCTGGGCGATCCGGCAGATCATCCGCTTCGGCGGGGGCGCGTTCCTGATGCTGGTGATCGCGCTGATCGATATCCGCTTCTGGATGCGCTGGGCCTATTTGATCTATGCCGTGGCGCTGGTGCTGCTGCTGGCGGTCGAGTTCGTCGGTACCACCGGCATGGGGGCGACCCGCTGGGTCAGCCTCGGGTTCTTCAACCTGCAGCCGTCCGAAGTCATGAAGATCGCGCTGGTGCTGGCGCTGGCCCGCTATTTCCACGGTCTGTCGCTGGAGGATACGGGGCGCATCACCTACCTGCTGCCGCCGCTGGCCCTGATCGGCATGCCGACCTTGCTGGTGCTGAAGCAGCCGGACCTCGGCACGGCCCTGCTGCTGGCGGCGGGCGGGTCCATCGTGCTGTTCCTGGCCGGGGTACGGCTGTGGAAGTTCGCCCTGGCGCTGGGTGCCGCGCTGGCGGCCATGCCCATCGCCTGGTCGCAGCTGCACGAGTACCAGAAGGGTCGCATCATGACCTTCCTGAACCCGGAGAGCGACCCGCTGGGCGCGGGCTATCACATCATGCAGTCGAAGATCGCGCTGGGGTCGGGCGGCATCTCCGGCAAGGGCTTCCTGGAGGGGACGCAGAGCCACCTGAACTTCCTGCCCGAGATGCGTACCGACTTCATCTTCACCATGCTGGCGGAGGAGTTCGGCATGGTCGGCGGACTGGCACTGATGGGCCTTTACATCCTGATCCTGATCTATGCCTATGCCATCGGCTTCCGGTCGCGGCACCAGTTCGGGCGGCTGGTCGCGGTCGGCATCGCCACGACCTTCTTCCTCTACATCTTCATCAATATCGGCATGGTGACCGGCATCCTGCCCGTTGTCGGCGTGCCGCTGCCGCTGATTTCCTACGGCGGAACCGCGATGCTGACCCTGCTGATCGGCTTCGGCCTGATCCTGTCGGTCTCCATCCACCGCGACGTGGAGATCCCGCGCAGCCGGGGATAGGTGGATCTGTCAGGGGGCGTTCGCTGATCCTGGCGCCCCTGTGGGTGCTTCTTCGTCTTCCCCCCTTGAGGGGGAAGTGGCCGCGCAGCGGTCGATGGGGGGTGAAGCCGCAGGCTGTTGCACAGTGGCGAAGTCATGACTGTTCGGCTGCGCCGATTCACCCCCATCCCGACCTTCCCCCGTCGAGGGGGAAGGAGGGTGCGCCTGCGATCGACTGCTCCTGACCACCGCCAATCCCATCACAACTACTTGACGGATCAGGCGTGATCCCGCCAACTCCGGGGCATGGGATTCTACTTCGCACAGGCCCTGACGGGGCTCGCCAGCGCGTCGTCGCTGTTTCTGGTTGCTGCCGGGCTCAGCCTGATCTTCGGCGTCACGCGGGTGGTCAATTTCGCCCATGGCTCGCTCTACATGATCGGTGCCTATGTCGCGATGGATGTCATCGGGCTGTTCGGCAAGGTGCCGGGGTTCTGGCTGGCACTGCCCATCGCCGCCCTGGTCTCTGCCGCCGTCGGCGGGCTGATCGAGGTCACCGTGCTGCGCCGCATCTATCGCGCGCCGGAGATGTTCCAGCTTGTCGCCACCTTCGCCATCGTGCTGATCGCGCAGGATGTGGCGGAATGGATCTGGGGCGTTGCCGACCGCTTCGGCCCCCGCGCGCCGGGCCTGTCCGGCGTCGTCACCATATTCGGTGAGCGCATACCGGAGTACGACCTGTTCCTGATCGCCATGGGACCGATCACGCTGTTCCTGCTCTGGCTGCTGTTCGCCCGCACCCGTTTCGGTGTGCTGGTCCGCGCCGCGACACAGGACAGGGAGATGGCGGCGGCGCTGGGTGTGGATCAGGCCAAGCTGTTCACGGCTGTCTTCTGCCTCGGGGCCGGACTGGCGGGGCTGGGCGGTGCGATGCAGGTGCCCCGCGATGCCGTCACCCTGACCATGGATCTGGAGATCATCGCGGAGGTCTTCGTCATCACCGTGGTTGGCGGCATGGGCTCCATCCCCGGGGCCTATCTGGCTGCCATCCTGATCTCCGAACTGAACGCCTTCGGCATCCTGATCCTGCCGGAGATCACCCTGATCGTGGCCTTCGCCGCCATGGCGGTGGTGCTGGTGATCCGCCCCTACGGGCTGCTGGGCCGTCCGCCGTCGGCCCCGGAGACGCCGCCCGGTCCGGGCATGGGCACCCTGCGGCTGCCGGCCATGGCCTGGGGCGGGCTGTTTCTGGTCATGGCGCTGCTGCCGCTGGTGGTGGACCAGTTCATGACCGTGCTGATCATCGACATCATGATCCTGGGCATGTTCGCCATGTCGCTGCAGTTCCTGATGGGGCCGGGGGGCATGGTCAGCTTCGGCCACGCCGCCTACTTCGGTGTCGGCGCCTATGGCGCGGCGCTGCTGGTGCGGCATCTGGAGGCGGACATGGGCTGGGCGCTGGCCGTGGCCCCGGTGGCCGCCGCCGCCGCGGCGCTGTTCTTCGGCTGGTTCTGTGTCCGCCTGTCCGGGGTCTATCTCGCCATGCTGACGCTGGCTGCCGCCCAGATCGTCTGGGCCGCCGCGGTGCAGATGCAGGACTTCACCGGCGGCGATGACGGCCTGACCGGAATCTGGCCGGCGAAGCTCTTCGGCGATGACCTGGCCTTCTACTACCTGGCGCTGGCCTTCGCGGTGATCGCCGTTCTGGTGCTGCGGCAGGCGACCCGCAGCCCGTTCGGACGGGCGCTTACCGCCGCACGGGACGCGCCGCTGCGGGCGGAGGCGCTGGGCATCAACGTGCAGAACCAGCAATGGATGGCCTTCACCCTGGCCGGGACCGTCGCGGGTCTTGCCGGTGGTCTCTACGTGTTCAAGAAGGGCAGCGTCTTTCCCGATGTGCTGGCCATCCCGCAGTCGGTCGATGCCCTGATCATGGTGCTGCTGGGCGGTGTCGATGTGCTGGCGGGCGCGCTGATCGGGGCCTCCACCTTCGTGGTGCTGGAGGATGTGTTCAACCAGTTCGAGGCCTGGCGGTCGATGCTGGGCGGCGTGATCCTGCTGATCGCCATGCTGGCACCCGGCGGCATGGCCGGTCTCGGCAGCATGATACGGCGGCGGAAACCGGCATGAGCGCGGTGCTGCAGGTCAGTGATCTGGCGAAATCCTTCGGCGGTGTTGCTGCTGTCGATGGTGTCAGCTTCCAGGTCGGCGCCGGGGAGCGGCTGGCCCTGATCGGCCCCAACGGTGCGGGCAAGACCACCTGTTTCAACCTGCTGAACGGACAGTTGCGGGCCGACCGGGGCAGTGTCGTTCTGGATGGCAAGAACATCACCGGGCGCAAGCCGCGCCAGATCGTGCGGCTGGGCATCGGGCGCACGTTCCAGATCGCCCGCTCCTTCCTCAGCATGACGGTGGCGGAGGCTGTCGAGACCGCGCTGGATGCCGCGACCCGTCACACGCTGTCCTTCCGCCGCGCCCCTGACGCCAGTTTCCGCATCGCGGAGCTGCTGGGGCAGGTGGGATTGCAGGACCAGGCGGACCGGCCGGTGACGGAGCTGCCCTATGGCGACGTCAAGCGGCTGGACCTGGCCATGGCGCTGTCATCGTCACCGCGCCTGCTGTTCATGGACGAGCCGACGGCGGGCATGGCCGCCGCCGACCGTGCCCTGCTGATGGATCAGGTCAGCGCCATCGTCGCCGCCTCCGGTCTGGCGGTGCTGTTCACGGAGCATGACATGGAGGCGGTCTTCGGCCACGCCGACCGGGTCATCGTCATGGCACGCGGGCAGCTGATCGCGGAGGGCACGGTGGATGAGATCCGCCGCGACCCGGAAGTGCGCCGGGTCTACCTCGGCCGCGCCGAGACGGGGGAGGCCGAAGCCATGCCTGAAACCCATGTCTGAGGCCATGCTGCGGATCGAGGGTCTGAGTGCCGGTTACGGACCGGCGACCGTGCTGCACGGGATCTCCTTCAGCCTGGCGCAGGGGGATTCACTGGCCTTGCTGGGGCGTAACGGTGCGGGCAAGTCCACCACGATCAAGGCGATCATGGGCCTGGTCCGCCGCGGCGCCGCCACATTGAGCTTCGACGGCCAGGCCATCGGCAGCCTGCCGCCGCAGAAGATCGCGCGGCTGGGCGTCGGCTATGTGCCGGAGGAACGGCGCATCTTCGCCGAACTGACGGTGGCGGAGAATCTGGAGGTCGGGCGCCGTCCGACCCGTTCCGATGCGCCCGAATGGCCGGAACAGCGGCTCTATGACCTTTTCCCCGAACTCCACGCCATGCGCGACCGCCGCGCGGGCCGCATGTCAGGCGGGGAGCAGCAGATGCTGACCATCGCCCGCACGCTGGCCGGAAATCCGCGCATCCTGTTGCTGGACGAACCGGCGGAGGGGCTGGCGCCGGTGGTGCTGGACCGCATTGCCGACACGGTCGCCACGCTGCGGGCGGAGGGGCTGACCCTGCTGATCGCCGAACAGAGTCTCGGTTTCGCGGCGGAAGTCGCCAGCCGCTGCGTCGTGCTGGAAAGCGGCCAGATCGCCCATACCGGCGACATGGCCGAACTCGCCGCCGACAGCGCCCTGCGCGACCGGTTGCTGTCCGTCTGAGGCCTCCGGACCAGTCCGCCAACATCGGCGCGGCACACTGGGTACCCGGGTCAAGCCCGGGCACGGCGTCAGTGGGGTGTTGGTGGCGGTGAGCACCAATGTCCCGCCCTCCCCCACGCCGCTCGCGGACTTGATCCGCGAGCCCAGCTCTCGGCACTGAATCAAATCAGTTCGCACTGAGGCCTCCGCGCCAGTCCGCTGACGTCGGCGCGGCACGCTGGGTACCCGGGTCAGGCCCGGGTACGGCGTCCGTGGGGTGGCAATGTCCCACCACGCCCACGTCGCTCGCGGACTTGATCCGCGAGCCCAGCTCTCGATACTGAATCAGATCAGATCGCGCTGAGGCCTCCGGGCCTGTTCGTCACCACCCGTACCGGCAAGGAGAGAATCAGACCCCGGCGATCCAGCGGCGGGCGAGCTGGTGGGCGAGGGAGAGGCGGGGCGGCATGCGCAGGCCCTCACCTTCCTCCGAGCGTTCCAGCATCTCGATCACCTGATCGCGGCTGAACCACTGGGCGTCTTCCAGTTCCTCCGGGTCCAGGGTGATCTCGGTCGTTTCCGCCTCCGCGAAGCAGCCGATCATCAGGCTGGAGGGGAACGGCCAGGGCTGGGAAGCGATGTAGCGGACCGTGCCGACCTTCAGCCCCGCTTCCTCCCAGATTTCGCGGCGCACGCATTCCTCGATGGATTCACCCGGTTCCATGAAGCCGGCCAGCGCGGAATAGGAGCCATCGGGGAACCGGGGCTGACGGCCCAGCAGGCAGCGGTCGCCGTCAAAGACCAGCATGATCGTCACCGGGTCGGTGCGCGGGAAATGCTGTGCCTTGCAGCCGTCATCGGTGCAGGCGCGCATGTAACCCGCCTCCCGCATTTCCGACGGCGCGCCGCAGACGGCACAGAAGCGATGGCGCTGGTGCCAGTCCAGCATGGACCGGGCCTGGGCCAGGATCGCCGCCTCCCCCACCGGCAGGGCCGGGGCGATGGAGCGGACATCGATGAACTTGCCCCTGTCGGGCCAGACCGCGTCACGCGGTGCGCGGCGGGGATCGGCCTCGATGGCGAAATGGGCGATGCCGTCGCGGGTACCCAGCAGCAGCGGGCGGTTTTCCTCCAGCAGGTCGAGCACCTCCAGTGGCGAGCACCAGGCAATCTCCGGCTCCGCGCTGACATCGATGAAGGCCCGCAGGCGTGACACCGGCATGAAACGGCTGGCGCGGTCCATCATCCGGTCGGCCAGCCAGTCGCCATCCTTGCGATGTTCGGAGACACGGTTCAGCGGTGCGCCGGAAAACGTGATCGGGTCGTCATAGGTCATGCTCATGCCGCAGCAGCCCGCGCGCAGGTGGTCCGTGTCGTGCTCATCCTGAATCCTCCCCCTTGTCGTCACTGTCCCCGCGGTTTCCGGCCCTGTTCGGCAGTTCGGCCGGTGCCGCCATCGGACAGGGGTCCTGTCTACCCCATTTCGGCAAGGCGGGGAATCCCGCAGGACATTCCGCCCGCCGCAAGGGGCCGGGGCGCGTCCCTTCCGGACAACTTTCGAAAAAAGCACATATATCGAATCGATATATGTTGATTTGCTATTCGGGCACCCCATCTCCCTGTCATCGGCGGCACGGAGAGCCCTCCACCGCCAAAGCCGCCACCACACGGGTGGCCCGACAGACTTGAGGAAAGACCATGATGAGCCGCATTGTTCGACAGCACCTGGGGGTCTGGATCGTGACCGCCGCCCTGCTGGCGAGTCTCGGCGTCAGCTCGGCGATGCCGGGCAAGCACCACAGCGCGAACGAGCAGGCCAGCGCCACGCAACAGACCGTTGGCGTGCCGCGCGGTGGCATCTCGCTCTACCAGGACCATACCGGAGAGTTCACCACCTACCGCCGAAGCATTGCTGTCGGCACCTATTGAGGGCCGACACGGGCCCTGTGCACCAACCGGGATGACAGCTGACGGGGCCCTTCCCCGATCATCCCCGCGAGACCCCTGAGACCGGTCACCCCCCTCCCGACCGGTTTCCACCCTGCGGGCACCAGAACCCCCTCTCTGGTGCCCGCATTTTTTTTTGGGGATTTCATTCGCTGACCGTGCCTCCCCTCTCCCCCTCCCGGTCACCCACGCAAGTATCCTGTAATGGGTGGCCGGGAGGGGGAGAGGGGAGGTGCGGTCAGCAAACAAGACCGGGTCCACGCAACAACCGCGACGCGGTCCGCAAACAACTCGCCCGAGGGCAATTCCCTTGCGGGCCGTTCTGCGTTAAACGTCGCGACAATCGCATACACCGGATTGCAGGAGCCATCGGCATGGCCGCCATTGCGCAACTGATCGACTTCGTCGTCGATTTCTACATCTTCTGCCTGATCGCGTCGGCGATCATGAGCTGGCTGGTCGCGTTCAACGTGCTGAACCCGCACAACAACATCGCGCGCACCATCGGCCAGTTCCTCTATCGCATCACCGAACCGGCGCTGGCGCCGATCCGTCGGATCCTGCCGGACCTGGGGGGAATCGACCTTTCACCGGTTGTACTGATCATTGGTCTGATGGTCGCACGGACCTTCGTCATCTGCGACGTGATGGGATTCTGCGTCGGTTACACAAGCTGACCGGTACGGCGCGCTGCTGCTGCACCTGCATGTCTCGCCCGGCGCCAGCCGTTCCCGCGTGGAGGACTGGCGCACGGACCCGGACGGCACGCAACGGCTCAGGGTCCGGGTTGCCGCCCCGCCGGAGAAGGGCAAGGCCAACCGCGCCGTGATCAGACTGCTCGCCGACGTGCTGAACGTCGCGCCGAGGGATATTGAGGTCGTGCGTGGAGAGATCAGCCGCGCCAAGACAGTTCAGATTGCAGGCGCGGAAGCTGAGCTCCGCCGCCTTCTGCCACCCCAGCCGCCCTCCGGCGCCCAGTAGACAGGGATCAGGATCATGACCGCAGCCGCAGAGTCCGCCTCCAGCACAGCCGCCAGCCAGCCCGACAACCGCATCGACGGCAAGGCCTTCGCGGCCCGTGTGCGGGAACGGGTCACCGCCCAGACGGAGATCCTGATCCGCGATCACGGGCTGAAGCCCGGTCTCGCCGTGGTGCTGGTGGGGGAGGATCCGGCCAGCCAGGTCTACGTCCGCAACAAGGCGAAGCAGACCAATGAGGCGGGCATGCGTTCCGACGAGATCCGCCTGCCCGACACCGCCAGCCAGGAAGAGGTCCTGGCCATCGTCGACCGGCTGAACGCCGATCCGGGCATCCACGGCATCCTGGTGCAGCTGCCCCTGCCGGACCAGATCGACGAGACCGCCGTGCTGGACCGCATCGACCCCGCGAAGGACGTGGACGGTTTCCATGTCATCAATACCGGGCGGTTGCAGGTCGGTCTGCCCGCCCTGGTGCCCTGCACCCCGCGCGGCTGCATGATGATGCTGGAGGACCGGCTGGGCGACCTCTCGGGCCTCAACGCCGTGGTCGTCGGACGCTCCAACATCGTCGGCAAGCCCATGGCCATGCTGCTGCTGCAGGCCAACTGCACCGTCACCATCGCCCACAGCCGCACCCGCAACCTGCCCGAACTCTGCCGCAGCGCCGATATCGTGGTTGCCGCCGTGGGTCGTCCGCACTTCGTGCAGGGTGACTGGATCGCGCCGGGTGCCACCGTCATCGACGTCGGCATCAACCGCGTCCCGAAGGAAGACGGCAAGACCCGTCTGGTCGGCGACGTGGACTATGCCGCCGCCATCGGCCATGCCGGTGCCATCACCCCGGTCCCCGGCGGCGTCGGCCCCATGACCATCGCCTGCCTGCTCGCCAACACCATCACCGCCGCCTGCCGCGCTGCCGGGATCGACGAACCGGAGGTGTGATGGCAGCGGACGGCCAGGGCTGACCCCGCTCAGTCGATCCAGAAGTCCCGGTCGAAGATGACCAGCAGCACCAGCACCTCCAGACGACCGGCCAGCATGGCGCTTGTCAGGATCCACTTGGCGATGTCCGGCAGGGGCTGGAAATTGCCGGCGGGGCCGATGATCTCGCCCATTCCCGGCCCGACGTTCGTGATGGCCGTGAGACTGGCCGAATAGGCGGTCACGATATCCAGTCCGCAGAGGGCAAGAAGAACCGTCACGATGCCGATCGTCGCGATGAAGACGGCGAGGAAGGCCAGAATCGATGTCGGAACATCCGAATCCAGTCTCTGGCCATTGTAGGACAGCGCGATCACCCGGTTCGGCGAGAACAGCCGCGTCACATGGGCCCGCACGAAGATCCACAGCACCTGGTAGCGGTAGATCTTGATCGCGCCCGAGGTGGAACCGGAGCAGCCGCCCACGAACATCAGCATCAGGAACATGCCGACGGCGCCAGGACCCCAGGCGGTATAGTCCGCCGTCGCGAACCCGGTCGTCGTGACGACGGAGGTGATGTTGAAGGACACCAGCGTCAGGGCCTCGAAGATGCCGATGTCCCTTTCCGCATGCAGCCAAAGCGTCATCAGGGCGGTGCTGACGGCCAGAAAGCCGAGAAATCCCCTCACCTGCGCGTCGGAGACCAGAACGCGCCAGTTTCCCATGGTCGTGCGCACGTAGAGAAAGAACGGGATCGCGCCGCAGATCATGAAGAACGTGCCGGCCCAGTGCAGCCGCCAGTCAGCGAAGTATCCAAAGGAGGCGTCATGCGTGGAATAGCCGCCGGTGGACAGCGTGGTCATGGCATGGGTGATGGCATCGAACGGCTCCATCCCCAGCAGGGAGAAGACCAGCGCGCAGAGCAGGGTCAGACCCGTGTAGATGCTGAACAGCAGGATCAGAAGGCGACTGTCGGCCGCCGCCTTGTCCTCGTCGGACCCGGAGCTTTCGATCTTGAAGAGCTGCATGCCGCCGACCCGGAGAAGCGGAAGTATCAGTGCCGCGATCGCGATGATCCCGATGCCGCCGACCCACTGGAGCATCGCGCGCCACAGCAGCACGCCCCGTGGCAGCCCGTCGAGGCCGGTCAGCACGGTCGAGCCGGTTGTCGTCAGACCGGACATGGATTCGAATACCGCGTCGGTGAAACTGATGCCGATGCCCAGAAAAGGGATCGCCCCGAAGCCGGCGACGAACACCCAGCCGAGAATGACGACGATGAACGACTGGCGAAGGTCCAGCCGGACGCCGCTCTCGCGCCAGGTCCCGGCCACCAGCAGCCCACCCGCGAACAGGGCGATACCGGCCGCGAGCAGGAACGCCTGCCAGTCCACATTGTCATCGGCCAGATCCGTGGCGGTCGGCACCAGCAGCGTGATGCCGATCCAGCAGACCACCCAGCCGAGGATCTGAAAGACCGGCCGGACGTCAAGCAACCGACCGCTCCTGCCCAGGCCCTGTCAGGGAAAACCGATGCGACGTCTGGCCGCCACCGGGGCTATGCATCTCTCAGCCACCTTGTTGACTCTGAACGGGACCCTGACGAGGGGCCCCTGAACCCGCAATACGCCCAATTCAGGGGCGAGGCAAACATTGCATGGCCGGTGAGGGGACGGCGGGCGATCCCTTCCGTTTCCGGGTTTTCGGGCAGCGTCACCCGCATGCATTCCAACGAAAAGGGCCACGCTCCGTCAGGAACCTGGCCCTCTTCATTCCGGCTGTCGAAGACCGCGCTGCCCCCGGGGACAGCGCGGGTTCGTCAGGTCAGTTCCAGCGACGGATCTCGAGGCGGGCGAGCTGGTCGCGATGCACCTCATCCGGGCCGTCCGCCAGACGCAGGGTGCGCTGGTGGGCGTACATGTTCGCCGTACCGAAGTCGGTGGTGACACCACCGGCGCCATGGGCCTGGATGGCCCAGTCGGTGATCTTGCAGGCCATGTTCGGCACGGAGACCTTGATGCCCGCGATTTCCTTGCGGGCTTCCTTGTTGCCGACCGTATCCATCTTCCAGGCGGTGTAGAGCACATGCAGGCGGCACTGATCGATCATGATCCGCGCCTCCGCGATCCGCTCCCGCCAGACCGACTGCTCGATCACCGGCTTGCCGAAGGCCACGCGGGACTTCAGGCGCTTGATGGTGAGTTCCAGCGCACGCTCGGCGACGCCGATGGAGCGCATGCAGTGATGGATACGTCCCGGGCCAAGCCGCCCCTGGGCGATCTCGAAGCCGCGGCCCTCACCCAGCAGGATGTCGGAGGCGGGAACGCGCACGTTCTCGAACAGCACCTCGCCATGGCCGTGCGGCGCGTCGTCATAGCCGAACACCGGCAGCATCCGCTTCACGGTCACGCCCTTGGCATCGCGCGGCACCAGGATCATGGACTGCTGCTTGTGGCGGTCCGGGTTGTCCGGGTCGGTCTTGCCCATCAGGATCAGCACCTTGCAGCGCGGATCGCCGATTCCAGAGGTCCACCACTTGCGGCCGTTGATGACATATTCATCGCCATCACGCTCGATGCGGCAGGCGATGTTGGTGGCGTCGGAGGAGGCAACCTCCGGCTCCGTCATCGCGAAGGCGGAGCGGATCTCGCCTTCCAGCAGCGGCTTCAGCCACTTCTCCTGATGCTCCTTGGTGCCGTAACGGGCCAGCACTTCCATGTTGCCGGTGTCGGGTGCGGAGCAGTTGAAGATCTCCGAGGCGTAACGCGAACGGCCCATGATCTCGCACAGCGGCGCATAGTCCAGGTTGGACATGGAGAAACCATAGGGATTCTCCGGCAGGAACAGGTTCCACAGGCCCTGCTCCTTGGCGATGGCCTTCAGCTCCTCCGACTTCGGGATCGGCTGCCAGCGGTCGCCCTCGGCGAGCTGGTCATCCATGAGCTGCTCGTTCGGATAGATGTGCTCGTCCATGAACGCTTCGATGCGTTCGGCCAGATCACGTGACAGGTCTGATTGTTCGAACATCGCGACCATAGGTATCCTCCCCCTTGTTCAAGTTGAAACATCGTCAAAGTTCGGCGGAGCATAAACGGCTTCGCTCCGATGTCACAGCCCCTACGGCCATTCCGGCCACGCTTGTCTCGCATGGCTGGGGATGCCGGGAGTCTTCGTGTGGTTCCCGCCTACTTCTTCCGGTGGCGCAGTTCCGAGATCATCACGCCTGTGGCCATCAGGGCCAGGGCAATCAGGGAGTGGATGCCGGGCTGTTCGCCGAAGAAGATCGCGGCCCAGCCGATGGCGGCGACCACGGCCAGATAGTTGAACTGGGCGAAGAAGGTCGGTCCCCAGCGCCGTACCAGTTCCGCGAACAGGATGATGAAGACCGCGTTCACCGCTGCCGAACCGAGTGTCGGGAGCAGGATGGCCGTGTTCAGCGGCAGATAGGTCTGGTTGAACAGCAGCATCAGCGGCAGCAGCGACAGCGCCGCGCCCAGCAGGAACCCGGCACCCATCGCCGTCGAGGTGGCTTCCGGCGGGCGCAGCAGTGCGGCCGAGATGTTGGCGATGGCCAGGAACACCGGCACGATCAGCGCCAGCAGGAACCAGGTCACCGCGTCGGTGCCGGGCATGGCGCTGTCCGGGGCCAGCACCACCGCCACCCCGGCGAAACCGAGCAGGATGCCGACAATGCCGAAGGCGGACAGGCGGTCGATGCGGAACAGGATGCTGGCCAGATAGGTGCAGGTCGGCGACAGCGCCAGCACCAGCGAGACGATGGCCGTCGGCAGATTGGGGCCGACGAAGGTCAGCAGTGCCATCGGCAGCCCGAAGCCGAAGGCCCCGACGACGACATAGACGCGGAACCAGGGCCAGCCGAAACGTACCCTCTGCCCCCGCAGATTGGCGATGACGAACAGGGCGATGCCCGCCAGGAAGACCTGCCAGAAGGCATGGCCGAAGAATGTCCCTCCGGCCTCCGACGCCAGCTGGTTGAACGGAAACACCAGGCCGTAGATCAGCGCCGCCGCGACCAGCATGGCGATCGGCAGCGGTGCAAGTGTCTTCACCTTCAGTTCGCTCATCTCCCGGTCCCTCCCACGGCAACCTGATGCATTTCCCCTTTCGACAGTGTGACAGGGACGGGGGCGGCTGACCTGTGCGGGCAGCGCACCTTTTGCAGTATCAGCGCGCATTGCCCATCGTGCCATCTTGTCAGCGCTGCCGTCCGATGCTCCCGTCTGGTCCGGTAGTTTCGGGACGATTCCCGAAGCGATGGAGCGCGGGAGAGCGGGAACGATGCGATTTGCGGTCGATACGGGGGGAACCTTCACGGATCTGCTGGTGGAGGAGGATGACGGCACCCTGCGCATGTTCAAGGCCGCGACGACGCCGGATGACCCGATTCGCGGCGTCATCGACAGCCTGCAGGTTGCCGCCGACGGCATGGGGCTGCCGCTGGGCGAACTGCTGGCGCAGGGCAGCCTGTTCATCCATGGCACCACCCGCGCGATCAACGCCATCATCACCGGCAATACCGCGAAGACCGCTTTCCTGACCACCACCGGCCACCCGGACATCCTGGTGCTGCGGGAAGGGGGGCGTTCCGACGTCTTCAACTTCACCGTCCCCTATCCGGAACCCTATGTGCCCCGGTCCCTGACCTGGGAAGTCGATGAACGCATCAATACCGATGCAGAGGTGCTGACGCCCCTCGATGAGGCGCAGGTCATCTCCATCATCCAGGAAATGAAGGCGGCGGGTGTGGAGGCCGTGGCCGTCTGCCTGCTCTGGTCCATCGTCAATGGCGCGCACGAGAAGCGGATCGGGGAGCTGCTGGAGGAGCACATGCCCGGCGTTCCCTTCACCCTGTCGCACCGGCTCAATCCGTCGCTGCGCGAATACCGCCGGGCCTCCTCCACCGCCATCGACGCCTCGCTGAAGCCCCTGATGGGGGCCTACATGCGCAACCTGTCGCAGCGGCTGAAGGAAGCCGGGTTCGACGGCCGGGTGCTGATCGTGACCAGTGGCGCGGGTGTCATCGACGCGGCGGACGCGGCGGAGACGCCGGTGCATCTGATCAATTCCGGGCCGTCCATGGCTCCGGTCGCGGGCCGGCATTTCACCGACGTGGATGCGCAGGCGGAGACCGCCATCGTTGCCGATACCGGCGGCACCACCTACGACCTCAGCCTGGTGCGCCGTGGACGGATTCCGTGGACGCGGGAGACCTGGATCGGCGGCGAATATCGTGGCCACATGACCGGCTTTCCCTCCGTCGACGTGCGCTCCATCGGGGCGGGCGGCGGCTCCATCGCCTGGGTCGATGACGGCGGCCTGCTGCATGTGGGGCCGCAGTCGGCCTCCGCAGTGCCGGGTCCGGCCGCCTATGGCAATGGCGGCACCGAACCGACGCTGACCGACGCCTGTGTCGTGCTGGGTTACGTCGATCCCGACTTCTTCCTGGGCGGCAGCATGAAGCTGGATGCCGCCGCTGCCCGCACCGCCATCGAAAGCCGTCTCGCGGGTCGGCTGAACCTGTCGGTGGAGGATGCGGCGCTGGCCATCGTCCGCATCGCCACGGAGAACATGGTGCAGGCGATCATGGACATCACCATCAACCAGGGCATCGACCCCGCCAAGGCTGTGCTGATCGGCGGCGGTGGTGCGGCGGGCCTGAACTCGGAGCGGATCGGCGCCCGCCTCGGCTGTCCCATGGTGCTGATCCCGGACGTGGGTGCCGCCCTTTCGGCGGGCGGCGCGCTGATGTCCGACCTGATGTCGGACGCGCGGGCCACCCTGTTCACCACCTCCGCCGACTTCGACCGCGACGGTGTCAATGCGGTGCTGGCGGATCTGAAGGCCCGTTGCGAGGCCTTCGCCAGCGGTGCGGGGGCCGGGGCCGTCCGGACGGAGATCACCTACATGGCGGAGGCGCGCTATCCGCACCAGGTCTGGGAGATCGAGGTGCCGCTGCGCGGTGACAGCTTCGGCTCCGAGGCCGATGTGCGGCAGCTGGTGGAGGACTTCCATGCCGCGCATGAGGAAGTCTTCGCCATCAAGGACGCGGAATCGGAGATCGAGGTCATTGGCTGGTCGGCCCGTGTCAGCTGCACGCTCCGCGAAGGCGGTATCGCCAGCCTGTCCGACACGGCGGCGGGAACCGGCGAACAGCCCAGCCGCAAGGCCTGGTTCGGTGCAGGCGGCTGGCTGGACACGGCGATCCGCAGCTTCGATTCGCTGAAGGTCGATGAGCCGGTGGCGGGTCCCGTGATCGTGGAGAATTCCTTCACCACGGTCGTCGTCGGCCCCGACGCCACCGTCAGCCGCCGCCCCTCCGGCAGCCTCGCCATCGTCCCGGGCGGCCAGGACTGATCCAGCCGCCACCACTCCGCTGACGCCATACCCGGGTTCGACCCGGGTACCCGGTGTACCGCGCTGACGTGGGTGAGCAGGCGCGGCTGCCTCCGCGCAACCTGGTTCAATGCCTTGCCGAGAGCTGGACCCGCGGATCAAGTCCGCGGGTGCCGTGATGGGTGTTGGTCAGGTGACCCACTGGCAATGCCATCTTCCCCACGCCGTACCCGGGCTTGACCCGGGTACCCAGCAGCGCTGGGCAAGCCTGGGAGACCGGGCTCGCGGATCAAGTCCGCGAGCGGCGTGGGGGAGGGGTGAGCGATCTAACTGAAATCTCCCACCCCACAGACGCCGTGCCCGGGCCTGACCCGGGTACCCACTGTGCCGCGTCGGCGTCTGACAGTGATCCAGATGCGCGGGAAGAAGAACGTCAGGTGGCCTGTAAGCCGGGTTCTGTCCGTTCCCGTTGCCGGGAACTGGATGACCATTCATCTGGGACACCCGTCGCCGGATGCCTCGTGCAACCAACCCGGACGGCGGGCCGGAGCGCCCTGCTGCCTCTGCCTTGCGGCATGACATCCAGCCATCCCTATTCGGTCTTGCTCCCGGTGGGGTTTACCCTGCCAGCGACGTTGCCGCCGCCGCGGTGCGCTCTTACCGCACCGTTTCACCCTTGCCCGTGTCGCCACGGGCGGTCTGTTCTCTGTGGCACTTTCCCTGGGGTCGCCCCCGCCGGGCGTTACCCGGCACCGATTCTCCGTGGAGCCCGGACTTTCCTCCACCGCGCCTTGCGGCACGACAGCGGTCATCCAGCCACCTGACGCGCGGGACTTAACCCCGCCGGGCAGGCGGGGTCAATCAATCTGGCTTTCCGGTACGGTAGGTAGAGGTCGCCCTATTCCGCCGCCTCGCCCTCCGGCAGCATCTTGGCGGCATGCAGGGCCTTCCGCTTGGCGCCCTCCATGTCGTAGTGCTTCCGCGTCACGATGCGCTGGGCGTAGAGACCGCCACCGGCCTGGATGTTGGTGACATAGCGCCAGCCGCCCATGGCATCGGCGGTCAGGTCGCGGATGGCGTGGAACAGCTTGATGCGGGTCTCGCCATCGACGTTGGGGCTGGCCGACATGTACTTGCGGATCAGCGGCCCGACCTCGTTGTTCTCCAGGTCCGAGATCCCGGGCGCGGTCAGCACCGAGCCGCCGGAGATGTCATGCAGGTGACGGCACATCAGGTTGTACTGGGTCGCCGCCTGGTACTTGCCGGCATTGGTGAACAGTTCCGACGGGAACGCCGCGCCATTGTCACCGATGGTGCAGTTGGCGATGGCCGCTTCCAGCGAGGCGCGGATCAGCGTGGCATGGATGATCATCTCCGAGATCTTCTCGCGCACGTGCCCGACCTTCTCCAGCCCGTTGGCCTCCGCGATCAGCTGCGCGAAACCGACCAGCTCATCCGCCTCGTTGGACATGAAGGTCAGGCCGCCCAGCCGTTCCCACAGGCCCAGTGAATGGGCGAACTGCCCGGCGTGCTTGACCTCGCCGTTCAGGAAGATCCGCTCTGTCGGCACGAAGACATCATCGAAGATGACGAAGCCTTCCGGCATGTGGTTCTGGCGGCTGACCGGAAACACCCGGTCATCCTCGTGCCGCGGCGCATAGGAGGTATTGACGATCTTCACCCCCGGCGCGTTGACCGGCACGGCGCAGGCGATGGCATAGTCTTCCTCGCCGGGCTTCATCGCCTTGGTCGGGATCACCATGGTCTCATGCCCCAGAGAGGCACCGGTGATGTGCAGCTTGGCGCCACGAATGACCACGCCGTCACTGCGGCGCTCCACCACGCGGGTATAGGCGTCCGGATCCGGCTGCTTTCCGGGGCTGAGCGACCGGTCGCCCTTGCCGTCGGTAATGCATTCGGTGATGCGGATGTCGCGGGCCTGTGCGTCCTCGACCCAGGCCTGGATGCGCTCCGCATATTCCGGATGCTCCCCGCCGATGCGCCCGGCTGCGGTCATCAGGGTCATGATCGACTGGTTGGTGGTATTGGCCACGATATCGACGGAACTCAGCAGCGGCAGCCGTGCCTTCAGTTCCTCCGCCGAACGCGGGATGTCCATGAGCGGACTCTTCGCGTCGGCACCCGGCTGGTAGAGCAGGTCATAGCCCTTCGCGATGACCTCCGCCGATTCCGCCATCAGCTTGTCGGCCATGATGTCATCGACCCGGCGCCCCTCGAAATAGGTCGCCCGACCGTCGTTCAGCGATGCCTTGTATTCCTCACCCGTCATCATGGCTGCGAGATCCTCCCCGATCATTGCGTTGCATGGCGCCTATCGTGACAGCCGGTGCCGTTGCGTCAAGACGGGCTGGGCGATGGCAGGATTGCCGTTGCGGGGGGGCTGACTGGCGGTGCACACTCCCCGCATCACCGCAGGGGAGGATTTTCACTTGGCCATCATCACATTCTTCAACCAGTGTCACATCGAGCACGGGGCCATCGACATGCTGGCGGAGACGCTGGCGACCCTCGGGATCCGGCGGCCGCTGATCTGCACCGACAAGGGTCTGGTGGATCTGGGTATCGCGGACCGGATCAGGGGGCGGATCCCCAACGATGTGCAGGTGACGCTGTATGACGGCACGCCGGAAAATCCGACCGAGACGGCGGTGAAGGATGCGCTGGCGCTGTACCGGGAGAATGACTGCGACGGCATCATCGCGCTCGGCGGGGGGTCATCCATGGACCTGTCGAAGGGCGTCGCCCTGCTGGCGACGCATCCGGAGCCGCTGATCGACTACAATGTCATGACCGGAGGGATGGCGAAGATCGGTGCCTGCGCCCCGATGATCGCGATCCCCACCACCTCCGGCACCGGGTCGGAGGTCAGCCGCGGCGCGGTGATCATCACGGAAGACGGGCGCAAGCTGATCTTCAGCAGCCCGAACATGCTTGCGAAGGTGGCCCTGTGCGATCCGGAACTGACGGTCGGCCTGCCGCCCCGCCTGACCGCCGCCACCGGCATGGATGCCGTCACCCATCTGATGGAAGCGGTGATGAGTCCGACGGAGAACCCGGCGGCGGAAGCCATCGGCATCGACGGCCTGTGGCGCGCCGTGGGCCAGGGACACCTGGAGAGCGTGGTTGCCAACGGGGAGGACCGGGAAGGCCGCAAGCAGATGATGATCGCGGCTGCGGAGGGCGCGCTGGCCTTCACCAAGGGCCTGGGTGCTGTCCATGCCATGAGCCATGCAGCGGGCCGCATCCGGGAGCTGAACCTGCATCACGGCACCCTGAACGCTGTCTGCCTGCCCGCCTGCCTGCGCTACAACCAGCCGGTGCTGGGCGACAAGGAAGAGCGGATGCGCAAGGCCATGGGCCTGCCCGACGGCGCGCCGCTGGACAAGGCCATCGAGGAACTGAACGCCCGCATCGGCCTGCCCGCCAACCTGCGCGAGATGGGCATCACCGACGAGATGGTGCCCGGCATGATCGAACACGCCCTGGACGACCCCACCCGCGCCACCAACGCCCGCCCGGTCGACGAAGCCGGCTTCGCCGAACTCTATCGGGATGCAATGGGGGACTCCTGAGCAGGCAGGCTGGGGTTGGCCGGGTCGGCCAGCCCGCCGTCTCCAGTAACCACCGCTGGTGCCGCAAACCCGGGCACCGGGCTGGGGTTGGCCGGGTCGTCCAGCCCGCCGCCGCTACGGACTCGCGCCCCTGAAAGCCTCAGAAGATCGAGAAGTACTCGCGCTGTTCCCAGTCCGTGACGGTGGCGAGGAAGCGGTCCCATTCGGCACGCTTGATGGTGCTGAAATAGCGGTTGAAACCGTCACCGAAGGCCGCGTCGATGAAGGGACTGGCCTGAAAGGTCTCCAGCGCGGCACCCAGGTTCCGGGGCAGGGCAGGGGCATCGCTCTCGTAGGGACGGGTGACGGGCGGACCGGCTTCCAGCCCGCGTTCCACCCCGTCCAGTCCGGCGAGGATCTGCGAGGCCATGTGCAGATAGGGGTTCGCCGCCGCCTCGGCCACGCGGTTCTCCACCCGGCTCGCGGTGTCATTGGTGCCCATCAGTGTCCGCAGCATGGTGCCCTTGTTGTCGCGTCCCCAGGCGATCCGGTCCGGGGCAAGCTGAAACGCATTCTGATAGCGCTTGTAGCCATTCACGGTCGGGGTGGAGAGCAGGCAGGTCGCCGCCGCATGATCCAGCAGCCCGGCGATCCAGGCGCTGGCGATGGCTGACATTGATCCGTCCGGGCGGGTCATGAACAGGTTCTGGCCGCTCAACCGGTCCACCAGCGACTGGTGCAGGTGCCAGCCACTGGCCATGCCGTTGGCCAGCTGGGGCCGGGTCATGAAGGTGGCATGCAGCCCCTGCTGCCGACAGACCTGCTTCGCCATGGCGCGGAACAGGATCATGTTGTCGGCATGGGTGAGCGCGTCGGCGGGATCGAAGGTGAACTCGAACTGTCCCGGCCCGAACTCCACCTCCATGGACCGGACCGGCAGCTTCAGACCCTCCGCCGCGCGACGCAGCATGTCCATCACCGGCTCCAGCTGGGCGTAACGGTCCTCTGTCAGGTACTGGTAGCCGTGCGCCAGAAGCTCCGTCTCCGGCGCCGCCGGGGGCATCCCGGTATCCGTATGGGCGAGGCGGGGACCGGTGATGCGGAAGACGTGAAACTCCAGTTCCAGCCCGGTGACGAGGCGCATGTTCCGGTCTGCCAGCCGCTGTACGGCCGCCTGCAGCAGGTGCCGGGGACTGAAGGGGAACGGGTCACCGTCGGCCAGGTGAATGTCCGCCAGCATCCAGGCGGAGTGCGGCGACCAAGGCAGCGCCCGGAAGCTCTCCGGGTCGGGCCGCATGATGACATCGCCCGCGCCGGTCAGGACGCCCGCGCCAAACCCCGCATCATCACCCCAGACGGGGAAGACCGTGCGGTGGGACGTGTCCTTCAGCAGCAGGGTCGAGGTCATGGTGACGCCGCTGCGAAAGGCGCTCTCCAGGGCGCTGGCGGGCAGGGCCTTGCCGCGCAGGATGCCGTGCTGGTCGGTGAAGCTGATGCGGACGGTCTCCACACCCTTTTCCCGGACCTCCGCCAGAACGGCCTCCGCGCCTTCCGGCAGCGCCACGTCGTTCACGCTCAGGCCCCAAGTGTCGCGGGCCAGGGGCAGGCTGCCCGCCGGGTGGTGTCGAAGTCACGCCATTGCCGTTCCCAGCTTTCGGTGGCGCAGATGCTGTCGACGGCGACGGGGCCGCTCCGGCGGGTCTGGCTTTCCCGGAACGGCACCTCCTCACCGGCCTCCACCTTGCGGATCGCATCGCGCAGCAGGCGGCGATAGCGCACGATCCCGACATCGGACTTGCCCAGATGCTCCTGCCGCCGGTCCTGTATGCGGCCCATCGATTCCACCGCCCACTGGTCGTGCACGTTGATGTCGTGGCCCATGCCGGTGTAGGTCTCCCGCACCTGTTCGTCGGCATCGAAGCCATAGTTGCTGCCCGCACCGGTGATCGGGCGATAGTCCGGCAGGCGATGCTGTTTCATGCGCTGTTCCCGCATCACCGCCTTGTCCACGGGCCGGGCGAAGCTGGTGAACATGGAGAACCAGTAACAGCTCACGTCATCCACCGGCACATGCCACTGGGTGATCGTCATCTCGTTCGACATCGGGATGACGATGGCCTGCGGGAAGATCTGGTTGGTGACCCGCACATGGGTCCGCCCGTCCTCCATGTGGCGCAGCGCCGTCAGCCGCATGCCGTGATCCGTGTCCTCGATCCTCAGTTCGGGGCGCGGATAGTCGCGCAGCAGCCGGGTCATCGGGATCTCGCTGTCCGCGACCGAGTCCCGGAACTGCTTGCCATAGCCCTCCGCCGGGTCCTCGTCCTCCAGGAACCGGTGCAGGAACGACGCGTGCGCCGGGTCGATCCCGACCTCCAGCGCCTGCAGCCAGTTGCAGTCCCACAGACCCTTGAAGGCAAAGACATGACTGTCCGGCGCGCCGAAGCAGTCCAGCGCCGGCAGGGCGGGCGGTTCACCACCCCCCATCCAGGCGAAGATGGCTCCGTTCAGCGCCACCACCGGGTAGTTCACGGCCCGCACATGCCGGTGCATGATGCTGTCGTCGGGCTCGGCGGGCTGTTCCAGGCACTGGCCGGTGCAGTCGAACAGCCAGCCGTGGAAGGGACAGCGCAGGCCGCCATCCTCCAGCCGTCCATAGGCCAGGTCGGCCCCGCGATGCGGACAGTGCCGCCCGATCAGCCCCAGGGTGCCGTCCGCGTCGCGGAACAGCACCAGCCGCTCCCCCAGCACCGTCACCGGCACCACGGGGCGCGCGCTCATCAGTTCGTCCGCCAGCGCCACCGGTTGCCAGTACTGGCGCAGCAAGGCCCCAGCCGCAGTCCCCGGCCCGATGCGGGTGATCAGGTCATTGTTCTTCTGACTCATCATGGCGGACACTCATGAAACATCTCTGTGACGTCAGACTGCCAGCATCGGTGCCCCGCTGTCGATGGCGACGCTGCCCGGATCAGACCGGTTTCAGGTGTCGGTGACATCCAGGATGCGGCGCATCACGGGGAAGTAGCGGTCGCCGTCACCATTGGCGATGGCTTCGTCGAACATCCGGGCCACCGTCTCGCCCCCCGGCGCGCGGACGCCGAATTCCTCCGCCATTTCCAGCGCGTAGGACAGGTCCTTCGCGGCATAGCGGACGGAGAAGGATTTCTCCGGATAGGTATCGGCCAGGATGGCCTTCACCCCGTGATTGCGCAGCGCGAAACTGTCGCCGGAGCCCTTCATCATCGTATCCAGCAGCACCTTGCCGGAAACCCCCGCCTTCTCGGCGATGGCGACGGCCTGACCGAGTGCCAGGACGGTCTGAAACAGCACCATGTTGTTCATGATCTTGATGACCTGGCCGGAGCCGACCTCGCCGCAATGCTCGATGTCGGAGCCCATGGTGGCCAGGACCGGCCGGATCGTCTGAAACAGGTCATCCGCGGCACCGACCATGATCGCCAGCGTGCCGTCGGCGGCGGCCTGACGGGTGCGGGCGATCGGGGCGTCGGCGAAACGTGCACCCTGCTCGGCCACCGCCGTCGCGATCTCCCGCATCAGCGTCGGCTGGGACGTCGACATGTCGATCAGGATCTGCCCGGCACGGACCAGGCTGACCAGGCCGTCGGCCCCGAGCACCAGCTTGCGGACCTGCTCGCCGCCCGGAAGACAGGTGATGACCACATCGGCCGCCGCCATCAGCTCCGCCACGGACCGGGCGGTCGCGGCACCGTCTTCGCCCAGCCGCTCCAGGGGTTCGGGATCCAGGTCGAAGGCGGTGACCTTCCAGGGACCCTTGCGCACGAGGTTCCGGCACATGGCCTCCCCCATCACGCCGAGTCCGATGAATCCGATATGGCTGATGTCAGTCTGCGGCATCGCGTTTCTCTCCCCCCCAACAGGTTTCCGAACCTAACCCGTTCCGTAGCCGGATGGAATCGGCACCGGAGACCATCGGCAGTCCGAACTATTGATGATGGAATTCTGGTCTGTTCAATCTTGTGGAGGTCGCATAACCTTTTCCCTAGGTAAAGAAAAAGCCGTCTCCTGCAGGGGCGGAAAGAAACCGGAACGGGGAGAAACCAATCATGTCAATCTGGAAGAGAATTGCGCCTGCTGCCGCTGCTGCGGCCGTGGCCCTTGCGGCACAGGCCGCGACGGCTGAGATCAACCTGCCGAAGACGCTTGTCTGGACCGCCTACAACACGGGTACGTCCGGTTACAATCAGGCGGTGGGCATCGGCTCGGTGCTGAAGAACACCTACGGCGTGAACCTGCGGGTGCTGCCGGGCAAGAACGACGTGTCCCGCCTGACTCCGCTGGTGAAGGGCGTTGCCCAGTTCTCCGCCACCGGGTCGGACAGCGTCTACGCGCAGGAAGCCGTCTATACCTTCGGCAACCGCAACTGGGGACCGCAGCCGATCCGCCTGCTGCTGCACAATGTGGCTGACGGCTGTGCCGTTTCCATGGCCGTGGCCGCCGATACCGGCGTCAAGACCATGGCCGACCTGAAGGGCAAGCGGGTTTCCTGGGTGCAGGGTGCCCCGGCGCTGAACAAGGCTGTCGAGGCCATGCTGGCCCATGCCGGCATGACCTGGGATGACGTGCAGAAGGTGGAAGTCGGCGGCTACGGCGCTTCCATCGACAGCATCATCAACGGCGACAATGACGCCGCCGAGGGTGCGACCTTCTCCACCTCCATGGTCAAGCTGGAGGCCAGCCCGCGTGGCCTGGTCCACCCGCCGCAGCCCCATGCCGACACCGAAGGCTGGAAGCGGCTGAATGCGGTGGTGCCGTGGTACTTCCCGCACAAGTGCATGCAGGGTGCCGCCGTTCCCGCCGAAGGCTATGAAGGTGTCGGCACGGCCTATCCGATCCTGGTCGGCACGACGCAGGCCAGCGACGATCTCGCCTACAACATGACCAAGGCGATGTACGAGCATTATGACGACTACAAGGCCTCCGCGCCGGGCGCGAACGGCTGGGCCTGGGAGCGTCAGAAGCTGGAGCATGTGTTCCTGCCGTTCCACCCCGGTGCCATCAAGTACTACAAGGAAATCGGCAAGTGGACCGACGGCGCTCAGGCCAACCAGGACAAGAACATGGCCCGGCAGAAGGTGCTGCAGGATGCCTGGGCCGCCTATACCGCGAATGCCCCGTCGGATGACGACGCGTTCAATACCGGCTGGATGAAGGCGCGTTTCGATGCGCTGGAGGCCGCGGGCATGATCACGATCTTTGAGACCTGGTGATCTGATCGCCTGAGACGACGACCCGGCACCGCTGGTGCCGGCATGAGACCAGCAGGGGCCGGCCGGCATCGCATCCGCCGCGCCGGCCCTTCCTCTACCTGACCCTGCTGCCCGTCCTGCCCAGATCATTTTGGGCCAGATCGTTTTGGGGGTTCCCATGTCCGACAGCGCCACGAATCCGTCCACGCAGCCCGAAGAGATCGATGATCGCGAGGCCAGCCGCTACCGCACGCTGGGTCCGGTCTGGCTGGGCATCATCTCCGCCATGACCAGCATCGCCATGCTGATCGCCATCGACCGCATGTTCGCGCTGGAGGTGCTGCAGACCCTGATCGGCAAGGCGCTGGTCGACAACCGCTACCTCTATCTGGTCGGCGGCATCATGATCTCGATGGTCTTCATCGTGCTGCCGGGCTTCAAGCGGTCCTCCAGGTCGAAGGTGCCGCTCTACGACATTGCCCTGATGATCCTGACCCTCGGCCTGACCTGCTATTACGTCTGGTATGCCGAGGCGATCCTGCTGGAAGCCTGGGAATATGCGGCCCCCCTGCACGGCATGTGGGTCAGTGTGGTCATGTGGGCGGTGATCATGGAGGCCGGGCGCCGTGCCGGCGGTCCCGCCGTCTTCTTCATCGTTCTGGTGATCTCGCTCTATCCCATCTATGCCGACCAGGTGCCGCAGGTGGTGTCCGGTCTGAGCCGCCCGTTCCTGGACACGGCGGCGTTCCACATGTTCTCCGAGGAGAGTTACCTCGGTATTCCGATGAAGGCCTTCGCGCTGCTGGTCTTCGGCTTCCTGCTGTTCGGCGTGGCGCTGATCTATACCGGTGCCGGACAGTTCTTCATCAGCTTTGCCTTTGCCCTGCTGGGCCATGTGCGCGGCGGCCCGGCGAAGGTGGCGATCTTCTCCTCCGGCCTCTTCGGTTCCATGTCCGGCGGGCCGGTGACCAATGTCCTGACGACAGGATCGCTCACCATTCCGGCGATGAAACGCATCGGTATCCGGTCGAAGACCGCGGGCGCGATCGAGGCCTGTGCCTCCACCGGTGGCGTGATGATGCCGCCGATCATGGGGGCGACGGCCTTCGTGATGGCAGACTTCCTGCAGGTCCGCTACATCGACGTGGCGCTGGCTGCCGCCATCCCGTCGCTGCTCTACTATCTCGGCCTGTTCATGCAGATCGACGCCTATGCGGCGGAGAAGCAGCTGAAGGGTCTGCCACGCGCCGAGCTGCCCTCCGTCCGCAGGGTGATGATCGAGGGGTGGTATTACCTGTTTGTCTTCGCCCTGCTGATCTTCATGCTGATCTACATGAAGCGGGAGGCGCAGGCCCCGTTCTACGCCACCGCGCTGCTGCTGATCATCAACCAGTTCAACCCGAAGCACCGCCTGACCTGGCTGAAGCTGAAGCAGTTCGTCTATGCCACCGGCTGCCTGCTGGCGGAACTGGCCAGTCTGCTGGCTGCCGTCGGCCTGATCGTCGGCGCGCTGCAGGCGACCGGCATGACCGGCACGCTGACCAATGATCTGGTCTACCTGGCGGGCGGACATCCGCTTGTGCTGCTGCTGATGGGTGCGGTGACGAGTTTCATCCTGGGTATCGGCATGACCGTGACCGCGGCGTACATCTTCCTGGCCATCATCCTGGCCCCGGCGCTGATCACGGCGGGCCTGGATCCGATGAGCGTGCACATGTTCCTGCTCTACTGGGGCATGCTTTCCTTCATCACGCCGCCGGTGGCGCTGGCCGCCTTTGCCGCCGCCTCCGTCGCCAGGTCGGAACCGATGCAGACCGGTTTCGAGGCCATGCGGATCGGTTCCATCATCTATTTCATCCCGTTCTTCTTCGTCTTCAATCCGGCCCTGCTGGGCAATGCCGGGACGCTGGAAGTCATCGTCGTCTGCGTCACCGCGGTGATCGGTATCCTGATGGTCGCGGCGGCGCTGCAGGGCTACCTGTTCGGCGTCGGACGGCTGGGCGGCGGTCTGCTTGGGGTCATCGGGCGCGCCAGCCTGTTCGTCGGCGGACTGATCTTTGCCGCGCCGGGCGGGGAGATGATCGGGTTCAGCCACACCGAACTCAGCCTGATCGCGCTGGTGGTCGCCGCACCCGGGGTTGCCGTGGCGTTCCTGGGCGGGCGCAAGGCGGCCGCCATGGGGTGATGAGCGCCTGACGAAACCATCAGTCGGGGGGATCAGCGCGTCTCGGGGATCGAGGCGAGGAAGTTGCGCACCATGTACTCGGGCATGCCGCCTGAGCTGCGGCAGCCGCTGTCCTCCAGCACGGACCGCCGCAACTGCACGAAGCCTTCGAGGCTCTCTCCGGGATCTAGCCTCCGGAAGGCCATCGACCAGTTGCCGAAGAGACGCGCGTCGCACTGGACATCGTCCACCTTCATCAGCCGACGGTGGCGCGGATCATCCAGAAGACGCTGGTAGGTGCAGTCAACCGCCTCCTCCGGCCCTTCCAGAATCTGCATGAAGGAACCGTCGCCATAGAGCAGCAGACCCGTCAGACCGTCGCGCAGATTGTTGTGGCGACTCTGGCCAAGCAGGCTGTCCAGTTCGGAGGTGCTCATCGTCTTTGTCGCTGACGAGAAGTAGATCAGACGACGTATTGTCTTCCGGTTCATTTGTCCCCAGACCGTCGGATTGGCAGTGCATCCGGCACAAGGCGTCAGAATCTGACGCCAACCGCCCAGTCCACGCCGGACTGGCTGCCGCCGTCCAGCTTCACACGCAGGGCTTCGCAACCTGTCAGCAGGGCGAGGCCGATCAGCAGGACGCAGATGACACCTGTGCGCTTCATTTCGCGAAACTATCGCTTCTCGGGTCTTAAGAAAATGCGCATCAGCGTGAACTTCCCTTGTGTGCGGCGACTGTCACGTCCAGAAATGCACCCATGGACATGACGGATCGCTTTCAGACGGGATGGGGCGCGGACGCCGACTGGCGCACTGCGCTGGGACAGTGTCTCGACATGATCGACACGGACCTGGCGCACAGTGGTCCCGGCTTCGTCTATCTGTCCGACCATTTCTCCGGCGACGCCCAGGGTATCCTCACCGTGCTGCGGGGCCGCACCGGCATCGGCGACTGGGTGGGTACGGCGGGGATCGGCATTCTGGCAAATGACCAGCAGTTCTTCGATCACCCCGCCATCGCCGTGATGCTGACGTCGGTCGCGGAGGGGGCTTCACATCTGCTGCGCCCGGACGGTGTTTCGCCGCCCCCCTTCATGCCATGGTTCGGCGTGGCCCATGCGGATCCGGGCCAGCCCGAGCTGCGGGAGAGCCTGCGGGTGCTGGAGCAGCAGCCGGGAGGCTACTGGGTTGGCGGTCTTGCCGCCTCCCGGGGTCCGAACCCGGTGATGGCGAAGACCCTGACGACCGGGGGACCGGCAGGTATCGTCTTCTCCGATCAGGTTCCCGTCGTCACGGCCCTCACCCAGGGATGCACCCCGATCGGTCCGGCGCGGGAGATCACGCGGGCGGAACGCAACATCGCCATCGAGCTGGATGGCCGTCCGGCATTCGAGCTCTTCCGGCAGGACATCGGCGAGATCCTGTCGCGCAACCTGGACCGGATACCCGGCTTCATCTTTGCCGGACTTGCTCCGGCGGGTCAGGACAGCGGCGACTATCTGGTGCGGGAGATCGCGGGCGTCGATCCGCAGCACGGCCTGGTGGCGGTGGCGGAGGAGGTCACGGTCGGGCAGCGGCTCATGTTCTGCCGCCGCGACGGTGCAGCAGCCGTGGCGGACATGGAACGGATGCTGGACACGCTGGAACAGCGCACGGGCGGGGCCACGCCGCGCGGCGGCCTCTACTTCAGTTGCCTTGGCCGCGGCCCGAACCTGTTCGATGACCAGCGCACCGAGGCCGCGATGATCCGGGAACGCTTCCCCGACCTGCCGCTGATCGGCTTCTTCGGCAATGGCGAGATCGCAAACAGCCGCCTCTATGCCTACACGGGTGTGCTGTCGCTGTTCCTCTAAGCCCGGGCGACCGGACCCCTACTGCTCCAGCTGCTGCCACATGTCCTTGTCGCGTTCGGCGGTCCAGATGCGGGGGTGGTCGATGCCGCTGGCCTCGTCATAGGCGCGGGAGATGTCGAAGGGCATGCAGTGGGCGAAGATCGACCAGTGGCCGTACTTGCCTTCCAGCGCCGGAACCACCGTGTCGTAGGCTTCCTTGAGCGAATGGTTGGCGGCGACCTCGCGGGCGACACCGTCGTAGAGCGCACGGATGAAGCTTTCCGTGCCGGCGATGGCTTCCTCGCAGGCTTCCGGCGTCTTCATGGCGGGGCCACGGCCGGGAATCAGGAAATCCGGTTTCAGGGCGCGCAGCTTGTCCAGGGTGCCGGGCCAGTCGCGCAGATGTGCGTCGCCCGTGTAGGGGGTGGCGCCATTCTCCACCAGATCGCCGGAGAACAGCACCTTCTGTGACGGCACCCAGACGATGGTGTCGCCGCGGGTGTGGCCGCGGCCGGGATGCATGACCTGCACCTCCAGATCACCCATCATGATGGTCATCCGGTCGGAGAAGGTCATGGTCGGCCAGGTCAGGCCGGGAATGCTCTCGATGCCCTGGAACAGGCGCGGGAAGCGATCTGCCTCCGACTTGTAGTCGGCGTCGCCGCGCTCGCGGATCATCTCCATCGTCGGCTCGGAGGCAATGATGTGCTCCGCGCCATAGGCGGCGGCCCCCAGCACCCGGACAGCGTGATAATGGGTCAGCACGACATAGCGGAACGGCTTGTCGGTCACTTCCCGCACCCGGCGGATCAGGTCATCCGCCGCAATGGGTGTGGCGCGGGTATCGATCACCATGACGCCGTCGTCGCCGATGATCACGCCGGATGTGGGATCACCCTCCTCCACATAGACCCAGGTATTCTCCGTCAGTTGCTCGAACGTGATTTCCTTCGGCCCCAGATCCTGTGTCGATGCGAATGCGCGCGCCATGCCGCCGTCTCCCCTGGTTCATGCCGGCTGTCGACCGGTCCCGTTGCGTTCAGATAAGAGCACGCAACCCTGTACCGCAAGCCCTGCGGGATTGAATGACCGTGATTTGCCGGTAACATCGGCACCCATGGCCACGACCATGCAAGATCGCCGGACACCGGACGGCTCCGGCGACCGCGGCGGAACCGCCCTGGTTCCCGTCGTGCGCCACCTGCTGGACCAGGTACCCGTGCGGGCGCCATCGCTGATCGTCACCGTCTGGGGCGACACCATCTCCGCGCATGATTGCCCGGTATGGCTGGGCAGCCTGATCCGTCTTCTGGCCGATTTCGGACTCAACGAGCGGGTGGTGCGGACAGCCGTCTTCCGTCTGCAGAAGGACAACTGGCTGCGGGGCCGACAGGCGGGACGGCGCAGCTTCTATGACCTCGCCGCGTCCGGCCGCCGCCGCTCCGACGCCGCCCACCGGACCATCTACCGCTCCGCCCGTGGCGAATGGGATGGCTGCTGGCTCACCCTGATGGCCACGTCCGACGCCATGCGCCGCGCGGATCAGCTCCGGCGTGATCTGGCCTGGATGGGGTTTGGCTCACCTGCGCCGGGCGTCTTCCTGCACCCTGACATGTCGGAGCAGGCCGTGCGCGCGCTGCTGCATGACCAGGGCATGGAGGACCAGGTCGTCGTGCTGCGCGCCAGGGCCGAGGCCGGTTCGGAACCAGCGGCCCTGCGGCATCTGGCGCGGGAAGCCTGGGACCTCGCCTCCCTGGAGGGCGGATACAGTGATTTCCTGCGGCTGTTCACACCGGTGATGGAACATGTGACGCAGCACGGCTCCCTGCCGGACCGGGACGCCTTCGTGGTACGGACGCTGCTGATTCACGAATTCCGGCGTGTCACCCTGCGTGATCCGCTGCTGCCGCAGGCCGTGCTCGGCAAGGACTGGCCGGGCGAGACAGCGCGACAGCTTTCCGCCAGTCTGTATCGCGCGATTCACGCGCAGGCGACGGCGCATGCGATGCGCCATCTGGAAACTGCGGATGGGGGACTGCCCCCGCCGCGCAGGGGATACTATGATCGGTATGGTGGCCTGGACTGAGGGGATGCGGTCGGGCCAACAGGTGATGAAACGGGGAGGAAGCAAATGACCATGCATGTGGCAATCATCGGCGCGGGCCCGGCCGGATTCTATGCGGCGGAGGCCCTGGCCACGAAGGGGGAGGGGGTCATGGTCGATCTGATCGACCGGCTGCCGACGCCCCATGGCCTGATCCGGTCAGGCGTCGCCCCTGATCACCAGACCACCAAGCGCGTCACGAAGAAATACGACCAGACCGCATCGCGGGAGAACGTGCGCTACGTCGGCAATGTCACCCTGGGCCGGGATGTGACGATGGATGAACTGCGCGATCTCTATGACGCGGTCATCATCGCCTTCGGCGCGGAGGGGGATCGCCCCATGGGCATTCCGGGGGAGGACAAGGAGGGGGTGCTCGGCTCCTTCGCCTTCGTCGGCTGGTACAATGGCCATCCGGATTTCGTCGATCTGGACATCGACCTGGATGTCAGCGACGTCGCCGTCATCGGCAACGGCAACGTAGCGCTCGACTGCGCCCGTCTGCTGGCGCGCACCGAGGACGAGATGAAGGCATCCGACCTGACCGATGAGGCCGGAGAGGTGCTGTTCAACAGCGCCGTGACCGATGTGCATCTGATCGGACGCCGTGGTCCGGTGGAGGCGAGCTTCTCCATCGCCGAGATGCGGGAGATGGGGGAGCTGCAGCGCGGCATCTCCCTGGTGCACGATGACCAGATTCCGGAGGCGCTGCCGCACGGCATGGATCCGAAGGAGGCGCGCGGTCGCAAGGCGGTGCTGGAGGTGCTGCAGTCGTTCCGCGGCAATACCCGCGACCAGGCCCCGGTGGCGGTACATTTCGAGTTCTTCCTGCGCCCCGTCGAAGTGCTCGGCGACGACAGGGTCACGGGCATCCGTGTGGAGCGGACGAAGCTGGAGGATGGCCGTGCGGTCGGTACCGGGGAGATCTTCGACATTCCCTGCGGCATGGTCATCAGCTGCATCGGCTATGTCAGCCGCCCCATCGACGGGCTGCCCATGGAGTATGGCAAGGTCGTCAATGACCGGGGGCGCGTCGCGCCCGGCGTCTATGTCGTCGGCTGGGCCAAGCGCGGCCCCAGCGGTACCATCGGCACCAACCGCCCGGACGCGCAGGATGTTGTCACGCTGCTGCTTGAAGACATGAGCGACGGCGCGGGCAAGCAGGGTGGCGCGGGACTGGATGCGCTGCTGATCCAGCGCGGTGTCCGCCACGTCAGCTACAACGACTGGCTGGTGATCGATCAGGCGGAGCAGGATCGTGCCGACCCGGAAGCGCCAAGGCGGAAATTCATCACGATTCCGGA
Source organism: Kordiimonadales bacterium IMCC3096 (assembly GCA_016865035.1). Taxonomy (GTDB): domain Bacteria; phylum Pseudomonadota; class Alphaproteobacteria; order Minwuiales; family Minwuiaceae; genus Minwuia. The sequence goes on from CP018227.1 coordinate 1,881,011, forward strand.
TATGCTGTCCGTCGTTGACGAGTCCTGACGCAAGCGGAGGCGGCGGCGCGCCATGATCCTGATCCAGATCAGTGACCTGCACATAACGGACCCCGGTGAGCCGGTGGACAGGCTCGCCCGGACGACCGAGCGGCTGGCGATCGCGGTGGCGCGGATCAATGCCATGCAGCCCCGGCCCGACGGGGTCATCGTCACCGGCGATCTGGTGAACGAATGCCGGACCAGCGAGTACGAGCGGCTGCGTCAGACCCTCGCGCCCCTTCAGGTCCCGATCTGGCTGATGGTCGGCAACCATGACGCCCGCGACGACCTGCGTCTGGTCTTCGACGATCATGCCTATCTCGGCACCGGGGCTTCGTGCAGTACACGGTGGAGGATCTTTCCGTGCGCCTGATCGCCCTGGACAGCCAGATCCCCGGCGAGACGGCGGGTCGGCTCTGCGCGGAGCGGCTGGGCTGGCTGGAGGATCGTCTGGAGGAACAGCCCGACCGGCCGACCATGATCTTCGTGCATCATCCGCCGTTCCCCAGCGGCATCGACCGCATGGACGCCAACGGACTTGTCGAGGGGCGGGAGGAACTGGCGCGGATCGTCGGTGCGCACCGTCAGGTGCTCGGCATCTCGGCGGGCCATGTGCATCGCCCGATCATGACCTCCATCGCAGGTGTGCCGGCGCATACCTGCCCCAGTACCGCGCATCAGCTCGGCCTCGACCTGCTGCGCACGGATGGTGTCAGCATCGTCGCCGAGCCACCGGCCTGCCTGATGCACACCCGCCAGCCAGGTGCGCCGCTGGTGACGCATCATGTCTATCTGGACGACTATCCTGTGCTGGCGGATGTCAGCATGAAGTAGGGTCGGTCTTGTCTGCGGACCGTGCAGGCACGGTCGGCGGATGACACACATCTGCGATACCGAACAACTGCAAACCCTGGGGAGGGACAGATCATGAGTTTCATCAACACGACGGTTGTCGTCACCGGCGCCGCACGCGGCATCGGCAAGGCCTACGCAAAGGGATTCGCCGGGCTGGGGGCCAATGTGGTGGCCACCGACATTTCCGACTGCGACGCGGTGGTCGAGGAGATCACGGCCTCCGGCGGGACGGCCATGGCCCATGCCTGCGACATCTCGAAGATGGACCAGATGACGGAACTCGCGGCGAAGACGGCGGAACGGTTCGGCCCTGCCGCCGTGCTGATCAACAATGCCGCGCTCTACGGCACGCTGGGTGGCGGACGCTTCGACAAGCTGACGGAGGAAAGCTGGGACGCCGCCATGGCGGTCAACGTGAAGGGGCTGTGGAATGCGGCCAAGGCCTTCGTGCCCCAGATGCGCGAGCTGGGCGGCGGCTCCATCATCAATATCTCCTCGCTGGCCGCGACCTACGGCCTCGCCTATGCGCTGCACTATACGGTGTCCAAGGCGGCCGTGATCGGCCTGACCCGGGGACTGGCGCGGGAACTGGGCCGCGACCGCATCCGCGTCAACGCCATCGCACCCTCCGCCGTGCTGACCGAAGGCACGATCGAGTTCATGGGCGAGAAGTACGAGAAGGCGCTGGATGTCATCGCCTCCGGCCAGTCGATCCAGCGCAACCTGGACAGCGAGGATCTGGTCGGCACGGCGATCTGGCTGGCCTCCGACGCCTCCGCCATGGTCACGGGCCAGACCATTGCCGTCGACGGCGGCACGGTGTTCCTCTGAGCGGAGTCTGACCTCTGACCGTTCCGCCCCTCTCCCCCTCCCGGCTACCCACGCAAGTATCCTGAAATGGGTGGCCGGGAGGGGGAGAGGGGCGGAACGGTCCACAGACAAGACCCGGGAGGGGTCCACAGACAAGTCCGGCGCGGTTCCCCCCTATCGCGGCAACACACCCTCCGACTGCAGGCGGGTGAGCCAGCCGAGGAACATTTCCTCCGAATCCAGGCAATCGGCAAAGCCGGCCTGGCGGATGCGGATGGTGGACAGGATGACATCGTTCGGACGGCTGCCGTACCCCATCGAATAGTCGATGAAGGACCAGGAGGGCACCAGTTCCGCCAGGGTCGTCGGCTTCAACCCGTGCCGTTCGACGATGCGCTGCCAGACGGCTTCCTTGTCCACCATGGAGCGGGCGAGGCTGTGCGGGTGCGGCACATCCGTTGGCATGGCGAAATGGGCCGCGATCCGGCGCCAGAAATGCGCGAAGACGAAGACATCGCCATTGGTGACATTGAAGATGGTGTTCCGCGCATTGGCTGACTCACCGGCCCAGCTGATGGCGCGGGCCAGCAGTGCCCCGTCGGTCAGTTCGATGGTGCGCGGCTCCCCGCCCGGAAAACGCAGTGGCAGGCCAAGCTCGCGGCAGATCGCGGCATAGGCCCCGACCCCGGCGATGATGTTCATCGGGCTGCCCAGCGCATAGCCGCAGACCAGTTGCGGCCGCATCACCGTCCAGTGCCAGTCCCTGCCCTGCTGCCGGGCGGTCAGCCAATCCTGCTGGTCGTAGTAGAAGTTCGGTGTCATGTAGCGCGGATCATCCTCGCGCGCGGGCAGCCGGAACGGCCCCATGTGGATACCGTAGGCCTTGGTGCCCTGCATCAGGGTGATGTGGCGCAGCTTCGGCGCCCGTGCCTCAACAACCTCGACCAGGTTGGTTAGCATGGCGAGATTGGTGGCGACATGGCCCGGGTCGGTCCAGCCCCGCGCGATCTCCGGCTGTTCGTTGACGGCGGCATAGACCAGATGGGTGACATCCTCCAGCCCGGTCAGCGTGGCCGCGCAGGCATCGCGGTCCAGCAGGTCGAGCGCGATGAAGCGGGCGTCGCTGTCGAAGTCCGGTGAGCGCCGCGACAGGCCGATGGCGGGTCGCCCCTCCGCCGCCAGCTGCTCGAGTACCGCCCGGCCGACGATGCCCATGGCACCGGCCACCAGTGTTGTGCCCCTCTGTTCCGTCATGTTCGGCCTGCTGTCATGATCTGTCTGTCCGTCTCACTGCATTGTTGACGCCCAACCTGATCATACTAGCCTTTCCGGGGCGTGGTTCATCCACCGGAATGAGGAGACGCCCATGCTTGCCCTGAGGCCCTGTTGCGAATGTTGTGATGCCGACCTGCCCCCGGACTCGGACCGGGCCATGATCTGCTCGTTCGAATGCACCTTCTGCCGGGACTGCGCGGCGGAGACATTCGATCACACCTGTCCGAACTGCGGCGGCGGACTGGTGCCCCGCCCGATCCGGCCGGCCGGTCTGCTGTCGCGTTTCCCCGCGTCCACCGACAGGGTTCTGAAGGATCATCCCGGATGCACGAAAGTGGCGTGATGGGGTGTTCTTGTACCACAATCAACTGAAACCGGTTGCAATCCACTCAGGAATTCCGCCAATTAGCGCAGCGCAGCTCTTGTGGTGTACGTAACAACGTATGGAACCGTGCTGCACGATAACGAATCGATACAACGGAGGACTTCAAGTCTATGGAACGTCGTAAATTTCTGAAGGGTGCCGCGCTGGCTGGCGTCGGTACCGCAGCGCTGGCCGCGCCCGCCATTGCCCAGGGCGGCAAGACCATGACCATCGTGTCGACCTGGCCGCGGGACTTCCCGGGACTGGGCATCTCCGCACAGCGTCTGGCCGCGCGTATCGCGCAGCTGTCCGATGGTGCGCTGAACGTTGAATATTTCGCCGCCGGTGAACGCGTGGGCGCGTTCGACGTCTTTGACGAAGTGGCTTCCGGCAACTCGCAGGCCTATATCGGTGCGGACTACTACTGGACCGGCAAGCATCCGGCCCTGGCCTATTTCACCGCCGTGCCGTTCGGCATGACCACCGTGGAATGGAACGCCTGGATCAAGTTCAAGGGCGGTCAGGAACTGTGGAACAAGGTCTCCGGCGAATTCGGCCTGAAGCCGCTGATGTGCGGCGCGACCGGCACCCAGGCCGGCGGCTGGTTCAACAAGGAAATCGAATCCGCTGATGACCTGAAGGGTCTGAAGATGCGTATTCCGGGCCTGGGCGGTTCCGTGATGTCGAAGCTCGGCGTCTCCACCGTGTCCCTGCCGGGTGGCCAGATCTATGAAAACCTGGTTTCCGGCGCTATCGAGGCAACGGAGTGGGTCGGTCCCTACAATGACTACTTCATGAAGTTCTACGAGGCCGCGAAGTACTACTACACCGGTGGCATGCATGAGCCGGGTGGCGGACTGGCCTTCGGCATGAACGCCAGCTTCTGGGGCAGCCTGACCGACTGGGAGAAGGCGGTGATCGAGGCGGCCTGCTACGAGGAGCATGGCGCGGCGTTCGAAGAGAACATGGCCAAGAACGGCGAGTACATGACCAAGCTGGTCAACGACCACGGTGTCCAGGTCCGCGCGTTCAACGACGATGTCTGGGACGCGTTCGGTGACGCGGCGGCGGAAGTCTTCGCGGAAACCCGTGACCATTCCCCGCTGGCTACCGAAGTCGACGACTCCTTCCAGGCCAACCTGCGCGAGATCGGCGGGACGATGGCCAAGTTCGAAGGCACCTTCGTCAACCAGCGCAACCGTGTGCTGGGTCTGACCTGACCGAAGGCTGACTGACAGGAATCAGGGCGGTGCCTCGAATGGCACCGCCCTTTTTTCCATTGTGGCCCACTCGGTGCGCGATGACGCCCTCATGCCGTCCATCTGCGCGCCCGGCTCCATCCATTCAACAGGATTGCAGATGACTGACAGCAACGTGACAGCAGGTATGCAGGCGGAGATTCCGCCTTACGGTCGGCCCGCACCGCTGGTCCGCATAGCGGGCTGGTCCATGCTGTCGTTGCTCGTCGCGTTCATTGCGGAGAACGTGCTGATCGTCAGTTTCGGTTTCCCGGGCTTTTCGGCGGCGTTCTCGGAGGATGGCGGCGGTCTCGCCTGGGTGCAGGTGCTGCTCTATGCCGCCGCGATCGCCGCGAGTGTCCTCTTCGTGCAGCGCACGTCGGATTGCGCGCTGCGCTGGGACTCGCACCGTATCCATCATTTCAATCTCTTCCTCATTCGCGGCTTCTTCTGGATGGTGGTCCTGGTCGGTGTCGCCGATTCCGTGATCGCGTTCATGCGGGTCGAGAACCTGCTGCAGGACTTCATGGGTGAGGACTCGGTCCGGGCGCTGAGCCGGGCGCATTTCGTCGGCCCCTGGATTCACATGCCGCTGATCGCGATCGCCTTCATCATCGCCGCCTTCACCCGGACACTCGGCTTCACCTGGCTGGCACTGCTGATCGTGGGGGCGGAGCTGCTGATCGTCATCACCCGCTTCATCTTCTCCTACGAGCAGGCGCTGATGGGCGACCTGGTGCGGTACTGGTACGCAGCGCTGTTCCTGTTCGCTTCCGCCTTCACGTTGTTCGACGAGGGGCATGTCCGCGTCGATGTGCTGTATGCCGGCTTCGGTCGGCGTACCCGCGGCTACGTCAATGCCCTCGGTTCGATCCTGCTGGGCACGTCGACCATGTGGGTCATCATCTACATCGGCTTCGACGGCCAGCAGTCGATCATCAATGGCCCGATCGCCAATTTCGAGATTTCGCAGACCGGTACCGTCGGCATGTTCATCAAGTATCAGATGGCCGGGTTCATCGGTATTTTCGCCATCACGATGCTGATCCAGTTCGTGAGTTACTTCTTCGAGGCTATCGCCGATATCCGGGATGAACCCGGGCATCGCGAACATCAGCCCGTCGCGCATTGAGGTCGGGTCATGGAGCTTTTCTTTCTCGCACTGCTGGTCCTGATCATGGCGTTTGCACTGGGGTCCGGCTATCCGGTTGCCTTTGCCTTGCCTGGTGCCGCGATCATCTCCATCGGGCTGGCCGCCGGTTCGGGCTACCTGTTCGCGGACAATCCTGACGCCTATTTCCACACCGGTGGTCCGTCGCAGTGGCTGTCTGCGGGCGTCACCAATCTTCGAGGGGTCTACTGGGAGGTCGAGCGCGATACCCTGATCGCGATCCCGCTGTTCATCTTCATGGGCATCATGCTGCAGCGTTCGAAGATTGCCGAGGACCTGCTGGTGACCATGGCGCAGCTCTTCGGCCCGGTGCCGGGTGGCCTCGGCATTTCCGTTGTCTTCGTGGGCGCGCTGCTCGCCGCGACCACAGGCATCGTCGGCGCAACGGTCGTGGCCATGGGCCTGATCTCGCTGCCCGCCATGCTGCGCAACAATTACTCGCCCTCGCTTGCCACCGGTACCATCGCGGCGTCCGGAACGCTGGGCCAGATCATTCCGCCCTCCATCGTGCTGATCATCCTGGCCGACCAGCTCGCCTCCGCCACCGATCAGGCCGGCACGGCGCGCAAGGCGCTCTACAAGGAAGCCACCGGCGAACTGAGCATGCCGTCGATCTTCGACGTGGCCTCCACCAGTGCGGGCGAGATGTTCCTCGGGGCCTTCATTCCGGGCATGGTCCTGGTCGGGCTCTACATGCTCTACATCCTGATCTACGCCACGATCAGGCCAAGTGCCGCGCCCGCTGTGCGGTTCGAGGGCAAGTTCGACGCCGTGTTCTGGCGCAATGTCGTCCTGACACTGGTGCCGCCGCTGGCGCTGATCTTCCTGGTGCTGGGTTCGATCATCGCGGGTATTGCCACGGTGAATCAGGCAGGTGCCATTGGTGCCGCCGGTGCCCTGATCATGGGCGGTTACCGCCTGACGGAAGGCCGTGCCACGACCTACATTCCGGCCATCATTTCAATCGTGGCCCTGTTGATGATCGGTTTCGCGCTGGCGACCTTCGACATGAACATCAAGTCGATCGACAGCGCCGAGGACGAGATCGGCATCGCCATCGGCGCGGTCGCCGCCGTGCTGCTGGTCATTGCCCTGGGCTGGAGCGGCTGGCGGGTGCTGAAGATCGACCGCACCCTGCAGGATGTGATGCTGGAGACCGCGAAGACCACCTCGCTGGTGTTCATCATCCTGCTCGGTGCGGCGATGCTGACCGCTGCCTTCCGCGCATTCGGCGGCGAGGAACTGGTGCGCGAGTTCCTGAATTCTCTGCCCGGCGGTTTCTGGACCCAGTTCATCATCGTCATGCTGGTCATCTTCATCCTGGGCTTCTTCCTGGACTTCATCGAGATCGCGGTTGTCGTCGTGCCCATCGTCGCGCCGATCCTGCTGGCCGATCCGTCGGCCAACATCACGGCGGTGTGGCTCGGTGTCATGATCGGCCTGAACATCCAGACCTCGTTCCTGACACCACCATTCGGCTTCGCGCTGTTCTACCTGCGTGGCGTTGCCCCGGCGGCAGTACGGACCGTGCAGATGTACCGGGGCGTGGTCGCCTTCATCAGCCTGCAGCTGGTGGCACTTGGTATCATGGGTGCCGTACCGGAACTGGTGAACTATCTGCCGAACCGGGTCAGCTTCCTGTCCGACACCTCTCCGCCCCCGCGCAATCCGAAGCTGCAGTTCTGCCTCGAGGAATTTGTCGAGGATCGGCTGGCCACGGAGGGTACCGCGATCACGGCGGCAATCACACGAGCGCAGGGACTTGACCTGTCGGCCCTGCCGAAGGACCTGGCGCGTGATCTCGGCAAGGGCTTCGAGAATGCCGAGACCGCCATTGCCGCCCTGGCCGACACGTCTGCGGCGGGTGACAGGGTCGATGCAGCCTCCGGTGACTACCGGCCGCAGCTGCGCGTGGTCCGTCGTCTGGAGAAGGACATCCGCAAGGAGCAGGAGGAGGCCGACGCGCTGAAGACACGGATCAGCCGCCTGCAGGAATCGGAGCTGGATCGGAAGCCGGAACTCGAGGCGGAGATGCAGCACCATCTGGCCAGGGCCGAGGAACTGCGCTCCCAGATTCCGGCGAGCTGGGCTGATACCTACAAGACCTTCAGCACCCTGACCAAGGCGGAGTCGAAGGCGCGCACGACCTACCAGCGTGCCGCCGATGGCTCATGGGAGGGTCCGGCGGAGGTTCTGGCTGTCCTGAATGGCAATGCCGCCTTTGCCGCGCTGGAAAGCGATCTGCGTGGCTTGCGGCAGGCGATCGAGACCGCGCCGGGCAAGCAGGCTGCCGAGACCGTTCAGGAAGTCGAACGCGCTTTCCGGGATGTCGAGGGTGCGGGCGACGTGCAGAAGGCACTGGCCAAGGCCCGACGTGCCCTGAAGAAGGCCGAGACCGACAGGACGAAACCGCTGGAGGAATATGAGGACGCGATCGCCGAGTTCGAGGCGCAGCAGGCCTGGCGTGGCCAGGCGGCAACGGCGCTGAAACAGGAGATCGAGACCTATCTGGCCGCGATCAGGGAAACCTTGGGTGCCCGCATGCAGCCGAGGCTCTCCCGCGATCAGGCGCTGTTCGTCGCCGCCTGCAGCTCCAGCCATCGGGATATCTCGCTGAACTTCTGATCCGCCCCCATATCGACCGGGCGTTGCGTCCGGTGGCAGCGGTATCTGTCCGGCCTCTGACCCGTCCGGCGCCTCAGCGTCAGGCGGGACGGAAGCGGGGCAGGTGCATGCCGTCGCCGATGTCGTCCCACCAGAGGGTGAGCGGCATGCCGATCCTGACCTCCGATGGCGGGATATCGGTGATGTTGGTGACCAGCTTCACGCCCGGCAGTCCGGGGAAGGTCACCAGACCGACGACATAGGGCAGGTCGTCCGCCACTGCCGGATGGCTGGCATGGTGGATGACGGTGAAGGAGAAGACCTCCGCCTCCGTCGGCGCCGCTGTCCAGACCGTCTCGGTCGAATGGCATCCACCGCAGATCGGGGCGGGGGGGTGGCGCAGCATGCCGCACACGGCACAGGACTGGAAGCGTAGCTGCCTCTCCGCGCAGGCCTCCCAGAATGGCGCGTCGTCCATGTCGGGCTCCGGACGTGGCATGGTCTCGGGAAACAGGGCCATCAGTTCCTCCCCAGCAGAATGGCGCTGGTCGGCGCGACACCAAGTCCGCCGGTCACCAGGCAGGTGCGCGCATCCGCGACCTGCGCCGTCGAGGTACCGCGCAACTGGCGCACACCTTCGATGATCAGGTTCACACCATGGACATAGGCCTCGGACAGCTGACCGCCGGACGTGTTCAGCGGCAGCTTCCCGCCGTCATGGCGGATGTTGCCCTCGGCCACGAAATCGCCGCTCTCGCCCGGTCCGCAGAAGCCGAAATCCTCCAGCGCCATCAGGACCATGCCGGAGAAATGGTCGTAGATCTGGGCAACGTCGATGTCATCCGGGGTCAGGCCCGCCCGGGCGAACAGTTCCTTCGCCAGGCGGCGGTTGTTGGTGCTGGCATAGGTATCGTTGGGCATGTTCTGGCTGCCCAGCGGGCCGGTGCTCCAGCCCGCGCCGCTGCCGTGGGCGCTGGCCAGGACTTCCACCCGCTGCTGCACCAGATCGCGGGCGCGCTCGGCCGTGGTGATCAGGACCGCGGCGGCGCCGTCGGTCTCCAGGCAGCAGTCGTAGAGCCGCAGCGGCTCGGCGATCCAGCGGGAGGCGAGATACTGTTCCTTCGTCAGGGTCCGGTCCCCCATCACGGCCAGCGGATTGCGGTTGGCATTGGCACGGAACGACAGCGCGATCTCTGCCAGATGATCCTCGGTGATCGGGTAGAGGTGCATGAACCGCTGCACCATCAATGCCAGCATCTGCGGTGGTGCAAACAGGCCATAGGGGGCGATGAAATTGCCATGTGTGCGTGTGGGCGCGGCGCGGCCATAGCGGCGACCCTGCCCCTGACAGAGGCCACGATAGGCGACGACGACCTCCGCCTGTCCGGATTCGATGGCCGCGCAGGCCAGGGAGACCGCACCGCAGGACCCGCCGCCGCCGCCGCCCCAGACCATGGCTGACCAGCGCAGTTCCGGGATGCCCAGCGCGGCCTGCATCACCGGGCCTTCATTGCTGTCGTTGGAAAAGGATGTCAGCCCGTCAATGGCGCTGACCGGCAGCCCTGCGTCGCGGGCGGCGGCAACAATGGCCTCCGCCGTGATCTGGAACTGGCTGCGATCCTGGATTCCACCCCAGCGCGTATAGGCGCTCTGACCGATGCCCACGATATGCGGCGCGCGTGCTGACGTCCCCATGCCCGACCGTTCTCCTGCCTCCATTGGATAGTGGCAGCATCACATATTCTACCCACACAGGAGTATTGTGCTGAATGCAGATCAGAGGCGCGGTAAAGATGCCCGGTCAGCCTGCGGCAGGTTCGGCCTCCGGTACCGGATGCGTGTCGCCGCTGTCGGAGAAGGGGGAGCGGCCGCGGCGGAAGCGCCCGGCCAGGCGGTCAAGGCCGGAGAGGGACTTGTCCAGCGCCGCCATGGTCTTCGACAGGTCGGCACTGTCGTCGTTCAGGAAGGTGCGGAAGGTGCGGGCATAGGCCAGCCCCAGGGCCTTCATGCGCAATGCACCGGCAATCCCACCGGTCGCAACACCCGCAGACTCCAGCGCCAGACGCATCGTGCGCTGCCCCGGTCCGGCCATCAGCGCCAGCGCGCCCATGGGGTCACCCGGCAGGCTGGCGAGCACCGCGCGCAGCCCCTCGCGATGGGGTTTCAGACTGTCGAACCGGGCGATCAGCAGTGTGAACAGGCGGTCGCGAATGGCCTCGTCGGGCCAGTCGTCATCCACCGCCGAAAGCATGGCTGCGTCGGCGCGGGCGGCAATCTGACTGATGACGCCAGTGCGGCTGCCCACTGCCGCAACGACTTCGGCGACGTCCAGACCGGACTCCCGCGCAATGTCGTAGAGCGTGACATTGCGCCAGCCCCCCAGCGCGGCGAGTTGCATGGTGGCGTCGATGATGGGGCCGACGGGATCCTTCTTGCGGGGCATGACCTCTGTCCTCCTGCGCCTGTCAGTCTCCATTAGATGGGGACTCAGGCGCAGGGATGAACAGGGAAGTTTGTCGCAAGTCGCGGGACGCTGCGGGTTTCCGCCGGTCGATCAGCCCTTCAGGGCTTCCTCCGCCGGCACGTAGTCATACCCCAGGTCCTGTGCCACGGCCTCGTAGGTCACCTTGCCGTTCCAGACGTTCAGGCCATTCCGCAGGTGCGGGTTGGCGGCCAGGGCGCCCTTCCAGCCCTTGTTGGCGATGGCGATGGCATGCTGCAGGGTGACGTTGTTCAGGGCATAGGTGGACGTGCGCGCGACACCGCCCGGCATGTTGGCAACGCAATAGTGGACAACGCCCTCGACCACATAGGTCGGTTCCGCATGGGTGGTGGCGCGGGAGGTCTCGAAACAGCCACCCTGATCGATGGCGACATCGACCAGCACGGCGCCGTCCTTCATGGTCGACAGCATGTGATGCGTCACCAGCTTCGGCGCGGCGGCACCGGGCACCAGCACGGCACCGATCACCAGATCGGCGGCCGCGACCTGTTCCTCGACCGCTGTACGGGTGGAATAGAGCACGGTGGCGGAAGCCTCGAAATGGTTCTCCAGCTTCTCCAGCACCACCGGATTGCGGTCCATGATGGTCACATCGGCATGCAGGCCCACGGCCATCTGCGCGGCGTTGAAACCAACGACACCGCCCCCCAGGATGACGACCTTGCCCGGCGCCACGCCCGGCACGCCGCCCAGCAGCACACCCAGCCCGCCGTGGGCCTTCTCCAGCGCCGAGGCGCCGGCCTGGATCGACATGCGCCCGGCCACCTGGCTCATCGGCTTCAGCAGCGGCAGTCCGCCGGTCGGGTCGGTCACGGTCTCATAGGCAATGCAGACGGCACCGCTGTTCACCAGGTCGCGGGTCTGGTCGGGATCGGGGGCCAGATGCAGGTAGGTATAGAGGATCTGGTCCGGGCGCAGCATGGCGCGCTCGTTCGCCTGCGGCTCCTTCACCTTCACGATCATGTCGGAACGGGCGAAGACTTCCGCCGCGTCGGCTGCGATCTCGGCACCGGCCAGCACATAGGCCTCGTCCGTCGCGCCGATGCCCATGCCGGCACCGGTTTCCACCAGAACCTCGTGGCCGTTCAGCTTCAGCTCGGCCACGCTCTCCGGCGTCAGGCCGACCCGATATTCATGGTTCTTGATTTCCCTGGGGGTACCGACGCGCATGACAGCCTCCTGAACCGTGCGAAATGTCTGATCTCCCAGTATCGCGCGCTGCCGCCGGAAAGTGCTTCGAATCCTTGCCCGAATTCCGGGAATTATGGTAAGAAATTTGAGAATTAGCTATAAAACTCGGAGAAAATTTGATGGATCGGACGGATGCGCGCATCCTGCAGCGTCTGCAACGGGATTCCTCCCTGTCACTGAACGACCTGGCCGAGGCGGTCGGATTGTCGCCCTCCGCCTGTCACCGGCGGGTCAAGCTGCTGGAGAAATCGGGTGTCATCTCAGGCTACTCGGCAAGGCTGGACCGGATGGCGCTGGGGCTGACCATCCAGGCATTCGTGGAGATCAGCCTGACATCGCAGAGCGAGGAATCGCTGGCAGCCTTCGAGGAAGCGGTGATCCGTACGGACGAGATCCTCGAATGCCACCTGATGACCGGCAGTGCGGACTACATGCTGCGGGTTGCGGCGCGCGACGTGGCGGACTTCGAACGGATTCACCGCAACCGACTGTCCCGGCTGCCCGGTGTCGCCAGCATGCAGTCGGGCTTCGTGCTGCGCAGTGTCCGGGAGGGTGGTGCGTATCCGGTGGATGTGACGTAACCTGACCCTCGTGAAATCCACCTGACGGCGGAGCACCGGTCGAGCATGCATGAAGAAGAACTGATCAATCTGGCCATCGTTGCCGGTGCGGCGCTGTTGTGCGGGCTGCTGCTCAGCCGCATCAAGCAGCCGGTGGTGGTCGGTTACATCATCGCCGGGGTCGTGCTGGGTCCGTCGGTGCTGGAGCTTGTCGGCGACGGGGAAGAGCTGCAGCTGGTGGCGGAGCTGGGCGTGCTGATGCTGCTGTTCCTGATCGGCATGGAACTGTCGCTGCGCAATTTCCGCCGCATCTGGCGCATGGCCATGACCATCGCGGGGCTGCAGATCGCCCTTGGTCTCGCCTTTGCCTGGGTCTGCGGCAAGGCCTTCGGCTGGGGACCGGAGCTGTCGCTGATCGTCGGCTTTGGCCTGGGCCTCAGTTCGACCGCCGTGGCCATCAAGATTCTGGAAGACATTGGTGAGCTGCGGACGGAGGTCGGACGGCTGGCGGTCGGAATCCTGGTGGCGCAGGACCTGGCCGTGGTGCCGATGCTGCTGATCGTCAGCGAGATGGGTGTCGAGGGATCAAGCCCGACCAGCGCCCTGGTTCCGGTCATCATCGCCGTCTCGATCCTGGCCGGCATCGTCTTCCTGCTCAGCCGCCGCAAGCGGGAGCATCTGCCGTTCGCCCACTGGATCAGCGACAACCACGACCTTGCCGCCATGTCCGGCCTGGCCATGTGTTTCGTCTTCGCCGCGATCAGCGGCCTGGTGGGGCTCTCGCCTGCCTATGGTGCCTTCATCGGCGGGCTGGTGGCGGGCAACACGATCGAGCGTGGCAAGATGATCGCGGCGGTGGAGCCGATCCAGTCGGTACTGCTGATGGTCTTCTTCCTCTCCATCGGCCTGCTGCTCGACCTGGGCTTCATCTGGGACAATATCCTGCTGGTGATCGGGCTGCTGCTCGCCATCTCCTTCGCCAAGACGGCAACCAACATCATCATCCTGCGCATGCTGGGGGAGCCCTGGCCGAAGGCCTGGCTGGCAGGGACCGTCATCGGGCAGATCGGCGAGTTTTCCTTTGTCCTCGTCGCCGCGGGTCTGGCCGCCGGGGTGATCGATCCCTTCGGCTCCAAGCTCATGACGGCGGTGATTGCCCTCAGTCTGGTGGCGAGTCCGTTCTTCCTGTTCACGGCACGGCGGATGGACCATGTGGAATGGCGTCGCGTGCACTCCTTCAGTGACTTCACCCGCGCGATCTACGGCCGGAACGTCGGTGCGTTCACCGAGGGGTCGGGGCGTGCGGCCCGCGGTGTCGGTCGCGTGACCCTGAGCGTCGGCGACTATGGCCGCAGCGAGCTGGACCGCATCGTGAGCCGCCTCCAGCCGAAACGCGCCGCCTCGCCCGAAGCCGATGAGCGGGATGATGCGATGCCGGAGGAAGAGCGTCCTGCCAGCGAAGCCCCGGCCAGCGAAGCCCCGGCCAGCGAAACACCGGCCAGCGAAACACAGGCCAGCGGAGCCCCGGCCAGCGAGGCCCCGGCTGCCCCGTCCGAAGAATCCGGAACCAATGGCCGACCGGCTACTTGAACAGGCCTGGCGCGCCCGGGTCGGCGGTCCGGTCGCGGGTGTTGACGAGGTCGGGCGTGGCCCGCTTGCCGGTCCGGTTGTCGCCGCCGCGGTGATCCTGCCCTACGACCGCATCATCGGGGGGCTGGCAGATTCAAAGGCGCTCTCCGCCCGCCGTCGGCAGGAGATCGCGGCGGTCCTGCATCAGGACGCGCTGGTCTCCATCGCCGAGGCCACCGTGGAGGAGATCGACCGGCTCAACATCCTGCACGCCGCCATGCTGGCCATGGCGCGCGCCATTGACGCCCTGTCCACGCCTGCCGCTGCGGTTCTGATCGACGGCAACCGCATGCCGCCCGGTCTCGCCATGCCGGGGGAGGCGGTGGTGAAGGGGGACGCGAAGGTCGCGGCCATTGCGGCGGCGTCGATTGTTGCAAAAGTGCATCGTGACGCACTGATGTCGGACCTGGCGGAAACCTATCCCGGATACGGCTTCGAACGGCACGCCGGATACCCGACACGCCAGCATCGCCAAGCGCTTGCGGCCCTTGGACCCTGCCCCGCGCACCGCCGTTCCTTCCAGCCTGTTCGTGATTTGATCATTCAAGAAGATACGATAAATCACTGACTCAACGCACTAAAAGCGGTTGACCTGAGATTCTGGTTCAAGTGACTATGCCAACGCGCTGTTGATTCGAGGGGTTTTCAGCGCGATCAGGGTGGGACATCAGACAGGACAGCGCGGCGCCATGCAGGATTTGCCGGTTAACAGGATCATTCAGGGCGACTGCGTCCAGATCATGGAGGGACTGCCGGCAGGGTCGGTGGACATGATCTTCGCGGACCCGCCGTACAATCTGCAGCTGAAGGGCGAACTGCGGCGGCCGGACGAGAGTCTGGTCGATGCCGTGGATGACGCATGGGACCAGTTCTCCAGCCTGGAAGCCTATGACGCCTTCACCCGTGCCTGGCTGCAGGCCGCCCACCGGGCGCTGAAGGACACCGGCACGCTGTGGGTCATCGGCAGCTATCACAACATCTACCGCATCGGGGCGATCCTGCAGGACCTGGGGTTCTGGATCCTGAACGATGTGGTCTGGCGCAAGTCGAACCCGATGCCAAACTTCCGTGGCCGCCGCCTGACCAACGCGCACGAGACCATGATCTGGTGCGCGAAGGGGGAGAAGAACAAGGGCTATACCTTCAACTACGAGGCGCTGAAGGTGCTGAATGACGACGTTCAGATGCGCTCCGACTGGCTGCTGCCGATCTGTTCGGGCAATGAGCGGCTCAAGGAGGACGGGCAGAAGGCGCATTCGACGCAGAAGCCGGAATCGCTGCTGCACCGCATCCTGGTGACCGCCACCCGCGACAATGACATCGTGCTCGACCCCTTCTTCGGTACCGGCACCACCGGGGCCGTGGCCAAGCGGCTGGGGCGGCGCTTCATCGGCATCGACCGGGAAGAGAAATACTGCCGCCTGGCGCAGAACCGCATCGGTCGCATCCGTACCCTGCCGAAGGAAGATCGCGCCATCACGCCGCCGAAGCGGCAGGCGGTGCGTGTGCCCTTCGGCGCGGTGGTGGAACGGGGCCTGATCGAACCGGGGACCTATGTCTTCGGCCCTACGGGCAAGCATGTCGCCCGGGTCCGCGCCGACGGCAGCCTGATCTGCGCCGACGCCACCGGCTCGATCCACAAGATCGGCGCCCACGTGCAGGGCGCACCAAGCTGCAACGGCTGGACCTGGTGGCACATCGAGGTGGAGGGCAAGCTGCGCCCCATCGACATCTTCCGCGACCAGATCAGGGCAGAGCTGGGGGCGGAGTAGCGCCCCGACCGTTCTCCCTCGTAACCCCTCCTAGAGGTCGCAGGCGTGTCCTGCGCGCCCAGTCTCCGACACCTGCGCGGCACACTGGGTACCCGGGTCGAGCCCGGGTACGGCATGGGGATGGTGTGGCCGCCAGTGAGTCGCCTGCACAACTCCCATCACGGCGCTCGCAGACCTGATCCACGATCCCGACCTTCTCGACGCCCACCCCATGGCTAGATGGCGAGCAGCGCGTCCTCGAAAGGGAAATCCGACAGCAGTTCGGTGCCGGTTTCGGTGACCAGGATCTGCTGTTCCAGCTTCACCCCCTCGCCGCCGTCATTGGCACCGATGAAGCTTTCGACGCAGAGGGTCATGCCGGGCAGGATCTCCCCGTCGTAGCCCGCATCGGCGAAATCGGCGCGGTGGTAGAGATACGGATACTCCCCGGTCATGCCGCAGCCATGGGCGGAGAGGTAGTAGCGGTGGGCGGCATACTTCTCCGGGATGTCCCAGGCCCCCTCCGCATAGTCGCGGAAGCTCAGGCCGGGGCGGATCAGGGCCATGTTGTGGTGCACCTGCTCATGCGCCACGCGGTAAAGCTCCCGCTGGGTCGCGGTCGGTGCGTCGGGTCCGGAATGGAAGGTGCGGGAGAAGTCGGAATAGTAGCCGTGGCAGCCCAGCACATCGGTGTCGAAGGCGATCAGTTCATTGGCCTGGATGATGCGGGGTCCGGTCTCCTGGAACCATGGATTGGTGCGCGGACCGGAGTTCAGCAGCCGGGTCTCGCAATAGTCGCCATTGCCCGCCACCACCGCCTGCTGCAGCACCGACCAGAGTTCATTCTCCGAGATGCCGGGCCGGATCGCGCCCCGCATCACGCCGACCGCACGACCGGTCAGGGCGAGGGAGGCACGGACGCATTTCACTTCCTCGGCGGACTTGATGGCGCGGGCCAGTTCCACCGGGTGCTGCGCGTCCCGGATGACGAACCCTTCTGCTGCCAGCGCGATGGCCGAGCCTGCATTCATCCGCTCCAGACCCACGGTCGCGCCCGCACCGACCTCCTGGCGCAGCGTGTCGGCCATCTCCGCCGCCCACAGCCGCTCCCGCGCCGCGATGTCTGGCCCGGCGGCGACAAAGCTGGCGGTCAGGGCGGGGCGCACCTCGTCAACGGTGTCGAAGCCGTCCGCCAGGTGCATGCAGCCGGTGAACTCGTACAGGATCGACCGGTCCTGGGTCAGCAGCAGGTAGCGGGAGGCGGCATTGCGGGCACTGAACACCTGCATGTTCCGGGTGCCGGTGGCATAGCGGATGTTCACCGCGTCCGACAGGATCACGGCGTCGATCCCAGCCAGACGCATCTGTTCGCGAACCCGCCCGCGCCGGTAATGGCGCACCGCGTGCAGGTCGATCCCGTCCGATTCCGGCGCGGCATCCAGCAAGGCCAGATCGTTCAGGCCCGTGCGGCCCTGATGCCAGTCAAGCTGCGCCATGCAGGCTTCCCGCGTTTCAGCCCTTCAGATCGGCCATGGAGACATAGGCGGAGATGCGTTCCAGGCTGGAGCGGACCTCGACCACCACGGGACCGTCATGGTTCATGGCTTCCGCCACCACGCGCTCCACGTCATTGTCGTCGCGGATCTTCAGCCCCTTGGCACCGAAGGCTGCGCCCCAGGCGGCGAAGTCCGGATTGACCAGATCGGTCCCCGCCACGGTGCCGGGGAAGAACTTCTCCTGATGCAGGCGGATGGTGCCATAGGCGCCATTGTTGGAGACGAAGATCTTGATCGGTACCCGCCGCGAGATGGCCGTGGCGATCTCGTTGCCCGTCATCATCGCGCCGCCGTCGCCCAGGAAGGTGACGATCTGGCGGTCCGGTTCCCGCAGGCCCGCCGCCGCCGCTGCCGGGACACCCATGCCCATGGCACCGGAGACCGCGCCGACCATGATCTGCCGCCCGTTCAGGCGCAGGTGGCGGTGCACCCAGCTGGAGAAGTTGCCCGCGTCCGTGACCAGGATCGCGTCGTCGGCAAGGTGCGGCTTCAGCGCCTCGATCACCATGCCGAAATTGACCCCGTCCTCCGCCGGTTCCGGCGCGCCGCCCATCAGGCGGTCGACATAGGCCTTCAGCCGTCCGAGCCAGTCGGAGCGGTCGCGTGCGGGCGGTGCCGCGTCGACCAGGGCATCCAGGAAGGCCGCCGGATCGACGGTCAGCCCGACATCCGCCGCGAAGACACGGCCCACCACATTGGCGTCCGGGTAGACATGCACCAGCGGCTGCTTCGGCGGAATCGAGGGGAAGACATATCCCTGCGTCGTGGTATCCCCGAGGCGGGTGCCGATGGCGAGAATCAGATCCGCCTCCGACAGCAGATCCACCTGCGGTTTCGGGATGTTGAAGCCCAGATAGCCGGCATAGAGCGGGTTGTCGTTGGGGAAGATATCCTGGCGCTTGAAGCTGGTGACGACCGGGATCTGCAGGGCATTCGCGGCACGCAGCATGGCCGCCCGCCCGCGTTCGCCATCGACCTGGCCGCCGGCGATGACAATCGGTCGCTCCGCCTTGCCCAGCATCTCCGCGACCCGTGCGACATCGGCTTCGGCGGCCCGTGTCTGCGGCACCGGCATCGGATCCAGCGGTGCGTTCGTGACCTGATCGAACTGCATGTCTTCCGGCAGCACGATGACCACGGGGCCGGGGGTGCCGGAGCTGGCGATCTGCCAGGCCCGTGCCACGATCTCCGGAATCCGCTCCCCGTCCATGATGGTCCAGACGGCCTTTGCCATGCCGCCGAACATGCGGGAGTAATCGACTTCCTGGAACGCGCCGCGCCCGATCTCGTCACGGGCGACCTGACCGATGAACAGCACCATCGGCACCGCATCCTGCTCCGCCGTGTGCACGGCGATGGAGGCGTTGGTGGCACCAGGCCCCCGGCTGACGAAGGCCACGCCGGGGCGGCCAGTCAGCTTGGCGTCGGCGACCGCCATGAATCCGGCCCCGGATTCATGGCGGGTCTGGACCAGATCGATCCGGTTCTGCCGGGCCAGCGCATCGAGGGTCGCCAGATAGCTCTCCCCCGGCACGCAGAACACCCGGTCCGCCCCCTGCCGTTCCAGGCAGGCGACCAGCAGTTCCGCCGCACTGGTCATGCCGACGCTGCCTTGCGCCGATTCAGCATCAGCGCGATCAGCACCGCAGGCACCAGCAGCACCAGGGCGGCAATCACCAGCTCCACATGGGTGAAGCCGGTCAGCTTGCCCCCGGGCGCCAGGAACAGGATGGCCGCAACGCCAACTGCTGCCCGGACCGGCCATTGCAATGTGCCGCCGTTGGTCAGCCGCCCGACACCGATCAGGTACCCCTGCAGCGACGAGGCCATCAGGATGACGCCGACGATCGCGGTGATCGTCACGGTCAGCACCTGGGTCACGGTCCCCTGCATGATCAGCCCCGGATTCAGTACGAAGAAGAACGGGATGAAGTAGATCACCGATCCGAGGCGCATGGCCTCGAAGCCCGTTCGCATCGGGTTCGACCCGGCCAGACTGGCCGCCGCGAAGGCCCCCAGGGCCACCGGAGGCGTGATGAAGGAGAGCATGCCCCAGTAGAGCATGAACATGTGCACCGCCATCGGGTTCAGGCCCGACTGGGTCAGCGCCGGAGCCAGAGTGATCGCCAGGATGATGTAGGCGACCGTGACCGTGACACCGATGCCCATGATGAAGCTGGCCAGCGCCCCCATGACCAGCAGCAGGATCACGTTGCCGTCCGCCAGGGCGAGCAATTCGCTCGCCAGGGTGGAGACCTTGCCGGTGAGCGACAGGGCACCGACGATCATGCCGATACCGGCCAGGATCGCCGCCAGTTCCGCAAACAGCCGGCCGACACCGATGATGAAGGTACCGACATTGGCCATCTTCCAGCGGGTACCGGCATTGATCTGGTTGATCGCGATCAGCAGCGCGGTGGCGTAGTAGGGGGCCAGTGCCTCCCGCTGCAGGTACAGCAGCATGAAGACCAGCAGCGCGAAGACGAAGACATAGTGCCAGCCCTCCCGCAGTGTGTCGCTGACCCGGGGCATCTCTTCCTTGGGCAGACCCTGCAGGCCGGTACGGGCCGCGTAGGAGTCGATCTGCATGAACAGGCCGAAGAAGTACAGGAACGACGGAATCGTCGCCGCGATGATGATCTCCGAATAGGGCACGTTCAGGTAGATCGCCATGATGAAGGCGGTCGCACCCATGATCGGCGGCATCAGCACGCCACCGGTAGAGGCACAGGCCTCGACACCCGCCGCATAGTGCGGCTTGAATCCGGTCCGCTTCATGGCCGGGATCGACAGGGCGCCGGTGGTCATCACGTTGGTGATGACGCTGCCGCTCATGGAGCCCATCAGGCCCGACGAGAAGATCGCGACCTTCGCAGGACCGCCGCGCACATGGCCGAGCAGGGCAAAGGCGAGGTTCAGGAAGAACTTGCCGCCGCCGGTGTGCTGCAGCGCCACGCCGAACATCAGGAAGCCGATGACCAGATTCGCGAAGGCGCGGAACGGGATGCCGAGGATCGATTCGGACGAGATGGCGTGATAGCCGAACGTGTTGCCGAAGGGCTCGTTCTCGAAGGTCTCGAACGGTTCCGGCAGGAATTCGCCATAGGTCGGGTACAGCGAGAATATCAGGACAATGAGGGCAACGACGGGGCCGGCGGACCGGCGCGTGGCCTCGAGCACCAGCACCCAGAGAATGCCACCGGCAATCTGGATATGGCCCGGCGCGCCATACTCCCAGCCCAGGTTCACGATGTCCCGGGCATAGTAGAACAGGTAGGCGTTCACCCCGATGGAGGCGAGAATCAGCAGGATGTCGAACCCGAACAGCGCGCGGTCCGTGGCGGTCTCGGAGCCGGGACGCGTCGGCCGGAGTGGGAAGACAAGCAGGCACAGCGGCAGCAGCAGCGCCAGCAGTGCGAAGAAATACTGTGTATCGATCGGCACGTAGCCGAACGTGTGGCCGAGGTTGAAGAGCTTGTAGATCGACATGGCCACGGTCAGCACCGTGATGATCACAAGCAGTGCACGCCAGAACGGCGAAAGTGGCCGATACCGGAACTCGGTATCGGCCACCTGCATCGTCTGACCGTCGGAGCCGGCGGGACCCTTTCCGGGTCCCGCCGGTACATCACCAGCGGTCTGGTTCACGATTCGTCAGCCGTCACTCGAAGACAACAGGCATGCCGGCACCGGACAGCGCCTTGGCACGGATCGGCAGCCACTTGGCCGAGATGTCTTCCGGGCTCATGCCGGACACGTCGCCCAGGGACTTCCAGGCGTCCATGATGATCTGCTGGCGCTTGATCAGCATGTCGTTGTTGGCCTGTGCCTCGTCGGTCCAGATACCCGCTTCCTTGAAGTAACGGATGGTGCCCTCATGATACGGCATGCCCCAGACCAGGGTCTGGTTGGCCAGGGCCCAGCCGGCACCACCCGGTGCTGCGTCCTTGTACTTGTCGAACTGGTCCACGATGGCCTTGGTCAGCGCATAGACCTCATCGGCATCGCGGTCGCTGTTCGTGACCAGGATCGGGTACGGATAGACGTAACCGGCATGCGGCTTCTCGGCAGAGATGTCCGCACCGCGGGTCGCGACATGCTGCAGGGCCACCGGATGCGCCTTGTTCAGACGTTCCCAGCCAGCCTTGTCATCCGCCGGCAGCGGCGGCCAGTGAATGCCACGCGGGCTGGCGGCGAGCCGCTGTGCATGCGGGGTGATGGTGGACATGAAGGCCGCATCGGACTGGCCATTGATGATCGCATCGATCGACGCCTTGAAACCCGAGACCTCGACCTTCTGCACGTCATCCCAGGTCAGGCCGGCGAAGGCCATGTTGGCCGCGGCATTCCAGTTCAGTGCATCACCGCCGACGACATAGGACACGCGCTTGCCCTTCAGGTCGGCCATGGTCGCGATGCCGGCATCCTTTGCTGTCGCCAGACTGAGATTGTTCTCACCGACGGCGGTCAGGACGACACGCAGCGGCTGCGGGCCCCATTCGCCGGACGCGAACAGGAAGGTGCCTTCCTGGCCGAAGAACGCGGCGATACCACAGGCGCAGTAGTCGGCCTTGCCATCACGCAGCGGCGCCATGCGGGACACGTCGTTCTTGCCCGGAATGACGCGCATCTTGGTGCCATAGGCTTCGCTCAGCGCATTGCCGATGGCGACCGACTGGGCATAGCCGGAGGCGGTGGTGCCATAGGCGGTCCAGGTCATCTTCTCCGGCAGACCGTCAGCCATTGCGGCGGAAGCGGCGAGGCTCATCGCACCGGCGAAGGCCGCTGCTTTCACATAGGTTTTCATCAAGTTCCTCCCTGTAACGGCCAGTCCGGATTTCCATTTTTCTGGACCGGCCAACCTGCGGCGCATATTGACGACTGCCGCCCGCAATGAAAAGCCCTGATCGCAATGGCTTGTACAACCTGAAGGGGGTTGTGAAGGCCGCGTCACCCGTCATTCGGGATCAGGCGAGGACGTGGGGCTGTGCAATGTCGTTTTATGGCTGGTATGTTCCGGCTGCGACGTGGCGGATCCTGCCACACGGTACTGATGACAGGAGCGGATTGTGGGAACAGCAGGCGCGATGGTGCGCCCCATATGGCGACTTGCGCAGGCCGTTGCCGTGCTTGCGCTGCTCGTGACGGTGCCGCGACAGGCCTTGGCACAGCCCGATCCGGTCTGCGAACTGGACCGGCCGCTGGTCATGGCGGACCTGCCCTGGGCGTCGAATGCCTTTCACGTGGCGGTCGTCCGGCGCATCGTCGAGACCGGGTTCGGCTGTACCACCGACGTTCTCACCGGGGCCACGCTGCCCCTCTTCAATGCGATGAAGGCCGGCAGGCTGGATGTGACCATGGAGGTCTGGAAGGCCAACTTCCCGGACCAGTGGGCGGATGCAGTGCAGACGGGCAAGGTCGTGGAACTGGGCATCAACTTCGATGATGCGAGCCAGGGCTGGTACGTGCCGGCCTGGCTGGTGCAGGGGCCGGATGCCCCGGCGTCGGACCTGAAGGCCGTATCGGACCTGCCCCGCCACAAGGATCTGTTCAGCGATCCCGAGCAGCGCCACAAGGGGCGGTTCTACAACTGCAGTCTCGGCTGGGCCTGCGAGGCGGTGAACACCCGCAAGCTGCACGCCTATGGTCTGGCCGATGCCTTCACCAATTTCCGGCCCGCGAACGGGGATGCCCTGGCTGAGGCCATCGGCGAGAACTACCGGCGCAAGCGCCCCTTTCTCGCCTATTACTGGGCACCGACCTGGGTATTGGGCACCTATGACCTGGTCCGGCTGGAGGAACCGGCGCACGATCCGGAGATATGGCAGGCGATGATGTCGAGCCGCCGGCCGGCGCAGGCGACGGCCTATCCGCAGTCGCATGTCAGTGTGGGTGTGCAGGCCGGGCTGATGGCGGAAGCACCTTCGCTGGTGGCCTTCCTCCGGCGCTATCACACCAGCAGCGCGCTGGTATCCGAGGTGCTGGCGCATCAGCGGCTCTACGGCCTGACAGCGGCCGGGACAGCGGACTGGTTCCTGCGCCGACAGGTCGGGGTCTGGTCCGGATGGGTGCCGGAGGCCGTGGCGGCGCGGGTGCTGGCGGCACTCGGGTAGATCGATCCAACAATTGATGGAATCGGCACCGGCCCACTCCCCCACCCGGCCACCCCTAAGGATACTCTCGTGGGCGGCCGGGTGGGGGAGCAGGCCGGTGATGCGATCAGGCAGTGGATGACTCTGGCTGATGACGCCCGGGGCGGCCTGATTCCCTCCGGCCATGGTCTGCTGTAGGCTTGGCGCGGAAACGCCTGAAGGGATCCTGTCGTGATCACTGTTCTCTCTCCGCTGGCCGATCTGATCGGTCGCATCCTGCTGTCCGCCATGTTCATCCTGTCGGGGATTCACGGGCTCAGCGACATGGAGGGCGCGGCGCGCTACATCGAGGCCGAGGGAATTCCCGGCGAGCTGGCGATTGTCGTGATCATTACCGAAGTGGGCTGCGGATCGCTGCTGCTGCTCGGCTTTCTGACGCGTCTTATGGCGTTTCTGCTGGGGGATTCACCCTGCTGACGGCACTGCTGGTCCACGCGAAGTTCGGTGACCCGATGCAGGTGATCATGTTCCTGAAGAACCTGGCGATAGCCGGCGGGCTGGGCATTGTCTTTGCCAATGGCGCCGGCTCGCTGTCCATCGACGGCCTGCGCCGGAGATGATGTCCCCGGTCCTCCGCCTGCGCGGAGGGTCAGCAGATCAGTGGTCGTTGTCAGGCAGCCAGGGGATGGAGCCGATCTCTATGCCCTCGTCCCGCAGTTCCTCGACCTCGTCCGGCGTCGCTTCGCCGTAGATGCCGCGTTCTTCCGCCTCGCCATAGTGGATCTTGCGGGCTTCCTCGGCGAACTTAGGTCCCACATGGTCGGCATTCTGTTCCACATGGCGGCGCAGGGTACGCAGCATGGCGACCATCCTGGCCGGTGTGATCTCCACATCGCTCTCGCCTGCCGTGACCGGTTCCGGCGGCGAACCGGTCGGAATCGGGACCGGCGCAGGGTTGCCGAAATCCTTGCGGGAGGCGACGTTGGGCGCCATCGGGGCCTTCCCGATCCGCCCGTCGCCGCAGATCGGGCACTCCAGCAACCCGCGCTCCTTCTGGGACTCGTAATCCGCACTTGACCCGAACCAGCCTTCGAAGACGTGGTTGTCCGTGCATTTCAGGTCAAAGCGGATCATGGTCGTGCAAATCCTGCCGGAGATGTTTTGCTGTATCGCAGTTACATGGCGGCAGACACGCCATGCCGCAAGGGAATTGAGTGACATGCATGGTCCCGAGACCTCGCCCCCGTCCCCCTGGATCGTGCGCCATCTGCCGCGTGCGTCGGCAGGCGAGACCCTGCTGGATCTGGCTGCGGGACGCGGGCGGCATGCGCGGCTGGGGCTGGCGCTGGGCTATTCCGTGACCGCGGTCGATATCGACATCGAACCGCTTGCCGATCTGGCCGGTCAGGCAGGCGTTTCAGTCCTGCAGGCCGACCTGGAAGGTGGGGACTGGCCACTGGCGGACCGGCGCTTCGACCGGGTGGTGGTGACCAACTACCTGTGGCGACCGCTGTTTCCCGCGCTGGTCCGCTGCGTCGCGCCCGGCGGCCTGTTGCTCTACGAGACCTTCGCGCGGGGGAACGAGGTGCTGGGCCGCCCCCGCAATCCGGATTTCCTGCTGCGGCGAAACGAACTGATCGACCATGTGCGCCCGGAACTGGATGTGGTGGCTTTCGAGGATGTGTCGGAGGCCGAGCCAACCCCGGCGGTGCGGCAGCGAATTGTTGCCCGGCGCAGGGGACCCGTGGACGCAAACCAGCCCGGGTGATAGGTAACCCTGTCGCCCGCGCACCATCGGATCGCATCACATGAACAGCCCCCAGGGCCTGGACCTGCTCCAGCCCGTCGATATCTCGGCCTATGCCCGGGGCAACCTGGGTGTCAGTCATGCCCATCGCTTCGAAAGCGGTCGTGCGGGTGAGGATGTGGTCGTGCTGGGGCTGGTACATGGCAACGAGCTTTGTGGCGCCCATGCCCTGAAGCGGCTGCTCGATCTGGGGATCAGGCCGCGTAAGGGATCCCTGACGTTCTGTTTCGCCAATGTTGCGGCCTATGCGACCTACGACACCAAGGTACCCACACGGGCCAGGTTCGTGGACGAGGACATGAACCGCGTCTGGGATCACACCACGCTGGACGGGCCGCGCAACAGTGTGGAACTGGCGCGCGCACGGGCCATCCGTCCACTGGTGACAGGCGCCACCCGTCTGCTGGACATCCATTCCATGCAGTCGGGCGGCGAGTCGCTGATGCTCAGCGGCATGACCCGGCGCGGGCAGCATCTGGCCATCGGGATGGGCTTTCCCCGCCTGGTCATCGCCGACAGCGGCCACGCGTCGGGACGGCGGCTGCGCGATCATGGCGCCTTTGCCGATCCGGCGGCGACGGAGATCGCCCTGCTGGCAGAGTGCGGCCAGCACCAGAGTCCGGCGGCGGCGGAGAACGCGATCGAGATCGCGGCCCGCTTCCTGCTGGCCGTCGGCAGCATTGACCGGGACACGGCGGCGCGCATCGCGCCGTTCCGCCGGCACGCGCCGTCGAAGGTGATCGAGGTGACGGAGCGCATCACGGTCACCCGGACCGGGCGCGACGGCTTCCGCTTCGTCGAGGCCTACGAGAGCCTTGCCACCATTCCCCGTGCCGGAACCGTGATCGCGGAGGAGGCGGGAAAGCCGATCCGCACCCCCCATGACAACTGCGTCCTGATCATGCCGTCGCGAAGGCTGGTGGCGGGACAGACGGCTGTCCGGCTTGGTCGCATTGTCGGTCATGACGCACGGCCGTCCGTGGAATGACCGCTCCGTGACCGGGACGACAACCGAACCCGTGCCCAAGGCCAGCCTGCGCGATCAGGCGATGGCCCTGGGGGTCGGTGCCCTGGGCGGCGGCCTGTTCTTCGCGCTTGCCATGCCGCTGGCCTGGATGATGGGCTCGATGGTGTTCGTCTCCATCCTGGCCCTTTCCGGTCAGACACCCGTGGTGGAGAAGCGGTTCCGTGGCGTGATGGTCGCCATCCTGGGGGTGTTCCTGGGCAGTGCCTTCTCGCCCGAAGTCATCGACCGCGCCGTCCAGTGGGCGCAGGCCCTGCTGGTGCTGTTCGTCTACATCGTGATCGGCAGCGGCATCGTCTACATCTACCTGCGCCGGGTGGCGAAGTTCGATCCGGTCACCAGCTATTTCGCCTCCACCCCCGGCGGCCTGAGCGAGATGGTGCTGGCCAGTGAGGCACTGGGCGGCGATCCGCGCCGGGTGTCGCTGGTACACACAACGCGCGTGCTGCTGATCGTGCTGATCATTCCCTTCTGGTTCCGGCTGGTGATGGATGTCGATGTCCCGGCCATGATGCCGCCGAAGGCAGGGGTGGTGCCACAGGTCCAGGACTGGCTGATCCTTGTGGCCTGCGCCGTGATCGGATGGCCGCTGGCAAGGCTGTGCCGCATTCCCGCGGCGGCGCTGGTCGGACCGATGGTGGTGTCCGCCGTCGCGCATCTGCTGGGCCTGACCTATGTCACACCACCCCCGATTGCCGTTGCCGCCGGGCAGCTTGTGCTGGGGGCCTCCGTGGGGTGCCGGTTCGCCGGCACGGCCCTCTCGCTGGTCTGGCAGACCGTGCGCACCGCCTTCGTGACGACCCTGATGCTGCTGGGGCTCGCCATCATCGCCATGCTGCTGTTCAGCGACATGATCGGGGTGCAGCCGGAAGCCATGGCACTTGTCTTGTCACCGGGCGGTCTGGCGGAAATGTCTCTGATCGCCCTGGCGCTGGGCATCGACACCGCCTTCGTCAGCACCATGCATGTCTTCCGCATCGCCATTGTCGTGATCCTGGCCCCCAGCCTCTACCGCATCTTCAGGCGCGGCTAGACCTTACCAATGTCTGCCGTCGTCCCCGGTTGCGGACGGCCTGGCGGTGCAGCGGGATGGTCGCCACGATCAGGATGGTCCAGAAGGCGGCGAGGATCGACGCATGGACACCGGAAGGCAGATCCAGTCCGTGCCGTGCGGCGGCCATCCATCCGGCCGTGACCAGTCCACCCCATGTGTTGATCATGAACAGCGCGTGTTCGGTATGGCGCCCCTGGCGTGCGCGCCAGACACCCAGCGCCAGATTGACCAGCATGAAGACGGCCAGCCCGTGCAGATAATTGAAGCCCCCTGTCATGTCCCGCAGGAAGAAGGAACTGAGCGCCGCCACCGCCATCGCGGCCACCCAGGCACGGCCCAGCAGACGGTGGGCGCGGCCCCGCTTGCGCCGGACAATCTGGATCACGCCGATCAGGATGGCGATGATGGCGACCGTGACATGCAGTTGTTCCATGTGTCTCTCCCTTTTCTGAAACCAACTGCCGACACCCTGGCGCGAAGGACGGTCAGGGAAAGTTGCCTTGCGTGGAACGGCCTGCTGAATGCGTGAAATGCGCCGGTGCATTTCACGCAACGCGGATGGTGCACGGAGGGGAAGGGCGACAATCCGCTCACTGGTTCAGGGCGCGGGTCGATGCCATGTCTGGGGTTCGGTAACCACAGGAGGCACCGATGCAGACCCGCAATCCGCTGTTCGACGACCTGTCCCGCCTGATGACATCCGCCGCCGGCACCTTCCAGGGCGCGCGCGACGAGATGGAGGGGCTTGTCCGCACACGGCTGGAGCGGATCCTGGCCGACATGGACCTGGTGGACCGGGAAAGCTTCGAGACCGTGCGCGAGATGGCGGCAGAGGCCCGGCTGGAGAACGAGCGGCTGGCGGCAGAGCTGGCTGATCTGAAGACGGAACTCGCCGCCCTGAAGAAGGCAAAGCCCGCGCCGCGCCGCAAGTCACCCGCCGCCGCAAAAAAGTCCGCCCCCGAAGCCTGATCCGGCTTTCCCCGCTTGACGGGGACTCCTGGCACTCCGTAGCCTCTATCTAGCGCGTTGATTCGCTGCGCGCACAACATGTGACCGTTGGATGACGGGCTCATCCCGGTCACGGATCGGAGGACGGTCGCCATGGGCATGATGATCGAACTCGCCGACCCCACTGTCACCAATCCGCTCGATTTCGTCGAAGCGTTCATCGATGCCAACGAATGGGCATCGGAACGCACCGGCGAGGACGAGCTTGCGGTGGTCGTGACCGGCAAGTGGTGTGACTTCAACGTCTGGGTTTCCTGGCGGCCGGAGATCGGCGGGCTGCATTTCGCCTGCGTCTTCGGCAACAAGTTCCCCGCGGGCAAGCATGCGGAGCTGCATGCCCTGCTGGTGCTGGCCAACGAGAAGATGAGTGTCGGCCATTTCGACCTGTGGGCGGACGAGCAGTTGCTGCTGTTCCGCCATACCCTGCTGCTGGGCCGCGACGCCGATCTGGAGCTGGACCCGCTGGAGATGCTGTTCGAGATCGCCTTCTCCGAGTGCGAACGCTTCTACCCGGCAGTGCAGCTTGTCCTCTGGGGGGGCAAGAGCGCGCAGGAGGCCGTGGATGCAGCCCTGATGGAGTGCGTCGGCGAAGCCTGATCGGGTTGATCGGGTCTCTGGCCTGCACCCTCGGCACTTGACGCAGCGTCCCCCGGCACGGATCAATGGTCCGGCATTTCGGGGAGGCGAGCGACATGGCGAACGAACATGATCTGGTGCTGCGCGGCGGCACTCTGGTTGACGGCACCGGCAGCGAACCACGGCAGGCCGATGTGGCCGTCAGCGACGGACGCATTACCCAGGTCGGCACCGTCACCGGTTCCGGTCGGGAAGAGATCGACGCCCGTGACCGTATCGTCACCCCGGGCTTCGTCGACATTCACACCCACTATGATGGTCAGGCGAGCTGGGACCAGCATCTGACCCCATCCTCCCTGCATGGCGTCACCACCGTGCTGATGGGCAATTGCGGTGTCGGTTTCGCGCCCTGCCGGGTGGAGGACCACGACCGGCTGATCCGGCTGATGGAAGGCGTCGAGGACATTCCCGGCGCGGTGCTGGCGGAGGGGCTGGACTGGAACTGGGAGAGCTTTCCCGACTATCTGAACGCCCTCGAAGCCGTGCCGCACGACATTGATTTCGGCGCCCAGGTGCCGCATGGCGCGCTGCGGGTCTATGTGATGGGCGAGCGCGGCGCCAACCGGGAACCGGCAACGGCCGAGGATATCGCCGAGATGGCGCGACTGGCGCGGCAGGGGGTCGAGGCCGGGGCGCTGGGGTTCTCCACCTCCCGTACCCTGAACCACCGCACCAGTGACGGCCAGCCGACGCCGACCGTGAATGCCGAAGCCGACGAGCTGGTCGGCATCGCCAACGGGCTCGGCGCGGCGGGACGCGGTGTGCTGCAGATGGTCTCCGACCTGAAGCACCAGGAGGAGGAGTTCGCCATCTTCAGGCGCATGGTGCGGGAATCGGGCCGCCCCATGTCGATCTCCGTCGCCCAGAACCCGCGCTGGCCCAATGCCTGGCGTGACACGCTGGACCTGATCGGTCGCGCGGCGGAGCAGGAGGGGCTGCCCATGCGCGCCCAGGTCTGTGGCCGCCCGGTCGGGATCCTGCTGGGCTTCGAGCTGACCATGAACCCCTTCTCCGACTATCCGTCCTGGAAGGCGATTGCCGATCTGCCGGTGGCGGAGCGGCTGAAGGCCGCCACCGACCCGGCGATGCGCGACCGGCTGCTGGCGGAGGGGCCGGAGGCGGCGAAGGGTTTCGCCCGCCACGTGCTGGCCGATTTCGACAACATGTTCGTGCTGGGCGACGCGCCGAACTACGAACCGGAGGTGGGCGACAGCCTGGGTGCCCGCGCCCGTGCGCGCGGTGTGCCGCCGCAGTTGCTGGTCTGGGAGGCCCTTTCGGCCAAGGACGGTCGGGGCATGGTCTATGTGCCGTTCCTGAACTATGCCGGATATGACCTGGACCCGAGCTACCGGATGCTGACCGATGCCCATACCATTCCCGGACTGGGGGATGGCGGCGCGCATGTCGGGCTGATCTGCGACGGCAGCTTCCCGACCTCGATGCTGACGCTCTGGACCCGCGACCGCACGCGGGGGCCGAAGCTGCCGCTGGAATGGGTGGTGAAGGCCCAGTGCCGCGACACGGCGGAGGCCGTGGGCCTGTTCGACCGCGGGCTGGTGGCGCCGGGCATGAAGGCCGATCTCAACGTCATCGACTATGCCAACCTGACCCTGCACGCGCCGGAAGTGCTCTACGACCTGCCCGCGGGCGGGCGGCGGCTGATGCAGCGCGCCAGCGGCTATGACGCCACCATCGTCTCCGGCCAGATCATCCGCCGCGAAGGCAATGCGACGGATGCCCTTCCGGGCAGGTTGTTGCGCGGTGGCACGGCCAAGCCCTCCGACCTGAAGGTAGCCTCCTGATGCCGGATCGGATCCACGTCTTCTCCAAGTTCAACGACCGGGTCGTCGGACCGCTGGCGGAGAACTTCCCCGGCGCCGAGATCATCCGTCTGGACGATGATGCCGCCTTCGTCGCCGGTCTGCCGGAGGCGGAGTTCCTGATGGCGCTGAAACCGCCGCGCGGCCACTGGGCGAAGGCGGGCAAGCTGCGCCTGCTGCAGAGCTTCGGGGCCGGGATCGACCACCTGATGCCGCTGGACGGGTTGCGCAAGGAAACCGTTGTCTGCAACGCGGCGGGGCTGGCGGCGGGGACAATGGGGGAATTCGCCCTGACCCTGACCCTGATGCTGATCAAGCGCCTGGACTGGGCCAACACGGGCCACCGCGCATCGACCTGGCGTCAGTTCATGCCCGGTACGGCGGCGGGGTCCACCATCGGCATCCTGGGGCTGGGCCGGATCGGCGAATCCTTCGCGCAAAAGGCCGGGGCGCTGGGGATGCGGGTGATCGGCACGCAGCGCCAGCCGCGCGACGTACCGGGCGTCGACAAAGTGGTCGGCGCGGACCGCACGGCGGAGATCGTGGCCGAGTCGGATGTGGTCGTCTGCATCCTGCCGCTGACCGAAGAGACCCGCTATGTGCTGGACGAGCCGATGATGCGCCGCATGAAACCCGGTGCCAGCCTGATCAATCTCGGTCGCGGCGGTCTGGTGGATGAACCCGCCCTGATCCGCCTGCTGGAGGAGGGGCACCTGTCCGGTGCCGCGCTGGATGTGTTCGAGCAGGAACCGCTGCCGTCCGACAACCCGCTCTGGACCGCGCCGAACCTGATCATCACCCCGCATGTCGCGGGCGGCTTCCCCGACTACATGGGCGGCATCAGTCGCCTGTTCGCGGAGAACGTCCGGGCCTTCGAGGCCGGGGAACCGATGAAGACCCACGTCAGGGATCCCGGCCGGGGCTACTGATCCGCTCGTCCCAGCCGCTCCTTCAGGAAGTCGATCATGACCCGCGTGCGCCGGGGCAGGAAGCTGCGGCTGGGATAGACCAGCCAGGCAGCCGTGTCGAAGCTGGTGGCCGTGGCCAGGCGGTCCGGCCACAGGTCGGTCAGCCGGCCAGTCGCCAGATCGTCGCCGATCAGCCAGTCGGGCAGCAGCGCCACCCCGAGCCCCAGCCGGGTCGCCGCATGCAGCGCCAGCGCGCTGGAGATGGTCATGGCGGGCTGGATCGTCACCTGCGCCTCCTCGCCGCCCGGGCTGCGGAACCGCCAGGTGGCGCGATAGTCCGGCAGGTCGAAACAGAGGCAGGGATGTTCGGTCAGCCCCTCCGGTCGGGCCGGGACCGGCAGACGGCGCAGGTGGTCCGGGCTGGCGCAGGCATGATACCGGGTTGGCATCAGCCGCGTGACGACCATGTCGCCCCTGACCTCGGGGGCGAGCCGGACCGCCAGATCGATCTGCTCGGCGACGAGATCGCTGTTGCTGTCCGTCAGGCTCAGGTCAAGCTCGATCCCCGGAAACCGTGCCCTGATTTCCGGCAACAGGGGAACGATACAGGCTTGCCCGAATGCGACCGAGGCCCCGAGACGCAGCGGCCCCTCCGGTTCGGCGTTGCCGGTGGCGGCTTCCTCCCGCGCCTGGGCCAGCTCCGCGAGGACCGGCTCGACCCGGTCGGCGTAGCGGCGTCCGGCATCCGTCAGGGCGATGCGGCGCGTGCTGCGCTGAAACAGCCTTGTCCCGATCTCTGCCTCCAGCGCGGCAACCGAGCGCGATACCGAAGACGGGTCCTGATCCAGTTCGCGCGCAGCCGCCGTGAAGCTGCCGCTGCGCACGACCTGCAGGAAAGCAGTCAGCAGTCGTGTGTCCATTGATGCAGAATTCGCATCATTCATGTGTGTAGCAAGCTCTTTATCCCCGGATGATCATCAAATATCAAGCTCGGGAACCAGGTCATGTCAGACTGCACCTGCCCACAGATCGGAGAAACCATGATGACCAGCATGAAGAACAGGACCGTCCTGATCACAGGCGCGAGCCGTGGCATCGGTGCCGCGATGGCCCGCGGCTTTGCGGCGGAGGGGGCGAGCGTGGTCCTGCTGGCGCGCAGCGCGACGTCGCTGGAGGCGCTTGCGGCGGAGATCGAGGCAGATGGCGGTCAGGCGCTGGCGATCGGTGGTGACGTCAGCGTCTGGGCGGACGTGGAGGGTGCCGTCTCGCAGGCCGTGGCGCGATTCGGCGCGCTGGATGCGCTGATCAACAATGCCGGGGTCATCGAACCCATCGCCCGGCTGGCCGACAGCGATCCGGCGGCATGGGGCCAGGCCATCGATATCAATCTGAAGGGTGCCTATCACGGCCTGCGCGCGGCGATCCCCGCCATGCTCGCCGCCGGCGGGGGCACGGTGATCAACATCAGTTCCGGCGCCGCCACCAGCGCGCTGGAGGGCTGGAGCCACTATTGCGCCAGCAAGGCGGGGGTGCTGTCGCTGACGGCCTGTGCCGCGAAGGAATTTGGCCCGCAGGGTATCCGCGTGGTCGGGCTCAGCCCCGGCACCGTGGCGACGGAGATGCAGGTCGCCATCAAGGCCTCCGGTGTCAATCCGGTCAGCCAGCTCGACCCGAACGTGCACATTCCACCCGAGTGGGTGGCCCGGGCCGCTGTCCATCTCTGTGGCGACGGCGGCTCGGCATGGGAAGGAACCGATTTCAGGCTGCGCGATGATGCCGCCCGCAAGGCGCTGGGCCTGCCGCTGGATGGCGGCAGCTAGGGACGGTCAGTTGCCCGCGCTCTCCATGCGGCGGTGTTCGATGACCTCTTCCAGCCAGCCGAGCTTCATTTCCGGCACGGACGACAGCAGCAGGTCGGTATAGGCGTCGAAGGGGGGTGAGAGCACCTCCGACTTCGGGCCGTAGCGCACGACCTCGCCCTGGTACATCACGGCGATGGAATCGGCGATGGCGCGGACGGTGGCCAGATCGTGGGTGATGAACAGGAACGCCACATGCTCTTCCGCCTGCAGCTTCAACAGCAGTTTCAGGATGCCGTCGGCTACCAGTGGGTCGAGGGCGCTCGTCACCTCGTCGCAGATGATCAGGTTGGGCTTGGCCGCCAGCGCGCGGGCGATGCAGACGCGCTGCTTCTGGCCGCCCGACAGTTCCGCCGGATAGCGGTCGATGAAGCCTTCGCCCATCTCGATCTCGTCCAGCAGCTCCGCGATGCGGCGCTCCTTCTCCTTGCCGCGCAGGCCGAAGTAGAACTCCAGCGGGCGACCGATGATGGTGCGGACGGTCTGGCGCGGGTTCATCGCCACGTCGGCCATCTGGTAGATCATCTGCAGTTCCCGCAGGTCGTCGCGGCTGCGCTTCTCCATCGCTGCCGACAGGGTGCGTCCGGCGAACTGCACCTCGCCCGCCCGCGGCGGCAACAGGCCGGTGATGACCCGCGCCAGCGTTGACTTGCCGGAACCTGATTCGCCGACCACGGCCAGGGTCTGGCCCGGATGTACCTCGACATTGATGTCGCGCAGCACGTCCACACCGGTGCCCGGATAGGCCGCCGTGACGCCCCGGATGGTCAGCACCGGTTCGGGCGACGGCGGCTTTTCCTCGTGCCGGATGGAGCGGACGGAGACCAGTGCCCGGGTATATTCCTCCCGCGGGGCCTCGATCACCTGCCGGGTCTCCCCATGCTCCACCAGCTTGCCGCCCTGCAGCACCATCATCTCGTCGGAGACCTGGGCGACAACGGCCAGATCATGGGAGATGTAGAGCGCGGCGACGCCGGTCTTGCGGATCGCCAGCTTGATCGCGGCGAGAACGTCGATCTGGGTGGTCACGTCCAGTGCGGTGGTGGGTTCGTCGAACACGATCAGGTCGGGTCCGGAGGCGAGCGCCATGGCCGTCATCACGCGCTGCAACTGCCCGCCCGAGACCTGGTGCGGATAGCGCTGCCCGATGTTCTCCGGGTCCGGCAGGCCGAGCTGTCCGAACAGGTCGATGGCGCGGGCCTGGACAGTCTGGCGGTCGGCGCTGCCATGTTTCAGCGCCGCCTCCGTCACCTGGTCCATCAGCCTGTGGGCCGGGTTGAAGGCGGCGGCGGCGGACTGGGCCACATAGCAGACCTCCCGCCCGCGTACGCCGCGCAGTCCGGCCATGCCGCCCTTCAGAATGTCTCGCCCGTTCAGCAGCACCTGACCGCCGGTGATGCGCACGCCGCCCCGGCCATAGCCCATGGAGGAGAGGCCGATGGTGGACTTGCCGGCCCCGGACTCCCCGATCAGGCCCAGCACGCGACCGCGTCCCAGGGTCAGTGAGACATCATCGACGATGGTGATGTCATGCGGGTCCTCGCCCGGCGGGTAGACTGTCGCCTCGATCCGCAGGTTGCGGATGTCGAGCAGGGTCTCGTCAGCCGGATCAGCCATTGCCGCGGCCCCCCTTCAGGTCCGTGGTGCGGTTCAGCACCCAGTCGGCCACCAGATTGACGGAGATGGCGAGTGCGGCGATGGCGGCGGCGGGGATCAGGGCTGCCGGAATGCCGAAGACAATGCCTTCCTTGTTCTCCTTCACCATGCCGCCCCAGTCCGCGTCCGGTGGCTGCACGCCAAGGCCGAGGAATGACAGGGCCGACAGGAACAGCACCGCGAAGATGAAACGCAGGCCGAGTTCGGCCACAAGCGGCGACAGGGCATTGGGCAGGATCTCCCGGAAAATGATCCAGATCCGCCCCTCCCCACGCAGCCGCGCGGCCTCGACGAAGTCCATGACCGTGATGTCCACAGCCACGGCGCGCGCCAGACGATAGACGCGGGTCGAGTCCAGTATACCCATGACCAGGATCAGCACGATCAGGGTGCCGGGCAGCACCGAGAGCACCACCAGCGCGAAGATCAGCGTCGGGATCGCCATCAGCAGATCCACCGCACGGGACATGGCCTGATCGACGATGCCGCCGATGACGGCGGCGGTGAATCCCAGGATGGAGCCGAGCGAGAAGGACAGTGCCGTCGCCATGGCGGCCACGAAGATGGTGGTGCGCGCGCCGTAGATCATGCGCGACAGCAGATCTCGCCCCAGATTGTCCGTGCCGAGGATGTGTTCGCCGAACACCGGCTCCCAGACATCGCCCACCACCTCGGTATTGGAATAGGGGGCCACAAGGTCCGCGAATACCGCGACGAAGACGAAGGTGAAGGTCAGCACCAGTCCGATGCGGGCGCTCCAGGGTATGGTTCTGAGTTCAAGCATGCGTCCCGCCCCTACTTCGGATGTCGCAGGCGCGGATTGGCGATGATGGCGACAATGTCTGCGACGATGTTGAGCGAGATATAGACGGCGGCGAAGATCATGCCGCAGGCCTGCACCACCGGGATGTCACGCTTCGACACGTGATCCACCAGATACTGGCCCATGCCGGGATAGACGAAGATCACCTCCACCACCACGACGCCGACCACCAGGAAGGCGAGGTTGAGCATCACCACGTTGACGATGGGCGCGATGGCATTGGGGAAGGCGTGGCGGAGGATGATCCGGAACGGACTCAGCCCCTTCAGTTCCGCTGTCTCGATGTAGGCCGACTGCATGACGTTCAGGATCGCTGCGCGGGTCATGCGCATCATGTGCGCCAGCACCACCAGGGTCAGCGTCGCGCAGGGCAGGGCAATCGCCGACATGCGGTCGGCGAATCCCATGCCGTCATAGACGGTGGAGACGCTGGGGAACCACTGCAGTTCCACGGCGATGAAATAGACCAGCAGGTAGCCGATGAAGAATTCGGGCAGGGAGATGGAGGTCAGCGTCGTCGCCGAGATCAGCTTGTCGATGAAGCCGTTGCGGTGCTGCACCGCCACCAGTCCCAGCAGGATGGCGATGGGGACGGAGATGATGGCCGCCCACATGGCCAGGAACAGCGTGTTGGACAGCCGCTTGCCCAGTGCCTCGGAAATGTTCTGGCCGTTCGACAGGGCTGTACCCAGATCGCCGGTCAGAACGCCACCGAGCCAGTCGAAGTAACGGACATAGGACGGATCGTTCAGCCCCAGTTCCGCCCGCAGGTTGGCCAGGGCCTCCGGTGTGGCCGTCTGGCCCAGGATCGCCTGTGCCACGTCGCCGGGCAGCAGTTCCGTTCCAACGAAGATCAGGACCGAAACCGCGAGAAGCAGGAGAATGCCCAGCGCCAGGCGCTGGGCAATCAACTTCACGATGGCGGGACTCACCGGACTGCCCGTCCGATCAGGCCAACCAGGTCTTGGACAGCGCCATGCCGTTCATCAGCTCCGCACCCGGATCCACCTTGTAGCCACCGACCTTGTCGGAAACCGCGTCGATGAAGTCGTTGAACATCGGCGTGATCAGGCCGCCCTCGTCACGGACGATCGTGCCCATGGCCGAATAGAGCTCCTTGCGCTTCGCCAGATCCAGCTCGGCCCGCGCTTCCAGCAGCAGCTTGTCGAAGCGTTCGTTGAAGAAGCGGGTGTCGTTCCAGTCCGCGCTCGACAGATAGGCGGTGGAATACATCTGGTCCTGCGTCGGACGGCCGCCCCAGTAGGACGTGCAGAACGGCTGCTTGTTCCAGACTTCCGACCAGTAGCCGTCACCCGGCTCCCGCTTGATTTCCAGCGTGATACCGGCCTTCTGG
Source organism: Kordiimonadales bacterium IMCC3096 (assembly GCA_016865035.1). Classification (GTDB taxonomy): domain Bacteria; phylum Pseudomonadota; class Alphaproteobacteria; order Minwuiales; family Minwuiaceae; genus Minwuia. The sequence goes on from CP018227.1 coordinate 1,918,580, forward strand.
CAGCTTTCCTGGAACAGCTGGGAGGCATCCACCGCACCGGGGAAGGCCACGTCGGACGTGCGCAGCAGCACCGGTCCGTCATGGCCGGACTTCTTGAAGTGGAACTTCGCCTTGTCCGGGTCATAGGTGCGCTGCTCGATCCCTTCGTCGAACAGCGGATAGGCGGCATTGATCGGCATGTCGTTGCCGATGGAGCCATAGCCGCGCAGGATCTTGTCGACCATCTGCCCCCGGTCCATGGCGTACTTCAGCGCCAGCCGCAGGTCGTTGTTGTCGAACGGCGCGGTGTTGCAATGCATGATGAAGACATAGTGGCCGCGACCGCCGACGTTCTGGATCGTGACGCCCGGCACCCGCTTCACCAGATCGACGATCTTCGGTTCGACGCGGTTGATTATGTGCACCTGGCCGCCCTGCAGCGCCGCTGTGCGGGCCGTGGCGTCATTGATGACGATGATCTCGATCTGATCCGCATGGCCGCGGTTCGGCGCATCCCAGTAGTCCGCGAAGCGCTCACCGACGTAACGCACGCCGGGCTCGTTCACCACGACCTTGTAGGGGCCGGTGCCGATGCCGGCATCCGGTGCATCCATGCCGCCGTTCGGCTGGATGATCAGATGATAGTCGGCCATCAGATAGGGCAGGTCGGCGTTCGGGTTCTTCAGGGCCACGACGACGTTGTTGCCGTCCTGGCTGATGGTCTCGATGCCGCGCATGATGCCCAGCGCGCCGGACTTGGTTTCCTCACCCGAATGGCGCTGCAGGGTCGCGACCACGTCGGCGGCGGTCAGGGTCTTGCCGTTGTGGAAGGTCACGCCGGAGCGGATCTTGAACGTCCAGACCCGTGCGTCTGCCGTCGCGCTGATCTCCTCCGCCAGACGATTGACGACACCACCGGTGGGCGAGGTCTCGACCAGCGTGTCACCCCAGGAGTGACCGAATGCGAAGGGCACCTGGCTGGCAAAGGTCGCGGGGTCGAGGCTGTTGGTGGACTCGCCGCCGACCATGCCGGCCTTCAGGATGCCGCCTTTCTGCGGTCCGGCGGCAAAGGCCGCGCTGGACAGCATGGAGCCCGCGAGCGTCGCGCCGGCACCCAGTGCCGCGGCGCGTCCCATGAAGGCGCGACGGTCCATGAGGCCACGCACCACGCGATCGCTCAGATACTTCAGTTCGTCTGACATGCCAGTTCTCCCTCGTTGACGCACGTTGGTGCTGTCGAATTCCCTGTGGCTGCATCATGCGGCGCGATGTTTCAGGGGGCAACCTTGTTGCCGCCCTCCCGTTCATAGTGACGCTTCTGGACAGATTTCTGACGGTTCTGGGGTTCAGCGCCGCTTCTTGGGCTTGCCGCGCTTCTGGCCCGGGGGTGGCCGATGCGGCTTCAGGTTGCCGCGACCAGGCCCCTTCAGGCTGCCCTTGCCACCACCGCCGCTGGCGCTGTCCCCCTTCGGATCGATGATCTCGAACGCGAGACCGCCGGTGACGGGCGAGGCCTCCTTCAGGCGCACGGTGACGCGCTCACCCAACTGCCAGACCTTGCCTGTGCGGCGTCCGACGAGCTGCATCGCCGCCTCGTCGAAGTCGAAGAAGTCACTGCTGAGGCTGCGCATGGGGATGATGCCGGATGCTCCGGTCTCGGCCAGGGCCACGAACATGCCGAAACGGGTGATGCCGCTGATCCGGGCCGCGAACTGTCCCCCCACCTGGTCCTGCAGGAAGATGGCGGTGAAGCGGTCCAGCGCATCACGTTCCGCCAGCATCGCCCGGCGCTCGAACGTGGACGTCTGCTCCGCCAGCCGCTGCACCGTATCCGGATCGGTGTCGCCCAGCCCGCCCGCGCCTGCGCCCATGGCATCGATCAGCGCGCGGTGCACCAGCAGGTCGGCATAGCGCCGGATGGGGGAGGTGAAATGGGCGTAGCGGCGCAGGGCCAGGCCGAAATGGCCCTGGTTGTCCGTGTCGTAATAGGCGGCGGTCTGGGCGCGCAGCACCGCCTCGCTGACCATGGGTGCGGTTTCCCGGCCCGCAACCTTCGACAGGGCGCGGTTGAACATGGCGGGCTTCACCACATCGCCGGCATTGAACGACAGCCCCAGCGTGCCGAGGAAGTCCTTCAGGCCGCGCAGCCGCTCCGGATCAGGGGGTTCGTGGACGCGATAGACGCAGGGCTTGCCGCGCCGCTCCAGCGTTTCCGCCGCGCAGACATTGGCCAGCACCATGAACTCCTCGACCACCCGGTGCGCATCCAGCCGTTCCTGCGGCACGATCCCGGCGATGTAGCCGTCGTCGCCCAGCAGCACCTTGCGCTCCGGCAGGTCGAGCTCCAGCGGTCCCCGACGCCGCCGCGCCTGGTCCAGCAGTGCCCATGCCGCGAACAGCGGTTTCAGCACCGGGTCCAGCAGGCCGTCCAGCTCCGGGCGCGGGTCACCGTCGATGGCCGCCTGCGCATCGGCATAGGCGATGTTGGCGGCGGAGCGCATCATGGCGCGGAAGAAGCGGTGGCGGCGTTTCCGGCCCGTGGCGTCGATCACCATCTCCACCGCCATCACCGGACGGTCTTCCCCCGGCATCAGGGAGCAGAGGTCGGCCGACAGCCGCTCCGGCAGCATCGGCGCGACCCGATCGGGGAAATAGACGGAGACGCCGCGCGCCTGTGCATCGCGGTCGATCGCACTCTCGGGACGCACGTACCAGGCGACATCGGCAATGGCGACGGTCAGGCGATAGCCGCCGGGATTGTCCGGGTCGTCGTCGGCGACCGCGTGGATCGCATCATCATGGTCGCGGGCGTCAGGCGGGTCGATGGTGACCAGCGGGGTCTCCCGCAGGTCCGTCCGCTTGCCAAGGTCGGTGACCGGCATGGCCTCCGCCGCCGCACCCAGCGCCTCGGGCGAGAACTCGCGCGGGATCTCGTGGGTCTGCAGCGCCAGCAGCGAAATGGCGCGTGGGTCGTCGAAGCTGCCGACAACCTCCACCACCTTTCCGAGCCGGGGACCGAGCGCGCGTCCGGGCAGCGTTTCGACCATCACCAGATCACCACTGGTGGCGCCGCCGTCATTGCCCGGCTCGATGATCATTTCCTGGCGCAGCTTCCGGTCGGTCGGCTGGACCCGCCCGCCCCGTCCCGGCGGCATGGCCTGCTGGAACACGCCGAAGATCTTCCGTGCGGTGACCTCCAGCCGATGCAGCACCCGCGCCTGGTAGATCTGACCGTCACGACCCAGCCTGGCGAGGAACTGGTCGCCGGGCTTTGCCGCCGGTCCGCGCACCGTCTTCTCCACCAGTTCGATCCGTGGCGGCGGCGCATCGGATTCCCACTTCAGCGGGCGGCACAGCAGGTCGCCGTCGTCATCGACTTCCGTGACCTCGATGACGCCGACCGGGGGCAGTCGCTGCTGCCTGCCGCCGGACTCCCGCCGCTCCCGCGGGGGATGGTCCTTGCGGCCCGGCAGACCCTCCGCATCGCGGTCGGCGGTGATCTCCTTCAGCAGCCGTTTCAGCCAGATCCGGTCCTGGCCCTTGATGCCGAAGGCCTTGCCGACCTCGCGCTTGCCTGCCCTGCCGCCGGATTCGTCGATGAAACGCCGGATTTCCTGCTTCGAGGGCAGATGCGGGGGAACGGACTTTACCATGGGTTCCCATGGCCAGCGGCCTGAGGAGAAATCACGAGTCTCCTTCCGCCTTCTTCTTCGGCGCGGCCTTCTTCCTTGCCGGTGCCTTCTTCGCGGCAGGCTTCTTCGCCGCCGGCTTCTTCTTCGCCGGGGCCTTCTTGCCGGACTTCGCGGCGCGTTCGGCGATCAGCTGCACGGCCTGATCCATGGTGATCTCGGTCGGTTCGATCCCCTTGGTGATCGTCGCATTGATCTTGCCGTGCTTGACGTAGGGGCCATAGCGCCCGTCCAGCACCTGGACCTCGCCACCGCCGTCCGGGTGCTCGCCCAGCACCTTCAGCGGCTTTGCCGCGGTGCGCCCGCCCCGGTTCTTCGCTTCCGCCAGCACCGTCACCGCCCGGTTCAGACCGACCTCCAGCGCCTCGCGCCAGTCGCTGAGCCGACCGTACTTCTTCTCGTGCTCCACATAGGGGCCATAGCGTCCCAGTCCGGCATTGATCGGGTTGCCGGTCTCCGGATGCTTGCCGACCTCGCGGGGCAGGGAGATCAGCTGGATCGCCAGCGGCAGGTCGACCGCATCCGGCTCCAGTCCCTTCGGCAGGGAAACACGTTTCGGCTTCTGCCCCTTCTCCACCGGCTCGCCCAGTTGCAGGTAGGGACCGTAGGGACCGTGCTTCAGCCAGATCATCTCCCCCGTCGCCGGGTCGATGCCCATCTCCCGGTCCTCACCGGCCTGCGCCTCGACATCCGACGGGTCGCCGCCGAGCTTGCGGGTGAACTTGCAGTCGGGATAGTTGGAGCAGCCGAGGAACGCGCCGAACTTGCCCAGCCGCAGGCTGAGCTCGCCGATGGCACATTTCGGGCAGGTGCGCGGATTGCTGCCGTCTTCCTTCGGCGGGAACAGCGACGGCGCCAGGAATTCGTTCAGGGCGTCCAGAACCTCGCCGATGCGCAGGTCCTTGGTCTCCTCGACCGCGGCGTGGAAATTGGTCCAGAACCGGCGCAGCACTTCCTTCCAGTCGATCTTGGCGGCGGAAATGTCGTCCAGTTCCTCCTCCAGCGTCGCCGTGAAGTCGAACTGCACGTAGCGCTCGAAGAAATTGATCAGGAACGCCGTCACCAGCCGACCCTTGTCGTCGGGAATGAAGCGTTTCTTGTCCAGCCGGACATAGTCGCGTTCCTGCAGCACCGACAGGATGGAGGCATAGGTGGACGGGCGGCCGATGCCCAGTTCCTCCAGCTTCTTCACCAGGCTGGCCTCGGAGAATCGCGGCGGTGGCTCGGTGAAGTGCTGCTTCGGCTCGATCTTCTCCCGGTCCAGCGGCTGGCCTTCCGTCATCTTCGGCAGACGGCTCTCATCATCATCGTCGGACCGGTCGTCCTGGCCTTCCTCGTAGAGTTTCAGGAAGCCGGGGAATTCGACCACCGTGCCATTGGCGCGGAACGTCAGTCCGTTCTCCGCCGTGATGTCCACGCCGGTCTGGGCCAGACGGGCATTTTCCATCTGGCTGGCGACCGTGCGCTTCCAGATCAGGTCGTAGAGCCGGTGCTGCTCCGCCGAGAGCACGCGTTTCATCTCGTCGGGGGTGCGGCTGATATCGGTCGGGCGAATGGCCTCATGCGCTTCCTGCGCGTTCTTGGCCTTGGTCGACCATTCGCGGGGCCTGCCGGGCAGGAAGGCATTGCCGAAGGTCGACTGCACCGTGTCGCGGATCGCGCTCACCGCCTCTGCCGCAAGCTGCACGCCGTCGGTCCGCATGTAGGTGATCAGGCCAACCGTCTCGCCGCCGATGTCCGCGCCTTCGTAGAGGCGCTGGGCCACCTGCATGGTCTGCTTGGCGCTGAATCCCAGCTTCCGGGCGGCTTCCTGCTGCAGGGTCGAGGTGATGAAGGGCGGCTGCGGGCGGCGCTGGGTCTGACGCGTCTCGATCCCGGCAACACTGAAACTGCCCTGCGCGGCGCGCGCGGCCAGTTCGGTCGCCTGGCTCTCGTTGGCGATATCGAACTTGTCCAGCTTCCTGCCGTCGATCTGGGTCAGGCGGGCACTGACTTCCTCGCCGTCCGCAGTGCGGAACACGGCGCGGATGGACCAGTATTCGCGCGGCACGAACTTCTCGATCTCCAGCTCGCGCTCGACGATCAGGCGCAGGGCAACCGACTGCACGCGACCGGCGGAACGGGCACCGGGCAGCTTGCGCCAGAGCACGGGGCTGAGCGTGAAACCCACCAGATAGTCCAGGGCGCGGCGGGCCTGCTGCGCATTCACCAGATCCATGTCGATGTCGCGCGGCTGCTTCATCGCGGCCAGGATGGCGCGCTTGGTGATCTCGTTGAACACCACCCGCTCGACACCCACGTCCTTCTTCACCGCGCGCTTGGCCCGCAGGGCCTCCAGCACGTGCCAGGAAATGGCCTCGCCCTCGCGGTCCGGGTCCGTGGCCAGGATCAGGCGATCCGCACCCTTCATGGCATCCGCGATGGCCTTAAGGTGCTTGGCGGACTTCGGGTCCGCCTGATAGGTCATGGCGAAATCCTCATCCGGCAGCACCGACCCGTCCTTCGACGGCAGGTCACGCACATGGCCGAACGAAGCCAGGACGGTATAGCCCGGGCCAAGATACTTACCGATGGTTTTCGCCTTGGCAGGCGACTCGACGACGACGACGTCCATGGAACCTCTGCTTGGCTTCGGGTGACGCGCAATGCCTGTCACCCCGGGCGGCTGGAACATGGGCAAAGCGTTTCAGCCTGTCAACGGGGCCGCGGTCACGGGATCGGGTCCGTCCCGCTCCTGACGTGACTCATGACGACCACTTACAGAACCAGGGAGAACCTGTTTCCCGCATGCCGGGTGACCCGTCCGGCGATCTCCAACTCCAGCATGGCGGCATGGAAGACGGGGGCCGCGATGTCAGCCGCGCGCATCAGGTGATCCGCAGGCGACGGCTCCGCGGACAGGGCGGCCAGCAGGCTGTCGCGGGCATGATCCATCCCGTCTGACACATCGTCGGCCCCGGCGATCCCGTCTGTCGCGTCGCCATGGGGGGCGAAGCGGAGGGACGGCCCCTCCGGCATGCCCGGGGCGCGTGCGCCCGAGAGGCTGTGCGCAGTGAGCAGTGGCTCGATGATGTCATCCGCCGTCTCGACCAGGGTCGCCCCCTCCCGCAGCAGCCGGTTGGCACCACGGGCGCGGGGGTCGAGGGGAAATCCGGGAACCGCGAACACTTCCCGACCCTGCTCCCCCGCCAGCCGGGCCGTGATCAGGGTGCCGGAGCGCACCTGCGCCTCGATCACCAGAACGCCGAGCGAAAGGCCGGAGATGATCCGGTTGCGCCGGGGAAAATGCCGCGCCATCGGCTCCGCGCCCAGCGGTGCCTCCGCGATGACCAGACCCTGCTGCCCGATGGCGGCCTGGAGCTCGCGATTCTCCGGCGGGTAGAAGATGTCGATCCCGCCCGCGACGACCGCGACGGTTCCGGTGGCCAGACTGGCGCGATGCGCCTCCCCGTCGATGCCGCGGGCCAGTCCCGAGACGACCGCGATCCCGGCGTCCCCCACTGCCGCGACGATCTGGCGGCAGATTGTCCTTCCGTTGGCGGAGGCATTGCGGGCGCCGACCACGCCCAGCATCGGTCGCGCCAGAAGTTCCCGCCTGCCGACCGTGGCCAGCACCGGTGGCGCCTGGCTGATGGCGGCAAGGGGGGCGGGATAGTCCGGATCGCCGATGATCAGGAAACTGCCGCCCAGCCGCCGCAATGCCTGCCATTCCCGCTCCGCATCGGCTGCGGGCGCGATCCGCAGCTTTCGCCGGCCCGCCCGTGCCGCGATCTCCGGCAGGGCCTCCAGCGCCCGGATCGCGGACCCGTAGCGGGCCAGCAGGCCATGGAAGGTGGCGGGGCCGATGTTCTCGCTGCGGATCAGCCGCAGCCGCGCCAGCCGCTCCGCCTCCGGCAACGCGGTGGCCTCGTCCCCTGGTTGCATGTCAGGTGCCGTGCTCATCCTGTGATCCTGCCAGACGCCCCGGGCCGGTGCCAGCCCCCCTGTCGGCCTGCGGTGCCGAAACCGGCTCCTCCGCCCTGATATTGCCTCTTCTGTTTCACACCGATGCCACGGTCAATCGGCGACCATGGGGACATGGAGAAGCCGCATCAGATCGAACAGCGAATGATCGCGACCCGGGACCTTGCAACGGTTACGGGTGCCGAAGCCCGTCGTGCGCCGCATCAGGCAGGCCGATCCGGTGGAAAGGCCGCCGATGACCATCGGTCACAGATCGGCCACAGCCGCGACGCTGACCGGTCACGTGCGGCCCCCCAGATCAATGGACAGCGACGGGCAGTCGATCTGCCCCCCGGCCGGCAGACGAACGGGACTGGTTCGGACGCAGGTCTCTTGGAAGGACACGACATGTACTTCACAGCTTTGCAGGATCATCCCCTGGGCCAGTTCGGTGTCTCGGTCGGGGGTGCGACCTACAGCCCCGTAACCACCCGCCGGGCGCTGCAGGAACTCGACTATGACCCCTATCATGCGACCCGTGCCGGCTTGCGGATACCGCGCCGCTTTGCGGACGCCCTGCCGACAGACATTTCCCGCAGCCGCCGCATGACCGAACGGCAGCAGGCCTTCGTGACCATCATGCTGCCCATCGTGCTGCGCGCCAACGAGATCGTCTGTGTGCTTGACGCGGTGGCCCGGGCACAGGCTGGCGTGGAGGCGCCCGCCGTGCCGTCGGATCTGCCCCCGTCGCTGCTGATCGGACTGGCCGCAGCCGTGACCGACTGGGGCAGCGACCTCGCGGGCGGCAGGGCGAGCAATCCCTATCCGGAGACGCTGACCGTGCCCTATGGCCTGGGTCTGGATGCGGTCCGCGCCGCAGGCGGGATCAGCCGGGCGCGGCACAACAGCCTGCTGGAGGCGACGCTGGACATCATTCACGGCCTCGACTCCCTGGTCACGGATCCCGCATTCCGGCGGGAACAGGTGCGCCAGCATGACAGCAAGCGGCCCGACGGCTATCGCCTGGCCCTGCTGATGTCCGATACCGGCCCGTGCGACCGGATTCTGGCCAGTGACGTGCTCTATGCCATCGAAGGCGCGGCCCTGACCCTGCTGGACCGGTCCCGGCTGACGCCGCCGACTGCGATAATCCACTGACCCGGTCAGGCCCCAGAGGCCCCTGACCGTCAACAGGTTCGTTGTGCCGCACCGGCTGGTCCCACCGTCGGCGTGCCAACGGACCAGATGATGCTGTCGCCCCCTCCTTTCCCAGACGGCATCCATCTGGCGGGGAAGCCCGGGTCCCCCCGACCGAACCGGGCTTCCCCTACCCTTTCCCTGCATTCTGCCTGTCGGATGGGCAGGCAGCCCTAATGCACTTGTCTCAATTCGACTTCCCCGGCATAAGAATGCGCAGAGCTTCAGGGTCGGGGAGGGCCGGACGTGGACTACGAGCAGATTCTCTACGAGGTGTCGGACGGTGTCGCCACGATCACCATGAACCGTCCGGACCGGATGAACGCCATGACCCTGCAGATGGGCGGGGAGATCCGGCATGCCATGCAGGCCGCCTCCGATGACGCTGCGGTGCGGGCCATCGTGCTGACAGGCGCCGGTCGCGGCTTCTGCGCCGGTGCCGATGCGGCACGGCTGTCCAACACGGCCAGCGGCGGCAAGGAGCAGGAACCGCTGCCCAACCACGGCGCGATCGCGGGCGGGCTGGACCTGCCGGAGGGGTTTCACGCCAAATATGCCTATCTCACCACGGTGCCGAAGCCGCTGATTGCCGCCATGAATGGCGCAGCCGTCGGGGTCGGGCTGGTTCTGGCGCTGTTCTGTGACGTGCGCATCGCGGCGACCGAGGCCAAGATGGGCACGGCCTTCGCCAAGCGCGGCATGGTGGCGGAATATGGTCTGGCCTGGCTGCTGCCGCGCCTGATCGGACCGTCGCGCGCTCTCGACCTGCTCTATTCGGCACGGATCATCCAGGGTGACGAGGCGCAGCGCATGGGACTGGTGGACCGGACCGTGCCCGCCGCCGACGTGCTGCAGACCGTACAGGATTATGCGCGCGACATTGCGGCCAACGTCTCGCCGCGCTCCACCCGCATCATGAAGGATCTGGTGCTGCGGGCGATGGAGCAGTCCATGGATGCCGCGCAGGACCAGGCCGCCGAGGAACTGGCGGCTGCCCTGAAGTCGGAGGATTTCCGGGAAGGCATCGCCGCCTGGCAGGAAAAGCGGGCACCCGCCTTCACGGGCCGCTGACGGGAGGATTGGGACATGGAACTCGCACTGAGTGCCGATGAACAGGCCTTCCAGACGGAAGTCCGTGATTTCCTGAAGGCCGAGCTGCCTGCCGACATTGCCGACAGGGTGAAGCGGGGCCTGCCTGTGGGGCGGCAGGACATGCTGCGCTGGCATGAACCGCTGCGGGCGCGGGGCTGGCTGGCGGCAAGCTGGCCGAAATCCGCCGGGGGTCCGGGCTGGACCATCATGCAGCGCCATATCTTCGACATGGAATGCCGTCTGGCCCATGCGCCGCCGCTGATCGCCTTCAACTTCAACATGATCGGCCCGGCACTGATTGCCTTCGGGCGACCGGAGCAGAAGGAACATTACCTGCCGAAGATCCTCTCCGACGAGCACTGGTGGTGCCAGGGCTATTCGGAGCCGGGGGCAGGTTCCGACCTCGCCGGGGTCCAGACGCGGGCGGTGCGCGACGGCGACCATTATGTCGTCAACGGCTCCAAGATCTGGACCAGCGCGGCGGAGGAGGCCAACCACATCTTCTGCCTGGTGCGTACCGACCCGACCGCCAAGAAGCAGGAGGGGATCACCTTCCTGCTGATCGAGATGGATACGCCGGGGCTGGAGGTCCGGCCGCTGATCGCGCTGAACGGGCGGCGGCTGTGGAACACGGTGCATTTCGATGATGTCCGCGTGCCGGTAGAGAACGTGCTGGGGCGTGAGAACGAAGGCTGGACCGTGGCCAAGAAGCTGCTGGGGGATGAGCGGCTGTTCGTCTCCCGCGTCTCGGAGAACGCCCGCGTCCTCAGTATCGTCAAGGAAGTCGCGGCCACGGAAAGCGCCGATGGCGCGCCGCTGATCCGTGACCCGGACTTCGCCATGAAGATCGCGGACCTGGAGGCACGGCTGAACGCGCTGGAGATGACCAGCCTGCGCATCCTGTCCCGCGCCACGGAAGGCGGGCGCATCGGCGCCGAGCCGTCGATGACCAAGCTGCTGGGCAGCCACATGGTGCAGGACCTGGACGTGGTGCTGTACCAGGCCATCGGTTACTACGGCGCGCCGGACCATTCCGACTTCCTGTTCCGGGGCGGCAACCAGCTGCCCGTGGGTCCGGACCACGCGGTCGGCATCACGTCGGGCCAGTTGCACCATCGCGGCTATACCATCGCCGGCGGCACGTCGGAGGTGCAGCGCGGCATTCTTGCCAAGGCGGTTCTGGGTCTCTGATACTCCCGCGCGGAACGAACAGCCCCGGGGAGACTGCGCGCATGGCACTGGACATCAGGCCCGCGACCGCCGACGACATTCCGGCGATCACCGCCATCTATGGCCACTGGGTCGAGAACGGCACGTCATCGTTCGAGCTTGAGGCTCCGGATGAGGCGGAGATGCAGGCGCGCTTCGCCGCCCTGAAGCAGAAGGACCTGCCCTGGCTCGCCGCGACGCGGGAGGGCGCGCTGGTCGGCTATGCCTACGCCGGTCTCTACCGCCCCCGCCCGGCCTATCGTTTCACGCTGGAGGATTCGATCTACGTCGCCCCCGATGCCGTCGGCACCGGCATCGGCCGCCCGCTGCTCGGTGCCCTGATCGAGACCTGCCGTGGGCTGGGTTGCCGCAACATGATCGGCATCGTCGGCGACCCGCAGACCAACCAGGGCTCCGTCGCCCTGCACCGCGCCCTCGGCTTCGAACCCATCGGTACCGCCCGCCAGATCGGCTTCAAGTTCGACCGCTGGCTGGATGTGATGACGATGCAGAAGGTGCTGTGAGGGGCGCAGGCCCGTCTCCGTCCATTTGCTGATCAGGGTGTCCCGCCGCTCGGCGTTCGGGCGGCACGCCGGGTACCCGCATCAAGTGCGGGTACGTCGTCCTGAGAGAGCAGGCGGCAGGGAAGTCAGTGCAGCCAGCCGCCTGACCCACGCCGCACCCTGACTTGATCAGGGTGCCCAGCCTTCCCGCGTTCGGCTCAGGGACCAAACAGTCGCCATCGGACACCGGACCGGTCAGCCATAGAAAAAGCCCGGCGAACTTGCATCCGCCGGGCTTCGTTCGTCACGTCACTGTCGTCGCGGGTCAGCCGTTGTAGAGGCCGACGATGGCGATGGAGGAGACGTTCTGGTGCGGGGCGCCGCCCAGGTTGTGGGTCATGCCGATGCTCGGGTTCGAGAGCTGGCGGGCGCCGGCGCGGCCATGCAGCTGCAGGTACATCTCGTAGAGCATCCTGAGGCCGGAGGCGCCGATCGGATGACCGAAGCACTTCAGGCCGCCGTCGATCTGGGCCGGGACCTTGCCGTCGGCATTGTAGAAGCCGTCGAGGAAGTCCTTCCAGGCTTCGCCTTCCTTGGAGATGTAGAGGTCTTCCGCCGTCACCAGTTCGGTGATGGAGAAGCAGTCATGACACTCGAACATCGAGACCTGCTCACGCGGGTTGGTGATGTCGGCTTCCTTGTAGGCGCGCTGGGCGGCCTGGCGGGTGGTCATGAAGTACGACCCGTCCCAGGAGCTGTGGGCCGACTCGGTGCCATTCGACACGGCGAGCTGCAGGGCCTTCACGGTCACCAGATCCTTCTTGCCAAGCTTGCGCGCGATCTCCGGCGTGGTGACGATGGCGGCGGCGGAACCGTCGGACACGCCACAGCAGTCGAACAGGCCCAGCGGCTCCGCGATCATCGGCGCGTTCAGCACCGTGTCCATGGTCACGGCCTTCTGCAGATGCGCCTTCGGGTTCTTGGCACCATTGTCATGGCTCTTCACCGAGACCTGGGCAATGCCGCGCTTCAGGTCCATCGCCTGCACGCCATGCTTCTTCTGGTAGGCGGTGGCGAGCTGGGCGAAGTTGCCCGGCGCGGAGGCGTTCGGGTTGATCATGTCGTTCAGGGGGCCACGGCCACGCTGCGGCAGGCCGCCGTAGCCGGTGTCCTTCAGCTTCTCGACGCCGACCGCCAGGGCGATGTCGGCGGCACCGGAGGCCACGGCATAGACCGCGCCGCGGAAGGCTTCGGTGCCGGAGGCGCACATGTTCTCGACACGGGTCACCGGGATGTAGGGCAGGCGCAGCGCGACGGACAGCGGCACGGCGGACTTGCCGACATGCACTTCCTCGATCGCCGTGGAGAACCATGCGGCGTCGATCTGCGAGGTCTCGATCCCCGCGTCCTTCACGCATTCCTCATAGGCTTCCATGATCAGGTCTTCGGCGTCGCAGTCCCAGCGCTCACCGAACTTGGAGCAGCCCATCCCCAGAATGGCTACCTTGTCACGAATTCCTGACGCCATCGTCAAATCCTCCCGGTCGATACATCATGTTCAGAACACACTTGCGCGCACTGTAACATGATTTCTGCCGGGCCAAAGACAAGACAGATGCAGGGCTGCCATAGGCAAACGTCATGTTTGCGCAACGGTCACCGGTACGTCCCGCATACCCTCCGCCCGCAAACGGTCCTATGATCGTCCCGAGTGCCGTTCGGCACAGCGGCGCCTGCCCGCTCCCCCACCCGGCCACCCATTGAGGATACTGCCGTGGGTGGCCGGGTGGGGGAGCGGGCCGGTGCCGCAAGAAGCGACCACGACAATCCGGGAGGGATGAAGACCATGGGGACCAGAGCCTTGCACCACGCATCGGCGTTGCAGATTGCTGCCGCCATCCGCGATGGCGAGACCAGCGCGGCGGAGATGCTGGAGGTCTTCATCGACCGGACGGAGCGGCTGAACCCGGCGATCAACGCGGTCATCGCCACGGACTATGCGGCGGCGCGGGAGGCGGCGGCGGGGCTGGACCAGCTCAACCGGCGCGGCTATCGCCTCGGCCCCTTCCACGGCGTGCCGATGACGGTGAAGGAAAGCTACAATGTGACCGGGCTGCAGACCACCTGGGGCGACACCGGCTACATCGGCAATGTTGCCACCGCCGACGCGGTCGTGGTGGAGCGGATCAAGCGCCAGGGCGCGGTGGTCTTCGGCAAGACCAACGTACCGCTGAACCTGACCGACTGGCAGTCCTACAATGATGTCTATGGCAGCACCGGCAACCCCTGGAACCCGGAGCGCACGCCGGGCGGATCGTCGGGCGGTTCGGCGGCGGCGCTGGCGGCGGGACTGACGGGGCTGGAATTCGGCTCCGACATCGGGGCCTCCATCCGCAACCCGGCGCATTACTGCGGTGTCTTCGGGCACAAGCCGACCTGGGGCATCGTGCCTCCGCGCGGCCATGGCAAGGTGGTGTCGAACCAGCCGAGCGACGTGGCCGTCTGCGGCCCGCTGGCCCGTTCCGCCGCGGATCTGGAGGCGGCACTGCTGGCCGTCGCCGGGGCCGACCCGGTCTATGGGGAGGGCTGGCACCTGACCCTGCCGCAGCCGAAGAAGGACGATCTGGGTGATTTCCGCGTGGCGCTGATGCTCGACTCCCCGGCCTCGGAGGTGGACGAGGAGGTGAAGACAAAGCTGCTCACCCTGGCCGACCAGCTGCGCAAGGCAGGCGTCACGGTGGACGAGCGTGACCCGTTCGAGGTCGACTGGCTGCAGTATCACGAGGACTATTTCCGCCTGTTCCGCCCCGTCACCCACAGCCGCCTGCCGAAGGAAGTCTTCGACGGCTGGCTGGCGCAGCGTCCCGGCATCGCCGACGACGACCGCAGCTACAACGGCATGAACATCAAGGCGGCGACCGAGTCCTACTACGAATGGGCCGCTGCCGACCGCCGCCGCTATGGCTACCGCGACCAGTGGAACGGCTTCTTCCGGGACTACGACCTGCTGCTTTGCCCCGCCGCCGCCTCCGCCGCCTTCCCGCGGGAGGAGGGCATCCCGCGCGAGCACCGCATGATCACCGTCAACGGCCATGAGGTCGAATATAACGACCAGCTCTTCTGGGCCGGTATCTCGGGTTCCGTCTATCTGCCCGGCACCGTCGCCCCGCTGGGCCCGGGCGGCACCACGGGCCTGCCCGTCGGCGTCCAGATCATCGGCCCCTGGATGGGCGACCTCACCACCATCCGCTTCGCCGGCCTGATCGAGGAAGCCTTCGGCGGCTGCCACGTACCGCCGGGGTTCGAGTGAGGGGGCAGCCTCTTCCCGACTGACGCTTCCTGAAGTGCTCGAAACCGCACGCCGGGAGGCGCGGCAGAAAGGCCTGCTGCGTGACGCGGGTTGACCTCACCGCTGACGCGGAACGCGACCTGATCGGTATCTATCTCTACAGCGCGGAACAGTTCGGTCCGGCTATGGCGGAGCGGTATTCAGAGACGCTGAATGCAAGGATCATGTTCGTGGCCGAGCACCACACTGTCGGGTCCGACTACGGCTCCATCCGGGCGAACCTGCACTGCTGAACCTGTCAGGAATTCGGGCGTGGCTGCCGTGGTTTGCACGGCAGCCCCTTTTGGTCAGACTTTGCAGCAGGGACGCCAGGCCGGAACGCTGAAGGGTCGGCTTACTTGGCCAGCGCCACGTCGCGGGGTCCGGCGAAGTCGAGCAGACCGATGCACGGGACGTCGCTGTCGCAACGGTCGGCGTGGGGTACTCCGCCTCTCACGAGCGAGTAATCTCCTGCCCCAGTCGCGACTTCGGTGCCATCGGCCTCGATGTGCACCCAGTTGCCCTGAATGGTCATGCCTCGATAATCACTGGTGTGCGTGTGCATCGGCAGCGCCACGCCAGGGCCCATCTTGAAGAACCAACGTGCACCGGTTTCGTCGTCGCCCCAGAGATGGGCAAGCTGCACGCCGGGGATCGGGGCTTCGAACCATTCAACATTGTCGAGCGCAACATGGTGCTTCGTACTGTGGGTGTCGTCTGCAACGGCTGCTGTCGCAATGAGGGCCACCACTGTGGCGCACAAGATCGGTTTCATCATCGGGTTTCTCCTGTTCTGGTGGTCAGTGTGTTGGTAGTTTCGCGGGCGTCCTTGCCGACATGGCGCTCCGTCAGATCGAGTGCGGCGCGCTGTCAGGCGGCATCTGATCCTGGTGCTGTACTGGTCCTTCTTCCGGTGGCTTGAGTTTTTTGTTACCGATTGGTATCAATATAGACAGGGCTGCGTCAATAAATAAATACCATGCGGTAACAAATGAGTGACCCCGATCAGAAGCCGGCCCGTGGTCGCCCACGCAAGATGAGCAGCGACGCCGTGCTCGACGTTGCGATGAATGCGTACTGGGATAACGATCCGGTCGATGTGTCCGTGAACGCGATCTGCCAGATGGCGGATGTGTCCAAACCGTCGATCTATCGGACTTTCGGCAGCGAAGACGGGCTGACATCTGCAGCGCTGGCGCGATATGCAGAACAAGTGCTGTCAGACGTATTCGCGATCCTGCAAAGCGGTGCAGACATGCCGACGGTGCTTGATGCGCTTGTCGACTTTGCCTGCGCTGACCCGCGCATGGAAACGGGCTGCCTCTTCAACAAGATGCGCGCGGGCAAGCACCGTTTGGGGCCGGACACACGTGCGAGAGTCGACGAGATCGGCGCAGCTGCGTTGGCAGGCTACGCTGATTTTCTGCAGGCCCGCCGCGATGCAGGTGAGTGGGCCGGGCCGATATCAGTAGAGGCGGGCGCACAATACCTGAGCGAGCAGATCGCACTTGCATTCACACAGCGGGGCTCGGGCGTGGATCCGGATAACATCCGGAACATGCTGGGACTGGCGCTCTCGGTCTTGCGGCAGCAGCCCACCGAAACACCGGATTGATGCGGCAGCATACGGCGGTGCTGGCTTTCTGGTTCGGTTACCTGAGCACTGGCGTTCGGCCACGCTGGTTCGAGGCCGATATCGTCGTTGACCGGAATGCTGCGACTTGCGCGACGCTAAATGAAACACGTCGCGAGACAGTCGTTGGTTGATTCTGCAGCATTCACTTCTCCAGGAGTGAGGTTGCCATCCACCTTGTTCTGCGGAGCCTTCGTCTTTGGCCCCCCACTCATATTCACCCCCTCCCCACCACCAACCGATACCCCAGATCGCAACTCTCCATCCCCAGCAGATCCCCGTATCTCGCCTCCCACGCCCCCGTCTCCAGATCGTGCGCCAGCGGTGCCAGTTTCGCGTCCACATCCTCTATTGCCCAGAAACACGAGATGGCGGCGCGGATGCGGGGGTCGAGTTCGCCAAGCGCATGCACATCAGCGCCTCGACTATCACGAGAATGGCGGCACCGATGGAGAAGCCCGGTCTGATCGAACGCCACACGGACGAACGCGACGCGAGACTGGCCTTCATGGTCATTACGCATGCGGGAAGAGAGAAGCTGTCCGAGGCCCGCGCGACCTTCGCCAAGCAAGCAGGCTACCTGTTTGACGAACGTTGGGATGAGGCTACTCTCAACCAGTCTTCAACCGAGTTGCATCGTCTCGTATCAGGTTCGGTAAGCAATCTCACCTGACCATACGCGGTCGAAGATCGTGAGGATCGAAACCGCAAAGGTGGCGATGAGCCCATCATCTCTGAACGGATAATACCCTTGATACACTTGATTAGCGGTTCCACAGAGGTGGTTCGGTTCGTTTGAACAGTTTCGAGCCGTTTCTTAGGTGGATTTTCCGCTTGGTTATGCCGCCACCGGGATTGGTTGCAACTTGATGTGATATGCCTGATCGGGCGTTTGCCCTTCCAGCGATGAATGCGGTCTCCTTGTGTTGTAGAAGGCCAGGTATCGGTCGATGCCCTGTCGGGCGGCTGACACGCTTTCATAGGCGTGCAGATAGACCTCCTCGTATTTGACGCTGCGCCAGAGCCGTTCGACAAACACGTTATCGCGCCAAGCGCCCTTGCCATCCATGCTGATCTGGATGTCGGCGTCCTTCAGCGCCTTGATGAAGTCAATGGACGTGAACTGTGATCCTTGGTCCGAGTTCATGATCTCCGGCTTGCCATATCTGCGCAGGGCATCATTCAAGGCCTCCAGACACGGCGCTGTTTCCAGCGTCACCGACAGCCGCCAGGCCAGAACCTTGCGGCTGAACCAGTCCAGAACGGCGACCAGATAGACGAACCCTCGGGCCATGGGAATGTAGGTAATATCCATGGCCCAGACCTGATTGGGCTGCGTCACGGCCAGCTTGCGCAGCAGGTAGGGATAGATCCTGTGACCGGGCGCAGGCTTGCTGGTGTTCGGTCTGCGATAGAGCGCCTCAATGCCCATCGTTTTCATGCAGGTTGCCACGTGCAGCCGCCCGGCCGTGAAGCCTTCCTGCCGCAGCAACCCTTTCATCATACGGCTGCCCGCGAACGGGTAGTCCATGTGCAACTCGTCAATTCTGCGCATAAGCTTGAGGTCCGCCGCACTGGTCGGGCGCGGCGCGTAATACAGGCTGCCCCGGCTGATCCCGAGAAGCCGGGCTTGCCGTGTCAGGCTCAGCCTGTGGTCCGGGCCCGTCATTTCCTTGCGCTCGGCAACAGACCGGCCTTGTCGAGCGCGCCCTCTAAAAAATCGTTTTCCAGCGCCAGCTGGCCAATCTTCGCGTGCAGGGACTTTACGTCGATCTGCGGCTCTTTCGCGGCCTTTGGCGTGTCATCGAAGACACCCGTTACGCCCTCAAGCAGCTGATCCTTCCACTGCTTGATCTGATTGGGATGCAGGTCGAACTGCGTCGCCAGCTCGCTCATCGTCCTGTCGCCCTTCAGCGCCGCCAATGCGACTTTCGCTTTGAAGGCAGGGCTGTGGTTCCGCCTGGGTCGTCTTGTCATCTTCGCTCCTTCGTCCCGGCAACGCTGCCGGATTGGGAGCAGAAAATCCACCTAACTCAACTGTCCAGATTTGTCGGGCCACCTCTCACTGGCGCTGGCAAAACGACGTACGCTCAAGCTTTGGCGAACGAAGTCGATGGGTTCGTTTTCTCGATCGATAAGTGGATGATTACGTTGTTTGGCGATGATACTCCCGAAGAGCTTACTCCGGCGTGGTTCATGCCAAGAGTCGAGCGTTGCGAGGAGCATATCAGGTCGCAGATTATCAGACTTGCGGACTTGAATGTCCCGTCGATTCTCGATCTCGGGTTTCAGCGGAAGGACCATCGAATCAGCTACTATACGTTCGCCGGAGAACACGGCCTTGCGGTCAAGCTTCACGTGCTCGACTTTCCGGTCGCTGTTCGTTGGGGTCGCGTCGAGCGACGTAACGCAAGCCCAGATAGAGACGGATCGCTGAAGGTGTCCCGGCCGATGTTTGATTACATCGAGACAATCTGGGAAGCTCCTGACCAGAATGAGCTTGCACGGGCTTGACCGCGAACGCCAACCGGTCGCTTCGTCCGCGCAGCAGACCTTGGTGGCCCGCTGAGTTGTCGCTTGAAAATGTCATGATTGCTGGTTGCCGTAGGTGAATGGCAGCGATCAGAGTGCATCCCGTAAAGCCTTCGTTCCCCGGAACCCCACTTCCTGCGCTCACCCCCTCCCCACCACCAACCGATACCCCAGATCGCAACTCTCCAACTCCAGCAAATGCCCGTACTTCTCCCCCCACGCCCCCGTCTCCAGGTCGCGCGCCAGCCGCTCCAG
Organism: Kordiimonadales bacterium IMCC3096; assembly: GCA_016865035.1. Taxonomy (GTDB): domain Bacteria; phylum Pseudomonadota; class Alphaproteobacteria; order Minwuiales; family Minwuiaceae; genus Minwuia. The sequence goes on from CP018227.1 coordinate 1,937,939, forward strand.
TTTCGCCTCCAAACTCTCTATTGCCCAGAAACACGAAATGGCGGCGCGGATGCGGGGGTCGAGGTAGGCGGTGGGGCGGCGCCAGTAGGCGGCGAGGAAGCCGTCGGCGCAGTCGTGCGGGATCGGGACCGGGGTGATCCGTACCGGGCCGAGGGCGGCGGCATAGGCGCTCATGGGCGGCATCTGGGCGGCGTCGATGGTGATGAGCTCCGGCAGGTAGTCGGTCAGCCAGAAGCCCCGGTGGGTGGGGTCGAAGGTCAGGATCACGGTGGGGCCGCGTGACACCCGGCGCAGTTCCGCCAGGCCCTTCGGCTGGTCGGACCAGTGGTGCACGGTCAGCACCGCCATCACGGCGTCGAAGGCCTTGTCTGCGAACGGCAGATCCTCCGCAAAGCCCCGGATCACGGGGGCGGCGCCGGCGGGGCGCTGGCGGATCATGGCGATGGAGGGTTCCAGGGCGGTGACGGTGCGGTGTGTCGGCTCGTAGGACCCCGTCCCGGCGCCGACGTTCAGCACCGTGGCCGCGTCACCCAGCGCGGCGCCGATCGCCGCCCCGATCCGCGGGTCCGGCTGGCGCAGGTTGGCGTAATTGATGCCGATGGTGTCATAGGCCGCAGGCATGTCGCCGGTCTCCCGTCTCCGGTCAGGTCACGGCCGATCTGGTCGCCACCCGCGCCAGTGCATTGCGCGAGATCAGGATGTGAAACGGCATGATCGCGCGCAGGTAGAGACGGCCGCCCAGATTGTGCGGATGTACCCAGGTGGCGAGAAACACCCGCCCCTCCCGCGACTGCACGGAGACCCGGAAGTTCAGGTGCCGGTCGTTGAAGCCGGCGATGATCTCCTCCGCCGATTCCGTCTCGACGGGGAAGATGCCGATGCTGTCCCGCGTCCTGGGGCCTTCGCTTGCCAGACCGAAAGGTGCGGTCAGCATCCCGCGCAGGCGCATCAGGAACTGCACCCAGCCGGGAAAGCTGGTGATGATCTCCGCCGCCTGGCGGGGCGCCAGGTCGGAGGCCACGGCATAGCAGTCCAGGAAATCCGCGGGGGCGGTCCGTTGGTGCAACAGGCTCTGCGCCGGCAGGGGTGTCGCGGTCACGTCAGGGCGGCGGTTCATCTGCGGAACTCCGGCATTGCCTGATACTCCGTGTGACTATGGGCCGGATGCCCGCCGATTGCATTTCCCGTTTCAGCGCCATAACAACGCAGCGGGACAGGGAGCACGTGATCCGGTTCGCGGCGACAGGGCGGGGAGTGACAAGGCATGGATGAAACCGATGAGCGGCCCTTCTTTCACGAAGGCATGCGCGCCCTGCAGGACCAGATGGACGGGCGGCGGACGGCGGATGCCATCGTGGCGGCGGCGCGCCATTTCGAGTTCTCGGAGGCCGACCGGAAGCTGATCACGGAGGCCCCCTGCGTCTTCATCGCCAGCGCCTGGAAGGAGCATGTGGACTGCAGCATGAAGTCCGGTGACCCGGGCTTCGTGAAGATCGTCGGGCCGGGCGTGCTCGAATATCCCGAATATGACGGCAATTCGATGTACCGCACCCTGGGGAACATCCGGCAGAACCCGAACATAGGCCTGCTGTTCGTGAAGTTCGACGGGCGGACCCTGCGGATGCGGATCAAGGGCCGCGCCACGATCCTGCAGGATGCCGAGAGCCTGTCGCGCCATCACGGGGCGCGGTTCGTGGTGCGCGTTGACTGCGAGATCTATCCCAACTGCACCCGCTACATCCCGGATTTCGAACAGGGCACGCCCGCGCGGCACGTCCCGCGTCCGGGGCAGGGCACACCGCCGGTGCCGAGCTGGAAGAAGATGCCCGAATTCCGCGACAGCCTGCCCCGCGATGATCCGCACCGCGACATGCTTGACGACGACTGACCGCACGGGCAATCGGTGCACGGGCCAGGCACAGGTAAAGGTACGGGCACCTTGGGGGGAGGAGACACGGACATGCAGCATCCATACGGAGATCTGATCGGCTTTCGTTTCACGGCGCAGGGGCAGGGCACCAGCACCATGGAACTGGAGGTGCGCGAGGACCTGATGAACCCGCACGGCGTCGTGCATGGCGCGGCGCTCTATTCGCTGGCGGATACCGGCATGGGCGCCGCGCTGTACGGTTTGCTGGAGAAAGGCGAGAGCTGCGCCACCATCAATTGCGCCATCAGCTATTTCCGGGGCGTGACCGGCGGAACGCTGACCTGCACCACGAAGGTCACCAACAAGGGGCGCAGCGTCGCCACGCTGGACTCCGAGATCTGGAACGACGGCAAGCTCGCCGCCACCGCACACGGCCAGTTCTCCATCTTCCAGCGCCGGTAGGGCGGTTATTGCGGTCCGGCCATCGGCACCTGAGCGGCACGCCTGGGTACCCGGGTCAAGCCCGGGCACGACGTGGTTGGGTGTGGTCAAGTCGTCTCTCCCTATCCACCCCATCAGGACGCCCGCGGACTTGATCCGCGGGCCCAGTCCTCCACATCTGCGCGGCGCTCCCGGATACCCGGCTGAGGGAGAGGGATGGAACAGACCACCCGAAGCGCCTCAGCCCTTCGCCTTGGCCGCGAAGAAGGCGTCGATGAAACCCTGCGGTTCGCCCTTCGCGAAGGCTTCCTGCTGCCCCAGCACGGCGGCGCGGAAGGCTTCGTCGAAACCCTTCAGCGCCACTTCCCGGAACCGCAGCTTGGTGCGCGCCCAGGCGGTGGGCAGCTTGGCCGCGAGCTGGCCGGCGAGGTCGCAGGCGGTGGGGACGACGTCCTCCGGCGCGACGACACGGTTCAGCAGGCCAAGCCGTTCCGCCTCCCCCGCGTCCATCAGCCGTCCGGTCATCGACAGCTCCTGGTTCATCGACCAGCCGAGATGCAGGCTCATCCAGTAGGAACCCATGACACTGGGAATCCCGGCATTGATCTCCGGCTGGCCGAGGCGGACGCCGGGATGGGCGACGCGCAGGTCGGAGACCAGGCTCAACTGGAACCCGCCGCCGGTGGCAACCCCGTTCAGGGCGGCGATGACCGGCTTCTCCGTCATCAGGATCTGCCGATAGCAGTTGCAGACCCGCCCGAACCATTCCTCCACCTCATGCACCTGCACGTCGCGGGCTTCCTGCAGGTCGACACCGGCGCAGAACGACCGGTCCCCGGCGCCGGTCAGCACGATTCCCTTCACCGCCGGGTCGGCATCCAGCCGGATCAGGGCCGCGGCAAGCCCCCGCGCCAGATCGGCGCTGATGGCATTCAGGGCGTCGGGCCGGTTCAGGATCAGCAGGGCGATCTCCCCCCGCATTTCGGTCGTGACGGCGTTGTTCATGCGTGTTCTCCCCTTCGGCATGGCGCGCGCCATCCTTGCGCCGCACAGGGCGGGATGCAATGTGACACCGGGTGGAAGCCGATATCCGCGAACGTCATCGCCGACCCGGACCAGTGCTTCCCCGCGACCCGGAGTTTCCGGCCCTTTCCATCGCGCGTTCGAGGATGGGAATGATGGCCGGGTCCAGGGTCTGCGCCACGTTGAAACGCATGAAACCGCTGGCCGCGTCACCGGGGCTGAAGGCATTGCCCGGTGCCAGCACGACATGCTCCCGCAGGGCCGCGCGGGCAACATCGGCGGCATCCAGCCCGTCGGGCAGGCGGCACCAGAGGAACATTCCGGCCCCCGGTTCGATCCATGGCTTCAGGCCCAGCGGGCGGAGCCGCCTGCTGACCGTCTCCATCGCCGTCGCCAGGCGGGTGCGCAGGCCGCCGGTGTGCCTGCGCCAGGCCCCGTCCTGCAGCACGGCCAGCACCAGTTCAGCCGACAGGGCCGCGCCGCCGAAGGAGGTCGCGATCCGCAGGTCCACCAGTTCGCTGATCCAGTCCTGCCGCGCGGCAATGAAACCGGTGCGCACCGCCGCCGACAGGGACTTGGAGAAGCTGCCGATGTGAATGACCCGCGCCAGCCCGTCGAAGGCGGCCAGCCGGGGCGCCGGTTCATGCTCGAAGTCGGCGAAGATGTCATCCTCGATGATGATCAGATCATGGGTTTCCGCCTGTTTCAGAACCCGGTGGGCGACGACGGGTGACAGGGTCGCGCCGGTCGGATTCTGCAGCGCCGAGTTGGTGATGTAGAGACGCGGCGCATGATGTTTCAGGGCCTGTTCGAACCGGACCAGGTCAGGGCCGTCCGGGGTATAGGGCACACCGGCAACCTTCACCTGATGCGCACGCAGCATGGCGTGGAAGTTGAAGTAGCAGGGGTCGTCCACCAGAACGGTATCGCCTGGCTGCAGCAGGAACCGGCAGAGCAGGTCGATGGCCTGGGTGCCCGACTCGGTCAGCATGATCTGGCCGGGTGCCGCTGCCACGCCCCGTTCCGCCAGCCGTCGCGAAAGCACCTGCCTCAGCCCCGGAAGGCCCAGCGGAGTGCTGTAGTCCGTCAGGCGGAAATCGGCAGCGCGCGCGACCCGGCGCAGGGCACGGCGGATCTCCGCCTCCGGCATCCAGGATGGGGGCAGCCAGCCGCAACCCGGTTTCGGTGTGGCTTCGTCCGCGTCCAGCGATTGCCGCGCGATCCAGAGCGGATCGACATCCCGCTCCAGCTCCGGCGCGGTGTCGGCGATGGAGAAGGGGGGCGGGTGCCCGGCGACATAGAAGCCCGAACCCCGGCGGGACCGGATCACGCCCTCCGCCACCAGCCGGTCATAGGCATCGACGACGGTGGAGCGGGACACCCCCATCCGGTCGGCCTGACCCCTGATCGAGGGCAGCCGCATGCCCGGTGTCATCTGGCGGCTGGCGATCTGCTGTCGGACCGTCTGCATCACCTGCCCGACAAGGGAGATCGGTCCGGCCGGGGAATCCGTCGCCCCCTGAGCGTCACGTTCGAAGGTCATCTGTATTGCCATTTGTTCCAGTACAGTATGTCCTGATTGTACTGGACTGTATCTGGCGTGACCATCTCCCCCGACCCAATGTCCGGGCGAGACAAGGGGGAAGTCCCGGATGGACAGTCGGTCAGCAGCATGGATCTACGGGTTCGCCGGTGTCGCCATATTCAGCGGCAGCCTGCCGGCCACGCGGGTGGCCGTCGCGGATTTCGATCCGGTGTTCCTGACGCTGGTGCGCGCGGCGATTGCCGGTCTCGTCGGCGGTGCCTGTCTGCTGTTGCTGCGGCAGGACCGTCCGGGTCGCGGTGACATGCTGTCCCTGCTGATCACGACGCTGGGTGTGGTCATCGGGTTCCCCCTGCTGACCGCCCTGGCGCTGCAGCGGATCACGTCGGCGCATTCCATGCTCTTCATCGGACTGCTGCCGCTGGCCACCGCCATCTTTGCCGTGGTGCGGGCCCGGGACCGGCCACGCCCGGCATTCTGGCTGTTCTCCGTCATCGGGGCGGTGCTGGTTGCCGGATTTGCCCTGACGGAGGATCTCTCCGCCTCCTGGAGCGGTGACCTGCTGATGCTTGCGGCGATTCTGGTCTGCGGGCTCGGCTATGCGGAGGGGGCGAAGCTCTCCCGCGCCCTGGGGGGCTGGCAGGTGATCAGCTGGGCGCTGGTACTGGCACTGCCGGTGATGCTGCCGCTGGCGCTGCTGGCGCAGCCGGACAGCTACGCCGGGATCGCGCCTCCGGCCTGGCTTGCGCTCGGCTATGTCTCCCTTTTCAGCATGCTGATCGGGTTCGTGTTCTGGTACCGCGGTCTGGCGCAGGGCGGCATTGCGGCGGTGGGGCAACTGCAGTTGCTGCAGCCCTTCATGGGGCTGATGCTGGCGGCGGGACTGCTGGGCGAGGACGTCAGTCCGGCCCTGGGCCTTGTCTGTCTGGCCGTGGTGGCCTGTGTCGTCGGGGCGCGCCGTTTCGCGTGAGGCCCGCCGCTGACGGGATTGTCGCCGGGGGGCCCTTTGGTCAAAGATGCGACAGCGATCAGAGGGGAGGCACGATCATGACGGAACAGGCGCAGGATGCGGGATTCACGCTGGCGCAGGCGCGCGAGGCTGCGGAGACATGGTTCGCGCCCTGGGTGAAGGACCTGGGGCTCGAGGTGGAGGAAATCCGGCCGGGCTTCGTGCGGGTCCGGCTGCCGAACAATGGGCGGCTGAACCGGGTCGGCGGCATCCTGTCGGGCCAGGCCATGATGGCGGTGGCCGATACCGCGATGGTCTTCGCCGTCCGCTCGGCGCTGCGGGGGGAGGCCGACATCGCGACCGTACAGCAATCCACCAGCTTCTTCCGCGCCGTTGCCGATACGGACCTGATCTGCGAGGCGCAGGTCACCAAGGAAGGGCGCAGCATGATGTTCGGCGACTGCACCCTCTATGCGGACGGTCAGCAGGCGAAACCGGCCGCCCAGGCGACGCTGGTCTATGCGGTAATACCGAAACGAAAGTAGAAAAATACCGCAGAAGACCTTGTAACGGTATAAATACCTGTATATTGTTCCGGTATCACAACCGGAGGAATGACGCATGGGCAAGCCCCGAGGTCCCTATCGCGATGAACGCCGTCGCACCATTCTCGGCCCACGGTCGGGCCGGACGCGCAGGAAATGCCTGAACTACCAGGAATGTGGCAATGAAATCATGAGTCTGGGTGCCCATCACCGCATGTGCAACAGCTGCTGTGAGCTGCCCGGCGACTATTCCCTGACATTGCCGCCCGGAAGTATGCGGTAAATCATCAAAAATACCGAAATCGCCGGCCGGCAGGCACGCCGCCGCGCCGATCAGGTGTCCGGGCCGATGCTGACCGTCTCGCCATTCTCGAGCGGCACCCGCACGGATCGGCCCCCGGCATTCAGGGTCAGCGGGCCTTTCACCTCGGCCGGTAGCGGCAGCGTGGTGAGGACCCGCGTGGTCCCGCCAGAGAGCGTCACAACGGCCAGCGAGCGTCGCCCGACCTCCGGCAGCAGCAGATCCGCGATGCCGTCGCCGTCCCAGTCGAGCGTGGCGCTCAGGTCCTGTATCCGGCTGCCGATCCGGTGATTGGAGAACCCGTACAGTTCGCCCCTGGCGATCAGCTCACCACCGGCAAGCTGCCAGAACTGCAGGGTCCCGCCGATATGGGGGGTCCGGACCAGGGCGATCTCCATCACGCCGTCACCATCGTAGTCGGCGATGCCCGCCGGATTGAGCCACCGGTTGCGGGTGCCGATCCAGGGCGTGCGTGCGATGGCCTGCAGGCGTCCGGCACGCAGGCCGAGCACCGCCAGGGCCGAACCCTGCTCCAGGCTCGACTGCACCACGACCAGTTCGTCCTGTCCGTTGCCGTTCAGGTCGGCAAGGCGCACGGTCAGATCCTCGAACACGGAGCGACTGTCCAGCCGGTGCCCGACAACCCGGCCATTGGCCAGGCGCGCATAGAGGGTTCCAGCCTCTGTCCGGTCGCCGAGGACACCATGTCCGTAGCGCCCTACCGGCTGCCCCAGCCAGGCCTCCGCGATCAGTCCTGTTCCCCTTGCGACCGTCGAATCGGGCAACAGGTCCTGAACCCCTTGTTCGGCCGTCGCCGGGGGTGTCAGGAGGATGAGAATGAGCCCAACAAAGAGGCATTTCTGTACGAAATCGGGAATCGGGCGAAACATGAGCAAAATTGTTCCCTTTTTGGTGTCCACATACTTCATCTACCCGTTTTTGGAGTCCACAAGCTTTGGTAGCTGTCGTATGGGAAACGGAGCCGGGGGGCTTGGGGTAGAGGGACTGATGTCGACAGAATCGTTGCTATGGGCAGAGGTCGGGTCCTCCGATGGGTATCCGGAAGCACTCGAAAGCGGCCTGCAGTCGTTCCTCGACTACTGGATGTCCCTGGAGAGGAAGCACGGTCGCACCCCGCGCAAGAGCGAGTTCGATCCGCTTGACGTCGCGCGTCTGTGGCGCGGTATCGCGGTGATCGAGGTCGCCCGCAAGGAAGGCCGCGCCAACCGTTTCCGCTACAGGTTCCTGGGCACCAACCATGACCATGTCAATGGCGCTTCCCACAGTGGCAAATTCATGGATGAAACCCTGCCCGAGGCGGAAATGGCGGCCATTCAACCGGTCTACGAGGATGTCATTCGTCAGGGCCGGCCGCACTACTGGCATCGTCGCGGGCGGATGACGACTCTCGAGCCCCAGTCCTACGAGCGGGTGCTGACGCCGTTCCTGGGCAGCGGTGATCGCGTTGACTTCCTGATCGGTTACTGGCGGTGGCACTGGCGCACCGGGATTCCGACAGGCCTGCGCCTGGTCCATTCCAGCACCCGTACGGCGCACCTGCCGCCCCAGGCACCCGCAGGCGACCATCCCTGACTCAATAGACGCCGATGTCGCGCAAGGCCACCTGCAGCTCCGGCGGCAACCCTTCCGCGTCGGCACGGCCGGAAAGGTCCGGCGGCGCATCCTTCGCCTCCAGGTAGCGCCAGCCCTGATGCGGGCGACGCAGCCACGGTTCCGTACGGACCAGTTCCGGGTCCAGTACCAGGCCGCACTTGATGCCCGTGTCGGTCTCCACCCGGTCCAGCCCGACGATCCGCTGCCGCACCCGGATCGCGCCTGCGATGATCCAGTAGAGTGATCCCCCGGCCAGCACCTCCGCGTCCCGCCGTGGCCGGCTGCGGGTGACATGACGCAACGGCTCGCCGCGCGCCACGCGCTGGCCCTGCCAGAGTTCCAGCTGCTCCACCTGATCGACGCCGACGCAGATCTTCAGCAGATGCACCACCTTCGGCGCATCGCGGTCTGTCTTCCGGTCAGCCATCGAACCGTCCGAGTACCTGCCACCACAGATAGTCGAGCGGCAAGAGGATCACGATGGTGATGATCGCGACCATCAGGGTGGCCCGGATGCCGTCACGCATCGGCACCTTGCCGAGCTGCATGGCAACCACCATCGGTGGCCCCTGGAACGGAAACAGGACCGTCGAATAGGCCGGCACCTGCATCATCAGGGTCGTGGCCAGCGGCAGCCCCATGGCAACGGAGAGCTGGTCCGCCAGCGGTGTCAGCACCGCAGGCACGGTCGGCGCGGTGCCGAGCAGGCTGACACCGATCGACGCGCCCACGACGGCAGCGAAGTTCCAGGCATCCTTGCCCGGCTCCAGCTCCGCCAGCCGCAGGAAACCGCTGGCCATGTGGTCGGCAATGCCTGTGGTCGCGACCACCGCGCCCAGGGAAAGCACGCCGGAGATGTAGAGCAGTGGACGGAACTGCACCGCATCGGTCATCTTCGCCGGGTCGATGAGCCGGAACGGCGGCAGCATGCAGGCGACACCGGCCCCCAGCGCCACCCAGGCCGGCGAGACGCCGTGAATGAAGTCCGTCGCCCACAGTGCCAGCGCCACCACCAGGATCACGGCCAGTCGCCGCTCCTCTGATGACAGCGGCCCCGGTGTGGAGGTGGTTCGGGCATCGGCACGGATACTGTCGGGAAACAGGATCCGGATCACGGCAACGACCGTGATCGCCTTCAGCAGGCCCAGGACCGGAAAATGCAGCAGCAGGTAGTCCCCGTAGACCGGCTTCAGCCCGTAGAGCGTATCAGCCGCGCCGATCATCACCAGATTCGGCACGTTGGCGGGCATGACGCCGAATCCGGGCAGGAAAGCGCCCAGCCCGGCGGTCATCGCGATGCCGATCCGGCCACGCGAACCCTCCTCGAAACCGAAGACATCGGCCAGACCCAACGCCACGGGCATCAGCAGCACGACACGTCCTGTCGATGACGGCATGACGAAGGCCAGGCCCAGTGCCACGCACATCACGCCGCTCAGGATTCCGAGATAGCTGACCCCCATGCGGCGGGCCAGAACACCGGCGACCCGCGCGCCGAGACCCGTATCACGCACGGCGGCGCCGACGATCATGCCGCCGAACAGCAGCCAGAATGCGGAGGATGCAAAGCCCGAGAAGACGACCGGTGCCGTGGCGACACCGGCCACCATGGCGACCAGGAAGAACAGCAGCGCCGTCAGATGTTCGGGAATGGCGTTGGTTGCCCAGAGCCCGATGGCCGCCAGTGCCAGCGCCCCGCCCAGGGCGGCCTCATGCGAGAGGCCCTCGATCGGGATCAGCAGCAGCGCCGCACCCGCCAGCAGGAACAGGGCGGCGACCGATGGGCCGAGCCGCAGTCTCACGCCTGCAACGCCCCGGCACCCGTCCCGACGGTCACGAAGGTGTCGGTTTCCGGGTCCAGGCGTGCCAGCCGTCCCTCGGCAATGCCGAAATGCATGCCGTGCAGGGCGATCCTGCCGGCTCTCACGGGTTCCGATATCCAGGGGAAGGTCATCAGGTTGGACAGGCCGAGGCGGATGTTCTCCTCCTCCATCCGGCCGAGGATCGTTTCGACATCGTGCCCGGCCGAATGCCCCATCACCCGGTCAAGGATGCCGCGCGAACTGGCCATCCAGGGAGCCACGAACTCGCCGATCCCGTCCGTGTTGTTCTCATCCATCAGCAGCGCCTTGACGCCGCCGCACTGGGCATGGCCCAGCACCACGATATCGCTGACCCTCAGCACCTTGACCGCGAACTCCAGCGCCGCGCTGACGCCATGTGCGCGCCCGTCGGGGGCATAGCTCGGCACCACGTTCGCCACATTGCGGATGACGAACAGCTCCCCCGGACCGGCATTGAATATGGTCGCCGGATCGACGCGGCTGTCGGCGCAGGCAATGATCATGGTGCTGGGCGACTGGCCCAGCGCCTCGAGCTGCCGATAGCGGTCCGCATTTGCCGCGAAGCCATCCTCGATGAAGGCGTGATATCCATCCAGAAGCTGGTTCAGGGACACAAACGATTCTCCGGGTCAGGGCAAGGGTCGGGGAGACAATCGGACGCTTTGCGTTGTCATGCAAGGTGGCTAGGCTTTCAGCAGACTGGATTTGGCGTCGCACTTCGACGGTGGACGGCCTGCGGCAGGTGACGGGATTGGCGAGCAGATGAGCGTTTGGGGGAAACTGATCGGTGGCGGACTGGGCTTTGCCGTCGGCGGGCCGATCGGGGCGATCGTGGGCGGACTGGCCGGCCATGCTGTCGACCGGATCCGCGAATCCGATGAGGATGCGGCAGACGCGCTGTTGCAGGATGGTGTGGAGGGGGGACGCCCCGCCGCAACCAAGAAGGTCGCCTTCACCATCGCGGTCATCGTGCTTGGCGCGAAGATGGCCAAGGCCGATGGCGTCGTGACCAGGGACGAGATCCTGGCCTTCCGGGAAGTGTTTCAGGTTCCGCCGGACGAGATGCGCAATGTCGCGCGGGTCTTCAATCAGGCGAAGCGGGAGGCGACGGGCTTCGAGCCCTATGCCGAGCAGATCGCCGGGATGTTCCAGGGTAACCCGGAAGTGCTGGAGGATCTGCTGGCCGGCCTGATGCACATCGCCCGTGCCGACAATGTGATTCACCCCAACGAGGTGACGTTCCTGAAGGCTGTCGCCGAGATCTTCGGGATCGGCCATGCCGCCTACAGCCGCCTGCATGCCACCTATCTGGGGCTGGATGAGGAAGATCCCTATGCCGTGCTCGGCATCGCGACCGACGCCGGGGATGCGGAGGTGAAGGCGACCTACCGCAAGCTGATCAAGGCCAACCATCCGGACCGGGTGATCGCGCAGGGCCTGCCGGAGGAATTCGTCGCCGTGGCCAACGAGAAGCTGGCCAAGATCAACGCGGCCTATGACCGGATCTCGAAGGAACGCGGGTTCGGCTGATGACGCCGGTCCCGCCGAGCCGATGCATCAGGGCCCCGCAATGATGGGGGCCTCGCGATGATCAGGGCCACACGATGAGCAGGAACCGCCCGTCCCCCAATCATGACGACCGCAAGGGCACGGCGGTGGACATGCTCGTGCTGCACTATACGGACACGCCCGATGCGGCGACGGCACTGGATCTGCTGACGGATCCTGCCACGAAGGTCTCGGCACACTATCTCGTCGATACCGATGGGCGCGTCCATGCGCTGGTGGCGGAGGACCGTCGCGCCTGGCATGCGGGCGTTGCCTCATGGCGCGGTGTCACGGACATCAATGCCTGCTCCATCGGGATCGAGTTGCAGAACCGGGGTCACTCCTGCGCCGGGCCAGATGGCCCCGAGCCTTACCCGGACACCCAGATCGCGGCCCTGATCCACCTGGTCCGCGACATACGCCGCCGCCACGACATTCCGGACCGGCGCATCCTCGGGCATTCGGATGTGGCCCCGATGCGCAAGCAGGATCCCGGTGCGCATTTCCCCTGGTCGCGGCTGGCCGAAGCCGGAATCGGGCTCTGGCCGGGGCCTGGCCCTTCAGATGCTCCGCCCGTGGCGGGGACACGGCAGGTGCAGGCGGCCCTGGCCCGGATCGGCTACGGGGTGCAGGTCGATGGCCGGGCAGGCGAAGAGACGCGTTCCGTCATCACGGCGTTTCAGCGGCATTTCCGGCCGGATCGGATCTCCGGAACGGCAGACGCCGACACGGTTTCCCGCATCGGCGTCGTGGACAGTCTGATGAACGTCTGACCGGCAGCGCCGGATTTCGCGTCACTCAGTTGATTTCATTTCAGGCAAAAAGTGCGGTGAAGGCCTTCCTGATCGCCAGCAGGCTCTTGGCTGATTCTTCTGCCCGCGCCTTCTGTGCGCGCGCCAGATAGTAGTCCATGTCAATCGAGCCATTCTCCCGCAGGTGCACTTCTGTGCCCGGAGTGCGGTTCATCGCATTGAATTCATTGAGGTTGAGTTGCTGGTATTGCATTTGAACTCTCCATCTTCAGCGAGGGTCTGTCGGGTCAGGCGCCCCTCGCTCAACGTCTGACTGAAACCAATATGTTGCCGGACAGCGCGAATGACAAAAGATCATCTCTCACCGAGAAGATGAATCAAATTCATCAATAAGTACCGTAGATGCCCTGCTGCTTCGCGGCCGGCATGCCCGGAGCCATGCATTCCGCGCAATGCTATATTGCGCTGCATCATAAATGCCGAACGCCGCCGCATTTCGGTGCGACGGCGTTCGAAACGCTTAACGAAAGGTTGATATCAGGTCAGGCAAACAGGCGCAGCATCGCCTTGCGCATGCCGTTGATGCCCTTCAGGGTCGCGGCGGCGCGTGCGGCATGCGCCCGCTGCTCGATCGCGTCCAGGTCGAGAAAACCGAGAGCTCCAGTCTCGCCATCGACGGGGCTTGACTGCTTCAGTTCATTGAAATCATTCAGGTTGATCTGCTGGTACTGCATCACGATACTCCTTGCTCAGCGAGGGTCTGTTGGGTCAGGCGTCCCCCGCTCAACGTCTGACTGATTGGAATATGTCAACAGTGCTGACGCTTGACAAAGGATCATTTCTCATCACATTGATGAATTCAATTCATTGATCAGGCAAATGTTGCGTTGCAACATGCGCCGCACGCCTTCCTGGAGGGTCCGACGTGCCCAGAAGATTGCCCCCGCTGAATGCCCTGCGCGTGTTCGAGGCCGCGGCGCGCCAGCTCAGTTTCACGCGCGCGGCGGAGGAGTTGAATCTGACGCCGTCCGCCATCAGCCATCAGATCAAGGGACTGGAGGACCTGCTGGGTGTGAAACTGTTCGAGCGTCGCCAGCGCAAGGTGCTGCTGACCGCTGCCGGCGGCCGCTACTATCCGGCGCTGCGCCAGGCATTCGACCAGATGAACGAGGCGACGGAAGCCCTGAAGGCGGAAGACAGTTCAGGTTCGCTAACGGTCAACGTGCTGCCGACCTTCGCCATGCGCTGGCTGGTGCCGCAGCTCTCCGCCTTCCAGAAGCGCCACCCGGAGATCGAGGTGCGGATGACCACGAACGTGGAAGCCATCGACTTCAGCCGTGTGGAGGCCGATGCGGCCATCCGCTATGGCGTCGGCGGCTGGAAGGGACTGACGGCCAAGCTGCTGCTGCGGGAGGAGATCGTGCCTGTCTGCAGCCCGGCGCTGCTGGAAGGCCGACCGAAGCTGAGGACACCGGCGGATCTGGTGCATTACCCGCTGCTGCATGACGTCAACCGCCCCGATACCTGGCGGCAGTGGCTGACCGCCGTGGGGGAGACCGGTGTCGATCCTGATCGGGGCCTGAAGCTGGACACCACCAACCTGGCAGTCCAGGGCGCCATCCAGGGACTGGGCATCGTGCCCGTGAACCCGAATCTGGTCCGCCCGGAGCTTGAGGCGGGCACGCTGATCGAACCGCTCGATTTCCACCTGGCGGTGAAGGGGGGCTATTACCTGGTCTATCCGGAAGGCCGCGAGAGCAGGCCCCGCCTGAAGGCTTTCGAGACCTGGCTGATGGAGGTCACGGCGGAGGCGGAGGAGCGGCTGCAGCAGTCCTGAAGGCCGGCACGGTCCCGTCCGGCTCCAGCTCCGGCCCCGGCCCCGTGTGGCAGGTCAGGCGACGCGATCACCCTTCTTGGCCTGCACGGTCCTGTTGTCGACAGCAGGCAGCATCCTGGCCGGATCACGGGTCACGACGACGTCGATGACACAGGGGCCGTCCGTGGTCTCGATCCCGGCCGCGATGGCGGCCTGCAACTGGTCGGGGTGCTCGACGCGAATGCCGCGGCAGCCCATGGCCTCCGCCACCTTCGCGTAGTTCACTTCCTTCAGGTCCGATGACTGGTAGGCATCGGTGCCATACATCAGGTGCTGCAGCGCCTTGACGTAGCCGGAGGCGGCATTGTTCACCACCATCAGCGCAAAGCCGATCCCGAGGCGGCGCGCGGTCTCCAGCTCACCGATCATCATGTTGAAGCCACCGTCGCCGGTGATCGCGAAGGTGGTCCGTTCCGGCGCGGCCAGTTTTGCCCCCGCTGCGCCCGGCAGGCCATAGCCGATGGAGGCGAAGCCCCGATCCGGCACGAAACCCCGGCCGGCGCGCGGCTGGTCATAGAGCAACCCGCCCCAATGCGCCGCAAAGCCGCCATCGGCCACCAGCAGGGCGTCATCGGGCAGCATGCCGTTCAGTTCATTGAGCATCCGCGCCATGTTGACCGGCACCTCGGCGGAGGTGAGACGGTCCTGCACCGACGCCCGCCATGTCGCCATCCGCTGCGGCACGCTGTCCGCCCAGGCACGCCGGTCCGCATCGGGGCGGGAATCGGACAGGGCCTCGGCCAGATCCAGGCAGCCTTCACGTGCATCGCCCCAGAGCCGGACATCGGCGGCAGTGGTCCGATCGAACTCCTCCGCCAGGATGTCCAGATGGATGATGGTCTTGCCCGCGCCCGGCAGCACATAGCGCTTGGTGGCGATCTCCCCCAGCTTGCAGCCGATGACCAGCAGCACGTCCGCCTCTTCGATCATGCTGTTGGCAATCCGGTCATAGCGCCCGAACAGCCCGGCACTCAACGGATCGGTGCAGGCAATGGCACCCTTGCCGGTCATGGTGTGCGCCACCGGCAGGGCCGCGGCGGTGGCCAGCGCCTGCAGCGCGTCCCAGGCCCGGGAGATGTGAACCCCGCCCCCGGCCAGGATCATCGGTTTCCGCGCCCTCGCGATCAGTGCCGCCGCGCGTTCCACGTCGGCGCGGGCGGGGCGTGAGCGGATCGACGGGGCGGACTGGTAGGCGGGATCAACCTCGAACTCGGCGGGGTCGAAGGGGAAGGTGTCGTGGGCAATGTCCTCCGGCACGTCGACCACGACCGGCCCCGGCCTGCCCGATGTGGCGACGGCGAAGGCCCGCGTCATCAGTTCGGGAATGCGCTCGATCCGTTCCACCCGGATCATTTCCTTGGCGGCGGGGGCCAGGATCTCGGTCTGGCGCGATTCCTGGGTCATGTTCTTCCAGGAATGGGCGCGGTGGCTGTCACCCACCAGGGCAACGATCGGGGTACCGCTGTTCAGCGATTCCACCAGACCGGTGACAAGGTTGGTGGCCCCTGGACCCAGCGTCGCGTCGATGACGCCGACCCGACCCGACACCTTGGCGTAGGCATCGGCGGCGAACGCACCGAAACGCTCGTCATTCACCAGGTTATGGCCAAGCCCCAGCCGGCGCACCGCGTCGTAGAAGGGAAGCAGCTGGAATCCACCCATGCCGAACATCGGTCCGACGCCATAGGCCTGGAACATGCGTGCCAGGGCCTCGCCGCCCGTCATCTCGTTGCTGGACATGGGCTTCTCCGCCTCTTTCTTACTTCCCGTTCTGGCCGGTCACTGCTGCCGAGAGGCCTACTTCCCGGTGAACTTCGCCTTGCGCTTCTCGACGAAGGCATTGACGCCCTCGCGATAGTCCTCGCGCTTCGCGCATTCCGCGAAGCACTCCGCCTCGAACTGCAGCTGGCTCTCGAATTCGTTCTCCAGGCTGCGGTACATCAGCCGCTTGCCCTGTCCCAGCACGAAGGTCGGACCATTCGCCAGCCGCGTGGCCAGCTTGTCGGTCTCCGCATCCAGATCGGCGTCCGGCACGACGAAGTTGACCAGACCGGCGTCGGCCATCTGCTGCGCGGTGTGGCGGTCGCCCAGCATGGTCATCTCGATGGCCTTCTTGATGCCGACGGCGCGGGGCAGGTGAAAGCTGGAGGATGCATCCGGCGTCGTGCCGATGTGGACATAGGCCAGGGTATAGAAGGCGCTCTCGGCGGAGATCACCATGTCACAGGCCGCGGCCATGGAGACACCGGCACCGGCGGCGGCACCGCGGACCTTGGCGATGATCGGCTTCGGCATCCGGCGCATGGAATACATGATCGGGTGCAGGTCATGGATGCGGTTGACGAAATAGGCCTGGATCTCGCTCTCGGAGGCCGTGCCGAGGTATTCGTGCATGCCCTTCACATCGCCACCGGCCATGAAGTGATCACCGGCGCCGGTCAGCACGACGCAGCGCACCGCGTCGTCATATTCCAGCTCGTGCATGGCTTCGCGCATCAGCGCCCGCATCTCCATCGACAGCGCGTTGCGTGCCTCGGGACGGTTCATGGTGACGGTGGCGATACCGTCGGCGATGCCTACTTCCAGATCAGCCATTTCTCTCTCTCCCCAAAAAGAATCTCGTGACGATAGCGGAGCCTTTCAGACACCGCCACAGAGTGGACATTCCGGGTCCGGCCTGACCCGTACCTTGCGGAACGTCGCGCCCAGCGCATCATGGATCAGCAACTGCCCGGCCATGCTTTCGCCCAGCCCGAGCAATTCCTTGATCACCTCCACCGCCTGCATCGACCCCATGACCCCGGCGATGGCGCCAAGCACGCCGTCCTGGGCGCAGGTCTGCTCCTCCGGCGGGATCTCCGGGTACAGGCAGCGATAGCAGGGCAGCCCGTCCTCATAGCCACGCCAGGTGGCCAACTGACCGTCAAAGCGCAGGATCGCGGCGGAGACGAGCGGCTTGCGGTTCCTGAAACAGGCGTCATGTACGGCGAAACGGGTGGCGAAATTGTCCGATCCGTCGCAGACGAGATCATAGCCGGAGACCAGTTCGTCGGCGTTCTCGGCGCTGATCCGGGTCTGATGCGCCTCCACGGTGACATCATCGTTCAGACGGGCGACCGAAGTGATCGCGCTGTCTGTCTTCGGGCGATCGAGCATGTCGCCGCCATGCAGGACCTGGCGCTGCAGGTTGGAGCGGGAGACGATATCGTCATCCACCACGCCGATGGTCCCGACCCCGGCTGCGGCCAGATACATGATCAGCGGGGAACCGAGCCCGCCGGCACCGACCACCAGGACCCGCGCCCGCAGCAGCTTCTGCTGGCCGGCGCCGCCGACTTCCTTCAGGACGATGTGGCGGGCATAGCGGTCGATCTGGCTGTCGGTCAGACCGCTCATGCAGAGAAATCCAGTTCCAGATCGGGGATCTCGCGATAGGCGGCGCGCAAGGCATCGGACCAGCGGTTGCGGATGTCCTCGAAGTAGGGGTCGCCCTCCTCGAACCGACGCTCCAGCCAGGTTCCGGGATGGTCGCGACGATAGAGCAGCAGATCCACCGGCAGGCCCACCGACATGTTCGACCGCAGGGTCGAATCCATCGAGATCAGGCCGACCTTCACCGCCTCCACCAGTGGCATCTGGAAGTTCATCACCCGGTCGAGAATCGGCTTGCCGTACTTGGTCTCCCCGATCTGGAAGAAGGGCGTGTCCTCGGATGCCTCGATGAAGTTGCCTTCCGCATAGACCTGGTAGAGCCGCAGTTCCCGCCCCGCGATCTGGCCGCCCAGCAGGAAGGAGGCATTGAAGCCCCCGGCGCCCTGATCCAGCGAGGGACCGTCGAGCATGCGCACCTGCCGCACCGCATCGCCCACCAGGCGGGCAATGGAGAACATGCTCGGTGCGCCGAGGATCGTCTGGGACGGGTCAGCGTTCGGACTGGCGATCAGTTCCTGCAGGTGGCCGA
Source organism: Kordiimonadales bacterium IMCC3096 (assembly GCA_016865035.1). Classification (GTDB taxonomy): domain Bacteria; phylum Pseudomonadota; class Alphaproteobacteria; order Minwuiales; family Minwuiaceae; genus Minwuia. The sequence continues at coordinate 1,956,206 of CP018227.1, forward strand.
CGACCGCCTGGGTGACCGCCAGGTTGCCCGCAGACAGCAGCGTGACAAGCCGTTCGCCAGGCCGGTGCCAGACAGTGGTCTTGCGAAAGGTGGATATGCTGTCGATGCCCGCATTGGTTCGGGTATCGGCCAGCATCATCAGGCCTTCGGCAGTCAGCATTCCGACGCAATAGGTCACGGCTCAGGCTCCCCCCGGTGCGATTCCATCATCTGATGGACTGCCTCAAGCGGGATGGCAGGTGCCATCCGCAGGAACCGTTCTTACCCCATCGTCTGTTCCTGTCGAGCATTTTCCGGGATCGCCAGCGGGCTGTCGTCAGCTTCCGCGGTCAGCAGGAAATCCTTCCCGATCTGGGCAGCGATCTGCAGGTTGGTATCCACGACTTCCGTCAGGAATTCATGCAGGCCGGATTCCTGGCCGGTAAACTCCGCCACCTCGCCGTAGACCAGCCGCGCCCGCAGCTTGCCGGCCATCCTGAGGCAGCGGGGCGGACTCTCGTAGCTCTCGGTCAGGTTCTGCAGATTCTCCATGATGTTGTCGTAGCAACTGCGCACCGACCGGGGCATCTCCGGCCGCAGGACCAGCAGTTCCGCCACGTTGGTATAGCGGATCTGGTCGCCGAACATGCGGCGATAGCTGCCCTGTGCCGACACGGACTGCAGCAACGCAGCCCACTGGTAATAGTCGGGTGCGCCGCCCACGACCTCCTCGGTCGGCAGGATCAGGTGGTATTTCACGTCCAGGATACGGGACGTGGAATCCGCCCGTTCGATGAAGGTGCCCAGGCGCGTGAAGCTGTAGGCATCGTCGCGGATCATGGTACCGGCCAGTGCCCCCCGGACCAGATGCGACCGCGACTTGACCCATTCGAAGAAGGCGGTGTGGCCCATGCCCTCCACCTTTTCCGGGGTCATGTCCCGGATTCCGTGCCAGGTGTCGTTGATGGCTTCCCACAGTTCGCGCGTGATCGTGTGGCGTTGGGCCCGCGCGTTCTCACGGGCGACGGAGAAGCAATTGTAGATGCTGGACGGATTCTCCTTGCTGAGCGCCATGAAGCGCAGGGTCGGATCGGCCTCCACCTTGCCGACAAGCTCCGTGTAGAGCGGTGCCACGCCGCCGGCGATCAGCACCGCGGTCCATTCATCGGTCCCGCCCGCATCCTGCGGCATCAGGGCCATGCGATCGGCCACCTCCAGCAGGCGCGCGACATTCTCCGCGCGCTCCACATAGCGGCTCATCCAGAAAAGGTCGTCGGCTGTACGACTAAGCATGATCAGTCCTCCAGCACCCAGGTGTCCTTGGTTCCGCCGCCCTGGCTGGAGTTCACGACCAGCGAACCCTCCTTCAGGGCAACACGTGTCAGGCCGCCGGGCACGATACGCACCCGGTCCGCGCCGCTCAGCACGAAGGGCCTCAGGTCCACATGCCGGGGTGCCACCCCGGACCCCACGAAGGTTGGGCAGGTGGACAGTGCCAGGGTCGGCTGGGCGATGAAGCCCGTCGGGTCCGCCTTGATGCGCTCGGCATAGGCCTCCTGCTCCGCCTTGGTCGAGGCCGGTCCCACCAGCATGCCGTAGCCGCCGGAGCCGTGAACTTCCTTCACGACCAGCTCGTCCAGGTGTTCCAGGATGTATTTCAGCTCGTCGTCCCTGCGGCCCATGTAGGTGGGGACGTTGTTCAGGATCGGCTCCTCACCCAGGTAGAAGCGGATCATCTCCGGCACATAGACATAGATCGCCTTGTCGTCGGCGACGCCGTTGCCGATGGCATTGGCGATGGCGATGTTGCCGGCGCGATAGGCTGAGACGAGGCCCGGCACACCCAGCAGCGAATCCTTGCGGAACGCCTGCGGGTCCAGGAACTCGTCATCCAGGCGGCGGTACATCACGTCGACGCGCTGCGGCCCCCGCGTGGTGCGCATGTAGACCACCTCGTCGCGCACGAACAGGTCCGCGCCCTCCACCAGCTCGATGCCCATGCGATCGGCCAGGAAGGCATGCTCGAAATAGGCGGAATTGAACCGGCCCGGGGTCATCACGACCACCTTCGGTTCCCGGTCCTTGTAGGGCGCGACGGAGCGCAGCGTGTCGCGCAGGAAGTCGGCGTAATGGTCCACCGGCCTCACCCGGTGCTGTCGGAACAGGCCGGGGAACAGGCGCATTTCCGCTTCCCGGTTGCCCATCATGTAGGACACGCCGGACGGGGTGCGGACATTGTCCTCCAGCACGTAGAACTCGCCGTCGGCCTTCACCATGTCGACACCCGCGATATGGGCGTAGATTCCGGCGGGCGGCGTCACGCCCATCATGGATGGCACGAAGGCGTCGTTGGCTTCGATGATGTCGCGCGGAATGTGTCCGGCGCGGAAGATCTGCTGGTCGCCATAGACATCGTTCAGGAAGGCATTGATCGCCTTCACCCGCTGCTCCATCCCCTTTTCCATCGCGCTCCATTCGGCGCCGGTGATGACCCGGGGGACAACGTCATAGGGGATCAGCCGCTCCGGATCTCCGCCCTCGCCATAGACCGCGAAGGTGATGCCCAGCCTGCGGAACAGCAGGTCGGCTTCCTTGCGCTTGTTCTGGAATGTCTCGACAGTGGTGGTGGTCAGCCAGTGCTCCAGTTCGCGATAGGCTTCGCGCACCGAGCCGTCATTGGCCGTCATTTCGTCATAGGGTGTCATTGCGTCCTGGCGCCCCTCAAACATTCAAGATTGGCCTCAAGTGGAGCACGCGCATCCGCCGCTCGCAACAGGGATGAGTAAATAGGCCGCATTGGGTTTCGGGATGTTTCGCGAAGTCCGCCGCCCACGAATATTTCTTGGGCATCTGACCAGTTTTTGATCTTTTCTTTGCATTCCGTGGCAGGTTCCGAACAGTGCCGCACTTGTCGAAACGGACTTGCGGGCCAACCCCGCGCCAGTATAAATCGCCCCTGCTGGGCCTGTAGCTCAATTGGTTAGAGCCGACCGCTCATAACGGTCTGGTTGCAGGTTCGAGTCCTGCCGGGCCCACCACTTCTTCCAACGCGAACCGGTATCCAGAGTGCGTGGGGCGTGGAATCCGTTTGTCCTTCGCCTTTGCGGGTGTTCGGCGAGTGTCGCGCGTCATCCAGAGACCGTGGATACGCACCTGAACAGAGTTCATTGCCCAAGAATCTCCCGAGGCTGGGTTCGGCGTCCAGACCATCATTCTGCGGAACAGGGGGCACGACTCTGAAAGTTCTCGCGGAAATATCGATTCCACAAACCGTCACCGGGCCACTCAATCCGTGGCGCCGCCGACCCGTAGCAGGAGTGGAGGCATGGTTGTGTCCAGTCGCACCGGATCGTAGTCCGCCAGGCGATAATGGGCCATCAGGTTACGCAGACGCTTGACGTACTGGTCGCCGATTTCCGAGTAGTCTCCAAGACCGCCGGCCAGTTCGTGCCCGTCGACCTCTCGTGTCGTGGCTCTGGCTTCCCAGCGCAGCTTTCGGATGCGTTCGTAGGCCCGGCCCGCGTTGATCGTGTGAACATAGCCAGCGACGGCGTGGTAGATGTTGTCGAAACGGGCCACCTTCACATTGTTGTTCCTGGATAGCATGAAATCGCCATCAACCGGCGACGGACCGTGCTCGCCGAAGAGGGCATTGCCCTGACGTGCAAAGCGTGAGGTTCCCCAGCCACTCTCGACAATGGCTTGCGCCAGGATCAGCGATATCGGAACCGCATCGACCCGGTGCAGCAGCGCGTTGACGTCCGGTCCCCGCCCGATCCCGTACTCCCGCCCCAGCCCGTCGAGCCAGTTCCGTTCGATGGCGCCCGCGTGTCCCAATCTGCCCAGAGCCTGAAGGTGATATCGAACCTTCAGTATGTCCGCATTGACCTTCTGGGCATGCGGCAGCACCAGCCGGATAAATGTGTCTGTCTTCTGACGGGTCAGCAGTTCGGATAACCCGGAGGGAACGGACAATGTGTAGACCGGCGGCAGCGTCTTGCGTTCCCTGACAGTCGTCAGCGAATAGCCAAGCTGGTCGAAGGTTTCGGCAAGTTCCCGTCCATCCTTGATCCGCGCCCATTTCTGCCCCGGCGAAAAAGGGGAAGTTAGATGGATCGGCAGCCATGGTGGCCGTGTGTCGGCGAGACTCATCGGAGAGAGCAACAACGTGAGGGCGAGGCCAGCAAGGAAGCGAGACTTCATTCTGCAATCCACATTGTCGTATCTTGATACCGCATTGATCGCATGCGTCGCGCACAGGCGCAATTGATCAGGGACTGGACTCAAGGTGATCGGGGGTTCCGCGACGGGACATGCCGATATTCAGCCTGGCAGGAACATGACGCTGCGCGCCTCCAGTTCTCTGCTCCCCTGAAACCGCCCCGCCTGAAGCCGTCACGTTCCGCCGGGGTTTCCCGGACCGAGGCAGGGAGCGGAATCACGTCGGCGACGTCACACCGCATTCGACTGTCGAACGCTGACGTTCTATACCGTTCAGGATATCAGATCTTCAAATGCTGCAAGTTGGAACACGCCATGCCCAATATCATCTACACCAAGGTTGACGAAGCACCGGAGCTGGCCTCCGCTTCACTGTTGCCGATCATTCAGAAATTTGCCGCAGCCGCCGACGTCAGCGTTGGGACGAAGGATATCAGCCTCGCCGGGCGCATTCTGGCAGCCTTTCCCGAACATCTGAACGAGGACCAGCGGCAGTCCGATGATCTGGCGGAACTGGGCCGTCTGGTGACGACGGCCGAGGCGAACGTGATCAAGCTGCCGAACATCTCCGCATCCGTGCCCCAGCTTGTCAGCGCGATCAAGGAGCTTCAGTCGCAGGGCTATGCCATTCCCGACTATCCGGAAAACCCCGGTACGGACGATGAGAAAGCCGCCCGGGCCAGGTACGACGCGATCAAGGGCTCGGCGGTCAACCCGGTTCTGCGCGAAGGCAATTCCGATCGCCGCGCTGCGAGAGCCGTGAAGAACTTCGCGAAAGCCAATCCGCACAGCATGGGCGACTGGTCAGCCGACAGTCTGACTCACGTGTCATCCATGTCGGGGAATGACTTCTTCTCGAACGAGACCTCGGCAACGCTGGGTGCCGCAACCGGTGCCAGGATCGTGCTGGAGACCGCCTCGGGCGAGACGGTTCTCAAGGAGGGGCTCGAGTATCCCGCAGGCACGGTCGTTGACGCGACCTTCATGAGCGTTGCCGCGCTGAAGGATTTCCTTGCCGCCGAGATCGACAAGACGAAGGAACAGGGCATCCTCTTCTCGCTGCACCTGAAGGCGACGATGATGAAGGTGTCCGACCCCATTCTTTTCGGCCACGCGGTCCGCGCCTTCCTTGCACCGGTCTTCGACAAGCATGGGGATGCGATGGCCGCACTGGGCGTGAATCCCAATTCCGGTCTTGGTGACCTGTTGGCGCGGGTCAGGGACAACGCGGAAATCATGGCCGACATCGACGCCTGCATGGCCGCGCGCCCGCCGATGTACATGGTCGATTCCGACAAGGGCATCACCAACCTGCACGTCTCGTCAGACGTGATCATCGATGCCTCGATGCCTGCCCTGATTCGTGCAGGCGGCAAGGGCTGGGGCCCTGACGGCAAGGAAGCGGACGCCAATTGCGTGATCCCGGACCAGTCCTATGCGACGGTCTATGATGAGACGATCACCTTCTTCAAGGAGAACGGCAAGCTGAACCCGGCCACTGCCGGAACGGTCCAGAATGTCGGCCTGATGGCGCAGAAGGCCGAGGAATACGGCTCTCACCCGACGACGTTCGAGATCGCCGAGGCCGGCACGGTCAAGATGATCCTCGATGACGGCACCGTCCTGCACCAGCACGCCGTCGAAGCGGGCGATATCTGGCGCTCCTCGTCAGTACGGCAGGCGCCGATCGAGGATTGGGTCAATCTGGCGATCTCGCGTCAGAAAGCCGAAGGCTGCGAAGCGATCTTCTGGCTGGATGCGGCGCGGGCGCATGACGCTGAACTGATCGCCTACGTGAAGCCGATCCTTGAAGCGCGCGGCGTGGCGGACAGGTTCAGGATCATGGCCCCGCGGGAAGCCACACGCGCATCGCTCGAAACCATCACCAGGGGTGAGAATTCCATCGCCGTGACCGGCAACGTGTTGCGCGACTATCTGACGGACCTGTTTCCGATTCTCGAACTGGCAACGTCCGCCAAGATGCTGTCGATCGTGAAGCTGATGAACGGCGGTGGACTGTTCGAGACCGGTGCGGGCGGTTCCGCGCCGAAGCATGTCCAGCAGCTCAATGAGCAGAACCACCTGCGTTGGGACAGTCTCGGTGAGTTCTGCGCGCTTGGCGAAAGCCTGATCTTCCTCGCCGACGCCAAGGGCAACGAGAAGGCGCGCGTCCTTGGCAATGCAGTCGAGAAGGCGACGCAGGGCATTCTCGACCATGACCGCTCCCCCTCCCGCAAGGTCGGCGAGCCGGACAACCGCGACAGCCATTACTGGTTTGCCCGCTACTGGGCGGAGGCCCTGGCCGGCCAGACAGACGATGCCGAGCTCGCGGCCCACTTCGCCCCGATCGCGGATGCCCTTGCGTCGGGTGAGGCGAAGATTCTTTCCGAACTCGCCGCTGTCCAGGGACGCCCGGCGGAGCTTGGGGGCTACTATCACCCCGACGCGGCAAGAACCGCCGCCGTCATGCGCCCCTCCGAGACGCTGAACGCCATCATCGGCAATCCCGCCTGATCCACCCCGGACCGTGCGCCAGTCTGTGGCGCACGGTCCAGTGATCAGGCCCCGTTGGCCATTCTGGCGTCTGTGGGGCTGTGGGCGACAATCACCCGGTTCCCACTCCTGCTACAGGCCCGCCATTCCGGTCTTCGGATGAGGTGTCGCACGCGCTCTCTCGCCTGCCCCATTCCAGGAGACGACCGAGGAAAGAGCCCATGAAACTGCTTGTCGCCTGTCTCGCCACGGAGACGAACACGTTCTCGCCGATGCTCACGGGACGACTCGCCTTTGAGGCGGGGATGGTCAGCCGGGAAGCAACGAGTGAGCCCGCGATGCTGTTCAGCGCGCCGCTTCATGAATGGCGCCGCATGGGTGAGGAGAAGGGCTGGGAAGTGGCCGAAAGCCTCTGCGCGGCGGCACAGCCTGCAGGCATCACCGTCCGGGCGGTCTATGAGGCTTTTCGTGACGAGATCCTCGCCGATATCGAAAGGCACCGGCCGGACGTCCTGTTGTTGTCGATGCATGGCGCCATGGTCGCCGACGGCTACGACGATTGCGAAGGCGACATGCTGGCCCGCGCTCGTGCCATCATGGGGCCGGACAGGGTGATCGGGATCGAACTCGACCCGCACAACCATCTCACCCAGGCGATGCTCGACAACGCCTCGCTCATCATCAGCTACAAGGAATATCCTCACGTCGACGCGCCCGAGCGCGCGCGCGAACTGTTCATCATGGCCGCCGACGCCGCCGAGGGCAGGACACGACCGGTGATGCGGGCCCATGATTGCCGGATGCTGACCATCATCGAGACCATGAAGGGCGCGGCAAGGGACTATGTCCAGGAAATGAAGGACGCCGAGGGGAAGGACGGAATCCTGTCCGTGTCATTGACCCATGGCTTCCCCTGGGCCGATGTCGCCGACGTCGGCACCAGGACACTGGTCATTGCCGACGGTGACGCCGACAAGGCAGCGCGCACGGCGAAGTCGTTTGCCGACAGACTCTGGGATATCCGCGAGGGGCTGCGGATGGACTACCCCGATATCCAGAAGGCGCTGGACATCGTTGCCGCCGCCAACCATGGGCCGATAGCCTTGGCCGACATGGGTGACAATGCCGGGGGCGGCGCGCCCTCGGATGCGACATTCTTCCTCCAGGAAATCCTCAAGCGCGGCATGAAGGACATCGCGCATGGCATCTTCTGGGATCCGGTGCTGGTGACCATGTGTCAGGATGCCGGTGTCGGCGCGCGGATGCACGTGCGGCTGGGCGGGAAGATATGCAAGGAGTCCGGTGAAGCGGTGGACCTTGAAGTGACCGTGCGCGGCATCAGGGAGAACATGACCCAGAAACTGGGCGATGCCGACATGCCAATGGGGACAGGCGTCTGGCTGGACGCCGACGGCGTGCACCTGATCGTCTCGTCGATCCGGACCCAGAACTTCTCACCCTCGGTCTACACCGATCTCGGGATCGACATCACCCGGATGCGTGCCCTGATCCCGAAATCCACGAACCACTTCTATCAGAACTTCGAACGTATCAGCCCACAGGTGATCCATGTGCGCACGCCCGGCACCGTGACGCCGGACATGACCATCATCCCCTTCACCAAGCGCGACGGGAATTTCTGGCCCAAGGTCGAGGACCCGTTCACCTGACGGCGATCACATTGACCTGCGCGCCCTGGAATTCACGTCTGCAGGTTGCCCGGCTCTCCTTTCGTCCTGATCAGTCCGCCCTCTGCTCTTCGCATGATGCGCGGCCCGCGCCCTTGCGGTAGCCTTGGTCGGGGCCGAGGAGCCCGTGAACCGGACAAGGTGATGTGACCATGAATGCGCCCGATACCGCTGCCCCGCTGACGGCCGAGGAACATGCGTCGGGTATGGCGGCCTATATCACGGCAGGGGAACGCCGGGCGCTGGCGCTGGGAAATCGCGGGCCGATCAGGCTGGACAGTTCGGGCGGGCTGCATCCGGACATCCTGGCGGCTTACCGGGAGCATGGCTTCTATGTCTTCCAGGATGCCATCGGGCCGGAGGAGCTTGCGGATCTGCGTGGCGACATGGAGCGGACGCTGGCCCGGGCGCCGGTGGCGCCGGACAGTGACCAGGACAGGGACGGCAATCCCGCGCTCGGCCAGGACTTCGCCCGCTCGCCCTATCGTTTCGCCCGTCCGCTCAGCGACCCCCTTGGCGGCACCAGCCGCAACAAGGGGCGACATCCGGTGAAGGTGGCGGAACCGACCCCCGCAGACGGTGCCCCCGAATGGACCATCGAGCTGCTGCACGGCAACCTGCAGCTGATGGATTCCTGCCTGCGCCTCTATGGCCATCCGGGACTGCTCGCCGCCTGCGAGGCGGTGCTGGGCGCGGACTTCGTGCCCTACAACGAGGTCGTCTTCATCAAGGAACCGGGCCTGGGTCCGTCCGTGGCCTGGCATCAGGATGGCACCACCCACTGGGATGCGCCGGACTGGGACATGGATGCGCATGGCTTCAACTTCATGGCGCAGCTCTACCCCAGCACGCCGGGCAATGGCGTGTGGGTGCTGCCCGGCAGCCACAGGCTGGGCCGGGTCGACATCGCGGGGCTGGTTGCGGAAAGCGGCTCCGAGCGGATCGACGGGGCCGTGCCGCTGGTCTGTGACAGCGGCGATGTCATCATGACCAACCGCCAGCTCGTGCACGGGTCCTTCGCGAACTCGTCACCGGACAGGCGGGTGACGGTGAATGCCGGCTTCTTCGCCCGCGCGCGGGTGCTGGGGGTGACAACGGAGCTCTTGTCCGGCGAGGAAGTCACCTTCGACGAGGAACGCGTCAGGGAGCGCAGCCGCATGATCTCCGTCGGCATCGATGCGCGACGGCAGCGCTTTCCGGATGAGACGTCCTACGTCTATCGCCCCGGCATCGGTCAGGAAGACCGGAACCGCTGGAGCGAGGAGGCCCGCAGGACCGTCGTCCGGGACTACAATCTGCGCGACATGTACATCTAGAAAGGTCTGCTGTTCGGTTTCGGCACCGGCCGCGCTCCGCGGCATCCCTTCGTCCGGTCAGCCCAGCATCCGGTTCATGCGGTCGCGGGCGTCCAGCAGTTCGTCGATCATCTCGTAGACCACCTGTTTCACGGTCGTCTCCTCCTGCATGTCGCCGACAAGCTGGCCCACCGGGTAGGTCAGGAAGTCGTGCGCACGGACCCGCTCCACACGGGTGCGGCCTTCCTGCCACCAGAGATAGTTCTGCAGCGGCGCGGGCAGGGGGGGCGGTGCCGAATCCGCGTCATAGGCGCGGGTGAAGGCATTGTTCAGGGTCCGGCAGGGCTTACCGGTGACAGTCCGTGTCCAGACGGAATCGCTTGCTTCCGCATCGAACATCTTCTGCTTGATCTCGGGCGTGACCTCGCTCTGTACGGTCTTGAGCCAGACAGAGCCTGTCCAGACACCTTCACAGCCCAGCGCCAGCGCGGCGGCAACCTGGCGTCCCCGGCCCACGCCCCCGGCGCCAAGCACGGGCAGCGGCGCCACGGCATCGACGATGCTCGGCCAGAGGATCATGGAGGTCACGTCGCCGGTGTGGCCGCCCGCTTCGTTGCCCACGGCGACGACGAAATCGCACCCGGCGTCCTTGTGCTTCAGCGCATGACGCGGCTTGCCTGCCAGTGCGCCAAGCCTGATGCCCCTGGACTTCGCCTGCGCCACCAGCTCAGGCGGGGGTGAACCGAGGGCATTGACGATCACCTTGATCGGATGCCGCATGGCGACCTCCAGAAGCTCCAGTCCCTCCCGCGGTGTGAAATTGATGCCCTGGAGGATCTCCCGCTTGATGGCCATCTCGTCGGCCTCGGGCAGTCTTGGCACCCCGGCCTTGTCGAGCATGTCGCGAACGAACTCGACATGGTCCTGCGGCAGCAGGTCATCCAGATCGAGCTTGCTGCCACCCGTATCGTCGAGGCGGGCGGGCATCAGGACATCCACGCCATAGGGGCGCCCGTCGATGTGGCTGTCGATCCAGTCGAGTTCCGCCTCCAGACGTTCCGGATTCTGGCGCGCCAGACCCAGAATGCCCATGCCCCCCGCTTTCGACACTTCCACGACGACGTCGCGGCAGTGGGAAAAGGCGAAGATCGGCACATCGATCCCGAACATCTCACAGAGACTGTTGTTCATCCGAATCCCTCCCCGGTTTCAGAACGTCCGCGCGAAAGTCCGGAACAGCCGGTCTGCGGCGCGTGACCCAGATTCGCCCGTGTGCCCGGCCGGGTCAAACGCCAGGGGGCCGGCACATGCGTGAAGCTGCATCATGGACGCCCCGCCGGTCTCGCCGCATTATCGCGGCCACAGGATCGCAGGGGAGACATCAGAGGTGGCAAGGGCAACCCGGGCACGCAATCCCGAACAGACGCGGAGTGCGTTGCTGGAGGCGGCGGCGAACGAGTTCGCGCAGTACGGCTTCGATGGCGCGCGTGTCGAGCGGATCGTCAAGGCCGCCGGGTGCAACATGCGGATGCTGTACCACTACTTCCAGAGCAAGGAGAACCTGTACCTGGAGGTGCTGGAGGGGGTCTACAGCGACATCCGGCAGCGTGAACAGGGGCTGGATCTCGAATCGCTGCCACCCCTCAGTGCCATCAGGCGGCTGACGCGGTTCACCTGGGACCATATCTCCACCAACCGGCTGTTCATCGACATCGGTCGCAACGAGAACCTGGTCGGCGGCCGCTTCATCAGCCAGTCGAAGACGATCAGTGAAATGTCATCTCCGCTGATCCGCCAGATCGCCGATGTCATCGCCCGGGGGCGGGAGAGCAAGGTGTTCCGCCATGATGTCGATGCCCTGCAGCTCTATATCTCGATCGTGGCGTTGAGCGCGCACCATATGGGCAACGTCCATACGCTCTCCGCCGTGTTCCAGACCGACCTGAGCAGTCCCGACTGGATCGCCGAACGGCGCAAGCATGTGGAGGTGATGGTGCTGCGCATGCTGGGCGTGGATGGTGACGGCATATCCTGAGTCTGCGGTCAGGACCGCAGGGGCAGGCAGGTTGGTGCAGCCATGGCGGGAAGGGCTGCCGAGATCCTGAGCGCGGCACTGACCAGGAATCCGTCCTGGCCAGGTGCAGCAGACAGCAGGATTCCCAGTGGCATGCCGTCGGCATCCAGCCCGGCCGGCAGGGAGACCAGCGGTCCCCCCAGTGCGGTCCAGGGCGTCAGGTAGGATTGGTCGCCGGTGGTGGCGAGCCCCCTCGGCGCCGCATCCGGCACCGGACAGGACAGCAGGACGTCGAAGCCGGACAGTGTCGGCCAGAATGCCGCCCGTGCCTGCGCGATCCAGTTCATGGCCTCGTCGCGCACACTGTCGCAGATCAGGGCACCATCGGCGAGGGCGTTCCTGAAACGGGGTTGCAGGAATTCTTCCTTCCCCTGCACCACGTGCGTGAGGTTCCGCGCCATCTCGTGCAGCATCACGGTCCGGTGCCTGTCGATCATGTCGGGAAAGGACACCGGGCATTCCACCCGCGTGACCCCATGCCCCTGTTCGCCGAGCACGCGCGCGACGTCGGACATGACCTGGCGCATCCCGGGGCCGGGTGACTGCTCCGGCACATTCAGCAATCCGATGCTCAGGGGCCGGTCGGTCGCGGGGGCCGTGGGAATGGCGAAGTCCGCGGCAAGCACGCTGAACACCCTGCGAAGCCAGCCGGGGGTGGCGGCGATGACACCAATGGCATCGAAACTGTGCGACAGCGGGGCCATACCGGTCTGCGGCAGCACACCCAGGCCCGGCTTGTAGGAGAGCGCGCCACAGTATGTTGCCGGACGGCAGAGCGAGCCGGCCGTCTGCGTGCCGAGGGCGAAAGGCACGACACGCGCGCCGACCACCGCACCGGAGCCGCTGCTCGACCCGCCGGGACTCCTTTCCGGATCAAAGGGGTTTCGGGTCGTGGTCGGGTCGATGAAAGCGAATTCCGTGCTTCGTGTCTTGCCGACCGGCACGGCACCGCTGGCGCGCAAGGCCCTGACGACGGGCGCGTCGGCGACTGCCGGTTCCGCATCGGCAAAGGCATTGCTGCCGAACCGCGTTGGCTGTCCCCTGACGTCGATGACATCCTTGACACCGAAAGGCACGCCCGCGAGTGGGCCGTCGGCATGACCGCCCTGCTGCAGGTCCGCGGGCGCTTCCCTGTGCGCCCAGGCATCCAGCGCAGGTTCCCAGCGTGCTGCTGCGGCGAGATACCTGCTCAGATCGAAACCGTCCGGTGCTTCTGACATCGATGATCCAACGCCTCTGGTCAATTGTGGCCGTGCCGGAAACTGGCACGCTTCTCGCGAGTAAGTAATAAGTTACTTACTAAAAGGCCCGACACAAGCATTTTCTGGGCAATAATGCTCAAAAAATGACCAAGGGAAAATCGAGTGCCCGTAATTTGGGCATATGATGCAAGCAAGGAGGGTTGAATGCTTCACGTTGCACGGAATCTACTGGAGACGTCACTCGGCAGATGTGCGGATCTCGCGGGATCGAACAGGGTGCGCGCGCTGGCCGTTGCCGCCGTTACCGGTCTTGCCGCGCTGCAGCCGGTGAACGCTGCTGAACTGAAGATCCTGTCGAGCTTCAACTCGACGCAGAAGCCGACATATGCCGTGCTGGAACAGTACATCAAGAATGTCGGGGCGATTGGCGGTGACACGGTCACCTTCAGGATCAGTGGCCCGGAAGTCGTACCGATCTTCGAACAGCTGCAGCCGGTGTCGTCCGGGGTGTTCGACGCGCTCTATACCCACCCGGTGTTTCACGCCGGTGAAGGCGGTCTGGCGCTGACGGTCGATGCCATCGACGTCGATCCCATCGCGCGGCGGGAGTCGGGTGTGTGGAGCTACGTTGATGAGTTCTACCAGAAGAAGCACGGTCTGAAGATGGTGGCGATGATGTCCGTCAGCATGTACGGCTATCACCTCTTCACCAAGGAGCCGCTGTCCGATGCCGGTGATCTGAGCGGACGCAAGGTGCGGGGAACCCCGACCTACCATGGTGTGATCCGCGCCCTGGGTGCCGAGCCGGTGGTCCTGCCCGGATCCCAGATCTACTCCGCGCTGCAGAAGGGGATCGTCGAAGGTGCCGGGTGGCCCGCCGCCGGCATGGTCTCGATGAAGCACTATGAAGTCGCGAACTACCGTCTCCGTCCGACTTTCGGCGCGGCGACCCAGCCGGTCTTCATCAATCTGGACAAGTGGAACAGCCTGACGGACGAGGAGAAGTCCGTACTGCTCGAAGCCGGTGAGCTGACCGAACTGCAGATGCCCTGGATCGGCAACCGGATCCAGGAGGAAGAGGATGCGAAGCTCGACGAACTGGGCGTCAAGGTCGAGCAGCTGAGCCCGGCGATGGCGGAGAAGGTGCAGAGCGCCTTCATCTCCAGCATCTGGGAACTTGGCAACGGCTGCTGCGGCGACGCGGCGTCAGAGCTGCGGGCGATCGCGCTCAAGGCCGGATTGACGGAGTGATGGCCAGCCTGTGTGATCTTCTGCAGCCAGGGGGTTGCGCACGGCGATGAGGCAATTGCTACAGCATCTGTGGTCGGCGGCGCGTTGGGGCCTCTGGTTCCTGCGCGCCGTCGGCTACAATGTTTCCAGGCTGGCCCTGGCGGGCATCGTTGTTGCCTTCGCCCTGGAAGTGGTCAGCCGTTACCTGTTCAACGCCCCCACGTCCTGGTCTTCCGACCTGGTTTCCTACCTGCTGTGCGTCGTTGTCTTCACGATGATGCCGCACGTCACCGCCAGCGGCAGCCAGGTCGCTGTCACCGTCATGGTCGACGCGCTGCCGGATCGCTACAGACAGACCATGATGCGCCTGATCTACCTGCTCGGGTTTCTCGCCTGCGCCGCGATGGCCTGGTTCGCGGGCGGTGAAACGATGCGGCAGATCGTTCGCGAGATCCAGATGCTGGCCATCCACCCGATTCCGAAATGGTGGGTTTCGGTCTGGATCGGCATCGGTTTCGGGCTCTCGTCGCTGGAATACCTGCGTCTCGCATGCAGCCGGGACGCGGCCCCCGACCGGTCCTCGGTCCCTCCGGCGGAGATATAGAGATGGAATGGTGGGTCACATTGCTGATCGCAGGCGCAGTCCTGCTCGGCCTCTTCTTCTCCGGCGTACCGATCTTTCTGGCCTTCCTCATCATCAACGTCGGCGGTGTGATCGCGTTCCTCGGGCCGAACGCCTTCAGCATGATCGTCAACTCGGTGTTCGACACGACGACGACCGCCACGCTGACGGCGATCCCGCTGTTCGTGCTGATGGGGGAAATCCTGTTCCGCTCCGGATCGACCGCCGTGCTGTTCGATGCGGTCGACAGCCTGATCGGCAGGGTGCGGGGGCGGCAGTACGTCCTTGCCATGTCGCTGGCGACGATCTTCGGAGCGCTGTCCGGGTCCAACATGGCGGTGGCGGCAATGATGGGGCGCACCGTCTATCCGGTCATGGCGGCGCGGGGCTATGATTCCAAGCTCTCCATCGGGGTCATCCTCGCCGGTTCCAGCCTGGCACCGATCATTCCGCCGAGCGTGCTCGCCATCATCATCGCGACGCTGGCCAATGTCTCGGTGGCCGGCTTGCTGGTCGCGGGCCTGCTGCCGGGCCTGATGATCTCCATCCTCTGCCTTGGCTATGCCCTGATTCGCTGCGCCTTCAACCCGTCGCTGGCACCCAGTGCCAGCCGGGATGACGGCACCGGCGCGCCGGCGGAAAGCGCCCTGCGCCAGATCCTGAAATGCACACCGTTCCTGATCATCATCGCATCCGTCATGGGCTTCATCCTGACCGGTGTCGCGACCCCGTCCGAATCGGCCGCGACGGGTGTCGTCGGCTCGCTCGTCACGGCGGCGATCTTCCGCAAGCTGTCCTTGCGGATGATCTGGGAAAGTCTCGGCCAGGCCGCGAGCATCGCCAGCATGATCCTGATCATCATGGCGACATCGACCATGTTCTCGCAGTTGCTGGCCTTCAGCGGCGCGACAGGCCAACTGGCGTCGATGGTGCTCGATTCCCAGCTGTCCCCCGCCCTGATCCTGATCCTGATGATGGCCATCGTCTTCGTGTTCTGCATGTTCATCGACCAGGTCGCGCTGATGCTGGTCGTGATCCCGATCTACCTGCCTGTGGTCGAGGCCCTGCAGTTCGATCCGATCTGGTTCTGGCTGCTGATGCTGCTGAACGTGGTCATCGGCGGGATCACGCCCCCGTTCGGCTATGCCATGTTCGCCTTCAAGGGGGTGGTGCCGGACGTGGATCTGCGCGACATCTTCCGGGCAAGCTTTCCGATTGTCGGCCTGTTCATCCTGGCGATGGTGATCGTCTACTGGATACCCGCCATCGCCACGTTCCTGCCGGAGATGCTCTAGATCGGTTCATCGGATGATGGGCAGCACCTGCCCTTGCCTCCGCCCCGGCCACCGCCCATGCGCAATCCCGTGGTGTACCGGTTGCACCCGCGCGCTAATGTGGCCCCAGACGGAATTCCATTTGCCGGGGAGCAAGAGCATGAGTGAAGCATGGATCATCGACGCCTGCCGGACACCGCGCGGTGTCGGCAAGTATGGCAAGGGCGCGCTGTCGGAAATTCATCCGCAGCAGCTGGGCGCGACCGTGCTGCGGGCGCTGGCCGAGCGCACCGGGATCAATACCGAGGAAGTGGACGATATCGTCTGGGGCACCAGCGCCCAGGTCAACACCCAGAGCGGTGACCTGGGGCGGATGGCGGCGCTGGATGCGGGGTACAGCATGAAGTCCAGCGGCGTGACCCTGGACCGTTTCTGCGGCTCCGGCATCACCACGGTCAACATGGCCGCAGCCACCATCATGTCCGGCATGGAGGACCTGGTGGTCGCGGGCGGCACGGAGATGATGTCGATGCCGGGTCGGCGCGGTGACGGACCGGCGACGATGGACCGGGGCAACAAGCGGCTCCGGGAGCATCACCCGCAGACCCATCAGGGCATCTGCGCCGATGCCATCGCGACGCTGGAAGGCATCAGCCGCGAGGCACTGGACGAACTCGGCTATCACAGCCAGCAGCGCGCCGCGCAGGCCATCGCGGAAGGCCGTTTCGACAGGAGCCTGGTGCCGGTCCATCGGGAGGACGGGACCCTGGCCCTGGATCGGGAGGAATATCCGCGGCCGCAGACGACCCTGGCGGACCTGGCCAACCTGAAGCCCGCATTCGCCGCCATGGCGGATCAGCCGGTGGATGATGACGGCACCACCTACCGCAGCCTGGTGCTGCAGAAGTTCCCGGACCTGGACATCAAGTTCGTGCATCACGCCGGCAATTCGTCGGGCGTGGTGGATGGCGCGGCGGCAATCCTGCTCGCGTCCCCCGACTACGCGAAGGCGCACGGTCTGAAGCCACGGGCGCGGATTGTGGCCACAGCGAACATGGGCGACTGCCCGACGCTGATGCTCAACGCCCCGGTTCCTGCGGCCCGCAAGGTACTGCAGCGCGCCGGTATGACCATGGACGACATCGACCTGATCGAGATCAACGAGGCCTTTGCCGTCGTGGCGGAGAAGTTCATCCGTGATCTGGACCTGGACCGGGAGAAGGTGAACGTCAACGGCGGCTCCATCGCGCTGGGTCATCCCATCGGCGCCACCGGTTCCATCCTGATCGGCACGGTGCTGGACGAGCTGGAACGCCGCGACCTGCAGCGTGGTCTGGTGACCATGTGCGCCGCGGGTGGCATGGCCCCCGCCGTGATCATCGAACGGATCTAGGCAACCGCTGTCCAGGGGTCGCGCGGTACCGGCAGGCAAGCCGGTACCGCCATCCCGGTAATTTCGAAGAGGCGCGGCAACGATGTCCGCGACACATCCATCGGAGTGAAATCATGAATCTCGAAAACACCTCCGCGCTCGTCACCGGCGGCGCGTCGGGTCTGGGGCTTGCCTGTGCCAGGGCACTGGTCGCGAAGGGCGCATCGGTCGTCATCGTCGATCTGCCTACGTCGGCCGGGGCCGATGTCGCGGCGGAACTGGGCGACAGGGCCTCCTTCGTCGCCGCCGATGTCACCAGTGGCGAGGAAATGGAGGCCGCCGTGGCCGCGGCGGAGGCCAATGGCCCGCTGCGTGCCGTCCTGCATTGTGCCGGACACGGTGGCGCGGTGCGGCTGGTCAATCGCGACGGCACGCCGGGATCGCTGGAAGCCTATACCCGGGTGATCAACACCAACCTGATCGGTTCGTTCAACGTGCTGCGGCTGGCTGCTGCCAGCATGGCGAAGAACGATCCGCTGGACGGTGACCGGGGGGCCTGCGTGATGACGGCATCCGTTGCCGCCTTCGAGGGGCAGATCGGGCAGATTCCCTATGCCGCGTCAAAGGCCGGTGTGGTCGGCATGACCATTGTTGCCGCCCGCGACCTGGCGTCGAAGCTGATCCGCGTGAACACCATCGCGCCGGGCATCTTCGACACGCCGCTGCTGGGCCGCCTGCCGGAGGAGATCCGCCAGAACCTGGGCGCCAGCGTGCCACATCCGGCGCGCCTGGGTCGTCCCGACGAGTTCGCCGCCATGGCCATCCACATGCTGGAGAACCAGATCCTGAATGGCGAGACGATCCGCCTGGACGGTGGCATCCGCATGCCGCCGCGCTGAGCGGGTCATCGGCTTGATCGAGGAGTCGTGGCGGAGAGCCGCTCTCAGGAGCAGGCTTTCCGCGCGACCTCCGCGAAATCCGGGTGCCAGCGGGACAGGGGTGGCCGGTTCTCCGTGATGTCCTGCGCGGCCCAGAGGATGCGCCTTGCATCCATCTCCGCCGTGACCTCGTCGTCAGGGCAGATGATGTAGAACTGCGCGCCCGCCACACCATCCAGCAGCATGTCGACCACACGGTCGGGCAGCCATGCGCCGGGCTTGTGCTCGGCCTTGCCGGTGGTGGTCCATCCGGGCACCAGCAGGTGCGCGCTCAGCCGCGCCGCACCCTGGTTGTCGGGCCTGTTGCGCAGGTCATGCTCCAGCGCCTCCGTATAGGTCTTCAGCGCCGATTTGGTCATGTTGTAGATCGGATGACCGGGCGGATTGGTGATCCCCTGCTTGGAGCCGGTGTTGACGATGGCTGTCGGCGCAGGGTTCGCCAGCAGGTCGGGCAGGAAGGCCTGTACCGCCGTGACAGGTCCCCAGAGGTTGACCTCCATCGCCTGCCGCCAGCTTTCCGGATCGGCATCGAAGCCCCGTCCGGTGCGGGTCACCGCATTGTTGACCAGCAGGTCCACCTGACCGAAGGCCGCCAGCGTCGCCTTCTTCAGGCTTTCGATCTGATCCGGCTTCGATACGTCCGTGGCATGGCCCAGCACCGTCTCCGGCCCCGCCGTTGCCGCTGCCCGTACCTCCGCCAAGGCTGCATCCAGGTCAGGTCCCGGCAGATCGGCCATCACGACGGACATGCCCTTTCCCGCCAGCCGCAGGGCCAGTGCCTTGCCGATCCCGAGTGCTGCGCCGGTGACCACGGCCACCTTGCCGGGTTCGAAGATGCTGCCGCGATCCATGCTGTTCCCCTGTTCCTCGGGTTGCGGGCAGGACCCCCCGACGGGGACTGCCGTTCCCCGACAGCATCCCATCTTTACCGGCGGCGACGCCAGCCTGTCGGGATGGCTATTCGAACGTCTCCGGCTTGAAGAAGACGGCGGCGGTGCATTCCGGGTCAGGCATGTCCCGGCAGGCGCGCGCGCCCGGCACGTCGAACGGGGTGTAGATGGAGACGGTTGGCGGGCCATTGCCGCTCTCCGGCAGCCAGACATGCAGGTCCCAGATTCGCGGATGCCACATCAGCACGTTGTTCGGGGTCGGTGCCTCGATGGCGGGGTCCGGCGACAGGCTGTCGACCACGGTCTCGCCCCTGACGGACTCGGTCGGGGGCCGCAGCGCCATGACGCCGCTGTTCAGGTGATAGCCCGCCTCATGCAGGAACCATTCGCTTGACGGGATACAGCCCATGGTCGGACGACGTTTGGCGCTGTCCATCACCTTGCCCCAGGCACCGCCGATCACGCGATAGGGGGTGGTGTCGCCATTGGGGTCGGCGACCAGCGCCTGATAGGCACTGTCACTCTCGTCCGCCCGCTGCGCGCGGGGGGCAACGAACAGCAGGCCGGGTGGCCCGATCTGCACATCGCCGTTGGAGAAGATGCTGCTCGCCCCGGCGAAGGTGATGCCGATCTGCGCCAGGCTGGCGTTGCCGTGGGGTACGGCGAAGAAACCGGCTCCGGCCATGCCCAACCCGTTCTCGATGTCGTCGAACGCGCGCAGGAACACGCCGAGGGTGGTGATGGAGGCTTCGACGTTCGCGTCGCTGCACCCGATGACGAAATCCTTCCTTCCGCTCCGGACCGTGGCGATCTCGCTGCCGCCCGGCAGGCGGTAATCGATGAACCATTCGTAGAACAGGTGATCGGCCCGGAGCGCCGCCTGGGCCAGCGGCGGGGTCGCGCGCCAGGTCGTGCCGCCGGCGACCGGCTGGGCCACGACCTCATGCGCCGCCGCCGCGCCGGGCCAGTGGTGGCGGGTGTAGCGCGCATAGACTGCCACGGTCTGGTAACCCGCAGGCACATCGACCTCGGCTGTCAGGACGCGGGGGTCTCCGGTGAACCACTGGTCTGAAGTATCGCTGATGGTTGGCGACTCGAAGTTCTTCAGGGCCTCGCAGCCGCCGAGAAGCAGCAGCATTGCCCCGGCTATCAGTCCCCGGTACATCATTCCTCGGCGCATACTGGCCTCCTGATCCATGTCGGTAGAATGATACCCGAATCTTTCCCGTCGGGCGAGACTGCGGACGCTCCATGGTACGGTGTCTGATGGAGAAGCGGGACCGGTGCATGTGCCGTACAGGGGAAAATGAGGCGCTGGCGCGTCGGCCGGGGGGACAGGGAACCATGACGATACATACCATTCACGATGCCTTCTGCCAGCGTGTGGAGGCCGCGCCGGACAAGACGCTGGCGGAGCGCCCGGGACAGGCCGACATGAGCTTCGCGGAGGGGATGGCCGGGGTCGGCAGCCTGGCGGCGGCGCTGGTGGCCCGAGGGGTGGTCAAGGGCGACAGGGTGGCGGTGCAGGTCGACAAGAGTGTCGAGGCGCTGTTGCTCTGCCTGGCCTGCCAGCGGATCGGGGCGGTCTTTCTGCCGCTCAATACCGGGTATACGGCCAGCGAGATCGACTATTTCGTCGGGGATGCGGAACCGCGCCTGTTCGTCTGTCGTCCGAAGGATCTGGCGAAGCTGCGCGCCGACATGCCGGGGACGGTGGCCGTCGAGAGCATGGGGGCACTGGCGGACGGCACCCTGATGGATCTGGCGGCGACCCTGCCGCCGGTGACCCGGACAACGGCGGTGAGCCATGATGACCTTGCGGCAATCCTGTACACCTCCGGCACGACGGGGCGGCCCAAGGGGGCGATGCTGTCCCACGGCAATCTGGCCACCAACTGCGACGCGCTGCTGTCGGCCTGGCGTTTCACCGATCAGGACCGGCTGATCCATGCCCTGCCGATCTTCCATACCCATGGCCTCTTCGTCGCGGCGAACATGTGCCTGACCGCGGGCGCGACCATGATCTTCCTGGACAGGTTCGACGCCGACACGGTGCTTGATCTGATGCCGGATGCGACCGTGCTGATGGGCGTGCCGACGTTCTACAGCCGTCTTGTGCAGTCGGATCGGCTGACGGCGGACAGGGTGTCGAACATGCGCCTGTTCGTCTCCGGCTCGGCACCATTGCTTGCCGACGTTCACCTGGCCTTCCGGGCGGCGACGGGTCACGCCATCCTGGAACGCTACGGCATGACGGAAACCTGCATGATCACGTCCAACCCCTATGACGGCGACCGCCGGGCAGGGACAGTCGGCTTTCCCCTGCAGGACGTGGACGTGCGGATCGCGGATCGGGAGGACGGGACAGTCCTGGCACGGGGCGAGACCGGTGCCATCCAGGTGAAGGGGCCGAATGTCTTCGGCGGTTACTGGCGCCTGCCGGAGAAGACCGCGTCCGAATTCACCGACGATGGTTTCTTCATCACCGGCGATCTCGGGCGCTTCGATGCAGAGGGCTATCTGCACATCGTCGGGCGCGACAAGGATCTGGTGATCTCCGGTGGCTACAACGTCTATCCCAAGGAGATCGAGCAACTGATCGACGAGGTGCCGGGCGTGGTCGAATCGGCGGTCGTCGGCCTGCCGCATCCGGATTTCGGGGAGGCGGTGACGGCTGTCGTCGTTGCTGAAGCAGGGGCAACGCTGGATGAGGCCGCCGTCATTGCGGCGATCTCCGACGGACTGGCGCGCTACAAGCAGCCGAAACGTGTGCTGTTCACCGACGCCTTGCCCCGAAATGTCATGGGCAAGGTGCAGAAGAACGTACTACGCGATACCCACGCCGGGCTCTACAAGAGCGACGGGGCCGCGACGGAAGGGGATCGGAAGCAATGAGCGGAATCAGTGGTGGCAGTGCGCAGGCGGCCGCGGACGACATGATCTTCACCGATGCGACCGCATTGTCCCGGGCCATTGCGGCACGCCAGATCTCCTGCGTCGAGGTCATGCGGACCTATCTGGACCGCATCCGGCGTTTCAACCCGGTCCACAATGCCATCATTTCCATGCGGGACGAGGATGTGCTGCTGGCCGAAGCCGCGGATGCGGATGCCGACCTGGCCGCGGGCCGTCATCGCGGATGGATGCATGGCTTTCCGCTGGCGGTGAAGGATCTGGCCGCCACTGCCGGGATTCCGACCACCTTCGGCTCCCCGCTGTTCGCCGACAATGTACCGGACCAGGATTGTCTGATGGTATCGCGCATGCGCGCCGCCGGGGCCATCATCATCGGCAAGACCAACACGCCGGAATTCGGGCTCGGTTCCCATACCTACAATCCATTGCACGGAATCACCCGCAATGCCTGGAATCCGGCCCTGTCGGCGGGCGGGTCCAGCGGCGGCACCGCCGTTTCCCTCGCGCTCGGCATGCAGCCGGTCGCCGACGGCAGTGACATGATGGGCTCGCTGCGCAACCCCGGTGCCTTCAACAATGTGCTGGGTCTGCGCCCGTCCTTCGGTCGGGTGCCGAACGCGCCGAAGCCGGAATCCTTCGTGCATCAGCTGTCCACCGACGGTCCCATGGCCACCAGCGTGCGTGACCTGGCGCACCTGCTGGATATCCAGTCGGGCTACGATCCGTCCGCGCCGCTCAGCCTGGCGGACCCGGAGGCCCCCTTTGCCGCGGGACTTGAGGGTGATGTCACCGGTCTGCGAATCGGCTGGATCGGCGACTGGAACGGCTACTACACCTGCGAGGCAGGCATCCTCGACCTCTGCACTGCGGCAGTGGAGCAGTTCGCAGCACTGGGGGCCGTGGTCGAGCCGCTGGTCCCGGACTTTGCTCCGGAACAGCTCTGGCAGGCCTGGATTGTGCTGCGCAACTGGGCGGTCACCGGCACCTATGCCCCCTATCACGCTGATCCCGCGACCCGTGATCTGCTGAAGCCGGAGCTCGTCTGGGAGATCGAGCAGGGACTGAAGCTGTCGGCGCAGGACGTGCACCGGGCCAGTGTGCTGCGCAGTGACTGGTACCGCTGCATCGATGACCTGTTCAGCCGCTATGACGCCATCGCCATGCCCACCGCGCAGGTATTCCCGTTCGATGCCGAGATTTCCTGGCCCGACCGGATCGGGGCGCGGGCCATGGACACCTACCACCGCTGGATGGAAGTCGTCATTGCCGGAACCCTGAGCGGCTGCCCGGCGATCAATCTGCCCGCCGGGTTCGACGCCACCGGTCGCCCCACGGGCTTCCAGCTCATCGGCCGCCCGCGCGGTGAGCAGCAGCTGCTGCGGATGGCCGCGCGCTACGAGGAAGCGACCGACTGGCTGTCGATGCGTCCGCAAGGGGCGGTCTAGGGCGAGAGGCGTCCGCTTCGCGACGGCCCGGACGGGCCTCAGGCTCCGGTGTCGTCCGCCGGTGCCTGCATCCGTGCGCCGACGGAGCGGTGGGTGATCTCCCGGCCCGTATTGGTGTCCAGCAGCTTCGGCGACACAGGCACGCCCGTCTCCCGGTCCACAAGCGTGACTGCGGTACCGGTCGGGGCCGGAACGTGTGTGTTGGCCCAGTCGATCAGCGTGGCGAGCACCGGATAGAGCGCCGTGCCAGTCTCCGTCAGCCGGTACTCGTGGCGGGGCGGGCGCTGCTGATAGGGCACCCGACGCAGTACACCCGCGCTTTCCAGCTTCTTCAGCCGGTCCGACAGGACATGGCGGGTGATGCCCAGACGTTCCTGCATCTGTTCGAAGCGCCGGATGCCCTGGAAGCAGTCGCGCAGGATCAGCATGGTCCAGCGGTCCCCCACGACCGAGAGGCCCCGCGCGACAGGGCAGGCTTCTTCTCTCAGGTCATTCCAGCGCATGGGTCACTCGCTTTCCGCCAGGGTGCAGTTGGATGAATAGCACAGATTGACAGGTTCCAAAAGGGAACGCAGTATATGCATTCCAAAAAGGAACTGACTGGATCCGTGCCCCACGACCTGCGACGCGCGGCCCCTGACCCTAGGATCTGCGTATGACGACCGAAACCAGTACCATCGCCGCCACACCGGCACCGTCGGCATCGGCACCGTCGGCATCGGCACCGTCGGCATCGGCACCGTCGGCATCGGCACCGTCGGCATCGGCACCGTCGGCATCGGCAATGGCCCGCACGGCGCGGACGCAGATGCTGCTGACCGCCCCGATCGGTCGCACCCTGCTGCGGCTCGCGGCACCGAATGTGGTCGCCATGTTCGTCATGGCGGCGGTCAGCATCGCGGAGGGGTTCTTTGCCGGAGTGCTGGGAATCACCGCGCTGGCCGGACTGGCGCTGGTCTTCCCATTGGTCATGCTGACCCAGATGCTCTCCGCCGGGGCCATGGGCGGGGCCATCTCGGGGGCCATCGCGCGGGCACTGGGGAACAACGACCCGGAACGGGCGGGCAGCCTGACCTGGGCTGCCTGGAGCATTGCCGTGTCGATTGCCGTCCTCTCGGCGGTCCTGATGGGCCTGTTCGGCCGGGATGTCTTCGAGCTGCTGGGGGGAGGCCCCGAAACGGTCGACGCGGCGCTGGCCTATGCCGGTGTCTTCTTCCCCGGCTGCATCACCATCTGGCTGTGCCATTCCTCCCTCAGCGTCATTCGCGGGTCCGGCAACATGGGCATCCCGTCGATGGTGCTCTTCCTGACTTCCCTCGGCTCCATCCCCATCGCCGGGACACTGGCGCTCGGCTGGGGACCGTTCCCGGCGCTGGGGATGCAGGGTCTGGCGGCCGGGCATGTGCTGGCCTATGGCATCGGTGCGATAGTCGCGCTCACCTTCGTCGGCTCCGGACGGGTCGGATTCCTGATCAAGGGGCGGCTGCAGGGCCTGCGCCGGGACCTGTACCGCGACATTCTCAGCGTCGGCCTGATTGCCTCCCTCAGCACCATCCAGACCGTGCTCACGACCGTGCTGATGGTCGGCCTGGCCGGTCTGCACGGGCAGGCGGCGCTGGCCGGATACGGTCTGGGCGCGCGCCTCGAGTTCCTGATGATCCCGGTTGTCTTCGGGATCGGCGCGGCCATGACGGCCATGGTCGGGGCCAATATCGGGGCAGGCAACAGGCCCCGTGCCCTGCGGGTGGCCTGGACCGGTTCCTTCGCGGCGGCAGTGATCGTCGGCAGCATCGGCGCGGTGCTCTCGCTCCAGCCCGATCTCTGGCTGCGCATCTTCCTGGATGCATCGGACACGGCGGCGCTGGAGGCGGGGCGCAGCTATTTCCGGACCGTCGCGCCGTTCTACTTCTTCTACGCCCTGGGCCTGGCGCTGTTCTTCGCCAGCCAGGGGGCAAGCCGCATGGTCTGGCCCATGATCGCCAGCATCTTCCGCATCGTCACCGCGCTCGGTACGGCCCTGTTCCTGACCCGGTCAATGGGGATGGGCGTGGCGGGCGTGTTCAGCGGTGTCGCGGCCGGCATGCTGGTCTACGGCATCCTCACCGCCCTGTCGGTACGCCTGACCCGCTGGCGTTGAGGTCGGTATCGGCGCTCGCATTGATCCGCGCAAAGAAAAGGCCGGGGCATATCTGCCCCGGCCCTGTCCGTCACATCGCTGTCAGCCTGAGCGTCAGGTGGCGAGGAAGCGGTTCAGTTTCTCTTCGGCGTTCTCGTGGGCGATCTTTTCCACGGCGGCCAGTTCCCGCGTCAGCCGTTCCTTGGCGGCCTCGTAGATCTGGCGCTCCGAATAGGACTGGTCCGGCTGGTCCTCGTTGCGGTGCAGGTCGCGCACGACCTCCGCGATGGAGACCGGATCGCCCGAGTTGATCTTCGCCTCGTATTCCTGCGCGCGGCGCGACCACATGGTGCGCTTGACGCGCGCGCGTCCCTTCAGCGTATCCATCGCCTGCTTCATCAGCTTGGTGGAGGCGAGGGCGCGCATGCCGGTGGCCGTCGCCTTGGTCACGGGAACACGCAGGGTCATCTTCTCGTGCGGGAAATCGATGACAAAGAGCTGCAGCTTGAAACCGGAAATTTCCTGATCCTCGACAGCCGTGATCATGCCGACGCCGTGGGAGGGATAGACAACATAGTCATTGGCCTGAAATTCCAGCTTCGCCTTCTTCTTGCGCGGCGCAGCCTTGGCCCGGACCTCGGTAGAACTTGCTTCAGTCATATCAGTCCTTCTCTTTCTGCCGCTTCGGACACCCTGACGGTTCGAAGCGGTTCCTGTTCCGGTATCCCGAAACGGCAAGACCCTGCCTGAACCCCCGGAAATGGCGGTTCCTTCGAGACAAGCGGAACATGCAAGGCCAGGTCTTCCGCCGGGCGCGCGGTCCAAAACTGGTGCCGACACGAAAAAACGGGCCGCCATCAGCCGCCCGCCGGGTATCAGGTCACACAGATGCGCGCCCGCAGCTCCCTGACCGAGAAGTTATATAACACAAAAATGACAGATCTCACAGTGCGGACTCGCATTCAGTGAACACAAATCCGCATGACCGGCCATGCGCGTTCACATGGCCGGGAGATCGTGTCCGCCCCCGCGTCGGCAGGGGACGTTCGTAGCAGGTGTCAGTCGCCGGCGCCGGGGTTGGCGCTGAAATGCTTCTCGAACTTGTCCGGCGTCTCGCGCCAGTCGTCCGCATCAGCAGGGCTTTCGCCCTTGCGGGTGATGTTCGGCCACTTCTCCGAATATTCCCGGTTCAGTTCCAGCCACTTGTCGGCTTCCGGATCGGTATCGGGCAGGATGGCCTCGATCGGGCACTCGGGCTCGCAGACGCCGCAATCGATGCATTCGTCGGGGTGGATCACCAGCATGTTCTCGCCCTCGTAGAAGCAATCCACCGGACAGACTTCCACACAATCCTGGAACTTGCACTTGATGCAGTTCTCCGCGACGACATAAGGCATCTGCCTTCACTCCCCTTGGTTTTCCCCTGATGCACCGGTGACCCTTTCACCGGCTCTCAGGTATCACTCAATCCGAACCGCCCTGAAGCCGTCCGGCGACGCGCTGCCGCGCCTCACCATTTTCCCTGTCGGAAACATAGATGAGGCCTCCGATGCGGCGCAACAGGTTGGCTTCATAGGCGTGCAATTCGCCGTCCGCAAGCACGACCTCCCAAAGCATCTCGATCACCTCCACGCGGCGTTCGGATGGATAGCCTTCCTTGATGGCGCGGGTGAAGGTGCTGATCTCGACGGCATTCTGCTGGCGCTTCTCGGCCACTTCGATCAGCGACGTGGTTTCGTCGGCCGTCAGCTTGAATTTCTCCGCCAGCACGCGGCGCACCGTCCTTTGCTCCTGCGCATCGAACTCACCGTCCAGGTGCGCGGCCTCGATCAGCAGGATCGCCGCCGCAAGCTGCAGGTCGTCGGGCGCGGTGCTGGCCGCATCGGCATCGCTTCCTCCACGCAGGCTTTCGAGCCATCGTGTCACGCGGTTCGTTGAGGCCATTCGGAAATGTTCCTGAGTCCTGTGTTCAGCCAGTCATGTGCACGGACGACATATTGCCTGTTCAGAAAAGGCCAAGCGTGTCGATCTTCGAGAGTTCGCGCGGGTCGAGCGGGCGCTGGTCCGCGTCGCGCTTGTTGAACAGCACCAGATCGGTCAGCAGGGTGTTGACCTTCGCCAGGCTCTGCTCCTGCGCGGCGGCGAGATCGCGGATGCCCTCCGGCGGGGACATGGCCCCGGCAGACCGCAGCAGCGCCAGTTCGCCGCTGGTCGCGCCTTCCGGCCCGGTCCCTGTGACCGATGTGACGATGCGGCCATCCTGCCCGATGGCGACGGACGTGACGCGCTTGCCCGTGCGCGGCGCGGCGGTCTGCTGCACCCCGCCAGGTCCCGGCGGGCGCAGGTTGAAGTCAGGCGGCACAACAAGGGGGGAGAACACGGTCACCCGGCTTTCGTCCGGTGACGACTTGCTCAGACCCAGCGTGTCCTTCACCGTGTCACAGCCGCCGACAACCAGCACCAGGGCCAGCACGGGCAGCAAACGGGTCAGGCGATTCTCAAGACTGCTTTTCATGGCTGCCGTTTCTAGCGCCAAGACGGCGTCCGAACAAGGAATCCAGCAGCAGGATAGTCACTCCGCACGAAATTGCGATATCCGCCACGTTGAAAGCGGGCCAGTGCCAGCCCGCGACATGAAAGTCGAAGAAGTCCGCGACCTGTCCGTAATTGACCCGATCGATGGCATTTCCGATGGCCCCGCCGATCACGGCTGCGAGCGCCAGGCGCTGCCAGGGTCCTTCTGCCCGGCGCATCCAGAAGAACAGGAAGACGGAAACCACCACGTTCACACCTGCGAGGATCCAGCGTGTTTCCGTCGGGTCGCCCCCGAACAGGCCGAAGCTGACCCCCGGGTTCCAGACCATCACCAGATTGAAGAACGGGGTCAGGGTCAGCGTGGCAAAGTTCCGTGCGGCCATGACGTCGATCAGCCACGCCTTCGTGGCCTGATCGAGAACGATCAGAATGGCCGAGAATACCAGCGCGCGAGCGATCATTGCGGATCCAGAAGACAGGGCAAGCTGCTGCTGACAGTTGGCCCCGGCAAGGCGTCCGGTCAAGCCCCTTCTCCTTCGTGGCGGCAGAGTCCATCATGCGGTCTGTGATTGAACGACCCTGGGGAGGATCGGACTTGGCTCACGCCCATGTGCTGGACGGCATTCGCGTACTCGATTTCACACAGTTCATTGCCGGCCCGGCCTGCACCCGCCTGATGGCGGAGATGGGCGCGGACGTGGTCAAGCTGGAGCATGCGCCGGGGGGCGATCTCTGCCGCGTGCTGCCGGTGATCAAGAACGGCCGGTCGGGCTACTTCGTGCAGCACAACCAGGGCAAGCGTTCGGTCTGCCTCGACATGCGTTCGGCCGAGGGCAAGGCGATCATCCGCGACCTGATCGCCTGGGCAGACGTGGTGGTGGAGAATTTCTCGCCCGGCGTGATCGACCGGATGGGATTCGGCTGGGCGCAGGTTCACGCCATCAATCCCTCCGCCATCATGTGCTCGATCTCCGCCTTCGGGCAAAGCGGGCCGCTGCATCAGCTGGTCGGCTTCGACTATATCGCCCAGGCCTATGCCGGTGTGACCTCCATGATCGGGGACCCGGACGGGCCGCCGCCGATCGTCGGGCTGGCCATCGGGGACATGGGCACGGCGATCACCTCGCTGGCGGCCATCAACGGGGCGCTGTTCCATCGGGAACGGTCACGGGGTGACGGGCCGGGCAAGGGCCAGCATCTCGATATTTCCCTGCTGGATTTCTACTTCCACTGCCACGAGATCAATGTGGAGGTACATTCCCTGAGCGGTGGCGAGGTCCAGCCGCACCGCACCGGCAGCCATCACGCGATGGTGGCTCCCATCGGCATCTTCCGGGCAAGGACAGGCTATCTGGTGGTGGTGGCGCTGGGGGACCAGTGGGGCCGGGTGTGCAGGGCCATGGGACGCGAGGACCTGATCGAGGACCCGCGATTCGTCGATGGACCGGCGCGAATGGCGAATCAGGCTGAACTGATCGCCGTGATCGAGGGGTGGCTGGGCAGCCTGGAATCCGATGAGGCCGGAATCGAGGCGCTGCAGGCGCAGAGAGTGCCCTGCGCCCCGGTCCTGAGCGTCGCCGACGCCATGCGCCTCCCGCACCTGATCGAGCGCGGCACGGTACGCCAGATCGACGACAGGGGCGTCGGGCCGATGGCCATCACCGGCAATCCGCTGCGCTATTCGGACTTCCCCGAACCCCTTGACCTGACGGCGCCCTTTCTGGGCGAGCACAATGCTGCGGTCCTGGAGGGTGACCTGGGCATGTCGGCGGCAGATGTCGCGCGGCTACAGACCAGCGGGGTGCTGCACGCCGAACGGCGGTAGCGGGTACGCTTCCCCGGGTTGGGGGGAAGCATACCCGTTCCGGTTCAGCGGACGTTGACGATCACCTTGCCGGTGGCCTTGCGGGCGGCGAGGGCCTTCATGGCGTCCGGTGCCTGCTCCAGCGGGAAGGTCATGGAGACATGCGGGCGCAGCTTGCCCTCCGCGCACCAGTCCAGCAGCGTGCCGAACTGGCTGCGGCATTCCTCTGGATTCCGCTCCGTCCAGGCACCCCAGAACACGCCGACGATCTGGCACTGCTTCAGCAGCACCAGGTTCGCCTTCGCCTCCGGAATGCGTCCTGATGCGAACCCGATCACCAGCAGACGGCCGCCCCAGTTGATGCAGCGCAGTGATTCGTCGAAGGCGTCACCGCCGACCGGATCGTAGATCACGTCCGCGCCCTGGCCGCCGGTCAGTTCCTTGACCTTGTCGCGGATCGAATGTTCGGAATAGTTGAAGACGTGATCGGCGCCATATTCCTTCACGATGTCCATCTTCGCGTCCGAACCGACCGTGCCGATCACCGTCGCGCCCATGCGCTTGCCCAGTTCCACGGCGTTCAGACCGACACCGCCGGAGGCACCATGGACCAGCAGCACCTCGCCCGGCTTCAGTTCGCCCCGGTCCTTCAGCGCGTGATAGGTCGTGCCATAGGTGACCGGGAAACCGGCCGCCTGTTCGAAGGTCACGCCATCGGGCAGCAGGAATGTCTTCGCTGCTGTCGCGATCGCCTGCTCGGCATAGCCGCCGCCCATGCTGGTCATCGCCATCACCCGGTCGCCGGGCTTGAAACCGCTCACGCCCTCACCGACAGCCGAGATGACGCCGCCGACTTCCATGCCGGGGGAAAAGGGGAACGCCGGCTTGAACTGGTACTTGCCGGCAATCATCAGCAGGTCGGGGAAGTTCACCCCGGCGCAATGCACATCAATCCGGACCTCCCCGGCACCCGGCTCCGGCGAAGCCACATCCTCCAGCTTCAGATCATCGGGTCCGCACCATTCGTGACACAGCATCGCCTTCATCGCGTCTTCTCCCCTTGCGTTTGCATCTGCTGCCCGATGACGTAGCCCGCACGTCCGGTCACGGCAAGGTGGTGGGCAGGTTCCCCTGCGTAAAATCCCGTTGTTTCACCGAAAATCCCCTGATTCGGGCGATTCCGGTTGAACACCCGGCCAATTCGCTTTGGGATGCAGGGCGAAGCAGAACCCGAGATAACAGGGAGATCCAGAGAATGCGGTTCCTGAAACATCTGACCCTCACCGCTGCGGCGCTGGCCACGGCTGCAGCCCTTTCCTCCGCCCAGGCCGACGGCATGAAGCTGAAGATCGGCACGGAGGGCGCATATCCTCCGTTCAACAATCTGACCGCGGACGGAAAGCTGGAGGGCTTCGACATCGATATTGCCAAGGCGCTCTGTGCCGAGATGAAGGCCGAATGCACCTTCGTCACCCAGGACTGGGACGGCATCATCCCGGCCCTGCAGGCGGGCAAGTACGACGCGATCATCGCCTCCATGTCGATCACGGACGAGCGCAAGAAGAAGGTCGATTTCACCGAGAAGTACTACAACACGCCCCCGGCCATCGCGGTGCCGAAGGATTCGGCGCTGAAGGGCACCAGCCCCGCCGATCTGGCCGATGCCGCCATCGGGGTGCAGGGTTCCACCACCCATTCCAACTTCGCCGAGGCGAAATACACCGACAGCACGATCCGCGGCTATCCGACGGCTGACGAGTACAAGCTGGACATCGACAGCGGTCGCCTGGACGCGGTGATGGATGATGTCACCGTGCTGCAGGAATGGCTCGACAGTGCGGATGGTGCCTGCTGCAAGCTGCTGGGCACGATCACGCCGGACCCGACCATCCATGGTGAGGGTGCCGGTATCGCCATCCGCAAGGGCGAGACCGAACTGGCGCAGAAGTTCAATGCCGCGATCAAGGCGATCCGCGCCAATGGTGTCTACAAGTCGATCAACGACAAGTACTTCACGTTCGACGCCTACGGAGGCTGAACGGACCGGATGTGCCTGATGGCGGGCACAGCATGATGCAGGCCACCGCGCCTGTGACCAGCCTCGCCCCACGCCTGACCGGGCGTCGGGTGAGGCCTGGTCCGTCTGCCGTGCGGCGGTGCCAGCATGGATGAGATACTCGCCCTGCTGAGCCTCAGCGATACCGGCTGGGGCGACGAGATCGCCTCCGGTGTGGGCGTCACCATCTCGCTGGCGCTGGCCACCCTGCCGCTGGGCCTGCTGATCGGTTTCTTCGTGGCGCTGGCCAAGCAGTCGGAGGAACCGACGCTGCGGCTGGCGGGCAATATCTACACGACTGTCTTTCGCGGACTGCCGGAACTGCTGACCCTGTTCCTGGTCTATTTCGGCGCCCAGATCGGCATCCGCCAGCTGCTGCTGGCGATGGGCAGCGAGACGACGATAGAGATCAACAGCTTCCTCGCCGGCATGGTGGCGCTGGGGCTGGTCTTTTCCTCCTTCTCCAGCGAGGTCTTCCTGTCCGCCTTCCGCGCCATCCCGCGCGGACAGTACGAGGGCGGTCATGCCATCGGCCTGTCGCGGTTCCAGACCATGCGCCTGATCATCCTGCCGCAGCTGATCCGCATCGCGCTGCCCGGACTGAGCAACCTCTGGATGATCCTGCTGAAGGATACGGCGCTGGTCAGCGTCATCGGCCTGTCCGACATCATCCGCCAGACCGGCATCGCCGCACGGGTGACCAAGGAAGCCTTCCTGTTCTTCGGTGTCGCCTGTCTGCTCTATCTGGCGCTGGCGATCCTCTCGTCCATCGCCATTGGCGCGATCAATCACTGGGCCGCCAGGGGGGATGCCCCCCGATGACAGCCATCGTCAACGAACATATCCAGCCCGCCCTGCCACCACCGCCCGTGCGACGGCGCTGGAGCGGCACCCGCACCACCGGCTGGATCGCGCTGGCGGCAATGATCGGCCTGCTGGGGGGCCTGAGCCTCTATCTGATCCTGGCCTGGGACAGCGAACTGGTCGCGAAATATGCGCCGAAGTACTGGAAGGGCCTGCAGATCACGCTGGGGCTGGTGGCCACGTCGCTGGTCTTCGGTGCGGCCATGTCACTGCCCGTCGCCGTCGGGCGCCTGTCGCCGAACCGGGCTGTCGGCGCGCTGGCCTATGGCTACGTCTACCTGTTTCGCGGTACGCCACTGCTGGCGCAGGTGTTCCTGGTCTATTACGGCGCCGGCGAGTTCCGGCCAGAACTGCAGTCTGTGGGACTCTGGGCATTCTTCCGCGATCCCTGGAACTGCGCCGTCTTCGCCTTTGCCCTGAACACGGCGGCCTATCAGGCGGAGATCCTGCGCGGCGCGATCCAGTCGGTCGCGAAGGGCCAATGGGAGGCGGCGGAGGCGCTGGGCCTCACCCGCCTGCAGGCGTTCCGCAAGATCATCCTGCCGCAGGCCCTGATCGTGGCGCTGCGCCCCTATGGCAACGAGATCATCCTGATGCTGAAGGGATCGGCCATTGTCGCCATCATCACCGTGCTGGACCTGATGGGGGAGACGCGGCGCGCCTATTCCCGCAGCTTCGATTTCCAGACCTACCTCTGGGCAGCCGTCGTCTACCTACTGATGGTGGAGACCATCCGCAACATCTGGGAACGGCTGGAGAAACGCCTCACCCGCCACCTGCGCCGCGACGGGTGAGACTGTCTGACGTAAGCGGCCCGGTGATCAGTCCCTGAACTTCTTGAACAGGTCGTGGGCGACCTTGCGGATCTGGATCTCCTCGGTGCCTTCGGTGATGCGATAGCGGCGGTGGTGGCGATAGATGTGCTCGAAGGGCTTGTAGCGGGTGTAGCCCATGCCGCCGTGCACCTGCATGGCCCGGTCCGCCGCCTCGCAGACGAAGCGGTTGGCGCGGTAGTTGGCCATGGCGACCCAGTGCGTCACCTCCATGTGGTGCGCCTGGTCCAGGTGCCAGGCGCTCTTGTAGACCAGGTTGCGCAGCATCTCGGCCTCGGTATTCAGCTCGGCCAGCGGCCACTGGATGGCCTGGTTGGTGCTGAGCGGCTTGCCCCAGGTGACGCGCTTGTTGGCCCATTTCACGGCCTCGTCGACGCAGTACTGTCCGGCCCCGAGGCTGGATGCCGCCTGCCGGATGCGGTTCTCGTGGAAGAACGCCTGGGCACATTCCAGACCGCGGCCTTCCTCGTGCAGGATGGCGCTGTCGGGTACCCAGACATCGCGGAAATGCACCTCCGCATGGTCGGAGGGCATGTTGAAGGTCCAGTGCATGTAGGCAATGTCGACCCCCGGTGTCTCCACCGGAACGATGAAGGCGGTGATGCCTTTCGGGCGGCCCACGTCGCCGGAGGTGCGGGCGAAGACCACGTCGTGGGACGCGTTGGACATGCCCGAGTTCCAGCGCTTGGTGCCATTGATCAGCCAGCCGCCATCCTTCTGCACCGCCGTCGTTTCCATGTAGGTGGCGTCGGAGCCATGATTGGGTTCCGTGACGCCGAAGGCGACACGCTTGCGACCCGTGATCATGTCCTCGATGAATTCCTTCTTCTGCTCCGGGCTGGCGACGGCGTGGAAGATCATGACCACGGGAAAGTTGCCGACGATGGAGCTTTCGTTCTGCAGGTCGTTGTGCAGTCCCAGGCCCCGGTGGGCCAGATGTTCGCGGATGATCGCCATGCCCAGGTTGGAGCCGGCCGAGCCGCCGATATCCGTGGGCAGGGCCCAGCGCAGATGACCGGCCTTGTCGGCGCGGCGCTTCATCTCCGCCAGCAGTTCCTCCCACTCCTCCTTCGGGCGGCCGCCATTGTCCCAGTCGGTGCGTTCATATTCGCGCCGATGGTCGAAGAACCTGATGTTCTCCTCCTCCAGCGGCTTGATCTCCTTCTCGATGAAGGCATCGAGCACGCCGATGTAGTCGCTGATCTCGCGCGGGATCGTGAAGTCCATGGTCACCCTCCCCAGGGTTCTGTTTCGTTTGCGTCAGACTGTCTGGTCCAGCCTCACCACCAGCTTGCCCACTGCCTTGCGGTCGCGCATGGCGCGGAAGGCGTCGATGCCATTGTCCAGGCTGTAGGTGCCGCCGATGTGCGGGCGCAGCTTGCCATCCGACCAGAGTTCCATCATGGCCGCGATGTTGGCCCGGCAGCGGTCGGGGAACCGGCGGGCGAAGCCCTGGTAGGCAACGCCGATCAGTTCGATCTGCTTGATCAGGATGTGATTGGCGGGCAGCTGCGCGATGTCACCGGCGGCGAAGCCGATGACCAGCATCCGGCCGCCCCAGTTGATCGACCGTATCGCCTGATGGCTGTAGTCGCCGCCGACGGAATCGAAGATCACGTCCGCACCGCGACCATCGGTCAGCGCCTTGATCTGGTGGCGCAGTTCGTCGCCCTCCGCATAGTTCACCAGATCATCGGCACCGCGTGCCCGGCAGGCGGCGAGCTTCTCGTCCGAGCTGGCGGCGGCAATGACCCGCGCGCCCCATGCCTTGCCGGCCTCGACAGCGGCCAGACCGGTGCCACCCGATGCGCCCAGCACCAGCAGGGTTTCCCCGGCCTGCAGGCGACCGCGATCCTTCAGCGCATGATGAATGGTGCCATAGGTCAGGCAGAAGGCTGCGGCAGTGTCGAAGTCCATGGCGTCAGGCAGCGGAAAGACCCAGTCCGTCGGGCAGACGACGAACTCGGCCAGGCAACCGATCCAGGGATGCACGGCAACCCGCTGACCAATCTCCAGCCCGGTGACTCCCTCACCAAGCGCGTCGATGGTGCCAGCGGCTTCCATCCCCGGCGCAAACGGCGGTTGCCCACTGTACTGGTACTTGCCCTGCGGCATCAGCAGGTCGGGAAAGTTCAGAGACACCGCGTGCACCCGCACCCGAATCTCTCCCGCACCCGGTTCCGGCGTCGGCAATTCGCCGACCTTCAGATCCTCGATGGATCCGATCTTCTCGCAGATGATCGCCCGCACCCTGTCCTCCCCTGAACCCCGTGCCGTCGCCTGCAGCAACTATAGAAGCTTCCCGATGGAAACGCAGCGTTTCCCTTGCACGACCTTGCGGCAGGGCAGGGATGCGCTCATCTCGGGTATAGACTTTGGTGTCGTGCGATGCCCTGCAACGGCCTGCAGGACAGGCGACACCGAACGAAATGACAAGCCGGGAGAAACGACATGGCCCTCGACCGCATTGACCATCTGGCCTTCATCACGCCGGATCTGACCGGTACCATCCGCTTCTACCGTGACCTGCTGGGCATGGACCTGTCGCTGGGTATCGGTCACGACGGTTTCCGCCACTACTTCTTCAGCGCGGGCGCCAATTACATCGCCTTCTTCGCCTATGACGGCGCGTCGGCCATGACGAAGAAATTCCACGGCAACCGCACATCCGACCCGATCGGTTTCGATCATGTGGCCTTCACCGTGGAAACGCGGGAGGAGTTCTTCGAGTGGAAGGACCGGCTGGAGGCGGCGGGAATCGAGGTCACCGGACCGATCGACCATGGTGTCTTCTGGTCTCTGTACTTCTTCGACAACAACAATATCCCGCTGGAGATCGCGTGGAACCTGATGGAAGTCGCGGAAGCGCCTGCCGTGGTCGACGACGACATCCCGGCCATCGTGCATGAAGGATCGCGCCCGCAACCGGGCCACTGGCCGGCGGTCACGCAGCGGACCGCGCCGGAGGACATGAAGCCCGCGAAGACGGGGAACGCCTATGCCCTGCGCAAGGAACTGCTGGCCAGCGGGCGCGGCAGGCTGACAGCGGCTGGCCGGGTTGCGCTCGAACAGATTGGCGAGGACTGAAGTCGCCCGCTCGCGGTTCAGAACTGGCGCAGCAGCCGCATGATGTAGTCGAGTTCGTCCGCCGAACGGCTGCGCTGGCCTGAGCGGCGGCGGAGTTCGTCGAGGATTTCGCGGGAGCGCTGGAGCGCGCTCTGCGCGGGCACCATGTCGCCGGTGCCTTCGCCCCAGCTGTCGGTGGGGGAGCGGCCCAGCGGGTCCGTCGGTTCGCCGTTGCGCCCGTCCTGCCCCGGGGCGTCCTGGTTCTGTGCCTGGCCCTGGCCCTGATCAGCCAGATCCTGCAACACTGATTCAGCGCCACGCCGCAGCCGGTCCAGTGCCTGGGCCTGTTCATCCATCGCCTGGTCGGATTGCCCCGCACCCAGCGATGACTGGGCGGAACGCATGGCCTGTTCGGCCTCTCCCAGTTCCCCCGGTATGCTGCCCATGCTCTCGCCCAGTTGCTGCATCAGTTCGCCCAGACGGCGTCGCAACTGGCCCTGCGCGTCGGCAAGATCCTGCTCGCTCTGCTGGGACGGCGTGCCGCCGCGCGCACCCTTGTTCTGATCGAATGTCTGCGAGCGGCCGAAGCGGCTGCGGCCCGGGGAGTTGAAGGGATTGGTCTGGGACGGCAGCTTCGAATCCGGTTCGGCCTGCTGCTGACGCCGCTCGAAGGTGCGGTCCATGAGCTGCTGCTGCTGTTCCATCATCTGCCCGAGCTGGTCCGCCAGCCGTTCCGCCTGCTGCTCCGACTGCGCCCGTCCGCCCTGGTTCCCCATCTGCAGGTTCTCCAGCATGTTCTGCAGTTGGGACAGCATCTGGCGCGCCTGGTCCCGCGCGCCGGAGCGCGAAAGCTCCCGCGCCTTGTCCAGCATGTCGGCCAGGCTCTGACGCTCGACACTCTCCGCGCCGTCCATCTCCGGCAGATCCTCGCCCGCCTCCATGCGGCGCTGGGCGTCCTGCTGCATGGCGCGCAGATATTCGTCCATGGCTTCCTGCAGTTCGTCCATCAGGGCCTGGATCTCGGCCTCAGAGGCGCCATTGGCCAGGGCCTCCGACAGCCGTTCCTGAATGTCGCGCAGACGGGACTGGGCAACGGAAATGTTCCCGTCCTCGATCCTCAGCGCGGTCTGCCAGAGCATCTGCTGGCTGGCGGCGATGGTCTCCGCATCACCGCTTGCCGCGAGGTCGGAGGCCAGCATGCTCAGGCCGATATGCACCGCGAAATCGCTGTGATAGCGCTTCGGGTTGATCATCAGGGCATGCAGCGCGCGAACCACCCATTCCCGCTGCCCCGCCGCATCGTCGAACAGCCGCTGCCGCAGTTCGATGGCGGCGCGGGCGGCGGGCTGCCTGAAGGTGCGTGCCGGCAGGTCGAAGGTCAGTGGTTCGGAGCGACCGATCTGATCCGCATCGTCCCGCGCCTCCATGACAAGAACCACCTGCCTGCCGGCCCAGGGATGGTCGGCCAGATCGCGGAACACGGTATCGATGGCCTCCATCGGCCGGCGGCTCGACAGCGGCAGGTCCAGAATGATCTCGCCGTCATGCCCGTCGCGCGTGATCCGGACGGCAACACCGGCAACGCCATAGTCATCGGTGGCGCGGTAGGCAAGCCGCAGCGCGCCGCGCAGGGTGCCCTTTGGCGGCTCCGTCAGTTCGATAGTCGGCTGGTGGTCGGGAATGATGCTGATCGGCCAACCGGCGATCTCGCGCTCTCCGTCGCGGATGCTCAGCCGGTCACCTGCCGTGATCAGCCGTTCGATCTGCAGATCCTTCTCGCCCACGCGCTCGAAGGCCTCAAGCGTGTCTGCCACGGCCAGAGCCGGTTCGGCCGCGCCATGATAGCGGGCCAGAAAGCGGCTGCCGGTCGGCACCGCGAGGGGCGCCGCCGCGCCGGCATCATCCTGCGACGGGGTCAACGCACTGATGAAGACCGGCGGCATGCCGGTATGGGCGGGCGGCGTCACCCAGGCCTCCAGCACCGTGTCGTCGGCCAGGGCGTCGGTTGCCGTGCCAGTGTCCAGCGCGGCGACCAGCCGCTCCCCCGAGCGACCACCTGCGGCGGCCAGGCTGAGGCAGAAGATCATCAGCACCAGCAGGCGCAGGGCCATGGGATCGCGCGCGGGCATCCGGGTGTCGGCGACAGGCAGGCGCAATGCCCCGATACGTGCCGCCATCTGGCGCCGGTGCGCCTGCCAGAGCGACAGGGCGGCGGAATCGTCACGGCCAACGGCGATCTGGTCCTGCACGCTGGTGAGGGGCCTGTGGGCGCCACCGGAACGCTCCAGCCGCTGCACCACTTCCTCTGCGGAGGGGGCCTGCCAGGCAAGCAGGCCGCGCAGCAGCAGGAAAAGGCAACCGAGGACGCCAGCCGCCAGACCCACCAGATGCAGCACGGGTGGGAGCAACTGCCAGATGCCGAGCAGTGTGACGGAAACCAGCAGCAGCACCGCGGCGAAGCCTGGCCAGAGCAGGGGAACCAGACGTTCCCAGCCCAGGATCAGACGCGTCGCCCACAGTTTCCGCCCCAGCGCCGCGCGCTGCTGCGGGTCAAGAATGCTGTCCAGCGTCTCGTCGCGTTCGTCTGCCATCAGGCTCCCTGAATACTCAACCGTCCTGTTCGAGCCACGAGGGTATGGCGTCGAGACCCAGAAGATCATCGAAGGTCTGGCGTGCCCGGACAACCGCGAAACGGTCGCCGTCCACCAGAACCTCGGGCACCAGCAGGCGGGTATTGTACGTTGACGCCATCACCGCACCATAGGCACCGGCACCCATGAAGCACAGCGTATCACCGGCTGCGACGGAAGGCATGTCACAATCCCTTGCGAAGGTGTCGGTGCTCTCGCAGATCGGGCCGACGAGGTCGGCGCGGATCATCCGGCCCTGCGGCTCACGCTCCGTGCGGACCTCGTGCACCGCATCGTACATGGCCGGGCGCACCAGATCGTTCATCGCCGAATCGAGGATGACGAAGGTCCGGCCATCACCGTCCTTCACGTAGATCACCCGTGACAGCAGCGCCCCGGCATTGCCGACGATCATGCGACCCGGTTCGAAGATCAGCGTCGCGCCGAGATGGCCGACCGTGCGGCTGACGATATCGGCATAGGCATCGGGGGAGGGCGGGACGGCGTCGGGGCTGTAGGGAATGCCCAGTCCGCCACCCAGGTCGATGGTATTGATCCCGTGCCCGTCATCGCGCAGCGCCGCGACCAGGTCCGCGGCCCTGGCGAAGGCCTTCTCGAAGGGGCTGAGGTCGGTCAGCTGTGATCCGATATGCAGATCGACACCGATGACGCGGATGCCCGGCAGCTTCGCGGCGCGGGCATAGACCTCGCGCGCCCGGCCGATCGGGATGCCGAACTTGTTCTCCGCCTTGCCGGTGGAGATCTTGGCATGGGTCAGCGCATCCACGTCCGGATTGACGCGGATGGTGATGGCGGCGGTCAGCCCCAGACCGGCGGCGGTCTCCGACAGGGCTTCCAGTTCCGGCTCCGATTCGACATTGAACTGGCGGATACCGGCCTGCAGCGCGAAGGTCATCTCCATCCGGGTCTTGCCGACACCGGAGAAGACGATCTTCTCC
The DNA here is from genome assembly GCA_016865035.1 of Kordiimonadales bacterium IMCC3096. GTDB lineage: Bacteria > Pseudomonadota > Alphaproteobacteria > Minwuiales > Minwuiaceae > Minwuia. Next base: position 1,996,708 of record CP018227.1, read on the forward strand.
GGCGGTACCCCGGCGGCGAGGCCACGGCGCAGCTCCCCCTCCGACACCACATCGACACCGGCACCCATGCGGGCCAGCGTGCGGATGATGGCCAGGTTGCTGTTGGCCTTCACCGAATAGCAGATCAGGCTCTCCACCGCAGGACAGGCACTGGCCAGCGCCATGGCGAAGACGCGGTACTGGCGGCGCAGCATGGCGGAGGAATAGACATAGACCGGGGTACCCACCCGGTCCGCGATTTCGGCAATGGCCACATCCTCGACATGCAGATGGCCATCGCGGTACTGGAACTGGTCGGTCATTCGGCGTTCTTTCGCTGCTGCTTCTTCTCCTGCTCGGCCTGCTGCCGGGCACTTTCGGACGGGGTCAGGGGCTCGCCCTTCTTGCCGCAGGCGCTGACTCCGACGGCCAGCACCAGCAGCACCAGGATCAGCGGCCGCATCATGCCAGCTTCTCCCGCCAGCGGCGGATCTGTGCCCGCACCTGATCCGGTGCGGTGCCGCCATAGGACTTGCGTGCATGCACGGCGCTTTCCGCGTCCAGCACCCTGTAGACCGCATCGGTGATCTTCGGTTCGATCTGCTGCAGCACCTCCAGCGGCAGATCGGCCAGATCACAGCCGCGATCCTCGGCTGCCTTCACTGCGGCACCCGTGGCGTGATGTGCCTCCCGGAACGGCATGTCGAGGGCCTGCACCAGCCAGTCGGCGAAATCGGTCGCGGTGGCGAAGCCGGAGGTGGCGGCGCTGCGCAGGGCGTCGCGGTTCGGCACCATGTCGGCAATCATCCCCGCCATGGCGGTGACGCAGAGTTCAATGGTGTCGGCGGCGTCGAACAGGGCTTCCTTGTCTTCCTGCATGTCCTTGCCATAGGCCATGGGCAGGCCCTTCATGACCATGGTCAGTGCCACATAGGCCCCGCTGACCCGCCCGATCTTGCCCTTGATCAGCTCCGCCGCGTCCGGATTGCGCTTCTGCGGCATGATCGAGGAGCCGGTGGAGAAGGCATCCGACAGGGTGACGAAGCGGAACTGCGCCGAGGACCAGATCACCAGTTCCTCCGCCAGTCGCGAAAGATGCATCGCGGCGACATTGGCGGTGTGCAGGAAATCGAGGCAGAAATCACGGTCCGACACCGCGTCCAGGCTGTTGGCGGTGGGGCGGTCGAAGCCGAGCGCCGCCGTGGTCGCATCCCGGTCGATGGGAAACGAGGTGCCGGCCAGCGCCGCCGACCCCAGCGGCGATTCATTCAGCCGCCGCCGCGTCTCCGCCAGCCGGTCCCGGTCGCGCCCGAACATCTCGACATAGGCCATCATGTGGTGGCCGAAGGTCACCGGCTGCGCCACCTGCATGTGGGTGAAGCCGGGCATCACCGCCTCCGCATGGGCATCGGCCTGGTCGAGCAGGGCCGTGATCAGGTCGCGGAACGCCAGGTCGAGGCGGTCGATGGTGTCGCGCACCCACAGGCGGAAGTCCGTTGCCACCTGGTCGTTGCGGCTGCGCCCCGTGTGCAGGCGGCCCGCCGTGGGGCCGATCAGTTCCCGCAGCCGGTTCTCCACATTCATGTGGATGTCTTCCAGCGCGGCCGAGAATTCGAACCTGCCCTCATCGATCTCACGCAGAATTGCGTCCAGACCGTCATTGATTGCGGCAACGTCATCCCTTGTCAGGATACCCTGTGCGGCCAACATGTCGGCATGCGCCTTCGATCCCCGGATGTCCTGGGCATGGAAGCGCTGGTCGAAATCGATGGAGGCGTTGATCTTCTCCATCACCTTCGCGGGGCCGCCGGCGAAACGGCCGCCCCACATCTCATTGCTGGTGGGTTTGTCTGACATGAAATCTCTGTGGCCTGGAATGTTGCACCGGATCGGCCTGTTGGCCCTGCTGATGGCGATCCTTAGTCCGGCAGGCGCCGGAGCGGAACCCCCGCTGGCGCAATATGCCACGGGTCAGTTACAGAATCTCGCGGTTCATGACACGCCGAAGCCGCTTGCCGATGCGAGCTTCCGGGACGGCAGCGGCGCTGAGATCGGTTTCGATGCCTTCCGCGGCAAGGTGGTGCTGGTCAATCTCTGGGCCACCTGGTGTGCCCCCTGTCGCCACGAGATGCCATCGATCAGCCGCCTTCAGACTGCGCGCGGGGGCGATGATTTCCTGGTCGCCGCGATCTCGGTCGACCGGGGCGGTGCCGAGAAGTCGCTGACCTTCCTGCAGGAAGTGGATGCCGACAACCTGCCGCTCTACGTCGATCCGACCACCCGGATCGGTCGCGCGCTGGGGGCCTATGGCCTGCCGATCACGATCCTGCTGAACCGGCAGGGGGAGGAAGTGGCGCGACTGGTCGGTCCGGCGGAATGGGACAGCCCGGAAGCACTGGCCCTGATCGATGCGCTGATCGCGGACGGCGCGTCCTGAGAGGATATTTCTTCAGGAGGGCCGGCGCAGCTTCCAGAAGAGGTAAACCTCCCGCTCAGTCTTCCTTTGGCTCGCAGAGCACCGCGTAGGGCGCATCGAGGCGCTGGCCGTTATGGAACAGTGCACCGGTCTGCCGGTTGACGGTGACCTGCCCCGCATCGATCCCGGCATCGTTCAGGAAGGGCGGTGTGTCGGCTCCGAGAAGTTCGGCCAGCGGCACCCGCAGGTCGATGGTGATCTCGTTGGGCAGGGTAATGCCGCCTGAACCGGGAAGATCGGCGGGTGCCACCGCATTGCCATTTGCGTCGACACCGGGCCGATAGGCCACATCGGCGTCCGGTCTGTGGATCTCCACCAGACGGCAGGTCTCCTCCGGGTCCGGTTCTGCCGGATATGTCTTCGGGGCCGCTGTCAGCAGTCCGGGAAGTATCGTCAGCAGGAGCAGCAGGGGTAGGGGATTGCGCATCAGTTCATTCTGGCCACGATAGCTTGATGATTGGTTGCCGGAAGTTTGCTGCCTGTTCCGTCCCTCTCCCCCACCCGGCCACCCACGGGATCATCCTGAATGGGTGGCCGGGCGGGGAACAGGGACGACGCCGCGCCTTCCGTGCAGTCATGGATGAGGATTCTGGGGAGAGCGTTTCATGGCGCGGATTGTCTATCTCGATGCGTTTCCGGCGGAGAATGCCCTGCCCATTCTGGCTGAACGGCCGGAACATGAAGTGATCCGCATCGACCGCCACGCGCCGTTTGCCGAGAGTTTCGCCACGCTGGCCTCCGCGCACGCGTTCCAGTGCGTTCCGGCACGGGACGAGGTGCCGGAACCGCTGCGCGTCGATGCCGCCTTCCTGGCCCGGGCGCCGGAACTGCTGGTGGTGTCCTCCGGCGGCTCGGGTGTCGATACCTTCGACCTCGACGCCTGCACGGCGGCAGGGGTGCTGGTGGTCAATCAGGCGGGCGGCAATGCGGAGGCGGTGGCGGAACATGCGCTCGGCATGATGCTGCTGCTGATGAAGCGGGTGCCGGAGGCGGACCGCGCCCTGCGCCGGGGCTGGAATGGCGCGCGTACCGATTTCCGGGGCGCGGACCTGTTGGGCAAGACGGTCGGCATCATCGGCCTCGGTCACATCGGGCGCAGGCTGGCCAGCATCTGCCGCCACGCCTTCGACTGCGAGGTTCTGGCATACGACCCCTATCTGGATGCCGATGAGATGGCCCGCCGTGACGCGCGGAAGGTCGGCTTCGAGGAGGTGCTGTCGGGCTCCGACGTGGTCAGCATCCATTGCCCGCTGAGCGCCGAGACCCGGAGGATGTTCGACGCGGCGGCCATCGGCATGATGAAGCCCGGCGCCCGCCTGATTGCCACCGCGCGCGGCTTCATCCATGACGAGGACGCGCTGTATCAGGCGCTGAAGTCCGGTCATCTGGCCGGTGCCGGTCTCGACGTCTGGGATGCCGAGCCCCCCACCGCCGACCACCCGCTGCTCTCCCTCGACAACGTCATCACCAGCCCCCACACCGCAGGCGTCACCCGCGACAGCCGCGAACGCATGGCCCGCTACGCCGCGACGCAACTGATCGACATCTTCGACGGCAAGGCCCCGGTGCGCCCGGTGAACACAGCCGTGCTGCCTGTCTGGCAGAAGAGGGTGCAAGGGTTCCTGAAGGGGTAGCCCCCGTCATCGTTCACGGGCTTGACCCGCCGCGAGCCTGGTCTCCGACGCCTGCGCGGCACCATGGGTACCCGGGTCAAGCCCGGGCACGGCGTGGTGGAAGGTGGAGCCGGAAGTTGGTCATCTCAACAAGACCCACCCACGACGCTCGCGGACTTGATCCGCGAGCCCAGCTTGAGGCGCTGGAGGGACGTGACCCGACTCAGGCGCGCTTGGCTTCGATGGCGTCCCAGATCAGGCCGGAGAGGTTGGAGCCGTCGAAGCGGTCGATTTCCTGGATGCCGGTGGGGCTGGTGACGTTGATCTCCGTCATCCAGTCGCCGATGACGTCGATGCCGACGAAGATCATGCCGCGCGCCTTCAGCTCCGGGCCGATGCGGTCGCAGATCTCCCGCTCCCGCGCGGTCAGGGTGGAGCGGACGGCCTGTCCGCCGACATGCATGTTGGACCGGCTCTCGCCCTCTGCCGGGACGCGGTTGATCGCGCCCACCGGTTCCCCGTCCACCAGGATGATGCGCTTGTCGCCCTTGCGCACGTCGGGCAGGAACTTCTGCGCGATGATCGGTTCGCGGTACATCACCGCGTAGGTTTCCATCAGGGAACTCAGGTTGTCGTCGCCGGGCCGTAGGTGGAACACCCCGGCGCCGCCATTGCCGTAGAGCGGCTTGATGATGATGTCCTGATGCTCGGCCTGGAAGGCCCGGATCATGTCCGTGTTGCGGGTGATCAGCGTCGGCGGCATCAGATCGACGAAGTTGGTGACGAACAGCTTCTCCGGCGCGTTGCGCACCTCCATCGGGTCATTCACCACCAGTGTCTTCGGATGGATGCGTTCCAGCAGGTAGGTCGTCGTCAGATAGGCCATGTCGTAGGGCGGGTCCTGGCGCAGCAGCACCACATCGACCTCCGACAGGTCGATGATGCGGTCCTCACCCTGGCTGAAATGGTTGCCGACTTCCCGCTGCACGGTGACGTCGCGCAGCCGGGCCATGACCTTGCCGTCCTGCCAGGCCAGCTCGTCGGGCAGGTACCAGCTCAGTTCGTGGCCGCGCGCCTGTGCCTCCAGCATCAGCGCGAAGGTGGAATCCCCCTTGATGTCGATCCCGGCAATCGAGTCCATCTGGACGGCGACCTTGAGTGTCATGAGCTTTTCCCGTTCGTGGCTGCCCGAACCGGCAGCGGTCACCCGATGATAGGGCGGACGCGGGCGCGGGCAAACCGCACGCCGGTAATCCGGACTGGCAGGCAGTGGTCAGGTGCCGCGACAGGCGCGGCGGCAGGATGGTCCACCATGCAGAGCACTCCTGCACCCGGCATGGCGGCCCTTTCCCCGGTTCAGCGCATCAGCGCTGGAAGTCGGCGAAGCTCTTGCCCTCGGCGACCAGCTTCTCGATCAGTGCCGCAGGCTTCCAGTCATCCTCGCCCGACTGTTCGTAGTAGTGGCGGATCCGCTCCAGCACCTTGTCGAGGCCCACGTAATCGGCGTAGTGCATCGGCCCGCCCCGGTGTTTCGGGAAGCCGTAGCCGTTCATGTAGGTGATGTCGATGTCGACGGAGCGGATGGCGATGCCTTCCTCCAGGATCTTCGCGCCCTCGTTCACCAGCGCGTACATGCAGCGTTCCAGGATCTCGTCATCCGAGATCTCGCGCCGCTTGATCCCGGCCTCCGCCGAGTTCTTCTCGATCAGCTCCTTCACCACGGGATCGGGCAGCGGCACACGGCTGCCTTCCTCGTAGCGGTACCAGCCCGCGCCGGTCTTCTGACCGTGACGGCCCAGTTCCACGACCTTGTCGGCCAGCGAGGAATAGCGGCGGCCCTGCGGCCAGGTCTTCAACTGGTGCTGGCGCACGCGATAGCCGACGTCCAGACCGGCCAGATCGCCCATGGCGAACGGCCCCATGGCGAGACCGAAGTCATAGAGCACGCGATCCACATCCTCCGGCTGGGCGCCTTCTTCCACCAGGAAGCTCGCCTGTCGGCCATAGGGATGCAGCATCCGGTTGCCGATGAAGCCGTGGCAGTTGCCCGCGAGCACGCAGATCTTGCCGATGCGCTTGCCCAGGTCCATCACGGTCTGGATCGTGTTCGGGCTGGACTTGGCGCCGCGCACGTTCTCCAGCAGCTTCATGACGTTGGCCGGGCTGAAGAAATGGGTGCCGATGACGTCTTCCGGCCGCTTGGTGACGGAGGCGATCTCGTCGATGTCCAGGGTGGAGGTGTTCGACGCCAGGATCGCGCCCGGCTTCATGACCGCGTCCAGCTTGGCGAAGACCTGCTTCTTGATCTCCATGTCCTCGAACACCGCCTCGATGACGATGTCCGCCTGGCCGATGTCGTCATAGGACGTGGTCGGTGTCAGCAGACCCATGCGCTTCTCGACCTCTTCCATCGTGAAGCGGCCACGCTTGGCGCTGTTCTCGTAGTTGCGGCGGATGATGCCGATGCCACGGTCCAGTGCCGCCTGCTCCAGTTCCAGGATGGTCACCGGAATGCCGGCATTCAGGAAGTTCATGGCGATGCCGCCGCCCATGGTGCCGCAGCCCAGGATGGCGCAGCTGTTGATCTCGCGGGTCGGTGTGCCCTTCGGGATGTCGGGGATCTTCGCCACTTCGCGCTCGCCGAAGAAGGCATGGATCTGGGCCGCCCGCTGCGGGCTCTGCATCAGTTCCATGAACAGCTCGCCCTCGCGCTTCAGACCGGCCTCGAAGCTGTCCGACGTGACGGATGCCTCGACCGCGGCGATGCAGTTCTGCGGTGCCAGCACGCCGCGCGCCTTCTTCGCCAGGTCGGCGCGGAACTTGTCGAAGATGCCCTTGTCGGCTTCGTCCAGCTTGCCGCGGCTGCGCGAGATCACCTTCAGCGGCGCGCCGTCGGCCACCAGCTTCTCGGCGAAGGCGCAGGCCCCCGGAATCAGCTCATCGACAATGGCATCGACGATACCGGCCTTCTGGGCCAGCGGCGCGGGCAGCATGTCGCCGGAGGTGATCATCTTCAGTGCCGTCTCGACACCGGCCACGCGCGGCAGCCGCTGCGTGCCACCGGCACCCGGCAGCAGGCCCAGCTTCACTTCCGGCAGGCCGACGAAGCCCTTGGCCACGGCAACGCGGTAATGCGCCGCGAAAGCCGTCTCCAGACCACCGCCCAGCGCCGTGCCATGGATCGCGGCAACAACCGGCTTGGTCGCGTTCTCGTAGTCCTGGATGACCTCGTTCAGACCCGGGGCCGTCATGGGCTTGCCGAATTCGCGGATGTCGGCACCGGCGATGAAGGTGCGCCCGTCACCGGCCAGCACCACCGCCGTGATGCTGTCGTCGGCCAGCGCCTCCGCCAGCCGGTCCCGCAGCCCCTGCCGCACAGCCTGGCTGAGCGCATTCACAGGCGGGTTCTGCACCAGAATGACGCCAACCGCGCCGCGTTTCTCAAGCACCACAGGTGATGACATGGCTCTCTCCTCCCCAATCGGAATGTTTGTGTGTCCGTGCGACAGCCTGTTCCATCCCTCTCCCCCTCCCGGCCACCCACGGGAGTATCCCTAATGGGTGGCCGGGAGGGGGAGAGGGATGGAACAGGCCACGGCAAGAAACTCGTACCAATGAGTTAGCTCAGGCTGTCAGGAGCGTCAAAGACTGTTCGCGCTACAGCGCCAGATACTTGCCGTCGAACCGGCGATTCAGCAGCAGTGCCGCCACTGTCGCGCCGACCGACAGGCCCGCCATCGCGACATAGGCGTGTGCGCCGAAGTCGCCGTAGAGACGGCCCGCGAGCAGGGCGCCGAGGCCCATGAAGATGCCCATGCCGAAGGCGGCGAACAGCCCCTGGGCGCTGGCCGACATGTCGGGTGGCGCGGCGCGCTGGATGAAGTGCATGGCCCCCAGGTGGGTCGCGCCGAAGGTGAGGCCGTGCAGCACCTGCAGCAGGGCCAGCGCGGTGAAGGTGTCGACGAAGCCGACCACGGACCAGCGCAGGATGCCGGCGGCACAGCCGACGATCATCAGGATCATCGGGCCGATGCGGGCAATCACCTGCCGGGCGAAGGCGAACAGGATGATCTCCGCCACCACGCCCTCGGCCCAGAGCAGACCAATCTCCACATCGCTGAGACCCCGCGCCTGCCAGTCGAGCGTGCCGAAGCCATAGAGCACCGCATGGGCCGCCGCATTCAGGCCGACCGCCAGCAGGAACAGCCGGTAGACCGGGTGGGCGAGCAGGCGCAGGGCGCCTCTCTTGCGGTCCTTCGCGACCGGAAAGCGGATATCGGGCACGAACAGGGCCACGATGGTGGTCAGCGCCAGACCGCCCACCACCAGCCAGTGCGTGATGTCCGGGTTCCCCCCCTCCAGCAGCCAGCCCGCGCCATAGACCGCGCCGATGAAGCTGACCGAGCCCCAGAGGCGCATCCGTCCGTAGTCCAGATCCTTCTGCGCCGCCGCGGTCATGGTCAGGTTGTCACCCAGCGGCAGCACCGGGGCATAGATGGCCTGCGCCAGGATCGTGAAGCCCAGGAACATCCAGAACCCGTCGGCGAAGTGGAACAGCGCATAGCCGATGGTGGTGCCCACCAGCAGCAGCACCAGCGGGCGTCGCCGCAGCCCCAGACTGTCGGCCCAGCGGGTGCCGAGCGGGCTGGTCAGCGGCTTGATCCAGAATCCGGCGGCCAGCACGATGCCGATCTCGTCCGCACTCAGCCCGCGCGCGCTCAGCCAGGCCGGCCACCAGGGCATCAGCACCCCGGCCACGGCAAAGATCGCGGCATAGAACAGCGACAGCCGGATCGCCCAGCCCATGCCATTGTCGGCAGGGGGTTCTGCGACCGTCCCGCTCAGAGCGGCAGGCCCCGCACCACCCGGTGCACGAAGCCCAGCTTCTCGACCACCGGCGCGGCGAGCGCGAAGGGATAGGCATCCTCCTGGCCGACACTGCGATTGAGGCTGTTCATCGCCACGGTCAGCGGCATCCATTGCGACATCAGACGCTCGAAATCGGTCTCGTCATAGGGGTTGGATCGCTGAGCGATCTCCACCCCGTCGGCCCGGACCTGCAGCGGATCGGTCTGCAGCCCGAAGTTCCAGGCCGTGTTGAGCGTGTCGATGATCAGCAGGTAATGGCTCCAGCTCTCGGCCCAGTCCTCCCACGGGTGACTGGCGGCATAGGCGCTGATGTAGTGGTCGCGCCAGTCGCTGCGCGGGCCGTTCTGGTAATGCGTCTCCAGCGCCTCGCCATAGTCCTGCCGTTCATCCCCGAAGAGCTGGCGGCACGGCTCCAGCCATGCGGTCGGCGCGATCAGGCGATCCCAGTAGAAATGCCCGGACTCGTGGCGGAAGTGGCCCAGGATTGTGCGATAGGGCTCGGCCATCTGCTCGCGCATGCGGATCCGCGCCGCCGGATCGGCCTCCGCGATGTTGATGGTGATCAGTCCGGCATCATGGCCGGTCAGTACCCGGCCGCGTTCGCTGAAGGTCGGGTCCTCGTCAGCCAGGAAGTCGAAGGCCAGCCCATCCGCGCGCACCGACTTCGGACTGACATCCAGCCCCAGTCGCATGCAGGTGAAGACCAGCCGCCGCTTCTCCGCTTCCAGCCGGTGCCAGAGTTCGCGGTGGCCGGGCACATCCAGGTCCGGGATGGTGTTGTTGAGCCTGCACGACACGCAGAAGGGATCCGCGTCACCGTCCCGGATCATCCAGTTGCAGCCATTGTCCTGGGCGTGGTGGCTGCACTTGACGTAGCGGGTCGATGTGCCGCCGCCGACCAGTGTCGCGCTGCCGTCCGCATCCAGGGCCACCATCTGTGACGTATCCGGCACGAACCCGAGGTCCGCGCCGCAGGACATGCATGTCGTGTTCTCGAAGTAGACAGCCGCACTGCAACTGCCACAGGTAAAGATCTTCACGTCATGGATTCCCGGAATGGTTCAAGAACTTGGATGTGGCCCATGTCCGTTCCGGCGTTCGGGAAACGGCACCGACCTGCCTGCATGTCGCCCTTCGGAAGCCGAACTGCAATGTCGGACCGGAGGTGCGGGCAGGCCGGTGCGATCCTGTCAGTTCCGGCCCATCATGTCGCGTGCAATGATCTGCTTCATGATCTCCGCGCTGCCGCCTGCGATGCGTGACATGCGGCTGTCGGCCCAGGCCCTGGCGATGGGATATTCCCACATGTAGCCCGCGCCGCCGTGGAGTTGCAGGCATTCGTCCAGCACCCTGCACTGCATGTCGGTGGCGTTCATCTTTGCCATCGCGGCATCGATCTCGCTCAGTTCCCCCTTCAGGTGCTGTTCCAGGCAGCGATCGACGAAGACCCGCAGCATGGTTGCATGCGACTGCAGCTCCGCCAGCTTGAACTGGGTGTTCTGGAACTGCGCGATGCTGCGTCCGAAGGCCTGACGGTCCTTGGTATAGGTCACGGTCCAGTCGATGGCCGACTGCACGGTCTCCGCGCCCTTGACCGCCTGGATCAGCCGTTCCTGCGGCAACTGGCTGACCAGCTGGATGAAGCCCTTGCCCTCATCCGGTCCCAGCAGGTTGGACACCGGTACCCGCACGTCGCTGAAGAACAGCTCCGACGTGTCCTGCGCGTGCATGCCGATCTTCTCGAGATTGCGCCCGCGCTCGAAGCCTGCGCGATCACCCTCCACCAGGATCAGGCTGATGCCGCGCCAGCCCTCGTTCGGGTCGGTCTTGCAGGCCACCACCACCAGGTCGGCGAGCTGGCCGTTGGAGATGTAGATCTTGGAGCCGTTGATGACGTACTCGTCGCCTTCGCGTTTCGCGGTGGTGCGGATGCCCTGCAGGTCCGATCCGGCACCGGGTTCCGTCATGGCGATGGCGCCGATGACTTCCCCTGTGGTCATCTTCGGCAGCCACTTCTTCTGCTGTTCCGCCGATCCATAGTGGCGGATGTAGGGGGCGATGATGTCGGAATGCAGCGGGAAGTTCGGCCCCGTTGCACCGACCCTGGCCAGTTCCTCCAGCACGATGGCGGAGAACATGAAGTCGGCGCCGATGCCGCCCATTTCCTCGGGAATGTCACAGCAGAGCAGGCCGGCCTCGCCCGCCTTCAGCCAGACCTCGCGGGAGACCTGGCCGTCCTTCTCCCACTGGCGATGGTGGGGCTCCACCTCCGTCTCCATGAAACGGCGGCAGGAATCGCGGAAAATCTGATGGTCTTCATTGAAGATCGTGCGTGGAATCATGGCTCAGACCCCCCTGAATGTCGGTGTGCGTTTCTCGACGAAGGCCTTCGCGGCCTCCTTGTGGTCCTCGGTCTCGCCGCTGCGGGTGTGGTGCATCGCCTCCATGTCGAAGCAGCGGGCCAGGGACTCGGTCATGGCCGCGTTCATGTTGCGCTTCATGTAGGACAGGGCGATCTTCGGCCCGTTGGCGATCTTCTGCGCCAGCGCCATGGTCTCCGCCTCCAGGTCGGCGTCGGCGACAACGCGGTTGACGATGCCCAGCGCGTGCGCCTCTGCAGCGTTCAGCTTGTCGGCGGTATAGTAAAGCTCCCGGGCCTTGGCAGTGCCGACCAGATGGGTGAGGAAATAGCTGCCGCCGAAGTCACCCGAATAGCCCACGTTGGCGAACGCGGTGGTGAACTTCAGCGTGTCGGAGGCCACCCGCATGTCGCATGACAGGGCGATGGACATGCCCGCCCCGGCGACCGGACCACGCACCATTGCAATTGTCGGCTTCGCCATCTCGTGCAGCAGGCGGGAAACCTCCATGCCGCCGCGCAGCTTCAGCACCTTGGCCTCCAGCGTGTTGTCGGCGAACTCCCGCCCTTCGGCCATCGACTTCACGTCGCCCCCGGCGCAGAAGCCGCGGCCCGCGCCCGTGATCACGACGCAGCCGATGGAGCGGTCCATGGACAGCCGCTGGCAGTTCTCCACCAGCGCCTCAAGCATTTCCCCGCTCAGCGCGTTCAGCCGGTCCGGCCGGTTCATTGTCAGGACGGCAACGCCATCCCTTTCCTCGACCAACAGGTGATCGGTCATTTCCTCATTCCTCCCCGGAAGTGTGGCTCGTTTGCTGCCTGTTCCATCCCTCTCCCCCACCCGGCCACCCAACAAGGATACTCACGTGGGTGGCCGGGTGGGGGAGAGGGATGGAACAGACCAAACCCGAATTACTGGATCAGGTTACAGCGCACCTGCATCATGGTGAAGCCGTCGGCATCGTTTGGCAGGCCACGCGCCTTTGCACGGCTGAGGGACTCGGCCTTGTCCGCCATGCGGAAATCGATGGCCGAGATTCCGGGCAGTTCGTCCGCGCCCGTGGCGCGGAAACGGATGATGCCCCCGTCGGGCAGCGGCATGTCGAAGCCGCCCTCGACCGCCAGGCAGGGAATGTCCAGCAGCGATGACCAGGTCGATGCCTGCCGTGCAGGATCGGGATTGACCAGTTCCATGCCGACCATGGCCTCGGTCAGGCCCGCGCGCACATGGCTGAGCCAGTCCGGCCCGCCCCAGCGCCAGTAGCTCCATTCCTCCGACGGGTCCGGCGACTCGGCGAAGGAATCGACCGACAGGATGACCCCGCCCAGATCAACCGGGTGGAAATGGGTCGCGACCGCGCCATCGTCGTCACTGTTCCAGACGGCGCGAATGCCCAGCTTCTCCGCCCGCGCCCGTGTCGGGGCCGCATCGGCGGCATGCAGCAGCACCATGTAACCGGCGTCGCCGCCGCGCCGGGCCATGAAGCGCCCCGCCGCCGTGTCGGTCTGCCCGGGCTCCGGCGCCACGATCTCCAGGAAGTTGTCGCCCACCGGGATGACACCATTGTGCAGCCCGAAGTGGCCGACACCGGGATCGCGAAACCCGACCTCCAGTCCCAGTACATCCAGCAGAACCTCTTCCGCCGGTTCCAGCTTTTCCGCAGCAAACGCGATCTGGCGCAGTTTCATCAATCGTCCTCCCCTTGAAGTCTGCTCCCCTTTTCGCACAGGCCGGCCACAAACGGAAACGGCGCCGGTGGTTTCCCGCCGACGCCGTTCCGGTTCAGGCCCCGGAGAGGGGCCTGATGTTCAGTGCTTCGATCGTCAGCCCATGGCGGCCTTGACCGCGGCTGCCGTGATCGGCAGGTCGCGGACGCGGGCGCCGGAGGCGGCGAAGATGCCGTTGGCGATGGTCGGTGCGACCACGGTCACGCCGGGTTCGCCCGCACCCACCGGATAGTGACCCGGCGACACCACGGTCACGTCGATGTCCGGCATGTCTTCCATGCGGACCGGCGTGTAGGTGTCGAAGTTGTCCTGCTGGATCGCGCCATTCTCCATGGTCGCGAACTCCTTGGTCGCGAGGCTGAGACCCCAGAGGGCACCGCCCTCGACCTGCGCACGGACACCATCGGGGTTCACCGCGGTACCGACGTCGATGACCAGGGTCATCTTCTCGACCTTGAACTCACCGGTCTTCGGATCGACGTGCACCTGGGAGGCGCAGGCCGTCCATGTCGGGGTTGCCCGTTCCTGGGCGGAGACGCAGGCAATGCCGATGCCGGTGTTGGCCGCCATCTTCTTGCCGTAGCCGGCCTTGTCCGCCGCCATCTGCAGCACGTTGGCCAGGCGGTTCGCACCGCCGACGGCCATCGGGGCGGAACCGGCGTTCTTGCCGGTCGCGTCCAGCATGGCGAGACGCATCTTCAGCGGATCGACGCCCATCTTGTGCGCCATCTCGTCGATGAAGCATTCCACCGCCCAGAAGGTCCAGCCCGGTGCCACCGACCGAAGCTGGCCGGACGGCGTTGCCGACTGTGCCAGTTCCGACTTGATGGTGCGCACGGTCTGGTTCGGGATCGAGTACCAGTGGTCGGAGCCATTGATCGAGAACGGATCGACCTTGCCCTGCTTGTCCACCGAATCGGCCAGGAAGGCCGGGGCCTGCCGTGCCGTCGCCCAGGCGGAGACCACCTGCTGCTCCAGCCCGACCAGCTTGGATCCGTCACCGCCACCGGTCAGCTTCTGGTGCGTGATCGTGCGGGTGAAGTCCATCAGGGTGTCGGCTTCGCGGCTGTAGATCAGCTTCACCGGCTTGCCCGCGCCCTTCGCGGTCAGCGCCGCGACCAGGATGTAGTCGGATTCAAGCCTGCGGCCGAAACCGCCGCCCAGATGATACTGGTGAACCACCACCTGGCTCGGGTCCAGCTCCAGCGCCGCCGGTACCAGGCCCACCGCGAGGGTCTGGAACTGGTTGCCGGTATGGATGTGATAGACGTCGTCCTTCACTTCCACGACCGCGTTCATCGGCTCCAGCGGGGCATGCACGTTCAGCTGCGTCGTGTAGACCGCCTCATGCGTTGCCTTCGCCCCCTTGATGGCGGTAACCGAATCACCGTCCTTCACGAACAGCTGCGCGCCCTCACCGGAGGACTGCAGCTTCTCCGCATCGGCCAGGATATCTGCGGAGGACACCTTGGCGTTCGGACCGATGTCATAGGTCACCTTCAGCGCGTCACGGGCCTTGATTGCCTGCGGATAGGAATCCGCCAGCACCGAGACCCAGCCGGTGGTGGTGCCGGTGACATCATTGATCACCACGTGGCCCTGATAGCCCGGCACCTGCTTCGCGGCGGATTCATCGACTGCCGTCACCTTGGCGCCATAGCGGACCGGCGGCACCTTCGGCGTGGCGTAGACCATGCCATCGACGAAGACGTCGAGGCCGAAGGTCGCCGTGCCGTCGGTCTTGGCCGGAATGTCCAGTGCGGGCATCGGCTTGCCGACATAGCGCCGCTTCGACGGATCCTTCAGCGTGATCGCCTTCAGCTCGTCTTCCGAGAAGGCGCGGGCGGTTGCCCCGGCCTTCACCAGATCGCCGTAGGAGATCTTGCGGCCGGACTTGGCATGGCTGACCATGCCCTGTTCCGCCTGCAGCTCCGACAGGGCAACGCCCCAGTGCTTCACGGCGGCTTCCATCAGCGCGATGCGGCCGGCGGCACCGGCACGGGACATCTGGTCGAAGGTCCAGTTCACCGACCAGGAACCACCGGTCACGAACAGGCCGTATTCCGGCGCGGTCGAGACATAGGCGATGGAGACATCCTCCCAAGGCACTTCCAACTCCTCGGCAAGGGCCTGCGACAGCGGGGTGCCGACATGCTGGCCCATCTCGGCCTTGGTGATGTTGACGACGACCTTGCCGGCCTCGTCCATCGTGAACCAGATGTTGGGCGCGAAGTTGCCTGCAGCCTTGGCCTCCGCCAGACCACCCACGGCGGGCAGCAGCCCGTAGCCCATGGTCAGGGTGCCGACGGCCAGGGATCCGACCAGGAAACCGCGTCGCGAAACATCGCTCACGCTCTTGCTCCCGGTGCGGCCGATCTTTTCAATCCTTGTCATGATCTGCCTCCTCAGCCTTTCTGCATGTCACTGGCTGCGCGTGCGACGGCAGCCTTGATGCGCTTGTAGGCCATGCAACGGCAGAGATTGCCGGTCATCGCACCGACAATTTCGTCGTCAGACGGATTCGGATTCTCCGACAGGAACGCCGCGGCGGTCATGATCTGGCCGGACTGGCAATAGCCGCACTGCGGTGCCTGTTCGGCAATCCATGCCTTCTGCACCGGATGGTCGCCGCCCAGTCCTTCGATCGTGGTGATCTCGACGCCTTCCGCCGCATCGACCGGCGTGATGCAGGTACGTGTTGCAACGCCGTCAATATGCACCGTGCAGGCGCCGCAAAGTCCCTTGCCGCAGCCGAACTTGGTGCCCGTCATCCGAAGATGCTCGCGAATTACCCAGAGCAGAGGGGTATCCGCAGGGACATCAACCGTCTTGGTTGCCCCGTTGATCTTGAGGGTTGCCATGTATCCTCCCAGAGTGTTGCAACGTCGTCTGATGCGACGCTTTCTTGCTTCTTGTCATTTGTGCGGGTTGGCCTGACGACCTCTTGTGCGTCATCATCCCCTTCCCCGATGCGGAAATACTGTGCGGAGTGCGTCATCCTGTCAAATCATGTTGCGGCTCTTCTGCTGGCGGTCATTGGGGCCTGCTGCACCCTGGTTCCGGCCCGTGCGCAGCAATGTTCCGACCTGGTCGCGCAGTTTGTCGTACGCGAAGGCGGCATCGACAGGCCGCTTTGCGGTCGGGCGGGTGATGCCGCGCGTGGCCGCGTGATCGTGGCCGGACGGCAGGGCAACTGCCTCGCCTGCCACGCCGCGCCGATTCCGGAACAGGCGTTTCACGGTGACATCGGTCCGCCGCTGCATGGCGTGGCGGGACGCCTGAGCGAAGCGGAACTGAGGCTGCAGGTCGTGGACGCCACCCGCATCAATGAAGAGACCGTGATGCCACCGTTTCACCGGGTGGCGGGCCTGACCGGGGTGCGTCGTGATCGGGTCGGTCAACCGCTGTTGAGCGCAATGGAGGTGGAGGACGTGATAGCCTACCTGCTGACGCTGAAACAGGACCAGGCCCAGGAATGAACCAACACTCACCCAGCACGCGTGGCGTTTCCCGACGGGGTGTCGTCACGGGCGCTCTGGCCCTTCTGGGCCTGCCCGTGCTGCCCGCCTGGGCGGAGGGGATCCGCAATCGCGTGTCGATGTTCCGCCGGACCTTCCCCGTCCAGCCGGACGTGGCCGATGCGGAGGTGCTGGTGGACATCGTCCTGCGCGGCCGCACGCCCGAGCCTGACCTGATCGATCTGAAGCTGCCGGTGCTGGCGGAGAATGGTGATTCGATTCCGCTGACCTTTGATATCCGCTGCAGCTTCGAAGGCAACGACTGGCCGAAGACCGTTCATGTCTTCGTGCTCGGCAATCCGTTTCCGGAGGTGGCGCGCTATCACTACGGCCCCTGGAATGGCAGCGCCCTGACCGAGATGCGGTTCCGCATGCTGCAGACCTCTGATGTGGTGCTGGTGGCGGAGATGGTGGACGGGCGCGCGGCAACGGCACGGCAGAACGTCGAGGTTCTGCTCGGCGCCTGCGGCGGCTGAACCATGGCCGCACCGCTTCGCCGTATCCATGTCCCCCGTTCGGTAAAGCGGGGGGAGGTTTTCGAGGTCAGGACGCTGGCACGGCATCCGATGGAGTCCGGTGTCCGTTTCTCCACCGACAACATCGTCGTCATTCCCCGCCATATCCTTCAGGAGGTGAAGGCCTTCTACAACGACCGCCTGGTGTTTCGGGCCGAGTGGTTCAGCTCCGTTTCCTCCAACCCCTATCTCAGCTTTCGGGTGAAGGCCGTCGAGAGCGGCGAGGTCCGCGTTGTCTGGATCTCCGACTACAATGTGCATACCTCGGCCAGCACGATGATCGAGGTGGTGGCGCCGGACCCCTGATCGCCATGGCGCTGTGTCAGGCGTACTGGCTGATCAGTCCGCTCCAGTCCCGGGTCTCCTCCGGCGTGCGGATGGCAGTGGCCAGGCCGGCCATGTCGGAGACGGGGACGAGAACCCGGTCGATACCCATCCGGGCATAGTCCTCCAGCAGCGCACGGTCTTCCGGCATGCTGACGGTGATCTCCAGCGCCGCCGGGTTGCGCCCGTTCTGCTCCGCCGTGTCGCGGGCGAGCTGGATCAGGTCCTGCGGGGCTTCCCGTGCCGGAAAGAAACCATCCCCCAGCCGTCCTGCGCGTCGCGCCGCGGCCTTCGAATGGCCGCCGACAATGATCGGCACCGCGCCAGCGACAGGCCGGGGCACGCAGTACATCGGCGCGAAGCTGACATGCTCACCCTGAAAAGAGGCCGGCTGTTCGCCCCAGAGTGCCCGCAGGGCGGCGACGCATTCATCGGTGCGCGGCCCGCGTGTCCCGAACGGCTGTCCCAGCGCCGCGAACTCCTCCGCCAGCCAGCCGACGCCGATGCCCAGCAGGGTCCGTCCGCCGCAGAGATGGTCCAGCGTGGCCACCTGTTTCGCGACATGCACCGGACTGTGCTGCGGCAGGATCAGGATGCCGGTGCCCAGCCTGATCCGGCTGGTCCCGGCGGCGACATAGGCCATCCAGATCAGCGGATCGGGCAGGGGCAGATCCTCCACCCCGCCGGCCATCTTGCCGTTCTGCGCATAGGGATAGGCGGAACCGTAGCCCGCAGGCACGACCGTATGTTCCACTGTCCAGGCACTGTCGAACCCGGCTTCCTCAGCGGCCTGCAGCAGCTCCAGCGCGGGGTCCGGATCGACATAGGGGCCGGTGTTGCAATAGCGCAGTCCGAATTTCATGGCTGGTCCCTCCCCGGATCATGCGGCATCCGCCGCGCCGGGGAAGGGTAGACCGTTTGCTGCCCGGATGTAATCGGCCTCCCGTCCAGGGCGTGGCTATTTCAGGCCGAAACGCTTCGCCGCCAGGTGATCCAGCGACAGGGCACCGGCACCGCGGGCAATCAGGTAGCAGAGGATCGCCATCCAGAAGAAATGCTCGAAATTGTCATAGGCGGCGGCGCGGGCGCCGAGCACGAACTGGATGACCAGCGACATCACCAGCAGCGGGATGGCAGCCAGCCGGGTGAAGGCGCCGACCAGGATCAGTGCCGACATCACCAGCTCGAAGAAGGTGCCGAGGAACGCCGCAACGGCGACCGGCAGGATCGGCACCATGTATTCATATTCGAACAGCAGCAGCGTGTTGTCCCAGTCGTCCAGCTTGGTCATGCCGGCCCGCCAGAAGGTCAGGAAGATCACGATGCGCAGGAACAGCACGGCGGCGGGACCGCCCCAGGTGTCCAGCGGACGGGTGACAGCGGCGACGAGACCGGCGATGCCGCCGGGCGTGGTGTCTTGCGTGTTGGCCATGGTGGGGTTCCCTTTATTCTTCTTCGGTTTCTTCGTTGCGTCGGTGGGTGAAGTTGCCGGCAGACAGGTGTCCGGCGAAGGCCGTCATCAGATCGAAGCCGGGGTCGGTCTGCTGGGCCGCGACAGCCGCCTCGCCGAGTGTTCCACCGTCCTGCAGGGTTCGCAGCAGGGCGTGTTCTGCCGGATGCAGCAGGCTGGTCTGCACCTGCATTGCCGGTCGGGCGACCAGCACCGCTTCCGACCGGGGGGCGATGCTGCTCTCCGCCATCGCGTCGGCATTCATCCAGATCGCGTGGATCGGCCAGTCGGAGTGCAGCAGCGTCGCGGAGGGGACAAGCGCCGGTCGCAGCGCCAGCAGCACGTCCGCCGCCAGCCCCTGCAGTGCATCTGCGCCCATCGGCGCGGCTTCCCCTGCGCCATAGGCCGCATTGCGGGCCCAGTCGAGCCGGGCGATGTCCACCAGCCAGGGCCGGTCGGCCAGGGGCTCCGACAGGGCGATGAAGTCAGGCAGCTCCGCGCCATAGTCGAGCAGGTGGTTGGCCCGCGAGGGCGCGTGACGGATGAAGGCCGTTACCAGGCGGGTGAACAGGCCTTCCCCCAACAGCGTCCGTATGGTGGGAAACGCGTCGGCCAGCACTTCGAGGATCGATGCATGGGTATTGTTGCGATAGACCTCGAACCGCGCCGCCTGACGGCCATCGTCCTCCAGATCGGACAGGATCCCGTCCGATCCCTGGAACACGCCTGCGGCGAAGCGGCTCTGGATTTCCAGCAGGGTGCTCATGATGCGGTCCCCGCGCCCGTTGGCAGCGCATCCAGCCGGGACTGTGCGGTCCGGACCTCTGCCAGCAGCACCTCCAGTTCGGGAATCTCGGTATCCCATTCGACAAGCGTCGGAACGGCACCTGTGGCCGCGATCGCCTGATCGTAGAGGGTCCAGACGCTGTCACGGACCTGGCTGCCGTGATCGTCGATCAGCAGGGTGCCCCCGGCGTCGGCCCGTTCCGCATGTCCGGCCAGATGGATCTCCCCCACCGCGTCGAAGGGCATCCGGGCGAGGTAGTCCGCGGCGTCGAAGCCGAGGTTGTGGGCGCTGACATGGATGTTGTTCACGTCCAGCAGCAGCCCGCATCCGGCGCGTCGCACGGTCTCTTTGACAAAGTCCGCATGATCCAGCTCCGCCCCGGCGAATGCGGCGTACATGGACGGATTCTCGACCATGACCTGACAGCCGGTCGCGTCCTGGAAGATGCCGATGTTGCGGGCAAGGACATTGACCGCCTCCTCCGTGCAGGGCAGGGGCAGCAGGTCGTTCAGGCTGGCGCCGCCCACCTGTGCCGGGGCACGGACCCAGGCAATGTGGTCGGACAGGGCGGCCGGTCGATAGCGCCGCACCAGGTCACGGATGCGGGTGAGATGTTCCCGATCCGGCTCGTCAACCGATCCCAGCGAAAGCCCGACACCGTGGAAACTGAGGTCGAACCTTTCCCGGATCGCGTCAAGCTGGCGCAGGCGCGGCCCGCCCGGCACCATGTAGTTCTCGGTATGAACCTCGACCCAGTCGATCGCGGGCGGTCGGCTGATGACATCCAGCACATGTGGATGGCGCAATCCGAACCCGGCCGTCGGCGGCAAACTGGTGTTGGTCCCTTTCATTGCAATGCATGCCCGGCACTCGGGGTCGGGGCGCTGGCTGGACCAGCGCCCCGGTTCCGAAGATGACGCGGATCAGCCCTTGGCTTTCTCGTTGACGCCATCAAAGGCGGTCTGCTGACCACCCTTCGCCTCGCATTCGGCAGCCGTCGCCAGCTTCCACTCGCCGCCGTCATAGTCGACCGTCGACTGGCCGGCGCAGGAGTGGGTGCCTGCCTTGTTGGCGCAATCGTTCTGGCCAGCCTTGGAAATGCCGTAGCACTTCACCTTGTCGGCGGCGACGGCGTCGACCGGGGCCAGGGCAGCGGCCATGCCAACGGCACCCATCAGGGCAGCGGCAACGGAAAGGCTCTTGATTGATGTGTTCTTCATGATGTTCTCCTTCAGGTTCTGATCTACTCGGTTGGGTTGGCGGGACCCCTGCAACCCGCTGCGATCCAGTCTATCCGCCGTTTCGCCGGGGCCAATCGCCCAGACGCTGTTCTGGCGTGAATGTGATCGCGTACCGCGGGTCTTCGGAACCCCCTACTGCCGCCGTCCGACGACAGTAACTGGTGAGCCGGATGCCGGCTCAGTTCACCGGCGCGTGGCTGGCGTCGAACTGGGGCACCGGGCCGTCGGGCGAATGCTTCTTCTCCAGGCTGGCCCAGTTCACTTCCGACTGCTTGAGGTTGCCCTGAATGTCGGCCTCCCAGAAACCGACCACGGTGGGGGTGATGTTGAGGTAGAGCTTGCCGTCGACAATGCGCCAGAGCTCCGGGTTCGCCGGCACCTTGCCGCCCTGGGCGATGCCATAGGCGCAGTGACCATCGTAGGCGGGTGCATATTTCGCCGGGTCAGCGAGGAAGGTGTCCCGGTTCGCCTCGCTGGCGAAGGCCCAGGTCGCGCCATTGTATTCGGCGGTGATGGACGCCTTGCCGGGCACGGGGGCCGGCTGCTTGCCACCCACCGGTGCCTGGGTGAGGCTGCGGTAGGCGACGACGTCATAGCCGCTGGCTGCGAAGCCGGTGCCATCGACAAACTGCTCCCCGGCCATCGCCGTCCCGGCCAGCAGGCCGCCGGTCAGCAGGACGGCACCGAACGCGCCTGCCTTCAGATGTCTGATCATGGTTCTTGCTCCCTTGAAGCTCTCTGTCCCGAAACGCGGTTCCCGTTCCGCGCTGTTGCCCATATGACGATGGGGCGCGCGGTTTGGTTACACGCGATTGCGTGAAATCCTGTGATCGATGGGTGTGCGGGCCAGGCTTCGTGAGCGGCTTGAGGACGGGGAGACCTGGAAAATATAATGAAAACAATAAATTGAATGCTGCAGCCGGAACCATGACGGTCTCGGATAGCATGTCTCTCACGTTGAGTTGATGCGTTAGCGGGCGTACATCAGGCGTGGTGATGCCCCGATGCGGCACCGGATTGTCGCGGTGAAACCGATTGTCTGGTGACTGTCAGGGACTATCGTGCGGCGGAGTGCGTGAACAGGAGGTTCTGACGTGAAGGTGGACGGCACACCCCGACGCCCCATCGAGGCGGGTGAGGACGGAAGTTCGGTTCTGATAATCGATCAGACCAGGCTGCCGCACCGGTTCGAAACCGTGACCCTGAAGCGCCTGCCGGAGGTTGCACATGCCATCCGGGCGATGCTGGTGCGCGGCGCACCGCTGATCGGTGCCACGGCGGCCTATGGCGTTGCGCTGGCGATGCGCGATGATCCGAGTGACGACGGTCTGGCCCGCACCATCGAGACCCTGCGCGAGACGCGACCGACAGCGGTGAACCTGTTCTGGGCACTGGAACGGATGCGGGTCGCGCTGCACAACCAGGCACCCTCCGCCCGGGCCGGACTGGCCTGGCAGACTGCCGGCGAGATCGCGGAGGAGGATGTCGCGATCAACTCGGCGATCGGCGACAATGGGCTGAAGCTGATCGAGGCGGCGGCGGAGGCCCGCCCCTCCGGTCCCGTCAATGTGCTGACCCACTGCAATGCGGGCTGGCTGGGGACGGTGGACTGGGGTACGGCGCTCAGCCCGATCTACAAGGCGCATGACCGGGGGATCGACGTTCATGTCTGGGTCGACGAGACCCGGCCCCGCAACCAGGGGGCATCGCTGACGGCCTGGGAGCTGGGTGCGCACGGGGTTCCGGCGACGGTCATCGTCGACAATGCCGGCGGGCACCTGATGCAGCATGGGCAGGTGGATCTCTGCATCGTCGGTACGGACCGCACCACCCGGACCGGGGATGTCTGCAACAAGATCGGGACCTATCTGAAGGCGCTGGCGGCGCATGACAATGGTGTGCCGTTCCATGTCGCCCTGCCGGGACCGACCATCGACTGGAAGGTGCGGGACGGCGTGCGCGAGATCCCGATCGAGGCACGCGGCGCGGAGGAAGTCGGTCGCATCGCCGGGCGCCTGCCGGATGGCACGGTCACGGAGGTTGAGATCCTGCCGCTGGGCGCGGGCGCGGCCAATCCGGCCTTCGATGTCACGCCTGCACGCCTGATCACCGGCCTGATCACGGAGCGCGGCCTGTGTCCGGCGACGGAGGCGGGACTGCTCTCGCTCTATCCGGAGATGCAGGATGGCGGCTGACGGTCAGAAGACGGATGCGCGGGGGCAGCTGCTTGCCGCGGCGCAGGCCATGTTCGCGGTCCGGCTTTCGCCCGGGACGTCCGGCAACCTGAGCATTCGTGATGGTGCGGGATTCTGGATCACGCCGTCCGGTGTGCCCTACGACAGGCTGGACGCGGAGATGATGGTCCACATGGACATGAAGGGGAAATGGTCCGGCCCTCTGAAACCGTCCAGCGAGTGGCGCTTTCATCTGGATGTCTACAGGGCGCGGCCTGACGCCGGTGGCATCTGCCACACCCATTCCCTGCATGCCACGGCGCTGGCCTGCCGGGGGGAAGGCATCCCGGCGTTCCACTACATGGTCGCGGCCGCGGGTGGCGCGGACATTCGCTGCGCCCCCTATCGGACCTTCGGTACGCAGGACCTGTCGGATGTGGCGCTGACCGCGCTGGACGGTCGGCGGGCCTGCCTGCTGGCCAACCACGGGGTGATCGCGCTCGGTCCGACGGTCGAGAAGGCCCTGAATCTGGCGCAGGAAGTCGAGGTGCTGGCGCAGCAATTTATCCTGTCGCGCCAGATCGGTGGCCCGGCCATCCTCTCCGCGCGGGAGATGGAAACGGTGCTGGAGAAGTTCCGGACCTACGGCCAGCAACCCGCCCGAACCTGAACGCCGTCAGCCCTGAAAGCGGTCAGGGCTGAAATCGGTCAGGCCTGTGGGTTGACCAGGATGACGCCTTCCGCCTCTTGATCCTTCACGTCGATATTGACGGCATCGCCGACGACGCGGGCACGCCCCTCCGCCACCAGGCGCACCGCAAGGGGGTAGATCCGGTGTTCCACCTGCAGCACCCGCGCGGCGAGACGGTCCGGAGTGTCGCTGGAAATGACCGGCACGACCCCCTGGACGATGATCGGCCCCTCATCCATCTCCGCCCTGACGAAATGCACCGTGCAGCCGGTGAACTTCACCCCGTAGTCCAGCACCCGTTCATGGGTGTTCAGACCCTTGAATGCCGGCAGCAGGGAGGGGTGGATGTTGATGATCCGGTCACGCCAGTGGTCGACGAAGCCCTTGGTCAGCAGCCGCATGAAACCGGCCAGGCAGACCAGGCGCACCTGATGTGCCTCCAGCGCCTCGGTCAGGGCGCTCTCGAACGCGGCGCGGCCGTCATGTGCCTTGTGGTCGATGACACAGGTCTCGATTCCGGCATCCGCCGCCCGTTGCAGCCCCTGGACACCGGCGATGTTGGAGATCACGACCGTGATCTCTGCCGGGAAGGCCGGGTCCGCCGCTGCGTCGATCAGGGCCTGCAGGTTACTGCCGCGACCGGAGATCAGGACTCCGAGTTTCAGACGTGCCAACGATCAAGCCCTGCAATCTCGACACCTTCACCGGATACGACGGTGCCGATGTCATGCACCCGCTCGCCCTTGTAGGTCAGGAAGGCGATCAGCTTCTCGGCCTCCGCCGCCGGGACGACGGCGATCATGCCGATGCCGCAGTTGAAGGTGCGGGCCATCTCCGCCGGCGCCACGCCGCCCTCCCGCATCAGCCAGCCAAAGACCGGCGGCAGTTCCCAGCAGGCGGTGTCCAGCCGGACGCCCAGCTCCTTCGGCAGCACGCGCGGGATATTCTCGGTCAGCCCGCCACCGGTGATGTGCGCCAGCGCGGTGATGCCGCCCAGCCGGATCGCGGCCAGCAGATTCGTCACGTAGATGCGGGTCGGCGTCAGCAGACTCTGGCCCAGCGCGATGTCCGGGTCATAGGGTGCCGGGGCAGCCAGATCGGCGCCACTGCGCTCCACGATCCGGCGCACCAGCGAGAAACCGTTGGAGTGAATGCCGGACGAGGCCAGCCCTAGGATGCGGTCACCGGGCTGGATGGCGTCCGTACGGGGCAGCAGGCTGTCGCGCTCCACCGCGCCGACGCTGAATCCGGCCAGATCGTACTCGCCCGGCCGATAGAGGCCGGGCATCTCCGCTGTTTCACCGCCGATCAGGGCGCAGCCGGAGAGGCGGCAGCCTTCCGCGATGCCAGCAACCACATCGGCGGCCTGATCCACGGACAGTGCCCCGGTGGCGAAGTAGTCGAGGAAGAAAAGCGGCTCCGCGCCCTGCACGATCAGATCGTTGACGCACATGGCAACCAGGTCCTGCCCCACCGTGTCATGACGCCCCACATCGCCCGCCAGGGTCAGCTTGGTGCCGACACCATCGGTCGCGGCGACCAGCAGCGGATCGGTGTAGCCTGCGGCCTTGGGGTCGAACAGGCCGCCGAATCCGCCAATGCCGCCGATGGAACCGGGGCGGTTGGTGGAGGCTGTATCGGCCTTGATCCGGTCGACCAGTGCGTTGCCGGCATCGACATCGACGCCCGCATCGCGGTATGTGAGCCCGTTCGTGATGACGCCCTCCGCCCGCTCGGCTAAAGTGAGGGCAGACGATGCCGCCAACGGAGTCCGATTGCAATGCCTGGCCACGTCTTGCGCCATCTGTCGCGCCTGTCGCTGATGCGGCGGGGCATGATGCCTGCCCTGTTTCTCGTGATCCTGCTCTGCGCGGTCGGCGCGCCGCAGGCGCGCGCGGCTGTCGATGACCTGTACACGGTGTCGGCGATTCCCGTGGACGTGGTGTCGGAAAGCGCTGATCTGGCCAAGCAGCAGGCGGTCGCCAGCGCCCGGCAGCAGGCCGCGGTGACCCTGATGCAGCGTCTGACACGGAAAGCCGACTGGTCCCGGCTGCCGGTCCCCGATGACGGAACCCTGTCCGGCATGGTCGCATCCTTCCAGGTGGCGAACGAGAAGACAGCACCTGACCGCTATATCGCGGATCTGACCTTCAGTTTTCAGCCGGACGTGGTGCGGGGCCTGCTGAACAGCGCCGGGATACCGTTCACGGAAACCCGGGCCCTGCCCGCTGTCATCCTGCCGGTGCTGCGCGCCGGGGGAGACATGGCGCTCTGGGCGGACCCGAATCCCTGGCTGGCGGCCTGGGCGCGTTTCGATGGCCGTGACCGGCTGGTGCCGATCATTGCCCCCTTCGGCGACGTTGATGACGTGCTCGCGATCTCTGCCGAACAGGCGGTGACCGGACAGCCGGGCCCGCTCGAAGCCATGGCCGAACGGTACCGCGCCGAAAGCGTGCTCGTTGCCGATGCCTCCCTGACCGTGGATACGGAACAGGGCGTGGCCCGCATCGATATCCTGCTGCACAGCTTCGGTCCCGATCCCTACCCGTCCGTGATCCGCAGTTTCGAGAGCACCCCTGATGCCGATGTCGTCCAGTTCATGAATGCCGCGGTCGACCTGATGGTGGTGGAGATCGAGGATCTGTGGAAGCAGCGCACCATCGAGAACTTCGGCGACCTGCGCCTGCTGAGCGCGCTGGTACCGATTCGGGGCCTGGCCGACTGGCAGGATCTGGAACGCACGATCAGCTCGACATCCGTCGTCCGGCAACTGGAACTGACCCAGATCTCGGTGCGGGACGCGATCGTGGTGCTGCACCACCTGGGTGACGATGCGCTGCTGCGCCGGGCGCTGGCGCAACAGAACCTGATCCTGGCCGAGAAGGATGGGTACTGGACCATCCGCCGCGCGGGCGACGTCGCGGGTGTGCAGCAGTGAGTCCGCTGCGGCAGACACTGTTCTGGCTGATCTTCGTCGCTGTTCTGGGCTTCATGGTCTTTGCGCTGCGCGACATGCTGCTGCCCTTCGTGGTGGGCATGGCCGTGGCCTACCTGAGCGACCCGCTGGCCGACTGGCTGGAGCGGATGCGCCTCAGCCGCAATCAGGCCACCATCATCATCACGGCGGGCTTCATCATCATCCTGCTGCTGGGTCTGCTGATCCTGGTGCCGCTGGTGGTGCGTCAGGCCGGTGAACTGCTGCTGCAACTGCCCGGTTATGTCGAGCAGGCGACGAAACTGCTGCAGCCCTATGTCATGAACATGCTGGAGGCGGCCTCCGACCGCGGCGTCGATGTCAGCCGCGATGACGGCGCCCAGGCATTGAAGGAATATGCCAGTCAGGCCGTGAAGTTCTTCACCGAACTCGCCGGAAACCTGGTGCGCGGCGGGGCGGCCCTGCTGAATTTCCTGTCCCTGCTGGTGATCACGCCCATCGTCACCTTCTACCTGCTGTACGAATGGGACAATATCGTCGAGAAGATCAATGGCTGGCTGCCGCGCCGCTATGCCACCACGATCCGCAAGCTGGTGCAGGACATCGACCGGACCCTGGCCGGTTTCGTGCGGGGCCAGGGCACGGTCTGCCTCGTGCTGATGATCTATTATTCGACCACCCTCAGCCTTTCCGGGCTCAGCTTCGGCTTCCTGATCGGCCTGCTTTCCGGTGCGCTGTCGTTCATTCCCTTCGTCGGCGCGATCTTTGGTGCCATCACCTCCATCGGTCTGGCGATCCTGCAGTTCTGGCCCGATGACATGGCGCGGGTGGCCATCGTGCTGGCCATCTATGTCATCGGACAGGTGGCGGAAGGCTATGTCCTGACGCCGAAACTGGTTGGTGACCGCATCGGCCTGCATCCGGTCTGGGTCATGTTCGGTGTGCTGGCTGGCGGGGTGCTGTTCGGTTTCGTCGGGATGCTGCTGGCGCTGCCGGTCAGTGCCGTGATCGGTGTGCTCGTCCGCTTCGGCCTCGACCAGTACCTGCGCAGTCACTTCTATGACCCTGCGAACGCGGAAGAGGGCGGCAAGACGCCGGAGACATGAAGCGCCCGACCCAGCAACCGCTCGCCCTTGAACTGGCCCCGCGATACGGGCGCGAGGACTTCATGCCCGCGCCGTGCAACGCCGATGCCCTGTCATGGATCAGCAACTGGCCTGACTGGCCCGGTCCGGCACTTGCGCTGCATGGCCCCGCAGGGGCGGGCAAGACGCACCTGCTGCACATCTGGGTGGCGGCGAGCGAGGGCGTGCTGCTGCAGGGTCCCGACCTGACGCTGGAGGCGGCGCACGACCTGGCCGGCACGCCGGTCGCCATCGACCGCGCCGATGCCATGGTGCAGCCGGAGCCGTTCCTGCATCTCTACAACATGCAGCGGGAGGCGGGGGCGCATCTGCTGTTCGCCGCACGCACACCGCCGGCAAACTGGACACATGGCCTGCCGGACCTTTCGTCCCGGCTTGCCACGGCCCCGGCAGTGGAGATCCGCCAGCCTGACGACAGCCTGCTTTCCGCGCTGCTGCTGAAGTATGCCAGTGATCGCCAGCTTGATCTGACCCCGTCCGCCTATGCCTACCTGCTGCCGCGCATGGATCGATCCTTTGCCGGCGTGCAGGCAATCGTTGCCCGACTGGATCGCGCAGCGCTGGGTCAGCAGAAGCGTCATGTCAGTCGTGATCTCGTCATCGCGGTCCTGGCCGGGGACGATGGTGTCAACGGCGGCGTCGATGAAGGTTGATGCTTTCAGCCGCTGTGGTGTCACGACTATATTGACCCCTGCACAGCAGAACGCGGGACATGTCTGGCGACCTGTCCCCGGCATTCGCCCAGCAACGGAGAATTCGATGCGCACCTTGAAGATGCTTTTCGCACTTTCGGCTCTATCGCTCTACTCGGCGTCGGCCCTTGCCGCGTCCGATCCTGTGGAAGGTGTCTGGCTGACAGAGAATGGCGGCGCCCACATCGAGATCGCACCCTGCGAGAATTCCATGTGCGGCACGATCATCTGGCTGAAGGAACCGAACCGCAAGGACGGTACGCCGAAACGTGACATCAACAATCCCGACGAGGCCAACCACGACAATCCGATCATCGGCCTGCAGATGATCCGGGGCTTCGAGAAGGAGGCGCCCGGCGTCTGGGAAGATGGCGAGATCTACGATCCGGAAAGCGGCAAAACCTATGATTCCAACATGCTGTCGAAGGACGCCAACACGCTGGAAGTCGAGGGCTGCGTGCTGTTCCTCTGTCAGGAGCAGACCTGGACCCGCATCAAGTAGTCCGCCCTGCATCCCTGCCTGCCGAAATATTCTTTACCTGACTGACGGAGCATCCCGACCATGGCCCGAATCCCGCTGCTGACCGCCGCAGACGCAAACGACAGCAATCGCGATGTGCTGCAGCGTGACGTCAATATCTACTATGCCCTGGGCCATGTGCCGGGCGCGGCGCGGGGGTTCAGTCAGATGGGCCTCTGGCTGCGCTTCGATTCGGCACTGGATACCCGCCTCAGGGAGCTCGCGATCCTGACGGTGGGCTATGTGGAGCGTGCGGCCTACGAATGGGCACATCACATCGAACTGGGCTATCAGTTCGGTGTCACCGACGCGGATATCGAGCGGCTGATCGCGGAGCTGGAGGGCGCGGAGACGGATCTGGAGCCGGTCGCGAAGCAGGTGATCGCCGCCGCGCGGGAGGTGACGCAGGACGGTGCCATGACCGACGCCACCTGGGATGCCCTGTTCCCGGTGTTCGGCAAGGAGAAGATGATCGAGCTGACGGCCGCCATCGCCTTTTACTGCGCCATCGTGCGGGTGCTGAAGACCCTGCAGGTCGAGCTGGAGCCGGATGTGCAGCAGTTCATCGACCGCTGGCCGCTGCCCGCGAACTGACAGCGCGCCTCAGAGCGCGGTGGAGATGCCTGCGGTTGCTGTCAGCCTGCCACTGAAGACACTGGTCAGGAACGAGGTGGCGACCTCGATCCCGTCCGGGGCGATGCCGTGACCGGTGCCGGCGCTGACGTGAAACCCGACCGGCAGGCCCGCGTGGCCCAGTGCGCCGGCCGCATGAAACATCGCCAGGGCCGGAACCATGTCGTCGTGATCGCCGTGGATCAGCTGGACCGGTGCGGCGGAGGTGATCTCCTGCGCCAGCGTCTCGCCGCCCAGCAGGGCACCGGAGAAACCGACGATACCCGCCAGGGGCGCCGCCCGGCGCAGGCCGACATGCAATGACAGCATCGTGCCCTGGCTGAAACCGATCAGGGCCACGTCCCGGTCCTGCAGTCCATGACTGTCCCGCTCCTGATCCAGGAATGCGTGCAGCATCGGCGCGACCTGGTCGGCGCGGCTGCCCATGGCGCCATAGCGCTCGACCATCTGCTTCGGGTCGCCACTGGCGCGGGCAGGGTCATCGAGATCGATGGCGAACCACTGACGGCCCATGGGGGACATGTCACAGGGCTCCGGGGCATTGGGGGCGACGAAGGCCGCATCGGGCAGGCTGCGCGCCAGATAGGGGGCCAGCCCGATCAGGTCCTGACCGTCCGCGCCATAGCCATGCAGCAGCACGACAAGCTGTTTCGGCCGGTCACCGCGCGCCTGCGGGTGACGGGGACCGTCGAGGGGGCTGGGCATGGCGTGGGCCTTCGTGTTTCAGGTTTCTGTACCGGGCCGCATCCTACAGCCTCAGCCGATCGTCGCCAGTCCCGGAAACAGCTCCAGCAGCCAGATCGCGAGGATCTGCAACTGGTTGGTGAAGATCAGCACACCGGTCACGATCAGCAGCAGGCCGGTGCCGACCTCCACCTTGTGCAGATGGCGGCGAAAGCGGACCAGGAAGCCCATGAAGGCGCGGACCGCCAGCGCCGCCAGCAGGAACGGGATGCCGAGCCCCAGGGCATAGACCGCCAGCAGCGCCGCGCCGGTGGCGACATTCTGCTCACTCGCCGCCAGGGCAAGGATGGTGGCGAGGATCGGACCGATGCAGGGGGTCCAGCCGAAGCCGAAGGCCATGCCGAGCAGATAGGCGCCGGGAGCCTTCAGGTTCTTCGTGCCGGCGGCGAAGCGGGCTTCCCGATAGAACAGGCCGATCCGCAGCAGACCGATCATGTGCAGGCCGAACAGCACGATGACCACGCCCGCGACCTTGGCCAGCACGTCCATCCAGGGGCGTATCAGTTCGTTGATCGCGCTGGCGGAGGCGCCGAGAGCCACGAAGACAGTGGTAAAGCCGAGCACGAAGAAGACGGCCATCAGCACCACGCGGCGCGTCAGGGCCGGGTCCTTGCCTGCCTTCTCGTTCATCTCGTCGAAGTTGGTCCCGGCCATGTAGCTCAGGTAGGCGGGGACAAGGGGCAGCACACAGGGGCTGAGGAACGACACGAACCCGCCAACTGCAGCCCATGCAAAGCTGATCTCTGCTGCCATATCTCGCCTGCTTCCCGACCTGTTGCTATCGTGGGCCCGTGACCCAGCCGATATACATCTGTTTAGGGCCTGTGGGACACAAGGCCAATCAACTGACCGTCAGTGGCGACAGCCTGTCGCTGCCGACCCCCTGGGGAGGGAACCGCAATGCGCGCACTTGTCGTCAACGAACTGGGTACGCCGGACATCATGCGGATGGAAGAGAAGCCCTCTGTTCCGCCGGGACCGGAGGAGATCCGCGTGCGCATCCGCGCCGCCGGTCTCAATTTCCCGGATATCCTGATGATCGCGGGCAAGTACCAGCACAAGCCGCCGCTGCCCTTCATCCCGGGCATGGAAGGCGCGGGCGAGGTGCTGGAGGTCGGGTCGGACGTGACGCAGTTCAGCCCCGGCGACCGGGTCGTCATCCACGCCAAGAACGGCATGTATGCCGAGGAAACCACGCTGCCCGCCGCCTGGGCGATCAGGTTGCCGCAGGCATGGAACTTCGCGGAGGGGGCAGCGTTCTGGTCGGCCTACTGCACCGCCTGGGTCGCGCTGGTCGAACGCGGCGGCCTGCAGGCCGGCGAGACCCTGCTGGTCCATGGGGCCGCCGGTGGGGTCGGCCTGGCCGCGGTCGAGCTGGGCGTGGCGCTGGGTGCCGAAGTCATCGCCGTCGTCGGCAGTGACGAAAAGGCTGCCGCCGTGGCGGAAAAGGGGGCGGCACATGTCATCGACCACCGCCATGAGACCTTCCGTGACAGGGTTCTGGAGATCACGGACGGGCAGGGGGTCGATGTCGTCTATGACCCGGTCGGTGGTGATGTGCTGTTCCAGTCGATGCGGTGCATTGCCTGGGGTGGGCGGCTGCTGGTGATCGGTTTTGCCTCCGGCACCATTCCCGATGTCCCGGCGAACTATGCCCTGCTGAAGAGCTGCTCCCTGATCGGTGTCCGTGCCGGGGAATATGCCCGCCGTGATCCGGCGGCAAGCGCCCGGATGATCAAGGCCATGCTGGCCCTCGCGGCGGAGGGCAAGCTGCGCCCTACCGTTCACCAGACCATGCCGCTGACAGAGGCCGTTGCCGCCCTGGATGTCATCTCCAGCCGCGGCGTGATCGGCAAGATGATCCTGACGGTCGACTGAGACCGGGACGGGCGTTTCCTGCGGTGGATCGGGGCGGGCGAGCGCCGCTGGCCGCGGTTTCGAAATGTAACGTGACGTAACCCGCGCCGGTTTCCTCTTCAAACACTGGCGCGGAACCTGCATTATCACTGGTCGGGGCTCAGATGATCTGTTCATTTCCAGGTTGTGGGGCCCCGGAATGCACTCGCGGGATGTGACTCACCATGGCCGATACTGAAATTGTTCTTTTGCCGGAAGAGGATGGCAGGGTCGGCAAGGTCGCGGTGACCGGCGCTCAGGGGTCCGTGCTGCTGGAACGGGCCTTTGATGGCACCAGCGTGGCCACGGGCGCGAACCCCCTCGCCCCTCAGGTACAGCCCGTGGCGAGCATCGCGGAAAGGTTTGCGGCCCTGCTGGCCTTCCAGCAACAGTCGGGTTTCGGGGATCCCGGTCATCTGAAGCAGATGTTCAGACTGGCGCCGGACAGGAATACCGATGATCGCGGGGGGCAGGTGCCAGAGATCGGCAATGTCGCCAGGGGCGCGATCCCGGAACAGGAAACGGTTGAGGAATCCACACCGGCGAAGCGTGCCGAACTCGATGATGACGACGACGACGCGGAAGAGGTCGAGGAGGAGATTGCCGAGGAGACGGGGGAACCTGCTGAAGAGAATCCCCCCCCGCCACCGCGGGACAGGGTGCGCGACGATGATGATGAGGACCTTTTCGGTGACGTCCTCGCGTTGCTGGATCGTGCCTCCCCCCGGGGGCGGCGTTCCCGGCCACGGCGGGATGATGACGACCGGCCGGGGGATGACGACGACCCGTTTCCCGCTGACGACGATGACGAGCTCATCAATGGTGGCAACGGCGGCGAGAACTTTTCCGGCGGAATCGGCAAGGACACCATCGCGGCAGGCCCGGGCGATGACACGCTCGATGGCGGACCCGGCACGGATCTGCTTCAGGGCGGTGACGGCGATGACCGGCTGATCGGCGGTCCCGGCGCTGACCGGCTGGAGGGTGGTCCCGGCATCGATGTCGCCGACTATGGCGGCTCCGGTGAGGCGGTGTCCGTTGATCTCGCAACCGGAGCGACGGCCGGCGGCGATGCGGCGTCGGATACGCTGCAGGGCATAGAGAACGTGATCGGCAGCGACTTCAATGACACCCTGACCGGGGATGACGGCGGCAACCGCCTGGATGGCCGCGACGGCAGCGACACGCTGGATGGTGGCAACGGCAACGACCTGCTGGCACCCGGCGATGGTGATGATCAGGTGATCGGGGGTGCCGGCGACGACTCGATATCCTTCGAGGACAATTCGGTCGGTGTCACGGTCAGCCTGCTCACGGGTGTCGCGACCGACCTGAATGGCGCGACGGATGCGCTGAACGGTATCGAGAACGTGCTGGGCTCGGATTTCGGGGACAGCATCACGGGCGACAACGGCGACAATCGCCTCGCCGGGCGCGATGGTGATGACACGCTAGTCGGCGGTACCGGCGGCGGCGACGACACGCTTGACGGCGGCGACGGTACTGACGTGGTCCGCTATGACAGTGCGACCCAGTCCGTGACGGTGGACCTGAGCGCAAGGCGTGCCACGGGCGCGGAGATCGGAAATGATGACCTCAACGAGATCGAGAATGTCGTCGGCGGCTCCGGCAATGACGACCTGATCGGCGACGATGACGAGAATGCGCTGTCCGGTGGCGCGGGTGACGACACCCTGCGCGGAGGCGAGGATTCCGATACGCTGGACGGCGGCGCGGGCACGGATGCGGCCAGTTTCCAGGGCTCGGCGGCCGGCGTGAGCGTCGATCTGACTGCCGGCACGGGCACCGGAGGTGACGCCGATGGCGATACCTTTGCCAATATCGAGAACGTCTTCGGCTCCAGCAATGATGATTCCCTCACCGGTGACGGGAACGCCAACGTGCTGCACGGCGAGGACGGGGATGACACGCTGACCGGGGCCGGAGGGACCGACACGCTTGTCGGCGGTGATGGCGCGGACAGCCTGTTCGGCGGTGACGGCGCGGACCAACTGTCGGGTGATGGCGGTCGCGACAGCCTCAGCGGAGGTGCCGGAGCGGACCAGCTTACCGGCGATTCCGGTGACGACGTGCTGGAGGGCGGTGCCGGTGCCGATCAGCTTCAGGGTGGTGCGGGGACCGACACGGCCTCCTTCGCCGGGGCTGGCGCAGGTGTGGCCTTCGCCTTCGCGAACACGGACGGGCCGGGCATAGCGGGCGATTTCAGCAACACGGCAGCCGGTGGGCTGGCGGGCGACGCCAACGGCGACAGCTTCGCAAGTATCGAGGCCTTCATCGGCTCGGATTTCGCTGACTCGGTGGGTGGTGGATCCGTGGACATGACCTTCACCCTGGGCGCGGGAGACGACCGCTTCGACACCCCGGCGGGAATCAATGTGGTGGATATCGTGTTTGGCGGTGATGGCGCCGACCTTGCCTTCACCGGCGATGGCAACGACAGCGTCGAGGGCGGCGCAGGCAACGACAGCCTGCGCGGTGAGGCAGGTTCCGACACGCTGATCGGCAATGCCGACAATGACGACCTCAGAGGCGCGGCAGGCAGTGACAGCCTGATCGGCGGTGCGGGTGTCGATACCATGAATGGTGGCACGGGCAGTGACCGGTTTGTCTTTCAGGCGCTGACCGACGGGACCGAGGTCGCGGTGAACGACACGATCGCGAACGTCGGTGCGGCTGTGGATGTCATCAGTGACTTCGGGACCGGTGTCGATCTGCTCGAGTTCGCCAGTGCCGCATTTGGCAATCCCGGACTGGCGCAGACCGTCGGTGCCTACGACGGCACCAATGCCATCGGTGTCGCCGCGGGCGCAACCCTGGTCTTCGACGGGACCCACCTGATCTTCGATCCGGACGTGGATCAGGCGGGCTATGTCGCCATTGCCGACCTCTCCGGTGCCGTTCCGGTTCTGGCTGATATCAGTCTGGTCTGATCGCTTGCCGCCCTGTCCTGCCGTTTGGCAAGGTGACAGTTGCCGGATTCGCCGGTCGGGAGGGCAGCAGCAATGAAGGCACTGACCGTTGGCGGCGCGATGATCGACACCATCGCGCTGATCGACAGTGACCGAATCGAGCGCATGGGTCTTGCCAATGCCGACACCGGCTTCCTGCTGCTGGAGGAAGGCCGCAAGACGGAGGCGCGGGACATCTCCGCCCATTGTGGCGGCGGCGCGGTGAATGCTGCGGTCTCCATGGCGCGTCTGGGGCTTGATACGGCGACCCTGGTGAAGCTGGGCAAGGATGCCAGGGCAGACCAGATTCTGGCGCGGCTTGCGGACGAGGGGGTTTCCACCCGCTTCGCCGTGCGGGACGGACGCCTGCCTACGGGCGCATCGGTCATGGTCGCGGCGCATGACCGCAATGCCGCGATCTTCACGTTTCGCGGGGCCAATACCCTGCTGCAGACGGCGGACCTGCGCGATGATGCCTTCGCGATGGACCTGGTCTATATCTCCGGCCTTTCTAACGAGTCTGCCGCCTGTTTCGGCGATCTGGTGCGCCGGGCGGGTGCCGCCGGGGCCATGGTGGCGACCAATCCCGGCCTGCGTCAGCTCACGGCGCGACAGGACGCATTCTACGGCTGCCTCGACGGTGTCGGCATCCTCTCCATCAACCGTGCGGAAGGGGATGCGCTGGTCCCGTCCCTGATCGCCGAGTTCGGGGAGGGGGGGCCTGCGCTGCCGCTCGACGCGGGCGAGCCACCCTATTCACTGGTCGGGCGCGGCTTTGCCTCGGGCGGGTTCCAGATGTCGGCCCGCGCCTTCTTCCAGGCCATCCTGTCGAAGGGGCCTGGCAGGGTGCTGGTCACCGCCGGGCGGGATGGATCCTACCTGGCTGACAGCGCCGGTTTGCATCACTGTCCTGTGCTGGAGGTCGAGGTGGCGGGCACCGCAGGTGCAGGTGACGCCTTCGGTTCGACTTTTGCCGCGCTTACCTGCCAGGGCCTGCCCGTGGAGGATGCCCTGCGCGCGGCCGCCATCAATGCCGCCTCCGTCGTCGGCCACATCGATACCCAGACCGGCCTGCTGACGCGGGATGCCCTGCTGGACCGGGTGGCGCAACTGAAGGACACTCTGCCGATCCGGTTCTGGGCGTGGGGGGAATAGCGGATGGGGACGTACATTCTGGCCATCGATCAGGGGACGACATCCAGTCGTGCCATCCTGTTCGACCGGGACATGAGCGTTGTCGCCCTGGCGCAGTCCGAGTTCCCGCAGCATTTTCCGGCTTCCGGCTGGGTCGAGCATGAGGCGGAGGATCTCTGGTCCACCACCCTGGAGACCTGTCGCAAGGCTCTGAAACTGGCGGGGGTGGAGGCTGCGGATGTTGCCGCGATCGGCATCACCAACCAGCGGGAGACCACCGTCGTCTGGGACCGGGCGACGGGCAGGGCGATCCACAGGGCCATCGTCTGGCAGGACCGGCGCACGGCAGACCGCTGTGCGGAACTGAAGGCGGCGGGGCATGAGGCGACGGTCGCGGCCCGTACCGGCCTGCTGCTCGACCCCTATTTCTCCGGCACCAAGGTGGCGTGGATCCTGGATCACGTGGAGGGCGCGCGGCAGCGGGCGGAGGCGGGCGAGCTTGCCTTCGGGACGGTCGACAGCTTCATCCTCTGGCGGCTGACCGGCGGGCGGATCCATGCGACCGACGCCACCAATGCCTCCCGCACCCTGCTCTACGACATTCACGAAGGGGCCTTTGCCCGTGAACTGCTCGACCTGATCCGGGTGCCTGCCGCGATGCTGCCGGATGTGAAGGATTCGTCGGGTCTCTTCGGCGAGACCGATCCGGACCTGTTCGGGCGCGCCATTCCCGTGCGCGGTATCGCGGGGGACCAGCAGGCCGCAACGGTGGGGCAGGGATGTTTTCAGCCCGGCATGATGAAATCGACCTATGGCACCGGCTGCTTCGCCCTGCTCAATACCGGTGACGCGCCGGTGGCTTCGAGGAACCGGCTGCTGACCACGGTGGCCTATCAGCTTGGGGGGCAGAGGACCTACGCTCTCGAAGGCTCGATCTTCGTGGCCGGGGCGGCGGTGCAATGGCTGCGCGACGGTCTGGGCATCATCGGCAAGGCGTCGGAGAGCGGCGTGCTGGCGGAGAAGGCGGACCCGGCGCAGGCCGTCTATCTGGTGCCTGCCTTCACCGGCCTCGGCGCACCGCACTGGGATGCGGACGCGCGCGGTGCCCTCTATGGCATGACCCGCAATACCGGCCCGGCGGAGCTGGCGCGCGCGGCACTGGAATCCGTCTGCTACCAGACCCGTGATCTGCTGGAGGCAATGCGCAAGGACTGGCCGGCCAGCGAGGAGGCGGACACGGTGCTGCGGGTCGATGGCGGCATGGTGGCCTCCGACTGGACCATGCAGTGCCTTGCCGACACGCTGGGGGTGGAGGTGGACCGCCCGACGGTGCTGGAGACCACGGCACTGGGTGCCGCCTATCTGGCCGGGCTCGATGCCGGTTTCTATCCGGAGCCTGACCGGTTCGCCGAGACCTGGAAACTGGACCGCCGCTTTGCACCGAAACAGGCGGCGGCGGTGCGCGACGCCCGCTATCGCGGCTGGCAGGATGCGGTGCGTCGCACTCTGACGGGGGCAGCATCATGACCGCCACGACCCGCCGTATCGTGCTCGCCCGCTTCTGCGACGGGCCGCCCGTCGCCGAAGACTTCCGCATCGAGGAAGCGCCAATGCCGGAACCGCGCGCGGGCCAGTTCCTGGTGCGCAATATCCTGATCTCGGTCGATCCCGGCACCCGTTCCCGCCTGTCGGGCAAGCCCAGCTACATCCCGCCGCTGAAGCTCGGGGCCACCGTCGGGGCATTCTCGATCGGCGAGATCATCGAGAGCCGTCACCCGGACTTCGCGCCGGGGGAGATCGTCTCGCTCGCCGACGGCTGGGCCGAGCATGTGATCGGCGATCCGCGCGGCTTCGTGCGGCGCATCACAGACCGCCGCCTGCCACTGGCTACCTGGCTTGGCGTACTGGGGGTTTCCGGCATGACCGCATGGTTCGGTCTGCACCGGGTCGCCAGCCTGAAGGCGGGGGAGACCGTGGTGGTGACCTCGGCCGCCGGGGCCGTCGGTTCCGCAGCGGGGCAGCTTGCGCGCCTGCATGGCTGCACCGTGATCGGGGTCGCCGGAGGACAGGCCAAGTGTGACTGGATGACCGGTGTGGCGCAGTTCGATGCCGCCATCGACTACAAGGCGACCGGCGATCTGTCTGCGGCCATCGCCGCTGCCGCACCGAAGGGCGTCGATGTCCTGTTCGACAATGTCGGCAATGCGATGATCGACCAGGTCATTCCGCTGATGCGGCAGAACGGGCGCATCGTCGTGTCCGGGCAGGTGGATGCCTACAACAGTGACGAATCGGCGGTGGCGGGCATTCGCAATACCCGCGCCTTCATCACCCACCGGCTGATGATGCAGGGTCTGGTTGTCTTCGATGACCTGCCCAACTGGGGCGCGGCGGAGACGGCCATGGCCGACCACATGGTGCGCGGCGAACTGGCAGGCCGCTGGGAAGTGCTGCCCGGCGGGCTTGAGGCGACACCGGAGGCCTTTGCCGGCCTGTTTCGCGGGGAGAATACCGGTCGGCGGCTCGTCCGGCTTGCCCCGGATCCCGATGATTTTCCGAAGGACACGTCATGACCCTGCAAACCGACGTTGCGGCACTGCTGCCGGAGATTGCCACACGGGCGCCGGAGACCGAGAAGGCGCGCCGTCTGCCCGCCGATCTGGCGGCGAAGATGGCCCGCGCGGGCCTGTTCCACATGATGGTGCCCCGGGCCATCGGTGGTCTGGAATGCGATGCGGCCACGGCACTGTCGATGATGCGCCAGGTCGGGGCCGCCGACGCTGCCGCAGGCTGGTGCACGATGATTGCCGCCACCTCCGCCTACAAGGCAGGGTTCCTGGAACCGTCCGTGGCGCAGCACATCTATGGCGCGCGAGACGGCATCTTCGGCGGTGTCTTCGCCCCCATGGGCCGCGCGGTCGTGGAGGGTGACGGCTATCGCGTCAACGGGCGCTGGGCCTGGGCCTCCGGTTCCGCCAACTGTACCTGGCTGGCAGGCGGTGCCGTGATCATGGCGGACGGCAAGCCGATGCTGCTGGACAACGGCATGCCCGATTCACGCATGGTGATCTTTCCGGCGGCGGAGGCGGAACTGCTCGACACCTGGCATTCCACCGGACTGGCGGGGACCGGGTCGGGTGACATGCAGGTGACGGATCTGTTCGTCCCCGCCAGCCATTCGGTATCGCTGATGCACGATACGGCGACGGCGGATGGCCCGCTCTACCGCTTTCCCACCTTCGGCCTGCTGGCGCTTGGCATCGCGGCGGTGGCGCTGGGCAATGCGGCGGCAGCCGTGGATGACCTGGTGGCGCTGGCCGCGACGAAGAAGCCGACGGGCGGACGGCGCACACTGGCCGAACGCGGCATGGCGCAGGCCGACCTGGCACGCGCCACCGCAAGCCTCAGCGGTGCGCTGGCCTTCGTCGAGGATGTGGTCGGAAAGGCATGGGCCGAGGCCGAGGCAGGCAATGATCTCGGCACGGAGACCCGCGCCGGGCTGCGGCTGGCGGCGACCCACGCGACCCGGACCTCCGCCGATGTGGCGCGATCGATGTACGACATTGCCGGTGGCGACTCGGTCTTCCTGTCGTCGCCGCTGCAGCGTCGTTTCCGGGATGCACACACCATGACGCAGCACATGATGGTCAATGGCTCGACCTATGAACTGACCGGTCGGGTGCTCTTCGGCCTGCCGACCGACGCGACCTTCATCTGAGGGGCTTTCCGGGTCGGGGGTTCAGTCCATCCGCAGCCGGTTCGGGCTACTTGCCGCCGCTCTTTGACGGGCGCGGGTCCTTCATGCCGAGTTCGGCGAGCGCGGCCTGCCAGTCGTCCTCGAAGTAGCTCTTGTCGGCGCAGGCGGCGTTGTAGTCCTTGACCAGCTGGTTCAGCTGATCGCGGCGACGGTCCAGGGTCGGCAGCATCTCTTCGTTGTAGGTGTCGATCATGGTCCGGTGCCGCTCCACCCGGGCGTTGTATTCCTTCACGGCGGCGGGGTCGGTGCCGTCGATCTGCTTGCGACGGCGGTCGAGCTCCTTTTCCAGCGCGGTAATGCGGCTGCGGTGCGCGGTCATGCTGGCCTGGTAGTCGGTGAGGCGCTTCTCCAGGTCACCCAGGCGCTGGTCCTGGCGCAGGCAGGCGCGAATGTCGGCAGGCTTCAGGGTGCCCGCGTCATAGACCTTGATAACTTCAGCGTCCTGCGCCGGGTCTGCCGATTTCTGGGCCGCCGCCGGCCCGGCAAGCACCATGGCCGACACGGCAGTTGCCGCCGCAAGATTCATCAGCATTCTCATCAGACCATCACCTGCACTGCGTTGAATGTCAGCGCTCATTATCGGCGGGCGAGTCAGGCGAGCACAAGGTGGCATTGCGGCAAAGCTGTGTCACCCGTGCCCGCCGTCCGGTCCTGACGGACATTTTCAGCGGCGGAACGCGGGCCGCGACTTCAGCCGGTACGGATGTACTCCCGCATCGCGTCCGCTTCATGCTGCAACTCGTCGACCCGGTTCTTGACGATGTCGCCGATGGAGATGATGCCACAGAGCACGTTCGCCTCCACGACCGGCAGATGGCGGATGCGGTGTTCCGTCATCATCCGCATCAGGTCGGCCACGGCGTCGGACTGATCGCAGGTGATCACGTCACCGGTCATGATGTCCGCGGCGGTACGCTCCAGCGCGTCGCAGCCATGCGTGGCAAGGGCGCGGACCACGTCGCGTTCGGAGACGATGCCGTTGATGCGGTGACCATCGTCGGACACCACCAGGGCACCCACGCGCTCGGTCTTCAGGCGCCCGACAACACTCTCGACGGAAGCGTCGGGACGCACGGTGGCAACATCACCACCCTTGGCATGCAGCAGGGTTGAAACAAGCATTCCATGAACCTCCTCAATGGGGTCCGCTGGAGCGCTGTTCTGTCGGTCAGGCCATTGAGATCGTGGCAGCGGTTTCCTGTCCAGGGCCGGATACGTGCAGAGCGGCCCTCCATGCGGGCCAGGTTGATCAAGACTATTCACGGATGATTGTAGTTCAGGCATACCTCGCGGACAATCATGAGTGCTCAAATCAAGCAATTAATTCGGGTCAGTATTGTTGTCCTTGAGGGAAAGGCGTCGTTACCTTGTGGATTTCATTGGTGAATCCGCCAGTCATTATTTGATACAGCCTTGGAGCATTTTCCTGTTGATATGTAATGCAACAGACTTACTGTCCGGTAGCTGCATATTCCCCTACGTCAACCGGTCTCGCGCTTGCGGAATTTCTCTGCCGCCGCGTCGAAGGTGCCGGACGTTGCGATCAGGGCGTTCAACTGGGTGCCCATGGCCAGTGCATCGTCCCTGGGCATGGCCCGCGCGGCGCGATGCAGGGCCTTGGTCAGCTTGACACCTTCCGGGTTGAGCGCCGCCGCCCGGGCAATGAAGCGCGCCGCCACCCGCTCCAGCTCTTCCGGCCCGTCGGCAAGGCGGTTCACCAGACCCATCTCATACAGCCGTGCCGCGTCGATCATCTCTCCGAACAGCAGCATCTCCAGCCCCAGGCGGGAGCCGACAAGCTGCGCCAGCAGCGGCGTGTTGACGGCGGCGGGAAAGCCGGAGCGCATCTCCAGCACGCCGAACTGCGCCGAGCGCTCGGCAATCACGAAATCACAGCCCATGGCCAGCGTGAAACCACCGGCCACCGCATACCCCTGGACCACGGCGACGGAGGGGATGGCGAGCCGATCGAGGCGGCGGAAGACTTCCGTCCAGGCCTCGTAGCGTTCCACGGCGGGACCGAGATTGCGGTCCTCCCCCTGGGTCAGGTCGCGCCCGGCGCAGAAATGCTCCCCCTCCCCGCGGACGGCGAGGCAGCGGACCTGAGTGTCACGGGAAATGTCGTCAACGGCCCGGGCGATGTCGGCCATCATGCCGGCGGTCATGGCATTGCGGCTCTCCGCCCGGTCGAGGACGATGCTGGCGACCGCCCCCTCATGCTCGATGCGGATCATCGGGCCGGGCCCTGTTCCGGCGCGACACCATGTTCGGTCGGGTGGCCCTCGTCATCGATGGCGACAAAGACGAAATCGCCTTCGGTCACCTTGACGGTCTCCGTGCCGAACTTGCGATGCACGATGGTCTCGATATGCACGGTGACGGAGGTCCGTCCCACCCGCTTGATGTCGGTGAACAGCGAGACCACGTCGCCGACCCGGATCGGGGCCTCGAACGTCATGGCCTCGATCGCGCGGGTGACGCAGCGGCTGTTCAGATGGCGGGAGGCGGCGATGCCGCCGGCCATGTCCATCTGCGACAGCACCCAGCCACCGAAGATGTCGCCGTTGGCGTTGCAGTCGGAGGGCATGGGGGCTGGACGCAGGGTTGGTTCTCTGCTGGTCATTCTTCAGTCTCCTGTATCGGTCGGGTCAGCATCGGGGGCCGGGTCTTTCCGCGCAAACGAAAACAGGGGGCGTTGTCCGCCCCCTGTCGGTCGTCCACGAGTCTGATAACGCGTGTCAGGCGGTCCCGCGAATGGGATAGCCCTTTTCCTGGATGAACCTGATCCCACGCAGGATGCTGGCGATCTCCGGCCGCGCGAAGGGCGCGTTGGAGATGTCGACGATCTGCACCTGACCCTGATCGTTGACCACGAACATGCCGGGTTCGGGAAATTCGTGGTCGGTCTCGTTCGGGCGCGGGGTCGAGACATAGAGGCCGAGCTGCTGCATCTGTGCCTTGGTCAGGCCATAGCCGAGCGGAATCTTCACCCCGGTCTCGTCAGCCACGGCCTGGGCCTGTTCCTCCGAATCGCCGGACACCGCGACCACTTCCAGGCCCAGATCGTCGATCTCGCCCTGCAGGGCCTCGATACCACTGAGATAGCGCTTGCAGATCGGGCAATGCTTGCCGCGATACACGATCACCATGCGCCATGCACCGTTGCCGCCGAGATCAAGCTCTCCGCCGCCGAGTTTCGGCACGCTGATCGCCGGCATCGCGCTGCCGGCACTGATCTTCTCACTCATGTTCTGCTCCGGTCTTCGGGTCAGGCCGCGCTGTCTCAGGCGGCCATTTCATCTGAAAGCGTGATGAGCTGATCGCCGCCACGCCCTGCATCCGCTGCGTCACGGGCGCGCCGCAGCACACCATCCGACAGCTTCTGCAGTGCCTTGTGCTCGATCTGGCGCACACGTTCCTTGGTCACGCCGAGCTGTACGCCCAGTTCCTCCAGTGTCACCTTCTCGTCGTTCAGCTTCCGCTCCCGCACGATGAGCTGCTCCCGGTCGCTCAGGTCGGAGAGCGCTTCCTTCAGCCAGACGCCACGGGTGGCATTGTCCCGCACGGTCACGGTCACCTCTTCCGGCGAGGGGCGGTCGTCCACCAGGAAGTCGCCCCATTCGTCGGAGCCTTCCTCACCCGCCGGGGCGTTGAGGGACTGGTCCTTGGCCGACAGGCGGTTGGCCATGGCCACGACTTCCCGCGTCGAGACCTTCAGCTTCTCGGAGATCTGGTCGCGGGCTTCCTCGGTCAGGTTCACCGCGCCGGCACCGTCGATCTGTGCCCGCAGCCGCCGCAGGTTGAAGAACAGTGCCTTCTGGGCCGCACTGGTGCCGGACCGCACGATGGACCAGTTGCGCAGGACATATTCCTGCATGGAGGAACGGATCCACCAGGTGGAGTAGGTGGAGAAGCGCACGCCCCGTTCCGGCTCGAACCGCGCGGCAGCCTGCATCAGGCCGACGCAGCCTTCCTGCACCAGATCGGCGCGCGGCAGTCCGTAGGCGCGGAAGCGGCCCGCAACCGAGACCACCAGGCGCATGTAGGCGGAAACCAGCTCGTGCAGGGCGCGCTCGTCGCCCTCGTCGCGCCAGCGCAGCGCCAGATCCTGCTCATGCTCGAACGACAGCAGCGGCGCGGACATCGCCGTGGAAATGAACTGCTGTTCCTGCCGAACCGACTGCATTGAATTGTCATGGATCATCGTCGTCACCCGTCTTTCCGGCCCCACCCGCCAGGTCCGCCAGAACCTGGTCCCCCGGGCAGGCCATGCCTGCGACCGAACTGCCTCTTGGCAAATTGGTTTCGCCTCGATACTTTATGCAGCGTGTTCGATAGCCACAAGCATTAATTTTCGAGTCGAAACCAAATGACCGTGAACGACGGCCAGAGCTCCAGCGAAACAGCGAAGAATGACGATCCGATGACGGGCGAGACGCCTGATCACGCGGCGCGCGTCGCTGAACTGATCGACCGGCTGGGGCGCATGACCCGGGAACTGCAGTACGTGGACGGCCTCAACCCGGCGCAGTGGGAGGCCTTGCGGTATCTGAACCGGGCCAACCGCTATTCGCGCACGCCGGGTGGTGTTGCCGATTTCCTCGGCGCGACGAAGGGGACGATCTCCCAGACTGTTTCTGCGCTCGAATCAAAGGGGCTGATCGCACGCACCCCGAGCGACCGGGACAAGCGCGTCTGCCTGATCGACCTGACGGCGGAGGGGGAGCGGATGATTGCCCGCGATCCCGTCCGTTGCATCGAGAC
The DNA here is from genome assembly GCA_016865035.1 of Kordiimonadales bacterium IMCC3096. Taxonomy (GTDB): domain Bacteria; phylum Pseudomonadota; class Alphaproteobacteria; order Minwuiales; family Minwuiaceae; genus Minwuia. The sequence continues at coordinate 2,041,621 of CP018227.1, forward strand.
CATTGTCGGCAGCATGGACGACAGGACTGCCGCGCTGATGGTCGATGGCCTGGGCCGTCTGATGGCCAGCCTGCAGATCGAACTGGGCTCCAAGCCCTTTGGCGTCTGTGTCGCCTGCTGTCGCCATCTGGCGCCGGAAACAGGCTGCAAGAAGTCGGAGGCCTTGCCCAAGTGCGGCATGACCGGGGAGCCGCTGAAGGGTGATGCGCCCCAGCGAATCTGCGTCAACTATCTCGGTGACGCTGCCGAATAAAAGCAGAACATCCGCACCGACCGCGCTAGGATCGGCGGATGAACGACGCGTCCCTGCCCACGCATGTCCTGCCCGGACATTTCAACGACTGGTTTGCCCGCCGGGGCTGGCAGGCGCGGCCGCACCAGGTGCGGCTGGCGGAGATCGCGGCGCGCGGCGATGATGCGCTGCTGATCGCGCCCACGGGCGGCGGCAAGACCCTGGCGGGTTTCCTGCCCAGCCTGATCGACCTGGCCGCCACCCCCCGACCAGGACTCCACACGCTCTATGTTTCACCGCTGAAGGCGCTGACCTACGACATCGCGCAGAACCTCGATGCGCCTGTCCGGGAGATGGCGCTGCCGGTGACGCTTGAGACACGCACCGGCGATACGCCGCAGTCCAAGCGGCAGCGGCAGAAGAAGACGCCGCCGAACATCCTGCTGACCACGCCTGAACAGCTCGCGCTGCTGCTGGCTGCGCGGGAGGCGAAGCAGATGTTTCAGCACCTTGGCGCCGTCATCATCGATGAGCTTCATGCCTTCGCCGATACGCGGCGCGGAGATCTGCTGGCGCTGGATCTGGCGCGGCTCAGGGCGATCTCGCCCGGCCATCGGCGGGTCGGGCTTTCGGCGACGGTGGCGGAACCGGAACGGCTGGCCCGTTTCGTCGGGCTGGGACAGGAACCGGCCACCATCGTCCGCGGTTCGCCCGGGCCGAAGCCGGAGGTAACCATCCTGCGGGCCGAGGGGAGGATCCCATGGTCCGGTCACACCGCACGGCATGTCATTCCGGAGGTCTATCAGGCGATCCGCGACCACCGTACCGTTCTCGTCTTCGTCAATACCCGCAGCCAGGCGGAACTGGTGTTTCAGGAGCTCTGGCGGGTGAACGATTACGTGCTCCCCATCGCGCTGCATCACGGCAGTCTGGATGTGGAACGCCGGCGCAAGGTGGAAACCGCCATGGCGCGCGGGGCACTCCGGGCCGTGGTCTGCACCTCCACGCTGGACCTCGGCATCGACTGGGGCGACGTGGATCTGGTGGTCCAGATCGGTGCGCCGAAGGGGGCGGCCCGGACCCTGCAGCGCATCGGGCGCGCGAACCACCGCCTCGACGAACCCAGCAGGGCCATGTTCGCCCCGGCGAACCGGTTCGAGGAACTGGAATGTCTGGCGGCACTGGAGGCGCTGGCGGAGGGGCAGGTGGATGCGCCGCCTGCCCGTGACGGCGCGCTGGATGTGCTGGCGCAGCATGTGCTGGGGGTCGCCTGTGGCGCGCCCTTCGATGCCGATGACCTCTTCACCGAAGTCACCTCCACCGAACCCTATCGCACGCTGGACCGGGAGACCTTCGACCGGGTGATCGATTTCGTCGCCACCGGCGGCTATTCGCTGAAACGCTACGAGCGCTATCACCGGCTGCGGCAGACCGTGGAGGGCCTGTGGCGCGTGGCGAACCCGCGCGTGGCGCAGCAGTACCGCATGAATGTCGGCACCATCGTCGAGGCGCCGATGCTGAAGGTGCGGCTGCGTGGCGGGCGGAACCTCGGCGAGATCGAGGAATATTTCATCGAGCAACTGAAACCCGGTGACACCTTCGTCTTCGCGGGTGAGATCGTGCGCTTCCAGTCGGTGCAGGAAACCACGGCCATCGTCGTGCGTGCGCCGGGGGAGGAGGCCAGTGTTCCCAGCTACCAGGGCGGCAAGTTCCCGCTCTCCACCTTTCTGGCCGACAAGGTGCGCGCCATCCTGGCCGATCCGGGGCAGCATCCGGGCCTGTCGCCGCAGACCCGCGACTGGCTGGGCCTGCAGAGCTGGCGCTCCATCCTGCCGCGCCCGGACGAACTGCTGGTGGAAATGTTCCCGCGCGCCAGGAAGCATTATCTGGTGGCTTACCCGTTCGAGGGGCGGCTGGCGCACCAGACCCTGGGCATGCTGCTGACCCGGCGGATGGAACGGCTGGGCCTGCGCCCGATGGGTTTCGTCGCCAATGACTACGCCATGGCGGTCTGGTCGCTGCGCCCGGTGACGGACGTGGATGCGCTGCTGGCGCCGGACATGCTGGGGGACGATCTGGATGCCTGGCTGAATGAATCCATCCTGATGAAACGGACCTTCCGCAATGTCGCCACCATCGCCGGCCTGATCGAGCGGCGCTTTCCGGGGCAGGAGAAGTCCGGGCGACAGATGACCATCTCCTCGGACCTGATCTACGACGTGCTGCGCGACCATGAACCCGACCACATCCTGCTGCGCGCGACATGGGAGGATGCGGCGACCGGGCTGCTGGACGTGCGGCGGCTGGGGGACATGCTGGTCCGGGTGCAGGGCCGCATCGTCACCCGCAGGCTGGAGCGCATTTCCCCGCTGGCTGTCCCGGTCATGCTGGAGATCGGGAAGGAACCGGTGCTCGGCATGGCCATGGAGGATATCCTGGCGGAGGCCGCCGACGACCTGATGGCAGAAGCTTCGGTGCTGCTGTGACGGATGGGGCGATGGTGGTGAATGGTGCCCGGCTGCACCCCGATCCGACAGCGGCACTCTGGTGGCCCGCCGAGCGGATGCTGATTGTCTCCGACCTGCACTTCGAGAAGGGATCGGCCATGGCGCGCCGGGGCCACGGGCTGTTGCCGCCCTATGACAGCGCCGCGACGCTGACCCTGCTGGAGGGGCTGGTGGCGAAATACCGTCCGGCCCGGCTGCTGGCGCTGGGCGACAGCTTTCACGATGGTGAAGCCTTCGCCCGCCTGAGCCGCGATGAAACGGATCGGCTGACGGCACTTTCCCGGCGGCAGGAAATGATCTGGATCAGCGGCAACCATGACCCCGAACCGCCCGCGCATGTCGGGGGGCGGGTCCTGGCCGAATACAGGTGTGGTCCGCTGCTGTTCCGTCATGAGCCGCAGCCGGGACGGGCCACGGGGGAAGTCGCCGGGCATCTGCACCCGAAGGCGCAGGTGCGCGGACGTGGCCGCAGTGTCCGTGCCCGCTGCTTCGTTACCGATGGCTTGCGCCTGATCGTGCCGGCCTTCGGGGCCTATACCGGTGGTCTGGATGTCATGGATGCCGCGTTTCGGCCGCTGTTCCCCGGCGCCTTTCATGCCTGGATGCTGCTGCGCGACCAGGTGCATCCGGTGCGCTCCTCGCGGCTGGCCGGAACGCCAATGGACGCCTGAAACGGTTCAGGCGCGGCGGAAGCTGTCAGTCGGCCCCGGCTGCTGCTGCCGCCGCGTCTTCTTCCTCCCAGGCCGAGCGCTTGCGGTAGATCGTCTGGGGCGCGATGCCGAGCAGGGCCGCCGCGGTGCGGATATTGCCGTCGCAGCGCGCGATCGCGCCCTCGATATATTCCCGCTCCACCGCCGCGAGCGGGCGAATCTCCGCCGACAGGGACTTGACGTCCGACGGTCGCGGGCCGGAAGGGACCGGCGCAGGGGCGGTTGCGGTGGCGGGTTCCGCCGCTGGCGGCACCTTCGACACGGGCACACTGGGTGTGACCAGCGACAGCGGTGGCGGCAGCATGTCCGGCGAGACGAGTTCACCATCGTGCAACACGACCGTGTTGTGGATGACGTTCTGCAGTTCCCGCACATTGCCGGGCCACTCATAGGACATCAGCACGGCGGCTGTCGCCGGGTCGAAGTCGCGGAACTTCCGCTTTTCCTGCTCGGCAAAGTTGGCCAGAAAGACGCGGGCGATCTTCACGATGTCGTCATCCCGATCCCGGAGCGGCGGCAGGTGCAGCGGGATCACGTGCAGGCGATAGTAGAGGTCTTCCCGGAACCGGCCTGCCTTGACCTCCGCCATCGGATCCTTGTTGGTGGCGCAGATCAGGCGCACATCGACCTTTTCCGTCACCGAGGCCCCGACCTTGCGATAGGTCTCGGTCTGGATGAACCGCAGCAGCTTCGCCTGCAGGTCGAGATCCATCTCGCAGACCTCGTCCAGGAACAGGGTGCCGCCGTTGGCCATGGATGCCGCGCCTTCACGCTCCCCCAGTGCGCCGGTGAAGGCGCCCTTCACATGACCGAAGATCTCGCTCTCCATCAGATCGTGCGGAATGGCGGCGCAGTTGATGGCGATGAAGGGACCATTGCGGCGTGGGCTGCGGTTCTTGATCGCTTCCGCGCAGACTTCCTTGCCGGTACCGCTCTCGCCCGTGATGAAGACCGTTGCCTTGGACGGGGCCGCAGCCTCGACAATGCGGTAGACCGTCTGCATTACCAGCGCGCCGCCGACAAACCCCTCGAACCCGTCCTTGTCGATCTCGTCACGGTAGGTATTGACGATATCCAGCAGTTCCGTGCGTTCCAGCGCGTTCTTCAGCGTCACCTTCAGGCGATCGGCGTTGAACGGCTTGACGATGAAGTCGGCGGCCCCCGCCTGCATCGCAGTGACGGCGGTCTGTACCGACCCATGGGCGGTAATCACGATCACCGGCAGGTCCGGATCAACCTCCTGCACGTGCCGCAGGATATCCATGCCGTCCATGTCCGGAAGTTTCAGGTCCAGCAGGATCGCATCCGGTCGGTGGTGTTCGATATATTCCAGCGCAGGTCGGCCCAGTTCCTCGTGATGCACTTCATAGGGGTCATTCCGCAGAAACTGGATGTAGCTGCGGGCGAGCGTGGGCGTATCTTCGACCAGCAGGATTCTGCTGGCTCCATTTCTGCTCATGTTCTGCAACTTTCCATAAGTCTGCCGCGCAGGAACAGTGGCTTACCGGATTGCGTATCTGGCTTGTCGTCCATTTTTCGCAGCGAGACAGACGCGACATACTGCGTTGACACTGCTAAATTGCGTCGTCAAATGCGTTCGGTCAATATTCTTAACAATGGTTCTGCTGCCGGAGCCGGAGAGGACAGCCTTTCCGGTCGATGGGGAGCAGTGCGTTTCGGGCTGCTCGGTCTGGCCATCGCCGTGCTGATGGCGACGACGGTCTTTTCCATCCTGACACTCCGCCAGGAGTACAATTCCAGTTCCAGCCGCTATGACAGCGTGGTCTGGGGCGCAACCCACACGCGTAGTGAGCTTTCCCTGTTTCTCAGCACGCTGGACAATTACGTGCTCGGCACTGCGGGCATGTCCCAGGCCGAGTTCCAGCAGCGCTTCGGCTACATGAAGCAGCGGCTGCCGACGTTCCTGGCAGCGATGCAGAGTGACAAGGGTGATTCACTCGGTGCGGGCTCCATCGCGGCCAGCATTGCCCGCACGTTCGAGGTCAATGACGCGCGGCTGATGTCGCTGCAGACGGGCGACTTCCGGAACTACAGCGCCGTTCGCAAGGATCTCGTTGCGCTGTTCCAGTCGCTGCAGCAACTGACGAACTCCTCGGAACTGACGGTCACTCAGTCACGGGTGGACCGGCTGGAGCCAATCTACTTCGAACTGCTGCTGTCCGCCGTCGGCACCCTGCTGGGCGCGGGGACCCTTGTCGGTTTCCTGATCCGGGAGATCAGGAGAACACGACGGCTCTACAGAAAGGTCGCGCGGGCAGAGGCGCGCGAGAGTGCCGCCCGCACCCAGCTGCTGGAAGCGATCGATGCCATGACGGACGGTTTCGCGCTGTTCGACGCGGATGACCGGGTCATCCTGTTCAATGCCAAGTACCGTGAATATTACGCCACCAATGATGATCACATCGTCGAGGGGGAGCGTTTCGAGGACATCATCCGCAAGTCGGTAACGAATCGCGTCATGACCGGCGGCCAGAGTCCGGACGTCTGGGTGGCGGAGCGTCTGGCGCGGCATCGCAACCCGACAGGACCGGTTGAAACGGAACTTGCCGATGGCCGCTGGCTGCTGGTGGGCGAGTTCGTGACCGAAGAAGGCGGGCGGGTCAGTGTTCACACCGACATCACCACGCAGAAGGAGAACGAGAGCGCCCTGACCGAAGCCAAGGAACGCGCGGAAGATGCCAATGTCGCCAAGTCGCGGTTCCTGGCAATGATGAGTCACGAGATCCGCACGCCGATGAACGGCGTCCTCGGCATGACCAACCTTCTGATGGAAACGCCGCTCAGCGGGGAGCAGCGCCAGTACGCCGAGACCGTTCGGGCTTCGGGCGAGGCGCTGCTGACCATCATCAACGACATTCTCGACTTCTCGAAGCTGGAGGCCGGCCGGCTGGAGCTGGAAGATGTGGCGTTCGACCTGTCCGATCTGGTCGATGGCGTCACCGACCTGCTCTCGGCCCGCGCATTCGAGGGCGGGATCGAGGCGGTTGTGATCCTCGACCCGGCAATCCCGAAGACGCTCATGGGCGATCCGACCCGCATCCGGCAGGTGCTGCTCAACTTCGCCGGCAATGCGATCAAGTTCACGGAGACGGGCGGCGTCATGATCGATGTGTCCCTTTCCGGTGGCACCGAGGGAACGCCGACCATCCGCTTCGATGTGCGCGATACCGGCATCGGCATCCCGAAGGATCGCCAGGACGCCCTGTTCCAGGAGTTCACCCAGGTGGATGCCTCGACGGCCAGGCGCTATGGCGGGACGGGGCTGGGGCTGGCGATCTGCAAGCGTCTGGTGGGCCTGATGGACGGCCGGATCGGTCTGGAGAGTATCGAGGGCGAGGGCAGTACCTTCTGGTTCGAGGCATCGCTGAAACGGGCGGAGAAGCCAGCCAGCGACCCTCTGGCCAGCCTGCTGCGCATGACCGACGGACGCTCCGTCGCTGTCCATTCGGCAAATGTGGTGCTGCGCGAGGGGCTGGCCGCCCGGGCACGCGGTCTGGGGCTGTCGGTGGCCCATCTGGCGCCGGACATGCAACCGCCCGTGGAGACCGTGGATCATGCGATCATTGCCGGGGAACTGGCGGAATCTTCGGAAGTGTCGGCGATCCGCGCCCTGCGCCGGATGGTCAGCGGCCAGATGCTGATTGCCATCACGCCCGCACAGCGCGGTCGGGTGGACGAATTGCTGGCCCGTGGCTTCGACGGCTTCGTTACCCGTCCTGTCCGGTTGCTGCCGCTGGCCCGGGCGCTGACCGGGCGGGATCTGGAGCATGACGCCAGTGTGGCCTCGGAAACGGAACAGGTCGGCGACGTCGCTGCCCGTGGCAGCCGCGTGCTGGTGACCGATGACAATCGCATCAACCTGCAGGTCGCCCGCGTGATGCTCGAGAAGGCGGGGTATGTCGTGGACACGGCCGAGGATGGTGCCGCCGCCCTGGCCGCCGTGGCGGAGAAGCCGTTCGAACTGGTGCTGATGGACGTGCAGATGCCGGACATGGACGGGTTCGAGGCGACGGCACGGATCCGGGCCCTTGGCGGCAACCGGGCCGCGGTTCCCATCGTTGCGGTCACCGCCAATGCCATGCCGGAACATCGGGAGGAATGTCTGTCGAAGGGCATGGACGATTTCATTGCCAAGCCGTTCGACAAGGTCGAGCTGCTGCAGCTCGTGTCCCGCTGGGCGCTGATCGGTGCCCGCGCCACCGGGGGCCCGGACCGGGTTGCCGAACCGGATGCAATGGCCGATGGGCCCTCCTCGCCGGCTGTCGCGAACTCCGCGACCACCGATGATCCGGCCACGGACGAAGGCCTGCCGCATGCGGGAGAGCCGGCAGAGCCTGAAGCGGAAGGCGCCGCCCTGATCGATCAGGCCATCCTGGATCAGTTCGCGGAGGATGTGGGCGAGGACATCCTGCCGGAACTCATCACGGCCTTCATCGAGGATACCCTGCAGCGTCTGCAGACCCTGCAGCAGACTCCGGATGCGTCAAACCGTGAATCACTGGGCCGGGAGGCGCACAGCCTGAAGGGCAGTGCCGGAACGGTTGGTGGCATGCTGCTGTTCGAGGCCGCGCGGGAAGCCGAGGAGCTGTTCGAGGAGAATGAACTGGAGGCGGCCGGGGCCGCCGTGGCGCGTCTGGCCCCGATCGCCGAGCGTACCGTGGCCGCCTATGGCAAGATGCTGGCCGCGCGGGCCGCATGATTCGTCGCGCCCGCGATCGTGGGAATGGCATCAGGCTTGCTTGATTTCTGCTGAATCACGGAATGTGACACCATGTCGGTGTCGCTGGTGCGGTTGAGGACGAACAGAATGGACCAGATCTCGGGACGAAACAGTGCAGAGACCACCGTCTCTGACGAATCGACCGATGTTTCCGGTTTCGTGCTCCCGGCCAGTCAGGTGGAGGGGGCGGTCGATCGCGCCAACCCCTTGGAAACCGTGCAGTTGAACGGCTCCCCTGTCGGTGGCACCCTGTCGGTGCGGACCGTGGTCGGTGATGTCTTCGTGGTGCATGTCGATGGCCGCCAGGGGCCTTTGCAGACGGGCGAACGCGTCGGTCCCGGTGACATCATCCTGACCCGGGGAGACGGCGCGGTCGAGCTGGTGACGTCAGACGGTGCCGCCGCATTCTTTGACAGCGACAGCCGCATCCTGCTGGAGGCACCGGAGGAATCAGGTTCCAGCGAACCGCAGTTCTTTGTCATTCAGGGCCAGTTCGCGATCGATACTACCGCCGCGACTGCTGGCGGTGCGGAGGTTCTGTTTGTCCGCACGCCAGTGGCCAACCTGACGGTGCGGGGCGCGCGGGTCATCGGCAAGGCCGCGCCCGAGGCGCAGGCCAATACCTTCGTGCTGTTGCCCAGCGTCAGTGGCCTTGCGGCGGGTTCCGTGGCGGTGGCAACTGCCGGTGCCGTGCTGGTCCTGGACCAGCCGCTCCAGGGCATGGAAGTGCTTTCCATGTTCCGCCAGCCGACACCGCTCAGTGATGTGGATGTGGACACGCTGCTGGCAGCCTTTGCCCCGGGTGTCCTGGCCTACGCCGATCTGGGTGAACTGCCGGACGCGCCTGAAGTGGAGGATACCGGCGTGCTGACGCAGTTGCGCGCCGCCCTCGGCCTGGACGACGATGATGTCGAAGTCGCCGCAGGCGAGGAGATCGGTGATGCCGCCGCCGAGGAAGAGGTCATCGGCAGCATCGGTGATGATGATCTGGACGACCGCAACGACGACGACGAGCAGATCGAGAATGATGATGACGGCGACAATGGCGTCATCGCATTCGACGGTGCCCAGACCTTCAATATCGCAGATGGTGACGCCACCCTGATCGGTGGTGCGGGCATCGACACGTTGACCATTCTTGCCGACGCGGACCAGACGAATGTCCTGACCGGCGAAACCGTGGACGGCCAGGCCGTGCTCAATTTCAATGTCGAAGGCAGGGAGACACAGGTCACGCTGCAGGATGTCGAGGAGCTGGAGGTCGATCTCGGCCTGAACGGCGACCAGGTGGTCCTTGGTAACCTGACGGGCTCCGGCATTCTGGACAATACGATCGTGGTGCGTGCCGGTGACGGTGGTGACCTCGTCGATGGTTCGAACGCGGGAATCGCGCTGGAGCTGTTCGGTGGTGCCGGTGACGACACCCTGACCGGCGGAACGTCTGCCGATCTGCTTGATGCGGGCACGGGTGCCAACACGCTTTCCGGGGGTGCAGGCGACGACCGGATTGTCGGTGGCGTCGGCATTGATCGCGCGGTCTATGTCGGCGACCAGAGCGGGTTCAGGCAGACCGTCGATGACACCAGCGGCGAGATCACGCTGGCCGACACGGTTGGCGCGGAAGGCACCGACACCCTGACCGCGGAGATTGACGAGATCGATTTCAACGGCACCCTGTTCGACATTGCCCTGGGTGACGCGGCGGACAACGCGCTGACCGGCGATGCCAACAACAATTTCCTGGCCGGACGGGGCGGTGATGACACGCTTTCCGGCGGTGATGGCAATGACTTCCTGACCGGCGGCAGTGGCATCGATACGGCGATCTTCAGCGGCGTTGCCCCCGGCTTCATCGCCAATGTCTCCGCCGATGGCCTGACGGTCGTGCTGCAGGATACGGTGGGATCGGAAGGCACGGACACCCTGTCGACGGATATCGAGATCCTGGATTTCGGCGGCACCGGCCTCAACACGACATTCGGCACCGGCGGCAATGATGCCCTGACGCAGGACAATGGCGGTGCGGTGGCGGTCGGTGGTGACGGCAATGACACCATCATCGGCGGTGACGGCAGCGATGTGCAGTTCGGCGGCGCGGGTCAGGACAGCCTCTCCGGTGGCGCGGGTGGTGACACGCTGCTCGGCGAAGAAGGCGATGACACCCTGACCGGCGGCAGCGGCGACGATGTCTTCTCCGGCGGCAGCGGGGCAGACCTGGCGATCTTCGCGACCGCGATCGAGGATGTGGTCGGTCAGGCGAACGCCGACGGTTCCGGCTTCACAATCGTGACGGCGGCCGAGGGTACGGACACCATCAACAGTGATGTGGAACGGGTGACCTTCGCGGCGGAAACCTTCGACCTCTCCATAGCCACTGACAATGCCGAGAACCAGACACTGGGCGACGGCAATGACATTCACGCGGCACTCGGCGGCAATGACACCATCAGCGCCGGCGCGGGTCGGGATGCGGTACTGGCGGGCGACGGTAATGATGATGTCTCCGGCAATGCAGGTCAGGACACGCTGCTGGGTGAATCCGGCAATGACACCCTGACCGGTGGTGTCGGCAATGACGTCCTGTCGGGCGGCGATGGTGCGGCAGACCGGGTGGTCTATGCCGGGGCGGTCGGCGACTTCACCTTCTCCGCCAATGACGACGGCAGCGCGATCACGATCACCGACACGGTGACCGGCGATGTCGACGAAGGCACGGACCAGCTCGATGGCACTTTCGAGGAAGCACAGTTTTCCGGTGAGGCCTTTGTGCTCACCACCGGCAACGCGGGCGATGAAGCGCTGACGGCGAACAATGTGCGCAGCATCCTCTTCGGCGGCGGCGGAACCGACACGGTGACCGGGGGCACTGCGGCGGACCTGCTGTTCGGCGGCGCCGGGACCGACAGCCTGAGCGGTGGTGCCGGTGCGGACCTGCTTTCCGGCGATGCCGGTGATGACACCCTGGTGGGCGGTACGGGCAATGACAGCCTGGCGGGTGGCGGCGGTACCGACCGCGCCGTGATCGCCGACAGCGTGCTCAGCAATCCCGGTGACCTGGCGCGGACGATCGAGGTCTCGCCACTTGGTGACGGCTCCGGCATCAGTGTCACCCAGGTGGGCTCCGGCGAAATCGACACCCTGTTCGCGGATGTCGAGGAAGCATCCTTCGATGACGTGCTGTTCTCCGTTCAGCTGCTGGACGACACGGACGATGCCGCTGCGGCGCAGGCGACCAATGATCTGATCGTCGGGCGCGGCGGAAATGACACCCTGGATGGCGGTGACGGCACGGACTTCCTGCGCGGCGACGCGGGTGACGACAGCCTGAGCGGCGGGGCCGGCAATGACACGCTGGCGGGCAATGCCGGTGACGACACCCTGAGCGGCGGCGCGGGCGACGACCGGTTCCGTTTCGATGCCAGTGACAGCGGCACCAATGTGGTAGCCGGTGGCGATGGCGCGGATGACGAGATCAATCTGCTGCTCGATGACGCGGCGGGCACCGCGGTCACTGTCGCGGCTTCCGGTACCGACGTGACGATCCAGACAACGACCGGCGCGACGGTCCAGACGATCACAGGCGATGTCGCGGTGGAGCGTCTCGGCATCTCCGGATCCTCCGGCAATGACACGTTGACGGTCGGTGATCTTTCCGGGACGGGAATCGGCAACCGGAATCTCAGTGCCGACCTGCAGGACGGTGACGACAGTTTCGACGGCCGTGATGCGACTGCCGGCATGCGCGTGCGCGGTCTGGGAGGTGACGACACTCTGCGTGGTGGTGCCGGCAATGACACCCTGGACGGCGGCAATCAGAACAGCGGGTCCGGATCCGGCGACGTTGTCAGCTATGACCATCTGACAACTGACCTGCTCGCCGATCTGAGCAACCGGTTCTCGACCAGCGCCCAGTCCGGCACGGACACGCTGGATCGTCTGGAGACCGTTATCGGTGGTCAGGGCAATGACACGATCACCGGTGACGCGAGCAACAACCGCCTCGTCGGCAATGCGGGCAACGACAGCCTGACCGGCGGTGCCGGTGATGACACGCTGGCGGGAGAAGCCGGCAACGACGTGCTGAACGGCGGTGACGGTATCGATGTGGTCGATTTCTCCGCCATCGGGGCCGAGAACATCACCTTCACGGTCACGGACGCCACGCTGACGACGGCCGCCTTCGGCACGGACACACTGACATCCATCGAAGGGATCTTCGGCGGCGCGGGCAATGATTCGCTGACCGGTGACGGCAACACCAACCGCATGAACGGCGGGGCCGGCGACGACACCATCAGCACTGCCGGCGGCAATGACACCATCATCGGCAGCACCGGCAACGACTCCCTCGATGCCGGGGATGGCAGCGACACCATCGACTATTCGACCATCACGGCTGGCGGTGTCACGGTCGATCTGACTGCCGGGACGGCAACGGTGACAGGCATCAGTGACGATACGCTGGTCGGGGTCGAGAACGTGATCGGCACGGCCCAGTCGGACAATATCTTCGGCGATGGCGCAGACAGTCGGATCGAGGGACGCGCGGGCGATGACTTCATTGATGGCGGCGCCGGGATTGACGATATCCTGGGCGAGGACGGCAATGACACCCTGACGGGCGGTGATGGTGCGGACAGCCTGCGCGGCGGATTTGGCCAGGATTCGATCAACGGCGACAACGGCAATGACTTCATCCAGAGCGAGCAGGATGATGACACCGTCTCCGGCGATGATGGCGACGACACCATCTCCGGCGGTTCCGGTGCCGACCTGATCGATGGCGGCCTCGGTGCCGACAGCCTGAGCGGCGATGCGGGCAACGACACCGTGCGCGGCGGGGACGGCAATGACTTCGTGACCGCGCTTTCGGGGCAGAACACCCTGCAGGGCGGCGCAGGTGACGACACGGTCGCGGGGGGTGACAATATCGACGAGATCTTCGGCGGCATCGGGTCGGACGAACTGACCGGCAATGCCGGCAATGACCGCTTCCGCTATGACACGCAGGCGGAAGCAGGCGACATCATCACCGACTTCACCACCGGCAGTGACAAGTTCCTGATCGAAAGCGGCGGCTTCGCCAATGTCGGTGGCGGGGCTGCGACCCTGACCGACGGGCAGAATTTCGTCAGCCAGGCCTTCGACCTGACCAACAATCCGGGTGGTGTCGATCTCGGCACCAGCGAGGCCACCTTCTTCTTCGATGAGAGCGACAGCCGCCTGCACTTCGACCCGGATGGCGGCAACAGTGCCAACAGCTTCGAGATCGCGCGACTGACCTCCGGTACCGTGCAGGCCACGGATTTCGAGATTCAGTAGTGTCGGCCATCGCTTGACCTGAAACGGCATTGGCATAGGTTTGCCCGCGCCGGGCGTCCCGGCATTCTCATGAACAGGCGACAGCATGAACAACGGGCACCTTGGTGTGGGCCGCAGCGTGGCGGATGGCCTGCGGATGAGTTTCGGCTTTGCCCTGGGGGCCTTCACGTTCGGAACCGTCTATGGCTCGGCGGCACATGTGCAGGGCATGACGGACGCCCAGACGCTGGTGCTCAGCCTCACCGCCTTTGCCGGGGCGGCCCAGTTCGCGGTCCTGCCCTTCTGGACCGACCCGCTTCCCCTTCTCGCCATTGCCCTGTCGGCGGGCCTGGTATCATCCCGCAATATCCTGATGGGGCTCACGCTTGCGCCGATGCTGCGCAGCATGCCGCCGCTGCAGCGTTTCACCGGCATCTGGCTGCTGGTCGATGCCAGCTGGGCGCTGGCCATGCAGGAACGCAGGCGCGCGGACGTGACGAAGCTCTACATGACATGCTCCCTTGTCCTGCTGGTTGCCTGGATGTCGGGTGTCAGTGTCGGGGTCAGCCTGCCGGGTGCACTTGACGCCCTGACCCTGAAGGCACTGGGCCAGGGCGGGATGATCTTCCTGTTCCTGATCCTGGTGATGGTGACACGCAGCCGTATCGGTCCGGCCCTGCCCTGGGTGATTGCCGCCGCCGCCTCGGTTGCGGCCCACCGCTGGCTGGACCCCCACTATACCCTGCTGATCGGTGTGGGCGCTGGCGCGGCAGCGGGAATGATCCTGCCGGAGAAGAGGAATGACTGACCCCTGGTCGCCCTGGATTGCCATCGGGATGCTGACTGTCGTGGTCTTCGCCTCCCGCTATCTGGGCTATGCACTCGGGGCGCGGGTGCCGGAACAGGGGCGCCTGCGGCGTCTGCTGAGCGTCCTGCCCGGCTGTGCCATCGCCGCCGTCGTCGCACCGCAGATCGCGATGATGGGTCCGTTCCAGATGGCCGCTCTGGCGCTTTCCGGCCTGGCGCTCTGGTTCACGGGTCAGGTGGCGGTCGGACTGCTGCTCGGCCTTGGCATGCTGATCGCGGGGGCGCATCTGGGATTCTGAGCGCGAGGCGGGGCACGATCGCCGGCCAGTGCGCCCGCGTGGCGGGGAATGGACAGCTCATCACGAGGGTGTGATGATCCGGGCGACGAATAAATGCACGCACTTGCTTGTTAACGTCACGACAGGTGCGGGATGATGGAGCGCCGTCGTGAAGGCTGCCGAGAGGTCGGTGGGCCGTTGTCCGGACGGTCGGAAATCCTGAGGAGGAAGCTGATGAAGAAGATCATTCTGGCTGGCTTTGCCGCGACCGTGTTCGCGGGTGCCGCACTGGCGGGCGCGCACGGCAGCATGTCCGACAAGCGCGTTGCCGCGATGAAGGAAATGGGTGGCGCGATGAAGGCGATCTCCGATGTCGCCAAGGGCAATGCCGCCCCGAGTGCCGATACGGTTGCCGCGGCGAAGAAGCTGAACATGCTGGCGCAGACCACCATCGAGCTGTTCCCGGAAGGCAGCATGGAGTATCGCGCCAAGGCCAGCATCTGGAGCGACTGGGCTGGGTTCAAGGCGGCCAATGACCGTCTGATCGCCGCCTCCGCCGATCTGGTCACCGCGACCGAGAGCATGGACGCGGGCAAGATCGGTGCGGCTCTGGGTGCCACCGGCAAGACCTGCGGCGGTTGCCACGACGACTATCGCGGTCCGAAGCCCAGCTGAGCATCGTGACCTTTCCTGGCCGAATTCTGACGGGCATGCGCAAGGCCGGACTCCTGTCCGGCCTTGCGCTGCTGTTCTCCATGACGGTCCAGACCGTCAGTGCCGAGACAATGGTGGAGAAGGGTGCGTACCTGGTGCATGCCGGTGGCTGCATCGCCTGTCACACGGCAAAGGATGGCGGTACCCGGTTCGCGGGCGGACTGGGGCTGGATACGCCGTTCGGCACCTTCTACAGCCCCAACATCACGCCGGACCCGCAACATGGCATCGGTGGCTGGTCGGATGAGGATTTCGTCCGGGCCATGCACGAAGGTGTCGGGCCGGACGGCGGACGCTATTTCCCGGTGTTTCCCTACGGCAGCTACACGAAGATGACGCGGGAAGACGCGCTGGCCATCAAGGCCTATCTGTTTTCCCTCGACCCGGTGGCACAGCCGAACCGGGAACATGACGTCAGCTTTCCCTTCTCCTGGCGGTTCATGCAGCGCGGCTGGCGGATGCTGTTCTTCGACGAGGGACGTTTCGAGCCGGATCCGGCGCAGTCGGCGGACTGGAACCGCGGGGCCTATCTGGTGGAGGCCCTGACCCATTGCGGCGAATGCCACACGCCCCGCAACATGTTCGGTGGTCTGAAACGCGGCGATTATCTGGCCGGAACGCCGGATGGGCCGGAGGGGCAGCTTGTCCCCAACATCACGCCGCACGCCACGGGCACCGGCGACTGGGGCAAGGGCGATCTTGTCGAACTGATGAAGAGCGGCATGAAACCCGACTTCGACAATGTGCAGGGGTCGATGGAAGAGGCCATCGAAGACGGTCTGAAATTCCTGACCGACGCGGACCTGCAGGCCATCGAGACCTACATCTACAGCGTGCCCGCAATCGACAACAAGGTCGTCCGCAACAAGTAACCGTCCCGCCAACAGTGCTGCGGTGTCAGGCGCTGATTCCCTTTTGGCCGCCGATGCGCTAGATCATTGCGCAGTTCACCGGCGGCAGCGGTCCGGTCCGGCAATGCGCAAACAGGGGATCAGAAATCATGTTCTATCGCGCCGACCAGCCACATGGCCTCAAGCACAACCCCTTCAAGGCGCTGGTTTCGCCGCGTCCCATCGGCTGGGTCTCGACCCTCGGCAGCGACGGGACCATGAACCTCGCGCCCTTCAGCTACTTCAACGCGATCACGGATTTTCCGCCGACCGTGCTGTTCGGCTGCAATGGGCCGCATCCGGAAGGTGACATCAAGGATACGGCGGCGAACGTGCGCGACACGGGCGAGTTCGTGGTCAACATGGTGACGGCGGAGCTGAAGGATCAGATGAATGTCTCTTCGGCACATGTCGGCCGGACTGTCAGCGAATTCGAGCAGGCTGGTCTGACCCCGCTGCCGTCGGAACTCGTCGCTGCCCCGCGGGTCAAGGAGTCGCCGGTCAATCTGGAATGCAGGCTGGTCCAGATCATCCAGTTGCGCTCCTCCTCACCGAAGATCGTCAACAACATGGTCATCGGCGAAGTGGTCGGAATCCATATCGATGAGCGGATCATCAAGGACGGCATGATCGACATGTCGGTCTACCGCCCGCTCGCCCGTCTGGGCTACATGGACTACACGATCGTCGAAGAGACCTTCTCCATGGATCGCCCCGACTAGATCATGCCCCGAGAACAGGATTCCCGGAGTTGATGACCGGAAGGTTCTGAGCCGCAACTTCGGAAACATCTGCGGCGAGCCTGCTGCGATGCCGCTGTTCGCGCGCGCCTCGCGCAGAGTTGCTGGATGGGTTTGACCTCAGGACCGCAAGCTAGTGCAAGGCAGCAGCTGCGCGCCGGAGGGCTTGCTAGCCGACAACCTTTCGCATGAATGCCTCTATTGGTCCTCGCTTGAACCACCGTGTCCAGATCAGCGAATAGAGAGTCGCGAAGATGCAGAACAGGGCCGCAGCGCCTACTGCCTGACCAACCGTCTGTCCGCCAAGCAACCCGAGCGCTTCGAGCATTCCCATCCCGATCAACACGTGCGCGAGATAGAGCGTGAGGGTTTGGCGCCCGGCAGGCACCAACAGGCGCACAACACCGATCGCTCTCAGCCGGTTCGAGAGCAGGAGGCAAACCCCGACGACCAGGCTCGCAGCGCCAAGGCCCGCCAGCGTATAGAGCGGCATCGGGGGAACCGGATCGGTCGTGACGAGTGCGCCAAGCTCCAGGCTGACAGGTGCAAGTTGGTTGGCGAGCAAGGCGCTGGTGCCTTCGGCAAGGCCAAGTGCGATTGCGCCGGAGATGATCAGTTTCATCTGCGTGGCCCTGTTCGCCAGTGAAGTTCGACTGAGGACGATACCGAACACCAGGAACCCGAGCCATGGAATGACCGGGTGCCAGCCATTGAAGAACAGGTTGCGGACAAATCCGGTCGGGGTCCAGAAATCGGAATAGGTGTATGTATCCCAGTTCCATCCCGCATCGTAGTCCAGTGCGAGGATCATGATCACGAAGGCGATGTTCAGTCCGCCGATGATCCCCAAGAGTGCCCGGGTGCCCAGCGAAAGCAGGAGCACTCCGAACAGGAAATAGATGGCGTAATAGTGCAGTATGTCGGCGTCAAAGATCGTCATGTTGAGCAGGCCGATGACCAGCAGAAACAGGGCCCGTTTGAGCGTGACGGCAATGGTCTGGTCCAGACCCCTGCCACCAGCCAGCCCAAGCCCGATCCCGGCCAGGACCACAAAGGTGGCGGCGGCGCGCCCTTCCAGTGCGGAGGTCAGAGTGTTCAGGATGCCGTCGTCCCCTCCGGCGCCCATGGCGATCTTGAAATTGACGATCACCATGCCGACGAACGCGAAGTAGCGGGCCAGGTCGAGCCCCTCGAGCCGAGCGTGCTCAGGGCCTTTCCGCGTCGTCGTTGAACGATCTGTTGCCATGAACCTCGGACCCTTCGGTTACTTCAACGCGATCACGGGTTTTCCGTGGACCGCGCCGTTCGGCTGCAATGGGCCGCATTCGGAAGGCGATAGCAAGGATACGACGACGACCTTGCGCGATACCGGCGCGCTTGTGGTCGACATGGTCCCGGCGGAACGGAAGGTTCAGATGAGCGCTTCCTCGGCGCAAGTCGGTCGGACTGTCAGTGCTTTGGAGCAGGCTGGTCTGACGCTGCTGCCGTCAGAACGCGGCGCTGCCCCGCCAGGGCCAGGTGGACTACCCGGTCGTCGAAGAGACCTTCTCCATGGATCGTCCTGACTAGATGTCGGTTCTCATCAGGTTGTCAGTCCCGGCAGTGTCCGGGAAGCTCGCGTTGACCAGCACATCCCTTCGCATTGAAGTTGCCGAAAGTGTTTGCGGTGGCGTCGCACAGGGCGCTGCGGGTTCTCGGCAGTAGCCTCCGAAGCCGATATTCCAGCATTGCCAAATGATGCTCGACGGGATCGATCACAGGACTATAGGCCCACGTAGAGGAGCGGGCGCAATCCGGATCACCTGCCATGTGTGGCCTCGGCCCGGCGGCCGTTGGAGATTTCCAACCATTTCCAACCATTTCCAACCATTGCGCCAGCATTCCCGGCGCAAAATGCCAGTTCATGGTTCCAGTTGAGCTTTCTCCCGCGACCCCCTCGGTGGTGCACTGACATGCAGTCGGTTCAGGCATTTAATGAGGAGTTACTCAGATGCGGGTGTTGGTAGTTGACGACAACGAGATCAACAGGGCTCTCGCGAGGGCCGTGGTAACCCGTCTGGGCCACGAGATCGACGAAGCATCTGATGGGTATGAAGGCCTCAGTCTTCTGGCTGCGAAGAAGTACGACCTGATACTGATGGACATCTCGATGCCTGGCTTGTCAGGTTCCGACGTCATGCGAAGGGTCCGGAACAACGGGTTCCCCAATCGCAACACGCAGGCTGTCGCATGGACGGCCCTTTCGAAATCTGATGTTCCGGATTCGGGAATCCTGTTCGAGGAATACATGCAGAAACCCGCGACGCTGAGTGACATGCGCAATCTCATCGCTCGTGCGGAACGAGGTGTTTGCGGCATGCAAATGATGCCTGACGAACGTGTGTACGCATAGTGCTTCAGTTCCGCTAAGTGGCTCGCGATCATGCAGGTATCTGTCCTTCATAAGGTGCGAAAAACGCTCAGAAAATCGCGGCTCCCACAGGCGACTGTCCTTTCCTGGAAGAGACATCAGCGGGTGACAGTCGCAAAGTTGCTCGTTGATGTGGTCTGGCCCAGGGAAACTAACCAAATCACATCCCGGATGGAATGGGATGCACTTTCTGACCTCTTCGAATCTTCGCTCGCTTCGCTGGACTATCGGCTTCCATACGACATCAGGGAAATGGCCATGCCGATGTCCCGAGCCACTTTCCGGAGACTTCTGAACGAAGATCTAGAGATCGTGAACGTTAGCCGGAGCGAGCTGCGATCCAGACTCAGGTTTCGTGACTGTCACACGGAGAGAGATTGTGGTACATCAGGGCTCCCTACCAGTGGATCGGCGCCGCAATCGATGCATGCGGTGCCTGATGCGTCGTGCCAGATATGGGGTGAGTCAGGCTTGGGTTGGCAAGCGATACGTCAGGAGAATGGCCTTTTAACCCCAGGTTAATGATTTGAACCGATATTTAGCAGCTGAATTTGAAAAAATGAAAATTAAGTCTCTCTTCCCCCACCATATTGAATATGAAGCTTTAAAACTGTATGGACAATCGCAAATGACAACAATACGTACCAATAGCGCCTCAAAATGGGTCATTTCATGCAAGACATAAAGCCATATTCGGTCAATTTTGTAGCTTGTAGCGCGACTTTTGGCAAACAGTGTTGTCTTGAGAGCGGAAATGTCTAGTAGCGATAATTTCCACGTAATAGTACTGGACGATGAGGAGTTAGCCACGAGCGAAATTTGCGATCTTCTGGCGGAATCGGGATATGACGCATTGCCATTCACTGATCCATCGGCATTCATGGCTTGGTATGCGCAGGAATCTGCTCCAATAATACTTGTTCTTGACATAAATATGCCAAATATTTCCGGGTGGGGTGTTCTTTCCTTTATTGAAAAATTTGATGATCATAAAAGGATGACTGAGACAATCATTGTTTCTTCAAAAAATGAATATAGCGATGTCAGAAAAGCACTACGGTTCGGTGGTGTGGACTATCTCTCCAAGCCGATTGATACAAATGACTTGCTGGATGCTGTAGCACTCGGTGTCGAAAAATTGTCCAGGAGACTCGAGGAAAACTCAAACAACCTGGCTCAAGACGGAGTGTACCAAAGAAAATACGAGAGAATCCCCGGCACACCAAGTCGTCTTGACGATGTGCTTCCTCCAAAATGCGCCAGTGATGCGCACTTCCGCATCCTGGCGGCCCTTCATGAGGACGAGATATCGGGTCATTTCTTCGGACTGAGCGTCGGCAGCGCTGCCTATGTAACAAACATGTCACTGACTACCGGTCTGCGGAAAGTCAACGATCTTTGCGATGCTGGGCTCATAGAGCGTCGGCCGGATCCGGCAGATTCCCGTCGACAGATTGTCCAGCTTACCAAACTGGGAACGGAATTGACGGTCAGATTAATGGGAGGTGTATCATGATGCATGCAATATTCAGTAATGTGTGTAAAAATATTGGTAGTAACAGAAAATTCACGCTGATTACGTTCGTTATATTTGCGATATTTACTATTTTTATCGAAAATAATTCATTAAAGGCTGATAATAGATTAGAATTTTCTCTACAAATTCAAAATCAAGAGAAATATATGTTATATATTGATGATATAGATGAAAAATATGTCGAATCTATCAGTACAAATACTCCCTGGCATGATGATATTGCCAAATATACCGGCATTCTTATTCAAAATTTTTTGGATCAATATGAAGGTGGCGAATTCTCGGAAATATCCATAAGCGCGATGAATGGCTATACAGTGGATTCAGACATCAGAACATTCGTGAACGCAGGTGCCATGTTGGTATGGCTCATGAATGATGCTCCCATTTCCGTACATAACAAAGGCCCAATTGTTGTCATCTTTCCCTGGTCTCAGAACGGGTCTCTCAGAGAGGATATTTTCACCTCTCTTGCGGTCTGGCATGTGAATTCTATCCATATCAGATGAAAGAGATATCTCCGTGAAAAGCTATTATTTGCTCATCTTGAATGCCTATGCGAAATGCAAAATTGTCATAAACCTGTCTATTTTTGTGATTTTTGGAATTATTAGTGTAAATATATTGTTCTATATCTATGAAGTAAGGGGGTTTTTTTCTGCGAACGAGGAGAGCGCAGTCTGGCATGCAACACAAATCGAGTATGATGCCCTGAAAATTGCGGACCTGAGCCAGAGAACCCGGAGTCGAGCAACACCGGAACAAGAGCGCGAGGTGTCATTTTATTTCCAGTCGATCAGATCACGCCTCGATGCTTCCAGCAAGGGGCTGATCCGAAAGAAGTTCAGCAAATTTCCAAGAGCAGAAGAATTCATTCGCAAAATTTCGGAAAGTCTGAGTAAAATAGAATTGAGATATAATAATACCTATTATATTGACCGGTCAAACGGTGCTGATATCGACAATCGACGCATAGCATTTGAAAATTTTCTCAGATTGTGTCGCCAGTTTTCCTCATATTCTGCTGTTCAGGAGGCGAGATTGAGAGATGAACAGAGAAGTATAGAAATGACGTTTGCGGGCGTTTTTATTGTATCCGGGCTATCGATTTTGATTCTTCTATTCAGTGTTTTTCACTCTATTCATCAGGGTATCCTGAAAGAGATCAGTGCAGAGCCGGAGAAGTACCTGAAAAAAATGTCAAATAGTCAAATTGGTGAGCTTCTTTCGGGTTTTATATACAATACACCAGTAAAAGTAGTGTATATCGACGATATAGAAGGATCTCTCGTCAGGTCTTTGACTTACACCGAGCTCGAGGGGCCGCATATCATGGGTGTCCAGATCGACTCAGGAGATGAATTCGATGTTGATCCGGCCCTAATCAGTGACAGCGTCCAAAGGCAAAAGAGCTGGATCGGAACATTGAGGATCACTCGATCATCCGAGGCCCGACCAGACGAATTCTTCATGATAAAAATTTCTGAACCGACCTATGGAAAATTTCGATATATTTGCATGATAATTGATGTCACGACATATGAAATCGAGCGCATGAATCACCAGAAGAGAGAATCATTGCTCTCTATGGGTGAATTGGCGGGCAGTTTGGCTCATGAGATAAGCCAGCCCATAAATAATATTGGTCTCCTGACATCGAATCTGCGAGCGAGCTTGAGTAATTTGGACGCGCCGTCAGTGAGGCTCAAAAAAATTGAGTCACAAATTGATCGTTGTCGCAAGATTATTGGCGCGCTTCAGAGTCTTTCATCCGGCCAACTGCGGGATATTGAACAAATAGACGTTCGTATCATAATGGAAAATTGGCGAAATGGATATCGGCACCGCAATCTGCAGGGTGTAAGAATGATCGTTAGGTGCTGTCGGGAAGAATGTTTGATCGACTTCAACAGTATTATATTGAGTGAAGTACTTTCCAATTTGGTTGACAACGCTCTGGATCAATTGGACCGTCACCCGCCTTCGTATCCAGTCGTTCTGATATGTTGCGCGCCGCATGGTGATCATGTGCGGATAGAAATTTGGGACAACGCAGGTGGGGTTCAACAAGGGTTGGAGAGGCGAATATTTGAGCCATTCGTTTCCACAAAGCATAACCACGGCGGGACTGGTCTTGGGCTCACCGTTGCGCGCAAGTTCATAAGGCAAGCGGACGGCGAACTGAGCTTTCGTCGGCGCAAGAATGGATCAATCTTCACGATCGACCTGCCGCGGAGTATGCGTGTCGATGGTCAAGCCTCTCTGTCTGTGTGGAGTCATGAGGCGGGCTGAGAAGCCTGCCGGCGGGTTCCTGGTCACACATCCTTATCGCTGTCGGATTGATGCAACTGCATCGGCTACCTCACTTGGCGGTTGGTGTGTTGCGGCTGACTATTCGGCCGGCTGGGCCAGACTGCGAACCTGGTCGCTATTCGGCCCGCCGCCATTGACCGGCTCCCCATCATCCGCATGTTCGTCGGCCAGTGCGCGGACCAGCGTGGAGATCGCGCCACGGATCGAGGCATTGTCCAGCCGCCCGAAATTGCGCGCCAGGTCGATGGTGGTGCGGTTGGTGCCGCCATGTGCCAGGTCGGAGACCGAACGGGCGGTCTCGCCTTCCAGTCCTTCGAAGAAGAAACCGACGGGCGAGCCGAGCTGCCGCGCCACCTCGTAGAGCCGGCCTGCGCTGACGCGGTTCGCACCGGTCTCGTATTTCTGGACCTGCTGATAGGAAATCCCCAGCAGGCTGGCGAGGTCATGCTGCGTCATGCCCAGTTCTGCCCGGCGGCTGCGGATGCGTTCCCCGACGTGGCGGTCGATATGGCGAAGTTGGTGCATTCTGTGACCTCAGTCCTGCATTGTGACACGAATTGCGAATCGCCGGACCAACCGGCACCGCTTTCACGAAATCTCCTTCATGTGCATCAAAAGCCGTGCCGGTCTTCGCGCATAGCTTGATTTCGACAGGACCGCGTGAGACATAGATTTCATGAAACACGCGGTTCAGGACTGGTTTTCTGCTGGGCGCATCATGCTGTTGGGCATGGTGATGGTGCTTGCTGCGGCGTGCTCCGACGACTCCGGCGACAAGAAGCCTGTTGCGGAGGCGCCCGAAGACACCCCGGTGGAGGTCATCTACAATCAGGGCCTGGATGAGGTCACCGCCGGGGACTACCAGGAAGCTGCGCTGACGTTCGATCTGGTGGAGCGGCAGTACCCCTATTCGGTCTGGGCCACCAAGGCGCAGTTGATGGCGGTCTTTTCCTACTACATGACCAACGACTATGACCTTGCCATCGGTGCCGCCGACCGGTTCATCCGGCTGCATCCGGGCAGCGCGGATTCGGCCTATGCCCACTACATGATCGCCGTCAGCCACTACGAACAGATCACGGATGTCGGGCGGGACCAGGGCCGTACCGTGAAGGCGCTCGAATCGCTTGAGGAAGTGATCCGACGGTTCCCGACCTCGGCCTATGCCCAGGATGCGCAGGCCAAGCTGGCCCTGACGCAGGACCATCTGGCAGGCAAGGAAATGGAGATCGGGCGCTACTACCTGCAGCGGCAGCACTATGTCGCCGCCATCAACCGGTTCCGCAATGTCGTCCGCGACTACCAGACCACCAGTCACACGCCGGAGGCACTGCATCGCCTCACCGAGTCCTATCTTCTGCTGGGCGTCACGGACGAGGCGCAGGCAACGGCCGCGGTTCTGGGCCACAACTTCCCCAACAGTGTCTGGTACCGCGATTCCTACGCGCTTCTGTCAGGCCAGCAACTCGCGCCGGAAGCCGACGACGAATCATGGATATCCAGCATCTGGAACGCCGTCTTCTGACGGTCACACCATGCTGAGATCGCTCGCGATACGCGACATCGTTGTCTTCGACCGACTGGACCTCAGCCTCGCGCCGGGGCTGTGTGCGCTGACCGGTGAAACGGGTGCGGGCAAGTCGATCCTGCTTGATTCGCTCGGCCTCGCCCTGGGCGCGCGGTCAGAGGGACGCCTGGTGCGGACCGGGGCGGAGCGGGGCGGCGTAACGGCCATCTTCGAACTGCCCGCCGATCATCCCGTCCGCGCCTTCCTGTCGGAGAACGATCTGCCCGATGCGGAAGGGGAGGAGCTTTTCCTGCGGCGCTCGGTCGGTGCGGACGGGCGCAGCCGGGCCTGGATCAACGATCATCCCGTCAGCATCAGCCTGCTCGCCGCCATCGGGGCGCGGCTTGTCGAGATTCATGGCCAGGCGGCGGAGGTCGGTCTGCTGGACGCGGCCAGTCATCGCCCGATCCTGGACGCCTTTGCCGGACATGAGGCGGAGGTTGCGGCACTGCGTCGTCAGTGGGATAGCTGGCAGCAGAGTGCGGCCCGGCTGGCGGAGGCGAAAGCGGCGCTGGAGCAGGCACGGGCAGAAGAGGACCTGCTGCGCCACACGGTCGAGGAACTGACTGAACTCGCGCCGATGGAGGGCGAAGCCGACCAGCTTGCCGAACGGCGTGGTTTCATGATGCAGGTGGAGAAGATCGCGGAAGCGGTCAGCGACGCGACGGCGGCGCTGGAGAAGGACGGCGGCGTGGCGGCCAAGCTGCGCACGGCGGAGCGCGCCCTGGACCGCGTGCGGGAACAGGCAGGGGAGCGGCTTGGCCCGGCGATGGAGGCCCTGGCCCGTGCCGGTGTCGAACTGGATGAGGCCGTCAATGCCATCATGTCCGTCAGTGCCGATCTGGACGCTGACCCGGCGGATGTCGATGCGGTGGAGGAGCGCCTGTTCGCACTGCGCGCCGCAGGGCGCAAGTATCAGATCGATCCGGATGCCCTGCCGGCCCTGCTGCAGGCCAGGATGGACGAACTCGCCTCCCTGGAACGCGGTGACCGCGACCTGCAGGCGCTGGAAACGGAAACAGCGGCGCTGGCCAAGGCCTGGCAGGCGGCGGCGGAGGCCCTGAGTGCCAGACGCCAGACGGCGGCCACCGCGCTGAACAGGGCCGTGGAGGCGGAACTGGAGCCGCTGCGCATGGGCGGGGCACGCTTCATCACGGAGGTGACACCCCAGCCGGAGGGGCACTGGGGGCCGGAGGGAATGGACCGGGTCTCCTTCATGGTGGCCACGAACCCCGGCGCCCGTCCCGGACCGATCGCGAAGATCGCGTCGGGGGGCGAGCTCTCGCGTTTCATGCTGGCGCTGAAAGTCGTGCTGGCGGCCACCGGCGACGCGCCGACCATGATCTTCGACGAGGTGGATCGCGGTGTCGGCGGGGCCACGGCGGACGCGGTCGGCGAACGGCTGGCGCGGCTGGCGGAAACCTTTCAGGTGCTGGTCGTCACCCATTCACCGCAGGTCGCGGCCCGCGCCGACCGGCAATGGTTGATCGCCAAGAGCATCGACGAGACCGCCCGCACCCGGGTCGATCCATTGCGCGGGGATGCCCGCCGGGAGGAGATCGCGCGGATGCTGTCCGGCGCGGAGGTGACAGTGGAGGCACGGGCCGCCGCGGATCGCCTGCTGGGAGAGAGAAACGGATGAGCGAGGTGGACACGGAACAGGCCCGTGCGCGTCACCGCACGCTGGCAGCGCGGATCAACGCTGCAAACAAGGCCTATTACACGGCCAGCAAGCCGCTGATGACCGATGCGGCCTACGACGCCGAGTTCCGGGAACTGCAGGCGCTGGAGGCGGAGCATCCGGAACTGCTGACCCCGGACAGTCCCAGCCAGCGGGTTGGTGCCGCACCTGCCGCCGGGTTCGCCAAGGTGCGCCACGCCCGGCCCATGCTGTCGCTCGGCAATGCCTTCTCCGAGGAGGACGTGGCCGAGTTCCTGAAACGTATCCGCCGCTTCCTCAGTCTGGATGACGAGACGGAACTCGCGATCTGCGCGGAGCCGAAGATCGACGGCCTGTCCGCCAGCCTGCGCTACGAGAACGGCAGGCTGGTGCAGGGGGCCACCCGTGGCGACGGGCAGGAGGGGGAGGACATCACCCGCAACCTGCTGACGCTGGACGATATTCCCGAGACCCTGAAGGGCGATGCGCCTGCGGTGTTCGAGGTGCGTGGGGAGGTCTACATGTCCAAGCCCGCGTTCCAGGCCCTGAACGACAGCCAGCTGGAGGCGGGAAAGCCCGCCTACGCCAATCCGCGCAATGCGGCGTCCGGGTCGCTCCGCCAGCTTGATCCGGCGATCACCGCTCGGCGTCGGCTGAACTTCTTTGCCTATTCCTGGGGGGAGGTGGAGTCGCTGCCTGCCTCCACCCAGTCCGGTGTGCTGAAGGTGCTGGAAGCCTGGGGTTTCACAGTCAATCCGCTGACCCGGACCTGCACCCGCCTGGACGAGATCATGGCCTTCTACCGTGACGTGGAAACCCGTCGCGGGGCGCTGGACCATGACATCGACGGGGTGGTCTACAAGGTCGACCGGCTCGACTGGCAGGACAGGCTCGGCTACGTCAGCCGCAGCCCGCGTTTTGCCATCGCCCACAAGTTCCCCGCGGAACAGGCCAGCACCATCCTGCGCGGCATCGACATCCAGGTCGGGCGCACCGGCGCCCTGACCCCCGTGGCGCGGCTGGAGCCGGTGACGGTCGGCGGCGTCGTGGTCTCCAATGCCACCCTGCACAACGAGGACGAGATCCGCCGCAAGGACGTGCGCATCGGCGATACGGTGACCCTGCAGCGCGCCGGGGACGTGATCCCGCAGATCGTCGGTGTGGTGGCGGACCGGAGGCCGGCGGGGACAGAGCCTTATGCGTTCCCCGAGACCTGCCCCGTCTGCGGCAGCCATGCGGTGCGGGACGTGCGCGCCTCCGGCGAACTGGACGTGGTGCGCCGCTGCAGCGGCGGGCTGATCTGCACCGCCCAGGCGATGGAGCGGCTGAAGCACTTCGTGTCCCGCAATGCCTTCGATATCGAGGGGCTGGGCGCGAAGCAGATCGAGATGTTCTTCGCCGCCGGCGAGATCACGACGCCTGCCGAGATCTTCACGCTGGAGGCCCGCAACGGCGACCTGAAGCTGGAGGAGCGCGACGGCTTCGGCGAAACCTCGGTGAAGAAGCTGTTCGCGGCGATCGAGGAACGCCGCAGGATCCCGCTCGACCGGTTCCTGTTCGCCCTTGGCATCCGCCATGTCGGCCAGACCACTGCGCGCACCCTGGCCGCGAGCTACCTGACGCTGGACGCCCTGCTGGAAGCCCTGAAGGCGGCGATGGCGGATCCGGAGGGCGAGGCCCATGCCGACCTGGAAGGCATTGACGGCATCGGCCCGACCGTGGTGCGTGAACTGCTGGAGTTCATGGCGGAGGAACACAACCGCACCGTTCTGGATGACCTGCGGAGCGCGTTGTTGGAGGTCGAACCCTTCGAGGCCCCGGCGCAGGACAGCCCCGTCGCAGGCAAGGTGGTGGTCTTCACCGGATCACTGGAAACAATGACCCGTGACGAGGCCAAGGCCCGCGCCGAATCCCTCGGCGCCCGCGTCTCCGGCAGTGTCTCGAAGAAGACCGACATCCTGGTCGCCGGACCCGGTGCCGGATCAAAGGCGAAGAAGGCCGCCGAACTGGGTATCAGGACGCTGACGGAGCAGGAGTGGCTGGATCTGATTTCCGGGACAGCCTGATGGCCGTTCCCCCGCGCCTCACGCCGGGCGTTCGGCGGTCAGGTGCAGGCGCCAGGTGAGGATGTCGTCATCGCTCTGCCCGGCATAGTCGGGATGCACCGGCGGGCGGCTGTCGATGCGGAAGCGTTCGGCGTCCAGGATGCGGAAACCGGCCGTCTCCAGTTTGGCGATGATCTGCTCCGCCGGAAGACGATTGATGTACTGCACGTCGTTTTCCAGCCAGTTGCGGAACAGGCTGTCCGAGTGCCGCAGGTAATGTTTCTTGGAGCGGCTGGGGTCGTAGTGGGCCAGATGGTCGTCCAGCCCGACCTGTGCCACCAGACGCCCGCCGGGCTTGGTCACGCGGAACCAGTCAGCGGCGTTTGAATCGAAACCGCTGGCCACCACATGCTCCAGCACGTCGACGGAATAGAGCATGTCGAAATGCGCGTCCGGATAGGGCAGCGCACCGTTGTGATCGATGGCGTAGTGCAGGTCCAGCGGCGCATAGGCAGACGCGAAGTCCGATGCCGCCTCCACCCTGCCCAGACGCTCCAGTGCTTTCTCCCGCCGTGCCGGATCGAGGTCCATCGCGGCAAGGCCATTGCGGACCTGTGGCAGGGCGTTGCGGAAGGCGTCGTAGGACCGGTTGTCCCAGACGTCGAAACAATGGACTTCCGCATCATAGATCAGCGCGGGATAGAGGCTGTAGGCGTGCATCCAGCCGGTGCCAAGCTCCAGGAACCGCGCGGGGTCGGTCATGGGAGCCTCGGCCAGCCGCTCCAGCACCCAGCCAGCCCGTTCTTCCGACAGCTTGCGTTCGCCCTTGCGGTTGCCAAGCCAGCGGTAGAGGGCCTTGGTCGGACCGGTGGCGGAGAAGGCGCGCAGCGCGGTGGCCGCAAGATAGTAGTTCATGATCCTGCGGCCCCGCGCCGGTGCATCAGCCGTCGACGTCCGCGGCGACCTTCACGCTGATCATCTTGTCGGGATAGCGCGGCGGCTCACCCGGCGCGATCGCGTCGACATAGTCCATGCCATCGACGACCTTGCCCCAGACCGTGTACTGGCCATTGAGGTGGTAGGCCCGCTGGAAGGTGATGAAGAACTGGCTGTCAGCGGAATTCGGATCCGACGTCCGGGCCATGCCGATCACACCCCGGTCGAACGGCACGTTGGAGAATTCGGCCCGCAGCTTCTTGCCGCTGCCGCTTGTGCCGGTGCCGGTCGGGTCACCCGTCTGGGCCATGAAGCCCGGAATGACACGGTGGAAGATGATGCCGTCGTAATATCCCTCGCGGGCCAGTTCCTTGATGCGCGCCACATGTGCGGGGGCCACATCGGGCATCAACTCGACCACGACGCGACCGTGCTCGAGCTCGATGTAGAGCGTGTTCTCCAGATCGCGGGCATCTGCCGCATTTGCTGCCGACATCAGTATGAGACTCCAGAAAATTACAAGAATTCGACGCATCACATGCTCCCAAGGCGGTCTGGTCGTGATCGCGACCCGTCTGGCGCCGTTTGTAGCAATGCTCGACCATGAAGAAAACCCACCCCGAAGCGACGAAAACAGGGCATCATTGTCACAGACACAGCGGGAACATGTTCGACCATGAAATGCTGGAACGCAAATGTGATCATGCCGGGCTGCGGACGGGGCGGCGCACGACGTGCCTGCATCCAGCGCGTGAAACAGGAACAGTGGTGGCCGCCGGGGCAGCCGACCGCATTCGCGAACTGATCATCGCGCCCGCATCGCGCGGCGTGCCCGTCCTGTCCCAAGTCCCGGAATCGTCTCATGAACACAATCAATGTCGCGCTGGAACAGCGTGATCTCGTGCTGCAGTGGCCCGATGGCGCAAGCAGCCGTTTCCCCTATATCTGGCTGCGTGACAATGACCCGGCCGAACTGCACCCCGACACGCAGGAGCGCATGTTCGAACTGCTGAGTGTCGCCGACGACACCCGCCCGGCAACGGCGGCCATTGAAGGCACGGACCTGCTGCTGCAGTGGCCGGATGTGGCGGAGCCGCGACGGCTGCAACTGGACTGGCTGCGGGCATATCAGCCGGGCCAGGTCCGGAACGACCCGGCCATGATTGCGCCCGAACCCTGGCCGGAAGGCTTCGCGCCGACGTATGTGCCCGCGTCAGCATTCGACACCGATGCCGGGCTGCTGGTTCAGTTGCGGGATCTGAAACGCCGTGGCCTGACCATCGTCACCGGTCTTGCCGACGACCCGGACAGCGGCGTGCGGCTGGCGCAGCGGGTCGGGTTCCTGCGCCCGACGAATTTCGGGCTGACCTTCGATGTCAGGTCGAAGCCGAACCCGAACAATCTCGCCTATACCGCCGGGCCATTGCCGTTGCATACCGACCTGCCGAATCAGGAGCTTCAGCCGGGAATCCAGTTCCTGCACTGCCTGGTCAACGGGGCCGTGGGCGGCGATTCGGTCTATGTCGACGGGCTGAACCTGTTGCGGGACCTGCGCAGCCAATACCCGGATGCGTTCGATGTGCTGCTGCACACCCAGGTACCGTTCCGGTTCCATGACGGGGAGGCGGACATTCGCAGCCGCCGCAGTGTCTTTGACCTGGATCCGATGGGATTTCCCTCCCGCCTGTCGATCAACAGCCACATCATGGATGTCATCGACCTGGAGCCGGAGCTGGCGCACCGGTGGTATGCGGGGATGCGTTGCCTGAAACAGTTGCTGGCCGACCCTGACCGGCTGGTGACCTGCCACCTTCAGCCCGGTGAGATGGTGATCTTCGACAATCGCCGGGTACTGCATGGCCGCACCGGTTTCGATCCGTCGACCGGGGATCGCCATTTCCGGGGCTTCTATGTCGATCACGGCGAACTGGATAGCCGAATCCGGGTGCTTTCGCGCATGATGGAATGATCCGAATCAGATCCTGAACACTGGCGAAACGATCACCCCGACCGCATGGACGACCTGCCCGCAGACCTGAAGATCATCCGCAACCCGCGTGCGCGACGTCTGCGGCTGCGGCTCGACCGGCGGGAGGGGTTTCCGGTGCTGACCCTGCCGAAGGGGGTGCCGGAGCGGACAGGGCTGGCTTTCGTGCAGGAAAATCTCGACTGGATCCGCGACCGGCGGGCGGAACGGCCTGATCCCATCCCGTTCCTGCCCGGCACGCGCATCCCGTTCGGGGATCGGGAACTGCTGATCGTGCGGACACCGGACGGCCGCGGCAACACGCGCCTGAAGGCGGATTGCCTGCTGGTGGGCGGCGATGAAACACATTGCAACCGGCGGGTCACCGACTGGCTGAAGGTGCGGGCGCGGGAACGGCTGAAACAGCGGTCCCTGGTCCATGCGGACAGGATCGGTGAAACCATCAGCCGGGTCCGGGTGGCCGATCAGTCAAGCCGCTGGGGCAGCTGTTCGGGTCGGGGGGTGCTGTCATTCAACTGGCGGCTGATCCTGGCCCCGGATCATGTGCTGGACCATGTCGCCGCGCATGAGGTCGCGCATCTGCGGGAAATGAACCATGGCCCGCGATTTCACGCGCTGCTGGCGACATTGCTGGAAGATCCGCGTCAGGGGGATCGCTGGCTGAGCCGCAACGGCCAGCAGCTCCGTCGCTACGGCATGGTGGCGACGGGTTCCTGAACCGGGTCCAGTTCGAACTCCACCAGCGGTTCGTAACGCGCACCCTCCGACCCGAGATGGCTGCGGAACAGGGTGAAACCATCGACGGTGAAAGGCGGCAGATACAGTCCGCCATGGTCGGCAACAAAGCCTTCCAGCCGCCCCTTCGGCGCGTCCTTCAGCCGGGCAATGGTGACGTGGGGATGAAACTTGCGATGTTCCGCCCCCAGCCCGGCGGACTGTGCCGCCTGCTCGATCTTTGCCTGCAGATGGCGCAGTGGCGCCGACGGTTCCGCCCCCACCCACAGCATGCGGGCGCGGCGGCGGTCCCCGAAGATGCCCATGCCCGCCAGTGTCAGGTCAAAGGCGTCGGCGCGGACCCGTGACAGGGCGGCCACCAGATCCTCGGCCATGTCGCGCGAGGCGTCGCCGACAAAGCGCAGGGTCAGATGCAGGCTCTCCGGCGCAACCCAGCGCGCCCCGGGCAGACCGCCCTGTACCATCGTCAGGCGGTCGCGGAAGCGCGCGGGCAGATCAAGTGCAATGAACAGGCGCATGGTGACACCCTGGACAAGGATTGTGACATTCAGAGGATGGCGAGAACCGACTCCGGCGGGCGGCCAAGCGCGGCCTTGCCATTGGCCAGCACGATGGGCCGTTCGATCAGCTTCGGCGTCGCGATCATTGCCGCAATCAGTTCGCCGTCCGAGAGGCCGGGTTCATCCAGGCCGCCGGCCTTGTATTCCGCTTCCTTCCGACGCATCAGGTCGCGGGGCGCAATACCCAGCTTTCCCAGGATGTCGCTGAGTTCGGCGGCGGTGGGCGGGGTCTTCAGATATTCGATCACCGTCGGCGTGACGCCCTTGTCCTCCAGCAGTTTCAGCGTCTCGCGGGACTTGGAGCAACGGGGGTTGTGATAGATGGTGACAGACATTCGACTCTCTCCGGACATGAAACGCGGACTCAGGCGGCAGCTTGCGCCAGGGGTCAGGGACGCAGCAGTTCGGCAACCGGGCCGGACATGCGCGCGGCGATGATGGCGGCACCCTCCGCATTGGGGTGGATGCCATCCGACTGGTTCAGCGATGGCTCAGCCGCCACACCGTCCAGCAGGAAGGGATAGAAGGCCACCTCAGCGTCCGCCGCGACCTCGGCGAACAGCGGATTGAACTTCGCGGCATATTCATTCCCGAGGTTCGGCGGGGCCAGCATGCCCGCGACCAGGACCGGAATGTCTTTCGATGTCAGGTTCTCGATGATCGCCACCAGGTTGCGTCGGGTCTCCGCCGGATCAATGCCGCGCAGGCCGTCGTTGCCACCCAGAGCCACGATCACCAGATCGGGCTGGCCCTGCACGGCCCAGTCCAGCCGTGACAGGCCACCTGCCGTCGTGTCGCCGGATACGCCCGCATTCTCCACCACCACATCCAGCCCATCGGCCTGCAGTTTCTCCCCAGCAGGCGCGGCAGCGCGGCGGAGGGCGGCAGGCCGTACCCGGCGGTGATCGAATCACCGAACATCACCACCCGCATTGACGAAGCATTCACCGCTTGCGGACAAACAATGGACACAAACATGACCATTGTGACGAAAAGCAACAGTCCGTTGATCCCCCGGCAGGCGCGGCCATATCGGGGGGAGGGTGCGCACGCGGCGGGATGCGCGAACCGCAGGGTCTGAAGCCGAGGAGAAAACACTGACATGGGCGACAGCCTCATTCGTCTGGAAGACGTTCACATCACTCTCGACGGCGCTGCAGGCGCGGTCAAGATACTCAAGGGCATCAGCCTCGACGTGGCCGCCGGTACCTCCGTGGCAGTGCTTGGCCCCTCCGGATCCGGCAAGTCCACCCTGCTCGCCGCGGTCGGCGGGCTTGAGGGTGTGACCAGCGGCAAGCTGACGGTCGCGAATAGTGACCTGACCCGGCTGGACGAGGATGGGCTGGCCCTGTTCCGTCGCCACCATGTAGGGATCGTGTTCCAGTCATTCCACCTGTTGCCGACCATGACGGCACTGGAAAATGTCGCAGCGCCCCTGGAACTGGCCGGGAAAGCCGATCCCTTCACCCGCGCGGAAAGGGAACTCGCCGCGGTCGGTCTGCAGGACCGCGCCGGTCATTATCCGAGCCAGATGTCCGGCGGCGAGCAGCAGCGCGTTGCCCTGGCGCGCGCGCTGGCGGCTGATCCGGCGCTGATCCTGGCCGATGAACCAACCGGAAATCTGGATGGCGAGACCGGCGAGAAGATCACCGAACTGCTGTTCGAGGCGCAGCGGGAACGGGGGACCACCCTGCTGCTGGTGACACATGACGAGGATCTGGCCACGCGCTGCGACCGCATCGTGCGCATCCGGGACGGGCTGATCGCCGATGACACACTGAACAGCCACGCCACGGCGGCGGCCTGATACCCATGCACAATCTCCAGACAGCCTGGCGCATGGCGCTGCGTGACCTGCGCGGTGGCGTGGCCGGTTTCCGGATCTTCCTGTTCTCGCTGGGCCTTGGCGTTGCCGCCATTGCCGGTGTCGGCTCGCTCACGTCATCGATCCTGTCCGGGCTGCAGGCGAACGGGCAGCAGATCCTGGGCGCCGACGTCGACCTGCGCCTGATCCATCGGGAGCCGTCGCAGCCCGCTCAGGACTGGCTTGCCGCCAACAGTGAGGCGGTATCGCAGAGCCTGACGATGCGCACCATCGTGCGCGCCACCTCTTCGGACGCGCGTACCCTCTCGGAACTCAAGGCGGTGGACGATCTCTATCCCCTCTACGGCCAGTTCAGGCTGGAAGGTGGCGGCGATCCGACCGTGGCCCTGGGTCTGGCCAATGGCCGCTACGGTGTCGTTGCCGCACCGGAACTCGCCGACCGGCTGGACGTGCGCATCGGCGAGATCCTGCGCGTGGGTGACGCGGAGGTGGAGCTGCGCGGGATCATTGCCGATGAACCGGATCGGGCATCCAGCGGGGCTGTCCTGCTGGGCCCGCGTCTGATGATCTCCGCGGATGCCCTGCCGGCCACCGATCTGATCCAGCCGGGCAGCATGATCTTCCGCCACTATCGGCTGAAGCTGCCCCCCGGTGCGGATCTGGCCGATTTCGTTTCGACATTGCAGGACCGCTTCCCCGATGAGGGCTGGAGGGTGCGTGACAGCCGTCGTGGCGCCCCGGGCGTCGAGAGTTTCATCGAACGGCTGCGCGTGTTTCTGATCCTTGTCGGACTGACCGCCCTGCTGGTTGGCGGGGTCGGGGTCGGCAATGCAGTCAAGGCGCATCTGGATACCAAGCGGCGCTCCATCGCCATCCTGAAGTGCCTCGGGGCGACCGGCGGTGACATCACGCGCATCTTCATGATCCAGATCCTGGTGCTTGGCACGGTCGGCATTGTCGCCGGTCTGATTGTCGGTGGTCTGGTGCCCTTCATCGTCGGCAGCCTGCTGGCGCAGGTGCTGCCCGTGGCGCCGGAGGCGAACCTGTTCGTGATGCCCCTGCTGCTGGCCACGCTCTACGGCATTCTCATCATCCTGACCTTCGCGCTCTGGCCGCTGGGTTCTGCCCGCCGGACCAGTGCCGCAAGCCTGTTCCGGGCCATGCTGGGCGATGGCGGCGAACGCCCGCCGCGCAGTTTCATCATCGGCACCGTGCTGTCGCTGGCGGGCCTTGCCGGGCTGACCCTCGCCAGTTCGGACCAGCCGGTGTTCGCGGCATATTTCGTGCTGGGGGCCGCGGGTTGCTTCGCCGTGCTGTGGCTTGCGGCACAGGGGGTCATGCGTGCCGCCGCGCGGGTGAAGGGTCCGCGCAGTTCGACCTTCCGCATGGCGCTGGCCAACCTGCACCGACCGGGTGCGCCCACGGTCTCGGTGATGATCTCGCTCGGTCTGGGGGTCACGCTGCTGGCCGCCGTGGCCCTGATCGAGGGCAATGTGAAGGGCCAGGTCGATCGCCGGGTGGCGGAGGAAGCCCCGGCCTTCTTCTTCATCGACATCCAGCCGCATCAGCTTGATCCGTTCCTGGCCATCGCCAAAGGTATCGACGGTGTCAGCAACGTGCAGACGGTGCCGACCCTGCGGGGCCGCATCACGCGCCTGAACGGTGCGGTGCCGGACGAGAGCAAGGTCGACCCCGGCGAGGCCTGGGTGCTGCGCGGCGACCGTGGCCTGACCTACGCCGCCAACCCGCCGGAGAACAGTCCGATCGTGGAAGGTGAATGGTGGCCCGCCGACTATCGCGGCGAACCGCTGATCAGCTTCGAGAAGGAAGCCGCTGTCGGGCTGGGTGTGGGGATCGGTGACACCATCACGATCAATGTGCTGGGCCGGGACATCACCGCCCGCATCGCCAGCCTGCGCGACATCGACTGGGGCACCTTCGCGATCAACTACCTGTTCATCTTCGATCCCGCGACCCTGGCCGGCGCGCCGCATACCCATCTGGCCACCGCCCATGCGGAGGGGGCGGCCGAACAGCAGCTCTACCGCGCCGTGACCGACCGGTTCGCCAACGTCAGCGCCATCCGGGTGAAGGAGGCCATGACCCTGTTCGACCAGATCCTGGGCCAGGTCGCGACGGCCATCCGCGCGGCCTCCGGCGTGACCCTGTTCGCGGGGATGCTGGTGCTGGCAGGGGCCATCGCGGCGGGACACAGGCGTCGGGTGCGGGAATCCGTGGTGCTGAAGGTCATCGGTGCGACCCGTGGCCAGATCCTGCGGATCAATGCCGCCGAGTTCGCCGTGCTGGGCAGCATCACCGCGATCGTTGCCGCCATTGCCGGGTCCGCCGCCGGATGGGGGGTGATCACCTTCGTCATGCAGGGCGAGTTCACCATCCTGCCCGCCCGGCTTGCGGTGGTCATCCTCGGTGCGATCATCCTGACGACCCTGCTGGGTCTGGCGGGTGCCTGGCGTGCGCTCGGACGCAAGCCTGCCGCCGAACTCAGGGTGGAGTGACAGCGCCTAACGGGTGTAGCATCCTCCCGCTTGACCTTGGGGGAGGATACAATGGCGACGGACAAGTCCGAATGGGTAGTCGGCAAGACACTGGCACGTCAGGCGCAGGAGCGCCCTGACGCACGTTTCATCCAGTTCGAGGACAATGAACCCTACACCTATGCGCAGGCACACCGGACCGCCAACAGCTATGGCAATGCCTATGCGCAGATCGGTGTCGGGTTCGGCGACCATGTCGTGCTGATGCTGCACAACCGGCTGGAGTATCTCTGGTCCTGGATCGGGTTGAGCCGTATCGGCGCCGTCGCCGTCGCGGTGAATACGGCCTACAAGGGCCGGTTCCTGACCCATGTTCTGACCAACTGTCGCGCGGGTATCGCGGTGGTGGAGCCGGAGTTCCTGCCCTGGCTGGCGGAGATCGAGGATACGGTACCGGATCTGAAGACCGTCTATGTGCCCAGCGACGGTGCCGACGTGCCGTGGCCGGAGTTCAGCCGGATCGATGTGCGGTCACTGGATGAACTGCTGAACGGCCCCGAGGATGACATCGATGTCGAGGTCACCTACAGCGACATCGGCATGATCATGTTCACGTCAGGCACCACGGGTCCGTCGAAGGGGGTGCTGATGCCCAACGGGCATCTGTACCTGATCGGTCTGTCGATGAAGGAATCCATGCAACTCGGGCCGGATGACCGGTACTACATCTGCATGCCGCTGTTTCATGCGCAGGGCATCCTGATGCAGACCTACGGAACCATGCAGGCCGGTGGCAGCGCCGTGCTGATGCGGTCATTCAGTGCGCGCACCTGGATCGATGATGTGCGCAAGTACAAGGCGACGGCGACGAACCTGCTGGGCGCCATGAACGACTTTGTCCTCAGTCAGCCGCCGCGCGCCGATGATGCGGACAATGACCTGCGCATCATGTGCGCCCTGCCGGTCACCACGGATACCATGAACAACCTGTCGAAACGGTTCGGCGTGAACAAGTTCACCGAACTGTTCGGCATGACGGAATGCAACCTGCCGGTCTGGCGGCCCTTCGATGCGCCCAACGAGGCCGGCTGTTCGGGCAAGGTCTGGGACGAGTATTTCGAGGTCATCGTGGCCCACCCGGATACCGACGAGGAAATGCCGGTCGGGGAGGTGGGCGAGATCCTGGTCCGCCCGAAGGAGCCGTTCTGCTTCATGCAGGGGTATAACGGCATGCCTGACAGGACGGTCGAGACCTGGCGGAACTTCTGGTTCCACACGGGTGATGCCGGTCGCTTCGATGAACGTGGCTATCTCTGGTACATCGACCGCATCAAGGACACGATCCGCCGCCGGGGCGAGAACATCTCGTCCTACGAGGTGGAGGCCGTGCTGCTGGAGCATGAAGCCGTGGCCGAAGTGGCTGCCGTTGCCGTGAAGGCGGAACTGGGTGGCGAGGACGAGGTGCTGGCCTGCATCGTGCTGAACCCTGACGTGCCCGCGCCGGAGCCGACGGAGCTGCTGGATTTCTGTACCCCGCGCATGCCCTATTTCGCGGTGCCGCGCTTCATCGAGTTCATCGACGAGATCCCGAAGACGCCCTCATCGAAGATCCAGAAGAACAAGCTGCGTGATCGCGGCCTGAGCGAGCGCACCTGGGACCGCGAGAAGGTCGGCTACAAGGTCAGCCGGTAGCCGCCTTGCACGCCCCTCCTCCCCCCTTGCGGGGGAAGGCAGAGGGCAGGCCCAGGTTGGACGTGACTGGACGTGGTGCGTGCCCGCTCAGCCAGCGGGTCCGAGTTCAGCGCCCGACAAGTGCGCTTGCCGTGGCTTCCTCGTTGGCGACATAGGCCTTCATCGCCTCCTCGCCGGTCATCGCGGTGTTCGGGTCCTGGCCATCGCCGTGGCTGATCAGGGCCAGTGCGAACCAGCCCATGCCGGCCTTGGCGGGGCGGATCTGCTTCTCCCATGCGCCGCAGGATTCGGCACCGGCAAGCAGCTTGTTGGGGGCATCTGTCTCGACGCACATCGGACGGCCCAGCCCGATCATGTCCAGTGCGCCGCTGGCCAGCGCCTCCTCCATGCCCTTGCGGCTGCGGAAACCGCCCGTCACCATCAGGGGCAGACTGGTGACCTTCCGCATCTCCTCCGCATAGGTCAGGAAATAGGCTTCCCGCCGTACCGTGCTGTCGGCAACTGCCGTGCCCTCGGTATTCTTCGATCCCATCATGCTCGGTTCTTCGTAGTTGCCGCCCGAGATCTCCAGGTGGTCGATGCCTGCTTCCTCCAGCCACTGCACGACCTTCAGGCAGTCCTCGCTGCTGAAGCCACCGTTCTGGAAATCGGAGGAGTTCAGCTTGACCGAGATCGGGAACATGGGGCCGCAGGCCTGGCGGATCGAGCGCACCACCGACAGCAGCAGGCGCGCCCGGTTCTCAAGGCTGCCGCCCCATTCATCGTCGCGCTTGTTGACCAGCGGCGTCAGGAACTGACTGAGCAGGTAGCCGTGGGCGGCATGGACCTGCACCCCGGTGAAACCGGTGTCCTGCGCGACCTTTGCCGTATGGGTGAAACGCTCGATCACCTCGCTGACTTCGGCAGCGGTCATGGCGCGCGGATGGGCGAAGGCCGATTCGGGCAACGCCAGCGGCACGGCGGACGGGGCGACAGGCGCCTCGCACACCCGGCGCGGGGTCTGTCGGCCCGGGTGATTGATCTGCATCCACAGGTGCGTCCGGTTGGCGGTGCCTGCCGCCGCATAGGCGCGCAGTCCGGCCAGCGCCGTCTCGTCCTGGGGGCCATCGATCACGACATTGCCCGGACGTTCCAGATAGCGCCGGTCAACCTGCACATTGCCGGTGACAACGACACCGGCCCCGCCCTTGGCCCAGCGGCCATACAGGCTGGCGTGGCGCGCTGTGGCCCGGTTCATCCCGTCAGCCAGCCCCTCCGTCAGCGGCGCCTTGCCGAAGCGGTTCTTGACGATGGCACCACAGGGCAGGGTGAGGGGGCTGGCGAGTGTGACGGACATGACGGGCGACCTTCGAATGTTTCAGACGTTTCCTCTGCCATACAGCCCCGCCCGTCGGGAACGGTCAATTGCGTTCCCGTCAGGGCAGGGTCGCCTGAAACCGGAAGTGCCGGGTCGGCCTATTGTCCGGTGGGCGGACTGGGCCGGTTCTCGCGGCGCCAGCGCTTCTCGTCTTCCGAGTCCGGCAGGGGCGGGCGATAGCTCTGGATCGACCACAGGTCGAAGGCCGTCTCGTCGATATGAAACTCCCAGTCCAGACCGCGGTCCCTGATGAAGGGGGCCAGTGCCTCGTCACACTGGCCGATCCACCAGGTGCGCATCTCCGGGGTTGGCAGGGTTCTGGCGATATGGTCGATCCAAATGCGCACGAAATTGCCGTTCGGTTCGCCACCGACATAGAAGCTGTCCGCGGCCACCTCCTGAAACACGACGCCGACATAGAACTTCGGCAGATTGCGGTACAGCGCCGTGATCCGCTGTGAAAGCTGCTGCTTGTCGTCAGCGGAAAAGGCGTCGGCGGGGTGATAGACTTTCCAGAGGGGCATCGGTGCACTCCATGTCCGGGCTTGATAATAATGATGATCGTCATTATTAAATTGAGTGCCGGAACACGATTGTCAAGTTGGGTGAACGAAATGCGGATCAGCAGGGAACAGGCGCAACGGAACCGGGCGCGGGTACTCGAGACGGCGTCGACACAGTTCCGGGTGCGCGGCTTTGACGGTATCGGTGTCGGTGATCTGATGAAGGCTGCCGGCTTCACCCATGGCGGCTTCTACAATCACTTCCCCTCCAAGGACGCGCTGGCGGCGGAGGCGCTCGACCACGCCTGGCAGGAGATGGCGGCCCAGCGCGCCCGGGCGCGCAATCTGGAGCAACTGCTCTCTGGCTATCTCTCCCGGGCGGCGCGGGATGCGCCTGGCCTGAACTGCCCTGCCGCGGCACTTGGTGGTGATGTCGGCCGTCAGTCGGACGCTGTGCGGGCCACCTTCGCCGAGGGGCTGGAGGAAATGATCCGATCCGTTGCCGCACTCCTGCCGCAGCCGGATTCCGCGATCACGCGGACCCGCGCTGTCGATCTGGTCAACCGGATGGTCGGCGCGCTGATGCTGTCCCGCGCCGTGCCAGACGACAGTCCGATGGCAGAGGAGATACTGCAGGCCGCATTGCAGTCGGCGCTGTCAGACGCGCGGACATGGGACGCTGCGTCGGAACGGGACCTCTAGAAGGCCCGGCCCCGGCTCAGAACCCATCATCCGGTGGCCCGGACCGAACGTCAGATTGCCAGGTACTCGTGCCGCAGATCGGCATTGTCGAGCACTTCACGGGCGGACCCGCGGAACACGATCTGCCCCATGTCGAGGATCAGGGCGCGGTCGGCCAGCTCCAGCGCGGCAACGGCATTCTGCTCCACGATGATGGTGGTGATGCCGAGCTCCTTGATCTCCGCCACGATCTTCTCGATCTCCTGCACGATCACGGGGGCCAGCCCTTCGTAGGGTTCATCCAGCAGCAGCAGTTTCAGATCCCGCGCCAGCGCCCGCGCCACGGCCAGCATCTGCTGCTCGCCGCCGGACATGGTGACGGCCTCCTGCCTGCGCCGCTCTGCCAGGCGGGGAAAGTGGTCGTAGATGCGCTCGATCGACCAGCCGAGCGGCTTCTCGATCTGTGCCAGCTTCAGGTTCTCTTCCACGGTCAGGCCCTGGATGATCCGCCGGTCCTCCGGCACCAGACCGACGCCCAGCTGGGCCGCCTGCCAGTCTGCCATGGTGTGCAGCGGCTGACCCTCCAGCCAGATCTCACCCTCATGCAGTTGCGGATCGTCCATGCGCGCGATGGTACGCAGCGTCGACGTCTTGCCGGCGCCGTTCCGGCCCAGCAATGCCAGGATCTCGCCCTGCTTCACATCGAAGCTGACGTCCTGAACGATATAGCTCTCGCCGTAATAGCTCTGCAGCCCCTGGCAGGAGAAATAGGCGTCCCCGGACTGCACCGGAGCCGTTCCGGCCTGTTTCGCCGTTGCGACATTCATGCGTGCGCCCCCCCAGATAGGCTTCCTGCACCTTTGGATTGCCCTTGATGTCCTCCGGCTTGCCGCCGGCGATCACGGTGCCCTGGGCCAGAACGCTGATGTGATCGGCCAGGCTGAACACGACGTGCATGTCATGTTCGATCACGATCTTGGTGATGTGCGTACCGACACGCTGCAGCAGGTCGACCGTATTGTTGGTGTCGGCCCGCGACATGCCCGCGGTCGGTTCATCCAGCAGCAGCAGCTTCGGGTCCTGGACCAGGCACATCGCCATTTCCAGCCGCCGCTTGTCACCGCGTGACAGGCTGGAGGCGATGATGTCCCGCTTCTCCTGCAGGCCAACTTCCTCCAGCACCTTCTCCGCCATGTCCCGTACCTCACCGCGCGTACCGACGGTCTTCCAGGCATTGATGCGGAAAGACCCGTCGACCTTGGCGAAGGCGGGGATCATCACGTTCTCCAGAATGCTGAGATCCGTGAAGATCTCGGGCGTCTGGAACACGCGGGCCACCCCGGTCTGGTTGATCTCATGCGGCTTGATCCCCAGCAGCGACCGGCCATTGAAAATGACGCTGCCGGTGTCCGGAATCAGCCTGCCGACGAAGCAGTTCAACAGGGTCGACTTGCCCGCGCCGTTGGGACCGATGATGGCATGTACCGTGCCTTCCTCGACCGAGAGGTTCACCGCATTCAGTGCCTTCAGGCCACCGAAGGCCTTGTTCACGTCTTTGACTTCGAGAATTGCCATGTCCGTGTTCCTACTCGGCAGCCTGTTTCGCGACATTGCGCCCGGCATCGCCCTGACCCCGTCCGCGATACCAGCCATGGATCCGCGCCAGCCCCTCCATGAGGCCGCCAGGCAGGAAGATGACGATCGCCATGAAGACGATACCCAGCAGCAGGCTCCAGCCCTCACCCACGAACGGGCCAATGACGAACACCAGTGCGTCGTTCAGGAAATCCGGCAGGAAGGAGAAGCTCTCCGCCAGCAGGCTGTCATTGTAGGAGGAGAAGATGTTCTCGAAGTACTTGATCAGCCCGGCGCCCAGGATCGGACCAACCAGCGTTCCGGCGCCGCCGAGGATGGTCATCAGCACGACCTCGCCCGATGCCGTCCATTGCATCCGCTCCGCCCCCGCCAGCGGGTCGGTGACCGCCAGCAGCGAACCGGCGAGACCGGCATACATGCCGGAGATGATGAAGGCCGTAAGGGCATAGGGCCGGGTATTGAAGCCGGTGTAGTTCATGCGCACCTGGTTGGTCTTGATGGCCCGCAGCATCATCCCGAACGGCGAACGCTGGATCCGCAGTGCGATGAAGAAGGCAACGATCAGCAGCACGCAGCAGAAATAGAAGCCGGGATAGCCGCTCATCTCCAGCCCGAACAGGTTGGTGGAGGGCAGTCCCTCAGTCTGCTCCACGAACATCCGGTCGAGAATGCGCGCGTCGTCCTGGCGCAACTGCAGGCCCGTCTCGCCATTCGTGATCGGCGTCAGCACGGAGTAGGCGAGATTGTAGGACATCTGCGCGAAGGCCAGCGTAAGGATCGAGAAATAGATGCCGGACCGCCGCAGGCTGACGAAGCCGATCAGGGCCGCGAACAGGCCTGAAACCATGACCCCGAAGATCACCGCCGGGATGACGTTCATGGTCACCCCCTTGAACATCCAGACGGCCGCATAGGACCCGACGCCCAGGAACGCGGCGTGCCCGAAGGACAGATAGCCCGTCAGGCCGAACAGGATGTTGAAGCCGATGGCGAAGATGCCATAGATCGCGAACTTCTGGAGCAGGTCGGGATAGTTCGCCCCGACCGGCCAGGCCAGCAAGGGCATGGCCAGGGCGGCAATGGTGAAGCCCAGGAACAGAAGCTTGTCGTTGCGTGTCAGATCGCCAAACATCATCAGGACTCCATCACACCCTTGCGGCCCAGCAGGCCACGGGGACGCACCAGCAGAATGACGACCGCGATCAGGTAGATGATGATCTGGTCGATGCCGGGCAGGATCGACTTCACCTCGTTCATGGATGCGAACGACTGCAGGATGCCCAGCATGAAACCGGCCAGCACCGCGCCGCCAAGCGACCCCATGCCGCCGACGACCACCACGACGAAGGACAGCACCAGGAAGTCCATGCCCATGTGATAGTCGGGCGGCAGGATCGGCGTGTACATGACACCCGCCAGACCGGCGATCACGGCAGCCATGCCGAAGACAATGGTGAAACGGCGCTGGATATTGATGCCCAGCAGGCCGACGGTCTCCCGGTCGGCCATGCCTGCGCGCACCACCATGCCGTAGGTTGTCAGGTTCAGGAACGCAAAGGCCAGGGCGATCACCACACCGGCGAAGGCGAGATAGATCAGCCGCCACCAAGGATAGACCACCGATTCCCCGAGGCCGACCCAGAGGCCG
The DNA here is from genome assembly GCA_016865035.1 of Kordiimonadales bacterium IMCC3096. Lineage (GTDB taxonomy): Bacteria > Pseudomonadota > Alphaproteobacteria > Minwuiales > Minwuiaceae > Minwuia. The sequence goes on from CP018227.1 coordinate 2,086,088, forward strand.
ACATTGGCGCTGCCCGCGATCACTTCCGGCGCAGGGGTCGGAATCGGGTTTGCGCCGAACTGCGCCTTGATCAGCTCCTGCACGACAATGGCCAGGCCGAAGGTCACCAGGATCTGTTCGGCGTGCGGGCGCTTGTAGAAATAGCGGATCAGTCCGCGTTCCATCCCGAGGCCGATCAGCAGCATCAGCGGGATGGCGATGAGTATGGATATGGGCACGGCGTAGTCGATGATCATTGCGCCGGTATCGCCCCACCAGGCCTCCAGGTACGGGATTTCCTTGTAGGCATCGAAGAACTTGATGCTCTCGTCCTTCACCTTCTTCGAGATGGTCAGCAGGGCCTGCACCGACACGGCGCAGAACGCCCCCAGCATGAACAGCGCGCCATGGGCGAAGTTCACGACGCCCAGGGTGCCGAAGATGATGGTCAGGCCCAGGGCAATCAGCGCATAGGCACCGCCCTTGTCGAGACCGTTGAGAAGCTGAAGCAGAATAACGTCCATGATCCCACCCGTCCGGAGTCAGTTCACCGTTCGGACAACCCTAACCAGTCGCAGGTCCGAAACGAAGATGGTCCGGCCATCCCGGGGAGGTGGGGTGACCGGACCAGTCCGAATTTCCGGGGTCGCCAGCAGCGGCCCCGGAAACTTCCGTGGTTCAGACCTTATAGGGGCCCAGTTCGCCACCGAAGATGCTCGGGTCGTAGGTGACCTGCGACGCCGGGACTTCCTTCACGACCTCGAGGAGGTCGAACTGGCTGGTCGCGTTCTCGTTGCCACGCACCACCAGCACGTCCTTGAAGCACTGGTGATCCGCCCCGCGATACAGGGTCGGGCCATTGCCCATGCCATCGAATTCGAAGTCTTCCAGCGCCTTGATGACCTCCGGCGGGTAGAAGGTGCCGGCGCGGGCGCAGGCATCGGCATACAGGAGAGCCTGCACATAGCAGGTATGGGCGGCCTGCGACGGCGGGAAGCCGTATTCCTGGCCGAAGGACTTCACGAATGCCTGCGAACCGGCATCCTGCAGCGACCAGTTCCAGTTGGTCGTGCCGTAGATCCCCTTGATGTTCGCGCCGGCACCCTGTGCCATCAGGCGCGAGTACAGCGGCACGACGATCTGGAAGTCCTTGCCGTTGACCTGCTTGTCGCGCAGGCCGAACTGCACCGCCTGGGTCAGGGAGTTGATCATGTCCTTGCCGTAATGGTTCAGGACCAGAACGTCGGCACCGGAATTCAGCACCGGCGTGATGTACTGCGAGAAGTCACCCGCGCCCAGCGGCGTACGCACGGCATTGACCGTCTGCCAGCCCAGGGCTTCCGTGGTGTTCTTGATCGACTCTTCCTGCGTCCAGCCCCAGGTGTAGTCGGCGGTCAGGTGATAGGCGCGACGCTCCGTGCCCATGGTTTCCTTCAGCACCGGACCCAGCGCGGCACCGGACATGTAGGCGTTGAAGAAATGGCGGAAGCCATAGCGCCGCTTGTCCTTGCCGGTGGTGTCGTTGGAATGGGTCAGGCCGCACATGAAGACGACGCCCATCTCCTGCGCCAGGCTCTGCACCGCGACGGCCACGCCCGACGACGAACCGCCGGAGAACATGATGACGCCATCCTTCTCGATCATCCGCTTGGCGGACGCGCGGGCGGCATCGGACTTGGTCTGCGTGTCACCCGTGACATACTCGACCTTCTTGCCCAGCACGCCATCACCCTTCAGCGACAGCGGCTGCATGGTGTTCAGCATGCCGCCGTCACCTTCGCCATTGATGTGCTTCACGGCCAGTTCATAGGCGCGCAGCTCGTCCGCACCCTCGTCGGCGTAGGCACCGGTCTGCGGTACGTTGAAGCCGAACTTCACGCTGGAGGCATTGCCCGGGTTGTTGCGGAACTCCTCGGCCCAGGCATTGCGCACGAAGAAGGTCGGTGCGATCACCGCACCGGCACCCAGGGCCGTGCCGGCCTTCAGGATGCTGCGGCGTGACACGCCACGATCATTGATCTTGGTCATTTGAATTTCCCTCCCGGACGGGTTTCTTGGAAACGATCCCTTTGCCCATGGCTGGTGGGCCATTGGTTGCTGCCAAGGCTACGCGGTGCTGTAAATCATGGCAATCTGGCATTGAAAGAATTGGAAAATTCTGTAAAATTCTGTAATTAGCTTAAGTCGATACTGTAAATTCTTTACCATTTGGCAATGACAGGAGCGCCGGGATGGCCGTTGCCGCACCCATCGGGATGAAGGTCAGGACAAGGCGCAAGGCCCGGGGGCTGACGCAGAAGGCACTGGCGCAGAAGGTCGGCATTTCCGCGTCCTACCTGAACCTGATCGAGTCCGACCGTCGCGCGGTCGGCGGCAGCCTGTTGCAGCGGATCGCCGAACAGCTCGGGCTGGAACTGGCGGATCTGAGCGGGGATCAGGAGCGGCGGCTGGTGGAGCGGCTGGGCGAACTGGCGGCCGACCCGTCGATCCTGCAGCACCGCATCGATCCGGGGACCGCGAGCGCGCTGGTCAGCCGCCATCCCGACTGGGCCGCAGCCATGCTCAGCCTGTCGCGCGCTGTCCGCGACGCGGATCAGCAGATCACGGCACTGACCGACCGGCTCGACCAGGATCCGGCCCTGATGGAGGCGGTGCATCAGGTGCTGAACAATGCCGCCGCCGTGCGCTCCACAATGGAGATCCTGTCGTCGGTGGAGGACCTGCCGACGGAGCAGCGGGCAAGGTTCGTCGATATCGTGCTGTCACAGAGCGGCGAGCTTTCCGGCACCGCCGAACGCCTGGTCGCCCTGTTCAGTGTCGGCAACACCCGCAACCGCTCCCTCTCCCCGGCGGAGGAGGTGGATGACTTCCTGATCCAGAACCAGAGCTATTTCCCGCCGCTGGAGGATGCCGCCCGCGACCTGCGCCGCGAGATCCGGTCCTTCGGCCAGACGATCGAGGGCGCGCTGACAGCGTTTCTGGTGCAGCGGTTCGATATCTCGGTCTTCAACCGCTCCCCGGTGGATGCGGACCTGAGCCGGTTCCGTAACCATTGCCACTATGACGAAGCCAACCGGGTGCTGCTGTTTCTCGACAATGCGCCGCCCTCGACACGTCAGTTCCAGCTCGCGCGACTGGCCTGCCAGCTGACAGCACCGGACCTGATCGACGCGGTGGCCCGGGATGAACTGCTGACCAGCGACGAGGCACGGACCCGCGCCCGCGGGGCGCTGGCGAGCTGGCTCGCCGCGGCGGCGCTGTTCCCCTACGAGACCTTTCTGGAGGACGCTGTCCGCCACCGCTACGATGTGGAACTGCTGCGCCAGCGCTTCTCGGCCAGTGTGGAGCAGATCTGCCAGCGACTGGTCTCCCTGCGCAAGCCGGGGGCGGAGGGGATACCCTTCGGGTTCCTGCGGGCCGATCCCTCGGGCCACATCAGCAAGCGCTTTCCCATTGCCGGCCTGCCGGTGCCGCGCAGTGGCAATGGCTGCCCCCTGTGGCCGCTGTACGGGGCCTTCCAGACTCCGGACCGGGTGATCCGGCAGCTTGCGGAATTTCCGAACGGCAGCCGGTACCTGTTCATCGGGCGCACCGTGCGCCACGAACCGGCCCTGTTTCACGAGGCGCCGTTCCTGCACGCGGTCATGCTTGCCTGTGACGTGGTGCATGCCGATCAGACCGTTTATGCCGACGGTCTGGACTTTGCTGCGCGACACATGGCGACGCCCGTCGGACCCAACTGCCGACTGTGTTCGCGCAGCGATTGCCTGCACCGCGGAGAGGACTCGATCCTCTATTCGCGCTGATCGATGTACCCGCAGGCCCCGGTTCTGTTCTACACTGCATGCCGGGAACGATCCGGGCGCATCCAATGACGCCCGGGCGATCAGGGGAGGATGCCGCCGTGACGGACTCAGGGGCGGACAGAAGCGCGAAACAGATCCTCATTGCGGAGGATGAGCCGAACATCGTGGAACTGCTGACCTTCATTCTGGAGCGCGCAGGCTGTGTCACGCGTGCGGTCACCGACGGCGAAGCGGCAATCGCCGAGATCCGTCGTGAGGCACCGGACGTGCTGTTGCTCGACCTGATGCTGCCGAAACATGACGGCTATGCGGTGCTGAAGGCCGTGCGCGGCAGTGCCGACAATGCGGAACTGCCCGTGGTCATGCTGACTGCGAAAGGGCAGGAAAGGGACCGCAAGGTGGCCGAGTCGCTGGGCGTCAACGCCTTCATCACCAAACCCTTCTCGAACCAGGATGTGGTCGACCAGGTTCTGGCGCTGGCCGGGGCCGGCGCCCCTGCACGCTGATGCCGCGGCAGAAGCTGCGTGACGCAGCCTTCATCCTGCCGTTCTTCGGTCTGATCCTGATCATGCCGCCCTTCGTCGACATCTTCTTCAGCGCCCGGCTGCTTGGCGGCATTCCCGTCATCCTGCTCTATATCTTCTGTGCCTGGACGGGGCTGATCATCCTCGGCTGGATCCTGTCGCGGCGCCTGGTGACCGATTCCGACACGGCGGAGCCGCGTCCGCCGACCCTGCATCCCCTGCCGCCGGAACAGCGCGATGCTGACGGCTGATGTCGTTGTTGCCATCGCGCTGGGCTATGTCGGACTGCTCTTCCTGCTCGCCTTCCTGAGTGATCGCTGGAGCCGCAAGGGCAGCCGCTGGATCAGCAACTCGCCGCTGATCTACACGCTGTCGATCTCCGTCTACTGCACGTCCTGGACATTCTACGGTGCGGTCGGGTCCGCCGCGCGCAACGGGCTGGAGTTCATCACCATCTACCTGGGGCCGACGCTGGTGTTTCTGGGCTGGTGGTACCTGCTGCGGAAGCTGGTGCGCATCGGACAGGTGAACCGCATATCCTCGATCGCCGACCTGATCTCGTCACGCTACGGCAAGAGCAACACACTCGCGGTCATGGTGACGCTGATGGCGGTGATCGGCACCACCCCCTACATCGCGCTGCAACTGAAGGCCGTCACCACCAGTTTCGATGTCGTCAGCGGCGGCAGCGGGGACCTGCTGGGCAACCTCTCCGGCGACAACAGCGGGATTGATCCCGCCCTGCTGGTCGCGGTGGGCATGGCCCTGTTCACGATCCTGTTCGGCACGCGCAATCTCGATGCCAACGAGCAGCATCCGGGCGTCGTCGCGGCCATCGCGTTCGAGGCGCTGGTGAAACTGCTGGCGCTGCTGATGGTCGGCCTGTTCGTGGTCTTTTCCTTCGGCGGCCTGGAGAACCTGTTCCCCGAGGAGATGAGCCGTCGCCTGCTGGAGCGGGAAAACGTCTTCGGCGGGCGCTGGGCGGTCCTGACCTTCCTTTCGGCGACGGCGATCATCTGCCTGCCGAGGGAGTTCCAGGTGACGGTGGTGGAGAACGCGCGGGAGTCACATCTGCGCACCGCCGGCTGGCTGTTTCCGGCCTATCTGCTGCTGATCTGCCTGTTCATCCTGCCCATCGCCGCCGCCGGCCTGACCCGGCTGCCGGAAGGCGCGAACCCGGACATGTTCGTGCTGACCGTGCCGATGGCCGCGAACCAGGAGATGCTGGCCCTGTTCGCCTTCATCGGCGGATTCTCTTCAGCCACCTCGATGGTGATCGTCGCCTGCATCGCGCTGTCGATCATGATCTCGAACCACATCGTCATGCCGGTGGTGCTGCGCCTGCGCTGGCTGCGGCTCTACGACAGCGCCGACCTGAAGACCCTCGTGCTGTTCAGCCGTCGCTTCTCCATCCTGCTGATCCTGTTCCTGGGCCTGGTCTACTATCGGCTGAGCGCGCAGACGGAGGCCCTGGCCTCCATGGGCCTGATCGCCTTTGCCGGGGTGGCGCAGTTCCTGCCGAGCCTGCTGGCCGGACTCTACTGGCGTCAGGCAACCGCACGGGGCGCAAAGCTCGGGCTCATGGGCGGCGTCGTCCTGTGGGTCTATACCCTGCTGCTGCCCAGCCTGGCGGAGGAGGGCACGGTCTTCGGTCAGATCGTCAGCAACGGCCTCTTCGGCTGGGAGATGCTGCGGCCGGAGGCGCTGTTCGGCATGACCGGCTTCGATCCGCTGGTGCATGCCATCGTCTGGAGCATGACGGCCAATACAGCCCTGCTGATCGCGGGTTCCCTGTTCAGCGAGCAGGCACCGCTGGAGCGTCTGCAGAGTGCCCTGTTCGTCGATGTCTTCCGCAACACGCCCGGCGATGAATCCCGTGCGCTGGTGCGTTCCGCCGCCATCGACGACCTGCGCCTGCTGTCGCGCCGTATCCTTGGCGCGGATGCCGCCGACCGCCAGTTCCGCGACTTTGCCCTGCGGCAGGGGCGCGATGATGGCGTGCCGGTCGCGGACACGGCCTTCATCACCCATCTGGAGCGCCAGATCGGTGGCAATGTCGGCGCCGCCTCCGCCCGTGTCATGATCTCGGAAGTGGTGTCGGGGGAGACGATCAGCCTCGACGAGATCATCCGCATGGTCGACGAGACCCAGCAGGTGATCGAATACAGCCAGGCGCTGGAGGCCAATTCCCGGACCCTGGAACAGACCGCCGCACAATTGCGCCAGGCCAACCAGCGCCTGATGCGGCTGGACACGGAAAAGGATGATTTCCTCAGCCAGGTCAGCCACGAACTGCGCACCCCCATGACCTCCATCCGCTCCTTCGCCGAGGCGCTGCTGAAGGCTGACGAGATGCCGCCGGATCAGGCGCGGCGCTTCATGCGGATCATCCATGACGAGAGCCTGCGCCTGACCAGCCTGCTGGATGACATCCTGGACCTGAGCCACCTTGAAAGCGGCGAGGTGCGCTGGCAGGTGGAGCGCCTTGACCCGGAAACGGCGGCGATCAGTGCCATCGCGGCCTGTGAGGGGCTGGCCGCGGAAACCGGCGTGCGGGTCGATCATGTCCCCGCCGACACGACCGCCGCGATCCGGGGCAACCGGGACCGGTTGAGCCAGATCCTGATCAACCTGATTTCCAATGCCATCAAGTACAATGATTCACCGGAACCCTGGGTCCGGATCGAGTCGCGGGTGGAGGCGGGGCGCTGGCGGGTCGACGTGCGCGACAATGGACCCGGTGCGGGCGATGTGGCCCCGGATCAGCTCTTCTCCAAGTTCGCGCGGGGCTGGCGGCAGATCGCCAAGGGCCGGTCCGGTACCGGGCTCGGCCTGGCCATCAGCGCCGAGATTGCCCGCCGCCACGGCGGCGACCTGTCCCTGACCGAAAGCTCGGAGCAGGGCAGTTGCTTCACCCTGACCCTGCCGGTCACGCAATAGACTGGCCCACCGCCGGATCGCACTGCCGGTGCGCTCCCCGCCCGACAGGCGCAGCGATCAATCGGCTGTCTGCGCCAGATGGTTCGCCAGGCAGGCATGTGCCTCGTCTACCGCCTGCACGATTTCCGGCAGCACCGACTCCCGTCTGGCATGGACGGCGCTGCCCTGCAGCTTCTCCGCATAGGCGGCCAGTCGCGCGACCTCGTTCGCGCCGATCCCGCGCGCGGCACCTTTCAGCCCGTGGGCCGCATCCTTCCAGCCCGGGCCATCCATCTCGGTGCTCATCTGTGTCAGGTAGCGGTCGGTCGATATGCGAAACAGTCCGGCAAGCTCCCTCTCCAGCGCGGTGTCACCGGCGGTATATGTGGCCAGATGCGCCAGATCGACCGCGTCGTTGACCGATACGGAGGCGGGACCCAGAGCCGTATCGATGGCGGCTGCCAGCGCCTCCAGTCCGACCGGCTTAGTCAGCCATGCCCGGATCGGCGCCTCGCCCCAGTCCGCACGTGCGCCATGGGCAGGTGAGAGGCCGACCATGGGCACCCCGCCCGTGCCCTGCATCGCCGCGATCTCGGGTCCGGTTGGTGGAGGCATGTCGAAGTCGAGGATCGCCAGATCGACCACCACGGCAGCCAGGGCCGAAACAGCAGCCGGACCGTCCTCGACAACCGTGGTCTCGTGCCCGAGTTCGCCCAGCAGTCGGGCAATCTGGGACCGCGCCGCCGGATTGTCGTCAGCCAGCAGGATATGCAGGGACCCGCCCGTCATGGTGATGCCGGAACCCCGATCATCTGCCGCATGCGGGCAATGATGTCGGCGGTGACTTCGGCGCGGTTGGACTCGTTCAGGATCTCGTGGCGCGCGCCGTCATAGAGGGTCATGGTCAGGTCCGTCACCCCGGCATCGCGGTAGAGGTCGTGCAGCCGCCGGACCCCCTTTCCGAAATCCCCGACGGGATCGCGCTGGCCTGCTGCAAGGTGAATGGGCATGGACGCGGGAACGCGCTGCAGATTCCGTTTCGAGGCCAGCGACGACAGGGCGTCGAGCAGCCCGATCCAGCTTGCGGTCGAGGCAATGAAACCGCATTCCGGATCGGCGATATAGCGGTCGACCATTTCCGGGTCGCGGCTGAGCCAGTCCATGTCGGTGCGCGCGGGCTGGAAGGCCTTGTTCATGCCGTCGAACCCGAGCGCATGGATCAGCCTGCTGCGCCCCCGTGGGCCGAGGCGGAGTCTCTCGATGCGGGCGATCACACGCCCGAGTGCGGCCAGCGGCGGCGGCGGACCGTTCGAGCCGGACAGAACCGCACCATCGAACTTCTCAGGCCACGACCAGAGTGCCTGCTGCACCACGAACGACCCCATTGAATGACCGAACAGGATCAGCGGCAGCTTCGGCCGTTCCGCACGCCAGGCCGAGACCCCCGCGGCGGCATCGCCGACCATGGATGTCCATCCCCCCTGATCGCCGAAGTGACCCAGGATGCCGCCCGCCTGTGCCGTGCGCCCGTGGCCGCGCTGGTCGTGGCCTGCCACCATGAATCCGGCCTGGTTCAGAGCCGTGGCAAAGCCGTCATAGCGGGCGACATGTTCGGCCAGTCCATGCACCAGATAGACCAGGGCCGCAGGCTGTTCGATATCCCAGCGCAGCCCGTGCAGTGTCGTGCCGTCGGACTGAAAGCACCAGTCAGCCGCAGTCATCGGTCGCCTTCTCCCCTGTGCGTGCCTTCGAACACGCCTTCGATCGTCTCCACCAGTTCGCTGAACTGGAACGGCTTGGTCAGGTATCCCCGGACGCCCTTGCCGAACGCGAAATCCCGCGTGGTCTTCTCACCCAGCGCGGTCAGCACGATCACGGGGATATCGGCCAGGTCGGGGTGGTCGGACAGCACCGTCAGCGTGCCGAAACCGTTCAGCGAGGGCATCATCATGTCACAGATGATGACATCCACCGGGGTCTGCATCAGGGAGGCGATGCCTTCCGCGCCGTTGCTCGCGCCGGACGCCTCATATCCTGCAAATCCGAGTCCCCTGACCAGACGCTCGCGAATATCCGCCTCATCCTCGATCACAAGCACCTTTCGTGGCGGTACGTTCAACGTGACGGCTCCTTCCTTGCGGACAGGGGCAGAAGGACGGTAACGGTGGTCCCCTCTCCCTCCCTGCTCTCGATACTGAACGAACCACCAAGCAGGGCGATGGCACGATCCACGATACTCAGGCCAAAGCCAACCCCGCCGACGTCGGCAACATTGCCGCCCCGGCTGAAAGGCTCGCGTACATGCGCCAGATCCTTCTGCGGAATCCCGATGCCGTGATCTGTCACCGCGATCACCAACCGGTCAACGGTCTCTGCCAGGCGCACGGCGACTGTCGTTTCCGCTGACGAATACTTCAGGGCATTCTGCAGCAGGTTGCCGATGATCTGGTTCAGTGTCCGCCGGTCGAACCTCACTGTCGCTGGGTTCGTCCGTTCGTCGGTCAGTTCAAGCGCCCGCCCCTCGCTCGGCAGGTTGTTCTGCCACTGCGCGCGGATCAGCGCGGCCAGATCCAGATCCTCCGGAACGGACTGCCGGGTCTCGCCCTTTTCCAGCAGCAGGGCTTCGCCCAGCAGGTCGTCGATCGCGGCAACCCGACCTCGGATCGTGTCCATCTCCTTCTGGCGTTCCTCCGCCGTCATCCGGTTGCCGAAATGGTCCAGCAGGTCGGTGGCGGCCTGGATGGTCGCCAGCGGGGTGCGCATCTCGTGGCTGACGGTGGAGATGAAGCGTGATTTCAGATCGCGCAGTTCGCGCTCGCGCTCCAGGGCCATGCTGATTGCCTCGGACTCGCGACGCGCCCTTGCCAGACGCCGGGCGTACAGCAGTCCCAGCAGGGCAATGGCGAGCAGGCTGATCACGACCGGGACCAGCAGGTCCTGCCGGAGCCGTGTCCCCGGCCTGCTCGGATCCCAGGTCAGATAGGCCGTCGCCCATTCGTCCCGGGCCGAGATCGGGGCGTAGACCCGGGCCTCGTCAGGCAGCGCGAGACTGACCGCCAGGTCCTCCAGCAGGAAGGCGTCCGATATCTGCTCCAGAAACGCCGTGTCCAGGGCGGAGGCGAGGATCAGGATGGGGCGGGTCCGACGTTGTGTCACGACCTCCACACCTGACTCCGGTGTGAAGGCACTGGCGGCGAGGGTGTGCACCTGGCCGCCGATGACGGCATAGCTCACGACGGGTTCCGGCTCCTCCATCGGTGCCGCGTTCGCACGGCGTGTCAGAAACTCGAGCATGTCGGGCGACAGGAATTCCTGCGCCTTGCCCCTGTATGGTTTGCCGTCCCTGAAGAGAAGACGCGTCTGACCCAGTGCGGTCACAACGATCACAAGGCCCACGCGGGAAGTCTCATAGGCATAGCTGCCCACATTGTCGTCCGCCCATTCCTCGTCGCCGAGTATCACCAGTCGCTCGATCGCTTCGTCCCAGAAACTCAGGTCCTTGGCCAGAAACCCGAGTCTTTCCGCCTCCGTAGCCAATGCGGTCCGGGCCAGCGCGACGTCCCTGTTCTCGGTTTCGTGGTCCAGCCGCTCCGCCGCGAACCAGGATATCGCGATGATGACGACGACCGCGATGCTGAGCAGCAGCACCATGGGCACGATCAGTCCGCGCAACGGATCCGCTGCGGTCAGGAACCGGGAAGTCCGATCCTCATCACCTGAAACTGGTTCAGTTGCTGTCATGTCTGTACCACCAATCCTCCGCCACGAATTCATGACACGGTAAAGACGAACCCAAAGTTAATGATGGATGTGCAATCCTCATCAATGGACTTTGCGGGTTGGGCTCGTGCAGCCAGTGGCTTGAGAAGTGTGGACCATGCCGAACAGTATCAGTTTCCGTACCATCGTGGAGCAGACCCTCGATGGTATCATTGTTCACCAGAACTCTGCGGTCATGTTCGCGAATGTGGCTGCAGAACGTATCTATGGCCATGACTCCGGCACCATGATCGGCATGGATCCCTTTGACCTGCTGGTCCCTGGCGAACGCGAACGGGCGAAGAAGCTTGCGCAGCGCCGGTTGCTGGGTGAGCGCATTCCGGAGCGGCTGAGCTTTCGCGGTCTCCGTCGGGATGGCAGCGAGATCGATGTCGAGATGGTCGGTTTCACCGTCGAATGGGATGGTGCGCCTGCGGTGGCATTCTCGGTGAATGACGTGTCCGACCGCAATCAGGCCATCACCGAGCGTGACGAGACCGAACAGTTGCTGCAAAGGTTTCTGGAGCACGCGCCCCTGCCGATCCTGATGATCATTGGGGGGCGGTACACGTTCGCGAACCTGCGGGCCCGTGACCTGTTCCAGCCGAAAGGCCGGGACCTCGTCGGCATGAAGGCCGACGCTCTCTATCAGGACCCGGCCGACCGCGCCCGTGCCCTGGGCACCATGCGCGAAACCGGACTGCTCAACGGCATGGACGTTCCACTGCGGCGATGGGATGGCGTCGTCATCCCGACCAGTGTCTATTCCGTCAAGACGACGTTCCAGGGCAAGGAAGCCTTCTTCGCGACAGTCATCGATCAGAGCGAAAGGCTGGCGCACGAAGCGCGGTCGCAACGGACCGAGGCCTTGCTGACGGCCGTCATGGAACATGCCCCGCTTGGCTTTGCCTTTCGCGACCCGGACGGGCGGTTCGAACTGATCAACAGGGAGAACGCCACCCAGTGGCAGCAGCCTGTCGAGAAGATCGTCGGGCGTCGTGCGGCGGATTTCGCGGCACCGGAAGCGGCACAATGGTGCCAGATCATGGATGACGAGGCCATTCGTGTGGGCAAGGTCGAGCGCCAGGCCACCTTTGCCTTCGACCCGAAGTCCGGTGCCCGTCGGATCAGGTCGATCAGGTTTCCCGTGCGCGACAAGTCACGATCCCTGCTCGGCGTTGCGAACTTCACCCTCGACATCACCGCCGAGTGGCAGGCGCAGGAAGCGCTGAAGGTGGCGGAGGCGGAGGCCAGGCAAACGGCGCAGATGCTGCGCGCGATTGTCGATCATGCCCCGATTGCCATCACCTACCGCGACAGTGACCGTCGCGTGAAGATGCTCAACCCCATCGCGGAAGACTGGATCGGTCATTCCGAGGCGGAAGCGATGGACAGGCAACTGGAGGAACTGCCCAACTACAGGCCTTCTGACCGGACACGGCAGATCGATGAACTCGTCTTCGAGGAACAGGGGACCTTCGATGAGGACATCATGCTGGAGGCTGCCGGTGGACGCACCGTGCCCATCCGGGCCATCCGGTTCCCGGTGTTCGCGCGGCAGGGTGTCCTGGCCGGTGTCTGCAATATTGGTCTGGACCAGACACAGGCCCATACCTACCAGGAGCTGATGGCGGCAACGCTTGATGCGGCACGCCTGGCCATCGTGCGCACCGACGAGCGCGGAATCATCGAATCCTTCAATCCGGCAGCGGAGGAAGCCTTCGGCTATACGGCGGACGAGGTGATCGGCAAGGATTCCTTCATGTTGCTGGACGCGGAGGAAGCCCTGCCCCATCGACGGGCCGTGCGTGATGCCTTGATCGGCGGCGAACGCCACTTTCTCGGCGCAACATCGAGTTCAGGCGGTACGCAAGGATGGCACCTCCTTCCTCGCAGAGGTCTGTGTGGGCGAGGCGATCGTTGACGGTGCACGAAAGTACATCGGCACCATGCGTGACCTCTCGGAACTGCGCGCCGCAGAACAGCAGTTGCGCCAGGCCCAGAAGATGGAGGCGGTGGGCCAGCTTACCGGCGGCATTGCCCATGATTTCAACAACCTGATTGCCGTCATCTCGGGCAATCTGGAACTGCTCGGGGAATCGCCCGGTCTGGATGCGCGACAGGAACAGCTCATCCAGTCCGCCCGCCGTGCATCGGACCGGGGCCGGGATCTGACGGCACGGCTGCTCAGTTTCGCACGCCAGCGTCCCGTGACGATGGAAGTCTTCGACCCCTACGCCTGCGCCACCGCGGCCCTCAGCATGATCACCCGCGCCATCGGGCAGGGAATCCGTCTGCATCTGGAGGGTGAGGCCGGGCTGTTCGTCCGCTCCGACCCGGCACAGTTCGAGACGGCGATCCTGAACCTGGCCCTCAATGCCCGGGATGCCATGCCGGAGGGCGGCGATATCCGGATTGCCGTGCACCCGGCGGCGAAAGCCGGCGAGGTCGTGATTTCAGTCACCGACAGCGGGGCGGGCATGCCCGATGATGTGCGTGCCCGAGCCTTCGAACCCTTCTTCACGACGAAGGGGGTCGGCAAGGGCAGCGGGCTTGGCCTGGCGATGGTCTATGGCTTTGCGCAGCAATCCGGCGGACGGGCCGCCATCAGGAACGGGGAGAAGGCCGGAACCCGGGTCGAGATGCATCTGCCCTGTGTGGATGGCCAGCGCGCGGAGGGCCCCAGTGCGGCCTTGACCATGCGCGAGGGTGTCGAACCGGCGACCATTCTGGTGATTGACCCGGATCCCGATGTGCGCAAGGTGCTGACACATGCCCTGCAGGACATGGGACATGAGGTCATGTCGTTCAAGGAAGCCGAAAGGGGTCTCGGATTCCTGAAACTCACCTGGAACGTGGACTATCTTGTCCTCGCCGACGAACTCGCGGCAACGGCGGCAGGCAAGGAATTGCGGGACTGGGTGGCGCTGAACCGGCCGGAAGTCAGGACAGTGCTGCTGACCCCGCAGGAAACCAATGGCGCAGACAAGGCGCCCCTGGACGGACATTGGACAACGCGGATGCCAAAGCCGTTCTCGACAAGTGACCTCTTGAGCAGGTTCGGTTCCGCAGCGGAGGGAAGTCGCAATGTCCGGTGAGCGCAAGCGTCGCGTCATGATCTGCGATGACGAACCTGATTTCCGCGCCATCGTCGTCGATGTGGTCAAGGGCATGGGCATGGAGCCGGTCGAGGTCTGCAGGCCCGAGGACTTTGCCGGAACCTATGAAGCCGGTGCACCGGATGTTGTCGTCTTGGATATCGTGATGCCCAACATCGACGGGCTGGAGCTTGTCGGCTGGCTGGCAGATGCGGGCTATCGCGGAAAGCTGGTGCTGGTCAGCGGCTACAATCCGAACTATGCCCGCGCTGCCCATACCCTGGCCGATCTGAAGGGAATCGCCGGGGTGACCGTTCTGCAGAAACCGGTCTCCCTCGCCGACCTGCGCGCCGTCCTGGCCTGAGACCTGCCCTGCCGCAGTTGCGGAACACGTTCCCTTTCGGTGCGTGCCGGTACGATGGTCGGGTCTAGCAGAAACTGTTGATGCGGGCGGCGACCTGACCGATGTCCGCGAGGCGCCCTGCAATCAACAACCGCTTGTCGTTGTGCATGATTGCCAGCGTTGGTGTCACCATGACGCCGGCTTCAAGTGCTGAACCGGGATCTTCCAGCACATCGACGATCCTGACATCGTCAATTTCGCCCATCGTTTCTCCGAGGATGCACTCCAGATTCTTCCGCGCGGCTTCGGACGCGGGACTCGTGGAAGTGACGAAGAGGCAAAGTCTGGCTCCCGCATCCATGTCAGTCTTCCATGCTCGCCTATTCTGCATGATCGCTCGCATCCATCCTGCGAAGCTGATCGCTGAGTTGTGCCATGTCGTCCAGCAACTGCATGCGTGTTCGTGTCAGCCGCCCGGCATCATTCCTGACCGGGTTTGCTTCCAGATCATGCCTTGCCTTGTCCGCGCGCATGCGCGCCACGCGGGTGGTGCCGGTCAGCATGCCGCCGTCTATCGGGTAAACTTCGGTAAGCGACACCCCATCCGATCCCAGTATCATTTCACGCAGGTCGTTAGAATGCGCAACTCCGCGTGCCTTTACAATTGTCAGTACGCGATTCCGCTCTGCGCCGCGAATGCCATAGGCAAGATGGACCCAGTTGTCGGCGATTGTCGATACATGAAGCAGGCTGCTTTCCTCCTCCGTCCCGGTTGTCACGGAGGTGAGCAAGGCGGTGGTCCCGCTGATCCTGATGGCGTGAAGCAGAAATTCGACGGCCGGCCAGATCGCGGCCCGGCCGAAAGGCTTCATGAGCGACGACAATGGATCGATGGCAATGACATCGGGCCGTTGATCGATGATCCATTCGCGAATGCTGGCACCATGATGATCGGGGCTGAGGCTGCCGCCAATCGCATATTCGATGCGCAGCAGACCTGAGTCCACATGGGGCTGGAGGTCGATCCCGACTGATCGAAGGTGACCCACGACCCGTTCGGGGAATTCATCAAAGAGTATCAGCAAGGCCCTTTCGCCGCGCAGGCATGCTGCGTGGATGAAGGAAACCCGCGAGCGTGGTCTTCGCCGTTCCCGGACCACCGGTATAGAGGGTGATGCTGCCCGCCGGAAAGCCGCCCCGAAGCATGTCGTCCATTTCCCGGACCCCGGTCGACACCGGTGCCCGATCAAGGAGCCTGTCAGGCTGCATGTTCGCCGAGAGATGGAGCGAGACAATGCCTCGCCTGTTGATCACGAAGGGGTAGGCGTTCTCGCCATGCTTCGAACCGCGGTACTTGGTGACCCAGATGCTGCGCTGGGACATTCTGTGATCCTGACGCCGTTGCAGGTGCACCGCACAATCAGAACCGAACAGAAGTCCCTCGAATATCTCGTCGAACAGGCCTCTGTCTCCCTTCGCCTTGGCCGTTATCAGAACGGTCCGGTCGTTCTGCCTGATCCATCGCTGCAGCCGGCCGAGTTCGGCGTTTCTTTCCTCGGCGGACCCGATGCGATGAAGCAGGACGTCGATCCCGTCGAGCACCAGGCGACGGATACCGTCTCTGGCACACATGTGGTCCAGCAACGCCAGCAGCCCGGTCAGCTCGAGGCCGTCCGTGGCTTCGAAGTCCATGTCGATGAGCGCATCGTGAAAATGAAGCTGCTCAGGGGTGTCGCCCCAGTCGAAAGAGGTCACCATCTCCGCCATTTCGGCACTGCGTTCCTCGAACGACAGATAGAGACCGGGTTCGCCACAGGACCTGGCGCCGTGAAAAAGCGTCTGAAGGCAGAGGATCGTCTTTCCCGCACCGGAGTCCCCCGTCACAAGGGTCGGTCTGCCGATGGGAAATCCGCCATCCAGCATTTCGTCGACACCCGGTATTCCGGTGGCGGCCTACCGTAGCATGTGACCTTACCTCTTGTTGAAAGGCTTCGACGTGCGAAGCGGTCTAGGATGAAGCTTGCTCGATCTTGGACAATATCTGGGTCCGGCCTTCCGACAGAAACCAGCCGAAATCCTCGCTCGTGAGGGGCGGGGAAAAGAAGTAGCCCTGGACCTCGTCACAGCCAAACCCCTGAAGAATTGCGAGCTGCTCACTCAGTTCGACCCCTTCGGCGGTGACGGAAATATCGAGGGCGCGCGCGATATCGATGATCGCCTTGACCAGCGAGACATCCGCGTCTGTCTCCAGCATGCGGCGAACGAAGGACTGATCGATCTTCAGCACATCGATCGGGAACCCGCGCAGGTAGCTGAGGGAGGAATAGCCCGTGCCGAAATCGTCAATCGCGATGGTGGTTCCGAGCTTGCGTAATTCACCCAGGATATCGCCGAAACCCGGATCGAACGCGGCGGACTCAGTCAGTTCGAGCTCAAGTGCGGCCGGACGGATGCCTGTCTCGGAGAGAACATTCTCGACTGTCGAAATGAAATCCGTTCGCTGCAACTGGATCGCGGACACGTTCACGGCAGTCCGGATGTCGGCGTGTCCGGCATCGATCCACGTCCTGGTCTGCCGGCAGGCTTCCCTCAGCACCCATGCGTCCATCTCCACGATCTGTCCGGATCTCTCCGCGACTGGGATGAAGCGTGCGGGTGGCTGCATGCCGAAGAAGGGATGGCTCCAGCGCAGCAGGGCCTCCGCACCCGTTACGGCGCCATCCCTGATCCGGACCCGCGGCTGGAAATGCAGCTCGAACTCCCCGTTCTCCAGCGCGGACGCCAATCCATCCCGCAGCACCATGCCTGTCTGGGCTTCGAATTCGTTGTGCTCCACATTCAGGCGGTGTGTTCCCGGGCCCATCCGTTCGGCCTCATGCAGGGATGCCACCGCGTCGTTGAACACCGTCGCAGCCGTCCGATCATCTTGCGGACCGCAAATGGTGATGCCGATATTGACGTTGACCCGGACGGAGGAACCGAGGATCCGCAAGGGCTGGTGGAAGGACCGCTCAATGCTCTCGGCAAGTGTCAATGCTTCCTCGTCGGTTGCAACTGTGTCGGCGACCAGGGCGAAATTGCGACTGCTCGGTCGGGCAAGGAACTGACCCGATCCCACCGTGTCCTGCAGAAGCTTCGCCGCCGCCACCAGTACCTGATCGCCGGCACCCATGCCCCGGGCTTCGTTGATTTCCCAGAGATTGTTCAGGCTGACAAGCACCACGGCGAAGGAAGCCGTTGCCGACTGACCCGAACCGCTCAGTCGCTGCGTCAGGTGCCGCAGAAGTTCCGGACGATTGGCCAGTCCGGTCAGCCAGTTATGGGTGCGCGTGAGTTCGAGCGCAATACTTGCTTCCCGCTCGGCTGTGATGTCCAGAAACAGGCCGTCACAGACCTTGTCCTCGCTGTCTTTCCGGGGCGGTTCGCAGTTGCCAAGTGCCCTGATCCATCGTGTCCTTCCATCAGGGGCGGTGACAGGGAATTCAACGTGGAGCGGCTGTCTGGTCAGAATGCAGTGCGCAAAGGCGGCGCCTACCCGCGCAGCCTCCTCCGGTGGCAGGACCTTCGAGAACAGATCATTGTCCTCGATCACCTTCGTTGCCGCCACGCCAAGGATTTCCGCGGAACGTGCATCCAGTGCAAGCCACCGGAAATCACCTTCGTCTTCGATGCGGATGCGAAACAGAACGCCCGGCATGATCTGCGTCAGGGAGCGAAGCCTGGAATTCTGATCCTCCAGGGCAACCTCTGCCAGTTTCCGGCTGGTGATATCAACATGCATGACGACCGCGCCGCGTCCGCCTTCCAGTTGAACAGCGGATGCGAGCATCTGAAACCAGCGATGCTGGTCTGGCGCATGACAGGGGTACTCGAGTGTGGTTTCCCGCCGTCGCCCTTCGATGACGTTCCTGATGCCCTGGGCAGCGGCGGTGGCCTCTTCGGCACATTCACCGGTCGCCGTCTCGCAGATCTCGAGATAGTTCGCGCCGATACCGTGATCCTCGCCCGGGAAACTGTTGGCGTCGGCGAAGTGATGCCAGTTTGCATTGCCGGTGACGATGATGCCCTGACTGTCCAGAAGTACCAGGCTCGCCGGCAAGGCGTCGAGGACAGCGCGCTGCTGGCCACGACTTGCCTCCATTTCCACGGTTTGTGATTGAAGGTTGGCTGCCGCCAGGCCGATGCGTCTGAGGGACCGGACGACAAGTGAGGCGAAGAGAAGGACAGCGCCCAGCACGAAGGCCAGTTTCACGAGTTCGATATCCAGGTGCTCGCGCCAGATTCCTGTTGCATGCTCCTCGGATATCGCCACGGCAATCACCAGCGGCAGATGCTCATTCTGTCGGTAGGCAACGTAGCGTGGCTGGTCGTCGGACTGCTCCTCGGCCTTGAACCTGCCGACACGAGCGTTCGGAAGATACCGGGTGAAGAGCGGGTAGTTGGCGAAGGAGTTTCCCTCGACCTTCTGCGGATCCGGTGCACGGAGCAGCATCCTGCTGTTCGCGTGAAAGATGGCGATGACGCTTTCCGGGTCCGGTCGCATTTCCAAGAGCGTCGGGCGCAGTTTGGCCAGGCTGACGGCAAAAGCCAGGACGCCGTCAAACGATCCATCGACTTTCTCGATCCGGCTCGTGACCAGCAATTGTGTGTCTGCACCGGATATCGGCGTGACAGTCTGGTTTATCCGCATCGGATCCGATGCGGTTTCGCGGTGTTGCGAAAAATAGTCCATGTCCGCGAAGGATCTGGCCGAAGGGGTGGAATCGTGGCTGTCGATCACCAACCGTCCGGAGGCATCCAGGACGAACACCCTGTCGGCATACTGAAGCTGCCTCTCGATTGCCGTGACAAAATTCTGAAGACCTGACCGGTGTTCGGGGTGCTGCTCCGCATCCCTCAATTTCTCGGTGATCGAGTATCGCGCGACTTCAAACTTGTGGGCGACAAGATCGAACTCGGCGTCAATGGCAAGGGCGAGTGACTCGGCGGTATTGAACGTTGACTGGACCGCACCTTTGCGGAAAGCCGTCATGTTCCAGATGGTCAGGGCAACATATGCGGCCACGAGGCAGCAGCAGGCGATCCAGACCAGCGCATGTGGGGTGAGGCTTTTCCACAGCGAACCTGTTTCCGAACGCTTGTTTGTCGGTGGTCGAATATTACACCCCGATTACGTTAATCGCGCCAATCAACACTGCGCTGGTTTCATGATAGGTCACTAAAGTCGGGGTACCATAACACTGTGTTTGGGCGTCACAACAGATGCCGAGGTACAATGATAGTGTCGCACCACAACAGCGAAAACGACCCTGCACCGGAAACAGGAGTGATCGCTGTCAATATCTGCCGGGAACCGGGCCTGCCCTGAGACCCGGCGACAGCTGGCCGTCCCGTCGGAACGGGGGACGCGGCGCTTTGAGCATGTGACGGATCAATCTGGCAGGAACTGGAGAGACTCTGCCATCCTACGCGACATGGCCTGATCCCTTCTCCCGCAATGGCCCGCCAGATCTATTTGTACAAGGCGCTGCCTCTCAGGATCGGATCACTCTCCAATAGGGCAAGCAGTGCATCAACAACATACGTGTCGTAAGCTATTCCGCGTCCGTTCAATAGCTCCTCAACGGCCCGCTGTTTGCCAGCAGCGTGACGGTAAGGGCGATCAGACGCCATCGCGTCGAAAGTATCGGCGACTGCAAGGATGCGAGCTTCGAGGCATATTGAATCGCCAATCAACCCTGCGGGGTAGCCCGTCCCGTCCATTCGTTCATGATGCTGTTCAATCATTTCGATGAGAGGCCATGGCAGATCAATACCTCGAAAGATATCTGCCCCCAGCTTTGGGTGCATCTTGATCATTTCAAATTCAGCGGCGTGGAGCTTCCCAGGCTTGTTGAGTATCTGTGAAGGTATTGCGATCTTTCCAATATCGTGAATCAAGGCTCCGAGCCTGATTCCGAAACGTTGCTGCTCTGGAAGCCCCCGTATTTCCGCGATCTTTTCGGACAGATAGGCAACATTCGATTGATGTTGGCTTGTGTATTCATCTCGTAATTCGAGTGCTCTGCCAATTGCAGATATCATTGTTATCAGTATTTCTTCAGGAGCCTTGGTATTGAACGAATTTTTTCGATTATAGTATCGCTCTGAAATTTCCGATAGTCGATTTTGCAATGTAGGCCAACCTAGATGTACAAAATCCCAGTAAAGACTTGCGTCATTTTCTGTGTATGCTGTCTCTCTATTTCCGATTCCAATTACTGCAACGATCCGACCTTGAGAAAAAATCGGCATTCCCATGTGCCTTATTATCGGGAAATGCCCATCAGGCAGGCCTTGATGGCTTGCAACCGAGGGATAATCATTGTGTGTGACGACAACTCTCTTGCGAATACTGTCAGCCCAAATTCCGGCCATCTTGAGCGGATAATGGCTCACATGGGAAGTCGTGCACTGAGCAAACACACCGTCCGACCAAACGGCCAATTCGATCTCTTCCGTTGCCTCGCGGTAGAGATGGAGGTAAGAGGTGGTTCGGTTCGTTTGAACAGTTTCGAGCCGTTTCTTAGGTGGATTTTCCGCTTGGTTATGCCGCCACCGGGATTGGTTGCAACTTGATGTGATATGCCTGATCGGGCGTTTGCCCTTCCAGCGATGAATGCGGTCTCCTTGTGTTGTAGAAGGCCAGGTATCGGTCGATGCCCTGTCGGGCGGCTGACACGCTTTCATAGGCGTGCAGATAGACCTCCTCGTATTTGACGCTGCGCCAGAGCCGTTCGACAAACACGTTATCGCGCCAAGCGCCCTTGCCATCCATGCTGATCTGGATGTCGGCGTCCTTCAGCGCCTTGATGAAGTCAATGGACGTGAACTGTGATCCTTGGTCCGAGTTCATGATCTCCGGCTTGCCATATCTGCGCAGGGCATCATTCAAGGCCTCCAGACACGGCGCTGTTTCCAGCGTCACCGACAGCCGCCAGGCCAGAACCTTGCGGCTGAACCAGTCCAGAACGGCGACCAGATAGACGAACCCTCGGGCCATGGGAATGTAGGTAATATCCATGGCCCAGACCTGATTGGGCTGCGTCACGGCCAGCTTGCGCAGCAGGTAGGGATAGATCCTGTGACCGGGCGCAGGCTTGCTGGTGTTCGGTCTGCGATAGAGCGCCTCAATGCCCATCGTTTTCATGCAGGTTGCCACGTGCAGCCGCCCGGCCGTGAAGCCTTCCTGCCGCAGCAACCCTTTCATCATACGGCTGCCCGCGAACGGGTAGTCCATGTGCAACTCGTCAATTCTGCGCATAAGCTTGAGGTCCGCCGCACTGGTCGGGCGCGGCGCGTAATACAGGCTGCCCCGGCTGATCCCGAGAAGCCGGGCTTGCCGTGTCAGGCTCAGCCTGTGGTCCGGGCCCGTCATTTCCTTGCGCTCGGCAACAGACCGGCCTTGTCGAGCGCGCCCTCTAAAAAATCGTTTTCCAGCGCCAGCTGGCCAATCTTCGCGTGCAGGGACTTTACGTCGATCTGCGGCTCTTTCGCGGCCTTTGGCGTGTCATCGAAGACACCCGTTACGCCCTCAAGCAGCTGATCCTTCCACTGCTTGATCTGATTGGGATGCAGGTCGAACTGCGTCGCCAGCTCGCTCATCGTCCTGTCGCCCTTCAGCGCCGCCAATGCGACTTTCGCTTTGAAGGCAGGGCTGTGGTTCCGCCTGGGTCGTCTTGTCATCTTCGCTCCTTCGTCCCGGCAACGCTGCCGGATTGGGAGCAGAAAATCCACCTAACTCAACTGTCCAGATTTGTCGGGCCACCTCTGAGATCTTCGACACCGAACGCCGTCTGTTCTATGTCGCCTGCACCCGCGCCCGCGACCGCCTGATGGTCTCCGGCGTCGAGCCTGTCTCGGACTTCTTTGCGGACTTCGGCGAAACCGACTGAGCGAGAGATAGTTCAAGACACTATTGGTCTCGGATGGGACCCATTGCAGATCGTGAGGGTGGGGTGCCCCCATCCTTCGACAGGATTGCGTTGCTGCTTCACCGCGCGCAGGTCGCATCAATCGCCTGACCGCTAGATCATGACACCAATTCAACCAGGCACGAAGTGTGGGTCCAAGTGTGGGACCGGATCAATTGCATCAAAAAAAAGCGCAATAAATACAGAATCATAGAAAAAGATATTGGCGGAGGGAGGGTCCGCCAAACCAAGGTCCAGCGGCGTCTGGCGGTGTCCTCATAATGCGCTGAAATATGGTGTTTTTCCCCTCTACAGAGTCCAGCGAGGTCTATTGTAATCCGGCGCAATCCGGTCCATATTTGTGGGCGAGATTGTGAGTCACGGGAGCGCGGACATGGCCAGGACGGCGAACAAGCTGACGGCACGGCAGGTCGAGACCATGACCAAGCCGGGCAAGTACGCCGATGGCAACGGCCTCTACCTCCAGATCGCGGCGGGCGGCAGCAAGTCGTGGCTGGTGCGTTACATGCGCGATGGCAAGGCGCGGGCGATGGGACTGGGTCCGGTGGCCGTTGTTCCCCTTTCCACGGCCCGTGAGAAGGCGCTGGAGGCGCAACGGACCATCCGTGAGGGCATGGACCCTATCGAGGCACGGCAGGCGCAGAAGCAGGAACGGGCGCTGGCAGAAGCCAAGGCGATCACCTTCCGGAAAGCGGCGGAGCAGTACATCGCCGCGCACAGGTCCGGCTGGAAGAATGCCAAACATGCGGCGCAGTGGACTTCGACGCTGGAGACCTACGCCTATCCGGTGATCGGCAATCTCAGCATCGCCGCCATTGATACCGGGCTGGTGTTGAAGATTGTTGAACCGATCTGGCAGAGCAAGACCGAGACCGCGACCCGTGTCCGGTCCCGGATCGAGAACATTCTCGACTGGGCGACGGTGCGCGGCTACCGGCAGGGCGACAACCCGGCGCGGTGGAGAGGGCATCTGGAGAAGTCGCTGCCAGCGCGCAGCAAGGTCCGGAAGGTCAAGCACCATGCGGCGCTGCCTTATCAGGAGATCGCGGCTTTCATGGTCGATCTGAGGGCGCGGGAAGCGGTTGCGGCGCGGGCGCTGGAGTTCGCCATTCTCACAGCAGCCCGGTCTGGCGAAGTGCTGAATGCCTCATGGAGCGAGTTCGATCTGGATGAGGGCGTCTGGACGATCCCGGCTGATCGTATGAAGGCCGGAACCGAGCACCATGTTCCCCTGTCGGCGCGCGCCGTCCAGATCATCAAGCAGATGGGGGAAGACTTCGGCAAAGAGGGCTTCGTCTTCCCAGGACAGAAGCCGGAGCGTCCGCTGAGCGGCATGGCCTTCGCCATGATCCTGCGTCGGATGAATCGTGCCAATATCACTGCACATGGCTTCCGCTCTACCTTCCGGGATTGGGTAGCGGAACAGACCGCATATGCCCATGACGTTGCCGAGATGGCGCTGGCGCACACGGTGGCGAACAAGGTGGAGGCCGCTTACCGGCGCGGCAACATGTTCGACAAGCGCAAGCGCCTGATGACCGATTGGGCGGACTATTGCGCCATACCGAAGGCCGACGCGACCGTCATCGCGATCCGAGGTTAACGATGATGCCCGCCACCACTCTTTGTCTGTCGGGGAGTTTTCCACAGGGCAGTTCCAGAGTCCGGGGATTTCCAATTGGGGCGAAACGCGCGAATCGCCGACAAGATAGAGGCGATGCAGAAAGTCGCCGGTGTCAGGACGTGCCTGACGGCTTCATCAATGGGAGGGATTGGTGATGAGGAAAGCCCACGGGCAAAGGAGTCTGCGTCTTGAGAAGTTTGATCCGCCGAGGGGAAGTCGAGGTCCGAACCGGCCTCGCTCGCTCCACCATCTACGCGAAGGTTGCTGACGGCACCTTCCCCAAGCCCGTTCCCATCGGACTGCGCGGCAAGCGCTGGTGCGGTGACGAAGTGAACGAATGGATTGAACAGCGCATCGCGGAACGCGATCAGGCGGCGTCCGAATGAGCGCCGTGCTTCACCTGCAAGGCAGGTCGAGAACCGTTGCGGATTCATGGCCCGCGCATCGTTCTGCAAACTTGCGATTGCCCAAACCAGCGCCAGGCAATCGCCATGCCCGCGAACCCCTTGAAAGCCGGGCCTCACAGCCACGGCGGGCCACGGGAACCAAGCCCCGGCGCTGGCGAACCTCTCTCTCTATAGTAAGAGGCTCCATCCTCTGCACACTGGACCCGGCAACCATCATTCTGCCGTTGGCCTTCGCAGACACCTTCCGGGCGGTGTTTCCATGAGCGCCGTTGTCCGAATGCCCCGTGGACAAAAGCGGGGCAGGTTCGGCAGGATCGAACGCCGCGAGGCCAGCCGACTTGTCGAATCCACAGAGATCGCGATTGCGAAGGCGGAACCGCTGATCCTGGCCGAGGCGCATGCAGCAAGTTCCGGGCGGCAACTCAATCGGTTCGTGACCATCGCTTTCGCCGCGAACAACTGCCCGATGCGAACCGTTGAAGCGCTCGGCCTGTATCTCAAAGCCGCGTCGGACTGGCTCAACTGCCATGGCGTCCCGCTGGCCTGCATCTGGGTGATCGAGAACCCGGCGCACAAGGATGAGCATGTGCATTTACTGATCCACCTTCCCCTGATCTGACGAAGCGGTTCAGCGAACTGCAACGCGGCTGGATCGCCCGAACCGGCACCCGGTGGGCCAAGGGCGTAGTGAAGACCAAGGTTGTCGCTGATACCCGCAAGGCCAGGGCGGGCGTTGTCCGCTACATGCTGAAGGGCTGTGACGCAGAGGTTGCCGGGATGCTCGGTATCGACCGCAGCAACGAAGGGCCGGTAAAGGGCAAGCGGTGCGGCTTCTCCGAGTCATTGGGGGCAACAGCCCGGTGGCGCGAGAACGGGGTTGTGGGGGCCTCTGAGCGGCCACAGACCGGCAATCGGCCAGCGGATGCAGCACGATGGCCCACAACCGCCACAGCACAGCCATGAGCAACTTCGCTGATGATTTCGGAAAATACGGAGGCGGACCATGGGTGGCTTGCTGAGCGGGCGCAGTGGCTGGCGACGGAAGTGCGAGCACCTGCATGCGGTCGATATCCGGAAGCTGAAGCGCTGGGGATTGCTTCGCGACGGTGCATCAAGCGATATCGTCTGGTCGGTTGACGGCAAGGCGACAGGGCGCATGGGAGTTCGATCCCGAGGCCCGTTCGTGCATTTCCGGTATCGTTGGCAGATGCCCAATGGTGGGGACTGGCACCCAGTCCAGATTGCAGTCGCCACTGAGACGACACCATGCAATTTCGGTGGCAATCGCCATTGGTTCACCTGCCGCTGCAACCGGCGTTGTGCGGTCCTGTACCTGTCACGGGACAGGATCGCCTGTCGTGACTGTCTGGGCCTCGCCTACGCCAGCCAGTCCGACGACGCCATAGGCAGGGTCTGGAGGCGCATACACAGGCTCCAGCGGCGACTGGGGGCATCTGACGACCAGTTGGGCTGGTCTGCCCGCACGGAGCGACCCAAGGGCATGCAGCGGCGTACCTATGACCGGATCGACGACCAGATCATCGATGGCTTCTGCGAACTGGAAGACCTGATCGAGGCGGGCGCGGCACGGTTGATGGCCCGGATAGCGCGGTATGATGCGCGCCATCGGTAGAGGCGTACAGGCATGGGCAGGATGGTCTTGTTTCCCTTACCCTGCATGTTTTCTGCTGCGTCGTGAACCGCCGAACCTGAAGGAACCTGAAGATCATTCATCGCCAGACCACGAGTCGAATCCGTGTCCGATGGTTCGCCGCGACCATGCTGTCGGCCCTTCTGTGGCATCCGGCACAAGCCGCCGAGATTGCAGGCGTTGCCACCGTGATTGACGGCGACACGCTAGAGGTTCGAGGCGAACGCATCCGACTTCACGGTATCGACGCGCCGGAGAACGCTCAGTCGTGCGAGGCAGGAGGCAAGGCTTGGCGCTGTGGTCAACAGGCCAGTCTGGCGCTTGCTGACCGGATCGGACGCCTGCCGGTTCGCTGCGAGACATTCCAGCGGGATCGCTACGGGCGGGTTATCGCCATCTGCCGACAGGGGGAGACCAACCTTAACAGATGGATGGTCCGCAACGGCTGGGCGCTTGCCTACCGCCGATACTCGACCGATTACGTAGCGGCGGAAAACGAAGCGCGACAGACTGAGTTGGGCATATGGCAGGGCCGGTTCGTTCCACCATGGGACTGGCGTCGAGGGAAGCGGCTTGCGGAGAAGTCACCGGAGAACCTGGACGTGATGTTGCCTTCCGGACCAGACCGCGATTGCAGCGATTTCCAGACTTGGGCTGAGGCTCAAAAGTTCTTCGAGGCGACAGGGCCGGGAGACCCGCATCGCTTGGACAGGGATGGGGATGGGGTAGCTTGTGAAGGGCTGAGGTAGGGGCGGGAAGCGATGCTGTGACGGCTGGCAAGGCGGACCAAAGCCGCGCCGGGCTTGCCGGGCATTCAACTTGTAGGACGCGAGCGTTATGCTATCCGGCATGAAACACTTGATGCCTCTTTTCAGTGCCGCACTGGTCCTGGTAAGTTTGCCAGGCTGGGCGCAGGACGAAAGACCGATCAATCCGTGCGGCTCCGTGTCAGCTTTTTCTTGTGCAGACACTGAAAAATGGGAAGCCGGAAAGGAGTGGGCAGCCAGATACGGAACCGCAGAATACCACTACCTGATCGGTGCCATGTACCGCTTTGGTGAGGGCGTTCCGCAGGATTATGCCGAGGCAATGAAGTGGTACCGGCTGGCTGCCGATCAGGGGCATGCAAGTGCACAGGTTAACCTCGGCCTCATGTACGACATCGGTGACGGTGTTCCGCAGGATCATGCGGAGGCGTTGAAGTGGTACCATCTGGCTGCTGATCAGGGCGATGCCGACGCGCAACACTTCCTCGGTCTCATCTACTTCTCCGGTCGGGGCGTTCCGCAGGATTATGCGGAGGCGGCGAAGTGGTTGCGGCTAGCTGCCGATCAGGGGAACGCCAGTGTGCAGTACGAACTCGGTGCCATGCACGCCACAGGCACGGGCGTTCCGCAGGATTATGCCGAGGCAATGAAGTGGTACCGGCTGGCTGCCGATCAGGGGCATGCAGGCGCGCAGGGCAAACTCGGTGGCATGCACGCCACAGGCACGGGCGTTCCGCAGGATTATGCCGAGGCAATGAAGTGGTACCGGCTGGCAGCCGATCAGGGCGATGCCGATGCGCAGTACAACCTCGGCGTTATGTACGTCAATGGTAATGGTGTTCCGCAGGATCATGCGAACGCGGTGAAGTGGTTCCGGCTGGCTGCCAATCAGGGGAAAGCCGGAGCGCAATACAACCTCGGCCTCATTTACGACATCGGTGAAGGTGTTCCGCAGGATTATGCGGAGGCGTTGAAGTGGTACTATCTGGCTGCTGATCAGGGCGAGGCCGACGCGCAAAACAACCTCGGCGTTATGTACGTCAATGGTAATGGTGTTCCGCAGGATCATGCGAACGCGGTGAAGTGGTACCGGCTGGCTGCCGATCAGGGGCAAGCAATTGCGCAGGTCAACCTCGGCTACATGTATAGCAACGGTAATGGCGTTCCGCAGGATCATGCGGAGGCAATGAAGTGGTACCGGCTGGCTGCCGATCAGGGGAACGCCAGAGCGCAGTACAACCTCGGCGTCGTGTATGGCAACGGTAATGGCGTTCCGCAGGATTACGTGCAAGCCCATACTTGGGCCAGCCTCGCCGCTGCAAGAGGTCATGCAAAGGGTGGCGAATTTCGCGACTCGCTTGCAAAGCGTATGACGCCTGCACAGATCAGAGAGGCGCAACGGCGCGCCCGCGAATGGACTGAGACGTTTGAAAGTCGGAAGCCCTAGCACGCGTGAACCGCGAGTTTGCCCAGCGCCATGCCTTCCCGATTAAGATCACTGATCCACTGACGTAGCAGGTCGCAACTTTCCAACCGATGCGATGCAGCAACCGCTTCTGTTTGTGCGCTGAGTTGTGGGTGATGATAAGTTGCTGAATTTCTTTTGTAATTAAATCAAATACTTATGCCGAAAAAGTGGCGGAGGGAGGGGGATTCGAACCCCCGAGGGCTTGCACCCAACACGCTTTCCAGGCGTGCGCCTTAAACCGCTCGGCCATCCCTCCTGCGGCGGCGGACTATAGCCATTGAGGTCGGGTTGGCAATGCGTGGCAGGGCTGACTGCGGCAAAAAATGTGGCACAGGTGGCGATGGCTGCCGTTCAGGTGCTGCTTGCCGCGGCCTTCCTGGCCCGGCTGTAGGTGCTGTAGAGGCTTTCCGTATCCACTTCCGTGTAGATCTGCGTGGTGGAGAGGGAGGCGTGGCCCAGCAGTTCCTGGATGCTGCGCAGGTCCGCGCCCGCCCCCAGCAGGTGCGTGGCGAAGCTGTGGCGCAGGGCATGCGGCGTCACGGAATCAGGCAGGCCGAGGCTGCCCCGCAATCGGCGGATTGCGGTCTGTACGGTCTCCGGCCGCAATGGGCCGCCGCGTGCACCGACGAACAGGCTGCGGTCAGGTCTTTCGGCGTGGGGGCAGGCCTGACGCGCGGTCTCGACCGCATCGCGCAGGGTGGAGAGGATCGGTACGACACGGGTCTTGTTGCCCTTGCCGGTGATGCGAAGGGTGCGCGGCAGGGGGGCATCGCTTACCCGCAATGCCAGTACCTCCGAAATGCGCAGGCCCGCCCCGTAGAGCAGGCAGAGCACGGCATGGTCCCGCGCTGCCTGCCAGTCGGTGGCGCCGCCCGCGCTGACCGGTGCCGCGACCAGGTCGAGTGCCTGTTCGGGTGTGATGGCCCTGGGGGTCCGGTGAGGCTTCTTCGGGGCCTGCAGGGACAGGGCGGTCGCATTGTGAACCAGGCCCTGCCTGTCCAGCCGCCGGAAGAAGCTGCGGATGGCCGAAATGGCACGGGCATTGGTCGCGGCACCGAGGCCCCGTCGCCGCCGGGCGGCGATCCAGGCGCGGAAGTCCGAATGGCGCAGACCGGCCAGCGCCGCCGCATCCAGCCTTTCGCCCAGGTGCGTTCCCATGAAGTCGGCGAAGTCATCCAGATCGCTCTCATAGGCCTTGATCGTGTTGGGTGCCGCGCGCCGCTCATCGGTCAGCCACCGGATCCAGTCCTGTCGCGCCGCATGAAACATGATCTGTCCTGAGTCGTTTGTGGGTCCCGGCCTGCCCTCTCCCCCTCCCGACCACCCACGGGATTATCCTGAACGGGTGGTCGGGAGGGGAGAGGGCAGGCGGGGGTCGGCAAGAAAACTCCCTTACCCCGCTGGCAGGTCGAGCCAGCGTCCGAGGCAGCGTTCCAGTACGCCGGCCAGGAAGCCGAGCAGCTCCGTTCCCTGGCCGCTGTGAAACCGGTCCGGCTGGCGACAGCCGATGGCCAGCAGGGCCAGCGGTGCCTTCGTGCTCACCGCCAGGCGGGCCAGCGCGTCGGAGGCAACCAGCCCGGCGGCAGGGCCATGCACGACCTCGGCGTCACTGACCCGGTCTCGCAGCAGGATTCGGGTGTCGTCGCCCAGCAGGCGGTCGACCGCGCCCCGGGGCATGGCACGTACACCAGGTGTCGCGCTGGGCCCGTCGTGGCCATCGCTCTCGACACAGAGTGTCACCGTGTCGACATCCAGGATCAGCGGCAGTTCGTTGGTGACGATATTGATGAAGTGCGCGAAGTCGCGCGCATCCAGCACCGCCAGTACCGAACGGTGCACCTGATCCTGGCTGGACAGGTTGGAGCGCGCGGAACTGATCAGCGCATCGTGATTGTCGCGGACCCGCGCGAGATCGGACTGCAGACGGCTGACCATGAACCCCTGCATGTCGACGACGCTGTCGGATTCCCCTGCCGCATCGAAGCGGGACGGCGGGGTCAGCAGCCGGACCAGCTCCGGATGGCGCAGCAGGAAATCCGGATTCTGCTGCAGGTGAGCCACGACCGTGGCGTCAGTCAGGGTGTCTTCGCCACTGGTCTTGCCGCTGGAACGGGCCATGCCTCAGACCGCCTTGGTCTCGGGACCCAGGATCGACTGGCCGGTGCCCTGCCAGTCGGCCAGGAACGCCGCCAGTCCCTTGTCGGTCAGCGGATGGTCGGCGAGCTTCTTCAGAACGTCCGGCGGCAGGGTGACCACATCCGCACCAAGGCGGGCCGATTCAAGAACGTGCACGGGGTGGCGCACGGAGGCGACCAGCACTTCCGTCTCGAAGGTGTAGTTGTCGTAGATCTCGATGATGTCCGCGATCAGCTGCATGCCATCCTGACCCAGATCATCCAGCCGCCCGACGAAGGGGGAGATGAAGGTTGCGCCGGCCTTGGCGGCCAGCAGCGCCTGGTTGGCGGAAAAGCACAGGGTGACATTCACCATGGTGCCTTCCCCCGTCAGCACCTTGCAGGTCTTCAGGCCGTCCATGGTCAGCGGCACCTTGACCGCGATATTGTCCGCGATCTTCGCCAGCTTGCGGCCTTCGGCGATCATTGTCGGCGCATCGGTGGCGGTGACTTCGGCGGATACGGGGCCATCGACCAGTGCCGCGATCTCCGTCACCACCTGAACGAAATCCCGTCCGCTCTTGGCGATCAGGGACGGATTGGTGGTGACGCCATCGACCAGTCCGGTGTCGTTCAGTTCCCGAATGGCATCAATGTCGGCGCTGTCGACAAAAAACTTCATGATTCCTGCTACCTTGCGATATCGCACGTGAGGCCCGACGCGATTCGGCCCTGATTCGCTGATTATCCCTGAGTTGGCAGAATATGAAACCCCCCGCCCGGCAGCCGGAGACAGCATCGGAAACCCCGGATTCGCACTTGCCGCGGGTCCGCGTCCTGCTGCCCTTGCCGCTGGGTGCGCCCTACGACTATCTGGTGCCGCCGGGCATGCAGGCACCGCTGCCCGGCACGCTGGTCCGGGTGCCGCTGGGCCCGCGGGAGATGGTGGGGGTGGTCTGGGACCCGGACCCGGAGACCGGTGATGCGGTCACCGACACGGCGCGGCTGAAGCCGGTTCTGGAAACCGTTCCCGAACTCCCCGCGCTGGATGCCCACATGCGCCGCTTCGTCGATTGGGTCGCCCGCTACTACCTGCGCCCGCCGGGGGATGTGATGTCCATTGTCCTGCGCCGCTTCAGCCTGCTGCGTCCGCCGCGGCCCCGCATCGTGCATCGGCTGACCGACGCCGAACCGGACCGCATGACCCCGGCGCGCCGCCGGGTGCTTGAACTGGCGGCGGAGGGGCCGCCCCGAACCGCAAGGGACCTGGCGGAGATTGCCGGGGTCGGCATCTCCGTCGTGCGCGGGCTGGTGGAGAAGGGGGCGCTGCAGGCCTTCGAACAGGTGGCGCCGGCTGACCTGGCGCAGCCGGATCCGGATTTTTCCGTTCCCGAACTGGCCGCCGATCAGGCGCGTGCTGCCGATGCGCTGAGGCAGGCCGTGGGGCAGGGCTTCACCGCCACCCTGCTGGAAGGTGTGACCGGCGCGGGCAAGACCGAAGTCTATTGTGAGGCGGTGGCGGAGGCCCTGCGACAGGGCCGGCAGGTGCTGGTGCTGCTGCCGGAGATCGCGCTGACACAGCAGATACTGAGCCGTTTCGCCGACCGATTCGGCGCTGCCCCCACGGCCTGGCATTCCGGCCTGTCAGACCGGGACCGGCGCAGCGCCATGCGTGATGTGGTCTCGGGGCGGGCGCGGATCATCGTCGGCGCCCGCTCCGCCCTGTTCCTGCCCTGCCGTGATCTCGGTCTGATCATCGTCGATGAAGAGCATGACGGCTCCTTCAAGCAGGAGGACGGGCTGCACTACCACGCCCGCGACATGGCGGTGCTGCGTGGCTCCATAGGGGCGTTGCCGGTCATTCTCTCGTCCGCCACGCCTTCCCTGGAGACGCTGGCCAATGTCCAGGCCGGCCGTTACGGCCACCAGAAGCTGGCGCGACGCTATGGTGCCGCCGAACTGCCGACGGTTGAGATCGTGGACATGTGCCATGACCGCCCGCCGAGCGGCCGCTGGATCGGGGGCAGGCTGGAACAGGCGGTGCAGGAAACCCTGGCCGCCGGGGAGCAGGCCCTGCTGTTCCTGAACCGGCGGGGCTACGCGCCGCTGACGCTGTGCAATACCTGCGGGCACCGTATCCAGTGCCCGCACTGCACGGCCTGGCTGGTCGAGCATCGCTATCTCGGGCGGTTGCAGTGCCATCACTGCGGCCACGAGGTGCGGCGCCCTGCGGTCTGTCCCAAGTGCGGGGACACGGACAGCCTGAAGGCCTGCGGCCCGGGCGTGGAACGCCTGGCGGAGGAGGCGAAGACCGTCTTCCCCGATGCCCGCGTCGCCCTGATGACCAGCGACCTCGTCACCGGGCCAGCGGCGGCGGCGGAGATCATCGGTGCCATGGCGCGGCGGGAGGTCGATCTGCTGATCGGCACCCAGATCGTCGCCAAGGGCCACCATTTCCCGCATCTGACCCTGGTCGGCGTGGTTGACGCGGACCTGGGGCTGGCGGGCGGCGACCTCAGGGCGGGGGAGCGGACCTGGCAGTTGCTGCATCAGGTTTCCGGTCGTGCCGGTCGGGAGGAACGGCCCGGTCGGGCGCTGATCCAGACCCACCAGCCGGATGCGCCGGTCTTCAAGGCGCTGGCGGCGCATGACTCGGCGGGATTCGTGGCGGCGGAGATGGCCGCGCGGCAGGCGGCGGGCATGCCGCCGTTCGGGCGGCTGGCGGCGCTGATCCTCTCCGCGCCGGAAAGGCCGCAGGCGCAGGATCTGGCCACGGCGCTGGCGCGGCGTATCCCGGCCACAAGTGTCGAAAGCGGCATCCGCGTGCTGGGACCGGCCCCCGCACCGATTGCCGTCGTACGCGGACGGCACCGGTTCCGGTTCCTGATCGTCAGCCGGCACGGGCAGCCCCTGCAGCGATTCCTGACGCGCTGGCTCGACGGTTTTCGCCTGCCCGGCAAGGCCCGACTGGCCATCGACGTGGACCCGCAGTCTTTTCTTTGACCTATTTCCGGGGAGAGGAAACCGCCCCGGAAGCCCGGTTCTGCGCCCTGCGCGGCCCCTTGTTGCGATTTTGGGACAGAATGCCGCAAAGATTCGTCGTTGCCGGGTTTCAAGACACCATGGTAGGAACCGCCCGTTCGTTGGGTCGATGGTCTCCGTCGGCCGTGCGCTCATGTCTGGGAACCGCGGGCCTGCGGGCTTTTGTATTGACCGAGGGGGTCGGTACGGCCTGACGCCCCTGAACCTTCGAGGACCGTTTCTTGGCTGGCGATACGTCTGTTGCAACCGGCATAGCCGGACGATACGCGAAAGCCCTGTTCGAAATGGCGAACGAGCAGAAGGCATTGGACCAGGTGCGGGATGATCTCGCGCAGGTGCAGGCTCTTCTGGATGAGAGTGAGGACCTGCGCAGGGTCGTGCTCTCTCCCGTTCTTGACCGGACTCAACAGGGCAAGGCGATGCTGGCGGTACTGGATGCCGCAGGCATCAGTGCGCTGGTGCGCAATTTCATCGGTGTGGTGGCGCAGAACAGGCGACTGTTTGCCCTGTCGCCGATGATACGAACCTACAATGCGCTGCTGGCGGATTTCCGGGGCGAGGTGGTGGCCGAAGTCACCGCTGCCACAGCCCTGACCGACGCACAGCAGGACAAGATTGCGGCAACGCTGAAGAGCGCCATGGGCCGCGATATCAACATCGAAACCAGGGTAGATGAAGCATTGATTGGCGGGATGGTCGTACGCATCGGCTCCCGCATGATCGACTTCAGCCTGGCGACGAAACTCCAGGGTCTCCGACTTGCGATGAAAGGGGTTGGATGATGGACATCCGCGCCGCCGAAATTTCCGACATTCTCAAGGGCCAGATTGCGAACTTCGGCACTGAGGCCGACGTTTCCGAAGTCGGCCAGGTGCTTGCCGTCGGCGACGGTATCGCCCGCGTCTATGGACTGGACAACGTCCAGGCCGGTGAGATGGTCGAGTTCCCCAACGGGATCAAGGGCATGGCCCTGAACCTGGAAAGCGACAACGTCGGCGTCGTGATCTTCGGGTCCGACCAGCAGATCAAGGAAGGCGATACGGTCAAGCGCCTCGGCACCATCGTGGACGTGCCCGTCGGGCGCGGTCTGCTGGGTCGTGTGGTTGACGGTCTCGGCAATCCGATCGACGGCAAGGGCCCGCTGGAGGATGTCACGCGCAGCCGCGTCGAGGTGAAGGCGCCCGGCATCATCCCGCGCAAGTCGGTGCATGAGCCGATGCAGACCGGCCTGAAGGCGCTGGACGCCCTGGTGCCTGTCGGCCGTGGCCAGCGCGAGCTGATCATTGGTGACCGCCAGACCGGCAAGACCGCCGTTGCCATCGATACCTTCATCAATCAGAAGGGCATCAACGCCGGCGACGACGAATCGAAGAAGCTCTACTGCATCTACGTTGCGATCGGGCAGAAGCGCTCGACTGTCGCGCAGGTGGTGAAGGCGCTGGAAGAAGCCGGTGCCATGGAATATTCCATCGTGGTCGCCGCGACGGCGTCGGAGCCTGCCCCGCTGCAGTTCCTGGCGCCCTACACCGGCTGCACCATGGGTGAGTTCTTCCGCGACAACGGCATGCATGCCGTGATCGTCTATGATGATCTGTCGAAGCAGGCTGTTGCCTATCGCCAGATGTCGCTGCTGCTTCGCCGCCCGCCGGGACGTGAAGCCTACCCGGGTGACGTCTTCTACCTCCATAGCCGCCTGCTGGAGCGTGCGGCGAAGATGGGTGATGATGCCGGTAACGGCTCCCTGACGGCACTGCCGGTCATCGAGACCCAGGGCGGTGACGTGTCGGCCTTCATTCCGACGAACGTCATTTCCATCACCGACGGCCAGATCTTCCTGGAGACGGACCTGTTCTACCAGGGCGTCCGTCCGGCCATCAACGTCGGCCTGTCGGTCAGCCGTGTGGGTTCCGCCGCGCAGACCAAGGCGATGAAGAAGGTTTCCGGCTCGATCAAGCTGGAACTGGCGCAGTATCGTGAGATGGCCGCGTTCGCCCAGTTCGGTTCCGACCTTGATGCCTCCACCCAGCGTCTGCTGAATCGTGGCGCGCGTCTGACGGAACTGCTGAAGCAGGCCCAGTTCTCGCCGATGAGCGTGTCGGAGCAGGTGGTTTCGATCTTCGCCGGTGTGAACGGCTTCCTCGACGGCATCGACACCGCCAAGGTGACGGACTTCGAGGCGTCGCTGATCGACGAGATGCATGCAAAGCATCAGGCCGTGCTGGATGATATCGAGAATTCAGGTGCCCTGTCCGACGAGACGGCAGAGAAACTGAAGACCATTCTCGGCGATTTCGCCAAGACGTTTGCCTGAGGAAACCGGACCGGGTCGGAGAAGATAGCCAATGGCAAATCTCAAAGCCCTGCGTGGCCGGATCTCTTCGGTCAAGTCGACGCAGAAGATCACCAAGGCCATGAACATGGTCGCCGCGGCGAAGCTGCGCCGCGCGCAGGACGCCGTTGAGGCGTCCAGGCCATATGCAGTGCGGATGGAGCGTGTCATCGGCACGCTGGCGTCCGGCATGGCGGGCCGTGACGATGCGCCTGCGCTGCTGGCCGGCACGGGCAGTGACCAGAAGCATCTGATCATTGTCGCGACCGCCGAACGCGGCCTATGTGGTGGTTTCAACACCAACATCGTCAAGGCGGCACGGGCGAAGATCGCCGAGCTGCAGCAGGCCGGCAAGGACGTCCAGATCCTCTGCGTCGGACGCAAGGGGCGCGATGCGCTGCGTCGCCAGCATGGCAGCCTGATCATCGAGACGATCGAGTTTGCCGGTGTGCGCAGCCTGGGCTTCGAACATGCCCAGCCCGTCGCGCAGAAGGTGCTGGCCATGTACGAGGATGGCGCCTTTGACGTCTGCCACCTCGCCTATTCCAGGTTCGAATCCGTTCTGGCCCAGGTGCCGACGGTGGCGCAGCTGATCCCGGCCCAGGTCGCGGCAGATGTCGAGGAACCTGATCTGGACGGCGCGGTCTATACCTACGAGCCGGACGAGGAAGACATCCTGCGCGCGCTGCTGCCACGCAACGTCGCGGTGCAGATCTTCAAGGCATTGCTGGAAAACAGCGCCTCCGAACAGGGTGCGCGGATGACGGCGATGGACAATGCAACCCGCAATGCGGGGGACATGATCGACAAGCTGACGCTGATCTACAACAGGCAGCGCCAGGCGGCGATCACCACGGAACTGATCGAGATCATCTCGGGTGCGGAAGCGCTCTAGGCGAGACGCAACGAATCAAGGACTTCCCTTCGGGAAATCGGGAGCGGAAAAAAATGGCTACCAATGTTGTCGGCAAGGTGACCCAGGTTATCGGCGCTGTCGTGGACGTACAGTTCGGCGAGCATCTGCCCGCGATCCTGAACGCCCTGCATACGGAACTGAATGGCAAGCGCCTGGTGCTGGAGGTTGCCCAGCATCTGGGTGAGCGTACCGTCCGCACCATCGCGATGGACGCGACCGAGGGCATGGTGCGTGGCCAGGAAGTCACGGACACGGGCTCCGCGATCCAGGTGCCTGTCGGACCGGAGACGCTGGGCCGCATCATCAATGTCGTCGGTGAGCCCATCGACGAACGCGGTGAGGTCAACACCAAGCAGACCGCGCCGATCCATGCGGAGGCGCCGAGCTTCGCTGACCAGGCGACGGAAACCGAAGTGCTGGTCACGGGCATCAAGGTCGTCGACCTGCTGGCTCCCTACTCCAAGGGCGGCAAGGTCGGCCTGTTCGGCGGTGCCGGCGTGGGCAAGACCGTGCTGATCATGGAACTGATCAACAACGTCGCGAAGGGCCACGGCGGCTATTCGGTCTTCGCCGGTGTGGGCGAGCGCACCCGTGAGGGTAACGACCTCTATCACGAGATGATCGAGTCCGGCGTTATCGACCTGGAAGGCGGCAACTCCAAGGCGGCACTGGTGTACGGCCAGATGAACGAGCCGCCGGGCGCGCGTTCGCGGGTTGCCCTGACCGGCCTGACGCTGGCGGAATATTTCCGTGACCAGGAAGGCCAGGACGTGCTGTTCTTCGTGGACAACATCTTCCGTTTCACCCAGGCCGGTTCGGAAGTGTCCGCGCTGCTGGGCCGCATTCCGTCCGCCGTGGGTTATCAGCCGACGCTGGCCACCGACATGGGCGGGCTGCAGGAACGCATCACCTCGACCAACAAGGGCTCGATCACGTCCGTGCAGGCCATTTACGTGCCTGCCGACGATCTGACCGACCCGGCGCCTGCCACCTCCTTCGCCCATCTGGACGCCACCACGGTGCTGTCGCGCCAGATTGCGGAACTGGGCATCTACCCGGCGGTGGATCCGCTCGACTCGACCTCGCGCATTCTCGACCCGCGCGTTGTGGGTGACGAGCATTACGAGACCGCCCGCCAGGTGCAGGAAGTGCTGCAGCGCTACAAGGCACTGCAGGACATCATCGCCATTCTGGGCATGGACGAACTGTCGGAAGAGGACAAGCTGTCCGTCGCCCGCGCTCGCAAGATCCAGCGGTTCCTGTCGCAGCCGTTCCACGTCGCGGAAGTCTTCACCGGCTCCCCGGGTGTGTTCGTGCAGCTTGAGGAAACCATTCGCGGCTTCAGCGAGATCCTGGCCGGCAAGCACGATGACCTGCCCGAGAATGCCTTCTACATGGTGGGCACGATCGACGAAGCCATCGAGAAGGCGAAGAAGCTGGCAGCGGAAGCGGCCTGACCGGACGTTTTCCGAGCCGCGTAGAAGATTAGCAAACGGGAGCCACAGCCTTGGCCGACAGAATCCAGTTCGAACTGGTATCGCCCGCGCGATTGCTGACCTCCATGGAGGTCGACATGATCGTGGTGCCGGGGACGGAAGGCGATTTCGCCGTCCTGCCCGGTCACATGCCGGTGGTCTCCACCCTGCGCCCCGGCGCGGTGGACGTCTATGTCGACAATACGGACAAGCCCTCGGAACGCTTCTTCGTCGCCGGTGGTTTTGCCGAGGTCGCGCTGGACACCTTCACGGTGCTGGCCGAGACGGCGATCCCGATGGCCGATCTGGACCGCAGTCACCTGGAGCAGGAAATCGCCGACACGCGTGAGGACATCGAGGATGCCCGCTCCGACGAGGACCGCCAGGCCTCCGAGGAACGCCTCAGCCAGCTCGAAGACATGCTGAACAGCCTCGCGGAGTTCACCAAAGTCTGATCCGGCGACAGCACTGATCGAATATCGGGGGCGCGGCAGCACAAACTGCCGCCCTTGTTTTTTGGCCGTGTGCCATTGGAACTCACCCCCTCACCCCACAGACGTCGTACCCGGGCTTGACCCGGGTACCCAGCGTGTCGCTCCGGGGTCGGCTCATAGCCACAGTCCGGGGATCGTGCAGGCTGGTTCGATGCCTTGCCGAGACCTGGGCTCGCGGATCAAGCCCGCGAGCGGCGTGGTGGGGGGAGAGTTCGACCGGACAAACCACCCTACAGAGGCCTTGCCCGGGCTTGACCCGGGCATCCAGCCTTCCGCGTTCGAGAGGGATACAGCAGCCCGTCGGGACGTGCTGCCGCTACCGCCCCTGGGCCGTCTCGCGGGCCAGGGCGTCCTCGATCAGGGTGATGCTTTCGGGCAGGCCATAGAGGGCGACGAAACTGCCGAAGCGGGGACCCTGGCTCTGGCCGAACAGGACCTCGTAGAGGGTGCCGAACCAGTCGCGCAGGTTCTCGAAACCGTGGTCCTTGCCGACCGTATAGACCAGATTCTGGATCTCGGTCGCATCGCTCTCGGCCGGCAGGTCACGGAACCGGTTGGCCAGGTCCTGCAGCGCCGCGCGTTCCTGCGCTGTCGGATCGCGGAACTGCTTCTCCGGCTTCACGAAGTCGCGGAAGTAGTTCAGGGCATAGCCGACAAGGCTGTCCAGCATCGGGTTGGTTTCCGGCGTGGCATCGGGGGCGTAGCGGGTGATGAAGCCCCAGAGCACCGCCTTGTCCTCCGTATTGCAGACGCTGGCCAGATTCAGCAGCATGCCGAAGCCCACCGGCGCGGCGTCACTCGGTGGCTTGCCCTCGTGAATGTGCCAGACCGGGTTCTGGATCTGCTTCGCCGGATCCTCTTCGGGGAACTTCGCCTTGTGGGTCAGATAGTCGTCGACGGTCTTCGGGATGACATCGAAGTGCAGCCGCTTGGCCCGGCGCGGCTGCTGGAACATGAACAGCGACAGGCTCTCCGGGCTGGCGTAGGTCAGCCATTCGTCAATGGTCAGGCCATTGCCGGTGGTCTTGGAGATCTTCTTGCCTTCCTCGTCCAGGAACAGCTCGTAATTGAAGCCCTCCGGCGGGGTGCCGCCCAGGATGCGGCAGATGCGGCCTGACAGGCGCACGGAGTCGATCAGGTCCTTGCCCGCCATCTCGTAGTCCACGCCCAGCGCGCGCCAGCGCATGGCCCAGTCGGCCTTCCACTGCATCTTCACCTGGCCGCCGGTGACGCCGGTCTCCACCATCTTTCCGTCGGCGCGCTCATAGACGATGGTGCCGCGCTCCGGATGCACTTCCCGGATCGGTACCATCAGCACCTGGCGCGTGTCCGGGTCGATGGGCAGGAAGGGGCTGTAGGTCGCCCGCCGCTCCGGCCCCAGTGTCGGCAGGATGACGTTCACGATCTCCTCGTGATGCTGCAGGAACAGCGTCGCCACCTCGTCGAATTCACCGGCGCGATAGCAGTCGGTGGCGGACCGGAACTCGTAGTCGAACCCGAAGGCATCCAGGAAGGCCCGCAGCCGCGCATTGTTGTGATGACCGAAGCTCTCGTGCGTGCCGAAAGGGTCCGGAACCTCGGTCAGCGGCTTGCCGATGTGCTGTTCCATCATCTCCCGGTTCGGCACATTGCCCGGCACCTTGCGCAGCCCGTCCATGTCGTCGGAAAAGGCAATCAGCCGGGTCGGCACGTCCGACAGGCAGGAGAAGGCATGGCGCACCATGGTGGTGCGCGCCACCTCCCCGAAGGTGCCGATGTGCGGCAGGCCGGAGGGGCCGTATCCGGTCTCGAACAGGATATGGCCCTTGTCGTTGGCGCGGTTCTCGTAGCGCTGCAGCAGTTTCCGCGCTTCCTGGAACGGCCAGGCGTTGGATTCTTCCGCGAGTTCTCTGAGCGACGACATGGTGATGGCCTTGTTGCACGTAGGATCGGTTGGAACGTGGGGATTACAGCGCCATGACAGGCTTGTCACGCGTGCGAATGTCACGTGTGGTCGGGTTGTCTGTGGACCGTGCCTGCCCTCTCCCCCTCCCGACACCCCATGAAGATGATCCCGTGGGGGGGCGGGAGGGGGAGGGCAGGCACGGTCAGCGGATGAATCCCCCCGCGCCAGCGCGCTCAGACCGCGCGCAGGCCCATGGACCAGAAGTCCGCTTCCAGCCGGGTGGCGGTGGCGAACAGCTGCGCCAGTTTCGGATAGCGCGCCTCTGTCAGCCGCTCCCTGCCCAGCCTGTCCAGGTGGGCGGCGGCACCGGTTATGACACCGGCATAGTCGTCGCCGGAATACATCTCGATCCAGCTCAGATAGGGGTTGTCCGCCCGTTTCGTTGCCGGGTCGGCGGCCAGTCGCGCCCCGATCTCGCCATAGCCGATGACACAGGGGGACAGGGCGACATGCAGGTCCAGGATGTCGCCGGCCATCCCGGCCTCCAGCACGAAGCGGGTATAGGCGGTGCATTCGGGGGCCTCGGCGGCCTGCTCCATCTCGTGCTCCGCGATGCCGTACCCGGCGCAATAGCCGATGTGGAGCTGCATCTCCGTGTTCAGGATGCCGTTCATGGTCTCCGCCGCGGCGCGCATGTCGGCCAGGCTGCCGGACTTGTAGACGGCAAGTGCATAGGCACGCGCGAACTGGATCAGGAACAGGTAGTCCTGCACCAGATAGTGCCGGAATGCCGCCTGGGGCAGGCTGCCGTCCGCCATTCCGGCGACGAAGGGGTGATGGGTATAGGCCTGCCAGTCCGCCGCCGTGTCCGCCTTCAGCCGTTCGAACAGGCTCATGCGGGGATGGTCTGCTGCTCGGGCGGCCAGACCACGGGGAAGGTCGGGCAATCCATCGGGTCGCCGGGTTCCAGCCCCACGTCGGGAAAGGGCGGTGACATCTGGCCCTTGCGGCGGGCGAAACGGGCATCGTCGCCGGTCCAGCGGAAGGCCACGGCGCGGCGGCGATGCTGTCCGCGATTGCCGGGTGCGCCATGCAGGGTGCGGGCGTGGAAGGCGATGGCGTCCCCCGGCTCCACCGCGAAGCTGAGAATGCGATAGTCTTCCGGATGGGCATCGATGTCCGGCACGGACGGGCCGTCATGATCCTCGTAATCGCGCTGGTTCAGGAAATAGCGCGGGCGATAGTGGACGCCTGAAAGGTGCGAACCGGCGACGAAGGTCATGGTCACGTCTGCCGGTACCGGGTCCAGCGCCACCCAGGTCGATCCCACCTGGTCGCCGTCAACGGTCCAGTACGGCTGGTCATGATGCCAGGGGGTGGCGGTCTGGGTGCCCGGGTCCTTCACCAGCACATGCTCGTGGAACAGGTTCACCTTCCTGCTGCCGAACAGGGCCGCGACCTTCTCCGCGATGCCGCTCTC
Source organism: Kordiimonadales bacterium IMCC3096 (assembly GCA_016865035.1). Taxonomy (GTDB): domain Bacteria; phylum Pseudomonadota; class Alphaproteobacteria; order Minwuiales; family Minwuiaceae; genus Minwuia. Next base: position 2,128,141 of record CP018227.1, read on the forward strand.
CCGCACGAAGGCGCGATAGCCGTCGATCCGGTCCCAGTTGCAGTAGTCACCGAAGTAGAAGCCGTCCGCTCCCTCCGGCGTGTAGACCTTGCCGAACGGTCCGGGGCTGGCGATGTTCTGCTCCACCGCCTCGCGCAGCCGTGCCAGCCAGTGCGCGTCGGCGGCCCCCTTCAGCACCACCACGCCGTCGCGCCGGAACGCCTCGATGGTTTCAGTGTCCAGCATGGCTGTGGTTCCCTTCATCAGCGGTTCGTCACGGGAATGCGGTGTCCGGCGGCGGGTTGCTACTTGGTAGCGACCGTTTCCCCGACCGGCAGTTCCCGCGCGGCGATCTCGTCCAGCCAGGGCAGGGTGGCTGCCCTGGTGTCCATCTCCTCCCGGTAGGCCAGGAAGGCTTTCAGGTTGGCGCCCGCCAGCTTGATGCCGGTGGGCAGCTTGATCGACAGCGGGTTCACCTGCTGCCCGTTCTTGAGCACTTCATAATGCAGATGCGGACCGGTGGAGCGCCCGCTGGTCCCGACGTAGCCGATGATCTGGCCCTGCGTGACGCGGCTGTTCTTCTTCAGCCCGCGGCGATAGCCGCGCATGTGCGCGTAGGCGGTGGAATATTCACCATTGTGGCGGATGCGGATGTAGCGGCCGTAGCTGCCCTTGGTCCCGATGTAGTCGATGACACCGTCACCGGCGGCCTTGATCGGCGTACCGCGCGGGGCGGCGAAGTCGGTACCCTTGTGCATCCGGGTATAGCCGAGAATCGGATGCTTGCGCTTGCCGAAGCCCGATGACAGCCGGGCCCCGTCGATCGGCGTCCGCATCAGAGTCTTGCGCACGCTCTGGCCCTTGGCGTTGAAGTAGTCGGCGCGCGGCTCACCCTTCGGATGGAAGTGGTAGTAGGTGAGGGGCTTGCCGGAGAGAGTCAGCGAGGCAGCGAGCACCTGACCTGTCTTGGCGACGTTGCCGTTCTCGTCAACGAAACGCTCATAGACCAGTTCGAACGAATCGCCGGTCCTGATCTCGCGCTGGAAATCGACGTCGAAGCTGAAGATGCGAATGAGCTCGATCAGCACCTCATGTTCCAGGCCGGCCCGGTCTGCGGCAAGGAACAGCGAATCCTCGATCACGCCGCGACCGCGGACCAGTTCCTGCTCGAACTCCCGCAGGTCCTCCCGGCCGTCAAAGGCAGCCTTGGCCGCTTCCTCGCTGTCCAGCCCCTCGATGTCGCGATGCGCGATGACGGTGCGCTCGACATTCTCCTGAATGCGCACCTCCGCCAGCAGGTCGTTGTTGCCGTCGAACAGGATGGTCAGATGCTGCCCGGGCCGCAGGCGCCGGAGGTCGGTCAGCTTGGCCAGGGCGCGGGAGGCATTGTGCGCACTGACATTGTCGGCGCCGGCCTTGGCCAGCGCGGAGGCGAGCGTGTCACCACTCTGGATCACGGCATCGACCCGGCGCGCGATGGCCGGGGTGTCGCTCTCCGAAACGCCGTCGTTCTCCAGGCCGAAGGATTCGCGTTGCCGCTGCAGACGCTCGAAGAAGGCATCCAGATCACTGTCGCGGCGCGGCGTCAGCAGCATCTCAGACGGGGCTGGCCGGGTCGTGTCGACCGCCGCCAGCGCGCCGCCCGTCCCGTCATCGGACCGGGTCGCGACGATGAAGGCAATCAGCCCGACCGTGGCCACGCAGACAGCCCCCATGGCGATCCAGCGGCGACGGGTTCCTGTTGCGGGGGTCTCGGCAGTCATGGGCATTCACCGGCAGGTTCTGGGTTGGCGAAATGTCCGAACCATCGCCGGACGAATCACGCTTGGAATCCAAGTGTTTCGCGCACGGGGGGAAGATGCTCGCAATCCCGCCGGACTG